>CAVPHY010000001.1:0-374875 GCA_963704855.1 uncultured Gammaproteobacteria bacterium
ATTTTATGCGGTTTGATTCACTGCAAATGAGCACCGACTACGTGATCGTTTTGCTGCTTGGCTTATTGATCTCTGCGGTTATCATGCCGGCAACCGGTGCATTCCGTCATGAGTTCCGCTGGGCATTTCTGCGTAAGGCACGACGACTGTTCGCAGGGTGGTCCTTAGTCAGTTACCGTCCTGGTTACGACGTGCAGCGATGTTCAAAGTAACCTCAGAATATTCCAGGATCTGGTTTGCTTACTGGGTCTTGATTGGGGGTGTTGGTTTATTCATCAGCCAATTGATTGAACACAGTTGGCAGATTCATCGGAAGAAACATACACGTACAGTCAGGAGACTCGTGCTGGTGGGTGGTGGCAGCAATGGTTCGCGAGTCGAACAACGTATTTTGGCCGACCCGGATGGTGATCTCCAGATTGTTGCTCGTTTTGGGCATGAATGGACCGGGGAAAACGTTTACCCAATTGAAAAATTAGCTGAGTTTGTTAATTCTGAACACATAAATGAAGTCTGGGTGGCAGTTCCCTGGGATGATAGAAACCTGTTGGAGTCTACTTTGGATGCGCTCAATGAATCGGTGGTAGATGTAAATATCGTTCCCGACCTACACCAGTACCGTTTGCTGAATCAAGGTATCGTGGAATGGGGTGGTATGCCGGTCATCAACCTTAGCGGCACACCAATGACTGGAACAGAGTTGCGTCTGAAAGCTGCATTCGATCGTATGGTCTCATTTCTTATTCTGCTACTGATCTCACCATTGTTTTTGATTAACTGGCTTTACTGGTTAAGCTCTCTGGTCCCGGCCCAATTTTATTCCACCAAAAGCGCCACGGCGTAGGCGGGGAGTCAATAGACATCCTCAAGTTTCGCACCATGAAGCTCCATACCGAACCGGAAGGCCAGGTCATCCAGGCTTCCCGTGACGATGACCGCATTACAAAAATCGGCCGATTTTTACGACGCACAAGCCTTGACGAACTACCCCAACTGATCAACGTGTTACGTGGTGAAATGTCCCTCGTCGGGCCACGTCCGCACGCCGTTGAGCACAATGAATCGTTCAAATCCCGTATCCCCAAATACATGCTCCGCCACAAGGTCAAACCCGGCATCACCGGTTGGGCGCAGGTCAACGGTTTTCGGGGCATTACCGATACCGAGGAGAAAATGGCGCTGAGGATTGAGCACGACCTCTGGTATATTCAGAACTGGTCGTTGTGGCTGGATATCAAGATTTTGCTACAGACGCCGCTGGCGATGATTCACCGGAATGCTTTTTGATGATGCTTTATCTCTGATTTTGGATTAATTATGAGAGTCGGTGGGTAATGAATTACCCACCCTACGGGTTTTTTCGTTGATCGGAGTTGCGCAGCCTACGGTTGTTAAAAAGCCTGCGCAGGGTGCAAATAAGAAATCGGTGCGCCTTCCTCTTTGCCAAACGTAACCTCTTCCCAGGATTGCGGTTGTCTTAGCAACTGCCGCAGCAACTGGTTGTTCAACTCATGCCCTGACTTGTAGCCCGAATAGGCGCCGATCAGGCTGTGGCCCAGAAGGTAAAGATCGCCGATGGCATCCAGCACCTTGTGCTTGACGAATTCATCCTCGTAACGCAGGCCGTCTTCGTTCAGCACGCGGTAATCGTCCAGCACGATGGCGTTATCCATGCTGCCGCCCAGTACCAGTTTCCGGTCGCGGAGCATTTCAAGGTCGCGCATGAAACCGAAGGTGCGTGCGCGTGATACTTCTTTCAGGTAAGAGGTGGTGGAAAAATCAACCGAGGCGAAGCTGGTGTGTGATTTGAATACCGGGTGGTTGAATTCAATTTTGAATGAAACACGGAAACCTTCAAACGGCTCGAGCCTCGCCCACTTGTCTTCAAAGCGGTACTCGATCGGCTCCAGTATGCGTATGAAACGTTTGGCGGCCGTTTGTTCTTCGATACCGGCAGACTGGATCAGAAAGACGAAAGGCCCGGCGCTGCCGTCCATGATGGGCACTTCCGGGGCGCTCAGGTCGATATAGGCGTTGTCGATACCCATACCTGCCAGTGCGGATAACAAATGCTCCACCGTGGCCACGCGTACGCCGTCTTCGATCAGGGTGGAAGACATGCTGGTGTCGCCGACATTGGTGGCGAATGCGTCGATTTCAACAACCGGATCAAGATCAATACGGCGGAAAATAATGCCCGTATTGACGGCCGCGGGCCGCAATGTCATGAACACTTTTTCACCGGTATGCAGACCCACACCGGTGGCGCGAATGACATTTTTGAGGGTTCTTTGTCTGATCATTTTTGTGGGGCCCCGGGGCCATTTATTCCGGAGGATTTTATCATAAGCGATAGGGTCGAAAAAGATTTTGTTGGGCTTTTGACAACATTATGTTGCAAATTAACAACATTTTAACAAACCCATGAATTCATGGGTCTTGCGGCACTGTTCGTAAAGCACCCGGCAGCCTCGAGATTACCGGACCAGGGTCCGGGAATTTACGGCGAGCAAACCCTTCTCGGGACTGCCGGGTCACGGAACTAATTAGCTCTAGTCCGCCTGGTTCCTCAAAAACGCGGGGATATCCAGGTAGTCGATACTCGCATCCGGTGCAAACATATCCGTGGTCTCGGCATCGGCCTGGAAACGTCCCGCTGTTGCCTGGTTATTCCGATGTTCTACCTCGCTTGAATAGCCCGGTTCCGGTTGCCCGGTTGTGCCATTTCTAACCACGCGCATAGGCTCTTTAACCGGTGGTTGCACCGCTTTACGCTTTTTCTGGCTGTTGTTCAAACCGGTCGCAACCACGGTAACACGCAGTTCATCACCCATTTCTGCATCGATTACCGTGCCGATGACAACGGTGGCGTCATCCGAAGCCAGGTCGGCAACCGCGGAGCCAATTTCCTGGAACTCGCGCATGGTCAGGTTCATTCCGGCAGTAATATTAACCAGAACACCGCAGGCACCCTGCAGGTTAACCTCCTCGAGCAACGGACTGCCAATCGCAGCCTGTACCGCCATGATGGCGCGGTCTTCGCCACGTGCCTGTCCGGCGCCCATCACGGCCATACCCATTTCGGACATAACCGTGCGTACGTCGGCGAAATCCACGTTGATCAGGCCCTGGCGGGTGATCAGTTCGGCGATACCCTGCACCGCGCCCTGTAGTACGTCATTGGCGGCCTTGAAGGCATTCAGTAACAACGCGTCCGCACCCATCACCTCGGGCAGCTTGGAGTTGGGGATGATGATTAACGAATCGACGTGTTTTGCCAGCTCTTCGATACCCTGTTCGGCAATCGCCATGCGGCGTTTTGCTTCAAACTCGAAGGGTTTGGTAACCACGGCAACGGTCAGTATGCCCAGTTCCTTGGCAGCCTGTGCAATGACGGGTGCTGCACCGGTGCCGGTGCCGCCACCCATACCGGCGGTGATGAACACCATGTCTGCGCCGGCTATCATCTCGATGATGCGGTCACGGTCTTCCAGCGCAGCCTGGCGGCCGACTTCGGGGTTTGCGCCCGCGCCCAGCCCCTTGGTCACACTTGAACCTATCTGCAGCAGGGTGCGGCCTTTGAATTTCCGCAAGGCCTGGGCATCGGTATTGGCGGCGATAAACTCCACGCCTTCAATACCCGCGTCTATCATCTGTGCAACGGCGTTACCGCCGCCTCCGCCTACCCCAATGACCTTGATTTCCGCACTGGGTGTGTAATTTTCCACCAATTCAAACATTTTATAACTCCTCTCGCTCGCCGTAAAAATATCCGTTAAACCCGGTCGATCGCCTTAAAACGATTCTGTTCTTACACTGTTTCCGGACTAACGAATTCCTTTTAAAAAAATTCAACCGGGTAGGGTTAAAACCCATCCCGCCCTAAAACTCTCCTCGAAACCAACTCTGAATTCTTGATATCAACGAATCACCACCTGCAGTCGTCGTCGTTTTTCGACTGCTGTCCGCCTGGCTGCCATAAAGCAGCAAGCCGACACCGGTTGCATGTACCGGGTTGGAAACCACGTCTGAAAGCCCGGTCACGTATTGCGGTGTCGCCAGCCTCACCGGCATATGGAATATCTCCTCGGCCAGGTCCACGGCGCCTTCCATTTTTGCTGCACCACCGGTCAGCACCATGCCCGATGCGACCACGTTTTCATAACCACTGCGGCGCAATTCGTTCAGTATCAGCGAATAGAGCTCCCGGTAGCGCGCCTCGACCACCTGCGCCAGGGTTTGCCGCGCCAGCTGTCTTGAAGTCCGGTCGCCCACACTGGGTACACGGATACTCTCATCGCTGCCCGCGAGCTGTTCCAGTGCGCAGGCGTACTTGATCTTGATGTCCTCGGCGTGTTGCGTGGGTGTGCGCAGTGCGACCGCGATATCGTTGGTTACCTGGTCACCTGCAATCGGGATACACGCGGTGTGGCGGATGGCGCCATCCGAGAACACCGCGATATCGGTGGTGCCGGCGCCGATATCCACCAGGCATACACCCAGCGCTTTCTCATCTTCACTCAGGGCGGCGTAGCTGGCGGCCAGTGGCTGCATGATCAGCTCGTCTACCGTCAAGCCGCAGCGGGAAACACACTTGTGGAGGTTCTGCGTGGCACTCAGGGCTGCCGTCACCACGTGTACATGCGCTTCGAGGCGCACACCGGCCATGCCGATCGGCTGACGGATGCCGTCCTGGTTGTCGAGTACGTACTCCTGCGGCAGCACGTGCAGGATCTTCTGGTCGGCTGCCACCGGTACCGCACGGGCCGCTTCCAGGACGCGTTCGACATCACCTTCGGAGACTTCCCTGTCCTTGATTGCTACCGTGCCGTCAGAATTCAGGCTGCGGATATGGTTGCCCGATATACCCGCAAAAACGGAGTGTATTTCACAGCCCGCCATCAATTCCGCTTCCTCCACCGCGCGCTGGATCGCCTGCTCCGTCGAGGTCATATCCACGATTACCCCGCGCCTCAAACCTCGCGACGGGTGCGAGCCCAGACCGATGACCTCCACCGAGCCGTCAGCCTGTAGCTCACCGACAATGGCGACGATCTTGGATGTTCCGATATCCAGCCCAACGACCAGTGATTTTTCAGCTTTTTTCGCCATACTCCCCCGCAATAACATCTACATTTTGTGGCCATAACACGGCAAACCCGTTGGTGTACCGCAGATCTACACTGACCGGCGGCATTGCCTGGCCCTGCATCAGCCCTGCCCACGTGGAGATCAGCACATCCAGGTTCTTGAAAATATCGCCCTTGCCAAATTTAACCTCGGTACCGCTGGTCAGACGTGCAGACCACGAACCGCGGGCATCCAGTGTCAGGCGTTCGACCTGTTGGCCGATGACACCCAGCCTGTCGTCAAATTTCTTCCAGTTTTCGAATACCAGTTCCAGTTGCCCCGGCGGGCTATCGAGCCACGGCAAACCCTGGATGTCATTGGCCGAAGGCACGGTGAATGGTTGCCCGAAACCATCCAGCAGGTAGTCGTCGACCCAGTGCACCACGGGTGCGTGTTCCGTGATTATTACCTGCACCGTATCCGGCCAGGTTTTCTGCACACTCACGTTGGCCACCCACGGCATGGTGCCCGCCATCTCACGTATCGCGCGCGTGTTTATCGTAAAAAAGCTGCCCGTCACCAGCGGCGCAAGCCGGGCCCGAACCTGTTCTGCACTGACGCGCTCAAACGGCCCGTCGATTTCCAGCCAGCGGATCGGCCAGCGTTCCTGTGCAATCATGCCGTTGTAAACCCACGCCACGCCTGCCGCTGCCAGGCTAAACAGCACCAGGGTCAGCACCGCGCCGGCACTGAAGCCGCGGTTGCCGTGACGCATGGCCTGTTTCCTCGGCGCGCTCACAGGCTGCTCTCCAGAATTCTCCATACCAGTTCGTCGAAACCGATACCGATTTGCGCTGCCGCCTGTGGCACCAGGCTGTGGTCGGTCATGCCGGGTGTCGTGTTGGCTTCGAGGAACCAGGCTTTTCCTTCCTCATCGATAATGAAATCCACCCTGCCCCAGCCCGAGCACTCCAGCGCAAGAAAGGCTTCGAGCGACAGCTCCTGCATGGCTTTTTCAACCTCCGGCGGCAAACCGCAGGGGCAGTAGTAGCGGGTATCGTCCGATTCGTACTTGGCCGTGTAGTCATAAAAACTGCGTGGTGTTTCGATGTGGATCAGCGGCAGCACCAGGTCACCGATGATACCGGCGAAATACTCATTACCCGTCACTGCGGGTTCAACTATCACGTCATCGTCGTACTTACGCGCCAGGGCAATGGCTTCCTCAAGCTCATCGACTTTTTCAACTTTTGTTATACCGATACTGGAACCAAGACCGGCGGGTTTTACGAATAGCGGCAGGCCCCATTCCTCTATGAACTCACCGGCCAGGCTGCAACCTTTCCGGACAAGAAAGAACGGCGGCGTATTGATACCCTGGCTCTCCCAAACCCACTTGGACCTGACTTTATCCATGCTCATGGCCGAGCCGAGCAGGCCTGAGCCTGTCACCGGTATCTTCATCAATTGCAGGGCGCCCTGTATCGCGCCATCTTCACCACCCGGGCCATGCATCAGGTTGAAAACACGGTCGATGCGGCCCGCCTTGATGGCCTCGAACAGGGCATCGCTGCCATCGAACATCTCGGTTTTGATACCGCTGCGCTGCAGGGCCGCAAACACCGCGCGCCCGCCCTTGAGAGAGACCTCGCGTTCGGCGCTGTCGCCACCCACCAAAAGACCCACATTACCGAAGGCGGCAGGGTCGGTTGTTTTCATTGCAGGAATCGGGTTCACGCCGCCTCCCCCAGTCTGAAACCGGTATCACGCAGTTCGTGTGCAACCTGTTCGATGCTGCCTGCACCCATCAGCAACACCAGGTCACCATCCTGTAACAGCGCCGGCAGGGACGTGGTCAGTTCATGAACATCGTGCACCAGCACCGGGTCGGCCTTGCGGCGTACGCGGATGGATTTGCACAATTCGGCACTGTCGATGCCTTCGATAACGGCTTCACCGGCTGAATAGATATCGGTTAACACGACAAGATCCGCCTGTGACAGCACAAGGCTGAACTCATCAAACAGGCTGGCGGTGCGTGTGTAGCGGTGCGGCTGAAATACCGCGACGATGCGTTTTTCAGGCCAGCCCGCGCGGGCTGCGACAAGGGTTGCTTCAAGCTCGGAGGGGTGGTGGCCGTAGTCCTCGATGACGCGAACCTTGCCGCTGCCAATAGACAACTCACCGATCTCGGCAAAACGGCGGCCAACCCCTTTAAACTCGCGCAGGCAATCAACCACCGTGTGTACATCGATACCAATTTCCCAGGCCACCGCAATGGCGCCCAGGGCGTTGCGCACATTGTGCAGGCCCGGCAGGTTGATGCTGACATCAAACGGCTCAGAGGGCTGCGGCAACTGTACCTTGAAAGACATATTCCGCCCGTTTTGACGGATATCAGTGGCGCGGATATCAGCAGATTCGGAGAGACCGAAGGTCACCACGGCACGGCTCAACTGCGGGATCAGCGCCTTGACTTGCGGGTCGTCGATACACAACAGGGCGGCACCGTAAAAAGGCAGGTGGTGGAGAAATTCCACGAAGGCCGTTTTCAGGTTTTCAAAACTGTTCTGGTAACTTTCGAGGTGATCACGGTCAATATTGGTCACCAGCGCGATAGTCGGTTGCAGCAGTAGAAATGAGCCATCACTCTCATCCGCTTCGGCCAGCAGGTATTCACCCTGCCCCAGGCGCGCATTGCTGCCCCAGGAATTAACCACGCCACCTATGACAAAGGTCGGGTCCAGGCCCGCCTCGGCCAGCAGGCTGGCGGTCAGGCTGGTCGTCGTGGTTTTGCCATGCGTGCCGGCCACTGCGATTCCACGTTTGAACCGCATCAGTTCCGCCAGCATCTGCGCCCTCGGCACCACTGGAATTCTTTGCTCCCTGGCAGCCTTGACTTCGGGGTTGTCCGCCGGCACCGCAGTGGACACCACCAATACGTCCACACCGTTGATATTGGCCGCGTCGTGACCGATGGATACCTTTACCCCGAGCTTGCGCAGACGCACGGTGGCCCTGGATTCCTGCAGATCTGAACCGCTTACATCAAAACCCTGGTTAACCAGCACCTCGGCAATACCATTCATACCGGTACCGCCGATACCCACGAAGTGCGCCCGCCTGATACGGCGCATCGGCCGCAGGTGCCCACTGAACATGATTTCACTCTTTGCCGTCATGGCGCCACCCACTCACGGCAGGCCGCAACGACGTTTTCTGCAGCATCCGGTATTGCCTTACCCCTTGCCGCGATGGCCATGGATAATAATGCCGCGCGGTCGGTGAGCAATGGTTTCAGCGTTTTTGCGAGGACCTGCGCATCCAGCGTGGACTGCGGCAGGATGATCGCCGCACCGGCATCAGCCAGGTATTCCGCGTTACGGGTCTGGTGGTCATCGACGGCAAACGCGAACGGCACCAGCACCGAAGCCACACCGGCTGCTGCCAGTTCTGCAACGGTGAGTGCGCCTGACCTGCAAATCACCAGGTCGGCCCAGCTGTAGGCCTCGGCCATATCAGATATAAACGGCCGGATATCAGCCTCGACACCCGTGGCGGCATAGGCTTCACGCGCCTCGTCCACCCGCTTTGCACCGGCCTGGTGACGTATTTCAATGGCCACGGAAGAGGGCAGTATCTGCAGCGCCATCGGCACCACCTGGTTCAGCACCTGGGCGCCCTGGCTACCACCGGTAATCAAAACCCGGATCGGGCCGCTGCGTTCTTTCAGACGGACCTGCGGTTCTGCTATTGCCGCCACTTCGTGCCGCACGGGGTTACCGCTGTCGATGGCTTCAACCTCCCGGGGGAAGGTGCCCGGAAACCCCTGTAGTACCTTGCGGGCAAAACGGGTGAGCAGACGATTGGTCATACCGGGTATCCGGTTCTGCTCATGTACCAGCACGGGTATACCTTTGGTCCAGGCGGCGATACCACCCGGTGCCGCGGCATAGCCACCAAAGCTGATCACGCAACCCGGCCGGTTCACTTTCAGCACGCGCCGGGCCCGCCAGACAGCACCCAGCAACATGAATGGCATGCGAATCCAGCGCACCAGGCCTTTGCCACGCAGGCCGCTAATGGCTACCACGTCCAGCTCGATACCCGCAGCCGGAACCGTTTGGGTTTCCATACCGCCTTTGGCGCCCAGCCAGCGTACCGGTATATTCTGCTTGCGCAGAACTTCAGCCACCGCAAGACCGGGAAAGATATGTCCACCGGTGCCGCCGGCCATGATCAGCACACCTTCGCCCGTGCGGCTCACCGGTGTGCCCCGGAAAGGTTGGGTGCACGCGCGATGTTGATCGGTGTGTCACGGTCCAGTTCATAGCGGATTCTGAATACGATACCCAGGGCCAGGAAGGTCATCAGCACGCTGCTGCCGCCGGAACTGATCAATGGCAGTGTAAGGCCCTTGGTCGGCAATACACCGAGGTTGACACCCATGCTGACGAGGGCCTGCAAGCCGATCCACAGACCGATACCGTAGGCGATGTTACCGGCGAATGGCCGTTCCATGCGGTGCGCCATCAGGCCGATAATCATGATACGTGCAACCAGCAACATGAATAATGAGAGGATGAAAACCACACCCAACAGCCCAAACTCCTCGGCCAGAACAGCGAAGATAAAATCGGTGTGTGCTTCGGGCAGGTAGAACAATTTTTGAATGCTGGCGCCCAGGCCAACACCAAATACTTCACCACGGCCGACTGCGATCAGGGCCTGGGTTAGCTGAAAACCGCTGTCGTAAGGGTCCGCCCACGGGTTCATGAAACTGACAATACGTTTTAGCCGGTAGGGTTCCATCGCCGCGAAACCGAATACCGGCAATGCCGCCATACCCAGCACGAAGATATGCCGCCAGGCCGCACCCGCCAGCCATACCATACCGCCAACGATGGCAGTTATCACCGCAGCGCTACCCATGTCGGGCTGGGCCAGCAGTATGGCCGTGAGCATGGCAGCCAGCATCAATGGTTTGAGCGTGTCAAAAAACCTGACCCTTACCATATCCGCCTTGCGCGCCAGGTATCCGGCCATGTAGATGATCACCATGATCTTGACCGCTTCCACCACCTGGAAATTCACAAAGCCAAGTGTTATCCAGCGTGCGCTGCCGTTGACGGTATGCCCGATACCGGGGATAAACACCAGCAAAAGCAACAGTGCCGAGAACCACATTAATGGGCGGCTGATACGCTCAAGGAAATCTATCGGTATCGAACGGAAAGACGAGGCGAGCAGCAAGCCTATCAGGATGTATACGAAGTGACGCACGAGGTAGTAATAGGTGGCCACACCATTGCTTTCAGCAACTGCAATCGATGAAGAACCCACCATCACCAGGCCGGACGCGACCAGCAGCAGCACTGGTATCAGCAACCACGCATCCACCTGCACCGATCGGTTCAGACGTGAGGCGCGCATGGCCTGTTGTGGGCTGGCTTGATAGTTCATCTTATCTTCAACGTCGCCAGGCCGGCCAGCACGAGGATGACCGAGATAATCCAGAAACGCACGATAACCCGTGGTTCAGGCCAGCCCTTCAGTTCAAAGTGATGATGGATGGGCGCCATGCGGAAGATTCGCTTACCGGTCAGCTTGAACGAAGCCACCTGCAGGATGACCGACAGGGTCTCCATTACGAATACCCCTGCCATCAGGGTAAATACCAGTTCCTGGCGCACGATTACCGCGATCAGCCCAAGTGCCGCACCCATGGCGAGCGCACCGATATCCCCCATGAACACCTGTGCCGGATAGGTGTTGAACCATAAAAAGCCCAGGCCCGCACCCGCCAGTGCACCACAGAAGACGGTCAATTCACCGGCGCCGGCAATATAGGGTATGGCGAGGTAATCGGAAAATACGGCATGGCCGGTCACGTAGGCAAAAATACCGAGGGCCACGGCCAGGAAAACAGCCGGCATAATCGCCAGGCCATCGAGGCCATCGGTCAGGTTAACCGCATTGGAATAGCCGACGATAAAGAAATAGGTTACAAAAACATAGCCCATCCCCAGCGGGATAACGACATTTTTAAAAAACGGTACGATCAGGCCCGTCTCCGCCGGAGATTGCGCTGTTGAATACAGGTAAACGGCAGCCGTTAGCCCGACGATTGACTGGAACAGGTATTTCCAGCGCGCCGCCAGGCCGGCAGAATCCTGCAGGACCAGCTTCTTGTAATCATCCACCCAACCGATCACACCGAACGCCAGCGTTACCAGCAGCACCGTCCAGATATAGCGGTTACTCAGGTCCGACCACAACAGCGTGGAAACGACAATGGAGAAAAGAATCAGCGCGCCACCCATGGTCGGTGTACCGGCTTTTGAGAAGTGGGACTCCGGGCCCAGCTTTCTTATCGGCTGGCCCACCTGCTTCTTCACCAGGCGGCGGATGAAAGCCGGGCCCAATATCAGCGAGATCGCCAACGCGGTCAGGGCACCGAGGATACTGCGCAGGGTGATGTAGATGAAGACATTGAAATCCGGATTGATCTCGGCCAGCCATATGAACAATTCAAGCAGCATCAGCCTTGCGCCTCCAGGTGTTCCGACCCATTGGTGATCGCGTTAACTACGTGTTCCATACCCATCGAACGGGAGCCCTTGACCAGGCAGGCCACGCCGGGGTTCAGAACTGCGCGCAAAGCCGCGATCAGCGCATCCCTGTCCTTGAAGTGCAGGGCCCCGTGCCCAAAAGCATCAACCGCTGCAGCGCTTGCCTCACCCAATGCGAACAGGCGTTTTACACCCAGTGATCGCGCTGCGTCACCCAGCTCCGCGTGCATCTTACGGCTGTCAGAGCCCAGCTCTTTCATATCCCCCATAACCAGCCACGGCTCACCGACCTGGTTGGAAAGCACCTGCAGGGCCGCGTACAGCGAGGCGGGATTGGCATTATAGGTATCATCGATCACGGTCCAGCCTGACTTTGTGCGCTTCAGGCTGAGCCGGCCCGGTACCGGTTTAACCGTCTCCAGGCCGGTCTTGATATTGCCGAGCGGCACATCCAGGGCCAGGCAGACGGCAGTCGCTGCCAGCGCATTGGTCAGATTGTGCTGGCCCGGCAACGGCAATTGCAGTGCAAACTCACCTATAGGTGTGCTCACCACGTCGTGATCCGCTTCATGGCGGGCCCGGATCTGATCCTTGCCCTTGCCATTAAAATAGAGCGTTCTTCCTGCCTTGTTGATGCCTTGCCACAGCTCGACCCAGGGTTCGGCCGCGTTCATGACGGCCGTGCCGTGCGGGCTGAGCGCGGCAAACATCTCACCCTTGGCACGGGCCACGCCCTGGATATTGATAAAACCCTGCAGGTGTGCGGGACCGATATTGGTAATCAAACCGACATCCGGCCTTGCAATACCGGCCAGGTAGGCGATGTCACCCGGGTTGCTCGCACCCATTTCAAGCACGGCATAATCGTGTGTTTTATCGAGCTGGAATACCGTCAACGGCAAACCCAGCTCGTTATTGAAGTTACCGCGGGTCGCCAGCACCGCGCCATCCTGCCGGAGGATATTGGCCACCATCTCCTTGACCGTGGTTTTGCCGTTGCTGCCGGTGATACCCACCACTTTCGCAGGGCACTCGCTACGCCAACAGGCGGCGAGCATTCCCATTGCCTTGAGGACATCCGGAACCTGCAGTAGAGGCAGTTTTGTTGATACCTCGCGTTCTACCAGGATCGCAACTGCACCGCGATCCATGGCCTGCTGAATATAATCGTGGCCATCCACTGTCTGCCCAATCAGTGCCGCAAACAGCATACCCGGTACAACCTGGCGGCTATCCGAGGTGATACCGGTAAACGTGCACTCGCTTTGAGGTGGGTTGCATTCCAGTACGCTCGCCGCGTGGCCAAGGCTCATGTGTATCATGCGGCATCCCCCAGCGCGTTCTGAATAACGCTTTCGTCGCTGAAGGGTATTCTTTGCCCGCCGATTTCCTGCCAGGTCTCGTGGCCTTTGCCGGCCACCAGGATTACGTCGCCCGCCTTGCAGTTGGCGATGGCTCGGCGGATCGCAGCCGCCCGGTCTGGCTCAATGGTTGCCTTGCCGGGGTTCTCAAGACCGGCCATGACATCTTCGATGATCTTGCTGGCAGATTCATTTCTCGGGTTGTCGCTGGTGACAAACACGTCATCGGCCAGCAATTCCGCCGCACGGCCCATTTGCGGCCGCTTACCCTGGTCACGGTTACCGCCGCAACCGAATACGCATACCAGCTTGCCTTCGAGATGGGCCCGGACGGCATTCAGGGCGCTTTCCAGTGCATCGGGCGTATGTGCATAGTCGACTACCACCACCGGTTGTCCCGGCTGGCCACCAAGACGCATCATCCTGCCCGGAACCGGCTGCATAACCTCGAGCTGGTGTAGAACACGGTTCCAGGGCATACCAAGCAGGGCCAGCGTGCCCGCGGCCGCCAACAGGTTCGAGGCGTTAAACGCACCCAGCAAACCGGTATGTACTTCTTCAGAACCCCAGGGCCCGGTGACCCGGATATTCATGCCATTGATATCGACAGAACGTATTTCCGCCCTCAGTTCCGCGCCGTCCTGGAGGCCGAAACTGAGCATCTGCATACCGCCATTGAGCTCACCAAACCACTGCCTGCCCCAGGCATCATCGTGGTTGATGATCGCGAAGGACGGTGCATAGTCGGTGAACAGCAGGCGCTTGGCCGCTGCGTAATCGTCCATGCTCGAATGGTAATCGAGATGGTCACGGCTGAGGTTGGTGAAAACCGCAGCATCAAACTGTACGGTCTGGCAGCGGTGCTGTTGCAGCGCGTGCGAGGAAACCTCCATGGCGAGGCGCTCAACACCTGCCTTTACGCAATCAGATAACGCCTGCTGCAGGCGGAACGCGTCTGGCGTTGTCTTGTCGCCCCTTTGCAGCTGATCAAGGGGGCCATAGCCGAGGGTGCCGACCATACCGGCATTGCCGTAAACCCGTTGCCAGGATTGGGCCAGGAAATGTGCAACCGAGGTCTTGCCATTGGTGCCGGTAACACCGGCGATACTCATTTGCTCAGACGGGGCGCCGTAAAAGCGTGACGCCAGTTCGCCGAGCCTGTTGGCCAGCCCGGCAACTTCGATCACCGGCACGCCGAGCTCAGGAACCGGCTTCAGGCCATCGTGAATGACGGCCACGGCGCCCGCAGCGACGGCCGAGGGGGCGTAATCCAGCCCGTGCACCAACTGGCCCTGCACCGCCACGAAGGCGTCACCGGGCTTGATATCACGGTTATCGAGACCGATACCGCTCAAGCTGAGTGCGGGTGCCTGCTCAACCCAGCCTTCCAGTAGTTCATGCAAGGTCATGGCCATGGTCAGTCCCCCCCTGCAGCAATGACATCATCACTACTATCCACCAGCATCGACTGGTAGTCATCCGGCGGGATGTTCAGAATACGCATCGCACCGGTCATAACCTCGGAGAACAGGGGGGCCGCAACCAGGCCACCGTAATACTCATCACCGGTCGGGTCATTCACCACGACCACGCAGACCAGGCGCGGATTGCTGGCCGGGCCGAACCCGGCAAAACTCGAGACGTAGCGGGCGGCGGCATAGCCGGAAGCGCTGGCCTTGTGTGATGTACCGGTTTTGCCGGCTATGCGGTAATTAGCGACGCGGGCCCGGCTGCCCGTGCCTGCCTTGGACGTTACCGTTTCCAGCATCTTCGCAACCGCGTCGGCGACACTGGGGTCAATGGCTGAAATGGGTGGATTATTGGAACCCTGTATAAAGGCCGGCTGGCGTAATTTTCCGCCGTTTGCGATCGCCGCATAGGCCTGGGCCAGTTGCAGGGGGGTTGCAGAAATCCCATAACCATATGAAATGGTTGCCTGCTCCAGCCGCCTCCAGCGTCGATGGTTGCGCAGCACCCCGGCGGATTCACCCGGAAAGCCGGTGCCGGTCGCCTCGCCAAAACCGAAACGGCTGTAGGTTTCCCACATTTTTTCTGGCTCCAGCTGCAGCGCCAGTTTTGTCACGCCGACGTTGCTTGATTTCGTCAGCACGCCCGTCGTATCCAGCAAACCGTAGTTATTGTGGTCACGTATGGTGTGGCCGGAAACCACCGTGTAGCCCGGTGAAGTTTCGATAGGGGTATTGGCCATCGCCACGCCGTTTTCCAATACGGAGGCAATTGCAATGGGCTTCATAACCGAACCCGGTTCAACCACGTCGGTCACCGCGCGGTTACGCATGCCATCGGTATCATGGCCGGGGTCATTGGGGTTGTAGGATGGCTGGTTGACCATCGCCAGCACTTCACCGGTATCCACATCCAGCACGACCACGCTGCCCGAACGCGCACCGTGTTTGAGCACCGCGCTTTTCAGTTCGCGGTAAGCAAGGTATTGAAGACGCTTGTCGATCGTGAGGCGCAAATCGCTACCCGGAACCGATTCCCTGACCAACTCAACCTCTTCCACGGTCTGGCCTTTGCGGTCCTTGATGACACGCTTGCTTCCCGGGCTGCCTGCGAGCCAGCTGTCGTAGGCCAGCTCCAGGCCTTCCTGGCCAATATCGTCAATATTGGTGAAGCCGATCACGTGCGATGTCACTTCACCGGCCGGGTAAAAGCGGCGGTATTCTTTTTGCAGGTTGACACCGGGAATGTTCAGCGCACGGATTTTGTCAGCCACATCCGGGTTAAGACGACGACGCAGCCAGACAAACTCCTTGCCTGAACGTTGTGTCAGCTTGCGTTCAATCTCCTCCGCGTTGGCATTTAACAAAGCGGCAAGCGGCTTGATGTTTTCGGGGTATTCGAGAACCTGGCCGGGATGCAGCCAAACGGAATCAACCGGCGTACTCACGGCCAGCGGCTCACCATTCCGATCGGTGATAACACCGCGTGTAGAAGCAATTGTGACTTCCCGCAAATATCGGGCTTTTCCCTGGCCCTGCAGGAAGTCAGTCTCCATGACCTGTAAATTCACTGCGCGTGCAATCAGCGCAACAGAGCACAACATGAAAATAAGCAACATGGCGTAAAGCCTGCTGCTCGGAATCATATTGTTGCTCTGTTTCTTCAAGGTCGGACAACCAGTATCTGTGTCGTTTCGGGGTGCTGCATATTCAGAGCCCCACGTGCCGTTTTTTCAATCTGGCTCGCATCCGCCAGCCAGCCCTGCTCAATCTGTAAGCGGCTCCATTCAGCCAGCTCCTCATCCTGGAAGGCCTCCAGGGTACCCAGTTCCACGGCCAGAAGCCGGCTCTGGTGCCGGGTATACACAACACCCAGCGCACTGCCGATATCCAAAAGCAGAATTACAACTAAAACTATGATCTGCGCGTTCAAGTTAGGACCCGCCAAGCCTTGTCAGATCCTATCTTCTCCGCAACCCTCATAGTTGCACTGCGTGCCCTGGGATTTGCGGAGGTTTCTTGTTCGGAGGCCCGAATGGCTTTGCCAATTAACTTCAGTCTCGGAGACCAGTCCGGGTGCTCAGGAATATTGCGGAGGACCTTGCCTGGTCGTACGGCTTCTCTGAATGTCCGCTTGACCAGGCGATCCTCCAGGGAATGAAAACTGATCACCACCAGTCTCCCCCCCGGGCGCAATTGCCTGATTGAGGCTTCCAGCCCTGCGGCCAGATCACCCAGTTCGTTATTGACAGCTATTCGGATTGCCTGGAAGCATCGTGTTGCCGGGTGCTTCTTTTCCCTGTTTCCTATCGTCGTCTCGATAAGCTGCGCCAGCTGAGTGGTTGTCTCCAAACGTTGCTGCTGCCTAGCTTTCACGATACTCCGGGCAATCCTGCGCGCATAGCGCTCCTCTCCAAACTCCCAAAACACACGGGACATTTCCCGCTCCGGTGTATCTGCCAGCCATTCGGCTGCCGACACACCCTTTGTTGGGTCCATCCGCATATCCAGGGGACCGTCTCTCATAAATGAAAAACCGCGCTCCGGATCGTCCAGTTGTGGTGAAGAAACTCCAAGATCCAAAAAGATGCCATCCAGGTTTCTTTCTATTTGCCACTCCCGGGCCAAGCGGTCTATCTCCGCAAAGCTCCCCTGTACTATGGAAAACCTCGGGTCATCGCCCCACTCTTCCACTCCCGCGGCCACCGCCTGCGGGTCTTTATCCAGGGTAAATAAGCGTCCCTGCTCGGTCAGCCGGGACATAATGGCCCGGCTGTGTCCACCTCTGCCAAAGGTCGCATCGAGATAGATACCGTCTTCCCGAATCCGGAGTGATGAAACCGCTTCTTCCAGCAATACAGGTTGATGCTGGTAATTTTTCATCTGCCCTGGTCATAACCTCTGGTCTAAATTCATTGGCCCTCGCTCGGGCATTCGGCCGCTCGCCTATAAAACCAGGCCGGCCATCTCTGGTGAAGCCTTTGAATCAAGACTTGATACTTCCACGAAACGCTTGGCGCTCAGTGCATCTTCATCCCAAATCTCAAATCGTTTGTCCATGCCCATCATGATCACCCGCTTTTCCAAACCCGCTCCCTGCCGCAAGCTCGGCGGTATCAGAATCCTGCCATTGCCGTCCGGCTCGACAGCTATGGCGCTACCCACCAGGCGTCTCTGTAAGCTCCTGTGGTTGGGGTTAAAGTTGGGTAGCTTCATGACTTCGTCACGGACCCGCTCCCACGCTTCTTCGGATTGAAGCCACAACGATCCGGACTCAAACGCGTTGTAGGTAAGCACCATGCGATTTCCGCATTGCTCAGCCAGGGCATCCCGGTACCTTATCGGTACTGCGAGACGCCCTTTCGCGTCCAGATTTATTGCCGTTTCACCAAAAAACACTTATCCCCCACTTAATTATACTAATTCACCACAAATTCCCACATTTATGCACGATAGTATTTGAAAGCAATAAAGTCAAGCAGGACAAAGGGATTAGAACAACTAAAGCAGGCGGACAAACAACCCAATTATGGCGATCTCAGGGCGCTGCAAGTGACTGACATCAATATATTGTGTGCCGCCCAGAAAGCCGACCCCATATATTGTAGTACCGCCCATTTCAAACCGGTAGAACTCATTGGATTTTTAGCAGAAAGCATCTGCCAGCAGCCAAAACAAACTTTGGGTGGGAAAATAGTCAATAAACCAGTACCCAAAACCCAAAATTGCGGTCAACTTGAATCTCGAGCCGGGCTTACGATAAAACTCGTGAATTACCCCAATTTCGCAATTCTGGCGCAGGCGAGGTGCGATTGGGCGCCGGGCTGGACTGAACCCAATAGCCAAAGCTATTGGGTGAAGGAAGCTCAAGTCCAATCGTGCCTGGGCAAGTCAGCATTGTGAAATTGGGGTAATTCACGAGTTCATAGCTATTGGGTGAAGGAAGCCCAAGTCCAGGCGAATCTGGACAAGCCAACAGCGTGATACCGGTGCAATGTACGAGTTCAAAGAAAGTGAGAGCCGGCCGGTAAGCCGGGTTCTGTCGTGGGCAATCATTCATCTGGGACTGCTGTCACCAGCATCCTCAAGCGACCTACCCGAAGACATCGCGGGCCGCGACATTGTCTTCCTATTTGGTCTTGCTCCGAGTGGGGTTTACCATGCCGCAAACTGTTACCAGTTGCGCGGTGCGCTCTTACCGCACCATTTCACCCTTACCTGCGATCACCAATAATGGTGGAGGCAGGCGGTATATTTTCTGTTGCACTTTCCGTAGGCTCGCGCCCCCCAGGCGTTACCTGGCACCCTGCCCTGTGGAGCCCGGACTTTCCTCCTTTCCGCTTGACGCGAAAACGCGATTGCCTGGCCGACTCTCGCGGTTATTGTCCCCTACCCTCAACCGCATTGATAGCATTTATGTGACGCACTATACCGTTGGGTGGGTAAATGTTACCCACCTTGCGCTATTTAAGGAGTTGGTAAACATCCCTGCGTGCCACATCGTTTAGCTGAGCCGCAACCCGGGCGGCCTGGGAAGCGGGCAAATATTCCAGCAATGCCTGGGCCATCTTTAGTGCGGCCGACAAAGACGCTTCTTCACTGCCTCCATAACCATCGACAACAACTACAAATTCACCACGACTCTGATTCGCGTCCTGCGCCAGTTCCCTGCTCAGATCAGCCAGCGGAACCCTGATTACGGTCTCAAATTTTTTCGTCAACTCCCTGCACAAGGCAACCAGGCGCTCTGCACCGAATACTTCGGTCATGTCCGCAACGGCAGCCTCGATACGGTGACTGGATTCAAAAAACACCAGGGTGCGGGTTTCATGGCAAAGTGCCTGAAGTTTCTTTTTGCGGGCGGCGGTTTTTGCAGGCAAAAACCCTTCAAACGCAAACCGGTCCGGCGGCAGACCGGCAATCGATAGCGCCGCCGTAATCGCGCTGGGGCCAGGCACGGCATAAACCGGCAAACCCGCTTCCCGCGCCGCCCTCACGAGCAGGTAGCCCGGATCGGACAGCAGCGGTGTTCCGGCATCGGAAATCAGTGCAATCGCCTGGCCTTCTCCAATACGTTCCAGGATTCGCCCCTCCACCTGCGCTTCGTTGTGTTCGTGCAACGCCTGCATCGGGGTAGTAATGCCGTAATGCGATAACAACACGCGTGAGTGACGGGTATCCTCGGCGGCAATCAGGTCCACTTCGGACAAAAGCCTTACAGCCCGGTAGGAAATGTCCTCCAGGTTTCCGATGGGTGTTGCTACAACATAAAGACCGGCTTGCGGCATAAAAGCGTTTCCAAAAGTGTTAGTGTAGTGTTCACCAAACTTTACGTTCAGCGTCATCTACAATCCATTTATATAGGTTATCATTCCAACGCGGCCAACTTTGTAAAAATTCTATGACTTTACGTTCTCACTCATTGCTTTTATCCGCCATTTTCCTGGTGTTGCTCAACGCATGCGGCACAACCGGCCCGGCGCCAGTTGACAGGCCAACTGTTGAACCTGAACAGTCCACCGCGTCCGAAGCACCTGAAAGCCAGGAGTTTAGCCTCGAACAGCAAATGCAAAGAGACCCGTCCGAGCGCAGCCTGGAAGAGATTATTGCGATGACACGACAGATGTCCGGCTACCAGGCGGATGTTGCACTGGAGATTCTGCGCTCGCTCGAGTCCGTGCCTTCCGCCCAGCTGACAGCCATGATAGACAGCCAGGCGTACGACCCGGAATTCACCGAATGGCTCGAACTGGCCTTACAGGCCCGAAACGTACTGATCGGCCATAGTACGATGCCAGCTGCGGCCCGGAAATGGGCTGCTTTCCATTATGGACATGCCGTTACGCAGCAGCATTTCACCGAACTGCTCAACCGCTACCGCAAGTTGTTTCCCGTACCTGCCCGGGTAGCGGTGCTGTTACCCACCGAGGGTGGTCTTGCCCCGGCCGCCAGGGCCATCCGTGACGGCATCATGAGTGCCTATCTTCAACAACCAGGTGACGCCGCCCTGCGGTTTTATTCAAGTGGAGACACCGGCGAATCCGCTATCGCCGCCTACCTGCAGGCCCGGGAAGACGGCGCCACGCAGATCATCGGCCCCCTGCGTAACGATTCCGCCAGCGCGCTCGCCAGCCTCGGCAACCCTGGCGTGCCAATCTTGTTGCTCAACGAGCCGACTGAAAGCAAGCCGGCAGACCCTGAGCAGGTAACATTGGTGAACAGCCTTTCATTGTCACAGGCCGAGGAAGCGATGGCGATTGCCGATAGCGTGCTTTCACACGGTCAGAAAAGGGCGATCCTGATCGTTACGGACAGTGCCTGGGGTGCACGTATTGAAACCGCTTTCGCCACCCGGTTCGTAAAGGGCGAAGGCCGGATTTCAGACACCACGCGTTTCAATCCGGCCGTGGAGGAATACAGCAACATGCTCACCCGGTTGCTGAGGATTGACGAGAGCAAACAACGAAAAGCCGATCTGCAATCCCGGCTAGGCATCCCATTGAATTTTGAACCCAGCCGGCGTGATGACTTCGATTTCATATTCATGGCGGCAAGCCCCGAAGAAGGCCGTGAGCTCAAACCACTCTTGCGTTTTCACGACGCCGGTGATGTTCCGGTGTACGCCATGGGCCGGATTTTCAATGGCAGGCGGGACGCGGCTTCCGATCAGGACCTGAACGACATCGTCTTCCCTGTAACCACCTGGCAGTTACAGAACGCAGCGGCTGACTTGCCGCCACTTGAGAGCATCCGCGACGGCAGCTATGCAAACCTGTACGCGCTCGGCCAGGATGCATGGCGCGTGCTGCCCTGGCTGCCGCTGATGCAAAAAGACCCTGACCTTTGGTTTCCCGGCGATATCGGTGCATTGAGGCTGCAGGCAGACGGTCACCTGGAAAGACAACCCGCATGGGCACAATTCTCCGCTGGCCAACCCGTTCCCTACCAGTGGCCGGAAACCGAACGGATCGACAAGCCCTGAACAGCCGGAAATCCGGAGCCCACTGGGAGGAAGCCGCAGAATCGTTTTTGCGCGGCCAGGGCCTTCGACTGCTGAATCGAAATTTCTCAAGCCGCTTTGGCGAAATTGACCTGATCATGCAGGATCAGCAAACCGTGGTATTTGTCGAAGTGAAATATCGCAAAAGCAACCATCATGGGAGCGGGGCAGATGCGGTCACCTTTCACAAGCAGGGCAGAATTTCACGCACGGCAGCCTGGTACCTGGCCAAAAACCCTCGCAGGGCTGAGCAGGTTTGCCGGTTTGACGTGATATCCATTGACCCGTACAAAGGCGAACACGGTATCAACTGGATCAAGGGGGCTTTCTATTCCACTGTGAGCTAGGAAAACGCGTGTCTCTCACATAACTTTTGGCTGGATCAGTTATTTTTGACTGGTTCCTGGTTTCACTTTCTCATTTTTGTACAGTGGTTGGGCCGCTAGGGTGGGTAGTTACTTCCAGGACGCGCCGCAAGTACGTCCATGTAGGCTCGGGTTCGACTCCTGTCTCACACGGTCCTGGAACCAACCACCCACCCCAGCGTCCGGCAGACGCCGTGCGAATGTGTCAGAAACCATTGATCACAGTTTTTGCACAGCGGTGAGGATGTGCAGTGTCTAAATGAAACTTTGTATAACAGCTAGGATGATTATCGTAAACAAGGCCGCAACAATATCATCAATCATGATTCCAAAGCCGCCGCTTACTTTCTTGTCGAGCTGCCGGATCGGCCACGGCTTGACGATATCGAAAAAGCGAAATAACACGAATGCCGCCAGCAACCAGGGCCATTGCAGCGGCACGAAGGCAGCGGCTAACCAGTAACCGACCATTTCATCCCAGACGACACCACCGTGGTCGTGAACACCCAGCCGGTGGCTGACCCGCTCACACAGCCAAACGCCCAGGCCAAACAAAAGCACCAACACAACCCAGAAACCGGGGTTGCCCAGGCTTTTTAGCGCGAAGAGAAATGGAACCGCGACCAGCGTACCCATGGTGCCGGGTGCAAATGGGGACAGCCCCGAACCAAAACCAAATGCCAGAAAACCGGCGGGTGAACCGAATACGACCTTTTTCAGAATCGCGCGCTCGGGAGCTGTCTCATTTTGTCCGGTCGAACTCATCGACTTTGCCGGAAATGCTCAAAGCCGGTGCCTTTGGGATGGTAGGCCATGCCGTCTTTGGTAAAACAACGTATGCCTTCATCTTTCTCGATTTCACCGATGACACTCAGCCTGATATCCAATTGCTGCGCCACGGTTTCGAGCCACGCCCGGTGCCGGGGCGGCAGGGTGAACAGCAGTTCGTAATCATCACCACCCGACAATTGATGCTGCCACCTGGTTTCATTTTCAAGACCTGCGAGGGCATCGGTGCATGGCAGGTCTTCAACTTCGAGCCTTGCACCACAGCCTGAGGCCTTGAGCACATGACCGAGGTCTGCCAGCAGGCCATCGGAGATATCAATACAGGCGCTGGCGTATCCCGGCAAGCGGTGCCCGAGGCCGACGCGTGGTTGCGGCCGATCGAGCAAATGCCGTTCGGGCACCGGCTTGCCTGCCAGCAACATCTCCAGGGCGTGTGCGGCACCACCAATGGTACCCGACACGACAAGCAGGTCGCCCGGTCTGGCGCCACTGCGTGCCAGGTGCCTGCCCGGTTCGACAGAACCCAAAGCAGTCAGGCTGACAGATAAGGGCCCGGCGGTGGTATCACCTCCCACCAGCGTCACGTTGTGAGCGGTTGCCAGCAAAATGAACCCTTCGCTGAACAGCTGAACCCATTGTGGTGATGCTTCGGGTAACGACAATGAAAGCAGGGCCCAGCGTGGTGTCGCGCCCATCGCGGCAAGGTCACTCAGGTTAACCGCAAGGCATTTGAAACCGATATCAAAGGGTGATGTTTCAATGGGGAAATGGGTGCCGGCATTCAGCGTGTCGGTTGCTGCCACCAGGTGTTGACCGGCAGGCAATTCCAGAACGGCAGCGTCATCACCGATACCCAGTCTGACGCCGGGTTCAAAGCCGGGGGTATAGTCTATGGCAGTTTCCCGCTGAATCTGTCGAATCAGCTCGAACTCCTTCATTCGATTAGTCCCGGCTAAATGGCAATGACGAAGCAGGATCCCGCCATTGCTTTGCCGCCTTGTCGAGCACGCCGTTGACAAAACTGTGTCCCTGCTCGGCACCAAACAGTTTCGCGAGGTTTATCGCTTCATCGATGACGACCTGGTGAGGAACCTCGATGCTGTTGAGCAACTCCCAGGCGCCGATACTCAGGATAACGTGCTCGATGACATCCAGCTGGTTGATTGGCCGGTCAAGAAACGGCCCGATCTTCTCATCGATGGCGTCCTGATCCTTGCTGACCTTTCTGACCAGGGTCGCAAATAACTCGGTATCGACATTGCTGAAATCCTGTTCCTCGCGAAATTGGGCGAGTATTTCACCGACATCAAGACCGGTCAGGCGCCATTGGTAAAGGGCTTGCAAGGCGCGCCGCCGGGCGCGTCGACGTGATTCAAACCTGTTCTCTGTTTTATTCGTCACGGAGGCGGTCCAGCAGGGAGATCATCTGTAGTGCGGCCACCGCGGTATCGAAACCCTTGTTACCGGCACCGGAACCGGCACGCTCAAGGGCCTGGTCGACCGTATCGGTGGTCAGTACCCCGAAAATGACCGGCAGACCATGCTTAAGGCCCACCTGGGCCAGGCCCCGGCTACATTCGCCGGCGACGTATTCAAAGTGGGGCGTGCCACCGCGGATGACGGCACCCAGCGCGACGATCGCGTCATGGTTTCCTGCGGCAGCCAGTGCATCGGCCGCAAGCGGCAACTCGAACGCACCCGGCACCCAGACCAGGCTTATGTTTTGCCGGGGAACACCATTTCTGCCCAAGGCATCAAGCGCACCATCTACCAGTTGCTGCACGATGAAGTGATTGAACTCGCTCGCCACCAGCGCAATATTGCATTTCCGGGCCGGCATTTCCAAGGGAAACTCTTTCATGGTTTTATTCCTCGTGAGACTCGCCGTTGTCGTGTTCACTTTCTACGTACTCAACCACCTCGAGCCCAAAACCAGCGAGACCGGTCATACGTTTGGGTGCGCTGAGAACCCGCATTTTCTTGATGCCGATATCAACGATGATCTGTGCGCCAATACCATAGGTGCGAAGCTCACTGGAGCGCCGGTTATCACCACCGATAAACACGCTGGGTTCGGGTTGTTTCTGGATGCGCCGTAACAGGGCGTCGTTATCCTCACGTCCACCCAGCACCAGCACCAGGCCTTTACCCTGCCGGGCGACCTCCGCCATGGCCAGCCTGAGCGGCAAACCAAAATCATCACGCTTGATACTGAGCGTGTCGCTTAGCGGGTTCTGTACATGCACCCTCACCAGCATGGGTTCGGCCGGGTCTACTTCGCCCTTGAGCAGGGCAAGATGAAGTTCATCATTGATGCTGTCGCGATAGGTCAGCAATTTGAACTGCCCGAAATCGGTGTCAACAACACTGCTGGAAAGACATTCAACCGACCTTTCTGTCTCCAGCCGATAGCGGATCAGGTCGGCGATGGTGCCAATTTTAAGTTCGTGCTTTTGAGCGAAGGCTTCCAGCTCGGGCCGCCTCGCCATGGTGCCATCCTCGTTGAGGATCTCAACCAGCACAGCCGCCGGTTCAAGCCCGGACAGCATCGCCAGATCCACACCCGCTTCGGTATGGCCTGCGCGGGTCAATACACCACCGGGCTGCGCCATGATTGGAAACACGTGACCGGGCTGGGAGATATTGGCAGGGCCGGCATCCGGGCGCGCTGCCGTACGGATGGTATGCGCCCTGTCGTAGGCTGAAATACCGGTTGAAATACCTTCTGCGGCTTCGATTGAAACCGTAAAATTTGTCGCAAACCGGGTTTCGTTCCTGTTGACCATCAGCAACAGGTTCAACTGTTCACAGCGCTCACGGGTAATCGGCATACAGATCAATCCGCGGCCATGGTGGGCCATGAAATTGATATCCTCGGGACGGACCATGGAAGCCGCCATCACCAGGTCGCCTTCGTTTTCCCTGTCCTCATCATCGATCAGCACAACCATGCGGCCTGCTCGGATATCTTCGATGAGTTCCGGGATTGTATTCAGTTTCATATTTATTATTATCCTTTCGGGCGTACTACCCGTTGCTCTCGTCGTGGCGTCCGTATTGATTCAGCCGGTCCAGGTAACGGGCGATCAGGTCGACTTCCAGGTTCACTGCTTCACCGGCAGCCAGCGTGCCGAGCGTTGTCACTTCCAGGGTATGCGGGATGATGCATATCGAGAAGCGGTTATCATCGACCTCGTTGACCGTCAGGCTGACGCCATCCAGGCAGGCGGACCCTTTCGGTGCGATGTAACGGGCCAGGTTGCGATCGGTCTCAAACAGAAAGCGCTCCGAGCGTCCGTCCTCGGTTCGCGATACCAGTGTTGCCAGGCCATCCACGTGCCCGGAAACCATGTGCCCACCGAGGCGGTCCGATGCCCGCATGGCCAGTTCCAGATTGACACGGTCACCCGGCCGGCGCTTTCCGAGGCTGGTTTTGTCCAGTGTCTCGACCGATAAATCTGCACTGAAGCCCGTTGCATCGGGCTCGAGCATGGTCAGGCAGACACCGGAAATACTGATGCTGTCGCCAACCTTGCATCCCTCCATCAGGGCTGGCGGCACGTCGAAGCGAATGCGTAAATCACCGTCGTAAGATTCCCGGGATAACAGTTTCCCGGTAGCTGCTACGATTCCTGTAAACATGATTGATTAACTCCCAGGTCTTAACCGCAAACGCAGGTCTTTACCGATACGTCGTGAGTCTACCCAGTTCAAATGGACGCGATCGTCCATATTATCAAGTCGTGGTAGTGCAAAAGGGCTCACCGCAGCACCACCGAGAATAACCGGCGCCTGGTAAATGAGCAATTCATCCACCAGGCCCTGTTGTAATAATGCTCCACACAGCGTGGCTCCGGCTTCAACCTGGACCTCGTTGTAGCCACGCATTGCCAGTTCGTTCAGTAAAGCCCGCAAATCCACACGTCCCTCAACAGAGGGTAACTCCAGGCAATCCGCAGCCGATTTCCTCAAACCCCCCGGCACCTGCATTTCCTGCAAACCGGCAATCAACACTTCGCCGGGCAGGCTTAACATCCGAGCATCCGGCGGTGTACGCCAGTGGCTGTCGACGATGACACGCGCCGGCTGCCTCACCGCGCCTGTTTTTCGTACATTCAGTGATGGATCATCCGTCAGAACCGTACCGATACCGGTCATGATAACGTCCGAGCGGGCGCGCCAGTTCTGTACGTCGGCGCGTGACTCGGAACCGCTGATCCACTGGCTGCTGCCGTTGGCCAGGGCAATATGGCCGTCCATGCTTTGCGCCAGTTTAATCCGTACCCATGGGCGCTGTTCGCGCATGCGCTTCAGGAAACCACAGTTCAGTTCACCTGCTTCACTTGCCATCAGGCCGCTTTGTACTTCAATTCCAGCCTGTTGCAAACGCTCAAGACCTGTACCGTTGACCTCGGGGTTGGGGTCTTCAATGGCGAAAACCACCCGGCTCACCCCGGCCTTGATCAGGGCATCCACGCAAGGTGGTGTCCGGCCGGTGTGGCTGCAGGGCTCGAGTGTTACATAAGCGGTACCACCCTTTGCCTTGTCGCCCGCCTCGAGCAACGCATGAATCTCCGCATGGGCTTCGCCGGTCTTTTTATGCCAGCCCTTGCCAACAACCCGCTTCCCCCTGGTGATAACACAGCCGACACGCGGGTTAGGGTGGGTCGTTTCAAGACCCTGGCGGGCCAGTTGCAGGGCACTTGCCATGCATTCGTGATCAAACGCGCTGAAGCCCATTGGATCTGCGCTATCGTGATTTCTTGCCGGAACGTTTGTCCAGCAGGGAAATCTGACGTTGATCGAGCGTACCGGGATGCTCTTTCTCCAGCATCTCGATCTCATCGCGAAATGCCTGGATATCTTCGAACCGACGGTAGACGGAGGCGAACCGGACATAGGCAACCTGATCCAGCTGGCTTAGTTCGCGCATCACCCATTCACCGATCAGGCTACTGGGTATTTCGGATTCCTCGACACCGCGGATTTCACGTAACAGGTTCCGGATGGAGCGCTCGACCTCACGGGTTTCGACCGGCCTCTTTTCAAGGGCCTTGAGCATACCCCTGCGTAACTTCTCCTCCGAGAATGCCTCGCGCACACCGCCTGCCTTAATTACCCTGGGTGCGATCAGTTCCGGAGATTCATAGGTATTAAAACGTGACGCGCACCTTGCGCATTCGCGTCGCCGCCGGATTTGCATACCATCACCGGTTACCCGGGAATCGACCACCCGGGTATCGTCATGGTTGCAAAACGGACACCACATGTCCGGGTATCAGCGTTTGTAAACAGGGTGCTGACGACACAAAGCCAACGCGGCTTCACGAGCGGTTTTTTCAACGGCCGGGTCGCCGACGTGATCCAGCACATCACAAATGACCCCTGCCAATGCGATACAGTCATTCTTGTCGAACCCACGGGTGGTGACCGCCGGTGTTCCGAGACGTAGGCCGCTGGTTACAAAGGGTGAGCGCGGCTCGCCCGGTACGGTGTTCTTGTTCACGGTGATGTAGGCACGACCCAATGCCTCTTCGGCATCCTTTCCGGTGTACTCACGACCGATGAGATCCACCAGGAACAGGTGGTTGTCGGTGCCGCCGCACACGATCCGGTAGCCGCGTTCCATCATCACTGCTGCCATCGCCTTGGCATTAACCACAACCTGTTGCTGGTACTTGATAAAGCCAGGTTCCAGTGCTTCCTTGAACGCAACTGCCTTGGCAGCGATGACGTGCATCAACGGACCGCCCTGGGTTCCTGGAAATACCAGCGAATTCAGTTTTTTCTCAATCGCTTCATCTTCCTGGGCGAGGATGATACCGCCCCTGGGACCGCGCAAGGTCTTGTGGGTGGTGGAGGTCACGACGTGCGCATGCGGAATCGGGCTCGGATAGACACCGGCTGCGATGAGACCGGCAACGTGCGCCATATCAACCAGGAAGTAGGCGCCGACCGAGTCGGCAATCTCACGCATCCTGGCCCAGTCCACCACGCGTGAATAGGCTGAAAACCCGCCAATCAGCAGGCGCGGCTTGCAGTCTTCGGCGATGCGCTGCATTTCGTCGTAGTCGATGGCGCCGGTTACCTGGTCGATGCCATAGGGAACGGCGTTGAATAAGCGTCCGGAGAAATTGACTTTTGAGCCATGGGTAAGGTGCCCACCGTGCTGCAGGTTCATACCCAGCAAGGTTTCACCCGGCTCCAGAAGCGCCATGTAGGCCGCGGCATTCGCCTGCGAGCCCGAATGCGGTTGGACATTGGCATAATGTGCACCGAACAACTGCTTGACCCGTTCCTGTGCGAGAGTTTCGGCAATATCCACGTACTCGCAACCACCGTAATAGCGTCGGCCCGGATACCCTTCAGCATACTTGTTGGTCAGCACCGAGCCCTGGGCTTCCAGCACCCTTGGGCTGACGTAGTTTTCAGACGCGATCAGCTCGATATGGTCTTCCTGCCGCTGCTCTTCACTGGCAATGGCTGCCGCGAGTTCAGTGTCAAATTCTTTAATGCCAAAGCTATGGTCAAACATGACTTATCCCGTATTGAGTGGAGTTTTTAGTTAACTTGTGATTCTAGCATTTGTTGAACGCATGGGCTTCAACATCACGAATAAATTTTTGTGTGTTCGCGGCACTTTACCGGTTTCCCGAGTCCGGGCTGGAACATCGGCGCACCTTGGTAGATAATTTCGCGTCAACCCCACTTGGAAGTAACCATGGCCCAGTTTATTTACACCATGATCGGCGTGAGCAAGACCGTACCGCCGAACCGCACCATCATCAAGGATATCTCCCTGTCGTTCTTTCCGGGCGCCAAAATCGGTGTACTCGGCCTCAACGGCGCGGGCAAATCGACCGTCTTGCGTATCATGGCCGGCGTGGACACGGAATTTGAAGGCGAAGCCCGGCCCCAGCCGGATATCCGTATCGGCTTCTTACCGCAGGAACCGGAACTGGATGATGCACTGAGCGTGCGCGAAACCGTTGAACAGGGTGTGGCCGAAACCAGGGATCTCTTGCTGAAGTTCGATGAGATCAGCATGAAGTTTGGCGAACCGATGGATGATGACGCAGATGAATGCCCTGTTGCAGGAACAGGCGGACCTGCAGGAAGCCATCGAGGCGGGCAATGGCTGGGAACTGGAACGCACGCTGGAAGTGGCGGCCGATGCCCTGCGTCTGCCACCCTGGGATGACAGGGTGGCACACCTGTCAGGCGGCGAAAGACGACGTGTCGCCCTGTGCCGCTTATTGCTCGCCAACCCGGATATGCTGTTACTGGATGAACCTACCAATCACCTCGATGCAGAATCCGTGGGCTGGCTTGAACGCTTTCTGACCGAGTTCCCCGGCACGGTGGTTGCGGTGACCCATGACCGGTATTTTCTCGACAACGCGGCCGAGTGGATACTCGAACTGGACCGTGGCTACGGTATACCCTGGAAGGGCAATTATTCCTCGTGGCTGGATCAGAAAGACCAGCGCCTTCAACATGAAGAACGCAGTGAAAAGGCACACCAGCGCGCCATTCGCGACGAACTGGAGTGGGTGCGCGCAAACCCCAAGGGCCGGCGCGCCAAGAGCAAGGCCAGGCTGCAGCGCTTCGAAGAACTCAGTAGCCGTGAATACCAGAAACAGAATGAGACCCGCGAAATTTATATACCACCGGGACCACGCCTCGGTGACCAGGTTATCGAGCTCAAGAACATAAACAAGGGGTTTGGCGACAAGCTGCTTATCTCGGACCTGAGCTTCAACCTGCCCCGGGGCGGCATCGTCGGTGTCATCGGTGGCAATGGCGCCGGCAAATCAACCTTGTTCAGGATGCTGACGGGTGTTGAAACAGCCGGACAGCGGCAGCATCACCATCGGCTCTACGGTACAACTGGCCTATGTCGACCAGAGCCGTGACAGCCTGAATGGCGACAAGACCGTTTGGGAGGAGATTTCCGATGGTGCTGAAAGCATCAGTGTCGGTACGTTCACCATGCCGTCGCGGGCCTATGTCAGCCGTTTCAATTTCCGTGGCTCCGATCAGCAAAAATGGGTCAAGGACCTGTCCGGTGGTGAAAGAAACCGCGTTCACCTTGCCAAGCTGATCCGCTCCGGCGGCAACGTGCTACTGCTCGATGAGCCGACCAATGATCTCGATGTTGAAACCCTGCGGGCGCTGGAAGAGGCCTTGCTGGAGTTTCCCGGTTGCGCGGTTGTGATCTCGCATGACCGCTGGTTCCTCGACCGGATTGCGACCCATATGCTGGCTTTTGAAGGCGACAGCAATGTGACCTGGTTTGAAGGCAATTACTCAGAATACGAACAGGATCTGAAACGGCGCATCGGTGACGATGCTTTGAATCCGAGACGGGTGAAGTACAAGAAAATACAGGGCGCGTAAGCCCTTGCGCGCCATTGCCGCCTGCCCGGTTATTTGAAATCGGGCAGGTGAAAATCCTGGCGAACCGGGGCAAAGGCACGCGGTTTGTAGTTGAGCAACTCCCTGGCCTGCCGGTCGTCAAATACCAGGTCCAGCTGCTGTCTCCTGACCATTTCGCTATTGATGCCGCCAGCGGGTTTAAAGGTGCTCACAAAGTTTGCAAGCAATACGAACAACCACTGCGGCAGACGCAACAACCTGGCCGGTTTTCCCAACGCGGCAAAGACTTGCTCAACCATATCCGAATAGCTCAACGTGCTGCCACCGGTCAAATTCAACACACCGGGCAAATCGTCATTACAGTGCAAGGCCGTGAGCGCAACCGTTGCCAGGTCTTCCGCATGCACCGGTTGCCGCAGGCCTGCCGCCTTGCCGTTGATTGGTATAAAACCCAAACGGTCGATCCAGTTCGCCAGGCGGCTGATATTGGTATCCAGACCACATCCATAAATGAGCGTCGGTCTGAATATCACCAGCTTCGATTCCCTTGTTTTCAGAAATGCTGTGCAGCTCCGACTCGAGCGCCAACATTGCCTGAATCTGGCTTCTTTCGGCCGGATTGCCCGACTGCTGCTTGGTTGCAACACTGCTGCTGCTGAAAACAACCGCGCTGCTCATATGCCCGCAGATCTCCAGGAATTTATGTGCCAGGTCCATCGGACCGGCCGATACGAGGTACCGGCAGCCCTGTCGCAGCATCATGTGCATCGCTCTCACTGCAACCAGGCAACCTGATCGAAACCCGGATAGCCGTCCGGTTTACCTTTACGGCTGACCGCCAAGACACGAAAACCGGCATGCACCAGCCGCGGTATGAGAAACACACCGATCTGGCTGCTCGCGCCTGTCAGCAGCACTTCGGATGAGCTTACCGCCTGATCAGTGCCAACGGCCATAAGATGATAAACCTGAGCCAGATACCGGTATAAACCAGCATCCGGAGAGGGAGAAATGTCGATTCAGCCTGGAATTTTGCGAAAAACCTGGCCATGCCGCGGTGTTTTTGAAAATGTACCCAGGTGGGCCGACTGCGGCTCGATAAGCCCTGTTTGTGAACACAACTGGCTTGTGGAACGAACAGACAATGCCATCCTTGTTGTCGGAGCCGGAACATCAGGTCGAGATCCTCACAATGCATGGCGTAGCCTTCGTCCATGTAGCCGACTGTCTCCAGGGCGCTTCGTCTGACCAGCATACAGGCGCCGCTGACGGCATCACATACCTGTACACCTTCCGTCACCTTTGACGTATCTGCTTCGACACCATGGAACGCGGGAATCCACTTTCCAAGCCGCCAGAGACCACTGGCTGTCATCAGGGATTTCCATGGATCCGGAAAACGCCGCAATGTCGCACGCTGGATTTGACCCTGCTCATCACGTACGGCAGGTCCGGCCATTGCGGCACGATCATCACTCTCGAGCGCCACTATCAGGCTATCGAGCGTATCCGGCTCGAGGATACAGTCCGGGTTCAGGATCAACACCCAGTCGGCCTTGGAACGGCGGGCGGCCATATTCACTGCAGGTGCAAAACCGAGGTTGTCGGTGTTGAACAGGAACTCGATACCGGGCTGACTGCTGTAGTGACTGCGCAGGTTTTCCGCGCTGCCATCGCTTGAAGCGTTATCGACCACGGTGATTTCTGTAGCGGTGTTACCTTGCAGCAGCGCGCTGACACATTGCTGCAATGTTTCACCGGCGTTGTAATTAACGATGATGGTCGAGACCGTCATTGCCGGTTCAGGCTTTACCCAATAAACGTCGCCACCAGGTGCTCCGTGGCGGCGCTGGCTGATCGGGCTGCTGCTTTAATTCGGCGATCTCTTTTTCAAGCCGGGCGATAATGCCACCGGCCGCGATATGACGTCTGATCTCGCTGTGATAGTGCTGATAAACCGACTCGTCATGAGTCATCGAAGAGCCACAGGCTTCCATCCACATCCGGCAGGCTCGCCGTGTCGGCTGCGCACAATGCAATAAAGTACATCGGGGGCTGTGTGATATCTGCGGGAGAATTCATTTTGCCGTCGGCAACCTGGTCCAGCGCAACCCGCTTTACTCCGCCCATCGACCATATCGCTGAATGAAACATCAGTTTTTGTCCAAGCAGGTGATAGGCCGGGAAATGCCGCCCGACCAATGCCTCGAGTTCGTCACGGTAGAGTTCCTTGACATGAAACTCGTTGACGGTTTCCTGCCCGTCCGAGTAGCTGGCCTTGTCCGGTGATGACAGGATCAGGAATCCGTCCGGCTTGAGCACGCGTCTGAACTCCGCCAGTAACTCGTCCTGCGCGGCGAGGTGCTCCAATGTCTCAAACGAGACCACGCGGTCAAATTCATTATCAGCAAATGGCAGGGCGGTGCAGTCAGCCGCCTGAAAACCAACACCAGGAAGCTGTCCGTAGCGCTGTTGGGCATGCCCGATCGCCTGTGTAGAAATGTCCACACCCTCAACCGATGCGGCCGATTCTGCAAGCATCGCAGATCCATAACCCTCACCGCAGGCGGCGTCCAGTGTGCGTGCACCGGCACACCAGCGTGCCGCCAATGCATAGCGATGATAATGTTCGTACCAGATCTCACGTTCACATTCGGGTGTGAAACGTTCGCCGGTGAACTCAAGTGAATCTGACACAATCTTTACCAATGGCGGAAACAGCTAAATTTTACCGCATTCCGACACCAGAACGTTCCAGGCAATCAAGTATTTGTTGCCGGCGCGGCGCGAGTGGGTCAGTTTTTATAAATTCACTGACCTTTTGTAAGTAATCCGGGTGCTTGGCAAGTAGCCGCTGCATACTTTTCTCATCCGGTTTCAGACCGAGGGGACCGAATGACGCACCACCATGATGAACCACGTACGCATTGTCGCACAGGACGTTACGCAGGCCGCCCTGCTCGGCCCGTTGGCAAAAATCGTTTTCCTCGCCATAGCCGAGACCAAAGGTCACCTCATCGAATAGACCGATCGTCCGGATTGCCCGTAGTGAGACCGCCATGCAAAATCCTACAGCCGTTGGCATCTCAGGGTAAACCGGTCGACCACAGGAATTGATCAGGGATGCGATAACATCCGGGTCGCCGGGTACGGGGTTGGAAACACAAAAACGCGGGATGGAGACAATCTCGCCGTTGTTGGACCAGGGTGTTGCCGTGGCAATGGAATCATCTGAATCGAGACAGGCTGCCAGGTTTTCCAACCAGCCTTGAGTCACCTCGGTATCTGAATTGAGCAGCACCATATTCGACCCGGCCTGGCGCATACCATGATTCGCTGTCGCAACGAAGCCCCGGTTTTTGGGATTTACCTGTAAGCACCTCGCTGAACTCGCTTCGTTGACCCACGCTTGCAGCAGGGGCCGTACACGCGTATCGGTTGATGCATCATCTATCAACAAAACCTGTGTGTCGGGCGCTACCGTGCGTGAAATTGAATCCAGGCAGGCCTCGAGCTTTTCGAATGCATTGAATACGGGAACGATGATTAACGGCAGGGGCATCTGGTTGTCAGTCCAGCCATTTGTGCGGCAGTCTGATATAGCCGACTTCCTTGGTGTCACCGGTAATTACGAACGACATTTGACGGTTATCGAACACCCTTACGCCTTCCGGATCCATGGAATGTGCACTGAGGTTATAACTGCCGGGTAACAGGGCGATGTCAGTCAGACGCAGGCGGTAACGGTAGTTGTTATCGGCCAGTTTGACCGGCGCCACATCTTCATTATCGGACACGACACCGTAGACCGGTGTGCCATCGGCCCTTACGACACCGACAACACCCACCGGGGGACGGTCATCAGGCGAATAGATATGCAGCTCTATATCGAGATCTTCACCCATGGCGAACTTCGGGGGGGTATCATCGCTGCCCCCGGACAGCGTAAATTGTTCAATACGATAATACGCACCATCACCTGTCGCCTTTACCTGCATCTCCTTTTCTTTTGCCGTACGTTTTTCATGCCAGGCGAGGTAGGCCTGCGTAACGGGAAAGACATCCCCGTATTGCTCGATACCGCCCGCATGGACCCACAGGGCTTTCTGGCAAAGCTTTTGCACGACGTACATGCTGTGCGATACCAGCAGAAGGGTTCCACCCTGCTCGAGGAACTGTTGGATCCAGCGTATGCATTTCTTCTGGAAGGATTCGTCACCAACCGCCAGAACTTCATCGGTAATCAACAGATCGGGACGGCAGGCAGTGATCACGGCAAACCCCAGCCTGACCACCATACCGGATGAATAGTGCTTAACCGGTTCGTGGATGTACTCGCCAATATCCGCAAACGCGAGGATGTCGTCAAGACGTTCATCCAGTTCCCTGTTGCTCAAGCCCATCAGGGATGCTTTCATACGGACATTATCCATACCGCTGAAATCGGGTTGGAAACCGGCACCCAGTTCCAGCATGGCGGCAATATTGGCATGCACTGCCACACGCCCGCTGGTCGGTTGGATGACACCCGTCAGAACTTTCAGCAGCGTAGACTTACCCGCGCCATTTTCTCCGATGATACCCAGCGACTGACCTCGAACTACTTCCAGGTTGATGTTGCTGAGCACCCTGGCGCCGTGCGCCGGTTCACGCCCGAATAACAGGGAGACAAAAGCCTGTAAACGTTCGCGGGATTTGTGAACACGTGGGTAAATTTTGGACACGCCCTCAATTTTGACCAGCGTATCCATCAGAGGAAATCCTCGAAATGGCCGGAAAAACGGCGGAAAAATCGCAAGGATCCCCACGCGAACAGTCCCACAAAAAGCACGAGCAGCAGTGATCTGTATTCGAAGTTCATTTCACCGAACAGCAGTAACTCCCGCAAGCGGGCGATAAACCAGGCCATCGGGTTCCACTTTGTAAGATTCTGTATAGCTTCCGGAAGATGGGATGAACTGTACAGGATTGGTGTCGTAAAAAACCAGAATGTCATCAATGGGGGCAATATCTGCGCCAGGTCACGCACGAAAACCTGGATGGCGCTCGTGAACAGTGATATGGCACAGGCAAATACCCACATCAATAGGATAACGGGTATGGCTATGAGCAGGTACGGCCATTGAATACCCGTACCCATCAACTGCAAAACGACCAGCACAGCCAGGTAACCGATCAGGTGCATAATGAATGTGGCGGTAACAGTGGCCAGTGGAATTTGTTCGGTCGCAAACGCCACCTTGCCGATCAGCGCACCGTTGGCAGTAATTGAATTATTGGCCCGCAGTATCGCTTCGGAAAAGGCTGTCCACGGCCAGAAAGCGATGGCCAGGTAAGGAACAAAACCAATACCCTCAGCTTCAGGTATACGCGCCTTGAATATGGTTGAAAATACGAATGCGTAAACCGCCAAAAGTATCAGCGGTTGCAAGATCAACCAGGCAAAACCGGTTAAATTTTCAAGATAATCTTGCCGGATTTGACGAACCACCAGGTTTTGGAAAAATACCCAATCGAACTTTCGTTGTCTTCCAAGGGTCATTTCGGCTCAGGCGTTTAAACAGGGTAAGTATCTTACTCTGAATCGTCGCCTGCGGCCTTTGCTTCATCCGATTTTTCGCCAAACTGCCTGCTGACCATTTCCCCCAACTGCTCTTCGGTCATAAATACCTCGAGTGATGTCAGGCTTTCCAGGTAATCACGCCTGATGCGCTCATCATGCTTTTTACGTTCTATACGCATTAAGTCATCTTTGAGGTCGTCAAAATCCAGTTCCACTGGTTCAATCTGTGCATCCAGGCGGATGACGTGGTAGCCGAAATCCGTTTTCACTGGTGCTGATATTTCACCGTCCTTAAGAGCAAATGCCTTGTCCTCGAACGGCTTGACCATGTCACCTTTTTTAACCGCGGTGAAACTACCCTTGTTAGAGGATGCGCTGGGATCTTCCGAATATTCTAAAACCAGTTCGGCAAACAATTCCGGATCCGCCTGTAGTTGCTTATAGATATCTTCTGCAAGCGCCTTCGCTTCTTCATCCGAGCGCTCCTTTGTAGCAATTAGAATGTGGCTTACATCAACCTTTGGTGATGAATATACCTTTTCCTGTTTTAGCACGAAGGCCTCACGGGCGAGTTGCTCATAGTCGGCTTCGGGCTGGATGCTTACATAGTGTTCCAGCCAGGCATCTCCCAACTCCTGTTCTGCTGCTAGTTGCATGCGATCAATGACGATTTGTTCCAGGTTATAACCTGACTCACGTGCATCGGCAGCCAATTGGGCACGTAATAGCAGGTTATTTATAACATCACGCAGACGATTTCCATTTCGCAAAGTAGCCTCGCGTGCATCGGCAGGTATCCTGTCCGCACGGGCGGAAAACATCGTCTGGGTGACAATTCCCTTACCGCGTTGTGCCAGTATTTCATTCTTGTCTTCGGGAACATCGGCAGCCTCGCTCCTGAAGCTAATCAGAAAGAAAGTAACCAATAGAATATTTTTAAAGTACTTCATTAAAGACTCCGTAAAAAAAGCCGATAGTTCTGGCCACAAAAAAAATCGGGGACCCGTAAGGGTACCCGACTTTTTTAAACTCAAATTACCTGACTATCTGCTGTAGTTCTGTAACGTCGTAATACATGGGGTTTTACTACATGATGACGCGGACGGATCGACACCATCGGTAAATGTCACGCTGAAATAGTAGGTTGTATTTGGTGACAGTTGACAACCGGTTGTACCGTTAGTTGCCCAGGATAAACCACCGCCGACTCCCCAGATATACCTGCATTGGGCTGGAACATCAAAATCACCGGGGCATTCGCTGATGGCACCCAAGCGGAGACCAATCGGTTTGCGTTGTCTCCACGGTAAATATTTTTCCGTTCGTAACAATATTACCCGTATTGAACTCCAGGGCCAGATAGCCATACCTGGGTACCGATGCAAAGCGGTTGTCATAACCCGGTTTGGGCCAATTCACCAGCCAGAAAGTGCTCCAGTCCATCACGGTACCACTAAGTGGTGATGCCGCACACTGGCCAACCGAGTTTGCAGTCACAACTGTGGTTACGACATCCTGACCACCTGCTGCATCGAAGCAGGTCAGGGTAAATGTATAAGTACCCGCCGTAGTTACCGTAATTGCTTTGCTGCCATTTGGCACGCTGATGCTCGAACCACTCCATCCGCCAGTTCCACCGGATGCTGTACATGAACTGGCATTCTGGGTTGTCCAATTCAGGGTTGTAACACTACCCTCATCGAGGGTTGCCGGCGAGGCAGCAAAACTAACTATATCAACTGCATTGGCCGCGGTCACATTCAAGGAAATGTTTGATACGGCGGGATCACCTATCCGCACCGGTACAGGTTAAGGTAAACGTATAATTACCCGGAGTTGGGGCGGTGATTACTTGATTGCCACTGGTGCCGATCGCGGAACCTGCCCAATCTCCAACGCCACCGCTTGCTGCGCAGGCATCGGCATTCGCCGTTGCCCAGTTCAGGGTGGCAGAGCCGCCCGCGAGAATACTTGCAGGTGAGACTGAAAAACTGGTAATGGTAACACTGTCAACCACTACTGCCTTGCTAACGGTATAGCCCGGTATTGTGGAAACATAAAGATCGCCACTGTTCGGAGTGATACTGATGGAGCTAATTTCCGAACTTGGTATTGACTGGTTGTCTATGATGACATCTGCATTTACCGCGCTACTTAGCATCGCAAGCGCGAAAAGCCATTTAAATCCATTTAATTTATGCATGATTCCTCTCTCTATTGATTCCGCCCTGGGTTTGCCTGCTGTTTTTTATTTTATGATCGCCAGCTTGACACGCAACAATTTAACAAACAATTAATAAAATTGGAACTTCGGACACAGAAGAGGGCCGATAACCGGCCCTCTTCCTTACACTTACTATAGATCAACTATCGAACAAACAGTTATTGTCCAACCGTGCATCGGGATCAGATCGCCTGGACCGAAGCCAGCGTCACTACCCTGTTTGCGGGTTGCTTTATGCTTGTAGATACCACCGTAGTTACCAATGGTGTTACCACCTTCACCGATGAAACCATTCTTGAAGGTTTCAACCGCAAAACCGGCAACTGGAAGACCATTCAGGCCACCCAAATCGCGCACGGCTGTACATTTCTTCGTCATCATCAATCTGACCATCTTCATTGGCTATCATACGGGTAGTCGTCTAACTGCAGACGTGCCCAGCCGTTTTCAAATCCGATCGCGGTATTGTCGATGTTATGGAAGTTATATGAACCAAGCATTCTTGACTGAGAACCAACCAGGTCTGCGTCACCGAATGAAATCACGCTGGTTTCATAGCACAGTTCAAACGGAATTTTCGGATCGTTAGGAACATTTGGCGGTGCCGGCGAAACGATCGGCGGTTTTGGCTTACCCGTGTCCGGTTCATCAAATGCGCGTTCTTCACGATCCCAGATGGAGTCAAGAAGTACAACTTCACATGCAGTCGGATCATCATCAGTCGAATCCCATACAGATGTAAACGGTGCATACGGTACATTAGGACCAGCACTTGGCGCGTAAACATAGAAATGCTTCGTCGGGAACGTAACTACCCATTCGGTCTGGGCTAAAGTGCCTTCTTCCGTGGTGTACTCATTCATGATCTGGTCATGCATAAATACATAAGATACTGCGTCAACGCCACGAACGAATTGGCCTGAAGGCAGGACCTGACCGGCGTCAGTGAACACGACACCTTCTGTTATGTTACCGCTGTTCAGGCTTGGCAGAACGCTGCCTGGCTCCTGATGCAAGATATCGTTTGCAAAAACGGCATCTGCAAAACCATTGATAGCCGTTGCGTCGTAGGTAACCATGTTAGCGGCTGGAACATTGACGATTGCTGCACCACCAAACAAACCACCACTTGGGGCTTCCATATCAGTAAATGGATCATCCAGCCAGTAACCTTCGTCACCGATCTTGGAATCGTTAGGATCGGTCCAGGCTTCTACCAACTGGGCACAATCATCAGGAACGCCATTTACGTGCGTTGCAGCATCGGCAGAATCTTCGTCATCGTTGGTCAGCGTACCCATTTCGATCATTTCAAAATGACCTTCGGTAGCACGGACGATATCTGTAGAACCACCATCGGTCAGGGCGTAAGGGCAGGAACTCCTGCGTGCCACCCATTCCATAAATGTAAGGAACGGTACATGAGGTATCTGAAGTGCTCAACTCTGGAACGCCATCAGCGTTCAGGTAGAGGGCCGCAGTCCAAACGTCCCAAGCTGACATATACAGGTTGAAATCGAGCACTTCGCGAGTGTTCTGGCCTTCAGTGAAACGCACCTTGACGGCTTTCGCGTTCTCAGTGGTGTTAACCACTGACAGAAGGGTTATGTTACCGTTGTTAACGGTGTAGTAAGGGTAAATCAAAACCTGGCCGAGGCCATCGGGATTAATGTTGACTGCTTGAGCCGAACCTACAATTCCGGCGGCTCCCGCCAGTCCTGCAAGTACTGCTGCTGTTAGATTCTTTCTGTTCATTACAACACTCCTATTGTGTACACAGGGCTTTTTAAAAGTTAATAGCGTGTGTTAAAAACCGCCGGGCTGGCGACTGAAACACACAGTTTACGCAAAATTGCACGGCAATCTTACGATAAATCCAGAATCAAGGCAATAAGTTAAACATCTTTTATTGCTAAGCCGGACATATTGCAAGGCCGGTCATTATCGCTTCGGTACGAAATACCAATTGCCGTCAACCTTAACCCACGACTCGTCAATATTATTCGTACCGTCGTAGGATTTTACACCAGGCACGGCGCCATAGACAGTAAAACCTACTAAAAACCTCACACTGCACGTGGTTTTTTCACAGTTACTTTCAATGTATTTTGCGCTTGTCCATTCCAGTTGCTGAGTCAAAAGCATCCGCTGGTACTGTTTTGATGAGACACTGGAGCGGTAACCTGGTGACAGGAATTCATAGGCGCCTGCAAGATCGTCACTCAACAGGGCCGCCCAGCGTGCGTTCGCCCGTTCCTCGATGCTTTCCCCCTGGCTTGCAGTCGTCGCACAGGCTGACATCAGCAACAGGCTGCATACCATGGCCACCATTTTCACATTCCAGTCAATGGAAAAATACTTCATATTCATTTAGTCCTCAGTGTGCAAGGTGGCGTGTTTAATGGGGGGAATTTTCATGAATTCAACACGGATGTCGTCACTGACCGTTTTCAGATCATTGGTGTTTTCAATAACAGTCGGCGTGATCATCACGATGGTTTCGCTACGGATCGTTGATGTTGTCGTGACTGCCAAACAAGCGTCCGATTCCCGGGATGCGGTTCAGGTAAGGCACACCCGTGCGGCCCTTGCTGGATTGTTCCGAAATCAAGCCCGCCCAAAAATATGGTTTGGCCCGATTGCACCGCCACCTGGCTGGTGACTGATTTGTTATTGATCGGTGGGTTGCCGCTGGCCGAGATATCTGGATCACGCGCGCCGGGACGACTAACCTCCTGCGTCACATCCATGTAAACCAACCCACCCGGGTTAATTCTTGGTGTCACCGTCAGGGTGACACCCGTGGAAACATACTGCGCGCTGCTGACCACATTTGAATTACCGGTGGAAATACTGGAAGACTGTACCGGCACCTGGGTACCCACGGTAATGGTTGCGGTCGCATTATTGCGGACCAGTAATGAAGGCGCACCCAGTGAACGGACATCCGTAACACTATCCAGCGCGGTGATGGTGGCCTTTACGAAGCCACTCCCGATGGGGCCGATGATATTCGCAAAAAAGTTAGTGGCACCGCCCATTGTCAAGGTATCAAAACCATCACCAAAGTTCTCGTCACCGCCAATGGCGAGGGGGTTGTTTGTCAGGTACCAATTCACACCAAAAGCGAGGTCTTCAGTTAAGCTCGACATCCAGAATCTGTGACTCGATCAGAACCTGCAAGGGCTCCTGGTCAATACGCTCTATCGCCGCCTGGATGGACGAATACTGGTTCTGGGTCGCCTGTATCAGCAGTGAGTTGGTTTCGATAACCGAGGTGATGCGTATTTCACCCTCTTCGGTTGAAACCACACTGCCGGTACTCCGGTTGCTTTGCAGCCCACGATCATTTGCTGCTTCACGGTTTGTATTGAAGTCACTGATCGAGCTTCTCTGCGCCTCCTGCAAGCCAGGCGCCAGCGTTCCGCGCCGGCTGTCCTGCCGCTGTGCCGATGGCTGGCCACCATACAGCTGTGACAGGTAATCCGCCAACACCTGTGCTTCGAGGTTTTTTACACGATAAACATACAACTGCACACCGGAACCCGCAGCGCCTCGGTCAAGTGTCTCGATCCACGTGCGTGCTTTCTCAAGATAGGCTTCCTGAGGTGTGATCACCATGATCGATGCCAGGCGCTCCAAGGGCACGAAACGGAACATACCGGCAAGCGGTGATTCCGTTTCCATGCCAAAGATAGTTGTCAGTTCGGAGGTGATCGATTCCACATCGACGGTTTGCAACGGATAGATGCCAACTGACATACCGGCGAGCCAATCCACGTCAAAGATATCAACGGTTTGCTGGTAGTTACGCAATTCGTCCTGGGTGCCGGCGAGAAAGATCATACTCCTGAGAGGGTCAATCCTGACCATGGCGCCATCACGCACATAAGGCTCGAGTATCTTGGCCATTTCAAGGGCCCCGATATACTTCAGGGGCATCACCCGGACCTCGTAACCCATGGCAATACTCTCCTTGCTGAGTACCGGTACGAGGGTTCCGCGAACGGCTTCTGATACAGGAAGAATGTGGTAGCGGCCCTCGGTATAAACCATTGCCGCGCCGTTCCAGCGCAACAGCAGCTCAAGGATGGGCATCAGCTGATCACGGGAAACCGGTTTTGAAGTCGAAAAAGTCACCTGCCCGCTGACACCTGGCCCGATAACGAACGTTTCCTGCAGGACTTCTCCAAGTATCGTGTGCACAACCGACTGCAGCGATTCGCCTTCAAAATTCAGTACGATTTCGCCGTCTTCTGAAACCGCACTGAGTTTGCGTTTCGCCGCGTCCTCGTTGATAAACGCGCTTTCGCCCAATTTCAATTCGACACCTTCGACTCCACCCGCCTGGGAAGCGTTTGCCGTGGAGGTAAACATTGGCTCCTCATGCGCCTCGAGTTCAGCCTTGTTCAAGCGCTGGTGGTGGGGCTCAGGCCTTGGAGGTATGTCCGTTGTCGCACAACTGTTAACCAGGAGCAGAATGGCCACAGCATATATCAGTGATTTCATCCGGTAACACTCCCTGGTTTTTGCGCTTTATCCATCTTCTTTATCATTACTGCCTTGGTCCTTGCTCTTATTTTTCATCAATGCGCGAATGGCACTCTGGTAATCGGAAGGCTTTTCCGGCTGGCCGGACGTTGCCGCCTGGGTTCCGGTTTGAGGCTGCTGCGCTTCCTGCTCAAGACGCAACTCCTCGCGCCTTTCTGCTATCCGTTGGCGAATTTGTTCCGCCCTGCTCAGTGGTTCATCCTCGTCACTAACCGTCGAATCGGTGTCCCCTGCGGCCGCGGCCTGTGCGGGTGTAACCTGGGACACGGGTTTAGGTGGCTCCATGATTTTTACATCGTGAATCTGCAAGTCGAGCTCGAGTGACTGGCCATCACGGGATTCCAGCACCACGGTACGCGGGTGAACTGCGGCGACCTGCCAGCCTACAAACTCGCCGGTCAGGGCCTCACCTTCGTGCGCCATAACGGTTTCGAGGTTTGTGTCAGCCGGCGTCAGAGATGCGATCTTCACATTCGATGTGATAACAACCCCGGTCAACTTGACGTCCGGAGCACCTTTGACCTCAATCGTGGTGTCTTCGCCCGACTGCTCATCAAGCTCGGCGATCACCGGGTGACGGGATTCATTAAAAACCGGTTTTTCATTGACTACCAGGTAGTCCTTCAGCGCTCCAACCTGGCGGGCGGGCGGGCTTTCATTTTCGCCTGGCCCAACTTCTGTTTCCAGCCCTGCCGTTTCCACTGAGACCGGCAGATTCCAGGCAATGGCCATTGCCAGTGCAAGCAATGCGAATACACCGCTGATCGATGCCAGGATCACGCCGAGCGGGTTGTTCTGCAACCATTTCATTTCAAGTATCCTGACACATTGAAGCGTATATCCAGCGCACCTTGTTGTACCTGCTGACCCCTCGCACGGGCATTTGTCCGTGGCCGGATAATATTCAAATCATCGACCAGCATCAGCGGCATACCGGTTTCCATGCTGTACAGTATTTGCAAAAAATCCTCGGCATCGCAGCGCATACGCACATTCACGGTTACTTTCTGAAAGCGTTCCTGTACGCGCGGCCGTACCGGTTGCCGGCTGACAATCTGGCAGGAATCATTGGCCTGTGTACGGACCATATCCCCGATGTTGCCGGACAGGGCCGCTGCGGCCTCATCAAACGTCGGGTACTCGAGAAACTGCCCCTCATCATTTTGTGAGCCGCGTATATGGCTCAATTTCGCCTGTAAGGATTCGCGTTGTGCAGCAACGGCCTGGAACCGGCTCAACTGTGAGCGCAACTCATCGATCTCCCCTGCATAATCCAGGTGGCGCAAAACAAACCAGTGGAATACAAGCAGGTAGGTGAGTATCAGTGCAATCACCAGCAGCATGACAGCCGTAGCCTTTGAGTTTCGCTGATCCGGTATGACCTGTATCATTCGGCGCCCATCTCCGTGTTGTCCGCAGTAAGGTCAAAGATCTCCTTGCCACTGCGGTTATCCAGACGCGTAGGGCCGCGGAAAGATGCACTTTCAAACTGGCCGGAATTATTGATCAGTTCAATCAGGCTCTGGGCATTCCCCGACTTGCCCTGCATTTGCGTGGTGCCCTGGTGCATGGACAGGCGATCCAGGTAGGTGTCGTCAGGCAGAATGCGGGTTAACTCGGCAAGCATTTCTACCTTGTATCCATTTTCAATTTTACGGCTCTCCAAAAAGCCGGCGGCTTCACTTGCATCATCGATCTGTTTTCGAATCTGCTGTACTGCCATGGCGTCCGCACGTACATTTTCAATGGCCTCGTTTATGACTTTTAACTGGTGTTCACGCAACCACAATGATTGCGCCATGACAAATGCCATCAGGAGAACCGTAGCCGCGCCAATCGCCCAATTCAAACGCGCCTGCTGATTGACGACATGGTGGCGCATCGCTTCCGGCAGCAGGTTGATACCCAGTGGACCGTTGGCGGTGGTGATATCGACCCCGGTGGGTGCCAGGCCGAGTCGATTTAGCTGATCAACCTGGGCTTCGACCGCTTCGCGGGGTGTCACGTATAACTCGAAACTCAACTGGCCGGTTTCACGATTCCGGCTCAAATTGTGGCAGCCAAAGAAAACCTCTTCAGCGCTGAATGGTGTGTGCCGGTCCATCTCGTAGGCCAGTGCCTGTCTCAGGTTGGCCTCGGCAGCAAGTGGCATGGTCACGCGTGTATGTAACACGACGGACTCCGGGAGCAGCAGATCGCGATGTACTTCGCCAAGCTCATGCCGCTGCAAAAGATCGCGGATACGTTGTTGTTGTAACTGCGGATCCTGATCGAGCGACACGGTATCCAGCGACTGAACCGACCTGGCGTTATCAATGCTGAAAACCAGCTCCCCATCGCTCATCTGCATTAGCAGTTTGCGGCGCGCGTATTGCATACGCGCACGAAACCGCGCCGGCATCGCGTTGCGGAGTTCTTCTCCCCACCACCTGAGGAACTGACCGGCGGGACCGTTCGTAAATCGAAAACGGACATTCTGAATGGTGTTGTTTAGTGCGATCGCCATCGTTGTCAAAAGGTCCTAATATTGAAATCCTTCGCGCCAACGCAATACACGGTAGGGGCGGCCGCTACGGGTTCCCCCAAGCCGGATTGTGGCTTGTAACTGTTCCCAAACGCCATTGGGCATCGTCGCCCTGGCCTGAATACTATACGTGACCCCTCTGCCTTGTTCCATCACAACAAGACCATTTGGCAATTCTGTGCCGAGTGACTCACCGGGTTGTTGAGAGTTCCTTTCCTGCACAAAGTTCACCGCTTCCTCATAGGTTATGTCCGGTAACGCCATCAGCGCTTCTACCGGTGCAAATGCCGGATCGGGCTCGCCTGCCCGGGAAAACACCGTAATACCGGGTTCCAGCTTACGGTACAGCTCGTATTCCATACCGATAACCTGCAACAGTTCCTCGGTCATCATGAAAGGCCTGTTGGCCGGGCCTATCTCCAGGCCCGCTGCGATATAAGCATCCTCTTCCGCCCCGTTAACGCGTTCCAGTTCATCCTCATCACGCCAGTCCATGACAGCGGCAGCCAGTAATTCAGCCGCATCAAGCTCCATTCCGTGACCGGTGAACAGGTTTGCCAGCGTCAGTTCATCCGTCGCATTGATATCCAGCTTCCCGCGTTCGTCTATCGCACTGACCTCCAGCAGAACTCCATCGATTTCCTGCTGGTAGAGCCGGCCATCGGCACGCATGCGTGTTTCATCCGCTGGATCACGAAGGGCCAGTACAGCAAGGTTTATCGCAGCTTCAGCACTCAGGCGAGCCTGTGTTCCTGACAGCAGGGTGTTGGCCTCCAGACGGTCCATGCGCGCCATAAGGGAAAATGAACCGGTGACAATTGTGAGTAGCAACAGCGCCCATAGCACGAGTACCAGTGCGATGCCATGCTGAGAATTTATCCTGCAACGACCGTTCATGGCTCGTCCTGTTTTCTGCCTTTGATCAGGTCCTGGATTCTCTGCTCATAGGTCTCCGGCCCCACGCTGCCGGCGAGCCCCTGGAGCGCTTGTTCATCCACCCGCACGCCTGCAGCCAATTCCGGCCAATGTATATTTAGACCCTCGGAGAACTCCAGATCCAGGCGTACCGCAACAGGCAGCATGCCCCTTTGTTCCCAACTCGCAACCCAGCCGATCAACTCTCCTGTCTCATCCCTGGCGAGGAACTCGAAACCCGCAGAACGCACACCCTCAAGCAGAACCACGGGATCCCGATCAAACAAACGGTCTTCGGTGAAACCCTGAAGTAATGCATGCCTGAACTGGATAACAAGCTCGCCATCGTCGTCGTTGACCACTTCCACCAACTGCACCTGCGGCCCGCCGGAACCAAGATAACCGGGCATGGGAGCGACGAACTGGATGCGTTTCGCATCACCTTCAAACACAATACGAAGCTCTTCTGCATCGTCCGTTACGGCGAATGGCAGGGGTAACATCTGGTTGAGCTGGCGACGTATGAACTGATGGGAGGCACGCAACTCTCCACCAGCGGCCAGTATAAGTTCGCCGCGAAGTGAAGACCGCGTTGCTGCGCGCAGACCGGAATAGGTCAACCCCAACAAGATGCTCATCAAGGTTATCGCCAGCAGCAATTCAACCAGGGTAAAACCTGCGATGAACCGGGGTGGAGCTTTACCGGGGGCTCGTTTCATGGCCGGTTCGCCAGCACGCTGTGTATGGTGCTGAAATGAAACTCACGTTGTCTGCGACCGGTTTCCCAGTCGACATACAGGTCAACCCGGTACAGCTCGATACCCGACAGGTCAGCCAGCTCCTGTGTCGTCATTCCCCCGTCGGCCGGCTCACCGCCTGCGTCATAAAGGTTGATTTCCATTTCCCACTGGTAGCGGTCCATACTGGTTCCGCTGTATTGACCCTCTTCTATCAGTATTTCGGTACCCACCAGGTCCATCAGCGACTGGGCCAGCAATGCGACTTCGGTGTCATCGCTTGCCCGTGAGACGCTGCGCATCGAACCTGCCATGATCTCCAACACGGTGGCAAAACTCAGCGCGAATATGACAAAGGCCAGCATCACTTCCAGCAAGGTGAAGCCCCGCGAGCGGCGTCGGTTGTTGATACATGAACCCGCGTTCAGAGACTTCATCCCTCGGTTTTCTCCAACCTGGTTTCACCGGTCAGCCAGGCGACATTGACACGGTACTCGCGTTTGTTGACCGTCAGCTCGATATGGCCACCGGTCGAACCGCCATCGGGAAAAAAGCGTATGCCCGACACGGCTTCCGATGTCACTTCGGAACGCGCCGTCGTAATGGTCACATCGACACCATCAGGCAGGTTAATCGGCTTCACGGCCGGGCGCCTGGTAACTGCGGTTCTCAGTATCAACCTGAAAAACCTGCTCCTTTTTGTCGATAATTGCGCGTGCCCGGGTATAGCGCAGTGACGCCACCAGCTTTCGTGAAGCGGCACGCGCTTCGGCGCCGGAGATACTGCGTGACATCGAAGTTGCAACCAAACCCATGATCAGCGCGATAATAACCATGACCACCATGATTTCGACCAGGGTAAAACCGCGGGATGCTGCAGGCCTCAAGTGCATAAAGGCTCTCAACTCAATTTGCACACCCAGCCATTTATTCCCAACTGGTAATGTCTGCATTATTACCCTCACCACCTTCCTTGCCGGTCAGCACCGAAGGACCAGATATCAAAATCACCGTGCTCACCGGGTACCGCGTATTTATAGGCTTGGCCCCATGGGTCGTTCAACAGGGTGTTCTTGATATAGGGGCCGTTCCAACCTGTCACACCGGAGGGTTCGTTCACCAGTTCTTCCAGTGAAGATGGTGTATTGCCCGTATCCAGGTAGAAACTTTCCACCGACATTGAAATACGGCTGATTTGCGACGAGGCAGCCTTGGCTTTTGCGCTCTCGGCCTTACCGATAATACCCGGCAATACCAGGCCTGCGATCAACGCCAGGATAACCAACACAAGCAGTAACTCGACCAGCGTAAATCCGCGTTGCCCCTTATTATTCATCTTGTAATACCTTTTGAAATTCATTCCTGAAGTCTCCTGCCAGTATCCTGGCCATACAAACCGGTCAATGTTGACGGCATTGACCCGTTAGGTTTTGTTGGCTTACGCGGTCTGAGACCGTACCTTCAGCCAACCAGTTCATTAATACCCATAATCGCCATCAATACGGACATGACGATCGTACCGATCATTACCGCCATCAACAGCGTTATGGCCGGTGTGAAAATTGCCAACAGGCGGTCGATGGTAGTGCGCACCTCCTTATCGTAGGTATCCGCAACTTTCATCAGCATGACATCCAGTTGTCCCGTTTCCTCTCCCACGCTTACCATCTGTAATGCAAGCCGTGGAAACTGCCCGGTCTCCGCAAGGTTATGGGCCAGACCGCCACCCGTTTTGACTTTCTGGGTGGTCGCTTCAACGCTCTTGCGCAAAAGGCTGTTTGTCATCACGTTGCGGGCAATGGACAGACCGGATAACAACGGCACGCCATTGGTCAGCAAGGTGCCGAGCGTGCGCGCCAGGCGGGCAATTTCCATCTTTGACACCAGGTCCCCGACCCAGCGCATATGCAGTACCCGGGTATCCCAGCGTAAGCGTTTTTCCGGGTCAGCCAGCATGCGCCGAAATAAAACCACACCCAGGAAGGACAGACCGATGAGCCCCCACCAGAAGTTCTGCAAAACACTGCCGACCGCCAGTACCATCTTGGTAACAAGCGGAAGATCGCCGCCCAGTTCTTCAAAAATCGGTGTGAACTGCGGGATAACATAAACCAGCAGCAGCACCAGCGAGCCACCCGCCAGCACCATAAGCATGACCGGGTAAACCATGGCCGACACCACGCTGTCTTTCAGGTCTTTGGAGCGCTCCATATAATCGGCCAGCCGCTCCAGCGTGGTTGCCAATGATCCGCCGATTTCACCGGCGCGCACCATGTTGATAAACAACCTGCTGAAGGACCCATGCTGGGCATCCAGTGCGTCCGACAGGCTGCCGCCCTCTCTCACCTGGTCACGCACGGCGGATACGGTCTGCTTGATGCGGTCATTTTCTGACAACTCCAGCAAGACCTGGAGCGAGCGATCGAGTGGCAAACCGGCACCGAGCAGGGTTGCCAGTTGCTGTGTAAACTGACCGACTTCACGGGTGTTCATGCCACGTCTTTTTAGTCTCAGCGAATCAAGGCTGAAACTGCCCTTGCCCGCCTCGTTGACCGACAATGGAATATTGCCGCCTTCCTGGAGCTTGGCGATGACCCCCGCTTCTGTCGCGGCCTCCATCGTGCCGCGCACGGTTTCACCCGACGGGGAAACCGCCTTGTACTCAAAAAACGGCATCAGGCTTCCTGTGTCACTCTGAGCACTTCTTCGAGCGTGGTGACACCTTTAAGACACTTCAGCAAGCCGTCCTGGTACATCGTTCGCATCCCCTGCTGGACCGCCATTTCATGAATCTCGCCCGAGGTGGCCTGTTGCATGATCAAGCGGCGTATGGAGTCGGTCATCTGAAGCAACTCCAGGATACTCGTCCGGCCAAAATAACCGGTCGGGTTTTCCGGGGATGGGATGGGGCGGTAGACGGTGTAGGTGTCCTGTTCAAGGAATTTTCCAAAACCGATTTCCGCGGCAACTTCCGGTAGCAATTGCACGGCTTCCGTGGCGCCCTTACCAAGCGTTCTGACCAGACGTTGCGCAAGGATGGCATTGACCGTGGAGGTCAACAGGTAGTCCTCCACACCCATATCCAGCATACGGGTAATACCACCCGCCGCATCATTGGTGTGGATCGTCGACAGCACCAGGTGACCGGTCAGTGCCGACTGGATTGCAATCCGGGCCGTTTCCAGATCACGCATTTCACCGATCATGATCACATCCGGATCCTGCCGGACAATGGCCCTCAGGGCGTGTGCAAAATCCAGACCGATGGAAGATTGCGCCTGGATCTGGTTGATACCTTCAAGCTGGTATTCGACCGGGTCTTCGACGGTGATGATTTTCCTCGCGGGGGTATTGATCTGGCTGAGCGCCGTATACAGTGTGGTCGTTTTACCCGAACCGGTGGGGCCGGTGACGAGGATGATACCATGTGGCATTTCCAGGTCCTTGACGAAGGCTTTCTTTAAACCTTCATCGAACCCCAGTGAGTCAAAATCCAGGACGATGCTTTCCCGGTCAAGAATACGCATCACCACGCTCTCACCATGCGAGGTGGGCACGGTTGAAACACGCAAATCCAGTTCCTTGCCCTGTACCCGGTGCATGATGCGGCCATCCTGTGGAAGACGTCGCTCGGCAATATTAAGCCGCGCCATGATCTTGACACGCGATATGACCGCCGCGGTTGAACTTGCGGGCGGGGCTTCCACTTCCTGCAGCACGCCATCGATCCGGTAGCGGACCTTGAGCCGGTTTTCAAACGGTTCTATGTGGATATCCGATGCACGCGCCTCGACCGCCCTTTGCATAATCAGGTTGACCAGCCTGATGACCGGCGCCTCGGAGGCAAGGTCACGCAGGTGTTCAACGTCTTCGAGGTCGTCGCTTTCCTCGCCGAGCGTATCGATAATCTGTCCCATGGCGCTGCGGCCGACACCATAGAGTTTTTCGATACCGTTTTCTATCTCGGAAGCCACACCAACCTGCCGGCGTATGGTTTTACCACTGGCCATCGCCAGTGCTTTGAGCGCGTAATCATCCCTGGGGTTGGCCATCACGACAACCATTTCGGTATCGGTGACACTCACCGGCAACAACAGGTTCTGTTTCAAATAGCGTAATGACAGTTTGCCGATATCCGGTGCTTCATCCGGCAAATCGGCCGTTGACATCAGTGGCAACTCCAGCAGACTGGATTCAGCCTCGGCCACGTCCCGCTCTGAAACCAGCCCAAGACGGACAAGCAATGTAATCAGGTTACCGCCATTCTGTTCACGAAAGGTTTCGGCACGCTTCAGGTCAGGTTTTTTTAAGCGGCCACTTTCGATCAGGTAAACACAGACCTCATCTTCAATTGCATTGAGTTGCTTCGCGTCTTTTTTCTGTAACTCTTCAGTTGCTTGCACGTAATGTCCCTTGGGAGGTTAATTCTTGATGGAAATTATAGCCCGAACTGTCAGCTCGCATACCGGCGACTGTATGACTCTTGCCAGACTCAATGACCACTGCAGGACGCGGACAGTTCCCGGCGATCATGAATCCCTATTTTTTTGCCATCCTGTAAATTGCTCAATCAACGTCCAATTTGCCAGCACCCACAAGATAATTGGCACCAGTGGCGGGAGTATCAAAACCCCCAACTGGTAGCAAAGGGCGATCATTTCATCCGACAATCCGGCACCCGCGACCACCTGGTGGGCATCTTCTCCAAAATTAAATGCCAGCATTTTCAGTGACTGCCAGACCACACCCCATACCTGGATCAGCATGACAACCACGTAACCACCCAGCAAAACACCCATTTTCCTTAGAAAGGAAACGCCCGATGCCATCACGAGGCCGAACAGCAACGGCAAACCATAACCGAAAATCAGGGGGTTGACGATAAACCCCAGCGACTCGCGGCTTCCGTCCGGAAACTGGAAAGGTATGTTTGTCTGAACCTGGAACAGATAATGGCGGTCCGGGTTGGGTATGATGTTCAGAAAGTCATTGCCCAGCAAAAACGACAGAATCTGACTTGCCAGCATACGTACCGGTGCGCCGTGAAAAGCACTCAGGTAATACCAGAGCATAAAACCGAATATCATCCATAAAAACGCCAGGATCAGCAGTTCGCTAAGGCGAAGATCCTGATTATTTGACTGTTCGCTCATCATTTAACCCAATGGTACGCGTTTTGGAAGATACGCTGCCATGGCGAAACTTCCGGCCAGTGATCCGGGGACCAGGAGAAATTAACGGTACGCAAGGTTCTTTCAGGGTGAGGCATCATGATCGTAACCCGGCCGTCGGTATTACACAGGCCGGTGATGCCGGCTGGAGAACCGTTCGGGTTTTGAGGATATTCTTTGACGGCTACCCCATCCGCGTTCACATACTGCAACGTCACCTGCGTCTGCGCCAGCGCCTGGCCATTGAATTGTGCACGGCCTTCACCATGCGCGGTTGCCACTGGCAGCATACTACCGGCCATGCCGCTGAAGAATAACGACGCCGAATCATTAACTTTTACCAGGCTGAGACGCGCTTCAAACTGGCCGGAGCGGTTGGCCACGAATTCCGGCCAGCTTGCGGCGCCCGGTATGATGTCCTTTAGCGAAGCGAGCATCTGGCAACCGTTACAGACACCGAGTGCGAAACGGTCCGTTCGTTCAAAAAATGCGGCAAACTGGTCCCTGAGCTGCGCCTGGAACAGTATGGAGGCCGCCCAGCCCCGGCCTGCACCCAGCACATCACCATATGAAAACCCGCCACAAGCCACCAGGCCCTGGTATTCCGACAGGCTGGTCCGTTGCTCAAGTAAATCTGACATATGCACGTCGTAAGCCCTGAAACCTGCCAGGTCGAAGGCCGCGGCCATTTCAACCTGTCCATTGACACCCTGTTCACGCAAAATGGCAATGGCCGGCCTGGTGTTCCTGGCGATAGCCGGCGCAAGCGGGTTCTGCATGGGGATCAAAACTCAGGCGTGGTTCAAGGAACGGTTGGTCCCATTGCAGGCATTGGGCAAATTCTTCCCTGGCGCAATCCGGATGGTCACGAAGTTTCTGGATCTCAAAGCTTGTTTCATTCCAGGCCTGGTGAAGAGCCGCCAGATCACTTTGCAGGTAAACACGACCACCGGCCTTGATACTAAGGGTCTGTCCCCTGACTGCCGTGCCGATCTCCTCGATCAGTTCCGCCAGGCCATGCCTGGCGAGGCACTCCAGCACGGTTCGTTTTTGTGATTCAGCAACCTGGATCACCGCGCCGGGCTCTTCCGAAAATAAACGCGCGCGCAGTTTATCTGCGTCATCACCGGGTGCTTTTTCAAACGACAAATCAAGCCCGCAACGCGCGGCGAAGGCCATTTCGCACAGCGTGGTAACCAGGCCGCCATCAGAGCGGTCGTGGTAGGCGAGTAACCGACCCGCCGCCATGAGCTCCTGTATGGCCGCGAAAAAGCCCTTCAGGTCCTGTGCATTGTCCAGGTCCGGAACCCGATCGCTGAATTTCCCATGGACCTGCTCAAGGCAGGAACCACCGAGGCGGTCCAGGCCGTGACCGAGGTCAATTAACAAAAGGCAGTTTGCTTCATCACCGATTTTCAATTGCGGCGTAACCGCGAGACGGGCATCGGTGGCCGGTGCAAAAGCAGTTACGACGAGCGACACCGGTGCGAGCATATGTCGCGCTTGCTGCCCTTGAGTCCAGTCGGTTTTGAGAGACAGGGAGTCCTTGCCGACCGGGATGGCAATACCCAGTGCAGGGCATAATTCCATGCCGACCGCTTTCACCGCCGCGTACAGGGCCGCGTCCTGACCTTCCTCACCTGCGGCCGCCATCCAGTTAGCCGATAGCCGCACATCCGAGAGACGCGCGATCGGCGCACTCGCGATATTGGTGATCGCTTCTGTCACCGCCATCCGGGCTGCAGCGCGGCTGTTAACCACCGCCAGGGGTGTGCGCTCACCCACGGCCATGGCCTCGCCTGTAAACCCATGAAAACTATGCAGGCTCACCGCTGAATCCGCTACCGGAACCTGCCACGGCCCGACCATCTGGTCGCGCGCCACCAGCCCTCCAACCGAACGGTCGCCAATGGTGATCAGGAAAGACTTGCTGCCGACTGCCGGGAAACGCAAGACACTGAGAAGATCATCTTCCAAAGTGGTTTGCGCAGGCAGATTTGTAAGCGGGGCCACCGTCCCGGTGATGGCATCGCGGTGCAGCCTGGGTGTTTTTCCGAGCAGCACCTCCAATGGCAGGTCAACGGGCGGCCTGTTTAACAAGGCATCGTTCAGGCGCAGCACACGCTCTTCAGTGACGCTTCCCAATACCGCATAGGGGCAGCGTTCCCGTTCACATAAAAGCTCAAATTCCTGCAGGCGGTCGCGTTCTATACCAAGTACATAACGTTCCTGCGACTCGTTGCACCAGATCTCCATGGGTGACATGGCGCCATCCGCACTGGGGATCTCGCGCAATTCCAGCGTGCCACCGCGGGCGCTGTCGTTTAACAGTTCCGGCAGTGCATTGGATAAACCGCCGGCACCGACATCATGGATGGATACAATCGGATTGGCATCTCCCAATGCACAACAACGGTCGATGACTTCCTGGCAGCGTCTTTGCATTTCGGGGTTACCCCGCTGCACAGAGGCAAAATCCAGTTCTTCATTCCCCTGCCCGCTACCGACCGAGGAAGCCGCACCGCCGCCGAGACCAATCAACATGGCCGGCCCGCCCAGCACGATAACTGCGGAACCTTCAGAAAGCCGCAGTTTTTCAATATGGCCGGGGCGGATGTTTCCGAGACCACCGGCGAGCATGATGGGCTTGTGATAACCCCAAAGCCTGCCGCCAATGGTCTGTTCGAACGTGCGGAAATAGCCTGTCAAAGCCGGACGGCCGAACTCGTTGTTGAAAGATGCCGCACCGACCGGCCCTTCGATCATGATGTCCAGCGCACTCGCGATACGGTCGGGCTTACCCGATTTCTCCTCCCAGTCACGTGGCCTGTCCGGTAGCAACAGGTTGGAAACCGAAAACCCGCTGAGACCGACTTTCGGACGCGCGCCACGACCGGTCGCGGCCTCATCACGGATTTCGCCACCCGAACCGGTTGCCGCGCCGGGATATGGTGAGATCGCCGTGGGGTGATTATGGGTCTCCACCTTGATCTGGATACCCACGTCCTCATCCAGCCAGCTATATTCACCTGTGCCGGGTGTCGGAAAGAAGCGCCGGTTGCGGCGGCCTTCGATAACCGCGGAGTTATCGTGGTAAGCGGACAACACACCGTCTGGATTCAGGGCATGGGTGTTCCTGATCATGTCAAACAGGGAAAGATCCTGGGCTTCGCCATCCAGTGTCCAGCTGGCGTTGAATATCTTGTGACGGCAATGCTCCGAGTTAGCCTGCGCAAACATCATCAGTTCTGCGTCGGTAGGATTGCGGCCGAGCTTTTCATAAGCGGCAATCAGGTAGTCGATTTCAAAACCAGATAATGCCAGGCCCAGTTCCTTGTTGGTCTTCTCGAGCGCCCGCTTTGCGTTAACGGAGAGGTCCGCAAAATTCAGCGGCCTGGCCGGATGGTGGGCAAACAATGCCTTCGCGGCTTCCAGGTCAGTCAATACCGCCTGTGTCATACGGTCGTGAACCAGGGGCTTTATGATGGCAATCATTTTCTCATCATTGGCGCTCGCGGGAAGATGGAACAGCGTGCCCCGCTCAATGCGGCTTATCGTGTCCAGCCCGCACCGGTATGCAATATCAGTGGCCTTGGTGGACCAGGGTGACTGCGTACCAAGCCGTGGTACAACCAGAAGCACACGGGAAAGCAACTCGGGAGCCAGATCTGAGTCACCGACGGCGACCGGGTGCCTGGCCTCGACCACCGGCTCAGGTAAAATACCAGGATGTTCCAGTGATTGCGCATGTAGCAGCGCTTCAAGACGTTGCAGTTCATCCTGTGACAAGTCCAGCGGGCTTTCCACGAAATAGATAAATTGCGCAACGAAAGGCAACTCCCGCCCTGCGCGCTGACGCAAATCTTCAACAAGTTTTTGCTTGTGGAATTCTGAAAAAGCCGGACCACCGAGCAGGCAGGTAAACCCTGTCAAAGTATCACTCCCGAATTAACAGCTGACATTATAACGGCTGGTCGGTACAGGTGAGCACCAATTTGCTTTTTTTTGCATACCGGGCACCAGACATAAAAAAAGGACCCTGCCACGGATGGCCGGATCCTTTTTGGGAACGTTCAGTTTTGAGAACCGAAACCTTATTCGGAGGGCGCCTCGAGGGAATCCAGCCGTTCGCGCAATTGTGCTGGCGGCATATAACCGGGTATCAGGGTGCCGTCACTTGTCAGCAACGCCGGTGTGCCGGTTACACCAACTTCACGACCCAGTTCGTATTGGTCAGCGATCGGATTCGGGCATTTTTGTGGCAGTGGATCCGTTCCATTCTTTGCAAGTGTCAGAGCTTCCTTTTGATCAGCCGAGCACCATACTGAAACAAACTTGTCATACGAGTCAGAGCCTATACCGGCCCTCGGGAATGCCATGTAATGTATCGCGATACCCAATTCGTTGTACCCGGCCATCTCGTTATGAAGTTTCCGGCAATAACCACAGTCGATATCCGTGAAAACGAGTAAATCGTATTTTGGTTTTTCCGGTGAGAAAGTGATCTGCTGGTCCGATTTCAAGTCTGACAACAGGCTCAGACGAATACCGGATTTGGCCTGGTCGGTAATATTGGTGCGGGTGTCGATATCCATAATCTGACCCTGCAACAGGTACTGGCCGTCAGCGGTCACGTAAACGATGTCGGTATTGATCTGGACCTGTAGCAGGCCTGCGATGGGTGTTTCGGATATTGCGATGGTTGTTGCATTGGGAACGAGGGCGCGTATCTTGGCTTCAACGGCGTTAAAATCCTTATCTTCAGTTACGCCGGCATTCGCTGTTGTCATCAACAGGCAGGCTGTAAAAGCTGTAAACAACAGCGATATACGATTCATTTTTATCTCCGGTCCTGGGTTTGCTCTGTGCTTGGTTGCATTTGACCTGTATGTGGGAAAAAGTTCAACCCATAAATTTGGGAAATATGACACCCTGGTTAACCGCGGGGATGATGGGCCTCATGCATGCGCTTCAGACCTTCGCGGGCGATATGTGTGTAGATTTGCGTGGTGGAGAGGTCGCTGTGCCCTAGCAATAACTGGACCACGCGAAGATCGGCGCCGTGATTGAGCAGGTGGGTCGCAAAAGAGTGGCGCAACATGTGCGGTGACAGTTTTCGCGATATACCGCACAGGCTGGCGTAGCGGCGCACCATGTACCAGAACGCCTGGCGTGTCATTCCGGCTTTTCGCGTCGTTACAAAAATGGCGTCGGTTTGCACACCCTGCAAAAGCTGGGGCCTGCCATCCGACAGGTAGGCCTTCAGGCTTTCATGTGCTTCATCTCCGATCGGCACCAGGCGTTCTTTTCGGCCTTTGCCAATCACCCGCACAACACCCTGGTTCAGATTGATATTGGCTAGCTCCAGACCGACAAGTTCGCTAACCCGCAGACCGGTGGCATACATCAACTCCAGCATCGCCTTGTCACGCAGACCCAGCGTGGTTCCGGTATCCGGCGCAGCGAGCAGGGATTCGATCTGTTCCTCGGTTAATGCCTTCGGCAAACCCCGGCCGGTTTTCGGGCTTTCGATCAGGGCCACGGGATCGTTGTCGATCTTTCCCTCGCGAACCAGCCACCGATAGAACTGGCGGTATGCAGAAAGGTAGCGCGAAAGTGAGCGGGGGCTCTTACCCAGCCGCATCTCGGCAGCAAGTACGGCCAGGATATCCTCCCGGGTTGCCTGCGTTAACGGTTTACCCCGAAGTGCAAGCCCGTGTTGTAAGTTCAGCAGGTCATGACGATAGCTTTGCAGACTGTTATCGCTCAAACCACGTTCGGCCCAAAGACCATCGAGAAACCGCTCAATGACCGGATCCTGTTTTATACTGCTGCCGGGTTCGGGCGAACCGCTTTTCATAGTCGGGCCCTGATCTGCTGCCTAGGCATATAATTCATCCATGGCATCAATGATAACCCAAGAAACCCTGACCAATTCATGAAACGCGTATCCTGTATTCAGAATGGACAGATGAGACTTCTATAATGCAAACAGATCAATCCGCATTGTTGACCGCTAATGTCTACTGCTCTTTAGCGCGCAGGTCAATGATCATGTTGTATGACACCCTCATTTTGCTGGGCTTGCTGATCCTGGCTGCGGCGATTGCATTACCGTTTGGCGATGTGAACAAGCATGCCTTGCACGATTTCTGGTTCACGTTGTGGTTGTTCACAGTCTGCTTCGCCTACCTGGGCGGATGCTGGAGATACGGTGGTATAACCGTGGGTATGCGCGCCTGGCGGGTCAGGCTGATCAGCGCCGATGGCCGGAAAATTTCATGGTCAAGATGCTTGTTGCGGTTCCTTGTCGGCCTGGTTTCACTGGGTCTTTTGGGTATTGGTATTCTCTGGGCGCTGGTGGATTCCAGGAACCGTGGCTGGCATGACCTGGCCGCCCGGACCTTGTTGATCAAACCCGTTTCAGACTAGCCTGAACATTTCACCAGTCGGCGCTGACCGGGTCACGCACACCTCAGGTTGATCGGCGCAAAACGGTAACCGCAACAATCATCAGAACGGCTGATGGCCAAACCGTACTGAATGCAACCGGAAGTGAATAGGCCGTTGCCAGGTTTTGCGAGGCTCCGTTGATCAGCATGAAAAAAGCGCCCAGCGTAATACCAACAAACAGCCTGAAACCATGATTGTGATGCCGTGAAGAGCCGAAAACAAAAGGCATGCCAGCAAGGACCAGTGCGATAATTGCCAGCGGGTACGTGATCTTCTCCCAAAACGCAGACTGGTACATCCTGTCATCCTGTCCATTGCTCTGGAGATAATTCAACTGGTCCCACAAAGCGCGTATTGACAGGTAGGCCGGACGTGAAACAGCCGATTCGAGCAACTCCGGTTTAATGCCTGAAACCCAGGGCGTACGTTCAAGCGCCAAGGGAACCACCTCCGTCTTGCCGATCTCTATGATGGAAACGCCTTCCAGCGTCCATTGCTCGCCATCGAAGAATGCACTGTCGGCGCGGGTAATTTTCTGTAAGCCAGCAAAACCGTCAAAATGGTGAATTTCAATTTCCTGGAAGTTTATGGACTGCTGTCCGCGGTCAGCGGTCAGCAATGGTCGGCGGATATTGACAATATCACTGCCATCCCTGATCCACATACCGGAAGTGCCGCCGATGATAACCTGGCCGACCAGCTGGCTTAGTCTGAAAGCACGCGCCTGCTGCTCGGCGCCGGGAGCAACCCATTCACCAATGACCATGACCGGCAAACTCATCAATAGGGTGCCCGCCATCCCTGCAATCGCCAGCCTCAACCTTGAAACACCGGAAACCCGAAAGGCAACCAGTTCATTAGCGCTTGCAAGTGCACCGATACCAAGCAGCGAACCCATCAGGGCGGATACTGGAAATATCTGGTAGGCCAGCCGCGGGCCTGTCTGCAAGACAAACCAAAAGGCGTCAGATGCCCCGTAGTCGGCCGTCGTGTCGCGTAATTCACCAAACACGCTGAACATCATCATCAGTATCGTCAAACTGACCCAGACGAGCACAATACCAAGAATAGCGGATTTGCCGATATATTTGTCTACCGTTTTTATCAAGCTGAATTCGCCTTGACCGGAAACCGCCCCTGACGGCGGATCCAAATAAAACCGATAATGAGAAAAACCGCGTGAACCCACCACATTCCAATGTGGGTGGGTAGCACACCCTCAGTGATCCAGGTGCGGCACAGGTATAGCAAATTGCCGTAGAGAATATATACCAGGATGCCGAGTACGATCCTGCCACCCCTGCCCTCACGCGGGTCCGAATGCGAGAGGGGAATGGCCAGCAGGCCCAGTATGATGACGCTGATTGCTGGCGATAGACGCCATTGTAACTCCGCGATGGATTCGATATTGCCGGTGTCCAAGAGCTCTGCCGTAGATTTCGAGTTTATCCGGGTGCCTTTCCGTTTACGGAATTCCGGTTCCGGTAAACGCAAATCATTGCGGGCGAAGCTCAGAACGCGCAGATCCAGTTGCCCGGGGGCAACATCGGTCACTTTGCCCTGTTCGAGAACCAGGTAACGATCGCCGGTCTCAGAGTCCATCCAGTAACGGCCTTTCTCGGCCACCCAAACCTGTTCCCGTTCTTCCTGGCGCTGCTTGATGAAGATGTTTTTCAGCGTACTGCCGTCATCCGCGATGGCTTCGGCATATAAGACCAGTTCACCCTGACGGAGCACGTGGAACTTACCTGCCTGCAAGCCCCAGACGGCAGCCGAACGAAACGCAGCTTCCAGTTGATCTTCGGCCATGCGTGCCGTGACAGGCGCGACCGACAAACCCAAAACCAGCAATATTACAGCCATTGGTATGACCAGGCTCAGCAATGGCTTCAAGAGCTTGGTCCAGTCAAAACCGCTGGAGCGCATGACAGCCATTTCCTGGTCGCGGTACAAGCGTCCCAGACCCCACATCACGGCGATAAAACCAGCCAATGGCAATATATTGCCCAGGGTTTCCGGCATATGTAGCAGCACTTGTATGCTCAAAAGACCCGCCGGAATACGTCCCCCGGCAATATCCTTGAGCATATCGCTCAGGTAAGCACCCAGCAAAACAATGACGAGCACAATGCTTACGGCTAGCGCCGTCCAGAACAACTCACGAAATATGTACCTCTGCAGTATGCTCAATATTAGTATCTTCGTTAACAAATCTAGTAGAATGCCGGATTCGTCCGCATTCTAGCAGTGTTACAGGGCTCAACGGTTATTTTAAGAACCAGGAGTTCAGCAAAGGATCCAAAAATAATGAAATTTACACTAGACACAACGCCGGCAACGGAACTTGAAACTGCCTGCCTGGTTATCGGTGTTTTTGAAAAAGCACCACTGAAAGGCTCGGCAAAACTGGTAAACCAGGCTTGCGATGGCGCGTTGCAACAATTAATAGACAGTGGTGACGTCAGTACGGGGTGGAAGGACACCACACTGTTGCACGGGCTCAAGGGCGCAGCGGCAAAACGCATCCTTGTACTGGGGTGTGGTGAAACTGAAAAATTCACCACTGTCCGCTATAACAGTGTTTGCATGGGTGCAGGGGCATTCCTGAGGGACCATACCGCCACCAGCGCACATATCTGCCTGCACGAACTGGATGTAAGCCGGACAACGAAGTTCTGGCGGCTTCGTCAGGCCGCAGTCAGCCTGGCCCAGGCCAACTACCGCTATACCACCACCAAGCCACTTAAGGATGATGACAAGCAGCCGCTTGACAGTGCTTCATTCAATGCCGGCACCGGTATGCAAGCCGCCCTGGACGAAGCCAGGGGTATCGCAAAAGGCTATTTACGTTCAATCGAACTCGGCAACCTGCCACCCAATATCTGCAATCCTCTTTTCCTGGCAGAAACCGCCAGGGAGATCGCGAACAGCTACGAGAATGTCAGCCTGGAAATCCTCGATGAGGAGCAGATGGCCGAACTCAAGATGGCGGCTTTGCTGGCAGTAGGACGCGGAAGCCGGAATGGGTCAAAACTGATTATTCTCAAATACCAGGGCAAGGGCAAAAAAAGCCCGCCCACCGTGCTGGTTGGCAAGGGCATCACTTTCGATAGTGGTGGTCTCTCTCTGAAGCCCGGGCCAAACATGGAACAAATGAAGTTTGACATGGGTGGTGCAGCCAGTGTGATCGGGGCATTTGAAGCCTGTGCCCAAATGCAGCTACCCATCAACCTGATCTGCGTAGTGGCCGCCGCCGAGAACATGCCGGGTGGTAACGCCTACCGGCCGGGCGACGTGCTCACCTCAATGTCAGGAAAGACCATAGAAGTCCTCAATACCGATGCGGAAGGCCGCTTGGTGCTGTGTGACGCCCTGACCTACAGCCAGCGATTTAAACCCGCAGCCCTGATTGATGTTGCCACCCTGACGGGAGCCGCCGTGATTTCACTCGGACACCATGCCTCTGTCATCATGAGTAAGCATGATGACCTTGCCGCGGAATTGATCGAAGCGGGAGAGACCGCCGTCGACCGGGGCTGGCGTCTGCCGCTTTGGGATGAATACCAGTCGCAACTCAAGTCACCCTATGCCGACATGAAGAATGTCGGTGGGATGGCGGCAGGCAGCATCACCGCCGGTTGCTTTCTTTCGCGCTTTGCCGAGGACCAGCGATGGGCTCATATTGACTGCGCGGGATCAACCTGGATCTGGGGCGGGGACAAGGGATCAACCGGCAGACCGGTTGGCCTGCTGACCCAATTCCTGATCAACCTGGCCTGAAACAACCGGGCTTGAAAGACACGGCACTGAGCGTTTCAACTTTTGAACAGCGACAACACCCAAGCTGAGTCCTGCCAGGTCGATTTCTACCTGCTCGGAATGTCATCGCCAGGGGCTGCTAAACTGGCCTGCCGCCTGGCGCTGATGGCGCTGGAAAGAAACCAGAACATATTCATCATCACGAACTCGGATAAATCCGCTGAACAACTGGATGAACTGATGTGGCAATACCCGGAAGGGAGGTTTATCCCACATGCCAGGGCGGGTGAACCGGATGCCTTGAAAGCACCCGTCAATATCGGTTTGCTTTCCGGGTTGAATACGACGGACGTGGTGATTAACCTGTGCACTGAGGCTGTTCCACAACCGGAAAGATTCAGCCGGGTATTGGAAATCGTTCCTTACGCTGACGACGAGAGGGAAGCTTCAAGGGTGAAATTCAGAACCTACCGCAATATGGGCCTCAACCCCCAGACCCACGAGATCAACAAATAATGGACAAGAGTTATCAACCGGACGCCATCGAAGGACGATGGTATCAGCGGTGGGAAGAGAATGGTTATTTCTCTCCCAGCCAGGCCGAACAGCCCTACTGCATCATGCTGCCGCCACCCAATGTGACGGGCACACTGCATATGGGCCACGCCTTTCAGGACACCATCATGGATGTGCTGTCACGCTATCACCGTATGCACGGTGATTCCGTATTGTGGCAGCCCGGTATGGATCATGCCGGTATTGCCACGCAGATGGTGGTTGAACGCCAACTGGCTGAAGATGGCATTTCCCGTCACGATATTGGCCGCGATAAATTTGTTGAAGCTGTATGGAAGTGGAAGGGAACATCCGGCGGCCAGATTGAGAAGCAGATGCGGCGCCTCGGTGCATCGGTGGACTGGGAGCACGACCGGTTCACAATGGACGAGGAACTGTCCCGCGCGGTAACCCGGGTTTTCGTAGATCTCTACCAGGAGGACCTGATCTACCGTGGCAAACGGTTGGTGAACTGGGACCCGGTGCTGCACACGGCCCTATCCGACCTCGAAGTCATTTCCGAAGAAGAAAATGGTTTTCTGTGGCATATCCGTTACCCCAGGGTGGATGGCAAAGGTTATATCGTCGTCGCGACTACAAGGCCGGAAACGATGCTCGGTGACACGGCCGTGGCCGTCAACCCCGAAGACCCCCGTTACACCGACCTGCACGGTATAGAACTGGAACTCCCGTTAACCGGGCGCCGTATCCCGGTGATTACTGACAGCTACGTGGATATCGAGTTTGGTTCAGGTTGCGTGAAGATCACCCCGGCGCACGATTTTAATGACTATGAAATGGGCAAGCGTCATGAACTGCCAGTAATTAACGTACTCAATGATGATGCCAGCATCAACGACGAAGCCCCGGAAGCCTACCGGGGCCTTGACCGATTCGTCGCTCGCAAACAGATCGTCGCCGATCTGAAGGCCGCCGGTCTGCTGGAAAAAATCGAACCACACGTGTTGATGGTTCCACACGGCGACCGCTCCGGTGCTGTCGTCGAACCTTACCTGACCGACCAGTGGTACGTGAAAATCGAACCACTCGCCAAACCAGCAATAGAAGCGGTGGAGAAGGGTGATATTCGCTTCGTTCCAGAAAACTGGAATAAAACCTACTTCGACTGGATGCATCGTATTGAAGACTGGTGCATTTCCCGCCAGCTATGGTGGGGTCACCGCATACCGGCCTGGTACGGCCCAGACGGCTCCATCCATGTAGGTGTTGATGAGGCGGATGCACGTCTGCGAAGCGGGCTTGGCGATGACATTCCGCTAACACAGGATGAAGATGTTCTCGACACCTGGTTCTCCTCGGCGCTGTGGCCTTTCAGCACGCTCGGCTGGCCTGAAAAAACACCTCGGTTGGATAAGTACTATCCCACCAACGTACTGGTTACCGGCTTCGACATCATATTCTTCTGGGTAGCGCGGATGATCATGATGGGTCTGAAGTTCATGGGCGACGTGCCATTCCGCGAGGTTTACGTTCACGGTCTGATCCGTGATGCCCACGGCCAAAAAATGTCCAAATCCAAGGGCAACGTGCTCGATCCTCTCGATCTGATCGATGGCATCAGCCTGGAGGATATGATCAAAAAACGCACCCGTGGCCTGATGCAACCCCAGATGGCCCCACTGATTGAAAAAAATATTCGCAAGGATTTCCCGGAAGGAACAGCAGCCTACGGTTGTGACGCACTGCGCTTCACTTTCGCGACATTGGCAACCAACGGCCGTGACATCCGTTTCGACCTCGGACGCATTGACGGCAGCCGGAATTTCTGCAACAAGCTGTGGAATGCGGCGCGTTATGTGCTGATAAGCACCTCGGAGCACGACGTCCATGCGGTACCGCACGCCAGTGCAGCAGACCGTTGGATCGTATCCCGCCTGCACAAAATGATTGCCGGTGTCAGCACGCACATAAACGAATACCGGCTCGATCTCGCCTCACAACGCCTGTATGAATTTATCTGGTATGAATATTGTGACTGGTACCTGGAGCTATCCAAGCCGGTTATCCAGAATGGCACCGCCCAAGAGCAGAACGCGACCCGTTATACCCTGTTATACATTCTGGAATCCAGCTTGCGCACGCTGCACCCGTTCATGCCTTTCATTACCGAAGAAATCTGGCAACGACTCAAGGGGCCGTTACATATCGAAGGTGACAGTATCATGCTGCAGCCATTTCCCCAGGCCGATGAAATTGACGAGCAGGCGGAGGATGAAATCGGCTGGTTACAGAAAGTATTGCAAGGCGTCCGGAATATACGCGCGGAACTGAATGTTTCACCCGGTAAAATCCTGGATATTGCGTTCCAGGCGGGCACGGCCTCTGACCGGGAACGCCAAGCGCAGTTTGAATCCCTGCTCTCGGGTGTTGGCAGAATCGGTGCAAGTCAGTGGCTTGCCGATGATGCCGACACATCCGAATACTCGGTGGCGCTGGTTGCTGACCTGAAAGTCCTGGTATCACTTAAGGGCCTGGTAGACCTGGAGGACGAGTTGGCGCGACTTGGCAAGTTGCTCGAACGCGAACTCGCGGATTTGAAACGCTCTGAAGGCAAACTGGGTAACAGCCGTTTTGTTGACCACGCCCCGCCGGAGGTTGTCGAGCAGGAAAAGCAACGACTGGCAGCACACGAAACAAAGGTCGCCGGGTTCAGGGCGCAGATCAAGAAACTGGAAAAGCTGCGTGATTAGGGCCTGTTAGCAGGCCTTAATACAACAGCTGAGAACGAAACTCGAGGCGCATGACGATGGCGTCCTCGCGCCCATCGCCGGCCTGGTAATAGGATTTTCTGTTGCCTATCACCTTGAAACCCCTGTTTTTGTAGAGTTTTGCGGCCCGTTCATTACTGGTGCGTACCTCCAGGAACATCGCTTCATTTTTCTGTCGCACCACGTGGTTGATCGTATATTCCAGTAACAAGCTGCCGAAACCGCGGTGCTGCCAATCCGGGTGTACGCAGAGATTGAGCAAATGCGCTTCACCGGCGGCCCAGTTAAAAATTGAATAGCCCGCAAGGTCTTTACTCATTTGAAGGCCAAAAAATGCGTAACCGGCACGCAGACATTCCAGAAACAGGCTACGCGTCCATGGAAAAGGATAGGCCAGTTGCTCTATCTGGTAGATCCGGTCAACATCATCCAGGCTAAGGCGCCGGATCAGGGGGTGCTTCATATCGGTGTTCGTAGCCAAGGCGGGCTAACCCAATTCAAGCAATCCGGACCGGCAGAAGGTCAGCCAAAGCTCACGGCGTGACTCAGCCCGGCACTGGATATCCTGCATTGACGGCAGTAAAAGCAGCTTCGCCGAATTCAGATGGGCCGGCAATTCACCGTCAAACAGTTGCGTTGCCAACTGCCTGCCAAAAATCGCAACCGTGGTGAACAGGTTTTCGTCAATGGCACAGTTCAAGTTAACTGCGCCTGTATCGGTAAACGGCCATGCCCAGACAGGTGAACCGCCGAGTACACGGTCGATGTCATTGGCCAGCCGACTGGCTGAATCGGTATCAGCAGCGCATACCAGTAGTATTCCGCCACTGCCGGGACCGAGTTTCAGTTGGGGCAGGCTCTCCCGACGGGGAGTTTCAGGCGCGGCAGGTTCACGTAAACTCCAGACCCGGATGTCCATGGCCTCAAGGTAGGCTTGTCGCCTGTTGCTAAGCATGCGGATTACCGGGTTTGGACCGGTCTTCGGAAGCGGTTTTTTCAGCAGAACTGGAGGAGTCGATCTCAGGATCAATTTTCATCTCCAGGGACGACCTCTGGTGCCGTTTGAGTTTCCTGCTGCGGCGGCCTACCATGGTGACAACCAGACCGGATACTACATAAGCGCAACCCAGCAGCATCCCCATGACGGGTGGATCAAGCGCCAGCAGAACAATGATCAATAGTGCCGCCAATAGCCAGACGCCGGGGACTTTCTCACCGTCCGGGCTGACCTTGAAGCTGTAATAACGTACGTTAGAAAACATCAGGATACCAAGCGTGATAATCTCGAAGAAAATCAACCAGCGAACCGTTTCCCCGGCAACTCCGTTGTCGACAAAAAACCAGATCGTAAATACCAGGGTTCCCGCCGCAGCCGGGCTGGCCAGACCCTGGAAGTAACGCTTGTCTGCAATACCCACCTGGGTATTGAACCGCGCAAGTCGTAAAGCGGCACAAGCCATGAAAAGAAAAGCAGCTAACCAGCCAAGCTTGCCGGCGAAGACGCTGATATCCCCCAGGCTTGATAACGACCAGTTGAACGCCAGCAGCGCCGGTGCCAGCCCAAATGAGATCAGGTCCGACAGGCTGTCGTACTGTTCGCCGAAATCACTCTGTGTATTGGTCAACCGGGCCACGCGCCCATCCAACCCATCCAGCAAGCCGGCCACGATGATGGCAATTGCAGCGGGTTCGAATTTTCCGTTGATACCTGAGATGACCGAGTAAAAACCGGCAAAGAGCGCAGCCGACGTTAACAGGTTAGGTAGCAGGTACACACCACGCCTGCGTATTGATTTATCAGAACTCATCAAAAATTCCACGCCATCATTAAGTTGGCAATAATAACATGCAAACCTTGCTTAATTTATTGGGAAGACAGGCGGTCTGTGATATAAATTCAAAAGACATGCAATTGATAAGGACACGAGGATGCGTATTTCGGCAATTTCAACGATGATCTTCATCGCCACGTTTGCACTGTGGGTCCCGGATTCTGCCGCTAAGAACGAAGTCTATCGCTGGGTCGACGAGAATGGTGTTATTCACTACGGGGACCAGGTCGAAAGCCCGGCCAATGCCGAACGGGTCGAAATCCAGCGCGATCTGAACAGGGAAAATCAGGCCGCTCCGGATCCTGCGACAACGGTTGATACCCAGCAAGCGGAACCACAGCCTTCCTACGCACAGCAACTCCGGGATGAACGTGCTCAAAAACGCGCTGAAGCCACTGAAGTCGCGCAAGAGACGGAAGAGGCGTGTGAAAAAGTACGTGAAATGGTCGCCACCCTGGAACCATCGAACAGGGTCATGGTGACAGGGGAAGACGGCAGCGTAAGCCGCATGGATGGCGAGGTGCGCGTGCAAAAAGTTGCTGAAGGCAAGGCCTTCCTGGACGAATATTGCAACAAATAGTCACACCCGGACCACTGTTTGAAATTGAGACGTGTACCGGACCGCATTGCGGGCTAAAATGTCGCCCTTCAAGAGCGAACCAGCCTGTCAATTAGCGGATTTTAAATGAAAGCCAGTACATTCCACCTGTTCACGACCCGGGAAACTCCCGCCGAAGCCGAAATCATCAGCCATCAACTCATGCTGCGCTGCGGTATGATCCGCAAACTCACCTCGGGTATCTATACCTGGGCACCGCTGGGTTTGCGTGTGCTGCGTAAAGTCGAGGCCATCGTTCGTGATGAACTGAATAAGGCCGGATACCAGGAAATACTGATGCCCGCCGTCCAGCCCAGCGAGTTATGGCAGGAAACAGGCCGCTGGGAAAAATTCGGTGCGCAGTTGTTGAAGATCAGAGACCGCGCCGGCCGTGAATATTGTTTTGGCCCGACGCACGAAGAGGTCATGACAGATTTCGTACGCAGCGAGATTCGCAGCTACAAACAGCTACCGATTACTTTCTACCAGATCCAGACCAAGTTCCGTGACGAAATCCGCCCGCGGTTTGGCGTGATGCGTTCACGTGAGTTTTTAATGAAGGATGCCTACTCCTTTCATATTGACCATGCCAGCCTGGACAAGACCTACTGGGAAATGTACGAGGTTTATTCACGAATATTCACCCGTATGGATCTGCTTTTTCGCTCGGTCGAGGCCGACTCCGGCGCTATCGGTGGTAGCAAATCACATGAGTTTCATGTGTTGGCCGATTCGGGTGAGGACCAGATCGCTTTCTCAGACCAGTCCGATTACGCATCCAACGTTGAACTGACCCCGGTCTCAAGGCCTGAAACCGGCCCTGAGGCGCCCAGCGAGGAAATGCGTGTTGTCGATACACCCAACGCGCATACAATCGATGAACTCGTCAGTGGTTTCGGTGTGCCTGTTGAGAAAACCATTAAGACGCTGATCGTCCATGCGAGCGATGACCAGGACGCGGGTTTTATTGCCCTGCTGGTTCGTGGCGACCGCACACTCAACCCCCTCAAGGCTGAAAAATTGGCCGAGGTTGCCAGCCCGCTGTTATTCGCCAGTGACAAGGAAATCCGTGATGCCATAGGTGCGGGTCCGGGCTCACTTGGTCCGGTTGGTTTGCCGATACCCATGATTGCAGACCTGGAAGTGGCCGTGATGTCCGATTTTGCTGCCGGCGCTAATATCGACGGCAAACATAATTTTGGCATCAACTGGGAGCGGGACCTGGAGACGCCGGTGACAGCCGACCTGAGAACTGCGGTCGAGGGTGACAAAAGCCCTGATGGCAAGGGCACCCTGCAAATGGCCCGCGGTATTGAAGTCGGCCATATCTTCCAGCTGGGAACAGCCTATTCCGAAGCAATGAATGCTGTCGTGCTCGGCGAAGACGGTAAATCCCACATCATGCCCATGGGTTGTTACGGTATCGGCATTTCGCGGATCGTCGCTGCCGCCATTGAGCAGAATTACGACGAGCGTGGCATATGCTGGCCGGAGCCCATCGCACCTTTCCAGGTTGCGCTGCTTCCGATGAACGCCAAAAAGTCACACCGTGTACACGAGGCTGCTGAAAAGCTGTACAGCGAACTGCTCGATGCAGGTGTGGAAGTCTTCTATGACGACCGCGATGTCCGACCGGGGGTGATGTTCACAGATATGGAACTGATCGGAATACCGCACCGGGTGGTGATCGGCGAGCGCGGCCTCGACAACGGTACACTCGAATACCGTTACCGCAGGGATTCAGAAAATTCTGAAATCCCGCTGGATGGCGCGCTTGAAGCTATCCTGGCCAAGTTGGCCAGGAAATAAGCCTTCTATCCATCTCAAACTGCAAGGTTCAGTCCTCTGCGGCACCCGCCGGCAAGCTGCGCACGTGTATGTCTGTTTGCGGGAACGGGATCACGATACCTCTCTGATTGAAAGTCTTGTAGGTATTCATCAGCAAATCGTGCCGGACCAGGCCACGCAATTCGGGCAGTTCGATCCAGGCCATCAGTTCGAAATCGAGCGAACTGTTACCGAGTGCCCGCATACGTGCGCGGGGCGCGGGATCTTTTACGATTTGAGGGTTATCGTTGGCAAGCTCTTCCAGAATACGGCAAACCTCGTCAACATCACTGCCGTAGGCCACACCTACTGATACGCGCATGCGGTGTTTCACCCACGGCCCACCGCTTTCGTTAACGATTTTTGCATTGGCAATGACCGCATTTGGCACGGTCACTTCGACGTCGTCACGGGTCAGCAAGCGGGTTGAACGCATACCAAGATGGGTTATCCGGCCGCGCTCGCCGGTATCCAGTACAACGTAATCACCAATCTTATAGGGCGCGTCGGCAAGAATTGCTATTCCGGAGATCAGGTTTGCCAGGGTATCTTTTGCTGCGAAACCCACTGCGATACCAATAACACCAGCCGAAGCGAGCCAGGCCGTCGGGTTGATACCCCAGATCATCAAAAAGACATAGGCACCCAAACCCACCAGTAACATCTTGATTGTCATGTCAAATATGGGGATCGTGCTTTCCTGCACGATCTCGATCCGATGGTGGTTACTGGCCACGATTTCGAGCAGGACACGACCCGCCCGGAGACCAGCCTTCACCCATGAAAACAACAGGATTGTTGCCAATATCGACAGGGTTGCAGTCTGCAGCCCCGGTGGTAAATGGTAGACAGAAACCACCATCATCAATGCCATCGTGACGGTGGTGAGCACCAGCGGTCGCGTCAAATGTTCGATCAGGATGATCATCCGCCTTGCTACCGGTTTTAGCGGCCAGTTTCATCATGCTGCGGTAAACCACCGTCTTGATCAGCTTGCCCACCGCCCAGGCAACTGCAACCAGTCCGAGGGTCAGTAAACCCGGGTAGGGTGTTAACAGGTCCCACATGGGTTGCAGGCTATCGGGAATGTACTGCGACATATCCAGGTCCGGTCTTACTTCCGGGGGTAGTACCGTTTGATCAGTTGTAGTGCCTGTGTCAGTTACTTGCATTCGTCACGCCTTGATTCGAGTCCGGGCCCATCATATCCATGATCCGGAAAAGCTGCCAGTCCGCGTAAAGGTCAACGACTGCCTATGTGCTTTTCGCCTCGTGCCGTCGCCAGTTCAATCTGGCGACCGCGTTCCTCCAGGCTGGCCCGCCTGGCGGGTGTCAGACGGTCATAACATTTGGGACAAGAAACGTTCTTATCGAATTTGGGTGATTCGCGGTCTGTCTCGGAAAGGGGCATGCGGCACGCCGAACACAGCTCGTACTGGCCTTCGCCCAACTCGTGATCTACCGTCACGCGGTTATCGAAAACAAAGCAATCACCCTGCCACATACTATTATCGGCCGGTACTCTTTCCAGGTAGTTCAATATGCCGCCCTCAAGATGATAAACATTCTTATAACCCAGTTCTTTCAGCAGGGCCGTGGATTTCTCACAACGGATACCACCGGTACAGAACATCGCAATCTTCTGGTCTTTTTCGGTGTCCAGGTTGGCTTCAACCCATGCGGGGAAATCCCTGAAAGATTCGGTCTCCGGGTTTTCCGCACCGGCGAATGTACCCAGGCCAACTTCATAGTCATTGCGGGTATCAATCAGGCGCACACCCGGCTGACTGATCAGGTCATTCCAAAGTTCCGGCGCAATATATTCACCAACCCCACGCCCGGGATCAATACCTTCGACACCCAGTGTCACGATCTCTTTTTTAAGACGTACTTTCATGCGGTGGAACGGGTTTTTCTCACACCAGGAAATCTTTCTGCCCAGGTCCTCGAGACCCGGGTAGTGGTGTAAATGGATGAACAGCTCGTCGAGTTCCCCAGCCGGGCCGGCGATCGTGCCATTAATACCCTCGTGCGCCAGCAAAATAGTCCCCAATAGTTCCGAGTTTTTACATTTTTCACGGATGCGCTGCTGCAAGCCCTCGATATCATCGAGAGGAACAAACTTATAAAAAGCTGCAACCTGTACGCGGTCTCGTTTGGTTTCACTGTCTTTAACGGGCGTCATATCAATTTTCCGCTAAACCAGTGGCCTGATGCCTACCGCAGAACGCAACTCCTGCATAAATGGCGATGCAACTTCACGCGCACGCCGGGCGCCTTTCAAAAGGCACGCTTCAATTTTGGCTGGATCGGAAATCAGCTCCTGGTAGGCTGATCTTGCGGGCGCGAGTTCATCATTGATCAATTCGAAACATTGCTGCTTGGCAACGCCCCAGCCGATACCATCAGCAAATGCCTGTCTTCATATCTTCACGCTGTGCAACGCTGGCAAATGCAGAGTAAATCGCAAACAACGCAGAATCTTCCGTCTGCTTGGGTTCACCCGGCTCCAGCGAATTGGTGACAATTCTCATGATCGCCTTGCGAAGCTGCTTTTCCGGCAACCAAAGGGGGATCGTGTTGTTGTAGCTCTTGGACATTTTACGGCCGTCCTGGCCGGGTAATACCGCCACGCTGTCATCAACAACCGCTTCTGGCAGAACAAAATGCTCACCAAAAAAGTGGTTGAAACGTTGAGCAATATCCCTCGCCATTTCAAGGTGCTGGACCTGGTCGCGGCCCACTGGTACATCGTGCGCATTGAACATCAGGATGTCGGCTGCCATCAGGATCGGATAACTGAACAAACCCATGGCAATCGCAAAATCTGCGTCTTCACCCTTCTCGACATTCTCCTGCACAGCCGCCTTGTAAGCATGGGCACGGTTCATCAGGCCCTTGGCGGTTACGCAGGTCAGGAGCCAGGTTAATTCCGAAATTTCGGGTATATCGGATTGACGATAGAAAAGGGCCTTGTCGGTATCCAGCCCCAGCGCCAGCCAGGTGGCGGCGATTTCGAGTGTGGACCGGTGTACAACTTCAGGCTCGCGGCATTTGATCAGCGCGTGATAATCCGCAAGAAAGAAACACGACTGGACGCTGTCACCACGACTGGCCTGGATGGCCGGCTTTATCGCTCCTACATAGTTACCCAAGTGTGGCGTACCCGTGGTTGTTATTCCGGTAAGAACCGTGCGTTTGCTCATGATGGGCTACTCTGCCTGTTATTTTAAAAGGCGCCATTTTAAGCGAATCGACAAGCGAATGGGTGCATAAATTGGACATCCCCTGGAAATCGGCAGAATGGCGCACCATCAAGTTCATCATTTTTGTATATCAATTGGCGAAATCATATAGCCATGCCCTATAATTGACCTATGAATTTTCGCGCGCTGCAATACTTTGTCAAACTCGCTGAGCTGAAGCATTTCAGTAAGGCGGCGAACGCCTGTTTTGTGAGCCAGCCCACGCTAAGCACACAAATCCGTAAACTTGAAGATGAGCTGGGTGTATCGCTGGTTGAGCGGGCGCCACGCCAGATCATGTTGACACCCATCGGCGAAGATATCGCACACCGTGCGAAGCATGTTTTACGTGATATCGAGCATATAAAGGATGCCGCGAGACGCAGCAAGGACCCGGAAACAGGCACTATAAAGCTGGGAATATTCCCGACCCTGGCGCCCTACCTGTTGCCACATGTTATTCCTGTCATCTGTCAGCAATACCCGGAACTCAGGTTGCAACTGGCCGAGGAAAAAACCGAAACCATATTGAATATGCTGGACCAGGGGCGGCTGGATGCAGGCTTACTCGCATTGCCGGTTGAAGATCATGGCATGGACATGGAAATACTTTTCGAGGAACCCTTTGTGACGGCCATGCCGGCATCCCATCCACTCACGGAAAAACAATCCATCAGTCTGAAAGACCTGGAAGGTGAAGAGTTGCTATTGCTGGAAGAAGGCCACTGCCTGCGGCAACAAGCTTTGGCCGTGTGCGCACTTGCAGGCGCCCACGAAAGGGTTGATTTTCACGCGACCAGCATGGAAACCCTGCGCCAGATGGTCGCAGCCAACGCCGGTGTAACCCTGATGCCGGTTCTATCCGTCAAACCACCGATACCCTCTACCAATAATATCGTGCTGCGCCCCTTCGTATCACCGGCGCCGAGTCGCACCATAGCCCTGGTATGGAGAAGCAGTTCGCCGCTAGGCGGTTTTTTGCGCAAGCTGGCAAAAAGCCTCAAACTGGATCCGGAATTGTTGCTGGAGCCTCCGTGCTGACTCACGTGATTCCCTGCTGGATCAGCGTTTACGCACCAGACACCCTACAGACCTTCCAGTAACTCATCGTCACCACCTTCCTTGACACCCTCAAACAGGGGCGTCGACAGGTAGCGCTCACCGGTATCGGGCAACATCGCGAGGATGGCGGAACCTGGTTTGGCTTTCGCGGCCACTATCAATGCAGCGGCGAAGGTTCCGCCTGCAGAGATTCCGCAGAATATGCCCTCCTGGATTGCCAGCGCCCGTGCAGTCTCAATGGCATCACCATCAGCTACGGGCACTATTTCATCGATCACACTGCGATCCAGCACGGAGGGAACGAAATCGGGGGTCCAGCCCTGGATTTTATGTGGCGCCCACGGATCTCCTTTTAACATGGAGGCACCTTCCGGCTCTGTCGCAACGATACGAATGTCCGGCCGCGCGAGCTTAAGTATTTCACCCGTGCCGGTGATGGTGCCGCCGGTACCCCAACCGGAAACGTAGTAATCCAGGCGCCGGCCGGCAAAATCGCGAATAATTTCCGGGCCGGTCGTGTTGCGGTGATAGTCAGGATTGGCCTGGTTGTCAAACTGTTCGGTCATGAACCAGCCATGCTTCCTGGCCAGAGCCCGGGTGACACGCAGCATACCGGTCGCACGCTCCGCTGCAGGTGTCAGCACCACGCGCGCACCCAGGGCACGCATCAGTTTGCGGCGCTCGATGGAAAAAGATTCGGCCATCACAGCCACAAAAGGATAACCTTTGACCGAACAGACCATGGCCAAAGCGATACCGGTATTGCCGGATGTCGCCTCGACAACCGTCTGACCAGGTTTCAAAAGACCCTTGCGCTCGGCATCTTCGATGATACCGATGGCCAACCTGTCTTTGACCGAAGACATCGGGTTAAAGGCCTCCACTTTGACATACATGTCGATGCCTTCGGGTGCGAGACGATTGATGCGGACCACCGGTGTATTACCAATGGTTTCAAGAATATTGTTATAAATCATGGGACCTTCCTTCTATGGACTGACTGATTATCATTCAATCATAGAACATATACGACCTGGGCGTTGACGATCAATAGCAATGGTAAACAATCGTGTCCATCAGTTACCGGACCACATTTAAGCAACACACCGAAACGATCGCGTTCTCAGGTCCGCATCAATTCCCGCAGCGTCACACCCCTGGCCAGTTTTGGAGCACTTTTGCCAACGCCTGCTGCACGCTGCAGAAACATGTCCTTGATGAACCAGCTGCGTTTAACCAGTGCCATACCGGCCCGACGTAACGGTGACAGGCCCTGTATGCCAAACAGACCGTGCAAAGCATGCATTCCGAATGCCATGGCTTCAGATTCCGAACGACGCCAACGGTCGTACCTGTGCAATACCCCAGGCGAACCGATGTCCCCACCGGCGAGACGCACAGCTATCAGGGATTCGGTCAGGCTGGCTGCGTCGGCAAAACCAAGGTTGACACCCTGACCAGCGAGCGGATGAACAACGTGTGCCGCATCACCTGTCAACACGGTTCGATGCGAGGCATAACACTCGCTCAGACGCATGCTGAGCGGAAAGGCCGCCCTTGGGCCACAGGTTTCGACCCGGCCCAGCCAGGAACCACTGGCCTCGTCAAGTTCACTGCTAAAATCCCGGGTGTCCAGTGCCAGGCGGCGCTCAGCCTCCAGGGAAGGCATCGTCCAGACTATCGAAGAACGACCATCGGCGAGGGGCAAAAACGCCAGCGGGCCACTCTCCAAAAACCGTTGCCAGGCGACCCCCGGGTTGGGTTTTTGTTTACCCACCACCGCGACCAGGCCGTGCTGGTTATAAGCATAATGATCCTGGCGAACACCCAGGGCCTTACGCACCCGGGAAGAAGCGCCATCGGCGCCGACCACCAACCTGCCAGTTATTGTGCGACCGCTTTTGAGTGCAATCCGGTTGTGCTCACCACATAGTTCAAAGCTTTCAAGCTGGTCCGGGCAAAAGATATCCACCAGTCCACCTGTCGCCACCACCTGCCAAACCGACCACTGGAGCAAGGCATTCTCAACAATCGTACCGAGGCTCTCCAGGTTGTATGCAGGTGCGTCGAATAATAGGGGTTCAAGCTCCACACCATCTTCTACCTGCATACGCCGGTAAGGGCGGACACGTTGTGCGATTATCGACTTCCACGCACCCGCCTGTTCCAGGACGGCCGCTGAGCCGGGTGAAATCGCGGACACCCTCAAACCGACTTCAGCAGAGGCATCAAACGCCTGCGGCTCAGTGGCCTCTACCAACGCGACGGAGAACCCGGAGCGGGAAAGCAGGCTGGCCAGGGTCGCACCGACCATGCCCGCGCCAATAATGACGACGTCGTAACTTGAGCTATTCATAACGGCCTCAACGGTTCACCCAGTGCAAGGCGCGGGATTCTGCCCCGGTAGCCCATGGCCTTGATGGCCGAATAACGACGCAGGGAAGGCCATATCGCATGCGCCAGCAAACCGGTTGTCCGCAGCCCGGCGGCGAATGGTGACGGGTTGGAAAAAAGCCGGGTCATACCATCCGAGGCCGCAATCGTGCCGCGCTGGTCCTGCTGTCGCCACGAGCTGTAGGTGTGCAGCAAGCCGGTTTCGCCCGGATCACCGCCGTCGCCATCAGCCAACACTTCCGCGAGCACGGCAGCATCCCTCAAAGCCAGGTTAAACCCCTGTGCACCGATGGGGTGAATGGCGTGGGCTGCGTTACCGAGGATAACAAGACGCTCACGAACATCCTCGGTGGCACGCACCAGTTTCAATGGATAGGCTGTTCGTTTCCCCGCTTTGATAAATCCGCCCAATTGCCTTCCAAAGCGCTTTTCAGCCCGAGCCAGGAATGCTTCATCATCCAGGCCCAGTATTTCTGCTGTGTTCATGGTGGCAACTGACCAGACAAGCCCACAACGCTCTCCGGTATGTGGCAACACCGCGAAGGGACCGGTATCCGTCAGGCATTCAAACGCCCTTCCTTCGTGTGGCACTTCAGGCGTGATATTGCAGATGACCGCGGTTTGGCCATAGTCACGGTTCTGGGTAGGAATCTGTAAGCGGGTCCGGATGAAGGAGTTGGCGCCGTCTGCGGCAACCACCAGGCGCGCTTCCAATTCATCCATACCCGTGGCAGATTCAAGGTGTAAACGGGTCGTTGGCCCGCCAATTTCTATATCCCTGACCGAGGCGGGACTGACAAGCTCAATATTGCCGGTCCGCTCAAGCAAACGTGTCACCGCGACACCAAACCGGCGTGCCTCCACCACGTGACCGAACTCGGTCAAACCCATTTCGGCCGGATCCAGCACCACCCGTCCCGGACGTGCCAATTCGGTGATATAGATTTTGCGGATCGCAGTTGCATCGGTTTTCAGCATGTCCCACAAACCGATTCCGGACAGGATACGACAGGAACTGTGGCTGAGCGCCAGCGTGCGGTCATCGTAGCTGGGCTGATCAGCCGCCTTGTAGGCGACGGCCTCGATCACCTTTATGTCATAGCCCAGCGGCGCCAGGGCGACAGCCAGGCTGGCCCCGGCGAGGCCACCGCCGACAATGGCGATATCACACTTCACGTCGCCATCAACTCTTCAATCTCAGCGGTGGTTTTACAGATATCCGAGGTCAGGACATCAGCCTCCTTCCGGGTCACCACGACATTGTCTTCAATTCGTATCCCCATACCACGCCAGCTTTCATCAACCCCGGTGGCGTTGGCTGGAATGTAGATTCCCGGTTCCACTGTGAATACCATGCCAGGCTCGAGAACCCGCGAGTGACCGTCGATTTCATACTCACCCACATCGTGAACGTCCAGACCCAGCCAGTGGCCGGTGTTATGCACGTAGTAGTCCTTGAAATGCTCCTCTTCCAGGGCCTCATCCAGGCTGCCTTTAAGGATACCCAGCTCAATCATGCCCCGGGTTGCGACACGTACCGCTGTCTCGTGGACATGCTCCCAGGGGTTGCCCTCACGAACCGCGTCTATGGCCTCTAGCTGTGCATCCAGCACTACCTGGTACAGATCCTTTTGCGCTGCGGTAAATTTTCCATTGACCGGGAAAGTACGGGTAATATCGGAAGCATAGCCGTCGTATTCGGCACCCGCGTCTATCAACAAAAGGTCGCCATCGTTGAGCGGGTCGCGATTGCTGATGTAGTGTAATACACAGGCATTGGCGCCGCCGCCGACAATGGGAAGATAGGAAGCCTCGCATTGATTCCGTGTGAAGGTGGCCATTAACTCCGCATGAATATCCGCTTCATTCATACCCGGTTTGCAAACCTGCATGGCGCGCTGGTGGGCGCTGGCGGCAATACGCGCAGATTTTCGCATGATCGAAATTTCCGTACGGCTTTTGAATAGACGCATTTCGTGAAGATTGTGGCCCAATGCGATGATCTCGTCAGGCGCCTGAAACTTCTTGCGTGTCTTGGCGCGGAATTCATTCATCCAGCCGATCAAGCGGTGATCAAAGTCCGGGTCTTTACCCAGGTCGTAATAGATTCTTTCGCGGCCATGCAACATCTCCGGAAGACGCCGGGTGGCCTCGCTTATCGGGAAAGCTTCATCAAAACCAAATTCCACGACAGCGCCCTGGGTACCGGCCATTGGTCCGTCCCACATCTCCCGGTGAGGGTCTCTCTCGCGGCAAAAGAGTATCGAGCGGCCCTCTTTTCCTCCTGGCAATAAGACGATCATGGCTTCAGGTTCAGAAAAGCCACCGAGGTACAGGAAATCGCTGTCCTGACGGTAGGGGTAATGGACATCATTATTACGAATCTTGTGCACCGCCGCACGCACGATGACGACGGACTCATTACCAATGATTTCCATTAAACGCTGACGGCGTTCTTTAAACTCTTTGTTTTTAATCATGTTGTTGTTTTCAGACTCTTTGCGGGTAATTCAATGAATCAGATCGCGCCCGTCGGGGCCGCGCAGATCCTCCCTGATCATCAGGATCACGATCCGTATGTATTCAATTATTTCCGCGTAGGCAAGTTCCTCTTCTTCGCTTTCAGCGGTATCGGCAACATCTGCGATCGATATCTGTTGCAGGTCTTTCAGTGCATCGTTGGCTTCACCCGACAGGGCTTCCAATGTTGAATCGCCGCTACTGCCCAGACCGGCGAGAAACCCGCTACACCATTGCGACAGCGCCATCGTGCGCTCCTCCAGCATCTCTTTATCGTTGGGCAACCACAGGGAAAAACTCATGTCCTCATCCGCCAGTTGTGCCCGGGTTGCATTCAGCAGGTCTTCAATTGCCAACTTGAATGCGGCACCCGGTGTTTTTACCAATTCAAGCATATCCAGCAAACCGATTAACGCGTCCAGGCTGGCATCCGGGAGCCGGCATAACAAACCACAGGTAATACCGTGGCATTCTGCCAATTCCGGCGCCTCGAGGTTACCCTTGGCGATGGCCAGCGTGTGTTCAAAATCCGGTAACTGGATAGTGCTCATGATTGGTATGCTCAAGATCGCGTGGTGAAGGCGCTAACTGCACCCCCGGAGCAAGTGATGTTATCAGTTGGGCAGTTCGCTTCAAAGCCTGATCATTTAAACAGCTCAATATCACTTTGCCGATTGACCCTTATTAGCCGTCAAATTATAGTGTTGTCATGGACTCCTTAGAACAAACAGATAAAGACCTGCAACGACTCGAAAAGCAGCTCCACAAGTTGCTCGGCCAGATACAGAAACTTCGCGAAGAAAATCAGTCTTTGCACGTACGTCAGGAGGCACTGGTGACTGAGCGCGCTTCACTCGTGGCAAAAAATGACGAGGCGCGCACGAAAGTCGAGGCCATGATCAATCGCCTCAAGGGCCTGGAGCAAGCCTGAGCCAGCATGGAAAACATATCATCTGAACCTATCTCGGTCGAAATCCTTGACCGGGAATACCAGTTTGCCTGCGAGCCCGGCGAACGTGCAGCGCTTAAAGCTGCCGCAGTCTTTCTCGACGAACGTATGCGCGCCATCAAGAATGCCGGCAGGCTGATGGCGCTTGAGCGTATCGCAGTCATGACCGCCCTGAATCTTTCCGATGAATTGCTCAAGTTACAGAAGGTCGAAAAACACCGCCAGGAAAATGTAGATAATCGTATTCGTATGCTCGTTAACGAACTTGATGATGCGCTCGATGAGTAATTACGCTAGAATTAAGTTGCCCTCTGTGGTGTTTGCCAGTGGGCCTGATATACGCCTTGTCCCTAATTTATAACCTCGGGACGGCCTATCTGAACGCTGTTGTGCATGTTCGCCATGTGCGAAAAGCCTGAAGCCCAGGAAGCTGTCCCACTTGAACCTTTCGGTTCAAGGTAATCAGGTCTGCAGCGGCATCCACGGAGGGTTATTTTTTCCGGCCGCTGGTCTTCGACAGAAGCGTGTCGGCGTCATATAGCCCGACAAGCCCGCACTTATGCAGTCATATGCGTGAAAACACCCGCCAGGCAGTGAACCCGTCCCGAGCGAAGTTGCGTCACGAACTACGTTCGGCAAGAAGCAAGCTGTCAGACGCCATACGCGCCAATCATGATGAAGCCATCGGTCAACACCTGCTACAACTGGTCAGGTCCCGCAAAGCCCGCTCAATTGCCTGCTATTGGCCATTTAACGGCGAGCCGGATATCACACCGGTGTATGGGCAGCTACTCGCTGACGGCTGTGAGCTGGCACTTCCGGTCATCTCGGGCAATAACGACCACGGCATGTGTTTTCATGCATGGCGGCGGGATTCCAAACTGGTTAAAAACAGGTATGGCATATTGGAACCGCAGGGTAACGCTGTTATACCAGTCTCCCGCCTTGATCTGCTCATAATGCCACTGGTAGGCTATGACCGCTTTGGCAACCGACTCGGTATGGGTTCCGGTTACTATGACCGTTATCTCGAATCACCCGGAAGCCGGTCTTCACCCTTAAGAGCAGGGATCGGATACAGCCTGCAGGAAATTGACCCGCTCGATAAAAATAAATGGGATATTCCATTACATGGTGTTGTAAATGAACACGGTTGGTTTACATTTGTCAGTCAGGAATGAACAAGTACTTACGTGGAGAATTGAATGAAATATTGGCTGGTTAAAAGTGAACCGGATGTTTTCAGTGTGGATGACCTGGCGCAATGCCCGGACCAGACACGTTGGTGGAAGCACGTGCGCAACTACCAGGCACGTAATTTCATGCGTGACGAAATGCAGGTCGGAGACCGCGTTTTCTTTTATCACTCCAATACCGAAGTGCCCGGTATCGTCGGTCTGGCCGAAATTGCGTCCGCACCTTACCCGGATCCGGACGCCTTCAATCCTGAAGCCAAGTACTATGACCCGAAGAGCGATATTGAAAACCCTCGCTGGTTCCTGGTTGATATTCGCCTGACCACCAAACTGGATCAGCCCATTTCCCTAAAAAGCATCAAGGAACACAGCGAAGCGCTGGGTGATCTGCCTTTGATCCGCAAAGGCAATCGCCTGTCGGTGATACCGGTCACCCCCGATCAGTGGGACTATATTATGTCGTTGAGAGCAGCATGAACCAGGATGAGCTTGAAACGTCTCGTCGGAACGGCTGCGCTGGACCATGTCCGACCGGATAGCATCATCGGTGTCGGAACCGGTAGCACGGTTAATTGCTTTATTGAGTCGCTGACTAAACAGCGGCATCCGTATCGAGGCCGCAGTGTCCAGTTCTGAAGCGACCACAAGGCTATTAGAAGCGGGTGGCATCCAGGTACTGGATCTGAATCAGACCGGCAGCCTCGACCTGTATATTGACGGTGCGGATGAGTTTGATAAGCATCGACGTTTGATTAAAGGCGGCGGGGGCGCATTGACGAGGGAAAAAATTATTGCGGCAGCCAGTAGAAAGTTTGTCTGCATCGCCGATCAGAGCAAGCAGGTCAAGGTACTGGGTGCTTTCCCGCTGCCACTGGAAGTGATCCCGCTGGCCCGCAGCCTGGTTGCACGAAAGATGGTCGCACTGGGCGGTCAACCCCAATGGCGCGAAGGCTTCACCACTGACAATGGCAACTGGATACTGGATGTCCATAACCTGGACCTGGTCGATCCTGTGGAAATGGAGAAAACCATCAACAACCTGGCCGGCGTGGTGACCTGCGGGCTGTTTGCCTTGCGCCCTGCAGACCTGGTTTTAATCGCCACTGAGGATGGAATAACACAACTCTAAAACGCTCTAAAATCACCCGCTTGCCAGAAATACTTCGACTGGGTTATACTACTCGACCCCGGTACGTTTTTAGTCAGGATGGCTGAAAAACGGGGCGGCGTTTACAGATAGGTAAACGTTGTTTTTCAACATGTTAAACAAGGATGAACTGACATGAAGTCGACCATTCTATTGACCGCCGCTCTCTTCCTGGCATGCGCACCCTCACCCGATACACAGACCATTTCTGAGTTTTCAGCCGGTTTTCTTTTCCTGAAAAATGACTTTGGATTGATGGCGTCAAACCCTGAATTCAATTCGAGGCCTGACACAGACGTATCTGTTCACCTGGCCGATCTTCTGGCGCAAGAAGTAGACGAACCGAAAAACCAGAAAGACAGCTAATCATTGCTATACAGGGGCAAGCAGTGACAGGCTGATTTACCCGTCAATCATATGGGCAAAACCATAGGTTTTCCGAATCTCGGCACTGCATCCGCGTAATATGCACCTCGCCTTACTTCGATTCCGGCGAGTCACATCCTGATTCGCCAAATTGGTTACTAATGCACCAAATTCCGGTAGAATTCATCCGTATCACTTCACCATTTATCCAGTTTAAAAATCTTACGGAGGACTTAAATGAAATCACTTTTTTTTGCATTGATTGCGGCGCTGTTTTTTGCATCAACACCTGCCATGGCTGGAGATGTTGAAGCGGGAAAAGCGAAATCAGCCATGTGCGCCAGCTGCCATGGACCGACAGGTATCAGCCTGAGCCCGCTTTGGCCTAATCTGGCAGGACAGAAAGAACAGTACCTGATTAAACAGATCAAGGCGTTTCGCGACGGCACTCGCCAGGACCCGATGATGGCGCCCATGGTTGCCGTGCTCAGCGACGCAGATATTGAGAATCTGGCTGCCTATTTCTCTGCCCAGAAGTAAATTTTTGTTGTCAAAAGAAGCCGGAATCTAATTCCGGCTTTTTTTCTGCATAAATTCTGCAAATCTTCCGTATCAAAACCGTGAAAACCACGGGCTTGCCGGTATAATGTGTTTCACAAGTTTGGGGGGGGACTCAATCTTGGAGTGAAAGGCCCTCATGCGACTTACCCGATTCACAGACTACTCTCTTCGCGTTCTCATTCACCTTGGGAAAAACAACCAGGACAGGGTAACCATTAATGAGATATCCGAAACCTACGCTATTTCGAAAAACCACCTGATGAAGGTCGTCAGTAATCTTACCCGGTTGAAGTTTGTCAGCGCGCAGCGCGGACCCGGAGGCGGTATTCAATTGAACCGTTTACCTGCAGATATCAACCTCGCTGACGTGATTCTCAATACAGAAAAGCACGATTTCGATTCAAACAATGCCGTTGCTGTTGACAAACACGAGGTTACCGCAGACACCCGCCTCAAGGGATTCCTGCAGAGCGCCATGCAGGCTTACTTTGATGCATTAGGGTGCTTTACACTCGCGGACGTTCTTGGGTCGCAGTCTGAACTACTTCATTTACAGGAATTGAAAGAAAACGCGGCCTGATAACAGGGTTGCCAGTATTGCTGGATATAGGGCTAGAAAAAAAGGCAGGGAACCGTATTGGCCCCTGCCTTTTTTATACCCTAACTAGCGGCAATTTCAGTTACAGGTTTAGCAAATACACCATGCTAGACCTGGCCCTGATCCGCCTTCTGGCAAGGTTGCGCTATTACTGCTTCCGGGAAAAGCGCAACGCGCCTCCAAGAATCAGGAACAGAGAACCAAACAGTGCCAACCATGGCAATGGGCCAGCAGTTTTCGGTAATTCTGCTGCCATCTCTTCTTCAACCATTTCTTCAATGACCTCTTCCACGATGGCTTCTTCCACGATCTCTTCTACAATCGCTTCTTCAACCGCGAGCAATGAAACCCAATATTCTGAGCCAACATAGATATTGACAGCCTGACCTTCATCGACATCTGCGAGTCTAACAGGTGTACCACTGAGCATGACCTGGTAATTTCTAGGCAGATTTGATTTATGCCTCGGACCCTCTGTGCCATCTGCATGATTGAAGCGCAGAAAGTTGCTGACACCCGGAGAAAGATCAGGCGGCACAACCTTGGTAGCTGTGAACTTGGCGAAAGTACCACCATCGCGATCAACAATCTCCAAGCATGCCTTGTCGGCAAACTCATAAGCAGCATAGGCTTCAGGGGTAAATTCAATATCATTACACGTCAAATCAGTAGCACTAACGTTTGCAGAAAGACCGAGGCCCGCAAGGGCAACAAGTCCGTACTTCAGGTTCATCTTCTTCATAATAGTTTCCTCCTCTATGATTTATTGACCTGATTGGAAAGTAACTCACCTTTTACTATGTATCGTTTGGGCGCATCGCCGACGAAATAAAAAGGATAACACGTTACAAGGGTAATGGTCGGACCATCAGTAGGTGCAAGCACACTGATATCTGAAGGATCGACGATGGTAATCGAAGAAACGACAAATTCTGTTTTGCCTTTGAGGGTCAGCATATCAATGCTATCGCCTATTTCGATGTCTTTTAACACTCTGAAAAAACCGTCGCGGTGGGCGGCGATACCCAGGTTGCCCGGCGAGTCAACTCTCGCGGTGCCCTTGATTCGCCCGGCGCCACGGTTGAGGTTGATTTCATCAGTGCCGTTAAAAACAGGCACTTTCAAATCAAGCTTGTCTATGCTCAGAATCGCCAGCGGTGCATCAGCGCGTTGTGATTGACTGACATGAAAGTCATTGATGCGTTTATCCGACCAAAGCGAATAGTCCGGCTCAAGTGACAGGTCCAGCTTATGGCCTGTTGTCGTAGTTGCAGGTTTGGACTCGGCAGCCATCGCTTGCTCAAAAGCCTGGATACCGGATTGGCTTTGGTAACTACCCCAACCACGCGCCAGGAAAAACAGGACAAGCAGAACCAGGCCCGTAGTCAGAAACACTGACTCAAGGATTCGCAATGGCGATCTGCGGTTTTTTCTGTCCAATTATCAATGACCTTTCGGTATTAGCCGGCTGAACCTGATTCATCGAACCAGTATCTAACCGCGCATTGTGGACAGTTTTTTAGATTTTGGCAACTTTAAAATTCAATTCTGACCAGCCAATCAACCCCTGTCGGGTGTTGCAATACCCAACGGTAATTGACATTCCTTGACCGCTTTGAGTGAAGGCTCGACCAGGAGCGGCTCGCCGACAGCTGCCCGTGCGTTGTTGATATCCTTGAGACCACTACCTGAAACAATGCACACAACACTTTCATCAGGGCTAATTATTTTCATCCGGATCAAATGTTTCAAACCTGCCCATGGAGCTGCGGCAGCTGGCTCCGCAAACACGCCACTGGCACAGGCCATTTCGGGTATGGCCTCGAGGATATCCTGATCCGATCACCGTCACTGCTTCGCCGCCGGACTGGATAACTGCCCTGACTGCAGCAAGTCCGTCTCGTGGCCGGTCTACCGATATGGAATCGGCAATGGTTGATGCCGTTACCTGCCTCACCACCAGGCTGGACCAGTCCGTAGCCTGCCCATTTCCGCTGCGAACCAGTCGAATCGTCTCGCAGATCGCGGCACTGGCGACCGACTGGACACAATCTATCTTTGGTAACTTATCGATCAAACCAACCGCTTTCAGGTCACACCAGCCTTTCCAGATGGCACTGAGGGTGTTGCCATCTCCGGTTGCAACCACGACGCGGTCCGGAACACGACCGCCCAGATCCTGCCAGATCTCGTAGGCGCAGGTTTTTTTACCCTCCCGCGTAAACGGGTTAAAGCCGGTGCTGCGGTTGAACCAGCCAAATTCCGCTGACGCGGCCAGGCATAGATCGTAGGCATCGTCATAGTTTCCACGCACTGCAAGCACGCGGGCACCAAATGCGAGCATCTGGGTGAGTTTTGCCACGGGTGCACTGGCTGGTACAAACACCACGGCCTTTATCCCGGTAGCTGCAGCCAGGCAGGCGAGTGATGAACCGGCGTTACCGGTGCTAGCGACTGCCACAACCCTGGCACCCACATCCAGCGCACGACCGATGGCGATCGCAGTGGCACGATCCTTGAGGGAGGCGCTGGGGTTAAGTGTCTCGTCCTTCAGGTACAGGCGGTCCATTCCACCCATTTCATCCAGCGCACCCAACTGGTAAAGCGGCGTGCCACCCACCCGCAACGGAAAAGGGGCGCGAGGCTGTTTTAACGGCAACAGCGCTGCGAACCTGAAAAGGTCAGGCGCACCTTTGCCAAAGCCATCGCCAATAGCCGCCGCCACTTTCCCATAGTCGTAGCGCACGTCCAGGTTGCCGCCGCAAGCCGGACACAGGAAACCATCAAAATCAGCCGCTTGTGTCGTGGAGCAGGCGAAGCAACGGTAACCGTTCATATTCATTTTCCCGGGATCCTTCACGGCACGATGTGGGTACCGTATATGCCATGCAATGCCTCTTCCAGGTGATGGGGCTGTGTGATGATGACCCTTTCACCACCCTGCTCCAGAAAGGCCAGCGCGGCCTTGATCTTGGGTTGCATACTACCGGGTGCAAAATGACCCTGGTCGAGGTAACGGCGGGCCTCCGCGGCAGTCATGTGGTCAATATCAAGCTGCTGAGGTGTGCCAAAATTCAGTGCCACCTTGTCCACACTGGTTGATTCGATCAGCACCTTAGCACCCAGTTCGGTCGCCAGCATACAGGTCGCAGCATCTTTGTCGATGACGGCATCCCGGCCTGACAGCGTGCCGTCCGCCTGGCGCACCACCGGAATTCCACCACCGCCAACGGCGACGACCAGCGTTCCCTGCTCGATCAATGCACGTATGGAGTTCAGTTCGACAATCTCGAGGGGCGCCGGGGCAGGTACCAGGCGCCGCCAACCACGGCCCGCATCTTCGCCAACAATCCAGCCGTCTTCGGAGGCACGTTTTTTCGCGTCGGCTTCACTCATGAATGGTCCGATGGGTTTGTCCGGGTGTTCAAACCCGGGATCGCCCCCATCCACAACCACCTGGGTCACCACCGCGACCACATCCGTTTTTAAGCCCTTGAGGTGCAATTCATTCTGCAACGTTTGCGTAATCTGGTAGCCAATCGCACCCTGTGTGTCCGCCACGCAGTTGGCCAGGGGAACCTGGTGCAATACATTACGGGCCAGGTCGGAGCGCATAAGGATAAATCCCACCTGCGGTCCATTGCCGTGGGTAATGACCACGCGATAACCTTCAGCCACGATCGGTACGATATGACGGGCTGTCTCACCAACAGCATTGTATTGGTCCAGCACGGTCCGGTGCTTGTCATCCTTGATCAGCGAATTGCCGCCAATGGCGATAACGACCAGCGGCGCATCACCAGCCCTACCCGCGTTGACCTTGTTGTTCATACGGGCCATCTCCTCCTACATTGTCAAGGCCATCAAAGCCTTGGCTGTATGCATGCGATTTTCCGCCTCCGGATAAACACGCGATTGTGGTCCGTCGATGACCGCATCGGTCACCTCGCAACCCCGGTCGGCAGGCAGGCAATGCATGTAAATTGCGTCCTTTTTTGCATGTGCCATCATGGCCTCATCACAGATCCAGTGGCGGTACTTCGCGGCCACTTTCATCGCCTCTGCAGGGTTGCCGAACAGCGCTTCCGGACCCCAGCTCTTGGGGTACACGATATCTGCATCGGTAAAGGCCTCTTCCATGCTGTTCACCACCGTGAACCGGCCGCCCGAACGCGCCGTGTTCTCCTGCGCCAGCCGCATGGGCTCTGCCATCAGGGTGTATTCAGGCGGATGGGCCAGGCTGACATTCATACCGTAACGGCTCATCAGCATGATCAGTCCCTGGGGTACGGACATCGGTTTGACATAACTCGGTGCAAAGGCCCAGGAAACCGCGATTTTAAGGTCACGCAGATCCATGCCGAACTCCTCGCGGATGGTCATCAGATCGGCCAGGGTCTGGCACGGGTGATCGACGTCGCACTGCATATTGATCACCGGCACGCTGGCCCACTCGGCGACTTCGCGCATATAGGTCTGGCCTTCACCGGGCACCGTGTCATGGCGGATGGCGATACCGTGACCGTAACCCGAAAGGATAATACCCATATCCTTCGGGCTCTCGCCGTGTGCGATCTGTGATGTTTCAGAATCGATAAAATGCCCGTGCCCGCCCAACTGGGTAATACCCGCCTCGAATGAATTACGGGTACGCGTGGACTTGTCGAAAAATATCAGGAAAATGGTCTTGTGCGGCAGGTAGAGCGTTTGTACACCGGTTTTGAAATCGGTTTTCAGCTGGTTGGCTGTCTCGAGAACCAGCTCGATTTCGTCGTCCGCCCAGTCCTGGGTCATCAGCCAGTCACGGCCGCGCATACGATCTGTCAGTGAAAGCGCTTTCTGATTCAATTTATTCTCCTTGCTGCCTGGCGACCGTCGTCACCAGGGCGGTGTAGAAGGCCGTGCAACGTACCAGGTGTTCAATTTCCACCTGCTCGTTCGGGGCGTGGGCAAAGTGCTCGTGACCGGGCCCGAAACCTATGGACGGAATGCCATGCATACCCGCAGTCGCGACACCATTGGTGCTGAAGGTCCAGAACCCTGTCTCGGGTTCCGCCCCGAAAGCATCCTTGTAAGCTGCTTTTGCGGTCAATACAGCCGCATCATCTTCGCCGATATCCCAGCTCGGGTAGTATTTGCGGGTCGGGTAGGTCAAACCGGTATAACTCGGTACTTTGTAATCCAGAAGCGTGACAGTAGCGCCCGCCGCTTTGACTGATGGCAGGGCCTGGATTTCTGCCACTGCGCTGGCCTCGGTTTCACCCACGGTAAGTCGGCGGTCAAGGTGGATGGTACAACCGTCGGCGACAGCACACAGGCTGGGCGATGTGGAGCGTATCTCACTGATCGTTACCGTGCCTTTACCTAGGGGTGCACGTGGCTCCAGGCGTTCGTTGAGTTGCTCAATATCCGCGACAATACCCGCCATTTTATAGATCGCATTGACACCGCGCTCCGGCGCTGATCCGTGACAGGAAACACCCGAGGTGTGTACCTCCATCTCCATCCGGCCACGCTGTCCCCGGTAGATGCGCAGGCTCGTCGGTTCGGTGATCACGACCAGGTCCGGACGCAACCCACCCTCGTTGACAATGTACTGCCAGCACAGACCGTCACAGTCTTCCTCCTGCACGGTTGCTGTGACATACAGCGTAATGTTGTCCGACAAACCGGTTTTCTTCATCAGCGCCGCCGCGTAGACAGCAGAAGCTATACCGCCTTTCTGGTCACTGGCGCCCCGCCCGTAAAGAACCCCGTCCTCGATATCGCCCGAATGCGGATCACGATCCCATAACGACAGGTCGCCGGTATCAACGGTATCGGAATGACCGTCGAAGGCGATCACGAAAGGACCTGAGCCGATGCGCCCGATCAGGTTACCCATCGGGTCGACAGTGGCTTCGTCAAAGCCGAGGCGAAGCATTTCCTCACGAATACGTTCAATCACTGCGCCCTCCCTGGAACTCAGCGAAGGAATGCGGATGATATCCTGCATAAAAGCCGCAAGCCCGGTCTCTATTGACTTTGCATCCTTGTAATAATTACTGTTGATCGGCATATTCCTGTCTCTCAATGACCGTGATTCAATCCGGTGGCCTGGTTAAATGTATTAATAAGTCGGTCCCATTCATCCACGACGTCCTGGGAGAAAACCTCCAACCAGAAATCCTCATCCCACATTTCGCGAAGCTCTTCGCTGGTGCGGCCCTGCTGTTCCACCCAGGTAAAGTACTTGAAGTTATGCAGCGCCTTGCGATCGGCGTAATTCAGCTCACGCAGGTGGTCGGGAGTGATGCCTGCGAGGTAACGTCCAAAGTGCTGGTCTGCCAGGTGGGTCGTGTAGGCCCCATGGTTTTCCCGCATTTCTGCGAGACGTGACGCATACAACTCCATCGAGTCTGTCAACGGGGTAAAGATTACATCGCGGCTGTCCATGTCGTAATAACGGGCCGTTTTGACGCTCGCCACGAGGTTACACAGTCCTGAAATCCCAATCTGGTCCAGTGCTCCGATGGTCGCTTCATCCACACCTTCCCGACGCAGGCAGGCATGCCCTTCGGGCTCATTGAACAATCGCATCAATTGCATGGTCTGTTCGTCATCCACTGCGGCCACCATGTCGGTATTGCGTACATTGTGGATCCACGGTATGTGCTTGTCGCCGATACCCTCGATACGGTGCTCACCAAAACCAAAATGCAACAAGGTTGGACACTGCAGGGCCTCGGTCGCTACCACGCGGATTCCGGGGTGACGGCTTCGCAGAAAATCACCGGCGGCCAGTGTTCCGGCGGACCCCGTGGCACTCACATAAGCAGACAATCGCCCGGCCTTCCCTTGCGGGTTCAGAGCATAATTATTATTGAAAATCTCCTCTATCAGTGAACCGGTGGCCTGGTAATGCCAGATGGCGTTACCAAACTCCTCAAACTGGTTAAAGATGACGACACCATCACCGCGCTCACGCCGCAACTCCCAACACTTGTCGTAGATTTCCTTTACATTGGACTCGGTCCCGGGTGTGGCGATGATCTCGTCAGTCCCGATTTCGCGCAGCCAATCGAAACGTTCACGGCTCATTCCTTCCGGCAGGATGGCGACGGCAGGACAAGCCAGCAGGGCGCAGTCGTAAGCCCCACCACGACAGTAATTACCGGTCGAAGGCCAGACCGCTTTCTGTGTATCGGGGTCGAAGGCCCCGGTGACCAGGCGCGGGACCAGGCAACCGTAGGCCGCCCCGACCTTGTGAGCACCGGTGGGAAACCACTTACCGACGATACCGACAATTCTCGCGTTCACACCGGTGAGCGAGGAAGGAAACTCGATCCAGTTACCCTCGCCAAACCCACCGCCGTGCTCCACTGGTTCATTCTTCCACGTAATACGGAACAGGTTAACGGGATCCAGATCCCACAGACCCACCTGCCGAAGCCGTGCCCTGGTCGTTTCCGGCACCAGGGTGGGGTCTTTCATTTGCGCAAAGGTCGGCAGCACGATATTCCGCTCACGCGCCCTCCTGATACTTTTCCTGAGAACCTCTTCACGAATATCCGGTATCAGTTTCACTTCTCACCTCCAAGGGTGACTGACGGTATGGGCGTGAGGTCTCCCCAACCCAGTTCAACATCTTTCCCGCCGGAACGCATGGCCCGAAGCAGACCATCCTGATCAACCGGCAAACTGCGCACACGCACACCGGTGGCACGGTAAACGGCATTGGTGATGGCGGCGCTGGTGGGAATGCTTGGTAATTCACCGACACCCTTGGCGCCAAATGGCCCGGTAGATGTCGGGTGCTCCACGATGTGCGAGATAATTTCAGGTGAGTGACCGATGCCGGGCATCTTGTAACGCGCCATCACGTTGGTCCACGGCTGACCCTGCTCCTGGATATAGTGCTCGGTGAGCGCATAGCCGATACACATGACGATACCGCCTTCGATCTGTCCTTCAAGCGTCAGCGGATTGATCGCACGGCCGACATCGTGGGCTGCAATTACCTTGCGTACACGGACCTCACCGGTGTTCGTGTCAGTTTCACACAGCACCGCCTGGGCACAGAAACCAAAGGCAAAATGCATATCACCGCCAGTGCCCAGCGGCTGGGTCTTCGGGGCCCAGTACTCGTACTCGGCCATCGTCGCTGTGCCTGAATCCTGGGCCAGCCTGACAACATCCGCCAGGCTCGCTACCTTGCCGGCACTGCTGAAGCGGCCGTTCTTGAATTCCAATTTATCGCTGGCACAGGCCAACAGGCTGGCTGCATGAGGTGAGAGCTTTTCCACCAGTGCCTTTGCTGCAAACCGGGCGGCGTTGCCGCTGACGAAGGTTTGCCGGCTTGCGGTGGTCGGGCCGCCATCAGGGCAGTAATCGGTGTCACCCAACAAAACGTTCACACACCTGGCCGGGATACCCAGTTCCTCCGCCGCGCAGGCTGCAAGCACACCCGGCAGACCCTGCCCCAGCTCTGCCGAAGTGGTGCGTACCTCGGCGCGTATCTCCTTGTCCGGCGCGGTCCATAACTCGACCTGCGCGCTGGATTTATCCGGTGCGCCACCGCCGAGACCGGTGTTCTTGTAACCGATCGCAAAACCCCAGGAAAACTTCCGGTGACCCTCACGCCAGGCCCAGCGAAACTCTCCTTTGCGCATGTCACGGTCAACCCGCTCGATACACTCTTTCAGGCCAACACTTTCACGCATCTGCTGGCCGGTGGCGGTGACCAGTCCCACGTCGAGCGCGTTGATACGGCGGAATTCAACCGCATCGATGCCAAGCTCCTCCGCGAGGATATCCATGTTGCTTTCCACGGCAAAACAGCTCTGCGAAACACCAAAGCCGCGAAAAGCGCCACAGGGTGCGTTGTTGGTGTAGGCGGCGAAGCAGTCTACCTTCACATGGGGCACGTTATAGGGTCCGGAGGCGTGCGTGGTGGCACGGGTCAGCACTTTCTCGCTGAGGCTGGCGTAGGCGCCGCCGTCGCCGTAGAGCGTGGCCTCTACCGCGGTGAGGCGGCCCTCACGCGTGGCTCCGGTGCGGATACGGATGACCGTGGCGTGCCGCTTGGGATGGAACAACAGGCTTTCCTGACGCGAATAGAGCATCTTGACCGGACGCCGGGTCGCTTCGCTGAGCAGGGCTACGTGAATCTGCCCGGCGATATCCTCCTTGCCGCCAAAACCACCACCCATCAGGGTTGCAACAACACGCACCTGTTCGGGTTCCAGCGCCAGCGCAGCGGCTGCCTGCTCCCGGTCCAGGTAGGGAATCTGGCTGCCCACGTAGATCGATAGCTTGTCATGCAGCGCGGTTTCACCACGAATTGCACCGGGATCAAAGCTCCCGCCAAAATCGACGGGATTGTAGCCGGCAGGCACAGCGATGGCGCATTCCGGTTCGAGGAACATATGCTCGGTGGTAGGAGTGCGGTAAGTGCGATCGACGATGAAATCGGCCTCGGCAAAGCCGTTGGCAACGTCACCTTTCTTTACCTTGATATGTTTCAGCAGGTTGCCATCCGGCCGTCCTTCGTGCAATACCGGTGCAGCAGGCCTGAGTGCTGCCATCGCATCGGTGACAGCATCCAACGGTTCGTAATCGACCCGGATCAGTTTTAGTGCCCGGGCCGCAATGACCTCGCTGTCAGCTGCGACGATTGCGACCGCGTCTCCACTGTAACGTACTTTTTCATCGCACAGAACCGGCCAGTCCAGGTCCACGATTCCGTGACGGTTGCGACCGGGAATATCCGCGTGTGTCAGCACGGCATGCACACCGGCCAGTGCGCGCGCCTCAAGGGTGTCGATCGAGCGTATCCGCGCATGCGGCACACCCGCTCGCAGGGTACGGGCGTACAGCATGCCCGGAAACTGGTAATCGTCGGTGAATTTAGCCTGGCCACGAAGCTTGGCCAGCGCATCCGGGTTGGGTTGCGCCCTGCCTACTTCAGACCCGGCAGCCATCGTTGTGGGTATATAGGGTGAAACATCCTGGCCGGACGCTTGCTTCACGGCATTGATTACGCTCTGGTAACCGGTGCAACGGCAATAGGTATCCTTCAGGGCAGCCTTGATATCGTCATCACGCAGCACTTCACCGGCAGCCTGCTTTTCATCCAGCAGTGCCTTGGATGTCATGATCAGACCGGGTGTGCAAATACCGCACTGCACTGCCCCGTGATCCAGGAAAGCCTGCTGTAAAGGATGCAGGCTTTCGTCCGTGGACAGACCTTCGATGGTTTCAACACGGGCGCCCGATGCCTTGAATGCAGGATAGGTGCAACTCACCACGGGCGTGCCATCGACCAGCACGGTACAGATACCGCACTCGGCTTCGTTACAGCCAATCTTGGTGCCGGTGAGACCGAGGTCCTCTCGTAAAACCTCGGAAAGGAATCTCGATTCCGGAACCTCCAGCTCCACCGCCTCGCCGTTGACCTGCATACGCAAGCGACTCATGAGCTGACCTCCTGTGGCGCTGGATGGCCATGGCGTGCGCGTGTGGCGGCATGGGCAAGAATCAATGGTACATGTGTGCGGATCATCTGTTCGCGGTATTCCCGGGTAGCGCGGTGCTTGCTGGTGCGTAACGGCACCGAGGCAAGTATGGTTTCTGCCGCTTTTTCAAACTGTTCCGGAACCGCCGGACCATCTCTCAGTATTTCCATGGCTGCTTCAGCCAGGCAGGGGACCGGCCCGGCCGGGCCGAGACTGATACGGACCGCGGTAATGGTGTTATTTGCATCCAGCCGCAAACGCACCGCCATCGATATCATCGGAAGGGCCACGCCCTGGGGTCGCATGACGCGGGTGAAGGCCGAGCCCTCGCCCGTTGACGTGGGCCCGAAACGCAGGCGCGTCAGCAGTGCACGATGCGGGTCTATGGCGCTCTTGCCCGGTCCCAGGAAGACCTCCTGCAATGGAATCCAACGGCAACCGCCGATATCGGCTATCTCGATTTCCCCGCCGAGCGCAAGCAGACCAATACTGCCATCACCCGCCGGCATTGCATGCGCAACATTACCGGCCAAAGTGGCGACATTACGAACCTGCGGACCACCGATTACACCGCAAGCCTCGGCCAGGCAGGTGCCGGCACGAATGATCGTCTCGTCACGGACAATTGTTGTATGCGTGACCGCACAACCGATAACGACGTGACCATCTTCCATGCTTATACGGTTCAGCCCTTCAATCCGTGAGGTATCCACCATCGCCTCAACCACGGCACCGTGGCCCTGTTGAATTTCGAGCAAAAGATCGGTTCCGCCACCGATTACACGGGCGCGTCCATCATAGTGCTGCAACCACCGGAGCGCCTCATCTACGGAGTGCGGCAGGTGGTAGTTATTCCAGCAGGTTCTGATAAGTCATTCCTCTCGTTATAAATCCTGTTTCTAGTGAATCCGGCTCCAAAGACGTTCCGCCCTTTGCACACAACGGTGTCGTATAGCCGCTTCATCCAGGTGCAGCAAACGGCCTTCATCCATGATCACCCGGCCCCTTGCGATGGTGGTACGCACCCGGGCAAAAGCCAGCCCGAAAAGCAGGTGACCGTATAAGCTGCCGGCGTTCAGGGGTGTAAATGGTACGTATTCGGGGATCATCAGATCGGCCAGCTGACCCGCTGCCAACGCGCCACGCGGTTCCCAGAATAATCGGTTGGCAATGTTGCGGTTATTTTCAAGTAATATCCGGCAGGCCTCGGCAAAGGCGATACGCGGGTCCTGGTGTTGTGCGCGCTGGTGCAGATACATGGCGCGCGCCTGGGAAATCATCTGTCCGGAAATACCATCCGTACCCACACCGACCGTTACGCCGTGTTTCATAAACTCCAGGATCGGCGACACCTTGAGGCCGTTGTTCATATTGGATTCGGGGTTGTTCACAAGCATTGAACCGGTGGATTGCAGCAGGTCCATTTCATGTGGTTCCAAATAGCTGCCGTGGACAAAGATCGTCTTCTCGCCGGGAATATCAAAGTCCGCAAAGCGCTGCATGACCTGCCGGTCATAACGCTCTTTCGTCAAGTGCGCATCGATCCGGTCCTCGGCCGCGTGAACATGGAATCCACAATCCAGTGCATGAGCCACATCGCTGCAGCGCTGTAATGTTTCTGTTCCAAGGGTCATCAGCGCATGCAAACCGAATAGCGCTGACATCTGCCCGTCCGTGGATTCACGGCATTTGCGGATCCAGCGTTCGTTTTCTTCGATACCCTCACCCTCACGGTTGCGGTCGGAGACCTCATAGCACAAGCAACCGCTTACACCCACCTCTTTGAAGGCCTTCTCAAGCTGGTCAAGGCTGCCATCGGCACAGGCGGGTGAGGCATGGTGATCGACAACCGTGGTGCAGCCGGCCCGGACCGCATCCATCAGTGCCAGTAACGCCGAGTAATAGACGTCTTCAGCATCGAGCGCGGCATCGAGCTTCCACCACAATTTCGAAAGGTTCTCTGCAAAGTTCCGTGCAGGCGGCCCAGGGGGGGTAAAGCCCCGTGCAAATGTGGAATAGAGATGATGATGGGCGTTGATCAGGCCCGGCATGACAACACTGCCGCGGGCATCGATGTAATGGTCTGCAGTGCGTTTGATAGCCGAAGATTCACCGACCTCGATGATCTGATTGTTTTCGATGTACACACTACCGTTTTCGATGAAGCGGTTGGCTTCATCCAGCGTCACCAGGTATCCATTGGTGATCAGCAGCGAGCTCATTTTCACGCTCTCCCGGATTATTGTGTACGTCTATTTCAGGCTTGTTTGTCTGAACAACAGATTCTGAATGGATTCACTGCCTCAGGCGTTGATCTACGTCACCTTGCAAGGTATTGGGTAAGGCCGGCAGATGGTCCCAACAGATTTAGGCCGTGCACAAGGTCCCTGTTATCATTGCATCGCTTGAACGCATACGGACCATGAGTCAATGACGAAACCTGAGAAAAAACGATGCTGGTGGTGTGGTGAAGACCCGCTATACCAGGCGTACCACGACACGGAATGGGGTGTACCGTTACACGATGATCGTGGCCTTTTCGAATTTCTTTGTCTCGAAGGCGCCCAGGCCGGGCTCAGCTGGATTACGATTTTGCGCAAACGCGAACATTACCGACTGGTCTTTGATCAGTTCGATGCCGCTAAAATTGCGCGCTATGACGAAGCGAAAATTGCGGCGCTCCTTGGTGATGCCGGTATTGTCCGTAACCGGCTGAAAGTGCGTGGTTTCGTAAAGAATGCCCGGGCCTACCTGGACTTGCTCGAAACGGGCCTGAGCCTGGACAGCTACCTGTGGGGCTTCGTCGATGGCGAAGCCATCCAAAATAACTGGACATCTCCAAAGCAGGTGCCAGGCAATACACGGGTTTCGGATGCCATGTCAAAAGACCTGAAAAAGCGTGGCTTCACCTTTGTCGGCACCACGATCTGTTACGCATTCATGCAGGCGGCCGGGCTGGTCAATGACCACTTAAGCGACTGCCCACGTTTTACCGTGCTTGGCGGGAACCTTCACTCAATATAACCCGGGTGAGTGATTTTCCCCGTATCGGCCAACCCCGCCGGCAAGGCGGTGGGTATGTGCGGCAACGAGCGCCTCAGCCCTTCCAGCAGCACATACATCGAAGCGACAGGCTCAAGCGGGAGAGCAGCGCCGTCACGGGCGGCTGGCGTCGCGTGTACCTCCATCAACTGGAAGGTATCAGGATCAAACCGTGCACTGAATAAAGGGCCCCGGTAGTCCAGCCTGCCATTCAGTTCGATATGGTGGGTCTGGTTTTGCCAGCGCGCATCCATCACCCATGTTTCCGCATCACGTACCACCATGAACGCATTATCCGACTGTGCTTCGAATTCCACCCTGTCGAGATAGAGCCGGGGTTTATCCCGGTATGGTTCACCCGCCGTGGGGCAGAATGTTGTGCAGTTTCCGCACTCGTTACAGAGATCTGTCAAAACGGCGATCTGGAAAGCCTGCTCTACTGACCAGGTCTTGCCCGGATGCTGTTCTACACCACCGGCGACGATTTTCAATTCGGGCAATCGCACCTCGAACCCTTCAGTTTGCCAGGTCTGCAGGGCAAGGTTGGGACAGACTCCGACACACAGGCTACAGTATTTGTGGCAATCCAGGCAGCGCTCCGCCTCGCTTCGTGCTTGCTGTTCATTGTAGCCAAGCACGACTTCGTTGGTATTGTGCCGCTCCTCGGCTGCCGTGTGCGGCACCGGTACCCGCCACTGCCGGATGCTGCGTTTTCGTATCAGCCCGGCCGTGTCAAAAGCTGTCACCGCCTGTGCATGGGGTACTGTCCGGCCGAGAATGGATGCGGCAATGGCCTTACCATCGGCGGTGGCCTCGACGATCGATGACGGACCCTCATTGACCACGTCACCGCCGGCATAAACACCGGGCACCGAGGTCTCAAAGGTTTCGGGGTTGGCCTCGATGTAACCCCATTGGTTAACCGCGACCGCCTCTTCATCAAAGAAATCAAGAACGGCGTGCTGGCTGATGGCCAGGATCAGCGTATCCACCGGTATTTCAAAATCAGAACCGGGCACCTCGTGGGGTATTTTCCGGCCGGATGCATCCCGCTTGTCACTCAGCTCCATGGACCGGCACAGCAGGCCACGCAAGCTGCCGTCTTCGACCAGCAACTGTTGCGGTTTTGCCAGTTCTACCACCTCGATGCCTTCCTCTGTAAGAAGGGCCACCTCTTCGCGATCTGCCGGCATCTGCTCGATGGTCCGGCGGTAGATCAGGCTGACACGGCTATCGGATAAACGCCACGCAGTACGTGCGCAATCCATCGCGGTATCACCCGCGCCTATGATGCCGACGTGCTTGCCGATTTGGACCGCTTTGCCTTCTTTGGCGCGTCTTAGAAAATACAGCGCGTCCATCACGCCTTCGCTCTCCTCACCCGCCAGACCCAGCTTCTTACCCAACTGGGCTCCCACCATGATCACGACGTGATCAAAACCATCCTGGCGTAATTGCGAGAGATGGATATCACGCCCTGCCCTGACGCCATAATGGATCTTCACACCAAGCTGCAACAGGCGATCCAGATCGCGCTTGAAGGTGGCCTGGGGAAGCCTGAATTCGGGTATCGCGCCAGCTACCATTCCACCGGCATAGGGGTGCATTTCGAAAATCTCTACCAGGCAGCCGGCCTCTGCCAGTTCGGATGCGGCCGCCATGCCGCCGGGTCCGGCGCCGATGATGGCCACTTTCAAACCACGTGTTACCGGCAGGGTTTGCACGCCAGGCTTTGTCTCGTGACCCATGATGAAACGCTTGATCTCACGAATGGCCAGCGGTTCATCGAGGTGGGTGCGGATACAGGTGGTTTCACACAGGTGATCGCAGACCCGCCCGAGGGTCGAGGCGATGGGGTTGTCGGCCCGGGTCAAACTCAGGGCTTGGGCATATTCACCCTGCCTGACCGCGTGCATGTATTGCGGCACTTTCTGATTAATCGCGCAACGGTCCACGCAAGGTGCCTCGATACAGTCAAACAAACCCAGCGCACGTGCCGTTTTACTACGTGATGTTAAAAACGCGGATTTCTGCAGCCTGCGCTGTTGTCGTGTCTGCTGAGCGTAGTGGTACAGGTTGATACGCATATTGGCATGCGTGTCATCCGGCGTGGCGTCCTGCGAGGATGTCCCTGACGCGGCCCTGGCGAACGCAAACTCTCCAATGTCGGCCGCTCCGGTCAACCTGAAGGCACCTCTGACCTGCTCGATATACTGGAGCAGACGCAGGTAACCACCGGTTTTTAACAGGTCAGAGCAGACCGTGATGGTCTGCATACCGGCAGCCAGTAAATCCGCCGAGTTGAAACAATCGGCGCCGGCCGAGAACGACATCGGCAGGTCACCGCCGAATTCGCTGGACAGTTTATGCGCAAGGTTAACGGTGATTGCATGCAGCGGTCGCCCGGACAGGTAACTCATCTTTTCCTTCGTGCTGAACACACTGCGGGAGTTTTCCACTTCCAGCGTATTGCTCAGTTTTACACCAAAGTGCAGACCGTATTGTCGCGCAACTCCCCGAAGTGCACGCAACATCGGCACCGCATCCGGGTACTTCAAATCATGTTCGAAGGCAGCATCGGGAACCACGACATCGCGGTAGCCCAGGTCATCGTTCAGCAGCGCGCGCACCGGCTTCGGTCCCAGCAGCGTCGGGTTACATTTGACATAGGTGTGCAGGCCCTGCTCTTGCATCAGGTAAGCACAGATTTTTTCGATCTCACCGGGCGGACAGCCGTGCATGGTGGAAAGTGTCACGTTATCGGATATACGATCCGGTATCTGCACCTGGTGGACTTCCGGAAAATGGCGGGCCACCTGCTCCACCATGGCCTTCTTGTACTTCGAGCAATCACGCATCTGCTGCAGAAACCACTGTACGTTGGGTTTCTGAATACCTGCGAGATCATAACCGACGCTGAGATTGAAGACGATACCCGGGCTTTCACCGCTGAAACCGAGTTTGCGGTGCAGGGCGTGAATAAGCACCCAGGCGCGCAGGTATTCATCGAATGACTGGTAGATTTTCAGTTCCTGCGACCACTCGACGTTGTAGCCCTCATCCTGCATGTCGATACAGGGTTTGGATACATTGAGTTCATCCAGCGTCTGCACGGTTTTCAATTCGATATAACGGGCGCCGCATAGCCACGCCGCAACGATGTTCTGCGCCATTTGCGAATGCGGCCCCGCAGCCGGACCGAAGGGGGTTTCCAACAGGTGACCAAATGCGCTGGTACGGAAGGGATCGTTTCTGTGGGGCACAAAGAAATGTTGCCGAGGTATGCCGAATATAGAATCGTGGGCTTCCAGTTCTGAGAAAACCCAGTCGATCAATTGTGCCGATGAAATCGGGAAAAATAAGTCAGACATCAGACCCGTAGATTAAGAGCCTTACTAACTGAAGTAAATGATCTGGATCGTCACAGCGACTGGTCGAGCGTTTGGAATCTAGCTGTGAATTTCAGCAACTTTGTAAACTTTTTTGGTGGTTTCGATTCAGACGGTGCGCTCAACAGCCCGGGTGGGGTTTACTTCCCGGTCTTATCCGGCCCTGCGGGCTGCCCTCAGCCAGGATTCCGCCTGGTCGGGACCGTGCTGGCGGTGCATCCCTGCACCGTCAGTCCTCAATTTTCATCCATGAAAATTGCCCCGGGCGAAATCCTGTCTTCGGCGGATAAACGGGAAGTAAACCCCACCCGGGCTATTGAGCTCTTCAGCTGAAAGTCGTGCACCCTGGTTCAGACACGGCGGACGGTTGTGGTCTGGGCGAACTTAGAAGCGCCGAGTAGCCGGACGGGTTAGGGGCGATCGGGAGGGATGCCCGATCGAGGCCGCCCAGAACAGGATGTTCTGTAAGGCCGGTCCCGTTGACCCGAACATTGCGAACGCAATGTTCGAGTCTATCCCGGCCGGCTGCGAGGGTAGTCCCGGATTTTAATCCGGGACCGCTGGCCCGAGAGCACAGGCCACAACCGTCCACCGTGTCATCGCACCTTCACGACTTCTTAAGCACTACCTGCTTCTGCAGGGAAGCCACGCATTGGCTTACGCAACTTGGCTGGAATTGACAGCCGGTCAGAGGTTCTCCAACTCGAAGCCCCTGATCTTGGCATTGTATGACAACGCCTTTATGTACTCGGCAACCGCAATACGCATGGCCTTTGTATGCAGGTAATCGCGAATGTTGACGTGCGCAAGCTCGAAGGAAAAACGTTCACCGGTTTTGTCATCGATGAAACTGTTGGGGTGGTTGTCGTAAAAACGCCGACAGGTGGCCTCATCCGCCTCGGGCACGGTAACGTCCTGCTCCAGGAGTTGATCGATCAGTTTCTCATCTTCGCCGAGGCCAACAGCGTCAGCATCTTCGCATAGCCCGTTACTGGCAGCCTGTTGTAACAGCAACTGCCTTATCACCAGCGACTGCGCAGCCAGCTGCCAGGCGCGCTCCTGGCTCGGCGCAGGGTGATATTGCATTTCCAGACCAATTTCCGCGTCCTTGATCTCGGCCTTGTTGACGAATATAGCCATCCCTAACCACGCTTCCTGACGATCTGATACCCACTGCGTGTCAGGTACTGTATCGGTACGCTCCAGACATGCACCAGCCGGGTAAACGGAAACACGAGGAAAATGGTTAAACCCAGGACCAGGTGTGCCTTGAATATCCAGGCTTCACCCATGACAAATGAGGCGGCATCACCCTGGAAGGTCACCAGGTGCTGTGCCCAGCTTGCCAGTGCAAGCATCGAGGAGCCATCCAAGTGCTGTGCGGAGAATGGTATGGTGAGCAAGCCCAGTACCAACTGAACAAAAAGGATCAGCAGGATCGGCAGGTCAGTCGCCTGGGAGGTCGCGCGGATGCGGGCATCGAGCATACGGCGGCGGATCAGCAGTATCATGCCGACCAGGCAGATCAGGCCGAATATACCGCCGGCCGTCATCGCCACGATCTGTTTTGTGCCGGCGGACATCATGAAATGATAAGCCCAGTGAGGCGTAAGCAAGCCCATCAGGTGACCAAAAAACAGCGCGATGATACCAATGTGAAACAGGTTGCTACCGAGCCGCATATCCTTCTTGCGTAACATCTGGCTGGAACTGGCCTTCCAGGTGTACTGGTCGCGGTCATAACGCAGCAGGCTGCCGAGAAAGAAGACCGTGATCGCGATATACGGGTAGATCCCGAAGAAAAATTGATTTATGTAGTTTGCCATGTTGATGCTTCCTACCGTGTGATGTTTATCTGCAAACCGTTATCAGGGGTCTTACAGCCCCCGCAGCCGGCTTGATCTGGCTGACCGGCAAACGCCGCCGCTTCTTCCCACTCCTTGTCCAACGCCTCCAGGCTGTTGTCTTCCAACGGCTGCTCCATGACTTCCTGGATTTTTTCCTGGCTAGGCTTGACCTTTGACAAGGCTACCAGGGCGTCAAACAACACTGCGTAGGATGAATCCCGTTTGCGCAGACGCGTGGCAATGGTTGCAATGATATCGATGGGCTCTCCCAGCAGCGCCACGGCTTCATTGACCGGGCACAGGGAGAGGAACTCCAGGAACAGGGGAATATAATCGGGCAGTTCCGCCTGGTCGATGAAAAAGCCTTTTTCCTCGTAGGCATCAGAGAGGTTCACCATCGCCTGCCCGCGGTCGCGGGATTCGCCATGGATGTGCTCAAACAGATGCAGCGAATGGGAACGGCCGCGATCGAAAGTCGAAACATACTCTTCCTGCAGACTGAACAGGTCGGTTGATTTGCAGTTCCCCGATGAAAACCTGCACAGCGCGAAGCTGTTTGCCGGGGAGAAAATCCTCCTCGGTCAGGACAGGCAGGAGCTCATCCAGATGGGCTATCCACGCCTCTTCCGGATAGGACATCAGCAAGCCTAAAACTTTAAATGTCTTCATTTGCCGTGCACCTTGCCGCTCATGGTGTTCTTGTGCGTGCTGTTACCGAACAGGCTGACCTTGCTGGTACCGTCGGAACAACCGTTGCCAAAACTGAAACCACAGGAGGAGCGGTGGTTAAACGCAATTTCGTTATCAAATGGCGTTTTACCGGCGTATTCACGATGATTGGTCGGAATGACATAACGGTCTTCGTAGTTGGCTATCGCCATGGTCTGATACATATCATCCAGGGTCACCTCATCCAGACCAACACGATCCAGAACCTCGGTAGCGTTGACGCCATCAACGGTCCGGGCACGCATATAGGTCCGCATGGCAATCATGCGCTCAAGCCCTTCTATGACCGGTTGTTCCTTGCCTGCGGTTAACATGTTGGCCAGGTATTTAACCGGAATTCGCAACTTGGTGACATCCGGGATCACACCATCGCTGGGGATCTTGCCCTCGGCCACTGCGTTTTGGATTGGTGACAGCGGCGGGATATACCAGACCATCGGTAAGGTGCGGTATTCCGGATGAAGCGGAAAGGCAACCTTCCAATCCATCGCCATCTTGTATACCGGCGATTGCTGCGCGGCAGTGATCCAGCTATCCGGCACACCGTCCAGCTTGGCCTGCTTGATAACCTCGGGATCGTGTGGATCAAGGAAGATATCCAGTTGGGCCTGGTATAAATCCTCCTTGTCAGTAACGCTCGCCGCTTCTGAAATCCGATCTGCATCATAGAGCAGAACACCGAGGTAGCGGATACGACCGACACAGGTTTCCGAACAAACGGTCGGGTCACCTGCTTCGATACGTGGATAGCAGAACGTGCATTTTTCAGACTTGCCCGACTGCCAGTTGAAATAGATTTTCTTGTACGGGCAACCGCTGACACACATACGCCAGCCACGGCACTTGTCCTGGTCGATCAGTACGATACCGTCTTCCTCGCGCTTGTAGATCGCACCACTCGGGCAGGACGCCACGCAGGTCGGGTTCAGGCAATGCTCGCACAGGCGAGGCAGGTACATCATGAAGGTATTTTCGAACTGACCGTAAATCTCCTTCTCGATGTTCTCAAAGTTGTAATCCTTGCTGCGCTTGCTGAATTCACCCCCGAGAATCTCTTCCCAGTTCGGTCCCCAGTGGGGTTTCTCCATACGCTCACCGGTGATGACAGAGCTCATCCGTGCGGTGGGTGTCGTTTGCGATGCCGGCGCGTTTTGCAGGTGCTGATAGTCGTAGGTGAAGGGTTCGTAATAATCGTCGATTTCCGGTAAATCGGGATTGGCGAAAATCTTTGCCAACAGTCGGAATTTACCACCCATTTTCGGCTTGATCTTGCTCTTGCCGCTTAGAGTCCAGCCGCCATTCCAGCGTGCCTGGTTTTCCCAATCACGCGGATAGCCGACACCCGGCTTGGTTTCAACGTTATTAAACCATGCGTATTCCACGCCCTGACGCGAGGTCCAGACATTTTTGCAGGTTACCGAACAGGTGTGACAACCTATGCATTTGTCCAGGTTAAGGACCATGCCGATCTGTGCCCTGATTTTCATGCTACGGCCTCCTCGCCAGCTTCGGCAGGTGTTACACGCCACTCAACCTTTTCAAGTTTACGCACCACCACGAATTCATCACGGTTGGAGCCCACTGTTCCATAATAATTAAACCCGTAAGCCAGTTGTGCGTAACCGCCGATCATGTGGGTCGGCTTGACCACGGCGCGTGTCACCGAGTTATGGATACCGCCACGGTGACCGGTAACCTGGCTGATCGGAGTATTGATGATTTTCTCCTGGGCGTGATACATCATGACCATGCCTTCCGGCACGCGTTGTGAGACCACGGCGCGTGCCGCGATGGCGCCATTGGAGTTGTAGAACTCCACCCAGTCGTTGTCTTCGCAATCGATCTTGGCTGCATCGATTTCGGACATCCATACACAGGGACCGCCACGGCTCAAGGTCAGCAGCAGCAGGTTTTCCGAGTAGGTGCTGTGGATACCCCACTTCTGGTGCGGTGTAATCCAGTTCAATACAACCTGTTTGCAACCCTTGCCTACCGAGTCATAGACGGGGTTGATCGTCTTGGTATTAATCGGTGGTTTGTAAACACACAGGCTTTCACCAAAGTCACGCATCCAGGCATGATCCTGGTAAAACTGCTGGCGTCCGGTCAGGGTCCGCCATGGGATCAGCTCGTGCACATTGGTGTAGCAGGCGTTGTAGCTTACATGTTCATCCTCCAGGCCACTCCAGGTGGGTGAAGAGATGATCTTGCGTGGTTGGGCCTGGATATCACGGAAGCGGATCTTCTCATCCTGCTTGGGTAAAGCCAGGTGCGTATGATCACGTCCGGTAATCTTGCCCAGTGCCTGCCAGGCCTTGACTGCAACCTGGCCGTTGGTTTCCGGGGCCAGTGACAGCACGACTTCGCATGCGTCAATATCAGTCTCAATTTTAGGCAGGCCCTTGGAAACACCCTCTTCGGTAACGAGCCGGTTGAGACCACCCAACAGGGTGACTTCATCCTCGGTGTTCCAGCCAATGCCTTTGCCGCCGTTGCCCAGCTTCGACATCAGCGGACCGAGCGAGGTGAACTTCTTGTAGGTATCCGGGAAGTGACGCACCACCTCGATGTAGTTCGGCATGGTTTTACCCGGAATAGCCTCACATTCACCTTTCTTCCAGTCCTTCACATCCAGGGGCTGGCCCAGCTCTGCCGGTGTATCGTGCAGGATTGGCAGCGCTACGATATCGGTTTCCGTACCCAGGTGCCCCACGCAAAGTTTTGAATAAACCTTGGCCAGGCCCTTGTAGATGTCCCAGTCACTGCGGCTCTCCCAGGCGGGGTCGACCGCGCGTGACAATGGGTGGATAAACGGATGCATATCCGAGGTATTGAGATCGTTCTTTTCATACCATGTTGACGATGGCAGAACGATATCTGAATACACACAGGTCGTGGACATTCTGAAATCCAGGGTTACCACCAGGTCCAGTTTGCCTTCGGTATCACCCTCAACCCATTCAACTTCACTTGGTTTCGGACCATTTGTCTCACCCAGATCCTTGCCCATGACGCCATTCTTGGTGCCAAGCAGGTGCTTCAACATGTATTCGTGGCCCTTGCCGCTGGAACCCAGCAGGTTGGAGCGCCATACAAACAGGTTGCGCGGGAAATTGCGTGGCTCATCCGGTGCCTCACACGACATGCGCAGGCTGCCGTCCTTTAAACGGCCCACCACGTAATCGACACTGCTGACGCCCGCCGCTTTAGCCTTTTTGGAAAGCTCCAGCGGGTTCTCTTCCAGCTGTGGTGCGGATGGCAACCAGCCCATACGCTCGGAACGGACATTGCAGTCAATCAGGCTCTGGTTCTCCCAGGCTGATTTGTCTGCAAGCGGCGAAAGTATTTCATCCAGTTCCAGTTTCTCGTAACGCCACTGGTTGGAGTGGGCGTAAAAAAACGAGGTGCTGTTCATCTGACGCGGCGGACGATGCCAGTCAAGCCCGAAGGCCAACGGCAACCAGCCGGTTTGCGGACGCAGTTTTTCCTGCCCCACGTAATGTGCCCAGCCGCCGCCACTCTGACCGACGCAACCGCACATGATCAGCATGTTCATAATGCCGCGGTAGGTCATATCCATGTGGTACCAGTGGTTGATCGCCGCACCCAGGATGACCATTGAGCGGCCATGGGTCTTATCAGCTGTGTCAGCAAACTCACGTGCGACCTGGATGATCTGTTCCCGTTTGACACCGGTAATTTTTTCCTGCCAGGCTGGTGTGTACGGAATATCGTCATCATAGCTTTTCGCGACCTGGTCATCATCCAGACCACGATCAAGACCATAGTTCGCCAGCATCAGGTCATAGACCGTAACGGCCTTAACCATGCTGCCGGCAATCTGCAGGTTTTTAACCGGCACTTTACGGTTCAATATGCTTTCGTGATCACTGTGTGCAAAAATTGCCTGATCGTGTTTCTTGTTGGCGAAATACGGGAACGCAACCGGTAGCACTTCATCGGAACGGTCCAGGAAACTGAGCATCGGCTTGATATCACTGCCGTCGTGCTGATTTTTCTCTTCCAGGTTCCACTTGCCCTGATCACCCCAGCGGGCGCCAATGGTGCCATTGGGTACGACAACTTTCTGACTGGCCTCGTCAAATACCACCGGTTTCCAGTCCGGGTTACGCTCGTGGTTTAACTGGCTGTCAAAATCGGAAGCGCGCAGTGTGCGTCCAGGTACCCAGCGCCCATCCTTTTTATCCAGCATGACGAGAAACGGCATATCGGAATATTTGCGCACGTATTCGCTGAAATATTCACTTTGCTTATCTACGTAGAATTCTTTCAGAATGACGTGACCCATCGCCATGGCGACGGCGGCATCGGTGCCCTGGCGTGCGGGAATCCATGAGTCAGATAATTTGGCAACTTCACTGTAATCCGGTGTCACCGCGACCGTCTTGGTGCCCTTGTAACGAACTTCGGTAAAAAAGTGGGCATCCGGTGTGCGTGTCTGCGGTACGTTGGAGCCCCAGGCAATGATGTAATTGGAGTTGTACCAATCGGCACTTTCCGGGACATCGGTCTGCTCACCCCAAGTCTGCGGTGAACTTGGAGGTAGATCACAATACCAGTCGTAAAAGCTCATGCAGGTGCCGCCAATCAGCGACAGGTAGCGCGAACCACCGGCATAGGAGACCATGGACATGGCTGGAATCGGTGAAAACCCGATCACACGATCCGGTCCATAGGTCTTGGCGGTGTAAATATTCGAGGCTGCAATAATCTCGTTCACCTCATCCCAGTCACCGCGGACCATTCCACCCAGACCGCGCGCAGCCTTGTAGGCCCTGGCGGTCTCTTTATCCTCGACAAGGTGTTGCCATGCCAATACCGGATCACCGTGCTGTTGTTTCAGACGCACGGTAGGATTTCAATAACTGGCTGCGGATCATCGGGTATTTCAGACGCGCTGAGCTATACAGATACCAGGAATAACTGGCGCCGCGTGAACAACCACGGGGTTCGTGGTTGGGCAGATCAGGTCTTGTTCGCGGATAGTCGGTTTGCTGGGTTTCCCAGGTAACCAGGCCGCCCTTGACATAGATTTTCCAGCTACACGAACCGGTGCAGTTCACACCGTGGGTTGAGCGCACGACCTTGTCATGCGACCAGCGCCCGCGGTAGGCACGCTCCCAGTCGCGGGGTTCATTGGTGGTAATACCATGCCCATCGGAAAATTTTTCAGGCTTTTCCCTGGTGAAATAGGTCAGGTTGTCGAGAAAGTGACTCATAGCTTGCTCCGGGAATCAGGGATTGTGGAATTCCGCGCCTTTGCGCAGATAGAACCACCAGTTGATTACAATACAGACACCGTAAAAGGCGGCAAAACCGTACAGTGCGTTTTCCGGTGTCGTCGCCTTGATTTGTTCACCGAAAACCTGCGGGATATAGAAGGCGCCATAGGCTGCTATTGCCGAAGTCCAGCCAAGGACCGGGCCGGCCTGTTCCTTGTTGAAAACCTGGGAGATCGTACGGAAGGTGGATCCGTTACCGATACCGGTTGCCGCGAACAGCACCAGGAATAGCAGCAGGAAGGGCACAAAATATTGTTCAGGTGTTGCCGATGCATACGCCACCTTGAGGTAATAGGCCACACCCAGTGCACTGAATAGCATTACGAAGGAGATGATCTGGGTTACCTTGGCGCCACCCATCTTGTCGGAAACCATGCCACCCAACGGCCGGATCAGGGCGCCGATAAACGCACCCATCCAGGCATACATCAGGGCCGATGGACCATTGGGATTGACCAGGTCATGCGTCATGACGCCGTCAACCATGAGGTGCTGATAACCGAACACCACCTTGATCGCCAGTGCGAAGGCGGCGGCATAGCCGATGAACGAACCGAAGGTCATGGTGTAGATAACTGTCATGACCCAGGTGTGCTTGTTATTGAAAATCTGGTACTGGCGCTTCAGGTTTGTACCCACGCCGCCGGGGATCATCCTGAGCATGAAAACGGTCGCAATGACCACCAGCAGCAATACGATCTCCTTGGGTACGTTAAAGCCGGAACCACTGGTATCTGCCGGCATCATCAGCCACAGACCGCTGCCGGCCGTAACCAGGGCAATCAGCAGCATAAATGTGATTATCGCGAAAGAGGAAAACGGGTTACCCACATTCGGTGATACATGCTCGTCACGGATATTGTTCATTCCGAACCAGCCCAAAAAGGCCAGCGGAACAAGGAATAACAACCAGACAAAACCAGCGTTATGTAAAAAGGTTTCGGTACCGGCTGGAATCTTGCCGATCAGCGTGCCGCTTGCAGTTTGCAAGGTCATGGACGTGCCACCGAACAAACCGAATGTCATGCTCAGAGGAACCAGGATTTGCATCGTGGTCACACCAAAATTACCCAGGCCGGCATTCAGACCAAGCGCCAGGCCCTGCTGTTTCTTGGGGTAGAAAAAGCTGATATTTGACATGGATGACGCAAAATTGCCGCCACCGATACCGGACAGCAATGCCAATAACTGGAATTGCCAGAAGGGTGTATTCGGATCCTGCAGTGCGATACCGGTACCTGCCGCCGGGATCATCAACAAGGCCGTTGTGAAAAATATGGTGTTACGGCCACCTGCAATCCGGATAAAGAACGTACTCGGAATGCGCAGCGTTGCGCCGGACAAACCGGCAATGGCCGCCAGCGAAAACAACTCGGACTTCGCATACGGAAACCCGAGGTTCAGCATCTGCACCGTGATAATGCCCCAGTACAACCAGACTGCAAAGCCGCACAACAGGCTGGGAATGGAAATCCACAGATTCCGGGTCGCGATAGCTTTGCCTGATTCGGCCCACTGCTTTTCGTCTTCCGGATTCCAATTTTGAATATCTTTAGCCATAACGTTCTCCTGACCTTATTTATGTTCGTTCTGTTTAGATCTTTTCCAAAAGAGCGCGCGGCTCCTCACATATTTCATTCGCAACCTGTCAGTCGCAGTTCACTTCCGCATCCTTGCGCCGGTAGAACCACCAGGTTGCCAGCACACAACTCAGGTAAAACACGCTGAATACACTGATAGCGAGATGGGCTGAACCCGTTGCCTGGATGGATGTTGCGACAAACGCCGGTATGAAAAACAGGCCCAACGCGGCGATGGCGCTGGTGAAGCCCAGTGCGACCGATGCTTCGACGGCACCGGCAGCCTCAGCTGCATCGATGGCAGACTGATCCTTGCCGTCAACGGCCCGTACATGCAGCTTCCGGAAAACGGACGGGAGGATGTGGAACACCGAACCATTGCCGATGCCTGCCGTGATGAACAGCAGCATGAAAGCCATGAAGAAACCGGTGACGTCGGTGCTACCGGCAGATGGCAGGCTCATCAATAGCCCACACTCCGGCCAGGAACATGACCGCGAAATTCCAGCTGGTGACCCTGGCGCCGCCTGAACGGTCAGACAGCCAGCCACCGAGCGGCCGTATCAGGGCGCCCGCCAACGGTCCGGTCCAGGCCCACTTCAAAGCGCCGGATTCCGGGAACAAAACGGCCAGCAATATCGGGAAGGCTGCAGCGAACCCGATGAAAGAACCAAAGGTGCCGGTATAGAGCCAGCTCAGAACCCATGCGTGCTTCCGTCCAAAAATCGCGGTTTTCTCGGCGTAGGTTTCCTGTACACCGCGCAGGTTGTTTTGCCAGAGAGCCGTGGCGAGGGTCGCGAGAAGAATAAACGGAATCCAGATCAGACCGGCGTTTTGCAGCCAGACCTGGCTCGTGACACCACCTATCTCGTAGGTCTGTGGCGAGCCACCCTTGAAGGCCAGCGCTCCGCTGAAAATCACCAGAGGTACAACCGCCTGCATGACACCGACACCGAGGTTACCGATACCGGCATTCCACCCCAGGGCTGTACCCAGTGTCCTCTTCGGGAAGAAGAAACTGATATTGGCCATGCTGGCAGAGAAGTTACCGCCACCCAGGCCGCATAAGAGCGCGATGATGACGAATACGACGTAACTCGTATCGGGGTTCTGTACTGCGACAGCCATCCACAAGGTCGGGACGAGCAGGGTCAGCGTGCTGAATATCGTAAAGTTGCGACCACCGAAGATCGGCACGACAAACGAGTAAAGAAGTCTGAAAGCAGCACCGGAAAGACCGGGGATAGCAGCCAGCCAGAAAAGCTCGCCAGTGGTGAACTGGAAACCAATTCGCGGTAGTTCGACGACCACGACGCTCCAGACGACCCAAACCGCGAAGGACAGGAACAACGGCGGCATGGAAAAGATCAGGTTGCGTATTGCAATGGCCTTTCCGCCTTTCTGCCAGAATTCCTCGTCGTCCGGGCGCCAGTTGCTGATCCAGCGACCGGCTGTGGCGATCGGCCGTGCCAGTTCTTCCTGGACCAGTTGTTCGCGCAGACCAGGGCGTCTTCGCCAGGACTTCTTCACGCTCGCCACGTTCCGCCATCCAGGTCCAGATCATCACACCGGCGAGCACACCGAACATCAGCATGAATGTCGTGCTGCGCACACCGGTTGCATCGACCGCGATACCAAACAGGATCGGCAGCGTAAAACCACCCAATCCGCCGATAACACCGACCAGGCCGCCGACCGGACCCATGTTGCCGGAATAGTGATCCGCAAGACTGCGGTAGACACTGGCCTTACCAATGCCCTGGGCAATACCAACAACAAATGCCAGTGCCGTGAACATTACAACACCCGTTGCAATATTAAATGTCAGGTCCTCATTGATCCTGTGGATGGTGACGGAGGTCGGCGGGTAGGACATAAAGAACAGGCAGATGATACAAATCCAGAATACCCACCAGGTGACTGTGTCACCGCCAAATTTATCGGAAATCCAGCCACCAAGAGCGCGGATAACACCGGAGGGCAATACAAAGATCAATGAGATCAAAGCGGCCTGTTTCAGGGTCAGACCATATTCCGCCATGTAGTATTTGGGCAGCCATAAAGACAGGGCCACGAAGCCGCCGAACACGAAGTAGTAGGCAAGACCATAACGCCAGACCCGGGTTTCAGTCAGCGCCTTGAACTGATCACCGAGTGAAGGAAAGCTGGCGTTCTTCTGACGTTCCTCATACTGGGGATCCGGATAGGTAAAAATCAGGAAGATGAAAGCCATCACCAGCATGGCTACCGAGTAGATAACTGGCACCGATCGCCAGCCCATGGCCACGATAATCAAGGGTGCGACAAATATATTCAGTGCCGCACCCGCGTTACCGGCACCAAATATACCCATTGCGAATCCCTGCTGTTTTTTTCCAAACCAGGCAGACGTGTATGCGATACCAATGGCGAAAGATCCACCGGCCAGGCCGATACACAGACCGATAACAAGGTATTGCCAGAGTTGATCGGCAAAGTGCAGTCCGTAGGTTGCAATCGCAACCAGCACCATCTGTATAAAATAAACGCGACGTCCGCCAAACCGGTCGGTCAGAATGCCAAGCGGCAAGCGCACCAGCGAACCGGTCAGAATGGGTGTGGCAATCAGCAGACCGAACTCGGTCTCACTTAAACCCAGTTCAGCCTTGATCTTGATTCCGATAACAGAAAACATGGTCCACACGGCAAAGTTGATCGTGAAAGCCAGCGTGTTCATGCTGAGGACGGAGATTTGTTTCTTCTTATCGAATGTGTATTCGGTGGGGTTTGTGGCCATCAATATTTACCTGCATTTATTGAATTTAAGACTTCTCTATAGCCTTGTGCTTTGAGTCGCACCTGCGAGAAAAGGAGCAAGCTCTATCACGGCGCTAACATAGTGCTATCTCAATAGATTGTCAAGTCTATAGATGATAAATTCCATAGATTGTTATCTCCATTGAAATATGAGAAAGTGTGCTCGGAAAACCAGCGGGAAAACGTTAAAAATGTATCTGAGCAGGCCGGCCGAATATGCCCTTAGAGCCATGACTTACCTGGCGCGTCAGGAACCTGGCAAAAGGATTCTGACACGCGATCTCGCAGTGGCCATCAACGTTCCAGCGCCTTTTCTTTCAAAGATCATGCGAAGGCTGACGGCTGACGGTATTCTGGATGCAAAAAAAGGACACCACGGTGGTTTTGTACTTGCCAGGCCACCTGGCGAGGTCAGGTTTATCGATATTCTCAGGGCAGTGGATTTTGAACCAACCGCTGATCACTGCCTGTTTGGCCTGGGCAACTGCGATACGCAAAACCCCTGTCCGCTGCATTCCGAATGGAGCATTCTTAAAGGGCAGATTGAAAATTGGGCCCGGTCGCATACTTTGGGGGATTCGTTGAAATAGAATCACGGGTATTTTGGGTACTGGTCAGTCATAAAAAAAGCCACCGCGAGGGTGGCTTTTTTTATGATTGGCTGGGGGGGAGGGATTACTCGGGCTATCCCTGCCCTCGCCCTTCGGGTTCGCTGCGCTACGCGCAGTCTCATGAAGATTCGCTCCCGGCGAATCTTTCAAACCCCCGCCGAGCTACGCTCGACAGGACTGCTCTTACCTTCCCCCGCGGTCAGTCATAAAAAAAGCCACCGCGAGGGTGGCTTTTTTTATGATTGGCTGGGGGGGAGGGATTCGAACCCCCGCTGGCGGAGTCAGAGTCCGCAGTCCTACCACTAGACGACCCCCCAGGAAACCTGGGTGGATATTAACGTTTGGAGTACTGCGTTGCCTTGCGTGCTTTGTGCAGGCCGACTTTCTTACGTTCGACTTCACGTGCATCGCGGGTTACAAACCCCGCTTTACGCAACGGGCTGCGCAGTTCACCGTCATATTCCATCAATGCACGGCTCAGACCCAGGCGGATAGCACCGGCCTGGCCGGAGATACCGCCGCCTTCGACGGTGCAGTTGATGTCAAACTGGTCGGTCATTTCCAGCTTTTCAAGGGGCTGGCGGACGATCATGACCGCAGTTTCGCGTCCGAAAAACTCATCGATGGGGCGGTTATTGATGGTGATGTCGCCCTTGCCTTTGCTCAGGAAAACCCGCGCCGTTGAAGATTTGCGCCGTCCGGTGCCGTAATACTGTTCAGTTGCCATTTATCTCTTATCCGTATTGTCGCGAACTACAGCTCAAGCTGTGTCGGTTGCTGGGCTTCATGGGGATGTTCCGGGCCCGCATAAACATGCAGCTTGCGGAACATGGCACGACCCAATGGGTTTCTAGGCAACATGCCTTTAACTGCTTTTTGAAGCACACGCTCAGGATGCTGCTCCAGCAATTTACCCAGGCTGATAGATTTCAGGTTGCCGATATAACCGGTATGATGATGATACATTTTGTCATCGAGCTTCTTGCCGGTTACCTTAATTTTTTCCGCATTGATCACAACCATGTGATCACCTGTGTCCATGTTCGGAGTGAACTCAGGCTTATGCTTGCCACGCAGACGGAATGCCAGTTCGGTGGCCAGTCTGCCGAGAGTTTTGTCAGTCGCATCGACTACACACCACTCGCGTTTAATCGTTGAGGGGGTCGCTGTAAAAGTCTTCATTTGTTACCGTTCTCTATAAATTACCCGAGTCATCGGGTGAAGGGCGGGAATTTTACTGGCTTAGCGCCCTATTATCAACCGTCAGGACGCTTATTTTTCCGGTTTTATGACTCAGGGCTGCTGGCGAAGCATGAGTCGCTCAACCGGTTTACCATTTACGACATGACTGTTGATGATTTCCTCGATGTCTTCTTCATCGACATAGGTGTACCAGGTACCTTCCGGATACACCACGCAAACAGGCCCCGATTCGCATCGGTCGAGGCAGCCAGAGGTATTGATCCGAACCTGTCCCTGCCCCGATAAACCCAGTTTTTTTACCCGCTCCTTGGCATACTCACGCAAGGCGGCAGACCCACACTGATTGCAGGACGGACGCTCAGCGTCCGCCCCGCGATCATTGGTGCAAAAGAACAGGTGTCGTTGGAAATACTGGGACATAGATTTACAAGACTACATGAACCACTGACAATTTAGAAATTGTAAACCAGGTTCGCGGTAGTAGTTGTGTCCGTTTTATCCAGTACGCCGACCGGTATCTCGCTGTTGTGGCGGTATTCCCAGCCAAGTTTCAGTGCAAAACGTTCGCTCATCGAAACCACCAGTCCCGTGTTGAACTGGGTGAATGTATTGTCAGAACCCGCTTCGACCAAAAGACGGTTGTTCCAGACGGTTGACGGTGTGATTGACCAGACATCGTCCAGCAGGAATCTGACCGATCATTTCGCTGTCTGGTTTCACCCGTACTCGCCGTTTTCGGACTTCTTGTAACCAACACCGATTTCACCATTGAGTTCATGTTTCTCACTTTTCATCAGCCGACGGCCATAACCCGCGGTGATCGATTGTTGCGGGTCATAGGCGCCAAACTTGTCAGCGTCATAACGGTAAACACCAAATATGTAGCTCTTTTCATTGAGCTTGCGGTCAACCTGCCCTTCGGCCGTGTAGCGTTCGGCATCCTTGTCGCCATCCTTTGAAGAACTCAACGCGGTGCCACCGAGCCTGTAGCGCCAGTTCTCTGTTTCCTTGATAAATTCAAGACGGAGATTCAGCGATTGGGTATCTGTATTTCCGCTGGTGCTGACAAATCCAAATTCACCGACCCCGTTCCAGCTGGTGTCGAGTACTTCCGGTTCATCCTGTGCAATTGCATTGGTGGCGAACAAAAACAGGCCGCTCGCCATTATTAACTTGAGTATGTCACGCATTTTCTTTCCTCCAAAGCTCTAAAAAGCCGGCGATTATATACATCAAAGATGAGAATACCTACTATTTCCATATATAATTTACCTCTTTTAACAAACAGATCAGAGCAAAACCCATGACACGAAGTTACTCCAGGCTCGACCATCTGATTATCAGTATCGACAATGCTTTACGTATGAGTTCGGGTGAAGCAGCCACGGCAAAACGTCCAAACCCGGCCACCGACGTCCCTGATGTGGTCATGGAAGATGCGCAGCGTCAGCATGCCGCCGGGTTGATGCGTATCAACCATGCAGGCGAAATCTGCGCCCAGGCACTTTATGCCGGCCAGGCTGCCACCGCCCGCAACCCTGAAGTACAGGCGGAAATGCAGCAGGCGGCCGATGAGGAAATCGATCACCTGAGCTGGTGCAAGGAACGCCTGGATGAACTGGAAAGCCGACCCAGCCTGCTTGCTCCGCTTGTGGTATGCAGGTTCATTCGCGATCGGTGCGGCAGCAGGCCTTGCCGGTGACGGCTGGAGCCTCGGGTTTCTAAAGGAAACCGAGAACCAGGTCGAAGCACACCTCGCGAACCACATCACAAAACTACCCCCTGAAGACGCCCGCAGCCGTGCTATCCTGGATCAGATGAAGATTGATGAAGCCAAGCACGCTCAAATGGCTGAAAATTCGGGTGCGTTTGATTTGCCGGAACCCGTTCGTAAGTTAATGAAACTGACCGCAGGCGGCATGAAGGCGATTGCCTACAGATTGTAGGGCGGGTAGCCCATTACTTGCGGGCAGGCCAAGAGCTTATGCTGGTCGCTTGCCCTACTGGCCTTTTGCTTTTTGCCTCAATGCCTTCAGCGTGAGGCCCGTCTTCAGCTGGTTTGGATTCACGATCATTCAGCGAAATCCACTGCAGGCGCCAGCCTTCAAGCCCGGTGGATTCGGGGTAGGGAAAATCCTGCTGGCTGAAATCAAGATCGCCGGAAAATGTGATTGAACCGGTTTCCGCCGGTTTGCCGGGCTCCGAACTGGTGAACTGGAATGACAACTCAAAGCGAATATGATCTCCACCAGCCTCCCATCCGGATCCGTTGACGCTCCAGGGCGCTCCAAATGCGCCGGTCGCCAAACCGGTGTCCAGGTGAAAATCGATGGTTTCTTCGGTCCCTTCCCAAACCTGCTTGCCAGCGACTGCCCCAGGGCCCTTGGGCTGGCTGCGGTTGAGCAGCTCGTAAGCCAGTTGCAGCATCAGGGAGGGCGCCTGGATCAAGGGCTCTATATCGATACCCTGTTGTTCAAAACCTTTTGCGAGCAGGACCTGCCCGTCAACCATCAACAGTTCACCGGTGAGAATATCGTCAGGGGCAACCTGTTCGACCATCACCTGCAAATCGCCGCAATCACAACGGTGAAACCGCCAACGCGCATGGAAGCCGGTATCACCAAAATCCACATCCAGTTCGGTAACAACCGCATCCCGCCAGAGCGGGCCCTTTTCAATCTGCGCGCTGGCTGGTTGCGATGCCATGAGCAGCAAGACACAACCGGCAAATGGGTACAAAAGCAATAACAAAAATTGTCTGTTCATATCAGAAAAACATCCTTTTCAATGCACTGCCAGGATCTTTCTCACGCATAAACGCCTCCCCTACAAGGTATGCATTGATACCGGAAGCCTGCATGCGCTTAACATCGCCGGCAGTCCTGATACCGCTTTCTGTAACCAGTAATTGATCATCGGTCAGCATCTTTTTAAGGCGTTCACTGGTTGCAAGCGATGTTTCAAAAGTATTCAGATTGCGATTATTAACACCTATCAGGTCATGATCAAGACGCAGCGCTTTCTCCATCTCGGTTTCATCGTGCACCTCTATGAGCACATCCATACCGGATTCCTGTGCCAGGTACAGCAATTTCTGCATGAGCGATTGCTCAAGGGCAGCGGCAATTAACAGGATGCAGTCGGCGCCCATGACCCGTGATTCGGGAATCTGCCATGGGTCAATAATGAAGTCCTTGCGCAATACCGGCAAGCTGCAGGCTGCACGGGCCTCGCGCAGGTATTCGGCATCACCCTGGAAAAAATCCTTGTCGGTCAGAACGGACAAACAGGCCGCACCGCCCGCCTGATAGGACCTGGCTATATCACCGGGCTGAAAATCCTCACGGATCACGCCGGCGCTGGGCGAGGCCTTCTTCACTTCCGCAATAACAGCCGGGCCGCGCTCCAGCGCCAGCCTCAGCCTGTTTTCGAAGCGGCGTGTTGGCGCACAATCGCGTGCCTGCGCGGACAAATCCGCAATTGGTGTGATGGCCTTGCCGGCCGCAACCTCTTCAGACTTGCGCTGTAGTATGTCCTGCAATATCGAAGGAATTGCCATCAGAAACCCTGCGTCATAGCGGCCAGTTGCCGCATTTTCTTCAGAGCAGCTCCGCCGGCCAGTATCTCACTGGCCACGCTCACACCTGCGGCGATCGATGGCGCCACTCCGGCGACATACAAGGCGGCACCGGCGTTCAGTGCAATCACGCCTGCGGCACGTTGCGAGCGGGGGTCTTTCTCACCCGCCAGTGCAGATGTAATAAGTTGCAACGAAGACCCGACATCTTCCACCACCAGGTCCTGCATCGATTCACGCTCAAAACCCAGTTGTTCAGGCTCCAGTGTATATTCACGGACGGCGCCGTTTTTGAGCTCCGCGACATGTGTATTTGCAGCCAGGCTGATTTCATCGAGACCGTCATCAGAGTGAACCACCAGCACGTGTTCTGAGCCGAGCCTCTGCAGCACCTCGGCCACCGGACGGCACAGGACGCCGTCATACACACCGATCAACTGGCGTTTAATACCTGCAGGATTCGCCATCGGGCCCAATACATTGAATAGCGTGCGCAGACCCAGTTCCTTGCGCGCCAGGCTGACGTGACGCATGGCGCTGTGGTGCATCAGCGCGAACATGAAGCCTATGCCAAGTTCATCGACACATTGCGCCACCTGCCCCGGGCTAATATCCAGCCTGACCCCGGCTGCTTCCAGCACATCCGCGCTGCCGGAGCTTGAAGAAACCGAACGGTTGCCATGTTTCGCCACCCGGCCACCTGCTGCAGCCACTACAAAACAGGCAGCCGTGGAAACATTGAACAGGTTGGCGCCGTCACCACCGGTCCCGACGATATCCACCAGGTTGGGTCCGCTGACCTTCACACCGTTGGCGAACTCGCGCAGAACCTGCACACCGCCGGTAATCTCATCAATGGTTTCACCTTTGATGCGCAAACCCAGCAAAAATGCACCGATCTGCACATCCGTTGTGCCTGCCGACATAATCTGACGCATGACATCCACCATTTCTCCCGTGGACAGGTTCTGTTTTTCAGCGATTCGGCCAAGAGCCGTCTGGATATTCATACTCATATATCTATATTCCGGCTTATGGCCTGTTAATGGCCTGCACCGTAGTGCTAATGAAATTCTGTAAAAGATCATGACCACAGCGGGTCAATATGGATTCCGGGTGAAACTGAACACCTTCAATCGGCAGGCTTTTGTGCTTCACACCCATGATTTCTTCAATTGCCCCGTCTGCCGTCTCGGTCCAGGCGGTGACCTCCAGGCATTCGGGCACGCTGTCTTTCTTCAATACCAGCGAGTGGTAGCGGGTTGCTTCGAATGGTTGCGGCAAGCCGGCAAAAACGCCTTCACTCCGATGGAACATCATCGAAGTCTTGCCATGCATGACCTTGTCTGCACGCACCACCTGCCCGCCAAAAACCTGTCCGATACACTGGTGGCCGAGGCATACGCCGAGAATTGGAAACAACTCACCCAGTTCAGCCACCACCCGGAGTGATATACCTGCGTGATCAGGTGAACACGGCCCCGGGGAGATCACGATACCCTGCGGATTCAGGTCACGTATTTCAGAGGTGGTGATCGCATCATTCCGCACAGTTTTTACTTCCGCACCCAACTCACCCAGGTATTGAACCAAGTTGTAGGTGAAGGAATCGTAGTTATCGATCATTAAGATCATATTGACTCAGAGCTCCGGGACATCAGGAAATTTACCATTTGGGTATTTTGCATGAAACGAATTACAATGTCCGGCTTGTTTTCACTACCCATCCAATCATGGAGAATTGATATGAATAAGAAATTGGCTTTTCTTGCAGCCCTGCTGCTGATTACCACACCGGTCTGGTCAGGCGAGACTGCACCGGCCACAGAAAAACCGTCCTTCCACGCCAGCCAGACCGCCATAGTCACGGCGGTGGTGGAAGCCATCAACCACGAGACCCGTGAAGTCACCTTGCGGGGACCTGAAGGCAATGTTGTAAGCTTCGTTGCGAGCGAAGAAGCACGTAACCTGGGCCAGGTCGGCGTAGGCGATATCGTCATGGCCGAATACGAACAAAGCCTGTCAGTTGAGGTTTTTGCCAATGACGGCAGCGAAGCGGGCGCTGGCGAACTCATCGCCGCAGGTCGCTCCGATGAAGGCGAGATGCCTGGAGTTGCGGTTATTGATTCATCTGTCGTCACGGCGACGGTTGAAGAGATCAACATTGAGAACAACACCTTCAAACTTAAAGGCCCTTCAGGCGAAATACAGGAATATGTTGCACGTGATCCTGAAAACCTCAAAAAAGCCGCAGTGGGCGACCTGGTCGTAATCACCTATACAGAAGCCGTTGCGCTCTCGGTTGAGAAAGCGACAGAGGAATAACTTTTATTGGTTCTAATGTTTTAAGGGAGAGATCAGCACCTGCTGATCTCTCCTGACCATTATTCTGCGACCGGTTTTTTCGCCAACTTTCTTTGCAAGGTACGCCGGTACATTCCAAGGCTTCTCGCCGTGGCGGAAATATTACCGTCGTTTTCCTTCAGAACCTGTTGTATATGCTCCCATTCAACCCTCTCAACTGACATCGGGCTAAAATCTTCCAGCGCATCCTCACGTTGCCGCTCGCCGGACAGGGCTTTAACCACATCACCCGCCGTAACCGGTTTACTCAGGTATTCCGATGCGCCGCGCTTGATTGCCGTGACTGCAGTTGCAATGCTGGAATAACCGGTCAAAACAACGATATTCATCTCTGGATTGATTTCAATCAGGAGCGGGATAAGGTCCAGACCGGATTCACCTTGCAACTTGAGATCAACAACGGCCATACACGGAGGTGCTTCACGAGCCCTGGCGACTGCCTCGCTTATCCCGCTTGCAGCAACCACATCGAAACCGCGCTTTCCCAGGGCTTTGCCAAGCACCTGTAAAAACACAGGATCATCGTCAACCATCAGTAATCGGTCTTGTTTCATAATTTGCTCAAACATCCCCGTTAACATTGAATACAGGGAGCTGGATTTCAAGCCGGGCTCCGCATTCCCGCCCGTCGGCCAGTCTTACCTCACCACCCAATCGCTCAATGGATGCCTGGCCCAGAAGAACTCCCAGGCCAAGTCCGCCTTGTTTGCGGCTGATACTTCTCTTACCCAGGGTGCCGGCAATTTCCGCCGGGATTCCGGGACCGCGGTCTTCGATCACGATCTGCAGCCAATCCGCTGACGACTCGATCTGCAAGGAAACAAATTCCGGACTGGCATCAGCAGCGTTGTTCAGCAGGTTCATCAAGGCATGCTGCAGACTTTGATCGTAACGAATCAGAAGCTGCGATTCACGCTCCGGAATAACCGTTTTCAGCGTGACCTCAGGGCGGGCAAGGCTCCACTTTTCCTGCAGATTCTCCAAGAACACGCCAACTTCTGTGACGACCATTCTGCTATCTTCGGTGGTAGTGGATACCAGGTTACGCAGAACCTTATCACAGCGCGCAATCTGCTGGGCCAGCACTGCCATCTCATCCTTGAGCTGCGGACACTCTGAATCAATCTCATCCACCGTTATCGCCATTGTTGCCAAGGGCGTCCTCATCTCGTGAGCCGTTGCGGCAGCGATGCTCGCCACGCTGATAATCTGCTCATTCCTCAGCCCTTCCTCCCGGTTACGGGCGATGGCCCGGGACTGCTCCCGCAGCGCAGTAGCCATACGTACGACAAACCAGGATATCAACAGCGCACTGAAGACGAAATTAACCCACATACCCAGAAAATGGGCATTGCTCATCGCACCGTGACCGGACATGGTAAAAACTTCCAGCGGTTGGTAATAAATCAACAGCACGGTATAAAAGGCGATACTGAGAAAGGCGATAAACCAGGTATGCACGGGCCGTAAAATAGCCGCACTGATGATCAGGGGTATCAGGTAATAACTCACAAAAGGATTGGTGGAACCACCGGTAATGTAAAGGACTGATGTCAGGAACAGGACATCCAGCAACAGGTTCGCAAAAAACTCGTTTTCACTGACAGGCCAATCAAAACGAAGACGCAGGAAAACCAGGGCATTGATTATCACTGTCACCAGCAATATTGAAAACAATGGAACCCAGGAGACCGTGACATCGCTGTAGATCCGATACCAGGTTGAGATCCCGAGCAAGGCCACGAGCACTATACTGCGTATCAGGCAAAGCCTCAGCAGATTCTGCCGCGACGGTTGTCCTGTTTGTTTAAATTGACCAACTGGCATGTACCCTAATGTAATGGTTTCTGCTATCGCTATACAAGCGCTGAAGTTACATGATCACGATTCCAATTCTTGATATACTGGCACCGCATATTCAATACCCGAGAGAGGACAAGAGTGATGAGATTCCATGCAGTAAAAACAGTTTTGATAGCCTTGATGTTGAGTGTATTCAGTGTCAGCGCAAATGCTTACCTTATAGGTCTGGAGAATGGCAGCGCATCAGAGCGCGCTGCCCTGGTCGGCACGTTGCAGTCAATGGGTCACACGGTAACCGCTACCATTGATGGCTCACTGGATCTGATAATTTCCGCGCCCGGCAATGGCACCAACGATTTTCCAGGTATTCCATACCTGCAAATTTCCGATCACGGAGCAGATCTGTTGGATAATTCATGGCAGTCGCTGCCCGGCCCCGGGACAGTTGTGACCATCACGCTTACCGGTAATCACCCCATTTTGCAGGGCCTTGCACCAAGCTGGACGTCGTATGGATTCTGGCATTATGACGGACAGAGCTATCTTGGCTGGGTAAACGCCGTACCAGGCCTGGCAGATGGCGACACACCCGGGTTCTCGCACGCAGACGTGCTGGCTGTTTCCGGTTCGAATATCTATATCGGATGGAATGTCTATGGCCCCGACGCTTCAGCCAATGACCTGTTGTTGCTGGAAAACTCTATCGAATACCTCGTTACAGGTTCTCCGGTAGTGCAGGACGCAACTCCGGTGCCTGCGCTTTCCACGTTCTCGCTTGCGCTTATGTTGCTGTTGTTCGCAGTTGCAGCCGTTGCATACCACAGAAGGTCAGGGTCTGTTTAAAGCGGAACCCCAAAACCTCATAAAGACAGGCCGGACAGCGCAAGTTGTCCGGCTTTTTTTTGTCTCGTGTAACTCCAGCCGATTTCGTGGCCTTATACACCCAAGGGCGATTTACCAGCTGGCATTCAACCTCAGGTAGTAGTTTCTACCTTTGCTATACAGCCTTTCCCGCAAGGGTACGTCGCTGCCGGCAACCCGGTTGTATCCGCCAAGATGGTCCTGATAGGCCTTGTCGAAGACATTTTCAACGCCAAGGTTAAAGTCAAAAAACCGATTCAGGCTGATACCACTCCTCAGGTTTACTATGCCCCAAGCAGAGGATGGCTGCTCGTCATTGTACGCGGAGACCTTGTCCTGTTTTGAGGCTGCAACACTTTCAATGCTTACAAAGTAAGACGCCTGGTACCAGGTCAGTTCCAGGAATGATGATAACGGGGCGATCCGGTACAGGTTATCGGTCACATCCGTACGCTTGCCACGCACATAACCCAGGTTACCCCGCAGCAGCCACGCGCCGGTGATTTCAAACTCGTAACCCAGGTCCAGGCCATACAGTTCTGCGTCCACATTGGCAAATTGCAGCGGAAGCCTGCCGCTTGCCATCAGTGCGAACATGTTGGCAATCATATTGGTGGATGGCACACCCTGGATGTAATTATTCACATCCCGGTAATAGAATTCCGGCGTCAGCCTGAAACGGTTTTTCGACCAGTCAATACCTGCCGTCAGCTCTAAACTGGTTTCCGGGTCCAGGTTGATGTCACCGATGTATGTAAACCCGTCCGCCAGACCGGCCGTGGATTCCATCGGTAACCAAAGGTAGCGTTCCTGGTAGCTGGGAGAACGCACTTTCCTGCCCAAGCCAAGATTTAGCCTCGTATTGACGCCCAGCTGGCGGCTTGCCTTGAGCATACCGCTCCACTGGTTGTCCTTTTTGTTTCTGTCCGAATCATTGAATGCCCGGGCCAGTGCATCAAGCCGATCCTGTTGTGCCCTGTTACTACCCATCAGCGCCAGATCTCCTCCGACATCACCCGCATCCATACTGACACGGTTATACCTCAAGCCCGCTTCAACATCCCAGTGGGCCAGCGTCCTTGTCGCCTGGGCAAACAAACCAAACCGGTCCCTGTTCACATTATTGAAGTTAGTGATGTAGAACATCGCATTGGCAGGGTTGGTGACATCGGCATCGTGCTGCTCCCATTTGCCGTCAGAACCAAACAAAAGACCTGTATTGCCCGCATCCCGGCCATAGCTCAGCTTGAAACCATCGGTATCACCAATGGCCAGTGTTTGCCGCAACATTTTCATGCCATTCATGCCGGTGGGTGGCGGACGCAGGCTGAAATTGTTCATCAGGTGATCTACGGAAAGTGTATTGACCTTGAAGGAAAAGTCGCCTTTACTCAACCGGGTGTCCAGGCCAAGCGCATACTGCTCACTATCGAAGTAGATAATGTCCATAGGCAAAGCCGGTGTCCCGCTTTCTCCTGTCCGGTTGACCACCGCGCCAAGGCTGATGTCAACCCGGTTAAAACGGTGGCCAAAACCCAGGCGGTACTGTTTGCGGTCGTATTCGCTCGCAGCAACAGTTCCGCCGCTAAATTCGTAGTCATCACCCTTGTCGAGACTGGCGGCAACGTCGAGCCAGTTGGCCGGGTTGTGTACACCCGCGTAGACCGCACCACCCCAACTATCGGCATTGTTGCCATAACCCGCTTCCACGCGCCCATAGGTGCCCCATTGGTCGTCTTCAGAAAAATCTCCTTTTTTACTGGAGATTGCAATTGCGCCACCAAGACCTTCTTCAATCGTCGCGACCGAACCAAGCCCCCGGTACAAGGTGAGGGATTGCGTCAGTGACTGCGGGATGGATGATAGCGGCGAATCCATCCAGTTAGGACCACCAGACGTATAACCCATGCCGTCAATCGAGACATTATTTTGCACCCCATAGAGGCCGCGATACTGACTGATCCTTGTTACCGGGCCGTTGCTGTTGCGATTTCCACCCGGGAAAAGCCGTAACAGGTCACTGTTATCGATACCGGTATGGGAGACCTGGCTGATGGTCAGATCCAGATCATCCTCTGACCGGACACCGGTTACGACAACGACTTCTATGTCCGACTCGTCGTTTTCTCCCGCTATGACCGCCTGCCCAGCCGTAATTGGCAGCGGCATAATTGATAACAGGAAAAAGAGCGCAATAAATGTATATCTGTGCACGGCAACACTCCGGCCTGGAAACCAGTGGCGCACTATACACAGCACGGGGGCGTCTGGGATGTGACCAATTGTCGCAGAGCCCTTACTCAGCCGCTCAAGCCAGGCTGTGCGTTCACCTTGTATTCAGAAAAACTGGTTTATATTGAGGCTGCGGTAAATCCTTTAAGACTTTTGGATTGCCAAAGAACTTCCTGCTCAACCGGAGAGGACATGAACATGAACATGAACAGACTGATGCTAAGCGTTACCTGGATTTTACTGACCCTGGCCAGTCTGCCATCCCTGTTCGCACAAGACAGCGACTGGCCCCGCACCGTACCGCTGAAACAGGGGATGGTGACCATTTACTCGCTACAGGTCGATGAGATGAGCGAGAACATCATCCAGTTCCGTGCCGCGCTTGCCTACCGCGCATCTGCCGGCGCCGAACCGGTGTTTGGAGCAGGCTGGTTTGAATCACCTGTTAAAATCGACTCCGCCAACCGCATCGTCCACCCCACTCAACTAACCGTGACAGAAACACGGTTCCCAGCAGGAACCGATGATATCCAGCCGGAACTGGCATCCGTGCTGGCACAACAATCAGCGGGCTGGAATCTCGATTTCTCTCTTGATGAACTCGATACCGCCCTCGCAGCAGCAGACGCAGAAGCCAAGGCGGTCAGCACAACACCGCCTGATGTTATCTATCGGGACCACCCCGCGTTGTTGGTCTCCATCGATGGTGAGCCGGTTTTGCGTGAAATCGAGAACAGCACTTACCAGGCCGTTATCAACACGCCTTACCCCCTGATTTTTGACGGCAAGTACTATTACCTCAATGCCGCCACGGATGTCTGGTACCGGGCCAGGAAGGCAACGGGGCCCTACCAGTTTGTAACCACCCCGCCCAAGGCGATCGCAGCCATGGTAAAACCGGATGAGACGGCAACGGCACAGGAGCAAGCGCTCGAACCCATCACTGCTGCTAATGCCCCGGAGATCGTGGTTTCAACCCGGCCAGCCGAGCTCATAGTAACCGAAGGCCCTGCAGCCTTTGTACCGCTGGTCGACGATCTGCTGGTGTTACAGAATTCGGATGACGATGTTTTCATGCACGTCAGTTCGCAAAAATTCTACATCGTGCTCGCAGGACGCTGGTACCAGGCCGGCTCATTGACGGGACCATGGCTTTACCAGTCGGCGGATGAACTGCCAACGGCATTTGCCAATATTCCACGCGATTCCAACCAGGCTGATTCACGGGTTTATGTTGCCGGCACCGAGGAAGCAAAGGATGCGGTACTGGACGCCTATGTACCCCAAACCGCAGCCGTGAAAAGAGGCGAGGTGGATATCGAGGTCAAGTATGACGGGGAGCCCGTTTATCAGCCGGTTGATGGCACCGACCTGGTGTATATTCAGAATACCGGCTCCACCGTTCTTGTATCCGGTGGTTTGTACTACCTGGTTGAAGAAGGCGTGTGGTACGTGTCTTCCAACCGCAATGGCCCATGGCAGGTTTCCGACCACAGGCCGGCGCAAGTCGATACCATTCTGCCCACTTCACCCGTGTACAACACCAAGTACGTGCATGTCTATGACAGTACGCCGAGTGTTGTTTATGTGGGCTATACCCCGGGCTATACCGGCAGTTATGTCTACCACAACACCCTGTTTTACGGGACCGGCTGGTATTACCGGCCCTGGGTGTCCCCCTATTATTACTACCCGCGTTTCAGCACGTGGGGTTTTAATGTCAGCTACAACTCATGGTACGGCTGGAATTTTGGCTTGAGTTGGGGTTGGGGACCATTCAACGTCGGTTATTACTCCGGTGGTTACTGGCATCACAATCACTATTGGCATCATCCCCACCATGGTCGTTGGGGGCCGGGCAGATATCGGCATCGCCCCGTGCACCATCGCAATGGTCACGACCGGTATGCACATAGCGGTTACCGCAGCGGCGGAAATAGCCGCTACGACGGACGCTATGATGATCGCCGCTACGACAATAGCCGTGACCGGGGAGGCAACGCCAGACCCCGTGGCAACGAGCAAAATTACAATCTCTACCGAGACGAATCACAGCGTGCCAGGGTCGCCAATACCCGCGACAGGCAGCCACAAAGACAGGACGGATATGCTGTTGATACCAAGCGGGTTAGTACGAGAGACATGGATGGCAGGCGGGTTCAGAGCTATGCCGGCAAGAGCAAAGCAGAACGCAACCGTGCCGGACCCGTGAGCCCTACCGAACTGCGTACAAAAGCCAGTGTCCGGGATGTCAACCTGGAAGCAAGTCGCAGCCGAATGGTGGCTGACAACGGCGGTAAGGTTTACAGCAAAACGACCCGCAAACAGGACAACAAATCGTACCTCGGTGGCGTGGGCAACCCGGAGCGGGCAACGAACCTGGCCTCTGCTAATGCGGCCAAGACCCGGGCTCCGGAGAACCGTGGCGCACGGCAATCTTCCCCGGCAATTTATACTTCTGCCCGCCAGCCCCAGCAGAAATCACCCCAACAGAAATCATCCGGTAACAGGCAACGCGCGCCCACGACGGTGAAAACACCAAACCGGCAAACACAGCCACAGACACCGGCTTACGACAGCAGGCAATCTTCAAAGGCCAGGTCTAAAGGTGCCGAGCGACCGTCGCAGCCCAAAATGCCCGCCAATAGCACCCGGCAACGGACACATCTGGTGGCAGGTACACCTGTGCGCAAAACGACGCAAGTGAACACTGGAAAATACACCGGTCAACAAACCGCCCGGAGTGCACCAACCCAGGTTCAAAGACAAAGCAGCGCACCAAAGGCCGCCCAGCCCAAAAGCTCACGGGGTAGTGCCAGCAGGAACTCAGCGCCAGCCCAAAAAGCACCGCAAAACAGTGCGAAAAAGGCCAGTCACCAGCGCAGTGGCTCGAAATCAAACAATGCTGGAAGAAGACGTGATTAAAGGCCCCGCGAAGCACGGTCAACCGCCGTGATCAGTGCGCGGCCCTTGTCACGGGTTTCCTGCCACTCCTTCCCGGCATCTGAATCAACGACAATACCGGCTCCCGCCTGCACATGCAGTTTACCGTCGTGTATAACGGCGGTGCGAATCGCTATGGCAAGGTCCGTATCATCGTGCCACGAGATGTAACCCACGGCACCTGCATAGATATTACGTTTAACCGGTTCGAACTCGTTGATGATCTCCATCGCCCGGAACTTTCGGTGCACCCGACAGGGTCCCGGCCGGAAATGCGGCGCGTATGGCATCCATCGCACACAAGCCTTCAGCGAGTTCACCCTGCACTTCCGAGACGATATGCATAACGTGTGAATAGCGTTCAATGACCATCTGATCGGTCATTTCAACACTACCGGTCCTGGCCACACGACCCACATCATTACGGCCCAGGTCAATCAGCATCAGGTGCTCGGCGCACTCTTTCGGGTCATTCAGCAGTTCCTTGGCCAGTGCCTGGTCCTCTGCCGTGGTCTTGCCACGGCGACGCGTCCCAGCAATCGGCCGCAGCGTGACCCGGCGGTTTTGCACACGCACGAGCACCTCGGGTGATGAGCCAACGATCTGGGTATCGCCAAGGTCAATAAAGTACATATAAGGCGAGGGATTCAGCGCACGCAAAGAGCGATAGACATCCAGTGACCTGGCCGAGAATGGCACGCTCATGCGCTGCGACAGGACCACCTGGAATATATCACCTGCGAGGATGTACTCCCGGCATTTTTCAACCGCGTCGATAAAATCACGACGATCAAATCCGTAAGAAAAATCCTCTTCCTGCACCGCCTCACCTGACACCCTCAGACCGTAAGCTTTGCGCGCAGATCGAAGCTGATTCTCAAGTTCATCCAGTCGCTGCTGCGCCTGCGAAAAGGCATCCGGTTTAGCGGGATCGGCATGAACAATCAGCCACAATCGACCTTCCAGGTTGTCCAGAACCGCCACTTCCTCAGACAATAACAACTCGATATCGGCAGTACCCAGATCATCCCGTTTATCCCGACATATAAGCTTCGGCTCGATCAGCTGAACGGTTTCATATCCAAAATACCCGACCAGTCCACCGCTGAACAAAGGCAACTCATCCAGTCGCGGCACGTTGAACTCGCGTTGCAGCTTGGCAATATGGGCGAGCGGATCGGCCACTGTCTCCTCGCTGACCTGGCGACCATGGTCTGATACTTTGAGATTGTGTCCGCGGACTGTGTACCGGCGGCGGCAAGGCAAACCGATAATCGAGTAGCGGCCCCAGGTTTCACCGCCTTCAACCGATTCCAGCAGGTAGGAATCCGGACCCTCTGCCAGTTTCAGGTATACCGATAATGGCGTATCCAGATCGGCCAGCACGGACCGGAAAACCGGAATCCGGTTATAACCTTCAGAACGTAATTGCTCAAATTGTTCGCGGTTCACCTTGTGGTATTCCTAATGTCAGGCTGCGGAAAAAGAGCGATTCTAACAAGAATTGATTAGCGGAATCAGTCTAGTGTCATGTCAAGCCTATATTGTGGGGTTCACAATCCGGCAAAAGCACCTTGATTAAACAGGCAATCGAATGGTGAATTCGACACCCATGTCGTTTGGCAGGTTGCGCGCGCTGACCTTGCCACCATGCGCCTCGGCGACCAGCCGGACGATGTGCAAACCAAGGCCAAGGTGCTGACCACTGGCCCGGTTATCACGCAGGGACACCAGCGAATCGAACAGCTGATCATGCAGAACATCGGGTAGATGTGTGCCGCTATTGGCCACGCAGACCAGCACAGCCCTTTCTTCACGCCGCAATGAAATGCCGATCTCGCAATCCTCCGCACTCAGGCTGATGGCATTATCGACCAGTTTGTCCAGTGCCTGTGCAATCAGATCGGGGGCACATCGAAGCTCGCATCTTTCTGCGGGTAAGTTAAGCCTGATCGTGCGCGATGGATTAACGGAGCGATAGGCATCAACGCTGTGCTTCAGCATTTCACCGAGGTTGATGGTTTCCCAGTCAGCCGTTTTGACGGAGCCTTCGAGACGCTGGGCCTCACTCATGGCGGACACAATGGCCGCCTGCCGGTCCAGGCCTTCCTGCGCCCTTGACAGGTACTGCCGGGCGGTGGGATCGAGATCATAACTTGCAAGGTTCTCAAGTGAGGACCGCGTTATTGCAATCGGTGTTTTGAGTTCGTGAGACAAACGGCCCGCCAGTTTTTGCAGGTAACCGGTGTATTCGGAAACCGCCCTGAGCAGCTTTTCCGTATTACGCGCAAGTTCACCCAACTCGTCGGCCGAGGTGGTCATGGGCAGATCCGATACCCGGCCGCTGTTATCCATGGCGCGGCTGACGGCGCCACTGAGCCGCTGTACACGGCGCGACAGACGTGAAGCAAACAGCCACAAGCCGGCCGCCAGAACCACGACTAACACCAGGGCGATCAATGAAAAACGGCCAAGTGCACGGTTGGTCATCAGCAGCAGACCCTCGGAACGGGCTTCAAGCACCACCGCGCCAATCGCCCTGCCGTTCGGATCGCTGTCTGCCATGTCCGCGTCAAAGACCGGCAAGGCCACGAGATTGTAAACCGCAGCGCTTTCAGCATCCCGGCTCCACAGGGTGCCACTGCCGCCTTGTAGTGCCGTAGTAATCGCCTGCCCTTCAAAACGCACCGGCCATGGGGACGGGTCTTCGCGTGGTGTCATATCTGAATCGGCGACCGCCTGGTAAAGCATGCGTTTCGCCCAGGTCAGTTCGCTGCTGCCGGTGTCTGCCGGACCCGAATCCCCCACCACCCAGCCATCGGTCTGCACGAGCCAGGCACGGGTATTTTCCGGTACGGTTCTCGCCAGCCAGCGTGAGATACCATCGTCGCGGCTGACCAGTTCCAGCCAATGCCCCTGCTGCCTGCCGTTCAGGGTGCCGGCGGAGCGCTCAAATGAAACACCCGGCATCGTGAAGGCCGGCGCCACCGCACCGATGCTGATGCGTTCAACATCACCGGGAAGACTCAATTCGAGCGTATAACCATCGGCATCATCCATCCAGGCTGCATTCAGACGGGTGCCGTTGCCACCCTGGCTACTCACTGTCAGTGGCCCGGGCGCCTCTGTTGAAATCATGTAACTGAACTGGCCCCGCTTGCTTTGCACATAAAGCACAACGCCTGCTTTCTCACTCGCAGCACTTGAATCAGCGTTGTAGGTAGTCGCCCTGATATCACCCGGGTCGGTAACTTTTATCGCAAGGTAGAAATGCGTACGGTATCGACCGGCCAGAAGATCCATACGCAACTGCCCGCCGCTGGATTCAAATGAAAGGTTCTGGTCGATTTCCGGCCAATCCGCGAGGTATCCGTCCGCAATGGGTTCCATCGCCAACTGGCGTAGCGGTAGTGCCTGGCCACGGGCAAGCTTCAGTTCGGCCTGGTATTCAAGAGGTAAAACCTGCGTTAGCGTATGCGCCGATACAAGCAATGCATTTTCTTCGGCCTGGCGTAAAAAGTTCTCCAACTCCTGCACGAGCTTCCAGCCGGACCACGGCAGCAAGAGGGTCAGCAGGGACAGCGCCAGTAACTGGTTTCTTAGTCGCATTCCGTTTGCCGGTAATCAGCCCGTTGAACCATTCCAACGGTAGCCCGCACCGTAAACGGTATCCAGCTTGTCGAACGAGCCATCGCATTCCTTGAATTTACGCCGAATCCGTTTTACATGGCTGGTAATGGTCTGGTCATCGACCAGGATATTGGCGTCATCCATCAATTGCTGACGTGTCCTGACACTCCCCGGGCGACGCGCCAGCGAGTGAACAATCCACAGCTCGGTCACCGTCAACGGAATAGTTTCACCATTCCATTGCACTTCCATACGTTCAACCGACAAGCGCAATGCGCCACACTCAAGCCAGGTGTTGGTTTTCTGGTCACCCGACAGCATTTCGACACGACGGAACAGTGCCACGATGCGCGCCATAAGGTGCGGCAGGCTGATGTCTTTCGTGAGGTAATCATCCGCACCCAGCCTGAAACCCGAAATCGTATCCGGGTCGGAATCCCTGGCGGTCAGGAACATGATCGGTAATGTGCGCGACATGGCCCTCAACTCCCTGCACAACTCGAAACCACCCTCGACATCATCACCCAGGCCAACATCGATGATCACCATGTCAGGCAGGCGAACGCAGAATGCGTCCATCGCACTTTTACGGTCACCGTAACCACTCACCTGGTAACCCTGGCGGCGCAGGGCGTCCTCAAAGTTGCGACGGATGGCAATCTCATCTTCGACAATCGCAATACGTCTCGGCATATCAGTCCCCGTTGTAGTCGTCCTGGCAGAGCACTAGTTTAAGGCTTCACGCCCCGGGCTTGCATCCGTTACGGGAGCATTGCCATATTTTTGCCGCAATCAGGTCTGATTCCTTCCCAATTCAGCCACGGCAAATGCATTTTGGAGTTGTTTAATAGACGCTAAACCAGACAGGGGATCAGCACATGTCCAAGACTACAGACACAAATATCCAGGGCAATCAGCCCGTATCCCGATCGATACGGGATGAACTCGAAGTGCGGGCCTGGATTCAAAACCCAAAACTGGCCCGCCGCATGAGGAACAGGTTGCAGAAAGAAAACCGTCAGAATCCCTCCTGTGAACAAAGCGCCCGCCGCGCAAGGGGCTGGCAGGACGGGGCTCTGCTGATTTTAATTGCAGTTCTGCTCGTACTATTTGTCATCCGCACGGAGATTGCAATTGCGGATGAGCCGGTGTGGGGTTTGCAAATGAACAGCGATTACGGCGTATTCACCGAACTGGCAGTCAACAGTGACATTCAGCTCGATATTACCGGCCTGGTTGCGCGTGTTGAAATCACCCAGCAGTTCACCAACCACGGCAGCCACTGGGCTGAAGGGATCTACCGTTTTCCACTGCCACCCGGTGCCGCGGTCGACCGGATGCGGATCAGGGTGGGCGAGCGCCTGCTGGAAGGTGAAATACAGGAAAAGGAAATTGCCCGGCAAACTTATCAGCAAGCCCGGGATGCCGGCCAGACTGCCACCATCGTAGAGCAACAGCGCAACAACCAGTTTGAAACCCGGTTGGCCAATATCGGACCCGGTGAGCTCATCGAAATCACCATTGGCTACCTGCAAAACGTCAGCTACAGTGATTTCAGTTACCACCTGCGTTTACCAATGACTTTCACACCTCGCTATGAGCCCGCTCGTCTACCGGGAGCCGAGCCAGCAGGTGTCAGGACGCCCGTGCCCCAGTTGGTCGCTGCAGCCTCAAACACCGGTCACCGTTTTAAGCTACAGGCCAGGCTCATCAGTTCGGCGAAATTTGCCGCGATTGAGAGCCGTTACCATGATGTCGATATCCGCCAGTCGGAAAACGGATATACGATCGAACTGCTCAATCCCGATGAATTGAGCGATCGTGATTTCGAACTGAGCTGGACACCTGCACTTCAATCACACCCCAGCGCCTCATTGACCACCTTCAACGACGGTGCATCCGTATATGCACAGCTGATGCTGGCGCCACCAATGGCGGATTCCATCAGCCCGCAGGCAAGGGAAGTTATCCTCGTTATCGATACCTCCGGCTCCATGGAAGGCGCCTCGCTGGCGCAGGCAAAAGCCGCACTTATGCACGCCTTCGAATCCCTCGGCAGTGATGATTACTTCAACCTGCTGCAATTCAACTCCAACACCGAACAGCTATTTGACCAGTCGGTACCAGTAACCAACAGCAGCCTTTACATGGCGCGGAACTTCATCACCGGCCTGCATGCCAATGGCGGCACGGACATGGCGCCTGCGCTGGAAAAGGCCCTAACCCTGCCGAAAATACCGCAATTGATGCGCCAGGTGGTGTTTATCACCGACGGCGCCGTGGGTAATGAAACCGAACTTCTTCAGAAGGTTGCGCAGGACCTTGGCAACAGCCGTATGTTCACGGTCGCTATCGGTCACGCACCGAACAGCTGGTTCATGCGCAAAGCCGCCGAAATCGGCCGTGGCAGTTATGTCCATATCGGCAAGCCCGACGAGGTCGCGGAACAGATGTCTGCGCTCTGGGGCCGCATTCAACTGCCGGCGCTGACCGATATCTGCGTGGAATGGGGCGACGCTGCCGAGTATTACCCTGAAGTCATCCCTGACCTGTATGCCGGCGAACCCCTGTGGCTGCTTGCCCGCCTGCCCTCTGAGCCCACCATGATTGGCCTGTGCGGCACTCTCAATGGTGTTGACTGGGACCTGGATGTGAATGGCTGGGACGCCGCCAGCAGTTATCCCGGCGACGATAACCTGGCCAAGCTGTGGGCGCGTAAAAAGATAGAAGCACTGCAAGACAGCCTGATGTTCGGCGCCGACCCTGAACTGATCCGCCTGGAAACCACCGGGCTGGCGCTTGATTACGGTCTGTTAACCCGTCACACGAGCCTGGTCGCGGTCGACAGGACCCCACGGCGCAGCAATGGGGAACTACTTGCGCAGACTGACGTTCCAGGCCTGCTTCCCGCCGGTGCCCCCCCGCAGCTTGCGGGTTTCCCGAATACGGCAACCGGTTGGCTGACGCAACTGCTGCTTTCCTTGTTCGTGCTTGGCCTTGCCACTTGCATGCTGCTATTTAGCGGCAACCGTTTACCAATGACGAAGCCCTCCACAATTGCTTAGCCGTGAACCTCTTCCACTTGCTAAGACGTCACTGGTTATTGGCGGCGGTGAGCTTCACCGCCGCTGCTTTTTCATTCGATGCGCTTTGGATTCCTGTAAAAGCTGAGCTCGCACAACACCTGCTGGAAAGGGCCTGGTTACGAACGCTGGCAGGTGAACCGGATGCGCAACCCTGGCCATGGGCCGATACCCGTGCCGTTGCAATACTCGAGGTGCCACGTCTTGGTTTAAGGGAGATCGTGCTGGAAGGCAGTTCCGGCCGAAACCTGGCCTTCGGGCCAACACTGGTGAATACCGGTTCTCTTGAGCAATCCTCCGACCGGGTGTTAAGCGGTCACCGCGACACCCACTTCAGTTTCCTGAGGGAACTGAAAACCGGCGACCTGCTTCGATTACGTAGTGTATCCGGGGTACGCGACTACCGGGTAAGCCGGCAGGAAGCCGTTGACAGCCGGCGCCGGCAACTGGTCATTGATGACAGCATCGAGCGCTTGACACTCCTGACCTGCTACCCCTTTGAAGCCGCAATGCCCGGTGGTCCAATGAGATGGGTAGTGACCGCACTACCGGAAACGTAAGGGCGCAGCGATCAACGCAAGCTGGTTGGTATTGCAACGACGATGTAAACATTTTTGTGGCTTCGATTCAGACGGTGCGCTCAACAGCCCGGGTGGGTTTAACTGCCCGGTCTTATCCGGCCCTGCGGGCTACCCTCAGCCAGGATTCCGCCTGATCGGGACCGGGCTGGCGGTACTTCCTGTACCGTCAGCTCTCGATTTTCATCCTTGAAAATCGCCCCGGGCGAATTCCCGTCTTCGGCGGATAAACGGGAAGTAAACCCCACCCGGGCTATTGAGCTCTTCAGCTGAAAGTCGTGCACCCTGGTTCAGACACGGGGGACGGTTGTGGTCTGGGCGAACTTAGAAGCGCCGAGTAGCCGGACGGGTTAGGGGCGATCGGGCGGGATGCCCGATCGAGGCCGCCCAATACAGGATGTATTCGTAAGGCCGGTCCCGTTGACCCGAACATTGCGAACGCAATGTTCGGGTCTATCCCGGCCGGCTGCGAGGGTAGTCCCGGATCTCGATCCGGGATCGCTGGCCCGTGAGCACAGGCCACAACCGTCCCCCGTGTCATCGCACCTTCACGACTTCGTCAGAACTATTCTTTGCCCGAATCCACAGCTAGCCGATGCTTTCCCGCATTTTGGCGATGGTCTCGGCATAATCCAGCGTGCCAAAAATCGCCGAGCCGGAGACAAAGGTATCCACACCGGCTTCGGCGAGACTGCCAATATTATCGACCGTAACACCACCGTCAATCTCAAGCCGGATATTCTGGCCCGTTGCGTCAATCATGTTCCGGACACGCCCGATTTTGTCCATCACGTAAGGGATGAAGCTTTGGCCGCCAAAACCGGGGTTGACCGACATCAGCAGAACCATGTCGAGTTGCTCGAGTGTCCAGTCCAAAACACCTAGTGGTGTGGTCGGGTTGAATACAAGGCCGGCTTTGCAACCGCACTCCTTGATCAGGTTAATGGTGCGGTCTACATGGATACTGGCTTCCGGGTGAAACGTGATCATACTGGCGCCGGCCTTGGCGAACTGCACGACCAGGTCGTCCACCGGTTGCACCATCAGGTGAACATCGATGGGCGCCGTAATCCCATACTTGCGCAGCGCCGTACAAACCATCGGACCTATGGTCAGGTTCGGTACGAAATGGTTATCCATTACATCAAAGTGAACCCAATCTGCCCCGGCATCCAGAACTGCCTGCGTATCGTCACCCAGGCGGGCAAAATCTGCCGAGAGTATTGAGGGGGAAATCACACTATTTTGCTTCATAACAATCTCCGGTTTTGTCGAGGAGTTCCGGACATGCCCGCCCGCGTAAACATGTTCACGGGTAATACCGGGACTCCGGGCTACTTTATCATCCTGGACGCCTTGATTTTGTCATAGGCGGCATTGATTTCACGCACCCGTCTTTTCGCCATTTCCATTACTTCGTCGGGAAGGCCCTGTGAAGACAGTTTGTCTGGGTGATATTGCGATACCAGTTTGCGGTAAGCTTGTTTCACGTCCTGTGGACTTGCATCATCGAGCAAGCCCAATGCGGCATAGGACTGTGCCAGGGTTTGAATTTTTCGTGTTGGCGACCGGTAGGTATTGTAACTGGGTTCCGGGTCCTTCTCATGTGCACGCATCATGGCGACAAATACCTTGATAGGGATATCCAGCGCGATGCGCACACGCTCCAGGACGGCATCTTCAGCAACACTCAGCGTGCCATTGGTTATAGCGGCTTCGAGCAATAATTCAAGAAACATCACGCGCAATTCGTACTGACGCTTGGCTTGCCTGGCAAACTCCTGCAAAGTGCGATAAAAATCAAATTCGGGATCTTTGCCCTGCTGGAAAAAACGTATCGCACGGTGGCGTTCTTCTTCCGTCAGTGTCATACGGCGCATTAAATTTTCGGCTGCTTCAACCTCGGCTTTGGTGACATGCCCATCCACCTTGCTGATATGCCCAAGGGTGGAAAACAGCGCGCGGAAGAATGTATCGCGGGTGCGGTTACTACCGCTGAGCCCTGCCAGAAAACGGTCCACCAGGTGTCCGATCAAAACACCCAAAACCAAACCGATGACACCACCGCGCAGCACGCCAATGATGCCGCCAATCAGCTTTCCCCACCATACGCCAGGTATCTTGAAACCGGTATTCTTCGACAACGAAATATTTCCCTGTTTGGACGCTCGGACCTGCAAGTATATAATTGAAGTTTAGCCTGTCACACACAAAAGGAACAATGGTGAATAATATCCCTACCACGGCAAATGCCAAACCCTATACCACCGACATGCTCGATTGCCTCACATTGATTCACCAGGGCAAGGTGCGTGACAGTTTTGCACTCGATGAAAATCACATGCTGATCGTCGCTTCCGACCGACTTTCAGCGTTTGACGTGGTCCTCCCTGACCCGGTACCCGGTAAAGGCGCCCTGTTAACGAAGGTATCAAACTTCTGGTTTGAGAAAACACGTCACATTATCGATAACCACCTGACCGGCATCGCCGGTCGGAGATGTTATCGCCGACCCCCTACTGGCAGCCTTGCTCGAAGACCGTTCCGTTATCGTGCGCCGGCTCCAGCCGCTGCCGGTGGAAGCTATCGTGCGTGGTTACCTGATCGGCTCGGGCTGGAAGGACTACCAGGAAACTGGCTCTGTTTGCGGAATCCCGCTGCCCACGGGTTTGCGCCAGGCTGACAAGTTGCCGGAAGTCCTGTTCACGCCATCAACCAAAGCTGCCGCCGGCAACCATGATGAGAATGTTGACTTCGAAACCGTGGTCAAACTGATCGGTGCGGATATGGCAAACCAGGTCAGGGATGCCAGTATTAAAATATATGAATTCGCAGCCAGTTACGCGCTCGAGCGCGGCATCATCATTGCTGATACCAAGTTTGAGTTCGGGCTCGATAACACCGGTAAGTTGTTCCTGATGGATGAGATACTGACACCGGATTCTTCACGTTTCTGGCCCCGGGAAAGTTGGAAACCCGGCACCAGCCCGCCCAGTTTTGATAAACAGTTTGTAAGGGATTACCTCGAAACGCTGGACTGGAACAAGCAGGCGCCCGGGCCAAAACTGCCCGCATCCATTATCGAGGCAACCGTGCAAAACTATGCCAATGCCTGCCGTATACTGACCGGGGACGCCTGACAGGGCAGCTTTTTGCGATAAAACTGGACCTGACGACAGGCCCGGGAGGATCACTCGTCCAGTGATTCCTCGTAGGCTTCAGCGTCCTTCAAGCCATCAAGCTCCTCGTTATCGATGAGTTCCAGCTCGAACAGCCAGCCATCGCCATAGGGGTCGGCGTTGATGAGTGCCGGGTCCGATTCGAGGTCCTCATTGACTGCTACGACCAGGCCGGATACCGGTGCGTAGATGTCCGATGCGGCTTTAACAGACTCAACAACCGCACAAGGGTCACCCTGGCTGATTTCATCACCCACAACCGGTAACTCGACGAACACCAGGTCTCCAAGCGCTTCCTGGGCGTGGTCGGTGATACCGATGCGCGCATTGCCGTTGTCCTCAACACTGACCCATTCATGGGATTCCGTATACTGCAGGTGTGAAGGGATATTGCTCATTTTGTCTTACCCTATGGTGATAGTTGTATTGTTTGTTTCACGCTATAACAGAATTCTAGCTGTTAAATGACACCCTCGCAAACCGTTCCGTTACGGGCGAATGGCGGCCTTACGATGGCGCAATCGAGCAACTTGCCACGGATATCGACCTGGCAACTTTGCGTGGCGTTTTTGGGTATCCGTGCGAATGCAATGGCCTTCTGCAAAGTCGGTGAGAAACTTCCACTGGTGGTCACGCCTTCACCGGCCTGCGTGATAACCCGCTGACCGGGTCGCAAAACGCCTCGATCTTTCAACACCAGGCCAACCAGCTGCTTTTCGACCCCGTTTTCTATTTGCTCGAGTAACGCGTCCTTCCCGATAAATTCGCGCTCATCTTTTAGTGCCAGCGTCCAGCCGAGTCCTGACTCAAGTGGAGTCACGGTCTCATCCATATCCTGGCCGTACAGGTTCATACCCGCTTCAAGACGCAAGGTATCGCGGGCGCCAAGGCCACAAGGGGCCACACCGGCCAGCCGCAACCGATCCCAGAGTGCCGTCGCCGCCGCATCCGGCAGCGCGATTTCGAAACCATCTTCACCGGTATACCCGGTACGGGCGATGAACAGGTCCCCGAATTGCCCCGCGCTGAACGGCTTCAGTTCTGCAGCGGCTTGCGCATCATTCTCCGGCAGCAGGGACAGAGCTGCCGCGCGGGCTTCGGGGCCCTGAACAGCGATCATGGCCAGTTCCGGACGTTCGGTAACGACCACGTCGAACGTCTGCGCCTGCAATGTAACCCACGCCAGGTCCTTGTCATGGGTGGCGGCATTTACCACCATCCTGAAAAACGTTTCATCGATGAAATAGGTAATCAGGTCATCAATCACACCACCCTTCTCGTTAAGCATACAGGTGTAAAAAGCCCGGCCCGGGGTTTTAAGCTTGGCCACGTCATTGGCCAGCAGGTAGCTGAGGAAATCGCGAGCCTGGGCGCCATGGATATCCACAACCGTCATGTGCGAGACATCGAACATACCCGCTGTCTGCCGTACCTTGTGGTGTTCTTCGATCTGTGAGCCATAGTTGATGGGCATCTCCCAACCACCAAAATCAACCATACGGGCACCGGCGGCAATATGGGCGTTATACAAGGGAGTATGTTTTGGCATCGGCTGAATCTCTGTGAACGGGTGACCAATATAACCACCAGCCAAAAAAATGCAATGCCGCTATTGCAGAGCCGGTGTGACGGCAAAGCGTGTAACCGGCAGTCGTTTTCCATTCGGCTTGTCGTGATATATTGAACACTTCATAATTCTTACATGGTTTCAGAATATGGGTAATCGGCTTTCTAAAATATATACACGCACCGGGGATAAAGGCACGACCGGGCTCGGTGACGGGTCACGCGTCGACAAGGACAATCTTCGGGTGGAGACATTTGGCACCGTCGATGAATTAAACAGCATCGTGGGCCTGGTTTTGGCCAGTGAGATCGATGAACCGGTGCGTGCCTGCCTGACAAGAACGCAGCACGAATTATTCGACCTGGGCGGTGAGTTGTGTATGCCGGGTTATACCCTGATCCCCGAGATATGTGTTGATCAACTCGAGGCCGATCTTGATGAATTCAATAAGGACCTGCCGCCCCTGAAGGATTTCATTCTGCCAGGCGGATCAGAATCCGCCGCCCGCTGTCATCTTGCACGCACTGTTTGCCGGCGCGCGGAACGCCTGATGGTGTCATTGGCAAAGGTTGAAATCATCAATGAGGTCAGCCTGCGCTATCTGAATCGCCTGTCGGACCTGCTGTTTGTCATAGCCCGTGTGCTGGCCCGGGCGCATGGCGGCCAAGAGGTCATATGGGTACACGGTGATAAACGCGGGAAAGCGGATTAGTCATTTTCCGGTCTGTTCATGCATCAACACTTATAGGAAAAAAAATGGATCACGCAACACTGATAGTTTTACTGGCATTGCTTCAATATATTTTCTTTACCGGCCGCGTGGGACAGGCCCGGGGAAAATACAATGTCAGCGCCCCGGCATGCGATGGTGATGAAGCCTTTAACCGCGTGTTCAGAATCCAGCAAAACACCATGGAACAGTTGATTATTTTCATACCGGCAACCTATGCCTTTGCTTATTACCTGAGTGAACTGTGGATGCTGATACCGGGACTGGCCTTCATTATCGGGCGTTTCCTGTTTTCGGCCGGATACCTGAAAGACCCGAAGTCGCGGGGACCGGGTATGTTCATAACATTTGCGTCAAATATGGTGCTGGTACTCGGTGCGCTGTTCGGCCTGGTGAGGGTGATGTTCTTCAGTTAAATCAAGGGGCACCATGGGGAGGGTAAATATTACCCTCCAACCAGGAAAATTAACCCAACTGCGGAAAGTGAAAATCTGCGCCCTTGCGGATACCGGTATGCCAGCGCTGGGTAACGGCCTTGACCCGTGTATAGAAACGAATACCTTCCGGCCCGTAGATGTGGTGGTCGCCAAACAAGGACTGCTTCCAGCCACCAAAACTATGGAAAGCCATCGGCACCGGAATCGGGATGTTCACACCGACCATGCCAACCTGCACGTTCTGCACGAAGTTACGCGCCGCGTCACCGTCACGGGTGAATATGGAAACACCATTGCCGTAAACGTGTGTATTGATCAACTCCACGGCCTCGTCATAGGAATTTACACGAACCACGCATAAAACCGGGCCGAAAATCTCTTCCTGGTATATCCGCATATCTGCTTTGACGTGGTCAAACAGGCAGCCGCCAATAAAAAACCCATCCGCGTGATCAGCGTGTCTGAAACCACGGCCATCCACGACGAGGTCGGCGCCCTCTTCCACACCCAGTGTCACATATCCAGAAACCTTTGCATGGTGCTCACCGGTAATCAGCGGGCCCATTTCGGCCCCTGCCACGTTTCCAGGCTGAATTGAGAGTGCCTGCACCCTTGGTTTTAACTGCGCAACCAGTGCGGCGGCGGTTTCATCACCGACAACAACAGCCACGGAAATCGCCATGCAGCGTTCACCGGCAGAGCCATAGGCGGACCCCATCAGGGCATCAACCGCAGCTTCCAGCGGCGCATCGGGCATAACCACCATGTGGTTCTTGGCGCCACCCAGTGCCTGCACGCGTTTGCCGTTTTTCGAGCCGACCTCGTAAATCTTTTTGGCGATCGGGGTCGAACCGACAAAACTGATGGCCTTGATGTCATCGTGGGCCAGGATGGCATCCACAGCGACCCGGTCGCCATGAACGACATTGAATACACCATCCGGAACGCCCGCCTGCCTGATCAGTTCAGCCAGCAGCATGGATGCGCCCGGATCCCGTTCGGAGGGCTTCAGAACGAAGGTATTGCCGCAAACCAAGGCCATCGGGATCATCCACAGGGGCACCATGGCGGGGAAATTAAACGGGGTAATACCGGCAACCACACCCAGCGGTTGCCTGAAAGAAAAGGCATCAACATCAACACCGACACTGTCCGAAAACTCACCTTTCAGTAATTGCGGCGCACCGCAGGCAAACTCGACCACTTCCAGGCCACGGGTTACTTCACCGAGTGCATCATCACGGACCTTTCCATGTTCGGATGTCAGCAGGGCTGCCAGCTCATCCCTGTGTTCCTCGATCAGTTCCTTGAGGCGGAACATGCAACGGGCACGCCTTAATGCAGGCAGCGCAGCCCAGCCCGGGAAAGCCGCGACGGCTGCTTTTACTGCAATATCCAGTTCGTCGGCAGATGCCAGCGGCACCTGTTTTTGCACCCGGCCGGTGGCCGGATCAAACACATCGCCATAACGACCACTGCTGCCTTCAAGCAGTTTTCCATCGATAAAGTGAGTCAGATTTTCCATGACGCTAGGCTCGGATGACTGTTCTGAAAGTTTCAACAGCTTGCTGGATATGGCTTTCCTCGAGGATCAGTGGCGGACTCATAGCGATGGTGTCACCGGTCACTCGGACCATCAGGCCGGATTCAAAGCACTTCTGGATGATCCCCGCCCCGCGTGCACCGGGCTGGCCTTCGATTGCGGCGAACTCGACGGCGCCCATCAAACCATAGTTGCGTATATCAATCACGTTCGGCTCACCCTTCATCGAATGCAGCGCGTCTTCAAGCACGGGGGCCATGTCAGCAGCGCGCTGGAACAGACCCTCATCGGCATAAACCTGCTGGGTCGCCTTACAGGCTGCGACCGCCAGTGGATGGGCGGAATAGGTGTAGCCATGGAACAACTCTATCGCGGAGCCCGGCTTGGACATGAACTCGTTATAGATTTCATCGCGTACGAATACCGCACCCATCGGCACGGTGCCGCTGGTCAAACCCTTGGCAGAGGTAATGATATCCGGTGTCACGTCAAAGGCCTGGGCGGCAAAATTATGGCCGAGGCGCCCAAAGCCGGTGATCACCTCATCAAAAATCAACAGGATATCGTGTTTGTCGCAAATCTCCCGCAGTCGCTTCAGGTAGCCCTTCGGCGGTATCAGCACACCCGCTGAACCCGCAATCGGTTCAACAATAACCGCGGCCACGTTGGACGGATCGTGCAGGGTCAGGATACCCTCCAGCGCATTGGCAAGCTCAACACCGGATTCAGGCAAGCCCCTGGAATAGGCATTACGATCAAGCGAATGTGTATGCGGCAGGTGATCCACACCCGGGATCATGGAACTTGAAAACTGCTTGCGGTTATGCGGAATGCCACCCACGGAAATACCGCCAAAACCAACACCATGGTAGCCACGTTCACGTCCGATCAGACGGGTGCGAGACGGCTGGCCCCGTTCCTTATGGTAGGCCAACGCAATTTTTAACGCGGTATCGACCGATTCAGAACCGGAATTGGTAAAGAACACATGGTTCATTCCCTGCGGTGTTAATGCGGCCAGTGTCTCGGCCACTTCAAACGCCGCCGGGTGGCTGAAACCAAACGGCGGAGCGTAATCCATCTCCGCCGCCTGCGCCTGGATCGCCGCAACTATCCTGGGGTGGCCGTGGCCTGCATTGCAGCACCACAAACCGGCCACCATATCAAGAATCTCACGGCCATCAGGCGTGTAATAGAACATGCCGTTGGCACGTGCAACCAGGCGCGGGTTTTTCTTGAACGCCCGGTTGCCTGTGAAGGGCATCCAAAATGATTCCAAAGACTGTTTTTTGTCACTCATTTTGTCTGCTCCTCACATAGAACGTGCAAAACTTCGGTTTCAGGCGGTTTTCAGCGCCTCAACCGCGGGTACGTAATCATATCCCAGGTCACGCGCAACGTCTTCAAAGGTGACCATACCACGATGCACGTTCAGACCCGCCAGCAGATGCGGGTTGTCCAGCATCGCTTTCTTGGCACCCTTGTTGGCCAGGGCCAGGGCGAACGGCAGAGTCGCGTTGTTCAATGCAAAGGTTGATGTACGCGGCACCGCTCCGGGCATATTGGCTACACAGTAATGCACGATACCGTCGACCACGTAGGTTGGGTCCTGGTGGGTGGTGGCGCGTGAAGTTTCAAAGCAACCACCCTGGTCAATCGCGACATCGACCAGCACCGATCCTTTACGCATCATTGCAAGATGCGCTCGTCTGACCAGCTTGGGTGCGGCCGCGCCGGGGATCAAAACACCACCAACGACCAAATCTGCATCCTGGATGTGGCGTTCAATAGAATCAGCATTGGAGTAAACCGTCTGTACGCGACTGTCGAAAGTCGCGTCCAGGAAACGCAAAACATCCAGGCTGCGGTCAAGGATGATCACGTTCGCACCCATTCCGACAACCATCTGGGCCGCATTCAGGCCTACTGTACCACCACCGATGATTACAACTTTCGCAGGTTCAACACCGGGTACACCACCGAGCAATACACCGGATCCTCCGTGGGCCTTTTCAAGGCACCAGGCGCCTGCCTGGATCGCCAGTCGGCCGGCGACTTCGGACATCGGCGCGAGCAATGGCAGCCCGCCTTTCTTGTCGGTCACGGTTTCATAGGCAATGCAGGTTGCGCCGCTTTTGACCAGTTCTTCGGTCTGCGGGGCGTCAGGCGCCAGGTGCAGGTAGGTGAACAGAACGTGGTCGGCTCTGAGCATGGCGCGCTCAACCGCTTGAGGCTCCTTGACCTTTACGATCATCTCGGCCTTGTCAAAAATACTCGGTGCATCGTTCAGAATTTTGGCTCCGGCTGCAACGTAATCTTCATCCAGCATGCCAATACCGGCACCGGCATTGGTTTCAACATAGACTTCATGACCATTTGCAACGAGTTCACGAACTGAAGCGGGAACCAGACCTACGCGGAACTCATTGTTTTTAATTTCCTTGGGGACACCGACTCTCATGACAACACCTCTGATTATGTAAAACCACCATTTTATATAGATTAAAGCAGTTTTATTCTCTATTGATAAAATCTCAGCAGTGTTTTAATCTTTTTTAAGACCAATAAGAAGTTTTATAAATGAATAAGAAACCCCAAAACCCCAAGGCGCTTGACCGGACCGACCGGCGTATTCTCGAATGCCTGCAAAACGATGGCAGGATTTCCAATGTGCGCCTCGCACGCAAGGTCAACCTCACACCGACTCCGTGTATAGAACGCGTCAAGCGGCTCGAGCGACAGGGTTTTATACGTGGCTACACAGCTATCCTGAACCCTGAACTCGTCAATGCAAGCCTGCTCGTTTTTGTTGAAATCGACCTGGCGCACAAATCACCGGATGCTTTCAACAAGTTCAGGGTGGAGGCGCGGAAACTTCCCGAGATCATGGAGTGCCACCTGGTTTCCGGTAATTTCGATTACCTGATCAAGGCCCGTGTCAGCGATATGAAGGCCTACCGCGAATTGCTCGGTGAAAAAATTCTTTCTTTACCGGGTGTCAACGGCTCGCGCAGTTACGTAGTTATGGAAGAGGTCAAGGAAACTCTTAACCTGCCATTGTTTTAAACAGTTGGTAAAAAATTAATTGCGATGCACTGCAACAGCTGACATAGAATGCGCCCATGAGTACGATCATCATCCAGCACGACGACTGTTTACGTCACAACCCCGGCCCCAATCACGCTGAGTCCACACACCGGATCAAGGCCGTACTCAGCGGGCTGGAAGGCCTCAAGGACCTGCAAATACTACCCGCACCGCTGGCAACTGCCGAACAGATCGTACGTGTCCACCCGGCAGAATTCTGGGCCGGCATCACCGCGAAAGAGCCTTCGGAAGGCATCTATACGATCGACCCGGACACCTTTCTGAATAACGGCTCAATAGATGCAACGCTGCGTGCCAGCGGTGGTTTATGTTTTGCCATTGACCAGATACTGGAAGGTAACGCGCTCAGGGCCTTTTGCGCTACGCGCCCACCCGGCCACCACAGCGAACGCGAGGTTGCGATGGGGTTCTGCCTGCTAAACCACGTTGCGATCGGAGCGCTTCATGCACTTGCGCAACCCGGCATCAAGCGGGTCGCCATCATCGATTTCGACGTACACCACGGCAACGGTACCCAGGCAATTTTCGAAGACAACCCCAATGTCCTGTTTGTCTCCAGCCACCAGTTACCGCTGTATCCCGGGACCGGGCAAATTGAAGAAACCGGTTGTGGCAACATTCTGAACCTGCCACTGGCGCCGGGTGATGGCAGCAAGCCTTTCCGTAAAATCTGGAGCAGTCTCGGTTTACCGGCCGTGCATAGTTTCAAACCCGACCTGATCCTGATTTCGGCGGGTTTTGATGCGCATCAGCGTGATCCATTGGCGCAGATAGAGCTCCAGGATGCGGATTTCCACTGGATCACGGATCAAATTTGCGATATCGCGAACGACAGCTGCCGGGGGCGCGTGGCATCCATACTCGAAGGTGGTTATGACCTGCACGCACTGGCGACCTCCAGCCACGCGCATGTGACAGCGCTTACCGGCTGATTTACAGCCTGATAAATAGTAGAATTATTTTAGGGTAGAATAATTGTGGCGGACCAATAATGCGGGTGTAGTTCAATGGTAGAACTTCAGCTTCCCAAGCTGAATACGTGGGTTCGATTCCCATCACCCGCTCCACTCCCCGACAACAGGAAAGCCAGCACGCATGTTCACAAAAGCAATCGTCAGAATACCGTGCAAGGCAATGGTAAACGGTCTGAGCAGTGCCAGTCTCGGCGTGCCCGATTACCAAAAAGCCCTGCTTCAGCACGCTGATTACATTGAAGCGCTGAAGGAGTGCGGTCTAAAGGTTACCGTGTTACCGGCGGATGAGAATTTTCCCGACTCCACTTTCGTCGAAGACGTTGCGTTGATGACACCCCACTGCGCCATCCTGACCAACCCGGGCGCACCATCGCGCACCCTCGAAACACGCACCATGCTGAATACGATCCGTGAATTCTATACGGAGGTGGAAACAATTGACGCCCCCGGAACCGTGGAAGCCGGCGACATCATGATGGTCGGTGATCATTACTATATCGGCTTGTCAGCACGAACCAACCAGGCAGGCGCGGCACAGATGATTGAAATCCTGGAACGTTACGGCCTGCATGGATCAGTGGTCGAGTTATTAGAGGTATTACATCTGAAAACCGGCCTGGGTTATCTGGAGAACAATAACCTCTTAGCCTGTGGTGAGTTTTTGAACAAGCCGGAGTTCCAACAATACAAGCTCCTGGAGGTCGATCCGGCAGAGGCCTATGCAGCCAACAGCGTGTGGATCAATGGCACGGTGCTTGTTCCCGCAGGATTTCCAAAAACGCAGGCCCTGATTGCAGCAGCGGGGTACAAGGTCAGGCCGGTTGATGTATCCGAATTCCAGAAACTCGATGGCGGGCTCAGTTGTCTTTCACTGAGATTTTAAAAGCCTCATTCACCACTGCTTCGAACGTCACGGTTGACAACCGGTCGATGGCCTCACCATCACCGGCGGACACCTTCCAGCACACGCTCGACAATCACATCATCCGCCATGCTTTCCATTTTCCAGTTTTTCAGAAAGGCACAATGCCCGCCATAGCGGGTGACGATCAATTCGATCCTGTCGTTATCCGGCAGATCCACGAAATCGCTCACCGGCACCACCATGTCATCCTCCGAGGTCAGGATGGTGGTCGGTATTGTTATGGCCTTGAGACGGTCGCCCGCGACCGAGTAACCATCGAAATACTGTTCCAGTGAATCAAACTCGTAGTGACGCGTGGCCAGGTAGCCCGTCCTTTCCCGCAGGTTTCCAAGCTTGTGCCACTCCTCATATTCACAGGTATCCGGGAACAGGGTCTGCTTGACCTTGATCGATTTCGCCCATTTGCGGATGAAGTAACTCTCATACCCCTTTGGGCCCTCCTCCATTGCCTGGAGTGTGTTTGAAGGCGAGATGACGGGGCATACTGCAACCACCTGCCGCAGTGACAACCCGGCGTTGGGTGCGGCCATCGCCACTCTCAGGGCGAAATTCCCCCCCAGCGAATACCCGGAAAGCGCCCAGTTTTGCGCGCCTGTGCGTCGTTGGATATCCTGCAATGCATATATCACTTCCGCCAGGCGGCAGGAGTGGAAAAGGCCCTGGTTCATATGATGGCTGTCACCATGGTCTCGAAAATTCAGACGGAAAACATCGAAACCGTGGTTGTACAGCATGCCACCGGCCGCCACGATATAGTTGGACCGGCTACTGCCCTCCCAGCCATGAAACAGGACTACCAGGCCTTTGCTGTCACCTTTTTGCGGTGAGTAATGGCCCAGTAAACGCACATCATCACCACCGTCCAGTATCCAGTCCTGCTCGGCATCCAGCATGGCTTCTGAGCGTTTTCTGACAATTCTCCGCCGATAGGCACTGCTGTTGATCAGCGATTGCGTATGCGTGCTGCGCAGGCCGAAAGCCGGTGAAAATGAAGCTGCTGTGACCCTGGAACGTTTCATTCAAAAATTATTGCTTATGCTCATAGCTGCTGACAACCGCAGCCCTTGCACCATCTGCCAGCGCACGGCGCGGTTGACCGATCGAACTGATGAGCGGCAGAAAACGGACATCGGCGACCGATTTCGGCCTGGCCAGTTGACGGAATAAATTCATCAGCATTGACTCACCCACCCGAAACGAAACTTCGTCATCGACACGCCCGTCACGCATATAGCGGACCATAATCGGCTGGACCGGACATCCAACATCGACCGCCGAGCGGAACATACGGGCATGAAAAACCCTTATCGGCGCACCGGCCTGTATACCCCCTTCCGGAAAAATGGCAACGGCCCGTCCCTCACGCAGACGTTGCGACATGAGCGCACTCACATCCGCGGCGGAGTCGTGGTTGCCACGCTGGTGGAAAATTGTGCCGCCGACCCGTGCGATCGACCGGAACACCGGCCAGCTTTCGATTTCCGCCTTACCGACGAAACCCATCGCACAGGCGCTGTGCAATACGGGGATGTCCAGCCAGGAAATATGATTGGCCGCGATCAAAACAGGCTCGGCCGGTGGTTCACCGGTAACCTGTACTTTTATCCCGAAAAGCCACGCCAGCCTGTTTGCAAGCCGGACTGCACCCGCGTCCGCCTTGCGCGAACCTTCCTTCGTTCCCTGCTGCCTGCGATGATTCACCAGCATCAGGATGGGAGGGAGAAAAAACAGCAAAAACCCCACCAAAAACAGGCTGCGGTAGGTAAACCTCAGTACTGAAGCAAATTTTGAAATCATAATCCGGTCAAACCCGCTCCGAACTTTGAGAAAAGTGGCGCAAAGGTTATCACATCAGCGACAATAGGCCGCGGATCATTTTCGGATCAACCCGGCGTGCGGTTAAAAGGTGCAATGAAGCAATTTCAGGTCAGGAACATCAACAGTGGTGCTGTATTCACCGTCAATGAGGGCGAATCAGTGCTCAACGCGGCACTGCGGCAGGGCGTCATGCTGCCTTACAGTTGTAAAAACGGCACCTGTGGCAGTTGTAAATGCCATCTTGAATCGGGTGAAGTGCATTATCCATTCCACCCGCCGATGGCGCTGAGCCGTGAGGAAATTGGTGAGGGCAGCGCCCTGTTGTGCCAGGCGGAACCAACTGAAAACCTCGTCATTCGTGCCCGTGAAATCGAGGCCGTGCGTGATATCCAGGTACGTAAAATGCCTGCACGGGTAACTGAAAAGACGCTGCTGTCACCCGACGTCATGCGTATCAGGATCAAGCTGCCCAATGCCCAGCGGCTGCAGTTCCTGGCCGGGCAATACCTCGAAATCCTTGTACCTGAAGGCAAGCGCCGGGCGTTCTCCATTGCAAGCTCTCCACAGTCAGAAGACGAGCTCGAACTGCATATCCGCCACGTCGATGGTGGCGGCTTTACCGGCTGGGTATTTGACGAACTGAAGGTCCGCGATATCCTGCGTCTCGAAGCACCGCTGGGCACGTTTTTTATCCGCAATGACCAGCTTGAGCGGCCGATGATTTTTGTTGGCGGAGGCACCGGTTTTGCTCCGCTGAAGTCCATGATCGAGGATCTGCTGGCACACCAGGACCAGCGCCCGCTGCACCTCTTCTGGGGTGCGCGCAGCCGTGCCGATCTCTACCTGCACGAACAGGCGCAACAATGGGCGGAACAGAACGAGCATATCCGGTATTCCAGCGCCTTGCAGGATTCCGGTGACGCGAAGGCAACGGGCAGTTTTAACGGCTTCGTGCACCAGGCGGTGTTGCAGCAGTATGCAGACCTTGCCGGTTTAGACATCTACATGAGCGGCCCGCCGGCAATGATCGACGCAAGCCGCAACGCCTTCCTGGAGAACGGCGCGGAAAAACGGCGGATATTTTTTGATTCGTTTGAGTTCGGGCTGGATGTGCCCATCAGGGTGCTGGCCAGATCGCATTAGCCCGAAACAGAGAGTGCTTACAAAGTCATGAAGGTGCCATGACACGGGGTGCACGACTTTCAGCTGAAGAGCTCAACAGGCCGGGTGGTACTCAGCCTGTTGAGCACACCGTCTGAATCGAAGCCATCTAAACGAACGCAACGTTGCAGAAATTCACAGCTAGAGCGATAGCAGGTCAAACTCCCCCAGGTTCATCAGGAACTTTTGCGCGGCAAAATTCACACCGTGCTTATCTGTGGCCTCGGACAATCTTCTCACACTCCCGGTAATCGCCAGCCACCAGCGCATATGGTCCGCACTGAGCTGGGCGGCCACAGGTATGAGGTCGTGCATCGTATTGATATTACGGGTCGCGGCTTCCTTGATGTTGGTCAGGCTCCTGAGGTCCAGGTCGCTTTTGTGCAATTTAACAAACAGGGACTTGACCAGTTTCGGATCCTGGTCCAGTGAGCGGGAACTGGCGGGCTCCGCATTCTCCTCGAGCAGCGCAATATCCATGTGGCTCAATATTTCACGCAAGGCGCCGCGCAGGCTCAGACGCAGCTCATTCTTTCGGTCCCGCTCAAGCCGGAACTGGATCAGCGAAAACAAACCAACCAGGAAAAACCCTTCCAGGCAGAAGCCGATCAGTTCCGGCAACAGGTTGTCTTGAAACGCCCCTTCGCTGCCTGCGTTCAGAAAATAGAACAGCAACAGGGTTCCAGCAATACCAAACAGGATAAGCGGTGCTAACAATAGCAACCGTTTCAATTCAAAGATCCTCTTCCGGCAGCGCCAGCGCCTGGATCACGGCGGCAATCTTGCGTGCCTCTGCCCGGGTCAGATCCAAAGGTACATTCTGCAGGTAGACCACCAGGTCTTCCCGGATCGGAATCGGAAAAATGTCGTGTGGGCTGCGTGGCGGGTTGAGCGCCAGTTCTTCACGGGCCTGTGCCTGGCCGGGTGTATCACGGGCGGCTACCAGCACTGCTTCCGGTTTTTCACCTTCTATGGACTGGAAGCCCGCAGGATCCGATGTCCAGGATATAAAGTCCTTCAGGGCGCCACACAGCCTTTCGTTGTAAAGCTGTATGTTCTCGGGGCGGATGGTTGAACCCTGCAGTTTATGAAAACGTGAACACAACTCGTCCACATCCAGCAAACGCAGATCGGCACGCTCATGCGGCTTTAGCTGTACGAGCAGATTTTCCGCTGCCAGTTTGCGCGAACGCGCGGTGGCCGGGCTGGTCAACCCGGTAACTGCACCCTCCCTCAGGAACTTGAGAAAAGCTGATTGCGAGTAATCTTTGTCAGTCATTTAACCTGAGCTCCAGCGCAGTAGCGTGTGTCCGTCAGGGTGCGGACAACCGTGCGAGACCTGTCGGTAATGGCTTTGGCGGCTGGCCCTGGCTCATACGCAATGCGTTTCGAAAACAGGCCATGGCCGGTTCGAGCTCACCCTGGCGTTCAAGCAATTGACCAAACGCGTCGTAACCGAGGCTGCTGGGCTCCAGTTCAAGGCTTTTGACCATGTGCTCACGGGCCTTTCCCCACAGTGATTCCCCTGCGCACAGACGGCCCAGGGCCAGGTGCAAACTGGCTTCCCCGTGGTGTTGTTGCAGCCATTTCTCACATTGCTTGATTCGCTTGATCCTGTCTTCAGCCGCCGGGTCGCCATAGCGTAAAACCAGCTTGGGGTTCCATTCGTGCTTGAGGCTTGCACTGATAACCGGCTCGGCAAGCTCCGCGTTTTCCAAACGCGCAGCACCGATGGCAAAAGCATCGACGACTGCCGCGTGCTGACGCATGGTTCGCGGTAATTGCTTCCACACGGATTGCAGTTCTTCCGTTTTTGAAGCGGAGTTCAATCTATTGACTGCAACCTCTATCTCTAACCGGTGGGCCTGCTCATCGTCCAGAACGCCGGCTTTGCGTAATGCAGGTAACAAGGTCTGCAATTGATCCCATTCAGCCAGTTCCCGGTAACAGCGGGACAATAACTCAAGAACCTGCGGGTGCTTGCGGTGGCGTTTGTAGAGATCCTGCAAAATCGGCAGCGCTGCAGCACGACTGCCGTTGGCCAGCAGCATGCGTGCCCTCGTCAGCTCTACCAGGAAGCGCTTTTTGGAGCCGCCGCTGTCAGCCTGCTCAAGATAATACTCACGCCGGTCAGGGGCATCCTGGCTATCTGCCGCCTGCGCGGCAGCGAGATATTGCGCGGTGGTCCTGCCCTGTTTGCTGGCAGATTTTTCCAATGCCTTTTCGGCTGTTTTCCAATCGCCTTCGGTCAGCGCCAACAGTCCTTTTTCGAGCTGATTGAATGCCTTTTTCTCACGTATCTTTCGCGCCGTCTCGACCGGCATACGCCATATCCAGGCAGCAAGCTGCACGGCGAACCAGAGTACGAGCATGGCTAAACCCAGCACCAGGACACTGGTTTCAACGGTCCAGTCACCAAAATTGATCAGCACATGGCCCGGGTCGGATTTGAATAATGGCGCCAACGCACCCGCCAGCAGCAACAGCGCCAATACAAGCAACAGCAGAAAACTGCGTTTCATTCTTCGGGTTCCACGTTTTCAACGGGTGTCGCGGACTGCAGCAATCTGCGACTGTCCCGCAGTTGCCGCAGCTGTGTCCACGGGCCGCTGATATCGGGCATCACGGGTGAAATATTGACCCGCTTCAAGTCAGTAACCCCGGCCAGCAAGTCCTGTACTCCGGCTGAGCCTTTCTCAAAAAATTGCTCCACGGTGGCGTCAACCCTGTCCAGGGAGCTGTTATAAGCATCACTATCATTGCGCATCAGGGCCAGGCGTGCCGACTCAAGTTGCAGCCATAAACCCTGGCGGAGGTAATCCTTGTCCTCGAGGCTCAGCAGGGATTGATCCTCGGACACACGCCGTCTGACCGTCACCAGCGAAGCAAGTGTATGTTTGAAGCGCTGCCACCAACCGGCATCTTCCGGTAACCCTGGCTCCGGTTGCGCCTCGACTTCACCCCGGAATGGCAGGCCGGACACTTTTGACTGTAAATCGCTCAATTGTGCCGTCAACTGCACCCGGTCAATTTCGGGTAGCAGCGCAAGTGCCTGGCGTGCCGTGGCAATCCGCTGGCGTACGCTCAGGAACATGGGATCGTTCAGGGCTTCAATCTGTACATCGGCAGCCTGCAAGGCCAGGTCGGCGGCAATGGGATCGGTAAATAGCTGCAATCTTTCACTTGCGGTGCGCAGCAGAAAATCAATTTCCGCAATATCCAGGGCTTCGCTGCTGTTCTGGCTGGCAGCGGCAACACTGACGAGACCGGATTCGGTTGCGGAAAGCCGTTGCTCCAGCGAACGGACGCTGGCCTGCATGGCGCTGATCGAAGCCTGGTCTTCACCCGTTTGCCCCTGCAAACCTGCCAACTGGCTTTCAACCACCCGGAGCCGATCATCCTGGCGTGATAATTCTGCCGCATCGACAGGAGATTGCGCTGCGCCGAGCCGTTCCTCGATTGTCGAAAGTGACGTGGAAAGCTGCTGCTGGGTTTCCTGCAATTGCGTCACCGCTTCGTTTTGCGCAAGCTCATTCGGGTCTGCCAGGCGTGTCCGCCACCATTGCAAACCGGTCGCGCTGACAGCCGCCATAGCCACCAGCAATGCCAGTATCGCAATGGCGGTGCCTGAAGAAGCGGGTCTTTTTTCCTGCAGCAGCCTGTCCATCGCAGGATCGTTGGTCAGTTTATCAATCTCTTGGTTCAATTGTTTTCTTTCCATCCTGAAGCCTGTGAATATCTGCCACGTCGATTGCTGTTGATGCTAACCAAATCCGTGCAACCTGGCACCTATAAACGATTGGCACCGGGCTCAGCCGGCTTTCTTTTGCCCTGGCAGCCGTGAAATTGACTGTAGCAGTTCAGGGTTCCCCGGACCATCGGCCAGTACAACCCTGTGTGCACCCCGCTGCGTTAAATGATGCTGGATGCGGGCAGAAATCACCAGTGCCGGTGAACCCAGTATTTTACCCCACACGTCTGCGGGCAGGTAATCCTCGGCGAGTGTCAGCGCCGAAATACTGGTCCAGATGCTGATCAATTCACCGGCATTGCGCAAATTATCGAGCTGTCCGGACTCCGGTTGCAGTGGCACGCGCTCATAGACCATCGCGTTGACGCTGTCCCAGCCCAGGTCGTGCAATCCCTCTGCAAGGGCCTGGCGACCACCGGGCGCGCAGAAAATCACGGCCACGCCCGGGCGCTCAGCCAGTTCGGGTAACTGCAGCAGGTCTTCACTGGTAAACCCGCTCTGGGCCTGTAAATGCACCGGATAGCCCGAGGCCTGCAAGCTTGCGCGCGTGGCAGAGCCGACAACCGCAATCTCGAGACCGTCCAACTGACCCGGCACCGGCAAAAACGGCAGGCCATATTGAACGGCCCGGGGGCTTGTGAACACGGCCAGCTTTCGTCCTTTACTTAACGACCAGGCCGAATCGATATCAAGCGTCAGTTTGCGGGCCACAAATGTGTAAAAAGGCATGACAACGGGAACCAAACCGAGGGCAACAAGCTGCTCAGCGAGTTGCTCTGATGCATCCAGGGGGCGTGTGACAAGAACGTGTGTCATTAATCCTCGCTGGCAGGCGTGGTTGTTTCTACAAACCTGCAATAATTTTGACAGCCCCATTTTTCAGGAGGTCGGCAGCAACCCGTTCACCGAGGGCAACCGCATCTTCCGCCGGTGCTTTACCTGCGGCCTGTATGGATTCCTTACCGTCCGTCGTGCCAACCACCGACCTCAGGTGAACCATGCCATTTTCCAGGACCGCGTGCGCCGCCAGGGGCACCTGGCAGGTAGCCTCCAGGACACGTGCCACCGCTCTTTCCGCATTGGCCACGACCATCGTGTCAGCATCTGCCAGGGGTTTGATCAGGGAGCGGGTATAGGCATCGTCCTGCCGGCATTGCAGGCCGATAATCCCCTGGGTTGAAGCGGGCAGCCAGTCGGGCGGTTGAAGTGTTTCAGTGATGCGCTTACCCAGTCCAAGACGCTGCAACCCGGCGCAGGCGAGGATGATCGCGTCATATTGCCCCTCGTCCAGTTTTCTGAGGCGCGTATCCACGTTGCCACGCAGGTCTGCAACATCCAGGTCAGACCTCAATGCCAACAGCTGTGACTTGCGGCGCAGGCTGGAGGTACCAATGCGACTACCAGCTGGCAGGTCGGCAAGCAACTGGCCATTGCGACTGACAAGGGCGTCGTAGGGGTTGGCCCGTGGCAAAACCGCATCAAGCACCAGGCCATCTGCCATGCTTGCCGGCACATCTTTCATGGAGTGCACGGCCAGATCAGCCTGTCCATCCAGCATCGCGCGTTCCAGCTCTTTCAGAAACAGGCCCTTGCCGCCGATCTCCGCCAGCGGACGGTCGAGGATACGATCACCTTCGGTGACAATTTTAACCAGCTCGATTTCAATACCCGGATGCGCGGCCTCCAACAAGGCCTGCACATGGTTTGCCTGCCACAAGGCCAGTGCGCTCTTGCGTGTTGCGATTCTGAGGGTTTTTTTCATGTTAGATCCCGAATGAGTTTTCTTATGGCAGGGAGATTGCGACGACTCACCTGAGGACGGTCCTCGCAACCATCCAGTAGAAGGAAGTGGCGGTCACCGGAGTTTTTTTCCAGCCCCCTGATACGCTTTTTTACAACCAGTGCTGCACGGTGTATCCGCACCAGGATATCAGTGTGCTCGTTTTCGAGGTCCAGCAGGGATTCATTTATCACCATACTGCCGCCCTTGTGTACCACGGTGGTGTATTTGTCTTCAGCCACCAGGTATATCACATCTTCGAGCGGCAACAGCTTGACAGTGCCACCCAATGTAGAGCGAAGGAAGGCATCACTCACACCATTATCCGGTATGCTGAGAAAACGCCTGGCCTTTTCCAGTGCAAGTGCAAGCCGTTCTGCTCGTACAGGTTTGACCAGGTAGTCTACCGCATCGCATTCAAAAGCTTCCAACGCCTGGTCTGACCATGCAGTGCAAAAGATGACGGCCGGTGCCGATTCCGTCTTCCGCAGCATACGCGCCAGTTCCATACCATTGAGCCCCGGCATCGAGATATCCAGCAACAGGACATCAGGCTGATTCAACGGGATCATGCGCAAGGCCTCCTGGCCGGTAGAGGCTTCACCCGCTACCTGCACTTCCGGCAGGTTCGACAGCATCCTCCGCAATCGGTTGCGGGCAGGCGCTTCGTCATCAATTATCAGTATTTTCAACATACGGCAAAGTTAAAACGGCAAAAAACTGTTCTTCATTTTTGTGGGTGACAAGGCTGGCGGCCGGCCCAAAAGCCAATTCCATTCGTTCACGGATGTTCGCCAGGGCCATACCATGCCCCCTGTTATCCTGTTCCTCGGGCGCCACCGGGTTGGCGATGGTTATGACAATATTATCTTTTTCAGCGCGCCCGTAAACCTTGAGTTCACCACCATCAGCACGGGGTTGTATTCCATGCGCAACTGCATTTTCAAGCAAAGGCTGAAGCATCAATGGCAGAACCGAGGCACCTTCCGGCAGATCACTCACCCGCCAGCTAAGCCGCAACCGGTCACCCAGGCGGCGTTGTTCCATCTGTAAATACTGCCTTGCGAGTTTCAGTTCCTCCGACAGGCTGATGAGGGTATCCGCCCTGCGCATACTGCCACGGAAAATATCTGCGAGGTCTTCGATCGCCTGCTCGGCGCTGGCCGGTTCTTCGGGAATGAGGCTGGCGATGGTATTGAGGCTATTGAAAAGGAAGTGCGGGCGAATCCTGGCTTGCAAAGCCTGCACGCGCGCTTCCGACTGGGCCAGTATCTGCGCGCGCCACTGGCCACGTATGAACAGGTAGCGCAAGAGTGCTACCCCGACCAATGCGACTGCCAGGACACTTTGCGATACAAATAGTGCAAAATCCTGCCGGCCAGGCCCCAAGCCCAGGACGGTACCGACAATACCTGCTGAATAGCTGAAGGCCAGGGCCACTATGACCGCCACGATCCAAGTGCCTATCCACGCACCACGCACGGAAAGCCTGCTCATCCAGGCGCGGCTGATGCATACACCCATGGCCGTGACCAATGCCAGCCCCTGCGCGTATAGCGAGACAACTCCCAGCCATACCGGGCTAAACTCATTCATTGCCCCAACACCCATCAGCAATACCGCCACCTGTGTCACGGCCGCCACCGCGCCCAACAAGTTCCAACGGCAAAACAATGGTGGATAAACCCCGCGCTGCACTTTTTTGCTGTGCTTGCTGCCCATGGTTTCCAGCTGATCGCTCATCGGGGCATCAACACGCGGGTCAGCTAAGCCGGCCCTTCATCCAGCGCCCGATATCCGCCATTTCAGCTGGTGAAACAGAATGTGGCATTGGATAACTATGCCATTCAACCGGCCATTGGCCGGCCTGGAGCGCAGACCGGACGGCCTCACCCAGCATAAAGGGTACAACCGGATCCTGTGTGCCATGACCAATGAATACGGATGTGGTGGAATTGGCTTCTGAGTACTCTTTTTGTAACTGCTCCGGAAATAGCAGGTACGCTGACAGGGCCATGATACCGGCCAGCTTCTGCGGATACCGGAGACCGACGTGCAGGGCCATGGCTCCACCCTGGGAAAAACCGGCCAGAATAATCTTCGACGCAGGGATACCGCGTGAAACCTCTGAATCAATCAATGCACGCACCTTGGCGGCACTGTGGCGGATACCGGCCTCATCCTGGCTCCTGCTGGTGCTGATCTCGATGATGTCATACCAGGCGCGCATCACGGCGCCGCCGTTGACGGTAACCGGCCGCATCAGCGCATGGGGAAAAATGAAGCGGACCGCCGTTGCCGGTGATAAACCCAGGTACGGCACAATGGGTTCAAAGTCGTGTCCGTCGGCGCCCAGCCCATGCAACCAGATAACCGAATATGACGGATTGGCGGCGGTGGTCACTTCCACGTAATCGAGCAGATCGCCGCCGTCTTTAATGTGTGCTGAATTGATACTGTCCATGGCGTATAGTGTAGCAGTCATTCAGCCTGGATTTGCGCACCGATGCAAACTGTAAAAACCTGCCTGCTTATCTTCGTATGTGTTGCCCTGCTGGGCGCCTGTGGCAACAAGGGTCCGCTTTACCTTCCGGAAGAACCACCCGCAACAGAACAGGATTCCACCGCGGATTCGGCCAGCGATCCGAGTGAAGAAAAGAAAAAGAAAGACAGCGGTAAAAAGGAGTCCATATCTCGCTAGTGTCAGTCAAGTTTCACAAAATGCATGGCCTGGGCAACGATTTCGTTGTGCTTGATTTACGTCAGCAGAATCTCGCCCTGGATCAGGCCCTGGTAAAACAATTATCCAACCGCCACACCGGTATCGGCTGCGACCAGGTCCTGGTCCTTCGTCCGCCTTCAAATGACAACCACCTGGCAGCGTTTGAAATATGGAATGCGGACGGTAGCCGCGCCGAGCAATGTGGTAACGGTGTTCGCTGCCTGGGTCTTTACCTGCATCAACGCGCTGAAACACCCGCAGGCCGGTTTCAACTGGCTGGCCCTGCCGGCACCGTTAATATCGAATGCCTGGACAATGACATGGTCAGGGTTGAGATGGGAGCGCCGGTATTTGAACCCCGAAGGATTCCGGTTTTACTGGAACCGGTCGACGGGTGGTACCCGCTGGAAATAGACCGGCAACTCTACCGCGTGGGTGCGGTCTCGATGGGTAATCCACATGCCTTGATGCTTGTCGATGATATCTACAGCACCGATGTTGCGGGTCTGGGTGCCGCGATCAGCACTGATCCCGCCTTTGTGCAGGGCTGCAATGCGGGTTTCGCGGACATTTCCGATCGCCAGAATATACGCCTGCGTGTGTTTGAACGCGGTGCTGCTGAGACCAGTGCCTGTGGCTCAGGCGCCTGCGCCGCAATGAGCATTTTGCGCCGCGCCGGTCTCGTCGATCAAACCGTAAACGTGACTCAGCGGGGCGGAAATCTTACAATAACGTGGACTGGGGAGAAAGATTCGGTCATTATGGAAGGGCCTGCAACTTACGTTTATATAGGGACATTTGCATGAGCGATAACACGCGGTCAATTGAAGACATTGTTACCAGGTACCTGCGCAAGAACCCCGATTTCCTGGAAAAACAGCCTGCACTGCTAAAAGCTATTGAACTTAGCCACTCCAGCGGGCCGGCGGTTTCATTGATCGAAAGACAGGTGCAATACCTGCGCCAGCAGAACGAAGCACTCGAACAACAGCATAACCAACTGCTGCAAATTGCATCAGATAACGAAAAGCTCATGTATCGTTTACACCAGTTGACGCTGGAGTTAATGTCCATGGGTGATCTGCCCTCGTTCTTCGACCTGCTAAGTGAGGCACTGTTGAACGAGTTCAAAGCCGACATCCTCAATATCACGCTGTTTAACCTGGAGATTGAAGCAGGCCCAAAAACACCATTGCATCATGTCCGCCGCTGACGATCCCGAACTGCAACAGTTCCAGGACCACCTGGACAAAGGCATCAGTGTCTGCGGCAGACTGAACCGCAACAAGCGTGACCACCTGTTTGGCGCCCGCGCGCAATGGGTGCAATCCACGGCGCTGGTTCCAATGGGCAAGGATGGCATGCTGGCCATCGGCAGCAGTGACCCGGCACGTTTTTACCCGGGCATGGGCACCCTCTTCCTCGACCTGCTCGCAGACGTTGTGATCAGCCGGCTGGCGCTGGAAGTTCCCGCAAAACAGCGCAAATCAGCCTGATAAAAACCATCGAAGGGCGAAGCCCAGGCTTTGTCCTGCATTTCTCCCGCAGGTATAAAGCCCTCCGACCTCCTTTTTCGCCTGGAAATCTGGTGTAAGCTGACCGGATATGAAAGCACAGGTCAAAAACTTTTTTGTTTACCTGAAAAACGAACGCGGTCTTTCTGCGCGGACACTTACGGCCTACCAGCGTGACCTCGATCTGCTGTTGACGTTTTTGGAAGCAGAAGAAATTGAGCAGCCTGACCAGGTCACCCAGCACCATATCCGTGCATTCATTGCCCAGAGACATCGCCAGGGGCTCGGCGGGAAATCACTGCAGAGGTTGTTATCCGCCGTGCGCAGCCTGTTCCGCTGGATGCTGCGTGAAGGACTCGCGGAGCACAACCCGGCGATACCGGTGAGGGCGCCCAAAAGCCCGCGGCACCTGCCGGCGACATTGGACGCCGACAGCATGGGTCAATTGTTGAACATACCCTGCGACACGCCGCTGGCAATTCGGGACAAGGCCATCATGGAATTGTTTTACTCATCCGGCTTGCGTCTGTCCGAACTGGCCAGCCTGCGCTGGGAACAGCTTGATCTCGCATCCGGCATGGTAACGGTTACCGGTAAAGGCAACCGCACCCGCATGGTGCCGGTTGGCCGCATGGCCACGGAGGCCTTGCTGGAATGGCGCAAAAACCGTGGAGTATTTGCCTCTTTTGAGCAGCCTGAGGTGTTTGTCAGCCAGCGCGGAAACCCGATCGCCGTGCGCACCATCCAATCGCGCATACGCTATTGGGCAAAACGCCAGGGGATACCACAGAACATTTACCCGCACCTGTTAAGACATAGCTTCGCAAGTCATATGCTGGAATCATCCGGTGACCTGCGGGCAGTGCAGGAACTGTTGGGCCACGCCGATATCTCGACGACACAGATATATACGCACCTCGATTTCCAGCACCTTGCAAAGGTGTACGACAAGGCACATCCGCGGGCAAAGAAAAAGTAAAAAATCAGGCTAAAAAAATCCCCACAAATGCAGGGATTTCTTTGCCCATATTTCAGGCGAGTATGAATGCGTCGGGTGTTAAATTATTTATTCTTTCTCGAACCACTTATAAATGACAGCAGCAATGGCGGCGCCTATCATCGGCGCAACCCAGAACAACCACAATTGCTGCAAGGCGATTCCACCTTCGAGCAAGGCAGGGCCGGTGCTGCGAGCGGGGTTGACCGAGGTATTGGTTACCGGGATGCTGATCAGGTGAATCAGGGTAAGGCCCAGGCCGATCGCGATCGGTGCAAAACCTGCGGGCGCGCGTTTGTCGGTGGCGCCGAGAATAATCAGCAGGAACATCATGGTCATGACCACTTCGGTTGCAATACCTGCCCCCATTGAATAACCCTGGGGCGAATGCTCGCCAAAACCGTTCGACGCGAGGCCACCGGCAAAACCTTCAGCACCGCTGGCAATATAGAACAACACGGCGGATGCGACGATGGCACCCAAAACCTGTGCGATCATGTAGGCGGGTACATCCGAACTTTTAAAACGTCCGGCCACCGTCAAACCAAGTGTGACCGCCGGGTTCAGGTGGCAACCAGAAATATGACCGATGGCAAATGCCATGGTAAGAACCGTCAGGCCAAACGCCAGTGCAACACCTGCATAAGCGATACCCACATCGGGTAAACCGGCAGCCAGAACCGCACTGCCACAACCCCCCAATACCAACCAGAATGTGCCGATAAACTCGGCAGCAGATCGTTTACTCAAGCTCATTTTTCTCTCCTGACTAATAAAAATTGATTTACTGATATCACCACTTTCTCTTTCAAAGCGGCGACATCTATTGATTGTTTGCCAAGGCAAATATTAACTCAAAAATCAGAAGAATCAGGTTACAACTTGTGAACGGCGTTGCGCCAGTGCCTGGGCGAGTTTTAATCCGGCCCAGTAACCCGCGTAGGCCATACCGAACCAGATCCAGACCTGGCCCGAATCTACACGCTTTATCCAGTAAGCCGGCCAGGCTATGGCGGTTACAAAGTTCATTAATGCCTGCACGAACATATGAATTATGACGTTGAAATCAAGCTGCTTTATGAAGTCGATGAATCCACCAAAGTTCATGATCATGCTGAAAACTTCGAGAACCTCAACGACGATATAGGTAAAAAAGGCAACGATACCGTAAAAGCCGCCGCCAAATTTTGCCCATTTTTTTTGAAGCGGGTGCAATGGTCTGGACTCTACGCTTGTATTCTCCTTGCTTTTCTTTTTCTTATTCCCGGACATCGCCTTTATTTCACGTTGCAACGCGCCGGTATCCGAAAACTCCTTGAAATGGCCGGCCTGCAGTGCCCACCAGACCAGGGCCAATGTAAAAATACCGATTGGCAGACCCGCCATCAGCAATGCCCAAAACACTTCAATCAGAAATCCCACACGCCATCCTCATAATGCTTTTCGCGTGACCATAGTGTACGCGATGCTTGCAATCACCTGCAGGTATCCCCAAATTTGTTTCACGCATGTCAAAAGGAGTAACGCGTGGAACAATATCGGGGAACAACCATTTGCTCGGTGCGCAGGGGCAACAAGGTAGTCATGGGTGGTGACGGCCAGGTAACGCTTGGTAATACCGTGATGAAATCCAATGCACGCAAGGTGCGGCGCATGTACAAAGACCAGGTTATCGCTGGCTTCGCCGGTGCAACTGCCGACGCATTCACATTGTTCGAACGTTTCGAAGGCAAGCTGGAAAAATACTCCGGCAATCTCGTACGCGCTGCCGTTGAAATGGCAAAGGACTGGCGTACCGACCGCATGTTGAGACGACTGGAGGCTTTGCTGGCGATTGCAGACAAGGACAATTCGCTGCTGATCTCCGGCAATGGCGATGTCATCGAACCCGAGAATGGTTTGATTGCCATCGGCTCCGGTGGTCCGTTTGCGCAGTCTGCTGCAATGGCCTACCTCGATGGTACGGAACTGGACGCGGAACAAATCGTCAGAAAGTCGCTGAAGATCGCCTCTGATATCTGCATCTATACGAATGACAACATCATTATCGAGTCCCTGGAAATCAAATAAATGTCACAAATGACCCCACGAGAAATCGTCCAGGAACTGGACGAACACATCATCAGCCAGTCGGATGCCAAGCGCGCCGTCGCCATCGCTTTGCGTAACCGCTGGCGCCGGATGCAGGTCGATGAAGAACTGCGCAATGAAATCACACCCAAGAATATTTTGATGATTGGTCCAACCGGCGTCGGCAAAACCGAAATCGCACGGCGCCTGGCCAAGTTGGCCAATGCGCCTTTTATCAAGGTGGAAGCCACCAAGTTCACCGAGGTGGGTTATGTCGGCAAGGATGTCGAATCGATAATCCGCGACCTGGTGGATTTTTCAGTGAACATGCTGCGCGAACAGGCGGTCGCCAAGGTTGGCGCTCGTGCCGAGGACGCCGCGCGTGACCGCATCCTCGATATTCTGCTACCCAAACCCAACCCAATCGGTTTCGCCAATGAACCCCCGGCCGTCCCCGAAAGCGGCACCGACCACCAGGCTTCGACGCGCCAGAAAATGCTGCGCAAGCTGTTGGCGGGCGAATTGGATGAGCGCGAGATCGAGTTCGATGTCGCCACGCAGATCGGCGTGGAAATCATGACGCCACCGGGTATGGAAGAGATGGCCAGCCAGTTGCAGGGCATGTTTCAAAACATGGGCGGCAGCAAACCCAAAAAACGCAAAATGCGCATCAGGGATGCCCTGCCCCTGTTGATCGAGGAAGAGTCCGCCAAGCTGATCAATGATGATGAGATCAAGCAACAGGCCCTTGAAGCCGCGCAACAAAACGGTATTGTATTCATCGACGAACTCGATAAGGTCTGCAAGCGCGCCGAGTACGCCGGCGCCGATGTTTCACGCGAAGGTGTGCAACGCGACCTGCTGCCATTGGTTGAAGGCTGCACAGTCTCCACCCGTTACGGCATGGTAAAAACCGATCATATGCTGTTTATCGCATCCGGTGCTTTCCATCTAGCCAAGCCCTCTGACCTGATCCCTGAATTGCAGGGCCGTTTACCGATCCGGGTGGAGTTGCGCGCCCTGGATGCCGATGACTTTACCCGCATTCTGACCGAGCCCAAAGCCTCTTTGACCCAGCAGTACAGCGCCCTGATGGCAACCGAGGGCTTCGATCTGAAGTTCGGCGCAGATGCCGTAAGACGTATCGCCGAAATCGCCGCACAGGTGAACGAGTCAACAGAAAACATCGGTGCGCGACGTTTGCATACCATCCTGGAACGTCTGCTGGACAACCTGTCATACGATGCGCCGGACCGTAGCGGCGAATCCATCGTTCTGGATGCCGCCTACGTTGACCTGCATCTCGAAGCGCTGGCTTCAAATGAAGATCTGAGCCGGTTTATTCTCTAAGCAAAAATCGCAGACCTGGCTTGAAAGTGACCACCCAAGCACATGGCGGAAGACCCGCCTTTCGGGCGGTTACTGATCTCCTCACTCTCTAACCTTGGCTGAGTCTGACTAGGTATCTGTGTTGGCGCGGAGGCCATGCGGCACTTTACTGCAGGCAGGTGTGCAGTGTCCTATTGATCGGTTGGGAAGCCAAGGTGATGTGGGTAGTTGGTTCCGGGACCGTACGAGGCAGGACGCCGAGTATCGAGCGCCACAAGGATGTGACTAGCGCGTCCCGGAAGTAACTACGCACCCCAGCGTCTCCACCGTACAGAAGAATATCACCAAGAAACGATCAAAGGTCTAGCTCTGGATAAGGACAAAACACGTCCTGAAATAAGTAACTGCATAGCCTCGGCACCAACACGATTAACGCATCAAGTTCCGCTGCTTATTATTCAATAACCTTAAAGTTACCAAGATAAACCGAGGTGAAGGTACAATAGGTCTTTTCTTCAAACGGGTCCAAAGAATGGAACAGTCAGACAAGAAACCCGGCGCAGGCGGCACCACGCATTTCGGTTACCAGGATGTAGCCGTTGAGGATAAAACCGGGCTGGTTCGCGGTGTTTTTGAATCCGTGGCAGGCAAATATGACCTGATGAACGACCTGATGTCTTTCGGGGTTCATCGTTTGTGGAAGCGTCATTTTATTGCCATCAGCAACATCCACCCCGGCCAGAGGGTCCTGGACCTGGCAGGCGGCACCGGTGATATCGCCGCACTGATGAGCAAGAGAGTCGGTTCAAGCGGCAGCGTTGTTCTGAGCGATATCAACGAGGCGATGCTGGCGGTCGGACGCCGGCGTATGGAAGACCGCGGCCTGGTCGGCAATATCGAGTATTCGCTGGCGAATGCAGAAAAACTGCCTTTTGCCGATGGTGAGTTTGATGCCGTGACCATCGCTTTTGGCCTTCGCAATGTCACGGACCAACCGGCCGCGCTAAGAGAGATGTACCGTGTGCTAAAACCCGGTGGTCGCGCCATGATCCTAGAGTTCTCAAAAGTGGAGTATGAAGGGCTTAAAAAGATTTACGACGGTTATTCGTTTGGTATTTTACCGAGGCTGGGCAAACTGGTCGCCGATGATGAAGCCAGTTACCGCTACCTGGCGGAGAGCATCCGCAAACACCCCGGCCAGGATGAACTCGCAGACATGATGGTGGAAGCCGGTTTCAGCAAAGTAACCTACCGCAACCTGACCGGCGGAGTCGTCGCCATACACAGTGGCCATCATGTCTGAGTACATCACACCCTTGCCGGGCATGCTGGCCTTTGCGCTGGAAACTGCCGTCAACCATGTTCTGCAACTGGATATGGAATCACCTGAGCGGGTAAAAAAACTGGAGGGTCGTCTGCTCCAGTTGGACCTCGAAGGTCTTGCAATCACGCTCTTTTTCACCTTCAAACACGGTGTCGTACGTGTACGTCTGCAGGCGGAAGGAAAGCCGGACACGGTTATCAGCGGAACACCGGTCGCCCTGTTCAAGATGGCCGAACCCGAGGACGCCGACTGGAGCCTGCCGGATTCCAAGGTACAGATCAACGGTGATGCCAGCCTTGCCCGTGACCTGGAACGCATTTTCAGCAAGCTGGAACCCGACTGGGAAGGCCCATTGGCCGGGATGTTCGGCGATGTGGCCGGGCATCAGCTTGCACAGGGTCTTCGCCAGGGCGCGGAAACGGCCCGGGAAACCGCACGCAGCGCCAGCAAAGTTTTATCCGGGATCATCAAGGACCGCCGTTCGTGAGATATAGTTTGCGCCAGTTTCTGCGTATCTGGCATATCGGTGTGATCCTCAAACGATACCGCCTCGATGAACTGTTCAGCACGGTCCGCTTGCCCGGACCCGTTCGCTGGCTGCGGGTTTTTATCCCCACCGGCAAGGATGTTTCCGGTCTGCCGCGTGGTGAGCGCTTGCGCCTGGCGTTGCAGGAACTGGGGCCGGTATATGTGAAGTTCGGGCAGATACTCTCTACCCGGCGGGATTTGCTGCCACTGGATATCGCCGATGAACTCGCGCTGCTGCAGGACCAGGTTCCGCCCTTTCCCGGTGAACAGGCCCGTGACATCATCGAAGAGGCACTGGGTGAACCAGTCGATACGGTTTTTGCATCTTTTGATACCCAACCGCTGGCCTCGGCCTCCATTGCCCAGGTTCATCCAGCCACGCTGCACGATGGCCGCGAGGCAGTGGTCAAGGTGGTGCGACCCGGTATTGAAAAGCAGTTGCGCAAGGATATCGACCTGCTCAAAGCGATCGCCGCAATTGCAGAAAAATTCCTGCGCGGTGGCGCCAGGATACAACCGCTGGAGGTTGTGCGCGAGTTTGAAAGTGTCGTATTTGATGAGCTGGATATGCAGCGCGAGGCTGCCAACGCATCCATGCTTAGACGCAATTTCCAGGGCTCGCGGGATCTGTATATACCGGAAGTGTATTGGAAATGGTGCAAACGACGGGTGATGGTCATGGAGCGCGTGTCCGGGCTGCCGGTCGGCGATATCGAGGGATTGCGCGCGCGGGGTGTCGATCTGAAGAAGCTCGCCCGCCGCGGCATACGGGTATTTTACACCCAGGTTTTCCGTGACAACCTGTTTCACGCGGACATGCACCCCGGCAATATACTGGTCGATGCCAGCAAACCGGAAGACCCCAGCTTCATTGCCATGGATTTTGGCATTGTCGCGAGCCTGTCAAACAAGGATCTCTACTACATCGCCGAAAACTTCAGGGCCTTGTTCAATCAGAATTACCGGCGCGTCGCGGCCTTGCACATCGACGCCGGCTGGGTGCCGGAAACGACCCGCCTCGAAGAGCTGGAGGCAGCCGTCAGGACGGTGGGCGAGCCCAATTTTACCCGGCCATTGAACGAGGTCTCGTTTGGAAAACTGCTGTTTGACCTTTTCCAGGTTGCACACCGCTTCCAGCTGACCCTGCAACCGCAATTGCTGATGTTGCAGAAAACCCTGCTGAACATCGAAGGCCTGGGCAGGCAACTCGACCCGGAAATTGATATCTGGTCGGTGGCCAAACCTGAGCTTGAAGCCATACTCAGGGAAAGACACAGCATAGAGAACATCAAACAGGAGTTGCGTGAGCGCGTACCTGCATGGATGGCCGATGCACCCGAAATTCCCGGGCTTGTTCACGACTTCCTGGTCAAGGCCAATAGCGGCCAACTACTGACCCGTACGGCGTCGGAAGACGCTGCGAGAGCACGGCTGGAGCAACAGCAGTCTCGTCGGAGAATGCTGCAGGCGTTGACAGGCGGTTCCTTGAGCATCCCCGGCGCTATCCTGATCGCGATGCAAACCGGTCCCTGGTTTGTATGGGGCTATTCCACACCTGGCATCGTTTTGCTGTCCCTGGGTGGATGGCAGATCTTCAAGGCCCTGAGATAGGCCGGGCGATCTGTGCTTTCACGTTGCTCCCGATGGATACTGAAGAAGTTGGGGTGGACCATCGAGGTAGACTTACCGGACGTTAACAAATTCGTGGCGATCGCCGCGCCGCACACCAGCAACTGGGACTTCCCGCTGGGAATTCTGGCGGCCAAGGCCATCAATTTGAAAGTCAACTGGCTGGGTAAACACAGTATGTTCCACTGGCCCTACGGCTGGTTTTTTCGCGCCATCGGTGGCACGGCGATTCGCCGCGATGGGGGACAAAACTACAAGCAACAACTGACGGACCTGTTCGACCGCTCCGAGCACCTGGTTTTAGCACTGGCACCCGAGGGCACCCGCAGCAAAACTGACCACTGGAAAACCGGTTTTCATTCCATCGCGCGTGCCGCCAATGTACCCATCCTGATGGCCTACCTGGACTATGAAAACAAAAAGCTCGGAATTGGCGGTATGTTCTATCCGGGTGATGACATCGAGGCGGATTTCAGCCGGATACGTGAATACTATAAAGACCGGCGTGGTAAAAACCCCGAGAAAGAAAGCCTGATCCGGGTCCGCAAAAAGAAATCATAGGGTTCAGGCACGCACACCTTGCTATAACAACCCCGCAGGGTGCGGTAACGCGCTACCCACGCTACAACCAGTCGGTCAGTGAGATACCAATACCTATCCTGTTTACGCGGTTGTTGTAATCAATCAGGCTCTCACCATAGCCGTTGAAATACTGGATGTATCCCTTCAAATACGGATACTTCCAAAGAGGGAAACTCCAGCCAAACTCGAAAGCGCCCCCGTCAAAACCCGATTCGAGGTTGTTACGCGACATGACACTGAAAACATGGTCTTGCCACTTGTAGCCCGCGCGAAATTCGAAATGACCCAGGTAATCGGTAATATCCGGGTTATCGTCGTCCGACGCGTCTTCCGAGATCCTGATCCACGGTTTGAAACCAAAAGCAAAATTGCCTCGCGCAAATACAAAATTGGCATAAACACGGTTCCAGCTCCTCGAAAGCACACCACCCTGTCCATTGGACTGATGCACTATACCGAACGAGTTTGCCAGGTTACTGAAGCCCAGAATCTTCCAGGAAGGGGTGAATTGGGCCCACGCTTCCGGTTCGTGGTTGGTTTCCCTGAATGGCGATGAGAGTTCGGTGTTATAGACCTGCCAGAAAGACCGGTTGGTGTATCCTGCATAGATGTCGACCTTGTCAAACAGACCAACCCACAGGGGTGTCTTGAGACTGATCTGAAACTGGGCTTCGGTATCGTCAAATTTTATCGACGGATCACGGTATTCAACCCGGTACGGTTCCGGGTCGTAACCACTCGAGTTGTAGGCGCCCGCCAGGAAGTAGTTGGGCTTGTGCGCCATAAGGGTAAACGGCTGAAGAACATTTCTCTTGTCCTCGGTCAGTCGATCAACGACCACGGCAGGTTCATCTTCAAGCTCCGTCAGGCTATCAGCTTGAACCCGTTCAGCACATTGCGCCCGAATTTCGCCAACCGTTGTCGTGTCGCTGGATTGCAGAAGCACTTCTGTCAGGCACGTCTCGAGGTCATCCGCAACGACTGGCCCAGCCAGTACAAAACCGACTAACCCGGCGATCACTATGCCTGGATAAACCAGCGTCCTACACGCAAAGCGCCTGGCTTGAACATTCAAATATCTCATATCCTGAATCCTGCTTAATCTCCGCTCATCCGCCACAATTTTAAAGCACCGGTGTTATAAACCCCATGAATGAGGCGACCAGAATAACCTGCGTACGACGTTTTCTGCTGATAACTTCGGGGAAACTGCCAACCGCCCGATAGCTTTGATAAAAACCCTCTGACCCGGGCGGCATCGCCGTTGCACCCGGAATCAGCTCATACACCGTGGTGGAACGGTACGGCCAGAAATCGAAAATGGGCAGGCTGCGCGAGACCGATTCAAGCGCCCCGTTGATCTCCCGCAGAATCGGCACACCGGGTGGTTTCATTGCGGCCACCCAGCTGTTACCCGGTTCGATATCCTTGCGAATACTCCCCTCAAGCTCTTCAGCAAATGCACTGTCATAAATGATGACACCGTTTTCAGTATTGAACCCTTCCCCGCGTGGATCCAGGTTATGCGAACCAACCATCGAAACAAAACCGTCTATCACAAAAGACTTGGCGTGCAGGCCTGATCTCGGCCCCGGCATTTCCAATGCAGGGTTGGGTCCGACCGCGGGTATTTCGCCGCTGTTGATCCCGCTTTTCTTCTCGAGGATCAACTGTGGCAGACGCGGGAAAAATTCGGCAGCATCCAGCGCGTAAGGGCGGAACTCGTAAACATCAAAACCCAGGGTCTTGATGTAATGCTTCTTGTGTTTGTAGGTAAATGCGTAAGGAGAAAAAGCGTCGGTAGCAGCCAGGCTGTTGGTAGAAAACAGAAGCTCAATTTCCGGGTGATCCTTACCTAAGGTCTTGAATAGTTTGCGCGAGCGTTTCGACAGGACCAGGTAGGGTGACTGGATAACCACCGAGTGCTCGGCCGCCGCGAGGGCTGCATGCAATCCATCGGTTATATTTGCCTGCGACTTGCTGTCGTTTTTTCCCGAGTGGGGCAGGTCAAACACATACTTGATTTTATCGACGTGATGGGCGGTATCTACAAACAGGGAATACATCAGTTGTTTGTCTTCAATATCCCTGAGCAACGGCTCAAGCCTTTCATGCGCTTCAAACTGCTCCAGTGACACCGACTCATCAGCGGCGATCAGCGGCGCCACGTCCCGCAGATGACCTGTTTCAGCGGTCATGTCGCTATCCCAGAAGCGGTCAAATGAATCCCGCATTTCCCTTGCCACATTCCCATAGACCAGCACCTCCCGGTCCTTGAAGATGTAATCGGTATCAAAATCAAAATAACGGTCAGCGATGTTACGGCCGCCCGTCATGCCGACGACATCATCGACCACCAGCAGTTTGCTGTGCATACGCTGATTGGTCTTGGTAAAGCAACAGGTCACACCGCCAAACATGGTGTATTTATTGGTTTTCGCCATGTTGAATAAAGGGTTATACAAACGCACCTCGAAGTTGCGGTGCTCCAGCGCCAGCCCGGCGAGATAATCCAGCTCGGAAACAGTGAACAACTGATCGAACAATATCCGCACCTGTACGCCACGTTTTGCCGCTCTCACCAGCTCGTGCATGATAAGGCCACCGGTCTGGTCCCGGCGGAACAGGAAATTCTGAAACTGTATGCTTTGCGTTGCCGCCCGGATCAGGTGCAGGCGTGCTTTAAGCGAGTCTTCACCGATATCCAGAAGCGCTGCGTGATGTTGATCTTCGAGGGTATTGATGCGGCCCAGGTAAATCAATGGCGACTGGGTCGCACAAAAAGGATCACGGGAAGCCTTGCAATCTATCTTCACCGAGCGCTGCAAGGCCATTTTTTTATCTACGGCCAGCCTGAGCTCAGGCTGAACCTGGGTGGTGCAGCCATAAATCAGCAACAGCAATAAATAAAGGTAGGCTTTCATACAGGTGCGGAAAAATTCTATTCGATATGGCCAGGCAGAATTGCGCAATTCTATATCACTGGACTATTGATTGTTGTGTTTATCGGGTTTTTGTTCCTTGTCTTTGCGGGTGCCTGGGCCATGCTATTTTGTAAGCACGAAACCCTTAAGCTTTATCGCCTTCTGACGCACCGCAATTGCCGCGATGGCGCCGGGAACCGGCTCCGCGATGGCCAGTTGCCAGGCACCGGGATCATCATCCTGCATATCGAGTACTGCGGGCGGGTTATCGGGATTAACATCAACGCTGAAACGGCACAACTGGTTTGCGATACCCACACCACTGGCCTTTACAATCGCTTCCTTGCAGGCCCAGGCATGCATGAAAGCCCGGTTCAGTTCGGTTTCACCAAGCGTGGATAAGGCCTCAATTTCCTGTTGGCTGAAATATCGCCTGGCCAATGCCATTGGTTTACCCGGCCGGCGTGTCGCCATTTCCATATCGACACCAATGGTCGCACCGCTGTTGACGCCGATCAGGTAGCAACCATCGCTGCGCGCCACGTTGAAATTCAGCGTGCCGTCAGACCAGCTGGGGTCAAGCTCCGGCCTGCCCCTATTCCTGCGGATAATCTGCACATCCTTACCCGGCAGGCCCAGATAGGCACCCAGAAGCAGGCGTAGGTAAAAACGCCTGGTGGTCCGTTGTTGTACGACCGTAAGTTCAGAGGAATCTACCCGAATGTCGACATTGAGTGGATTCGACAGGTACCCGAGATCAAGATGCCACAGGTGTACCTCACTGCCACGCGGTTTATCCAGTGAGCGCAAAGGAAGTTTTCTCTGGCCGAATGCATCCGGCCCAATAATTCTGGCTGTCATTTTAATCACTCAATCCTGACCATCGGGGCCGTGTGCACCGTTGCGCCGGTCACTCCCTGAATAAACAATGGAATCAGTCTAATACATAGTTGCGTTAACAGGTACTGTATAGCCTATACAGCGCGCTTACGCTACAATGTTGTCTTCCTGAAATTCACGCCTGAATCCACGGCCTTCTTTTTTTCTAACCCGGATACCCATGCAATTTAAAAACGTTGTAATTCAGTCTCTTGCCGCCGTTGACGCACCCATTGAAATGACCTCTGCGGAGATAGGAGAACAATTGCAGGTGGCTACGGACCGTCTCGGACTGCGTCGCGGCCTGATAGAGGAACTATCCGGAATCATTACCCGCCGCTTCTGGGACAATGGTACACAGCCGTCTGATGCGGCCACCATGGCAGCTGAAAAGGCCATCGCCGAGGCCGGCATCGACCGCAACAAGATCGGCGTACTGATCAACACATCGGTCTGCAGGGATTTCCTGGAGCCATCCACCGCCTGCCTGGTGCATGGCAACCTTGGTCTGCATGAACGCTGTCTCAATTTTGACATTGGCAACGCATGCCTGGCGTTCCTGAATGGCATGGATGTCGCCGCCCGCATGATCGAGCGCGGTGAAATCGAATATGCATTAATCGTTGACGCCGAATCCAGCAGACCGATCACCGAGGCAACCATTGAACGTTTGTCGCAACCGGGTGTGGAGGTGGAGCAGTTTCGTGCGGAATTTGCATCCCTGACCCTGGGTTCGGGCGCTGCAGCGATGATCATGTGCCGGCGTGAACTGGCGCCACGCGGTCACTCCTACCTTGGTGGTGTTACCCGCGCAGCCACACAGTTCAACAAGCTTTGCTACGGCCAGATGGACCGCATGGTGACCGATACACGGGTCCTGCTGACCGAGGGCCTGAAACTGGCGACCAAAACTTTTGTTGCAGCCCGGGAAAAGCTTGGCTGGGTTGTGGATGAACTGGACCAGTTCATTATTCACCAGGTCAGTAAAGCACATACGGATTCCCTGATGAAAGTCCTGGGTCTTGATCCGGAAAAAATTCATCGCATCTACCCGGAACTCGGCAATATCGGCCCTGCAGCGGTTCCTATCGCGTTGGCAAAGGCCGTCGCCATGGGCAGGGTGAAACGCGGTGACCGTATCGCCCTGCTGGGTATCGGTTCCGGTTTGAATTGCTCAATGGCAGAAATTGTCTGGTGAAAAAAGCACATCTGGGCCATCCGGGCACAACCACCTGAGCGGGTCAGGCCTCGTGTATCAGCCTCCTGAAAAGCTTTACCCGTTCGAGTCACACTGGCTCAACATTTCCGGTATCCGCATGCACTTTCTCGACGAAGGCCCGCGTGATGCACCGATTGTATTGATGGTTCACGGTAACCCGACCTGGTCTTTTTACTATCGTAACCTGGTCCTCGCGCTGCGTGACCGCTACCGTTGTATCGTCCCCGACCACATCGGCTGCGGATTGTCGGACAAACCCGGTGACAACCGGTATTCGTACACCCTGGAACGCAGAATATCCGACCTCGGCGCCCTGATGGACCACCTCAAACCCAGCACGAAGGTACACCTGGTCGTTCATGACTGGGGTGGCATGATCGGTTTTGGCTGGGCGGTTAACTGGCCGGGTCAGATTGGCAATATGGTTATCGGTAACACGGCAGCGTTTCCGATGCCGCCTGATAAGAAGTTTCCTGCAGCCCTGTGGCTGGTTCGCAATACCAAACTCGGTGCACTTTTGGTGCAGGGGATGAACGCGTTTTCAGGTATTGCTGCGCGTGTCGCATTCAAGAAACCCGTCCCCGCTGATGTCCGCAAGGCCTATACCGGCCCCTACGATTCATGGGACCACCGCATTGCCACCCTGCGCTTTGTGCAGGACATCCCGCTAAAAACCGAAGACCCCGGTTACAAGATCGTGCAGATGACCGAATCACGCCTGCCAAAATTCACCGGCAACCCCTGCCTGCTCGCCTGGGGCATGAAAGACTTTGTCTTCGACAGGCATTTTCTTGAGAAATGGAAGCAATTGTTCCCGCAAGCGATGGTGCTCGAATATCCCGATTGCGGTCATTACATTTTTGAGGATGGCGGCCCTGACCTGACCCGGATCGTCAGTGAATTCATGGATAAAAATGAACAGGGACACGAACAGCACTGAAACCTGCAATATCGCTTCAGCACTGATCCGCCAGGCTGGGCAGCAGGGTCAGAATGCCGCGATCCACTACCCGGTTGGCAAACGCGGCAAGCGCATTGCGTACGAATCGGTAAGTTACTGCGCACTGAATGACCTATCGGATGATTACGCGCGCGGCCTGATCGAATATGGAATTGGCCGCGGTACCCGCAGCGCACTGATGCTCACACCCGGTCTCGATTTCTTCGCGATGTTCTTCGCCCTTTTCAAGGCGGGCGCGATACCGGTGCTGATTGATCCGGGTATCGGTATCAAGCCGCTTAAAACATGCCTTGGCGAGGCCCGTCCGGAAGCTTTCATCGGTGTTACCAAGGCGCACGTCGCGCGTAGCGTGCTGGGCTGGGTGCCCGGTGTAAAACTGGTCACGTCCGGCCCGAAACTGGGCTGGGGTGGATTGAACACGAAACAGTTGCGCAAGCTGGGTCAGAAATCATCCGGCGGTGTGCTGGCCCCCACCCAGGCCGATGAGATGGCAGCCCTGTTGTTCACCTCGGGCAGCACCGGTATTCCGAAGGGCGTGGTCTACCGGCACAGGCATTTCATAGCCCAGGTCGAGATGTTGCAATCGGCTTTTGACATCCGCCCGGGCGAGGTCGATTTACCCACGTTTCCGCCATTTGCATTGTTTGATCCGGCCATGGGTATGACCACGGTCGTGCCGTTTATGGACCCGACCCGGCCCGCAAAAGCCGACCCGCGCCTGTTGATACAGACGATCGAGCGCTTTGGCGTCACCAATATTTTCGGCTCGCCGGCACTATTGAATGTCCTCGGACGCCACACGGAAGCGGAAAACATCCGCCTGCCCACGGTAAAGCGTGTTATTTCAGCCGGTGCCGCCATGCCGGTTGCAACCATCCGTCGGCTGCAAAAAACCCTTCCCGCAGATGCACAAGTGTTCACACCCTATGGCGCAACCGAATGCCTGCCTGTAGCCAGTGTTTCCGGTACCGAGCTCAATGAAGAAATCGAACTGCGCACCTCGATCGGTGAAGGCACCTGTGTAGGCAAGCCGGTTGCACCGAACAGCGTTAAGATCATCGCAGTGACGGACGGAATCGTGGAAACCTTTCAGGACAGCGTGGAATTGCCCATCGGCATCACCGGTGAAATCGTTGTGAACGGCCCGACATCGACCGATACCTACTGGGACAGGCCTGAGCAGACACGGCTGGCCAAGATCACCGACCTTGAGGGCAGTATCTGGCACCGCATGGGCGACACCGGTTACTTCGATACCAGGGGCCGCCTGTGGTATTGCGGGCGCAAATCCCAGAGGGTGGTCAATGAACAGGAGTGTCTTTACGCCGACCAGGTGGAAGCCATTTTCAATGTGCACCCCGAGGTGGCGCGCACCGCACTGGTAGGCATCGGCAGCGCCGGCCGGCAAACCCCGGTGCTGTGCGTGGAACCACTGCACAGACCCAACGCCGCCCGGCGCCACCGCATCCGCACGGATCTGCTCCAGCTTGGACGTGGCCATGCGGTTTCAAAATCAATCCAGCAGATTCTCTTTCACAAATCCTTCCCGGTTGATATTCGCCACAACGCCAAGATCGGCAGGGAAAAACTCGCCACCTGGGCGGCCGGGAAGCTGGCATGAAAATCCTGGTGACCGGTGGCGGCGGATTTCTTGGCGGTGCGATTTGCCGTCAACTGCTGGCGCGCGGCGACGAGGTGATCGCGTATCAGCGTAGTAGTGCAGATGAACTCGGAAAACTGGGCGCCCGGGTGATCCAGGGTGACATTACCGATTACGAATCGCTCAAAGCGGCATCGAAAGGTGCCGATGCGATCATCCATACCGCTGCCAAGGCCGGCTTGTCGGTGAGGTATGAGGACTATTTTGCACCGAACGTCACCGGCACCCAGAATGTTCTGGACGCCTGCCGCAGCAACGCTATCTGCAAGCTCGTATTTACCAGTTCCCCCAGTGTTACGCACGCCGATGGCGATATCGAAGGCGGCAATGAATCCCTGCCCTACCCGGAAACCTACAATTCGCCCTACCCGGAAACCAAGGCCCGTTCGGAGCAAATGGTCATGGCGGCCAACTGCGCGGATTTGCATACGGTTTCATTACGGCCACACCTGATCTGGGGACCGGGCGACAACCACCTGTTACCCAAGCTGCTGGAACGGGCCCGACACGGGAAATTGAAACTGCCCGGACCGGACAAACTGATCGACGCGACCTATATCGACAACGCCGCCAGGGCCCATTTGCTGGCACTGGATAAACTCGCAAGCCACCCTGAAGTTGTTGGCGGCAAAACCTATTTTATTTCCAATGATGAACCCGTGACCCAGGCTGAGATTATTGGCGGATTGCTCAGAGCTGCAGGTGTAGAAGTAGTCATCCAGGCCGTATCACCCCGGCTTGCCTACGCCGCAGGCACCTTGCTCGAAACCGGCTGGAAGTTACTCGGTTTAAGATCTGACCCGCCGCTGACACGCTGGTCGGCGGAGCATCTTTCCACTGCACACTGGTATGATATTTCAGCGGCAAAGCGCGATCTTGATTACAGCATTGAGGTCAGTGTTTCAGAAGGCCTGGAAATACTCGCTCAAAAATACCGTCACTAAAACAACCCGTAGGGTGGGTAAATGTTACCCACCATGTATTGTCACACCTGATCTAGTGCATCGGTCGGCCGCGCAGTTTTCTGACCACCCATTCGAGTTTTGAATAGTTCAGCAGTTGCCGGTCTTCTTCCGAGGCGTTTTTGTAGCGCCCGTGGTATTTGTGCTTGACCCAGGCGTTGATATCCAGGCGTTTGCCATATTCGAACAGGTGGTTATTGAGAGGGTGAAACCCGTCCTTGTGTATAAACGTTGTTCCAAAATCAATAATATAGGGTTTCTGGTCGCGACCGACGATCATATTGGTCTTGGATTTCAAATCCCCGTGGCTGACACCACGTGCATGGAACGCCTGGATCACGTCTAAAAGTTCCGCGAACCAACGGTCCCGGTCCTGCCATGTGGCATGACGGTAAGCGGTACCGTCGATAAACTCCATTAGCAGGTATTGCCCGGCAAGCAAGCCATAGCAAGCCGGCACACCTTCCACACCTTGCAAGCGCTGATACGCAGCGTATTCACGCTCAAGCGTCGCCTGCCGCGCCTTCAGAAGCGGGCCTCGGCCCATGGCAGTCTTGATGACCAGTTTCAGACCATCGCCCTCAAACAACAGCACCGTTCCCTGGTTAGAGGTGGCGAGAATATTCGATGCGGATGCGAGGCTGGACTCTATCCATGTTTGCAGGTCGCCAGGCAGGTCCCGTGATGGCATTTGTGTACATTCCTTCATTGCGTGTGGATGATACCGGCAAGCGACCGCCAATTACACCACCGGTAAAGCCACACCGACACTCACACCGGAAATTTGAGCGTAGGTAAATTTCCGGTGGTTTGTTAACATGCGTTCCTTTACGCCATTTTGAAGGAAATTCCATGCGCTATATAATCCCGCTGATGCTGCTGCCGCTGCTGATGGCATTGCCGATAAGCAGTATTCGGGCAGAGGACTACCCGTCCACCTACGCACCGTTACCGTCGAAGCCGACACTGATCACCCACGCGACCATCCTCACCGGTACCGGTGAGCGCCTGGATGATGCCAGCCTGTTGATATCGGATGGAAAAATTGTTTTTGTCGGCCGGGGTGAAGCACCTGCCGGGGTTACCACCATCGATGCCGGCGGCCGCTGGGTGACACCGGGCCTGATCGATGTCCACTCGCACCTCGGTGTTTACGCCAGCCCGGGGGTTAAAGCCCACTCGGACGGCAATGAGATGACCAGCCCGGCCACACCCAACGTCTGGGCCGAGCACAGTATCTGGCCACAGGACCCCGGTTTTTCGCGCGCGCTGGCCGGTGGTATTACGTCGCTGCAGGTCTTGCCAGGCTCGGGTAACCTTATGGGTGGCCGCGGCGTGACATTGAAAAATGTATACAGCACGAGCTACCAGGGTATGAAGTTTCCCGGCGCCCCGTACGGCCTGAAAATGGCCTGCGGTGAAAACCCCAAGCGTGTTTACGGAGAGCGCAAACAGCTGCCGTCCACCCGCATGGGAAATATGGCGGCCTACCGGGCACAGTGGATCGACGCACAACAGTACATCGATGACTGGGCGGCCTATGAGAAAAAGCTGGCCGATAAAAAGGATGATGCCAAGGCGCCCAAACGCGACCTCAGGCTGGAAACACTGGCTGGCGTGCTGAAGGGTGAAATCATCATACACATGCACTGCTACCGCGCAGATGAAATGCTGACCATCCTGGATATGGCGGATGAGTTTGATTACAGGGTCGGGACTTTCCACCACGGCGTGGAAGCTTACAAGATCGCGGACAAGCTGGCCGAAAACGGTGTTTGCGGAGCTTTATGGGCTGACTGGTGGGGTTTCAAAATGGAAGCCTACGACGGTATCCAGGAGAACATCGCCATCGTTGACCGGCCCGAGGGAAGCTGCGCCATCGTCCATTCCGACAGTGGAGAGGGTATCCAGCGTTTGAACCAGGAGGCGGCCAAGGCGATGGGCAGCGGCAACCGGGCAGGTATGAATATTGCCCCGGAGAGGGCGATTGGCTGGATTACCTCCAATGCTGCGAAATCGCTTGGTATCGACAAGCGTACCGGCTCACTTGAAGCCGGCAAAATGGCGGATGTCGTGATCTGGAACGGTAATCCATTCAGCGTGTATGCCAAGGCCGATCACGTCTATATCGATGGCGCACTGGTCTACGACCGTGAAAACCCCGCGCTGCAACCGGTTTCCGATTTTGAGCTGGGCCAGCTCCAGGGAGTATCCAAATGAATAATTTTAAAACCCTGTTAATTGGCTTCCTGGCCGCCTTCTCACTGGCGGTGCAGGCCGATGCTATCCTGATCCGTGGCGCCAGCGTACACACGATGAGCGGAGACGGTACCCTGGAAAACACCGATATTTTCATATCCGGGGGCAAGATTCAGCGTATCGGAAAGGATCTGCCGGTACCGCAGGATGACGTCGCTGTTTTCAATGCCGAAGGTAAACCCGTGACACCGGGGTTTTTTGCCGGGATTACCAGCATCGGTATTACCGAGGTTTCCGCGGTGGAGGAATCATCCGATTCGGCCCTTGCCTTGCAGGAAATGCGTCCGGAGTTTGACGTTGTACCGGCTTTCAACCCCAACTCCAGCCTGGTACCGGTGACGCGTATCGAGGGTTTCACTTTCACACTGCTGGGTGCAGACCCGCAGGGTTCCATTTTTGGCGGACAGGGGAAATTGGTCCTTCTCGACGGCGGCTACGAGAGCTTTATCGGTAACCCCGTGTTGTTTATCAGCGTGGGCCGGGATGCCAGCAGCATGAGTGGCGGCTCCCGTGCCGCCCAGTGGATGCTTCTGAACCAGGCCATGCAGGAAGCCGACAACCCGCCGGCACCTGCGGAATCAACACTGCTGACGCGGGCCGGACGCGCCACTTTGTCCTCATTTGTAATCAACGGCAAAGTGATCTTCAATGTTGACCGGGCCAGCGATATTCTGGAAACGCTACGGTTCGCAACACGCTATGGTTTGGAGGCGGTGATCTCCGGCGGCACGGAAGCCTGGATGGTGGCCGGACAACTGGCTGCGGCTGGTGTACCCGTGCTGCTTGATCCACTCAGCAACCTGCCGGGTAACTTCGACATGCTCGGAGCACGCCTCGATAATGCCGCGATTCTGCAGGCGGCGGGTGTCGAGGTGATCATCAGCGGCGCCGGTTCACACAATGCGCGCAAGCAGCGGCAACTGGCGGGTAACGCTGTATCCCACGGTCTGCCGCACGAGGCCGGTATCGCCGCGCTGACCATCAACCCGGCCAGGGTTTTTGGTGTCGCGGATCAACAGGGCACTATCCAGGCAGACATGCCGGCCAACGTGGTGTTATGGAGCGGTGATCCGCTGGATGTGACCAGCGCTGCTGAAGTCGTTGTCATCAACGGCAAGCTGATACCGATGAAATCACGCCAGACAGAACTTCGGGACCGCTACCTGCCTGAAAACCCGGAAATGCCCAGGGCCTATATCAAGCCCTGAGCTTAACCATCGTCAACGAAAAAGCCCGGTAAATCACCGGGCTTTTTTATGGGTATGATCCGGACTTCCAGCAATGACAGGCTTATCAGCTTCCCGGTTTTGCAATAACACCATCATTAAAAAGCGTTTGAATCTCTTTTTCATCGAGTCCCAGTTCCTTTAATACCGTCTCCGTCGAATCACCAAGTGCCGGGGCGGCCCTGCCTTCGTCAGCCGTGCAATTGCGAAACCTAATGGGTGACCGTACTGAAGGCACGGGGCCAAGACCTTCGCGCTCGAGGTGCATCACCGTTTGTCTTTCGACGACGTGCGGATCGGTGAATGCTTCGCCAATGGAATTGACCGGGCCGACCGGAATACCGCGAGCTTCAAATTCACAAAGCCAGTACGCCGCTGGTTGCTTCGCAAGTTCAGCCGCAATCAGTGTCGACCAGAGCCTGCCGGTTGAGCACGCGCGCTGAATTACTGATGAAGCGCGGGTCCGAACCGAGAGGCTCCATGCCGATAAGCCTGCACAAGGAAACAAACTGCTTATCGTTACCCACTGCGACCACGATTGGGTCATCGGCGGTCTCAAATACCTGGTAGGGGACAATATTCGGGTGGGCATTCCCCGATAAGCCGGGGCTCGAACCCGAGACCAGGAAATTCGAAGCCTGGTTTGCCAGCGTGGCCAGCTGTGAATCCAGCAGCGATATATCGATAAACTCACCCTGCCCGGTTTCACGGGCGCGGGTGTAGGCGCCCAGAATCCCCACCGTTGCGTACAGACCCGTGATGAGATCGGAGACGGCTACGCCGACCTTGGTTGGTTTCTCCGTGCCGGTAATACTCATCAGGCCGCTCATGGCCTGGATGATGAAATCGTAGCCGGGTTTCTTCGCAGTGCGGCCCCGTCTGCCCGAACCCGCTGATCGAGCAGTAGACGATGGCAGGGTTGAGTTTACGGATCGAATCGTAATCAAGGCCATAGGCCTTGAGCCCGCCGACCTTGTAATTCTCGATCAATATATCGGCCTTGCGGGCAAGCTGAAGCAAAATGGCTTGTCCGCGCGGGTCTTTGAAATCGACCGCTATCGATTCCTTGCCGCGGTTTGCCGATAGAAAATACGCGCTTTCGCGGTTGTCACCCGAGCCCAGGTAAGGCGGCCCCCAGCTACGTGTATCATCACCCCGGCCCGGTCGCTCGACCTTGATGACACGTGCGCCGAGATCGGCGAGCGTCTGGCTGGCCCACGGACCGGCCAGCACCCGCGAGAGATCCAGTACCAGTGTCCCATCCAGTGGCCCGCTCATGTTGTTACTTTTTAGCCGGTTCCTGCGAGTTCAGAAAGTCCACCACCATGTGACCATATGCCTTAACACCGCGCTCCATGTAGGGTTCATGCATATGGAAGTACGGCGAGTGGTTGGTCGGCTGGGTTGACGGGTCCATCTCCTCGGGCCAGTTGCCAAGGAATACGAAGACCGCGGGTGTTACCGCGCCATACTCGGAAAAGTCCTCGGCCACTGTCTGTGGCTGTATGGAAAGCACCGGTTTTCCGGAAGCCCGTTCAAGTGCCGGCATGACAAATGATGTAAGTTCGGCGTTATTGTTTACAGCGGGTGGCCCCTGGTAAATTTCAAACCCGATTTCCGCACCGGCGCTTTCAGCAATCAAGCGTGCCGTGCGCTCCATCGCCTTATGGATATATTCCCGCATATCGGGATCGAAGCTGCGAATGGTGCCTTCCATCGTGACTTCATCAGGTATGACATTGTAACGGACACCACCGGTTATACGCCCCACGCTGATGATAGAGGGCGCCAGCGTGACATCCACCTGGCGGCTGGCGATGGTTTGCAACCCAAGTACGATCTGCGATGAAACCACCACCGGGTCCACCCCATCCCAGGGCCGTGCGCCGTGGGTCTGCTTGCCCTTGACGATAATCTTGAAACCATCGGACGCGGCCATCATCGGGCCGGGTTTAACCGAAAACTGTCCGCCGGGTGTACTGATACCAACGTGCATGCCAAACACAGCTGAGGGCATGCGTTCCTCGAATATACCCTCGTCCAGCATCATCGACGCGCCACCGTCCTCACCCACGGGCGGGCCTTCTTCGGCGGGCTGAAAGATCAGCATGACAGACCCGGCGAGGTCGGCTTTCATATCATTCAGAATTTTTGCCGCACCCAGCACCATCGCCATATGCGCATCGTGACCACAGGCATGCATGACACCCACGTCCTGGCCGTTGTATTCACTGCGGACGGTCGATGCATAAGGCAAACCGGTCTGCTCCTCAACCGGCAAACCGTCGATATCGGTACGGATGGCCACCAGCGGCCCCGGCAGACCGCCTTCGATAATTGCGATCACACCGGTATGAGCGATACCCGTTTTGGGCTCCAGACCCATCTCCCGCAAAATTTCTGCGATCCTCGCTGACGTATTGAACTCGCGATTGCTGAGCTCCGGGTTCTGATGAAACCAGCGCCGCCATTCGACCACCTGCGGCTGAACCGCCGCCGCAGCCTGGTCGATCTGATCGGGCGTAATGTCCGCGTAAGCTTGAGGTGCGATGAGCAAAAAACCTAAAAAGGCGAGGATACGCTTTCTCATATCTAACTCCGTAGGGTGGGTAACTAGTTACCCACCGATCTCGATGGATGAAAACACGAACTTGATTGTTATCTGTCCTGCCGTGTCAATAAACGGTGGGTAACATTTACCCACCCTACCTGAGGCTATCAATCCGGCACCGCCTCAGCCGTATTCCTGGAAGTTCCCATGCACTCGACTGCTTCAGACGGCCTGGCAACCGGCGCGGTGTTAACCGGGCCTGCCCGGCTATCCCTGCGGCCATCGGCGCCACCCCAGAACATACAGGCTTCCGGGTCATACAAGGCCAGTTCGGCGGCACCGATAATGGAGAACTCACGCAACTGGTAGCCAAGTTCCTGCAGGCGCTCCCTGACATCGACCGGAAATTCCGGCTCCAGCGTCAGGAGATCCGGCTTCCACTGGTGGTGAAAGCGCGGCGCATTGACTGCGCGCTGCGCATCAAAGTCGAAATCGATGACATTGATCAGTGTTTGCAGAACGGCCGAAATGATCAGGGTCCCCATCGGCGAACCAATAACCATCACCGGCTTGCCATCCTGCAGGACCAGCGTAGGCGCCATCGATGAAAGCGGCCGTTTTCCCGGCGCGACGGCGTTTGCGGAGGAACCGGTGGCTTCCCATGCGTTGGCCAGGCCGGGATCTATCGAGAAATCATCCATCTCGTTGTTCAGCACGATACCCGTGCCCGGCACGGTAATCTTCGAGCCGAACAGGGTATTGATGGTCTGCGTAATCGCAATGGCATTGCCGTACTTGTCGATCACTGAAATGTGGGTGGTACCGTCATCATCCGGCACCTGCGCATGGTCGTCCCGTGTTGTGACCTGGCCATCAGGGTTAAACCGGGCCGCCTGCTGGTCTGCGTACTCCATGGAAATCAGCTTGTTTACCGGCACATCGTAAAAATCCGAGTCCCCAAGATTCCCGGCACGGTCTTCGAAGGCCAACTTCATGGCGCTGGCCACGTGGTGGACATAATCGCTTGAGCCGTGACCCATGGCGGCGAGGTCGTAACGGCCCAGGATGTTGAACATTTGCACCAGCAGCACGCCACCCGAACTTGGCGGCGGCATACTGACAATTTCATATCCACGGTATGAACCACGAACAGGTTCACGCCATTTTACCTCGTAACGTGCAAGGTCCAGTTCCGTGACCGCGTTGTTGGTTGCCGCTGCAATCTTCGCAGCAATCGGCCCCAGAGCCAGCGCTTTCTCGCCTTTCTGCTGGATATACCTGAGCGTATTCGCCAGGTCTTCCTGCACATGGTTCCATCCTAATGGCGGCGCCATGCCGTCCACGGTTTGTGTCCTTTGCGTTTCAGGGTAGTCTTTCAATACCTCGGCAATGCGTTTGACTACATTGTGATGCCACATTTCCACCCGGTAACCCTCAGAGGCCATCTTTATCGCGGGCTCGATGAGGTCCTTCCACGGCATGGAGCCATACTTCTGATGCAAAGCCCAGGCGCCCTGCACCATTCCCGGCACGGCCACCGAATGGGCGCCGCTTCTAATGCTGTCCGGGTTTTTCAAATAGAACTCGGCAGTCGCTGCTGCCGGCGCCGTCTCACGTGCATCCAGGGTGGTAGTTTTTCCATCACTGGCGCTGTGCACCACGGCGAACATGCCGCCACCCACACCGGAGCTGAAAGGATGCGCGACAGCCGCTGCAAATGCAGTCGCAATGGCTGCATCGACCGCATTGCCACCTTTTTCCAGTACCTGCTGTCCGGCCCACGCCGCAGGACCAACGGAGGTTACGAGCATGCCGTCCCTGCCCCACGCGGGCTCAAAACTGGCGGCCTGACCGCCTTCACTCACCAGTAACGAAATAAAAAATGTGAAGATGATTTTTTTCAGAGCTTCGCTCCCTGAATCAGCTTGTGATATTTTTCCCACAGTTGTTCCTCTGTTTCCACATGCCCGGGGTCTTTCGGTATACATTCAACCGGGCAGACTTCGACGCATTGCGGTGTGTCAAAATGGCCCACGCACTCGGTACACAGCATGGGGTTTATTTCGTAAATCTCGACACCCTGGTAGATGGCCTCGTTGGGGCATTCGGGCTCGCAGACATCGCAGTTGATGCATTCTGCGGTAATGGTCAAAGCCACTATGAACGACCTGTTATTTCGAACTGCTGCCTGAGTGCGAGCTCGATTTCCGGCCCGACAAATTGCGAGACATCGCCGTCGAGACGGGCCACCTCACGCACCAGCGTTGAGGAAATAAACCCGAATTGATCATCCGGCGTCAGGAACATGGTCTCAACTTCATCACACAGGTTGCGGTTCATGCTGGCCAGCTGGAATTCGTATTCAAAATCCGAAACGGCCCGCAGACCACGAATAATGATTCGGGCATCACATTCCAGGACAAAATCGACCAAAAGGTTGTGGAAGCCGACAATCGTGATATTGTCCAAGTTCATGCAATTGCGATTCGGCCAGCTCAATACGTTTTTCCAGGGTGAAAAACGGCGTTTTATGCGGGCTCTCTGCAATCGCCACGATCACGTGATCGAAGACCCGCGCGGCACGGGTAACCAAGGTCGGTATGGCCGTGGGTTATCGGGTCAAAGGTGCCGGGGTATACCGCTACACGGTGTGGATTTCTCAAGGCATTTCCTGATGAATTTCAACGAACAGCTATTCTACCCTTGTTCAGGTGCGGGATTAAACCAAGCTGTGGATAAAAAGAGGCCGGCGAAATTGCCGGCCTTAATGCAGGGACTGAAAACAGACGGGGAGCCTGCCTTCGTTAATCAGACCCGTCTTGGGGAAGATTTCTTTCGTCATCGAGGGTTTGTCTGCGGAATAGTTGCATGCGAACCTCACCAAGTTGCTGGTCACGCCACACGCGCCAGCCCGGCGGAGGCGCAACCGGTTTGTTTGCCGGCGATTCCACGTATACGAAGCCGCCGCGGCGCACGCAGGCGACTTTGTCCAGCCTCTCAAGCACCAGCCCGGCGAGGTTACTGTCAAACGGCGGGTCTACAAATACGATATCAAAGATCTCGGGCTTGAACTCTTCGATCATCGACATCGCCCCGCCATGCTGCAGTTTGACCTGCACGGCCTGCAGCTGTTCGATACCCTGGCGCAGTACTTCCTGCGCCTGCAGGTGTTTCTCAATCATCAACACGGATGCGGCACCACGTGATGCAGCCTCAAAACCCAGAGCACCGGTACCGGCAAACAGGTCCGCGCAATCCGCGGCGGGTATCCAGGGCTGTAGCCAGTTGAACAGGGTTTCACGGCAGCGGTCACCACTGGGACGCAGACCCGCCACGTCGGCAACGGCCAGGCGGCGCCCGCGCCAATTACCACCGATTATCCTGACGCTATTGTTTTTTCCAGATTTGCTCATATGTAAGGAGCCTCTGTTTACCTGTTTTTGAACGGCCAAGCTGATAGCATATCGCTTTTGTTGCCGGGGGTTAAACCCAAACTCATGTTTCGAATATTTAAAAAGAAAGACAAAAAGCCCGGTGAGCTACAGGATGTGCAGCTGCGTCCGGTGGAGCAATCCGGTATCGACCCGCTGGAAAAACTGCTGGGAGACTCCCGCAGCACCATTGGAAAACGCCTCAAGGCGCTGGTCAGCGGGCACGCAGATATCAATGAAGACCTGCTGGATGAGCTCGAGACGACCCTGCTGACGGCCGATGTCGGCGTCAAGGCCAGCCTCGGCATCATGGAAAACTTACGTATCGCTATCGACAACGGCACGATCACCGATCCACAGTCCTTATTGCCGGCGGTACAGGCCGAGCTGTATGAACTGATCGAACCCTGTGAGCAATTCCTGGCCATTGATGCAAGCCGCAAACCCTTTGTCATCCTCATGGTTGGCATCAACGGCGCCGGAAAAACCACCACGATAGGCAAGCTGGCGCAGCGCTTCAAGGAAGACGGACTATCGGTGATGCTGGCTGCTGGCGATACTTTCCGGGCTGCTGCCGTTGAACAGCTTAAGTCATGGGGTGCGCGTAATGATGTACCGGTGGTGTCGCAGGGTACCGGGGCTGACTCCGCTGCGGTGATCTTTGACGCGATACAGTCGGCCAGGGCCCGCGATATCGATGTGCTGATCGCAGATACCGCCGGACGTCTGCATACCCAGTCCAACCTGATGGAAGAATTGAAGAAGATTCGCCGTGTCATCGCACGCGTCGACGAAACTGCACCGCATGAAGTGATGCTGGTAGTCGATGCAGGTACCGGCACCAATGCCCTGAACCAGGCCCAGCATTTCAACGAGGCGGTCAATATCACCGGCATCACCATCACCAAGCTGGATGGCACCGCCCGCGGCGGTATGCTGTTTGCCATCGCCAGTGAACTGGGTATCCCGATCCGTTTTATCGGTGTGGGCGAGGCTGCCAAGGACCTGCGTCCGTTTGATGCCGGCACCTTCATCAATGCCATCCTGCCGCTGGACTAGTGTACTGTCACACGTATATTGTAGGGTTCAGCGGGTCGTGAAGCGGTCGACCGCAAGGCGTGCTTTGCTGGTAATGGCGTGCCCTTGCCAAGAAGCGCAACACAGCGGACGGCTGCTTCACGGCTCGCCCGAAGGGAGCTACCCTGATGCTCCAATACGGCGTTGCAGCCCTTGCAAAGGACAAGCCATTCCCTGCGGACTGCGCCTTGTCTTGGAACATCAGGGTAGCTCTGAACCCTACAATATACGTGTGACAGTACACTAGCCGGGCGATTTGAAATTTTCCACGCAACTCCTCGAATGGTGGGACCAGCACGGCCGTAAAGACCTGCCCTGGCAACACCCGCGCAGCGCTTATCGTGTGTGGGTTGCCGAGATAATGCTGCAGCAAACCCAGGTCAAGACTGTTACCCCCTATTTCAACCGTTTTATTGAACGGTTTCCGGATATTCAAAGCCTGGCCAACGCATCCACGGATGATGTACTGGCTTATTGGTCCGGCCTCGGTTACTACGCCCGTGCCCGCAACCTGCTCAAGACCGCCAGGATCTGCGTTGACACTCATGATGCGAAACTGCCACGAAGCCCGCAAGCACTGGCTGCCCTGCCCGGCATCGGCGAGAGCACCGCCAATGCCATCTATTCACAGGCCTGCGATAAACCGGCGGTGATCCTCGATGGCAATGTAAAACGGGTACTTGCGCGATATTTCGCCGTTGAAGGCTGGCCGGGCAAGGCCAGTGTTCACAAGCAACTGTGGAGTACTGCCGGGCAATTATTACCCGCAAAACGCGGCGCCGATTACACCCAGGCCATCATGGACCTGGGTGCGACACTATGTACCCGTACCCGGCCAGCCTGCGAGCAGTGCCCGGTCAAGCAGAATTGCAAAGCCTTCACAACCGGAAACGTCGATAGTTTCCCTGCGCGTCGCCCTGCTTTGAAAATCAGAAAGAAAGTTGTACAGATGCTGATCCTCAAAGACGCACATGGAAACGTCCTGCTCGAACGGCGCCCACCCGCCGGCATCTGGGGTGGCCTGTGGTCGTTGCCGGCAGATGACGATGGCATGCCAGTTCAACAACGCCTGGGCCTTAACGGACACCCACTGAAAGCGCTTGCCGCCTTGCAGCATCAACTGACCCACATCCATATGACCATCCAGCCGCTAATTGCTCATGCAGACCTGCATTCAGGCGGGGTAGAATGTACACAGGATCAACGCTGGTTCAGCCAGCAGGAATGGCCGGCGCTCGGCCTGCCCCAGCCGGTCAGACACCTGCTGGAAACCTACATGGAGAATGACGGAACATGACTGAACGAATGGTTAAATGCATGCTGCTGAATGAAGAACTGCCCGGCCTGGCGTTTCAGACCTATCCCGGAGAACTGGGCAAAAAGGTATTTGAGAACATCTCAATGCAGGCCTGGCAGAAATGGCTGGCCCACCAGACCATATTGATCAACGAACACCGCCTGAGCCCGCTTGAACCGGCCCACCGGAAGTTTCTCGAGGAGGAAATGGATAAGTTCTTTTTCGGCGAGGGTTCGGCAATTCCCGAGGGATATGTACCCGAAGACAACAAATAAGACGCATTATTCTTGACTTGATCACGTCGAAACGTTTTAATACCGCGCTCTCTGATTCCAGAGACGCGTTAGAAGAAATGGCCAGATAGCTCAGTCGGTAGAGCAGAGGACTGAAAATCCTCGTGTCGGTGGTTCGATTCCACCTCTGGCCACCATTCTTCTCCTGTCTATCCTGTATTACCCCTAAGATCCGAGCGGCGTCAAAATATTCTGAATAATGCGCTCTTTTGAAAATTTCTATTTATCAGGTTTTATCACCTATTATTCAGGTATAATTACCTATATTTCAGGTGCTGAATCGGTTTTGAACAATCCGTCGCATCAGTAGGACCAGGAACAATGAACAGTGTAACTATTTCCGAAGCACCATTAATCGGGCTCTTTGGCAGCAAAGCCGCATACCAGGTGCTTATGTACCTGGAAAACTATGATCAGGGTTATGCATCACAGATATCGAAGACTTACGGAATGTCACTGAGCCAGGCTCAAAAACAACTACTCAAATTCGAGCAACTGGGTTTGATGGTCAGTCGCAAGGAAGGCTCTGCCCGTGTCTATTATTTCAAACGCGGCCCGGTTGTTGATGCACTGAGAGTGTTCCTGAGCTCAATACTCAGCGCTCTTCCTGAGTCTGTAGTTTCCAAGTATTACCGGCAAAGAAGAAGACCCAGACGCTACGGTAAGAGTTAGTGAAAATCACTTCAAAAACAACACTGACAGAGCTTGCAGTTATCATTTCAGAAACGCTTGAAAGCAACCACATTATTGCGACCCTTTCAGAGCATTGGAACCTCTCGGGTTCAGGCACGCAGGCAATCCGCGGTTTTCAGTATTCGCGCACCCGGCAACTGACTGGTACGTGGAATTCCCGCCTGCACCATTGGCCTTTGGTGGAACCTATGTGAGCCCGTCAGACTGCGCACTGATAGAAACGAACCACGGCAAGCTTCGAATCATTACACCGACGCATTCAGTCATGGATCGATTGATTGCAGCCGTTGCGTGGAGTGAACCACAATCCCTGGAGCAGGCTCTGCTGGTGGTGTCTCACCAGGGTGATAAAATTGATTGGGATGAACTGGATAGATGGGTGCTGCGGGAAGGGATTGCGAGGGATAGAGAGATTGTTGAGTTTTACCGAAAATCAGAGAGGAATCTTCCCACCTAAACGGCTCAGAAATCACCGTGGTCCGAACATTTAGCCCGGTTGAAGCCCAACAAGCATCCGTTCGGGGACGCTCTAATACGAGTTTTTCTATACGCCAGCTCAGGATAATTGTTACTCAGATTCCGTTGTTTCGTAGCGAGCCAGAGCGTCGTTTGCATACTGCAATACTTGCGTTCCCTCCAGGGAAAGGAGCCTGTTCATTGAGGTAGGTCCAGACGATTGCCCGGACCGCATCAGGACCCTTCAGCGGCACGCCACTGGTATGCATCCGGACCAGGAAATCCACCATATCCGGATTGTTGAGCAAGGCTAGGTTGGTTGCCTGGAAACCATTGCACAGCTCAAATTCGGTGTTGACCACCGCAATACGGTTGGACTGACGAACCTCGTAGGCTCCCGCTTATGCTCAATGCCCTCCACAAGTCATCCTGGCATATGACTGGCCATTTTTCCCTTTACTTGTCCGAAGCAGTGTCACCGGCAATGGCCTTATCGAGCATCTCGACCAGCTGCTCGCGACTGTAGCTGTAAGGCCCCCACGTGTTCAGCTGCACAAGCTCATTGATTTTGGTTCCTATGGTCCAGGCCTGTTCCTCTTGATTTGGAACAACCACGTATCGACGCAGTGGTTTGCCGTCGAATAGCGCATGCATGAATGCTTGTGAAACCTCATCGGGCTCCTTGTAAGACAGCTCACGCGCGGCCGTTTTTTCATAGTCCGCTTTCATCTCATCGGTCACTTCGCTGCCCTCAGCTTTGATCTGTTCCAATGTTCGAGCCACTTTGCTGCGACGGATATTTGACTTGTAGTTACCGGGTTCAACCACACTGACGTTAACACCATGTGGTTCCATCTCCGTGGCCAGCCCATCGGTAAATGCCTCGATCCAGTGCTTGCTGCCACTGTAGGCACTAAACCCCGGGATCGACGAGCCGGTGCCTGCGATCGAACCCGTTGTCACGATGCGGCCTTTCGATTGCATCACCAACGGAGCGAATGCCTTGGTCGTACGGTAAACACCTTCAACATTAACTTTGTAAACAAAGGTCTGATCTTCAATCGGTGTATCTACGACCTCCCCTCCGCCACCAACACCTGCATTGTTAACAAGGCCATACAGGCCGGTGCCTTTCTCCTGGATCATCACGACAACTGCATCAACCTGATCCTGTTTGGTCACGTCGAGCCTGACGGCCGTGACATTTCCGATCGAGTTCAGAGCTTCGAGATCCTCTTCCTTACGCGCGCCAGCGTAGACGTGATAGCCATTTTCAGCCAGGGTCTCAGTAAGATTTCGGCCAATACCGGTACTCGCGCCGGTTATCAGGATTGATCTCTGTTCTTCGGCCACTACGGTTGTTGGTGCTGCGTAAAAAACGATGACAGCGGTCAGGATTATGACGACCTGGAGTATCTTGCTCATTGAGTTTCCTTATTGTTGTTGATGGCTGCAACCCAAAGCGGGTGAAGGCAGAACTGAATCCATATTGCCAGAAAGGTCCGCGGACCGACAAGCGCGACTTGTTTTTTTTAACCAATCCATCCACCGGTCAGCTTTTCCGGTTCCCGAAACTGATGTTGCGATAGGGATTGGATAAATGCACGCACCTGCCACACTGACACCAGGATCAGGCACGACTACCGTAATATGCAACGACCTGAGGCTCGGCCCCGATACGCGCCTGGTGTTCGACCAGGTTCGGTGCGATACGCTCAACCAGGTCTTTGGGTACATGATCAAGGGCGCCTGAGCGGAGCCAGCGTGTGATCATGAGTACTTTCAGGTCAGCAATGGTCAGGCGCTTGTCGGCGAAGTACTTGCCACCACCCCGTTCCAGCAGTGCGCCCAGGCCCTTCAAAAATATCGTCAGCCAGCCATCCACCAATTTTTTGCGTGCAGCCTGGAGTGCTTCTCCCTCCAAACCAAACGTTTGTCCGATGTGGTGGCTGATATCTTCAGCCGCATCCATCACTTCGTCACAGTACAGCGCCTGCAGGTCGTCTTTCGGGTAAAGACCGCCCATCTTGCCGATGTAACGGCAGATGGCACTGGACTGGGTTACCGCCTCGCCGTCGATCTCGAGAACAGGCAATGCATTGAAACGTGTTTCCTTTAATATGGTCAGCCAGCCACCCACCAATTTCTCACGTGCTGCCCGGAGCGCCTCTCCCTCCAGGCCAAACGTCTGTCCGATGTAGTGGCTGATATCTTCGACCGCGTCCAGCGCTTCGTCACAGTACAGCGCCTGCAGGTCGTCTTTCGGGTAAAGACCGCCCATCTTGCCGATGTAACGGCAGATGGCACTGGACTGGCTTACCGCCTCGCCATCGATCTCGAATATGGGCAACGCATTGAATCGCGTCTCCTGCCGCATCTCGCTGAACTCGGGAAACGTCAGCCGTTTATCTTCGAACGCGATCCCCGCCGCATGCAAGGCGATGCGAATAGGTTCGCCACGCCCACCGGCAAAATCGAAGTAGGTCAGTTTGTAGTTGCGTCATTGTTATACCTCCATTGTCTAAACCAATATTAGCAGTGAGATGGTGTCTGCAACCATGTGCTTAAAGTAGTGCTGCCGGTTTGTGCAGGAAGCCAGTGCAGATAAACAGATTCTGAATGCTCATAAGCCGAAGAATTGGCCAGTACCAGCGAACCGGTAGGATCCAGATCAACCCATAGCGGTGCCGCCCTTGGTGCAGCGCTTTCGAACTCAGCCAAACTGGGTGAGAAATCGAATATCGGAGCACCAAAGCTGACGAAGCCAGTCGCTGACGAACACGCTCGAGTAGAGGTTACCATCGAAGTTGACATCGAAACCAAAGCCAGACAACTCGATCACGTTTTCGTCACCAATCGGCAACGGGATTCCACTGACCACCTTCAGGTCAAGCACATAGCGACCGCCGTCCAATGGATCCCCCTGACCTGGATCGACACCGTCGAAGTCGTAATCACAGCAGAATGTGACCGCGAGGACATAAGTGTCATCAGCTGGTAATGTTGCCTGGAAAGCCGAAAGCAATCCATTTGCATCGTCGTTGGCTGCGATCAGCGCACCACTGGAGTCAAATAAAGCCATTACCGTATCAAGCTGGCCACGGGTTATTTCAGCAATCACCGTATTTCCGGCTTCACCAGCGAAACTGAAGAAATCAATATCCCCGGCTGACGGTGCGATTTCGGTGAACAACGAGTTCGGCGCACTATTAAACGGAGGTGTTATTGCCGCCGCCGTGCCAAAAGTATTGTTGTCTTCGAAAACATCACTGAGTTTATGCTTCGCAGTGTTGTACTTGACCGTGTAATTGGCCAGGTCGTTATCGCCATCAGAGAACCACTCGTAGATCGCCGTATTGTGGTTGAAATTATGGGTGGTCTGATTTTTACCCTGCCTGAGCACACTTTCCTGCTCTGCACCACCGGTCTGGGCGAGACCGCAGCTAAGACCGGCGAGACCGTCGGTCGCACTTACATTGCCATAACTGACGGTTGCCTGGCTGGAGCCCTTTTTAAGTTCGATCGAAAACGTGTTTGAACCGGTGGCAAACCACTCGGGTACGTCTTCCCAGGTAACGGTGAACTTACTGCCGCCATTGTTCACATTAAAGTAAACGGAACCACCTGCGCTGGGGTTGACACCCGGTACTTGAACAAACAGGCGGATACGGTGGGCGACCAGTTAATCGAAGAGTGGCAGGTTTATGAAACACTGCGGATCAACGATTACATGGATCACCGTGCATTTTTTGAGCACCTGCAGGAAAAAATACAGGGACGTTTCAAACGCCCGGTTGCCGTACTGGACCTGGGTGGCGGAGACTTGACGGCGATCGTGCCGATGCTGACGAAGGTACCGTTGCAGCGCTACGTCGGTATTGACGAGTCAGATGTTGCCCCGGCGATCAAAGAATGGATCGGCCACGTTGCGTGCGATTACATTGACACCCGTCACCTTAGAAGTGCCGAAGAGTATTGTTCCGGAAATTGTGCCGGTGGTACTCGAGTAATCGGGCTCCGGGTACATCCTCGAAGCAATGGCGATGTCGTCAGCTTCGAGAGAAGCGGTGCCGATACCTGGACCGTAATAGAACGGGTACATGGTCTCTACAATATCATTGGCAATAGGGCTGATTGGCGCACCAAAGGTATCGAAGGGCGTCGGCCCAGTGCTGTCACCGCCAACCGAGCCAAGGAATATCTGACCATTGACCACGGTGTGGGCAAAGTTGGTCCAATGACCGAACTCATGCACCATGACATCAATTGCATAGGTTGGATCTGTAAATGCTGGTCCGTTCAGAAACGAGAGCCCTTCATCTATGGTGCAGGTTGCCGGTGTTCCCCATTCGGGGCCGGCAAAACGCAGGATTCCGGAGCCCGGACCGTATAGCAGGTCAAAAATCTGCCCGTCATCATCGAAGACTACAGCGCTCAGACCATCCGGAGCAGCCGCATTAAGATAGGGACCAAAGTTAGTAACGTCCACATCGACCGGCAAAAGTGCGGCCAGCCTGGTAGGTCATGGTAGCCGAAGGGATATCCTCCCAGGCCTGGAAGGCAGAGCCGACGAGGGCAACTGCAGCGGGACCCGGGTTGCTGCTGCCGAGGTCACCCTGGTCAGGGTTAAAAATAATATCCGTGCCACCATTTGCCCATAAAAAGGGTACGCCGGAATCACAGACAGCAAGGGGGCCGCCTGCAAAGGCTGGGGTAGCCACAAAAAGACTCGCAGGGTGACGAGCGAAGCGAATTGTTTGGTTAAGTTTTTCATCGCATTCATCTCCTATCGAGCCAGCAAAGCGCGAATACTTGCGCTCAGCTTGTCCAATTCAACCGGGCCGTCGCCGTCGAGGCCCAGACCCGCATTATTGAATTCATTAACTGCCTGGAACTCTTCATCAGTACCGTCTATCGGGGAGACACGAAATGCGCCCTGGCCCAAACCAACAGTCACAGAAAGCCCGATTGAGCTCTCAGGTGTCGTGAATAAAAGGTAATCACCGCCTTTGTCAAATTTCGGCACGTCGCTGAATAGTGAAAATCTGAGATTGCCATCTTCATCGGGTTTTGGTGCTGCCAAGCTGCCCACCGTGCGAACTACCATGATGGAATTGTCGCCCTTGGTATCGGTTGCTGAGCCCTTGTAAAGTTCCACGACCCGAAATCGGTAAGTAACCGCCGGTAGCTCACCGCCACCAGCTTCGATAGTTCCTTGCTCTACGTCAATCACTGTACCCCGGAAAATGGTTCCCGCACGGCTTGCCAGATCTTCCAGGTCCATCTTCAACATGGTGGTCGCCTGGACCTGGGCTGACAGTATCAGGATCGATGCAGCAAACAGCAAAATGCCATTTCTCTTCCAATTCATCTTTATCTCCTCGTTTAAAATTACTAATGTGTGTGAATATATCGCCAACCTGCCGGCCACATTCAGATTGAATGTTTTCCCGTACTGGGCATGTATGAAACAGCATTAATTCAACGCACGAGCTTGAATACCTGTCCAACAAAACAAGGAGTTAAACTGGATTGATCCGTCCAGCGAATACTCTTCTCTCGTGTTTTTGCGTCAGTTAAATGAGTTATTCCTACGTGACCGACTCTTTATGTATAGACCACTCAGAGTATTTTTGCTGAGAATCCCTCACTTATTTATCTGGGGAGGCAATCAAATACGTACTTCAAACCACCGGAACTGATAGCAGCTAAAGGATTCAGTGAGTTACGCGTTGAGCTGAAAAATGAACGATAAAGGCGCTACAAAAAGCCTCGACGAAGACGTGTCTGTGCTATTTGAACAGAAACCGCCGACCGGCAATGCTTTGGGTTGCCAGATCGGCGGCAGGGTGAGTTGGTTAAAACCGATAAGCCGTCGAAAACCCAAGTACTTACAGGGCTGTAAGCACTGACGTTATCAATTTTTCCCAACGTAAGGTCGACCGTTGATGATACGCACTCCCGGTTCTTTCGGGCGAGATCAAGGGAGACCCTGAAGTTCTCAATACCACACACCCTGCGTGCGGCTGATTCAACACGCCGGTGTAAACTGGCAAGACCCGCCGGTTTGGCCAGGTTCAGATCATCGAAAGAGACGGCAACGTTGCCGGTGTTGATTTTGTGAGTCGTGACTTCGTCAGCCAACGCGGTATTCAGGGTAAGCACACACAATGCAGAACCCAGTACAAACAAACTGTTGAAACGTGATTTCATGGCAAGATCCTCTAGCAATCAGTCGTACCCTCTCTTATTCGTGCATACTTTTTGACGATCCCGGGTCCGGGAAAGTTACCTGTCTTGCGGTAAGTTGACTAAATTTGGCGATAAGCCGGAGAAATGGGGAGGGGTCAGAATTGACCGGTGAAATTTGAACTTGATTTTCTGCTGGTGATTTACCGGTGTTTGTCGAAGAACAAACACCGTATATGGATGTATGGGAACGAACCGTTTCAGGCCACGAGGTTGTTTTCCATATTCGCAACCAAGGCAAAATCTACCCAGCCCTTTTTAACAGCTGCAGGACGAAGCCGCACGTCGATCAGGTCGCCTTCCGGTTTCTGGACAGGCGGAACAACCACGCCCCTTTGCCTCTGAATCCGTTGGTAGAGTTCTTCGCGATGCAGCTGCATGTCCTGCGGTTTAGCAGTGGCATCTTCCATTCCCAAACCGAGCATATGAATAGGCACGTAGTCTCCTAACCCAAGTTTTCTTTCGGTGGCTTCCGGCTTCCTAAGTTTCAACATTTGTATAATTTCCTATTCATACTGAGTAGAGAGTTTGACCTTCGTACACTTCCCTGTGTCCTTGTCCCTTAAATTTCAATTCCGGTCAATCATAACTAATGCAAATATCACGCCAAAAAAATCTGTTTAAATATTATCTTTTAAAAACAGTAATATAAGATACCACTTTGAGAATCCCCCGGTGTACGGATGACCCAAAGCTGCCGAGGTGAGTCAGGTAAGCTGACGAAAAATGTCAGTTGGAACGACCAACTGGAAACAAGCAGGCCATACCGGTGACAAGAAGGATTGAAGCTTTGACTCCTGATTTGTGATGATACATACGACTCCTGAACCCGAAGATTCCCATCCCACCCTTTGTTCGATCTGTACCACGGGCTGGAAAATCGTGGCAGTATATCGCCTGGCAACCAGGCTCGGGACAACAACCCCGATGCCACACCGGTGGTTTTTCCACTGATGCACAGTGCCAGGCTGAACTTGAGGTAAAGAGAAAATGCATACCGTTAATAGTTGGGCATTTTGGGCGCTTCTTTCCGCCGTATTTGCCGCGCTGACAGCCATCTTTGCCAAGATCGGCATCCAGGATGTCGATTCAGACCTGGCAACCCTCGTTCGCACCGCAGTTGTCATCATTGCGTTAACCGGCTTTGTATGGTTTTCGGGCAAATGGAGCAATCCGCTCGAACTCTCTTCAAGAACCTGGCTCTTCCTTACGCTGTCCGGCCTGGCGACCGGTGCCTCCTGGGTATGCTACTTCCGCGCCCTTCAGCTGGGTGATGCATCCAAGGTCGCACCCATCGACAAGTTCAGCCTGGTGCTGGTCGCCCTGTTCGCAATGGTGTTTCTGGGGGAGCGCCCGTCCTTCCGCGACTGGACGGGTATCGCCCTGGTAGCAAGTGGCGTGGTCCTGCTTGCCCTGAAGCGATAAAACTCAAATCCACTAAGTAAAACGAAGCGGGGCAGCCGTCATTTTTGCGGTCTGGAAGATACAACGGTGAACATATTCAAGGGGGTATTATCAGCCAGTTGCTGGTGGAAGGTCACCTGGTGTTCTGTGAAGCCCAGCACTTCGAGGAACTGGGTGAAGAAACGGGGAGTAAACCGCCACCAGGTATCCCAGGCATTGTTCCCGGCAGTCGGTACCAATGAACACACCGGTCCTTCACCCAGTTCCGCATCGTGGATCTCGGTGATGATGATGGTCTCGCTTACCCTGCGCGCACAACTCTCCAGGATTGCCACCGGTGATCGTGAGTGAAGCAGGATCGAGGCCAGCACAACCACATCAAATTCACCCAGTGAAGCCGGCAGGTTTTCAGCTGAGCCGTGAAAGACCCGTGCACTGGAGCCGAATTTTTCGTGACAGAACCAGAAGCCGTTGCGGATACCGCCAATATGTTCGTGGAACTGCCTCTCCACCTCGGTCCAGCCCTCGTCACGGCCCCTTGCAAGCCCCAGCTTTTCATAAGGCACCGCATTCCAGAAATTGCGATCCATCGGTAGTTCAACTGCCACCACCTCTGCCGCGGCTTTCTCGATCTGGAAGGTCAGGAAACCCGTGGCCGGACCAATTTCAAGCACCCGCTTCCGGGTGAAATCATAGCTCCCCAGGTACTTGTCAAAACCCTCACGCAGATCCCACTGGCCTTCAACCAGTCCGACACCCGGGATCTCGGTGCTATGGTAAAAATTACACTCATCGACAGTGCTGATTTTCCACGGCTGCTCATATAGCTGGCCTGTCTGCCCCTTCCCGGAGAACTTCTTGAACAAGTTTTTCAAAATGAATCCTGTACTCTCACCGTCAAATTTAGCGGATTGAACCGCGCTCCGCATACCGCACGGAGTATAAAGCACACCCGGCTTGAATGTCCTTTCCACCCGCATGCCTTAAGCCTGCCGCTTCCATTGGCACTGACAATATTTTTGAGGTAGCTGTGCCTTCTTACACGTGCGCACGGGCCAGAAGTAGTTTAAATTCCCAGCAAGGTCAGATTGATGTCAAATGAACTGGACTCATGGGGCAATCATGAAAAAGCATATATTTTTGATTACATTTCTAAGCTGCGTTTTGTTTTCAATCAACGCAGTTGCAAACTCCACGGGCTCAACCGTGCCTGAACAATTCCGCGGTTTCGATGCCAACTCCAAGCTGGTCATCGATTACAGGGATCTTGACTCCCTGCTCGATACCGTTGTGCTCTACACGGGACGGTCGGACCGGAAAAAGGCGAACTCCACCCGCGCGTCGACCGGAACCCGCATGAAGGTCAAAGTCAACCGTGCAACCGTAAACGAAGGCAACCGGTTTTATTTCGAGGTATTTGAAAACAACCCGGAAAACCAGCAGACCATCCGCAAGATCAAAACCCGGTTGGAAAGCATTCCCGGCACATTTCCACTTGAAAAGTTCTCACGTGATGAGCAACTCGCCTACTGGTTGAACCTGTACAACATTACGCTGCTGGATGAAATTGTCAGTGTTTACCCTGTACCTGAACTCGAAGATTTTCTGGTCGGCGAGGATTCCGTGTTGTCGAAGAAAACCCTCACAGTTGCGGGCATTCCCCTCAGCCTGGACGACATCCAGTTTACAATCCTGAGACAGAATTACGACAATTCGCCGCTGGTCATCTACGGTTTGTACCAGGGCATCATAGGAGGGCCGAACATTCGAAAATCTGCCTACACGGGCAAATACGTATATGCCGACCTGATAGATAATGCCATTGAGTTCATCAATTCAAACCGTGGTACTGAAGGCAGAAACAGCCGCACCTTCCGGGTGTCGAGCCTGTACGAACGCAATGCCGCGTTTTTCCCGGATTTCGATGCGGACCTGACCGCGCATCTGCTGACTTTCCTGGAGGGAGACGAACTCGGGGAACTGCAGTCGGCTACAGACATCAAGACGGATATTAACGACTGGACCGTTACAGACCTCTACGGGAGCAGCCGTGATCTGGCAGGGAGCCTGGCGAGCAACGCGGCAGCGCTTGATGGCGCCATCAGCGGTGGTAACTCTTCAAGACTTACTGTGAACTCAGTGGTTGCCACCCGCTATAGCCCGGAAGTGATGCAACACCTCAATGAGCTCAACGAAAAACGGGCCGCAGAAAGAACGGGTACCGTGACAATTGAAGAGATGGGCCAGGCCGGCGACCAATCAGATGCAACTGACCAGGCCGAAAAGGAAAGCAACCAGCCCTGACATTTCACCAGGCGGTGCTGCCGGCTTACTTCCCGGGCCCGCGCATAATCCAGCCCAGGCCCTGGCGGAATGCTTCGGGGGGCGCCGAAAGATGTGTTTGACCCGCCAGTGTGCGGGTCTCGAGATCCCATGGCCTGGGTGTCGCCGATTGCCAGTAGCTGATCCACTCCAATGCGGGTCCGCGAAAAACCGGATCGTCGAATTCACCGCTTGATACGAAAACCCGGCTCGACGCTTGCGTGACCTCCTCGTCACCATGCCAGCTCAGGAAGAATGGCAGGTTTCGGTGCAACGCCGGATTGCTTGCAATGTGACCAAAAAAGAGCGCCGGTTTTGTCAACGCATTGAAAAGCACAAACTGGCCTCCCAGCGAGTGTCCGAACAGGATTCTGCGCGCAGGATTTGAACGGTAGGTTTTCTCGATCAGGGGCATGAGTTCATACTGCAACACTGACTGGAAAACACCGGCGCCACCCCAGAACTCACGCTCCGCGGAAGCCGCAGTAAAATCGGTTGAACGCCAGTTACCTTCTGCAAAAGTATCGGCGCCATAGGAAATACCCACCAGTATCGCCGCGGGACTCTCGTCCCCAAATCGCAGGTAGTGATGATAGGCGGCCATCAATGGAAAAGTATTACCACCATCGAGCAGGTAAACCGTCGGATAGTCTTGAGCCGAGTCCTGATAGTCTTCGGGCAGGTCTACGAAGATATGAAACGTGCGTTCCAGCTGCTTTGAGTTTAACTCGTGATATTTTACGTCACCCAGGGACTGCAGCAGGCGCGTATCAATGATGTCCGCCATTGGAGCAGTTGCCAATGTCATCAGGGCCATGAAAAGGAATGCTGAATTAGGAAATCTCATGTGATCCGTCCGGTTCAGGGTATTACTACAATGATGTTAACAAAGAACCGGCCGATGCGAGCACACTGTCGCCGGGATCAAGGCGGGTACCCGGCAGGAACTACCTTTGATAAGCTGCGAAACAGGCGGGTTTTTTGATAGATCGGCATCTGAATCCCCATCTTCAGATAGTGTTATCCTTGCTGTCATAAAAAGGAACTAGAGCCGCCTGTATGAGCCTGTCATCACGTATATTTTTCGGTCTTGGCGCGGGTATCGCCACCGGTTTGTTTTTCGGTGACCTGATCGCAGACCTCAAGGTGATTGGCGATATTTTCATCAAGTTATTGCAGATTACGGTTCTGCCCTACATCGTTGTATCGCTGATAGCGGGCTTTGGCCGCATGCAGATGTTTCAGGCCCGGCGCCTGGCCGTGCGGGGCTCGATGGTGCTGCTGGCTATCTGGGGCATCGCGCTAACGATGATATTTGTCGCAGCCATGGCCTTTCCCGACCTGGAAACTTCATCGTTCTTCGGCAGTGCAGCCACACCCCAGCCCCAGCAGACGGACCTGGTGGATCTCTACCTGCCTTCGAACATCTTCTACTCGCTGTCCAACAACCTCGTCCCCGCAGTCGTGTTTTTCAGCATTTTGATGGGTGTTGCCCTGATCTCCGTTGAGGACAAGAGTGGTGTGTTGCCGGTCTTCGACGGTCTTGCGGCGGCCCTGGCCAAGATCAACACGGCCATAGTGCGTTTGACACCCTACGGCATCTTCGCCATTGCGGCGGCCGCGGCCGGCACCATGACCATCGAAGAGGTCAGCCGGGTGCAGGTTTACCTGGTCACCTACGTCAGCCTGGCATTGCTGGTGACCTTCTGGATTTTCCCCGGGCTGGTAGCCACCCTGAGCGGCTTGCCATTCCGGTCTGGTGCTGCATACCTTCAAGGACGCACTGGTGACAGCATTCGCAACCGGCAACCAGTTCGTGGTGTTGCCGCAGATCGCCGAAAACTGCAAAACCCTGTTACGCGAACAGGGCCGCTCGGGCCCCGAAACCGACTCGGCCGTGGATATTATCGTACCGGTTTCTTTCAATTTCCCGTCGTTGGGCAAACTGCTCGTCATCCTGTTCGTGCTGTTTGCGGCATGGTTCACCGATACCCCGCTGACGCTGGCGGACCGCCTGAGCCTGGCTTTCAACGGTTTGTTCAGCCTGTTTGGCAGTATCAATGTGGCGGTGCCTTACATGCTCGACAGCATGCATGTACCCGCCGACATGTTCCAGCTGTTCCTGGTAACCGGGATTGTCGTTGGCCGCTTTGGCGCAATGCTGGCAGCGTTGCATATCATTGTTCTGAGTATTCTCGGCACGCTGGCGTTGTTTGGGGCGTTGCAACTCAACTTTCGCAGCCTGTTTCGTTATCTCGGTATCAGTGCACTGGCCCTGTTCATCCTGGTGAGTGGTCTGCGTGCCTACTTCCTGCTGTTCGTACCGCATGCCCCGCCGCGTGAAGTGGTACTGGCAAATATCCAGCTGATGGAACCGCGGGTCGATGCGACAGTAAGCACAACCCTGCCGGAAGCGGGTACCACCATCCTGTCCGGTTCACGCCTTGATCATGTGCTGAGCAGCGGGGTGTTACAGGTTGGCTACCGCCCAAATAACCTGCCTTGCAGTTTCCTCACACCCGGTAACAAGCTGGTGGGTTTTGACGTTGAAATGGCGCATATCCTGGCAGACGATATCGGGGTAAAGCTCGAATTCATCCCTTTCAAGTTCGACCGGCTTGACGGCATGTTGCAATCCGGGCAGATCGACCTGGCAATGTCCTGTATTGCCGGTTTGCCGGATCGGTTTGCAAAAGCCTCGTTTTCACGGCCCTACATGGACCTGACCCTGGCATTGATAGTGCGTGATTATGACCGCCACCTTTACGGCGACATTGAAGCCCTGCGCCTGAAGAAAGACCTGACGATCGCAATGGTCAGCAGTCATTATTTTGCATCCCGCCTGCGTGCATTGCTGCCCGACGCCAAGCTGGTTCTGCTCGAAGCTGCAGAAGATTTCTTCGATGGCGAAAACGGAGGCGCCGATGCCCTTTTGCTGTCAGCAGAGGAAGGCGCCGCCTATTCCTACCGTTATCCACAGTACACCGTGATAAAGCCGCGCAAGGGAACAATCCGCATACCAACTGTTTATGCCGTACCCAAGGGTGATATAGAAACCATGATGTTTATCAGCAACTGGGTGGACCTGAAACAGAAAGATGGCACCGTGACACGGCTCTATGACTACTGGATGCTCGGTGGTGAGGCCAAACCACGTGAGCGGCGATGGTCGGTGATCAGAAATGTATTGGGCTGGGTTGAATGAGGCCAAGGGAATCTCGCACGGTTATCTTCCGGACCGTCTCGAAAGCTTGGCTGTGGATTAAGCAAATTTCTGCAGGGTAGGGTTTACGAGCTCGGAGCGGCCTGCCAGGTTTTCGAGCCAGCCAAGCGCGCCGCTGATATCTCCCCGGAACTTGACCCGGGAGTCTGCCAGGATAGCGGCACGGGTTTGTGCATTGTATTGATGTTCGGGGGCTTTCGAATAGGTCTGCAGTACCGGGCTTTGCACTGCTTTATCAATGGTTTCCACGGTAGTGGCTATATCCAGGTGATGCAGCATACCCGCCAGTGTTTCGTTCGGGTTATCGAGCATTGAGTCGAATTCCAGCAGCTTGATCTGATGAGGGTATGCCTCAAGCGATCGGGTGGCACTGCTTGTTTCACTCAACCAGCTCAACGCGGCCAATTGCCCGGCCGTCAATTGATTCAACTGAATATCGAGACCCGTTTTCTGCTGCACACGCTGCAGCCTGAGTTGCGCAAACCCTTTCAGGTCAGTCAGCGCATTCTGACCGGCGAGCAAAGTTGCAATATGCGTTTCCGGACGATTATATATAAAAATGGATTTGGCGCCGGGCTCTGATGTATTGATTTCTGCGAGCAGATCAGTGCAAATGCTGGTTGCCTTTATCACCGTATTACCGGCACCACGGCACCACATCTTTGACAGGGTCTTTAAGTGATCCCGGCGGGACTGTTGAGTGAGAAATGAACGACCATCGCCTGCATCTGCAAGATCTTGCGCCAGGGTTCGCAACGGCAGCGGTTCGCGTAAACACTGGGTATCCCCGGCAAACTCCAGCAGACGCGATAATAGTGTCGAGCCGCAATGCCCAACATGAAAAATGAATCTTGCCGGTTTACCCCCGGGCACCTTTTCGAAAACATCAGATACTGACGGCCAGGGCACCCAGGCCCACTTCGTTGTCTGTTTTAACACTCGTTGGTCGAGAAAACTGGCTGCCCTGATCTCGGCAGCGGATAACTCCACTAGAAGCAGATTACCGCTGATCAAATCGAGCCTGTGCGGAAAAATCCCGGGGTTCGCTTCCAGCCTGTCGATCCAGGCTTCAATTGGCTTTGCGGTGTTCATATTATCATTGACCTTAACCTCAAGAGAATTTAGGTTGTGAGCACTTATACTTTCAGAATGTCTTAAGAGAGAAATTCATGATACTCGAGATACCCGACCTGCTTACACCATTGGAACTCAAGCGCCTGCAACAAATCGGCGCCGAGTCAGCATTTGTTGATGGCCGCCTGAGCAACCCACACAATAAAACCAAGAACAATCAACAGATTGATCATGCAGCGCCCGGGCACCAGGAATCAAGCCAGCTCATTATGAGCGCGCTTGTCCGTCACGAGGGTTTTCGTGATTTTGCGATGCCGGTAAAAATTGCACCGCCGATGTTGTGCAAATACGAAAAGGGTATGGCCTACGGTGCACACTCCGACGTCGCATTACTGCCGCTGCAAAGATTAAAAATCGTTTTGCGCTCCGATATATCCGCCACGCTTTTTCTGCAAGACCCCTCAAGCTACGATGGCGGGGAGCTTGTCCTTCATTTTGAAAGCCGCAAGTTACCGATCAAACTGCCCGCGGGCGGTTTGGTTGCCTATCCATCCACGATGCTGCACGAAGTTGCGGAAGTCACACGCGGCCAGAGGCTGGTCGCCATAACCTTCATAGAGAGCCAGATCATCGATGAGCGGCAGCGCTACATGATCTATAGCCTCGGTGAGGTTTCTGCCCTGGAAGGCTTGACCATGAAGCCGGAAAACCGGAACCGGCTGGATCTCGTCCGCCACAACCTGATTCGTATGTGGTCCTAGAGCGCCTCGCACAGGTCAACGTTATCAATCGCCACACGTTGAATCGGTACGCTGCCTTGCCGGTTAATTGACGTTATGTCGTATTCGATCAGTGCTGAATTACACCCGTCAAATGTCAGTGTAATCGTTCCATCTGAACCCACCGGTTCGGTATGCTGAACCTCGCTTGCCACGTCAAATAGCCCACCCGAGGTAATATCAATGTTCATAATCGCCCGGTTACCCGTAAAAGGCCCCAAAGCTGTAATCCAACGATGACCGGCGTCACCGAGATTGGCCGGTGCGTCTTGCGCCGGTAGCGCCGTGTCATAGGTAAACCAGGCAAGAGACACCAGACCCAGGTCAGGGAACACGGTGATGAAGAACCCCTGTCCACTGGTTACCGGGTTGTACCAGGCATCATTCAGACCGGCGTTGATCTGGAACCCGGGGCAGTTGCTTTCAAATATACATGCTGCCCATTCCGGGTGATCAATGAACGGATTCCGGTTTCCCTGGAAAGAAGCGACCGTCTCATGGTGCCGGATTTCAACAGCATCAACGGGATCCTGTTGATGCCATTGCAGCAAGACAGACAATAACCCCATGTAGCCCACGTCTTCATTCACACCCGTGTTCGATTGATCCATCAGCTTGCGGTCATCGGTAAGGATGAGGTCGGGTTCAGAATGACCGGTTATGCCATGTGTGCCACCCGCATAACGCACATCCATGTACATCAGGGCGCGGGCCACATCGCCGCGTCGTCCCGCCCATGTCTCCCACCTTCCCTGGGTGTACGCACCATCGGTCCAGTTGGAATCACCGGGGTACGCACCACCGGTGCCACCCCGGCCATTCAAGGCCTGGGTCACATATTCAAGGCAGCCCGAACCACAGTGGTCATAGGGCTTGTTAGAACGGTTAAAGTTGTAATCGATATCAGACAGGAACAGGTGGTGCATATCGGTGTATGGGTAATTCAGGCTGGGCCCGTTGTCAGGGAACCCGTACGAGGTGGGCCAGGTATGCTCCCGGTTATAGAAATCATTGCCACCATGATGCTTCAAAAAGGTGGTATTTCGATAAATTGTTATGATGTTATCGGGGTTGTCCTGATTCTCGTCAGCAATCTCGAGAACATCCCAGGTGTCCGTTGACGAGAGACGTGTACGGGAAACGGGTGTGATCATCGATGATCTCATGGAGTGAATCACGCATTGTCTGGGGCGTTGATTTGTCCACATTTTCGTAATAGTCAGAGTCCGCATGACCTGAACTGATGATGACATTTAGCAATACAACAAAAACAAATGGACGGATCAACTAAGGCACCCTCTTATTTGAGCCGATTTTACTACGCAACGCCGGATTGTATCCAACACTTACCGTTTGATATTCAGTTAGATTATGATGTTTGATCTGTGGAAATAAAAACCTGGAGGTCTCAAGGCTCATGAAAAAAAACTTAACAATCATGGTAGGCGGTATCGTGTTGGTTCTCGCGGTTGTTTTATGGCAACTGCTCGCTAACCTGGACTCCATTGTCGCCGGTGTTATTGAAGATGTCGGCTCGGATGTGCTGAAGACAAAGGTCAGCGTTTCCGGTGTATCGATTGACCTGAAAGCGAGCAAAGCAGCAATCGCCGGTGTTACCGTCGCAAACCCCGATGGTTATTCGCGCGCAAATCTTTTCGAACTTGATGGTATAGAAGTGGATATCGACCTCGATTCAATTGGCAAGGATGTTCTGGTGATCAATTCCATCCGTATACAAAACCCAAAAATAAATTTTGAGGGGGACGCAAAGGGCGGCAGCAATATGCAGACTTTGCTGGATAACATCGAAAGCGGTTCTGCTGAAGGTAAACCTGCGTCCGCGGATGATGAGCTGAAAATGATCGTTAACAACTTCGAATTGAGTGGCGCGCAGGTTAAAGCCAGTTCGGAACTGAAACCGGGTGAAGCCCTGGATTTCAAATTACCCGCAGTCAAGATGTCCGGCATCGGCAAGGCCGAGGGCGGCGTGACCGCTGATGTGGTTGCAAAAGAGATTGCCAGCGAACTAATTAGCGAGGTTATCAGGGCGGCAGCGAAGGCGGGTATCAATAAAGTGATTGAAGAGAAGACCAAGGGTTTATTGGATAAGATCAAAATCAAGGGTTAACCAGGAACCACGTAGATCTGGCGGCGTGGTTTGATTGTCGAAAACGACAAGCGCCCGTGTTCAGCGGTTGAAACGATCAATGACCATGCCCCCGCCTGGTTAGAATTGTGGGGCCTGGAGAAACAGCAGCTTATTGATGAACACCGCTACTACCATAGCTGATTTTCGAAAGCCAACCCGTCCCGGACCGATCCGGACATTAATCAGTCTTTATTTTGGATTACTCCTGGCAGGTGCAGCATATGCCGGCAGCCAGTCAGCCAATGACCTGCAGATACAGACCACGCCAAATGAGCTGCTTGGCGAGCAGCAGGCAGCGCTTTACGAGAAAATACTGGATTCCGACGAGCAGGTCAGTTGGCAGGTGTATCTTCCGGCAAACGATTCAAACGAAAAGCCCGGTGTGTTTGTCTATGTCAGCCCGATGAATACGGGACGTATCGATTCACGCTGGCGCGAGGTGATGGACCAGCAAAACCTGATCTACATCGCCGCCAATGATTCGGGTAACAAGGTCCTCACCATTCGCAGAATGGTCATGGCCACCCTGGCGGTCCAGGCCTTGGCACGACAATTCTCCTTCGACACCGGCAGCATTTATGTTTCAGGGTTCTCAGGCGGCGGCAGGGTGGCCAGCCGGCTTGCAAGCCAGTATCCCGAAGTATTTACTGGCGCCCTCTACATATGTGGGGTAGATTTCTGGAAGAAGGGCCAGACGCCCAACGTGGAACGCGTGATCCGGAATCGGTTTGTATTCCTTACCGGCACACGGGATTTCAATCGAAGGGAAACCCGGCAGATTCAGAAGCGCTATATCAAGGCGGGTGCGCAGCACACAAAACTGATGGTGGTTCCTGGATTGGCGCATCAACACCCGGATGCGGCCTATCTGACCGAGGCGCTCCAGTTTTTACAGGGTCAGGATTAACCTTACAGAGCATGGCAGGGAACCACATACCATGAGAGCAAGATTCTTCGAACTGTTATTCGCCGCAATGGTTTGCGCAATTGCCAGCCTTCCGGCGGTTGGCAGCGGTAACGAGCCTTATCTCTATATCCTGGGTGTCACCCAGGATGCCGGTTACCCGCAAACCGGCTGTTACGCAGTAGCATTGCATGCCGGGCTGGCAGGACGCCAGTCTCAGACGCAGCGCGGTATCGCTCGGCCTGATTGACCCTGCAGCGCAGAAAAAGTACCTGTTCGAAGCCACACCCGGTTTTCCTGCGCAGTTTTACGAACTCGAAATGGAAGCGCCCTCTGACCGGTTTGAGCTGGGCGGAATTTTCCTGACGCATGCACATATCGGTCATTACACGGGCCTGATGTTCCTCGGCCACGAGGCCATGGGCGCGTCTGGTGTACCTGTTTACGCGATGCCGCGCATGCGCCGTTATCTCGAAGAGAATGGACCCTGGAGCCAACTGGTATCCTATGGAAACATCGTTCTGAAACCGCTGCAGAACGATGAAGCACAGGTTTTCGGGTCGCTCAGCGTGACACCGTTCCTGGTTCCCCACCGGGATGAATACTCGGAAACGGTCGGCTACCGTATCGATGGGCCAAACAGATCCGCGATATTCATCCCGGACATCAATAAATGGTCGGAATGGCAAACCGACCTGGCTGCACTGATAAAAACCGTGGACTATGCGCTTATCGATGCAACATTTTTTTCCGATGGTGAACTGCCGGGGCGCGATATGTCGAAGGTGCCGCACCCATTCGTCACCGAGAGCATGGAGCTTCTGGAAAACCTGCCGATGAATGAACGCAACAGGGTATGGTTTATACACATGAATCACACCAACCCCTTGCTCAACCCTCAAAGCGAGCAAAGCAAATCGGTTCAATCCAGGGGTTTTAATATTGCCGTTGAAGGAATACGGCTTAATTTGTGACACCCAAAAGCGTAAAATCCCTTTGTCAGTTTTGTCATAACCATTTGGGACCCAGGAGCAAAAACCGTGACACCGGAAGCCTTTGTCGAACAGCTCGGCCGTGAAAAAGCCAGCGCAATATTACGAACCAATGATCAGGAAAAAGCCGCGAAGGCCATGGAAGCAGCCATACGGGGTGGCTTCAAGATAATCGAGTTCACGCTGACCATTCCCGGCGTTTATGAACTGGTACAGGATTTCTCCCGTCGCGATGGCCTGGTGGTCGGCACCGGAACTGTTATGGATGCGGAACAGGCGCGGCAATCGGTTGAAGCCGGCGCCCGCTTCCTGGTTTCGCCCGTGGTGGACGAGGTAGTTATCGGTGCAGCCAACGAAATGGGCGTGGCCAGTATGCCCGGCACTCACACCCCCACGGAGATGTTGCGTGCTCACCGCGCCGGCGCCCAGTTGTGTAAACTGTTCCCGTGTCCGCATGGTGGGCCAGACTGGGTTCGCGCAGTACTCGGCCCCATGCCCTATCTGAAAATCGTACCCACCAACGGTGCGGACCAGCACAATGCCGGGGAGTGGATCGCCGCCGGCGCCTTTGCCACCGGTTTCGTTGCACCCTTGTTTGTCGCCGCAGACATTGCTGCAGGCCGCTGGGACGCTATTGAAGAACGCGCACAGAAGTGTCTCGCTGCTGCGCAAGGAAAATGATCAGGTTAATTTGACTGTGAATTCCTGCGACGTTGTATGTAGTTTGAAGGCTTCGATTCAGACGGTGCGCTCAACAGCCCGGGTGGGCTTTACTTCCCGGTCTTATCCGGCCCTGCGGGCTGCCCTCAGCCAGGATTCCGCCTGATCGGGACCGTGCTGGCGGTACATCCTGTACCGTCAGCTCTCGATTTTCGTCCTGAAAATCGCCCCTGGCGTACTCCTGTCTTCGGCGGATAAACGGGAAGTAAAACCCACCCGGGCTATTGAGCTCTTCAGCTGAAAGTCGTGCACCCTGGTCCAGACACGGGGGACGGTTGTGGTCTGGGCGAACTTAGAAGCGCCGAGTAGCCGGGCGGGTTAGGGGCGATCGGGCGGGATGCCCGATCGAGGCCGCCCAATACAGGATGTATTGTGAGGCCGGTCCCGTTGACCTGAATATTGCGAACGCAATATTCAGGTCTATCCCGGCCGGATGCGAGGGTAGTCCCGGATCTCGATCCGGGACCGCTGGCCCGAGAGCACAGACCACAACCGTCTGCCGTGTCATTGCACCTTCACGACTTCCTAAGCACTACCTGTTACTGGCGGGTAACCACGCATTGGCGGATACAATGATGCAGGAATTCTCAGTTAAATCAACCAGATCCCTTTAACGTTCCTCTTCATAAAGCCGGCTGACAAACCCGGTAGAAAGTGGGTAGGTTTCAATCCAGCGCTCGATATCTGTCTGCATTGTAGCAGGCGCATTCTGCCGCTCAACCCGCACCCAGTCGGCCTTTTCACGTCCGAACCGAGGGGGCTGTAGCCAAAGGGCGGAAAATGATGCGAAGGTGATATCCGTGTAATTGATTGATTCATCACCAAGAATGGAAATTCTTCCATCAGCGAGCGATTTTTCTGTTTCAGCCAGGATACCTTCGATGTGTTGCACGGATTTGGCATAACCGGTATCAGAAATGCGAAAAGCCTTACGTAGCAGAATACACAAAACCGGGTAGAGGGCGATGACAAGATAACGCTGCCAGGCGGGTATCACAGGGCTGTCACATCCCCAGGCGTGCAAGGTCAATTTGCGCTCATCCAGGATATGGTAATAAACCCAGACCTGCAGATCCCTGCCGTAGCGGTCGAGCTTTTTCTCCAGCGCAAGCCGTTCCGGTGTTGGCTCGAGAAATCTGGCCTTGTCACCTGATCCGGCCGCATACGCACCCCACAAATAACGCAGAATTTCCGGTGAGTTGCCGATACTTGAACGTACCAGGCCGGTTCGAATTTTCAGCTCGGGAACCGACCTTCCGGTGGAAAATACACCCAGCACACCAACCCACTGGCGCTCCGTGTACTCGATACCGAGGCGGTCCATACACCAACGGACCTTTTCGACAAAGTGGCTGGCAGCAATGGTTTCAAGCTCTATCTCCGGAGTCTTTTCCGGTGCGAGAATCCCGCTCAACGTAATCAGCCAGCGCCAGGCAAGTGCCACGACCACCAAGGCGACAGCACCGGCTACGGAAATCCCGAACCAGGCGACGAAAACAGGTAACAGGAACAGAAAAACCGTGTGAATAAAAAGACGTTTTGCAGTCATGCTCCCACCTGGGCGAATCTCGTTATGAATTGAAGCGAGGCACTCTCTTCTTCAAACGTGAAGAAAGCCCGGTGCTACTTCGGTTTTGTCTTTTTCAACAGGTCCCAGATCAATACCGCCGAAAGCCCGCCTACCACACCAGAGACATAACTCGGCAGATAGAATCCAAACACTGAATGCCAAATAAGACCTGCGATAAAACTGACACCCATCACGGCTGCCAGCAGAATCAGGAAACGTTGCCAGAAGGGCATATCGGTACCTCGCACAATGATGTGATGCAATCATACTAATCCATAAATACGGGCATGGGAACTGCCTGCGAAAAGGGTGCTAAAGGGATCAGCTTGATTAGAACCTGGTGACATAAATCAAACTGACCCCTTTAGCGGCCCCCAGGAACTGTATATTATCCAGTGATACCGATTGGCGAACGAACACATAAGGACATAACCATGCTTGGGCTGATGCAAAACTATCCTCTACTGGTACAAACAATTCTTGATCACGCGGCATTGAACCACGCGGAGCGCGAGATGGTCACCCGTTCGATCGAGGGCCCGATAAGGCGTTGCACCTATGGTGATTTGAGGATTCGTGCACTGCGCGTGGCCAAGGCCCTGCACAAAGAGGGCATCGTGCTGGGTGACCGGGTGGCCACCATGGCCTGGAACACGGACCGGCATGTTGAAGTCTGGTACGGCATCATGGGGCTTGGCGCGATCTGTCACACGGTTAACCCGAGATTATTCGTTGAGCAACTGGTCTACATCATGGATCACGCGGAAGACAAGATACTGTTCGTTGACCTAACCTTCGTCCCCCTGGTAGAGGCCTTTGCCAGCAAGCTTCCAACCATTAAAAAATACATCATCCTGACCGATGAAGCGCATATGCCGGACACAAGGCTGCCCAATGCGCACGCCTATGAAACCTGGCTGGCGGATTCCGATGCGGATTTCGCCTGGGCATCGTTTGATGAGAATACCGCTGCAGGTCTGTGTTACACCTCCGGCACCACAGGAAACCCCAAGGGTGTGCTTTATTCGCATCGCTCGAATGTCCTGCACAGCCTTATGACCAACCAGCCTGATGTACTTGGGGTGGATTCAAACGACAAGGTTCTACCCATCGTACCCATGTTCCACGCCAATGCCTGGGCGATCACTTTTGCCGTACCCGCCGCCGGAGCAAGCCTGGTGATGCCGGGCGCGGGTATGGATGGTAAAAGCATTTTCGAGCTGCTGGATACCGAAAAGGTGAGCGCGGCTGCCGCCGTCCCAACCGTATGGCTTGGACTTTTGCAGTACCTTGCAGACAACAATCTGAAATTGCCCTACCTGGACCGGGTAATTATCGGCGGTGCGGCCGTGCCCCGCATGATGATCGAAACCCTGGAAAATGAATACGACGTCGAGGTAATCCATGGCTGGGGTATGACCGAAATGTCACCGATCGGGACCACCGGCAAGCTGAAACACGCGACTCAACACCTGCAGGGCGAAGAGCGGGTAAAACTGAAACTGAAACAGGGTCGCACCCCCTACCTGGTGGAAATGAAAATCGTCGATGACGATCACGAGGACCTGCCCCGTGATGGCAAAACCTCCGGCCACCTGCTGGTCCGCGGCCCGGCCATTTCCAGCGGCTATTTCAAGCGCGACGAAAGTGTTCTGGATGAGGATGGCTGGTTTGACACGGGCGACATCGCCAATATCGACGAGCTGGGCTATATGCAAATCACCGATCGCGACAAAGACGTCATCAAGTCAGGCGGTGAGTGGATTTCTTCCATTGAAATTGAAAACACCGCACTCGGGTGCAAGGGTGTAGCCGAGGCCGCCGTAATTGGTATCGCCCACCCCAAATGGACCGAACGCCCCCTGCTGATCATCGTTCGAAAACCCGGCTCCCAGGTCAGCAAGGAAGACGTGCTGGCCTATCTTGAGAACAAGATCGCGAATTGGTGGCTACCGGAAGCGGTCGAGTTTGTAGACGAAATACCACATACGGCCACCGGTAAAATTCAGAAAATGGAGTTGCGAAAGAAGTTCGGCGGATATCAGTTCGGCTAAACCTGCTTCTTGACAATCAGGCATATTTCGACCAACCTGCTTCACTAGTCTGCAGGTGTCCTTTTGACTGCTCAGTCAGGGGATTAAACGGGAAGACGGTGCGCCAGGTTTTGGCAATTCCGTCGCTGCCCCCGCAACGGTAGGCGAAGGTACGGATCATTGCAGCCACTGTGTTTCGACATGGGAAGGCGATCCGTCTTCAGCGGTATCAGTACCGCTCTTCGCAAGCCCGGAGACCGGCCAGCAGTTTTATTCACTTGTGCATTCGCGGCGGGCGGAGACGTGTGAGAACTGCTTCCCCCGGCAACCCGGCACCAGGAACAGCCTCCCAATCCCAACCAGTCGTTACTCGCACAGCTTTGTGCTTTCGGGTGAGATCGCACTGGAAAATACAATGGCAAGACAGAAGCTAACAACCAATGCGACAAGGATCGCACTCCTGGTATTCGCGTTGCTCAGCCCATCGCTTTTCGCCGCGGAATCATTACCGGCCGAAGCTGCTGAAGAGCCCGGGGAGCTTGAACACGTGCTGGTCTCTGCAAGGTTACAGCCGATCAGCATCGGCGAAATCGGAAACTCCGTGACGGTGATAACACGCGAGCAGATCGAACAAAAACAGGTCAAATACCTGTCCGAACTTCTCCGCGATGTACCCGGTTTCTCGGTCAGCCAGTCCGGCGGTGCCGGTTCGCAAACCCAGGTGCGTGTGCGTGGCGCCGAGGCCAATCAGCTCCTCGTCCTGATGGATGGTGTTCGGGCCAACGATCCGGCGGCCGCTGGTGAGTTCCAGTACCAGTTTGCGCTGACATCCAATATTGAACGAATCGAGATTATTCGCGGACCGCAAAGCGCCACATGGGGCAGCGACGCGATAGCGGGCGTGATTAATATCATCCGGAAAAAGGACGTGGAACAGCAGCACCTATCCGGCCGTGTTGAGGCTGGTTCATTCGACTCCTTCAACGCCAGTGTAGACGGCGGTTACTCAGGAAAGGTGTTCGAAATCAGCGGCGGCCTGTCCTACCTGGACACCGATGGAACCAACGTATCACGTAGCGGCGACGAGAAGGATGGCGCCGAAAACACCACCGGCAATATTGCACTGGAGTTCGATTCCGGAGATTCCTTCAGCCTGCGTTTTTCAGGTCAATTTACAGACGCAACTTCCGAGTATGACGATTTCGACTATTTCGTCACGGGTCTGCCCTTAGATGCCGACCGGGTATCAGAGACCAGGCAAAATTTTCTTACAGGCGAGTTACGCTACGACCCCAAAACCAACCCATGGACAGGCAGTTTTTCCGTGAACCGGATGGTTTCTGACAATGACAATTTCAGCGACGGTCTCTGGACAGACTCTACGGCTGCCACAACCATGGATTACCGTCTGCGGGCAGGTGTGGCCCTGGATGAAGCTCAGCACCACCGATTAGGTTTTGCATTGGAACATGAAAACGTGGACTTTACCCAACGTGGTGAAGCCAGTATTTACGGCGACCCCAACCAGGACCAGTCCTACGATGTTAATGCCTATGCGGCGGAATATGTCGGCAAACCATTCACCGGTCTCACCTGGACGGCAAGCCTCAGGCTGGATGATTACAGTGATTTTGACAATGCCACCACCTGGCAGTTGGCTGCCTCCTACCAGCTAACACCCACCCAGCGTCTGCGCGGCTCGGCAGGTACCGGCTCCAAGGCGCCAACGTTTACCGAACGCTATGGCTATTACGAGGATTACTTTGTCGGCAACCCGGGCCTGAAGCCGGAAACTTCACAGAGCTGGGAAATCGGCCTGGATAGCCGTTGGGACAGTGATCGATACCTGTTTCAGCTAACCTATTTCAACCAGGATTTGCAGGACGAAATTGACGGTTTCGTTTTTGATCCCGATACCTTTCTTTTCACCGCCCTGAACAAGGATAGCGACAGCAGCCGAAAAGGTATCGAATCCGTGCTGGACGTGCGTTTGGGCAAATCCTTCTCGCTAATCGCTACATATACCTACACCGATGCCTGGGAGAAGGACGCGCTGGGCCAGGAACTTATCGAAATCAGGCGTCCGAGACACCTGGCCAGCTTGTCAGCGAATTACTATTTTGCCGAAAATCGGGGCAATCTGAACCTGAAGCTTAATTACAGTGGTTCGCAACTGGATAACTTCTTTTCACCCGTCACCTATATCACCCAACGGGTTCAGATTGACCCTTACACCGTTGTAAACCTTGCAGGCTCGTGGAAACTCTCGGAATCACTTGAACTGACAGGTCGTATCAGCAACCTCCTCGACGAGGAATACGAAGAGGTTCTTGGTTTTGTGCGGCCGGGCCGGGCGTTTTACGCAGGGCTAAGCGGACGTTTCAGCCTTTAAGGTACGCGGCAACAGGCAGGTAGCCGCAACCGTCTCAGGAATCAAATGTAACCAGGTCTTTCAGGAGCCCGTTATTGATATTATAAATCCACCCGTGAACGTGGAGATCCTGGCCGTTCGCCCAGGCTTTCTGCACGATGGGGTTGTTGCAGACATTGGTGACCTGTTCCTTGACATTTAATTCACACAGGGTGTTGAGCCTTTCGTGCTCATCCATTGCCTCGAGCTTCCTGGTGTTGAAGCGGTTCACGTCCCTGATATGGCGAAGCCAGTTATCGACCAGGCCGTGATCCTTGTCTTCCATCGCCGCCGCGATCCCGCCGCAGCCATAATGGCCGCAGACGATGATGTGCTTGACCCTGAGGACTTCCACCGCAAAGTGAATTACCGATAGACAATTCAGGTCGGTGTGGACGACGACATTGGCGATATTCCGGTGAACAAAAACCTGGCCGGGTGCCAGGTCCATAATCTGGTTAGCAGGCACCCTGCTGTCTGAGCAACCGATCCAGAGATATTCCGGTTGTTGCTGCTCGGCCAAACCCGGGAAGAAATCGGAATCTTTCTCTTTGATGGCGGCAGCCCATGCCCGGTTTCTCTCGAAAATATGCTTTAAAGTTTTCAAAGCTCAGGAAACTCCCCGCTGTGTGTTGATCCGGCTTTCACTAGTCGATATGTGAACCAGTGTAAGGCTATTAATACCCCAACTCAAAATTGACGACATGCATTAATGACTCACCCTCTATAAACCTCTGATAATTAGAGATAAATAATCGAGCTTACATCATCGGGAAAGCTCACGGCAGCAGTATGTGGCGTGATGAAAACATTCGGCAGCAGCCATAACGGGCTTTCCTGGTCCAGCGGTTCGGTTTCAAATACATCGAGCACCGCAGCGCCAATTACACCTTCACGCAAGGCGGAAACCAGGTCGGTCTCATTGACGCTGTTACCCCGCCCGACGTTGATCAGCACCGCTGAAGGTTTCATCAGTTTCAGCACATCAGCGTTGATGAAATGCCGGGTTTGCCGGGTTGCGGGAAGCGTGAGCACCACGTAGTCCAAGGCTTTCAAAAAACCGGCAAGGTTTTCTTCAGTATAGACCTCATCAACCTCATCACAGGGTTTGCCAGTCCGGTTGAGACCTGTTACACGGATACCGAACTGACGGGCAGTGCTTGCCAAAGCCTGCCCTATCGAACCCAGGCCCACGATTCCAAGCCTGATCTCCTTCGAAGAACGATAGGAATAGGGTTTCCAGCGCTGTTCCAGCTGATTGCTCCGCATGCTGAACAGGCGGCGCTCAAAGGCGAACAGGTAGGTCATCACGTACTCGCTGATCAGGGGGCCAAATACGCCTTTTACACCGGTCAGAACATAGTCCTGCCGCATGCCATCCCGGCATAAATGATCAACACCGGCCCAGCTCGACTGTACCCATTCCAGCCGACCGGCCCGCGCCAGCACCTGCGCGACCAGGGGTGGATCGCCCAGGATAATATTACAACCGTCAACCAGGTTTTTTGCCGATTCCGCATCGAAGGCGGTTCTGATCTCCAGATTCTGCAGATCTGCGGCCTTGATCAAGGAGGTATGTTTCGCAGCCTCAGCTGCCAGGATAAGAAGTTTATTCACCGGGCCCTACCGAGTTGGACAGAAACGGGTATGACGTATGTTTTGTTCCGGGTGAAAAGACCCGGCCTAACACGTGTCCCGGCGTGCCAGTTCTTTCAGCTTGTCTGAATCCAGGATTGCCACTTTCTTGCGGTTAACGCGGATTATGCCGGCACTTTGAAAGCGTGCGAGAACGCGCGAAATGGTCTCCGTGGCAAGCCGCAGGTTACTGGCGATATCGCGTCGCGACATACTCAGGTTAAACTCTTTTGCAGAATAGCCGCGACTTGCGAAACGCCTGGACAAGGAACACAGCAAGCTGGCAATTCTTTCCTCGGCGCTGAGGTCAGCCGCACTCGCTTCGAGTTCCGAAATATGTAAACTCATTACGCGAAACAACTCTTCCTGCAACGCGGGCAGCTGCCTTGCCATCTCGGTAACCGACTCAAAACTGAGCCCGCAAATCGAACTGGTGTCGAGCGCGACTACATTCGCTTTGTGGATCTTCTCATGAATGGCGTCGAAACCTATGATTTCGCCGGGCAGGTAAAACCCGAGCACTTGCTCCTCACCATTCTTATCGATGACATAACTCTTGAAGCAACCCGCCCGCACAGCGGCAATTGACTGGAATTTGTCACCGGCCCGGAATATATGCTCACCGGGCTGAATCGGACGGGATTTATTGACGATGTGTTCAAACAGCTCGGTGCCGGCGGCATCAAGGCTACGGGGCAGACAAAGATCACCCAGCGTGCATTGGCTGCAGGCAACCTGTATACGCTCAGGAAAATACGGTTTTTGTTGACTATCCGCGCTCATAAATCGCCAAATCCATTGCCAAGGCTACAAATTAGCTGTGGATTATAGCGTAACAGAAAGACTAAATGACTTTCGAGTAAGATTTTCCCTGCAGATCGTTAATCAGGTATTCGTCAAATTTCATCGCGATCGCGCGCAGCAGCAACAGGCCGGTAGGCGTCACTTCGATCGTCCCTTCGGAAAGTTCAATAAGGCCATCTACTTCCAGGGGCTTGAGTGACTTCAGCTCCAGGGCAAAATGATCATTGAAATCAACACCGAACTTCTGCTCAAACTCAGAAAACTGGACAAAACCCTGGCACATGATTGCCGAGATGACTTCTCTGCGCAAACGGTCTTCAGCGCTCAGGCTCAAGCCGCGCCAGACCGGCAACTCGCCTGTTTCAAGAGCAGACTGCCAGTCGCGTATATCCTTGAGGTTTTGTACGAAACTATTGCCAACCTTGCCAATCGCACTGACACCCATGCCTACCAGGTCAGTCTCGCGGCAGGTTGAGTACCCCTGGAAATTGCGCTGTAGTGTGCCATTGTCCATCGCGATCGACAGTTCGTCGTCTGGCAAAGCAAAATGGTCCATACCGATGTAAACATAACCTGCTTCAACCAGCTTCTTGATCGTTGAAGCCATTAGCTGCAGGCGGACTTCGGGTGCCGGCACCTGCTCTGAACTGATCATGCGCTGGGCACGGAACAGGTGGGGCAAATGGGCATAGTTATACACTGACAAACGGTTAGGGCGTGACGTCAAAACGGAATCAATTGTTTTTTCAAACGACTCCGGAGTCTGAAGTGGCAGCCCATAGATCAGGTCCACCGACACCGAATTGAAACCCGATTTGCGTGCGGCATCTATCAGGTTCAGGGTTTTTTCCTCATCCTGGATACGGTTGACCGCTTTTTGCACGGCGGGATCGAAATCCTGTATACCCATGCTGACCCGGTTAAAACCTATATCTGCCAACAGGGCGATTCTGTCTTCGTCCACGGTACGCGGGTCGATTTCAATTGAAAACTCGCGGCTGGCGGATCGGCTCAGCAGGAAACTGGATGACAGCTTCTCCACGATGTGCCTGAGCTGAATATCGTCATAGTAAGTTGGCGTGCCGCCGCCAAAATGCAATTGGATGACCTGCCGGTCCCGGTCAAACAATTTGCCCTGCAATTCGATTTCCTTATCGAGGTGCTGCAGGTAGAGCTCGGCGAGCTGGGTGTTCCGGGTTACTTTCTTATTGCAGGCGCAGTAATAGCAAAGCTCTTTGCAAAATGGTAAATGCACATACAGCGACAACGGTTTTGGTATCAGGTCATCATTGCTGTTCCTGACGTGCCGGCGATACGCTTCGGCATCAAAACCTTCATGAAATTGCAGCGCTGTCGGGTAGGACGTATAGCGTGGCCCAGCAAGGCCATACTTGGTGATAAGTTCTGCGGGAAATGAAGTGGTAATACTCATGGCAAAGCTTCCTGGGCCATTCAGGCAAACAGGAGTCTACGTCTCACGGTAGAACCCTGGCCTGCTACGGCCCCTAACAAATCTTGCTGAGTTTTCGAGCACCCTGTCATTTAAAACCTGCCTGTTTCTCTGGTTGTGCAAGGCACGGTAGCATCGCATTAATGAATGACAAATGACTCAGGTCAAGAATACTCAAGGAACAGATTGGCAGCCGCGACCCAGATGGATCTGAGAAGAAAGAATCAACAAATAAGTGACTTGAGTCATTTCAGCACACCGGCAATCCCGCCAACGACCCAAAAGCAACGAAGCCGATTCACCATCCCGGAAGATTATACCTATTAAGACTGGAATCACCCATTTCGCCTTGTCCTCATCGTGATTTTCACACCGTAACTCAAAGCATCTGTGACCTCTAAATAACCTATAATTGGACGGATTATCACAGGAGCTATCAACATGGGCGTTAAAGAATTGCTGGCTGCTTTTGCCTTTTGCGCAACACTCTCTGTCACCGCCATGGCCAAGGAAGCAACCTTGCCAGAGGTTACCGAGGATGGACTGCACCGGGTCGAGAATGCCGAGGTGGCACTGGTCTACGCCAAACCGGGTGTTGACCTCTCCCAGTACAACCGTATCTACCTGATTGAACCAAAGGTTGCGTTCACAAAGAACTGGTTACAGGCTCAGAACAGCATACCTGATCAAACCGTTCGCAAGGAGGATATGGAGCGCATCAAGACCGATCTGGCGACATTATTCATGGAAGTATTCAGACAGGAACTGCAAAATAACGGCGGCTATGTACTGGTTGATGGCGTTGCTGAAGATGTACTGATCGTGCACCCGGCAATTGTAGATCTGGACGTATTTTCCCCGGATGTTCCCGGAACAGCCGGTACGCGCAGTGCAATCCCATCCGTTGGCACCATGACCCTCTACATGGAACTGGTTGATTCTGTAACCGGCGATAAGCTGGTCAAGATTATCGATAATAAGTATGACCGTACCCGCACCCATATCCAGGCGCAGAACAGGTTGCGCAATGAAGCTGCCGCAAGGGAAATGCTCGGTGACTGGGCCAACTTGCTGCGCCTTGCCCTGGACGAGGCGAGAACCGTGGTACGTCGATAGCAGTTGCCACGAACGACCGCGATATAAAGGTCCCCGTCCAGGTTATTCCATTGTTTCTGATTTTGTCGCGGTTTTCTTCGATGATAGTCGGGTCAACCGGTTCCGCTGTTCGGCATCCTGATGTTTATCGGTTTATAATTGCCACCTTCAAAATCAGCCGTCCCGAATAACGTGAAAAAGCACAGTACACGAATAAAGATAGTTTCCCTGGTTTTCCTATTGCTTGGAGCCTGCACCTCGGTCATGCAATCTGCGACCAATGATATGGCTGGCAATCTCAGTTCAGCGATAATGAACCAGGATGACCCTGAAACGGTTCGTGATGGTGCGCCCGCTTTTTTATTGCTGCTCGACAGTTTTATTGCAGGATCACCCGACAACCCGTCCATGTTGGCAGCGGCCGCAGAGTTATATGCCGCATATGGCGTCATTTTCGTCTCAGAACCGCAACGTGCCGACCGGCTGACCCGGCGCGCCCTCGCCTACGGCGAGCAATCCTTGTGCGCAAGCAACAAGGCAGCATGTGGAATTCATGATCTCAATTTTCAGGATTTTGAAGCAGTGCTGGTAAAAATGGATAAAAAGGATGGCGCAAGCCTCTTTACCTATGGTCTTGCTTCGATCGCATACATCAAGGTTCACAGTGACGACTGGGCTGCCATGGCTAAATTGCCGCGTGTCAAATCCGTACTGCAGCGGGTTAAGACGCTTGACCCGCAATACGAGGCCGTCCAGGTTGAGCGCTTTCTGGCCATACTCAATACCATACGACCACCCGCACTGGGTGGGGACTTCGAGGCCGGCAAGTTGCATTTTGAACGTGCGCTGAGTCTGTCAAACGGCAAAGACCTGTCAATCAGCGTGGATTATGCCCGCTACTATGCCCGCACACTGTATGACCGGGGGCTTCACGACCAGTTACTCAACGAGGTTTTGTCGGCGGAACCTATTCAGGACGGCTACACTCTATTCAATACGCTCGCGCAGCGTGAAGCACGGGAACTGCTCGACGCGGCAGATGATTATTTTTAAGTAGAGGAATGTTCATGGACAGATGCCTTACCAAGAATCCAAAGGGCTGGCAATTGGCTATCGGTTTAATATTGATACTTGGCCTGGTATCGACCGCCAACGCCCAAACAATAAAACTGGCAACCATCGCACCCGAAGGATCCAGCTGGATGAATTCCATGCGCGCCGGCGCCGCAGAGATTGACGAGCGCACCGGCGGGCGCGTCAAGTTCAAAATCTACGGGGGCGGCGTACAGGGCAATGACAAGCAGGTCTTGCGGAAGATGCGCATCGGCCAGTTACATGGCGGCGCTTTTACATCCAACGGCCTTGCTGAGCTTCAGAAAGATACCCAGCTTTATGCCATGCCGATGTTGTTCAACAACCTTGAGGAGGTCCGGTTTGCCAGGGAGCGCATGGATGGCAAACTACGTGACCTGCTGGAACAGGCTGGCTATGTCAATTTCGGTTTTGCCGGTGGAGGCTTCGCCCATATCATGTCCAATAAGCCCATCGCCAACCTGAAAGATTTGGAGGGTCTGAAAATATGGGTCCCGGACGGCGACCGGATCGCCTATGAAGCGAACCGTGCGCTGGGGATATCGCCGGTCATCATGCCGCTTACCGATGTTATGACCGGCTTGCAAACAGAGTTGATTGATACCGTAATGAGCCCACCGGCCGCGACCATTATTTTGCAGTGGAATACAAAGGTCAGTTATATCACCGAACTTCCGCTATCTTATATCTCCGCGATGATGGTGGTAGACAAGAAGCACTTCAGCAAGATAAAAGCAGACGACCAGGCCATCGTGCGTGAGGTCATGGAGAGAGTTTACCGGGGGTTTGACCAGCAGGGCAACGAAGACAACGAACAGGCCTACAAGGCTTTGCTAGAGGATGGCATGACGGTAGTCAGGCCCGAACAGGGTCAGGTTCCACAATGGAGTAAAGCGATCCGGGAGTCCAACCACCGGCTTGCCAACGAGGGCCTGGTTTCCATCGAACTGCTTACTGAAATCGAGTGTTATGTTGCCGCCCATCGCGAAGACAACCCAACGAAAGACTGTGGTGGCAACACTTCACCGTGATAAGCATCGCTTCAGTTTTCGACAGGCTCGAAAAAGCCGGGACCCATGCGGAGGATGCCCTACTGCTTGTCATCCTTATCAGTATGGTATTTCTTGCTGGCACGCAAATCGTTCTCAGGAATTTTCTCGATACCAGTATTTTCTGGGGTGATGAATTGCTGCGCCTGATGGTGCTCTGGCTGACCATAGCCGGTGCGCTTGCTGCAAGCCGGATGGACAAACATATCAGCATCGCCGTTCTGGACCGCTTTCTTCCACCCAGGGTTCAGTTAATAAGCAAAGTCATGATCGACATATTTACAGCATTCATCTGTGCTTTGTTCGCCTGGCACAGCACACGTTTTGTCATGGGCTCTTATGAGTACGGTGACGTATTGATGACAAACATACCTGCCTGGACCCTGCAGATCATCTTGCCCATCGGTTTTACACTGATGGCTTATCGTCACCTGGTTCTCGCAGTCAGACGGCCATTTATTGCGAGCAGGGCTCCGAAAAGCGATACGGCTGAAAGCGACAAGCACCCATGTTGATCACGGGCTCAGTTCTACTGTTGCTGCTTTTGCTCGGTGCGCCGTTGTTCGCGATTATCGCCGCCGGTGCATTCTGGAATTTTTACCAGGCCGACATTGATCTGCAGGCCATAGCCATCGAGTTTTACGGTATTGCAGAAATGCCGATTCTCTTGGCGATACCCCTGTTCACTTTCGCCGGCTACCTGCTCAGTGAAAGCAATGCACCGCAACGGCTGGTACGCCTGACAAGCGCCCTGCTCGGTTGGATGCCGGCCGGCCTGGCCATCGTATCGCTGGTTGCCTGCGCATTTTTCACCGCGTTTACGGGTGCCTCGGGGGTTACCATCATCGCCCTGGGTGCAATTCTGTTTCCCGCCATGCAGCAGGCAGGGTACCCAGAAAAATTCAACCTTGGACTCGTCACCTCCGCAGGAAGCCTGGGCTTGCTGTTCGCACCGTCCCTGCCATTGATCCTTTATGGCGTGATCGCAGAAGTTCCGATAGAAAACCTGTTTCTGGCCGGTCTGCTGCCCGGTTTCCTGATGCTCATCATATTATCCGGGTTCAGTGTCTGGAAAAACCGGGCAATCCGTAAACCACTGGGCGATTTTTCCTGGCAGGAAGTCCGCTCATCCTTACGTGAGACCATGTGGGAGATCCCGCTACCCATCGTGGTTCTCGGCGGAATTTACAGCGGCTATTTTGCAGTTTCCGAAGCCGCAGCAGTCACCGCCCTTTACGTATTGATCGTTGATGTGGCCATACTGAAGGAAGTAAGCCTTCGCAAGCTGCCGTCCATCGTTCGCGAATCCATGGTGCTGGTTGGCGGTATCATGATGATCCTGGGTGTGTCGCGTGCTTCCACCAACTTCATGATCGACGCCGGCATACCGCAGCAGTTGCTTCAGTGGATCACCGGTTTTGTCAATGGCGAGACGGCGTTCATGGTGATGCTGCTGGTGTTCCTGCTGATGCTGGGTGCAATCCTTGATATATTTTCGGCGATCGTACTGGTTGTACCATTGATCCTGCCGGTAGCCATGCAGTTTGGCGTGGACCCTGTGCATCTCGGAATTGTTTTCCTGGCGACGATGCAGCTGGGGTATATAACGCCACCCGTGGGTCTGAACCTGTTCATTGCAGGGTATCGTTTTGACAGGCCGATCGTGGATATCTATTTATCCACCCTGCCATTTTTTGTATTCCTGATGATCTCTGTGGGGCTTATTGCTTTCTGGCCCGCACTGTCACTCTTCTTATTGCCCTGATAGCCCGTATCATGGGTTTTAACATACCTGCTCCCCGGATCCAGGCTCGACCGCTGCGGTAATTGCAGCCCAGTCCTCGTAGCGGTTGTTGAGAACCTGGAAATCTTCCTCATCGTCCACATCCAGGCTTAACCCGCCATACGGTGTGATGACGATCTTGACCGGGCCGCCGAGTACTTCGCTGACACTTTTTTCAACCCGGTCGCGGGTATTGCCTTTCTTGAGCCGCCTGTACCAGTAACCCTTGCCTTTCGAAAGCATCAGGGTCAATTGAATACGCACTGTCATCCATGCCGCGTGCCAGCCACCGTGGCTCTTGAAAAAGTTGAATATCAGGGCGACGACGTTACGCCAATCCTTGGCTTTGCGATAAGAAAAACCGGTTTGAAGAAATTCCTGGTTGGCCAGCTTACGCGGGCGGCCCACGTATATATTGGCCAGGCGCAGGCGTCCGAATTCAAGTTCCACGAATGGCCGTTTGATACCCGGCTTGTCCCCGGCGGGATGAAACGGCCTGACACCGGGCTCATCAATAACCCCGGCAAGCATTGCAAACGGCTCAACAGATGCATTGTCCAGACGTGCACAGCGGCCAACAAAATCGTCCAAAGAGCGGGCCGTGACCAATGGCAGGTCACAGGAAATTATCAGTAATGGCCTTTCATGCAACGGCGCTTCTTTATCCGACCTGTGAAACTCCTCAGATGCCTCGATACCAGCCCAGCAATTGGTCAGCATTTTTCCGCGCTGGGCGATGACATGAAGCCGGGAAGAGTAACCCGTCAGCACTTCCTTTAGTTCGTCTGCCGGCCCTACTACAAAAACCTGGCCTATCCTCTCAGCCGCCAGCAGGGCATCAACCACGTAACGGATTAGCATTTTTCCGCCCACTTCCAGGAATGCCTTATTGCGACCTGCGATTAATCGTTTAGGGTTTTGGTGGGTACCGGCCAGGACAACAGCATCCAGCGGAAAAGGGTAAGCATCCGAACGGCATGGCGACTGACCGCTATCGCCTGTTTCGCCGCTGCCTTTGTGTTCTGCTTCAGGGTACATGGTTGCCTGTAATTTCCCGCTTCACCCAAGGTGAGATCATCGGGTTAGTGACATTCGATTAATAACCGCCGAGTTCCAATGCTGGTCCTTCGTGTCAACTGATTTTATAGACTCCAGCCCCAACTTGAAACATTAAAAGTATCCCGTTTCCGCCGCAGTGCGGGCCAATTTCGAGCGGGCGTTTTCTGAAAGGCAAAAACTGCTGTATTCTGGTTGCTTAATATACGTTGCCAATCCACCCACAGGGAGAATACAACCGTGGAACTTGCCTTACTTAGCCAGAATTCTTTAGCCTTTGTATTACGCTGGGTGCACTTGCTGGGCGGTGTTACCTGGGTTGGACTACTCTATTACTTCAATTTCATACAAGGTGAGTACTTTAAAGAAGCCGATGCCGGCGCCAAGTCGGACGTCATCCAAAAACTGGTACCCAATGCGCTCTTGTGGTTCCGTTGGGGTGCAATGTTCACTTTCCTGAGCGGCATCCTGCTGGTATATATCAAGCACCTTACCGGCATGGGGATCATGATCGGCGTCACCATGGGTACGATCATGTTCCTGAATGTGTGGTTGATTATCTGGCCCAACCAGAAACTCGTCATCGCTTCGGCAAAACAGGTTGCCGGCGGTGGACAGGTGTTACCCGGTGCCGCGGCAGCCCTGGGCAAGGCCGGCCTGGCTTCACGTACCAACACTCTTTTTTCAATCCCGATGCTGTTTTTCATGGTCTCATCTGTTCACCTGGGGCAACTGCAGACCTCGATCCGTAGCGAAAGCGCGGTATCATTGGCCGCCGTGTTCGGCCTGATCGCGGCCCTCGCACTCAATGGCGTTTTCGGCAAAACCGGGCCATTCACTTCCGTTAAAGGCGTCATTGGAAACAGCTTCCTGCTAACAGTCGTTTTATACCTGATGGTCGAATTGCTTTAAATCGAAATACGAAAAAACCTGGAGAGGTAACCCGGAATCTTTTCCGGGTTTTTTTCGGAAAAGTGGTTTGTTTAATTTTTAATCAAATATCTTCGCTTCGTCGCAAACTAAAAAATGACCTGATTTCAGTGTTGTTTACCTATTCAGTCACTTGGAATTTTTTACTGATATTTACGGTGAGAAAAGCACTCTAAATATCAGGTTTCAGGCTTTGACAATCATGCATCTTAAGAGTAATTTTGATCCCCCGTAGACAGAAACCTACCAACCGCAAGGTTGGAATCGCAGGAAGACGGAGAAGGTCGCAAGACCGGAAACGGACGGAGAAAGCCGAAAGGCTGGAAGCGGTCGGAGAAGATCGAGAGATTGGAAACGAACGCAGAAGATCGACAGATTGGAAACGAGTGGTGAAGGTCGCAAGACCGGAAACGAATGAAGAAGATCGACAGATTGGAAACGGACGGCGAAGACCGAAAGGTCGACGACCAACAGAATGCAAATTTACCGGAGGGCCGACCCGTCCAAAGGTAAAGAAGGTGGAAGAAAACGGCAAGCGTCCAGATGGTACAGGACGTGTCACCCGGACCGGGTTCTGCCAAAGAAGCGGTCGTACCATTAGGGTGACTCGATAGGAATACGCGGTTCCTTGAGATAGACGTGAAAGCGTCGATAAATAAGAACGGGAAGAAGGCCCGTGACCAGAAACCGAAGGGCAGAACAGATCGGAACTGGACAAAGTTGGAAAGGCCTAGGAGGATCTGCAGTCCACCGCAAGCGGAGTTCCTACACTTCTACGACGAGGGAGACGCGAGTCTCCCTCGTTTTTTTTTACCCTCAGAAAAGTAAGCGGCCAACAAGTATTATCCTCGCTGCAACCCTGATTCATAATACAATTAGCGCTGTGAAACGGAGCCGGCCTTTTTGCCGTCATAAGATTCACACCACCACAAACGGGACCACAAGAAGGGACAAAAGCTTGAAAGATCCGATTATTAGAATCAAGAATGTGTCTTTCCGGCGCGATGACAAAATCATACTGGATGATGTCAGCATGGATATTCAGCGTGGTAGCATCGTGGCCATCATGGGCCCCAGCGGCGTGGGTAAAACAACCATCCTGCGTCTTATTTCTGGCCAACTACACCCATCCAGGGGCAGCATCGAAGTTAATGGAAAGGAGGTTTCTTCCCTGTCGCACCGGCAATTATACGAAAGCAGAAAAGACATCGGCGTTCTGCTGCAGAATGGTGCCCTGTTCACCGACCTGACCGTATTTGAGAATATTGCCACACCCTTGAGGGAACATACCGACCTGCCGGAAGAAGCTATCCGGGAACGCGTCTTTAGCAAGCTGGAATCTGTCGGCTTAAAGGGTACTGAACAGCTGATGCCACACAGCCTGTCCGGCGGCATGGCCCGTCGTGTCGCGCTGGCGCGGGCCGTTATTTTGAATCCAAAAATCGTATTGTTCGATGAACCCATGAGCGGACTGGATCCGATCGCGATGTCCACCATCAGCCGCCTGATACGTGAGACCAACGACCGCCTGGGACTGACCAGTGTCATCGTGACGCACAATGTCGAACAGATGAACAGACTGGTGGATTATTGCTATATACTCGCGTCCGCAAAACTAATTGCCGAAGGCACACCAAAGGACCTGATGCACAATGAAAACCCCGCTGTTGACCAGTTCATGAACGGACGCGTTGAGGGCCCCATTTCTTTCCAGTATCAGAATTCCAGAAGCAGCACGGCTGCCAATCCCTCCTGAGCATGGATATCCAGCGGATACAAAGAAGCAAGCTGCTTGCGCCCATTGCCGAGACCGGCCATTGCGGTCTTTTCCTGTTGCGTATGCTTGGCGGCATACGTTTTGAGCACAGCCTGCTAATAAATACCCTGCAGCAAACTTACCTGATTGGCGCCCGTTCTTTGGTGATCATCATGATCTGCGGTTTTTTTGTTGGCATGGTGCTTTCGCTGCAATCCATCAACGCCCTGCAGCAATTCGGGGCTTCTGACCAGGTCAGCTTGCTGGTTGGCAAATCACTTTTCCGCGAACTGGGCCCGGTGCTGACCGCCCTGTTATTCGCGGGGCGCGCCGGCACTTCGGTCGCAGCTGAAATCGGCCTGATGAAGGCCACCAGCCAGATTGAAGCAATGGAGCTGATGGCCATCGACCCGGTTCAGCGGATCGCGCTACCACGTTTCCTGGCCGGATTACTCTCCCTGCCCTTATTGACTGCAATGTTCAACGCCTTTGCAATCCTCGGGGCAGTGATGTTCTCGATCGGTGTCATGGGTCTTGATCCGGGGATTTTCTGGAGCAAGTTGCAAACAGGCATATACTTCGGCAAGGATTTCATGGGCGGATTCTGGAAAAGTATCGTGTTTGGCGGCCTGGTAAGCCTGATCGCCGTATATTTCGGCTATTATGCGAAGCCGACCGGTGAAGGTGTCGGGACCGCAACCACCCGAACGGTAGTAATGAGTTCGGTACTGGTACTGATTTTTGATTTTATTATGACTTCGTTTTTCATTTGAACAGTATTAATCCTGAGGCCCTGGCGAACAAATCATGCGAGCGAATTACAAAGTAGAACTTTCATCGGGCATTTTCTTGCTGATGGGTATTGCGGCCCTGTTATGGCTTGCCACCGAGGCGACCGATTACGGAATGCAGATCGGCAAAGACACCTACAAGGTGACCGCCCGTTTTACCAACGTGGCTGACCTGAAGAGCCGTGCGCCCGTCAAAATCGGCGGTGTTACAGTCGGCCTGGTAGAAAAAATCACCCTTGATCCAGTCGAATTCAACGCGGTGGTCGAAATGAAGATTGACCGGCGGTTTTCGGAAATCCCCAATGACAGTGGCGCTTCAATTTTAACCAGCGGCGTTCTGGGTGACCGTTACGTCGGCCTGGATCCGGGTGGCGCACTTGACGCACTTGCGGATGGTGATGAAATATTTATAACGCAATCGGCCGTCGTATTGGAAACGTTGATAAGTAAATACCTGTTCAACACAGATAAAGAGAGTGATGAATGAAAATTCGCATATTACTGGTGCTGACCGTTGCGCTGGTCTTCAGCAGCGGCCTGTCTGGCCAGAAACACGCAGATGATCCGGTTTCACTGGTAGAGAGTATCACTGGTCAGATCTTTGCCGATGTGGCTAAAAACCTGGAAGAGTACACTGCCAGGCCGGAGGGTCTGGAAGAAATGATTCATCGCGACCTGATGCCATTGCTGGACATTGATTACTCCGCACGTCTAATACTGGGCCGGGCTGGAAGAGGGCTCGAGAAAGAGAAAATCGATGAGTTCGCCACCGTCATGAGCAACCAGCTGATCAATCGCTACGCCAAGAGCTTGCTGGAGTTCAGCAGCGAATTCAAACTCCAGGTGATGCCCCAGCGCGGTGATCTGGATGAAAAACTGACACGGGTGCGCACCCGTGTGACTCTACCCGGAGGCGGTGAGGCCCCGGTAGATTACGCATTCCATAAAACCCCGGAGGGCTGGAAAGCTTTCGACGTGGTGGTTGAGGGAATCTCCTATGTCACTACCTATCGCAACCAGATCATGCCGGATGTGCAGGCCAATGGTATCGATAGTGTCATTGAACGGCTCGGTTCGGGCCAATTGGAACTGACGGATTAGTACAACAGACCATGCAAAAAATACATGCGCTTGCCGGTCTTATCATCCTCAGCTTGCTGCTAACGGGCTGCGCGGGCACACAAAACCGCCATACTGATCCGGAAAATGACCCCTGGGAAGGCTATAACCGCAAGGTATTCGCCCTGAACGAAGGCATGGATAAAGTAATCAGGCCGATCGCGGTGGGCTACGACAAGATCATGCCCGACCCGATGCAGCGCGGTGTCGGAAACTTCTTCAGGAACCTGGATGCTCCCGTCACCTACGTCAACCAGGTGTTGCAGGGTAAATTCAAACAGAGCATCGCCACCATCGGTCGTTTTTTGGCCAACTCAACGTTCGGTCTGTTCGGTTTTTTCGATATCGCCACCCAGATGGGTATACCTTTCTACGATGAAGACCTCGGCCAGACACTGGCAACATGGGGCTATGACGACAGCCGCTACCTGATGCTGCCATTTTTTGGCCCTTCCACTTTCCGTGATGGAACCGGTCGTTTCATCGACTCTTATTATCACCCGGTCGGCCGGGTCTTGCACGGGAGCAACCGTTGGGGAGCGTGGGCACTGCGCGGTGTCGATATGAGAGCACGCTACCTGGACCAGGACCAGGAACTCAACCAGGCTTATGATCCGTACGTTTTGTTGCGCGACGTGTGGTTGCAAAATCGTCAATTCCAGATCCACGACGGCGATCCTCCCATGACGGATTATGACCTTTACCTGGAAGACTACCCTGAAGAAGAGGAGTCTCCAAACGCGGGTGCTCGGTAAAATCAAAGGATATTCGTCCTCACCGACCCGGCATTTCCAGCCGTTCAATCTGCGAACCTGCTGGCAGGTTACAATGACATCGCTGTTGGCGCACGGGGCGTTGCTGGGATAAGCTTCTATTTCGATATATTCCCTAAGAATGGACATCCGCCGGGACAGAATGCTGAAAACACTCCAAATCACATGCCTGCTGATACTGATTACGTTGAGCGGTTGCGGGCAACCTCCGGCCACCGGTAATGGCACGCCCGCGAAGATATACCGGCATGCCATGGATGGAGCCCCTGGCTCACTCGATCCTGCGCAGGCGGCAACAATATATGCCAACTTCATCGTAATCAATCTCTACGACACCCTCTACCGCTACCAGTACCTTGCCCGCCCATACCAGCTGCAACCCAACCTGGCGGAGGCGTTGCCAGAGGTCTCGGAAGATGGTTTAAAGATGACCATCCGGATAAAAAAGGGTGTGTCCTTCATCGACGACCCGGCCTTCGAAGGCGGAATCGGTCGCGAGTTAAAGGCCAGTGACTTCGTCTATTCAATCAAACGGCATTTTGACCCCGATACCCGTGCACAGGGGGCGTGGCTGTGGCAAGACCGGATCGTCGGTCTGGACCAGTGGAAAACAGACGGTTCGGACTATGACAAAGAGGTTGAAGGCCTGCGGGTGCTGGATGACTATACCATCCAGATCACACTGACACGACCATACCCGCAGCTGGTGCATACCCTCACCCAGGGTTTTGCCGCGCTTGTCCCGCGCGAAGCGGTTGAAAAATACGGCCAGCAGTTTTCCAGTCACCCGGTGGGCTCCGGACCTTTCAAACTGGTCTCACGCGATGATGTACGAGCAGTCCTTGCGAAGAACCCCGGGTTTCGCCAGGAACCGTTCGATCTTGCCGCGGAGGGCTTCGATCCGGAAGCACAGGGCGATAGCGGCATGCAGAAACTGCAAGGAAAAATACCACCGTTTATCGATCAACTGGAGTTTGAATTCATCACGGAGGGTGCGGCCCGGTGGAACGCTTTCTCGGCAGGTGAGTTACATTTTATCAAGGTTCCCGTCAGCCAATTCGACAGCATCCTGGGCCAGCGCGACCCCCTCACGCTGAACCAGCAATACGCAGAGCTCTACCATTTCGAGGCATCACCGGAAGCCGGTTTGATCTACACCAATTTCAACATGGCCGACGAGCGTATTGGTTATCATCCCGACCCTGAACAGGAACGCCGCAACCATGCCCTTCGCTGCGCAATGGTCAAGGCATTCGACTGGCAAAAAACCAACGAAATATTCTTTTACAACATCGGCCGGGTGTTTCCGGGAATCATCCCGCCCACGGTGCCCGAATACGACGCCGAGGGTGACATGGATTACATCCGGCACGACCTGCCGGGGGCCAGGCAATTATTGCGGTCGAACGGCTGGGATGAAGCTACACTGCCGGTTCTTGAATACGGATTTCCCAATGGCGTAACCGAACGTCAGATGTTCGAGCAGTTCCGCAGTTTCATGATGGCGGCCGGCTACCCGGCAGAAAAGATTCAACCGTCGATATTCGCCACCTACGGTGACTACCAGCGGGCCTATTCGCAGGGCGAGGTAACCCTGATCATCAGTAGCTGGACAATGGACTACCCCGATGCTGAAAACCTCATGCAGCTATACTACGGACCGCAATGCCGCACCCGGTACAAACTCTGCAAATTATAGTAACCCGGACTATGATCACCTCTATGAGGCCAGCGCAATCATGAATGAATCCCCCGGGAGAACGTCCATTTACCGTGAAATGAATCAACTGCTGATGGATGATTGCGTTAGCATCACCGGTATATCGAGAACCATACTGTTCTTGTGGGATAAAAAATTCATCATGAAACCGGACCGCTCATTTGTCGGCGGCTATTTCATGCGTTTCGTTGACCTCGCGGAGCCTGCAAGCACGACACGATGAACGTCCCCTACCTTACACGCAGGTTGCTGTACGGTATTCCACTGGTACTGGGTGTAACCTTTATCAGTTTCCTGTTGATGGTCTATTTTGGACCTGACAAGACCTATGAACTCGTGGGTAAAAACCCCACTGCCCAACAGATCACCGAGGTCCGGCACGCTTTGGGTTACGACCGCCCCTTCCTGTGGCGTTACACAGAATACGTACGCGAACTGGTTAGTCTTGATCTCGGTCTTTCCGTTTCCACCGGCGAACCCGTCTCCGCCATCCTCATACGCACACTGCCGATATCCGTTGCACTCGTCGTGCCGGGCTTTGTGCTCGGCAACCTGCTTGGCCTGGCCCTCGGGTTGCTGGCGGCATGGTATCGCGGGAAATGGCTGGACAAACTCGTTATGAGCGGTTCGGTGGTGGGTATGAGCGTCAGTTTCCTCGTTATCATCATTGGTTTGCAGATCCTGTTATGCACACCTTACGGTCTCAACCTGTTTCCCGTGCGGGGCTGGCAGGTCCACGATTTCGGCTCCTACTTCCATTACGTGACCGTACCTACGCTGGCATTGGTGCTGGTAACCCTGGGCTACAACACGCGCTTCTACCGCGCCGTGATGGCAGATGAAATAGAACGCGACCATATCCGTACCCTCAGGGCCTACGGGGCCAGGCCTGCTGAGCTCCTGTTTAAGCACGTTCTGAAAAACAGCCTGATCCCGGTGATGACGCGGATCATGTTCTCGGTGCCATTTGTATTGATATCAGGCAGCCTGTTGCTGGAAAGTTACTTCGGAATTCCCGGTGTCGGCCTGGTGACCTTTAACGCAATCACCAGTGGCGATCAACCTATCCTTAAGGCCGTGGTTGGTCTGACCGGTGTGCTGTTTGTCGTGGCGCTCACGCTCAACGACATGATCTATGGCATCGTTGACCCAAGAATTTCAAAATCATGACACGGGATACATGGCAGCGTCTGAAGTCCGACCGCTACGGTATGAGCGGACTCTTCGTGGTTACGGTATTCGCACTGGTCGCCCTGTGCGTTTGGGGCGGCCTGCTTGGCCAGGGCTGGTCCGATGTCAGCGGTAACCGCTACGAAGGTGTCAGTGCCAGCCACTGGTTTGGCACCAACCTGCTGGGCCAGGACATCCTGCAACGTACGCTTTTCGGCACGGCAACCGCCTTTGAGGTGGGTTTGATGGTGACACTCTGTTCCACCGTGCTCGGCACCTTCCTCGGTGGCCTGGCCGGCTGGTACAGCCACGGCTGGCTGGATGAAGTCATTCTGTGGCTCAAAGGTGTACTGGATTCGATACCGTTTTATCTGTTTGCCGCCGCCGTCGCGTTCGCATTGCAAGGCAGTCCCTGGGCCATGCACCTGGCCATGATTATCACTTTCTGGACGACCACGGCGCGTATCATCCGGGGCGAGGTCATGCGTATAAAGCAGCGGGAGTTCATCGAGGCTGCCCGCGCCATCGGCCTGCCCGGGATCAGGACCGTGTTTCGCCACGTAATACCCAACACGTATCACATTCTCCTGGTACAGGGCACCATCGTGTTCGTCGCTGCCATCAACACCGAAGTCATACTGAGTTTCCTTGGCCTTGGTATTAAGGACGGGGTGAGTTGGGGCCTGATGCTGGCAGAAAGCTCGCAAGAGGTATTGGCCGGTCACTTCGGAAATTTTATCGCCGCGGGCGCGTCCCTGTTTATACTCCTGATGGGCTTTAACCTGCTGGCTGACGCACTGCAGGATGCTTTCGAAACACGCGGGGAATCCATGTGACCGCCCCTGCGCTCAAAGTCAGCGACCTCAGTGTCTGGTTTGAATCCGGTTCCGGACGCATACCCGTCGTGGACCATGTAAGTTTCAGTATCAATGCGGGTGATGCCACCGGCCTGGTCGGGGAATCGGGCTGCGGTAAAACCATGACGGCGATGGCCATCCTGGGTCTGCTTCCGGCAACCGGGATGGGTGTCAGCTGCGCCGGGATCGAGGTAAATGGCAAGGATATTTACAAGCTGACCACCCGGCAGCGCCGGTCTGTTCTCGGCCGTGACATTGCGATGGTTTTTCAACAGCCCGCAACTGCGCTCGACCCGGTATTCACCATCGGACAGCAGGTCAGCGCCGTGGCCCGCCGTCATACCGGTGGCAGCAAACAGGATATGCGGCAGACCATGCTCGATACGCTTGGCAGCGTCGGGTTCAGCCAGCCCGAAGATATCGCGGCCGCCTATCCGCATCAATTATCCGGCGGTATGCGCCAACTGGCCATGATCGCCATGGCAACGGTGTGTAAACCGGCTGTCATCATCGCGGATGAACCGACCACTGCGCTGGATGGCAGTAGCCGTGCATTGATTCTGCAACAACTCAATCGGCTGCAGACATCAAGCCATACCGCCATTTTATTTATCAGTCATGACCTGGCCGTGGTCAGGCAATGCTGCCGGGATGTCATGGTTATGTACTGCGGCCGGCTCGTGGAAACCACGGATTGCCAGAGCCTTTTTTCGCATGCCCGGCATCCCTACAGCGCCGGTCTGCTGTCCTGCATCCCCCGGATCAGCGCTTCGCGGCCGCCACCGATCAGTTCGATTCCCGGCCAGATACCGGCCGCGGCAGACCTGCCAGCAGGTTGCCATTTTGCTCCGAGGTGTACCCGGGCTGAAGACCGGTGCAGGGTATCGGTTCCGGCACTTGATGATGAGAATGGCAGGGGCGCTGCCTGTTTCAGGCCATTGTGATGAACCTGCTTGAGATCCGTGAGTTATCCGTGCGTTTCCAGCAGAAAAAGCAGCTGGCCGTGGAGCGCGTCAGCCTGAACATTCCGGCGGGCAGCACGCTCGGCCTGGTAGGCGCCTCGGGCGCCGGCAAAAGCAGTATTGCACGCGCTATCCTGAAGCTGGTTGAACCGGATTCAGGTGAAATACTGTTCAAGGGCAAAAGCATATACGGGATGAGTCCGGAAGAGCTAAAAACAACCCGGCAACGCATACAACTGGTATTCCAGGAGCCCTCCGCCTCATTGAGCCCGAGGCGCACGGTGGAAGAGACCCTGCTGGAGCCGTTGCATCATTTTGCCCTCGGTGATGCCCACTACCGGCACGAAAAAATCCGGCAAGTATTGAATACCGTCGGTCTCGATCAAAGCGTATTGAAACGCTACCCTCGCCAGTTTTCCAGCGGACAGCAGCAGCGCATTGCCATTGCCAGGGCACTGGTAACAAATCCCGATCTGTTAATAGCGGACGAGGCGGTTTCATCTCTGGACGTATCCATACAGGCTCAGATCCTGCAGTTGATTCAAGCGCTGAAGAATGAATTCGGTATCGCCCTCCTGTTTATTTCACACGACCTCGCCGTGATCAGGCAGATAGCAGATGATGTGGCAGTGATGTACCAGGGGCAATTGATGGAACAGTCGCCGGCGGACCAGTTTTTCAGCGAACCCGCCCACCCTTACAGCAAAGCCCTGCTATCTTTTTCACGGGACAAAACCACGATGAACTGGTCGGGCGACCATTGGCACCTGCAGCGTAACCGCAGCTCTACCGGTGGCGCGCCAACCTGTGTGTTTGCAGGTTTCTGCCACGATAAAAAGCCGGTTTGCGACCAACTGGAACCAGCTCTGCACACTCTTCAATATAAAAACCGACACGCTTTGGGGCCACATTGCGTAAAATGCCATCTATATGATGAGGTGAAAACGAATGACCATTAAGAAATCAGTTTTTAGAATGCATTCCGGATTCAGCCTGCTGCTCCTGGCCGTTTTGCTGTGTTCCGCCTGCGGGGCAAAAATAATACGTGGCGCGTCGCCGATGGTGCGCATCACCGAACTAAGCCACCAGGACAACACCATCGGCCTGCAGGTCAGCATACGCAACCTCAACGGCGTTGACCTCGACATCCGCAGCATCGACTTCCGTCTGACCGTCAACGAAAGCGAGGATGAGTTATTTGTTTACAGCGGGCCGGTTGATGAAAAGATTGTCGCCAATGGCACCGAATCCTGGTCGGTGGAGGTTGAGGAAAGTGAAACCAGCCGCGAACTGCTCGATTCGCTGGAAAACGGTGATATCAAGAGCCTGCCCTATGCACTGAAGGGGTCAATCACCAGCACGGATGACGGTACCCTGCGCTTTGAATACGAGGGGCATATTTACCCCCTTCCGGGTAAGCCCGGGTATTTTCGCTAGGGTTTGAGCCTTACCGGGTCGGTGGTTAGTCTGTAAAAAATTCAAACGGGGTGGGAACAGCTCATGTCTTTACATATCAACTTTACACTTAGCGAATCAGATCTGGAATTTTTTGGCACTGTCATGCGACGCGCACGTGAGCATGCCAAGGGCATGACCCCGCAGCAAATCATTGCCAGGGCAGAACAAATGCTGGAGAAGGTGAACCGCTCTGATACGGTGGATTTTATCCGTGACCACATGGGCCAGCTGGATACGCTTATCGGCATGGTAGTGGATAAGGGCTGGGGCCTGATAGAAGACGACCTCGAACGCGTTCTTGCTGCGTTGACCTATTTTTCAGAACCGCATGACCTGATACCGGATGACACGCCCCGTCTCGGGTTTCTCGATGATGCCATCATGATCGAGATTGTCTGCAAATCACTTGAGCACGAAATCCAGGCTTACAGGGAATTCCTGATTTTCCGGGCCACCGAAGCCGATCGCCGTGGAGAGGACGCTGCCCTCATGCAAAGATCGGACTGGCTGGAACAGCGCCGCCAGCAACTGCATGAACGTATGCGTCGCCGCCGCGACGGTAACGCAGAAGGGAACAAAACCCGGTCACCTTTTTCATTGTTTTGATCTGGCCCGGCGGTTGTACCGGGTAACCAGGCACTTTTTGTTTTGCGCTTTTCATACACGGATTATCACTTACAATACGCCTTCAAACACGAATGAATAGGGACGCCCGTTGCAGTGCATCAATATATCCTCGTTGGCATAGAGACCGACCCGACCCGCTACCATGGTGAGCACGCCAGCAGGCCTGCTCTTTTGGAGCGGGTTGCAGCGGAGCAGGTGCTATCCCACATCGCAACCGATTTAACCGGCATGTTTCCCGCCATCAACCGCTGCACCCTCACCATGGCCGGTGCACTGTTTGACCAGACCCAGGTACTGCGTCCACGTTATCCCGTCTACGCGGCACTGGAAACACTGCAGCAAGCAAGCAATCCCGGCTCCGATTTCCAGGCGCGCTTACTGAGCGTCGGCGCCAGCAAGGGGCAGATGCCTTTACAGGATTTGCAACCTTTCGAGAATATTCCGCTGGGCTTACTCCAGGTATTGCCATTGCTGGTCACGGGTCCCGAGGAGCACCTTGATAAACTCGCTACAGAGATGGAGCATCGTTTTCTCGAGCAGGGCCAGGTCTCAGCGCATACCGCAAAGGCACTTGAGTCGCAATTCCAGGTTTCCGTCAACCACGCACGCTTCATGACCATCACCGACCTCAATGCCCTGCTGCGCCTGCAGTTGGAACATTATGGCTTTTTACCGTTGTGGGAATTGCTGGATGCGGCCATGACGACGCATACCGGAAAACTCGAAGTCACTACCGGAAGCGGACTCAGATTCATATGGCGGGATGATACGGTGCACAGTTTCTTTGAATCTTTCGACTGGTGGGCCCAACGGGGCGCCGGTGCCGAAAGCGCGGCCGGTGATCAGCAATTGCAGTCCGCCTATACCGACTGGACACGCGAATACCGCCGTTACATGACCATGCTGACTGCCCATGGTGTGAATGTAAGCCAACACCTGCCGGGCCTCGATGATGCCGGGTTGACGAGTACCTTTCTGCTGGAGGAGTCCACCAACTCGCCAGCGCCGTCTGCGGCACAGGTTACTGCCCACAGCGCTGATGACCTGGGCACCATAGCGGTGACAGTGGTCAGCGGAGTACGGCAAATGAATTTCTATCCGCTTGAAGCCGGCGGTCTCAATGACCTGCACCAGTTCATACGCAAGCAGGGCTACAGTGGTGATATCGCTTACCCGGGCCGGCTTTGCTACGACGAAAACTCTCGCCAGCTCGTTGCAGAAACCCTGCCGCCTTCAAAAACTTGATACTCTGCGATCAACACCCCATGTAATGCCTCAACCTATTTTAATTAAACAACGGAACTCCGAAACATGACCCTGAAAGACAGCACCCGCGAGAAAATTGAAAATATTGTTAAACAGAACAGAGTTGTCCTGTTTATGAAGGGTACGCCCAAAGCGCCCCAGTGCGGTTTTTCATCCAAGACTGTTGGTTTGCTGGATTCGATCCTCGAAGATTATAAGAGTGTCGACGTTCTCGAAGACCAGGAAATCCGCGAAGGCATCAAGATCTATGGCGACTGGCCGACGATTCCCCAGCTGTATATTGACGGCGAACTGATCGGTGGTTGCGATATCGTTACCGCGATGTTCAACAGCAGCGAACTGCATGGGATGCTGGGTGTTGAGGCTCCTGACCGCACACCGCCTGAAGTGACTATCACCGATGCCGCCGCTGTGAAAATCCTCGAGGCCATGGCCGGCCACGAAGGTATCGGCCTTCATTTCGCAGTCGACGCCAGCTGGCAGTCGCAGTTCAACGTTGCACCGGCCGAAGGGCACGAAATCCAGGTCGAAGCCAATGGCATCACCATGTTTTTCGACCTGGCCTCCGCCCAGCGCGCCAACGGCGCAGTCATTGACTGGGTTGAAACGCTGCAGGGCTCAGGATTGACCATTCACCTGCCGCGTGCACCCGCGCCGGTTAAGCAGATGAGTGTGGCCGAGCTCAAGCAACACCTAGATAACAACAGCGTGATCCTGATCGATGTGCGTGGCACTGAAGAGCGCGCCCTGGCCAGCCTGGAAGCCGCCAGGACAATGGAAGGCGATACCATGCAACTACTGGAAGCCATGCCAAAAGACACCGCGCTGGCCTTTATCTGCCACACCGGCAACCGCAGCCAGGTAGCGGGCGAGTATTTCCGCAAACAGGGCTTCACCAATATCGCCAATGTTGTCGGCGGAATCGATGCGTGGTCAAAAGAAATTGACCCGTCAGTGCCGTTGTACGGTGGTTTTAAATAAGCCGAATTAGCGATAGCTCATTAAACGGGCTTAAAAAAACTCCGCGATGACCGGAGCATGGTCGGAAGGCTTGTCCTGACGTCGGGGTTCCTTGTCGACATACGCGGCCCGGCAGTTTTCCGCCATGGTCTTTGAGGCCAATACCAGGTCAATCCGTAATCCCATGTTGCGTCTGAAGGCCGCCTGCCGGTAATCCCACCAACTCCAGGTTTTTTCCTCCTGCTCAAACAACCTGAAGGTGTCAGTAAGGCCATGCGAGAGCATTTTCTGAAGCGCCTGACGCTCCGCCGTACTGCAGAGGATTTTCTCGTGCCACGCCTCCGGATCATGCACATCGCGGTCTTGGGGCGCGATATTGAAGTCACCCAGAACAATTACCTTTTCATGTTTTTGCATTTCACCCGCGATCCAGCGGTTAACCTGCTCCAGCCAGTGCATCTTGTAGGCGTACTTCTCCGAGCCCACTTCCGAGCCATTCACCACGTATAAATCAATAATGCGTACATCACCGATGGTCGCTGCCAGGATACGCCGCTGCGGGTCATCCAGACCGTCGATATCGGTCACGGGGTCAATGGCCGGTTCGCGGCTCAGTATGGCGACGCCGTTATAGGTTTTCTGGCCGGAGTAAACACTGTGATAGCCGGCTTCAAGCAATGCTTCAACCGGAAAGCGATCATCGGTCAGCTTGGTTTCCTGCAATGCCAGGATGTCGGGTTGGGCGACATCGCACCATGCCAGTACGTGGGGCAGGCGGACGTTCAGTGAATTGACATTCCATGACGCAATTTTCAGCACAATATTTCCTCAGGGTGGCCTGCCGGATTGTTGTTACCGGTCATCTTACGCATAATACCAGTTGGCAGAAGATAAGAAAAAAGGGAACATCAAGGTGAAACCGGGACTGACAGGAATCACGAGAATCATAGCGGCTTCTGGGAACTCGTTTAAAGGGATACGTGATTGCTGGCGTCATGAGTCGGCTTTCAGGCAGAACTCCGTTCTTTCGGTTATCCTTTTTATTCTGTCTTTCTACCTGGCGCAGACCGTGGTTGAATGGTTAATCCTGGTCATGCCGCTATTCCTTCTCGCCATAGTTGAGCTCCTGAACAGCGCCATTGAAAATACCGTTGACCGCATCGGCCCCGAACGTCATATACTATCGGGCAGGGCCAAGGATATGGGTTCCGCAGCGACCTTTTTCTGCCTGATCATGATCGCGACCGTTTGGCTTGGCATGGCCTGGAGCAGGTACTTTGCATAAATACATTCTGAAATCAGCAACGGTTTTAATCCTGGCAGGCTTGCTGCTGATGGGCTGTGCTGCCACTCCGGATGAGCCTGTTGAACAAGCCGGAATTGTTAAAGCCGGAAAATGTGTCCTCACACCACCCGAGGGCCCGGTAGCCTGCACCATGCAGTATGATCCCGTTTGCGGCTGTGACGGAAAAACCTACGGCAATGCCTGCATGGCGCGAGGTGCCGGGGTACCCCACAACACGCCGGGCGCCTGTAAAGAGAATCCGAATAACTGATAAGAGTTTTGGTAAATATGCATAAGCTTTTCGTTTCCAGTAAGCGGAAGCACAAATCCGGGAAATCCAAAAGATGAATAAAATTCTGCGAGCCCTTCTTGTACTTTCAATCGCCGTCCTGCTAACCGCCTGCCCGCAAACCAAGCAGGATGAGGGACTCTCCGATACCCTGCTCCAGTACGATACGGTTGTTCGCTGGGCCCAGTGGGACGCGGCGGTTGACTTTGTTGCCCCGGAATACCTGGAAGAAAACCCGATCACGCGGCTGGACCTCGATCGTTTGAGACTGTTCCGTGTCACCCAGTACGTGGTGCGCTCGGCAAACCGGATCGATGATGGCAATGGCCTGATACAGGTCGTGGAAATTAAAATGTTCAACAAGAACCAGGCGCGTGAGCGTACCGTCATTGATGAACAATACTGGAAATACGACGAAGAATTCGAACGCTGGCAATTACACTCAGGCCTGCCCGACCCGACACAGAGCCGTTAATCTTTCAGCGGTCTACAACCCGCATAAGCAATGGGCGGCAACGGTGAACTTACCCTGCTGAGCGCTGATAAACTGCAAATCCTCAAGCATGGATTGCAACCAGGAAACCGGCAGGCTCACAGGTTTGCTGGTGGTAAAGTTCAATTTTGAAACTGCGCCACTCATGAAATCCATAAAAAATTGGTCAAGCGTTGATTGTTCGGGCTCGATCCATTCGACCTGGTAACTGTCACCCAGCCCGGCGATACGTGCGCTGGACTTGATGGCGTCCTGAAAAGTGCCGGTTTTATCAACCAGGCCGCGTTCGGCAGCCTGCTGGCCGCTCCATACCCGGCCCTGTGCGATCTCATCAACTTCTTCGACAGTCTTGCCACGGGCCTTGCTCACCAGGCTGATAAACTGCTGGTAGATACGTTCTGTGGCGGATTGAAATACACGAGCAATACCCGGATCCAGGGGCATATCAAGCCTTAGTTTGCCGGCGATTTGGGTCGTCCCGAAGCCATCCGTATGCACACCTATCTTATCCAGCGTTGCACCGAACGTTGGCAGCATTCCGAATACACCGATTGAGCCGGTTATGGTTGCAGGGCTGGCCCATACCTCATCCGCAGCCATGGCCATCCAGTAGCCACCGGATGCTGCAACATTACCCATGGAAATGACAACTGTCTTACCCGAATCCCTTACCTGCTGCAGTTCAAGCCGCAGGGCCTCGGACGCATAGGCATCACCGCCCGGGCTGTTAATACGCAATACGACCGCCGCGACTTTTTCATCACGGGCTGCGCGGCGCAACTGTTCCGCTGTTGAAATGGATCCAATCCGTCCCACCGGGTGATTGCCACTGATGATTTCGCCCTCGGCAACCACGATGGCGATACGTTTGGCACTGCTATATGGTTTTTTAGATTCGGTCAGATCCAGGTAATCTTCCATGCCAACGGCACGGTAGCTGTCGCCCGCCTGGTCCGGCGTGCCGCGTCTTGCCAGCTCCTGACGCGCCTGTGGTGCCGTCATCAAACGGTCGACCAGGCCGAGATTCATTGCATACTGTGCAAAATCACCGTCGAGGCCTTCAATCTGGTTGGGCAGGTCATCAACGGATTCCTGCAAGCTTTTCAAAATCAGCCCACGGTTCTTGGCCACCGCCTCTACATACTGTTGCCACAGATCATTCAACCAGAACCGGCCGGCTTCCTTGGCTTCCTCCGACATATCGTCACGGACGTAAGGCTCCATCGCTGATTTGTACTTGCCAACCCTGAACAGGTTGATCTCAACCGCCAGCTTTTCCAGCCCCTCACGGTAAAATTGCCGGTAGCTTGAATACCCGTCTATCCATATCGTTCCGTTGGGGTTGAGCCAGATCTCATCGGCCATGGAGGCCAGGTAGTACTGGTTCTGGCCGAGCATATCCGCCAAAGCGACCACGGGCTTCCCGGTCGACCGGAACGCTTCAAGCGCATGGCCCAGGTCGTTCAGTGCTGCGAGACCAATATTGTGTAGGTAGTTCGGGTCAATGACCAGCTGGGTGATATCGCTGTCACCGGCTGCACGATGAATCGCTTCCAGCATGTCACGCAAACGGGTCTCGGACCTTTCCTGGCCCGTGGCCTCCTCGAGGGCACGGTCAAGCGGAGTCGTCGTATATTGCTCGACAACATTGCCGTACGGGCGGATGACAAGGGTGGAGTCTGGCTTCAGACGAAATGTCTCAGGCGGCTGGAAAGCCAGGAATACAAAGTAGATAAAAAGCAAAAAAAGCAGGTTCAGAAAGACCTTTCTGCTGCCGTTGACAAAATGCCATATGCCCATTGCAAATTTGACCGGGAAAGAACGCTGCTTAGCCATGCGATTGCCTGTAATTGATCCGTGGGGCTATTGTATGAACCCTAACCACTAATCACAATCGGTCGAAGGTCACAGGCGGCCTGCACAGGGCCGGTCACGGCCAGGGTTGCAGGACGGGTGGCGAATAGACCAACTGTTTGCGAAAAATGCCACCATCTATCTTAATATCTATCACCGCACTTCCCTATTTAATTGTTTTTATTATGTTTACTATCGTGGCATGAATTCTGCATCTTACAGGTTGAACTATTAAATACAGGAGTCTGAGTCATGGGATCTTTTTCTCGCCTACGCTATGTTATCGCCGCAAATGTCAATTCACTGCTTGAGAAAGCAGAGGACCCTGAAAAACTCTTGCGGGCCCTGATCCGTGATATGGAAGATGCATCCGAGGATGCACGTCTTGCCAGCGCCGATCTGCTGGCCGAGCAGACTCACCTGCAACGCCTGCAGGAACGCTATGAACGCGAGATAGAGGAATGGTCAGCACGGGCACAAAAATCCGTGGAAACCAATCGTGATGACCTGGCCCGCACCGCGCTCAAGGCCAAGGCGGAACTCGAACAGGCCCAGCGTTCTGCTGCAGATGAATCCAAAACCCTCGATGAGCGTGTCAACCAGCTTGAGTTCGACATGGCCACCCTGAAAAACAAGCTCTCGGAAGCCAAGGTCAGGCTGAAAGATATCCAGACACGCAGAACTGCAGGCGGGAAAGGACGCGTTCGGTCGGCTGAACAGGCAATTTCACCCGGCGAACGAAAAATGCGCCGGGCGATGGGCCGTTTTGACCGCCTGCAGTCACAGGTGGAAAGACTCGAAGCACGTGTCCGTTCATACGAGGTCGGTGGAGAGGCAGCCAACCCCTGGGTAGCCGATGAAACACCGGGCGATCCGGCCATTGAAGCCGAACTACAGCAGCTGAAAGACAGGATTGCACCCGCCGCACCTGAAGCACCGGCTAAAACTGAAACCGGCACAGAGATTTAGCATAAGCACCACCTCCCCCGCAGCCGCGGGGGAGGCGATGGCACCGATCATACCCCCGTTTGTGCCGGGATGACGGCTCCGTCAATCAGTGCCTTACTCTTGATCAGGAAGCGGCCAAAAAGCAAAACTGCACCAAACGACAGACCTATAATCATACCGATCCACATACCCGCAGGCCCCATGGCCTTATTAAATGTGAGGTAGTAGCCCGCACTCAGGCCAATCAGCAGGTAAGACGCGATATTGATAAACATGGGCGCCAGTGTATCTTTCAGACCACGCAGTGCACCTGCCGCGCAGATCTGGACGCCATCGGAATACTGAAAAATAGCAGAATAGAAAAGCAAGCTCACCGCGATGGTCGTGATCGCCGGATCACTGGTGTAAATTTTTACAATAAACTCCGGAATAACCAGCATCGTTGCAGCGCTCAGTGTCTGGGTAAAAAGCACGATCAACAGGCCGATCAGACCCGCGTAACGCGCGGCCTCCGGCTCACCCCTGCCGAGCGCATTGCCCACCCGCGTGGTAATGGCGCTGGCAAGACCCAACGGCACCATGAACATCAGGGCTGAAAAATTGATGGCGATCAGGTGAGCTGACGCTGGCAAGGCGCCGAGACGTGCAATAAACAGCGCTGCACCGATAAACAGGCTGCCCTCCACAAAAATCATGGTGCCGATAGGCAGCCCGATTTTGAGCAGTCTCAAAATCGCCTCCCACCGCGGCCAATCCCAACATTTGAATAATTCAAATTCTTTGAAATGCGCATGCCAGCGGATGTATAAAAACATCATCAGCAATTGCGCCCAGAGCACGATTGAAGTGGCATAACCGCAACCCCGTGCACCCATCTCGGGAAAACCAAGTTTGCCAAACATCAACACATAGTTGAGTGGGACATTCAGCAAAATTCCAAGCAGACCCATATACATGGTTGGCCGGGTAAAGCCGCTGCCCTCGCTGAAAAAGCGCAGCGCCAACAGCAGGCAAATTGCCGGCGCACCCCAGCTAATGGCATCCATGTACTCAATGGCTGTCGGAACAATATCAGCATCTACCAGCATCCACTGCAACAGGTGGCCGCCCGAGCGCAGGTATAGCATGTACGGAATGCCGACCGCCAAGGCGATCCACAGCCCCTGGCGCGCTGCGGCACCACCTTCGGGCCGGTTACCGGCGCCATCCAGTTGGGCAACCACCGGTTGCAGGGCCATCAGTGTGCCCAGTACAAACATCAGCATGGCCGACCAGATCGCTCCCCCGGTCGCGATACCCGCGAGGGCTATTTCCTTATCCGGCAACCTGCCCGCCATCAGCGTATCGACAAAATTCATACTGAAGCTGGCGACCATACCCACGACGACCGGCATAGCCAGTTGCAAAGTGCGCAGAATCTCAGCAAGGTGGTTCTTTTTATGGTTGCTTACAGTTGTCATTGGCTACAATCTGGCGTGAGCAGGCATTGTAGTACATGGGAGTATAAACAGCATGATCGGATTGGCCGGGACAAAGGCATATTGAAATGAGTACCGAACAAGCAGCCACCGAAGAGACCCGTCCAGGGGAGCAGGCACTGGTAGCGGTTGGCGATGCCTCGCTTTCACTGAAAGCTAAAAAACTGGCGGGTTCTGCCCATTGCCTGAACTGCGGCACCGGACTGAAAGGCCCGTTCTGCCATTTCTGCGGTCAGCCCGATCGTAATTTCTTGCGTTTCTTCCCGGTCCTGCTCAGGGATCTGATGGAGGATCTGCTCGATCTCGACTCACGTTTCATGCGTACGATGAAGCCCTTGTTGTTCAGGCCGGGCCGCCTGACCCGTGACTACATGGAAGGCCGGCGTTTTCGCTATGCGCCACCCATGCGGCTGTATATTTTCTCGAGCATCGTGTTTTTCCTTTTGGCGGCCTTGCTCTCGAGTGACTCGATATCGATCAACGGTTCGACGGACGAAAACGGCAACCCGCAGGTTACCGAGGCACTTTCGGCAGAAAACCAACAAGAGGTCGAAGACGCACTAAGCAATTTACCACCCGAAGTGCAGGCGAAAATCGACCTTGGCCAGATTAAAGCCGAGATCAATGCAAAAGATGGGGCCGACTCAGGGCTCAAGCTGGACGACATCCAGTTCAATGACGAACCCTGGAACCGCGAAACCAACCCGGTGGATATCAAGTGGTTTCCGGACTGGCTCAATGATCGCATCAACGACGAGATAGAAGGATCACCGCAAAAAGCGGAACAGATCAATGAAAACCCCAACCTGATTATCGACAAGGTTTTTGACATCCTGCCGGCCACCATGTTCGTGTTATTACCGGTGGTGGCCCTGATATTCAAGTTCTGGTACCTGTTCGCAAAACGTTTTTACATCGAACACCTGATTTTCTCGCTGCATAACCACGCTTTCCTGTTTGTCAGCCTGACGGTGATATTGCTGGCCAGTCTGGGCGAAACCCTGTGCAAAAATCACGGCTACGCCGTAGCAGAGGCCGCCATGAGTTGGGTAATACTGCTCATCACCATCTGGATACCGTTGTATTTGCTGATTTCATTACGCGAGGTTTACAGGCAGGGCTGGCTCATGACCATGGGCAAATTCGTCATGATAGGCATCAGCTACATGGCACTGCTGGGTATCGTCACCACCGGGGTGGCTATTGCCAGTTTCGTTTTACTGTAGGAGCAGTCGCGACCAAGAACCTAAACGCTACATCCCGTCAGATAACGTGCCTGGCTTTGAGGGCAGCCAGTTCATCTTCGGTGATACCGATACCGGCCAATACCTCTGCCGTGTGGGCTGAAAGCCTCGGTGGCGGCGATGTAATATCCCCGGGTGTTTTTTCAAACTTGGCCGTCAGCGTGAACAACGGAATACTGCCAATACCCTCGACCGTTACATCTTTAAGCGTCTGACGGTGTTTGACCTGCGGCTGTGTCAGCGCGTCGCGAAGGCTCAGGATGGCGCCGCTTGGGACGCTATTCGCATTCAGCAGCTCCACCCATTCACCGGTTCCGCGTTCGGCCAGCTTTGCTTCCAGCAAGGGCGTCAGTTGTTTGCGGTTCTGCTTGCGGGTATCCCGTTTCTCGAACCGCGGATCGGTCTTCAGGGCGGGTAGTTCAAGCACGTCACATAGCGCCTCCCACTGTTCCTGCTTGTTGGCCGCGATATTGATAAATCCGTCAGCCGTTCTGAATACCCCGGAAGGCGCCGCGGTGAAGTTGTCGTTACCCATGGGCTCCGGTTCCTTGCCCGCCATGAGGAGGTTTGCAGCCACCCATCCCATCATTGGCATGATGGAGTCGAGCATGGCGATGTCGATAAACTGCCCTTCACCGCTACGTTCCCGGTGGTAGAGGGCCGCCATGATGGCGAATGCCGCATTCAATCCACCCACCGTATCGCAGACCGGAAAACCCGTGCGCAAGGGGTTCAGGCGTTCATCGCCGTTGATGGACATTTCACCGCTGAGCCCCTGGATGATCTGGTCGTACGCCGGTTTGAACGCATCGGGCCCGGTCTGGCCAAAACCGGAGATGGCGCAATAGATCAGACGCGGGTTGATCTCCTTCAATACATCAAAGCCGAGACCCAGGCGCTCCATTACACCGGGCCGGAAGTTCTCGACCAGCACATCTGCATCAGCGACGAGTTTTTTGAAAATCTCCCTGCCTTCAGGGTCCTTCGTGTTAAGGGTCACCGATTTCTTGTTGGCGTTCTGGGCCAGGAAACTGGTTCCCATCAGCTGATCGTTCAAGCCACGTCAGTGCGCCCAGTTTACGCGCGAGGTCACCGCTGCCGGGGCGTTCTATCTTGATTACCTCGGCGCCCAGCAAGGCAAGGTGCAGGGTAGCAAACGGCCCTGCCAGTACATTGGTAAGGTCAAGCACCCTTAGGCCATTCATGATCTGTTTGCTCATGCTGAGCCCCAGTTGCGTATCGACCCGGTCTTGTAAACACAGCCGGGCATTTCGCGCTCAAAATATCGGGCAACGTCTGCCGCCACACCGACCAGGCTGCCAAGGTCTATGTCGTGGCGCATCCCCTGGAGTTGAAGGGCATTGACGAAATCCTCGGTGGCCACGTTGCCCGCTGCGACCTTTGTGAACGGGCACCCGCCCAGGCCGGCGAACGAGGTTTCAAACGAGGTCACGCCAACGCGCAGCGCCGCCATGATATTGGCCATGCCGAGTCCGTAGGTGTTATGGAAATGACCGGTGCATCCGGCATCGGGGTCGAGCTTCAGGATGGCGGCGAACAGGCGCTCAACCTGCCCGGGATACGCGTGGCCGGCCGTATCGGCCAGGCTGATGTTACGCAGGCCGGCCTCGAGGTAGGCAGCAACCATCCCGAGAACACGCGATTCCGCGACCGGACCCTCAAAACCGCAGCCGAAAGCCGACTGAACCGAGACCTGCACCTTCTTACCCGCTGCCAACGCCTGGCGTCCAGCGGCGATGATGCGGCGCGTGGCATCCATGCTTCCCATACCCGTATTCTTAAGACTGTGGGTTTCGCTGGCGGACGCGCCAAGGCAAAACATTTCCACCCCGCAAGCCAGGCCGCGCTCCAGACCGCGCTCATTCAGCGCCAACCCGGCGAGTATCACCGGGGAACTCTTGTCTTTGGTAAGACGCCGGAACAGCTCATCGGTATCCGTCATTTGCGGGACTTTTACCGGGTGGACGAAGGAACCGACCTGCACGATATCAACCCCGGATTCCATCGTACGGCGTATCCAGCCTTCCCTTGTTTCGACAGGGACTACCCGCTGTTCCATCTGCAAACCGTCACGGGGACCGACTTCGTGAACGACGATGTGTTTCATTTTGCGAAGACTATCGCTCACCCGGCGACAGGATGCGCATCAGCAGTAGCGATCTTTCAGGTAATGGAACACGGCCCTGAGCCCCAATGCCTCACCGCCGAGCGGACGACCGGGCCGGGTTGTCTGGTTCCAGCCGAAGGTGTCGATATGCACCCAGTCGGTTTGAGCCGTTACAAAATGCTCGAGGAAAAGGGCTGCGGTGATGCAGCCTCCAAACGGTGTTTTACCCATGTTATTCAGATCGGCGATCGGGCTCTTCAGCAATTCGTTGTAGGGTTTGTAAAGGGGGAATACCCATAGCGGGTCCTCCTCCAACTCTCCGGCTGCAGTAATCGCCTGCGCAATGGAGATATCATTGCTGAATATCGGTGGCAGATCGGTGCCCATCGCGGTGCGCGCAGCCCCGGTCAGGGTTGCAAAGTCAATCACGAGGTCGGGATCAGACTCACAGGCATAAGCGAGCGCATCCGCCAATACAACGCGGCCTTCGGCGTCGGTGTTGCCAATTTCGATACTCAAACCTTTGCGTGTAGAAATTACGTCTCCCGGCCGGTAGGCATTCCCGGATACCGAGTTCTCGACCGCTGGAATCAGGACCAGCAAACGCACCGGTAACTGCGCCTGCATGATCAGGCGCGCCAGGGCCAATACATGCGCTGCACCACCCATATCCTTTTTCATCAGCGCCATACCCGTCGAGGGCTTCAGGTTTAAACCGCCGGTGTCAAAACACACACCCTTGCCACAGAGCGCGATCATCGGGTGGGCGTCATCACCCCATTCCATCTTGAGCAAGCGTGGTTCACGCTCCGAGGCCCGCCCGACAGCGTGTATGGCAGGGAAATTCTCCGTCAGTAACTTGACCCCGCTAATCGTGGACATGCGTGCGCCGAACTGATCCGCCTCCTTGCGCATCGCATCTCCCAGCTGGGCCGGCCCCAGGTCTTCAGTGGGTGTGTTGATCAGGTCACGGACCAGTGATTGCGCCGACAACAGGCGCCCGGCATCGGTGGCGATATCTTCATCGAGCGCCAAAACCGGCATCTCTTTTTGTGGTTTCAGGTACCTGCTGAACTGGTAGCAGGCCAGACCCCAGCCAAGACTGGCCTGCAGGCGTTGCTGGGGGCTCCAGTCTGCCACCAACCGGTACTCACCGGCCGCCAGTTTCGCCGGAAGCGCTGCAAGCTGGTACAGCCAGCCCTGCTCTGCCATGCCAAAGGCGTAACCGTGCAGCTCACCATTGCTGTCCGGCAGGCTACACAGCTCACCAGGCTTGGCCAGGAAACCTGCCGCCTTCAGCCATTTTTGCTGAACGCCGGGCAAATTGGCGAGCCATTGCTCGTAATTTGCCGGACTAACCGGGTAAAGTGGAATACCGTCTTTTGAATTTATAAAGCTCATCGTGGGTGCTCTGTTTGGTAGTCACACCAGTTTATGTCAAACACGCAATACCGGAAAGCACCACGTGCCTCCGCTGACCGCCGATACCGGTTTACATGACCCCGTCAGTCAAGCCTGACAACATAGGCCCTGTTTCCCCTCACCACCTGCAGCAGGAGAGGACTGCGCATCTGTTCAAGGGCTCTCCTCAATTCCGCCAGGTTATTAACCGACTGGCGGTTGGCGCCGGTGATGATGTCACCCACTGCGAGCCCCTGGCGTGCAAGACGGCTGCGCGAATCAAGCTCCTCGATGAGTACACCGGAAAGCACTTGCTTCTTATGTTTTTCGGTCAAATCTGTAAAACGCGCCCCCTCCAAACGGTAATCCAGTTCGACACCGTCTACCACTGGTACGGGTTGGATGACCAGCCGCGTATCGCGTGTCTTGCCATTCCTGAGATACTCGACCTGCAGTGCATCACCGATGGCCAGCTGCCCCTCCGCATTGTGAAAATCCTGGGTGCTGTTGATGTTGCGCCTGGCCATGCGGAGGATAACATCACCCGGCTGCAGACCCGCTTCACCCGCGGCCGAACCTGCGGCAACCTCCGCCACCAAAACACCCTTGCCCGCCTCGATCGAAAATGCACCGGCAAGCTCGGGGGTCAGGTCCTGCACCAACAGACCCAGCGTTCCCCGGCGCACCTCGCCAAACTGTATCAACTGAGCCATCACGTAACTGGCCATGCTGGCGGGAATAGCAAAACCGATACCCACATTGCCGCCACTGGGTGTGAATATGGCACTGTTGATACCCACCAGTTCGCCACGCAGATTGATCAGGGCGCCACCGGAATTACCCGGGTTGATGGAAGCATCTGTCTGGATAAAATTCTGATATTCAAGACCACGCAAACCGGTGCGTCCGAGGGCGCTGACAATACCGGACGTGACCGTCTGCCCCAGCCCGAATGGATTGCCAACCGCGACCACGAAGTCGCCGACCTGCAGCTCATCTGAATCTGCCAACTGCAGCGCGGTCAGGTTTTCCGCCGGAATCTGAATCACTGCCAGATCGGTATCCGGATCAACGCCTATTAGCTTGGCTTCGAGGCTGCGGCCATCCTTGAGGCCAACGGAAATTTCGTCCGCCCGGGCTATGACATGGTTGTTGGTCAGTACGTAGCCCTTTTCCGCATCGACGATGACACCGGAGCCAAGGCTTTGCGAAACCCGTTCACGCGGCGCATCCGGTACATTGAAAAACCGCCTGAAAAAGGGATCATCCATCAATGGACTGCGAACACGTACGCGGGTCACTGTATTCACATTGACTACCGAAGGTGTTACCCGCTTGAGGACCGGCGCGAGCGATGGCAGCGGCTCCCCGTCAACAGCCATGGGTAATGCAGCCAGCGCCGGGCCCGGTCCGGCAAGCAGTGCCAATAACAGAAAGATACCGCGTAATACCATTTTCACACTCAACTCCAGATTAAAACGATGCGTTTGAGACAACACCAGCACACGACTGGTTCGCGTTTACCAGACCCGGCCAAACCAGCGATTGGTGGCACGCATAAAATTTTCGCTTGCGATTGCTTTCAAAACAATATACAAACGAGATACACGGCCATGGATCGTGAAACAACACTATATCTTGTGCTAACGGGTTTTTGCGACCGAATCGATTAAAAAGGATATGAGTTTACAGCAACGGGTTTTACGCACAGATGTATCCGGGATGCCTTTGGAATGGATCGGATACCAGGAAGCAGTCAGGCTCATTACGCTTGATCAGGTCTCTTACTCTCTCGGAAAAACACTCTACCAGGTGCATGGCGGTATCAATGCCATCAGTGGCCTCCAAAGCATAGTCAGCGTGGATGCGATCATTGCGACGCTGGGCCAGCACCCCCACAAATACCTGTTCGCAAAAAACTATGTACCTCCACTGAGCAACCAGTCGCTGTTTCGTCGCGACCAGAATTTGTGTTTGTACTGTGGCGAGCAGTTTCCCCATTTCCTGCTTTCCAGGGACCATGTGAACCCACTCAGCCAGGGCGGGCAGGACCGCTGGGTTAATGTCGTCACCGCCTGCAAGCGATGCAACAATCACAAGGCAGGCAGGACACCCGAGCAGGCAGGTATGCAGCTGCTTGCTATCCCTTTCTGCCCGACGCACGCGGAGTACATCTATTTACAGGGCCGTGAGATCCTGCACGATCAGATGGAGTTTCTGCTGGCACATTTCCCACGCAACAGCGTTTTACGCAAACGGGTTGAGAAGGGTGAGCCGCTACTCGTATAGCCCTGCGGGTAGGTAGGGCATCAGAAATTTGCGGTCTGATACAGATCAGAAAAAATATCAGATTTGCTCACAACGCTTTAAAAAAAAGGCGGGTCAAAACCCGCCTTTGTTCAGTTAAAACAGAAGATCTCAGTCTACGTCTTCAGCTTCTTCATCAACTTCAGGAGCCTCTTTTGCTACTTCGGGTGCAACTGCCGGCGCTTCTTCAACCACTGCAGCTTCAATCGTGGCGACTTCTTCGGCCACTTTAACCGCTTCAGCTTCAGCAACCGCAGCTTCTTCAGCCATTTCAACCGCTACGGCTTCAACGACGGCAGCCTCTTCGGCGACTTCAACTGCTTCAGCCACTTCAACGGCGGCCTCTTCAGCCACTTCGACCGCTACAGCTTCGGCAACCGCGGCCTCTTCAGCCATTTCAACCGCTTCAGCTTCAACAACCGCAGCTTCTTCAGCCATTTCGACCGCTTCAGCCTCAACAACTGCGGCCTCTTCGGCCATTTCGACGGCTTCTGTTACTTCAACTTCACCCTCTTCAGCCATTTCAACCGCTTCAGCTTCAACAACCGCGGCTTCTTCAGCCATTTCAATGGCTTCAGCTTCAACCACTGCAGCTTCCTCTGCCATCTCTACCGCTACAGCTTGGTCAATTGCGGCTTCTTCAGCCATTTCAACGGCTTCAGCTTCAACCACTGCAGCTTCCTCTGCCATCTCTACCGCTACAGCTTCGTCAACTGCGGCCTCTTCTGCCATCTCAACGGCTTCAGCTTCAACAACTGCGGCTTCTTCTGCCACCTCAAGTGCTTCAGCTACTTCAACCGCGGCTTCTTCAACCACCGCAGCGGCCCCTGCAGCTTGCTCCGGCGACAGGGAAACCTCCTTTGGAAGTTCGGCGGCCTGTGCTATCGCGAAACCGCAAAACAGGGCAATGATGCTTGCAAATTTGAAGACTTTCATAGACCGACACTCCTAGTTGAGAAACGGGTCTAATAGTATGAACCGATTCGGTATTTTTACAAGTAGAATGCCAGAATATCGTTAATGTTTGCCTCGCCCGTGGCACACGATTTTCTCACACTATAGCAGGGCAGGATCACGCGTGGCGCCCCGCCTCTCCACGACTCCGGATCAAGTCCGGAGTCGCCTTGAAGCCTTAAATGAAGCGCCGGAAACCAACCAAACCGAGACCCAACATGAGAAGCGCAAGAATGGCAATGCCGTATTGGTTCAGAATCGGGACGGGCACGTAATAGAAACTGATGACGTTGTCAGTGTTGTTTTCTGGGGTCGGATCATCGCCGTTACTGCCATCGTCCGCGATACTGGCAATATTTAGCACACCCTCCACTCCAACTGCTTGCATAGTAACCAACACTGCATAAGTCACTGTTACCACCGGACTGCCCGCGGCCACATCACCGACCGCCAACGTGCAGCTTGAACCAGCGGTGCCATCCGGCAGACACACCCACCCGGGAGTGCTGTCAACCGCGATAAACCCGGTACCTGCGGGAACCGTTTCGGTTATGACAACACCGATCGCATCCTGGTTGCCAACGTTCTGGTAGCTCAGTGTATAAATCACCATACCACCCGGGCGTGCCGGTATACCGCCATCATCCTTGCTGATCACCAGGTCAGGCACCGCCACCACCGGCGTGTCATCACTGTTGACGTTGTCCTCCGGGGTCGGATCGTCGCCGTTGCTGCCATCATCCGCAATCCTGGCTGTGTTGAAGACCTCGATGACCCCGCTGGGCAGTGGATTGTCCACCAGCACCGCGAACGTCGCGCTTGCCGCCACACCACCCGCAGCCACGTCACCAATCGCCAGCGTACAGCTGGAACCGGCCGTAGCGTCCGGTACACAGACCCAGCCAGCAGTGCTGGCGGGACCGTCAAACAAGGTATTGGCCGGTACCGTCTCGCTAATCACCACACCGGTCGCATCCTGGTTGCCGACGTTCTGGTAGCTCAGCAGGTAGCTCACCGTGTCACCGGGAACCGCCGTGACACCGCCATCATCCTTGCCGATCACCAGGTCAGGCACCGCCACCACCGGCGTGTCATCACTGTTGACGTTGTCCTCCGGGGTCGGATCGTCGCCGTTGCTGCCATCATCCGCAATCCTGGCTGTGTTGAAGACCTCGATGACCCCGCTGGGCAGTGGATTGTCCACCAGCACCGCGAACGTCGCGCTTGCCGCCACACCACCCGCAGCCACGTCACCAATCGCCAGCGTACAGCTGGAACCGGCCGTAGCGTCCGGTACACAGACCCAGCCAGCAGTGCTGGCGGGACCGTCAAACAAGGTATTGGCCGGTACCGTCTCGCTAATCACCACACCGGTCGCATCCTGGTTGCCGACGTTCTGGTAGCTCAGCAGGTAGCTCACCGTGTCACCGGGAACCGCCGTGACACCGCCATCATCCTTGCCGATCACCAGGTCAGGCACCGCCACCACCGGCGTGTCATCACTGTTGACGTTGTCCTCCGGGGTCGGATCGTCGCCGTTGCTGCCATCATCCGCAATCCTGGCTGTGTTGAAGACCTCGATGACCCCGCTGGGCAGTGGATTGTCCACCAGCACCGCGAACGTCGCGCTTGCCGCCACACCACCCGCAGCCACGTCACCAATCGCCAGCGTACAGCTGGAACCGGCCGTAGCGTCCGGTACACAGACCCAGCCAGCAGTGCTGGCGGGACCGTCAAACAAGGTATTGGCCGGTACCGTCTCGCTAATCACCACACCGGTCGCATCCTGGTTGCCGACGTTCTGGTAGCTCAGCAGGTAGCTCACCGTGTCACCGGGAACCGCCGTGACACCGCCATCATCCTTGCCGATCACCAGGTCAGGCACCGCCACCACCGGCGTGTCATCACTGTTGACGTTGTCCTCCGGGGTCGGATCGTCGCCGTTGCTGCCATCATCCGCAATCCTGGCTGTGTTGAAGACCTCGATGACCCCGCTGGGCAGTGGATTGTCCACCAGCACCGCGAACGTCGCGCTTGCCGCCACACGCACCCGCAGCCACGTCACCAATCGCCAGCGTACAGCTGGAACCGGCCGTAGCGTCCGGTACACAGACCCAGCCAGCAGTGCTGGCGGGACCGTCAAACAAGGTATTGGCCGGTACCGTCTCGCTAATCACCACACCGGTCGCATCCTGGTTGCCGACGTTCTGGTAGCTCAGCAGGTAGCTCACCGTGTCACCGGGAACCGCCGTGACACCGCCATCATCCTTGCCGATCACCAGGTCAGGCACCGCCACCACCGGCGTGTCATCACTGTTGACGTTGTCCTCCGGGGTCGGATCGTCGCCGTTGCTGCCATCATCCGCAATCCTGGCTGTGTTGAAGACCTCGATGACCCCGCTGGGCAGTGGATTGTCCACCAGCACCGCGAACGTCGCGCTTGCCGCCACACCACCCGCAGCCACGTCACCAATCGCCAGCGTACAGCTGGAACCGGCCGTAGCGTCCGGTACACAGACCCAGCCAGCAGTGCTGGCGGGACCGTCAAACAAGGTATTGGCCGGTACCGTCTCGCTAATCACCACACCGGTCGCATCCTGGTTGCCGACGTTCTGGTAGCTCAGCAGGTAGCTCACCGTGTCACCGGGAACCGCCGTGACACCGCCATCATCCTTGCTGATCACCAGGTCGGGTGCGGCGTTGAGCGGTACGATGGTCGGATCCTGCGGGCCAGGGTCGTCCGGATCATCACTGAGTACCGGTGGTAGTTCCGTTGATGTCAGCAACGCCTGGTTTACCACCTCGGTAACACCACTTGGCAACGGCTGGTTAATGACAACATCGTAGCTGATGGTGACCGACAAGCCTGCCGCTATCGTCCCCACTGCAACCTCAACAGTCGTATTACCAGGGTTGTTGCCAATAGCGACGCTGCCCTGGGTGCTGACCACGCTGCCAACAACCAGTGCCGTGTGTACATCGGGAGTATCTTCCAGAACGATATTGGTGGCATCACCGGCCCCCTGGTTATTGATCACCAGGGTGTAACGCAGCGTATCGCCGGGCGAGGCATCGCCGGAAGAATCAGCATCCACCAGCAGGCTGTCATCCTTGCTCAGTTGCAAATCAGGAATACCAATTTCTGCTAAATCGCTGTCCGGGGGCAAATCACGCTGGGCCGGGTCATCACCGGGCAGTGTGTCGGCCTGATCCAGGTCTGCCACGTTGACAACCGGATTCGGCACAGGTGGAAGAACGGCCAGGGGAAGTTCAAATACCGCACTGACCGAAGAGCCTACCGGTATGGTGCCCGCTGGCGAGATCGCCAATGGATCGCTGCTGAAAGTGAGCGTGGTCTGACCGGGAGCCGGGCCCGCTGTGGCCTGCAACAGGAAACCCGTTGAAACGGATACCTGCGACAACGCCGCACTGTTCCAGACACTGTCTTCCAGTACGTCGGTAACATTGATGTCGTAGGCAGGTGCTGTGCCGCTGCCGGTGTTCTCTACAACCAGGCTGATCCGCACCACGGTATCGACGACCGGTCCCATTGATTTGGTCAGATTGAGCACCGGCTCAACCACTTCGACATCAGCATCATCAGCCAGGCTGCCGCCGGTAAAGTCAAAACTCGCGTTATTGACCAACAGGTCACCGTTGGCATTGTCTGCAACGTCGGCTACCCGACCCACGACCTGCATGACGATACGGTCTTTTTCATCGCTTACGCCATCGGGTATGTTAGTAATCGTACCAAAGTCGAAAATGACACGATCGTCGAGCCCATCGGCAGCCTGAAAATCGTCAAGCACCGGTGTCCCAGGCAACGACGTGGAAATATTTGCACCCACCGCACTTACCGAAGCGCCTATGGCCTCGATAAAGCCCGCACCCGTGGGCAGCGCCGGCATCAGGTCGGTTACTATCGCGTTCAGAACGGTCCCTTCCGGTACCACGATAGTGAGCTCATAGGTGATGGTTTCACCAATGGCAAGATCCGGTAGTGCCGGGTTGAACTGGCTGCTACCTGTATCCGCCACATTGCTGACCGTCGCCACCTTCACCAGCGTTGGCGCCAGTACCGTGACCTCGGCCGTGCCCGACCCCGTCAGGCTGCGGGTTTCGCCATCGACGAAAACCGGCGTGCTGTCGTAAGCCATCCCGGCGGTGTTGGTCAGTGTTTGTGCAGGTTGCGCAGTGATGGCAACCGTGGTGTCGTAACTGATCGTGCAACTGTCGGTCAACAAATTGAATTGCGGTATCGTGAACACGATAAGCGGTTCACCGATATCATCGACGAGCAGGCCCGCACAGGTACTGACCACGTTAGCGGCCCACAGCAGTTCCGGCCCGGGCAAAGTGTCAGTGATGACCACGTTGTAGGCATTGGCCGTCGAGAGGTCTGTATGATCGATGGTCAGGATGTGGGTGACCGTATCGCCGGCATCGACGAAGCCGCCTGCGGGGTTGCTGACGATCTTCTCCAGTGTCAGTGCAGGCGCCACCAGGTCAACATCAACGGTACCCAAGGCACTGCTGTTGCTGGATGTTATCGTGGCAGTATTGGTTTGTGTGACCACACCGCTTTGGTTAGCCGGTTGATCCAGCACCACGGCCACCACTTCAAAGAGCAGTTGGTCTGCCTCTGTATCTGGCACCGTCCGGTGTGTTCAGCAAATCACCCAGCGTCCAAACGACACGGTCATTGAACGTGTCGGCATTTGTATCACTGGCCACACCGGGACTACCCTCAGCCGGCAAACCCGCACCACTGATATTTCCGCCAATGGTTACCAGGCGCGAACTCACCACTTGCAGCACGGAGCTACCGGTGGGTAACTGATCAGTCACTACGACGCCATTAGGTGAGCCCTCCGGGAGAACCACGGTGAACTGATAGGTGACTTCCTCACCAATGGTGAGATCGGTTTCCGGACCAAATTGACCGGTATCCGTGTCGTCTTCACTGGTTGCGGTAATTACTTTAGTAAGGCCGGGCGGTGTAATCGTAATATTATGATTATCGCTGGCGGTGCCGGTCCGCTCATTCGGATCGACATCCCCCGGCAGGCTTGTCCAATCCACCGTGGCAGTGTTGGTAATCACTTCGCTGGGCTTCACGACGGTTTCAACCGTCGCCTCGAAGGTGATGACGGAGGTTTCGGACAGGCCAAAGCTCACCCAACCCGCCGAAAAACCGTTACCAGCTATATCTTCAAGCAAGACATCCGGTGCCAAAAAACCTGAATCAGACGTAAGCGTGCCAGCCACCAGGGTTAATCCGGCCGGCAGGTCATCACTAAGCAGGACATCAAAAGCATCAGCCGTTGAAGCCGCCGGATGGTTGACGGTGATGGTAAATATTACCGTGTCGCCAGCATCGCCCTGGGTAATATTGCCGCTCTTGACGATAGCCAGCACAGGCGCCACCGTATCGACCTGGGCGCTGGCTGATGCATTCAGGCCGGGTCCAAACTGCACCAGTGCCGTGTTGGTTAGCAGGTCCCCGGACTGATTGGGGGCCCGATCAAGCAACCGTCCCGTGACGCTTACCCTGATCTCGTCCTTCTCATCACTCACACCGTCAGCGGTGTTCACGACCTGGCCAAAATTAAAGCTCGCGGAATCGTTGACACCGTCAGACAGTTGCAAATCCGTCAAGGTTGCGGGCGACGGCGGTGTCAGGCCCGTGGTCAGGTTTGTTCCCACCGATACGACAGTGGCGCTGACTATTTCCATCACGCCGTTGGTCCACGGCATCGTATCGCTGATCAGTACCTGGGGTGTTGTACCCTCGGGTATGGTCGCGATGATCTCAAAATCAACGGTTTCGCCAATGGTCAGGTCATCAAGGGTCGCCCTGAACTGGCTGGTGCCGGTACTCAATTGGGACGTTCCCGTGACGGCCTTATTCAACACAATGCTCTGTATACCCACTGTCGCATCAGCGCTCTGGGTGTAATCGTTAATGCCACCCTGGCCATCGCGTTCACCGTTAACACTGCCAGATGCACCGGGTGTGGAAGAACCGGTGGGATTAACCGTTGTACCGTTGGGTCCCGGCAGGCTGGTCCAGGCCGCAGTCGCGGTGTTGGTAATCGAGTCACCTGGCGCCACCGCCCCATCCAGTTCGCTGCTATAAACAACTGTCACACGGCAACCGGGTACCATCTGTACGAAGGAAATATCCAACAGCGTGGCGGTGCTGTTGTCCACTTCACCCAGCGAGGGACAGGCCAGCGGTGTAATTGATGTAACGCTGAAGTTGGCCAGGCGCGGGTCGAGCGGGTCTGAAATCCGCACGTCAAATGCGCCACTCACGTTGACCCCGGTCAAGTTGGATACCACGACGGTAAAAGTAATGACGTCGCCTGCGTCGCCGGCCGTGGGACTCGCCACCTTATTGATGGTCACCCGGGGTTCTGCGATGCGCACCTGCACAGTGTTAGACCTGTCCAGCCTGGTATTACCATTATATAGGTCAAAAAGATTGTTACGATTTTCGCCGGCATCGTTGCTGCCGGCGATACTGCTGTTATTTACCAGGACATTGAATTCAACAACCAGGAATTCTGCGTCGGCATCGTTATCACTGTTCACCACCGTGCCAAAATTGAAGCGTGCGGTTACGGCCGGCACGTCAGAAACGACCAGGTTGGACGGAACCGCCGCCAACGAAGGATTGTTGCCCGAAATATTGGTAACGGCTACAGCGGCAGAGGTCACGCCACCTCCATTGCTGATGAAGGCCGCCTTGGATGTGCCATCATTCAGGAAAGTGAGTCCACCGGGCAGAATATCACGCAGGTTCAGATCAGTGATGGTCCCTTCCGGTAATTCCGCCACCAGTCGATAACGGATGATTTCGCCAATGGTTGCACGTGGCGGGTTCGCGGCATCACTGGTGGTCGCCTCCGAGGTGGCCACAAATAACTTGCTGGCATTGACATTGGCAATCGTTGCGGAAGCGATATCCGTGACCGCCTGAAAATCGCCCGCACCGGGTTGGCTTGCCCATACGACACTGGCCTCGTTTTCTATCACCTGGGTTGGCTGAACTGCAATATCGACCACACAGGTGAAACTGATGATTGCCGTGTCGGTACTGTAGGGGGCACCGCCGCCGACAGGAACGCCATCGTTGCCGGTAAGCTCGGTAATAACGAGGCCGGCGTTGAACAAGTCACCGGAATCTGTCGCCAGGACGCCACCGTTACCGTCAACAACACTGAGAAGTGCGCAACCCGTAAGGCCGGCAGGCACATTTTCGTTTACGCGCACATCAAAAGCGGACGCGCTGCCGATGTTTTCCACGGTTAATACATAGGTCAGGATATCCTGTGCGTCACTATTGCTGATATCACCATCAACCGGTAACACGGAAGGCAGCGGACTGATCACGCTGTTGGGATTGGTGCTGGCACTTACTCCCTTGGTGATGACCAGCTCGGGTGCACCCACCAGTAACTGCACGATGGCGTTGTCAGTCGCTATGGCATTGGGCGTATTGTTTGTAAACGACTCGGCAATATTGGTCAGGAATAGCTTGTCGGCAAACGGCTCATCCGTAATCACGGCGTCGATTTCCACCGCCAACACGCGGGCCGTATCACTGCTTATATCGGGCCACGCGATCACTATCGTATTGGTGGCCAAATCCCTGGTGATACTGCTAGGGGTCAGGCCCAGGTTGTCTGATGGAGCGAGCCTGATATCCACGTTCCAGACCGTACTGATGTCAGCCACATTGAAAACCGGTAGCGGCAATGCGTCACTGAATCGTATGTTGCTCGTATCCCCTGATGGCACCGTCAACTCAAGTTGGAATGTAACGGTCTCACCGGGCACATAGAAAGGCTTCAGGTTGTCAATGGTTTTGGTCAGGGAAACGGGCTCAATACCCACACTGGCGGCACTGTCCTCAACGCAGTCTGCAGCTCCCTGGACAAGACCATACACGGCGTCAACAGTGTTGTTCAGCGAATCACTGGCCAATACCGGTAAACCTGTATCGATATAGCTTTGCTGAATACCCGCTGTATAGCTGAGTGCAATATCACTGCCCCCGTCAATCAAGGCGGCGACCGCGCCAATATCGTAAATAACCGTGGTCGTGCCATCGACGTTCGGCGTGATGCCGGGCGTGATTGCGACCGCAGAACCATTGATCAGCAAGCTGCCATGGGCAGCCCACAAGGTGCCGTCTGGCAAGGTATCGGTGATCACCAGGGCATTGATGTCGGCAGAATCCGAGACCTGGAAACTTAAAGAGTAATTAATCGTAGCACCGGGAACAGCCGCACCCGTTGCCGCCGCTTTTTGCAGGGCCACGTGTTTAACCGTGATACTGGATTCTGAGCTCAACTGTGGCAGTGGCGCCGTCTTGTATTCAACATCCAGGGATGCCGTATTGAGCCGCGAAAGAGTACCGCAACTGGTTTCATCCAGGGAGTCTGTGAAAAAAGCCGGGTAACTGACAGTGACATCCGCAGCGCTCGTGGTGCCGGTCGCGCTGCTGCATTCCACTACCAGGTTACCACCGGGACTGATGACAGATGGGGACACAGTGACTGCACAGCCCACACCACCAGTGATGGTCACCGGGCCGGTGAATTGCAGGTCGTTCGGTAGCGTGTCGCTGAATGACAGGTTGGTCACGGTCGCGGTATTGGCGATATCAGCGGTCAGCGCATAGGTAAGGGGCCAGGTGGTCGAAGGTGGCCGTTCACGACCTCCAACGTCATCCGGTGCACTGTTCGCCTTGTTAAAGCGAATAACGGTAGGTGTTACCGGCTGGATATTGGCCGTTCCGACGACCGGGCCGTTCACGCCGGTTGCAGTATCACCGAATTCATAAACGGGAACGAGTGAAACCGGCAGTGGTGTACCCACTTCCGCGAACGACTCGATCGTCAGGCAGATATTCGTGGTCAGGGTTGGCCCACCAGCGACGACACTGCCAACAGGCAGCTTGATAGTGGTCAGCGAACCACCCGCGGGACCGGTGACCTGCAGGCCACTCAGCGGGTCGAGAATCTGGTTGCCAGGCTCGGCCGGAAACACGCCCAATTCAGCAATAATGGCGCTGCTACCAAAAATTGTTGCCCCATTAAACTTGAGGCCGGACGGGATCACCAGTTGCATATAGGGTCCGAAACCCGGGCTGCCGACGTTGGTGAACTGCGTATCAAAACAGAATTGTTCGCCGAGGAAGGACTCTGCCGGTGTGCTGTTGCTGTTTACCGGTACTTGCGCGTAGACCTGGAAGGAAAGCAGCATCCCAAACATCATCAAGACACCCAGGAGGGTGTTTTTTATTGAGCGCGGCAGTAAACGACCCTGATGCACAGGAAAAATTCGATCATCCATAATCCTAACCCCTGATTTTTTTTGTAATCCCTACCACTATGCTCGCATTCTGTTCTTGAACATAGCTTTACCGCGACACTTTAACATCTTTTAACAAATCGAAACAGCATGGTGCTGCTTGCAGTGTGCAGCAGAACTTGATTGCTTCTACCAGGTTTTTACCCGTCTTGAGCAAGTTGAATCCCCACTGGTGTAAGATAGACCGCTTATGAGCCTGCAACCCGTTTACCTTGTCGATGCCAGCATTTATATATTCCGTGCGTGGTTCTCTATTTCTGATGAGTTTTCCAACGCGGCCGGGCAACCCACCAATGCCGTCTACGGGTTTACCGGCTTTCTGTGCAGCCTGCTCGAACAGACCAATGCCGAACACATCGGTGTGGCTTTCGACGAATCGCTGAGCACGAGTTACCGCAACGAGATTTACCCCGAGTACAAGGCAAACCGCGAGCCGGCGCCGGAAGAGCTGAAACGCCAGTTCGCCTGGGCGAGGGAAGTGGCCGAATCCATGGGTCTGAGCTGTTTTGCTGACGATCGCTATGAGGCCGACGACCTGATCGGCACACTGGCTGCGCACTGGCGGGAGCGGGGTCACCCGGTTTGCATCATCAGCAGCGACAAGGATCTCACCCAACTGGTTGACAAGAATGACACCTGGTGGGATTTCACACGAAACCAGAAACTCAACCACTCGAAAATCAAGGACAAGTTCGGTGTGTATCCCGAGCAGATCGCGGATTACCTTGCACTCACAGGTGACGCGGTCGATAACATCCCCGGTGTGCCGGGTATCGGCCCCAAATCCGCTGCCGCCCTGTTGAGCCACTTCGAAAACCTGGGCGCCATCTGGGAGCGGATTGAAGAGGTCCCGCACCTGAGCATCCGCGGGGCAAAGTCACTGCATAAGAAGCTGGGCGAGCACCGTGGTGCGGCCGAACTCGCACGACGCCTGACGATTATCGAAACCCGGGTGGCCTCCGCCCTCGAAAACCCGGGCGTAACACGCAGCGAAGTGGATGAAGCCCGTCTTAACCGCCTGTTTGACGATATGGCGTTCGGCGGCATGCTCCGGCGACGGTGTCTGCTAACCGGTTAGCGTGCATCCAGACAGGTCAGGAGTTTCATCCATGACCTGTTCTAGTTATTGTTTTCCTGCTGGGTCTGTTTGGCTTTTTCCGCCTGTTGTTTCATGAACAACTGCATATCCGGCTGGACCAGGTCTGCGCTTGCATCCAGCGGTGTCCGCAAAACGGTAACGGGCTTTTGTGAAGCCGACTTGCCCAACCACTGGCTGTTGGCGAAAAAATACAGGGATTCGCCCTCAATCGTTCCAAAGCTGGGCGAGTCAAATTCGGGCTGTGCGACCGCCAACGGCCTGACTGATTCCACCTTTGTACCGCTGGCGTCGAGCTGCAGACGCATGACACGCTGTGGGCTGATTCCGTTCTGAATGACAAAAAGACGGTTATCCTTCAGGTACAGACCGTCTATGCCTCCAATATTGAGCGTCTCGGGTATCTCCAGAAAACGCGCCTGCCTGCCCTCAAGATCAACAACCATGATGCCCATCTCACGATCTGCAACATACAGGATGCGTCCATCAGGCTGCATCGCCATACCACGCTGGCTGATCAACTCCCTGAAAACCAGTACCGGTTTGAGTTGCTGTTCGTCCGCGGGTTTGCTGTAAACAAGCGGCAGCACGCGGTCTGCGATAAAAATATCACCATCCGGACCAAGCACCATGCTGCCAAGGACATGCGATTGACCATCAACCGGCACCGGGTAACGGTTTAACAAATCCAATGTTTTCAGGTCGAATTCAAACAGCGCGGAGCGGCCTTTATCGACCGGATCGAAACGCGAAAAACCCGGCATGGATGCACTGCTGACCCACAGGCGGTTACGTGGCTGGTCCACCAGGATATCCAAGATCGCCCACAGGCCATTTTCCTCGTCCGCCCTGAGCAACTCTTTGACCAGGCCATCCTTGCCAACTGCAAATACCTGTCCCTCAGCGATGGTGCCGACCAGGAATTTCTGCCGGCTTTCATCCCAGGAGATACTCCCGGGCATGACCACGTCGGCGGGTAAAACAAATGCCTGCTCAGATTCGCCCATCGGATCACCCGCAATTCTCATCAGGTCATTGACGTACTCAAAGACCTCGGTACTCCGTATATTCACGGTGTCATCCGATTGCGTGAAATCGTAGGCCAGGCCCTGCTGCTGCATACGCAACATCAGGTTATAAGCCTGCGACTTCTCGTCCATCAGTGCGTAGGCAATCACCAGCTGGTACATGTATTCACTGTTGTTGGGGCGCAATCTGTGCAGACTCTCCATCGCCGTGCGGAAGGCGGGGTAGTCCTTGCCGGCATAGGCGGTATTGGCCTTGACCAGCAGGGCGGGTACATTTTCAGATACGGGTGCGGCCGCTGTGGTCTGCGCAGCCAACGGCAGGCAGCCGGCGGCAAGCGTGAACGCCACTACGAATGTAATTACTGATTTGTGAAACATGCTTATCCTTGAATTTTCGCTTTGCTTATTTCCGCTCACTATGAACTGCTGGGCAGACTTTGGTTCCGCCTGGCATCACACCCAGTTATAGGGTTGGCAGTGCGCTTGGGATACAATCGGCGCAGTTTATCAGAGCAGCGGGTAATTCTGTGGCAAAAAATGAAACAATTCACTACCGTGGCCGCTTCCTGGGCTTAAAGGAACGCGATCGCTGGGAGTATGCATATCGTACCAACGCAAGTGGCGTCGTCGTGCTGGTACCGGTTACCGATGCGGGTGAACTGGTACTCGTAGAACAATACCGCACCCCGGTTAAAAGCCGTGTCATGGAATTACCGGCCGGATTGGCGGGTGACACCGGCGACCGGGATGAGAACCTCAAAACCGCGGCGCAGAGAGAGCTTATCGAGGAAACCGGCTATCGTGCCGGCTTTCTGGAGGAACTGTTGACCTGCCCTAGCACACCGGGCATGAGCGATGAGATCGTCAGCATTTTTTTTGCCGGTGGTCTCGAGCGGGTGGGTGACGGGTGGCGGCAATGGCGACGAGAGCATCACCGTCCACCATGTGCCGCTTGAAAGCGCTCCCGAGTGGCTGGCTGCACGCATAACCGAAGGGGTCATGGTAGACCCGAAAATCTATGCCGGTCTGTTCTGGGCAGCACAACGGTCTTGACCGGCCCGGAAGTTATCGTCAACATTCCGCGCATGAAAAAAACCACTAAAGATTCCCCGCTGGCCATCGTTATCCACGGCGGCGCAGGCACGATCGCCAAGGCGGACATGACCCATGAGAAAGAAGCCGAGCTCCGCGCCACGCTGCGTGAATCCGTGCAGGCCGGCTACCGGGCATTGCTGGCAGGGGCAAGCAGTACGGATGCGGTTATTGCCGCCATCAACGTGATGGAAGACTCACCCTTGTTCAACGCCGGCAGGGGGGCGGTTTTCAACGCGGCGGAAAAACATGAAATGGATGCATCCATCATGGAAGGTGCGGGTCTGAATGCCGGCGCCGTCGCCTCTGTCTCGCGCATTAAAAACCCGATCAATCTCGCATCCAGGGTTATGACAGGTTCGGATCATGTCATGCTGATGGGTGATGGCGCGGAAGAGTTCGCCCGCCAGCAGGGCTTCGAAATGATGGATCCGGCCTACTTCCATACCGACTTCCGCTGGCAGCAACTGCAGCGTATCAGGGCCCGGGAGCAGGCCAAGGAACAAGTAAGTGCCGACCAGCAGGACCAGTGGTTCTCCACCGTGGGCGCCGTGGCCCTCGACAGCCAGGGCCACCTGGCCGCCGGCACGTCAACCGGCGGAACCTCCAACAAGCGCTGGGGCCGGGTGGGGGACTCACCCATCATCGGCGCCGGCACCTACGCGAACAATAACAGCTGTGCGGTCAGTGCAACCGGGCATGGTGAGTTTTTTATACGCTACGTGGTGGCCTACAACATCAGCAGCCGGGTTGAACTTGGAACACCACTGGCGGAAGCGGCCGATACCGTGGTCAACGATATCCTGGTAAAGGCCGAGGGCGAAGGCGGCGTAATCGCGCTGGACCGTCATGGCAACATTGCCACCCCGTTCAATTCCGAAGGTATGTACCGCGCCAGCATTGACACCCGCGGTGTGATGTCGATTGCCATTTACCGTGAGAATGGTGAAGAAGCCGCCCTGACGGGGAATGTGCAGCACTGATTCATTTCTAGTTCGTCACAGGTGTCCATTTCTGCAAGGCTGTGGACACAAAAGATGGGCAGTGACTTGGAATTGAAATTCTGACACTGGTGCAAGGACACGGTAGACGGTTGTGGCCTGTGCTCACTGGACCAGCGGTCCCGGATCAAGATCCGGGACTACCCTCGCAGCCAGCCGGGATAGACCCGAACATTGCGTTCGCAATGTTCGCGTCAACGGGACCGGCCTTACAGAACATCCTGTTCTGGGCGGCCTCGATCGGGCATCCCGCCCGATCGCCCCTAACCCGTCCGGCTACTCGGCGCTTCTAAGTTCGCCCAGACCACAACCGTCCACCGTGTCTGAACCAGGGTGCACGACTTTCAGCTGAGAAGCTCAATAGCCCGGGTGGGGTTTAATTCCCGTTTATCCGCCGAAGACAGGATTCTGCCAGGGGCGATTTTCAGGGATGAAAATCGAGAGCTGAAGGTGCAGGGATGCACCTCCAGCGCGGTCCCGATCAGGCGGAATCCTGGCTGAGGGCAGCCCGCAGGGCCGGATAAGCCCGGGAAGTAAACCCCACCCGGGCTGTTGAGCGCACCGTCTGAATCGAAGCCCACAAAATGTATATAACGTTGCTCAATCGACAACCAAGTTAAGTTTTAACTTTCCCTAGAGGTGATTCAGCCTCTGCCACAGACGCATGGTCGCATTGGCGCGGTTCAGGGTGTAAATGTGCAACCCCGGTGCGCCGCCGAGCAGCAGGCGCTCGCATAGCTTTGTTACCACGTCGAGGCCAAATTCACGCACGGAAGCACCATCGTCACCAAAGGCTTCCAGGCGTTTACGCAACCAGCGCGGTATTTCAGCCCCGCACATGGCGGAGAACCTGACCAGGCTTTCATAGTTTGTTATTGGCATGATACCCGGGGTGATCGGGATATCGATGCCATTGCGATGGCAGTCGTCGACGAACTGGAAATAACAATCGGTGTTGTAGAAATACTGGGTGGTCGCACCATCGGCGCCGGCATCCACTTTTTCCTTGAAGTACTTGAATTCGGTTTCCGGTGATGCGGATTCCGGGTGAAACTCCGGGTAGCAGGCCACTTCGATATGAAACTCGTCCGGAAATGATTCCTGCACGAACCTGACCAGGTCGCTGGCATATTGAAACGGCCCTGGCCCGCTGACGCCCTCGGGACGGTCACCGCGCAATACAACCAGCCGCTCGACACCCGCCTCCTTGTAGGATTCCAGCAAGCGCACGAGCATCTGCCGGTCCCTGGCCATGCAGGAGATATGCGGCGCCACCGGGACACCGGATTTTTCCAACAGCTCGGATACCGTATTGAGCGTTGCATCCAGCGTCGAACCGCCGGCACCGAACGTGACGGACAGGTAGCGCGGATTGAGCCTCGAGAGTTTCTGCCAGGTGGAATCCAGGATCAGCTTCTGGTCATCCGTACGTGGCGGAAAAAACTCGAAGGATATGGGAACCCTTGATCGGATCATTGTAAATTCTGCTACCAGTCGGTAAGCCGGTGCCGTCCCGGGACTGACCCGGGACGGTCGCCAAACTTAGTACCGGTAATGATCCGGTTTGTACGGGCCATTTGCATCCACGCTGATGTAATGTGCCTGTACATCGGTCAGGCGGGTCAGCTTGGCGCCCACACGCGCCAGATGCAGATGCGCAACTTTTTCGTCGAGGTGCTTGGGCAGCACGTAGACATCATTCTTGTAACGCTCCGGGTGCTTCCACAGCTCAATCTGCGCCAGTACCTGGTTGGTGAATGAGTTTGACATGACAAAACTCGGATGACCGGTCGCGCAGCCCAGGTTTACCAGGCGGCCCTTGGCCAGCAGTATGATGCGTTTGCCATCCGGGAAAATGACGTGATCCACCTGCGGCTTGATATTTTGCCACTCGTACTTTTGCAGGCTGGCCACATCGATTTCGTTGTCAAAGTGGCCAATATTACAAACGATCGCCTGGTCCTTCATGGCCGCCAGGTGGTCATGGTTCAGAACGTGGAAGTTGCCGGTCGCCGTGACGAAGATGTCAGCCTTGTCCGCAACATCATCCATGCTCACGACACGGTAACCCTCCATGGCCGCCTGCAAGGCGCAGATAGGATCAATTTCGGTGACCCATACCGTTGCACCGAGACCACGCAGGGACTGTGCACAACCTTTACCCACATCACCGTAACCGGCAACGATCGCAATCTTGCCGGCGATCATCACGTCGGTGGCACGCTTGATACCATCGACCAGCGATTCGCGGCAACCATAGAGGTTGTCGAATTTCGACTTGGTAACCGAGTCATTTACATTGATGGCGGGGAAAGGCAGTGAGCCCTCCTTGGCCATTTCATAAAGACGCTTGACACCGGTGGTGGTTTCTTCCGTTACGCCCTGAATCTTCGACAGCGCCTTTGCGTACCAGCCATGTCTTGTCGCCAACCGCTTTTTAATGGAGTTGAACAGCGAAACCTGTTCCTCGCTTTCTGGATTGTCGAGGATGGACGGGTCTTTTTCGGCCTGTGCACCCAGGTACAGCAACAGGGTCGCGTCACCGCCGTCATCGAGGATCATGTTGGCAAAGTTTTCATCACCATCACCCTTGCCCCAGTCGAATATCCGGTGGGTAAACTCCCAGTACTCGTCAAGGTCTTCACCCTTGAAGGCGAATACCGGTGTACCACCGGCCGCGATCGCAGCAGCAGCGTGATCCTGGGTCGAGTAGATATTGCAGGAGGCCCAGCGCACATCCGCGCCCAGCGCCTCGAGGGACTCGATCAATACGGCGGTCTGGATGGTCATGTGCAGGCTGCCTGCGATACGCGCGCCTTTTAGTGGCTGCTCGGCACCGAACTCCTTGCGCACCGCCATCAGGCCGGGCATCTCGGTTTCGGCAATGGCGATTTCCTTACGGCCATATTCGGCCTGCTTGATATCGGCGACGTAATAATCGTGCTTGTTTATTTCTTCAATTACTGCATTCATTTCTCTGTTCCTTTTGCTTAAAGGCCGGCTGCTTTACGCAACTCGTCTGCCCTGTCAGTCTTTTCCCAACTGACGTTCAAATCTTCCCTGCCCATGTGGCCATAGGCCGCCAGCGGGGTGTAAATCGGCTTGATCAGATCCAGCGCCTTGATGATGCCGTAAGGCGTCAGGTCAAAATGCTCCAGCACCAACTGTTCAATACGCTGTTTCGAAATTTTTTCCGATCCAAAGGTATCAATACCAATGGATGTCGGCTGGGCCACGCCAATGGCATAGGACACCTGGATTTCGATACGGTCTGCCAGGCCGGCCGCGACGATATTCTTTGCCACGTAACGTGCGGCATAGGCTGCGGAGCGATCCACCTTGGATGGGTCTTTCCCTGAAAATGCACCACCGCCGTGACGCGCCATGCCACCGTAGGTATCAACGATGATCTTGCGGCCGGTAAGACCGGCATCACCTACCGGGCCACCGATTTCGAAACGGCCTGTCGGGTTGATGTGGTACTTGGTGTTGGCACCCAGCCAATTCGCGGGCAGAACCGGCTTGATGATTTCCTCCATCACCAGTTCACGGATCTGCGCCTGGGTGGACTCCTTGCTGTGCTGGGTAGAAAGCACAACGGCATCGATACCCACCGGTTTGTTGTCCTGGTAACGGAAAGTCACCTGGCTTTTCGCGTCCGGCCGCAAATGCAACTTCCCGCCACTCGAGTTGCGACGCACCTCGGCCTGTTTCTTGACAAGCTCATGCGCGTAATAGATGGGCGCAGGCATTAACACGGCGGTTTCGTTGGATGCGTAGCCGAACATCAGGCCCTGGTCACCCGCGCCCTGCTCTTCCGGCGACTGGCGGTTAACACCCTGGTCGATATCACTGGACTGCTTGCCAATGATGTTGACGACACCACAGGTGTTGCCGTCAAAGCCGTATTCGGATGATTCGTAACCGATTTTCACGATTACCTTGCGAATGATGTCTTCCAGGTCGACCCACGCCTTGGTGGTGATCTCACCACCCACGATAGCCACACCGGTTTTAATGAACGTCTCGCAAGCCACGCGGGCCGCGGGATCTTCCTTGATGATGGCATCGAGGACTGCGTCTGAAATCTGGTCAGCCACTTTATCGGGATGACCCTCGGAAACGGATTCCGAAGTAAACAGGTAATTACTCATTTTATATAAACTCCAATGAAATATATCTTTCTATCCGTATTGAGAGATACATTCTAAATCAAGTATTTTCAAATTGCATCTTTAAGAATGAAATTTTTTGCCGTGATACCTGCGGGAGGTCCGGATCAGGCTTCGTTGAGGAGAAGGTGTGATAAAGTACACAATGATTGTTACAGGTTTGCAGTGAAGCCCGGTCACACCGGGTTTTTTTGCACCGGGAAGCAACTCTTACAAACATCATTGACCATTAAGCCTATGACCAAACCCACACACCGGAAAATACGCAGCTTCGTATTGCGCAAAGGCCGCCTGACCGTTGCCCAGCAACACGCCCTGGATGAACTCTGGCCGCATTACGGTATCGAGCCCAGGGAAACTGTGCTGGATTTCGATGATTATTTTGAGCGCCCGGCCGAGGTCATCGTGGAAATCGGCTTTGGCAATGGTGAATCTACCTGGCGGATGGCGCAGCAGGAGCCTGAGAAAAATTTCATAGGTATCGAAGTACACGAACCCGGCGTTGGCCAGCTGTTGATGGCGCTGGAAGAAAACCATGTTGATAACGTCCGCATCGCCTCAGAGGACGCCGTACCCTTTATGGAAAACCGTATCGCAACGGGCAGCCTGGCCGGTGTACGTATCTATTTTGCCGATCCATGGCCGAAAAAGCGTCACCACAAACGGCGCATCATCCAGCCGGAATTCGTTGAGCAGCTGGCGAGATGCATTGCCAGCGGTGGTATTTTGCACCTGGCAACTGACTGGCAGCCTTATGCAGACCATGTACTCGAGGTGATGCAATCCAGCCCCGATTTTGCCAACCTGTCAGCCACCGGGGACTATTGCGAACGCCCCGACTGGCGGCCCTATACGAAGTACGAAGACCGGGGCGAACGGCTTGGCCACGAAGTAAGGGATTTGCTGTACCAGCGAATCTGAGAACGATACACTGCACTAGCTATGGAAACCGGCCTTACACTCACAGGTGACATGATGCTGGTGTTGGCCGTGCTGGTCATCACCATCGCCCTGTTTGTCTTCGAAGTTGTGCGGGTGGACGTGGTGGCATTATCGGTGATGGTGTTGCTGGGTTTGCTTGGCCTGGTTCCATCGGACCACCTGTTCGATGGTTTTGCCTCCAACGCCGTCATCTCAATTATCGCCGTGATGATTCTCGGGGCAGGTCTCGACCGGACCGGTGTAATGACGGTTGTCGCCGCATTCATATTGCGTATCGGCGGTAAGACTGCCAACCGGATCATCCCGCTGGTTTCGGGTACGGTCGGCGGTATCTCCAGCCTGATGCAAAACGTTGGCGCCACTGCCCTGTTTCTGCCGGTGGTGTCGCGTATATCTGCACGTACCGATATCCCCCTTTCCCGCCTGCTGATGCCGATGGGTTTTTGCGCCATCCTCGGCGGCACCATGACGATGGTCGGTTCTTCACCGCTGATCCTGTTAAACGACCTGATCTCGGCATCCAATGCTTCGCTGCCGCCCGGCGCCGAAACACTGGGCCAGTTTGAATTGTTTGACGTAGCACCGGTCGGCCTGGCGCTGCTGGCAACCGGTATCCTGTACTTTCTGACCCTCGGCCGTTTGTTATTACCGGACAACAAGATTGAATCCTCAGCCGTACCGGCCCGCACCAAGACCTATTTTGCCGACACCTACGGCATCGATGGTGATGTTTATGAACTGCTGGTCACAGTGGATAGCCCGCTGGTCGGTATGCAGGTGGGTGATGCTGAAAAACTCGATGGCATACCACGCCTGCTGGCCATCCGTAACACCGAAGAGCCACGCATGGCGCCACCGGCCGATGAGATGATCTGGGTCGGTACCGTGCTCGGCGTTATGGGCAGCCGCGACGTGGTCGGCCGGTTCGCACTGGATTACCACTGCCGTCTGCAGCCCCGGGTAAGGACCTTCGGCGGTCTGTTTAACCCCAGCCGGGCCGGTATTTCCGAAATCGTCGTGCCGCCCGGCTCCAAGCTGATTGGCCAGTCCATCGGTGAGGCGAGGCTGCGCAAGCGTTATGGCATCAGCGTGCTGGCGGTTAACCGGCGCGGAAATATCATCAGCGAAAAGGTTCGCGAACTAATCCTCGAGACCGGCGACTGCCTGGTCAGCCACAGCACCTGGCGGGACCTTTCCGAAGTGCAAAAAGAGCGGAAGTTTATCGTCGCAACCGATATCCCGAAGGAAGAGCAGCGCCCGCAGAAAGTCGGCCAGGCCCTGTTCTTCTTTGCGCTATCGATCAGCATGATCATTTTTACCGACTTCAGGCTGTCTATCGCGTTGCTGGTCGGTGCGCTCGGCATGATACTCACGCATGTGCTCAGCATCGACGAGGCCTATAACTCGGTCAGTTGGAAAACCGTATTCCTGGTCGCCAGCCTGATACCCATCGGCCTCGCCATGGAATTGACCGGCACCGCCGCCTGGATTGCCCAGCAGGCCATGGTGCTGCTCGGCGATATGCCGGAAATCGCGGTACAGATCGTTATCGCCGTACTGGCGACGATATTCACCCTGGTCATGTCCAACGTGGGCGCCACCACCATCCTTGTACCGATTGCGATCAGCATCGCGCTGGCGACCGGCGCCAACCCGACCATGTATGCGCTGATCGTCGCCCTGTCGACATCCAACTCCTTTATCCTGCCCACCCACCAGGTCAATGCACTGATCATCGGGCCCGGCGGTTACCGGGTGGCGGATTTTGTGCGGGTCGGTGGCGGTATGACAGTGCTCTTCCTGGTGGTGATGCTGACGATGGTCAACCTGGTATTCTGATTACCGGCCGTCGCCACGGCCGAATCCTTGTCATCGCGCAAATCCGGCCCAATATGGACAAATATGCCCTATTACATTAGCCCGCCACCGCAGAACCCCCTGGCCCGGATCATCACTGCCATCATCGCCGTGTTTACCCTGGCAGGGGCTTTTATGCTCGGCTTTGCTGCACTGCTGGTCGTTGCTGCCATCGGCCTGGTAGCGGGTATTGCGCTGTGGTTGCGTGTCGCCTGGATCAAGCGCCAAATGCGTAAGAACGGTGTGGACCTGAACAGCGTTATGGGCGCCCAAAAGACGCATGGCGATGTAATCGATGCTGAATATACCGTCGTATCCGTGCAGGATGACAAGGACGCCGGGTAATTTGTGCTTCTTTTACAAATACACGTTGAAAACTCAAGATTAGCGACTAGACTTAATACATCACTTCAACCTGGTTAAAATACATGTCAAGAGTTACTGAAATACTGGAACAAAAGGGCGCCATGGTTTTGTCCGTCGACGTCAACGAAACTGTTCTGGAAGCTATTAGCCTGATGGCCCAGGTAAATGTCGGTGCTGTTCTGGTGCAGGAGAACGATACCATTGCCGGCATTTTTACCGAGCGGGACTACCTGCAAAGAATTGCCCTCAAATCGCGCTCATCCCAAAACACGAAAGTCGGCGAGGTGATGACATCACCGGTTATTTCAGCTGACCCCGGCGACTCCATCCAGAAATGCATGGAAACCATGACCACCTGTCATTGCCGTCATTTGCCCGTTGTTGAGGATGGCAAACTACTCGGCATCGTCTCTATCGGTGATCTCGTGAAAAAGATGCTGGATGAAAAACAATCCGAGGTCGAAAAACTCAGCCAGTACATATCCGGCACCTACTGATTTTGGTTCTCAGCTAGACCCCTTCCCGACGTTTTATTTCTTTGTTTGCTGTCGCTTGCTGCTTTTGTGGGCGGCCTGCAGGGCCTCATCGATCTCCGCCTGCGCGCTCGCGCTGGTGCCCGCGGCCTGGTAATGCTGCTTGAGTGTTGCTTCCACCTTTGTGAAGAGCGCATCGATCGAAGCAGCGGCATGCGCGTTTTCCGGTGTTTCATGGTTGCCGAACAGGTTGATCCACTGTTCGGATTCCCTGCCGATTTGTAAAACCTGGTTGAACTCGCGCTCGGGTTCATCGCCACCGCGCAACAGGCCGACGAGCGTTGCAACCAGGGAAACCGGCAACAGCACCAGGTCACGGAGACCATCGGCCATCAGCTTGAGCTGAAATACGAAGGTTTCACGGACAAGGGTTGTGCGTTTTGACGTGGTTGGTTCGTTCATATCTGAATTCCGTATATTCTTTTTGCCAGCTTAACCGTGGCAACCCCGTATTGAAATAGCCCCATCGTCATAGCCCGCGCAGACGTCTCATCATGGTAGTGTATCAGCCATGAATTTGTCGCAAGGGTTCCCACCGGTCGCACGCCCGGATGCACGCATACTGATCCTCGGGTCAATGCCCGGCGTGGCTTCGCTTGAAGCCGACCAGTATTACGCATTTCCACGCAACGCGTTCTGGAAGATCATGGGTGACCTGTTTGGCGCGGGCCCGCAACTCGACTATCCATTGCGATTGGAAAAACTCAACGGGAACGGCATTGCCCTGTGGGATGTTATCCAGCAGCTGTTACCGGCCCGGCAGCCTGGATTCAGCGATATCGGAAACCGGTATGGCGACCAATGACTTCGACGGCTTTTTCAATACACACCCACATATCAGCCACGTCTGTTTCAATGGCCAGAAGGCCGCCGGTCTGTTTAAAAAGAAGGTGGCGCCGGGTCTGACAGGAGAATTCCAGTACTGTATTTTGCCTTCAACCAGCCCGGCCAACGCCGCCCTGAGTTATACCCAAAAGCTCGAAGCCTGGTCGGTGCTGAAGCAGTATTAACGTTTGCGGTCGCGGTAATCCAGCCAGACTTCGATACCCGCGGTATTGAGCTTGATATCGGACTCCAGCAGTTCCATGCAGCGTTCCTTGCCAAGCTTCACACCATGCCTGACCAGGCGCTCCCATAGCCAGTCACTCATGGCAGTCTCGATTTTCTGCGTGCGTGAATCATCGTCTTTATACCGCTCGGCAAAGCTTACCAGCGTATCGACGCCATCTGTCATCACCTTTGCAAGCCGTTCAACCTCGCTGACCCGGCCGTAATGTGTCAGGTACATGTACTGCGGCCCGACCTCGACCAGCTTTCTGACAGACGCTTTCAGCGCCTCGGGATCAAACTGGATCGGTGTGGTGGTGGGCAACAGAAACGCGCCATTCTCAGTATCGAACTCACGGTACGAAAGCCCGAAGGTATCACCGGTAAACCAGCCGTTGGTGAGGCTGTCGTGCACGCAGAAGTGGTGACGGGCGTGGCCCGGCGTATCCATGAAGCGGAGCTGACGGTTGCCCAGCATGGTGGTATCCCCGTCGTTCATGATACGTACACGCTTTTCTTCAACCGGGATCAGCTTGCCGTAGATCCTGTCGAACATTTCATCGCCGTACACCGCCCGTCGACCCGGCCTCCAGTTTTGCCGGATCGATCATGTGGCGGGCACCGTAGGGGTGAACCAGCAAGGTGGCATTGGGCAGCAACTGCATCAGGCTGCCCGCACCACCGGCGTGATCGAGGTGAACGTGCGTGACGATCACGTAGGTCACGTCCTCCGGTTTCCATCCGCGCTTTTCGAGGATTTTCATCAGGCGCGGTGTGCTGGAGTTCGTGCCTACTTCGATAAAGGCTGCCTCAATACCCGCCTCCACCAGGTAACAGGCGGCCATGTGTTCACGGTGGAAATCGGCATCGATGGCGACGACACCACCTTCGTATTCAATAAAACTGATCTGGTCACTTGCTGTCATTTTAAATCTTCCGTATTGGCGCCACCTCGGGCAACATATCACAATGTTATGGGAATGGGTAAACAGCGGCACACAGGTCTTTATACTCGACCTGGACGGAACCCTGATGCCGAGTGCTGAAATAGACAATGAGTGTTTCTGGCAGGCGGTTTTCGGCTGCTTTGGCCAGCGTGATGAGCTGCCGGACCTGCACGATTTCAAACACGTCAGCGACAGCGGTATCCTGGATGAATGGTGTACCCGTGAATTCGGCCGTCCACCCCGCGCGGAAGAGACCCGGCGGATCAAACAGCACTTTGCGCAGCTGCTGGAGAGCTCTTATACGCAGCAGCCTGAGCATTTCAGTCCTTTTCCGGGTGTGGTTGACTGGCTGGAGGCCGTCGCCGGCTGTGAGTACGTGCTTGCGGGTATTGCCACCGGCGGCTGGGAGCACAGCGCCCGTTTGAAACTGAAACTCTCCGGTCTCGACCTCTATGGCCTGCCGTTGGCCAGTTCGGATGACGCCGTGGCACGCGCCGATATCATGCGGGTTGCTGCGCAGCGGACACTCGCTCATCGAAGCGGTCACAAGGCGCAATTCACCTATGTCGGTGATGGCCTCTGGGACCTGCATGCCAGCCGATTACTGGATTGGAAGTTCATTGGTATCGCCCAGGGCGCACGCGCCAGGCAGCTCAGGCTGGCCGGTGCGGACGAGGTGAGGCAGGATTTTTGTAAGTCCGCCTTTTAATCACTTCGACAGGCACTCTTTGTGTAGAATGCAACCATCAGAAAAAGGTATGGAACGAGGATTCGCAATGCGCAGCTACCACATCACTAAACCGTTTATTTACGCCCTTGTGGCCGCGCTGACCATCTGGCTTATCATCCCGGCGATGGCAGGCCCGGGCGACCCCGAAGCGGCAAAACAAGCCTGGCCGATGATTCAAAGCGGTGCGCTGGTGATTGATGTGCGCACAAAAGAGGAATTTGCAGACGGGCACCTGGATGGCGCACTCAATATTGAATGGGACCAATTCGATGCCCTAATTGCAGCAATCGGCGATGACAGGCAACGCGAGGTGGTTTTATATTGCCGTAGCGGTAACCGCTCCGGCAAGTCCCTGACAGAATTGCAATCCAGGGGGTATACCCATCTTTTCAACGCCACCGGTTACGAGACCCTGCTGGCGACAAAACCCGCTGATTGATTTCCTGGCCCCTTTCGACCCGAATTCGTTGAGGGGTTCCCTGAACAAGTCAGAATGACTTCCTTCATTGGTGCGCGAATACTATATTTCGTATGATGGATTCGTCCCCAGGAAATCGTATGAAAAACCATCTTATTGTTATTGCGCTTCTTTTTGCCCTTGTTGCCTCTGCGTTTGCCGCGAACCCGGCCCCTCCCGCGCAATGGAACCGCAGCAGCGCCCTGGCAGCCGTGCAATCCGTGAATGTTGACAAGGCCGTTTATGAACTTGCTCATACCGACTCGCTGGCCGACGGCGAAGCCACCCTAAAAAAACTGAAACAGCTGGAAACCCGCGGAGACTGGCCCCTGCCGGCGCGGGAGGCCGCCCTTTATGAGTTCACCCGCTCACTGGCCGGGTTGCCGCGCAAGGCCGTTGCCACCGAAGTGATGCAGCATTTACATCATTACCAGGCACAGACCCTGGTGCCAACCGAGGATCATGGCAATACACTGGTGCCACTGTTCAATATCCGCGGCGCCGCTGCGGGTGTCGAGAATGGCTGGCAAAGAACAGAGTTTGCGATGGAGGCCGCCATACTTCTCGCAAGCGACCCCGCCGCACTGGTTTCCGGCTATATGGAATCGGCCAACCACAACCGGCGTTCCGGATACCTCGACACGCTCGAACACAGCGATATGGCTGTTGTTGAGATGGTGCAAAGCGCGGTCCTCGAACAGATTGAGGGCGCACCCGAACTGACACCTGTGCTCGGGCTGACCGCCACCATCACTGCAGATACCTTTGCTGTACAACAACTGCTGGCCAACGGCCGCGGTGCGGGGCTATCAACAGCTCTCAGGCAACTCGACCAACGGCTTCAGAGATCGGAAACAGCCGATTTGTTGATTTACGCGGTACACGAAGCACCGGCTGAAAACGCCCGGCTGGCGATCGCCGCGTGGTGGCCGCGGCTGAGACACGAAGCGGCCGTACGCGATCTGCTGGTTGATAAACTGGCTGACCCGGCACTGGGCGCCGCGGCAGCGCTGGCGCTGGCGCAGAGCCCCGATATACAGACCATCAGGATGTTGCAGGAGACCGCCGGCGGTGACACGGTAGCGGCACGGCGTGCGCAGATGGCCCTGGATATCAACCGCGACCAGCTGGTTTCGGAGGTGCAACAATGAACCGTTTATGCACTTTATGTTTCACCGCCCTGCTTTTGGCTAGCGGCCAGCTCAGTGCACAAGTTTTGACCGAGTGGGTGGAGAACAAAGCCATCGGCGACACCACCAGGATCGAACTCGGCTACCCGGTACCGATACCGGTTGATACACCCGAAGCCCTTTGATGGCTTCAGAACCTATGCCGGCCTGCATATGCGCCACCAGGACCTGGTGGCCACCACACCATGGGTACACCCGGAACCCATTGGTGTCACCCACCACGGTCGCACCATCTGGGCCTACCGCCTGGGTGATGACGACCTGCTGACGATTGACGGCTTACCCGAAGCGGCAACGCTGACCAACGGTGGTATCCACGCCCGTGAATGGCAGACACCGGAAGTCGTCACCGGTATCCTCGAGTTGTTGGCCACGCACGAATCCGACCATCATCTTTACGATTACCTGCGTGATAACGTGAACATGATCGTCATCCCGTCCCTGAACATCGATGGCTTCATGCAAACCCAACGATATCCCACGCTGAACTACCTGCAATCCGACCCCAACGATCCGGATTATTCACCGCGCGACGGCCGTATGCGCCGCAAGAACATGCTCAACACCGATGAAGACCTTTTCACGACATTCGACCACCTCAACGGTGTTGACCTTAATCGCAACAATGCCCCGTACTGGGCAACCAACCTGGACCGTTCTTCCGATGACCCCCAATCGATTGTCCACCACGGTGTAGCACCCGCCTCCGAGCCCGAGATAAAGGCCCTGGATACCGCGGGCCGGCTCGGTCCGATCGAGCGCCTGCGCCTTTACACCGATGTGCATTCATTCTCCCTGGTGACCTACTGGAGTCGAAACAACTACATACGTCTTGGCCGGGAAAACGAAAGGGTGCAGATCACTTTCAGCAACCACCACCTCGCACTCCCCGGCGGCAAATGGTATGCCGTTCCGAGCTACAGCAATGCACCGTATAACCAGGGTATTGGAATGACCGATGAGTATTTCACAAACACCTACCTGATACCCGCCTTTGGTCTGGAAGTTGAGCCCAGTAACGGCCAGAGCTTTCATATCCCATTGCCGGGCAGCGGCGCAGATTACGGCGGTGTCGGTGAAAACGGCCATGATGGATTCATATTGCCGGACTCGGAAATTCGCAGGGTACGGGAAGAACTGGCCCAGTCTTTCGCAGCGATCTACTACCGCCAGGCCGGGCCACCCTCGATACACGCACTGCGGATGATCGATACCGAGACCGGCGCCATGGTTTTCGAGGCCGAGTGGGATGTGGTGGATAACCAGACCCGCACGCTCTACAGTCAACAAATCCAGCCCTTGCAACTCGACCACCGCTACGACGCGTGGTTGTCCTTCGACAAGCCCATGCGCTGGCGTGCGGATGGCCAGGTGGTGCCTTTCCCGGGCCAGCCCGCAAGCACGCTGGACCTTGAAGCCGATGTGCAGATTTTCGGCTCCTCCATGACCACCAGCGTGGAATCTGCCGACTGGCTCGATCAGGCCGGTGGTGCACCGGACGGTTATATGAACTACCGGGATGATGCCTTGAGGATGACCTTCACCTTTCCCGGTGACACCCAGAACCTGGCCCTGGTTACCGGGCTGGAACAGGCCACCCTGGCGCTGACCACGACCGATATGACCGGTATGCGCACCGATGCCTTCCCCACTACCATCCCCAACTGGGAAACTGGCGTCTGGAAACGATATGAGTTCACATCGGGCAATGAAGGCGATGCCGGTGGTACCGATGCCACGATATCCTTCCAGGTAACCGACCAGCCGGTACCGCCACCCTTCCTGCTCGAGCCCGGTATCACCTCGGCCTGGTACGACCTGAGCCACAGCGGCGAAGGTTTCCTGCTCGAGATGCTGGCCAATAATGTCGCCGTGATGTACTGGTTTACCTACGACGCCAACGGCGAACAGGACTGGTATATCGCCGCCGGTGAAGTACGCGGCAACCGCATCGTGTTCCCGAGCCTTTTGCGGGTTTCCGGTGGTGAATTCGGCCCGGGTTTCGACCCCGGCAAGATCACCGAGGAAGCGGTCGGCTCGGCCAGTTTTACCTGGACCGGTTGCGACCAGGGCGATATGAGCTACCAGATCGGCACCCAACACGGCCGTATGCAGCTATCCAGGCTCACCCGCGTCATGGGTATTGACTGTGGCAACCCGCAACTGCCACCAGTACATGAAGTGGCCTACCTGAGCGGTTCCTGGTACGACCCGACCCACAGCGGCGAAGGCTACAACGTGGAAGTCATGGTAGACGGCCGGGTAATCGTTTACTGGTTCAGCTACGACCCCGAAGGCAAACGCCGCTGGTTTTTCGGCCTGGGCGAAGTGCGCGAAGGCAAGCTTGTGTTCGATGACATTCAAACCTCGAGCGGGCCCGTATTCGGGCCGGATTTCGACCCACAGACGGTAGTCTACTCACCCTGGGGTACGCTGGAACTGGATCTGAGCTGCGAAGGCGGCGCTGCGACCTACAGCAGTACCGAGCCGGGTTTTGGCTCCGGCACGCTCAATGTCGTGCGCCTGACCAACATCGACCAACTGGCCTGCCCCTAGCAGGCCGCAGATCACTGCCCCCAAGCAGGAAAAACCCTTTATAATTGCCGCCGTTGAACAGAATCGAAGGAAGCAAAAACGTGAGTGACAGAGAAAGCCATAACGAATGTACCCATAAATTTATTGAACTGGCCAACGAACTGAAAAGCCAGGGACACAGCCCGCAGCTGATTTCGGCCGCACTGATGGCGGCATCCGGCATCTACGCCACCTTCATCACGGCCGGCAATACCGGCGGCCTGCAGCCCTCCGGTGTGGACAAGGTGGTCATGATGTACCGGCGCAACCTGGAACACATCCAGGAACGAAAAAAAGCGGAAAAAGAGGCACTGGAAGACGCCGCGCAAGGACAATAACCGGTTTGTGGCCAGTTTTTTACCCAAACCACTTCTCAGTTGCCACCTGTGAAAGGTACAATTGCACCCCGCATTAAAACGGGCCCATAGCTCAGTTGGTTAGAGCACTCGACTCATAATCGATCGGTCCCAGGTTCAAGTCCTGGTGGGCCCACCATTTTTTTCCGGTCCTTACCGGGCACATGGGTATTTCAGTTAGCGGTCTCGTCTCTGTTGATCTCATTGGCACATTCATTATTCGCCTTATTCAAAGGTTGAATATGTGCTATATTCTCCTTCATGAAAGGAGAACTATCGTCATGAATGAACCGTTATCTCGGCCCTTACGCGAGGCGCTCATCGAGAAGCTTGCGGATTCCTTGAACGGACCATTGCCACAAGCGACGCCCCGGCAGCTTTACGGCACCACCAGTGTCAGTGGTAAGGTCACGGCGATCATCGGTATGCGACGCGCGGGTAAAACCACGTTCGTGCACCAGTTGCGGCAACAAAGACTGGATCAGGGCATCAGCCGGGATCATGTGCCGTATATCAATTTCGAAGATGAACGGTTGGCTGGTCTCCAGGCCAGCCAACTCGGCTTTTTGCTGGATGAATATGGCCGGCGTGTGACGGGGCCGGATACCGCCACGACCGTCACCTGGTGCTTCGACGAAATCCAGGTTGTTCCCGGCTGGGAGCGTTTCGTACGCCGCTTGCTCGACCAGGGCGGTGCCGAGATCATCATTACCGGCTCCTCGGCGGCTTTGTTGTCGCGGGAGATCGCAACCGCGTTGCGCGGCCGGGCGTGGGAAGTGCCACTCTTCCCATTCAGCTTTACCGAAGCGCTGCTCCATGCTGGCCGACCTGTTCCCGTGGATGCGGGCTTTCTGACGGCACCGGAACGCGCCGCGCTTGAACGCGCCTTTCACGAGTGGCTGATCAGCGGTGGCTTTCCCGAGGCGCAGGGCCTCGATCACGGTGACAGGGCACAGTTGCTGCAGGATTACGTTGACGTTGCCATGTTTCGCGATGTGGTCGAGCGTCATGGTGTGACGAACGTTTCGGGCCTGCGCTGGCTGGTACGGCACTTGCTGGGTAACGCCGCTGCATCCTTCAGCGTGGAAAAATTCTACGCGGCATTGAAGTCGCAGGGCATTGCCATCAGCAAGGATACGGTCCACCAATTACTGTCCCATCTTGAAGATTGCTTTCTGCTCCGCCTGGTGTGGATGGAATCGAATTCGGAACGTCAGCGCATGGTCAATCCGCGCAAAGCCTATCCGGTGGATAGCGGGCTGATACAGGTATACGACCGCAGCGGACGCGCTAATCTCGGCCATGCGCTGGAAACCGCGGTCCTGATCGAACTGCAACGACGCCGTTGCAGCGTAAGTTATGTGCGTACGCCTGGTGGCTATGAGGTGGATTTTCTGGCGCGGGATCCTGCCGGCGGACAGTGGTTAATTCAGGTATGCGCAGACGCCAGCGACGCGGAAACGGCGGCCCGCGAGTTACGCGCCCTCGCCGAAGCCGCCCGGCAGTTTCCGAGGGCACAACAGTTGCTGTTAACTTTAAACCGCGATGGCGGACCCTCCGGGGCACCTGGGGAGGTAACCGTGCAGCCCGCTTATCAATGGATGCTCACACCAGCCGAACGACAAGGCAGCAAGACTATTAAGTGATTCTGCGAATCAAACCGTTTTACCGTGACCAAACCACTACGCACCAGGCATGAAGGCGCCCTTTGAACTGCTCCACAACCTCCAGGGCGCGCACCGAGGAGTGCAGATCGCAGTTCAGGTACGTCGCATCGGGCAGCATCCGCGCAATCGTCGTATTGCCCACCCGCCGCGCACCGGGCAGCCAGACAACAGACCGCCGTGTCCACGCCCGCTGGACACGCTTCAACCAGAGCTTACGTTCAATCAGGCAACCGTACTATACATTTGGTCGTCTATTTGCAAAGTATGGCAACGACAAAGTACATCTGCGCTGGCTTGCCTGCCGGGTGCTGTGGGACAAACCCGCGCCGATGCCCGGCTTTCTCGCGGTAACCTATCCGGTCACCCTGTTTTATATTTCAATGATATTGTCGAATATAACTCGACAAATATTTATTTAATTAAAATATAAAATTGCTATAAATGTGAATGTAGTTTATTTTGTCGTGTATGGCTCGACAAAACGACAGTAAATTAAAATCGCTTCTGGAAAGTGTTCCTCCAGGCTTCCTGGTCGATACACCCTGGCTTGCTGCGCGAAATATCGATCGTAAACTCGCCTACTGGTACCTGAAGCGCGGTTGGCTTGAGCCTGTAGCACACGGCGTTTACCGGCGTCCGGCGATAACCGATGACGACTCGAGCCATGAGGCCGGGTGGAAAGTGGCTGTCCTGTCCATACAGCAACTGATGGGATACGACGTACATTTGGGGGGACGAACAGCCCTCGAGGTTCACGGGTTTCATCACTATTTGCCGTTTAGTGGAATAAAAACCATCTACATGTACGGGGACAGCCCGACATGGTTAAAGCGCTTGCCAACCGTCCACAAGTTTGTGAAAAGATCACGGTCACTCTTTGGCAATAACCTGGCCGGCGTTGGTGAAGCGTCAAATTTGCTGGCAACAGCAGACACCTGGGAAGACCTCAATCATCAGCCCGGGGAGCTGGTCCCTGGTAACGTCTTCGCCCGAACGTGCAATATTGGAAATGCTCGATGAATTACCCAAAAACGAGAGTTTCCATACAGTGGACAAACTCTTTGAAGGTCTCTCAAACCTCAGGCCCCAATTACTCGAAGACCTGCTGCATTTGTGTACGAGCATCAAGGTGAAGCGGTATTTCTTTGTCTTCACCGATCGGCACAAGCACGGTTGGAGAAAGCACATATCAATGGCCGGCATAAACCTCGGGTCCGGACCCCGCCGTACTTTTGAGGGTGGGCGCATCCACCCGGAATTTAAAATATCGGTACCTGAAGATTTTTTGAACGCTTCCACCTGGAGTAGCGAAGATGGCCCGTGAGGATTACGCAGCCCAGGTCCGTCTGATTTTTAAGCTGCTGCCAATCATAGCCAGGGAAACTGCATTTGCACTCAAGGGCGGCACGGCCATCAATCTCTTTTTTCGTGATATGCCAAGACTATCCGTCGATATCGATCTCACCTACCTTCCAATAGAGGATCGTGAAACCTCGCTGGCGGGCATCGACCGGGCCATGGATCGAATGGTGCTTTCTTGGTACATAGGTAACAGTCTCAAAGCGTAGGGGCTTCATTCAAATGGCGCTACTTCATTCGTGTCCTGATCAACTGCCGATCGGCCATTTGCCTGAGCTTATGCGTAGCCTGCCAGGGAAAATAAGCTTTTTCGTTGCTGATTTACTGCTCGCTGTTGTTTTCGCAACCGGTTTCAGCCTCCCTTAATGCGGTGACCCTAACCGAGGCAGAGCCGACATTGTTTTCATAGAAAAATCCAGGTACGAACAACACCGCATCATTGAGATAGAGATAAAGCCGGCCCGTTCTGCGGGCTTCAATTGGCATGCAAAGCTCCCTGGTGATTTCGGTTTCGGGCTGCAACCCGGTTGTATGCAGAGGATATCTGTCGAAAAGTTTGTCGTCGACGCGTGCAATGGGTTGATACCAATCGGCAAACAGATGCCGGCGCACCGGCACAAACAGATTCATATACCACGGAGCACTGACGATATTTTCTTTATCGCCGGCAGCGCGTGGGCGCCAACCGTTGGCATCGGCCGCAATTGTCGCATCGTACCAATCATCGCTCACTTTCAACTCGATGGCGTATTTGTCACCGGCCTTGAGTGTGAGTCCGGTGTCCGCGCAGGTACTCTTCGGGTCAAAGTCAAACCATTCGCCGATTTGCCGGTCGGGTGTTTTTGTCTCAGAACAGAACGCGCCCTGGCCATCGGCCGCAAGAAAGAACAGGCGGCTAAAGACGGCAATGACCAAAAAAACAAGCAACAAAACGGCGATCGCTTCCATGCCGATTCGAACGGGTGTCTCAACCTTGTCCCTGTAGCCCCCGCTATCGAGAAAGGCAGCCCAGCGTTTTCGCAGCGCCGTGACTTTCGGCAGCGGAACTGCACTTTTTGTCACATGCGACCAATAGGCATACATTTCATCTTTGAGAGCGCCATTGACTTTCGCACTCCAGAACAGGATTCCGGCAATCAGGATAATGCCCAGGGTGAATTCAAACGGGAAACCGGCGTACTTGCTCGACCAGCTTTCTGCAAAACCCAAACCGGGAATCTTTCCGACCAGGCCGGGAATGGCCCGGATGGGTTCACTTAACGTGCCAAACAGCGGTTCAAAAATATTGCTGACTGAGTCTTCGGCAAAATAGGGATAAGCAACAAACGTGACTATCAGCGCCAGCGTTAACAGGTAGAGTATCTGGCGGCTCCATACCTTGGTCCAGACATAGGATTGGCGAATTCTGCGTTCCCTGGCCTGCTCCGGGCTTTCCGGCGGTGGAAATTTGTTATCGCCGGTTTTGTTAATATCAATCACCGCACCCGTGCGGTCGACTATGGCATAGTCTGCCGGTAGGTTAATGGGTGCATAGCCATCACCGCTTTTGACCAGGCGATCCATCACGCTGTGATGAATTTTTGGCCTTGCGATATTGACTTCGTTGGCGTTCACCGTGAAGCGGTCTGCCCGGCGCGTCAGCCCATTCAGTTTTCGTTTTAACCAGTTGGCAAGTCCCGGTTTCTCCTGGTTGCACAACCACTCGAGTTTCCGCGGAGCATAGCGGTACAAGAGGCCGGTACCGCCCCGACTGTCATAGATAGGGCCATTGCTGTTGGGCTGATAGCGTGCGCGTTCCTGGGGCAGATAAGTCAGACCGTCGTTTTTTTCGCTCTCCGTCAGCATCCAATCAAGCGAGATAAAGGCCAGGCTATCATCCGGATAGCTACCGCCGACATTTGAATGGACGCCGGGAAACCAGACCTGTATCAATCGATCATCTGCGACGCCTTTTTCGTTCCACAACATTGGCTCGAATGACTCGCGTTGCTCATCCAGGGCGAGGGCATGACAAGCCCGGCCGATACGCGGTGAAGGGCTGCGGTCGTTTACGGACAGTGGCCAGACGACCTTGTCCCAGGCCCGCGTCAGTTCATCTATCGGCAGGCCATAGGCGTCCACGGTGTCCCAGACACCGACGAACTTGATCAGGGGTTGCTCGCCTTCCTGAACTGCATACCGGATGTTCTTGTCTGGCTGATAACGTGACCGGCCATTCAGGCGGTGATAAGTGTTAAGCCAGAGGTCGCGCAGGGGTCGCAGGAAAAACGACAGCAGCGACGGGGTGAAACAGTCTTTTCGGAACTCGTTGTAGGCGCAGGCCACCAACCGGTCCAGATCGCGTTGATTCTGAGCACGCTTTCGATCGACTATGCCCTGGCTGGCAATCAGGCCGATGACCACGCGCATTGTGAATGCGCCGCGACTGAATCCAAAACCATAGATCTGATCGCCCGGATCATAAGTGCGGCACAGGAACCCATAAATTTGCCGGACATTGCGTGCCAGGCCCCAGCCAAACGCGAGGCCCAAAACGGCGGTAACTGAAAACACAGACGTGCCAACGCCATTGTCATAAAAAGCGATCTGGTTGCTTCCCGGCGAGACATCCAACGCGTGATAGGTGCGCCAGACATTGGTTTTTTGGGGACTCGCAGAACTGTTGCCGGTACCGTCAGAAAAAAGGGCGATCTTTTTCATGTCAACACTCCCAAAGAATGGCGAAGTTCCGTTGATGATCTGTCACCCGACCCGATATTAACCGGGGTTCGATCAACAGCACCTGGTCTGGTTGGGCAGGCAGGGTCAAACCACCCGAATATTCCACAGGTGATTGAGTTAGTCAACAAAACTGAGTTCTCCCAGGAAACTCAGTGCGGCACTGATTCTTGGGGTCACTGGGGACGCAGGTCCATTCCGGGCACATGGGTAACAGTGATTCCGCTTAACCATAATGGTCCGTATTGAGCGGCGTCTGTGTGCCATCCAGTTACGCAGGCTCCAGTCTTGATGCAGCAATCTATGAAACGATATTTCATGACATCCCGGCAAAAGCATCTTTTAAAAGCGGTACCAAGGCAAAACATACTGATCCGCTCCCAGGCCGAGTTGGAGGTCGTACGGCCGCTTCACCTCGTTCAACTTAGAAATCCAGATCTTTTACGATGGAAAATTCGGCATGGACAATTGATTGGTTCTTCGGCGAAATACTACCCTCTGACAGCACCGTGGGCTGAGGCAATCCACCATCAATTTCCGCTAGCCGAAGGCTTTATATGGACCTCCAATCAATGTGATCCGGACGACGCCTATATATTTTTCGGCGATCGGGTCAACCCAACGGATTTCATACTGACCCGGGCCCGGAGTGGTAAGACAGACCCATCGTTTCTTGCTGACGTGAGATCAACCGGACAGCGTAGTGGTATAACCATAACTCTTTGAAAAAATTTATCATCCCGGGTATTAAGAAGATTCTTTTGGGTGGGGTTCCATCCATTACGGTGTGTCGGCTTTCCGCCGGCTTTTTCCTTAACCCTCTAACCCTTCAAAAGCATAAGGATTAAGAAATTGACGGTGCCAGAACAGCTTGCGGTCAACTTCGTTGAGCCTGGCCTCATCGCATACAGCGGCCCAGTTCTCTTCGATGATTGTCTTTTGGTGGGCGATAACTGCACGGGCTTCATCCCCGGACAGGTGGAAGTGATGAGCGGCCTTAATGCAAACGTCGAGCTTGCTAAAGCGGTTTGAACCGACTATTAACATGGCCTGGGTCGCTTCGCCGCCCGCACGGTTTTGGGGGCAAATGTCATATGCGGGTGTAAGGGTGAGCATTTTTCCATCCCAAAAGGCAGCGTGGTTCCTGGCGTGATCGTCGGTATTTCCGCACAGAACATTAAACACGATGCGGGCATATAGCTCTTTCAGGGTTTCTCTTGGGGAAGTGAAGCGGTGGCGGATAATCTCGGCCAGTTTTTCATAGCTGGCGTAGCGTGCCATCATTTCATCCAGCTCAAGGATGGTAAGCGCTGAGACGACAGCTTTGCGGTTCCAACCACTTTTTGATCGGGTTCGGTCAAAGCGCTCAATTAGCAGCACATCTTTGTTCGCCGCCTCCACCATCTTTACAGGTGCTGCATTCAGCCCTGCAAGATGAGCCAGCCGCATGGCAATAAACTCGGCTTTCACCACGCTGTAGGTGTCACCGGTGGCTGAGAACTTGGCGATATACCGGGTGTTGCCATCCTCAATCAGGGCTTTTGGTCTCGCGCCACCGATAGAACTGCCGTGGAACAGGGCCATGTCTAACTCGGGTGTTAGTGGTATGCCTTTTTCCACACGCTCGGCGGAGTTCATCAACGCTTCAAGTGATGCGCTCTCAGCCTGCCGTGGGACATACTCAGAAGGGGAAGCTTGAAAATCCAGCGCCCCAATACGGTCAGAGCCGGATTCCAGCAAAAAAGTAAGCTCAGTTAAATCTGCGCTGTCAGCGGCGCTATCTTTCAGCCCCATTTGGCGGTTGATGATCACGCGCCGCCCCCATGCATCCGGTGCGCCATCGCGGATACAGGCCGGCATACTCAGGCCAGTGAGAAGCGGGAACGTGCCCTCTTGCAGCGGCAATTCAGGTTGATAAATTGATATGGCGTCCTTGCGCTCGAGGTAACTTTTACCGTAGGCAAATAGCAGGTTTTGCCCATCCTGTTCCAGCTTGCCTGCGACAACAGGTTCTGTTGCGCCGGGCAGCCAAATCCAGACATAGGCTTGGGTGTAGTGACTTTCAGAAGTCATCGTCAATTACTTTTTTCTTCTTGCGTATGGTTTTGGGAAGCAGGGTCAGCCTGTCTTCAACTTGCCTGATATGACTTGCCAGCCTGCCTGGCCCGGCATCGAATAAGGGTATGCCAACGATATGCGCGAGCTCGAAAACCACCCCCACACCACAGCTCATGTCGCCTTTTTCAACACGCTGAACAACGCTACGCGCTACACCGGCGCGTTCGGCGAGTTCCATCTGTGACATTTTCTTAGATTTGCGCTCAGCACGGATTGAAGCACCAAGAAGATGCATGGCCTCTTGGCTATAGGCAGAATAGGTGCGCTTGTTCGGCTTGGCCATTGTTCTTTCATTGTCTCATTGAGTTCGTGACTTTTACTTTATCAAATTACGATCAATGAGTCACTAAATGACCTATATATAGATCATATAAATATTATATGACTCATACATAGGTCATTATATCGCATTCGCTAGTTTCTTGGACCCTCAAAAACACTTCAAGGCCCGCTCATCCCCCTGTTCCCCTACGGCGCCACGCCGAAAAGCTCGCGGCGTTTCGAGCGATAGTTTTCTGCCCGAAAATGGCCACTCACCCAGTTATCCGTTGGATCGAGATGCGCGATCTCCGGATCGCTTGTTCCGTCTTCCGCTTTGCGATTGGCGACCTGCCGGAAGTAAAAATGGTTCAGCAACCGGAAGAACTCGGTGAGATAAACATCTGCCACGTGGGTGTCGCCGCGGATCAGCAACATGTTCTCGTCATTGCTGGTCAGTGAATTGGGTGAGAAATTGGCCGAACCGGTGAACACCTTGGGGTCGTCGGTGAGTGGATCGATCACCATGTATTTTGTGTGGACGAAAAACACATGCCCGGATGACCGGAAATGGTGCTCACGCCACATCCACTTCTCCAGTTTCCAGCCTGGAATGTCGCGCCAATGCCCGAGACTGCCGGTCACGCCCAGGCCCTGGCCGAGCACGATGCGTGTATCCGTGTCGCGCTCAAGCATGGCTTGTGCCCCCTTCCCCCGGCTTTTTTGTTCCATCAGGATGTAACGCAGATAATCCCGGTCATTGTCGAAATGCTCTGCAAGTTTCGGTGTAACACCAAACGCGGATGTCAGCAATACCGTCTGTTCAGCCTTGTCGATCTGTCCGCCGTACCAGTCCAGCATGGATTCACCGCTACGCGGGCTGAACAGAACAGATACAGAGCCGGGATCCAGATCATTTGCTGGATTTGGCGTGTGAGTGCCGGTAAATTTTTTGAGTTCCTTGCGAACTTCGTCCTTCGCAAGCATCTTCCAATATTCAAGATACAGCTTCGCGACTGCCTCGTCCCGGATGATGTGCCCCGTGTTGCTCTGCCCGGTGAAGCCCGATGGGGTGATATTGGTTGAACCGGTCCATACCTGCACTGGATGGTCGTTTTCCGACAAAATAATGAATTTATTGTGCGTGATGTTGATGAAGTGAATACGCTCACGGAAATGCAGGTTGGGCCGGCCACGATAGGGCTCGATCGCGTCGGAATTGCGGGTACCGTTTGAGGTGTCCACGCGGATATTGTCGCGAACTTTGAAGTGCCCGGCTTCATAGGTGGCTTCAACCCGGACACCGCGCGCGGCGGCGGCGGCCAGCGCATCCAACACCGGTTTATAGGTGAATTCGTAAAAACCGCATTTGAGCGTGAAGCGGCTATCGGTCGCCTGGTTAATGAAGGCGAGTATGCCGTCGAGCAGGCCGCGCGAGAGCCATTTCGTGCGTGGTGAATCGGGATCGTCAAGGTCGGCTGCCAGTTGTTGCTCGGTCAATGAATCATCATCAAAATTCTCGGAGTAAGCCTGGCTGACAATGGCGCCGCGATTGAACAATATCGAATGTTTACCCGTTGCCTCGGGCTCAGTGCGGATGCTGACCTCAAGATCAGTGCCCGCACGCAGATTGGCAAGATCGCCATTAGCCGGCACAAAAAGCGGACGAACAACGTAACGGTATTCGCGATCGGGGTCCGCCCAATAATGGCCCCACTTGAAATCCTGGATCGGGTGTTCAACCGTTTTGAATCGCTGGCCCTTTACCGGGTTCGGAACCAGGTCCTCGAAGTACTTGAAGCCGTTAAGCCAGCTGATATTACCCGATGACCAGCGTATACCCACACCGAAACCTGCAAAACCCTCCAGCACGTCGGGTCTTGCATTCATGGCAAGTTGCACAGCCCTGGTACCGGAAATAGCCCGCAGGGAAAACCCGTCTTTTTTGTCGACCGCACGCATATCAGCCTCCATTGAAAGAGGACTCCATCAGGTAATCATGCACGTAACGTAAATGTGCTAATCCTGGCCTCTTGATACAGTTGATAATATGAATAAATAAACTCGCTAAACATCATAATAACTATAGTTCATATCAGTGATTATTGATTAAACCTGCAGTTAAACAAGACAAAACGACTTGCCCCGGCCGCATCAATATCCCTTTATTACGGGCTCAAAGCCTGCATCTTCGGCCAGACAACACCGTGATAAATCACGTGGGTAACCTCACCCGCCGCGTTACGCTGGAAGCTGATCTCGTTGCCAGGCTGATCGTCGCTACGGATCGCGTGGAAGCGGTCGCCTTCGATGTGTTTTAGCCGCTCCATGTTGCCCAGCGGGTCCATGGTGGGAAAGTTGACCATGGCGAGGCCGCCCTTCCAGAGGAACACCCTGTCTTCACCGCCCCAGGGGCGGATGTCGTAGCTGCCGACGTAGGGCGTGAGATCAATGGCGGATTCTTTTTCCGTGCTGGTGTTTTCTTGAGGTGTGCCACCCGCCTCCATGATGTTGAATATCACGGCGGCGTAGCCATCCACGTTCACGTTATTGCGGTTGGCCATGGTGACTACGGCGTAACGGCTGAGCGGGTCAAGGTAGAGACGCGTGTTGAAGCCAGGGCAGTCACCGCCGTGACCGGTCAGGGTGCGGTCACCAATTCGGTAAACACCGAAAGCGAGACCGCGGGCGATGCCCCAGTCCCAATCCATCCATTGCACACGCTGCATTTCACGCAGGGTGTTGGGCTGTAGAACCTCTTCGGAATCACCACCCAGCAAGCGGAATTGCCACGAGGCAAAGCGGGCCAGGTCCAGCGCGGTGGATGCAAAGCCGGCAGCCGGTGTGATGCCACGCGCATCGTAACGCGGCATCGGCGGCAGGGCGCCATCGCGGCCGGAGTAGCCGTAGCCGGTGGCGATACGCGGCTCACGTTCATCATTTGGAAACCCGGTCGAAGTATCGGTCATACCCAGCGGGGCGAGGATGTGCTCACCGATATAGGCATCGTAACCCTGACCGGATTTTTCAGCCACGATCTCACCCACGAGGCTCAGGCCCAGGTTGGAATACTGGTGATAGCGGTCGGCCGCATAGATGGTGGCTTGCCCGCCCAGCAGTTCGCGCACCTGTTCGCTCGTTGGAAACTCAAAATCAGGTCCCACCCAGTAAGGCGTGTCGGCCTCTCGCGGCAGACCTGAGGCGTGCGTGAGCAGGTTCCGCAGAGTGATTTCCGCGCTGCCATCGAAAGTCTGCTGCAGGTTAAACCAGGGCAGCAGGTTGATACGGGATCATCCAGCTGAAATTTACCCTGGTCCCTGAGTTGCATCGCCGCGACACCGGTGAACAGCTTCGAGATCGAGCAGATACCGTAGATCGTGTCGGCTTTTGCCGGTTCCTTGTTCTCCAGGTCAGCAAAGCCAAATGCGCCGCTCCATACCAGGTCCTGGTCGTGCACGATGGCGGCAGAGAGACCGGGCACCTGATCGTAGGCGCGTTGCGCCTCCAGCCAGCTTTGGGCCAGGGCCAGTTCGTTGTCGAGCTTGTCTGCCGCCATCGATGGCAGGCTGATCAGAAGGATGAATATACAGAGAAATATCCGGGTCATGGTTTGGCTTCCAGTGGCGGTGCGGGAAACCATGTTATCAACCTTAAGAGGTCAGGTACATCGTGAAAGGGGTCAGGTACATTTAAGCCATTGAGTTTGACTCAATGGCTTAAATGTACCTGACCCCTTTCAGTCCCCTTCAGGCCCTGACCCGCTCCATCTTGGGATCATAAAGCGGCCTGAACGAGACGATGGCGGGGTAGGTTTTTCCGGCGATCTCAACTTCCCACTCACCTTCATCAAGATAAACCTGGTTGACCACCTCGCCTTCAACCATGGCGAGACCTACGGCGCCGCCGAGTGTGTGGCCGTAGGAGGCCGCGCGGATATCGCCGACGGCAACACCGTTGCGGCGGACGATCTCGGCGTGGTACATCATCGGTTGCGGGTCTTTCACCAGCACCTGCACGAGGCGTTTTGAGTAGGGGGCTTCGGCCTTTTTCTTTATGCACTGCGCCTTGCCGATGAAATCACCTGGCTTGTTCAGGTTCACCGCAAAACCCAGGCCAACCTCGTACGGGTCGTCAGTGTTATCGATGTCATGCCCGTAATCGCGGTAACCCTTCTCCATACGCAGGCTGGCCAGCGCCTTCAAGCCGGCAAATTGCAGACCGAATTCCTTACCCTTCTCAACGATCAGGTCGAATACATGGGGTGCCTGCTCGGATGGGATATTGAGCTCGTAGCCCAACTCGCCCAGATAGGTAATACGCACACAGGTCACCCGGGCAAACCCGATATCGATTTCCTTCACGCTGCGGAACGGGAATGCCTCGTTGGAAAGGTCCACCGTTGGTCAGCGACTGCAGCAGTTCCCTCGATTTCGGCCCCTGGATATTCAGCTGCCCGTAGGCGGAGGTGACATCGCTTACAAATACGTGCTGGTCATCGGCGATGTTTCGTTTCAGCCAGGCTTCGGTGTGCCGGTGCGCGGTATCGGATGCGACCACCATGTATTTTTCGTCGTTGAACTTGATAACGGTCAGGTCGGCTTCGAGTTTACCGGTGTGGTTCAGCCACTGCGTGTAGGTGATCATGCCCGCTTCGCCGTCCACTTCGTTGGCGGAAACATAGTTCAAAAACTTGCCGGCATCGCGGCCCTGCACCAGGAACTTGGCCATGAATGACATATCCATGGCGATCACGCCTTCGCGGCAGGCCTTGTGTTCGGCAGCCCACCACGGGAACCAGTTCTGCCGGCCCCAGGAGAGCTTTTCCACTTCGGCCTTGTGCCCCTCCGGCGCGTACCAGTCGGGTGATTCCCAGCCGCTGACATCGCGGAAATAGGCGCCTTGTGCGGCCAAACGGTCATGAAACGGTGATTTCTTAGCGCCACGCGCCGTTTGCGGTGAACGGGTCGGATAATGGCATCTGTACACCATCCCGAGTGATTCCAGCGCGCGCTGGCGGCGGTAATCCGGGTTGCACTGGTAGGGGTGGAAGCGATCGATATTCATACCGGTGATATCGACATCCGCGGTGCCGTTGAGTATCCAGTGCGCCACCACGCGGCCGAGACCGCCACCGGTGATGATACCGACCGAGTTCAGGCCCGCCGCCACCCAGTAGTTTCTGAGCTCGGGCGCCTCGCCGACGATCGGGCCGAGATCAGGCGTGAAACTCTCCGGCCCGCAGAAAAATTTCCTGATACCAACTTCCATTGAAACCGGCACGCGGCTCATCGCCCGCTCGAGGAAACCACCCATGCGGTCCCAGTCGGGGGGTATTTCAGCAAAAGAAAAATCGTCGGGTATGCCATCCACCCGCCAGGGTGCGCAATCCGGCTCGAACAGGCCGATCATCAGGCCACCGGTCTCTTCACGGTAATAGGCGTGGCAGGATGGATCTTCCAGTATCGGCAGGTCTTTGCCGGCACCTTCCATATCATCGGTGATCAGGTAATAGTGTTCGGCGGCCTGGTTGGGAATATGCACACCGGAAAGCTCGCCAAACTGCCGGGCCCACATACCGGCACAGTTAACCACGATCTCCGCCTGGATATCACCCTTGTCAGTACGTACACCGGTAGCCGTTCCGCGCTGGCTCAGCACACCCTTGACCTGCGTGTTCTGGATGATTTTCACACCGCGCTGCCGCGCACCTTTGGCCAGCGCCATGGTGACATCGACGGGGTTGATGCGGCCATCGGTTGCGGTATAAAAACCCGCGAGGATGTCATCGACTTTCGCCAGCGGAAAAAGCTCGAGGATTTCAGCCGGCGAAATTTCAACGACATCGATACCGTGAAAGCGGTTGAAAGCTGCAACCCGGCGTTGTTCTTCAAGACGGTCGGCATCAGACGCCACCTCGATAAACCCGCAGGCCTTGAAGCCGGTGGCCTGGCCGGTTTCCGCCTCGAGCCGTGCGTAAAGCTCACGTGAGTATTTACGCATCCCTATCGAGGTTTCCGAGGTTGAACCATAGGTTGTCATCAGGCCCGCCGCGTGCCACGTGGTGCCGGCTGTCAGCTGGCTTTGCTCCAGCAGTACCACATCCTTGCAACCCATATCGGCGAGGTGATAGGCCACCGAGCAACCGATGATTCCACCACCGACAATGACCACTCTCGCACTCGTTGGAAACCCGGAGTTTGACATGATGATTCAACCTTTTTTGACGGGGGTTTTGCGGCCTCCATTGTAGCCGTTTCGGGCGTAACTATGGAGCATTCCGGCCACCATTGCGTTAGAATATCCGCACATTCCCACGGGAATGCCTGAGGGGCGGCCAGATGGCCTGAGATGTCCGGGAATAGACTTCCAAGCGGACGGACCCTTTGAACCTGATCCGGATAATACCGGCGTAGGGATAGGGCGCAGTTTACTGTTCAATCTCTCCACCTTCCGGGTCTCCACTTTTTTGGAGGCTTTCGTGTTTAGAAAAATTAGTACTCTAGGAACCAGTGCTTTATTGCTACTGGTCCTGACCGGGCCGGCTCCGGCCAGTGATAGCGATGAGGAAACCACCGAGGGCCACCTCGAAGAGGTCATCGTTACGGCCCAGTTCCGGGATACCGAACTGCTGAAAAGCAGCGGCAGTATTTCCGTTATACAGCAGGACATCATCTTCGACCGTGGCGCGCAGCATCTGCAGGGCGTGCTCAACGTCCTGCCCAACGTCAATTTCTCCTCGGGCGCCTCGCGGGCGCGTTTTATCCAGGTGCGTGGCGTGGGTGATCTCGAACAGTTTGTCGATCCCAAGTATTTCCCGTCGGTGGGTATCACCATCGATGATGTGGACATGAATGGTTTCGCCTCATCGGCCGTGTTGATGGATACACAGCAGGTAGAAGTCTTACGCGGCCCGCAGGGCACACGTTTCGGCACCAACGCACTGGCCGGCATGGTGAACATACGCACCAATGAGCCCACCGATACATTCAGCGGATATGCGCAGGCAGGTATGGGCAACTACAACAGCTGGAACGCGGTGGCGGCGGTGAGCGGGCCGCTGGCGCAAAACCTGCTGGGCCGCATCGCAGTCGGCCAGACCAGCGGTGATGGTTATATCCGCAATGATTACCTCGCAAGTGACGATACCAACCAGATCGACGAATTCAGCCTGCGGGGTAAATTGCGCTGGCTTGGCGCGGGCGGCACCTTTGCGGAGCTGACCGCGTTTTACGTCGATATCGACAATGGCTACGATGCATTCTCGCTCGACAATAGCCGCCACACCCTGTCGGATGAGCCCGGTCATGATCAGCAGAACGCCTGGTCGATTGCAGGCAAGAGTTACTGGGAGGTCAATCCGGGTCTCGCGCTTGAAACCATCATCAGCTGGTCGGATGCCGATACCTTCTACAGCTATGACGAGGACTGGACCAACCCGGACATCTGTGCCGGCTTTGAGTACTGCTACCCGTTCGCCAATTCAGACGAACAGCAGCGCGACCGCAACAGCATCAGCCTGGATTCGCACTTGATGTCGATGGATGGTGAGCGTTTTAACTGGGTGGCCGGTTTCTATGCACAGCACCGCAGCGAGGATTTTACCCGCCAGTATTACGGTGAATTCAACAGTGAGTATGAAACCGATCGTTACGCCGTCTATACCCAGCTGGAGTATGGCATCACGCCCCAATGGCGGTTGATCGGCGGCGTTCGCTTTGAAACATTCAAAGATGACTACGAAGACACCAACGCGCTGGTCAGTAGAACCGATGATCAGTATTTCACCGGCGAACTCACACTGCAGCACGACGTGGGTGATAACACCCTGCTCTACGGCACGCTTTCGCGCGGTGTAAAACCCGGCGGTGTTAACACCGAGGCCAGTTCGGTTTTTTATTTTATGGATGCGAAGTACCGCGCCTTCATGCAGGACCGTCTGCAGTTCGGCAGCGAAAGCCTGCTCAACACGGAGATCGGTATCAAGGGCCGGTATCTCGACGGCGCACTGAGTGTGCGTACGGCCCTGTTTCACATGAAAAGAAACGATGCCCAACTGGAATCCTGGATCTGGGACGACATCAATTTCCTGTGGGTGGGCTATCTCGATAGTGTGAGCAAGGGCACCAACTACGGTCTCGAGCTGGAACTCGACTACCAGGTCAGCGCAAATGTCAGCCTGTTTGCCGGGGTCGGCTGGCTCAAGACTAACGTGGATGAAATGACCGTGGTCGATCTCGGCGAAGCGGGCCAATGGAGCCAGTCAACCATCACCACGATCAACGACCGCGACCAGACAAAGGCGCCGGAGTGGCAGTACAACATCGGCGCCCACCTGTATTTCACACCGCAACTCAGCGCCCGGATTGAGCTTGAGGGCCGCAGTGACAGTTATTATGGTTATTATCACAACCAGGAAATATCCGGCTACTCATTGGTTAATGCCAGCCTCGGCTACAACACCGGCGCGTTCACCATCCGCGCGTGGTGCCGCAACCTCGGCAACAAGGACTACGCGGTGCATGGCCTTTATTTTGCCAACGACCCGCGCAAGGACTGGGTCAACGAGGCCTACCGGCAGTTCGGCGAACCGCGTGTTTACGGTGTCGAGCTAAGATACGAGTTCTACTAGAATGGATAACTGGCTGCAAACCGTACTGGACGCCGCGCAAACCATGTCACCACTGGAAGTGACAGCGGTTGTATTCGCGATGGCTTACCTGTTGCTGGCGGTGCGCGAAAATGTGCTGTGCTGGCTGTTCGCCTTTCTCAGCACCGCGATCTATACGGTGCTGTTCTGGGATGTCAGCCTGCTGATGGAATCCGCGCTCAACGTCTATTACATGGCGATGGCCGTTTACGGCTGGCACCAATGGACCCATGGCGGGAGCAACGGCGATGACCGTCCGCACGCACTCGCGGTGCGCTCCATGTCGGGCGCACAACACGCAATGGTGATCACCGGTATTGCCGTCCTGAGTTTTGTTTCAGGTTATTTGCTTAGCGAACACAGCAGCGCCGCCTGGCCGTATATCGATTCCTTCACCACCTGGGCCAGCGTCATCACCACCTACCTGGTCGCGCGCAAGTACCTGCAAAACTGGCTTTACTGGGTGGTCATCGATACGGTATCGGTACCGCTTTACATCGACCGCGGATTAAACCTGACGGCGCTGCTGTTCGTCGCCTATGTGGTCATCGCAGTGGTCGGCTATTTCAAATGGCGGGAGCATTTCCGCAATAACGCACATGTCGTTACAGCCTGAAAACGCACTGGATCACTGGCGCGAATGGAGTGCCGGGCTTCGCTCCCCGCCGGCTCTTTGCGAGGCGTTAAACGGCGGCCGTAGCAACCGCAGCTACCTGCTCGACTCCGATATCGGCAAGCTGGTTTTACGAATCAACGGCGCCGCTTCGTTATTGCCCGGAACCAGTCGCAATAACGAGATCAGAATCTGGCAGGCAGCAAGCCAACAGGGCATCGCCCCACCGCTGTTATTTGTCGACCCCGAAAACAGCTACCTGGTCAGCACCTACATCCACAACGATCTGCCATCACAAAAACAGCCCGGCACCGACTATCTCGACCAGGCATTTAAGCTGCTGGAAGCCTGTCACCGGCTGGATATCAAAGCATCGGACATCAATTACTTCGACCACATCGAGCACTACTGGCAGATCATCGAAAACAAGGATCAACCGCCCAACCCAGATCTGGTAAAGCAACGCAACCCGATGCAATCGACCCTCAAGTCGCTCATCACCAGCAAAACCCCAACCGGCCTCTGCCACCACGACCCGGTAAGAGCCAACTTCGTAGGCACCCGCGCCCGCCTCTACCTGATCGACTGGGAATACGCCGCAAACGGTCTGCAGATCATGGACTACGCCGCGTTGGCCACCGAGTGGGAAATAGACGACTCAACCGTGCTGAATCGCACGGGTACGGGATTCGAATCTGTGTCACTGAACAATGCCAAAGCGCTGTACCGCTACCTGTGCTCACTATGGGAAGCAGCGACGTCTTAAGGCGCCATTATCCGACCAGGCGGTTTACTCAGATTTCATCAAGCCGAATAACTGCTGTGCCGCAATTAACGAACCGTCACACCGTGAGGGTGCTTATGCCAGCAAAAAGCCAGGAGCAGCAATTCATGCATCCGTCTCCAGCGTTGTGCTATCTGAGTGTCTTGACTTAACCTAGCTATTGCGATGACCGTAGCGATTTCGATACGTCATCACAACCGTTATCATAATCAGAGACAATAGTGCAATCAGCCCAATAGTGTTCAAAGCTGGAACTGGTGTTGTTTCCTGCACCTGAAAGGCACCATCAAATTGTACATGCGGGATCAACGGGTTACTTGGATCAGGACTAGATCCTTCAAAGCCTTCAAGTAGTGTCAAGACGCCATAATCATAAGGCACAAAGGCGCCTGTATCTTCCCAGGAATACTTGCAACCCATTTGACCAAGGCCGCTATTATCGACGCGGGAAAAATTCATGACATAAAAATTTCCCGCAACAAAGTCAAAATTAAATGGTTGCGGTTGGTAACCTTCGGCCTCAGCCAGGAAAAATGTTGTGGATGCTAACAATGCCCCGGCAGTGCGGCCATCTGGGCTGCTGAAAATCTCAAATATGTATTCAGGCGCAGTTTCAGCGGCTGGTACTGACAGGTCCATTGCAAATGTACTCATGGAAAAATTTTCATCCGCCAGAAAGCCGAGACCACGCCCACTTCCCACCGCACCGTTTGCATAGTCAGCACTATAGAGCCGCCCTTGATCCAAGGTCAGTTCGACTGCAGCAGCGGTGCTGGCCACAGCACTCAGAGCAATTAATAAGACGAACGTTTTAACCAGGCTTGATCTCATCATTAGTTTTTTCCCCACGTTGGCTTAAGGATCATCCCCAGCAATTTTAAACCAGTGATATTCCACATTCAATTCAGAATATTCATAAAGATGCCGAGGCGCGACAACCCCTACTCGAGGTCCAGGAAACTCCGAAGCTGCTCCGACCGCGTAGGATGCCTGAGCTTCCGCAGCGCCTTGGCCTCGATCTGACGAATACGCTCACGGGTAACATCAAACTGCTTGCCAACCTCTTCCAGCGTGTGATCGGTATTCATATCAATACCAAACCGCATACGCAGTACCTTGGCTTCGCGTGGCGTCAGTCCGGCCAGCACCCCCTGCACGGTTCCGGTCAGACCGGTACCCGTCGCGGATTCAACCGGTGAAGCGATATTTGCGTCTTCGATAAAATCACCCAGGTGCGAATCTTCATCGTCACCAATGGGTGTTTCCATTGAAATCGGCTCCTTGGCGATCTTCAGTACCTTGCGTACCTTGTCTTCGGGCATCTCCATGCGTATGGAGAGTTCTTCGGGGGTTGGCTCACGACCGATTTCCTGCAGCATCTGCCGGGAAATACGGTTGAGTTTATTGATCGTTTCAATCATGTGCACCGGAATACGGATGGTACGGGCCTGGTCCGCGATCGAACGCGTAATGGCCTGCCTGATCCACCAGGTTGCATAGGTGGAAAACTTGTAACCACGGCGGTATTCGAATTTATCCACCGCTTTCATCAAACCGATATTGCCTTCCTGGATCAGGTCGAGGAATTGCAGGCCGCGGTTGGTATATTTCTTGGCAATCGAGATAACCAGCCTGAGGTTGGCTTCAACCATTTCCTTCTTGGCACGGCGCGCCTTGGCCTCGCCTATCGACATGGCACGGTTGATATCCTTGAGCTTGGCGATGGTAATACGGTTTGCAGCTTCCCGGCGGGCGAGCCTGACCTGCACCTCGCGGATGTCAGCCGCGTATTCGGCGAGCGCGGGAACCCATTTTTGCTTTCCGGTTATAACCGTATCGATCCACTTGGGATCAGCCTCGCTACCATGGAAACTCTTGATGAATGCCAGCTTGGGCATTTTTGCCTGGCGCACAACCATCTGCAGGATGGCCCGTTCGTGTTCACGTGAGCGTGAAACGGCGTACCGCAGGCGGTCGACGAGGTGATCCACCATTTTAGCCGGTAGCTTGAGGTGCATGAACATATCGGCCATGGTGTCGAGCCTTTTCTTCGCCTCGGCATTACCCGGGCCATGCTCTTCACTCAACTTGACAAATTCGGCGTGCAGTTTTCCGAGCTTGTCGAAAAACGAAGCGACCTCTTCGAGATCCGGCCCGGTTGGACCTTCATCTATTTCATCATCACTATCATCATCGTCTTCATCTTCGTCTTCATCTTTGTCATCTTTTTTCTTGCCGGAAAGGGCTGCATCCCGTTTGATGACATCGGCAGGCTTCTTGGCAACCGGTATGGGTTTTTCTTCCGCGTTCGGATCGACAAAATCGAGCATGACCTCCGCCAGCCGCTGCCTGCCCTCCTGGTGAATGATATAACCGTTGAGCAGGGTGGCATGCGTGTTCGGAAAACGGGAAAGCGCGACAAGCACCTGCTTCAGCCCGTCCTCGATACGCTTGGCGATGACAATCTCACCCTCACGGGTCAAAAGTTCAACCGTGCCCATTTCGCGCATATACATACGCACGGGATCGGTGGTGCGCCCGATTTCGGTCTCGACGGCCGCCAGGGCCGCTGCGGCTTCTTCAACCGCTGAATCGTCATCATCGGTGGTTGCCGCATCATCATTCAGGATCAGCGTATCGGCATCCGGTGCTTTTTCGTACACCGAAATACCCATATCGTTAATCATGTTAATGATGTCTTCGATCTGTTCCGGATCAACGATATCATCGGGCAGGTGATCGTTAACCTGGGAATAAGTCAGAAAACCCTGCTCTTTACCCTTGGTGATCAGATCTTTTAATTGCGACTGCTGATTTTGATTCATAAATTTGTGCTTCGCGATAATTAACTATAGTCCATGAAACCCACTCTGACGACCCAGGTTGCCAGAGAGTTCAATTTACTCAATCCTGTTGGCCTTCAAGCTGCTTCTTCAGCGCTTGCTGACGTTGTTGCAATGCCCTGTATTCTTCCCGTTGCAACATAATATTGGTAACCCGGGAAAGCAAAATATCTACCCAACTCAAACGGATGCGATTAGCCGCATCGACAAACTCCTGGAGCTGTTTTTCTTCCTCTCCCGGCAGGTGCCAGACAGCCAATTTCTCCAAATGGGGCAGGGCCGGATGCCCGTGCCAAAGCTCAATTAACTGCGCCGTTGTGATATTAGGGCGTTGTGCGCAGAATTCAACAAGTTCCCTGAAGATTTCTATACCGTGTATATCGGAGTTGCTTGGCCCACTGAACTCGTCGGTGCCTTCCAGTTGTTCAACCAGTGCCGGATTCTGCACAAGGTGCGCCATCGCGACCCGCAGGGGCGTGCGCGTCTGTACTGGTTTGCCACGCTCAAGCCCTTTTACGGGCGCCGCCATCGGGTTCTTGACCTGCCTGTTCAGCTTGTGAAAAGACCGGGATTCCAGCTGGTTGAGCATCATATCCCGAAACCCTCCACTTGGCAGCGCCTCTATATAGGGTTGCGCCTGCTCGACGAATTTCGCCCGTCCATCCAGGCTGCCAAGATCAATACCGGAGGTGAAATGATCAAAGAAAAATTCAGACAGGGTGCTGGCGTCTTCCATATGCCGGGCAAAAACCGCTTCACCGTGCTTGCGCACCATGCTGTCCGGGTCTTCGCCATCGGGCAGAAACAGGAACTTGGCCTGCAGACCGTCCCGTAGCCTGGGCAAGGTGGCTTCCAGTGCACGCCAGGCGGCCTTGCGCCCGGGGGCGTCACCATCAAAACAAAAGACGATGGTATCCGCAGCACGGAAAAGCAATTCAACCTGTGAGGCAGTGGTTGCGGTACCCGAGGTCGCCACCACGTTCTTGAAACCGAACTGCGCCAGCGCGACAACATCCATATAGCCTTCCACCACGATGATGTTATCGAGGCGACCGGAGCGCTGGCGCGCGAGATAGAGGCCGTAGAGTTCCCTGCCCTTGTGATACAGGGTGGTTTCAGGCGAATTGAGGTACTTGGGGCCATCATCGGACAAGGCCCGCCCACCAAAGGCAATTACGCGTCCCCTGCGGTCATGGATCGGGAACATGATGCGATTGCGGAACTTGTCGTACTCGCCGCGGTTGCCCTCGCTGAGCATACCGGCCTGTTTCAGCAGCGCCAGCTTTCGCTTGTCGCCCCCCAGCTTGCTGATCAGCGCATCCCAGCCTGCGGGTGCGTAACCGATTTCAAAATCGCGACAAATTTCGCCGGATAGCCCACGGCCCTTGAGATACTCGACTGCTTCGGGGTGTTTGCGCAGTTCCTCAACGTAGAATTTCGCGCAAGCCTGCAATACGTCGTACAGGCCGGGCTCGGTTCTTGGCTGCTGCTTGCCACCCGAGGGTACTTCGAGGCCTGCTGCACGCGCCAGTTCTTCAACTGCATCGAGAAACTCGAGCCCCTCGTACTGCATCAGGAAACCGATCACCGAGCCATGCGCGCCACAGCCGAAACAGTGGTAGAACTGTTTTTTGGGGCTGACCGTAAAAGACGGGGTTTTCTCATCGTGGAAAGGGCAGCACGCCTGGAACTCACTGCCGCTTCGCTTCAGCGGAACGCGCCGCTCGATCAGTTCCACGATATCGCTTCGTGCCAATAACTCTTCGATAAAGGAATCGGGTATGGGGCCGCTCATGAGATTTCACTCATGAATTTTCACACTGTAGGCAAGGTGCCCAAAAGGATAGTTGAAGCGGGGTCATCAGGCCGGTGGCCGCTGGCATACTCAGACGCCGAGTTGTTTTTTTACAGCGTTGCTGACGGCCTTCATATCGGCGCGGCCCTGTACCTGCTCCCGCAGCTTGTTCATGACGATACCCATATCGCGGATACTGCTGGCGCCTGTATCGGCTACAGCCTGCTTGATCAAGGCAGCCAGCTCATCATCACCCAATGCTTCCGGAAGGTATAAAGAAATCAGTTCGAGCTCAAACTCTTCCTGCGCTGCCAGGTCATCCCTGCCTGCAGCCTTATATTGCTCGAGGGAATCTCTGCGTTGCTTGACCATTTTGTCGAGCACAGCCAGCACGGCGGAGTCATCCATCTCGATTCTCTGGTCGACTTCCACCTGCTTTATGGCAGCCGTGATCAATCGCAATGCGGTCAGGCGCTTTTGATCGCGCGCGCGCATCGTCGACTTCACATCTTCCTGGATCTGACCTTTTAATGTATTTGACGACAAAGTCATATTGATAAATCTGCAGGGGCAAGAACTTTCTGGAGGGTTGCTTATCTATCAAGCAACCACCCGAAACAAACGCTCCGGGACCAAAGAAAACTCAAAAAAATCAATACATTCGTGTGCGACGGACGTTGTCCCGTGCAAGACGACGCAGATCACGTTTTACTGCGGCTGCAGATTTACGCTTGCGTTCCTGTGTTGGTTTTTCGTAGAACTCACGGCGACGTGTTTCGGCCAGTACACCTGCTTTCTCACACGAACGCTTAAATCGACGTAGTGCATATTCAAAAGGCTCGTTTTCGCGAACTTTTACGCTTGGCATTGTTACTCCGGTTTCAAGGTTATGCCCACATTGGGCGTAGCCGGATATTTTAACCTTTAAACACCGGCTCTTGCAAAGAAAAATCAAGCCAATCCTGCAATCGCAACCGCGCCACCCCTGCGCGGGTCGCCTGCGGCGCGGAATTCTCCATTGGCAAGACGCTCAACCGCGTGCACTCCGCCAAAGAAAAGATTGGTGGCGGGCCACTGTTCGACACCGGGCCATTCCGCCTCCAGTGCGTCCAATGCCGCGCTGGAAAAACCTGGCTCCAGGTTCAGATGATTGCCCTCGAGGTGCAGGCGCGGCGCCTGGACCGCCTGCTCCAATCCCATGTCAAAATCGAGCATATTGGTCAGCACCTGGAGTATCGCACTACGAATCCGGTTGGAGCCACCCGAGCCCAGCGCGACCTGCCCGCCGTCAGCCAGGTTGGCGATCGTCGGTGTCATCATCGAAGCCAGCCGTATGCCCGGCGGCATACGGTGGAACCCGCTCGGGTTTAGATCCTCCTCACCCAGCATGTTGTTCAGCATGATACCGCTGCGCGGCAATATATAGGACGACCCTTCACCGTTGGACAGGGTCAGGCTGGCCAGGTTACCGGCCGCATCGGCCACGCTGATATGGGTTGTTCCGCGTGAAGCGAGACCGCCTGTGCGCAGCGTGTTACTCCAGTCTGAAAGATTCTCCCCTGACAATATCGTTGCGGCGATCTGATCATCCAGCCCACTTTCCAGGCCATGGTGCTTGCGTACCAGGCTGGCCGCCTGCATTACGCTGGCGAGCCCAACGGCGTGCTGCGGACCGCCCCATTCTTCCTGCGTCTGCCGGGTTTTATTCAGCAGGGACAAGGCAAACACGGTCAGGCAACCCCCGGGCGACGGTGGGCTGTTGACGCTGATCCTGGCACCGTGGGTTTCAACCGTGACCGGTTTACGCATAATTACTTCATACGAACGTAAATCGGCCGCACTGATCAGGCCACCCTTTTGTTCGCAGTCCCGCACCAGTTGCCTGGCAGGCTCACCCTCATAAAACCAACGGGCATCATGCGCGGCCAGGGCTTCGAAGGTATCCGCCAGGTCCGGGTTATGGATAAACTCACCGATTTCAGCCAGGCGGCCGGGCGCAAACATCGGCGTGGCAAATTTGGTGGCTTCGGGAGAGGCACTGATGATCGCCTTGAGTATCTCGTTGATATATGCCTGCAGCTTGTTGATACGCAAACCTTCGCGCGCCAGGTAGACTGCGGGTTCAATAATTTTACTCAGCGGCAAGCGGCAATAGGACTTGTGCACCGCAAAAAGACCCGCCACCACGCCGGGCACCGCAATCGAGCCCATACCGATATGGAATTCCTGTGTGGTTGTGCCGAAATCCGCCTGGATGGGATAGAAATCAAGTTCACCGCGCGTGGCCGACGGTGTCTGGGTGAAAAAATCGAAGACCTTTGATTCACCTGCCGCGGTTTGCGCCAGCAGGAAGCCGCCACCGCCAAGGCTGGCCAGCATCGGTTCGCTGACACAGGCGGCACACATGGCGCCCAGCGCTGCATCAAAAGCATTACCGCCTTCCTCCAGCAAAATCCTGGCCGCATTCGAGGTTTCCTTATGCCCCGATGCTGCGACCCCAAGGGGTTTTGTCAAAGCCCGGCTCCGATTGATGAACAAGCCACTATGGTAACCCAGCCCAAACTGGTATTAATGAATTTATTGCTCAGAAGCCATTGAGCCAATGCGCCCTGCCCCGTGAATAAAGCAGTTTGCGCCCACATGATTTACAATTCCCAATCCCGATTCCCTAGTGAAGCTCCATGATCGTACTTGGTATTGAAACATCCTGTGATGAAACCGGTGTCGCGTTATATGACTCTGATGCCGGTCTGCTCGCGCATGGCCTGTTCAGCCAGGTGGCAATCCACGCCGAGTACGGTGGGGTTGTACCCGAAATTGCTTCACGTGATCACGTTCGTAAATTGTTGCCACTGATCAACCAGTGTCTCGAAAAAGCCGGGCTGACCCGCAAGGATATCGATGCGGTTGCCTATACCGCCGGGCCGGGGCTGATCGGCGCCCTGCTGGTCGGTACGGCTACCGGGCGCAGTATCGCAATGGCTCTCGGTGTACCGGCGCTGGCGGTTAACCACATGGAAGGCCACCTGCTGGCGCCGATGCTCGAAACCGATCACCCGGAAGTGCCGTTCGTGGCTTTGCTGGTATCCGGTGGCCATTCGATGCTGGTGGAAGTGCGCGCGATTGGCGAATACCGGATCCTGGGTGAAACACTCGATGATTCGGCCGGTGAGGCCTTTGATAAAACGGCCAAGTTGCTTGGCCTGGGTTATCCGGGCGGCCCGGCACTGGCAAAACTGGCCGTGCAGGGTGACCCCGAGCGGTTTTCATTTCCGCGTCCGATGACCGACCGGCCCGGTCTGGATTTCAGTTTCAGCGGTTTGAAAACCCACACCCGAAACCTGTGGCTGAATAGCGAACAGGATGAAATTACCCAGAGGGATATCGCGGCGGGCTTCCAACAGGCGGTGGTTGATACGCTGCTGATAAAGTGTCGCCGCGCCATGCAACAGACCCGCGCCCCGCAACTGGTGATTGCCGGTGGTGTCGGCGCCAACCTGTTACTCCGGGAAACCTTACAGAAAGCCGGCAAGAAGCATGGCTGGAAAGTTTCCTACCCCCGTCTGGAATTCTGCACCGATAACGGTGCCATGATCGCCTTCGCGGGCTGCCAGCGTCTGATAGCCGGTCAGCATTCAGGGCCTGTTCTGCAAGCCTTCGCCCGTTGGCCGCTGGATCAATTACCACCCCTGGGAACCCCGGGTTCCTGACACAATATGGAGAGCATTTCGACATGACCATGGATCGCGTTTTTATCGAGGATCTACGTATCCAGACCGTGATAGGCATATTTGACTGGGAACGTGAAATAACCCAGACGATCAGCATCGACCTGCAAATGGCATTCGACATCAGCCGCGCGGCACAAAGCGACAGTATCGAGGACACGCTGGACTACAAGGCGGTTTCGAAACGGCTGATCCAGTTTGTCGAAGACAGTGAATTCCAACTCGTAGAGGCACTGGCAGATCATTGCGCCCGTATCGTGCTGGATGAATTCCCGGTGAACTGGTTACAGCTGAAGCTGAGCAAGCCGGGCGCGGTGAGGGGTTCCAGCGCCGTGGGTGTCATCATCGAGCGCGGGAAAGCCTAGTGTTTCTTCACAGTAACGCTTGGCGGCTTGGCCGTGTTCCTGGTGAGGCGCACCTGCAATGAGCATTGCCTGGCTGGGCCTCGGTTCCAATGTTTTTGCTGAAAAGCATATTCGTTCCGGCATCCACGAGCTCGAAAGGGATTTCGAGAACGTCGTTCTTTCACCGGTCTACGCCAGCACTGCCGTTGGCTTTGATGGCGATGATTTCATCAACCTGGTCGCCCGTGTCGAAACCGAATTGCACCCGATGGAGCTGCGTGAGTACCTGCGTGAACTGGAGGACCGGTTTGGCCGGAAACGCGGCGTGGAAAAGTTTTCCGATCGTTCGCTGGATATCGACATCCTGCTGTACGACGACCTGGTACTGCTGTCACCGGTGTTGGAAATACCACGCGCCGAAATCCTGAAGTTCGCACATGTGCTCAAACCGCTGGCCGACCTGGAACCTGACCTGATCCACCCTGTCGAGCTGCGTACAATGACGGAAATCTGGGAAGCTTCGGGGATGGATGACAGTTGCTTGCGCTTGCTTACGGCATTCAAACAATAACAAGGCGGGGAGCGTTGCGGGGGTTTGACGCCGCTTGGTGGGTAAAATTACCCACCCTACATATTTAAGCTGCGGCCACCGTCAACGGCCAGCACCTGGCCGGTTACATAGGGCGCGTCCAGCCCGAGGTAGGCCACCGCCGAGGCGATGTCCTCCGGTCTGCCGGCTCGGCCCATGACGGTTTTACTCAGAATCTTCTGTTGATCCGCCGAACTGCCTTCGTGTTCGGGCCACAGGATCGCGCCGGGGGCGACACCATTGACGCGTATTTTCGGGCCGAGGTCTTTTGCCAGTGCCAGCGTCATCATCTGCAAGCCGGCCTTGGCCATGCAATACACCGCGTGACCTGGCATCGGCCTGAGCGCGTGTACATCCAGCAGGTTGACCACGCTGCCGCCGGCATTGGTCAGTTCAGGAATCAGTGCCTGGGTCAGGAAGAACGGGCCGCGCAGGTTGCTGTCCATCAGTTCATCCCATTGCGCCTGGCTGGTGGCTCCAACCGTTGTCGGGAAAAACCGGGAAGCATTGTTCACCAGCAAATCCAGCTTGCCTGTGCGTTCCCTCACCTGCGCAGCGAGCCGGTCTATCTCCCCGGTTTCACCAAGATCGGCCTGCACGAGCATCACACTCGCGGCCCTTAGCGTATTTAGTTTCTCAGCCAATTCATTCACGGCATCAGCGCTGCTGTGGTAATGCAGGACCACATCACAGCCGCGCTGGTGCAGGGTTTCAGCAATACAGGCGCCGATTCGACGGGCTGCCCCGGTGATTAGCGCGGTGCGCCTGGTGGTTTGCATATTCAAGAGACTCCCGGATCTTTCACAGGTATATACCTGGCTCTGGACATTGTTGTTTCGCTCACGGAAACTACCAGCCTATGTGCTCTGCAACATCAAACGACATCCTGCCCGAACCACCCGAAGAGCTCAAGCATTTGAGTGCGGAACTGAGCAAACACATATGTGAAAAAATAGCCCGGGAGGGCGCCATCCCGTTTTCGGATTACATGGAAATGGCGCTCTACGAGCCCGGCCTGGGCTACTACAGCGGCGGTTTGCAGAAATTCGGCGAAGGTGGTGATTTTGTAACGGCACCGGAACTCGGTGATGTCTTTGCCCGCTGCCTGGCAAAACAGGTCGAACAGGCCGGCGAATCACTCGGGCCGTATGAAATCGTTGAGGCGGGTGCCGGCAGCGGCATACTCGCGGCGGACCTGCTCAAAACCCTGCAGGAAAGCCGGCCGCCGGCACGCTACCGGATACTTGAACGAAGTGCCTATCTGCGCCAGGTTCAGAAAGAAACCCTCGAGCGACACGTACCGGAATGGATGGACAGGATCAGCTGGCTGGATGAGCCGCCCGAAGATGGCTGGCAGGGTGTTTTCCTGGCCAACGAGGTACTGGATGCACTGACAGTAGAGCGGTTTTGCGTGGTGGCCGGTGGCCCCGCGCAACTGCTGGTCACCACCGGGCCCGAAGGGTTTGACTGGCTCAAGGCGCCCTGCCCTGAGCCCATGCGGTCGCAGATTCAGAAACGCCTGGTCGGCCTCGCGCATTACCCGGCGAATGGCTACCGTTCCGAGATCAACACCCGCCTGCCCGCCTGGTTACAGGCGGTTACCGCCAGCCTGCACAAAGGACTGGCCCTGTTTATTGATTACGGGTACACGCGCCGGGATTATTACCAACCGCAACGCAGCGACGGCACACTGATCTGCCATTACCGGCACCGCGCCCATTGCGACCCTTTCGATTGGCCCGGGCTGACCGATATCAGCACCTCCGTCGACTTCACCGCATTGGCGGAAGCCGCCGATATGTGCGGTCTTGAAGTCAGTGGTTATACCACCCAGGCGATGTTTTTGCTGGGCTGCGGACTAGGCGAAGTGCTGGCCGGAACAGAGACACTTCCCGACAGGCAACGCATAAAGATCAACAACCAGGTGCAGCGACTCACGCTGCCGGGGGAAATGGGTGAGCGCTTCCAGGTGATGGCCCTGAGTCGCGGGCTTGATGAAGACCTGAATGAAAACCTGGTCGGATTCTCACTCGGTGACCTCTGCCATCGGCTGTGAGCTTTTCTTTGTTGCGTTTATTTTAAGAGCGGGCAATTGCCCGGCGGGTAATTAATTACCCACCCTATGGTTTAGGGCGGTGATTGCTTCGAGCCGCGCCTGGCGCAGACGCTCGCCCACTTCCGGGCCGCTGATGCCGTTTAGGTCCAGGTCCCTCGCGCGGATACCCGCCGCTGCGAGGTAAACCTCCTGCAACTTGTCACCTTGCAGATATGGGCGGTCCTGCAGACCCTTGCGGCCACGGTAATCGGCCTCGCAGGCCGCGATGAAATCCGGCAGTATCTCCGGCTGACGGAAGACATCGAGCCTTTCCAGCAGGCGCAAAGCCGTCAGCGGGCGGACTTCGAGTATGCGGTGACACCTGAGGTGTAATAAACACACCTTGCGAGCCAGGTCGTGTACTGCATTGGGCACTTTCAAACGGCTGCAAACGGCGTCCACCAGCGGCAAGCCTGTCCGTTCATGACCTCTGTGAGATGGCCACTCCTGCCGCGGTGTAATGCCTTTGCCAAGGTCATGCAGCAGGACAGCAAAGACCACGTTGGCCGCGCCGTTGGCCAGCTCTGCAGCAACATCCAGCGCCATCAGCAAATGCACACCGCTATCGATTTCGGGATGGTACTTTTCCGGTTGGGGTACGCCGAACAAGGCATTAACTTCGGGCAGCAACACCTCCAATGCACCACACTCTCGCAACACGCTGATAAACACCGACGGTTTCGCCGTTTTCATGGCAAGTTCAATTTCACGCCAGATACGCTCCGCCGCCAGGTGCTGAAGCTCACCGGACACCGTGATCTCCTGCATCAGCGCCAGAGTCGACTCGTGCACATGGAAACCGAAAGCGGACAGACGTGCAGCAAAACGCGCGACCCGTAATACCCTCAGCGGATCTTCCACAAAAGCGCCGGAAACATGCCGCAGGACCTTTTGCTGCAGGTCCCGCTGGCCACCGTATGGATCAACGAGACTGCCGTCTTCGTCCCGGGCCATGGCGTTGATGGTCAGGTCGCGACGTTGAAGGTCTTCTTCCAGTGATACGCCGGCATGAAAATCCACCCTGAAACCATGATAGCCGTGGCCTTCCTTTTTCTCGGTACGGGCCAGCGCGTACTCCTCACCATTTTTAGGGTGCAGAAAAACCGGGAAAGAGGCGCCGACCTGCTTGAAGCCCTGTTCCAGCATTTCTTCAGGTGTACTGCCGACCACAACCCAGTCACGTTCCGTCGCGCGCAAGCCCAAAAGTGCGTCACGTACGGCACCGCCGACCAGGTAGGTCTTACCCATTTTCAACGACGCGGTTGTCGCCGCATGGTTTGCAGGCGGCGCTGTTTTTGCGACCCGCACAGGTAGTCCGGCACGACCAGTTCGATGGACCGCGGTTCAATATGAAAGTACTCAAAGCCCGTATTTTCGCTGGTATTGTCTGTTTGAAGCGACAGGTAGTTATCCCAGGAAAAGGGCTTGCCCGGAACCAGGTTCATCATCATGGCCATGCCCGCCGAGACCGGCCCGGGGAGCCCGACCACTAATCTCCGGCTGCCCAGGGTGTCCGCGGTCCACTGTACCAGTTCCTTCAGTGTGAAACTTTGCGGGCCCGCCAGTTCATAGCTTTTTCCCCAGGTCATCGGGTCGTCCAGTGACGCGGCCATGACCGCTGCCACATCGCCGGCGAACACCGGCTGTAAGCGTGCCCTGGGGCAAGCCAGAGGCAGAACCGGCGTCATTTTCAACATGCCCGCAAAGAGGTTGAAGAAGCTGTCACCACGGCCAAAAATTACCGATGGCTGAAAAATACTGATATTCAGATCGTCGGCGGACTTTAAGATTTCCTCGGCTTTACCCTTGCTTTCCAGGTAGCGGCTGCGGCCCTTGCCCGCGTTCAGTGCACTCACGTGCAGCAACCTCTTGACGCCGGCCTCCCGGCAAGCCGTCACAATACCTTCAACCAATTCGACATGAACCTTTTGGAAACCATTCCCGCCTTCATTCAGTATGCCAGCCATGCTGACCACTGCATCGGCACCGGCAAACTGCTCAGCCAGAACCCGGGTGTCGTAAATATCAGCCTGGACCAGCGTGACGCCGGGCAGCATATCCACGTAGCCGCGGCGGACCGCGGCCCGGGTGAGCACGGCACATTGATGCTGATCTTCGGTGAGCGCCTGTAGAAGATGTCTGCCAAGAAACCCACTGGCGCCTATCAAGACAATTCGCATGTCACTACCTCGTTATGGTTAATCCCTGCACACCACCTCGGTGTGGCCATTTACAGATATCTTACCGGATTCGATGTCCGGCATTCTCATCGAGATTCTTTTTACCGATCCATTCATGCGCCAATCGTAAATGGTCGTGAACGCCAGCACGCGTGGAATGTAATCCCTGGTTTCAAAATAGGGCAGGGTTTCTATCCAGATTGAAGCTTCCGCTAATGGCCGCGTATCCAGCCAGCGTTGCACCCTGTGCGGACCGGCATTGTACGCACCTGACACCAGCACCGGGTTCTGGTTGAAATCCTCTAGCAGATCGCTCATGTAGGCCGTACCAATGGGCAGGTTACCGGCTGCTGTTTTCAGCTGGGCATTACCACTCCACGGCAGGCCGTGTTTCTTTGCGACCTGTTTGGCAGTGGCTGGCGTAACCTGCATCAAACCCAGCGCGTTCGCTGAAGAGCGTGCGGTCTCGAGCATCGCGCTCTCAGATCGGATGGTGCCATAAACCCAGGCCGGGTCCAGTTGGTTGAGCGCCGCAGCCTTTGTGATATCCGCCTCCCATAACAGTGGGAACCGCCATTCGTAAAGGTTCAAATGGCCGCTGTTGCCAAGTGCAAAAATCGCCCGGTCGTACCAGTTCTCCCTGACCGCCAGGGCTGCGACTGTTTTAAGTTCCGCAACTGGCAGGCGTCCTGTCGCCAGCGTCCATTCTTCCTGGGCCCAGTTGTCCAGACCAACCTTCCTGAGCTCGAGCGCCCGCCGGAATCCATCTGCATCCGCCACGCGCTCCAGTTCGAGACTGTCCACATCAGCCTGCCCCGGGCAGATGTTATACGGCAGACCGAGTTCATCGGCGGCCAGGAACCCGTAGTAGTTGGCCCGGGTCGATAGCTCCGCGAGCAGAGCCGAGGGCGGCGTGACCTGCCCGGACCGCAATTTGGCCTGCGCCAGCCAGTAATGCCAACGGTCGTTGTTGCGGGTATCGTCCGGCATCTGTTCGATAACATTCGCGACAGTCGTCCAGTCCTGTTTACTGAGCAAAAACCGCGCCCACCACTCAAGCAGTTGCGAGTCACGATGCTCAGCGGGCACGCGCTCCATGTGCGCAGATGTATCGTCTTCCATCGCCACGGCGGAATACAGGGCGATGTCCCGCAACAACGATATCCTGAGTGACTCCTCCCAACTGAAGTGCGGCTCGAGGATTTCGAATTTGCGGGCCGCCAAACCGGCATCATCATGTATCAACCGTTGCAGCGAGGCGGCCGCAAGCATGCGGGTTACTTCGGTATCCGGCCAGCGGCCTGCCTGCTCCAGCCGCGAATAACCTTCCCGGCTCAGGCTCTGCCAGTCTTCCAGCCAGCGCCGTTGATCCTCGGCAACAAACCGTGCCAGGTACATAGTCAAGCCGGTATTGCGCGCGCCGATAGCCAGACGAATACGTTCCCATGCGAGGCTTTCCGGTATTCCGCCATTCTTCACCAGCCACGCAAATACCGGGTCGCACTCATCGGGCTGTGACCGGCCCACCGTCCAAAGCTTTTGCGCTTCGCCCAGCACTCCATCCATCCGCTTCAGGGAGAGCTGACCAAGGACACGCTGGCACCTCAGAACGGTGTTGCTGACGCCTTCGGAATGCGCCAGCAGGTCTGCCCAGCGCTTTCTTTCCGCCAGGGACTTCAGCCACACATTACGTAAACCCTCCGAAAAGGCCCAGTCCTTGTGGGTTTCCAGGAAGCCCGCCATTTCATCCACGGGCACCTTGTTGCGGCGGTTGCGGTAGTCTTCATACTGGAGGTAGGGAAACAATACGTAGCCCTCGAGCTGGTTCTTGAGCTGGTCGAAACTGTCGTGGTCACCCCGTTTTGCCGCTTCCCATGCAATGATAAATTGCTCTCGTTCGGCGTCCGTAGCACTGGCGGATGCCAGCATGGGAGAGCTAAACGTGAATACAAAAATGACCAGGAGATAAACAAGCTGCCACACGCTGAAGGCATCGGTTATGCTTGTTTTCTTAGCGCAGTTCAATGTCAGCTCCAGAGGCGGTTACACCGGCAGAATCACAGAGAGGCCCAATTTATGCAAAGGCAGTCTGCACAGCAAGACAATTCGAAGAATTGTTTAACAGCACAGGAACCGACACATGATTTGGCTTGAATACGCGCTGACGGGGGTCTTTGCCGGTTTCCTGGCCGGTTATCTTGGCATCGGTGGCGGACTGGTCCTGGTGCCCGCGCTGAGCTGGTTGTTCAGCCGTGACCCGGCAACGGCGGACATGGCGGTACAAATGGCCGTCGCAACCTCGCTTGCCACGATGCTGTTCACCTCCATGAGTTCCCTGCTCGCACATCACAAACGCGGTGCGATCCTGTGGTCGCTGGTCCGGCAGATGATTCCCGGCCTGCTCGCCGGGGCATTGCTCGGGAGCATTGTTGCCGATCGCATAGGCAACGATGCCTTGGGTTATGTGTTCGGTGTTTTTGCACTAATTGTCGGTTTACAGATGCTACTTGGCAGCGCGCAGGCAGGCAGTCGCCCACTCCCCGGCAGCCTGTCCGTTACAGCGACGGGGCTTGGAATCGGAACGGTCTCCAGCCTGCTGGGTATCGGCGGCGGAAGCATGACCGTACCCTGGCTGTTGTGGCATGGGCAACGGGTCCAGAATGCCGTTGCGACCGCAGCGGCCTGCGGTTACCCGATTGCGATTGCCGGCACGCTGGGGTTTGTGCTGCTGGGTGAGGGCGCTTCATCGGCGCCATCGCTGGGTTATGTCCATTTGCCTGCCCTGGCGGGTGTGGCCGTGTTCAGTGTACTGGGTGCGCCCCTGGGGGTGGCGGCAGTGCACAGGAGTTCCCCGTTACTTGCAAAACGGTTTTTTGCGGGGTTCCTGCTGCTTGTTGCCGTGAAGATGTTTTTACGCTAAGCCGCCTTACTGACTCTCATAGATCGGCAGGATGATGGTCGTACAGGCGCCACCAATTGCCGGGTTGTGGATCGTAATGCGGCCATCGTGCTCGGAGACGATCTTGCGGCAGATGGCCAACCCGAGCCCGCTACCGGTGGCCTTGAAAGTCACGTAAGGCTCAAAAGGTTTTTCCAGCACCATTGCGGGGTAGCCGGGGCCACGGTCACTGACTTCCAGTTCCAGCCATTTTTTACCGGCCTGCCTGATCAGCCGGGTGCGGATATGGACTTCGGCCTTCTGGCCTTTTGCAACAGCCTCGCTGGAGTTGACCACGAGGTTATGCAGCAACTGCCGTATCTGTCCGCTGTCTGCCGAAAAACCCGATGGTCCGGCGATCAGCTTCAGGTGAAATTGCACCCGTTGATCCTCGTGCTGGTAAAGTGCGACGACATCTCTGACCAGCCGGTCGAGCTCGATTGGCTCACGCACCAACTGGGGCCCGTGAGCGTAGTCACCAAAAGCATCCACCAGTTCGCGCAGTGCCTCGACCTGCGAAACGATCGTAGCGGTGGCGCTGTCCAGCATCACTCCGTCTTTTTCATCCAGCTTACCCGTCAGCTTCATGCGCAAACGTTCCGCGGCCAGCCGTATCGGCGTCAGGGGGTTCTTCACTTCGTGCGCCAGGCGGCGTGCGACCTCGGCCCAGGCCGCTTCCCGCTGCGCCTGGTTCAGTATGGTGACATCGTCAAAAACGATAACCGAGCCACCCGCATGGCTAATCTCCTTACCCAGGCGTGAGCCACGCACCAGCAACACCAGGGTCTGCCCGTGCACCTGCAGACGGATCTCGCGCTTCCATTCTGCCGTCCCGCGTCCGATCTGACTCCAGATCAACTCAAACAGGGGCGCCAGCAACGGGAACTTCTCGGCCCGTTCAGACAGGCTTTGGCCGACGAAGAAGCCGCTCGGCACACCGAGTATCTGCGTAGCGGCGGCATTGGCAGTGACGACTTTTTGATTGTCATCCACGGTCAGCACCCCTGAAGTCAGGCTGCCTAACACGGTTTCAAGATACTCGCTCTGCGACTGTAACTGGGCCCTGCTCTGCTCCGCCTCCTGGCTGGCGCTGGTGAGCGCCTCGGTCATTTCATTGAATGACTGCACCAGGAAACCCAGTTCGTCACGGGTCTCGGCATGCACTTCATGCGTCAGGTCGCCGGAGGCTATTTCACGTGTCGCCTGGGCCAGTTTTGAAATGGGTTTCACCAGCTTGCGGGCAACGTTCAGGGCCGCGAATATGGCCAGCAACACGGTCAGCAATAAAACCAGCGACAGTATCAGGATGAAGCTCTGCTTCAGCGGTTCACGCAGGAAACTGAGGTTCTGGTAACGGTGATATTCCTTTTCTATCTTGTTCGCCAGGGTCGTGATGGTCTCTGGCAGCGGGTAAATTGCCTGTAGCAGGTATTCCTGCCGGCCGGGCACGTTAACCGGCAATCGCTGGATGACACGGATACGCAAAATACCGTCGGCCACGGGTTCTGCCGCCGCGTATTCCCCGCGGTCCAGGGCTTGTAACAACGCATAGTCACCCGGCCGCTCGGGAAGATCGGCGAGCATATTGATATTTGCGCTGACGACCATCCGCCCGTCGGCTTCCATGACCGAAAGCTCCAGCGGTCCGCCGGCACTGACATTGGCCAGCAAAGTACTGCGCAGCGCATCGACATCATCTTCCGGGTTATCGATTTCCCGGATCAGGCGGCGCACCTGGTTTCGGACCTCCAGCGTCCGGTTTTCCAGGAATTGCTGGCCCATTTCCAGTGAATCTGCCAATGCCGCCTCGACACCCACATCGAACCAGCTGTCTACGGTGCGCGTCAGGAAATAGGCCGAAAAGAAGTAAACAATCAGGGCAGGCGGCAGTGACAAAACCAGGAAATACCTTACCCAGCGCGCCGACAGCATGGCGCCGGGTGCGTGTTCCCTGACCTTCCTGGTTAGCGAGATGACCCGGTGAAAGATCGCCGCTGTTACAACCAACAATGCAGATACGGTCAAAATCAGCACCCACACATAGGGCTGGTTCACACCACTGGCATCCTGTTGGACATTGCTGACGAGAATCAGTGATACGAGCAGGACCACCAGCGCCACCGTCACCGGCAACACCTTCAACACCAGCCGTCTCACTCGCTTATTTTGAAAGGCCATACCGACCACTCCGAATCATGCCGCCATTGTGATGAGAACCAGGCTGGCAATTGCATTGGGGTAGGCAATCGGCTCTCATCCAGGCTGATGCGGGTACGCAACTCATAACTCCCCGAGGGTAACGGGCCGGTCGGAAACTGGATAGTGAAATCTCCCATGGCTGCAAGTATGTGACGCAAGCGTGAAAAAGTCCTTAGTTCCCCGGAATCTTCCACCGACAACTGGAAACGTTCAATCAGCGGCAGGTAGCGGAGCTGAAAAAGCCTGGCATCGCGAAGCGAGACAATCAAATTATTGTCACTGCGCAACTCCAATTCCAGCCGGATGGTAAGCGTTACACCATGCTCGAGCGCTTCGCGCGCCTGTGAACTCAGCCCCAAATCCTGTTGCAGGCGAACATCCAGTGACTGGTAGGCGGGTCGAACCGTGACGTCATTGATGACAAACGCATAATCAAGCGCCTCCCGCTGACCGCAACCAGCAAGAAGGAACAAGGAGAAACTAAGCAGACTTACGCAAGACCGCATAAAAGAACCCGTCCATCTGCGCTTCTCCGGGCAGTATCTGGCGCCCGAACGCATCAGCCCTGCCCCATTGAGCCGCGGGGACTTCCGCCACCGCGTCTTCATGCTGCTGTAAAAACCGTTGGATTTGCTGGCTATTCTCACGCTTCAGAATGGAACAGGTGGCATAGACCAGTATGCCGCCGGGTTCAACCAGGGGCCACAAGGCCTCCAGCAAACCGGCCTGTATCTGCACCACGGTATCCACCTGACCACTGTTGCGCAGCCATTTGATTTCCGGGTGCCGGCGGATGACACCGGTTGCGCTGCAGGGCGCGTCAAGGAGTATCTTGTGGAATTTAGCGCCGTTCCACCAGGTTTCTGTGTCCGTCGCATCGGCAACCGTTGTTTGTGCAGTCAGACCCAGGCGCAGCAGGTTCTGATTAATCTGCTCAATACGTTGGGCCTGTCTGTCCAGCACGGTCAACTCGAGCGCCTCACAGCTTTCCAGCAGATGGGCAGTTTTACCGCCGGGTGCGGCACAGGCATCGAGGATACGCTCCCCGGGGTGCGGGTCCAGCAAATCCCTGGCCAGTTGTGCCGCGGGATCCTGTACGGAGAGCCAGCCCGCCTCGAACCCCGGAATCCTGGCGACCGCTGCCGCAGGGCTGATGGCAATGGCGTCACGCGCGAAAACATGATCGCTGATTTCAAAACCGGCGCTTGTCAGATCATCCCGCAACACTGCCTCGTCCGCCTGGCGACGGTTGAGCCTCAACCACAAGGGTGCCTGCCGGTTATTGGCGTCGATGATGTCCCGCCAGGATTCAGGCCAGTCCGCCTGGATCTCTTTCAGTAACCACGCAGGGTGTGCAGACTGTTTCCCGGTCTGCTCCAGCCTTTTCAGTAAATCCTCCTGCTCGCGCTGGAACCGTCTCAATATGGCATTGATCAGGCCTACGGCCCACGGCTTACCCAATAAACGGGCACATTCCGCCGTCTCATTGACCGCAGCATGGCTTGCCGTGTGGTCATGCCATAGCTGTTGCAGACCCAGCAGCACAAGCCGTTGCACATCGGCCTCACGTTTCTTGAGGGGTTTGTCCAGCAGTTCAGCAGCCAGCCATTCCAGGGCGTTCAGCCAGCGTAAAACGCCGTAGGCCAGGTTTCGTGCCAGTGCGTTATCGCGGGGGTCACGCAGACCTGAAAGCGCCTCGCTATCACCCAGGTTCTTATTCTCATCCAGCACGTCTGACAAGGCGCGGAGCGCGGCGAGCCGCGGGTTTTGCAGGTTTTTCTTATGCTTCGACACGGTTCACGGGCTCTCGGGCTTTTGTGCGTGGAGGAATTGCCCGGTTGTCATTCGCTGACCACCGGGGCGTTGTAACTCTAATACTCTCAGCGACTTTTCAGCCGTTTTGATAATCATGGACTGCCGGTCGATGAGCACGGAACCGGGTTTACCGTCCACCACGTCACCCACCACCTCGGCTTTCCAGATACGCAAACGCTGGCCATCGACATCACACCAGGCAACCGGCCAGGGGTTGAAGGCCCTGATCCTGCGCTGCAGTACTTCGGCGGACTGGTCCCAATCGAGCTCGGCCTCGGCCTTGCTCAGCTTGCGGGCGTACACGGCACGGCTTTCATCCTGGGCGATGGCCTGCGGGAGTTCACCATTGATGAGCATGTTTATGCAATCCCCCAAAGCCTGGGCGCCGAGAACCGCCAGCCGATCGTGCAGGCTGCCCGCTGTATCCAGCGTTTCGATTGGTGTTGTCAGGCATCGGTAGACCGGGCCCGTATCCAGTGTAACCTCCATTTGCATGATACATACACCGGTCTCATCGTCGCCGGCTTCAATGGCCCGCTGGATGGGTGCAGCACCCCGCCAGCGCGGCAGCAATGATGCATGAATATTCCAGCAACCAGACCTTGGCAGGGTCAGCAGGCGTCCCGGAATCATCAGGCCGTAAGCCACAACAACCATTAAATCAGGCTTAAGGTCTGCAAGCTTTTCCTGCCACTGGGCATCCTTGAGACTTTCCGGTTGCAGTACTTCAAAGCCATTCTCCAGCGCCAGTTGCTTGACCGGGCTGGCGCGCAATTGCTTGCCGCGACCGGCCGGCCGGTCGGGCTGGGTAAGCACTGCGACAACGTCACAGGACTTATCAACCAGGGTCTGCAAAGGCGGTAAAGCAAATTCAGGTGTCCCGGCAAACAGGACCCTTAACGGCGGTTTCTGATTTTTCACAATCAGATCACCAGGTGTTCCTCGGCTTCTTTGGCGGCCACTTTTCGTTGTTTTTCGAGTTTCTTTTTCACCATGTTTCGTTTCAATGGCGACAGATAATCCACGAAAAGCCGGCCAATAAGGTGGTCCATTTCATGTTGAATGCACACGGCATGCAGCCCTTCAAGCTGTTCTTCGAAGGGTTTTCCATCAGAATCCTGAGCCCTCACCGTAATCAATTCGGCGCGTTGAACATTCGCATAAATGCCCGGCACAGAAAGACAGCCCTCCTCGTGATCCTGCTCACCGGACTGGCTGAGGATTTGCGGGTTGATATACACGCGCGGTTGGTCCTGGTTTTCGCTGACATCCAGCACCAGCAAGCGTTTGTGCACATTCACCTGGGTTGCAGCAAGCCCGATTCCGCGTGCTGAATACATGGTTTCAATCATGTCCTTTACCAGTTTTTTCAGGTCTTCATCGAAGGCATCCACTTCGCTGGCAACCGTGGTCAAACGGGGATCGGGAAACTCTAAAATATTCAGTTTTGACATCTGCTTCTGCGCCTGATAAATAATTTACGTGAACTTTTGCACTACAGGAATTATGATAGCTAATGACGAACTATGTTCGCCAGTGAAGAATAATGACCGCATCGGTCAAGATGGCTGGATGCCTATTATATGGGGAAAGGAATGTGATTAAGAAAATTTTTCACCTGATCCTGGTGGCGATGTTGGCTGGCACGGCGATGGCACAGGATGTGTCCGTGCGCGCCGACCACCCTGACGAGTACATCGTTGTCAAGGGCGACACACTTTGGGATATTTCCGGAAAGTTTCTGGAGCAACCCTGGCAATGGCCAGCGATCTGGCATGCCAACCCTCAAATTGAGAACCCGCACCTGATCTATCCGGGTGACCGGATTTCGCTGGTCTATATCGACGGCCAGCCACGCCTGGTGGTCAACGACGGCAAACAAACCGTTCGTTTGTCGCCCGAGGTGCGCAGGCTGCCCCGCGAAGCGATTCCGCCAATTGACTGGTCGGCCATCGCACCTTTCGTGACCAATGCGCGGGTTTTAATGCCGGGTACCTTCTCCGATCTGCCCTACGTCGTTGCCAATGAAAGCGAACGTCACTCGGCCCAGGTGAATGATCTTACCTATGTCCGGGGTTTAGACGGACGCGTCGGTGAGGAATTTGCCATCGTCCGGATGCGTCATATCTACTATGATGATAACGGCGTAATGGCGAGAGGGAAGCACCACCGGTATGCCGAACATTTCCGCATCGAGGATGAGTATCCCGATGATATCTGGAATGCGACATTGTCCTGGCGGAAAAAGGATCCACCGGTTCTGGGCTACGAGTTCTGGGATATTGCTGTAGGAAGAATGGTCAAAACAGGCGACCCCGCTACCCTTAAGATTCAGAGCGGTCGCACCGAGGTCAAGGAAGGTGATTTCATATTGCCAATCGACAAACACGTCTTTCCCGACCAGTTGCAGCCGCATGCGATGAACCCCGTACCGGAAGGTATCGAGGTGGTCGCCCTGACACAGGCAAGGTACGGCGCAGGCCACTACCAGGTCGTCGCGATCAGTGCCGGCAAGAACCAGGGTGTTGAGCCGGGTCATGTGTTTTCAGCGTTCCGGCCCGGCAAGAGAATACAGGACGAAGTGAAGTACCCCACCGGTAGCTTCGCGGACCAGAAGACACTGAATGGCGACAAGGTAACCCTGCCAGCACAGTACAGTGCTCATATCCTGGTGTTCCGGGTCTTTGACGAAGTCAGTTATGCCATGATCATGAATGGACAACGTCCGGTGCGTGAGCACGATATCCTGAAACACCCGGACGAAACAATTTAAACCGACCAGGTACTTGCCGGCTTTGACCGGGGGCCCCTGGCTCAAGCAAAGGGGGCTGTTACGAAACAACGTGACTGGTTAGTAATTCTGAACGCGCCCTCACTCGGGGGCGCTTCAATTATCACTCTGATAGAAGCACTCGGCGGGGCGTCGGCAGTGGCAGCGGCCAGCACCCGGGATTTGACCCGGCGTGGTGTGTCAGACGAAGCCGCTGCGGCCATTACCCGGCCGGACGCGGCGCGGATTGAAGCAGACCTGCAATGGCTTGATCATCCGGACCATCACCTGTTGTGCTGGGACGATGATACCTACCCTGCCTTGTTACGACGTATTAACAACCCGCCGGCGGCATTGTTTATCGATGGCGACCCCGGTTGCCTGTGGCAGCCTCAGATCGCGGTGATCGGCAGTCGCAACCCGACTTCCGGCGGGCTTGAACATGCACGTGATTTTGCCAGTACGCTCGCGCGCCAGGGCATGACCATTACCAGCGGCCTGGCCAGCGGTATCGATACGGCTGCCCATAAGGCGGCGCTGGATGCCGGTGGTTTAACCATCGCCGTCAACGGCACGGGCCTTGACCAGGTCTACCCATTCAGCAGTCGTGCGGTTGCCGGGCGCATCCCCTCCCAGGGTGCGATGATTTCCGAATTACCACTGGGTTCACCACCAAAACGTAAACATTTTCCTTCACGCAACAGGATCATTTCGGGCTTGAGCCTTGCAGTGCTCGTCGTGGAAGCCGGGCTCAATAGCGGCACCCTGATCACCGCACGTATGGCTGCGGAGCAGGGGCGCGACGTATTTGCCCTGCCCGGTTCACTGAACAACCCGATGGTGAAGGGCTGCCACCGCCTGATACGGGAAGGTGCACGCCTGGTGGAAACAACCGCCGACATCATGCAGGAACTGGGCCCGGTGGCTGCAGAATTGCAGATGGAGATTCGCCAACGGCTTGATCTGCCTGATAAAATCCCCCGCAAACCCGTCATGGCCCAGGAGTCCCTGCTGGACGACAGCGACTACCGTAACTTGATAGAGGTTTTGGGCCACGACCCAAAACCCATGGATGTGATTATTGAACAATCCGGTCTCAGCGCGCGTGAAATTTCTTCCATGCTGCTGATGATGGAACTCAGGGGTATGGTTACAAAACACGGTAACGGACGTTACGCACGCACTTGAACAATGGCCGCAACGTCCCAAGCTGGATACTTTGAGTGATTTTTCTTCATCTGATCAATATCCGCACAGGTATTTGCGCAAATGTGCATTGACGCTGCGGCGCGTCTCAGCCATGCTGTGACCAGATATCAGAGAGAAATCAGACGGGTGAATGCTGCGGCAGGCTACCGGTCAACGGTAATAGAGGCCCGACAATGAAAGAAAATGTACTCGACGTGCTGATGTTTCTCTTTGAGAATTACCTATACGACGAACCTGAAGAGGCCCCGGACAGGGATTCGCTGGAGGAGAACCTCCATCAGGCAGGTTTTACCAACGGCGAAATCGAAAAAGCCTTCAATTGGCTGGATGGTCTTGCAGAACAACGCCATCAACCGGATCTGTTCAAGAACAACCACCAGCCCGTCCGTGTCTATGTCGAATCAGAGATCAGGCGGCTTGATACCGAGTGCAGGGATTTCCTGATGTATCTTGAAAACATAGGCATCCTGGATGCGCAGCGCCGTGAACTGGTTCTCGACCGCGTACTCGCACTGGAAACCGATGAAATCAGTCTTGAAGATGTCAAGTGGGTGGTGCTGATGGTGTTGTTCAATCAACCGGGCCAGGAAGCCAATTTTGCCTGGATGGAAGATTTGATGTTTGACACCGAGCAGGAATATCGGCACTAATAATATAGGGGTTCGACCGGGGCATACGGTCCGACTTGTACTGAAAATCTATAATCAACTGGAGAAATTTACCATCTGAATTAATCCTGTCTCGCAGGCGGATGGTGTTTGTTTGAACAAAAAAATGGCTAAAAACCTTCTTATTGTCGAATCGCCGGCCAAGGCGAAAACGATCAACCGGTACCTCGGCAGCGATTTCGAGGTGCTGGCATCCTATGGTCATATACGCGACCTGCCGTCCAAGGATGGCGCCGTCGATCCTGATGATGATTTCAGGATGCAATATGAACTCAGCGAGGGCAGCAAGAAACACGTGGATGCCATCATAAAGGCAGCCCGAAAGGCCGAGGCGGTTTACCTCGCAACCGATCTCGACCGCGAAGGCGAAGCCATTTCCTGGCACATTTACGAGATTCTTAAAGAAAAGAAGCTGACCACAAAAATCCCCTTTTACCGCGTCGAATTTTCCGAGATTACGAAAAACGCAATCAAGGAAGCCGTGGCCAATCCACGCGAACTTTCCATGGATCTTGTCAACGCACAGCAGGCAAGACGCGCACTGGATCACCTGGTGGGGTTTAACCTGTCGCCATTGTTGTGGAAAAAAATCAAACCCGGGCTCTCGGCGGGCAGGGTTCAAAGCCCGGCCTTGCGCATGATCGTTGAGCGGGAACGCGAGATCGAAGCGTTCAAGGCGCAGGAATACTGGACGATCGAGGCAGACCTGGAAAAAACCGAACAGGCATTTGTCGCCAACCTGGTGCGTCTGGACGGTGAGAAATTCCGCCAGTTTGACATTCAGGACGAGAAACGTGCGAGCGAAGTACGCAACCGCCTGGTGGCGCATGCCAACGGTAAGCTGGCTGTAGACAGGATCAAGCGTAAGGAACGGCAACGGCGGCCAGCACCCCCCTTCATAACCTCAACGTTACAGCAGGATGCATCGCGAAAACTCAGGTTTTCGGCGCAAAAAACCATGCGTACGGCCCAGACTTTGTACGAAGGCATCGAGATCAATGGCAATACGGAAGGCCTGATCACGTATATGCGTACCGACTCGGTCATGTTGTCGAATGATGCGCTTGCCGATATCCGCAGACAGATTGAAGAGCAGTTTGGCAAGGAATACCTGCCGGAAGAGCCCAAATCCTTCAAGACCAAAGCAAAGAATGCCCAGGAGGCGCACGAGGCCATACGCCCGACATCCGCCAGCCTGGTTCCAGCAAAGATCAAGCGCTTTCTGTCCGATGACCAGTTTCGCCTTTATGAGCTGATCTGGAAACGCACGCTGGCCTGCCAGATGAGACCGGCTAAATTGGACACGGTGGCGGTTGAATTTGACTGCGGGACCAAAACCAGTTTCCGTGCCAACGGCTCGGTCATTACCTTCCCGGGTTTTCTCGCGGTCTACGAAGTTTCAAAACCGGAAAACAAGCAAAAATCGGAAAACCAGCTGCCGGATATGCAAGTGGGTGATGTGCTCAAACTGCACGCGATTCGTTCCGAACAGCATTTCACTGAACCACCGCCACGGTACTCCGAAGCCAGCCTGGTTAAGGCCATGGAAGATTACGGCATCGGCCGGCCTTCGACTTACGCCAGCATCATGTCCACGCTGGTCAGAAGACATTATGCCGAGCTGGAAAACCGCCGTTTCAAACCGACAAATACCGGCCGTGTTGTTGAACGTTTTCTTGAAAACCATTTCTATGAGTACGTCGATTACGAGTTTACCGCACGCCTGGAAGACGAACTGGATGAGGTTTCACGGGGTGAGTCGGACTGGATACCACTGCTGAGGGCATTCTGGAAGCCATTCAACGAAAGGGTGCAGCGGAAGACCGAAGATGTAGACCCGCGTGAGGCCAAGGGCACGCGTATCCTGGGCACCGACCCGAAATCAGGCAAGCCGTTATCCGTACGCCTCGGCCGCTATGGTCCGCACGCACAGATCGGTACCCTTGAAGATGAGGAAAAACCGGTTTTTGCAGGTTTCAGGCCCGGGCAGATCCTGGAAACAATTACACAGGAAGAAGCGCTCGAGCTATTCAAGCTGCCACGCGAGCTGGGTAAAACACCTGAAGGTGAAAAAGTTTTTGCGGCAATTGGGCGTTTTGGACCTTATATCCGTTTTGACAGCAAATTTGTCTCACTGAAAGACATCGATCCACACGAAGTCACGCTGAAACAGGCATTAAAGCTGATCGCGGAGAAGAAGGAATTCGAAGCTAACCGCATCATTCAGACCTTTGAGGGCAGCGAGATCCAGGTTTTGCACGGTCGCTATGGCCCTTATATTACCGACGGTCACAAAAATGCACGTATGCCAAAGGACCGCGAACCCGAGTCCCTGACGTTTGCTGAATGTGAAGAGCTGATCGCGGCGGCGCCCGATCGTAAGCGTGGCAGGAAAAAGGTCGCCAAGAAGAAGGTTGCGAAGAAGAAAGCCACACGTAAAAAGACAGCCGGCAAAAAGAAGACTTCCAAAAAGAAAACTGCAAAGAAAAAAGCGACAAAGAAGAAAACTGCAAAGAAATGATAAACGGTCGCAAAACCACCAGCTGAATCATGAATGCTCAAACTTTGCTCGATACTGCCGCTGCAGTTGAATACCTGCAGGCCGGTGATGTCATTGCCTATCCCACGGAGGCCGTTTATGGACTGGGTTGCGACCCGTTCAATGAATCAGCCGTGCGCAAACTGCTGTTAATGAAAGGCCGGCATGAATCGGCAGGCCTGGTGCTGATTGCCAGCGAGTTTTCACAGCTGAAGCCGTGGATCGCCGACGTCGACCAATCGCTGATAGATAAAGCCATGCAAACCTGGCCGGGACCGGTTACCTGGTTATTTCCGCGGGCCGCCGGTGTACCCGATTTTGTCGCCGGCAGGCATGACACGGTCGCCGTTCGTATCACGGCGCACGGGCCGAGCCGGGCGCTGTGCCAGGCGTTTGGCTCAGCGCTGATATCGACCAGCGCAAATCACACGACGGCCAAACCCGCTCTTAGCGCCTCAGAGGTGCAGGACTACTTTGGCTCAGGTCTCGCCGGTATTCTCATCGGCGATCTCGGCGGCGGTGAAAAACCCAGCGAAATCCGGGATCTTGTCAGCGGCAACATCATCAGGCAGGGTTGAGCCTCATAGGTGGAATTTGTTATGTCAATTGAAAGGGTTAAATCCTATTTGCTCGGACTGCAGGACAGTATCTGCAGAGGCCTGGAGAAGGAAGACGGCAAGGGCCTTTTTGAAGAGGATCTGTGGCAGCGCGAAGCCGGCGGTGGCGGCCGCACCCGGGTTCTCGCACAGGGCGACGTTTTTGAGCAGGCGGGTGTCAATTTCTCACATGTTTTTGGTAACCGTCTGCCGCCCTCGGCAACCGCAGCAAGACCTGAACTCGAGGGTCGTGATTTCCAGGCGCTGGGGATTTCCCTGGTCATCCACCCGCGTAATCCTTATATACCAACCAGTCATGCCAATATACGTTTCTTTATCGCCAACAAGCCCGGTGCCAAAGGCGATACAGATGAATCGGTCTGGTGGTTCGGTGGTGGCTACGACCTGACCCCGTATTACCCGAATATGGAAGATGTCTTGCATTGGCATAAGACAGCAAAGCAGACCTGCCAGCCATTTGGCGATGACGTTTATCCCCGTTACAAAAAATGGTGCGACGACTATTTCTACCTCAAGCACCGCAATGAGACCCGCGGGGTCGGCGGCCTGTTCTTCGATGACCTTAACCAATGGGGGTTCGAGCGCAGCTTCGAGTTCATGCAGACCATCGGAGACAGCTACCTGCCCGCCTATCTGCCCATCGTCAAACGTCGTAAAAACACACCTTTTGGTGAACGTGAACGTGATTTCCAGCTCTACCGGCGTGGCCGTTATGTCGAATTCAACCTGGTTTACGACCGCGGCACGCTGTTTGGCCTGCAATCAGGCGGGCGCACCGAATCGATTCTTATGTCGCTGCCGCCGGTGGTTAACTGGCGTTATAACTATCAGCCCGAGGCGGGTTCTGCCGAGGCTGAGCTTAATGCGTATTTGGAACCTCGGGATTGGTTAGGTGAAGCTGTGCAAACCTAGAACAATCGAAGAGCATGCGGGTCGGACCAGTGTCACAACGGGTTCCATAAAAAAAACCCCGCCAGTTGCCTGACGGGGTCAAATGTGGTGTCGGCTTGGGGGAAATAACCGATACCTTTGGTCCGCTAGGGGAGCGGACCTGACTGTTAGTGAACAGTCATGGATTAAGACTTGCTTGCACAGAATTGGTTCAATCAGTTCGAAGCTGTTTTACGCCAGGAATCCCGCTGCTCAAACCGCTATTAATGCGCGGTATCCCAGTCCGCCCCGAAGCCGGCATCCACCACCAGGGGCACATCCAGTTTTGCAGCAGCTGACATGTGTTCTATTACCGCTTCGCGCACCCGCTTGAGCTGCTTCTCTTCAACTTCCAGCACCAGTTCATCGTGTACCTGCATGACCAGCCTTGCGCCTGGTTTGCTGGTTTGCAGCCAGTTATCCACCCTGATCATCGCAATCTTGATGATGTCGGCCGCCGTCCCCTGCATCGGCGCATTGATGGCGGCGCGCTCCGCACCCTGGCGGCGCATCATGTTGCTGGCGTTGATCTCGGGCAGGTATAAACGGCGTCCGAACAGGGTTTCAACATACCCGTGCTCACGGGCCTGTTCGCGGGTTTTTTCCATGAAAACCCGGACGCCCGGGTAGCGGGAGAAATAGGTATCCATGTACTCCTGTGCCTCGGGCCGGCTGATATCAAGCTGGCGACCGAGACCAAACGCGGACATGCCGTACATCAGGCCGAAGTTGATGGCCTTGGCCGCGCGGCGCTGATCATCCGTGACTTTTTCATAGTCTGCACCAAATACCTCGCCGGCGGTGGCCCGATGGATATCGACACCATCGTGAAACGCCTTGAGCAATCCCTTGTCGCCGGAAAGGTGCGCCATGATACGCAACTCGATCTGGGAGTAATCAGCGGCCAGTATCAGGCTTCCGGGCGGCGCCACGAAAGCCGTGCGGATCTTGCGCCCCTGCGGGGTTCGTATGGGTATGTTTTGCAGGTTGGGATTGGAGGAGGATAACCTGCCGGTGGCCGCGACGGCCTGGTGGTAGGACGTGTGTACCCGCCCGGTGTGGGGGTTGATCTGCTCGGGAAGCTTATCGGTATAGGTCGATTTAAGCTTTGAAATGGAGCGGTTTTCGAGAATCAGCTTCGGCAGTTCATAATTCTCAGCCAGTTCCTTGAGTACGTCCTCGGCCGTTGACGGCTGGCCCTTGGGGGTTTTTCGAATGATTGGCAGTTCCAGTTTCTCAAACAGGATTTGCTGTAACTGCTTGGGAGATTCCAGGTTAAATGGCTGGCCCGCCGCCTCATGCGCCTGCGCTTCCAGCTCCAGCATGCGCCTGGCGAGTTCACCGCTTTGCTGCTGCAACGTTTTGCCGTCAATAAGCACACCGGTCTGTTCCATTCTCGCCAGCACCGGGATCAACGGGATTTCGATCTCGAGCAGTACTTTCTCAAGCGCGGGCTCGGCCTGCAGCTTCGGCCACAGGTTCCGATGCAAACGCAAGGTGATGTCGGCATCCTCGGCCGCATAGTGACCGGCGTCCTCGATGGAAACCTGGCTGAAGGATATCTGCTTGGCCCCTTTGCCGGCGATATCTTCGTAATGGGTCGTATGATGCCCGAGATATTTGAGCGCCAGCGAATCCATATCGTGACGGCTGCCGGTGCTGTTAAGCACATAGGATTCGAGCATCGTGTCAAAGGCGACGCCCTGGACCGCGAGCTTGTAACGTGACAGGACATTCATATCGTACTTGATATGCTGGCCCACCTTTTTGGGAGTATCACCCTCCAGAAGCGGCCTGAGGGCCTCCAGCACGGTGTCGCGGTCGAGTTGCGCGGGTGCGCCGGGGTAATTGTGGCCGACCGGTATATAGATCGCCTCGAATGCATCAACTGCAAAACTTAGCCCCACCAGCTCAGCCTGCATCGGGTCCAGGCTGGTGGTCTCGGTATCAAAAGCGACCAGGTCGGACTTTTCCAGCTTCTTCAGCCATTTGTTAAAGCCCGCCATATCCATGATCGTGGTGTAGTCCGGTTCAGTTTTTGACGACTGCGAAACCTCCTCGGCACCCAGCTCCCGTAACCAGCTGTTGAATTCGTTGTGCTGCAAAAACTCACGCAGGGCGGCCTCGTCAACCTCACCACGCCTGAGTTGCTGAGCCTCGAGCTCCAGGTCCAGGTCCTGGCGAATCGTCGCGAGATCACGTGACAGGGGCAGGGTTTCGAGGGCCTCGCGCAGGTATTCACCGATTTTCCCTTTCATATCAGGCGCATTGGCCATCACGCCTTCCAGATCCTGCCACTCGCCCAGCCACTTGGCGGCGGTTTTGGGCCCGCACTTCTCCACGCCCGGAATGTTGTCCGACTTGTCGCCGGTCAGGGCCAGGAAATCCACGATCTGTGCAGGTGTGACGCCAAATTTTTCCAGCACGCCATCGGCGTCCATGGATGTATCGGTCATCGTGTTGACAAGCGATACGTGGTCATTGACCAGCTGCGCCATGTCCTTGTCACCGGTGGAAATAACACACTCCATTTTCCCGGCGACAGCGCGATTCGCCAGGGTGCCGATGACATCATCAGCCTCGACACCCGGAACCTGGATCAGCGGAAGACCCAGCAAGCGCACAATCTCGTGAATCGCCTCTACCTGCTGACTGAGCTCCTGCGGCATCGGTGGTCGGTTGGCCTTGTATTGCGCGTACATTTCGTGGCGAAAGGTCGGGCCTTTTGCATCGAAAACCACCGCGATATTCTCCGGCTCGGCATCGTTCAGCAAACGTCGCAACATGTTGGCAACACCAAGCAGCGCACCCGTTGGCTCACCCGCGGAATTGGTCAGGTTGGGAAGTGCGTGGTAGGCCCGATAGATATAGGACGAACCATCGACCAGGTAGAGAATATTTTTAGAACTCATGCAACAATACTTCCAGATTCAGTTATTCGGCTCTGTTATGCTGAGAGTATATATAAACAGGTCCATCAACATTATGAATTTGCCGTTGTGGGAGCAATGCGAATGAAATTCAAATGGTTAAACAAGCTGGGGTTAAACAAGCTGGGGTTAAACAAGCTGGGGTTAAGCACACTGGCGGCCGGTGCTCTGATCTGCACGCTGGCCATGGCCCAACAGGAAACCGCAGAGACCACCGACCCGGCAGCACCACCACCGATCGCGCCGATTCCACCCAAAGTTCCCGGCGAGGAAATTGAGCCCAGTGTTGTCATTACTGAGCGCGAAGGTGAACGGATCGAGGAATACATCCTCAATGGCCGCACCTACATGGTTAAAATCACACCGGTAAAAGGGCCCGCCTATTATTACCTCGATGAGGACGGCGACGGTGAACTGGAACTGCGTGAATCCGACCGAAAACTGAACCCGGTACAGCCGGTTTACTGGAAAGTGAAAGAGTGGTGACACAGCCCTGCCCAGGCTGTACCCGCCAGTTTACCTGGCTTGCGCAAATTGATCGCCGGTTGCGGAAAAGCCGTTGCCTGGCTGACAGTCGTGATGGTGCTTCTGACTTTCACCATCGTGATATTGCGTTACGGCTTCAACCTGGGCTGGATCTGGCTGCAGGAATCACTTACCTACCTCCACGTCATGGTGTTCAGTATCGCTGCCGCATGGACATTGCAGCAGGACGGGCATGTGCGGGTGGATATTTTTTACACCAACATGACTCAGAAAAACCGCGCCCTGGTCGACCTGCTTGGAAGCCTCGTATTCCTCGTACCCTGTTGTATTTTCATCCTGATCATCGCCTGGCCCTACGTCGCCAACTCCTGGAAACTGCTGGAGAGCTCACGCGAAGCCGGCGGTCTGCCGCTGGTTTTCCTGCTCAAATCACTGATCCTGGTGATGCCAGCATTGTTGCTCGGCCAGGCCGTTATCAACATCACCGATGCCTGGAAGACCCTGCGATACACTGATCCTGGGGACTGATACCCATACTATGAATCATAGCTCGAACAGTTTTTAGACGAGCAGCCTGACTTAACTATTCTCATCTGTACGGTGGTGGGGCCGCTGGGGTGGGTGGTGTCTTGATTCAGGACCTTGAGCGACAGGACGTCGCGCCAGAGGCTCCAGGGAAGGATTTACGCCGTGTCCTGAAGCAAGACACCACATCACCTTGGCTTCCCAACTGATCAATGAATACCAGCAAGACCATGACTAAAGGAAGGTACTGCATGGCCTTGGCGTTCACTTATATGGAGATTCAATATTCAGTCATGACCAACACTCATGTGGTCCGTCGGGGCAATTTGGCTAGGCGAGAACATAGCAATGCTCTTGAACAGAAAGCACTCGCACGTCAGGGCTGCCTGATACTCGCTATTTCTTATCTTTGAGCCTGCTCGCAAGATCCGCGAATGGGTTATAGGTGGCTGCACCGGCCTTATCGTTGGGCATGAGGTCACCGTAGGCACCGTCTATCAACCGGGAATGTTCGTTGTCGTGGCAATAGACACATAGCAGCTCCCAGTTACTGCCATCCTGCGGATTGTTGTCGTGGTTATGGTCGCGATGATGCACGGTGAGTTCCTGCAGGTTTGCCTGGGTGAATTCACGTGTGCAGCGCCCGCAAATCCAGGGATACATCTTCAGCGCCTTTGCGCGGTAGCCCTGCTCGCGTTCAACAGAGGCCCTGCGCGCCTGGGCGACGACCTGATCCAGTTTGCCCGGTGTTTTTTCTGCTGGCATCGCCGGCCCCGAATCAGGGCGCCTCCCGTCTGCAGGCATTGATGACGGCACCGGTTTCCGGTTGTTTGCCTGTCCAGATACTGAAACTTTTTGCCGCCTGTTCCACCAGCATACCCAGGCCGTCTACATAGGGCAGATGCATCTCTGTACAGAGTTTTTTCAATGGCAGGCTGGCCTTGAAATAATTCAGGTCATAACACAGCCCGCCCGGTGCAAAACACGATGCCGGCAACGCCGGCGCTTCGCCCTGGTGACCCAGTGAAGTCGCATTGATCACCAGGTTGAAGGTGCCCTGTCGCTTCAGGTCAGACCAACTCGTGACAGAGATCCGGCCGGACGATTCAAACCGGTCGGAAAGTCTTTGCGCTCGCTCAAGGTTACGATTCACCAGCACGACCTGGTGGGGGTTCTCCGCCAGCAGCCTGCCAAGTATCCCGGCAGTGGCGCCACCTGCCCCGAGTATCAATATTCGTTGATCAAAAAGCTCGATTGCATGGTTTTCGGTCAAGTCGGCAAGCAGACCCGCACCATCGGTCGTGTGGGCAAACCAGCCCGATGGCTGATAAACCAGTGTATTGGCGGCCTGCGCAAGGCTGACCTCTTCCGACGCCTGTGCAGCCAGGCGCCAGGCTTCCTGCTTGAGCGGCATGGTGATATTGCAACCGCATGCCACCGGTTTGCCGGAAATTTTCCAGTGCCACGGCGAACCCCCCGGCATCGGTTTCAATCAGTTGGTAATCGATCTTCAGGCCAAACTGGTCCGCAAATTTCCGGTGAATGACAGGTGACAGCGATGTTTTGACCGGCTGGCCAAACAGCGCCAACCTGATCAGTTCTTTTCCCTGATCCACGTAGCTGCCTGCAAGGCGAAATACGTCAATATGCCGTCAGCACCCGCTCGCTTGATACCGGTGAGTGCTTCCATGACGACCGATTTTTCATCCAGCCAGCCATTGATGGATGCGGCTTTGAGCATCGCATACTCACCGGATACCTGGTAAACGTAGGTAGGTGCCCCGAAGGTCTCCTTGACCCGCCGCACCACGTCCAGGTAAGGCATGCCCGGTTTGACCATGACCATATCCGCGCCCTCTTCCAGATCAAGCGCCACTTCCGTGATCGCCTCATCGGTATTGGCAGGATCCATCTGGTAGGTGTATTTGTTTCCGCCGCCGAGTGCGCCGGCCGAACCGACTGCATCCCTGAAGGGCCCATAGAAGGAGGACGCGTACTTGGCGGAATACGCCATGATACGTGTATTGATATAGCCCTCTTCTTCAAGGGCTTCGCGGATTTCTCCAATGCGGCCATCCATCATATCGGAAGGCGCAACGATATCGGCGCCGGCCTGCGCGTGTGATACGGCCTGTTTGACCAGCGCGACCACGGTTTCATCATTCACGATGTAGCCCTGCTCATTCATGAGGCCGTCCTGCCCGTGAATGGTAAATGGATCCAGCGCCACATCCGTCATAACACCCAGTTCCGGATAAGCTTTTTTCAGAGCTCGCACCGCACGTTGCGCGAGTCCCTCGGGGTTCCAGGCCTCGCTTGCGTCGGCGGTTTTCGCTTCCGGTGCTGTCACCGGGAAAAGTGCGATAACCGGAACACCCAGACGAACACATTCGCCGGCCTGCAAGACCAAACGGTCGATGGTCATGCGCTCAACACCCGGCATTGAGGCGATTTTTTCGGTACGGTCTTCGCCTTCGATGACGAATACCGGCCAGATAAGGTCATCCGGAGTTAAGACGGTTTCGCGCATCAAACGGCGGGAGAAATCATCTGCGCGCATACGGCGCATACGGGTATATGGAAAACTCATGCTAATAGTCCTGTGCAATTATCAATTAAATATTCCGCTAATTTTAACTCTCTTTGTCTTCATACTCATACCAGTCGCTCAGTTTATCCACCAGTTCGTCGAGCCCGGTTTTATTGCTCGAGGAGAATACCTGGACGCTGGCAATGGCCGGCAAATCACGTTTTACTTTTAGCAATGTAGATTGTGCCGGTCCACGTTTGAGTTTGTCCGCCTTGGTCAGGAGGATATGGCAGGGGACACCGGCTGACTGGCACCAGTTGAGCATTTGCTGGTCAAACTCCCGCATCGGGTGACGGATATCCATGACCAGCACAACACCGCGCAAACACTTGCGTGTCTGGAAATAGCGCGCCATGACATTGCGCCAGTGCTCTTTAAGCTGCAGCGGTACCTTGGCGAAACCATAACCGGGCAAATCGGCAATACGTCGTTTCTCATCCAGCTCGAAGATCACAATCTGCTGGGTACGACCCGGTGTTTTGGATGTTCTGGCTAGACGACTTCTGATCCGTTAACGTATTGATTGCACTGGATTTACCCGCATTCGACCGCCCAGCGATCGCAACTTCGATACCATCATCGGCTGGCAGTTGCTTCAGTTCGTGCGCATTGAGCACATAACTGGCGATCCGGAAAGGGTTCTTCTTTTTCATTGTCTGTTTCTCAAATTTTTACATCTTAGCGCTGGAACGACAGTGACTAAAACAGGATAATAAGCGCCCATTTCGATCATTGTACGCAAACATTCCTGGAGAGTACGAAATGAAGCAATTATTTCAATTCGCTGTTGGCCTGTCATTGCTGGTCTCCTTACCGGTCCTGGCAATAGGTGACGCGGATGCCGGGCAAGGCAAAGCGGCGCTATGCGCGGCCTGCCACGGTGTGGATGGCAACAGCGTTGTGCCAAACTGGCCCAAATTGGCCGGGCAGCACGCCCCTTACCTGGAGCGCCAGACAGGCCTGATCAAGAGCGGCAGCCGGCCGGTTCCGGAGATGGCCGGAATCGTTATAGGCCTTTCCGACCAGGACATGGCTGATATAGCCGCTTATTTTTCGAGCCAGACCACCAGCGCGGGTTTGACCGATGACACACTGCGCGCTGCCGGTGAACTGCTTTACCGTAGCGGCAATCCTGAAACCGATATACCGGCCTGCATGTCATGCCACGGCCCTGCCGGCGAAGGTAACCCGCTTTCCGGTTATCCCCAGCTTGCAGGCCAGCACGCGGTCTATTCAGAAAAAATGCTGACCGGCTTCCGGGCAGGCACGACCTGGGGCGCCGATGATGCCAGCAGCAAGATCATGGCAGATGTGGCCAAGAGAATAACCGACGCGGAAATCAAGGCCGTTGCCAGTTATATCCAGGGTCTGCACTTCGTAGAAAAGTAGGCACGAAATCAACGGGGCGGAACAAAGGACGCCGGAAGGGGTCTGTAAGCCGACAAGTATAATATTCGGAGAAGTTAATAATGTTTCAGAAAATACTCATTGGACTAAGCCTGCTGGTAGGTAGCCAACTTGGCCATCGCGCAGCTCGAGCCTTACCAGGAAGGTGTGCATTATTTCAAAATAGACCAGGCACCCGCCGTAACCAATTCCGGTACGGTCGAGGTTACCGAACTTTTCAGTTATGCCTGCTCCCATTGCAATACCTTTGAGCCCTACCTGGATAGCTGGAACAAGAGCAAGGCTGACAACGTCGTATTCAACCGTATCAGTGTCGCTTTTGGACGCAAGGCATGGGAAATGATGGCCCGTGCCTATATCACCGCGGAGATGCTGGGTATTGCTGAAGAAAGCCACGCTGCCATGATGGACGCTATCTGGAAGCAGGGAAAACAGTTCCGCAACCTGGACGAACTGGCAGATTTTTACTCGGGTTTTGGAGTTGAGAGATCAGCCTTCCTGGCAAACTTCCAGTCATTTGCCGCAGACAGCCAGCTGCGTAAAAGCCAGCGCGACGTACAGCTATTTGGCATCACCGGCACACCGAGCCTGGTGGTCAATCGCAAGTACAGGGTACAAAGCAGCAAGGATGTCGCAGATTTCAACGCCATGCTCGATGTTGTGGATTTCCTGGTGAGCAAGGAAACGGTAAACACGCAAGAATCCGAATAATGCACACGCTTTAGTCCGGACAGGTAAAACGGTTCCCGCCCAGGCGGGAACTTTTTTTTGGGCAGTTGTTTATCCCCAGGCTGCTGCTTCCCGGAGCCGGTTCAGCAACAAATTCATCACCCCGGCAATCGAAACACATCTTTGCAGTTGACTCGCCCGTGCATAAGAGTATTCTGTTGTTTCCATACCACATCAGCATAATTAATTATGTCTCAAACCCAAATTCTGGTCGTTGATGACGAGCCTGATATCCGGCAACTCGTGCAGGAAATTCTTGAAGACGAGGGCTATTCGGTACAGGTCGCGAAAGACGGTGAAAATGCACGCCAGGTCTATGCACAACAGAAGCCGGACCTGGTCCTGCTGGATATCTGGATGCCGGATATCGATGGCATTTCACTTCTGAAAGAATGGTCGGCAGCCGGAAGCCTGGAATCCCAGGTGGTGATCATGTCCGGTCACGGTACGCTGGAAACCGCCGTGGAAGCCACCCGTCTCGGTGCCTTCGATTTTGTCCAGAAACCATTATCACTGGCCAAGCTGCTGGCGACCGTGCGCAAGGCCCTGGAATCCAGACCACATGCCCGCTCTTCAGAATTGTCCGGGTTGGGTGTGCCGCCCATAGAGCCGCTGGGTAACAGCCCGGTCATGCAGCTGTTGCGCAACAGCGCCAAGCAGGCCGCCAACAATGCATCACCGGTAATGATTACCGGTGAAGCCGGTAGTGGCCGGGAAACGCTGGCGCGCTACATACATCACCTGTCATCCTCCGGCGGCGAAATGGTTGTCCTCGATCACAGCCAGGTCGGCGGTGAAAATGCCCGCAGTTATCTGTTTGGTTCTGTCGTAGGCGGCCAGGCCACGCAGGGCCTGTTTGACAAGGCGGCCGGCGGTGTGCTGTTCATACCAAAGCTTCAAAGGTTACCGGCCAACACGCTTGAGTTACTCAACAACGCGGTCGAATCAAACGGGTTCACAGCCGAGGGCAGCACGGCCCTGAAACCCCTGGGGTGCCGCATCATTTGCAGCGCTGCGGAAAACCTGGAACAACTGGTCAAGGAAAAACGCCTGCCCGGCGCACTGTACTTCCACCTGAATGTGCTGCCTTTGAAGATCCCGGCCCTGCGTGAAAGGCCGGAGGATATTCCGGAGCTTATCAGGTACTTTTCTGACTGGTTCCCGAACCATGAGAACCTGCAGTACCGTTCATTTTCGGTTTCCGTTCAGAACCGGATGCGCAACCACAGCTGGCCTGGCAATGTGCGCGAGCTGCGCAACCTGATCCAGCGGCTGCTGGTGCTGGGCCCGGAGGGCGAGGTTACGACGCAGGAAGTGGAGCAAGCACTTAGCCAGAGTGCGGCCAGCATGGATGCTTCAAAAACCGGCCACGCAGGTCTGTATGACGACGGGCTGTACGATATGCCGCTGCGCGAGGCCCGCGAACAGTTTGAACGTGATTACCTCATTTACCAGCTAAGAAAGGCCGGCGGCAGTGTCGGCAAGCTATCTGACGCGGTTGGTATGGAAAGAACCCACCTGTATCGTAAACTCACGGTCACTTGGAATTGATCCCAAATTGGTAGGTAACTCGTGAAAATTGTAATTCTCGGTGCCGGACAGGTCGGCTCAACCGTGGCCAGCGCACTGGTGCACGAAGACAATGACATCACCATCGTCGATAAGGACGAACGGCGGCTCAAGGAACTCCAGGATCAGCTGGATATACGCAGTGTGCTGGGCTACGCCTCCCACCCCAAGGTGATGGAGCGGGCCGGTATCGATGATGCGGACCTGGTGATCGCACTGACCAGTTCCGACGAAGTCAATATGGTCGCATGCCAGATCGCATATACGCTGTACAACGTCCCCACCCGTATCGCACGTGTTCGCGCAGCTGCCTACACCGACCGGCCTGAATTATTTCACCGCGAACATTCCCCCGTCGATGTCCTGATCAGTCCCGAGTTACTGCTGACACAGTACATCACCAGCCTGATCGAGTACCCCGGAACCTTGCAGGTCATGGATTTCGCAGATGGCAAGGCCCAACTTGTGGCCACAATCGCGGAAGCCGGCGGCCTGCTCGTAAGACAAAAACTTTACACGCTTGCGCACCATTTGCCAGGGCAGTCGGATGCGCGTATGGCGGCAATCTATCGCAACGGAAAGTTGATCCTGCCTGAAGGCAGCACCATCATCGAGGAAAACGATATCGTCTTCTTCCTTGCCGCAACACGTGACATACCCACGGTCATGAAAGAGCTCAGGCCAATGGGCAACCCGGTGCGGCGCGTGATACTTGCCGGTGGCGGCAATATCGGTAAAAACCTGGCGCGGCAACTGGAACGTGACCATCACGTCAAGGTGATCGAACGTGACCCGGCCAGGGCGGAAGAGATTGCCGAAGAACTGTCCAAAACCATCGTGCTGGTCGGAGACTGCACCGACGCGGGCCTGCTAAGGGAAGAGGCAATAGAAAACACCGATGTTTTCTGCGTGCTCACCAACGATGATGAGGCCAATATCCTGTCGGCATTACAAGCCAAGCGCATGGGCGCGAAGAAGGTGATAGCCATCATCAACCGCCCTTCTTACGTGGATCTGATGGAGTCCGGCACAATCGATATCGCGGTTTCTCCGCAGCAAATTACGATCGGCTCCCTGCTGGCCCACATTCGCCGGGGCAGCATCGTGCGCGTACATTCACTCAGGCGCGGCGCCACCGAGGCCATCGAGGCGATCGCACTGGGTGACCGGCGCAGCTCCAAGGTGGTTGGCCGTGCGCTTGAAGAACTGCCCCTGCCGGCGGGAACCACCATCATCGGTATCGTCAGGAACGAGAACGTCATCATTGCCCACCACGACACCGTCATCGAGGAGCACGACCACGTCCTGCTGTTTGTGCCTGACAAAAAACAGATCCATGCGGTGGAACGACTCTTCCAGGTGAGCGCCGCCTTCATATGAAAAACCGTAGAACGGCAACCGTTCAGCGAATCCTGGGCTTTTTGATTGCCGGCGCCAGCCTGATGATGCTACCGCCCGTGCTGGTCTCCCTTTGGTATGAAGATGGCACGGCCGGGCTGTTTCTGGCCAGCGCCGTTATCCTGTTTGTAGTCGGTATGGCCATTTTCCTGCCGGTACGGACCGTTCATGAGGAATTGCGCCTGCGCGACGGATTCCTGATAGTCGTAAGCTGCTGGCTCTCGCTTGTGCTGGTTGGCGCACTGCCCTTTTTGTTGCTGCCGCAGCCGGAAATCAGTTATGTCGATGCCGTTTTCGAGTCCATGTCAGGGCTGACAACGACCGGTGCGACGATCCTGACAAACATTGACGACCTGCCGCGCGGTATCCTGTATTACCGTCAGCAGCTTCAATGGCTGGGAGGCCTCGGTATCGTGGTCCTGGCTGTGGCTATCCTGCCCATGCTGCGTATCGGTGGTATGCAACTCTACCGGGCTGAAACCCCGGGCCCGCTAAAAGACAGCAAACTGACTCCGCGCATTACCGAGACCGCCAAGGCCCTGTGGTTGATCTACCTCGGCATCACCCTGTTATGCGCACTGGCCTACTGGCTTGGGGGCATGTCACTTTTCGATGCGGTCGGTCATGCTTTCAGCACGGTAGCCATCGGCGGGATGTCAACCCATGACGCCGGTTTCAGCTGGTTCAATAGCCCGACGCTGGAGTTGATCTCGATTTTTTTCATGGTGGTTGCAGGTATCAATTTCGCCATCCATTTCACCGCGTGGAACCGCGCCAGTGCACAGCCTTATTTTCATGACCCGGAACTCAAGGTCTACGCCTCGCTGCTGGTCGGCTTCATAGTATTGATCACCACCGCCCTGTACCTGAGCGGGACTTATGATTCGTTTTCTGATTCTGCGCGTTACGCGAGTTTCCAGGTCGTTTCCATCATGACCACCACCGGTTACAGCACTGCAAATTTCTCAATCTGGCCGGGGTTTATTCCCATCATGCTGATCTGTATTGCGTTCATCGGCGGGTGCGCAGGGAGCACCTGTGGCGGAATGAAAGTGATACGCATCATGCTGTTGTACCGGCAGGCCATCCGCGAAATTCGCCGGCTGATTCATCCACACGCAGTTTTTCCGGTCAAGATCGGTGGCAGAAAGACGTCGCCGACGGTCATGGACGCTGTCTGGGGTTTCTTCTTTTTGTACGTCGCCAGTTTCGTCCTGATAACCATTGCGCTCAATGGAGTAGGCGTAGATCCGGTAACGGCTTACGCGGCGGCCGCAGCCTGTATCACCAACCTTGGGCCTGGGCTGGGTGATGTCAGCGCAAACTACGCCAGCCTTAATTCCACGGCCAAGCTCATTTTGAGTTTTGCCATGCTGATGGGCCGGCTTGAGATTTTCACGCTGCTGGTGCTGTTTTCACCAGAGTTCTGGCGCAATTGATTGTTATAACTTAGAAAACGGCATTTGAAGCTGCCAAGGTGCGTTGCACACCCCGGCAGCATCAGTTAAGAAAATTGCGGATTACTAATCTACCATTCGTTGCCGAAATCTATCTCATCCTCGTCATCATATTCGGAATATGATTCCTTGAACTCTTTTCTCCGCTCGGTTTTACGCCGGGCGCTGGACCTGTCGGATGGATCTTCCCAATCGGTACTATAAAAATCCTTTGACAGGTTTTTCAGGTTTCCCACGTTGTCATCAAAGTCGTCGTCAAAATCATCATAATCGTCGTCAAAATCATCGAACGAATCTGAATCAATTTTAGATTTTTTAGGTGCGTGTTTGCTTCCCATTCCCACTTCTCCAATCCAGGGCAAAGCCCCTACAGCTCAATTAAAAAATCTTTTTATCTTTATGTCAAGATTATATAAGAGAATTTATAAACATCAATCATTCACAAACAAAGTTCATTCAGACCAGATTATACGGATTTTTTGTACAAACAATATGGCTGTCCACCTCTTTGAAGAACCACGTTTATCTTGACATAGAGTAATTAAATGCAGGGTATAATCTCCGCCATGACAAAAGATGTAATTGACGAACTACAGAGCGATTGGAACCGGCAGAGACCAGACCTCAACATCGAACCGATGGGGGTCTTTCTCCGCATCCAGGCACTGGCAAAGATTTTTGCAGATCAGACGGCCGCGAGGTTGCTGGAGTTTGATTTGCAATGGTGGCAATACGACGTGCTATCGGCACTGAGGCGCCAGGGCAGACCTTTTATCATGGCCGCCACCGAATTGGCCGAAACAACCATGTTGACATCGGGGGCGATGACAAACCGCATTGACCGTCTTGAGGATGAAAAACTTGTCCGCAGGATCAAGGATAAAAATGATGGCAGACGAGTGCTGGTCCAACTGACCAGGAAGGGGCTCAGCTGCATTGAAAGCGCAACCGAAGCCCGCTTCGATACCGCAACTCAAGCGCTTGAAGGCCTCGGCAACAAGCAAATGGAATCTCTTAACAACCTGTTACGCCTGTTGCTGACAGCCCAGTCAGATTAATACAACGCAGCGCAGAAACTTCTGCCGGCTTCGGGATAAGGTCGCCGGGGTGGGCAGCTACTTTCCTCAGTCCCGGCCGGGCTTCGCGCTAAAACCCGAGGCCAGTTGTAACTTCCGTAACATTGATCGTTTCTTGCGGTGATGGCCCTGCATTCGTTGCAGGATGTTATCCAGCATTTCTACCGCCTGGATAACATGACCACCCTTGTTCAGCATCACCGCTTCCGCCTCCTGCGCCACGGCAGCATCCGTGACTTCCGCCCTTGAAGCGTGACCGCGTTTGGTCAGACCTTCAAGAACCTGGGTCGCCCAGATCACCGGGACATGCGCTGACTCGCAAACCCACAGTATCTCCTCCTGAACCTCCGACATACGTTCAAAACCGCACTCCACCGCTAAATCACCACGTGCAATCATGACGCCACAGGCAGGGAACCTCAGTGCTTCGAGCAGGATGCCAGGCAGGTTGGCAAAGCCTCTCTTTGTTTCGATTTTCAAGACCGCACCGATATCATCGCGGCCAAGTTTGTGCAGATGCTGGCGCAGTGAACGCACATCATCAGGGCCATTGGTAAAGGATAAACCGATCATATCCGCGTGACGTGACGCGAACTCAAGATCCTGCAAGTCCTTGGTGCTGAGTGCGGCCAGGCGCAAGTCGGTATCCGGCAGATTAACGCCCCGGTTACCCTCCAGTTTTTCAACCGGGTTCCGGGTATGGGTGATACGCACCTGCAGTTGTTCTGCGCTACGTTTTTCAACGATGCCTGCGATCCGGCCATCGTCAAAAAATATCGGTTCACCCAGGCAGACATCACGATAGACTTCCGGGATAGCCAGCGAGACCTTGCCCGGGTTCAGCAGTTCACCATTGCCGTCGTGAAACGCGGGTTTTCCCGGTTCAACCTTTGCCGATATGAACAACACATCGCCCTTGCGTATGAGGCAGACGCTGTCCTCGGGTGGCAAACCTGAGATTCTTGTTTCCAGGCCCGGGTTGCCCATGCGGTCCTGTACCTGCAAAACAGTGCCATTGGCGACGTAGGCAGTCTTCTTTGAATCAGCCCAGAGACCGTCTGCGCGCTTCTCCCTGACACGCCAGTTTCTCCTGGACCCGCGATTATCCCTGAAGGTGATTCGATCACCCACGTTCAAGCTGGCCAGCCAATCCGGATCCAGCGCAAACGTGGCGTCGGCCGCCGGCATTTCAGAAAACAGCGTCTTACGCGGCGTCAACCAGATACGCGCCGGGCGTATGATTTTTCCACTCGATGCCCGGAGTGGCCGGATTCTAAGCACGACCGGGTTTGTTTCCATGGGGCCAAGCCGCAGTTTCGGGCCGCCCAGATCCATCAGGATACGACAGGACAGCCCGGTGGACTGTTCAGCGTTGCGCAGCGTTTCGATCATGCGGGACCATATTTCCGGATAATCATGCGCGCAATTGATCCGCATGCAATTCATCCCGGCGATCAGCAACTTGTGGACCAGCAGGTAATCATCGGCTGCATCAACCGGCATGGTGACAATAATATGAGCCCTTCTGCTAAGCGGATGGTCACCAAACAGCCGGATGGTGTTCTTCTCAAGACAGTTTGCCGTCTTGGAAAAGGGGGCGCCCAGGTCGTCCATTGTGTCAGTTGCAGCCTTATGCTGCCCGCTCTGCAGGTACAGGTTGTGCAGTACTGCATCGATGGTTGCCAGGACGTATGGCTCCATCCGGCCCAGCGAAGACAGGCCCAGGTGGGTCAATTTATCCTGTATCGGCCTGATATCCTCACGCCTCAGCGCAAGGTAGTGCAAAAGGTTTTGCGCGCTGGCCAATCGTTCAGGCGGCACGTCGGACAGCACATTACCCGCTTGCGCCGGCTGCTCTTCAATCAAGCGGCGCAACGACTCCACCTGTCCGATCAGTTCGTCTATGGCCGTGGGTGATGTTGACTTGTGGCGGGCGGAATTCATGCGCTAATACTCCTGATACCACTTTAATCCTGGGGGAGCAAAAACCACTTGATCCAAATCAAGCCTGATATGAATTGACGCCGTCAGCCGGTGGTGTGCAATCCTGCGGCGGCCTCAGCCTTTATAGAACGATTTTTCACCTTCGGGTCTGTTTCTGAAACGTTTGTAAGCCCACAGGTACTGCGCTGTATCCACTTCAATGCACTGCTCGATACCGCGGTTGACCTCGGTCAGGGCTTCGCGCATATCTTCACTGTAAATGGATGCATTGGCCTTGAATAAATGGACGCAGTAGCGGCCACCCTCGCGTCGTTCACAGACTGCAAACACGACCGGGGCGCCCGTGCGCTGGGCCATGCGCGGCAACAAAACACCGGTCAGCGCCTCGATACCAAAAAACGGCGCAAACTGGCCACCGCCGCCGGTTGGCTCCTGATCGGGTAATAGAGCGACGAAGTAGCCGTCCTTGAGCAACTGGTACATGCGCCTGAGACCCTTGCCGTTTGCGGCAACCATTTCAGCACCGGCGCGTGCTCGCTTTTCCTGTAACAATGCATCGATATCCGGGTGCTTGCTGGGCTTGTACAATACGGCGGCCTCGCCCTTGCTGTGCAAAAACAGGTTCAGCATCTCCCAGGACCCGTAATGGGGAGCAGCCACGATCAACCCATTGCCTTCCTTGATCAGCTCTTCTACCAGTTCCATGCCCTGTACTTCGTCGAACAATGCGTACATCCGCTCCAGCGGCCAGTACCAGAGCATGCCGGCCTCAAACACGCCCTTGACATAGTGGGTCATGCTGGCCCGGCCAATCTTCTTTCGCTGCCTGGCATCCATTTCCGGATACACGGCTTTCAGGTTCAGACGTGTAACACGCCGTAAACGCGGCACCGAGTACCAGACAAGCGCAGCCAGCGGAGGAGCAAGATAATCTGCAGCACGTGGTGTTATCCAGCTGAACAAGCGCATGACAGCGCGAATTGCGAGCAATTTCATCGGCGGTGGCTCATAAACGGGAACGAAGCAATGCTAACATTAGCAAGGCGGAACATCAGGACAGGGTTGTGAAATGATTGCATTATTGCAAAGAGTATCGGAAGCCAGCGTAGTTGTTAATGAAAATTCTGCCGGGACCCGGGTGACGGGCGCCATCGGTGCGGGCATCCTGGCCCTTGTTGCAGTTGAAAAGGGTGATACCGAGGCCCAGGCGGACAGGTTATTGCAGCGTATTGTCAGCTACCGGATATTTGAAGACGAAAATGGCCGCATGAACCTGGACCTGCTGCAGGCGGGCGGCCAGCTGTTGCTGGTTTCCCAGTTTACCCTGGCTGCGAATACCAATAGCGGCAACCGCCCCAGCTTCACCCCGGCAGCTGAACCGGCAGAGGGCAAAAGGCTGTTTGATTACCTGCTTGAATGCGCCCGGCGTAAACTCGGCGAAGTCCCCAGCGGCAGCTTCGGCGCCCATATGCGGGTCAGCCTGGTCAATGACGGACCGGTTACCTTTAACCTGCGTGTGCCACCGGAAAACTGAATACCATCGGTAACCGGAACATTACCGTTTTTGTTCAAACTCATTGAGTTTTCGGGTCAGGGTATTTCTGCCGAGACCCAACAAGCGCGCGGCTTCCACACGTTTACCACCGGTATGTTCAAGCGCACAATCGAGTATGACCTTTTCAAACTGGCCACGGACCGTCGTCATCAGGTCTGACTGGCCTTCAAACAGGGCCTTGCGCGTCCAGCTTCGCAGCGCGCCTGACCAGGATTCACCGGCCTCGCCCATTACATCCCTGTCTCTCAAACCGGAGGGCAGATCGACCGGTAAAATCTGCTCACCCGGCGCCATCACACACAATTGCTGACACAGGTTCTGTAACTGCCTCACATTGCCGGGCCAGGCTTTTTGCTGCAGCACACGGATCGTTTCAGGTACCAGGTGCTTTTCTTCAAGACCCATTTCCTGTGCTGCCTGACGCAGGAAATGCCTCGCCAGCAAGGGGATATCTTCACCCCGCTCACACAGGGGCGGTAACTCGATGGTAATGACGTTCAGGCGATGATAGAGGTCTTCACGAAAGCTGCCCTTGGCAATGTTTTTCTGCAGGTCCTGATGGGTTGCGGTCAAAATGCGCACATCGGCACGCAACAGGTCACGGCCGCCAACGCGGTAATAATCACCTTCGGCCAGCACCCGCAGAAGACGGGTTTGTAACGGCAGCGGCATATCGCCGATTTCATCGAGGAACAGGGTGCCACCGGCAGCCTCTTCAAAGCGCCCCGACCGCCGCGTATGGGCGCCGGTGAACGAGCCTTTCTCATGGCCGAACAGTTCAGATTCCAGTAGTTCGGTCGGAATTGCAGCCGTATTGATCGCAACGAACGGCCCGCTGGAGCGCGGGCTGTGCTGGTGCAGCGCGCGGGCGACCACTTCCTTGCCCGTACCGGTCTCGCCGGTCAGCAACACGCTGATGCTGGAGCGCGACAAGCGGCCAATGGTCCGGAACACTTCCTGCATCGCCATTGATTCGCCTATCAACTGGTTAGTGACCCCGCTTGACGATGACGCCGGAACCACGCTGGGTACTGCGGATGCGCGGGCGACTACGGCAATCACCTTGTCGAGATCAAACGGCTTGGAGAGGTAATCGAATACACCCGACTGGAAAGCGTTAACCGCCTGATCGAGGTCGGAAAAAGCTGTCATGGCGATCACCGGAACTTCGATATGGCGCTCTTTCAGTGCCGCCAAAACGCTCAGGCCGTCAGCGTCCGGCAAACGAATATCGGTAATAATAACCGCTGGATTGGAGTGATCGAGCGCTTCGGTAACGGCGGCTACGCTGCCAAAACTCTCCGTTACATAGCCCGCACGGCCCAGCGCACGCGTCAACACGAAACGAATGGCTTCGTCGTCATCAACAACCCAGACCAGCACCGGATCAATCATGGGTCCGTTGCAACGGCAGCCTGAGTGTGAAACGGCTGCCGGGCTCCAGCGGCGCGTAGGTCAATAAGCCCTTATGGGCCGCCGCAATCTGTTGTGCCAGGGCGAGACCAAGACCGGTGCCGTCACGCCTGCCGGTGACCAATGGCAGAAACAACATGCCGCGCAGGGATTCAGGCACACCACAGCCATTATCCTTGATATCCAGCCGCACTGAACGGCCCATCCCGGGCTGCAACAAGGTCATGTCATAGTCCACGCGGCTGCGAATCTCGATCTGGGTTGCCCCCGCCTGGAAGGCGTTTCGCAACAGGTTCAGAAAAAGCTGTCGCAACGCCGAAGAATCCGCTGATATTTTTGGAATACTGGGGTCATAGTTCTGGATGATTGTTACGCGTTCTGCAGATTCCAGGCGTATCAATTCGGTGGTTTCCTGCAGCACGAAATGGATGTCAAGCGGTTGGCATTCGAGTTCCGATTGCCCGAAACGCGCCAGTAATTCGTCGATTCGATCGACCTCGCGCATGATCAGTTCCGCCAGCGAACCCAATTCCCGGTCAGCCAGTTCGGCTGCTATCATTTGCGCGGCACCACGGATACCTCCCAACGGGTTACGAATCTCGTGGCCGAGGTTGCGCCGTATCAGGTCCATCATTCCGGTTTGCACCTCGCGCTGCTGTAATTTGCTTTGTTGCTGTTGCCATTTGAGATCATAAAGTTCCAGCAGCATACCCTGCCCGTCAACGGGTTGAATTGTGCAGTCGAAGATGCCGCCAGCCAGTTTGCACTCACTCAGATGGCGGCCGCGTTGCTCCCTGGCCGTTGCTGAAATCGCCTCGGCTAACTCATCCGGAATGCCCCCGATATCCGGGAACAGCACACCGCGTGCGCGCTCCCGCCCCGTTGCAAGACAATGTTCAGCAGCCGTGTTCATGTCCCGGACACAGCCCAGGTCATCCAGTTCAATTACCGCTGTAGAAAGCGCATCAAGCATGGGATAACCGGCATAGTGTTAACCGCCCCCGTGGGGAGTCGGCACCGGGCGGTTGCCACCGCCGTTGAAGAGACCGGGTTGCCTGATAAAGAACGTAACAGGGCCGGCCGTTGCAATTTTACGATTTCTCTGGTCCTTGATCTCAGCTGTTACGATGTGCTCACCGCGCTCAAGTCCACCGATCGGAATAATCGATTGGGTTGTGGTCACTTCCAGTGTCCCGTCGATGAATACCGAGACCTGCATACCCTCCTCCAAATCATTGCTTGTCCTCCAGGCAACGGTTACAGGACCTTCCGGTCCCCACAGCGACTCTTCCCACTGCGGTGAGATGATTGCGAAATCCTTGTAGTTCTGGCGCAACTCCCTGAGCGTCAGTTCCTTTGGTTCTTCAACTGCAACATCGGCCCCTCCGGCTGCTGCTGCCGCGGCGGCTGCGGCGACTGCCGCTGCGTCCGCCTCGCGGGCCGTTTGCTGGTAAACCGGTGTTTCGACCACGCTGATGGGTGGCAAATCCACCGGTGCGGAGCCATCGGGTGGCGGGATGTCAGTAAAGGTCACATTGCCATGCTCATCCACGACCTTGTACACCTGCGCCATCGACAGGCTGGCCGTCATCGCCAACAAACACGCCAGGATGATTAGGAGAAACCCTTTGTCAGTAATCAGTTTCATCGTCAGACTCCATATTGTTTGCGGCCGTTTACGCCCCGCAATCTGCGGGGCGTATCGTCTTTATTACCTGGAACTGCCGACCAACAGCGCCTGTTTATATAGAATAATACATATCAAACTCGACCGGATGGGTAGACATGCGGAAACGCGTAACTTCCTCCATCTTGAGCTCGATATAAGCATCGATCAGGTCGTCATCAAACACACCGCCGGCTTTCAGGAAATCCCTGTCGGTATCCAGCGCCTGCAATGCCTGATCCAGGCTGGAACAGACTGTCGGAATATTCTTGACTTCCTCACGCGGCAGGTCATAAAGATCCTTGTCCATGGCCGGGCCCGGATCGATCTTGTTGGCGATGCCATCAAGACCCGCCATCAGGAAGGCGGCGAACATCAGGTAGGAATTGCTGGCCGGATCACCGAAGCGCACCTCGATACGACGTCCCTTCGGATTACCAACATGGGGTATGCGGCAGGATGCCGAGCGGTTACGGGCCGAGTAGGCCAGCATCACCGGCGCTTCAAAACCCGGCACCAGGCGTTTGTAACTGTTGGTGGTCGGGTTGGCGAAAGCGTTCAGGGCCCGTGCGTGCTTGAAAATGCCACCGATATAATGCAGCGCCGTGGTCGATAGACCACCGTACTCCTGACCGGCGAAGGTATTTTTGCCGTCCTTGAAAAGGGACATATGTACATGCATACCGGAGCCGTTATCGCCAACCAGTGGCTTGGGCATGAAGGTGGCGGTGCGGCCAGAGTTGTGGGCAGCGTTGTGGGTAGCATACTTGAACAGCAGTACCTCGTCCGCCTTGCGCGTCAGCGTATTGAACTTGGTGCCAATTTCACACTGGCCGGCCGTACCCACCTCGTGGTGGTGCACTTCAACCGAAACACCCATTTTCTCAAGGATTTCGCAAATTTCGGCACGAAGGTCATGCAGGCTATCAACAGGTGGAACCGGGAAATAACCGCCTTTTACACGAGGACGGTGACCGTGGTTACCCTCTTCATACTCCGAAATGGTATTCCAGGCACCTTCCTCCGAGTCGATCTTGTAGAAAGTTGAGTGCATATCCGTACCAAAACTGACGCTGTCGAAAACGAAGAATTCCGGCTCCGGGCCAAAATATGCAGCATCGGCGATACCGGTGGATTGCAGGTAGGCTTCGGCACGCTTGGCCAGCTGAACGCGGACAGCGGTTATAGCCTTCCATGGTATCGGGCTCGAGCACGTCGCAGCGCAGCACCAGGGTGGAGTGCTCCATGAACGGATCCATTACCGCAGTCGAAAGATCCGGCATCAATACCATGTCAGACTCATTTATGCCCTTCCAGCCCTTGATTGAAGAGCCATCAAACATTTTGCCTTCCTCAAAAAAATCATCATCGGCCATTTTTACGGGCATGGTGACATGCTGCTCTTTGCCCGAGGTATCACAAAACCGTAAATCGACGAATGCAACTTCTTCCGCGATGATCATTTCCTTAATGCGTTCTATATTCATGTCAGTGTTCCTATGCTGTTACCTTGATAGATGTCCAAAACGGGTCAGTTTATATATGCAGATGTCGTGCCAGATAATAACAACAGGGGGATATTGTTAAAGAGATCACGTATTTGGATTTTAGATACATTTTCACAACATTTAGCCGCGTATTGGCGATTTCTGCCAAAACCATTGGAATATCATATCGATTGAAAAGTTCAACAATGCACCATTATCGCACTATTGAATTAATCATGCACTATATTGGTGCGCCTCTCTTCAAAAAGCAATCCACAGCAAGACCAAACCCAGGGCGAGACGATATATTACAAAGGGCAACAGACCGACCCGTTGCAATAGGGCAAGAAAAGCGGCAATGCACAGCCAGCCTGCGAGTGCGGAGAACGCAATAGCCAGGCCAAACTGAAACCAGTCGATGGAAGCATCATGCAAAACCATCCGCAGTACGCCATAACCCCCGGCAGCGGCGATAACCGGGATCGACAGGAGAAATGAGAAACGTGCCGCCGTGTCGGCATTGAAACCCAGCACCCGCCCCATGGTCATGGTGATACCGGACCGCGACGTGCCTGGCACCAACGCCAGCATTTGCGCCAGGCCAATCAGCAAACCGGCCTTCATATTCATCTCGGCAAGCTGTTTATCACGTGGAAAACGGGCATCTGCCCACCACAATAAAAAACCGAAGCCAATGGTACTGAAAGCGATGACCCGGATATCCCTGAGTACCGACTCAACCCAGCCATGAAGCAGGCCGCCGGCAACAATCGCAGGAATACTGGCCGCCACCAGGATCATGCCCAGTTTGCGCGAAGCCTCATGTTCCTCGCGTGCACCAAACCAGGGCGTCAGCATTCCCCAGAGATCTTTGCGGAAGTACACCAGCACGGCGAACAGCGTACCCAGGTGCGTGGCAACGTCAAACACCAGTCCCTGGTCAGGCCAGCTGAACACTTTACTGCCGAGGATCAGGTGCGCCGAGCTCGAAACCGGTAAAAACTCGGTCAGGCCCTGGATCAGGGACAAAACAATAAGCTGGATCAGGGTCATTGTGTGTAACTGATCCGGTAGATCACATCCGCCAGGTCATCGGATACCAGCAGCGCACCATCGGGCATGACCAGCACATCGTTTGGGCGGCCCGTTACCGCCTCGCCCTGTAACCAGCCGGCGGCGAATACACTGATATTCAACACCTTGCCGTCAGGCTGCACCTCCAGAACAAGCACCCGGTAGCCGACTTTTTCGGTCCGGTTCCAGGAGCCATGCTGGGTTACAAACAGGCGGTTCTTATATTCCGCAGGGAACATTTTGCCCGTGTAAAAAGCCAGGCCCAGCGGGGCACCATGCGCATCGAGCTTCGCAACCGGCGGCGTGTAATCCGCGCAATCCTTGCCTTTCCCGAACTCCTCATCCAGCAGGTCGCCCTGGTGGCAATAGGGTATCCCGAAATGCATACCTGCCCGCGGTGCGTGGTTCAGCTCATCTGCGGGGAGGTCGTCCCCCAGCATGTCGCGGCCGTTATCCGTGAACCAAAGCTGGCCGTTTTCAGGGTGAAAGGCCAGGCCGACGCTGTTGCGCACACCCAGGGCGAAAACATCCATACCGCTGCCGTCCGGGTTGATGCGGCGTATCTCGCCAAAGCCTTCCTCATCACAGCTATTGCAGGGCACGCCGACCGGTATGTACAGCTTGCCATCCGGGCCGAACCGCAGGTATTTCCAGCCATGGTGGGCCTTATCCGGCAGCGCATCGGTCACGACGACCGGTTCCGGCGGGTTGTCCAGCTGCGCTTCGATATTGTCGTAGCGCAGTATCCGGTCCACTGCGCCCACGTACAGTGCACCGTCACGGAACGCGATACCCGACGGCATATTGAGCCCTTTATCAATCAGCCTGACAGTTTCCGCGCGCTGATCGCCATCCGCATCGGTCAAGGCCCAGAGCTTGCCGGCTTTGCGGCTGCCGACAAACACGGTTCCGCCGTCCCCGAGCGCCATCTGGCGTGCGTTTTCGACATCTTGTGCATAAATTTCAATACTGAAATCCGGGTGGTAATTCGATCTGGTCCAGCGGCACATCTGCAAGCATGGTTTCAAACAACAGCACGGCAGAAATCAACGGCGCATATTTAAGATTTTTCATGGACGCCATGGTAGCAGCAGACCGCCCTTTCAGCACGCCCGGCATTGCAGTAAGGAAAACGTTATCTACATCCAATAGAATGCAGACTCCCGTGAAAACCAGATGGAGTTGGCCGTGCGTTATTTAACAATTTTCCTTGGCATCATCCTCGGCATGACAATGAGTTCATCCGTACTCGGAAAAACCTCTGCCGAATACCTGCCAACCGATGCAGAGATGGATACCTCGATCCCGTCACCCGAGTCCCAACTGGGATGGGAGCCCGGCGACTGGAGGATCCAGCACCCTTCGCTGGTGCAGTACATGTACACGCTGGCTGAAAAATCGGACCGCGTCAGCATCAAGGTCACGGGTTACACCTACGAGCAAAAACCGTTGCTGCAGCTGGTCATCACTTCGAAGGAAAACCAGTCGAAGCTCGAATCGCTGCGCCAGGCGCACCTGGAAGGGGCCGTGAGCGGCGACCTCGACGCACCACTGGTGGTCTGGCTCGGTTACAGCGTGCATGGTGACGAGGCCAGCGGCAGCAACGCGGCGCCGGTGGTGGCCTGGTACCTGGCGGCTTCGCGCTCCGGCTACGTCAAGGAACTGCTTGAAAACACCATTATCATCCTCGACCCCAGCCTGAACCCGGACGGTCTTGACCGCTTTGCCACCTGGTCCAACTCCAACCGCAGCGTTAACCCGGTCGCCGATCGCGATGGCCGCATCCATCACCAGGACTGGCCGGGCGGCAGGACCAACCATTACCTGTTCGACCTGAACCGTGACTGGATAACAACGGTGCACCCCGAATCACGCGCCCGTATCACCGAGTACCACCGCTGGCTGCCGCACGTGCTGACCGATCACCATGAAACCTGGCACGACGGCTTTTTCTTCCAGCCCGGCGCACCCACGCGGCAACACCCGCTGACCACCGCGGAAAACCTCGAAATGACCCGTGCGCTGGCGCCTTACCACGCCAGCAGCTTTGACAGCGCCGGGGAAATGTACTTCACCGAAGACGATTACGACGATTTCTTTTACGGCAAGGGCTCAACCTACCCGGATATCAACGGCAGTATCGGAATCCTGTTTGAGCAACCACGTGTGAACGGTGCGGTTTATGACCGCGACTCCGGCGAGCTGAAATTTTCCGATGCGATCCACAACCAGGTGCGCACGTCCCTGTCGACGCTTAAAGGCGCCTGGGAGCAGCGCGACAAATTCAAAAAATACCAGGCCGGTTTTTACCAGGCCATGCGGCAAAGGGCCGCAAAGGCGGATTTCCAGGCCTGGGTAATCGGTGACGGCAACGACATCGCCAGGGGCCGCGAATTGATGGGCCTTTTCGACCGTCACCAAATTGAGTTCCAGACATTGAAAGCCGAAATCAACACCGATGGACAGGTGTTTAAGCCAGGGCACGCATGGGTTATCCCGGTGAACCAGCGCCAGTTCGGCCTGGCTCAGGCCATGCTGGAAACCCGCACCGAGTTCGAAGACAACGTTTTTTATGATGTATCGAGCATCAATCTGCCGATGGCCTACAACCTGCCGGTGGCAAAGCTTGCGCGCTTACCTGCCACGTCAAATGAGCGCCCCGCGCTGGTCTCCAACGCACCCGACCCGGACGCGGTTGCCTGGATCATACCCTGGCAGCAATTGAACGCACCCGCCGTGCTGCAGGATTTACTGGATGCCGGCGCCACGGTTCGCGCCGCGACCAAACCATTCAGCATGGGTAGCGGTTCTCACAGCGAATCCTTCGGCGAAGGCAGCCTGGTGGTGCTTGCAGGCCTGCAGGATGAGGAGAAATCAGGCGATATTTTTGACAGTCCTCAAACAGGCTGATGTAAACGTCCATTCATTCAACGACCAGTTGACCATAAGCGGACCCGGCCTGGGCACCAGCCATTTCAAGAAGGTGCAAAAGGTCAAGCCATTGCTGATCGTCGGCCCGGGCACGCGCGCCTACGATGCCGGCGAGGCCTGGTTTCAGTTGGATCAGCGCCTGGGTGTAGCCCCGGTGATGGTTGATATGTCACGCCTCAAGTCGATCGACCTGCATGACTACACTCACCTGTTGATGGTGGAAGGCCGATACAGCGATATCGGCAAGAAAACAAAACAGGACATCGCAGCATGGGTGAGCAACGGCGGCATACTGGTCGCCATACAGGGCGCCGCAAGCTGGGCTGAGACCCTGTGTTTCGAGTCCGATGACTGTGACGAGAAAGAAGGATAAAGACGACACGCAAGAGCCTTGCCAGAAGCAATGGCTTACGCTGATTTCGACGACCAGGAAGCGCAACGCACCATCAGCGGCGCAATTGTCAGTGCTGCAGTCGATAACACCCACCCCATCGCCTTTGGCCTGGGCAGTGAAATGCCGATATTTCGCAGGGACGCACGTTTTATTGAAAGCAAGTGAAAACCCGTTTGCCACACCGCTGCGTTACACCGAAAAACCGTTGCTGAATGGCTATATCGGGGCTGAGCGACTGAATGAAATGAGCGGCCAATCGGCAGTTATCGCCGAACGTCACGGCAAGGGACTGGTCGTGCGTTTTGCAAACAACCCGATTTTCCGAGGGTTCTGGCGCGGAAGTGAACGTTTGTGGGTCAACTCCCTGTATTTCGGACCACTTGTCGGCAGTACAAAGCTGCCTGAATAGTAAAGAAAATGAGAATGATTTGTATCATTATTGGCAATCATCAACTATAAATAACACTATATATATACAAAAACGGATTTTGAACTGAAAAACAGCAAAGGAAATCAACTAATAAATACAAGCCAAAATGTTTGAAAGTCAGTCAACCTGATTCAGGTTGCAAATTCAATCATCAGGCCTGTCGTTCGCTGCGGGGGTAGAAACGACGTGTCCTTTTTCAAAGCGTTATTACGCCGGAACGTTATTCGTGCCGGCTTCAAATTAAAAATGACCACCCGGGTTCTTGCCCGGATGTTTTCTGCTATGCCACGCAATATCCTCAATTCAAACGTAGGGTGGGTAACGAGTTACCCACCCTACCGACGTTTGGTCCAATCCATGAATTTGGTGGGTAACTGCTTACCCACCCTACGGGGTGTGTTTTGAGTTTCTTTGCCGAACTCAAACGCCGCAACGTCTTCCGCGTGGGTATTGCCTACGTGGTCGGCGGCTGGTTGTTGCTGCAACTCACCGATGTGCTCTCACAATTGCTCGACCTGCCGGACGTGGTCGGGCGTATCATCGTGTTGCTGGTTGCCATCGGCCTGCCGGTTGCCCTGTTCTTCGCCTGGGCTTTCGAGATGACACCGGAAGGTGTGAAGCGCGAAAAGGATGTCGACCGCAGCCAGTCGATCACACCGCAAACCGGCAAGAAACTGAACAATACCATCCTCTTGCTGATGGCACTGGCGATTGCCTACCTGCTGTTCGACAAGTTTATGGGGTCAGGTACATTTACCGGAACAGGCACCGGGGTGGTTTCACAGACTGCTGGCGAACCGGTAAATGTACCTGACCCCAATGTCACCCCAGTCGAAGCCATCGCCCAAGCCGAGCTCGAAGCACCTAAAGCCAACAACTCCATCGCCGTTCTACCCTTCACCAACCGCAGCGCGAATGCCGATGACGCCTATTTCACCGATGGCATACACGACGACCTTTTGACCCAGTTGGCCAAGATCGACGCCTTCAGCGTGATTTCACGCACCTCGGTGATGGAATACCGGGATACCGCCAAGAACCTCAGGCAGATCGGTGAAGAACTGGGTGTTGCCAACATTCTGGAAGGCGCCGTGCAGCGCTCCGGCAACCGGGTACGTATTAATGTGCAGCTGATCGACGCGATCTCCGATGAACACCTGTGGGCGGAAGTTTACGACCGGGAACTGACCACCGAAAACCTTTTCGACATCCAGTCGGAGATCGCCAAATCCATCGCCAGCGCTCTCAAGGCCACGCTCACCGACAGCGAAATCGAAAGCGTTTCAGATGTACCAACTGAAAACGTCGCCGCTTACGAACTGTATTTACAGGGCAAACGATTCCAGCTAGGAGAGACCGAAATCGGCTTTGATACCGCCGTCGATCTTTACAATGAGGCCCTTAAACTGGATCCCGGCTTCAAACTGGCCTGGGTAGGTCTCGCGTATGCCTATATGAACAACTACTGGAACTATGGCGCCGACCCGGCAGACCGCGACAGAGCCAGGGAGGCCATCGACCGAGCGAAAGCCATCGATTCTGACTTCCCCGAGCTTTACATGGCCGAGGGTTTTTATCATTACTGGGGTCTGCTGGACTATGACACGGCCATATTGTACCTGGACAAAGCCATTGCACTGATGCCGAGCAATGCCGAGGCACACATGTGGAAGGGTTGGGCCCTGCGCCGCGCCGGGCGCTGGCAGCAGGCCCTCGATTCCATGCAAATGGCGATAAAGCTGAACCCGCGCGTAACCATCAACCTGATAGAAACCGGGCAGACATTTGCTTACCTGGGGCGCTTTGATGAGGCCCTGGAAATAACCGAAAAAGCCTACACACTGGAACCCAACAACTTTTGGAACAAATCCTACCTGGCCTTACTGTTGATTCAAATACACGGCGATACTGACCGCGCTGAAACCCTGATAGTGGGTGGACAGCACACCAATGACGTATCGACTCTTAACGCCTACTGGCTCATTAAAATGTTCGCCGGACAATTCGAAACAGCGTTGGAAACCGCTAAAAGCTGGTCACGCGACTGGGAAATGGACGTCAAGGTCATATCCCTGCGGGAAAGCCTCATCGCATTGACGCTGAACGCCATGGGGCGCTTTGATGAGGCAAAGGAGAGCGCGCGCATCGCCCTGGACCGTCTCGAGCAGAAAAAACAGCAGGGCATCGACGATTTCCGGGTCTGGGCTTCGGAGTTAGAAGCCTACGCCATCCTAGGTGATAAACAGAATGTTTCTGAACTTGCTGAAAAGATCCTCAGCTTGAAACCGGCCGATGCACTCGAAGATTTCAACATCAGATACCGCTTTGCACAAAGCTACGCCATCGCTGGTATGCCGGAGGAAAGCATCGCCACGCTCGATGCATTACTTTCAGGCATCAGCGCCATTTCAGTACCCTGGCTGGAACACGACCCCGCCTTCAACGGCATCCGCAACACCCCCGAATTTATCGCATTGCTGGAGAAGCACCGATGAGCCTGTTCGCCGAACTCAAACGCCGCAACGTTTTCCGCGTGGGCATTGCCTACGCGGTCACCTCGTGGCTGCTGATCCAGGTCTCCGATATCCTGCTTGAATCGATCGGAGCCCCGCCCTGGGTCATGCAGACCCTGTTTGTCGTGTTAGGGGTTGGTTTTGTGATTACGCTGTTTTTTGCCTGGGCGTTTGAGCTAACGCCCGAGGGTGTCAAGCGCGAGTCCGAGATCGACCGCAGCCAGTCGATCACCCATGTCACCGGCCAGAAACTGAATTACACGATAATCGCCCTGCTGGTGCTGGCGCTTGGCTATTTTGCCTGGGACAAGTTTGTTATCCAACCCCGTGTCGCAGCCGAAACAGCGACTGCTGCAAATACGGTTGAGGCAGAGGCACTGGACGAAACCCACTCGATCGCCGTGCTGCCTTTCGTGAACATGAGCGAAGACAGTTCCAACGAATATTTTTCTGATGGCCTCACCGAGGAACTGCTCAACATTCTTGCCAAGATCAAGGAAATGCGGGTCGCCGGGCGTACTTCATCTTTTGCGTTCAAGGGCAAGGATGACGACCTGCGCACCATCGGTGAAAAGCTGAATGTGGAATCGATACTCGAAGGCAGCGTGCGCAAGGACGATAAGCGCAACCGCGTGCGTATCACCGCCCAGCTGGTCAATGTCGAGGACGGTTACCACCTGTGGTCGGAAACCTACGACCGCGACCTCGACGACATTTTCGCCATCCAGGAGGAAATCGCCCGCAAGGTGGCCGATGCCCTCAAGGTCACGCTGCTCGGTGAGGACGAGGAACGTATCGCTGCCCAATCCGTCACGGACCTGAGCGCTTATGATCTCTACCTGCGTGGCTTGCAGCAGATCAACACGCATTCATTTGCTTCGCTTAATGAAGCCGTTGTCACTTTAGGAAAGGCCATTGAACAGGACCCGGATTACCTGCCGGCAAAGCTAAAACTGGCTCAAGCCTGGCTGGACCTGGCATTCACCGGCGCTGTCAGCCGGGCTGAGGCGGTTGATAACGCTCAACCGATGCTGGCTTCGATCCTCGAAACGGACACAAACAATGCCGAGGCACATGTGCTGATGGCCAGGGTAATGTGGGGCACCATGGACGACGTTAACCGGGAAAAGGAGCTGAAACTGGCGCTCGATTATGAACCGCGTCATGTTGAAGCATTGCGGGAAACCAGCAGGTTTTTCTTCTTCCAGGCCGGTGATTTGACAAGAGGTCTTCAGTACCTTCAGGAGGCCGAGCGTATTGACCCCTATTCGGTTGACGTGCTTTGGGATTTGATCTCCTTTAATGCTTTCATGGGTCAACCTGAATCAGTCCTGTCCTATGCGCAACGCATTGGCGAGATCCAGCCGGAAAGCCCCAATCGCTATTGGGGCCCGGGCATGGCCTACCAGGTCAGTGGTCAACTGGCCCTCTCCCTGGAGTACCAGGTCAAGGCCATTGAGCTCGATCCGCTTGACTACGAATTGCCGGCAGGAGTCGCTTCGCTCTGGCTTGCGCTCGGTGATCTCGAGCAGGCGGAACGCTGGGCAAAACTGGCGGACGATTTGGGCGCAGACCAGCCAACCCCGATTTCCACCCGTGTGCAGATCTACGAATATCGTGAGCAGTATGGGCTTGCCGGCGATATGGCCAAGCGGGCCCTGGATCGCAAATTGGATAACCGCATGGGTTCCAGTAATGTGTTAAGAGCCGCCTATATTTCAAACCTCGTCAGGCAGGGGGATATTCAACAGGCCCTTGATTATTACCATGATGAAATACCCGGTGCATTCAAGACGCCGTTGGACCTGACCGAGGCAAAAGCACGCCGGCGAGACAGCGAATTGCTTGATATCGCCGTGCTCCTGCAAATGCAGGACCCGGCATCCGAAAAGGCAGCGGAACTCATCGATACCGCCGAACAGCAAATGCAATTGCGCGACGAGCGCTTCATGCCCTGGGCACGGGCACTGGACCGGGCTGCAATTGCGGCCGCCCGAAAAGACAAGCAAACCGCCATGGAACAGCTTGAGCAGGCCTATGAACGGGGTTTGCGTTTCCGTTGGCAGAATGTGCTGATGTCCAGCATCGCCTTCAACAGCCTGCACGACGAACCTGAATTCAAACAACTGGTCGCCAGGTTCGAAGCCGACATGCAGCGCCAGCGTGAACTGGCCTACCAGGTACCCGGAGCCGTTCTATGAGTTTCTTCGCCGAACTCAAACGCCGTAACGTGTTCCGCGTGGGTATCGCCTACGCGATCACCGCGTGGCTGCTGATCCAGGTCTCCGATATTCTGCTTGAATCCATCGGTGCCCCGTCCTGGGTGATGTTGGCCATGTTTATTGTTTTGGCGGCCGGTTTTGTGGTCGCCCTGTTTTTTGCCTGGGCCTTTGAACTGACCCCGGAAGGCGTGAAAAAAGAAAAGGATGTTGACCGCGATGCTTCCATCGCGCCCCGCACCGGCCAGAAACTTAACCTGGGTATTGTCGCGCTGCTGGTGGTGACACTGGCCTACGTCGCCTACGACAAGCTGGTGCTCGATGGCTTGCTCGAAACCGGTCCGGTAACTAACGCACAACCGGGGTCCGCACAACCGGGGTCGGACCCCTTTTCTCAGCAAACTGCCGGAAAAACAAACGCAGCTGGCGAGAAAAGGGCTCTGACCCCAGTCGAAGCCATCGCCCAGGCCGAAGCCCCCACGACGCAAAAATCCATCGTCGTCCTGCCCTTCATCAACATGAGCAACGACCCCGAACAGGAGTTCTTCTCTGACGGGCTTATCCGAAGAACTACTAAACGTACTGGCCCAGATCAAGGACCTGCGCGTCATCTCGCGTACCTCGGCTTTCGCTTTCAAAGGCAAGGACCTCGACATTCCCACCATCGCTGCGCAGCTCAATGTCACCCATGTACTCGAAGGCAGCGTGCGCAAGGCCGGCGATGACGTGCGCATCACCGCCCAGCTGATCGAGGTGGCGACCGATTCCCACCTGTGGTCGGATGCTTATAACCGCAAGCTTGAAAACGTCTTCGAAATCCAGGAAGAGATCTCGAAGGCCATCGCCGCCGAACTGCAGGTCACGCTTGGAACAGCCTCAAAGACCGGCAAACCAACGGAAAACCTGGAGGCCTGGCAATTGTTTCTACGTGGCCGTCACCTCTATCAGAACCGCGGGGACACGCAAGTGGCTCGCGCAGTGGAACTGCTCAAACAGGCTGTTGAGCTGGATCCAGATTTTGCGGATGCGTGGGCAAACCTCGCGGCAGCCAATATTGTTGTCGGATACAACGTGGAAGACGGCTTTGAAGAACTATACCGCGATGGAAAACTGGCTGCTTTACGTGCCATTGAGATCGATCCGGACAATGGTTTTGCCCACGCGGTCCTCGGCCTGATACACACGAGTGCGCTCTCCTGGGATGAGGCGATGCGGGAATATGAACTGGCTATCCGTCTGAACCCTAATGAAACGAACTCACTACTTTGGAAAGGCATTGCCTTGATGAGCCTGGGCTATATAGACCAGGCCATTGCAATGTTTCAACAGGCTGAGCGCCTCGACCCGGTATTTACCAATGTGCACAACTGGCTCGGCCTGGCCTACGCCATTCAAGGTGACGCTGAAAACGTACGTCGCCATACTCAAAAACTGGAACGTCTCGATCCTGATTTTACCGGGTTCACCTGGGCTAACTACGAGCTATCTTCCGGTAACCTGGATGCCGCTGAGAGTTTACTGCGTGCACAGGAAGTTAAGCGCAGTGGTTCAGATGTACTGGTTGTGGCCACGTTTTCAGCATTGAGGGACCCCAGACGCAAAGAAGAAGCAGTAAAGATTCTGTTGGCAAACGAAAAACTGGCTGAGTGGGAAGACTTGACGCCCTACCTATGGAGAATTGGTGCTGTCAAAGAGACACTCGCCAACTTCCGCGAACAGCGCGAAAAAGGTCGCGTTCTCCGAACTGCGAATTCTTTCAATATTTATTGGGACGATTATAACCGGGCACAATTGTCTGATCCGGCAATGCCGGCTTTCTTCGAGGCCAACGGCCTGGTCGATTACTGGCGCAAACATGGCGACCCGGATTACTGCCGGGTTGACGGCGCAAGCGTCGAGTGTGGTGACCCATGAGCTTCTTCAACGAACTCAAACGCCGCAACGTCTTCAAGGTCGCCGCCGCCTACATCATCGTCGGTTGGCTGATCATGCAGGCCGGCGATACGCTGGCGCCGGCATTGCACCTGCCAGAGTGGGTCAACAGCCTGCTGGCGTTTTTCCTGATCCTTGGTTTTCCGCTGGCCCTGTTCTTTGCCTGGGCGTATGAAATGACACCGGAGGGTCTGAAAAAAGAGAAGGAGATTGATCGCTCAAAATCTATCACCCAGGTCACCGGCCAGAAGCTGAATAATCTCATCATCGGAATATTGGTGGTCGCGCTGGCTTATTTCGCCATCGACAAGTTCGTACTTCAGCCCAGGCTTGCCGTTGAGTCTTCTATTGCAGCCGAAGAAGTCACCATTGAAGAGGACAGTGTCGAGTATTCCATCGCCGTGCTGCCTTTCGTGGATATGAGCGCCAATAGCGACAACGAATATTTCTCGGATGGTCTCAGCGAGGAGTTGCTCAACATCCTGGCCAAGATCAAGGAGCTCCGGGTGGCTGGCCGTACCTCGTCATTCGCCTTCAAGGGCAAGGACGAAGACCTGCGCAGCATCGGTCAAAAACTGAACGTCAATTCAATCCTCGAAGGCAGTGTTCGCAAGGATGACAAAAGCAACCGGGTGCGTATCACCGCGCAATTGATCAATGTCGAGGACGGTTACCACCTCTGGTCTGAAACCTACGACCGTGAACTGGATGATATTTTCGCCATCCAGGGCGAAATCGCTCACGAGGTTGCACAAGCATTACGTATTACCCTGCTGGGCGAGGACGAGGCGCGTCTTGACCAGATCGCAAGCACTGAAATCAATGCCTACGACCTGTACCTGAAAGCATTGCAGGATATTAATGAAGGCGGTTTTGTCTCTCTGGACAGGGCGGTCACCCTGTTTCAGGAAGCATTGACACTGGACCCCACCTACACACCGGCCAAGGTTGGCCTTGTCACCTCATGGACACAGATGGCGAAAACCGGTGCCATCAGCCAGCAACAGGCATTGGAAAGGGGAATGCCCTTAATTGAGCAAGTTCTTGCAGAGCGTCCCCGTGACAGCGCTGCCCGCATCCAGATGGCCACTTTGAAAGTATTTGAAGGCGACTACGGAGCCGCTGAGAAAGAATTTATCGCGGCACTGGATGATGACCCCCGCAACGCGCTGGGTTTGAAAGAATACGGCAGATTCCTGTTCAACAGTGGACGGGTTGAGCAGGGTATGGAATTGATCAATGCCGCTGTGGAAATTGACCCTTACTCGGTACTCGCACTTTGGGAGCAGTGCCAGACCAATGCGTATTTGCAACGTATGGAAATATCGCTGGTGGCCTGTGAGCGCATCAAAGAGATCACACCGGAGAGTCCGAGCGGATGGTACGGGTCAGCCCTGGCACGCTCTCTCTCCGGAGATATGGCACGCGCCGCTTATGGTTTCACCGAGGCAATTAAACGCGACCCGGGTGACTTTGAAATGATCGCAGCCATGAACTTTTACTGGATAACGATGGGAGATGCTGATCAGGCGGAGCAATGGTTGCAAAGAGCCGAGGCCATCGGTGCCGGCCAACCCTTCCCGATAGTCGCCCGCTTGAGACTGCTCAAATACCGTGAACAGCATGACCGGGTACGCGACCTTGCCGGAAAGACCCTGGCACAAAATGCGGAAGACCGGCATGGCTCACAACATATGCTACGGCAAACATGGGCATATGAATCGGCACGTGTTGGTGATTTCCAGGCAGCACTCGAACCTTACCGTGAAAGCACACCCTGGGCGTTTGAACCTCAATTGCTTCTTCCGGCTGATTTTGCCATGCAAACCGGTGACCTGATCCAGATTGCCGCTTTGCTTAAATTGGCTGATCCAACATCTGAAAGACCAGAACAACTGCTCAAAGCAGTTGAAAATATATCCGGTCAACAACCTGCGGCCTGGGGCGTCTGGGCCAGTGATGTCGATAATGCGGCGGTCGCCACCATCCGCGGCGACTATGAAACGGCACTGCGATATTTAAACAGCGCGTGGGATAAGAAGTGGCGGTTCATGTGGCGCGAGACCCTAATTGAGGACGCAGTTTTCAGCCAGTTGAAGAACGAACCCGGTTACAAGGACCTGGTGGCCCGCTTCGAGGCCGACATGGAGCAACAACGGCAACTCGCCTACGAATTGCTGGATGTCAGGAAATGAATTCTTTGACGGTGACAATCGGAAATGTAGGGTGGGTAACCCGTTACCCACCCTACGGGGTTTACCATGAGCTTGTTTGACGAACTCAAACGCCGCAACGTTTTCAAGGTAGGTATCGCCTACGCGGTGGCGACGTGGGTGTTGATCCAGATCGCAGATATCCTGCTGGATAATTTCGGTGCGCCACCCTGGGTGATGAAAAGCCTGGTGGTTGCATTGGCGATTGGTTTCTTTATTACCCTGTTCTTTGCCTGGGCATTTGAGCTGACCCCCGAAGGCGTCAAACGCGAATCCGAGGTCGACCGCTCGCAGTCCATTGCATCGCAGACCGGCAAGAAACTGAACAACACCATCCTGGTGCTACTGGCGCTCGCGGTTGCTTACCTGCTGTTCGACAAGTTCTCAGGCAAAGCACAACCGGGGACAAACCACTTTTCTCAACAAACTTCCGCTCAAACCACCGACGGCAATGAGAAAAGTGCTCTGTCCCCAGTCGAAGCCATCGCCCAAGCCAAAAACGAAGCAGAACCAGCCATCACTGACAACTCCATCGCCGTCCTGCCGTTCGCCAACCGCAGCCGCGATGAAGACGACGCGTTCTTCTCGGATGGTATACACGATGACCTGCTCACCCAATTGGCCAAGATCAAAGATCTGAAAGTCATCTCGCGCACCTCGGTCATGAAGTACAGGGGCACACAGATGACCATCCCCGAAATCGCCAGCGAACTTGGGGTATCAAGGATACTCGAGGGCGGTATCCAGCGCGCCGGCAACCGCGTGCGTATCAACGCGCAGCTGATCGATGTGAAAACCGACGAGCATCTTTGGGCCGAAACCTTCGACCGTGAAATGACGATGGAGAATATCTTCGATATCCAGTCCGACATCACCCGGCATATCGTAATGGCCGTCAAGGGTGAATTAAGCGATGAAGAATCCGAAGCGCTCGGCGACATGCCGACTGCCAGCCTCGCGGCCTACGAGGCCTATTTGCATGCCAAGACCATAATGATCGCCCCGGATTACAACAAGGAGAAATATCTCGAAGCTGAAGTCTGGGTGAAAAATGCCCTGGAAAATGACCCGGAATTCGCCCTCGCCTGGGCCATGATGGTCGAAATTCACGGCGAAGCCATCTGGATGGGTTTTGACGACAGCCCCGAACGCATCCGGATGGTCCAGGATGCACTCAGCAAGGCCTCGCAATACGGACCCTTCCTTCCGGAGACGCTCGCGGCGCGCGGCGAATACCTCTACCGGGTCGAAAATAACTATCACGAAGCCGAAATCGCCTTCAGGTCCGCCAGCGAAGCCAAACCCGGAGACGCCGGTCTTCGGGTACGCCTGGCGTTAACCGAGCGCCGTACCGGCAAATGGGAACAGGCGGTCGAAAGCTTCCAACAGGCCATAGATCTCGATCCCGACAACCTCCAGGCGCGGACCACTCTTGTCGAAACACTCAACTACATGGGCGAATTCGAGCGTGTTGAACCATTGGTCAATGCGTGGATTGAAAAATACCCGCAGTCCATGGATTTAAAAAGCTATAAAACGTCGATCCTTCTCCTGGGTCACGGAAATGTAGAAGCTGCGCGCAACTGGCATGGCCAGGTGCAAGCCAATAGTGGCGTCGCGTATTATTACCCCGCCACAATCCTGCCCTGGTATGAGCGGGATTACCCGTCAGCCATCGATATCTGGAATACTCCGGAGTTTGCCCCGCTCGCCGACAACCCTGCTGGCAGGGTCACCATAAAGGTAAGCAATAGCCAGTCATACATGCTGGCCAACAACGGCGAAAAGGCTCAGGAACTCGCCCGGCAAGCCATTGAAGAAGCGCTCAAACTTGAACCGGAATCCGACCTTAGCCACGCATTTGTTTTAAGTGACCTGGCCGTCGCATATTTACTCACCGGCCAGCCGGACAAGGCGCTGGAAACATCTTTAAAGGCCCTCGCGCTTTACCCGGAATCACGGGACAGCTTGAACGGCGTACACATTTCCAATAGCCACGCCTGGATCATGGCAAAGGCCGGTCTGCGCGACGAGGCCCTGGCTGAAATCGAGCGACTGCTCAACACGCCCGCCGGCATGGGCCGTTGGGACCTGTACCTGAATCCACTATGGGATTTCTTCCGTGATGACGAACGCTTCAACGCACTGATCAGACCCGTGAACCTGGACGAGGCAAAACAATGAGCTTTTTCGAAGAACTCAAGCGCCGGAACGTAATCCGCGTCGGCATTGCCTACGTGGTGGTCAGCTGGCTGGTCTCGCAGGTCGCGGAATTCGCCATCGAGACCTTCGGCGCACCGGACTGGGTTCTGAAAATATTCGTTGTGTTCCTGATGCTCGGCTTCCCGGTGGTTGCAGTCTTCGCGTGGGTTTTTGAAATCACGCCGGAGGGCATCAAACGTGAACGGGATGTCGACCGTAGCCGGTCCATTACCACGAATACCGGTCGCAAACTCGACTATACGATCATCATTCTACTCGTGCTCGCTTTGGGATATTTGATCTTCAACGAGGTGCGGGACCCGGCAATGGAAACGCCCGCAATAGTGACACAGGCAGAGGTCCAGTCGGCACCACCTGCCGCTGCCGACGTGGCGCCCGCCGATCCCTCGATTGCCGTGCTGCCGTTTACCGACCTAAGCCCGGACCAGGACCAGGGTTATTTTTCGGATGGTATTTCCGAGGAATTGCTCAACGTGCTGGTCAAGGTGCAGGGGCTGAAGGTGGCGTCACGCACCTCGTCGTTTACCTACAAGGACAGCAAGCAGAGCCTCGCGGAAATCGCCGGTGAGCTAAAGGTGGACCATATACTGGAAGGCAGCGTGCGCAAGGCCGGTAACCGCGTGCGGATTACCGCGCAGCTGATCGACGCGGATACCGACCGCCATATCTGGTCCGAAACCTTCGATCGCGAACTGGTGGATATCTTCGCCATCCAGGACGAAATCGCCAATGCCATCGTGGCGGCTTTGAGCGCCGAACTTGGCATCCTGAACGATACCCCGGCCATATCGGTCGCCACGGCCACCGAGAATCTGGACGCCTACGAGTTCTACCTGAAAGCCAGGAGCCTGTTCCTGGAACGCCGGCACATGGAAGAAAGTATCACCCTGTATGAACGCGCGGTGGCACTTGACCCCAAGTTTGCACGTGCCTGGGAAGGCCTGGCAGCGGTCTACTCCGTTGTCGAGTCTTGGGGGTTTACTGGACGCGACTGGGATGGCCTCGCTATACAGGCTGCCGAGCGCTCGCTCGAACTAGATCCCGGACTCTCCATGCCCTGGGCAGTCAAGGGGCAAATCGCTGTTAACAAATTGGATTATGTTACCGGCATGGCACATCTGGATCGCTCCATCCAGCTTGATCCCGGCAACGCCACGAGCTACCTGTGGCGCGGCATTCACTATTCGACACTGGGGTTTCAAACCGAATCCATGGCCGATCTCAGGCGTTGCCTTGAAATCGACCCGGCCTATGTGAATTGCATGCGTCACCTTGCTTTGACCGCCATGATCATAAATGAAAATGAACTGGCAATGTCATTGTTTCCGCAGGTGGCTTGGTATGGTTTTTCAGTCGTCAATTACCACTTACAGTACCTCCCACGATTCATGTCATTGGATGACCGGCTGGTGTCCACGCTGCTGCTGTACAACATGTTCGGGTCTGATTCGGGATTCCCGTTCAACGCCGTTCTGGATGCGATGGAATTCCCGGAAAGGGATCATAGCCGCGGCCTGGAAAAACTGCTGAACTGGATGGAGCAGGCCGGGCGCACTCCCGGGTCCTTGCCAATGCTAATGGTTGCGTTCAAGGCATACCACCTGGTGGAACCGACTATAGACCAGAACCGCTGGGTGTGGCTAACGGAAAACACGGGTTTCAGAACCTCGAAATACTTCGATCCCATCATGATCAAGCTAGGTGCGCCGGCTTACTGGTGGGAAAAGGGTTTCCCGCCCGGTTGCCGTCCGCTGGCAGGAGAAGACTTTGAGTGTGATTAACACCAGGCACATCGTAGGGTGGGTGACTTGTCACCCACCGCTAAAACGTCACACAAGTACGCGGTGGGTAACGAGTCACCCACCCTACGGGAGGTTCAATGAGCTTCTATAACGAACTCAAACGCCGCAACGTGATCCGCGTGGGTATCGCCTACGTGGTGGTCGCCTGGCTCATCATGCAATTCGCCGATGTGGTGCTGAACAATATCGAGGCACCCGGCTGGGTGTTCCAGGCCATCATGCTGGTGCTGGCCATCGGCCTGCCGCTGGTGCTGATCTTCGCCTGGGCCTTCGAGATGACACCGGAAGGTCTGAAAAAAGAAAAAGACGTCGACCGCAGCCAGTCCATCGCACCCCAGACCGGCAAGAAACTGAACAACACCATCCTGGTGCTGATGGCGCTGGCCATCGGCTACCTGCTGTTCGACAAGTTCTCAGGCCCCGCACAACCGGGGACAGACCACTTTTCTCAGCAAACTTCCGGTCAAACCACCGACGCCAATGAGAAAAGTGCTCTGTCCCCAGTCGAAGCCATCGCCCAAGGCCGGCACCGAAGCCGAACCAGCCATCAGCCGACAATCCATCGCCGTGCTGCCCTTCGACAACCGCAGCCCGGACGCCAACGACGCCTATTTTGCCGAGGGCATCCACGACGACCTGCTGACCAATCTGTCGCGTATCGGCGCGCTGAAGGTCATCTCACGCACGTCGGTTACGCAGTACAAGGGAACCGAGAAAGACCATACCGCGAAATCGCCGCGGAACTGGGCGTGGCCACCATCATGGAAGGCGCCGTGCAGCGCTCCGGCAACCAGGTGCGTATCAACGTACAGTTGATCGATGCGCAGACCGACGAGCACCTGTGGGCCGAGATCTTCGACCGCGAACTGACCGCCAACAACCTGTTCGCCATCCAGAGCGAGATCTCCGGGGCCATCGCCAATGCGCTCAAAGCCACGCTGACAAGCGATGAACAACAGCAGATCAACACCGTACCGACGCAAAACCTGCTGGCCTACGAGGCCTATCTGCGCGGCAAGCAGTTGATGGCGATGCGCAATGCAGCCAGTCTAGAGAAGGCGCTGGCCGAGTTTGAGACCGCCGTCAAACTGGACCCGCAGTTTGCACTCGCCTGGGTGGGCAAGGCAGACACACTCAGTTTGCTGCCCGGGTACGGCACCCGTCCTAACAAGGAGAGCTATGAACAGGCCAGGCTGGCAGTCGACCGCGCCTTGGCGATCAATGACCTTCTTGGCGAGGCCTATGCTTCGCTTGCATCAATTTTGCAACGCCAGAATGAATTGAATCCTGCCGAAGCAGCGTTCAAAAAGTCCATCCAACTGAGCCCCAATTACGCCACTGCCTGGCACTGGTATTCGAGCTATCTGGGCAATTTTCCAATGCGTATTGACGAGGCCATTGAAATGGCGCTGAAGGCTTATGAACTCGATCCCAATTCTGCGATCATCAGCAACAATCTTGCCAGCAATTACAGTATGAAAGGCCTTTATTCCATGGCCGAGCGGCAATACCTCAGGATCATCGAACTGAATCCCGCTTTCGCCGGTGCATATGCCAGACTCGGTGACGTTTACGCGTTCAATCTCGGGCAGTTTGCAAAAGCAATCCCTTACTTTGAAAAAGCCAACGAACTGGCGCCCGATGATATTTGGCAAAAAACCGGCTTACTGGATATCTATCTCGAGATCGGCGATTTCGAGACAGCAGATGCCATCCGTAATGAAATGGCGGAGCTGAGCCCGGATCATCTTGCCTCGGCCCGGGCCGATGTCATGTTCAACGCCTACCAGTCCAACCATGCAGCAACCCGTGAGGCCATCAGCTACGCCTTGTCAAAGGCAAAAGATGATCCCGGCATGGTCAGCAGCCTGGCATTTACCGAGTCAACCGAGGGCGGACTGCAGCGCTCCCTCGATATTTACCTGGCGGAGTTCCCCGGCTGGATGGTCCCTGAGAAATGGACCGGTCTTATCAATCAGTATCACAACGATGGCTGCCTTGTTTCATGGCTGTTGATACGCACCGGAGACGAACCGCTGGGTCGCCGCCT
>CAVPHY010000002.1:0-898947 GCA_963704855.1 uncultured Gammaproteobacteria bacterium
CCACAAGCAACCCTTGATACTCACTCGACTTGTAACGAACACGCGGCTGTCATCAAGCGGATCACCCGCCAGCGAACCTCAAGTCGACAAGCCCCCCTATACCTGCGGATTTCTGGATATGAAAAAAACCCTGGTCCCTTAATCAGACCCTTTAATTAGCAATCCGGTGTACTCGAGGTCAGGGCAAAACCCGCCCCTAGATCACCTCGGCCCCGGCATCCTGGAAAATGCTGACAGCTGTTTCTGCATCGTTGGTGCTATCGAAACCGATATAGGCGACGAATCGCGTCCCGATCACGGCCACGGAAAGGCCCCGGATGTTGATTCCCGCATCGGCAATCAGTCCCGTCAGTCTGGCAGTAGCGCCGGGTTTGTTGTCCGCCTCGAAGCACACGGCAGCCACGCTTCTCGTGAGGCTGAAGCCTAAGGTACTGGCCGCCTTGACCTCCCTGTCCCCTCGTATCGGTGTGACAAAAACAACTCCCGAGCCGGGATTCTCAGGTGTACGCCTTGCGATGATGAAATTGAAGTCAGCACCAGCCTCGTCCATGCCTTTGAGTAACCACGAGAGGCCACCTGTTTTATCAGCGATGCTCGCTGACCATACATCTACACGTTCGATAGTTGTGTCAGGTAGATGCAAAATAGCATCATTTGAGACAGGTTTATGAGCAGAATGTAATGACATAACAATTTCCTCCTTTAAGTGACTATCCGAAAAACAGATAAACGCCCAGCGCCGCTACCGGATCGGGAGGTTATTGGATTTTTGTTTGCAGGCTTATATGAATAATCTGGCGAATGGATAGCTGTCAGTAACTCAGATTAATCCTAATACTGGTTAGCTTAACGGGAGCTTAAAAATTTATGCTGAAGGACCGGTCATGGCCGTTTCCAGCTATACGCGAAGCCGAAATTTGCCGCCATTCAATAACAGCTTCCTTACGTATAGCAGATATTCATTAGGAACCATTCTAGGCATTACGAAGTACTGGAAGCGGCCAGAAGCCGCTTTTCAAGCAAACTACTTTTGCAGAAAAAAGCGGATGTTCCGTCAAGATAATCGCCAATATCGAAGATTACGCCGACGAGGAATCCAAGGAAAGCGCATACGGCACTGCCGTACGCGCTCCGAGAGTAACGATCGCCGGAAAGTGCTCTGGTTGAGATTTACCCCAACAAATAATGCCGGCACCGAACAGAGTTTTTCATCTCGATTTAGCCCCACGATTCGCCTTGGGGTTACCCCGCAGGATGAATCCATCCACGCCGACTCCGACCTGAAGTATTCCTGGCCCCGGGCCACCTGGGATTATCGACAGATCGCCGTTGGTGATGAAGACGCTTTCTAGCTCCGGTCCAACTGTCCCGAAGGCCAAGCTCAGGGGGACGTCAAACTGCGGATCCTCCGGATCATCGAATACGGTTGACGTTACTTCACCAGAAGTCGCGTCGACGCGAACCAGAGGAGCGAATGGGAATCCAAATAGCTGTTCCAGATTGACATGACCTGGGATCACGACGTGAATGTCGCCGTTCTTGTCGGTCGCAATTCCATCGGCAGTTAGCAGACGGAAGTCAGCGGCAAGCAGCTCAGCGTCGCCGGCGCTTCCGTCAGGGTTGATCGGAATTTGGGAAACGAGTCCTTTTTCTGTGTTAGCGACATAGAGCACGTCTGAAAAGAAGGCGATTCCGTTGGCACCGGGTAGGTCAAACCCTAAGGGATCTAAGGGATCTGGCTCCAACAGTTCGTCTTGTGCCCAAGGCTGCTGTGGTGCCGGTCCGTCTGAAGTGAATCTCCACACTGCGCCCTGTAAGCTGTCGGTCGCATAGAGATTTCCGGCGTCATCGAACGTCAGCGCATTAGGGAACTCCATGTTCTCCGACCCGGCCAGCCGCTCGCTCGCGGATTGCGTCTTGCTGAATCTCCACACGCCTCTGGTTGCCACGTCGCCCGTATCGAGCGCCGCGTAAACGTTGCCTTGCCTGTCAGTCGTCAACCCAAGCACTCCGTTGCTGGTGACAAGCGAATCAGGAAGTGTGGCAAAGAGATCCACCTGCCCATTGGCGCGAATCTTAAGGATCTCCGACTCGTAAACAAAACCCCCGTCCAGTTCGACATAACGGCGGTTTCCAAAGTAGATGTTCGGCCCGTCGACCGCGATTCCCTCGGGATTATCCCCCACAGGTAGTGCGAGGATCGTTTGCATTTCTCCGAGCGCCAACGTGTTGGGCGGAACGGCCAGAACATGATGATGCGACACCACAAAAAATGTGGCAACGGCAAGTGTGATCGTGGCAATGCGTTTCATGGCGGATCTCCTCCTATGTCGGGTGATTCTAGGCCGGCTCAAAAAGGCCCACGTGCTAGACTACTAAATTATATTACTGACCCTGATGTCCTGAACGCTTCACGAACGCCTGCTGAACCGGCCACGATATCGTTCGGGTAATCACCAAACGGGAACTACCGGAAAAAGATGTGGGGTTCTGCAAACAAGACGTATCTAGCGATTCACGGCTGCGAAATTGATCTAGCCGCATCCCGGATTAAGGGACTCAAAGGTTGGATTCAGCTAAAGCCCAAGTCGATGGAAGTGCTGGAATACCTACTGGATCACCCACTGAAGGTCTGTACCCGCGAAGAAATCCTGAACGCTGTCTGGGGCAGGTCGATCGTTTCAGATGATGTGCTAAGCCAGGCAATTTCGGAATTGCGCAAAGCGTTTAACGACGATTTCCATTCACCTTCAGTACTTGAAACCATCCCACGACGTGGTTATCGACTCTTGCTGGAGCCAATTAGCCGAAAGACTTCATACCGGGTATGGCTTTGGCCGGTAATTTTCGCAATGGCGGCTATCGCGATCTTCCTGGTGTATTTATATACCACCCGACCTCAGGAACTCGCGAGACAGACCATTGCTGTACTGCCCTTCGTCAACATGAGCGATGATGCAGCAAACGAATACTTTTCCGACGGCATTTCTGAGGAACTTCTGAACCTGCTGTCGCAGATTCCCGAACTTCGTGTAATCTCCCGGCATTCGGCCTTTTACTTCAAAGGCAAGGACGTGAACCTTGTTGACATAGCCCGCGAACTGAATGCCACTCACATTCTTGAAGGTTCGGTGCGCAAGGCCGGCAACCAGGTGCGCATCACGGCGCAATTGATTGAGGCACGCACCGACAGGCACCTTTGGTCAGAAACCTATGACCGGGAACTTGAGAATATTTTTGATGTTCAGGATGAGATTTCGGAGGCCATCGTTGGAGCCTTGAAGGAGAGTCTGAACATTCAACTTGAGACATCCCCGAGGACGATTACGGCGACAAACCCCGAGGCCCATGATGCTTACCTGAGGGGCCGGTACCTGGTGGTCCGGCGGACAAGCACCACCATTGAGGCTGCGGTTAGCGAGTTCGAAAAGGCAATAACGCTTGACCCTGATTACGCCCTTGCCCATGCGGAACTGGCAATGGCGTACCACTTGCTCTCCGCTTATGGCGGCGATTTGACTATAAATGAAGCCATCGTCAAGTCAATGCTCCATATCGATCGGGCAATGGTTCTGGATTCGAGTCTCGCCGAAGCCTACGCTGCCACCGGTCTTCTCTTGATGGCCCAGGAAAATTGGGAAGATGCCTTGACTTACTACAATCAAGCCATCCGGATAAACCCAAACTATGCCATTGCTCATACGTGGAAGGGAATGGCCCTGGCACATATAGGACGCTATGAAGAAGCCTTTTTGACCTACGAAGCGACACTGCGGCTCGATCCGTTGTCAATCGTCGCCATCACATTCTATACGCAGTTTCTGCAAGACAGAAACCTGCTGGACAAAGCCGAGCAGGAACTGGAGAAGATAGCGTCCATCTATCCAGCCAAATACGCGCAACTTCGGGGGATACATACGAGTTTAGGCGGCGATTGGGCCAATCTCGTGCTGGGTAACCTGGATTCCTTGCAGATCAACTGGAGTCGTCATATGTACAATAATTTGTCTTGGAGTTTCGCTTTAATTGGACTTGAACAGGAAGCGCTTTCGATTTCAGAGACAGCCTTTATACTGAGGGCGCTGGGCAGGCCCGGTGATGCGGTAAGGGCTATGGAAGAACACCTTGGTGAGAACCCAACGACCGATGGCCGTTTTTATTTTGGTCGATTGCTGGCTTCAGCCGGTGACTATGATCGCGCCCGACCCATTTTGGAGGAGACTTGGCAATGGCATGGGGGACAAGTTACGCAGAATGGCTTTGAACTTCCTGATGCAGCAGCATTGATCGCCATTCGTCGTGATGCGGGTGATGAAACCGGAGTTGACGAGATCCTGGCCGCGATAAAGGACAATGTCCGTCGTTATCGTGAGACCGGTTACACAAATGGCCCATGGTACGTTAGCGCTGATTTTGAAGAGGGGGTTGCTGCCTACCTGGCGGGAGAGCGCGAGCAGGGCCTCGTGCTCATTGCCAAAGCGGCAGATGGTGGTTTTTTCATTTGGCCCAACCAGGCTTATCTGCAAACACTATATGACGATCCCGGGTTTGCTCCGATCATCGCCAGACAGGAGGCTCGGCAGGCCCGCGAGCGCAAGCGGTTTCTCGCTATCGTCTGCACCGACAATCCTTATGAGGACGTCTGGCGACCTGCTGAAGGGACCTGTGATGTATTCTTCTCCGAGGCCAAGAACTAAGCTGTTCCTAGGACTGCTCTCGGCCGCTTCCCGCTATACGCGAAGCAGAAATTTACCGCCATTCAATAACAGCTTCCTGACGTATAGCAGATATTCATTAGGTACGATTTTAAGCATTACGAAGTGCTGCAAGCGGCAAAAAGCCGTCACTCGGGCCGGCTCGGTCTCAAATATATCGTAGTCTGATCGCTCTGCTGCGCCGGGCTTCTTGAATAGCGCGTGTTCAATTGTTGTGATGTCGGATTGCACCCGGCGGGAAACTTGGCGCTCTAGCTTGGTCAGCATAGACTGAAGAGCGGCCAAACATGGTGGCTACGTCATCAACCACAGACTGCAGCAAAGCATCGCCCCTGTCACTGTCGTCCAATCGGACCAGGGAGACGCCTTCCATGACCGCTAGGTTCCGCCCCACATCCATCAGTTCAACTGCAACTGATCCTTCCGTGTAAATACACATTGGCCGCCTGCCTTTGTCGTCATAACTATCAGCAACCCTGCGGCTGTAATAGTCATTGTACCTTGGGCAATTATTGGCCCTCACCGGTGCCGAAGAAACCTCCTCAAGCTCAACAGATACATTGATGAGAATATCCGGATTAGCGGATCTTACGAGGCCCTTTGCTTGCAACTCTTGCATGACAGCTGCGCTGAAGTAGAGTTCCAGGTTGCCAGCCAAATCAGGATTTTCTATTTCAGCGCGGTTTTCAAAGTCAAAAGTAATGTACTGACCCGAATCCAGAGCGCCATCGTAGTCCGATTGAACTCTTGGATTGGATGTACAGGCTGTTAATAAAGTTAAACTTATTAGCAGTGAGGAAACCCCTAAAAATCTATTCATTGTCATACCTCAGAAGCCACAAGTTTTATAAAAGAACTCTATGTATTCAAAGATATTATCTTACGCCTGATAAAAGTGACTTTCCATAATAACCTACCTATCCCCGCTTGTTGAAAGGGCTGGCATTGGCCGCTAGCTGCCTTCGGTACTCATTTGGAACGTGAGGCTGCTGTTAACCGCAAAGCAGACGGTCATCAACAATTGGTTTCAGAAACATGCAGACCCCTGACCGGCCAGGTGCAGATGCCTTGCTTAGCAATCGGCCCCATTGCAATAGAGCGCGACAAACAACTCAGAGTAAATACGCCAGGCACCGTCGGTCTTTCTCCATGCAGCAGTGTACTGGCCGCCATTCTCAAGTTTTCCATTCTCACTTGTTCTGGAGCCAACCCACGTTCCGTGCTCGATCGCTAGCGGATATGCTTTGCTCAGCGTTATTTCTGATGGCGTTCGAATGTATACAACATCTGGATACTGATCAAAGTGCAACGCAAAACTTCTGCCATGTTCGTCACGACTACGCTGAATTGCTCCGGTACTGATTGATATCACAAAGTCTTCATCCAAAAAGGACTGCAAAGCATCGACATCGTGCCGGGCGATCGCGTCGTTTGATTTCATACGGATGGTTTGAATTGCCTCAACGTGATCCGACGCCCATACCGTCGTCACACCGAGTGCCAACACCAATAACGCGAAAATCGACCGTGACATGTGCATAGGTTTTTCCAGGAAAGCACCGTGAATCTATTCACCATGAGTCCGCTAAGGGTCATTGGCTGCCTGCCGCTATCTTAGCATCTGCAAAACTGCTTCCGGCCGTTTCCCGATCGTTGTGGCCGCCCCGGTACCTGCCCGACGATTCATAGAATCCAGATAAATCGCTTGTATCCGGACCTTTGCGCAGTTCTTTCGGATAAGATACACCCAACAAAAACAGTCAGCTGCGTGGTTGAATTACAATGCATCAAATCAAGTATTGGCTTATCGCCTGTCTTTTTATCCTGACCAGCCCCCAAGTTGCCGTCGCCAAATCGGAAAACAAACCGGACGGAACACCGGCCAGCATTAAAGAAACGGTCAAAGACCTCGTGCATATGGATGGTTTTTTTGATCTTTACTGGGATCAGCAAAAAGGCCGCCTGCTGTTGCAAATCGAACGGATGGATGACGAGTTTATTTACCAGTCATCGATGCCGCGCGGTATCGGTTCGAACGACCTGGGTCTGGATCGCGGGCAACTGGGTGCGACGCGCCTGGTCGAATTTTACCGTTCCGGTCCAAAAGTTTTAATGATTGAAAACAACACGGACTACAGGGCCATTTCGGACGACGGGGCAGAACAGGCGGCAGTTGCAAGTTCATTCGGCCGCTCGGTGGTCTGGGGCTTTGATATCGTGGCGGAAACCGGGGGTTCGGTACTTGTCGATGCCACGGATTTTTTCACACGTGATGCCCATGATATTTCCACCCGGCTTGCGCGGTCGCAACAGGGCAGCTACAAGGCAGACCCGATCCGCTCCGCCGTTTTCCTGCCGCGCACCAGGGCATTCCCTGACAATACCGAGGTGGAGGCCATCGTCAGCTATACCGGTGAGCAGAAATATGACGACAAGGGCCGGCCTGTCAGTGATATTTTGTCGAGCGTGGTTCCGGATACAAACTCTGTAACCGTTCACCTGCACCACTCGTTCATCCGTCTGCCGGATGATAACTACCAACCACTGCCCTATGACCCAAGGGCCGGCATTATCGGTTCACCCTGGGGCAATGGCTTTATCGATTACGCGGTGCCGATCGGCGACCCCATCCACGTGTTGTACGGCAGACGCCACCGCCTACAGAAAGCGGATCCCGCGGCTGAAATCAGCGAGGCTGTTGAACCGATCATCTACTACCTCGATCCGGGTGCACCTGAGCCTGTCCGCTCCGCGCTGATGCAGGGTGCTTCCTGGTGGAACCAGGCCTTCGAAGCGGCCGGTTACAAAAATGCTTTCCAGGTCAAGCTGTTACCCGAAGACGCCGACCCGATGGATGTCCGTTACAACGTCATCCAGTGGGTACACCGCTCCACCCGTGGCTGGTCTTATGGGTCTTCTATCGTGGATCCACGCACGGGTGAGATCCTGAAGGGTCATGTCACCCTCGGCTCCCTGCGGGTGCGGCAGGATTATCTGATCGCAGAAGGGCTGCTTGCGCCTTATGCGAACGGCGAGGCACCGGACACGATGCTTGACATGTCACTCGCTCGAATCCGTCAGTTGTCTGCTCACGAGGTAGGCCACACACTGGGTTTTGAACATAACTTCGCAGCCAGCGTGAATAACCGCTCCTCGGTGATGGACTACCCTTTTCCGCTGATCCGCTTCAATACCGATGGCAGCCTGGATCTTTCCGACGCCTATGGCGTGGGTATCGGTGAATGGGATAAACGCACGGTGATGTACGCCTACCAGGATTTTCCTGAAAATCTCGATGACACTTTGCAAAGACGCAACATCCTCGAGGAAACGATCGCCTCCGGCCTGCTGTATGTCGCGGACGAAGACTCCCGTGATCCGGGTACGGCTAACCCGCTGGGCAACCTCTGGGACAACGGCGCCGATGCCATTGCTGAACTTGAACACCTGCTCAAAGTGCGCACCTACGCCCTGGAGAATTTTTCCGAACGCAATATCCGCCCGGGCCAGCCCCTGGCCACCCTCGAGGAGGTACTGGTACCCGTTTACCTGTTACACCGGTTCCAGATCGAGGCGGTTGCAAAACTCGTTGGAGGACAGTACTACAGCTACGCCATGCGTGGTGACGGTCAGGCGATGCCGCTGACGGTCGATGCCGGCAAACAGCAGGCGGCCATCGATGCGCTGCTGCATACGCTCGATCCCGAGGTCCTGGCACTTCCGCAGTCTATCGTCGATATCATCCCGCCCCGTCCCCCTGGTTATGAGCTGGGCCGGGAGTCATTCAGCCGTGCTACCGGCACCACCTTTGACCCGATATCGCCCGCTGCGAGCGCCGTCAGCCTGACACTGGATGTGCTGCTCAACCAGCAACGGGCTGTGCGTATGAACGTTTTCCACGCATCAGATCCGAATCTGCCGGGTTTTCAGTCGGTACTTGATGCGCTGATGCAAGCAAGCTGGACGGGGGAACCGCGGGCAGCAGTTGAAGGTGTTATCCAACGCGAAACAGCTGACCAGTTTCTGGATCGCCTGATCAAGCTCGCTACCGACACCGCGACGGATCCCCAGGTGCGTGCACAGGCGTTTATTACCCTGCAGACGCTGGATAACTGGCTATCCCAGCCTCACGGACAACTCGAACATATTTGGAAAGCCTTTTATGAGCAGGCACGTCATACCATCGCAGTGATGAAGAGGGACCCGTCAAGTCTGAAGCCGGGCCAGGCCCGGCCAGTTCCGCCAGGTTCACCGATCGGAAATTGAAACGCGGCCAATGGAATGAAAGAGTCTTTATCAGAAATTTTCTCATTGGCGGATGACGCTGTTCCTGAGATCAACGATTTACGTGATCTAGAGGCGCCGGAACCCCTGGTGAAAATCCTGCAGGCAGGAACTCAACTGGGGCCTGAAGAAAATTACCTGGCGCGCCTTCCCCACATCCCACACCCGTTATTTCCACACCTCGAGGCCCGTGGACTTGCGTGGCAGATCCATGAGGAAGTGGATGGCAGCGTCCTGATACTGATCCGGAAACAGGCTTGAAAACCGTTGGCCTAAGCCTGGACCAGGCACCACCGTTATCCATTCCTGCCAGCTTTTTCCTGAGCATCCCCATCGGTATGCTCCTGGCTGCATTCATCCTGCTGAAAACGGGTAATGCCGCATTCGTCAGCCCGTGGATGCCGCATGCGCTGGCCCTGGCGCACGCCGGTACGCTGGGTGTGCTGGCGATGGGTATGATAGGAGCGCTTTACCAGATGACCCCGGTGGTCGCCGGCGTACCGGTACCGTTCACACGTATCGCGCATATCGTTCACGTTTTGTTGCTCGCCGGCCTGGCCGGTTTTGCGTGGCGTCTTCTGGGCGGGCCGCTGTCCGCGATGACGGTCGCGATAGCCTGTTTCAGCGTGGCCCTGCCGGCCTTCCTGTTGCCGCTTGGCTGGGCATTGCTGCGTGCCCCCACGAAAGATGAAACCGTCCAGGGTATGCGCCTGTCCGTTGCCAGCCTGGCCGTTATCACGCTGATCGGCCTGGCGCTGGCCAGTGGCTTTGCTGGCGGTGAGTTTTCAGCTAACCGCATGCTGTGGATTCAGGTGCACCTGACACTGGCGCTGCTGGGCTGGGTTGGCGGGCTGATCATCGCCGTGTCCTGGCAGGTGATACCGATGTTTTACCTGTCGCCACCGGTGAGCAAAGGCATCAAGCGTGGATTCCTGGTGATGTTGCTGGCTGGTCTGGTTCTGCCCCTGCTGGTGATATTCTCGGGTCTCGGCTTTGAAGGATTTTTCTCAACGGACAGGCTGGCGGCCATCGCTGCGATACCGGCCGCCATAGTTGCCTGGTGGCTGCACCCTGCCCTGATCCTGCGCAAACTGTCGCAACGCCAGCGCAAACGCAGTGATGCTTCGTTGTTGTTCTGGCAGACCGGCCTTGGTATCAGCCTGTTATTGCTTCCCGTTGCCGCAGCCGCCGTGCTGCTGCCCGACCCGCGCTGGCAGGTGCTGTTCGGCTGGCTGGCCATCTGGGGCTGGGCAGCGACTCTCATGCATGGCATGTTGAGCCGGATCGTTCCGTTCCTGGTCTGGTTTCACCGCTACTCGGCCCGGGTTGGCTTAGAAATTGTGCCTTCGATGCGCAGCCTGCTACCACAACAGAGGATCAAGCTTGGCCTCTATGTCCACATGGGTTCGGTGCTGATCGGGATCACTGCGATTTATTTTCAGACACACTGGCTGACGCAATTGACCGGGCTATCGTTGATCGCCACCGCCGTGAGCATGACCAGCATGTTGCTCCATGTACTGAAGAGCCATTGATTGGAGGGGCTAACGCGTCTGAAACCAGCGCACACCCGAATCATCCATATTGATACCCACTTCGCCCTCGTACAGCAGATAGTTCAGGTGCGCGATAGCTTCGCCGGTGGCCATCATCAGGTTGCTGTCGGTGATTTTGCTCTTGAACAGGGCGGGAAAAACATCCACCGCCCGTTGTGGTTTGAGGCAATACTTCCGCAGTTTTTCCAGGCCCACCTCGTGTTCCTCAATCAGGGCATCAAGGCGCCCCATGACACCCCGGAAGGGTTTGCCGTGCGAAGGCAGCACCAGCACGTCATCCGGCAGCAGGGTTTTCATACGGTGCAGCGAATCAAACCAGCCTTCCAGCGGGTTGGCGGCCGGCTCGGTGGGGTAAACACTCACGTTCGGCGAAATGGTCGGCAGTACCTGGTCGCCGGAGATCAGTACATTCTGCCGCGGGTTGTAGAGGCAGGCGTGCTCGGGTGAATGACCGTGCCCGGTAATCACCTGCCACTCCTGCCGGCCGATCTGAACCGGCTGGCCTTCGTGAAGGCGGTGGTAGGACTGCGGCAGTTGCGCGACTATCTTGCCGAATGAACCGAACATCTCTACATAACGCGACATCTGTTCTTCGGCAAAGCCGGCGGCCCGGTAAAAACGCCGCCCCTCTTTGGGCGCCGGCAAACCGGTATCGGATACCAGGATACGGCACAACAGGTATTCATCTCGGGGCATGTATAGCTCGACATCATATGAACCGCACAGCCAGCCTGCACAACCTGCGTGGTCCGGGTGCAGGTGCGTGACCAGCACCCTGGTTACCGCTGCATTGTCCAGTTCTGCACCGATGACATTTTCCCAGGTTTTGCGCGTGACGCTGGAATAGATGCCCGTATCGACAATGGCCCAGCCGTCCCCGTCCTGCAGCAACCAGACGTTGATATGCCCCAGCATGAACGGCAGGGGCAGACGCACCCATTTCAAACCCGGGAGGATATCAACGACCCCGCCGATTTCCGGCTGGAAGCTGTATTCGTATCTGATTTTGTCCGGCGCGCCACCCATAAGCCCATTATCTCGCAGAGCCATGACCGGTGATACCGTTTCTGGCTATAATCCGGGAAACACACAGGCTGCTTACCCAACTCCTGCGGGCGGCACCAGCAAAGGGAAGAAACTTATGGATCTTAGAATCGCCGGCCGTAAAGCCATCATTTGCGCCTCGAGCAAGGGGCTGGGCAAAGCCTGCGCAAAGGCGCTGGCAGCAGAAGGGGTCGATGTCTGGATCAGCGCGCGCACCGCTGGCCCCCTGCAGGCCGCCGCTGACGAGATCAATGCGCTCGGTGGTGGAAAGGCCACAGCGGTCGTCGCCGATGTCACCAGCGAAAACGGCCGTGATGCGTTGTACGAGGCCTGCCCTGCCCCCGATATCCTGGTTAACAATGCGGGCGGCCCACCCCCCGGCGACTTCCGCAACTGGGGCCAGAAAGACTGGTTCGATGCCGTCAACAACAATATGTACAGCGCCATCGACATGATCAAACGCTGCCTGGATGGTATGGTCGAGCGCCGTTTCGGACGCATCGTCAATATCACCAGCGTCGCGGTGAAGATACCGGTACCGGTACTCGGGCTTTCCAATGGCGCACGCTCAGGCCTGACCGGTTTCATTTCCGGTATCGCACGCGAACCGGCTCAGCACAATGTAACCATCAACAACCTGTTGCCCGGCTACATTGCCACGGACCGCATGTGGGCAGTGCTTGAATCCGGCGCCAGGCAGGCAGGTGCGGACCTGGAAAAACACCAGCAGGCCCTGTTCAACAGGATCGGTGCGCGGCGCCCCGGGGAACCGGATGAGTTTGGCGCCACCTGTGCCTTTCTTTGCAGCCAGCAGGCCGCCTATATCACGGCGCAGAATGTATTGATGGACGGCGGTCTTTACCCGGGCACCCTGTAATCCGGATCCTGGCCAGATGAACAGGAAAGGTCTCAAACCCGCTCTCACGTTCGGTTTTGACCTGCCTGTTGAAGAGGGCGGTTTTCGCAGGGTGCTGCCTTTCAGACGGTCATGGATTGCCATCGCAGTGTTGGCGGCCATGGACGCCGCCTTCATCATTCCAGCTATTCTGACTTCAAAGCAGGCCATGGCCGAATGGGGCAGCTTCAACTCCCTGTTCGAACTGGTCGCCGCGTTGTTCCTGAGCGCCTGGTTGCTCGGCTGGATCATCGCACCCCTGATCATGACCACCATCCTGATCCTGATGGTGTTCGGCAGGGAGGTCCTCAAGGCGGGGCCAGGGTTTGTTGAAATCTTTGTAGGAATTCCTTTGATCGGTGTGACCGCGCGTTATGACGTGAAAAAGATGCGCAACCTGCGCATTGAGCAGCCCATGAAGAAATCCGGTAAGGCCTGGCGGGGATCACACCTGCTGTTTGATTACGGAGCGAACACGGTTGCCGTTGGCTCCGGCATCAGCGGTGATGAGACAGCAGCGCTGCGGAGTCGGCTGGAAATGGTGACCGGTGAAAAGATTCGCAGCGGTGACGCACTTCCCCAAGAACTCGAGACTACCTGGGAAGCCGATAACGATTTGGCTGATAAGGTAAGCGCCGCGGCCCCGGAGATCTTACGCGCACCACTTTCGCTGACCTCTCCAACGACACTGGTACTCATTATCGTCAACCTGATCCCGGTCGCCGGCAGTGTATTCCTGGGCTGGAAACTGGCCGATGTGATGGTGCTCTACTGGGCGGAAAGCGCCGTGATCGGTTTTTTCAATATCTGCAAGATCATCACGATCGGCCGTTGGGCGGCGCTGTTCGCCGCGCCATTCTTCGCGGGTCATTTTGGCGGATTCATGGTGGTGCACTTCCTGTTTATTTATACGATATTCATCGAGATGCCGCAGAGCGGGAGCACATCCGCTGGTGAACTGGCCGAGGTCGCCCTGCTTTTCGTCAGTTTGTGGCCTGCCCTGGCTGCCCTGTTTATCAGCCATGGCTTTTCCTTTTTCGCCAATTTTTTAGGCCGCCATGAGTACCGCGGTAGAACCGTCAACGACCAGATGTCGGAACCCTACAGCCGAATCATCTTCATGCATCTCGTGCTGATCATCGGTGGCGGTCTGACCATGGCGTTGGGCAACGCGGTGCCGGTTTTGCTGATCATGATTGCGTTGAAGGTATTCTTTGATGTAAAAGCACACCTCAAACAACACGGTTGACGATTTCCCGGAGACAGGGTCACCTTATGAACAACATAATAATCACGGGTCTATTTATCTATCCGGTCAAATCCATGCAGGGTATCCCGCTCAAGCGTGCCCAGGTAACCGGCAAGGGGTTTGTGAATGACCGGCACTGGATGGTCGTCCGCTCCAATGGCCGCTTTGTCACGCAACGCGATATCCCGCAAATGTCCCTGGTAAGTACCCGCCTGGATGAAGACGGTGTGGTTCTTTCCCGGGAAGGTTTCGGATCCATCAACGTTCCCTATGATCTCCATGATGGCGACGTGTTCGAAACCAGGGTCTGGAATGATCCCTGCGAGACCATTGACCAGGGTGAGGAAATTTCACTGTGGCTGACCCAGGCGCTGGGCAGCGAAGAACCGCTTCACCTGGTCAGGATGAGCCCGGGGTATAGACGCCCGTTGGCCAAGGCCACATTGATGGGGGAGGATACCACCACCGATTTTGCAGATGCTGCACCCATCCTGGTCGCCAACGAAGCATCACTGGAAGAGCTTAATTCGGTTCTCGAATCCAACGCATTGCAGCCTGTGCCGATGGATCGCTTTCGTCCGAATATCATCGTGCGGGGTCTGGACGCTTTTGCAGAGCACGACGTGGACACGCTTACGGCCGAAAACTACCAGCTCAAACTCTGCTACCCGTGCAAGCGTTGCGTCGTGACCACCATCAACCAGGATACCGCTGAGAAAGACCCGCAAGATCAGCCGTTCAAGACACTTCAGGCCATCAACCCCGCGCCGGGTGATGATAAGGCACCGGCCTTTGCCGAGAATGCAATCCTCACCCACGGCAACTACGAGTGTATTGCCGTGGGTGATGATCTTGAAGTTATATTCAGATAATTCAAATATTTAAAATATATTTACAATCCATATTCTATTTTGTTCCCAGCACTGCATGGGCGGCTGCCAGGCGCGCGATCGGCACCCGGAACGGAGAGCAGGAAACATAATCGACACCCAGCTTGTGGCACAGGTGAATACTCTTTGGATCACCACCGTGTTCACCACAAACCCCGATTTCCAGTTTCTTGCGCACCGCACGGCCCTCTTCAATGGCGATCTTCATCAGCCGGCCGACACCGTCGGGGTCAATACTCGCAAATGGGTTGTCCTTGAGCAGGCCATCCTGCAGATACTGCACGAGGAAACCCGCTTCGGCGTCATCACGTGAAATGCCGTAAGTCGTCTGGGTCAGGTCATTGGTACCGAATGAAAAGAACTCGGCGGTTTTAGCGATCTCACCTGCGGTCAGTGCCGCGCGTGGAATCTCGATCATCGTACCGATCAGGTAAGGAATCTTGACGCCATGCTCCCCCATCACCTTGACAGCCTTGTCCTCCAGTGTCTTGCGCATCAAGTTAAACTCACTGACATGTGAGACCAGCGGTATCATCACTTCGGGGCGCACATCAACACCATCGGCAGAACAACGGCAGGCGGCTTCGAAAATGGCCTGGACCTGCATCGCGTAAAGACCGGGGATGGTAATACCCAGGCGCACACCACGCGTACCCAGCATCGGGTTGGATTCTTCCAGTGCGGTGACTCGTTGTAACAATGTGCGTTTTGCCTCGATCTCTTCCAGTGTCTGGTCCAGGTCCTTGAGATTCGACAGGTGCTGCATACGCAGCTTGAGATCGGTCAGGTCCATCATCAGGTCGTGGGCCGAAGGCAGGAACTCATGCAACGGTGGATCCAGCAAGCGGATGATCACCGGGTAGCCATCCATCGCCCGGAACAGACCTTCAAAATCTGAACGCTGCATGGGTAACAGCCTGCTGATGGCCTCGTTACGTTCTGACAGCGTGCTGGACACGATCACTTTTTGCATGATCGGTAACCGGTCTTCCTGGAAGAACATGTGCTCGGTACGGCACAGGCCGATTCCCTTTGCGCCATACTGGCGGGCACGCTGCGCATCTTCGGGGTAATCCGCGTTGGCGCGTACACCAATCTTGCGTATGTCATCGGCCCACGACAATACCTTGATCAGGTACGGATCATTGAAATCAGGTATCTGGGTCGGCAACTTGGAGGCGTAGATCAGACCGGTATTGCCATCGATGGAAAGGTAGTCACCTTCCTTGATGACCAGTTCTCCACCCACGGTCATCTCGTGGTTGTCCAGGTCGATCTCGATGTCACTGACACCCACCACGGCGGGTTTGCCGAACTGCCGCGCAACCAGCGCCGCGTGACTGGTGCGCCCGCCCTTGCAGGTGACAACACCTTTTGCGGCCAGCATGCCATGCACATCATCGGGTCTGGTTTCAGGCCTGACGAGGATGACGTTCCTGCCGTCCTCTTTCGCCCAGCGTTCGGCAAGGCTCGGGTCAAAGGCAATGATACCTACCGCGGCGCCCGGCGAAACATTGAGCCCCCGGGCAATGGGCTGCCACTTTCTTGAGTGCCTCCGCCTTCAGTTGCGGGTGCAGGAAAAAATCGACCTGGTCCGTTTTCACGCGTGATACGGCCTCTGCTATGGTTATCAGGCCCTCATCGACCATATCGACGGCAATACGTACTTCCGCCTGTGCCGTGCGCTTGCCGTCTCGTGTCTGCAGCAGCCAAAGCTTGCCCTGTTCAATGGTAAATTCCATATCCTGCATATTGCGGTGGTGTTTTTCCAGGCGCCGGGCAATCTGCTCCAGTTCCGCATGCATCTTCGGCATGTCCCTGGCCAGTTGCCTGATGGGCAATGTCGTGCGTGTTCCGGCAACAACATCTTCACCCTGTGCATTGATCAGGTAATCGCCTTCGAGCGTGGGGGCACCATTGGTTGCGTTACGCGACATGAACACACCGGTGGCCGAATCACTGCCCAGGTTGCCAAATACCATGGTCTGGATGTTCACGGCCGTACCCAGGTCGTGCTCGATGCCGGCAGCGTTGCGGTAATCGATGGCGCGCTTGCCGTTCCAGGACCTGAACACCGCCTCGGTGGCCTGCTGTAACTGCTCGAAAGGATCGGTCGGAAATTCCCTGCCGGTATAACTGCGGATAATTTCCCTGAACCTCCGGGTAACCGCCTTCCATGCATCAGCATTGATCTCGGCATCATTTTCAACCAGGGATTCACGTCTTTGCGCGGTGATCACCGCCTCGAAGACCTCATCGGGAACCCCCATCACAACACCACCAAACATCTGCACCAGCCGGCGATACAGGTCGTAGGCAAAACGCGGGCGCTTGGTCAGCTTCGCCATGCTCTCTGCAATCTCGTCGTTCATGCCGATATTGAGAATGGTATCCATCATGCCCGGCATCGAGAATTTTGCGCCGGAACGGCAGGACACCAGCAAGGGGTTTTTCGGGTCGCCGAAACGCTTGCCGGTAATTTTCTCCAGTTCGGTTACAGCTATCAGCGCCTGGTCCCACAGACCCTTCGGAAACTTCTGATTGGCCGCAAGGTAGTCATTACAACCTTCGGTGGTGACCGTAAACCCGGGCGGAACCGGGATACCCAGGCTGGTGGCATCAAACAGGTTGATACCCTTGCCGCCCAGCAACCCGCGCAAGGCTTCCCAATCCCCGCCTACATGGGCCAGTACCTCTTCAACCTCTCCGAAAAGATATACGTATTTTTGTGGGCTTTTTTTGGGTGTCATGCTTCGTCTCCATGCATTGAAAATATAAATTGATGACAAAAATTACAGTGTTAGACGATAAACCCAATGCCAATTGAGCAGGGTGATTTAAATCAGTTAGGCTGCATAAAACTGTCAGAATTCACCGAAATCCTCTGGAGACACCCCGGCATCCAGCGCAAATAACATGACCTATATCATTGTATCCAAGCCTGTTTAAATCATAATCACACCCCGGTTATAGCCAAAAACACACCGGTTCTCAAAAATGGGCTCCCGGCCCTTTGCCCGGCCAACGCCTTCGGGATCAAAAAAGAGGTTTGACACATGAACGCAGCAGTATTGGAAACGCAAGCGGAAACCCATAGCAAACGCAACGACCCCATGCCTGAAGCACCAGCACTCACCCCGCAAAAATACTACCGCCTTCCATGGACCCTGAATGACAATGGCATCTCCTGGCTGGAAGTCACCGATGCCTGCAACCTGACCTGTGAAGGCTGCTATCGCCCGCATATAGACAATCACAAATCGCTCGAGCAAATTGCCGCAGAATTGGCAGTATTCAAAAGCCAGCGTAAGAGCGATTGCATGAGCCTGGCCGGTGGCGACCCATTGATGCACCCCGAGATTGTGGAAATCGTGCGCATGGTACGCGCAGGCGGCTGGAAACCCATCGTCAATACCAATGGCCTGGCGCTTAGCAGAAAATTGCTTGATTAAGCTCAAGGAAGCCGGCGCTTCCGGTTTCACCTTTCATATCGATACCACGCAGGACAGGAAGGACTCGAAGGCCGCAACCGAGGCCGGGCACAATGAGCTACGTACGAAGTTTGCCAGAATGGTGGCGGATGTGGGCGGTCTGACCTGCTCGTTTAACCAGACGGTCAGCGTGAACACCCTGGAGCAGGTCAAGGACACCATGGAATGGGCGCTGCAGTACCCGGATATCGTGCACACGGTGGTGTTTATCCTGTTCCGCAGCCCGAGCCTGACCGGCGATTTCGACTTCTACGCGAACGGCCAGCCAATCAATTCCTACGATAACTATGAGGAAACCCCCTGGGGTGGCGACAGACTCGTCGAGGCCCGGCACGTGGTTGCGAAAATCCGCGAGGTCGATCCTGATTTTGAGCCCAGCGCCTACCTCGGTGGCACCGTTGACCCGAACTCAACCAAGTGGTTGATCGGCGCCCGCATGGCCAACAAGAAACGTGGGTTCGGCTATGTCAGCGCCAAGTACATGGAATACCTGCAAATGGGTCACCACCTGTTCAAGGGCACCTGGCTGAGCTACTCGACACCCAAGCTGCTGCAACGTGGCAAGTCAACGACCGCACTGTTTTCGCTGGTCGATGGCGGCATGAGAAAAATTGGCAAGCGCTACCTGCGCGCACTGGGCCATGATGAAGCATCCATTCGCGACAAGCTGCATATGCAAACGTTTACGATCATCCAGCCGGTGGACCTGATGGCCGATGGCCGTGCCAACATGTGCGACGGCTGCCCCGACATGACGGTTTACAATGGCCAGCTTTACTGGAGTTGCCGGCTCGAGGAAATCAAGAGCCACGGCTGCTTCATGCAGGCAGTGCCACGTGCTGATGAAGAACCGGTCGAGATCAAAATCACCTGATTTGAAGCCGGGCACCCGGCACCTGACCGTCATTGCCGCACTGTTGGCGATGATCGGGCCATTCAGTATCGATGCCTACCTGCCGTCCTTCCCGGATATTGAAATCGAGTTTGGCATCTCCCGCGCGATGCTCTCACAAAGCCTGGCGGTTTACCTGGTGGCTTTCGCCATTTCGACGCTTTTCTGGGGTCCGCTGGCAGACCGTTTCGGCCGCCGCCTGGTGATCCTGAGCAGCATGGCCTTGTATACCCTGGGCTCCATCGGCTGTGCACTGGCGGATGGCACCGGATCTTTCATGTTGCTGCGCGTGGTACAGGGCCTGGCGGCCAGTGGTGGGTTTATCGCCGGCCGTGCCATGATCCGTGATGCGCATGGCGCCAAAGCGGCACATCGCGCGATGTCACAGGTGATGATGCTGTTCGCGCTCGCACCGGCGCTGGCACCGGTACTGGGTGGCTGGCTGCATGATTATTTCGGCTGGCGCAGTGTTTTCTGGTTTCTTGGCCTGTTTGGCGGCCTGCTGATCCTGATGGGCTTCTTTGTTTCCGAAACACTGGACACGGATCAACGCCGCTCGATACACCCCGTGCACGTCTTGCGGGTATATATGGGTGCAATACTTCATAAACGTTTTCCCGCCCTGGTCATCTGCGTTTCGTTGTCCTTTGGTGGACTGTTTCTGTACATCGCCGGCGCACCGACGGTGATTTATGATTTGCTGGGATTGGGCAGCGATGAATTTGGCTGGCTGTTCATCCCGATTGTTGCCGGCCTGATACTGGGGGCGGCGATCTCAGCCCGGCTGTCGCATCGCTGGCCCGCGCAGCGGACCATCTCCGCTGGTGTACTGGTGATGGTGCTCGCCTCTGCAATCAATCTGATCACGGTAAACTTCACCACGGCAAGCATTTTTACGGTCGTAGGCCCGCTGGTTCTCTATGTCACCGGCCTGGCAGTCATGATGCCTGCGATCACCGTGTTGGCGATCGATTGCTTTCCCACCCATCGCGGCACTGCTGCCTCAATGCAGGGGTTTTTGCAGTCGGTCACCAACGCTGCGGTGGCAAGTATCGCTGTACCGCTGTTGCATGGAAGTTGGTTTAACTTCGTATCAGGACAGCTCGGATTTTTACTAGTGGCGGCAAGCATGTGGATTTATCTGCAACGGGACCGGTGACGATTTACGGTGTTCTAAAAACGCCCTGATCAGGCAGATTCCTTTATCAAGGCCTTTTGGCAGCTGCCACGAAATATGAGTGGGGCCTCCTTGAGCAAACGATCGGCATACTTTAGAGTGGTTTCTTTTCGACGGCAGGCAAATGGCCTGGTCGTTAGCCGGGCGATCAAAACCTTTAACATCACCCTGTCACGGAAACAGATGTCAAACCAATCAGCGCAGGAACCGGAACTCCGCCGGGCCATTAGCAAAACCGGCTACAGCGCCATGACGCTCAATGGTGTCATCGGTGCGGGTATTTTCGGTCTGCCGGCAGTAGCTGCCGCGAAAACCGGCGCTTTCAGCCCGTGGCTGTTCGTCATCGCAGGATTACTCATTTTCAGTGTTGTGCTGTCATTTGCGCGCGCCTCCAGCATGTTTCGCCATACCGGTGGCGTGGTCGTATACGCAAGCCAGGCCTTTGGCCCGTTTGCCGGCTTTCAGGCTGGCTGGCTTGCCTACCTCGGCCGGGCCACCTCCATGGGCGCCAATACAAACCTGATGCTTACCTATGCCAGCTGGTTCTGGTCGCCACTCGCAGACAACGTGGTCAAATCCATTGCGATGTCGATCCTGCTCTTGGGCCTGACCTGGCTCAATGTCTGCGGCGTGAGGAACAGCATCGGGGTTATCTATATTTTCACTGTCCTGAAACTGCTGCCGATTTCGCTACTCATTTTGTTCGGGCTAGGGCATATCGACCTGCAAATGCTGGGTGCGGCCGGTCTGCCTGAATTCGGTGAACTCAGCGAGGCCGTGTTAATAGTCCTGTATGCCTACGTAGGCTTCGAGGGCACGGTGGTGGCCGCAGGTGAAGGTACCCGTCCGCGGCGCGACCTGCCCATGGCGATGATCAACACCATCCTTTTTACCGGCTTGATCTATGTGCTGGTGCAGTTGGTGTCTGTCTCGAGTTTACCGGGTCTGGCATCCAGTTCGGCTGCCTTGGCAGATGTGGCCGTCGTGCTTTTTGGCCCGGCAGGTGCGGCTTTGCTGACACTGGGTGCCGTATTTTCGATTGGCGGAAACCTGCAGTCCACGTTCATGTCTGCGCCCAGGATGACCTATGCGCTCGCCCGTGAGGGAAGCCTGCCGTCCTGGTTTGCAAGGGTGCATAGAAGTCATCAGACGCCACATGCCTCACTGTGGGTCTATGGCGTAATCTGCCTGGTATTGGCCCTGACCGGAAGCTTTATCTGGCTGGCTGTCATGAGCACGCTGGCCCGGTTGTTAGTTTATATGATCTGTATCGCTGCATTACCACGTCTTGAGAAAATAGCCGAACCCGTGGACGGCCAGTTCAGATTGCCAGGCGGCCTGTTGATACCCGCAATCGCCATGCTGCTATGCCTGTGGCTGATCACCTACGCATCCGCCCAGGCGTGGCTGACTGCCCTGGTATTCATGGCGCTTGGAACCCTGCTGTATGTCGTGTCGCGACGGTTGTCAAAAACACCTGGCTGAAAACCGCCTGCGGATTCTGGCTGGTTCTCCCGGTAAGCTGCTGTCATAATTCCACCGCGCAATTCATATCGGAGTTCTCCATGTCCACATTGATCGAACAGGCTCATTCCCGGGAGTGGTTTTATTCCTATGATTTGCCTGATGGCAGTTCAACCGCCACCTATCACGATGCTGATATCCACGTGATCCACGATACGCGCTGGCAGATGCTGGAATCCTACCTGGACAGGAACCTGGGAACCGACCGGGCCGGCTTATCGGCACTGGACCTGGCATCGCACCAGGGCTGGTTTGCAGTGAATATGGCCCGCGCCGGGTTCTCACCGGTGCTGGGTATCGATGCGCGTCAATCACATGTGGATGATGCGACCCTGATCTCGAACATCTATGGCATGGAGCAACTCAGCTTTGCGCAGGGGGATATTCACGATCAAAGCCCGGATCAGCTGGGGCAGTTCGACGTGGTGCTGATGCTGGGTCTGCTCTACCACCTGGAAAACCCGGTCGGCGCCCTGCGCATGTGCCGCAGCCTGTGCAAAAACCTCTGTATCATCGAAACCCAGATCGTGCCGGGCATGACCGGTTTTGTCGATTACGGCAGTTACCAGTACGTACGCCCGCTTAAAGGCAGTTTTGGCATTATCGATGAGGTGGATGATACCCATGGGCCGGAAGCCAGTGTGACCGGGATCAGCCTGGTGCCGAGTCTCGATGCGCTGCTGTGGATACTGGAAAAGGTCGGGTTTTCAAGTGCAAGGGTGCTCGAACCACCGGCGGATGCCTACGAGCAGCTGCGTTACCACAAACGCGTCATGATCGCGGCGCACGTCTAGGCGAAACCACGGGTGAGATTCGCGGCACAGCCTATCGATGTGAATTGTGCGGAAGCGGACGTCTACGAGCGCCTGTTACCGCTGGACAACAAGCACATACTGGAACTGGGTTGCGGCGCTGCCCAAAAAACCCGCGATATCGCGACAACCGGTGTCAACCGGCGGATTACCGCATTGGAAGTTGACCGGATTGCCCATCAGAAAAACCTGCAGATACGCGATCTGCCCAATGTGAGTTTTGTACTTGCCGGAGCGCAGGATATTCCGCTGGAGGATGAATCGGTCGATATCGTGTTGATGTTCAAGTCACTCCACCACGTTCCCGTGGATTTGATGGAGGTCTCGTTAAACGAAATCTGGCGGGTGTTGAAACCAGGCGGTCTGGCGTATATTTCTGAGCCTGTTTATTCCGGAGATTTCAATGAGATACTGAGTTTATTTAATGATGAAAAGGAAGTTCGTGAAGCGGCATTCAACACGCTTGAAACTGCAGTGGACAAGGGCTTGTTCGGCCTGCTTGAAGAAACGTTTTTTAATACGCCGCGCATATATCAGGATTTCGCCGAATTCGAAAAGACGATTATCAATGCCACCCATAGCTGCCACCGTCTGGATGAAACACTGTACGCAAAGGTCAAACAGCGTTTTGAACAACACCTCGGTGACAAAGGCGCGTGCTTTCTAACACCGGTTCGTGTCGATCTTTTGCAAAAATAATCGGTACCCGGCAGAACCGGTTTTAATCCGGACCGGTCAACCAGACCGCCTCGACGAACTTGTTTAATCCGGCCTCCCGGAATTTTGGCGGCATGTTCACCAGCGCACTCATCTCACCTGCCCGGCGCAGCGCCGGCCAATGGGATTTTACCTCGTCAGGGGAGATAGCAAATGGCGGCCCGTCCGCCGCGGATTGATCGTATTCAAGCGTGATCAGTAACTGCATGGCCCTGGTCTTCAACAGACCTTGGGTGTGCCTGACATATGCGGATCTGAGATCCGCCGGAAGTGCAACCAGTGCCGCACGGTCATACAGGGCGTCGTGTGGTTCATCCGCGTATTGAAAATAATCACCGCAGACGATTGTCAAACGATGTTGCCGGCTCCGGAACCACAATAGTCCGTCAACCGTTTCAATGTCGTGCGGGATACCCGCTTCCGAAAAAAACGCCCTTACGGCGATTTCAGAGAGTTCGACACCGGTGACATCACAGCCCTGCCCGGCAAGCCACAGCAGGTCGACCGACTTGCCGCACAACGGCACCAGCACACGTGCGCCGGCGCCAAGACCGGGCCAGAACTTGCGCAGTGCGCTACTCCCGCCTGCCTCGTGCCAACCGGTCTGGCCGCTTTCCCAGCGGGTCAGCCACTCAGCATTCATGGCCCATCACCCTGGAAACCGGCCTGGTCAACGGATGGGATCAAACTGTACTCAGAACTGCTCCGCATCCAGCGCCATCATGCTTTCACTGCCTGCCGTGATCGCCGCAAGGTAAGCGCCGGTGCGTGGCAACAGGTGTTCAAAATAAAACCGCACCGTGACCTGCTTGGCCTTCAGGAAACCCGTGTCGCCGTCACCCGCTTCCAGCATCTGTGCGGCTTTAAGCGCGGACTTACCCATCACCCAGCCACCGCAGAGGAAGCCCATCAACATCATGAAATTCACACTGGCAGCACCGGCGGCATTGCGGTCCTGCTTTCCGTTTTCAAGCAGCCAGGCCCTCGCCTCGGCGCCCTCTTTGACCGCCTTTTTCAAGGCGTCAGCCATCGCTGCGAGGCTGTCAACAGCCGACATGTCCGCGGCCGTGGCCTGTATCTCATCGAGCCAGGACCTGAGCGCTTCACCATTGTCACCGAGGGTTTTACGGCCCGCCAGGTCGATCCCCTGGATACCGGTGGTTCCCTCGTAAATGGTCATAATGCGTGCATCGCGGTAAAACTGGGCGCTGCCGGTTTCCTCGATATAGCCCATACCGCCGTGCACCTGCACACCCAGGTAGGTGACCTCCTGCGCCAACTCGGTCAGCCAGCCCTTGACGATGGGTGTGTAAAGACCCACCCGCGAGGCGTGTTTACGGGCCTGCTCCGGTTCCCTGGCGTTGTGCTCCCGGTCACTTTCAAAGGCGGCGGCATAGGCCAGGCCGCGCATGGCTTCGGTGGCCGCGCGCATTACCATCAGCATACGCCGCACATCCGGAAACTCGATGATCGGGTAGCGTGAGCCATCGCTGCGTGTACCCTGCAGGCGTTCCCGGGCAAATGCAGCAGCCTGCTGATAAGAGCGCTCGGCAACCCCGAGACCCTGGATACCGACACCCTGACGGGCCTCGTTCATCATCGTGAACATGGCCATCAAACCCTTGTTTGGCTCGCCGACCAGGTAGCCGACCGCGCCGCCGTTGTCACCAAAATTCAGGGTGCAGGTCGGACTGCCGTGGATACCCAACTTGTGCTCAAGCCCGACGCAATAGACATCGTTGCGTTTGCCGGGAGCGCCATTTTCATCCAGCAGAAACTTTGGCACCAGGAACAACGAGATGCCTTTGACACCTGCAGGGGCATCCGGCAGACGCGCCAACACCAGGTGAATGAGGTTATCCGTCATCTGGTGGTCACCCCAGGTGATGTAAATCTTCTGACCACTGAGCAGGTAATGGTCACCTTCCGGTACGGCCTTGCAGGCGACCGCCGCCAGGTCGGAACCCGCCTGCGATTCTGTCAGGCACATGGATGCGGTCCACTCACCGCTGATCATATTGGGAAGGTACGTACTTTTCAGTTCGTCGGAACCATGCGCTTCAATGGCCTCGACCGCACCCGTTGTCAGCAATGGGCATAAAAACAATGCGGTGCAGGACGAGTACCAGATTTCCGTGGTCGCAGCGCCGAGCACCCTCGGCATGGCCTGCCCGCCATACTCCTCACCCGCGGTGAGCGCAGCCCAGCCATTCTCGGCATATTGGTGGTACGCCTCGGAAAACCCCGGAGTTTCATGCACCCCGTCATCCTTGAGACTGGCCCCGGTTTTATCGCCCACTTCGTTCAGCGGTGCGAAAACCTCGCTGCCCAGGCGCGCAGCCTCCTCCAGGATCGCTGACGCAAGCTCGCTGTTCACTTCTTCAAGACCGATATCCTGGCACATCCGGTCAAAATCCAGCACGTCGTTGATTAAAAAAGAAGCATCTTTGTAGGGGTATTGGTAGGCGCTCATCGGATACAATCCTTGTTTGCAAATAGTGTGTTATAACACACCGTATTATGAACATTTTCGCTCTTCGGGGAAACCACGGGTGCACGAAAAACTGAGGTTTGATGTAGCCATCGTCGGCGCTGGGTTGGCCGGCATCACTGCGGCCATCGAATTGCTCGACCGGGATCTGAAGATCGCCATCATCGACAGGGATACCGCACAGAATTTTGGCGGCCTCGCCATGCAATCCCTCGGTGGCATGACCCTGGTCAACACACCCATACAACGCCTGAACGGTATTCACGACAGCCCCGAAGCCGCCTTGCGGGACTGGCACGCCTGCGCCCGGTTCTCGGAGGAAGATCACTGGCCCCGGCAGTGGGCAGAACTCTATGTCAATCGCAGTATCGATGACATTTACAACTGGCTCAAACCCAGGGGTATCCGGTTTTTTCCGATTCCCCACTGGGTTGAACGTGGTGAGTTTGGCGATGGCAACTCCCTGCCCCGTTACCACATTATCTGGGGAACCGGGCAACACCTGGTGCGCACGCTTATCGGTGAACTTGAATCTAATCCTAATTCTGGAAATATATCTTATCTATTTGATCATAAAGTTAATTTACTGCTAACAGATAACCAGGCAATTTGCGGACTGCGGGGTGTTAACGAAAAGTCAGGCGAACCGTTCGAGGTGGAGGCCGACATTGTGCTGGTGGCCAGCGGCGGCATCAATGGCGATATCGAACGGGTCAAGCGTGAGTGGGATCAAACATGGGGTAAGCCGCCAGAACACATACTTAATGGTGCACATCCGTATGCCGATGGCACGCTGCATGATGCCGTAACAAAAATCAACGGCAGGGTCACCCACCTTGATAAGATGTGGAACTACGCTGCGGGTATACATCATCCTCATCCCCGTGTCCCCAAAGAAGGTCTGAGCCTGATCCCACCCAAGTCCGCACTGTGGCTGGATGCAACCGGCAAGCGCTTCGGCCCGCTGCCGCTGGTCACCGGCTTCGATACCCACAATATCTGCAAACGTATCGCCCTGGACCCGCATGGTTACAGTTGGCAGCTCATGAACTGGAAAATAGCCCTGAAGGAGATCGCCGTCTCAGGCGCTGAAAGCAACACGGCCTTTCGCGACCGCCGCATCCTGCAACTGGCCCGGGACATCTTCCTTGGCAACCACAAACTGCTGGACTACCTCGTCAATGAATGCGAGGACGTTGTTACCGCCAACAGCCTCGAGGAACTGGTCGGCAAGATGAACCTGCTCAATACGGCCAGCCAGACCGCCGGTGGGGGTACGGTGTTGCTTGAGAACGTCAGTGAGGCTGTCCAGCGCTACGATGCGCAAATAGACCTCGGTAAAGAATTTCACAATGATGACCAGTTAAGACGTATAGCGCAGGTCAGAAATTGGCGGGGAGACCGCTCCCGGACCTGTAAATTCGAAAAAATCCTGGAAAAGAAATCCATGCCGCTGGTGGCTTTCCGGGAATTCATCGTCAGCCGCAAGAGTATGGGCGGCATTCAGACCGATCTTCACAGCCGCGTGCTTTCCAATAGCGGGCAGCCGATACCGGGCCTCTATGCGGCCGGTGAGGCGGCGGGTTTCGGCGGTGGTGGTATCAATGGGCTGAAATCGCTGGAAGGCACTTTTATATCCAACTGTATCCTGAATGCACGTATGGCCACGCGCTCCATTACCGGTCAGGCGCTAACCCCATAATCTAACCGATCATTACCCAAAGGAAACATCATGAAAAAAACAGGTGCATGGCTGGTACGTTACGCCCTTGAGCAGATAGGCGTTCGATACACCTTCGGTATCCCGGGTGTTCACACGACCGAGACCTATGATGAACTGAATAAATCCGACCTGATCCAACCGGTGCTGGTTACCCACGAGGGCGGTGCGGCGTTCATGGCCGACGCGATCAGCCGTACGTCCGGTCATATCGGTACATTGCTCATCGTACCGGCCGCCGGTGTAACCCATGCGGCCAGCGGTATCGGTGAGGCCTTTCTGGACGGAATACCCATGCTGGTAATCGCCGGCGGTATCCGCACCGATACGGGCAAGACCTACCAACTGCACGAAATGGACCAGCACGCCCTGCTCGCCCCTATCACCAAGAAAACCTATAAAGTCGAAACACACGAGCAGATCATCCCGGCCATTTACGAGGCCTACCAGCTTGCCACCGAAGGTGAACCCGGTCCGGTTTTCATCGAGATACCGGTCAATCTGCAGTTGTTCCCCGGCGAGGTTCCGGGAACCCCGCCGTTTGTCGCCCGGGCTGCAGAGGACCGGATCGACCACGCGGCCATTCAAAAGGCAGCACAAAAGCTATACGGGGCCGCATCGCCGGGTCTGTTTTTGGGATGGGGTGCTGTCGATGCCGGCGATGAGACAACCGCCATCGCTGATTTCCTCGGTGCACCCGTGGCAACAACGCTGCAAGGCCTGAGCTCATTCCCCGCCAATCACCCGCTGCACACCGGTATGGGTATCGGCCCCGCGGCGGTGCCGGCTGCTGAAAACGCATTCAAAAACTGCGATTGCCTGTTGGCGGTGGGAACCCGGTTCGGTGAGATCGCGACGGCCAGCTATGGGGTTAATCCGCCCAACAACCTGATCCATGTCGATATCAACCCGGCCGTATTCAATGCCAATTACCCGGCTTCGGTCACCATTGAAGGGGATGCCAAAGCGGTACTTGCAGCGTTATTGAAATGCCTGCAGGAACTGGGCGCTGCCAGGGCCGACAATATTGCTCTGAAAACTGCCATCAGCAAGGACAAGGCTGCCTATTTAGATGAGTGGCTCAGCCACGACAGCAAGGACCGCGTAAACCCTGCACGATTCTTTACGGAACTGCGTAAACAACTGGATGACGATGCGATCGTGGTCGCCGATGACGGCAATCACACCTTTCTTGTCGCCGAACTGATGCCGGTTTACCGTGCACGCGGTTTCATCTCCCCCACCGATTTCAACTGCATGGGCTATTGCACCCCGGCGGTCACCGCGGCCAAGCTGGCCAACCCGGACAAGCAGGTGGTCGGCATCATCGGCGACGGCGCGTTTTTGATGACCTGCATGGAAACCCTGACCGCGGCATCGCTGGGGCTTGGCGGTGTTTACTTCGTGTTCAACGATGGTGAGCTATCACAGATTTCCCAGGCCCAGGAGATACCCTACAACCGCAAGACCTGTACCGTTTTACATGAGGTGAAGTTCAGCGGTATCGCCGATGCAACGGGCTGTGAATATATCGCCATGGAAAATGATTCGGCATGCGAAGAGGGAATCAGAAAAGCGCTTTCCTTCGCCGCGCAGAACAAACCGGTGATCGTGGATGTAAAAATTGATTATTCAAAACGCACGCGCTTCACAAAAGGCATCGTCAAAACCAACCTCGAGCGTTTTACACTGGGCAACAAGGCCCGTTTTATCGGGCGCGCACTGCTCAGGCGGGTGCTATAGCCCGGTTATTTTCAAACCGGGCCACAGCAAATCAAACAGCTACCGGGTCGATGTAGGACATTCAACTCCAGGGATGAGCAGATCCCGGTTGATGTCGTATTCGATCGCCGTGAAGCCATTGCCAAGCATCACCGCATTCGGCACCAGGGCGATGTGCCCTGCCCCGCAGGATGTGAAGCTGAAGGTTCCGGTGCCCCACGGTGTTTCGGTTCTGTCACCGGGCTGGAATGCCGCGCCCCACATGGCGCCTTCCGGTATGACCAGGTCGATTTGAGCCATGTTGCCATTAATCGGGCCTGCACCGATTAACCAGACCTGGTTGCCGATGCTGTCGTAGCTGTAAAACGAAACGACAATGATGGTTTCGCCACCGATGTTGTGTGCAACATCGATCAGGAAACCTTCCCCGGCACGCGCCGCACCACCCCACCAGTTACCGCTGAGGCCCGGATTGATAGCAAAGCCATTGCCGCCAAGCTGCTGTAGCCACAGCATCATATCCGCCACATCGATCGCATCCGGTGAGCCCATCGCCGCGCGCGTCATCGTGGTATTGGGGATACCCCAGCGGACCTTGTGCGCAAACTCGCTGAACTTACCATCTCCCTGCAGGTAGGCAAGGATTCCGCCTTCAGGTGAACCTGCCGGTGAAGCACCTGCCGGATCACCGTGGCAGTTCTGGCAGTTGCCGTTGTAATAGGACTCACCAGATGACGCATCTGCTGTAGCGACGATCGAATACAGAGCCGGGTTCGGACCGGGATCGATACTGCTGAAATAGGCGGCAGGATCAGCACTTTCAGTGTTGAGAAACTCGACCAGGCAATCGACTTGCTCCTGCGTTAAAGCACCGTTTGTAAAATCGGGATGCTGGTTACCCAGGGTATAGCCATTGGAGTTCGCGGCCTTATTGGCGGCAGAATGTGTATCATCCAACGCAACCCAGCTGCCTGCACCTTCCGTGAACAAACGCCCGGTGCCGGTATGCCGGACCATGGCCGCTGTTACATCCGCATTTGATCTTGCGGCCAGGCTGATATTACGGCTGGTCTGATCAGTGTCGCCTGCGCCGGCGTTGGGACGCCCGGCGTTACGTGATCGACGTGTGTAACCGCCGTCTGCACCCATGTGATCCCAGCCATGACAGGCCTTGCAGCGCACATAATCGGCGCTGGTCTCACCGGCCGGTAAGCTACCGGAACCACCCGCATCCGTCCTGGTCCAGTCGTCATAGGCCAGTGCACCCAGGTCCACGCAGCTGGATTGAGCTGGCGTCGATGTCTGGAACAGGTTGTTCGCCAGCCGTTCCGACCCGTTAACACTTCCATCATTGGGCGTAACCCGCACATCGTAGAACTGCTCGGCACTCAGGCCGCTCAACACCCGGCTTGTAGCGGTGGTGCTGCCGCCGTTGCTCCAGCTGACAACGCCGTTTTTGCGGTAATCCACCTGGTAGGTGATGGTGTCACCGTCCGCGTCAGTGGAGGCGCCCCAGCTGACCGTGGCCGAACTGCTCGTCAGCGCCGAGGCGGACAACGCGCCCGGTTGGGTTGGCGGGGTGTTGACCGCTTGCTGGCAAGCGGAATCACTTCCGTCGCGCGACCCATCGCCATCGTTATCCAGCCCGGTGGAACCATACCGGCTTTCAGAGCTGTCTGCGTCGCAGGAATCCAACATCTGCACGCCGCTCTTACCGTAGTTGAACGGAAGCACACTCTCTGCAACCGGAACAGGATCACCTGAATGGCAGCCACTGCAAGTGCCGTTACCGACATTCGCCTCATGCACCAGGCGCAAACCGGCACCGCCGCCACACTGAACCTGGCTGCCGCTACCGCCCACACAGCTGCCGTTAACATCCTCCTGACGGCCATGGCAACCCACGCAACTCCGGGAAAGCGTACTATCAGTTGAAAAGTTCAGGTAAACCGAACCCTTTGAGCCATCTTTGTGACAGGCGTTGCACTTGTCATTGACAAAGTTCTCATGCCCGCCCATGAGACTTTGATTCCACCTTGAACCATCCTGCTTCGAAACATAGTTATCCTTCTCGAAACCACCGTGGCAATCCTTGCAGCCATCGTAGTCCGGATAGGCCAGAGCAGCACTACTGAACAAAGCAAACAGCAGTGCACTCATCAAGGTTATTACAGTTACATGCCAACGCCGCATATTCATATTGAGATTCCTTTTTCTTGTTACCGGGAGAGCGGGTTTTGGTGCTCCATTGAAAATCGTTAAAAGGATCGACACGGTTGATTGAGCCGTTAAAATGACCCGCAGAATATTAATTTATAATAATATAATCCCCTATTTCTTTGATTAACAATAAACATTCAATTAAAAATAGCTCCACCACAACAGGTGCTACGGAAAACACACATGGCACACACCCACAAAAACGAGTCTGCGTGATACCCTGATCACCATGGGGATTTACGACAAGCACCTGCTACCGAGACTCGTGCATTTCACCTGCGGACAGAGCCCGAGTATGCGACAGCGGGAAAAAATTGTTCCACTGGCGGAAGGACGGGTGCTGGAAATCGGTATCGGCACCGGGCTTAATATTCCGTTTTATGACACACGGAAAGTCACGCATCTGTGGGGTCTGGATCCATCCGCTGAAATGTGGGCGATCGCTCGAAGGAATGCCGCCAGCCATCACCTGGATGCAGAGTTTATCCAGTCCGGCGCCGAATCCATCCCACTGGATAACGACAGTGCCGATACGGTTTTAATCACCTACACGCTGTGTACCATTCCAGACGCCCACGCGGCCCTGGCTGAAATCAGGCGTGTATTAAAACCCGGTGGCAGGCTGATTTTCTGTGAGCACGGTACTGCTCCGGACAAGCATATCGAGCGCTGGCAGAACCGGCTCAACCCGCTATGGAAAAAACTGGCAGGTGGTTGCAACCTCAACCGCCCTATTCCCGACTTGCTCGGCCACGCCGGCTTTAAAACCAGCGATATGCAGACCATGTACCTGCCTGGCTGGCGACCAGCGACTTTTAACTATTGGGGCACCGCGCGTTATTGAAATATGAGCCTATTTTGCGCCAACCATCTTCTCAAGTGCATCTTCGATTGCACCCGGGGCTGAAATCAACTTGGTAAAGCCGTGTTTGCCCATCATGCTCAGGTTGGGAAAGTGCAGCGCCATGCGGAAACGCATATGTAATGCTTCCACATTTTTACCATCAACCAGTACTTCGTAGGGAAAATATGCACGCTTCCTGCAGCCTTCAAAGTCAACGATGCTCATCTGGAAGGTCGAATCGATGTCCTTTTCGTCTTCGTTGGTCATTTTCATACCAACACCGAAAACGGTCTGCTGTTTGCCGGGTACATCGATACGATAAACCTGGGTCAGCGCATCACCTTCAACCGCCAACCCGTCTGCAACCGCGGCCACTGCTTCCTCGTAGGAGTTGAACGTTCCCAGTTCGGATGGATCATCAAAATACTGCATACCCAGCGTGTAATGGTATTTACCGAGTTTTACAGCCGTCATCTTTTTGTTGCCAGCACCGCAGGAACCGACGTTACCAAGGGCGCCAACCAGGGCGTCATAAACCGGCTGCATATCGCCATTGAGACGGTAGCCATACTGGATGTAAACCGGGTTAACAAACGCCACCTCGATGGTATCACCAACCTCGGAAACACTAACCCGCTGGCCCGCGGCATAACCGCCTTTGTCGGACAGGGAGGCGATTTTTTTCAGTTCATCATTGGTTACAACAATGATATTTGTACCCTCGACCGGTGAATACTGGCCATACACTTCAAAACCGGCATCTTCCAGCGCACGCCGTGTTGAAGTGGTTTTCTCATCCAGCGTTCCCAGCCCGGATGATGCAATAACAAAGGGTTTATAAATCGTATCTTCGGCGCTTGCCGTTGCGGTGAAAAGCACCGCCGCCATCAGCAGTGACAGGGAAATCAGGGTTTTCATGGGTCATACTCCGTGTTTGGAACAGGGTGCCCATCCAGGCTTGACTGCGGAGCAAACCTGCAGCCAGGCTACTCACCGGTGGACTTAATTATGAAATTGTAATATACACCTTTCACCGCACAACTGCAGTTGATTTACATCAAGTGCTTCTGATTCGCTTGTTACAACCCAACAGCGTAATATTATTGGAGTTTCTGAAGCTTCTCCCGAGAAATTCTCAGGAGATGCGTGTTTTCGTTTTTGCACACCAGTAGCACAGCGAGATCGATTTGTTACCCAAATCCGGGAATGAGCGAAGGATTTGCACTCCCCGGCGACTCTTACCGACATAGTACAGTTACGAATCCTGGAACAATGCATCAAAGTGCAGACAAAAAACTGGCAGAGCGGGTTCTCAAAGGGGATGAGCATTCGTTCGAAGTCTTCTTCAACACCTATTTCCCGCGCATCTACCGCTTCGCCCTTCTGCGTCTGAATCATGACCACAACCTGGCCGAAGATACCGCGCAAATCGTGCTGTGCCAGGCGATATCGAAGCTGTCCACCTATCGCGGCGAGGCGCCGTTGTTTTCCTGGTTGTGCACATTCTGCCGGTACGAAATCTCAAGACAACGAAAGGCGCGTGGCCGTGCGCAGGGTGAAGCGACACTGACCGAAGAAGACCCGGTGGTGCGCTCGGCGCTTGATTCGCTGCTGTCAGCAAGCGGCAACGACCCCGATGTCGCCGCTTACCGCGCGGAGCTGAGCCAACTGGTCAAAGTGGCCCTGGATCACCTGCCCGCCCTGTACGCTGATACGCTCGAATGCAAATACGTCCACGGTTACTCGGTCCGTGATATTGCGGGCCGTATAGGCAAAAGCGAGAAAGCAACCGAATCAATACTTACCCGTGCGAAAACCGCATTCCGGGAGTGTTTTGCGTCCTTGATCCAGGCTGAGAAACAAGTTCCGGACAGTGACAATCGACTCTCGTCGGTACTCGAGTAATGCAATGAAAGAACCAGTTGAAAATAGTAGCAACGGAGCCAGCGGCATGGACAACATCGGTCAACTCATAAAGCTTGCGGGCGCAAGGGAAACAGTTTCCGCCGAGCGGTTCGAGCGCGTAAGACAGAACGTTCATACGCATTGGCAACAGGCGGTAGTGGAGCAGCGGCCTTCAAAACGCCCAAGCCGTTTCAGTTTCATCGCCGTCGCTGCGAGTCTTATCCTGGTAGCAGGTGCGACATTTTTTCTCCTGAATCGTGGGTACGCGCCGGCGGTCACTACACTGGCTAGTGTCGAACGCTTGTTGGGCGATGTAAAAATCCGGGATGAACGCGCACATATGGACAGCGCCATCAGCGCCGGGACAAGGGTTCTGACCGGCGTCAGCGGACGAATCGCACTGCGAATGGCAGGCGGACAGTCGCTGCGCATCGACACGTCAAGCGATGTGATCGTGCATTCGCCAAACCATGTCACGTTGAAATCCGGAGCCATCTATATCGATACCGCGTTTTCAAGCGCGGACGATCCGATACTCGTGGAAACGCCATTGGGCTCGGCGCTGGATATCGGCACACAGTTCCAGGTCAGGGTAAGCGGTATGCTGCTGGTCGTCGCTGTCCGCCAGGGCCTGGTCGAGGTATCACAACCCGGACAGCAAAGCCTGTCAGTCAACAAGGGCTACTTCCTGGAACTGGCGGCCAATGGTGAAAGCGGGCAACACCCCTTGCAGCCCGATAATGAAGAATGGGCCTGGATTGAAACAGTCGCCCCCGAATTCGACATCGAGGGTGCAAGCCTGGCTCGATACCTGCAGTGGTATGCATCGGAGCGCGGCGTGGAACTGGTCTGGGCCGACCCGGCATCGGAATCCATGGCTGCCTCGGCAGTGCTGGCAGGCTCAATAGAGGGCGCCAGCCTAGACGAAGGCCTGGCGCTGGTAAAGCAGGTCGCCCCTTTCGAACACCGGCTCGCCAACGGCAGGCTCTGGATTAAAATCGAATGAAACCCTGCCTGAGAAACGTTTTGGCGACGTTGATGCTGCTGAGCAGCACCACCAACGCCGACGTGATCACCGATCGCATGTCCCTGGTCGAAGCAATTGAATCCGTCCGGCACAACGGTGTTGATATCACTTACTCCAGTCGACTGGTTGAACCCTGGATGCGCGTCCGTACAACACCTTCGGTTACCGACCCTTTAGAGGCGCTGCGCGAAGCACTGGCTGCCTATGCCCTGGTGCTCGAACCCGGCCCGCAGGGCCAATGGCTGATCGTTAAAGGGGAAGCGCCGGAGCACAAGGCCGTAATTGCGCCCGACAAAATCGCACCGGTTTCTCCGCTGGAGCCTGCGTTCAGGGATGAGATCGACGAGGTAATAATTATCGCAAGCCGTTACGCGCTGTTCGACCAAAGTGCGACCAGTGACCAGTTTCTCACCGGCGAGGAAATCCGCCTGCTGCCGCATATAACGGACGATGTGTTCCGAGCTTTTCACCGCTTACCCGGTGCTGCCGCTACCGATTTCTCCGCGCCATTTCACCTGCGTGGCGGTACGCTCGACGAGGTCAAGGTTGAACTTGACGGCCTGGAGCTTTTTGAACCCTTCCATATGCGCACTTTGTTCAGCCCGCTCAGCATCATCGACGAGGGCATCATTGCCAATGCGCAGGTTCTGTCGGGTGGCTTCACTGCCGAAAACGGCAACCACATGAGCGGTGTGATCGACATCGCCAGCCAGTGGGCAGGTAGCGAGCCGGTTTACGAACTGGGTGTGAGTTTCGTCAACGCATTTGTGCGTGGCTCGGGTGCATGGGGCGAGCGTGGCGCTTTCCAGTTTGCGGCAAGGCGCGGCTACCTCGACCTGGTAGCCGATGCGGCTTCCGTTGGTGATGAGGAATTTACCCCGCGATATCACGATGTATTCGCAGGTGCAGGATATGCCATTACGGATTCAACCAATATAGACACCCATGTGCTGCTGGCAAACGACCATGTGGACTATTCAAGCGTCGATGAAAGCGAAAGCGGCGCGAGCAAGAGCTCGCAGAAATATGCCTGGGTGACATTTGATACGGAACCGAACGACCGCCTACGCTGGGTGAACATCGTTTCAGCCGGAAAGGTAAGCAACAACGATCAGGGCAGCGCGCAGAACTTCCCTTCCGAGGTTATCGACCGTTATTACGATCGAGAGGTTGAAGTCAGCAGTCTGCAGAGTGATTTGAGCCTGCGTTTCAGCGATTCGCAAATGTTGATGTTCGGTGTGCGTTTCCGGCATCTGAACGCAGATTTTGATTACCATATTGATTCGTTCCGGCAATCGCACCTTTACAACGGCGGTCTACCGCTGGTCATCAGGCGGGACATTATCACCTCCAGCAAGGGCGACGAGTACAGCGCCTATGCCCGCTACCGGTTCCGGCCCACCGCGCATACCAGCCTGGAATTCGGCCTGCGGTGGGACCGGCAGACCTATACGGATACGACGGACGATGCGCAGCTGAGCCCGCGTCTGAACGGGCTTTTTGAACTCGGTGATCGTAGCGAATTGAGGCTTGGCTGGGGCTACTACAATCAACCGCAGGGTATTCAGAACCTGCAGGTAGAAGACGGTATCACCCATTACTTCCCCGCCGAACGGGCGGAACACCGGGTGGCCGGCATCCGGCATCGTTTTCAATCAGACATCGAACTGCAGGTGGATATTTACCAAAAACTGTACCGCGACCTGAGACCCCGTTTCGAGAACGTACTGGATACTTTCGACTACGCGGCCGAGACCGACTTCGACCGTATCCGTATCGATCCCGAGAGCGCCGAATCCAAAGGTGTGGAATTCACCCTGCGTAACCGTCAGTCGGAGCGCTTCGACTGGTGGTTTAACTACACCTGGTCGAAGGCCGAGGATGTGATCGAGGGCGTTACGGTGCCGCGCAGCTGGGACCAGCGTCATGCGTTGACGGCGAACCTCACCTGGCATGGCGAGCACTGGGCGCTGAGCCTGGTCGGGCGCCATCACAGTGGCTGGCCGCAGACACCATTGCTGATCACACCCATTCTTGATGCCGGTGATGCGTTGATCGGCATAGAAGGTGACCTGTCACAACGCAACCAGGGCAACTACGACGATTATTTCCGCGTGGATATGCGCTTGTCGCGGACGGTCGACCTCAACCGCGGTTCCTTCCAGTTTTACGTGGAGATCTTCAACCTGCTCAATACCAAAAACCAGTGCTGTGTTGCCGATCATGAACTGGCTGTTGGCCCGCCATTGACGGCATCACCGAACTTCGATGAATTTTTGCCACTCTTCCCGTCGTTCGGGTTCGTGTGGACGTTTGGCCCGGGTGCGGGCTAGGCAAACCATGTCGGTCAGATGAGTGTGTTTCATTTTTCAATAGTTGCCTGTTACAGGCACAGGAGGTTCCAGATGAATACTGATACGGCAACCGCACGCTACACGTCAGCACGTGTGATAACCGCGGTAATTCCAAGGTTTGCAATGTACATGCTCTCGGCTTCTCGCCCTGGCATTTGTTACCGGCCCTGGAAGCCCAGGATTTTGACCAGCTGAGCGCAGCCATCGAGCAAGGCCAATTTGGTGATCTGAACGCCGTGATCATCTCCCGTCATGGCGAGATTATTTACGAGGACTATTTTCGCGGTTCACACCCGGATGATCTTCACCAGGTTCAATCGGTCACTAAAAGCGTTGGCTCTGCCTTGCTCGGTATTGCGCATCGCCAGGGCAAAATCAGCCTGGAGCAGGACATGGGTCACTTTTTTGGTGATCTTTATCCCATGTCGCAGGCGCCGTACCAGAACAAGTCCGTCATCACGGTCGAGCAGATCCTCCAGCAAAGACACGGGATTGAATGGGATGAAACAAGCACGGACTACCGCAACCCGCTTAACCCGGTCGGCCGGATGCTCGGGACGGATGACTGGTACCAATACGTACTGAGCCGTCCGATGGATGCCCCGCCGGGCACAAAATTCACTTACAGCAGTGGCGCCTCCAACCTGATGAGCAGGATGGTCCGTGTCGCGACCGGCATGGCGCCCGATGCATTTGCCATGCAGGCCTTGTTCGAACCGCTGGAGATCGACACGGTGCACTGGGAGGTGTACAGCGAAGGCGGTATGGGTACCGGTCTGACGAACTGGCCCGGGCCCGATCATGACGTGCCGCTGGGCTTTTCCCTTTGGCTGAAGGCACGTGACATGCTGAAGTTCGGTGAACTCTATCTCAACGGCGGCGTTTACAAGGGCCGACGAATTCTCGATCAATCCTGGGTCGATGCATCCTGGACCAAGTACAGCCACAACGGAAACTCCGACTTTTTCCCCTACCCGGGATGGGGGCATGGCTACCAGTGGTGGATAGCGCGGATGCCAGACCTGCTTGGCCGTAACTGGGAAGTTTTCTTTGCTTCCGGTTGGGGCAGCCAGGTGATCTTCGTGGTGCCGGAACTCGACCTGGTGCTGGTCACCGCGGGTGACAATTACGATCACAATGGTCTGGACGTGGACTCGTTGCTGATTTCTCTTCTGTCTGAAATGAACCCGATCCTCGATCAGCGTTTCGATGGCTCCTGGTACGACCCGGTCAACACCGGCCAGGGTTTCAACCTTGATATTCTCGATGATGAGAAGACCGTCGTCAGCTACTGGTATACCTATACCAATGACGGCAGCGGCAGCCAGCGCTGGTTCCTGTTGGTGGGAGATATTAACCAGGGTGTGGGTGAGCTCACCATTTACGAAACCAGTGGCGGTGTGTTCCTGCAAAGCGACCCTTACCTCGAAGAAGTCTGGGGAACCGGGCGATTCAAAACGGTGGATTGCAACCACATCAACCTGGAGATTGAATCCGCAGAGATTTCAACGACCATTCCGCTCACACGTCTTACCGGGACTTGCTTCCAGGCGCCGTGAGGTCACAACGAAAAACCCCGCAAACGCGGGGTTTTTCCGGGTGATGATCACCAACGTTACAGGTTTGCCAGTTATTGGTAACCGCAACTACTCGTGAAGATTCACTTTTTCTTGGTTTGAAGCGTCGAGCACCACATCCAGTCGGTCATGAATGTGCCGCAAATCCTCGAGTTCGCTCTCAAGGCTTCTTACCATACCGCCATATCGACCGATGTTGCTCATCAGGTGGTTAATAAACGCCTGGGAGGCACGCATGCCATCGGTGTTGCACTCAAAGAAAGTCTCCCTGTTTTCATCAACACCTCTCGGCAGCAACTCTGGATACATATCCATCAGGATAATTTGCTGGCCCCTGACCAACTGCATGTACCCGCTAAAGTGTTGCATTCCAGCATTCAGCGAGAACAACAGGGCCCTGAGTTCACGGTCATCAATGTGTGAGTGCATGCCGCTACTGACCATCTCGTCGAGAGTTGTCAGCGTCAGCGGCTGCCAACCAAGAACGCTGACCCAGAATATCTGTGAACATTGATCATCGGGCAATTCACCTGAGCCAACGGGTTGCATGAGAACGGAGGCTGCCGACAGGGTGTCGTTGATATTGATTCTGCGTGATGTCGCCTGTGCCTCCATCCTTGGATATGCGATCTCTATCTCGTTATGTAATTGTTCGAGCAACACCCATTCGTTTTTAGATTCCCGCCGCTCTTCGCCCCAGCGTTCCAGCTGAAAAGCGCCATATACACCGACGAAAACCACAAGTAACTCGATGAAAACGATTGGCCAGTCGCCGTTTTTAATATGATTGGATATTTTTCTTAGTTTCAAATTTGCTACCCCTGTTTTTAAACAAGTGTAGTCGAGACGGTCATCAAATATACTGTTCACACTTATGATCGGGATCAAAAAACCAATTGGGGCAGACGCCATAATGTGGGATTTCGACGGCACGCTGGCCAATTCGGCTGCCAAGAACATTGCCATTACCAAACAGATACTCGCACGGGTCGCGCTCCTGGTTGAAGTGTCCGGGTGGCATCATTAATCGAACCCCGAACTAGTTCTTGGGCTATTCTCCCATTCACCACGCCAACGAACTTGGCCAGTCGATTTCCGATGCAAATAAACTGGCCTGCGATGTCAAGCGCGGCCTTCGCTCACAAAGCAAAATCTCGCTTCATACATCGGAAATTGGCTCACGAACTCCTGCGGGCAATGCACATGAACATGGAAGGTCCGTCAATCAGCAGACTGTCTGCAAGGTTTCCTTCAGTCGGCCGCGTCGATTCCTGATAAACCATTAATCGTTTTGATCGGGTGCTCACTGCCGGTGCTCAGGTCGTATTCCCGAATGGTCCATTCCTCCCCTGGCAGGTCCTCGCGCAGAAACAGCAAGTCCGGCGGCCCATCGGAGAAACTGTTGAAGCTGGGGCCATAACCTTCGATAACGATCTCTTCGTCATCCCGGGTCAGCACGCAATCGGGACTACCTGCCACGCAGGCCTCGACATCGAGAATTTCGATGGTCTCATATCCGTCGATGAACTCCCTTTCATGGGCTATCACTTCCTGGGCATAGCCGTCACCATCGTGATCCCAGTAACCAACACTTCCGGGTCCATACCTACCGTCCTCATGGTCATCCATGATCAGTGTCGGCTCGGTGGACCAGGCGCCGTTTATGTCCTTGTCGATGAATACCAGGCGGCGGATGGGATGATCAATAAGCTCGAAATAGATGCGTTCCTTTTCAAGACTGTAATGCGGGCTGTTGGGCTTGAAGCCATCCCCGTTTGCATCCTGCCATGATTCGAAAACCCTATCCCTGCAAAGTGGAGCGCAGTGAATTTCCATTTCATCCATAAAAAAGTACAACAAACCCCCGACGAGTCCGACGCCCGTGAATACCACCCGGTCTCCCATGGGCGACAGTTCGGGACTGGCCACCAGACCAGCCGGTGCGCCATCCCCTACATCCAGTAACAAGTCAGGTGAAATAGGCAACGCATCTACAATGGCGCCATCTACCACGGTAAAACTCAGCAACTGGAACTTATCGCTGATCCGGTTCTTCCTGCCGACGTAGTCTTCCTCCCAAACGACTTTTCCAATACCGGCGTCAGCGTCGCCATACCAACGGTAGCTCAGTTTGTCCGGGTTTCCGCCAATGATCCAATCGGTTGGCGACTTGTAAACCGGTATGGCGCAATCACCATCGGCATTGGACAGAAACAACTCATTATCGACCGAGTAGACAAAGGCAGGGAAGAATGAAACGGAATCGGCGCATGCCGCGCCATCAATGACGGGATCGGGTGGCGGTTTCGGTTTCTTTGCCAAGGCGCTCGAAGCACTGAGCCCCAGGCACAGGCATAGCGGGATTGAAATCAGCCATTTGCAAAGTTGCGTATTCATAAACTACCTCCAGGGCACAACCATAAAGACCACTGGCACCATGCCAGCGCCGCTATCGGATCGGGAGGTTATTGGGTTGTTGTTTGCAGGCTTATAGGAATAACCTGGCGAAGCAATAGCATTCCACAAACCAGATACTAGGCCTGGAAGCGCTTTTGTGGTTATCAGAATTGCGACGGAAACCATGGATTTTGCGACATCTTTTCACCGCTCAAAGATGTTCAACAACAATAGCCGGGGAACCGGGATACGCATGCATTCCGTGGCGGCGTTACGTTGTGCTACGAGCCAACAAATCCAGGCAATGGTTGATTGGACTCTCATACATGCTTATCACTACCTGGGTGAAAAAGACAAGGCCATCGCAGCTGCTGCCGAAGAACATCGTGTTTTCAACGATCCGGAGGCAGCAATGGCGCTCGAATCCACGTACGCTGAAAGCGGTTATGTTGCTGCGTGGCTGAGTAATGCCCAGGCGTTTGAAGAAACTTACAGAACCGATGGACTGTTAGCGTTGGTTGTCGGTCAGTCCTATGAATATGCCGGTGAGGCTGAAAAAGCCATCGACTGGTATGAACTTGGTTACCAGATTGCCGGGCCTAACGTGCCCTATCTGGACGCCTCGGTAAAGACACCGGCGATACAGTCAAATCCGCGTTTTATAAAGCTGCTCAGGGATACGAAACTCGATTATTGGGCCGACAAGTATTCGCAAACAGATGAGTGATTGCTGAGTCACCGCCAGGGTAGACAAATTGCGAGTATAGATAGCCAAACCAATAGTTGTGAATGGCTGGTTCTGGCCGCTTTTTGCTCATTGCATCTCTGAAAACTACAACTAGCGTTTGACCGCTATGCGTTCAGGTTGTTTTGCATCGGTTTAATGGAAAGGTTGCGGCCAGAAGCTGCCTTTTTACATGCTCACAAAGAAAAGGCCCGCACAATGGCGGGCCTTCCCGGCTACATCCCAATGATGCGGCTATTCGGCCTCAAAAAGCCCTCATAGTCAAAATAATTCCACATTCAACGACAGGGCACGGGCAAGGTTGGAGTCAATAGGATTCAGCAGGTATACTGAATCTTCGGGTCAGCAAGGTCTCAGTAGTACTCAAAGAAGGGATAAAACCATGAACTCCCGCCCCGTCAAAAGCTTTTTCCAACAACTGAAAGATCGCAAAGTCATTCGTGTAGGAATTGCCTATATTGTCGTGGGTTGGATCATGATGCAGGTAGGTGAAGTAACGTTCGAAGCCTTGACACTCCCATCCTGGGCGCTGACCCTGTTGGTAGTCATCGTACTGCTCGGTTTTCCGATTGCGTTGGTTTTGGCTTGGGCTTTAGAAGTAACGCCGGAAGGTATAAAAAAGGACTCTGCGGGCCTGATGGCGGGCGCCGTGGATGCGCCGCCCGAAATGAATGAATCCGCACCTTCGATCGCCGTTCTGCCATTCGACGACATGAGTGAGCTGGGTGACCAGACCTATTTTTGCGAGGGGATCTCCGAAGAAATCCTGAACGCACTGTGCAAAGTCGCCAACCTGCGGGTTGCGGCTCGCGTAACGTCTTTCCGTTTCGGCGGTAAGAACGCCGATGTCAGTGAAATCGGCAGGAAGCTGCAGGTTCAGACAGTGCTTGAGGGCAGCGTGCGTAAATCCGGTGATCAGCTACGGATTACGGCGCAGTTGGTCAAAACGTCTGATGGCTACCACTTGTGGTCGCGGCAGTACGATCGTCTTTTGGAAGACATTTTCGAAATTCAGGAAGAGATCGCTAATTCTATCGCCAGTGCGCTCAGCGTCACCCTGAAGCGAAAAACGCCCAGCGAGCAGCAATATGTTGATCCAAGGGCCTACGACCTGTTCCTGCGGGGCTTGAGTTTTTCCGCAAAGCAGAATATCCAGGACACAATCTATGCGCGTCAGATGTTCCAACGGGCATTGGAGGTGGAACCTCAGTTTGGACGCGCCTGGGCAGGACTGGCCTATACCTATGGTTTCGAGTATCTGTACTTCAACGCTACCGATGTGAATCGTGAGGAAGCTCTGCGCACCAGCAGAAAAGCCCAGGAGCTGGCGCCGGATCTCGCGGAATCCCATATTTCTGCGGGAATCGCAAGGTGCATGATGCAGGAATATGAGAAGGCTGAAGTCGAGTTCGAAAAAGCCATCGAACTCGACCCTGCTAGTTTCGATGCCTGGTATTTTTTCGGCCGGGACAAAGTGCATGAGGGAGATCTCAAGCGGGCGGTGAAGTTGTTTGAACGCGCCGCGCAGGTGCGGCCTGAGGATTACCAAAGTGTGCTGCTACAGCCACAGCTTTGGCACAGCCTGGGTGATCCCAAGCGGGAAATGGAGACAGCCCGACGGGGTATCGAGCGCGCACGGGTCGTGCTGGAACTCAACCCGGATGATAACCGCGCGTACAACATGGGTGCTTTTGCCCTGCTGCGACTGGGGGAGCGTGAAGAGGCCGAGAAATGGATGAGGACTTCATTAGAAAATGCCCCAATGGACTCGATCGTTCATTACAACGCGGCCTGTTTCCATGCATTGGCCGGGAACATCGAGGAGTCTCTCGACTGCCTGGACAACTGTTTTCTGAAGGTAGGAAATCTCAACCGTGAATGGTTGCTGCACGATTCTGACCTGGAAGCTGTGCGTGAGCATCCACGCTTTGCGAACATCCTGGCCACTTTTTCAGATTAGGTTAGCTCTATAACATGGCCCGCAGCTGGCGTACGTATCCTTCAGCTGAGTTTCTTCGTGTCTGGCGAGCTTCGTGCGAGAGTGAATAGTGCCAGGTCACGAGTGCGCCGTGCCAACTGTAGCCGGTATCGTATGGCCCATATTTCTCGTAACTTTAGTGGTGGCTTCTGCCCTACAAGTTTGCCCTTGTTCCAGGGAATATACGGGTCTGATTTTCGTTCCAGTAAATACATGATTGACTCCAATGAGCGTGAATGGAGACAAATTATGGAGGGAGTGAGACGGTCGTTTTTAGTCTAGAAGCCGACTATAAAAATCATATTTGATGATACTGCCAGGGGTCGCAAAGCGGGCAAAAGCCGCCCATTGGCAACTTCCAAAACCACCGCCAACAAATACACCTGATGTTGATTGGCGCAGTCCGCTCCGATAAACTGGGTCAGCCCAGGGTGACCCCATTTATTTGAAATTCAATGCGGCGAAACGTGTTGCAGTCGGGGTGGGTTGTGCTGTCAGTGCGGTCTTTCTGGCCTACAATCGAGACATCGGAGAATCACCATGTTCGAAACGCAAAAAGAAAAAAACAAAATTAGCGTAAAAATCTCGCTAAGCATCTTTCTTCTGGTGCTTCTCACAAGTTTTTGGGTACGGGCGCAGGCCCAGATCCACAGTGATGCCACAGGTGATAAACACTCAGCACACATAAAAAGAGATCCAGGCGCGGATACGGCCAGGTTTATTGTGGAACAGGAAATTCCCACAAAAATGCAATTGCCTGAGATTCAATTTGACTCATGCCAGGCATTCATCACGCTTCAGTATTATCAGCGAGATACCCTGGCCAGGGTGGAAGCCACCGTTGAGAATGAGGCGTGTATAACATCCATGGGTGAGTATGAGTTGTTATTCAATATACGTGATGAGAATGGAGTTTCCCGAAATCTATCGTTTAGTGAGGCCTGGGAGCAGAAAGATGATTCACTGCTGAAATCTTCCAAAGACTACCCTATCGGGGAAAACGTGACCCTAAAAAGGGTTGTAGCGCAAAATGTTCATTGTAAATGCACAGACTTGTAGCATTATCATACCTGTTATTTGTATAAAGAGAACACTGACAACCACCGATCTCTCACCGCTATCTCCGACTCAATAGCCGCGGGCGTCTTAAAGGAAATCCAGGACACCCAAAACAATTCTCTATCGGTTCGTACCAACTTAAGCCAGATTCATACAGACATTGAGAGTCAACAAACAACAATCTGAGTTCGGGCAAATTTGTGAGCGCACAGGAGCCCCAATATCGCTAGAGGCCGGAGGGATTCCCACCCCCTGGTCAGAACAAAAATGTACAGCCGTAACTTCCGCTATTGGCCGCGAGCCGACCTCTTTGCTCACACGGTATGAAGGTCTGCTCCTGAGCGCAAAGCGGTCGCTAAAGAGACGCACAATTCGATGTTGATTTAGGCAGCAAACGGCCAAAAGGCGATATGCGTTATAACGAAAGAGCCGCCAGTGATTGACGGCTCAATATGGTGATCAGTTTACGTATGATCACGTAAACAATTTCAATGACAGTTGTCCTGCCTTCGGCATCAATATGAGCATGGCTCGGTCGTCTAGAAAACCAGCCTCATCCTACTTACCACGGCGATATTTTTCCCCCTGACCAGGGTCGGCAATAACAGGCCCGCGAACAGGAACCGTTACTGATGAGAGTCTTGACTTACCGACACGATTTTTATTCCCCTGGCCAGGATCGATCATCTCAGGGCCACGGAACAATTCTTGAGCTAAGAGGTGATTAATCCAATGGCTAATGCTTACACCATCGAAGCTTGCATATGAGGACGAAGCTGCACACATCAGTGACGCGATAAGAAAAACTTTTAGCAATTTCATAGTAAACCTCCACTAGTAGTTAAACCAAATTTCTCCTCACACGGCCTTGGCCGCTATCGGATCGGGAGGTTATTGGATTGTTGTTTGCAGGCTTATAGGAATAACTTGCGAAGCAATAGCATTCCACAAACCAGATACTAGGCCTGGAAGCGCTCTTGTGGTTATCAGAATTGCGACGGAAAACATGGCTTTTGCGACATGTTTTCGCCTAGCAAAGATGTAGGGCAGCATTACCCGGGGAACCGGGATACGCGGGCATCGAACTGGTTTTCACTACCCCAGCTAAAACGTTCGTGATCCAGCGATACCAGCAACAGAATCGTTTATAAAAGATTATTTATTAAGTTATTGATCGCATTTATACGGTTATTAACATTTAACCAGCATCGTCTAACGCACTCTTAAAGATCAATCATGGTGTTTTTGATAGCAGGTGGGTGTTAAGCCAAATTTCGTTTTAAAACAACTCGCAAAATATGCCTGGGAAGAAAAACCGACGGCCCTGGTCACCTGCCCCACTTGCATTCCCTGCTGCAGAAACTCCAAAGACCGTCGCAGCCTGTAGCTGCGCAGGTATTCAGAAGGCGTACGTCCCGCCAGGGCTTTCAACCGGCGCTGAACCTGGCGTTTACTGAGTGAAAGCTCGGTTGACAGTTCAGTGAGATCAAAGTCCTTATCAGCGTAATGGTGTGAGACCGACTGATCCAAAGACCTGAGGAAATCCCTATCCCGTTGCATGGTAACGGGCCCGGGGTATTCATCATTTTTGCCGTTAAGCTGCATCGCGAGAAGCCCTGGATCATTCACCTCTCTCTATTTCCAGTCGACTTGCCAACACGAGCCTGCTGGAGAAAATCACGTCCGCACAGCCATTGCAGCGCGGTCGATCGTTTCGACAGGTAACAGCTTAAACCGCGGGATAATCCCATCGTTAGCAATAAAGCGACCAATGTCATTGATTTTGCGACAAAATCAGATATTGGATCAAAACGATGGAACGTATTGGGGAGGACAATCCGGATATCCGGACACCCACAAACCCGGAGGACGGGTCTGTGGATGTCCTCGTTCAATGCACTAATTAATTATCCTATCAACATTCAGGGTGCAGACTCACAACCAAGGCTGTCCAGATATGTCCTGAATCATTTGCTCCAATTCAACTGCTGCCGGTCCCGCGACAAAATCCTTGGGCGGGCTCTCTCCATCGGTTTTCTTGATTGCGCTGAGTAACTGGGCACAAGCCTCTGTGATCAATCCGTCGTCAATCAGATCACCAGTATTCTCGATCATGTTGATAAACGCGCCGAGGCGGCCATCCGCTGAGTTACCGGAACCACTGCCCTCAAGCGATCCGTCAGCGATGGATTCATCAATAAGAGTCAGGGTATTATCGACCTGTTCAGAGGGGGTCAATTCAGCGACGTATTCCCAGGTGTCATCACCCATGCTTCCACCGATCCCACCAAACAGGACTACACGATTGCGCTCGGAATCATAGGCCATGCCGTGCTGTGATCTTGGTCCCGGAGCGTGGCTTGGAGTTGTCTGGGTCCAATCAAACCCGTCGTACTCCCACGTGTTATTCAGATCTGTTCCGGAGGGGTACGAAGGACCATACCCACCAAACAGGACCAACCGTTGACGTGCACTGTCGTAGACCATCGCATGCCCCCAGAGGCTACCGGGTGATGTCGGGGTGTTCACCATGCTCCAGTTGACGCCATCGAATTCCCACGTTGGGGCATCTGCGAGTCCAGGATCACCCACAACACCCGAGCCAAACAAGACCACCCTGTTGCGCGCCGCATCAAATGCCATCGCTGCCAGGTCTGCCGGCGGGGGCGAAGTCAGCGTAATGACTTCAGACCAGTCAAAGCCATCGTAAGCCCAGGTGTCATCGTAACCACCGGAGAAACCTTGCCCGCCAAACATGACCATGGTATTGGAATGGCTATCAAAGGCCATGGACATCTGATCCATGGCTGGCGGCGAATGCGTCGTGACTATTTGTTGCCAGTCATTACCATCGTATTCCCAGGTCTCTGCGTATAAAGTTGCCGTATCTCGGTCCCCGCCACCGTAAAGCACGACACGCTGACGATTGCTGTCATACGCCATGGCGTGCCAGAAGCGTGCTGCCGGCGCATTGGCAGTGACCACCTGTGTCCAGGATGTACCATCAAACTCCCAGGTGTCGGACAGGGGTCCATAAGGCGGGTTGAAACTGCGCCCACCGAACATAACGACAACCTGTCGGTTGCTGTCGTAGGCCATAGCCATACTCCAACGGGCGATTTCCTGGTCGACGGAAGCCATTGTCCAGTCGGGCAGTACATTTTCGTATTCAAACTCCAAAATTGCACCGATACAATGGCCATCGCAATTCAGGTCGTTCCATGTGCCTGTGTCGCCGATCTCGGCACAGTTTTCACCTGTACCTCCATTGGGTTCATATGGTTGGTTCCAGCTTAAAAAATTGGTCGGTGAACCATCGCTCCAAACCCAATCACCTTCTGTTACCTGATCCGAGAGCCCGATCCACCAAGCTGCATTCCAAGGGACGATGCTGGCCACGAATTCGTTCTCTTCGGCGTCGCCGATTGATGCCAGGTGACCGCCGAGCGCCACCGCCTGGCTCTCAGCCTCATGCCAGTTCTGGCAGCTGGTTTCTACGTAATATTCACGACCCTCGTTTACAAACGGGCCGGTCAAATCTGCATATGCACCGCTAGTCAATACAAAAGCTAAACCAGTAATGACAAGTTTTAATAGTCTCATAATAATCTCCACTAATTGCCTTAGGATTTCTCCTCCAACGGCCTGAACCGCTATCGGCTCGCGAGGTTAGTGAATTTTTTTCTGCAGACTTATCAGAAAAACCTGGCGAATGGACAGTGCTCAGTAGCTGAATTTTAGGTTCGAAAACTAATTGTTGGTTATCAAAATAGCGACCAAGATTTTCGTTTTTGCGACAACTATTTGTCTTGAAGTTGATCTTGGAAATTGACAACGCCGGGCCGCCAATGAGGCGACCCGACATCAAAATATCAATCACTGGACCAAAAAACTGCTTACGCAGGAAGGATCAACGGTGTATTCCGACTCGTCTCCGGATATGACCGTCACCAGGTATTCACCCGGTGCTGAGTAATTGGAGACCTTCAGGTTGAAATGCCAATATCCATCGCCACGGTATTCAAACATGTTTCCATCCATCCCGAGACCAGCTGAGAGTGCATCATCGCTGACATCCGCTCCCGGCTCACCGGTAGCCGGCGTATGAATGACCTGAATAACCGGCGCAGCAACGAGGTCACCCGCCTGCAACTCGAAGCCTTCGCTATCAAAGAGCTTCATCATCATGGGAAGAACCCGGTTCTTCCTGGCGCCGACAGGGTGATCGGCTGACATCGGTGGCGCGAAGCCTTCACAGGAGACGAGATTGACTGGTTCCACCGTGACACCACAGGAATCGATTGCGAGCAGGTTTCCACCGCTATCAAAAGAGGCGGCACAGACCGTGTAATCACCCGGGTACTGGTAATCGTGACTCGCCGGGAACCACGAGTTCTCCTTGGTGCCATCGCCCCAATCCCAGTAAATTGTATCGACTTCCGGGCATGTCATTGACCCTGTATAGCCATTGAGTTGAACGGTCAATCCGTCGATGAAGCTCTGCGGATCTTCGCTGGGCGGGCAATTCAGGTGCAGGATGTAATCGCATTCGTCGATCGCCTGCAAAACTATTCTCACGTCACAAAGCGATACGATATTCCATTCCGTACCGGGCATGACGGTGTAATCTATCCATTGGCAGTCAACCCCATCCCAACCGCATGACCAGAGTTGCAGCACGCTGCCTTCCGAGGCGACTTCGATCTCCAGAGTTTCGCCAAAATTCATGACGGTATAGTCCGCCCCATCTATCGTGAAGCCGCCATTAGGGGACAAGCAATGGAGCGTAGCCGTATCGCCCGCCCATACCGTCACCGAACTACACAGTACCAACGCAGCGATGAACGCAGCCGTATATTTGAGTTTCATAATTAACCTCCAAGATTCCGAAAATAAAAACATCTAAGAAAAGCATGGAAAAGCATGGACACCCACGCTTTACTAGGCGTGGATGCCCGCAACGCAGACCCCCCTCAATAACCACTACCGCACCACAAACTCCGCCGTGCAGGTCGGTGTCTCTAACATGTATTCGGCGGTGTCACCGCTTTCCATGAAGACCGTGTAAGTGCCCGGAGCGGTATAGCTGCCGGTCTTCAGATTGAACTGCCACCTGTCCTCAGCGGTGAAGACAAACTGGTTACCATCATCGCCAACACCCGCAGGTAATGCGTCAACTTCAATCAGGTCCTCGTCAGAGGTACCGAATTCGTACCAGACCTGGACAACAGGCGGTGTGCTAACATCGATATCGGTGACTGCAAATCCATCCGCATCGAAAATTTCTGCTTTCAAGGGGAGAGCGCGATCGCGCTTAACTTTTACCGGTCCGCCCGCCATGGGTGGTTCAAAACCAACACAGACAAAACTTGGACCGAGCGGATCTATCTCGACAATTCCGCGGTGAAGACGATCACACGGCAGATCATTCCAAAGACCGCCCCATGCCTGCTCGGAGACCCCGCAATTCTCGTTGGGCCCACCATTTGGCTCATATGTCGACCAGTTTGTGAACGTAACAGGATCACCGTTGATCCAGGCCCATACCTCGGTGCCTTCATCATTTAATCCAATCCAGGTGCTACCCGAAAGCAGCCCATTGATAAAAGTCTGTTCATCCGCATCATTAATGGACACGAGGTGGCCACCCATGCTTACCGCTTCAGCCTCGGCTTGTGCCCACGTTCCTGAGCCAGTCAGGTGATACTCATGACCGTTATAGTCATATGCTTCAGCCGCCAGTACGCCAGCGCCAAAAAACACTATGGATATTCCCAGTAGTTTGAGTTTCTTCATTTCAATTCCTCTCTAGAAACCGCGACGATGCTATTGCCTGGTAAGAACAAGGAATCTATTCAGGGATATTCCTTGGTTGCTGGTTACCGCGCTGTTTACACCGCCCAGTATTTCCGGATTTCAGTCATGTTTTCAGTGCCGTCATTCGCGGCCCATAAAAACCATGCAGGTTCTGATCCGGCTTCCACAGACTCCTGCCCGTGAAAGGTTAAGTTCAGGGGGTGCTGCGGTGTTATCAAAAAAACGACCAGAACTTTCGATTTTGCGACAAAGCTGGGCTTGGCGTGATCAACATGTGGACGGTGAGTCAGTTAAGTCGCATGTTGCTATTTATGAACCGCTCACTGGCAGGAATAAAAGAGCCACCAGGGAGATGGTGGCTCTCTGCTTGGGTTCAGGAAGAATTACTGATCATCATCGCTGACCGCATGAGTAAATAGACGGATCGTCGCAAAAGACCCGTTGATATAGCCCGGCAACCCGGCGATATTGGCAATCGTGTTGGTTACCAACCAACCCCCGATGATTCCGGGTGGGGCGTCTATGATTCTAAGCGCATAAGATGCGATTCCAAGGGGGTATTCAGGTATATCCAATGACAACAATCCTCCTTGCCCCTCTGCGATAAGCTCCATGCCATCAACGGTAATTTTAAAATATACCGGAAATCGGTCAAAAGGATTATCCCACCCGATGCCAGAGGAGTCTCCGCATGTAAGAACGTGGCCGATTTTCTTTATGCTTTCATGCATAACAAGACCGCTCGTTTTCTTTGAGTGTAAGGAGTAAATGTCGTAGATTGTGGCGAAATTTGGAGGATACGGAATGCCAATGTCAATACAGTCCTGGAGATCGACTGGAACCTCCGACTCAAAGGAACGGAAGACGTAAGTGATCTCATCAAAATCTTCGGCATCTGCGAACGCCATACCTGGCATGAGAACAATAATACCCAGTAGCAAAATGAACGCTTTCAGTATATGGAATTGAGTAGTCATAGCTTGCCTCCTTGTTGAAAAACACAGGGCTACTGACAGCCCATCAGAGCCGCTATCGGATCGGGAGGTTATTGGATTGTTGTTTAAAGACTTATAGGAATAATCTGGCGATGGGACAGCCTTCTCACACTTTATTTTGTGTCGTGACGCCGTTTAGGGGTGATCAAAAAAGCGACTGAAACTCCAGATTTTGCGACAAAACGCGCTCCGGATCGTAACGACGAGAACCCTGCACCTCTGACTAAACAATCCGAAAAGAAGAGCCGCCAGTTGTTGACGGCCCTTCGCAAGTTCGATCAATTATCTACTTGATAAAGAAAAGCAACGACACCCACATCTTCTCTATCTCCAAGTCATGGGTGTCTCAGCTCTTCATCAATGGTTCGTGTTTGATCCACTTCTAACGACACGAAACAGTGTAGATCATGTCAGTCCCTGAGTTGTTCTGAGCTCCAGTGTCTGACCCGTAAGCGTCATCGCCGCAACTCCTCACAAGACGCCTTAGATCAGGCCGGAAATGGACGACCATGTCGCTGTCACGGTTTCCATCCACATCCTGGGTATGTCCACCGCGTGGGCAATACTTGCACCATCGGGGCCGAATCTGAGAGTCACCCAATCGACACTCAATGCATCAAAATCGAGAGCATCTCCGTGCTGCGGTGCTCGTGGGTAAGACGCTACCCGTATCAGTCCTGCGGAACCGGGATTGATCCCGTTGGGGAAAACACCGGGCTTGATGTCGATCGACACGGGAATGGTGTCCGGGACAAGACCGACGAATCGTCGAAAACTGGGCAATACCCGTAAATGGGCACTCTGACCATCGGGGGCATTAACCGTTCCCACTACCGGTATACCGAACGCATCGGTAGCAGGCACCAAATCCCCAGTTTGAGGATCGACACGAAATAGATCGAGTTGTGTTCCGGGTATCAACGGATTCGGAACCGGCAAAACCACGGTCAGTCCAGGTGCTGGAAGGGGATACGATGGCTCTGGAATCAACTTGAAATTGACAAACAGCGTTCCAGGACCTGTATACCCGGATGGCGTCGGTATGTCGAGCGGATCAAGAAACACATCAATGGCAACCTCTGTTTCCGTGCTCACCATACCAGGCGGGAATGTGACCTGCGCGCGGTTCCCGAAGGTATCATCAACTATTGTCCCTCCGGACGCATCGACGGTTCCATCGACATCTAATGACGGACGAAGGACGACAAGTTCTGTTGGGAACCCGAGGGCCGAGAGTGAGGCCATGTCGAAGTACTGAATGTTGTTTGTCATGTCCTTGACTTGCAGGAGATCGACCCACCAAGTCCCGTCCTCACTATACTGGGGAAAGGGCACGGTTCCTACCCAGTCGCCATCAAGCGGTGTCCCTGACACGAGCGTGAAATTTCCCGCGTACGCATTGAATTGGTTTTGCTGACCCGACGGGCTCCGGAAATTGATCCCAGCCTCGAAGTAGGTCAAGAACGGTGTCGTCGGTGAGAAATGAACCCCTGCCAGATCGTCAGTGATGCTCATCGTTACCGTCACCTCACTGCTACCGTTCGACGTATTGATTACCTTCGGGACGAAGTCCAGACTGATCAATTGCGGCGGGGTCGTATCTGTCGGATCTGCTGCGATCGGAAGCTCTATCGGGATTTCCAGTTCGATCAACTGTGACGAATCGAGCCACGAGTAGTTCCCTGCACGATCACGCAGAGCGATGTTCATGACCTGCCAGTTTCCCGCCTCAGCATACTGCGGCACCTCAAACGTGCCCCGCCATGTACCGTTAAGCACGTCGCCCGAAACTAGCTCGAACTGAAGGTTGGCGAGGTGAATGTACTGCTGCCTCGATGGACTTTGGATGAAAACCGGAAAGAACGGGAAGAAGTTCTCACTGGGAACTGCGGGTGGGAAGACAACACCGGACAACTCGTCCGTCACCGTTAGGTCGACGGTTACCGAAACAGGGGCCGCCGATACGTCCATCGATGCAGGCGAGAATTGAATGTTTGAAATGTTGGGTCCCTGGGTATCGGCAGGTGTCGAGACGATCTCCAACTGCGTTGGGTAACCGGCGGCGGCGAGAACGTCAGTTCGAATCATCGCGCCATTACTCACCATATCTGACAAAAAAATCTCGTGAACCTGCCACGTGCCATTTTCGCCGAACTGAGGAAATGTCACCGGCCCTTCGTAGGTCCCATCGAGGCTCGTCCCGATTACGAGGGGCATTACTGTTCTCACAGTCTGACCGGATGGACTCTGAAAGTAGATAATCACCCCCCTGGTCCCAGATAGGTTATCGGTCACATCGAGAGACACGTTTACGGACTGGGATCCTGTCGAAACATCGATTGCCGACGGAGTGAAGTTGAAATTCATGAGCTGGGGGGGCTCGGAGTCCGATACTTGAGCTTGTGCAGTCAGGGTTATCCCACTGATACCGAGGGCGATCACGATTGCAATGCTCCCGATAATCCTTCTACTCCTGACTGAAGCACGCTTTGCTATTACTTCCTCGGCTCTCCTCCTTGATGTTCGGGCATCAAGGGCAAAAACGGACAGCCACCTTTTAGTACGAATGTTCATAAAACACCTCCAAGGTGAAACCTTATGAAGCACTGACGACATGCCAGCACCGCTATCAGATCGGGAGGTTATTGGATTCTAGTTTGCAGACTTGTTTTTAACCTGCAATCAGATCACGACACAAACTCCCGACTGATCAGACATTACAATTGAATTTTGAGGGGGTGTTATTAAAAGAGCGACCATGGTTATAGATTTTGCGACAAGTTTTGCTATTGGCCGTTTTCAACTGTTCTCACTTGTGAAGTTCATTACTTTGTTGACGTCGATTTCGCGACGAAACAGCAACTAACACGGGTCAGAGGGGGTAAACCGGGTTAATACAACACAACACCAGCAAAGTTATTTATCAGGTGCCGTGACCAGATGCTCGACTACTTTGAAACTCCGAAGGCGTCATCCCCAAACTGCGCCTTGAAACAACTCGTAAAATACGTCGGCGATGAAAACCCGACCGTATCGGCAGTGAGTCCGACCTGCATCCCCTCCTGCAGCAAACCCCGCGCTTTCCTCAAGCGGTACGAACGCAAAAACTCGGCCGGGTGGTGCCCGGTCACGGCCTTGAGTTTGCGTTGCAATTGGCGGGCGCTCATGATACATTTCGGAAGCCATCTGGGACGCGCCGAAGCCCGGTTCGGCAGTGGCAATGCTCCAGCACCTGCTCGAGTTTTATCAGAAAACCGTTTTCTTTTTGACCCGCCACGTGGTCGCGGTTTGTCTCTGCAAAAAACTGCGAACTGAAACGGCACTTCAGAATATCCCTGATTTCCAGCAGATTCGCGATGCGCATTTTCAGCTCGTCATCATCGAAAGGCTTGGTCAGGTAGCCATCGACCTTTTCCTTCCAGCTTTCCATGCGGCTGTCGCGGTCGTCCCGGGCGGTCAGCATCATGATCGGGATATGGCTGGTGCGTTCGTCTTCCTTCAATGCGTGGCTCACCTGGAAGCCATCCAGCTTTGGCAGCATCAGGTCCAGTAACAACAGGTCGGGGATATGTTCGAATGCGACTTCGAGGGCTTCCTCGCCATCGCCGGCGACCAGGCACTGATAGGTTTCAGTGAGCAGTTCGACCAGGTAATGCTGAAGGTCCGTGTTGTCCTCTACGATCAGGATCAGTGGTTTGCCGTCGGTCTCGTCAACTGACCCGGTCTCGGGCCTGCCTGAGGAGCGGCCCCAATGCTTCGAGTTCGAGCGCCATTGCTTCATCGGTGCTGGCTTCCCGAATCTTACCGGTCTGCGGCAAACCCGCTTCACAACGCGGCAGCGTCACCGTGATCGTTGTGCCCTCGCCCGGCTGGCTGATCAGTGATACCTCGCCATCGTGTGCCAGCACCAGTTCCTGGACCAGCGCCAGGCCGATACCGGCGCCCGGAACCGTTTCACCGCTGTTATCCACGCGGTGAAACCGCTCGAATACCGCTGCGTGTTGCTCCCGGGGTATACCGATTCCGGTGTCGCGAACCGATACCTCGACCATGTTGTACTCACCCGGCCTGGAGCTGACGGTGATACTGCCGCCTGCAGGTGTGTACTTGATGGCATTGGAAAGCAGGTTGAGCAGAATTTTTTCAAGCGCATCCGGTGTGCAATGGGCCCAGAGCTCATCATTCCTTTCCACGACAAGGTGCAGACCCTTGTCCTCGGCCAGTGGCTGGAATGATTCGGCAATGGTATCGACCGTGGCTGAAACGGGCTGCGCTGAACGCGCCAAAGGTTGATCGGCGCCCAGGTGCGCGAGGCCAAGCAATTGATTTACGAGGCGCAACAGGCGTTGGCTGTTGCGCTTGATCAGTTTCAATTGCGAAGCATCCTGCTGGTTGTCTGCGCGTTGCAATAAACGCTGGACGGGTCCGAGTATCAGCGTCAGCGGTGTGCGGAACTCGTGCGAGATGTTCGTGATCAGTTTTTCTTTCAGGTGCAGCAGTTCTTCCAGGTCTTCGGCCTGGTGCACAATTTGCTGCTCACGCTCCCTGATCTGTGCAGTGCGCTCTGCGACAGTTTGCCTAAGTAATCTGGCACGATGACGCAGGTTTCGAGTCCGCAAGCGGATATACCCGAACAGTGCGAGCACAAACGTGATGACGTACAGGCTGCAGGCCCACCAGGTTTGCCACCAGGGCGGCAATATGCTGATCCGGATCGCGGCCTGCTTATCGCCCCAGGCTCCATCCTTCCCGGCGGCCTTCACACGCAGCACGTAATTCCCCGGCGGAGTGTGGGTATAGGTGGCGATCCGCCGGTCGGCGTCTGTCCCGATCCAGTCCTTGTCGTAGCCTTCAAGCCGATAGGCATAGCGGGCTACATTCGGATGCCGGTAACCCGGCACGGCAAATTCAAATGAGATCAGGTTATCGAGGTGCGTCAGGGTGATATCGGTGGTGTTGACGATGGATCTGCTCAATGGCGTTTTGTTCGCCTCATCACTCACCGGAACCGGCTGGTTTGAAAGCCGGAACTCCGTGAAAACCACGACCGGATCTTCCCTGTGGTCGGGCAATTTCTCCGGGTCGAAAATATAGATACCGTCAGCCGCCCCCCAGATCAGTTCACCACTCCTGCCCAAAACACCCTTGAACAACCTCGTAAATCCATCGTCCGCATCGTAAGCGCTTGTATGACCGGTGACCGGATCCAGTTTGAATAAGCCCCCACTGTATGTGCTGACCCAGATATTGCCTTGCGCATCGGGAACGATCGCATGGAACGTGGAAAGCGTATCTCCCCTGCCATCAACGACATGACTGAACACATTCCCAGCCGGATCAAAATGATCGAGGCCGGTCTCGGTTCCAATCCACAAGGCACCGTCTTTCCCCTGCAAGATAGCCCACACCCGGTTTGAACTGATACTGTCCGGATTCTCCGGATCGTGGACATAATGGGTAAATTGCCGGGACACCGGATCCAGGCGACTCAGTCCATCGGAACCGCCGATCCATAAAGTTTCATCAGCGGAAAGCAATAGCGCCGCAAATGCCGCGCCGCGCAGGGCGCCGGGCTGGTCAGGGTCGCTCCGAAAGTGGGTAAATTCACCTGAACCTGCTTCGAAATAACTCAGCCGTGAAACAGAGCCCAGCCATAGATTGCCTCTCGCATCTTCGCTTATGGCCGATACGTGCAAGTTGGCCCCTTGTGTTTTACCCCGGTTTTCTCCAGCCAAGTTAAAAGGATAATCTGTAAATCGCCCGGTGGACCGGTCAAACCGGCTGATACCGGAATTTGTTCCCAACCACAGGGTGCCGGCCCTGTCCAAGTGCAGGGCATTGAACCCGTTAACGTTGATCGCGTCATGCTGGTATGCCGTCACGATGCCGGTGGTGCGGTCAACTCGCCTCAAACCATGGTGCAGGTGAAGCACCCAAAGAATACCGTTTTCGTCTTCAACAATACCCGAAACGATGTCGTTTGAAAGGCTGTTTGCTGTACCGGGCTCGTGTTTGTAGTGGCCAACCACCAGGCTACCCGGATCGAACCTGCTCAGGTTGCCATCGAGTCCGATGGCCCAAACCATCCCGCTCCGGTCCTGGTAAAGCGGTGAGGGATTTTTATCGTCAATGCCAAAACTGAAGGGATCTGCCGGGTCGTGAACGTAGTGGTTAAATGTCTTCGTCCCGGGGTCATAACTGGTCAGCCCCCTGTAGCGGTCGTCGTACCACAATAGCCCGTTCTTATCTTCGATGATGTTGCCGCTAACGCGTTTGCCGGTTCCCTTGCCCGGTTCACCCGGGTGACACACCAGGCGGGTATAGGTATTGCTCGTGCGGTCATACCTGATCAGGCCATTGCCACTGCCGCTGAACCAGAAATACCCCCTTTCATCTTCATGGATTCCACCAATCTGGAAATCCTCGGTCCGGTCTCCAGGCCCGGCGGGCTGAGCACACTGCAAAGCATTCGGGCTACAGTCAAAAAGCCGCCGGAAGGTTTTACTTTCGCGATCAAAATAGGCCAGGCCGGGCTTTCCATCCCATGCATAGGTACCAACCCAAAGCACACCCGAACGGTCGACCAGGAGCTTGGTAACAACGCCAGCAGGCAATGTATTTGGATCGTCCGGGATGTGATGGAAGCGTGTGAAAATTCCAGTTTGCCGGTCAAGTGCACTTACCGTGGGTGTGCCATTGTGTAGAGGCCAGTGACCGAGCCAAAGGACGCCTTGCTGGTCCTCAACAATGCTCTGAACTTCAGCGCTCCCTAGACTTTCCGGATTGCCTGGATCGTGTCTGAAATGGGTGAAAGACTGGCGGTCGGGATCATAACGACTTAAGCCCTCCACTGTGCCTACCCAGAGCGTTTCCTCACTGTCAATGTAAACGGAAACAACCCGGTTGGATAAAAGCGAATCCGGCCGCCCCGGGATATTGCGGATTAACTTATAAGAATAACCGTCATACTGGATCAGCCCGTTATCAGACGCAAACCACATGAACCCTTGCCGGTCCTGGGCCGCAGCGTAGAGTTGCCCACCGGGTAAGCCGTTCTTTACCGTGATGTTTTCAAAACGGATGTTTTTTTGCCAGGCTTGAATATGCGGTGAAAATATCAGGCTGAGCAGGACGAAGCAAAACAGTGACCAACGATTACTGAGTTTGATACCAGGCACTATTGAAAATCCCATGCCAGGCGAATACCGAAAACCCTTGGACGCGGCTGTGTTCCGCTTGCGAACGACCCATACGGGTTACTGATGCCGTCTTCATCCAGCAGGTTTCGGCCAAATAATTCGATAACGGTGTGGTCCACTTGCAGTCCTAAATTGAGGTAGAGAAACCCCAGCGTATCGGACTCGCTAAACGGCTCCGCAAATCCGGCGGAACGGTCTGTCAGGTGTATGGGGCCCTGCCGGTTGTAACCCGCGCGTAAAAAACCGGGCTTGTCGGCAGCCCAGTTGAAGTAATAGTCGGCGTAGACAGACCAGCCATAATCCGCCACCTGGTCAAGCGGGTCACCCGGAACATGCGAGTTGCCGCCCTCCCCCATATCGATCACTTCCGTGTCGATCACGGCGCCGTTAAAACCAAGGTTGAACCGATCACTCACCTGCCAGGCAAGTGTCCACTCAAAGCCCTGTATCCGCGCCTTGCCGATATTGGTGATCATTTCCATCAGGATCACCGGCATCGTGGCCCAGCCTTGCATATCCTTATACTTGCTATAAAAAATGGCGATTTCGGCATACAGACGGCCATCTGCAAGGCTCATCTTGGTACCCAGTTCATAGGAATTAACCACCTCGGGCTCGTACGTGCCGGGCCCGCCTGCCGCCTCAACTTCCATCTGGTTCATACCGCCACTGCGGAAACCCTGGGCGAGATTGACGTACAGATTGATAGCATCCGTTGCTGCATAGGAAAGGTATATGCGTGGACTCAGGTGATCGAAACCGGCGCTGCGGCGGGTGCCATAAATAAGGTCTTCGGTGAATTGATCGTCCTCGAAATACCGGGCGCCAATACCCAGTTCCCAGCGCTCGTTGACAAGGTAACTGATATCGGCAAAAACTGCCCAGGCTGTCGTCCTGGTAATTTCACTGTAAGGCGCGTCTAGCGAGATAATCTCGCCCCCCAGGGCCCGTGACGACACCATGTCCGTGTTCGTGTCTTCATCACGATAGAACAATCCCGTGGTCCAGTTGAGAGCCGTGCCGCCTTTGCTGCCCAGGCGTATTTCCTGGGTAAACAGCCGTGAGTCACCCTGGTTATACAAATCGGACGTGTAAATTTCGGAGCCGGGAAAACCGGGTATCAGCTCATCTTCAAAAACAAACCTGCGCGTACCGGTGCGCAGGCGATGGGTGTTGGTATAGGCCGTGGCGCTCAGCAATGTGCAAGCATCAAATTCATAGGTCGCGGTCAGGCTGTAGTGATTGTGATCATCGATATAGGGTGTCTTCAGTTCAGGGTCGATAAACGCCTGGTATAAGCTTTCAGCATAGGGCGGCAGATTTACGATATTGGCACCGCCACCGTCATTTTGATGCACGTTCACGGTGCCATTGATTTCAAACCGGTCGTTTACTCGCCACAGTGCGCGCAGACGCGCGTCAATCATCTGGTTATCGTTGAAATCCTTCCTGTTGGCGGCGGGTTGGTCGATCCAGCCACCCCAATCGTGATAGCTGACCGCGAGGCGCAAACCGAAGGTATCTTCGACCAGCGGTGTGTTTAGCATGGTCTTGAGTTCGTAAGCCGGCTCACCTCTTGCCTGGCTGAAAACCGACCCCTCTGCCTTCACGTCAAAGCGGTCGAGTAGCGGTTTGTTGGTGATCAGGCGGATCGTGCCGCCAACCGAACCCGCCCCGTACAGGGTGCCCTGGGGCCCACGCAGCACCTCCACGCGCGCGAGGTCGTAAAGGCTCAAATCATATTGGCCGTTGGGGTCGGCCGAGGTCACATCCGCTTCATCGAGATACACGCCCACCAGCCTGAACGAGCCGACGGAACTGCCAACGCCACGCAGGGTGTACATCTGGCTGCCGGGCGCCGCCTCCTGCACCACCAGGCCCGGCACCCTGTAGGACATATCCAGTGCCGTGCTGATATCCAGGTCTTCGATCACCTGCCCGCTGACAACGGAAATACTCATGGGCACATCGCTCAAGCGCTGCTCACGTTTTTGTGCAGTGACGATGACTTCTTCGAGTTCCAAGGGGGTATCTGCTGGAGTTTCGGCAAGTGCTGAGGGGGTAAACGCAACTACTACTGTGGCTGCCAATCTTAAAAAGAAAGGTTGTATCTGGTGATTTTGCTTCGAAAAGGCTACCGAATGCCTCACCATCGTTCCCCGTCAAGAGTCCGATGTTACAAAATCGCGCCTTAACCTATCCTTAAAATGTTGCTAACAGGATCAACGCGGTCAATTAAATTACCCGACTTACGACACGCACATCAAATATACTGCGTGCACAGATGATGGAAATCAGAACACCATTTAAAGCCGATGCCATCCTGTGGGATTTCGATGGCACGCTGGCCAATTCAGCTGCCAAGAATATTGCCATTACCCGACAGATACTGGCGCGGGTGGCGCCGCGCCTGACCGGCGACAATTTGCCGCGTCCACTGGCCAGCGAAGCGGACTACCATTTTGCCAACCACGCCGCCGAGCACTGGCGTGATCTTTACCGCGATTACTTTGGCATGACCACGGAAGAGATCGACAACGCCGGTCCGCTGTGGGAAACCTACCAGATGCTGGATACGACCGCCGTCACATTATTCGATGGTGTGGCCGATACCATCAGGCAGTTTTCACGTTTTCCGCAGGGTATCTGCTCGGCCAACGCGACACGTAACATCCGGCAGGTGCTGCTCGAGCATGGCATCAGTTCCGCATTCACCTCCGTGATCGGTTACGAGGACCTGCTCCACCATCACCAGAAGCCGGCGCCGGATGGCGGTCTGAAATGCCTGCAGGAGATATTCGGCGAAACGCGGGACAAGACCATCATCTACGTCGGTGACCATATCGCCGATGTTTTATTCGCACGCGGCCTGGGGGAGCGGCTGGATGGGTCCAACAAGGTTGTCTCCGTCGTGGTCACCCACAGCGGCGCGCAGCCGCAGCAATGGCGGGCGCAACCGGATATCGTGATCGAAAGCCCGGCGGAATTGAGTACCTGGGTACAAAACTGAGCGCGTAAGTGACCGGCCGTTTTCCGGCCGGCCACCGATCAGGCTGGTTCACCTATGGGCTTTGTGTCACCAGGTGCTTTTCGAAAAACAGCATCATGACCTGTTCCTGCACATCACGGTTTTCTTTCTTGCGGAAACCGTGGCCCTCGTTCAGTGCATTCATATACCAGACCGGCTGACCCTTTGCGCGCAGGGCGTCGACCATCTGGATGGCCTCGGTAACCGGCACCCTCGGGTCGTTTTCACCCTGCACCACCAGCATCGGTATGTTGATCCGGTCCACGTGGCTTAACGGGCTGATCTTCTGCAGGTGCTCGCGCATTGCAGGTTCACGCTCATCGCCATACTCCGCACGTCTCTGATCGCGGCGGTAGTCCTGGGTGTTTTCAAGGAAGGTTACAAAATTACTGATACCCACCACGTCCACCGCCGCTTTCAAGCGGTCGCTGTAATGCACGGCGCTCGCCAGCACCATGTAACCGCCATAACTGCCGCCATAGACGGCTACGCGGTCTTTATCCAGGTCCGCCCGGGTGTCTATCCAGTCGAGCAAGGCACCGATATCTTTAACCGAGTCCTCGCGCTTGAAACCGTTGTCCAGCGACATATAGTGTTTGCCATACCCCGAGGAGCCGCGCACGTTCGGAAGAACGATCGCAACCCCGAGTTTTTTCAGCCACATCTGGTAACCACTGCTGAAGGATGGCCGTGATTGCCCTTCGGGGCCGCCGTGGATAACGATGATGACCGGGTGCGGGCCTTCACCTTCCGGTTTATACAACCAGGCGGGAATCTTCTCCGGTCCGCCGCTGGCGCTGTCAAATGTCGGGTAATGCACCAGTTCCGGTTCGATAAAGCTGTCGGTATCCAGCCCGCCGACTTCGCTGTAGGTCCAGCGCTCGAGTTCACCGTATTCGAGCGCAGCTTCACCCAATTGCAGCACAAAGCTGTCGCTCGGGGTTTTTGATGTATTCAGGGTCAGGCCCAGCTTGCTGTCATCCGGGCTGAATTCCATACCGCCGACCAGACCGGTGGGGATCACACCCACTTGTGCGAATTCGCGGCTGAGCGTATCGAGCAGGTAGACCTGTGACATGCCGTCCACGTTGACTGAAAACACACCGCGTTTGCGGTCGTGGCTGATTTCTGCGCCCTCGACATTCCAGGGTATGTCTGTACTGACGATCAACGGTTCGGAACCCTCTTCCAGCGACTGCCACGCCAATTGTCTGAAATCACCTTTGACATCGGTGACAAACCAGAAGCCGGTACCCTCGTGATCAAATGCCACCGGGAAATTCGAGCTGGGGTTTTCAGCGTTACCCGCCAGCAGGCGCTGCTGACCGGATTCGATATCCAGCAGGTAAATCCTGGAATCTGCGTTACCAACATAGTTACCGATCAATAGCCTGGAATTATCTGACGAGAAATCAGATGCTGACCAGTTCGTGCCATCGGGTGATGTCAGGACAATCTGGGCCGTCTCAGGGTTGGCGACATCCATCATCCAGACATCATTGGATGCGCCGTTGCGGCGGGTGCTGCGGTACGCGATCTTTTTGCCGCTGCGATCCCACACTACGGAATCGTTACGCGACTCACCATCCGTCAGCATGATGGCGTCATCCTCACTGCCCGGGTCGAGCAGGAAAATCTGCGAGAACTCACTGCCGCCCGCATCCATGGTGAAAATCATTTTCGAACCACCGGGCTGGCGCTGCAGTCCGCCTATCGGCTCGTCAAAAAATGTGACCTGTTGACGCGCACCACCCGGGTGGCTGACCTGGTGCACCTGGCTGACATCGCCGAAGCGCGTGGATATGAAGATCCCGTTACCGTCCAGGGTCCAGTCGAGAAAACCGGCCGAACGTACATTCTGGTAACGGTTAAGGCTGGCTACCAGCGATGGCGGAATGGCCGGTACGTCCTGCATCACCAGGTTGCCATTGTTGGTCTCGGTGGTCACGACCCCGGCGGAAGCCGAAGCGCTGAAGAACAGCAGGAAGAGTGCACTGAAAAAGAGGGGATTTTGTTTCACGTCATGCTCCGTGTTTGTGCCGGATTAGGTTAGTAAGCGTAAACAAGAACACACGTTCGGCACATGAGATAGGTCATCATTTTTGCGGGTTTACCCATCGCGTTCGCTGAAAGCAGGCGGTTAAACCAGCCAATTTTCGCTTGGTGATTTCGTGAAGACCCGCATGCTGCTACAGTTACGGGTAATTCGCCGGTCAAACACTTCACCCAAAACCAAGAATAAATATGAAATCAGCCAACAGAAACTCAAAAACCAAGCTGGCCTCATTGATCATTGCACCGTTGATCAGCCTGTCACTCATCCTGTTTGGTGACCTGGCGCCGGAGAACCCGGGTGTTACCTACACGCTGGCCATCGCCATATTGATGGCCATCTGGTGGATTACCGAAGCCGTACCGCTGGCGGCCACTGCATTGCTGCCGGTGGTGCTTTTCCCCCTGCTCGGCGTGGTGGATGGACAGACCATCTCGTCCATGTACTTCAACCACCTGATATTCCTGTTCCTGGGTGGGTTCCTGATGGCCCTGGCCATGGAGCGCTGGGATCTGCACCGGCGCATCGCGATCAAGGTTTTAATGTTTTTCGGTATCAGCCCCGGCAGGATTCTGATGGGCTTCATGTTTGCCACCGCCTTCCTTTCCATGTGGATGTCGAATACGGCGACAACCATGATGATGATCCCGATCGCACTATCGATCATCTTGAAACTCGAAGAAATTCTCGGCAAGAAGGAACTGGGCACCTACTCCGTCGGTTTGCTGCTGGGTATTGCCTACGCCGCCTCCATCGGTGGCATAGCGACCCTCGTTGGAACCCCTCCGAACCTGTCGTTTGCGCGTATCGCCAATATCATCTTCCCGGCCATGCCGGAGATTTCTTTCGCCGACTGGCTGGTATTCGCCATATGGATTTCCGCGCTGGTTTTCCTGGCGGCCTGGGTATTGCTGTTCCTGATGTACCGGCCCAAACACCCGTGGCATGGCGTCAACCGGGAGGAATTCAAAAAGGAATACCAGTTGCTGGGCCCGGCAAAACCGGAGGAAAAAATCGTATTCGCCCTGTTTATCACCATGGCGCTGCTGTGGGTTTTCAGGGCGGGTTTCAATATCGGTTTTGTCAATATTCCAGGCTGGTCACAGTTATTCGAACACCCTGAGTATTTCAACGACGGTACGGTTGCCATCGCGATTTCACTTCTCCTGTTCATCATCCCTTCAACAACAAAGAAGAACGAGCGACTGATGAACTGGAAGACGGCCAACCGTCTGCCGTGGCATATCGTGATCCTGTTCGGCGGCGGCTTTGCGCTGGCCAAGGGGTTTGTCGATTCCGGCCTGTCCCTCTGGTTTGGTGAACAGCTTTCCGGCCTGGCGGGCACGCACCCGATGATCCTGACATCTGTTATCGTGACCATGATGTCATTCCTGACGGAACTGACATCCAATATCGCCAGCACCGAGATGATACTGCCAATCCTCGCGGGCATGGCCGTCAGTATCCAGATCAATCCCCTGCTGCTGATGATACCGGCCACGCTGGCCGCATCGCTCGCGTTCATGCTGCCGGTTGCCACACCCCCCAATGCGATTATTTTTGGCACCGGCAGGTTGTCCATCAAGGACATGGCTAAAACCGGTATTTTGCTGAACATGATCGGCGTGGTGATTACCACGCTGGTGACCTATTTCTGGGGCACAGTGGTTTTCAAAATTGACGTCAATGTCTTTCCGGAATGGGCGAAAACACTGACCGGCGGGGGTTAACCCGCATATTTCACCAGTATCCCGGAATATGGCGCCGGACAGATACCGTTGGGTGCCGGGCTGGACTGAAGGTCATAGCTGTAGCTATGGCCTGAAGGAAGACCAAGCCCAGCGGTATATGAACAAGCCAGAGCCGGGATACTGGTGAAATATTCGGGTTAAGGCTTAACGCGGATCACATGGCGAAGGTGAGCAGACCTTGACCGAATCGGCGCTGGCAATCAGCCAGACGAGCGCAGCGGCGCCCAGTATGCCGCCGATAATCATCCAGGTATCTTCACCACTGCTTTTTGGCCCTTCAACCTTGAGGCTGGCCATATCCTCGTAACGGAAAAACGCTTCACTTCCGCCCAGGCCATCAGCATTCATCACCGTGATTCGAAATTTTGCGGTCTGCTTATCAAAGGTTTTCACTTCTACCAGGCTACCGTAGTCCACACCCGACGGACGCGAGTTTCGCATGGCATTTTCCACGCTCACTTCCTGAAAAGTTGAGCACGCGGCAAGGTTGAAAACCAAAATGGCCAGCAGGTAGCGCTTGATAAATATCATTCAATTCACGGTTTCTGAAAAACAGGATTAATTATTCTGGCTCGCATTCTATGATTAAACAAGCCAATAAAACAGGGCAGATGCCACCTTTGGAACTTTGAAAATAGCGAATGCCATTGGTCCGGGTGGCTCTTTAACGTTGGCATAACCCACTTGATGCCACAGGTAGGCTATTATTACGCTCCAACATTTCCCAGGTAATTTTAAGTCCACGGAGTAACCCACGATGCAGCGCCTACTGTTAAGCCTTCTTTTGTTCACCAGCCCTATCCTTTTTGCAGACGAATCTTCCGATGGTTCAGAAGAAAAAGCCAAGTGGGACGTCAGCTCCGACCAGTACCACACGAGCGAGATAAGCATCGACACGACCGAAACGACCTGGTCGAACGTCAGCGTCAGCCCGGATGGCCAAACCCTGGTATTCGATATGCTGGGTGATATCTATTCGGTGGCCATCGGCGGCGGCGAAGCCACGGCACTGACGCACGGCATCGAGTGGAACTACCAGCCACGCTTCAGCCCGGACGGCCGCCAGATTGCGTTCGTCAGCGACCGTGCCGGTGGCGATAACCTGTGGATCATGAATGCCGATGGCAGTGACGCCCATGCCGTCAGCGACGAGGCTGAACACATCGTACACAATCCATCGTGGAGTCCGGACGGTGACTACCTGGTGGGACGCAAAGCCTATTATTCGACGCGTTCCATTGCGGCGGGTGAAATCTGGATGTTTCATCGTGGCGGCGGCAACGGTGTCAACCTGGTGGAACGGCCCAATGCCGACAGCGATCAGAAGAACCGCGCCGAACCGGCTTTTTCACCCGATGGCAAATATGTCTATTACAGTGCGGACATCACACCCGGCACCGTCTGGCAGTACAACAAGAACTCGGTTGATTCCCTGTTTGCAATTAAGCGGCTGGAACTGGCAACGGGTGAAACCGATACCATCGTCAGCGGCCCGGGTGGTGCGATCCGCCCTACCCCGTCACCCGACGGCAAATCGCTGGCCTATCTGAAACGACGCCTGGGGCTGGTCACACAAATCATGGTCAAGGATCTGGAATCCGGCCTGGAGAAATTGGTCTTTGATGGGTTCGAGAGGGATCTGCAGGAATCCAGCGGCTCGGAAGGCAATGCCCCGGCCATTGCGTGGTTGCCCGATAGCGCCTCGATCGCGTTCTGGACGGCCGGCAAGTTTCACCGTGTAAGCGTCACCGACGGCAGTGTCACAGGGATACCCGTACACATCGTCACCAGCAAGAAGGTCCGCCCTGCACTGCGTAGCAAGGTGAAGGTGGCAACGGATGATTTTGAGGTGAACGGAGTTCGCTGGGCGAGTTACACCGCAGACGAGAAACAGGTCGTTTTTCAGGCGCTGGGGTATATCTGGATAAAGGATGTCAAATCCGGCAAACAACAGCGGCTTACACAGCAGAGTGATCACTACGAGTTTTACCCGGTGATCTCTCCCGACGGACGTTCGGTGTTGTATACCACCTGGAATGACCGGCAATTCGGCTCGGTCCGCATCAGCCAGATCAAGGGAAACAAGGCCACACAGCTTACATCGCAACCTGGCCATTATATTGAGCCGGCGTTTTCCGCAGACGGCCAACAGGTGCTGTACCGCAAAATTGAAGGCGGCTACCTGTTGTCACCGCTGTGGTCAATGGACCCGGGCATTTACCATGTTGCAGCGGACGGCAAGCAGCCACCGCTGCGTATAAGCAAAGAGGGTTTCAACCCGCACTTCAATGCCGATGCCAGCCGCGTTTTCTTCACCACCAATATGGGCAAACTCGGCACCGAACTGCTTCTGAGCAGTGTAAACCTGAACGGCTATGACCGCCGTGATCACTTGCAGGGCGCCAAGGCGACGCAATTCCGGGTGTCACCGGATGGCCAATGGGTGGCTTTCAGCGAAAACTTCAAAACCTACCTGGCGCCCTTCTTCAGCAATGGCAAAACCATCACGCTGAGTGGCGCCACCAAGGATTTCAGCGTCAGGCAGGTGGCTGGCCGCAGCGGGGAATTCCTCAGCTGGGCTGCCGACAGCCAGGCCATCGACTGGTCACACGGCCGTTATCTTTACCGGCGCGACCTGAAGCAGGCTTTTGCATTCGAGGCGGGCGCACCGGAATCCCTGCCGGAACCGCTTGAATCCGGTCTGGACCTGGCCTTTACACAGGATGGCGACCAGCCAAAAGGTAAAATCGCATTGGTGGGTGGACGTGTCGTCACGATGCGTGACGCCAACCAGCAAACGGAAGTGATCGAAGACGGTATCGTCCTCATCGAAGGCAACCGCATCACCGCGGTGGGCAGCCGCGACAACGTCACCATCCCTGCCGATGCCTTTCAGCTGGATGTCACCGGCAAGACCGTTCTGCCCGGCCTGGTCGATGCGCACGCACATGGTGGGATGGGCAGCAGTGAAATTAACCCGCAACAGAACTGGATGCAGTTATCCAACCTGGCCTTTGGTGTGACCACCATTCACGACCCTTCCAACGACACCAGTGAGTTTTTCGCCGCATCCGAACTGCAGAAAACCGGCCAACTGGTCGCACCCCGGGTATTTGGCACCGGCACCATCCTCTATGGCGCCTATGTGCCCGGCTACAGCGCTGAAACCAACAGCCTTGAGGACGCACAGTTCCACCTGCAGCGACTGAAGGATGTCGGCGCCATTTCGGTCAAGAGCTACAACCAACCACGCCGCGAACAGCGCCAACAGATTATCCAGGCGGCCTCGGAACTGGACATGATGGTCGTGCCTGAAGGTGGTATGCGCTTCCAGCACAACCTGACCATGCTGATTGACGGGCATACCACGATGGAACACTCCCTGCCGGTGCAGAACGTCTATAGCGATGTCGTGCAGCTTTGGTCACAGGTCGGTACGGCCTACACACCAACCTTTATCGTCTCCTATGGCGGTCTGATGGGTGAGGAATACTGGTACGACCGCACCAATGTGTGGGAGAACCCGCGGCTGTTGCGCTATACCCCGAAAAGCGTCCTGTATCCGCGTTCGATCCGCCGGCCAAAAGCACCGGATTCAGAATACAACCACGTCTACGTTGCACGCACTGCAAAGGCTTTGCGGGATGCCGGTGTGCGGGTGAATATCGGCGCCCACGGACAACGCGAAGGGCTTGCCGCCCACTGGGAAATGTGGTCCATGACACAGGGTGGTTTCAGTCCCTGGGAAGCGCTGCGTGGCGCCACCATCGACGGTGCGGCCAGCCTCGGCATGGATCACGAGATCGGTTCACTCGAAGCCGGCAAGCTGGCGGATATCACGGTCGTTGACGGCAACCCGCTGGAGGATATCTACCGTTCAGAATACGTCAGCCATACGGTTATTAACGGACGGCTTTACGAGGCGGCCACGATGAACCAGGTCGCACCGGATAAAACTGCGCGCCAGCCTTTGTTTTTTGAACTCGAAGGCGGTGACGCCTGGAGCAGTGGTGCCCGGCAATCACAGGAAGAAAAGGCAAAGGCACTAAATTGGCAACACTAGGCGGTCACAGTTTCGTCAAGCTCGTACGTGCCCGCACAAGCAAAGACCCGCGGCATCTGTCGCGGGAGTCGGTGCTCGATCTGCTCGATACCCATGGCCTGGTACTGATTCGTGATTTTGAATTTGACCTGGAAGCATTTGAAGCATTTACTGGTGAACTCTGTAATAACTTCCACCACGTAGGTACTCGAAACAAGCTCAAAACCGGCAGGGGTGACGGTTACAGCACCGAGGTGCACAGACAGAATTTTACACTGCTGTCACATAGTGAAGGCACCTACAGACCCTGGCCACCGGCACCTGAACTATGTTTTTTCTACTGTGTTACCCCGCCTGTAGTGAAAGGCGGCGAAACCACCCTCGTAGACGGCGTGCGTTTCCTGAAAGCAATGCCGGCGCACTTGCGCGAATATTTTATGCAGTCAGATGTCACTTATGAAATGTATTGGCAACCCGATCGCTGGCAAGCGGAATTCCAGGTCGGCAGCACATCTGATCTGAACAGATTGCTGAGTGGCTTCCCCAGCCTCGAATACAGTTTCAAAGGCGAGGACCTGGCATTGCGCTATACAGCGAGCGCCATCAAGCTAACACGTTCCGGTGAACCTTCTTTTGCCAATGCATTGCTGGCACACCTGCCACGTATCACTCATCCGGCTTACCAACAAAACAACGTATATACAAAAAACTCCAATCACGTATATTTTGAAAATGGTGAGGAGATCGCGGATGACATCATTAACGCGTTGATTGACGTTCAGGATCAGCTCTTACACCTGCATGAATGGCGGACACATGACCTCTTGGTGTTCGATAACACGAGATTCATGCATGGAAGGCGTATGACCGAGACAAGCTGTGAACGTGTGTTGCTCAGCAGGTTTGGCTCTCCGGGCAGGAATTAATACTGGAATAATCGCCCGCATCACCCCCGAAAAACTAACGCAGCAAACCTTTTATCCTGGCTGTGAACAAGCCCCCCTGATCATCATAAACCCGGCACTTTGCCATCGTAACGACAGAATCCTGGATTCTCTTCAGGCTTAAAAAGTCCATCTCGACAAAGATCTTTTCCGGGTCACGTATGACTTTTCTGCTGGTGATGGCACATTCACGCATCCAGGTTTCCCTGCACTTGGTTTTAAAATCGGCTACAACATGTAAATAGATATTTGCCAGTTGGGCCAGGAATTCCTGGGTGGAGAAAATGCTCAGGTGAAAGCCATCAGGGTCGGTCGGGGATACAAAAAACGAGACCATACCGATCTCAGCTTTAAGCAGTTTGCCTGAAATATTGACGTTCAATATTTCCCAAGTATCCACTTTCACACCTTCATCGATATAGCGTGATGAAAGATCTGCAATTTCCTTTTTACCGAGATCGATTTCCGATTCAATATGCATAAGCATCCAACTTAACGTTGATTTATGAAACCATTAAGACCCGCGCTCAAAATTTGGTAACTCCGCTCCGTCGTTTCCGTTTTGGCAACGTTTTTAGGCCCCCCCGGGGTGCGGTTAACATCGTATAAGACCGGCTTCCCCTGGTGCATGGCGAAGTCGAACTTCCCAAAATCAAAACCCATTTTGGCCCTTACTTCCCGGATGGAGTCCGGCACGTCATTGACGTCCAGAAACTCTCTGCGCAGCAGGTTGTGACTCTTGATTACCGGTTCGGGTGAAACACAGTTGTAATAGATACCCTGGTCACCAAAAAACACCCAGATCTTCAGCAAATACTCGCCGTTCGCATTCTGCTCGGGAAGAAACTTCTCGACCACCAGCTTGTCATTTTTCCAAACACCATTGGGGACGCCCGATGGTGAGTCAAAAACCGGGTACTCCTCCATCCACTCGACACGACGCCACGGACGCTGAATTTCAATGGTGCTCTGCCAATCACCCTCGGCAATCCTTTTAAGACGCTCTCGCATCCCGCCATAATTGGCATTGGTTTTAACAATGACCCTGCCGGTGTATGCATCGTTTCTTGCAACGATCAGTTCACTGAAGACCGATTTCGAGATATCAGTCACAGCACCGTTAATGACCAAAGGGTAATGATTTACGATCCTGATGTAGTCTTCACCCACGGCCGTAATATCCGTATGCAAAATAGCGAGGTCTGCCTCAGGCAATTCCTGGTTTACACCCTTGACGATAACGGCCCTTATACCGTTCTGCTCCCATAGCCTGCTTAAATGGCGCAGCAGGTAGTTACTGTCCTGAAATTCATCGATCTCGTGCGTAATAATCGCAACCCTTAAATTCGATACCATAACTAAGCCTGCAAAACAGAATAGGTTCAACCCACTGGAAATAGTAACTGCAATATGCATAAATTATCCCTTATTGGTCACTTGAGGAACAGGGCTATTGATGGATCTCAGTAGCAGTGACTTCATTAAAAACCCCTACCCTGCCTACAAGGCACTCAGGGAAGAAAATAAGCCGACCTGGATGCCGCGCCAACAGGGGATATGTTGCAGATAAAGCACTGGACCGATGTTCTGATATCTGGCGCCGACTCCGGAGTGTCAAACTAAGCCACCCGAAACTCACCGGCAGAAAGCATGCAGGGTGTGACGAAGCCCGCCAGAAACGGCGGGCAAATATCCAGCGCGCTCCATTGGCAACAGTGAAATATAGTGTAAAGTTATATTTAGGAATAAAGTGAGGCGCTATGGAATTTCTCAAAATGCTTAGAGGATGGAAAGACGTGGAAGAATATCCCGCGGAAACCATCATATTTCCGGAAGGCGATCCGGCCGATGTCCTGTATATCATCATGTCAGGCGAGGTCGAACTGACCCTGCGTGGCGAGCCGCTTGGAACCGAAAGAACCGGCGGCATTATCGGTGAAATGGCGATATCCCATTCGGCTACACGCAGCGCAACCGCTAAAGCACTTACCGATGTAAAGCTGGCGCGTCTGGACCGCGACCAACTCAGTGTGTTGATGAGGGAAAATACCGAATTTTCGCTTCATGTGATGGCCGTGCTGGCCGACCGGCTACGTGCCGTCAACAAATTCATCACCGTTAAACTCAAGGCAGGGTGAAATAACGTTACCCCGCCGGCTTGAAAATTTAAAAATTGCAGGATTGAACCTATGGATTTGCTTGAAGTTTTTAAAGATTCGGAAGACGTCGTAAATTTCCCTGCCGGTTCCATAATTGCAGCGGAAGGCGCCGCGGGCAGTCATATGTATGTGGTGATGAGCGGCGAGGTTGTGATTTCGATTAATGAAAACGCCCTGGCAACGGCTCAGTCCGGTGAAATAGTGGGTGAAATGGCCCTGATTAACTCGAATATACGCAGCGCCAGCATCATCGCAAAAACCGACTGCCGGCTCGCACTGATCGACCAGGCAAGTTTCAATTCACTGCTACGCTATGTACCCGATTTTTCAATGCACGTGATGAAGGTGCTCGCCGAACGTCTGAAACATGCCTACGATATAATCGGGCATTAAAACGCATTACCATTAAACACAAGGCCAGTCCTTTTCGTGCCCCTTGATACGGGGACAGGCTCAGGAGGGAATATCTCATGAAAAACAAATCGCTTACCCGCTACACAGTACTGCTTATCGTCGCGCTTTCAGGATTGACCCTCGGCACGACCCCGGTGGCCGCTGATGCCGGGCCACCTGCCCGCATCCTGGTAACCGGTGAAGGCGATGTCGATCTGGCGCCCGATATGGCGGTGCTGACACTGACCGTTACACGCCAGGCCGAAACCGCCCGTGCGGCGCTGGATGCCAACTCCACTGCCATGCAGGAAGTGCTCGCAGCCATGAATGCCGCGGGTATCGAGGCGCGTGACCTCCAGACTTCGGGCTTCTCCATTCAGCCCGAATATATCTACCCGCCGCAAAAACCTACGGGCGAGCGCGAACCACCAAAAATTGTCGGTTACACGGTGCGCAACAGTTTGACCGTGCGGGTGCGGGATATCAGTTCGGTCGGTGTGATCCTGGACAAGTCGGTCAGCCTCGGCGTAAACGAGGGTGGAAACATCACGTTCACCAATGCGGATCCCTCGGAAGCCATCACACAGGCCCGCACACGGGCAGTGAAAGACGCATTGCTCAAGGCAAAAACACTGGCTGATGCTGCAGGTGTAAAAACCGGTCAGATACTGGAGATTTCCGAGCAATCCTTCAACCCGCGCCCCATGCCAATGGCCAGGGCGGAAATGTCAATGGCGAGGTCTGATGGCGCCGTGCCCATAGCCACCGGCGAAAACAACTACAAGGTGACGGTACACGTCTCGTTTGCGATAGACCAGTAGAGTTGATCCCGGCCGGCTTTTTACCGGGTTTACTCTATTCCAGCACCTTCGCGCGCTTCTTTACGTTCAAGTTCTCTTTGCAAAGTGAAGCGGTAGGCCATGTAGTATTTGAGTATATTGGCGACATACTGGACCGTCTCAGTGCCTATATCCGTCGCCGCCATGATTTCTACGTTGCCGAACCATACATTGGGGTCATAACCCTGTTCTGCCGCCATTTTGCGCAATTTCTGAACCCTGGCTGGCCCGGCGTTGTAAGACGCGAATGCAAACAGGGTCTGGTTAAAGGTGTTCATGCCGGGATCGGAGAAATAGCGCTTGCGGATAAAATCCAGGTATTTCACACCGGCGTGGATATTCGGCTCAGCTTCTGAGATATCGGGAATTCCGACGTTCGCATCCGCTGCTGTGCTGGGTAGCAATTGCATGATTCCAATGGCACCCGCCCGGCTCTTGGCGCTTTGGTCGAGACGTGACTCCTGGTAGCCCTGGGCCGCGGTCATCAGGAAATCGACCCCGTACTGCTCGCCATATTTCGTGAAGATATCGACTACTTCCTGAAAGCGTTCATAGTCTTCTGCGGCCAATGCATTTTTCGCCCAGTCGAAGTCCTTCAAATAGCGGTTGATCAGGATATTTCCCTTGAGCGTACCCTGTTTGTGGGTTTTCACAAATTCATTCAGTACCCCTGCCAGTTGCGGGCTGTTCTTACGGATGGCAAACCCGATCCGGCCACCGGAACGAAGCACCAGGTCATCACGAACGGTCAGATTTTCAAATATATCAGCCCAGATCTTTGCTTTGTAATCATCAACGACGACCCAGTCGAGCAGCCCTGCGTTGACCATTTCCAGCAGGTCTTCATCCTCCAGTTGTTCGGGCGAATCCACTATCACGATTTCCGCCAGGCCCTGTTGCCCGAGACGTACATTCAGAGCTTCAAGGCTGGACCGGTAACTACTGGATTTCCGGACGGATATCTTGTGTCCAGCAAGATCATTGATTGTATCGATCCGCGGCGCGGCGGGTCCCGTCACGAGAACCTCGGAAATCTCACCGGTCATCGGATCAGTGAAATCAATGGCTTCAGAACGCTCCGGCGTAATGGTCAATCCAGCCGCCGCGATATCGCCACGACCGCTGATCAAACCCGGAATCAACTGATCGCGTGCAACCGGTATGAATACCACGTGAATTTCGAGATTCCGGGTTTTGAATCTCTCATTGACGATGTCCTCGAACATCTTGAAGTATTCATAGGTCATGCCCTTTTCCTCGGGCCCGTCCAGGAAATATCGACCCAGGCCATAAACGGTCAACACGCGGATGATGCGTTTTTCGGCCAGTACATCCAGGTCACCCGTCCAACGTTCCGCAAATATCCTGAGACCCATTTTGGCTTCCACCTCGGCCAATTGCTTATCCAGGCGTTCTGTTTCGGACAGGGACGGCGTTGCTTTAACATCCGGAGTGGCAGGACCTGCCTGTGCTTCAAGCGTGCCCGTGCAACCCAGTAATACCAACACGACAAAGACGATACTTAATTTATAAATCAGGGACATAAACCATCCAAACTATTCGTTGCTTGGGAAATATTCCAATTTTGTAGAATTCTACATGATTCCCGGGATCAATCATTAGCGCTCCAAGCCCGCCAGCCCTGCCAGGAAAGCATACTCCTGTGCGGTTTCTTCATAACGCCGGTAACGGCCGGAAGCACCACCGTGACCGGCCTCCAGGTTGGTGTGCATGATCAGCTTGTTACTGTCGGTACGACGGTCCCGCAACCTCGCGACCCACTTGGCCGGTTCAAAATACTGCACCTGTGAATCGTACAAACCGGTGCTTACCATGATGTTCGGGTAATCCTGCGCACTCACCTGGTCGTAGGGTGAGTACGACAGCATGTACTCGTAGGCATCCCTGTTGGCGGGGTTACCCCACTCGTTGAATTCACCGGTGGTCAACGGGATCGACTCATCCAGCATGGTTGTCACCACATCCACGAACGGCACCGTGGCAATAATACCGTGGTACAATTCCGGCGCCATGTTGGCTATCGCCCCCATCAGCAAACCACCGGCGCTGCGTCCCATCGCATAGGTCCTCGCAGGGTCGATAAGCGGCTTTTGCTGCAAGGCCCTGGTCACATCGATAAAGTCCGTGAAGGTATTCATCTTGTTCATCAATCGGCCATCTTCGTACCAGCGACGGCCCATCTCCTGGCCACCCCTGACATGGGCAATAACAAAAATGAAACCCCGGTCCAACAGGCTGACGATCGAATCCCGGAACCACGGATCGGTAGAACTGCCGTAGGAGCCGTAGCCGTAAACCAGCGCGGGCGCCGAACCATCCAGGGCAGTGCCCTTGTGATAAGCCAGCGAAACCGGCACGTTGGTGCCATCACGCGCAGTGACCATCATGCGTCCGCTACGGTAGTTATCACTGGAAAAACCACCCAGGATCCGGTCCGCTTTCAAAAGCCGGCTCTGGCCTGTTTTCAGATCGATTTCCCAAACCTGGTCTGGCGTCACCATGCTGGAATAGCCGTAGCGGATGGTATCGGTATCGGTGCTGACATTTTCATCCGGCCACATGACGTATGCCTCTTCCCCGCCATCGAGGTAGCGGTCCACACTGCCATCGAGCGCCATCACGCGAACCTTGCGCAGACCATCCTTGCGTTCCCCGATCACCAGCCAGTTGTCAAAGGCCTGGATGTCACGCACCATCGCGTCTTCACGATGGGGTATCACCTCTTTCCAGCTGGCTTTGTCAGCGGTGTGCTCAGCGTCTACCGTCAGCACGCGGAAATTTTGCGCCTGCCAGTTGCTGCGGATAAAAAACCGGCCGGCAGCATGGTCAATTTCATATTCATGACCCACTTCACGAGGTAAAAACGGCTTGAACGCCCCGAGCGGCTCATCCGCCGCCAGTAACTGGACCTCAGCAGTATCCGTGTTCACGTGCATCAGCATGATGTAGTCGCCTGAGCGGCTGCGCTCCACACCGCTGTAATAGGTGTTATCCGTTTCCTCGTAAACCAGCACATCCTCGGAAACATCAGTGCCCAGCCTGTGACGCATCAACTGGTAGGCCAGCAGGGTTTCCTTATCCTTGACCAGGTAAAAAAGGTATTGACCATCAGCCGACCAGGCCAGCGAACTCGATGCATTGCCAAACAACTCGGGCAAAAACTGACCACTTTGAGTATCGAGGATCCGGATCTCATTGATCCGTCTACCTGAAAAGTCTTCTGCCATGGCCGCATAGCGGTGATCGTCACTGACCTCGAGTGCCATGAGTTGGTAAAAATCCAGGCCGGCTGCGCGCTCGTTGCCATTCACCAGCACCTCTTCTTCGGCATCCATGCTGCCCTTGCGGCGGGCATGGATGGCGTATTCATGCCCCGGCTCAAAACGGGAGTAATACCAGTAGCCGTTTTTGAGGTAGGGCACGCTCGATTCATCGGGGTCAAGACGCGCCGTCATCTCTGCAAGCAGGGTTTCCCGCATTGCAGCGACCGGTTGCATGATCTTATCGAAGTAGGCGTTTTCCTCTTCCAGGTAGGCAATCAGTTCAGGGTCTTTACGCGTATCATCGCGCAGCCAGTAAAACTCATCGACTCGGGTGTGACCATGCAGGGTCATCTCATGGGGGCGTTTTACGGGCATAGGCTGTTTCACGGTGGTTGCTGGAGAACTGAAGGCTTCCCGTTTGCTCGTCACCGGCTCTACCGGTCCAACAGGTTCCGATGCTGGTTTGCAGCTGACCAAGAGAAACAGACTGAAGAGCAGCGGATATTGGATTCTCATATAGTGCCTTTTGCCTGGAAAGCAATGCTTGCCGGTGACGGGGGGACGACATCATAAAGGCAGAACACACAGGTAGCAAAAGAAAACCACGACGTGATCATTAGCGCTTCAGCGAATACCTATTATCATCGCGCTGGAAATTGTGGGCCGGACCCCAATTATTAGCTTATGATCACGACACTATCGCGAACAGGCACAGTTCAATGCTGAAGAAGCTGGTTTTTCCGCTCGCTTTGGTGCTAATCGCCGCACTCGTATACGGGGGGCGGCATTTTGCTGAAGTGCTAAATGCCGGCAGTGGTTTTTCAGCCAAGAATATCTGCTCCGGTTACTTCCTCAGCGGCATGCCGGGGCAGCAGATTGTTGACGAGGCGTTACTCCCCGCCGCGCCGATCCTGTCGAATATCAGCTATGAAATAGACGAGGAAAACAAACGCGTCGATACCCGGTTTTTCGGTTTGTTCCCGCGCCGCGCCGTTTTCAACCGGGCCACGGGTTGCACACTGCTGCACGCTGACCGGGAAAATACCCGGTGGAAACTTGAGGCACTCGATACCGGGGAACCGGACACTACCCTGCCCTGGCCACGTGGTTCAGCGCCCATACCCGGGAACAACCTTTTAACCCCGCTGCTGGAGCAGGCTTTTTCAGAGCCCGACCCACTTTACGAACGCAACACCAAGGCCGTCGTAGTCATTCACAACGGTGAGTTAATTGCAGAGAAGTATGCGCTGGGAGTCGATGCAAACACACCCTTGCCAGGCTGGTCCATGACCAAGAGCGTGACCAACCTGCTGATTGGTCTACTGGTTGACGACGGCAGGTTAACACTGTCACAAACCGCACCTGTAGAGCTGTGGAACAAGGATATCCGCGACCCGCGCAATGACATCACAATTGACCACTTGCTGCGTATGAGCAGCGGGCTGGAATTCAATGAAGAATACGGCATGTACAGCGATGTCACCCGCATGCTGTCGATCGAGGCGAGTGCCGCCGGCTTTGCCGCCTCCAAACCGCTGGTGACGGATCCTGGCAGCACCTGGTCCTATTCTTCCGGTACCAGCAACATACTCTCAGGTATTATCCGCTGGACGGTGGGCGGTTATATGCAGGACTATTACGAATTCACACAAAAGCGCCTTTTTTTACCGCTGGGTATCCGCACGGCCACCCTTGAAACGGACAACTTCGGAACCTTCGTCGGCTCATCGTTTATGTATGCAAGCGCACGGGACTGGGCGCGGCTGGGTCAGTTTTGTTTACAGGATGGCTACTGGCAGGGTAAGCGCTTGCTGCCCGATGGCTGGATGGCTTACAGCACCACGCCAACACCGAATAACCCACGAAACAACTACGGCGCACATTTCTGGTTGAACGCCGACCCGGAAGATGCCGGGCAGCAGCGAACCTGGCCGCGCCTGCCGGCGGATGCCTATTCCATGAACGGTTACCAGGGCCAGTACGTGATCATCATTCCTTCAGAGCACCTGGTGGTGGTGCGCCTGGGTTTCAGCGGGGGTCCGGATCGCGGTATCGAGGAACTGGTTTCGGGAATTATCGATGGTTTGAAAGCAGATTGAACCCGTCAATCCGTGGCTGGCAGCCGGTTTAAACGGGCCAGGTACATTTAACTATCTGAGCTGGCTGTCCTTGCTTCCACGCCGGTTATAGCCACTGCGATTTACCAGCTCCTTATCATGCTCTGACTGGCAAGCTACACACAGGCGTACACCGGGTACGGCCTCGCGGCGGGCTTTTGGAATAAGCGCATTGCACTCTTCACAGTTGGCAAGGCTTGTACCGCGGGGTAAGGCACTGCGGGCGCGCTGGACGGCATCTTCGATGGTCGCATCGATCTGGTCCTGAACTGCTCCATCGCTGCTCCACCCGCCTGCCATACTGGACTCCTTAAGATCCTCAATTGCATCTTTTCTACTCTTTCAGACCTGATTTGGCAAGGAAAAGGTAAATAAAACCCTATCCATCGACGCTGGCCAGCCAGATGGTGTGTCTTGTCCCCTTTTTCCCATGCGCGTAAACAGTGACCTCTTCAACCATGAATCCGCAACACCTGAGACGGTCATGAAATGCCTGGTCCGGGTCTGCAGACCAGTACGCCAGGATACCCGTCGGAGTCAACGCTTCCTGGGCAGCGGCGATACCGGACATTGAGTAGAGCCAGTCGTTTGCGCTCTTCGTGAGTCCCTCAGGCCCGTTATCCACATCCAGCGCGATAACATCGAAGCAGGCCCGGCTGCGGCGCAACAGTTTCGCCACGTCGCCGACATGAATCCGGGTGCGTGGATCATCCAGTGGCATGCCGCTGAAATCGCCAAGCGGGCCACGGTTCCAATCGACTACTTCGGGTATCAACTCCGCTACCGTTACCTCGGCCTTGTCTCCCACCTCCTTCAACACAGCAGCCAGCGTAAAACCCATGCCGAGACCACCAATCAGTACACGCGCCGTTTCGGTTTGCTTGAGCCGCCTGCACGGCAGGCTGCCCAAGGCATCCTCGGAGGCGTGTTTGCGGGTGTTCATCAGCTCGAAGCCACCTGAGATCTTGATGGAGAAATCATCCTTGCCCTGGTAAAGGAGAAGGGTCTTGTCGTTTCCGGGGATTGGCGCTTCGCCGAGCAGAGTCCAGTGCCGCATAGTCGATCCGTTGTGTCAGGGTGCTCTTTTATAAGCGCTATGGCCTTCGCTGTCTAGCGGCTTATGGGGGGTCTTAAAGGGGTCAGGTACATTTACTCGCATTGCTCACAATGCGAGTAAATGTACCTGACCCCTTTAAGCCAAGCTGTTAACCTATACACATGCGACCAATAAAACCCAAAAGAAACAGCCCGGACCCCGCCAGGCGCAAGCCAAAGGCCCAACTCGGTGAGTGCGCCCTGTTAAAGGCGGTCACCGTAACCAAAACCGGGGCATTCATGGATTGCGGACTGGAGCGGGACCTGCTGGTACCCATCAGCCAGCAACTCACCCCCATGGTTGAAGGTCAATCCTACGTTGTTTACCTGTTTTTGGACCCGCAAAAGAATGTCATCGGCAGCACCAAGCTGCATAATTTTCTCGATGAGCGTGCCAAGAACATGGCACCGGGTGAAGCGGTGGACCTGTTGATCGTGAACGAGAGCGAGATGGGCTTCAAAGCCGTCATCAACGGCACCCACCTCGGCTTGCTTTACAAGGGCGAAGTTTTCAGGCCATTGCGGCCCGGCGACAAGGTCAAGGGCTTTATCAAAGCGATCCGTGATGACCGGAAAATTGATCTGACCCTGCAAAAGCTGAACCAGCAAATGCGTGACGAGCTGACCGACCGCATCCTGGCCTTTCTTGAAGCCAGCGGCGGTTCCTCAACGCTCACCGACTACAGTCCGCCAGAAGACATCTACAAGCAATACGGTGTCAGCAAGGGCAATTATAAAAACGCCCTGGGCAAACTTTATAAGCAACGCCGCATCAGCCTTGCCAAGGACCGGATCACACTGCTCAAAAAATAAAAAACTGGCGAAGGATAAACTCATTGGATTCCGAACAAACGCCAGACAGCATCCGCCTGATGAGCCTGGACTTTTTCAGGGGCATCACGATCGCAGCGATGATACTGGTCAATAACCCAGGAAGCTGGGCGCATGTTTATCCGCCCCTGCTCCACGCGAAATGGCATGGCTGGACACCGACCGACCTGATATTCCCGTTTTTCCTGTTTATCGTAGGGGTTTCCATCACGTTGGCCTTTTCAGCGAAAAAGGCAAGCGACCTGCCCTCGAAAGAACTCTACCTCAAGATCATCCGCCGTAGCTTCATTCTTTTTGCCCTCGGCCTGTTCCTGTCCGGCTTCCCGCTTTTTGAACTCGACACCCTCCGTATCCCGGGTGTTTTACAACGTATTGCTGTCTGCTATTTCGTTGCCGCCGTGCTGTTTTTGAACAGCGGCGTCAAAACCCAGTCGCTCTGGGCGGTCGGTCTGATGATGATCTACTGGGCGGCCATGCAATGGTATCCGGTACCCGGTGTCGGGGCCGGATCGTATGAAAGGGGTGCCAACTTTTCAGCCTGGGTCGACGAGCTTTTCCTGCACGGCCATATGTGGTCGCAGACAAAAACCTGGGATCCGGAAGGTATCTTCAGCACCCTGCCGGCGATCTCAACAACCCTGTTCGGCGTGCTGACCGGTCATTTGTTAAAGCTCGAGATTCCGGCAGTGAAAAAAGTTTGGATGATGCTGGTTTACGGGGGCGTTGCCGTTGCAATCGGGCTGGTCTGGCACTATTGGCTACCCATCAACAAGAGCCTGTGGACCAGTTCCTACGCACTTTTCATGAGCGGCATGGCGATTGTTTTCCTGGCGGCTTGCTACTACCTGATCGATATCAGGGGCTGGCGTACGGGAATCAAACCATTTTGTGTATATGGTATGAACGCCATCACTGTTTTTGTGCTTTCGGGTGTCGTCGGAAGATTGCTTTACACGGTGAAATGGCCATCGGGTGAAGACATCATCACCCTGAAAGAATGGCTGCTGAACACACTTTTCCTGCCCTGGCTCAGCCCGGTCAACGCCTCACTCGCCTTTGCCTTGTGCTTTGTTTTTCTCTCCTACCTGGCCATGTATTATCTTTATAGGAAGCAGATTTTTATCAGGATCTAAGAAAAATATGCCGGCTGTGAGACAGTCTAATACGCTCTGCCCACTACTCTCCGTACGGAATCCAGATATTCTTGATTTCCGTGGCCTTGCGCAGAAACACTTCGCCTTCACCCTGCTGCGGGTCTTCCCAGTCATGGTAGCGGCCATGGTTGACCCAGGTGCGCTTCATGGTTGCCGCCGCTTCGGTCTCGACCAGGCGGCTGCCCTCGGCCGTTCCCCAATACCACAAACCTTCGATGTCGTAGTGTTTGGCCAGTTCGGCCGTCAGTTCCTTTCGATCGCCCGTGACGATATTGACCGTACCACCCGGCAGGTCGGAGGTATCCAGCACCTGGTAGAAATCGGTCGCCAGCAGGGCATAGTGTTGTGAGGGCACCAGCACCACGCGGTTACCCATGGCAATGGCTGGCATGACGGTCGAAATCAGCCCGAGCAGACCCGCCTCTTCCGGTGCAACGATAGCGATAACGCCGAGTGCTTCTTTCATTGCCAGCGTCACCATGCGGAACGGTGTCGAGTGCACCGCGCTGTCGTATTTGTCGGTCATCGCCGCATAGGTGTATATCCGGCTGATGCATAATTCCAGCTCGGCCCGTGCGGCGGTTTCATCCTTACCACTCAGTTGCGTGATTCGCCGTGCAAATTCCTCACCACGGGCGCTGAGGTTCTCTGCGATGTAGTACAGCACCTGCGCACGGTTGTGTGCAGTCGTGTCGGTCCAGCCCTCCGCCTTGCGTGCGGCCTCAACCGCATCGCGGATATCCTTGCGCCCACCACGCGGGAATTCCCCGATTGCATTACCCGAAGCATCGCTGGCCACCATGCTGTAACCGCCATCGGGACGCACCTGCTTGCCGCCGATATAGAGTTTGGCGGTGCGGTCGATTGCCACCACGTTACCGGAACTGACAGGTTTGCCGGATGCGGGTTTGACCCGCGGATAAACCGCTTGTTCGTGCAGCGCTGATTCCCACGCCGCACGGGTATATTCATACAATCCCTCCTTACCACCCTCACGGCCAAAACCGGATTCGCGGTAACCGCCGAAGCCTGCCGCCGCATCGAATACATTGGTGCAGTTGATCCACACGGAACCTGCCTTGAGTTTGGGCGCAACATCCAGCGCGAGGTTGATGTTCTCGGTCCAGACGCTGGCCGCCAGGCCATAGCGGGTGTTGTTGGCGAGTTCGATCGCCTCGGCCGGGGTTCTGAAGGTCATCGATACCAGTACCGGGCCGAAAATCTCTTCCTGCGCCAGTGTCGATGATGGCTGCACATCGGTGATCAGTGTGGGTGGATAATAACAACCGCTTCTCGGGCAGTATCGGTTCGGCCTGCCAGACATGCCCGCCTTCCTCGGCACCCAGTTTGACCAGGTCGGTGATCGTCTGCAGTTGTACCGGGTCCACCACGGCACCGATGTCGATGCTCTTGTCGAGCGGGTCGCCGATAACCAGTTTGCTCATACGCAATTTGACTTTTGCAAGCAGGGTTTCGGCTATGGACTCCTGCACCAGCAGACGTGAACCAGCGCAACAGACCTGCCCCTGGTTGAACCAGATCGCATCCACCAGGCCCTCCACCACGCTGTCGAGGTCGGCGTCCTCGTAGACGATAAACGGTGATTTCCCGCCCAGTTCCAGGGTCAGTTTTTTGCCGGTGCCGGCCGTGGCCTTGCGTAATATCCGGCCGACTTCCGTCGATCCGGTAAAGGCGATTTTCTTCACATCCTTATGCTCAACCAGGGCTGCGCCGGCCTTGCCGTCACCCAGCAGCAGGTTAAACACACCATCCGGCAGACCGACCTCGTCACAGATCTGTGCCAGCAGCACCGCGGTTGAGGAAGTGAACTCCGCCGGTTTGAGGACCACGGTATTACCCATGGCCAGTGCCGGTGCGACCTTCCAGGCAGCCATCAGCAACGGGAAGTTCCACGGGATGATCTGGCCGACCACACCCAGCGGCTCAAATCCGGGCATCTCGCGTTCCATCACCTGGGCCCAGCCGGCGTGATAGTAGAAGTGCCGTGCAACCAGCGGAATATCGATATCCCGTGACTCACGGATGGGCTTGCCGTTATCCAGGCTTTCCAGCACCGCCAGCAGGCGGCTGTGTTTTTGTACCTGGCGCGCGATGGCATAAAGATAACGGGCCCGCTCGTGGCCGCCCAGGGCAGCCCAGGCTGGTGCGGCAGCTACGGCGGCAGCCACGGCCCGGTTGGCATCTTCCGCATTGCCATCCGCCACGCGTGCCAGCACTTCATTGCAGGCCGGGTTGCTGGTTTCGAAATATTTACCGCTGGCGGGCTCCTGCCACTCGCCATTGATGTAATGCAGCAAGGTATCGTGATGCCCGCCATACCATAACTCGGCAACCTCCCTGTCTTCGGGCGCCTTGCCATATTCCATGCGGACGAAAATTTCTTTAATGTTCATGTTTGATTCGCTACCTTTTTAACTCATGGGGTGCCGGTGCTGGGCCGAGTAACTGCCGGTCAGACGGTGCTCGAGTTGGCGTTCAACATCGCCCAGCAGGCTGCTTGCACCAAAGCGGAACAGCTTCGGATCCAGCCAGTCATTGCCCAGCTCTTCCTTGATCAGGATCAGGTAGGCAATGGCGTCCTTGGCTTTGCTGATACCGCCGGCGGGTTTGTAACCCACCTTGTATCCGGTCAGACGGTGATATTCGCGGATTGCACGCACCATCACCAGGCTGAAAGGCAGGGTCGCGTTGACGCTCTCCTTGCCGGTGCTGGTCTTGATGAAATCCGCTCCCGCCATCATGCATACCCAGCTGGCCTTCGCGACATTGGTCAGGGTTGCCAGTTCGCCGGTTGCGAGAATTGTCTTGATGTGTGCATCACCACAGGCCTCACGGTAAGCCATGACTTCGTCATAAAGGCCTTTCCAGTCACCTGTCAGCACCTTGGACCGGCTGATGACGATATCGATCTCGGTTGCGCCGGCCTCCACCGATGCACGCACCTGCGCCAGTTTGAGTTCCAGGGGAATCTGGCCGGCCGGGAAACCAGTGGATACCGCGGCCACCGGAATACCCGAGCCTTCAAGTTCCTTTACCGCGATTTCAACCAGGTTGTGGTACACACACACGGCACCCGTGTGAATAACCATGTCTTCGATGCCCAGGCCCCTCAGAATGTCCTTGCGTACCGGTTGACGCGCTTTCTGGCACAGGCGCTTGACCTTGCCCGGTGTGTCGTCACCGGCGAGCGTGGTCAGGTCCATGCAGGTGATTACTTTCAGCAGCCAGGCTGTCTGGTGGTCTTTTTTTACCGAGCGGCGCCGGGCAATGGTCGCCCCACGCCGTTCCACGGCACTGCGATTGATACGCAGGCTGCTGAACAACTCCGGTGTATATTCCATACCCGGATTTCGTTCCAGACCGTGGTCTGCGGTGCCGGCCGCTTGTCTCATGCTCGATACATTCGTCACTATCAGGCTCCCGCCCCGTTTCACTCAATCAATAGTATAAACCGAGGATCACCAACCGGTCGCGGAAATATGGCAAAATACGCCCTGCTTTCCACCTTTACCTGACAAACACATGGCCAATTTCTTTCGGGCGGGTCCGCTGGTCTTGCCGCTCTTCCTGTTAATGCTCCTGAACCCGCTGCGCGCCGCGGATGACGGCTTCGATGACCTTTACGAAGACGCTGCACTGGAGCACGTACAGGTCACCGCGACCCGCACCAATAAACGCGACATCGACATCTCGGCAGCGGTGACTGCGATCGATGAAGATTCCATACTCAAGCTGGCGCCTGACGTGATTGCCGAGATGCTGCGGGGTCAGCCGGGCGCATTTTTCCAGCAGACCACACCGGGACAGGGCATACCGATTATCCGCGGTCTGAAAGGCTCCCAGGTTTTGCACCTGGTCGATGGCATGCGTCTGAACAACGCGTTTTTCCGCAGCGCCCCCAATCAGTACCTCGGGTTGGTGGATTCATTCGCGGCCGAGCGCATGGAAGTTGTCCGCGGTTCACAGGGAACGCTTTACGGCGCGGATGCAATGGGCGGCGTGGTGAATATCCTCACACCTGAACCCGATTTCGACGAACCAAGCTGGCAGCAGGACGGCCGTCTTTACGCTAGTTACGACAGCGTGGATAACGGCCTGGTTCTCAACGCCCGCAGTAGCGGCGGCAAACAGGGCTTCGGATTTACGGGTGGGGCAACCTACCAGGACCATTCATCGAGGACCTCGGGCAACGGTGAAAAGCTGGTGCCATCCGACTTCGAGTCAAAAGCCGCGGATCTGAAGTTTGTCGTCGATAGCAGCGAGCGCTCCAGCCTGATGCTGGCCGCGCAGGTGATGGAGCAGCCTTCGACGCCACGTTACGATGAATTGGTAGCGGGTTATGGTCAGCAGGAGCCGTCATCCGAGCAGTACCTGCTGAAACCGAACCGGCGCAGCTTTATACACGCACGCTTCCGTTATGACGGGCAGAGTGACTGGTTTGATCAGTTCGAAGCCCACCTGGCACGCCAGGTTATCACCGATGACCGGCTCAGCCAGGAATACGGCAGCCCGGTGATCGTCACCGAAAACAACCGCAGCACCCTCGATGGCCTGACGCTGCAGATCAATTCAAACTTCGCATCAGGACTCTCCCTGGTATGGGGTGCGGAGTATTACAGCGATGCGGTTGACAGCACACGCTTCACACATATCGAAGACCAGACCACCCGGACAGAAGTACCCGGCCGCTTCCCGGACGGGTCCAGCATGGACAGCGCGGCGCTCTTTTTTTCGGGTGAATGGATTGATACGGACAGGTTCGATTTGAACGCGGGTTTACGTTACAGCTGGTTCGACATCACCTTGCCGGCCAGTGAAAACCTGGCATTTGTGAAACTGGAACCCTCCGCCCTGACCGGTGACATCCATGCGGTCTACGCCCTGAACTCCGGGCTCAAACTGGTTGGCAATATCGGGCATGGTTTCCGCCCGCCGAATATATTCGACCTGGCCACGCTTGGCCCGCGCCCAGGCAACCGTTTCAATATCCCCAACACCGACCTCGGGCCTGAAACCGTCTGGAGCTACGACCTGGGTCTGAAGGCGGAAACAGATTCCCTGGAGTTCGAAATATTCGCCTTTTACATGGATTACTCCGACAAGATCACCTCGGTATTCACCGGTGAAACGACCGACGACGGCCGCCTGATCATACGCAGCGAGAACCGCAACCACGTGGATATTTACGGTCTCGAAACGGGTCTCTACTGGGCCGTGATGGATGATCTGCGCCTGTTTGCAGTTATCAATTACACGCGTGGCGACGAGCAGGATGATCTGGGCGTGAGCTTTCCCGCAGACCGTATCCCGCCGCTCAACGGCCAGTTGGGCCTTGAGTACTTTATCAACGACGACTGGCGGATCGAACCTTACCTGTTGTTCGCCGGCAGTCAGGACCGGCTGAGTCCGCGCGACGCGGAAGACCCGCGTATCAACCCCATGGGTACAGCCGGATGGGGCACCCTGAACCTGTTGCTGGACTGGCAGGCGACCGACTCGCTGCAACTGGGTCTGCGCCTGGAAAACCTCGCAGACAAGAACTACCGGGAACACGCGTCAGGCATCGACGCGCCAGGGCGAAATATTGGATTCTGGCTGAACTATAACTTTCAATAATTATGGGTACCTTGTTGTAAATTCGATGCTCCAGGTATGAAAGAGATCTCCAAACGCGCGACATTCTGGTTGCTATTGCCCCTCTCCGCCGTGCAGGGTTTGTGGCTGCGGCGGACCGCCATCCGTCTGCCCGAGGCCGAGGGGGCCAGGACAGGTGTTGCCGGTCAGGGAGACAAACTCCACCTGCTATCCCTGGGTGATTCGATCATCGCCGGGGTTGGAACGGGGCACATGGAATTTTCATTGCCGGTACGGTTTGCCCATGCTCTTGCTGATACCCGGAACTGCAGTGTGCACTGGCATGTACAAGGTGCAAATGGCGCAGACATTAAGCATCTGCGCAATACCGTGGGGCAACTTGAACACGGGCAACAAGCCGATGTGATTTTGATTTCGATCGGTGTCAATGATGTCACCGGGCTCAGCAGCACCCGCCATTGGCGATTCCAGCTAAAACAACTGGTGAGGGAACTGCGGGAGAAGTGGCCACAGGCGCGGGTCATCTTTACCGGCCTGCCGCCGATGGGTAAATTTCCTTTACCACCGCAGCCACTAAGGTTCACGTTGGGACAGCGCGCAGCCGTACTCGATACGATCGCCGCCGGGATCATTTCCCGGCAGGCCGGTATGCTTCACATACCCACGGACATCAGCCCGCTTACGCAGGAGTTTTGCGAGGATGGATTCCACCCTTCAGCTGAATCCTGCGGCAATTGGGCATCGGTGCTTGCACAAAGATTTGAAGCTGATAACTTAGGCAGGCCAATTTCTTTCACGGGGTCAGGATGAATACCAAAGCACCATCCGCCAGGGCCGTCGCACAGACGATACTCGACGGGTTCGACCGGCACTACTATCTTTTCAGGCGGTTCGGTTACGAAGCCAAGGGCTGTTTTGAGCATGCTGAATGGTCACGCGCCGTCGAGGGCAGAAAAGAGCGCATCCTGGGTTATGAAGGACGTGTGAACGAGACCGTCAACGCCCTCGAAACGCAATTTCCGGAAGCCAGTGAAAACGCCCGGTTGTGGCCGGACGTCAAGGCCGCCTATATCACATTACTGTTAGACCACCTCCAGGCTGAGTGCGCTGAAACATTCTATAATTCTGTTGTTTGCAGAGTTCTTCATAGAAATTACTACAATAACGAAAACATATTCTGGCGACCGGTCATCAGCACCGAACACCTGCATGGTTCAAGCCCCTCCTATCACAGCTACTATCCACCCAGCCAGGGGTTGCGACGCTGCCTGCTTGAAACCATGACAGGTTTCGGGCTGAGCAACCGCTTTCAAAACCTTCGTCGCGATATACGCCGGCTTGAGACCGCCATCCGTACCCACCGGGGAAAAGCCTGGAAGGCCCAGCCCAATTACCAGATACAGGTGCTCAGCTCCCTGTTTTTTCGCAGCAAGGCAGCTTATATCGTGTGCCGGATCATCAATGGCGACCGCACCCAGGCCCTGGTTATTCCGCTACTCCAGAACCCCGACCGGAAGATCTATGTGGATACGGCGCTGATGCGCCGCAAGGATGTCACCATCGTCTTCAGTTTCTCACGCGCCTATTTCATGGTCGATATGGAAGTGCCCTCCAACTACGTGAGGTTCCTGCTCTCGATCATGCCGGGTAAATCGTCCGTCGACCTGTACGCCATGCTGGGTTTGCAAAAACAGGCCAAGACCCTGTTCTACCGGGAATTGCTATACCACCTCAGCCACTCGAAGGATAATTTCCAGATCGCGCCAGGTGTGCGTGGTATGGTGATGCTGGTATTTACCCTGCCCTCTTTCCAGTTTGTTTTCAAACTCATCAAGGACCGTTTTGATCCGCCCAAGACCTCCACAAGAGAGGAGGTCCGTCAAAAGTACCAGTTGGTCAAATATCATGATCGCGTGGGCAGGCTGGCCGATACGCTGGAATATTCCAATGTGGCAATCGACATCGACCGGGTTGACCCCGAACTGTTGCAGGAACTGCGTAAAAGTGCGGCTGGCTCAATCGAGGAAACAGGTGACAAACTCATCATCAGGCACATCTATATCGAAAGACGGATGGAACCGCTGGACCAGTACCTCGCGCAGGTCACCGGCACCAAGCGGCGCCGAGCAATACGGGATTTCGGCCAGTCCATCCGCGACCTGGTTGGCGCGAATATATTCCCGGGGGACATGCTCAAGAAAAACTTTGGCGTAACCCGTAACGAGCGCGTGGTTTTTTATGACTACGATGAGATCTGTTACATCACCGATTGTAATTTCCGCCGCATTCCGCCGGCACGCAGTTACGAAGATGAAATTTCCGATACCCCGTGGTATTCGATTGGCCAGAACGATGTGTTTCCCGAGACTTTTGCACCTTTCTTTTTCACCGACCCGGACGACATGGCACTGTTCAAAATGGATCATGCGGAGTTGTTGACCGCGGTGTGGTGGAACGGTATGAAGGACACCATTCTCGCCGGTGGTCTGACCGATGTGTTCCCCTACCCTATCAAGCGTCGCTTTTCGGTGCGGTTCGGGTCCTGAAGAAATTCAGCCCCATGTACCTGTTCGCGGATTAAGCCAACTTTTGGGTGTCTACACCAGTTTATTCGGTCTCCCTTCTTTCGATTGTATGGTGGTGGGGACATCGCGAGGGAATCAGTACTCTGGCCCGTAATTTGCATCTTCTTTAATGGACACACATATTACAAATGGCCTATGCAGTAATTGATTAACTGTGTTAGTGTAGTAGTTAAATAACACACCGGGGTTTATTTATGAGGTTTCGAGTGCGCAATCAAACCTTGTCCATGGGGTTCTTCGTGTCATTGATCGCCTCTGTCCTGCTTTTGCAGGCGTGTATGGATACGGTCAATGGTGAGGAGGAAAAAGACGAGAACGAGGCCTCCCTGGCGATACCGGTCGAGGCCATTAAAGTTACTAACGGTGATATGGCGGCTTTCTATACCGGGACAGCAACGCTCGAAGCCGATCAACAGGCCCTTGTTGTCTCCCAGATCACCGGCGTGGTACTGAAAATCAATGCCGAGGAAGCCGATTTTGTCAAGGCCGGACAGGTCCTTGCCGTGGTGGAAACCGACCGTTATGCGCTGGAGGTTGAGCGCACCAACGCTACCCTGAAACGACTGCAGACCGAATTCCAGCGCAAGAAAGAGCTGTTTGCCAAGCAACTGGTCAGCACCGAGGATTTTGAGCGTGTCAGTGCCGAGTACGAGGCGCAGAAGGCCGCCTGGGAACTGGCGAAGCTGGAGCTCGCCTACACTAGCATCAGGGCGCCCATAAGTGGTTATATCTCCGAGCGCATGGTGCGGGTTGGAAACCTGGTCAAATTGCATGAACCGGTCTTCAATATCACCAGTTATGACCCCCTGCTGGCGGTTCTGCATGTACCGGAACGTGAGTTGCGTGTTCTCAAAAATGGTCTTCAGGTCGCCATGTCGGTCGATGCCTGGCCCGGGGAGTCGTTTGGCGGTGAAGTAATACGTATCAGCCCGGTGGTTGATACCAATACGGGTACGTTCCGTGTGACGACCCAGATCGATGATCATGGGCAGATGCTGAAACCGGGTCTGTTCGGACGGGTCGAGATCCTTTACGACCTGCATGAAAATGTACCGGTCATTCCACGCAACGCGGTTATCACGGAAGATGAATTGAGCCATGTATTTGTCATCGATGATGACGGCATCGCCCGACGCCGTGCCATCCAGCTTGGCTTCGAAGACAACGGGCAGGTTGAAGTGGCCGAAGGCCTGGCACAGGGCGAGACCGTGGTCACGGCTGGCAAGGGCAGCCTGAGCGACGGTACACGCGTGGAGGTGGTGGGTAACAGCCCGGATTCCGGCACATGAGCCCTGATCCAGCAAAAAGTCCCGGCCAGATGAAACTGATTGAAGTTGCGACACGCAGACGCGTCGCCATTTCAATGTTCGCAGTCACGCTGGTCCTGTTTGGACTCATCGCCCTGAAAGACCTGAACGTCAATCTTCTGCCCGACCTGTCCTACCCGACATTGACGGTACGCACCGAATACCGCGGCGCCGCGCCCGAGGAAATCGAGACACTGCTGACACGCCCCGTCGAAGAGGCGGTCGGTGTGGTCAAGAATGTACTCAGCGTCAAATCGGTATCCCGCGCCGGCCAGTCCGATGTCATCCTCGAGTTCGCCTGGGGCACCGATATGGACCGTGCGGGTCTGGATGTACGCGAGAAGCTGGAAGTCCTGCAATTGCCGCTGGAAGCAAGCCGGCCACTGCTGTTGCGTTTCAACCCGGCCACCGACCCGATCATGCGCTTTGGCCTGATCTCGGAACTCTCAGACGAAGCCTCCCTCAAGGCCATGCGCCGGTTTGCAGAAGAGGAAATCAAGAAACTGGTTGAGCCGGTGGAAGGCGTGGCTGCGGTCAAGATCAGCGGTGGTCTCGAGGATGAAATCCAGATCGAAATCGACCAGCGCAAAATGGCTCAACTGAATGTTTCCCTGGAAGAACTGAGCCTGCGCCTGGCGGCGGAAAACGTAAACGTTTCGGCGGGCCGCCTCGAGGAAGGGGCACAGCGCTACCTGGTGCGGACGATTAACCAGTTTGCCACGGTCGAAGAGTTTGGCGAGCTGATCGTCAAACCCGGTACGACGCGGCCGATCTACCTGCGCGATATCGCCAGGGTACGGGCCGGTTACAGCGAGCGCGAGGCCATCATCCGCATGAACGGCAAGGAGGCCGTGGAAGTAGCGCTTTACAAGGAGGGTGATGCCAACACCGTCAGTGTCGCCCGTGGCATCAAGGAGCGGATCGAGACCTTATCGGAAGAATTGCCGGATGACATGACGATCGAGACCGTCGATGATCAATCCATTTTCATTGATCGTGCCATCAGTGAGGTGGTCAAGGCTGCCATCCTCGGTGGTCTTCTGGCCGTCCTGGTGATCTTTGTCTTTCTTCGTAATGCCTGGTTTACCCTGACCATCGCGCTGTCCATCCCGGTTTCGATTATCGCCACCTTTTTCCTGATGGGACAGGCGGGTATCTCACTCAATATCATGTCGCTGGGCGGTATTGCGCTGGCCACCGGTCTGCTGGTGGATAACGCCATCGTGGTGCTCGAAAATATCTCGCGCTACCGGGCCGAAGGTGAAGGCCTCGTCAGCGCGGCGATCAAGGGCGCCAGCGAAGTCGGCGGCGCGGTTATCGCTGCCACGCTGACCACCATTGCAGTATTTTTGCCACTGGCTTTTGTCGAGGGTATTGCAGGGCAATTGTTCCGTGACCAGGCGCTGACCGTCACCTTCGCACTGGCTATCTCCCTCGGTGTGGCTGTGACCCTGATACCGATGATGGCCTCGGTCCGTGGCGAGCATACGCTGGGTCAGGCCGGCTTCAGCAGACGCGTAGGTCAGTGGTTCTCCTCCGTTTACGCCCACCTGCTCGAAGGCGCCCTGTCCCACCGTTTCCTGACCCTGGCCATCGCAACGGTTCTTTTGGCATTCGCAGTATTGCTGTTACAACGAACCGGTACGGAACTGGTACCCCAGCTGGAACAGGGTGTGTTCAATGTCACGCTCGAGGCAGCCCCGGGTACACCCCTTGAAGAAACCGACAGGATCGCGGGTGAACTGCAACAGATGGCAACGGCCGACCCCTCGGTAAATTACGTTTACGGGGTCGCAGGATCGGGTAACCGGATCGACGCCAATCCAACGGAGAGCGGTGAAAACATCGCCCGCATGCTGGTGGTAATGAATAGCGGGGCGAGTGCAAACGAACAACAGCGTGTCATTGGCAAGCTGCGTAACCGGGCAAGGGAGATCGCCGGTCTGGACGCAAACTTTTCGTCACCCGAACTGCTCAGTTTTGATAAGCCGCTTGAAATTGAAATCCAGGGTTACGACCTGGATTCCCTGCGGATAGCCAGTGACGAGGTATTGAGGCGGCTGAGGCAAACCGGGCGATTCGCCGATGTGGAATCCAGCCTGGAACGCGGGCACCCGGAAATCCAGATCTATTTTGACCAGGAACGCGCGGCCGCCCTGGGGTTGACCGTAAAACAGGTATCCGACCAGGTGGTCGGTAAGATCCGCGGAACGGTGGCGACCCGCTTCAGCTGGCGTGACCGCAAGGTCGATGTGCTGGTGCGTGTAGCCGAGGATGAGCGGCAGTCGATCGCTGCCGTGCGTGAACTGATCATCAACCCCGAGAGCGAGTTTCCGGTGCCCCTGTCATCCGTCGCCGAGATCCGCGTTGCCGAAGGGCCTGCAGAAATCCGCCGTGGCAACCAGGAGCGCCTGGCCCTGGTGCAGGCCAATCTCGCTTATGGGGATCTCGGCAGTGCGGTCGCCGAGGTTGAATCACTGTTAGCTGGTATGAAGCTGCCCTATGGCCTGAAAATGTACATCAAGGGGCAAAGCGAAGAGATGGATGCCTCGTTCAAATCACTGTTGTTTGCACTGGGCCTGGCCGTGATTCTCGTTTACCTGGTGATGGCCTCCCAATTCGAATCCCTTCTGCATCCCTTCGTGATCCTGTTTTCAATCCCGCTGGCTGCTGTTGGTGTTGCACTGGCGCTGTGGCTGACCGACACACGGCTCAGTGTGATCGTATTCATCGGGCTGATCATGCTGGCGGGTATCGTTGTCAATAACGCCATCGTCTTGCTGGACCTGGTCAACCAATTGCGCGAACGGGGTATGGACCGGCTCACCGCCATCAGGGAAGGTGCGAGGCTGCGCTTGCGCCCGATCATGATGACCACCCTGACAACGGTGCTGGGCCTGTTACCGATGGCGCTGGGTCTCGGCCAGGGATCCGAGATGCGCACGCCCATGGCCATCACGGTCATCGGCGGTTTGCTGACATCTACGTTTCTAACCCTGTTGGTTGTGCCGGTGATGTATTCGCTGCTGGATCGCCGTGCGGATGTGACCATTGCCCCGCAATCCGGCAAGACCGCGCAGGAGGCCTGACCGATGACACCTGCCCGCTTCGCAATGGACCGGCCGGTTACGATCATCATGATCTTTGTTTCCATGATCGCCGTGGGCCTGGTCTCCAGCCGCCTCCTGCCGCTGGAATATTTCCCCGGTGTTGATATCCCGTTCATCATCCTCGATATGCCCTACCAGGGTTCGACCCCCGAAGAGGTGGAACGCGAGATTACCCGCCCCGCAGAAGAGGTGATCGCAACGCTCAGCGGTATCAAGCGGCTGGAATCCACCTCTTCCTCCAACGGTTCACGGCTCGAGGTTCAGTTTGAATGGGGCGCCGATGTAGCAGTCAAGGCAGTCGAAGCCCGGGAGCGGATGGAGGCAATCCGCGACCAGCTGCCTTCCGACCTGCGTCGTATCAATGTTTTGAAATTCAACTTCACCGACCAACCGGTGCTGCAATTACGTATTTCCAGCGAGCGTGACCTGTCCACCGCCTATGACATGCTGATCCGTAACCTGGTACGGCCGCTGGAGAGAATACCGGGTGTCGCAAGGGTGGATTTCCAGGGCATTGAGCCACGTGAGATCCGCATTGAGTTGATCGCCGACCGCGTTGTTTCGCACGGTATCGACCTGAACCTGCTACAGGCGCAGCTAAGGCAGGTGAACTTCTCGGATTCGGCCGGTTTGATCCGTGACAGTGACACCCGTTACCGGGTGAACCCCCGTGGTGAATTCCGCTCGATCGACGAAATCAAGGAACTGGTCATATCGGCGGACGGCCTGCGACTGGGTGATATCGCAGATATCAAATACGACTCCCGGCGCCGGGATTATGCCCGGCACCTCGACCGAAAATACGCCATCGGCATCAGCATTTTCAAGGAAAGCGGCGCCAACCTGGTAGATGTCGGCGAAAGGGCATTGGCGGAGGTTGAGCGTATTGGTAAAACGGCAGAAATGCGGGGTATCAACCTGTTCTTCCTGGATAACCAGTCTGAGGGTGTGACGGAATCCCTGGGTGAGTTGCTCAAGGCCGGTGTGCTTGGCGCCTTCCTTTCGTTGTTTGTCCTGTATTTTTTCCTGCGCAGTGTACCGACAACCCTGATGGTTTCCCTGGCCATACCGGTCGCGATTACGATCACCCTGGGTGTGATGTACTTTCTCGGGATTTCATTGAACATCCTGTCCATGATGGGTCTGATGCTGGCGGTCGGTATGCTGGTGGATAACGCGGTGGTCGTGAGTGAAAGCATTCATACCGAATTTGAAAAAACACCGGATGACGCGAGGGGATCAGCCCTGCGTGGCGTCAGTGCGGTGGGCCTGGCGGTGGCTGCCGGCACCCTGACCAGCGCGGCGGTTTTCCTGCCAATCATTTTTGGTAAAAAAGACCAGATTTCCATCTTCATGACCCACGTGGCGACCTCCATCGTGGTTTCACTGGCCATTTCCCTTTTTATCGCGCAGACGGTCATTCCATTGGCGGCATCACGCCTGGACCGCCCTTCGTCAAAGAAACAGAACGCGGCGATCGATTTTTTACGTGACAGGTATGTCCGTCTGCTGAACTGGAATATGCGCCACCGCTGGCTGGCGGCAAGCATGGTCATCCTGACGCTGTTGTCGGCGGCTATCCCGATGTCCATCGTTGAAACCGACATGTTCCCGCAGGACGATACCCGTAGGTTGTATATGCCCTACCACCTCGATGGCCACTACCCGCTTGCGAAGCTGAAAGAGTCCGTGGACCGGATCGAGGAGTACCTATATACCAACAAGGAGCGCCTGGAAATTCGCGCCGTTTACTCCTACTACTCCGAACAGGCTGACAACACCGCCTCGACGATCCTTTTGACCGACGACAAGCATTCGAAGCGTTCCTCACAGGAGATATCCAGTGAAATCCTTGAAAACATGCCAAAAATCGCAATCGGCCGCCCGAGTTTCGACTTTCAGCGTGTCGGTGGTGGTGAGGAGCTCAGCATCACGTTAACCGGTACCTCGAGCGAGGTCCTGCGTGACCTGTCCGAGGATGTGGTCCGTATCCTGTCATCGGTCGAGGGACTGAGCGGCGTAGTTTCAGCCGTCTCTGCCGGGGATCAGGAGGTCCAGGTTCGGGTCGACCGCGAACGCGCCAACCAGTTGGGATTCTCCACCCAGGAAGTCGCCCAGGTCGTGGCCATCGCCATACGCGGTGTCGACCTGCGCGAATTCAAGGGCGAGGAAGGCGAAATACCTGTGCGTTTGCAGTTCCGTGAGCAGGATCGTCAGCAACTGGACGACCTGCGTGACATCAAGTTGAGAAACCCGGCAGGCGTGTCTATTCCATTGATGTCGATGGTCGATTTTGTTGAAAGCACAGGCCCCACGGAAATCCGCCGCCTTGACCGCAAAACCGGAATATCCGTCACGGCCCAACTGGATGGAATTACCACGGAAAGAGCGCAGGAATTGATCGAGGAGAACATGGAACTGATGTCCATGCCGAGTGGTTACAGCTGGCATTTCGGCGGCGGTTTCACCGGTGACCAGGAAGCCATGCAAAAGATGCTTTTCAATATCCTGCTGGCCATCGCCATTATCTACATCGTGCTGGCAGCGCAGTTCGAGTCATTGGTCTACCCGCTGAGTATGATCTGCACCATCGGGTTTTCGGTGATCGGGGTTTACTGGTTTTTCCTGATGACCGGAACCACCTTCACGCTGATGGCCATGATAGGCATCCTGATATTAATCGGTGTGGTTGTGAACAACGGCATTGTGCTGATCGACCATGTCAACCAGCTTCGCCTGCAGGGGTTGACGCGTGACGAGGCGCTTATCCGGGCGTGCCGGGAACGTATGCGGCCTATCCTGATGACGGTCGGAACCACGGTGCTGGGCCTGACGCCCCTGTGTATCGGCACCACCCAGATCGGCGGCAACGGCCCGCCCTACTACCCGATGGCGCGCGCCATCGTCGGTGGTTTGCTGTTCTCGACCTTTGTCAGCCTGGTGCTATTGCCGACGATCTATACCTGGCTGGACGTAATACGGCATTGGCCGCGTAAATTTTTCAGCTGGCTCGGCCTGCGGTTATCCGCCCTGCTCAGGCGGCGGCCAAAGCCTGTTCCAGATCAGCGATAATATCCTCGATATCCTCGATACCGATACACAGGCGGATCATGTCCGGTGTCACACCCGCCGCTTCCAGTTCCGCACCGGCCAGCTGCCGGTGGGTGGTCGAGGCCGGGTGGGCCGCCAGTGATTTCACATCGCCGATGTTGACCAGGCGCAGGAACATCTGCAGCGCATCATAGAACTTCACACCCGCTTCATACCCTCCCTTGATACCAAAAGTCAGCAGGGCCGAAGGTTTTCCGTTGGTGTATTTTTGCGCCAGGTCATAGTAAGGCGAATCGGGCAAACCGGCGAAATTAACCCAGTCGACTTTTGCATGGTTTTTAAGGTACTTGGCCACCGCCAGTGCATTGTCGCAGTGGCGCTGCATACGCAACGGCAGGGTCTGCATACCCTGCAGTATCAGGAAGGCATTCATCGGGCTTAGTGCAGATCCCGTATTACGCAGTGGTACGGTGCGTGCGCGGGCGATGTAGGCTGCCGGACCCATGGCTTCGGTGTAAACAACGCCATGATAGGACGCTTCGGGCTCATTCAGCATGTGGAATTTTTCCGGGTATTTTTCCCAGGGGAAATTGCCACCGTCAACGATCACGCCACCCAGCGAATTGCCATGACCACCCATGTACTTGGTCAGTGAATTGACCACGATATCGGCGCCGTATTTAATCGGTTTGATCAGGGCCGGGGTGGCAACGGTATTGTCGACAATCAATGGAACACCGTGTGCGTGCGCCATGTTGGCCAGCGCTTCGATATCGACGATATTACCCGCCGGGTTGCCGATGGATTCACAGAATACCGCGGTGGTTTTCTCATCGATCAGACGCCTCGCATGGCCTCGACACTGTCATCTGCAGCAAAGCGCACCTCGATACCCTGGCGTGGCAACATGTGTTTGAACAGCGTGTAGGTGCCGCCGTACAGCAGCGGTACGGAAACGATATTGTTGCCCTGCTCAGCGATATTCAGCACGGCGTAATTGATGGCCGCACTGCCCGCGCTGACGCACAGGGCCGCAATACCGCCTTCAAGCTGCGCGCAGCGCTGTTCCAGCACATCGGTGGTCGGGTTCATGATGCGTGTATAGATATTACCCGGCACTGCGAGGTTGAACAGGTCGGCGCCATGCTGCGCGTTGTCGAATTCGTAGGCAACCGTCTGGTAGATGGGCACCGCGGTGGCCTTGGTGGTTGGGTCGGATTTGAATCCGGCGTGAATGGCGAGTGTCTGGTCTTTCATTTACTGGTTCCTTTGCAGTTGGGTGGTCAGGTTTTCATGCCCAATGGATTGTTGGGGTCAACCCCCTTCATGAACAGCTTGTTACGGTCGAGATTGGTGACCTGGTAAACCAGGCCAAGCCAGTTATTCACGAGGGCCTTGGCGGTGTCACCCCAGGTGTTGTCCAGTGTAACTTCAATTTTCTCTTCAGATAAAACCGGTAAGGCCTGGCCGTTCGCCTGCGCCTGTCTTGCCCTATCAATAAATTCCTTGACGATCTCCACCGCCTCCGCGGAAAAATAATTCTCCGGAAACGGCGGTGGCGCATCCAGTTCTCCCGCCAGGTAACGCAACACCTCGCGCTTGTATTCCTTGAGCAGGCTGTTGCTGTCGTACTCGGGGTGGCCCTGGAAATAGATCATGCGAAACTGGTCCGGGCTGACCGCCATGTGCACACCGCCCGCTTCGCTTTCCACCAGCACGCGTCAGACCGGCACCTTCCAGTTGTTGCCGGGAAATTTCGTTGTAGCGCGAATGCGGCACATCGAAACGCGTGTTGATGTCCCTCAGCAATGGGTGACGCGGACTGCCGATGCGATGGCTGTAAACACCCCAGCGTTTGCGCGGCAGCGCCTGGCGCTCAATACCGTAAAAATACCTGAGCAGGGCGTGCGTCGCCAGGCAGGAACACAAGGTCGAGGCGACATTGTCCTCGGCCCAGCGCACCACCTCCATCAGCGGTTCCCAAAACGGCTCCTGCTCCAGGTTGGGGTTGGACATATTGGCGCCGGTGATGATCAGCGCGTCCAGACCCTGTTTTTGCAGGTTTTCAAATTTACAGTAGTAACGATCGATATATTCGAGGGTTTTCGCACTCCGCGGTAAACCGGGCAGAGAAAACGGGTACACGTAGAACTGGGCGATGCGGTTGCAATTACCCACCAGGCGGATGAACTGCCGCTCGGTGGCCTCCAGCGCGGTATCCGGCATCATGTTCAGAAAGCCGATATGCAGTTCGCGGATGTCCTGGTGCACCGCGCGGTCCAGCGACAGCACCTCGTGGCCCTGCTCACGCAGACGTGAAAAAGTGGGTAACTCGAGATGTTCGACGAGTGGCATAGTTAGAGTTTAGCTCCTGGCGGCTAAAAAAAATGACCGGGCAATCAAGCCCGGTCATTTCCAATACTATCTCTTATCCCGGCTTCAGGCACCCGCTATGGATTTGCCTTTTGAACGGAGATCTTCACAGGCTTCCTGCAAACGTGCAACGATGCCTTCTTCACCCTGACGCAAATAGCCCCTCGGGTCGTAGAACTTCTTATATGGCGTGCCGTCATCCGGGTCGATCTGGAACTCAAAAGCACGCGCATGCTCATGTACGAACTTGCCAACCGGTTGTGAGAAAGCAAACTGGGTATCGGTGTCAATGTTCATCTTGAACACGCCATAGCCAACGGCTTCGTGAATCTTGGCTTTTTCCGAACCGGAGCCACCGTGGAACACCAGGTGGAGCGGGTTTTTTGCCGTGTCACAGGTCTTTTGAACCAGTGCCTGTGAGTTTTTCAGAATCTCGGGCCGTAACTTGACGTTACCCGGCTTGTAAACACCATGCACGTTGCCGAATGACGCGGCCACCGAGAAATGTCCGATCGGGTTCAGCAATTCATAGGCCCGCAAAACATCTTCCGGTTGGGTATAGAGTTTCGAGTTATCCGCACCCTCTTCAAAATCACTGCCGATGCCGTCTTCTTCACCACCGGTTACACCGAGTTCTATCTCCAGTGACATATCGATTTTGGCCATGCGCTTCAGGATCCTGGCGCACTCGCTGAGATTGAAGTCGATCGGGTCAGCCGAAAGATCCAGCATATGGGAGCTGAACAAGGGCTTTCCATGAATCTTGTAATATTTCTCACCCTCATCAAGCAGGGCTTCGATCCAGGGTATCAGCGCCTTGTTGGCATGATCGGTATGCATGGCGACACATATGCCGTAATGCTCGGCCAGCAGGTGGGCATGTTGCGCCGCGGCAACCGAACCCATGACCTTGGCTTTGAATCCATCCTTCAACCCTTTACCGGCGTAGAACTGACCACCGGAATTGGATAACTGGATGATAATATCTGAATTCGCCTTGGCTGCCGCTTCCATCACGGCGTTGATCGTATTGGTACCGGTTACGTTAACCGCAGGCAACGCATAACCACCTGACTTGGCCGCTTCAACCAGTGTTTTGTATCCTTTGCCGGTGACGACACCGGGCTTCAATGTAGTTTTGCTCATCTCTGTTCCTAGTTTAAAAACGCCTCTCCATTCTAGCGTATTTGCCCTCGTGATAAAGGGTCTCCGGCGAAGTTTTTCTGTTGTTCCCGAACCGCCGTACAGCGTACAGAGAAGACACACTTTCGAGCGCATGAGCCCTTTATTTATCGGGATTCATGAATGAACCGTCATTCATTGACATAGGTCAAGGAAACTGGACTGGCTGTGTGACAAATTGTCACACGGGCGCGGTTTATCACAAAAGCGTCCTTTTCTTAATCTAGCTCCGTCTATTTCACAACCGCTGAAATACGGGCAAACGGGAGTAAGTCATGAGGAGATATATCATTTGGTCGCTCTTGGTAAGCATTACATTGTTATGTAGTGCCACCAACCTGGCCGCCAAGTCCGACAAAATAGACGGCGGCAATTACACAACTAAAGACAGTGAGTTTTATTTAACACCCGAGCAGTTGCTATTCATCAGACCCGGCCTGGTAATGGATATAACGAATGTCGTTATTCCGGCCGACCGCAAGGCAGAAGTCACCTTCACGTTGGCTGATCCTGCCGGTCTGCCATTAGACAGAACCGGTATTTACACCCCAGGACCTGTCAGCACCTCTTTCATCATTGCAAACATTCCGGCAGGTGAAGAAGCTTATTATTCCTATACCAAACGCATTCAGACCAGCCCGATCACGGGCAATTCCGCTGAACAGGGAACCTCCGATTCAGGTGGCACGTATACGGAACTGAGTATCGGTACCTACAAGTATAAATTCGGTACGGTGCTTCCGGAAGGCTACGATAGAGATACCACCCATACCGTGGGTATTTATGCTTCACGTAACCTGTCCGAGTTCGAATTGTCCACTTATTATGACAATGAACTTGAGCATTTCGTACCTTCGGGCAGCAGCCAGCCAATGCCACGTGACATCGTCACCACCGAAACCTGTAATGGCCGTTGCCATGACCCGCTCGCGATTCATGGTGGCTCCCGCAGGGACATCGGCTTGTGCATTCTGTGCCATAACCCGAACCAGGATATCGACCCCGATACCGGTAACTCGGTTGACATGCCGGTGATGGTCCACAAGATCCACATGGGCGCCGGTCTGGCCAATGGCTATAACGTCATTGGTTACATGCAGTCAAATCATGATTACAGCGACGTTGTATACCCCGGCGCAATCAACGATTGTGAATCCTGCCATACCGGAGGAACACCCACCGCAGATATGCCGCTGGTTGCAAGCCCGAACCCCGTACCCGTATGTGATGGGTCCGGTGTTGGCGCCACCTGAACTGAATGGGGCGACCTCGATGCATTTGAGATTCACATGAATACAGCCGACGGTCCGTTATTCGCGGCCAGCGGCAGGCGCAGGCTCAGCAATGACCGGTAAATGGGTCGCCGATGGTACCAAGTTTGTACTGGTCGACAAGGCCACTGGCAATAGCGTACAGACACTTACGGTCAATGCCACCGGCTTTGGCTGCGTTGGCAACCCGCCAGGCGCCTTTGTAGGCACAGCCGCGAGGGATCATACCAACTGGCTGACCAACCCGTCCCGCAAAGACTGCGGCGCGTGTCATGACTCGGTTAATTGGGTAACCGGCGAAGGCCACGCAAGTGGTATCCCGCAGGAAGACGACAGCCGTTGCGGTAATTGTCACAGGCCTTTCGGTTCAGAGTTCGATCGTTCGGTCAGGGGCGCTCACTTGCAACTGTATCAATCAGCGCAACTGCCCAATCCAATCGTCGAGTTTCTTGATGTCACCAACTCTGGCCCGGGTGAAAAGCCAACCGTAACTTTCTCTTTGAAAGGCAAGAATGGCCCGATACACCCAGGTTCGATGGACCGCGCGCTGTTTGTAATCACCGGACCAAATGAAGACTGGGAATATGAAAAGTTCTATGTAAGCGAAGATGTGACCTCAGCAGTTCAGTCTGGTAATAACTGGGCCTATACTTTTGCAACACCTCTTCCTGCAGACGCAACAGGGTCATTTACCGTCAGCTTTGAAGGTCGTATCGAGGCAAACGTTAACATGGGTGACGGACCGGAAGCGGAACGTGACTACGCGGAAAACCCAATGAAGGCGTTTGCCGTGACAGACAGTTCAGCCAACGCGCGCCGCAAAGTTGTTGACGATGCCAAATGTGAAGCCTGCCATCTCAACCTGTCCCTGCACGGCGGTAACCGTCACGACGTAACCTATTGCAGTTCATGTCATTCGGCTGACCTGGTCGATATCGCTGATATACCTGAATCTGTCCATATGAAATGGATGATCCACAAGATTCACCGTGGTGCAGAGCTTGAGAACGGTTATATCGTGATTCGCTCAAGAGGCACGTATGACTTCAGCAATATCCACTTCACAGGTGATCTGCGTAATTGCGATGCATGCCACGTCAATGGCACGCAGAATGTACCCATCGCTGACGGCGCACTGCCGACGATCACCAACAATGCATGGTGGACTCCGATGGCGCCCCAGGCAGCAGCCTGCTTAAGTTGTCATGATGACGACGATTCAGCTGCGCATGCCTACTCCAACACCGCGTTCTTTGGCGAGTCCTGCTCGACCTGTCACGGTGAAGGAAAATCGGCTTCAGTGGATAAGGTTCACGCCCACTAAGGCCAACCATTAAACAGGCCTACAAGCCTGAATTAAGATGCAGGGTGCTTCGGCACCCTGCTTTTTTTTGACTCGGGAAAACCATTTACCCCATAACTGACCTAGGTCAACGTAAACAGCCTGATCATGTGGGAAATTGTCGTGAGGGTGAGATCAACCGAAAACACCCATTTCAAAGATGAGTTCCGTCTGTTTCACAATCGATGATATGACGGTCACAACAGGAGCAAGTCATGAGGGTAAAAATCATTTGGTCACTATTGGTGAGCATCGCGTGTCTTTGCAGTGCAACTAACCTGGCCGCCAAATCAGAGGCCGCTGATAGCGGTAATTACACGACCAAGGACAAGGAATTCTACCTGACGCCTGAGCAGTTGATTTATATCAGACCCGGTCTGGATATTGAAATTGTAAATGTCGTGCTTCCGGCTGATAAGCAACTGGAAGTCACCTATACCATCAAGGATCCTGCTGGTTTGCCATTGGATCATGATGGTGTTTACACACCTGGCGAAGTTGACATGCGCTTGACACTGGCCAACATTCCGATGGGTGAAGAGCAGAAAGTCAGGCTCGCATACGAGCGCATTGACAGAAACGGTACGCTTACACAAATGGCGCCGGGAACGTACAAATACAAATTTGACTATGTTTATGATGCCGATATGGATACCACGAACACACTGGTATTGGGCGGCCGTCGTGACCTGCGCGAATTCGAACTCGACCGTTATGCCGATAATGCGATACAAACCTGGGTTCCCAGCGGTTTGTTCGATGCGGTACCCCGGGATATCGTGACCACCGACACCTGTAACCGCTGTCATGATCCGCTGGAACTACACGGTCGCTGGCTGCAGCCGCAGGCCTGCACGCAGTGCCACAATGAGACGGGCAACACCCGCTTTGAAGAACTGATCCACGCGGTCCACGCAGCAGGAGAAGCAGGCGGGCACGACTTCTCAGCAGTGACCTATCCCGTCGCACTGAACGCTTGTGAAGTGTGTCACACCGGTGGCACCCCGACGGAGAACTTCCCGCTGGTTGCCAACCCCAATCCGATACCGGTATGTGATATGTCCGGCATTGGCGCAACCCTGCTGGAATGGGGTGACCTCGATTCATTCGAAATCCACGTGAATACCGCCGATGGTCCGCTATTCGCTGCAACTGCAGGCGAAGGCTCGGCGATGACCGGTAAATGGGTCGGTAATGGTTCCAAATTTGTGCTGGTAGATAAAGCCACCAGCAAAACCCTCCAGACACTTTACGTTAACACCACGGTCTTTGGATGCGTAAGCAATGCCCCCGGCACCTTCAGAGGTGAAGCAGGCGCGCAACACACCAACTGGCTGGATCACCCAAGCCGCGTGGTTTGCGGCGCATGCCATAGTGATATCGATTTCGAAAACGGCGTTGGCCATATCGCCATGTCAACCGATGACGTTTGTGGCAACTGCCACAGACCCGATACCGGTAAGGAATTTGACCGGTCGGTTAAAGGTGCGCACACAGAACTCTACAAATCATCACAGTTCCCCGGCGTCATCGTTGAGTTTTTGGAAGTCACCAACTCCGGCCCCGGCGAGCATCCTACCGTGACATTCTCCGTGAGCAGCAAGAATGGCCCGCTCAACCCGGCTAATATGAACCGTCTCAGGTTCAAACTTTCTGGACCGAACGAAGACTTCAACTTCTATGTAAGTGAAGACGTGGAGAATTATGTCCAGGTGGGTAATAACTGGGCCTACACCTTTGAAGCCGCACTTCCAGCAGATGCTGAAGGCTCCTACACGGTCAGCGTCGAAGCACGGAATACCATTGATGTCGATCTCGGCGGTGAAATATCCTCAGAACGTGATACCGCAGAGAACCCTCTGCTGGCATTCGCTGTTACCGATGATAACGCGATGTGGCGGCGCACCATTGTGGATGATTACAATTGTGAAAACTGCCATTCCAACCTGTCCTTCCACGGTGGTAACCGGCATGACCCGGACTATTGTGGTGTTTGCCATATGCCAGAGGCAACCGCTGATGGAGAACAGACGATAGCCCTCAAGTACATGGTCCACAGCATTCACCGTGGCGCAGAGCTTGAGAATGGTTTTGCAATTGGTAGCCATGACTACAGTGAAATTGAGTATCCGGGCGATCTGCGTAACTGTGATGCGTGTCACACCGGCAATTCACAGCAGATTCCGATTGCACAGGGCGCACTGCCGACGATGACACCGCAGGCGTGGTGGTCACCGATGCAACCCGAAGCAGCTGCTTGCCTGAGCTGTCACGATGGCGATGACGCAGCAGTACACGCCTATACCAACACCGCGTTCTTTGGCGAGTCGTGCTCAACCTGCCATGGTGAAGGGAAATCAGCTTCAGTGGATAAGGTTCACGCTCAATAAGGTCAGTTGTTATACAGGCTTACGAGCCAGAGTAAGATGCAGGGTGCTTCTGGCACCCTGCATTTTTATTGCCTATAAATTATGTTCTTAATCGTCATGATTTTTGTAATCAACGGAATATCTTTTTTCGGGTAATAGGGTATGATTCCGCAGTATATAATTACTAATAATCAGTCACCGTCGAATCCAGCGAGAGGAAAAGACGGATAAATCGGGAGTCTGCGATGAAGATGAGAGATATACGGCCGTTACTTATCGGCATGCTGTGTTTATTCGGTGCGGCTGACCTGGCTGCCAGGTCAGAAACAGTGGACAGCGGCGGGTATACTACCAAGGACAGTGAGTTCTACCTGACACCGGAGCAATTACTGTTTATCCGGCCCGGTCTGATACTGACAATTGTCGACGTTGTAATTCCAACTGACCGTCAAACAGAGGTAACCTTCACACTTACTGACCCCGCGGGGCTGCCACTGGACCGGACCGGGGTTTTCACACCCGGCCCCGTCAGCACTTCTTTTGTTCTTTCATATATCCCGGCCTATGAAGAGGCCTATGTTGCTTACACCACCCGTGTGCAAACCAGCCCGATTACGGGTGATTCCGCGGTACAGGCATCCACCGACTCAGGCGGAAGCTATACCGAACTGAGTGTCGGTACCTACAAGTATAAGTTCGGTACAACAGTGCCAGAGGGTTACGATAAGGACGCCACCACCACCCTGGGTGTCTACGCGGTACGTAATCTGTCGGAGTTCGATCTCGGCAGCTATGTCGCCAACGAACTCGATCACTTTGTTCCCTCAGGTCAGGGTGAACCATCGCCACGGGATATCGTCACCACCGAAACCTGCAATGGCCGGTGTCACAATCCGCTCGCCATACACGGCGGATCACGCCAGGAAGTGGGATTGTGCATCCTGTGCCATAACCCAACTCAGAGCATCGACCCGGATACCGGCAATTCGGTTGATATGCCCCTGATGATCCACAAGATCCACATGGGTGAAAACCTCAGTGAGGATTACACGATCATCGGTTACCAGCAGTCTGTTCATAACTACAACGATGTTGTCTACCCTGCCCCCATCAGTGAATGTACAGACTGTCATACCGGTGGAATAACCACTGATAACTTCCCGATGATAGCGACTCCTTCGGCAGCACTTGTATGTGACAGTTCCGGCGTGGGTGAGGTCGTTCTGCAATGGCAATATACCGATAATGTTGAGCTCCGGGTTCGCACCGCATCCAATCCGGAAGGTAGTATTTTCGGTATCGGTGGTCCTACGGGTACGGCCGCAACGGGCAAATGGGTTTCCAATGGCACCTGGTTTGACCTCTACGATCTGAACACCAGGAAACTGGTTCAGTCAGTTCCGGTCAATGCCACCGTGCTGGGCTGTGTCAGCAATGCCCCCGGTTCGTTCAGGGGGGTGCCAGGCGCCCAGCATACCAACTGGATGGATCACCCGAGCCGCAAGACCTGTGGTTCCTGCCACGATTACATCAACTGGGAAACCGGTGAAGGCCATTCCGAATACAACCTGGTCATGGCCGACGACATCACCTGCAACCACTGTCACGTACCTGACAGCGGTGTTGAATTTGACCGGTCTGTTACCGGCGCGCACACCCAACTCTACAAGTCAGCCCAGTTCCCCGGCGTGCTGGTCAGGTTCATTGAAGTCACCAATACCAACCCGGGTGACCGCCCGACCGTGAAGTTCTCGGTTGGCAGTAAATATGGACCGCTCGATCCGGCCAAGCTGGACCGTTTCAGGTTGAGCTTGTCCGGGCCAAACGATGATTACAGCTTCAGGATCCAGGAGATCGCAAGCGGTGCCGTCGTGTGGGCGGGTGACAACACCTGGACCTATACCTTTGTCCAGCCTTTGCCCATGGATGCTGAAGGCTCTTTTACCATCAGCGTCGAGAGCCGCAACCTGGTTCCGATTGACTTTGGTGATACGGTGTCCCAGCAACGTGACAACGCGGAGAACCCAAGTATCGCGTTTGCGGTCACCGATACCGCGCCACGCCCCGGCGAATGGTGGTTGACGATTTTAAATGCGAAAGCTGCCACTCCAACCTGGTATTCCATGGCGGCGCCCGGCATGACCCGCAGTATTGCGACACCTGCCACATGCCGGAAGCTCTCGATTTTGATGGAACCCAGACGATCCATTTCAAATACATGATCCACAGCATCCACCGTGGTGAAGAACTCGAAAACGGATTCTCGGTCGCCGGCCATGACTACAGTGACGTCGTTTACCCCGGTGACCTGCGTGACTGCGATAGCTGCCATGTCAACAATTCCCAACAGGTACCGGTTGACAGTACTGCGCTTCCGACGATAACACCGCAGGCGTGGTGGAGTCCGATGGCGCCCAACACGGCTGCCTGCCTGAGCTGTCATGATGATGACGATGCAGCAACGCATGCCTACTCCAACACGGCGTTTTTCGGCGAGTCCTGCGGGACCTGTCATGGCGAGGGCAGGATAGCAGCGGTAGACAAGGTTCACGCGCAGTGACATTACCTGGCCAGGCTGCTATCAAACCTATTCACCCTGCGGTATGACCTGGCATACTGCAGGGTTTTTGTACCGTTCATGGAGTGAGTGATATTAAATTCATGATGTAATACTATGCCCATCTATGACTGCAAAAATCGCTATTGTAATTCCCTGCTACCGGGTTAGTGATTCGATAATTAAAGTCGTAAAGGGAGCACTGGCTTACGTCGATATGATAATCTGTGTAGATGATGCGTGCCCGGACAATAGTGGAAAACTGGTCGAGCAGGAATTCCAGGATTCAAGTGTAGTCGTACTGTTCAACCCACAAAACCTGGGGGTCGGCGGGGCAGTAAAGGCAGGCTATGTCGCTGCGCTGGGGGCAAACTGCGATGTTGTGATCAAGCTGGATGGCGACGGGCAAATGGACCCCAAACTGATTCCTGAGTTGGTACAGCCGATCCTGGATGCCGATAGTGATTATTGTAAGGGGAACCGCTTCCACGAGTTGCAAGGCCTGAAAGACATGCCCTTGTTACGCCTTTTTGGCAACAGTGTACTTTCACTTTTAACCAAACTTTCAAGCGGTTACTGGCAGACATTGGATCCGACCAATGGTTACACTGCAATAGGATCAAACGCTCTCAGGGCGATTCCTTTGAGCAAGGTCAGTGATGGCTACTTTTTCGAGAGCGACATGCTGTTTCGTTTGAACGTGGCAAGAGCAGTCGTCACGGATATCCCCATGCACGCCAGATACGGAGAGGAAATATCAAACCTTCGAATTAGCCGTGTGCTGGGCTCTTTTTTACTGGGTAACTTGCGAAACCTGTTTAAACGAATTTTCTATAATTATTTCTTACGCGATTTTAATATCGCAACCGTGCAATTACTGGTTGGTTTTTTCTTTTCCCTTTTCGGCGTTATCTCAGGCATCAGCGCCTGGTCACACAGTATTGAAACAGGTATTACGGCATCAGCGGGAACTGTAATGTTGTCTGCGCTTCCTATCATCATTGGTTTCCAGCTTCTTATGTCCTTCCTCCATTATGATTTTCAGAATGTACCGCGTAACGTCCTTGGCAGATTCAAACACAGGAAACCCGGGAATTGATGCGCCAGCCATTGATCTTCCTGGTTGTTGGGGGAGTTCAATATCTACTCGACGCCGGTTTGTATGCATTGATGATCAGTAACGGTGTTACCACCTTGCCAGCCAATGTTACATCAAGAGCCAGTGCAGCCAGTATGGGGTTTCTGTTAAACCGCTATTGGACTTTTGGCCAACGTAATGAGTCGCTGAAGAGGTTTGTCAGCAGCCTTGCTCGGTTTCTGGTTTTATTTATTACAATGACAGTGCTCAGTACACTGGCTGTTCTTTGGCTCGAGTCGCAGTGGGGAGATGACAATACGAGCCGGATCATAGCCAAATTACTAGTTGAAGCAGTGCTCGCGGTAGCCAGTTTTCTGACGGCACGATTCTGGGTTTTCAGGAGCTAGTCGATGCAGGAAATACCTGGCGTCATTGAAACCCTTGGTATCTTCGCCGAAAACTACACCCTGCTCGTTACGTGGCTGGCCACGTGCCTGGTGCCCGGTATTGCCTGTTGGGGCGTAATTATAAACTCTGATCATACCTTGAGATCACCGTGGTTCAATCCAGAACTGGCTTTGTTTTTCACAATTAGCACCGGTCTGGCATTACAAATTATTCTGCTTATCGCCCTCGCCGTCAGTGGTCTGCTCAGTGCTGTCCCTATCATGCTAAGCCTGTCGGGTCTGATGGTTGGAAGCCTGATCGCCATAAAACTTAATCCTATAAGCTGGAGCCGTTTCGTCCAGACCTTTCGATGTTCCGGTACAGAATGGCTAAGCATACTGCCATTTCTGCTGTTGATATTGCCATGGGTACTCCGTCCTTTGAGCCCACCCAATGGAACGGATGCATTGACCTATCACCTGCCCTATGCACGCTTCTACCTGGAGCAGGGTGGGCTGGCTGTTAACGAAACCTTCCGCTACCCGTTGCACACTCATAATATCAATCTGCTTTACGCGGCGGCGGCCTTACACCCCGGTTCCGTAATGGCTCAGATGATGCATGCGTCAATGGGTTTCCTGGCTTTGTTGGGTGTATATGGTTTATCACGACACTGGCACGGCTGGGTCAGCGGCACCCTCACGGTTGTGGGTGTTTTGCTGTTCAATGAATATATCAGGTCATTCGAATATGCATACGTAGGTAACGGTGTTGTACTTTTTGTCACTGCGGCATTTTTAAGCATGGCGCTCTGGATTGAAAGCAAGCAAAAGTGGTTGTACTGGTTTAGTGCTTTTTTTGTGGGAATTGCAATGGGTATCAAGTACCAGGGAGCCATGTTCACGGTCCCTCTCGGGTTGATGGCTCTTTGGTTTTCCAAGGACTTCAAGCTGACGGTAAAGTTTGCGCTTCTGACCAGCGTCACCGGTATTTTCTGGTACGCGCGCTCCTGGTACATTTCGGGCAATCCCGTTCACCCCTTTGCTGGCGAAATATTCGGATATTACATTTGGACCGCCGAGGACCTGCTAGGGCAAATGCACGAGTTGGGTTCGCATGGCGTTGAGAAGAATCTGCTGAACTTTCTTCTGTTGCCGGAGAGAATGTTCAGTGAACATAACAAATTCAATGGCTACACTGGAGTCGGGGGTATTTTGATCGGCGCCTTTATGCTGAGTTGTTTTTTGTTCTACTGGCAAAGACCGTTTGTGAAAGCCCTGCAGTTGATCTGCCTGGTTTACCTTGCCTTCTGGTTCTTCAGTTCCCAGGTCATTCGCTACCTGCTCCTGGTTACCCCCTTGATAAGTCTTTGCACCGTCACAGCGTTCTCAGATTTTATTGCGCGATCAAAAAATGGGGACAAAATTATTGACTCCTGCCGTGCAGAAAAACCTGGGTTTTCTATCGGAAAGATAGTCTTGTTCCTTACAGTTGTGCTGCTGACCAGGTTTGCCGTGCAGACCTTCCATCAGGACCTCCACCGAATCCCACTGAATAGACAACAACAAGCCGAATATCTTAGCAGGGAACTTCCTGCTTATGATCTTATGATCGCCGCCGCATCCGACGCCCGTATTGGCAATGGCCCAATATTGCAATTTCGCATTCCAGAGTCGAAATACTTTTTCCCGGGAACTGTGTACGGAGATTGGATGGGGGTCTATGCGTATAAACGGTTTGGCCATATCGGTTCATCGGGACACTGGGAGGTCAACGATTCGGAAACCTTGCATCGCCAGGTAACAAAGGAAGGATTCACGGCTGTAGCGATGCAAAAAGACCCAGACATACAGTTTAGCCCGCAACCGATCGATAGCTATCGCGAGCATTTCGATATCAAGCTGGAAACTAAAACGGGCTTCTTGATGATTCCGATACCTGAACAACCCTGAAAACGGCCGGATTTAATGTAACCTGGTTTAACGCACCTACCGAAGGGGCTGATGGGCTGGAGTGGTGCGTGTCACTCTCTTAAACGACAATGAGTGCGGCAACTGTGTTAAGCATCTGGAACTGCAAGACCAAGAACTGAAAAACTGTAAATGGAAGACTCTATAAATTCAAAAATGAAATAGCGTGTTCCATGTGGAATTTTCGAATAAATTTCCGGAAACTGAGCAGGCTGGACAGAAGACCGGTGCACCGACGAAAAATAGCTATCTACCCCGGATCGATGCATAGCATCGAAGAAGGAATCCCCCATCACGACAACACCACCCAGAACACTACGCTCGTCACCCGTACCATCGTAAGTGTAACTCCAAAACTTATTTGCGGCATTATATGTGTGTTTGCCCTTGGCAGATTGCCATGTCACATCCAGAAACAATCCATGCTCCTTTGGTGTCACTAGCAGGGGAAGAAAGTTCGCCTGACCACCACTCGTAACTCTCTCCTCCATCGTTAGTTCCTGGGCCCATAGCGCAGTCGATTCACCGGTCTGAAATCCCCAAAGTTTGTTCACTAGCTTCTCGGCAAACAAAAATCCGGCGGGATCGTTCCAGTGAAAATCGGTCTTGTGAAATGCGCGTGCTTCTTGTTTCCTGTTGATCAAATGATCATAGGCGTCAATAGTGATTATTGAATCATGCGTGGCAAGCCATTTCCGTAGTTGTTGATATCGGCTGCTTTCCGGCAGGTTAGGAATGCTCGACGGCAGGTACTCGGCGTAAACCGCATCTTTCAGGGGGATCGGCAGCACAATAAGCTGGATATTTCTGTTTTCCAGGTAGCGCTCCAGCGCGTCGAGATCGGTAAGCAGTTTTTCAAACTGTGGCTGGGGTAGCCGCTCTGCTGCCACCTTCTGGACATCCATGGTGCTGCGGTAAAACAACCAGCCATCCGGACCGATGTGGACCTTGTCCGAGGTGGAAAAAACCGAGTAGTCGATTTGAGTTTTCAGCTTGGTCAACAGATCTCTCGGCCGGTAGTTATCGTTGAACCAGGTATCAACGCGCCTGAAACACTCATCGACCTGCATCAGATCGCAACTGGCCATGTCCGGAAATTTTTCCCTGAGCCGGTTTTCCTCCAGCGGTTTGGTCAGTTCGGTATCCGTCAGGGTCAATGTAACCGGGGCGATCAGGATCAGGCCAAAAAGACAACAGGTTACAATATTGAGACGTGTAGACACGGTCTAAAACCTGAAGTAAATAAAGGGGTTGAAAGTCTTGCCGGCCAATTCGATGGTGACAAGCAACAATACCACTATCGAGAACGCCCGCTTGCCAAACTCAAATAAAGCCGGGCTCGGAAACAGGCTGCCCGGCGAACTGAACTTTTCGAAAGGCGCCAACGCAATCAGCCAGCCGATACACAGGATAAACAAACGGTCGTTAGTCAGGTAATAGCCAAGCCCGAAGTAGGTTTCCACACCCTCGCCCAGACCTGCCATTGCCAGCAGATAGGTGCCACTGGCCGCGATATTATCCGACCTGAATATCACCCAGCTGATCATCACCATCAGCAGGGTCAGAAAAAGGCCAGCTATGCCCTTGAATTTGAATCCTGTACGATTGAGTAGCAGCCTCTCGACGATGAGAAGCACGCCGTGGAAAAGCCCCCAGGCGATAAACGTATAGGCGGCGCCGTGCCACAGGCCGCAAAAGAAAAAAACCAGGAAAAGGTTGAAATAGGTCCTGGCGCGCCCTTTCCGGTTGCCGCCTAGCGGGATATACAGGTAATCCCTGAACCAGCTTGACAGTGTCATGTGCCACCTGCGCCAGAATTCCGTGATACTGCTGGCCCTGTAGGGCTGGTTGAAGTTCTCCGGGAAGGTAAAGCCCATCATCTTCCCAAGCCCTATGGCCATATCGGAATAACCGGAGAAATCGAAATAGATCTGCAGCGTGTAAGCGATTACACCGAGCCATGCCAATGCTGTTGTCAATTCACTCGCCGGTAGTGCAAAAATAAGATCGGCCACCTCCCCCATCGCGTCGGCAATGAGGATTTTCTTGCCGAGACCAATACAGAAACGGAAAACCCCATCGGTAAAACCAGGCAAAGTGATAGGCCGGTGCTCGATATTCTTTTCGATGTCGGCATAGCGGACTATGGGACCTGCTATCAGTTGTGGGAAATTCGCCAGGTACATACCAAAGCCGATGATCGAGTCTGACGGTTTGACCGTTTTACGATAAACATCAAACAGGTATGAAGTAGCCTGGAAGGTATAAAAAGAAATACCGATTGGCAGGATAACGGATAGGACCATCTGATCAGATGTAAGCCCGAGACTGGCCAGGAACACCGCGATTTCCCGCGTAAAAAAGTTGGCATATTTGAAATAGCCCAGCAGGGACAGGTTGGCCAGCACACCCATGACGAGCGTTGTCCGCGATTGGCTGCGGGCAATGGCATGTGCGAAAAAATAATTCCAGACAATGGAGAAAACCAGTATCCAGACCAGGCTACCCGAACCCGCAGAGTAAAAAACGAGGCTTGCCGCGAGTATGAAAATATTTCGGAACCTTGCCGGAGTGACAAACAGGCATCCCAGGAAAACCGGGAGGAATGCAAACAGGAAGAGGTTACTGCTGAAAACCATGAGGTTCAGTTCCAAAAAGCAGAATGCGATTCTACACGTCTTGCGAAGACCTTCAAACCATTCGGACACTTAGGCGCTCAATTCGCTACTTCCTTAGCACCCGAGGTGAGCCTAGCCGGTTCCTTTGAGCTAAAACCATGGTTCCATTCGTGACAAAGCCGTAATAATGCCACTGGCATTTGCCCAATATGACGGCCTCTGAAACTTATTGGCAACGTGCTAAAATTCTGACCGGATCACACCTTGGTAAAGCCTGGTATGAGTGCCGGTTTTGTGAACCAAGAAACTCGGAGTCAAAATAATGCATGACCAAAACGCAAGCCTGGCTGATTTTCGTATTGCAGTCATACTGCCCTGCTACAACGAGGAGCATGCCATTGCCAGGGTTATCAATGACTTCAGGAAATCCCTGCCGGAAGCGGTTATTTACGTATTCGACAACAACTCCAGCGACCGCACGGCCGAGGTCGCCCGCGCTGCCGGCGCAACGGTGGTACATGTTGCGCTGAGAGGAAAAGGCAACGTGGTGCGCAGGATGTTTGCAGACGTCGAAGCGGATATCTATTTAATGGCGGATGGCGACTGCACCTACGATGCCAGTGTTGCCAGGAACCTGGTTGACAAACTGCTGCTTGAAAACCTGGATATGGTGGTGGGTTGCCGTGTTGACCAGGGCGAAGCCGAAAATTACCGGCGTGGCCACCGCTTTGGAAATCAAATGCTGACCAGGTCCGTACGGCGTATTTTCGGCGGCCAGTTCACCGATATGTTATCGGGCTACAGAGTGTTTTCGCGGCGTTTCGTAAAGTCATTTCCCGCGCTTTCCAGGGGTTTCCAAATCGAGCCGGAACTCACCGTCCATGCGCTCGAATTGCGTATGCCCTGTGGTGAGGTCGCGACGGCCTACGGCGCCCGCCCGGTGGAATCGGAAAGCAAGCTTTCCACCTACCGTGACGGGTTTCGCATACTCGGGGCCATCGGGCGTTTGTACATGGTCGAACGCCCTTTCGAATTCTTCGGTATCGTGAGCTTCATACTCGCGGCCTTGTCGATTGCGCTCGCCATACCTTTATTCCAGGAATACTTTGCCACGGGACTGGTCCCTCGTTTGCCGACTGCGGTGCTTGCCACCGGTCTTATGCTGTCGGCCCTGCTGTCTTTTGGTTGTGGTCTGTTACTCGATAACGTGACCCGCGGGCGTCAGGAACTGAGGCGGTTTACCTACCTTTCGATACCCGGAGCATCCAGCAGAAACCCGTAATGAAAGTTCTGCGGGAACTGGTTCTGTTCGGCCTGGTCGGTGTTATCGGCTTCATTGTTGATGCCGCTATCCTCTACCTGTTCAAGGCATCACTCGGGCTCTATTATGGGCGCCTGTTGTCGTTTATCTGTGCCGTACTGACCACCTGGGTCCTGAACCGGCACCTGACCTTCAGCAAGCGGGCCTCGGGATTATCACTCACGCATGAATTCTCCCGTTACCTGGGCTTGATGCTGGGGGGCGGCGTTGTGAACTATGTCAGCTATGCCTTACTGGTCTATTTCGTCGAGTTTGTCGCCCGCCAACCCGTATGGGGTGTCGCCGTGGGCAGTGTTGCCGGTATGATGGTCAATTACCTGTTGGCGAGATTTTTTGTATTCCGGGGCAAGCCAAGTTAACCGCTGAGCCCAGTGGCATCGTATGCAGTTTGAAAGCTGCTCAACATGGACAAATAGTTCTGTGGAAGTTGTGAAGGTGCAATGACACGGGGGACGGTTGCGGCCTGTGCTCACTGGACCAGCGGTCCCGTGTCTGAACCAGGGTGCACGACTTTCAGCTGAAGAGCTCAACAGGCCGGGTGGTACTCAGTGCCCGTTTATCTGCCGAAGACAGGATTTCGCCCGGGATGATTTTCATGGATGAAAATCAAGAGCTGACGGTACAGGAAGTACCGCCAGCGCGGTCCCGATCAGGCGGAATCCTGGCTGAGGGCACCCCGAAGGGGCGGATAAGATCGGGCACTGAGTACCACCCGGCCTGTTGAGCGCACCGTCTGAATCGAAGCCATCAAAATACATACCACGCCGCTGGAATACTTCACCAGGGAAGATTCATCTCCGTTGTCTGAAAAAATCCTTCAACAAGGCTGAACATTCTTCAGCAAGACAACCGCCTGCAACTTCAACGACGTGGTTGTGCGCGGGATCACCAAGCAGGTCAAACATACCGCCTGCGGCACCCGTCTTGGGATCATCGGCACCAAAAACAACACGCTCCAGCCGGGCATGGATCATCGCACCCACGCACATCGGGCAGGGCTCCAGCGTGACATACAGGCTGCAGCCAACCAGGCGGTGGTTCCCAAGTGTCTTTCCGGCATTGCGCATGGCCATGATCTCGGCATGTGCGGACGGATCATTGAGACCGATGTTGCGGTTCCAGCCACGACCGACAATTTCACCATCCCTGACAACCACGGCGCCGATGGGCACTTCGTCTTCCAGGACTGCGCGCTCCGCCAATAGCAGGGCCTCAGCCATCCAGACCTGATCCTGTTGGTCATATGGGTTGTCGCTCGCAGGTCCCATGCTTCAGCCTTTGCCGGTCAACATCCGCTTCAACGCCCTGATGGGGCTTGTTATACGCCACGATGTCGATGTCTCGAACTCATGAATGCGACTCTGCAGACCTGTGATTCTCTTTTTCAACAAAGCAGTTTCCACGCTGTCATTTGCATCGGGCTCCATTGTTTCAAACTGTTCATCGACTCCCAATCTACCACGCAGGTAATTCAGGTCGGTGTTCAGTCGCTGTATATCGGCGTACAAACGCTTCAAATGTTGATCACGGCTGGTCAGCAAGTTCCTCACCTGCTGCATTTCCTCCTCGCCTAGCGCCATACCGGCCTTGAAGTGCTCGGGCAGGTGTTCTTCAACATAGATGGTTGAATGCTCTGCCCCCGTCTCTTTAGCAGGACGACTATCGGTATAGTAATAGAGCGCGAAACTCTTGCGTGACAGACCGCGCTTGTCATCAGGGAGGTTAATACGCTTGAACCCATGCCATGATTGTTCATTGGTTTCAAAAATAACACAGCGGTTAAACGCGGGTGCTATCGTGACGATCTCATCCTCGGCAGGTGGTTGATAGGGATCACGGTGCAACTGGATTGACCCGCCCCAGGCCAGGTCCCATTCGGGGCTGAGGTACAGGATCAGGTTCAGACGCCGGTGCTGGCGGGTCAGCGGATGATAATTAAAATCCACGTGCGGGTTCAGGCTTTGACCGTGCAGGTTTTCGTGTGTACCGCCACCGAAATACTGCGGGTCGAACTTCAGTTCTGGGATACCGGTTATATCGGCGATCAGTTTACGGAAATCTTCACCGGCGACAAGCTGGTCGAGTTGTTGCCAGGCTGGGCCGAGCGTGGCAATTTTCTCATGCACGGCCTTGCCACCGACCACGCCATTCTCATTGATGGCCAGCTTCTCATCGAATGCCGGAAAAGCATCCAGAAGGGCGTGCGCAAAAGCATCGTCGAGGAAATCGTCGATGGCGATATGGCGAAATGGCCGGGCGGATACAAATTGTTTGTGCAATTCTGCAGGCTTGTCTGTCACACGCCGGCTTACAAGATCAGTCATTGTCTCAATCTCCAGGGTCCGGCCACTGTCACGGAACTTTCCTCACGCACTTCTGGGGTGTCAGGGCCGGGTGTCTCAATACCATTTCTGCCGGTCGGTTGGTGAGCACGGCCAGCATGCTGGTTGGTTTCAATTCACCGCTTAGCAAGCCTGCTTCGTCACGCAGATGGATACGATCAACAAAATCCCTGTCCCAGTCAGCTTCAGCATCGAAATTGTGACCAAACGAGCGGTCAATAAATACGAAAGTTATACTCACGTAAGGAAAAAAGAACTTGAAGTTAAAGCGCTCCAGCAAAAGCGGAAGCACATCCTGCGAACGGATGGCTTCAAAGCCCTCACGCGATGCATCGTGGTTGATGAATTGCGTCTCCTGCCGGCGCAGAACCCGGTTGTAGCGGTAGCTTTCCGGCAGTTCATCCCAGAAAGGTTTGAGCGCATCCATGGCCTCAGGCCAGCACATATGGCCATTTCTGCCGATGAACTCCGCAACGATAAACAGGCCACCTTTTTTCAAAGAGCGTTTGACAGAATCGAATACCCCTTCAAGGTTCCATACGCTATTGAAAGAATGACAGGCCAGTGCAATCCCGTATTTCCTGTAAGGCCGCCAACTGTTCAAGTCCGCACAGGTGAATAGGAAATACTCACCTAAACCTGCCCGCTCAGCCGCCTCTTTGCCCTTCCGCAGACTTTCTTCATTGAAATCAAGGCATTCAAATACGAAATTGGTTATTTTCCATTGCAGCAGTTTTTGGGCCATTCCAATTTCAAACTCACAATCACCCGAACCGATACTTAAAATCCTGACCTGCAGCATATTCGATGTCTTCAGGTATGTTTTCGTATGCTGAAAAAAGAACGCTTGGGAATTTTTGAATCCAAAGCGGGACATCTCCGCCACCAGATACTTGTTTGACCAATAGTGAAATATCTCCGGAAGCTCCGGCAACTCCGCGCTTTCAGTATTGATACCATCCCCGTCTTGAACCTCACCATCAGAAACCGGTGAAGGCGAATGCGGTGGATCAACCCGTGGTTGCGGCAGCAACAGCATCATGTACCGGAAGCGATCGGCCATTCTTTCCGCAATATGCCCGGCCTTGAGGCGGATGCTTTGCCAGGCCAATTTGGCCATGGTGCTTTTTGCAACACTGGATTTGAGCTTACGCGCAACATAGACAACGTTTCTGTTCAGGTAACCCCACTTTAACGAGTAGTAACAGGCAACGAAACTCTCTTTAAACCCCACGCGCAGCTCATCCAGCAAGTCCATGCCAAAGTCATAATAACTGAGCACGCCCTTTTCCGACAAAGGGTCACCGTGGTAACAGGGCTCCACCAGATGTTCAACATTACCTTCCCCGTCGATCCTGGCCCGCACAAGCGTGTCCCGGGCATGGCTGAATGGCACACTCAGGACCAACTGCCCGCCCTTGCACAATACCCGGTGAAATTCACCCAGAGCGGCCCGGTAATCCGGCACGTGTTCCAGCACGTCAAAACACAGGATCATCTCAAAACTGGAATCATCGAAGGTCAAGCGGGTGACATCTTCATTCCTGACCGGCATGATCGGTGTTTCGACCATTTCTCCAAATCATGACCGGGGAAATATTCACTTGAAACCAGCAAGGGAAACCTTGAGGCCAGGTTTTGATAAACCGGGGACAGCGTCTCAGTCAGGTAAATCCTGTCATTTTCGGTCGGCTCACATAGCGCTTCAAAAACATGCAGGCAACTGCGCCAGCGGTTCATCAATCCGCAGATTGGGCAGGTCAGCGTTTCGCGCCAGTTGACGGGACTTCCATCGGCAGGTTGATCGATAAAAATGAAACCCGTTTTTTGCAGACAAAGCAGTCACCGTCACGTGTTGCGGTAGCTTGTGCAATGTCGATATTCTTGAAGGAAAAGCCAGAAAAGTGCCGATGCACCGTTTCAATGTCGGGCGCATGCACAAACGGCTCAGGTAAGCTCGGAGTCGCATGAACACGATTCAATATTCGCCAGCGGTTGCGTAAATAACGCCTGGCAGTTTAAATCGGGAAGACAAGTTTATTCCCACTCGATGGTAGCGGGCGGCTTACCTGAAATATCATAAACCACCCTGGAAATACCGGAAATCTCGTTGATGATCCTGAGCGATACCTTTTCGAGGAATTCGTAAGGTAAACGTGCCCAGATGGCGGTCATGAAGTCAATGGTTTCGACCGCGCGTAAGGCAATCACCCACTCGTAACGGCGTTGATCGCCAACCACGCCGACAGACTTGACCGGCAAGAACACGGCAAAGGCCTGGCTGACGCTGTCGTATAAATCATGCTTGCGCAGCTCTTCAATAAAAATATGATCCGCTTTTGCCAATGGTTCGAGGTATTCCTCGCGGACTTCACCGAGGATCCGCACACCAAGGCCGGGGCCGGGAAACGGATGACGATAGACCATCCCGGGCGCCAGGCCCAACTGGACGCCAATACGCCGGACCTCGTCCTTGAACAGTTCACGCAAGGGTTCGATCAGTTTCATTTGCATGTAATCGGGCAGACCACCGACATTGTGGTGTGACTTGATCACATGGGCTTTGCCGGTGCGACTGCCGGCCGATTCGATCACATCCGGGTAAATCGTTCCCTGCGCCAGCCACTTGACGTGGTGATCTGAGCGGCTGCAGTTTTTGGCCTGCTCCTCGAAAATATCGATAAACAGGTTACCGATCACTTTGCGTTTCTGTTCCGGATCTGCGATGCCGGCAAGCCCTGCCAGGAAACGCTCGCGGGCGTCCACACGTATCACGTGCACACCCATGTGCCTGGCAAAAGTGGCCATCACCTGGTCGCCTTCGGTGTAGCGCAACAGACCGGTATCGACAAAGATGCAGGTCAACTGGTCGCCGATGGCCTCATGCAACAGGGCCGCAACAACGCTGGAATCAACGCCCCCCGACAGACCCAGCAGAACGTGATCGTCGCCGACATCTTCTCGCACATGGGCGATGGCATCCTCGATGATATTAGCCGCCGTCCAGTAGGCATCACAAGCGCAGATATCCAGCACAAACCGTTTCAGGATGTCCAGGCCACTCTTGGTATGTGTGACTTCGGGATGGAATTGCACACCGTAAAAGTGCCGGGATTCATCCGCGATGGCGCACACCGGTGCCGAAGCAGTGCGGGCAACCGTTCAAAACCATCCGGCAGGCGGGTGACTTTATCACCATGGCTCATCCATACGTCCAACAGGTCGTTTCCTGCAGTTGACTTGCCGTTACTGATCCCTTCAAACAACCGCGATGCTGCGGTCAGTTCAACCTGGGCGTAGCCGAATTCCTTTTCATCGGAGGGCTCTACCAGGCCACCAAGCTGGGCCGCCATCGTGTGCAGGCCGTAACAAATACCCAAAACCGGCACCTGCATGTCAAAGACCACTGCCGGCTTGGGGCCCTTCGCTGGTGGCAGACTCGGGTCCACCGGAAATAATGATGCCGTTCGGTTTGAAGTCTTCAATTTCTTTCTCGGTGACGTCCCAGGGCCAGATTTCACAATAAACTCCGATCTCGCGAATCCGCCGGGCGATCAGTTGTGTGTACTGGGAACCAAAATCCAGGATCAAAAGCCGATGCTGGTGAATGTCCTGTGTCATATGAAGTAGGCCTTGTCTAACCCAGCTTGTAGTTGGGCGCTTCCTTGGTGATCTGGATGTCATGGGCATGGCTCTCACGAACACCGGCATTGGTGATGCGTACAAATTTAGCCTCACTAATGAACTGGTCAATGGTGTTGCAACCAAGATAACCCATCGAGGAACGCAAACCGCCGGTCATCTGGTGGATAACACCGGACAGCGGACCCTTATAGGGCACACGGCCTTCGATACCTTCAGGCACCAGTTTGTCGGCGGACACATCCATCTGGAAATAACGGTCTTTTGAGCCTTCCTGCATCGCACCCAGAGAACCCATGCCACGGTAGGACTTGTAGGAACGGCCCTGGAACAGTTCGACTTCACCCGGTGCCTCTTCGGTACCGGCAAACAGACCGCCGATCATCACCGTGGACGCGCCAGCGGCAATGGCCTTGGCAACATCACCGGAAAAACGTATGCCGCCATCAGCAATACAGGGTACGCCGCTGTCGTTCAGCGCCATGTGCGACATTATTGACCGCGGTGATCTGCGGAACACCGACGCCGGCAACCATGCGCGTTGTGCAGATCGAGCCGGGACCCTGTCCGACTTTGACGCCATCCGCACCGGCTTCAACCAGCGCCAGCGCACCATCAGCGGTGGTCACATTGCCACCGATGACCTGTACTTCGGGAAAATGCTGTTTGACCCAGCGGATGCGATCCAGCACACCTTGGGTATGCCCGTGGGCGGTATCGACAATAATTACATCGACATCGGCATCGACCAGCGCGGTAATCCGGTCTTCGGTGTCCCCGCCAACGCCCACGGCAGCGGCAACCAGCAGACGCTCGCGGGAATCCTTGGCGGCATTGGGGAAGTCGGAGGATTTCTGGATATCCTTGACCGTGATCAGGCCACGCAATTCGAAATTGTCATTGACCACCAGGACTTTTTCGATCCGGTGGCGGTGCAGCAGCTCCAGCACCTCGTCCTGGCTGGCGTTTTCCCTCACGGTTACCAGGTCTTTCTTGCCGGTCATGATTTTGCTGACCGGATCATCCAGCCGCGTTCGAAACGCATATCACGGGAGGTGACGATACCGACCAGCTCTTCACCGTCAACCACCGGCACACCGGAGATGTTGTGCCGATGCGTAATGTCCAGTACCTCGCTGATGGTGGTATTGGGGCTGACGGTGATCGGATCCTTGATCACACCGGCTTCGTATTTCTTGACGATCCGGACCTGTTCGGCCTGGTATTCCAGGCTCATATTCTTGTGCACGACGCCGATGCCGCCTTCCTGCGCCATGGCGATCGCCAGGCGCGCCTCGGTCACCGTATCCATCGCGGCCGACATCAGCGGAATATTCAGGCTCAGCTCGGTGGTCAAACGGGTTTTAAGGGAGACGTCCTTTGGCAACACGTCAGAGTAAGCCGGAACCAGGGATACATCATCAAAGGTGAGGGCTTCACCGATTACTTTCATGGCAGGTGCACTCCATATTGGAATATGGCAACGCCCGGAGCGAGCCGGGCGCGTTAGCATTCTATTATAACCATGTCTCTGGTCTTATTGACAGACTGGATCAGGGATAGGAATAAACCAGCTCACCATCCAGCCAGGTCTGTAGAACCCGGTACCCTGCGATTTCCGCGGCATCCACTTCAAAGATATTCCTGTCCAGGACAATAAAGTCGGCACGTTTGCCGGACTCAAGGGAACCGACGCTCTGCTCCATGAAACCGGACCTTGCAGCATCGAGGGTAAACCCCCACACCGCTTCTTCGCGCGTCAGGCTTTCCTTCGGATACCAACCACCTTCCGGCCAGCCCTTGTTTTGATCCTGGCTGGTAACCGCTGAATGGATACCCAGCATGGGATTGGCACGCTCGACCGGAAAATCCGAACCTAATGCCAGGCTGGCGCCGTGATCAAGCAACTTTCGCCACGCATAGGCATAAAGCACGCGCTCCGGCCCCAGACGATCCTCCACCCAGTACATGTCACTGGTGGCATGGGTCGGCTGCATGGCGGCGATAATATCGAGTTGCGCAAAGCGGGGGATGTCCGCTTCGGTCAGCGTCTGGGCATGTTCGATTCTGTGCCGGCCCGGGCTTTGAGGATATCTTGGAATGACTGTTTCAAATGCATCCACGCCACCCGGTTGCCACGGTCACCGATGGCATGGACGCCCACCTGGAATCCACAACTGATGGCCTTATCGATCTGGGCTTCGAGATCTTCTGGCGGCATGAAAAGCAGACCCGAATTTCCAGGGTCATCTGAATAATCGGTCAGCAAGGCAGCGCCACGACTGCCCATGGCACCATCGATATAAAGCTTGACGGCACGCATGTACAAGCGGCCCGATTCGTGACTTACCATGCCGTTCTCGCATAGCCAGTCGAGGGTTTTTCCTGCACCATCGGTGAAAGCATAAACACGGGATGGAAACATGCCCTCTGCGATTTTTTGCTGATACAACTCAAGCACCGGCCGGCCGATTCCCATATCATGCACACCGGTCAGCCCCAGGCTGACCAGTTGCTGCAAGGCAAGATCCAACGATGCAGACAACAGTTCCGGCGAGATGTCGGGTACTGCTTTTTCGATCAAACCCATTGCTCCATCAACCAGAACACCCGTCGCCTGGCCATTGTCATCGCGGTATATAAAGCCATCCTGCGGTTGCCAATCTCCGGACATATCCTGGTCAGCCGAGCGCCAGCGCCGCACTATTGGCCCAACCGGCGTGACCATCGATACGGCGCAACCACACCGGCCGCTCGGGAAATGCAGCATCGAGATCGCCGGCTGTTGGAAACTCTTTGACCGGCCAGTCATTCTGATCCCAGCCTCTCCCCAGTAACCAGTCGTTTTCGGCCAGGTTTTTTTCCTGTTCCCTCAGCACCCTGATAATTTCTTCTTTGCTGCCGGTATCACGCAACTGTGCCTGGCTGTAACTCACTGCAAGCCCAAACAGATGCGCGTGTGTATCGATCAGTCCCGGGATCACTGTTTTGCCCTCGAGGTTGATTTGCATGGCATCGGGAAAGGCCTTGAGCATGTCCTCTTCGTCACCGACGTTATGAATCCGGCCCGAACTGTCAAACAACATGGCATCGGCAGTCGAGAACCCTTGGTCCATGGTATAAATCCTGCCATTATGAATCAGTGTTTTGGTTAGATTTTGTGCAGCGGTGCTTTGAGCACTGACTTCCTGTGGCGGGCGCCGCGTCTGGGTTTCGTTGTTACAGGCCGTGAGAACCAAAAGAATGATCAACCATGAGATATATCTGAGCATGTATTACTCCCGGGAAAATGAAGCAGGACAGAAACGAAACATCAGTTTATCATCTCTGTATGAAATTTGACGACCCTTACAACACCGAAGAGATGAGCAACATCTACACACCCAGTGAACTGAACCATGAGGCCCGGCTGCACCTTGAAGCCGGCTTTGGTCAAATCTGGATTGAGGGGGAAATATCGAATATCGCCCGTCCGGCTTCCGGGCACCTGTATTTCTCGTTAAAGGATGACAAGGCACAGATCAGCTGTGCGCTGTTCCGCTCAAATACCTATGGAATGGGTTTCAAACCCGAAAACGGCATGCTGGTGCGCGCACGTGGCCGGGTCAGCCTGTTCGAGGCGCGTGGCAATTACCAGCTGATCGCTGACTCACTGGTCCGTTCGGGCGAAGGATTATTAAGGGCAAAGTTCGAGTTGCTCAAAAACAATCTCGCCTCCGAAGGCTTGTTTGACGAAAAACACAAAAAAGCCCTGCCCGCTTTTCCGCGCCGTATTGCGGTTGTCACATCCCCATCCGGGGCCGCACTCCGGGATATTTTGCATGTCCTTCAACGCCGCTGGCCTATGGCCAGCGTACGCGTATACGGCGTACCCGTACAGGGCACCGAAGCGGCACCCGCCATTGCCGGAGGCAATCGATGCCGTCAACCGCCACAATGGGCGCAGGTCATCATCACCGGGCGCGGTGGCGGTTCGCTGGAAGACCTGTGGCCGTTTAATGAGGAAATGGTCGCACGTGCGATTTTTGCGTCTGAATTACCCGTGGTGTCAGCGGTTGGCCATGAGATTGATTTCAGCATCAGTGATTTTGTTGCTGACCTGAGGGCCCCTACGCCGTCGGCCGCTGCTGAATTGATTTCACCCGGATCAACGGGCCTTGGGTCAAACCTGACGGCACTCCATAACCGTTTACAGCAACGCAGCGAGCATATGCTGCAGCAACTGTCTCAAAAGCTGGATCACCTTGCGCACCGTCTGAAACAGCAACACCCCGGGACAACGCCTGGCACAGCACCGCAAAATGCTGCAGCAAGCCCGTCACCGCCTGCTGCTGGCCGGTGCACGTATCGTCCCCCAGCGTCAGCAACGTCTGCATGGAACTGGGGAACCGCCGCTTACTGCAGGCAGGCAAACGCATCGTACCGGAGCGCAGACTGAAGCTTCAGAACCTCGTCAGGACACTTAACGCAGTCAGCCCACTGCCAACCCTCGCCCGCGGTTACGCCATCGTGATGGATGCTGAGTCAGGAACGGCCATCAGTTCCGTCAAAGACGTGAACCCAAAGCAGGCCCTGGTTACACAACTCCATGATGGTCGGGTTCATTCGGTGGTAAGTAAGACTGACAAATCGACTCTCGACAGTAAATAGCTGAGGAAAATCAGTTGCCTATTAGTGTGGGCGCCAAGGCCATGCAGTACCTTACTTCAGGACACGCCAGAGCATTTCCCAATGGCGCTCTTCCTCGACTCCCTGTCTCAGAAGGTCCTGAAGCAAGGTACTGCACACCCTCAGCGCTTGTGCAAAAGCCTAGGTCAATGGTTTCTGACGGATTCGCACGGCGTGCTGCCGACGCTGGGGCGGGTAGTTGGTTCCAGGACCGTTACGAGGCAGGGAGCCGAGATCGAGCGATACATGGACGTACTCGCAGCGCGTCCTGGAAGTAACTACCCACCCCAGCGGCCCCACCACCCAAGTAAATGAAAACCTAATTAACCCCTTTTCACTCCTGCCTGCGTATTAACAAGTACGCAATGAAGTTATTAACCAGCCAGGAGTAGAAAATGAAATACCAGTCACTTTTAATCACATTATGCATCACCACACTCACCGCCTGCGCAGTCGACAAGAATGACGATGCCCAGGTAATTATCGATAAGGAAACACAGGCTACGAACGGACGAAGCAATCCGTGAGACAAACGGAAGGCGGACCGAGGAGGAGTACGCCATTATCCAGACTCCGACGCCATCGGAGCAAAAACTCAAGGATGAACGCGGTAAATCCGGATCCGTATTCCAGTCAAAACAGCCCCGCTGCCATACAGGAATACGATGTCGCAGAGGCAATCGAACAGGTCGCTGGCGACCGCATGATGGTTGCGAAGCACGCCCAGCCATCCACCGGTATGGTTTTGAACAGTATCCGCCAGGCCAACGAACCGCTCTATCGCGAAAATTATCAGCACACTCGAGAACCACAGCGTAATCCGCGTAACGGATAATCCCGTTTCCACGTTTTCAATCGACGTGGATACCGGCGCTTATTCCAATATGCGCCGCTGGCTGAACCAGGGCCAGTTGCCACCTGAAGATGCGGTCAGGGTTGAGGAGTTCATCAACTACTTCAATTACGATTACCCGTATCCGAAAAACTCAAAAGTGCCTTTCCAGGTAAGCACTGAAATCGCCCCCACGCCTTGGAACACCAACACCCGCCTTCTGCGTATCGGTATCCAGGGTTACAAGGTTCCCCGCGAGCAATTGCCGGCTTCCAACCTCGTGTTTCTGCTAGATGTTTCCGGCTCCATGAACTCCCCCGACAAACTGCCGTTGCTGCAGCAGGCGCTGACCATGCTGGTCGGCCAACTGGATGCGCGTGACCGTATCAGCATGGTTGTATATGCGGGTGCTTCCGGCGTGGTGCTTCCGCCGACACCCGGTAACTGCAAGGCCGATATATTGACGGCATTGCAGCAATTGCAGGCAGGTGGTTCGACAAACGGTGCTGCCGGTATCCAGCTTGCTTACCAGTTGGCGCAACAGAATTTCATCGAAAACGGCGTGAACCGCGTCATCCTGGCAACCGATGGCGATTTCAATGTCGGCCTGGCCAGCACCGAGGAACTGATCGATCTGATCCAGCGTAAACGCAAGGCCGGTATCGCGCTGACCACATTGGGTTTTGGCACCGGCAACTATAACGATCACCTGCTGGAGCAGCTGGCCGATGAAGGCAATGGCAACTACGCGTATATCGACCGTCTGCAGGAAGCCAAAAAGGTTCTGGCGGAAGAACTCTCGGCAACCCTGCTGACCATCGCCAAGGATGTCAAAATCCAGATCGAATTCAACCCGGCCCTGGTCTCGGAATACCGCCTGATCGGCTATGAAAACCGCGTACTCAACGAGGAAGACTTTGCCAACGACAAGGTCGATGCAGGCGAAATCGGCGCCGGTCACCGGGTCACGGCGCTCTACGAAATTAGCCTGACCGGCAGTGCCGGACAACGGTTGCCGCCACGGCGCTACCAATCTGATAAAACAGAATCCGGCCGACGACGATGCGGCCTTCAGCAATGAGCTTGCCCACCTGCGCATTCGTTACAAATTGCCCAATGAATCGGTATCAAAACTGATCCAGTCACCGGTCATGGATAGCGGCATCAACGCACGCGGTGGCGACAGCTTCAACTTTGCAGCCGCCGTTGCGGCCTTTGGACAGAAGCTGCGCGGTGGCACCTTCCTGGAAGACTTCAGCTACACCGACATCGCTGAACTGGCACGCCAGTCGAGAGGCGATGATCCACATGGCTACCGCAGTGAGTTCATGCAGCTGGTCAGCCTGGCGGAAACCCTTGACCCAGACGCCAATGTTGCTCAAAACGTGACAGGCGAATAGCCCGTCACGAGGACCCGGGGCCGGTAATGATTTTTGAGAAAGGCATCACGTATTTCTCCTTGATGAGATTACCGGCTCCGGGTCCTGCCATTTATACCGGAATTACCTGCTTATCCGACAATCCTGCTTGGCGCATTCTTCCAGATCGGCTACGCTGCATTCATGCAGGAAATGAGTGACGAAAAACTGATGCACCGGTATGCAAAGGGCGATGCGAAGGCTTTCGATCAGCTTTATGCCCGTCACCGCGCCCCCCTTTACCGCTACTTTATCCGCCAGGTAAACAACCCCGCCACCGCCAATGACCTCTACCAGGGGGCCTGGGAAAAAATCATCAAGGCGCGCGGCAGCTACCGTCCTGCATCACCGTTCAAAGTGTGGATGTACCGCATCGCCCACAATCACCTGGTTGATCACTACAGGCGCATGCGGCCCGAGGATTCGGTAGAGGCTGATACCTTGTCAGATACCCGTTCTGATCCCTCGCAGGGTGTCATTGAGAACGAACAGAATGAACTGCTTCGAGCTGGCATCACCGCACTACCCGTGGAACAGAGAAACACCTTGCTGTTGCAACTTGAAACCGGTCTCAAAATGGAGGAGATTGCAAAGGTAACCGGTGTCGGCAGGGAAACGGTCAAGAGCCGCTTGCGTTACGCGGTAAACTATCTCAAACGGAGCCTGGTTGAATGAGCAATATTCACAACAATGGCGAAAATGATAAATCCCTGAACGAAGGTTTGGACAGACTCGGCCAGGCCTACGGCCAACTGCCACATGATGAGCCCCCGGATCTGCTGGATCAGGCAATTTTGAACAGCGCCCATCGCGCAGTGCAGAAAAAACCGCATTGGATGAAATTTGGCTGGTTACACGGTCTGACCACCGCAGCGGTCTTCGTACTGGCGCTTTCGATCATTATCAACCAGCGTCAACAGGTTCCGGTTTATGAAAGTGGCGGAAGGGATAACGGGCTTGGCAGTTTGCAGCGTGAAAAAGTTGCGAAGAAACAATCTGCGGATACGCCATCCGCTGATATGCGTATGGAGATGAAAGAAAAGAGCGAGAACCGTCAGGATGATTTCCAGGGTGTTCCGGCTACGGCTGCGGCAAAAACCGGGGCAACTCAAACTGACATCACGAATGAGGCGCCAAGGCCAGCTATACAAGCCGAGCGCTCCTTCCGTGTCCAGGAGTCCCTGCCGGCTAAAGCGGACAGCGTCGATGCGGACACTCAAGGCAACGAAGCAGTACTCGAAGAACTACTGTTGGATGAAACTAACCTGATAGTTGAAACACCTGATCCCGCAATGATTTCCAAGCGGTCCCGCCCCGCTGCGGAGGCAGAATACGTATCAGGTGAAATCGGAGCCAATGCGGAACCCGATACCGAAAAAGAGAAAACCTTGCAGAATATCATCCGCTTGAAGGAATCCGGTGACAAGACATGGGTCACCGAGCTGGAATTATTCAAACAGAAGCTACCCCGATTATCCCCTACCTGACGAACTGTCACGCTGAAGGCGACCGAGTGCTTGACAGTTAAGGAACCGGCCAGCTTCGAGGAAACCATCAAAAAGAGCCGCTTTATCGGCCACGTTGCCTGTGTTACTTCCCAGGCGGAGTCACTGGAGTTCTATGAATCAGTGATCGATCCGCAGGCAACGCACAATTGCTGGGCATGGCGAATCAGTTTCCAGGTTCGCTCCAGTGACGATGGCGAGCCTTCGGGTACGGCCGGACGGCCCATGCTGAATGTCATCGAGCACCGGGGGCTGGAAAATGTCATGGTTGTCGTCACACGTCATTTTGGCGGCATCAAGCTCGGTGTCGGCGGCCTGGTCCGGGCCTATTCCGGTACTGCTGCAAAATGCCTGGACCGGGCAGGTGTTATCGAACTGTTTCCAATGTCCGATTACATCATTAAAAGTGGGTTTGAATGGGCCTCCAGCCTGCACGGTCTGCTGGAACAGTTCGGGGCGGAAAAACTGGATGAATCCTACGATAAAGATGGGCTGATACTTAAAATCCGATGCCGGGAAGCCGACTACGGAAAACTGACCTCCAGCTTACGTGATGTATGCCGTGGGCAGGCTTCAATATTCAGGCGTTGATATTGACCGTAACACCCGGCAGGCTCGCCGCATAATCAGCCCCCATCAACAGGGATGGTGTATAAAACCCGCCTTCCACATCATTTGCCAGCAGATACTCAACAATACCCAGGCTCGCCGTCACGGTGACGTCGTAACCGTTCGGTGTTGTCATTGTTCCCGACACGCTGCGGCCATTCGCAGTGCTGGCTTCACCCCAAAGACGCATTTGCGTGTTCTGCCTCTCGTCAACTTCCGGACCGGTGACCGATTTCTCCACGCGTCTTTTCATCAGGTTTTGCACCCACTGCATGGATATCAATGGTTTAAGCATACGCATGCGCTTCATACGCAAAATCGCCGAGGGCGGCACCGCCATATAGACCTCGATATCGGGTATGCCGGTACTGATGTATGCCGTAAAAACATCACCCCATGGAATGGTTACGGCCAGGCGATTGCCGTGTCCGAATGGTATCTCACGTGTCTTCCAGGCCAGTGGCACCCATTTGAGTTTTCCATCCTGGCGTACACAACCGCCACCTGCCAGACCCTCGATACTGGTTTTCGCCGTTCCCGGGCTCATATGGCCACTGGATTCAAACGCGAGGATTAAGCTTGTTGCCGCCGGCAGGGCCTTCACCAGCAGGGCTGCCAGGCAGTCGGTTGGCACAACATCAAAACCCACCCCCGGCATCAGCACGACATCCGCACGCCTGGCCTCGTCAGACTGTTTGTAAGCGTTGGCAAAAACACTGATTTCACCGGTGATATCGAGGTAGTGACAACCGTTTCTCAGGCAGGCTTCGATCATGGGTTGGGCGGTTGCCGAGAATGGGCCCGCACAGTGCAGTACGATTGAAACCTCCTCCAATGCCCGATCAACCGCCGAGGTATCCTCCAGGGCAAAAATAAGGCTCTCAAACCCCGTTTCCTCAGCGATCGCGGTAATGCTTTCTTTGTTGCGGCCGGCCAGTATGGGTTTTATCCCCTGCTGACGGGCTTGCCTGGCGATCAGTTTCCCGGTGTAGCCATTCGCGCCGTATATCATCCATTTCTTTTTCATTACCAACGATGTCCCTTTGTTGATCGCCATTGCACGCTAGAATAACGATCCTTGTTGCTTTTCAAGAGCGTCGGAGCGCCTGGTCTTTCGTGAATCTTTCTTTTTATCCGGCCTGGGCTGGCCTGACCCGGGTTTGGGCGGCTCGGCCTGAGTCTTTTCCGGCTTGGCTACCGGCACCACTCCGCCCTTTACCTTGTTTCCAGCCTGTTCTGCTGCAGGCCTCACCACCTGCCGGGATTTACCTGGTTTTTTTGCGCCTGAGGGTTTCGGTTCGCCACCTTTGTTTACGACCTTGAGCAGGTCATTTAGCTTGCAACCGGCTTCGAGTTCGTGACGCAAAGTTTGTTTCTTATGGATGCGGTAACAGTTTCTACGGCCATTTTTTGTAACACTTATCATCCCGCCGTCCTGTAAATCGCGTACAATTTTTTGCACGGCCCGCTCGGTGATACCCACATCGGCCGCAACATCACGCAACCGCGCTTCCGGGTCACGGGCGAGGCACACCAAAACATGACCGTGATTACTAAAGAGTGTCCAGTTGCTCATACATGTGTTCGCTTGGCAGGGAGTGTTACGTGAATTATATTTCGTGTTTATCATTTCTGCAAATGAACGATTCACAAAAATATTGGTAAAAATTACAAATGATTAGCAAAACAGCTTACAAAGTTACCGAAGCCTGGCGTGAGTTTCTGCGCCTGGAATCCGCCGGCGGACTGATCCTGGTATTCGCTGCCATCCTGGCAGTGGTGCTGGCCAATTCGCCCTATGCTGATTTATACACCCGTTTGCTGGGGCTGAAACTGACCGTCATGATCGAAAGCTACGGTGTCAGCAAGCCCCTGTTACTGTGGGTGAATGACGGTCTGATGGCTGTCTTCTTCCTGCTTGTCGGGCTGGAGTTAAAGCGTGAGGTGGCAGAAGGCGAGCTGAGCAGCCCGGAGCAGATCGCCTTACCTGCGCTGGCGGCTGTAGGCGGGCTCGCGGTACCGGCACTGATCTACTGGCTGATCAACCGCGATAACCCGCAGGGGATCAATGGCTGGGCCATCCCGACCGCGACCGATATTGCATTTGCGCTGGCGATACTGAGCCTGCTTGGGAACCGCGTACCGGCCAGCCTGAAGGTGTTTCTGACAACTATTGCCATCTTCGATGACCTCGCCGCCATCATTATCATCGCGCTGTTCTATTCCGGAGACCTGAGCACATTGTCACTGACTGCGGCGGGCGCCGGTATAGTCGTGCTGTTTGCACTCAACCGCCTGGGTGTCAAAAGCCTGGCGGCTTACCTCATCGTTGGCATTTTCATCTGGTTATTCGTGCTCAAATCCGGTGTTCACGCAACCCTGGCCGGTATCGCGGTGGCAGCGTTTATCCCGCTGAAGGACGGTGAGGACCACTCACCGTCACGTCACCTGGAACACATGCTGCACCCATGGGTTGCCTATGGGGTGCTGCCCATTTTCGCCTTTGCCAACGCCGGTATTCCGTTTGCCGGTGTGAACTCCGAGGCCGTGCTGGGAACGGTTTCGACCGGTATCATGCTGGGTCTGTTTTTTGGCAAGCAAATCGGTGTATTCGGTATGACTGCCCTGGTGATTGGCCTGGGTTTGGCCAGGAAGCCGGAAGGTTCCAGCTGGACCATGTTGTACGGTATCGCATTATTGTGCGGAATCGGCTTTACAATGAGCCTGTTTATCGGCGGGCTGGCATTCGAGCACGGTGGATTCTCTCAAGGTGTTGCGCTCAGGATCGGTGTCATAGCAGGTTCGGTGGTCTCCGCATTCTGTGGCTGGCTGGTATTACACCTGAGCCTGCCGAAAGCCTGATGAGCATCCTGGGGAGTGGTTTTTCCAGACCCGGGTCACCGGGTTAGTTAATTTACAGCCTCGCAGCGAGTTCACTGCCTTCGCGGATAGCGTACTTGGCATCCAGCTCAGCGGCCTTTTTTGCGCCACCGATGATATGCAGTGACAAACCCCTCCCACCCAGCGTATCCGCCAGGTCGAGATTACTGACCTGCCCTGCGCAAATCACCACGTGTTCGACCTCAAGCAGTTGTTTTTGCCCGTCTATGCTGATGTGCAAGCCCTGGTCATCAATCAGCTCATAGCTCACATTACCCAGCATATGAACACCGCGGTGACGCAGGCTCAGACGATGAATCCAGCCGGTGGTCTTACCCAGCGTTTTACCGGGTTTGCCGGCCCTGCGCTGTAACAGCCAGATCTCGCGTGGCGACTTGGGCGCCTGTGCTTTCACACCTTCAACCCCGCCCCTGGCCTTCAAACTGCGGTCAATACCCCACTCCCTGGTAAAGGCCTCCACGGGATCGGATAGCGGGTCATGCTCTTGTGAATGGCTCAGGAACTCGGCAACATCAAAACCGATACCGCCGGCACCTATGATCGCTACGCTGCGGCCAATCTTGACCTTGTTGGTCAGAACATCGATATAGGAGACGACCTTGCTGTGATCAATACCCGGCAGTTCAATCTTGCGTGGATGAACACCGGTGGCCAGCACGACCTCGTCATAGCCCGCAAGATCCTCGGTGGAAATACAGGTATCCAGTTGCAGGTCCACATCGGTGCGCTCCAGTTCGCCACGAAAATAATCGAGACTCGCAGAGAACTCCTCCTTTCCCGGGATCTTTTTTGCCATGTTGAACTGCCCGCCGATTTCACCTGACTGGTCAAACAGGCTGACCCGGTGACCCCGCCGGGCGGCAACCGTTGCGAATGCGAGGCCCGCCGGACCCGCCCCCACAACCGCGATGGCCTTTATGTTTTCGGCGGGCAGATAATTCAGCTCCGTCTCGCGGCAGGCACGCGGGTTGACAAGGCAGGAACAGGTCTTACGACTGAAGGTATGGTCCAGGCAGGCCTGGTTACAGGCGATACAGATATTGATCTCTTCTGGCCTGCCCTGGCGGGCCTTTTTAACAAACTCCGCATCTGCCAGCAAAGGCCTTGCCATGGACACCATGTCGGCATCGCCCCGGGCAAGGATTTCCTCCGCCACTTCAGGGGTATTGATCCGGTTGGTGGTAATCACCGGTATATTGACCTCCGGCCGCATGCGCGCAGTCACCCAGCTGAATGCACCCCGGGGAACCATGGTGGCAATGGTGGGTATACGCGCTTCATGCCAGCCGATACCGGTGTTGAGCAGGCTCGCACCTGAAGCCTCGGCCATTTTCGCCTGTTCTACGACCTCATCCCAACTATTCCCGTCGGGTAAGAGATCCAGCATCGACAGGCGATAGATGATAATAAAATCCTTGCCGGCCACCTCACGGCAGCGGCTGAGGATCTCTTCCGCAATCCGGTAACGGTTGCGGGTGCTGCCCCCCCATTCATCCGTCCGTTTATTGACATGGTTGGTGGTAAATTCGTTGATGAAATAACCCTCTGAACCCATGATTTCGACACCGTCATAACCTGCCTCGACGGCCAGCCTGGTCGCACGGATAAACTTCCTGATCTGTTTTTCAACACCCCGGGATGACAGCGCGCGGGGTTTAAAGGGCGTAATCGGCGATTGGATAGCACTGGGGGCAACGCTCAGGGGGTGGTAGCTGTAGCGACCGCCATGCAAGATCTGCATGCAGATCTTGCCATCAGCGGCATGCACGGCCGAGGTTACCAGCCGGTGCCGGGGCACCTGTAAACGGCTGAACAGACCCGATGGGGTCGGCAGCAGCGAACCGCGTAATCCGGGCGCAATGCCACCGGTCACTATCAGGCCGACCTCACCCGCGGCCCGTTCCGCAAAATAGGCGGCGAGTCTCGGAAAATCTTTCTTACGATCCTCCAGCCCCGTGTGCATGGAACCCATCAGCACACGGTTTTTCAACGTGGTGAAACCCAGGTCAAGGGGTGCCAGTAAATGGGGAAAACGCGACTCAGCGGGCATGCGGAAACTCCTCAAAAAAAAGACCTAATAATCTACGAACCTTTATCATGGCGAGCGCCAGCGTGGCTTCAATGGCCGCCATGGTCACCGGCTCCTGTTCGAGCCCGGCGGCCCAGTTCGCCGTGATACAAAGGCTGGCGTAATCCAGGCCGGCCTCACGCGCCAGTGCGGCTTCGGGCATGGTAGTCATACCCACGAGGTCACAACCATCCCGTTTGAACTTCCTGATTTCCGCGGCCGTTTCAAGCCGTGGGCCCTGGCTTACGGCAACACAGCCACCATCGATCAAGTCGATATCGGCTTCGGCGGCTGTTCGGAGCAGACCCCGCCGCACTCGCCCATCGAACGGCCCGGCAAATTCAGTGTGCACTAATGCGTCGGTGGCGCTCATACTGAAAGTGTGCGCCCTGCCCCAGGTGTAATCAATCAGCTGGTCGGGTACGCTCAGCCCCCCCGGTTGGCAGGCGGCTGAAATACCACCGACCGCGTTGACGGCAATAATGCCTTCAACCTCCATTTGCCTGAGAGCATCCACATTGGCGCGGTAGTTCACGGCATGTGGTGGTATTTCGTGGCGTTGGCCATGACGCGGCAGAAAAAACACCTGTGATTTGCCGATGCGATACTCTGCCAGGCTGGCTGAGGGCTGACCATAAGCTGTACTGATGTCATGGGACATCACGGCCTTGCCAAAATGATCAAGACCCGTACCACCAATCAGACCCAGGCGTTGCATCGCTAATCTCCAGGCGCCACAATCTCACCCTGCTGCATCACTCGTCTCCAAGGACCAGTATTTCATCCAGGTGCCGCCACTCCTCATAGGCATCCATACCACAGCCAAATACGTACACATCCGGCACGTCGAGACCGACAAAATCGACATAATCCCGCGACAGGCCGCGGTCGTGGTCCTTGCGAACCAGCGCGGCCATCTTCACCGAACCTGCCTTGCGGCTTTCAACAGAACCCTTGATCGCCGCCAGCGTGTTGCCCTCATCGAATATGTCGTCGATGATCAGTACATTTCTGCCTGCGAGGTTTAGCCTGGGGGGTACCCGGTATTCCAGTTCTGCACCATAAAGGCCACCGCGATAACGGGTTGCGTGGACAAAATCCATCTGTATGGGCATTTTAAGTTTCGTGACCAGCCACGCCGCCGGGATGATTGCACCGGTCAAAACCGATATCACTACGAGCGGTTCGTCACCGTAGAATGCGTTGATCTCATCGGCCATTTTCTGCACTGCCGCCATAACTTCCTCACGCTTGAAAAGAACCCGTGAGTTCTCCAGCAAGGTATGCGGATCCGGGGTGTCACTCATAGCCATTTCGATTGCTCCAATTCCAGTTGTGTAATTGTTTTTGTCCATTGCCGCCATTCACTGACACGCTCCACCTCATCGCGTGTCGCGCTGATGCGACCCTTGAGCCTCCTGAGTGCGTTATCCGCATCCTGAAAAGAAAGCTCTTCATTCGCCAGCAATTGCCGGACATCCTGTGGATCGCAAACCAGTACTGCGTCGCAACCCGCAAGCAGCGAATCCTGCACCCGCTGAAGCAGGCCACCGGCAACCTTGGCTGCGTACATGCCCAGGTCATCAGAAAATATCGTACCCCGGTAAGCCAGCTTTTCTCTCAGGATAGTCCTGATCCAGAATGGTGAATAACCCGCAGGCTGCTTATCTGCTGCCGGATAAAGCACATGCGCCATCATCATCGCATCCAACTTGCCGGCCAGCGCTGCAAACGGTTTCAGGTCGGCTGCTTCTATCTCTTCAAACGGACGCGGATCACATACATCATCGGTGTGCGAATCCGCTTCCACCGAACCATGACCGGGGAAATGCTTGCCGGTCGCTGCCATTCCGGCATCGTGCATACCACCGATGTAGGCGCCGGAAAGCGCGATTATGGCCGATGGATCCGCTGCGAACGCCCGGTCGCCGATTACCACGCTGCGGTCACCAAGGTCCAGTACCGGCGCAAAACTCAAATCAACACCACAGAGCAGCAATTCCGTGGCCATGACACGGCCGTGCCGGTAGGCGAAATCGAGTGCGTTTTCAGCCGATTCGACGTACATTTTTCCAAGCACAGCCAACGGTGGCAAGGGCGTAAAACCTTCTCTGAACCGCTGTACACGCCCACCTTCATGGTCAACGCAGATCAACAGATCGCGCCCAGCGATATGCGTAATTGAGGAGGTGAGTTCCATCAACTGTGAAAGATCGCGGTAGTTGCGGGTAAACAGAACGATGCCGCCCACGGCCGGGTGGCGCAACCAGTTGACCTCTTCGTGGCTGACCCCAGTACCGGCCAGACCTATCAACAATGGCCCCAGGAGTTGGCCATCGCCGGTTTGCAACTTATCAGGGGTCATACCCTTTCCCCATCAGATCTTCGCTCAAACATCGCAATGGCTTCGCTGTGGTGGGTATGCGGGAACATATTCATGACGCCGGCTCCAATAAGGTTGAAATCGTGCTGCCTGACCAGGATACCTGCGTCCCTCGCGAGGGTTTCCGGGTTACAGGAGATATATAACACGAGACTCACCCCGCTGGCAGCGATCCACGGCAGTAATTCCTGTGCACCCGATCGCGGCGGATCCAGCAGGACTTTATTGTAACCGGATGATGGCCAGGGTGGCGTAACACCGGCCTCGTACAGATCAGCTATCTGAAAGTCAACATTCTCCAGGCCATTGAGAACGGCATTCGCGCGGGCGCGTCCGACCATCTCGGCAGACCCTTCCAGACCGGTTACCCGGCCGGCGCTCTTCGCCAGCGGCAGTGTAAAATTGCCAAGACCACAGAACAGATCCAGGATGTTGTCGCAGACTTGCGGCTCCAGCAATTCCAGTGCACGTTCGACCATCCGCTGGTTCACGGCACCATTAACCTGTATAAAATCAAGCGGTTCAAAACGGAACCTCAGACCCAGTGACTCAAATGCATATTCCAGTTGAAAGTCAATGGGCTCGAATAATGTCACGCTGTCCGGGCCTGCGGCCTGTAAAAATATACCAAGACCGGTGTCCCGCGCGAAACTCCGCAGAATATCGGTATCCCCGCCGGACAATACCACCAGGTGACGGATGATGATGGCGCAGCGCTCATCGCCACAGGCAACTTCGATCTGCGGAATGCTTGCCCGGCACTCCAGCGACCCGATCATGGCTGACATCGCTGGCAGGGCATCGGCAATAACCGGATGCAGGATATGGCACTCATCCATTTCCACAACATAGCGGCCGTTGCGTTCGCGAAACCCGATCAGGACCCGCTCCTTGGCAATGACATCACGCACGGAAAGCCGCGCCTTTCGGCGATAGTTCCAGTGGGATGCGTCCAATGGCTCATAGACTTCATCCGGTTCGACACCACCGATGTCCCGCAGGGTTTTAAGTAAAGCGGCCTGTTTGCGAGCCAGTTGGGCTTCCATTGACATGTGCTGCAGGCTGCACGCGCCACAACTGCCAAATGAAGGGCAGCGGGCCTCGACGCGCTCGGCAGACGGGCGCAGGACCTGCAGCGTTTCTGCCTTGCCCCTGTTGCGGCGTCCAAACAAGTATCGCGCGATGACTTTTTCACCGGCCAGGGCATCGAACACATGCAGTTTTTTTTCTTCGTATACAGCCAAGCCCAGGCCCTTTGCGTCCTGTGAACCGATTTCCACTTCAAAAGGCTGGTCGGACAGCTTTTTACGACTACGCCCCATGGGTCGGAGCCCTGCTATATATCGTGCTTAAAGAAATTGATAAATGCATTCTATTTTATTGATTTTATTTATTTTATTGAATTTCTATCTCATCAACACGAGCATGTCGGCAACTGCCCTGTGCAGGCCAACGAAGACGGCCTTGGCAACGATGGAATGTCCGATATTGAGCTCTACCAGTTCTGGAATACGCACGATGCGTTTGACATTTTCGTAGTGCAAACCATGCCCGGCATTAATCTGCAAACCAAGCGAATCACCGTACTGCGCGGCCCTGACGATACGCTGATATTCCGCCTCGACAGCCGTTGGGCCGGCGTCCGCATAGCTACCCGTGTGCAACTCGACGACGGGCGCGCCACAGGCCAGCGCAGCGTCGAGTTGTGCAATATCCGGATCGATGAACAGGGATACCCGGATACCCGCTGAACCAAGGCGCTCACAGGCATTCCTGACGGCATCCAAATGTGCCAGCACGTCCAGCCCGCCCTCGGTGGTCAGTTCTTCGCGTTTTTCCGGCACGAGGCAAACATCTGCGGGCCGATTTGCCTCTGCAATGGCCAGCATTTCATCGGTTACGGCCATTTCCAGGTTGACTCGGGTGCTGACCTGCTTGCACAAGGCCACCACCTCCTGGTCCTGTATGTGCCGCCGGTCTTCACGCAGATGCACGGTAATCGCGTCTGCACCTGCCTCCTCAGCGACCCGGGCAGCTTCGAGAACGCTCGGGTAACTTGCGCCCCGGGCCTGACGGATGGTTGCAACATGATCGATGTTGACACCCAACAATAATTTTCCGGATCGCATAACGGTATACCTCTCAAATTGCCGGCAAGCTCAGGCTGAAAACAGGGACAGGCTTGCCAATGGCTTATCACCCAGATGATAGCCGATTACGCTGCGCATCAGCATACGTAATTCCAAAAGATTTTCAGCGTGCAGGTCTTCGCCGTGCAAGGCCAGTAACGCGGCGCCTGAAACCCGGCCCTTGCCCGGCCCTGGAGCGGCTACGGGGCCGCGCTGTGGCGGGTAGTCGTACCAGCTTTGCGACACTATCCCGGCGCCGCTTTCATATTCCCTGTCCAGCAACATCGCGTAACCGATGGCTTCCAGCAGGTGTTTTTCAAACACCCTCAGAAGTGGCTGGGGTGCGGCTTCGGCAGCCAGTTCAGACAACACATGCCGGTAACGCTCAAAAACCTCAGCATGCGGATCACCGCGGTGCAGCAATCGCATCAGCAGTTCATTCAGATACAGGCCACAATACAATGCCTGGCCTCGTAAAGCGGGGGGTGATGCCACCTGGTCGGCAGCCGTCAGCGTCCCCAGCTCGGTTTTCTGGTTCCAGCCAAGCAGCAATGGCCGAAAGGGTTGCAGGACGTTCCGCCAGCGGGAGCGGGCCGACTTCGCGCCCCGGGCAACCACGGCAACACGACCATGTTCCCGTGTAAACGCTTCAACGATCAGGCTGGTTTCCTGGAAGGCGCGGGTATGCAGGATATAGGCCGGTTCCAGTTGTATACGACTCATCAGTATCGCCTTGAACGGGCGCGCAAACCGGGCGCCAGTATAAATAAACTAATCTGTGTATCCGAACCGCTCGATCAGCTTGTCGTTATCCGACCAGTCCTTGCTGACCTTGACCCACAGGCGCAGGAATATCTTTTCGCCGAACAGCTCCTCCAGTACGATACGTGCGCCGCTACCGACCTGTTTGAGCACCGCGCCGCTTTTTCCAATCGTGATCTGTTTCTGGGACTCCCGCTCCACCCAGATAATGGCGCCGATGGTCAGCAGCTTGCCCGCACGTTTGAATTCTTCAATCTGTACCGTCAGGGCGTAGGGTAACTCCTGGTGCAAGCGCAGCGTCAGCTGTTCACGGATCATCTCTGCTGCAAGAAAACGTTCACTGCGGTCGGTGAACTGGTCGGCGTCGTAGAAGGGCCTTGAGAAAGGCAGCCTGCTCAGAACCTTTTTTTCCAATTCATCGACACCGCTGCCCTTTTTAGCCGAGATCATCATGATGTTGACGTAATCGTCATCGCGGAAATTCTTGTCAATAAAATCCAGCAATGTCGCCTTGTCAGGAACAAGGTCAACCTTGTTCAGTACCAGCATCACCGGCACGTCGACCGAACGAAGCGCCTTGGCGACAAACTCATCCTGGCGGCTCCAGTTGCCGGCTTCAACCATGAACAGGACCAGGTCCACATCACGGAATGATGCCTGTGCAACACGGTTCATATAGCGGTTCAAGGCGCGTTTGGCAGTATGGTGTATACCCGGTGTATCGACATAGACGACCTGCCCCTGCGGGGTAGTCTTGATTCCAGCCAGCCGCTGCCGGGTCGTCTGCGGCTTGGCCGTTACAATGCTGACTTTCTGACCCAGTATCTGGTTCAACAGGGTCGACTTACCCACGTTGGGCCGGCCGATTATCGCTACATAACCAAAGCGGAAATCATCCTTCAACTCATTATTGTCCGTCATTTATATACACTCATTTTCCGGGGCTATTAGCAACGAGATCAAGCGCTGCACGGGCAGCAATCTGCTCCGCTTTGCGTCTGCTGCTGCTTTTTCCGGTAACCCTGATACCTGCATCCAGGCTGACGCATTCCACCATGAACCGCTTCCTGTGCGGTGGCCCCTCATCGGTGAGTACATTGTATTGGGGCAATGCAAAACCCTTGCCCTGCAACCACTCCTGCAAGCGGGTCTTTGGGTCCTTCAATTCTTCAGCGTCGGGTAGCATGGCGATGAAAGGGTTACAAACATGCCGTATGGCCCTTGCGGCCGACTCGAAACCGCCATCGAGGTAGATGGCGCCGAAGACAGCCTCGAGGGCATTTGCCAGGATTGAATCCCGTTTAAAGCCGCCGGATTTCAACTCGCCTTCACCGAGCTTGATGTAATCACCCAGTTTGAGACCGGCAGCCAGTTCTGCGAGCGTATCACCACGTACCACGCGCGCCCGTAAACGGGTCAGATCACCTTCGCTGCTGCCTGGATTCAAATCGAACAAGGTTGCAGAAACGACAAAATTCAAAATGCTGTCGCCGAGAAACTCCAGGCGTTCATTATTGAGGCTCCCCGTGCTTCGATGTGACAGTGCCAGTGCCAATACCCCGGGGTTTTTAAATGTATAGGGTATACCCGGGATTTCACTCATTTCACAAGTTTTCAAACCGGAACAAGCTTGCCTGGCTACGATCAGTTGGACAACCTGACCGATCTGTCAAACTTGGCAACCACATCGAGATTACCCATGACCGGTTTGCGCACCTCGTAAGCCACGCGCAGATGGACACCGTTGGAGCGCGTCAGCTTGATATGTTGTTCCTTGACATTTTCCGCCGAGTAGCTGACATACAAGCGGTTCAGAACCTTGACGCGAATATCGTACGGGGAATAGTTTGCACTACCCTTTTCCGACGCCACCCCGTTCATTGCACTGACCACCGAATAATATTCCATGTAGATCGGTCCGATCTTCATTCCAATAAAGGATATAAAGATCACAAAACTGAGTACAAAGATAAACCCGATCAGGGTCATGCCGCCTTGCTTATAAATTTTCATAGTCCCCATCCTGTCAAGCGGTTTGTTATTTCACTATATCGCGTCTTATGCCGGTCGTGCCAGCAGGTTTATTGTATTGCCACAGACTAGTGTATGCCATTTCCAATACGAGAAAAATCAGCGCAACCCTTTTCGAAGTCAAAATTAAGCCAGATACCCACAGCACGGCCCAGAACATTCTCTTCCGGCACAAAACCCCATTCCCGGCTGTCGTTGCTGCGGTCGCGGTTGTCGCCCATCATGAAATAGTGCCCTTCCGGTACAACCCACTGTCCATTCCGGCTACCACTGCGATCATGCAAAAGGATATTGTGATTCGCATTACCCAACTCCTCCCAGTACAGCGTGGCATCCACCGCTGGTGTGGAGCACTTGACATCAGTACTATCAAAGCGCCCTGCGTCGGTCTCTTTAACTTTCTCGCCGTTGATAAAGATCTGTTTGTCGCGATAGGTAATGGTATCACCGGGCAGACCTACAGCACGTTTGATGAAGTTCACACTGGTGTCTTGCGGGTACCTGAAAACCACGACATCACCGCGCTTGGGCTCACCTACTTCAATGATTTTTTTATTCAGTACCGGCAAACGCACGCCGTAGGAAAACTTGTTGACCACGATAAAATCGCCCACCAGCAATGTCGGTATCATCGAACCGGATGGGATTTTGAATGGTTCAAACAGGAATGACCGGAACACCAGCACAATGAGAAGCACGGGGAACAAGGAACGCGCGTACTCCACCATGACCGGTTCACGCGGTGGTTCAATGCTCTGTTGTACGGAGCGGTCCATACGCTTTTGTCTGAACAGCAGGCTATCCACCAGCCAGATAAAGCCGGAAAGCGATGTCAGCACCACCAGTACCAATGCAAAATCAATATTCATTCTGTCTTCCTGTTTTGGACATGCCCAAGCCGGGCGAGCCCTATTCTAATTGCTACTTCTTCGTATCCTGCTGTAAAACTGCCAGGAATGCTTCCTGGGGTATTTCAACACTACCGACCTGCTTCATGCGCTTTTTACCGGCCTTCTGTTTTTCCAGCAGTTTGCGTTTACGCGTGATGTCTCCGCCGTAACATTTTGCAGTGACGTTCTTGCGCAACGCCTTGACCGTCGTCCTGGCGATGACCTGTGCGCCGATGGAGGCCTGGATCGCCACGTCAAACATCTGCCGTGGAATAAGCTCTTTCATGTTCACGGCCAGATCGCGGCCGCGCCGCTGAGCCTGGTCGCGGTGCATGATCAGGGACAGCGCGTCCACGCGCTCACCATTGATAAGGACATCAACACGGACAAAAGGCCCTTCGGTGAAGCGCACAAAATGATAATCAAAGGATGCGTAACCCCTGCTGACGGATTTCAGCCGGTCGAAAAAGTCCAGAACCACTTCTGACAGCGGTAATTCATATTGAATTGAAACCTGACCACCCAGGTAGTGCATGCCCAACTGCCTGCCGCGTTTTTCTTCGCATAAACCAATGACAGCACCGACATAGGTTTGCGGCACCAGGATATCGGCCTGGATGATGGGTTCACGTATTTCAGCGATTTTATTGACCGGCGGCAACTTGGCGGGGTTTTCAAGGGTCAGGACCTCACCATCGGTCAACTCCACTTCATAGATGACCGTTGGCGCGGTGGTAATCAGGTCAACGTTGTATTCGCGCTCCAGCCGTTCCTGGACGATGTCCATATGCAACAGGCCAAGAAAGCCGCAGCGGAAACCAAAACCAAGCGCTTCGGAGGTTTCGGGTTCAAAACTCAGGGCAGCATCGTTCAACTGCAGTTTATCGAGCGCTTCACGCAGGTCCGGATAGTCATCGGCGTCGGTCGGGAATAAACCGGCAAATACCCTGGGCTGCATTTTTGCAAAACCCGGTAACGGTTTGCTCGCAGGCGACTTCACCAGCGTAATGGTGTCACCAACGGGCGCACCATGAATATCCTTGATACTGGCGACCAGGAAACCTACTTCGCCTGCTGACAGCACATCGCGGAGAACGCGCTTGGGCGTAAACACACCCAGCTGATCCACCTGGTGCTGATTCCCGGAAGACATCAGCTGGACCTTGTCCCGCTTGCTGACCACACCATCAACCACGCGGATCAACGAAACGACACCGAGATAATTATCAAACCAGGAATCGATGATCAGTGCTTTGAGCGGTGCATCCGGATTACCCTTTGGCCTGGGCACATCGCGGACCAGGCGCTCCAGCACCTGTAATACCCCGTCACCGGTCTTGGCACTTACATTTAGTGCATTTACCGCTTCAATACCTATGATGTCTTCAATTTCCCGCTTGACCCGCTCCGGATCAGCAGATGGCAGATCGATTTTGTTGAGTACCGGTATCACTTCCAGCCCGAGTTCCACCGCGGTATAACAATTGGCAACGCTCTGGGCTTCCACCCCCTGGGCGGCGTCCACGACCAAAAGGGCCCCTTCGCAGGCTGCCAGTGAACGCGATACCTCGTAGGAGAAATCAACGTGTCCGGGTGTATCAATGAAATTCAGGTGGTAGACATGACCGTCTTCGGATTTGAAATCCAGGGTAACGCTCTGGGCCTTGATCGTGATACCACGCTCTCTCTCAATATCCATACTATCAAGCACTTGCGCGGACATCTCACGTTCAGTCAAGGCACCGCACAACTGGATGAAGCGGTCAGCCAGCGTCGACTTGCCATGGTCTACATGGGCAATTATGGAAAAGTTCCGAATGTAATTCTGATCCATATGATGCTTCAGCTATACGCCTTCATGGGTGTTTCAAGTGCCTGACAATCAGAGGCCATCCGTTGTAAACAACGAATGGCCTCCTTGTCCCAACCCGTTATTATAACTGGTTACAGGCTAACCCTCATCTTTATCGCGAGGTGTGTATGCAATAAAGCTGGCGGTGCCATTGCGCCATACGCGCAGGGCCACGGCACGACCCGGTTCGATCTTCTCGACCAACTCTTCAAAATCGTCAAGGTCGTCGATATCCTGGTTGTTGATCATCAGGATCACATCACCTGCCCTCAAGCCGGCACGCCATGCATCATCGCTATCAATCTCTGCGATAACTACGCCACCTTCCGGGTCTCCGAGCTCGCGTCTGCGGTCGCTATTGATATTTTCAACCACGAGGCCCAGGATGTTTCCGGCCTTCTGCTCGCTGGTGCCGTCTGCCACAGCCGTCGCGCCCTCGCTGTCCAGCGCATCAAGTGTTACATCGAATGTTTTCTCCTTGCCATCCCGGCTCACCCTGACCGTGGCTTTTGTACCCGGCGGGTTTGCCCCGACCAGTGGCGGCAGATCATTCCAGGTTTCAACCGGTGCATCATTGAATGCCAGGATGACGTCACCGGGCTTGATTCCCGCACGATCTGCCGAACCGTCGCCGGTAACATCATTGACCAGGGCGCCCACGGGCCGGTCCAGACCCAGCGCCTCGGCCATTTCACGTGTTACCGCACCCACAATGACACCCAGCAGACCACGCTCCACCTTACCGGTTTCACGCAGCTGTTTCGCGGTACTCACAGCGACCTCGATGGGGATCGAAAATGACAGGCCGATGTAGCCGCCGCTTGAGCTGAGTATCCACGAGTTGATACCGATGACCTCGCCGTCCATATTGAGCAGCGGCCCGCCCGAATTACCGCGGTTGATCGCGACATCGGTTTGAATAAACGGGACGTATTGCTGCGCACGATTGGTTCTGCCCTTGGCGCTCACGATACCCGCGGTGACACTCTGTTCAAAATTAAAAGGGGAACCGATGGCCGCAACCCACTGACCGGCCTTTACGGACTCCGATTCGCCCAGCCGCAGAAACGGTAAATCGCCGTTCGCCTTGATCTTGAGAACTGCAATATCGCTCGACTCGTCAGAACCAACCAGCTCGGCTTCAAACTCACGGCGGTCCGCCAGGCGAATGATGATTTCATCGGCATCGTCAACGACATGGTGATTGGTCAGAATATAACCCTCTGCATCATATATGAAGCCCGAACCGGCCCCTGTACGATCCGGTTCACCGTAGCGGGGATCGTTCGGTACATTGAAATAACGCCTGAAAAATTCAGGTATTTCAGGATGGTTTTCACCGGGTGCTCCGCGCTGCTCGTTTTCCTGGTCGGATGCGCCCGGACCACGACTGCCAAACTGGGTAACCCTTATATTGACAACCGCGGGGCCTGCTTTTTCCACCAGCTCCGTAAAGTCCGGCAAACCGGTTACTTTGGCAGCAAGCGGCATACTCATGAAAAGCATCAGCAGCACCGCAAATTGTAATGTAACTTTTTGTTTCATCATTCAGCTCCTGGATCAATAATCAATAAATCTGTTTAACCGGCATGGTGGTGGTCCGGACTTTTAACTGTACCAGTACACATATTGGGCGTTTTCGATGAAAGGCAAATCGACACGTCCAGCGAATTGAGAACACCCTTCCCGGCTGTCCGGTTGCTGAAATACCGCATGACAAGCCACGCCGCCAAAACACCGCCGGTAAGCGTGAATGCATCGATCAGCACAAGCGTGAAACCCAGCCAAGTCCCCAGGCCGTAGCCGCCAAACGCACCGCCGAGTGCAGCCATCAAAGGCCAGCCATAGGAAACCAGCACCAGTTTCATATAGACCTTCTCCGGAAAAGCGATGGTCAGCATTTGGCCCATCTCTACGTCAAGGTCATTTCGCGCCAATTCGAGGATAACGGGTTTATGCCGTATCAACCTTGCGAACAAGCCTGCACCGCAACCCTTTCCATTGTCACAGGCGGTGCAACCGGGTTGACTGCCCATACGTACCCACAGGTTCTCGTCGTCACAACGTAAAACCTGCACGTTCTGTTCAATCATGCCTTCCCTGGGGCCTGTCAATCGGATGCGACAGAAAGTGCCATTTCATTGGCGATAGCCTTGACGGTTATCGCCGGCACTTCGCCGATAACGGTAATCTGCAGGGCACCCTGTTGCCTGGTATAGGCGTTGTTGGTGCCCAATTGACTCTCACCGGACTTAATCGTCGCTTCCACACCCGATTGCTCCACATAAACCGATACAGCGGCCAGACCATCGCTGTACACCATGTGTTCGTAAACTCCATCCTCACCGGTCTTGTGGCTGTGTGAAGCCAGTTGGAAGCCCGGTGGTAATTTGGCCGGTTGCCAACGTGGGCTGGAATGCGTCACCACGGTGTTTTGCAGGCTGAAGGTTTTCATCTCGACGAAATCTTCGGCACGAGAATCCGATTCAAGCTCATCCATTTCAACTGCAGAGCCTATCGCAAAATCCGTAAACATCAATTTCGCTATTGCTTTGTGCCGAGCATCAAACAGTACCCATTTCAGTAATAAACCAGTCTGTTCCTCCAGCCAGAAATCATAACCATACCGGTAATCATCCTCGGGTGAGATCGTCACGCGCCGGGCCGTATGACCGGCTATCCGCGCTTCGCCGCCGGTCTCCAGCCGGTATCCGCTGGTATTACTGTCGATGATCGCTAACGGAAGCTCAGGAAAATAAGAACTGGCAACGACATGATCTTCCACCACGGATGCTGAGTCCTGCAGTACACAACGGACACCCTGCCGGTCGCGTATGACCTCCCGGTGCGGACCGCTGACCGAGTACAAACGCTCACGCACACCGGTATCATCGGTTACGTGTGTGATCCTCATGGTTTCAACAGCCCCGTCACGAACATAAACGAAGGTGCCCTGGTAGCTCATCTGGCTCATGGCGGTGGTCATGCGTTCCAGCCACTCGCGGGCCGCTACACTATCACCGGCCGCGGCAACCGTGCTGAAACCGATCGAAACCAGGAACAACAGGGCCTTACCGTGAGAAACTCTCATCTATTTTCGGCAGTTTCCGGCGCGGAGCCGGTTTCAGCAGCTTCAGACTGGTCTTCGGAATTTTCTTCGATCGAGGTCGCAGGCGTTGCAACGATGGGTACGAAAGAAACAAACCCCTGCCTGCCCGCCGTCCTGGCCATCTGGTTGTGACGAAGGAGATAGGCATTCAGCCGGTTAGACTCGGCCTGTTGCGCGGGTGCAAAACTGACTGCCTGCGATGCCGGCGAACCGGCCAGTGTATTCGGGCTGACAAACGGCTGATTGACCGTTGGTGCCAGCGCTGCATCACCTTCATCGGGGGCCAGGCCCGGTTGTGGCGCAGTGACCACGATCGCCATCAGAGCGACACTGGCGGCAATAGCCAGACCGGATACCGGTTTTAACCAACGATGATTACGCCATGCAGACACGATTGGCAGTGCTTCCGCCTCCAGTGACGCACTCAGTTTCAAACTCAGACCGGTGACCACCTGTTTGCCGCCCGGTTGGCGAATGCAATCACGAATCAGGTGATAACGCTCCCATTTCTCACACATTGCATCGTCGCTGAACAACCTGCGCGTCAGGAACGAACCGGCTTCACGGGAGATTTCACCATCCATTAAACTGGAAAGATGTTCTAAAGTTTCCTTGCTCATTTCTTCAACTACCTGTGCCGGATATCTGTTTCAGATATCACTTATTATTCCCCGCCGTTATTGTGACCACCAAGAAGTGGTTTTAGTTTCTCATCGATCGCCTCGCGGGCCCTGAATATCCTTGATCGGACCGTGCCGATCGGGCATTCCATGGTAATCGCGATATCCTCATAGCTCATACCGTCCATCTCACGCAGCATGATGGCTGTGCGCAGGTCTTCCGGAAGGCCTGCAATCGTGTCATATACCGTGCGTTCAATCTCTTCCCGGAGCAACTCTCTTTCGGGTGTGCTGTTTTCCCTGAGGCGCCCACTTATGGCGTACTGCTCGGCATCAACCACGTCGATGTCACTGATAGGCGGGCGCCGGTTTTTTGCAACGATCCAGTTTTTTGCGGTATTGATGGCAATCCGGTACAACCAGGTATAAAACGCGCTGTCACCCCGGAACCTTTTGATTGCCCGGTAGGCCTTGATGAATGCTTCCTGTGCGACATCCTGCGCCTCTGATTGGTCGGACACGTACCGTGAGACCAGGCTGACAATGCGGTGCTGATATTTCTGTATCAGCAGGTCAAAGGCGCGCTTGTCACCTTTCTGTACCCGCTCTACCAGTAATTGGTCGACGTTGGACTCGCTCACTCCGGCCTGCACTCCGCGTGTTTGTACCGGCCCAACACCAAGCGATGTTACCGGCGATGAATCGGCACCTAATGTACCTGGATTGATTATTCTAACCGTCTGAAGCGCCTTCATGCGCCCTTTCCCTCAAAAATTGAGCATAGCATGATTACGACCAACCCCTATTGTTCACAAAGTTGCAGCCTATGACCTATCCTTCTGGCGGTGGTTCCCGGTAACGTGAAAATTAGTGAACTAAACGGTCACGGCAACATACCCGGCAATCTGCTATATGCATCACCGTCCACGCAATGCGATAATAACGGGTTCAAACACATTTAATCCGTGCGTTGGTGTAGCCCCCCGGCAAATACCGGTTCACAACCGAAAAGGCAGAATATTAAGATGGAATTTCTCAAATCCCTGGGTATTAAAGAACTCAATCCCGGCGCCTACCTCGGCGACGGTCAGTGGTCTGCAACGACCGATGCGGGCATCAAGGATGCCATCAATCCGTCCACCGGCGAAGTTATCGCGAGTGTATACGCGGCCTCGTCGGACGATTACGAAAAACTGGTCAGGCGCTCAAGGGAAGTGTTTAAAGAGTGGCGGCAGGTGCCGGCGCCGGAACGCGGCAACGCGGTTCGCTTGTGCACGGAAGCCCTGCGCCAGCACAAGGACGCACTTGGCAGCCTGGTCAGCCTCGAAATGGGCAAGATCAAGGCCGAAGGTGATGGTGAAGTCCAGGAGATGATCGATATCGGCGATTTTGCGGTCGGTCAGTCACGTATGTTGTATGGCTATACGATGCACTCGGAACGTCCGATGCACCGCATGTATGAACAGTGGCATCCGCTAGGTGTCGTCGGTGTCATTTCAGCGTTCAACTTTCCGGTTGCCGTGTGGGCATGGAACTCTTTCCTCGCCGCTATCTGCGGTAACGCGACCATCTGGAAGCCTGCGCATAGCGGTATTTTGTGCTGCATTGCAGTTCAAAACATCTGTAACGCGGCACTGGAAAAAGGCGGCTACCCTCCGATTTTCCTCAGCTTCATCGAAGATGGCCACACATTGGCGGAACGTTTCGTCAATGATAAACGTGTCAACCTGATATCGTTTACGGGTTCAACCAATATCGGCCGCCAGGTTGGCGCCAAGGTTGCCGCCCGCCTGGGTCGCAGCCTGCTAGAACTGGGTGGCAACAACGCCATTATCATGGATGAAACGGCCGACCTGGAAATGTGTATTCCCGGTATCGTATTCGGCGCCGTGGGCACTGCCGGCCAGCGTTGCACATCGACCCGTCGCCTGCTCGTGCATGAATCCATCCTCGAGCGTGTCACCGGTGCGTTGGTCAATGCCTACAAGCAGGTCACCATCGGCGACCCACTGGACCCAAAGACATTGATGGGCCCGTTGACGGATGAATCTGCAGTCGGTTATTACGAGGCCGCGATCGCCTCGGCCGTCAAAGCGGGTGGCAAGATACTCACCGGCGGCAAACGCCTCGATCGCCCGGGCAGCTTTGTTGAGCCCACCATTATCCTGGCTAAAAACGAGTGGGATATCGTGCAGGACGAGACTTTCGCACCCATCCTTTATGTCATACCGTTTAAAGACCTCGATGAGGCTATTGAAATGCACAATGGTGTGCCGCAAGGGCTTTCGTCAGCGATATTCACAATGAACGTGCGCAATGCCGAACGCTTTCTGTCGGCGATAGGTTCAGACTGTGGTATCGCCAATGTCAATATCGGCACCTCGGGTGCTGAAATCGGTGGCGCCTTTGGTGGTGAGAAGGATACCGGTGGCGGTCGTGAATCCGGCTCGGATTCGTGGAAGGTCTACATGCGCCGCCAGACCAATACGATCAACTGGGGTACTGAGCTGCCATTGGCGCAAGGTATCAAGTTTGACCTGTAGGCTTGAATAGAACCGGGCAAATCATGTATTCATTGATACGCAGGGCCCTGTTCGTCACAGATCCGGAGACTGCTCACGGGCTCGCACTGGAGGGCTTACGCCTGGGTTATAGCGTGGGCGCAACCCACCTCCTGTGCAAAACCCGAAGCCTGCCGGTCAGCGTCATGGGACTACAGTTTCCAAACCCCGTGGGTATGGCCGCGGGGATGGACAAGAACGGCGATTACATCGAGGCGCTCGGCAGTCTAGGCTTTGGATTTATCGAAGTCGGCACGGTTACACCGCGCCCGCAACCGGGCAATCCGAAGCCACGCATATTCCGTCTCGAAAAAGCCAACGCCATGATCAACCGCCTGGGCTTCAACAACAAGGGTGTCGATCACCTGGTTCAACAGGTTAAAAAACACCGTTTCAGCGGCATACTCGGTATCAATATCGGCAAGAACTTTGACACCCCGAATGAACGGGCCGCCGATGACTATCTCAGCTGCCTTGAAAAAGTCTACCCGTATGCAGACTACATCACGGTCAATATATCCTCGCCAAACACCCGTGGCCTGCGCGACCTGCAGGATACGAAGCAACTCGATTCCCTGTTGGGGGCGCTTAACAGGCGCAGGCTGGAATTGGCAGATACGTTGCAGAAACGCGTACCGCTCGTGGTTAAAGTGGCGCCCGATCTCGATGACGGGCAAATACCCGGCATGGCAGACATCGTCGTTCGAAATGAATTTGATGGCCTGATCGCAACCAATACGACGATTTCACGCGATGCTGTTAAAGGGATGCAGCATGCGGATGAACAGGGTGGCTTGAGTGGTGCACCCGTAAAGGCCATGGCCAATCACGTACTGGCACAGTTTCGCGCCCATCTGCCGGCTGAAATTGCACTGATAGGTACCGGTGGTATCAGCAGTGGTCAGGACGCGGTTGAGAAGATTCAGCTGGGCGCCGACCTGGTACAGTTCTACACCGGGTTTGTTTACAAGGGACCGGATCTTGTAGACGACTGCCTGAAGGCCATCGAGGCACAAAGGCCCGCATGAAGCGAGAACTCAACGCTTCCCTCAAACATCTCAACAGCTTTTCAGTCGAGGCCCGTGCCGCCCAGTTGCTCGTGCTTGAGACCGGGGAAGATTTACAAACATTCATCTCGGAACACCGTTTCGATGCAGCACGCGACCTGGTACTCGGTGGTGGCAGCAATATCCTGTTCGCCGGCGACGTCGACGGCAGTGTCATATTGAACCGGATCCAAGGCAAGAGGATTGTCGAAGATTCGAACACTGAAGTGCTGGTGGAAGCCCGTGGCGGCGAAAGCTGGCACCAGCTGGTTTTATGGAGTCTGGATGAGGGCCTGTCCGGTATTGAAAACCTGTCGCTGATCCCCGGTCTTGTCGGCGCCGCACCGATGCAGAATATCGGCGCCTATGGTGCAGAACTGGCCGATGTGCTCGACTCAGTGCAGACACTCGACCTGGAATGCGGCCAGGCGCGCGAATTCAAGCGCGCCGATTGCCAGTTGGATTACCGCAACAGCCGTTTCAAATCAAGCGATGCCGGCAGGTACCTGATCACGGGTATCCGTCTGCGCCTGCAACGCGAATACGTACCAAACCTGGCCTATAAGGGTCTGGCTGAAGAAATGTTATCCATGGGTATCCGGGAGCCAACCGCCAGGCAGGTCAGTGATGCCGTAATCCGCATTCGGCAACGCAAGCTTCCCGACCCAAAAGTCACGGGAAACGCGGGCAGTTTTTTTAAGAACCCCGTGGTCAGTCGTGCAACAGCGGATTTGCTCGCTAAAGAGAATAATGACCTGCCTGTTTATTCCGCCGGTAATGAAGCGAAGCTCAGCGCCGCCTGGTTGATTGAAAAATGCGGATGGAAAGGCCGCTCGTCAGGCCGTGCCGCAGTTTCGGAGCGACACGCGCTGGTGCTCATCAACAAGGGCAACGCGAGCGGTGGTGAGATACTGGCGCTCGCAGGCGCCATCCAGGCATCGGTCAGGGAACGGTTTGGTATCGAACTGCAGCCGGAACCTTTGATCGTCCAACCATAAGCCGCACCGGCATACCCCTTATCTCCCTGTTCAGAATGCGTTGATACCTGTCAGCTCCCTGCCAATCACCAGCTGGTGAACGGTCTCGGTGCCCTCATAGGTGATGACGCTTTCCAGGTTCAGCATGTGGCGGATGGCGACGTGCTCGACGGTAATGCCCGCTCCACCGAGAATATCCCGGCAATCACGTGCGATATCCAGCGCCATCCGTACATTGTTCCACTTTGCAAGGCTGACCTGGGTCGGCGCCATCTTGCCGGCGTCTTTTAATCGACCCAGCTGGAGCGATAATAATTGTGCGGTGGTGATACGCCGGGCCATGTCGGCAAGACGAATCTGGATAGCCTGGTTGGCGGCCAGTGGACGGCCGAACAGTTTACGGTCGGCCGTGTAATCCACCGCTTCTTTCAGACAGGCAATTGCAGAGCCTATCGGGCCCCAACTGATACCGTAACGCGCCTGTGTAAGACACCCAAGTGGTCCTTTAAGACCGACAACATTGGGTAAACGGTTGGCCTCGGGCACCCTGACATTATCAAAAAACAGAGCGGAAGTGACCGATGCCCGTAACGACATTTTGCCGTGAATTTCCTGCGCCTCAAATCCGGGCATGCCTTTTTCAACAATAAACCCCATGATGCCATCGGCGGTGTGCGCCCAGACAATCGCGATATCCGCGATATTGCCATTGGTAATCCACATTTTTGAACCGTTGATGATCCAGTCACCGCCGTCGCGCCGGGCATTTGTTTTCATGCTGGCGGGGTCGGAACCGCCGTGTGCCTCGGTCAGGCCAAAACAGCCAATGACTTTCCCTGCCGCCATATCCGGTAGCCAACGCTGTTTCTGTTCCTCGGTGCCATACGCGTGAATCGGGTGCATGCAGAGGCTCGATTGAACCGAGGCAAAGCTGCGCAGACCGGAATCGCCGCGCTCGAGTTCCTGGCAGATCAACCCATAAGACACACCGTTCAGACCGGCACAGCCGTAACCTTCAATACTCGGACCCAGCAGACCAAGCTCAGCCATTTCCGGCACCAGCTCCATCGGGAATATTGCCTTGTCAAAGGCATCAGCCATTAACGGCAGGGCACGCTCATCGACAAAACGTGCAACGGTGTCCTGGATCATTTGTTCTTCTTCGGTCAGCAGGCTGCGGACATCGAATAAATCAGTTGGATTCAGTGTGGCCATGAGTGCTCCGGGGGTCAATACGACAGGTTGTTCTGAAAGGCGCTATTCTAAATTGGAGTGTGCATACAGTCACGAGCTAAATGTCCCGTGCCAACGGGCTTAACTGTTACGTACCCCGTTGGGGACGTGACCTGTTGCAACATGCTCCCGCGCAGAATCACAATGTACCTGCTGGTCGTCGAAAAATATATCCGCCCCGAATGCCGCCAGGAACGGGCCTTTGGGCTTGCCACCGAGGAACAGGGCCTCATCGATTCGAATGCCCCATTTTCTAAGGGTCAGGATGACGCGTTTATGGGCCGGGGCCGATCTCGCCGTTACCAGGGCCGTGCGTATCGGGTTGTTATCAATCGGGTAAGCCGACTGGATGTTCTGCAAAGCCTGCATCAGCGGCTTGAAAGGACCGTCTGGCAAGGGTGTTTCGGCGCGTTGTTTTTCCTGCCTGGAAAACGCTTCCAGGCCCTCGGCCTGGTATACCCTCTCTGCCTCGTCGCTGAACAGAACTGCATCGCCATCGAATGCAATACGCAGTTGGTCACCACCCGGTCTGTTTTGTGCACCGGGGAGTATCATCGCCGATGCGAATCCGGCCTGCAGAGCCTGGCGCACATCATCGGCATGACCGGACAGGAACAGGTCGGTGCCGATGGCTTTCATGTAACGAAAAGGGCTTTCGCCATTGGTGAAAACTGCCCGTTGTATGTCCAGGCCATGGTGTTCGATACTGTTGAAAATGCGTAAACCGGAATCGGCGCTGTTGCGGGACACGAGGATGACTTCAACACCCTGGTGATTCAGGATTTGAGCATTGAGCGCCAGTAGTTTTCTGACCAGTTGAAAGGCTTCACCGGGTTTCAGAAATTCGTTTTCGCGGCTGATCTGGTATTGGGCATACGCTTCTAGCCCCTTTGATTCAAAAACTGAATGGCTTTCATCCAGGTTAAAAAGTGCGCGCGAGGAAATCGCCACGACAAGCGGCTTGGTTTTATCCCGCGTCTGCAGGTTTTGCTCATGGTTTATTACTTTTGCCATGCTTACAGCTTAACAGGGTCTTTATCAGAACCTGAGAATGCCAGGAAACCGTCAGAGAAACTGCTCGTTCAGTATCCTTTCTTCGAGCGAGTGGGCGGGATCGAACAACAGTTTCAACTCGATTTTCTTGTCTTCGAACGCATCGACCCGGACGATATCCCGTACCTCGTACGCATCAGCGCTTGCACTGACGGCCCGTTTGTAATGATCCAAAACCTCGAAACTTACGCGCGCAGAATTCGGCAGTATCGCACCGTTCCAGCGTCTTGGCCGGAACGGGCTGATAGGTGTCAGCGCCAGCGCATCGGTACCCAGTGGCAAAATCGGACCACGGACTGAAAAGTTATATGCGGTGCTGCCGGCAGCCGTTGCCAGCAAAACCCCGTCACAGACCAGTTCTTCCACTTTGACTGCGTCATTGACGCAGATACGTATGTGGGCAGCCTGGTTGGTCTGGCGCAACAGCGATATCTCATTGATTGCCAGAGCGCTGGTCTCGGTGCCAGATTCGGTCAGCACCTCCATACGCAGCGGGTTGAGGTTCACCAACCGGGCAGCATCCAGCCGTTCGAGCAGGTCATCCTCACTGTAACGATTCATCAGGAAACCGACATTGCCGATTTTCATACCGAAAACCGGGATGTTCTTCGGTATGACGCGATGCAAAGTTCGTAACATGAAACCGTCACCACCCAGCGCGACAATCACCTCGGCATCATTAAGTGCAGTCTGGCCATAGCGTTTTTGCATCAACGCCGCACATTCACCCGCGGAGTCAACCTGGCTGGCCACAAAATGAATGCGCACACGGGTCATTTGGGTTTCGATTTTGTCTTGGTTTTCGTCAACAGACCCTCAAGGGAGCGGACCGCGACCGATACCGTTGCATAATCCATCAATGACAAGCTCCTCATGTCGCTGAGCATCACGGTAATGCGCTCAACCGCTACGGTATTGGTATCCGCCCAGCATTTCACCGGGTCCTTCTCATTGGGAAACGCCTCCAGGACCCTGCCAGCCAGCCTTCGGTGTTGTGAGTACAACTCGTCACGCAAGTTGCCACGCGCATGTGCATGCCATTGACCAGCGACCGGCAATTTCTCAACACTTTCGCGCAACCATTTCATACCCAGGCGATCACCCAGTCCAAAAAAGACCGTGGCTACGCTGGCCACGTCAGCATTTCGCCTGACTGCGGTCTCCACCACATCCAGTGCCGGATAGAGCAAGTGCAAACTGGCCGCCTGAACGGCAAGGGCCCTTGGCATACCATCAGCAATCAGCGGTTCGGCCTGCTGTTGAACCTGCTCCTTTTCCTCGGCATTCAGCGACTGGATGATTTTCTTTTCCAGTATTTCCATCCCGGGCGTCAGACGCTCAATACTCTCGTGAATATCCAGCTTATGGCCCGGCTGGTTTAGAATCCAACGGGTGGCCTGCCGCAGCAGGTTCCACATCGACAAGGTGACAGCAACCTGCGATTGACAGCTAACCTTGTTATCCAGAGCCTCGACCCGGCTCCAGAAATCGCGTGCCCTGAAAATTTCCCGGGCGATGGTATAAGCCCTGGCCACCTCGGCGGCGCCGGCACCGGTATCTTCATGCATACGCAGTGCAAATGAGACACCCATTCGGTTGACCAGGCTGTTGGTCACCTGGGTAGCGATGATTTCGCGCTTCAGACGGTGGCCATCCATGTAAGCGCTGTATTTTTCCTGCAATGGAACCGGGAAATAGCGTTGCAATTCCTTCGAAAGCCAGGGATCTTCGGGTACATCTGAATCCAGCAATTGGCGATAGAGCATGATCTTGCTGTAGGACAGCAAAACGGACAGCTCAGGCCGGGTCAAGCCCAATCCGGATTTGCGGCGTCGGGTCAGTTCTTCATCATTTGGTAACTTCTCCAGGTCGCGGTCAAGGATGCCTTCGCTCTCCAGCACGGAAATGAAGTGCTGCTTGGCGCCCAAACGTGCCCCGGTGAGGGTTTCCATCATGGATATGGTCTGTGTCTGCAGGTAGTTGTTGCGCAAAACCAGTGCGGAAACCTCTTCGGTCATCTCCGCTAGCAGCTTATTCCTGTTGGCCTCGGTCAACTTGCCCGCACGTATGACCTGGTTCAGCAGAATCTTGATATTGACCTCGTGGTCAGAGCAATCCACACCTGCCGAGTTGTCGATAAAGTCGGTGTTCAGACGGCCGCCCGCCTGCGCATACTCGATTCGGCCAAGCTGGGTGAAACCCAGGTTGCCGCCTTCACCCACAACCTTGCAACGCAACTCCCTGCCATTGATTCGCAGCCAGTTATTCTGTGCATCACCCACCTCGGCGTTGCTTTCAGCCGTCGCCTTGACATAGGTGCCGATTCCGCCGTTCCATAAAAGGTCGCCTTCGGCTTTCAGCAACAGGCGTATCAGGTCGTTTGGGGCCAGTTGCTTGTCTTCGACACCCAGCCAGTCCCGCACTTCCTTGCTGAGCGGGATACTCTTTTCAAGCCGGGAAAAAATACCACCACCTTTTGATATCAGTTCCGCCTTGTAGTCTTCCCATCCGGACCTGGGCAGGTTGAACAAACGCTGGCGCTCCTTGAAGCTTGCCTTTATATCCGGCTCGGGGTCCAGGAAGATATGCATATGGTTGAATGCTGCCTTCAATTGAATCTGGGTCGAGAGCAGCATGCCATTGCCAAACACATCACCGGACATATCACCGATACCCACGACGCTGAAGGGCTCTTTCTGTATATCCTTGCCCATCTCGCGGAAATGACGCTTGACCCCTTCCCATGCACCACGCGCGGTAATGGCTATGCCCTTATGGTCGTAGCCAACGGAGCCACCGGATGCAAATGCATCACCCAGCCAGAAGCCACGCTCAAGCGCGATGGCATTGGCTGTATCGGAAAATGTCGCGGTGCCCTTGTCCGCGGCCACAACCAGGTACGGGTCATCTTCATCGTAGCGGATCAGTTGGGCTGCCGGAATGACCGTATCCTGTTCGAGGTTATCGGTAACGTCAATCAACGCATTGATAAATATCTTGTAACACCTGACAACTTCGGCCATGACCTGATCCCGGCTTCCATTTACAGGCAGGTGTTTTACGACAAAACCACCCTTCGCACCAACCGGTACGATAATGGTGTTCTTGACGTTTTGAGCTTTCATCAAGCCGAGCACTTCTGTGCGGAAATCCTCTTTGCGATCAGACCACCTCAAACCACCGCGGGCAACCTTGCCGCCACGCAGATGAATACCCTCCACCGCGGATGAAAACACCCAAATCTCCCTGAACGGCAATGGTTTTGGAAGGTAGGGCATCCGGGAGGAGTCGAGCTTGAAACTCATGTATTCATGCAGTTGGCCATCTTCGGTCTGCTGATAAAAATTGGTTCTCAAGGTGCCCTTGATCGCCTCATAAAAGGCGAACAGGATGCTGTCTTCATCGATACTGCTGATCCGGGTCAGGGCGAGCTTGTATACCTTCTTGAGATTGGCGACCTGGACATCACGGCTCTTCCGCCTTGATGCCACGACACTGTCCAGCAACTCCAGCAGAACCTTGTCATTACAGTGCTTCAGCGTCGACAGGCTCAGAAAGATTCGCCGCAAATTTTTAACCGCCAGTTCTTTACGGTGGTCACTTTCAATATCCCTGGCCGGGTTGAACATGGCATCGAATAACTCCACCAGCAAACGGGCCATCAACGGGTGTTTCGCCAGGGTTTCTTCCATGTAGGACTGCGAATAGGGAATACCTGTCTGCAGAAGATATTTGCAATAGGCCCGAACCCCTTTGACCTGCCGCCAGTCAAGCTGGCATGCGAGGATCAGCCCGTTGAAACCATCACTGACCGTTATCCCCCGCCAGGTATTTTCAAAAGCCTGCTGGAAACTCTCTCGCACCACCTCGATATCCAGATCCTTGCCATGGCCATACACCATGTCAAAATCCTGTACCCAGATGGACTGCTTGTTTTCAAGCTTCAGCTTGTACGGTCTTTCACTGACGAGGTGCAACCCCATATCTTCGAGTATTGGCAGAACATTCGATAACGGAATGGGCTGGTTCTTTTTGAAAATCTTGAAGCGGATGAGACCAGAATCCTGGCCTTCTGACCCCGCATCCTTTACGCGCGGCCGGTAAAGGCTGAGCTGTAAATCATTTTCGTCCTTCAATAGGTCAATTTTCTCAATATCGTAGGCACCTATCCGCGCAGAGACATCCTCCATGTAAGCAGCCGGAAACGCTTTGCCAAACTTCTGTGCCAATTTCAAACCGGTCTCTTCACCGTGAACTTGCACAAGTACGTTCCGCAGTTCATCGTTCCAGGAACGCAGGGCGTTTTTGATTTTACCCTCGAGTTCGCGCACATCGGGCTCGACCTCTGCACCTGCCTTCGGCCGGATGATGACATACAGGCGAGCGAGGGCCGATTCCGAGAGCTGTATCATGTAATCCAGCTTGTCGCCTTTCAGTGCACGTTTGAGTATGCCTTGTATTTTTTCCCTGTTTTCCGTATTCCAGTGATCCCTCGGCGTGTATACCAGGCAGGAGAAGAATCGCCCGAACCGTTCCCGGCGTATGAACAACCGAACCGTTTGACGTTCCTGCAAATCAAGCACACCCGTCGCGATTGACAGCAACTCGGTGCTACTGGCCTGGAACACTTCATCCCGTGGCAGGGTTTCCAGGATATGCAATAAAGACTTCCAGGCATGCCGGTTCTCTTTCAGACCGGAGTTCTCCAGCACCGTTTTGACCTTCATGGAAACCAGTGGAGTGTCTGCAATCCGTTCCTGGTACGCCAAGGAGGTAAACAGGCCGATAAAGCGGTACTCACCAATGATTTTGCCACTCTCATCAAACCGCAGGATACCGATGTAGTCCATGTAACCGCTTCGGTGCATCGGTGAACGTGAGTTGGCCTTGGTAACGATCAATGGCGCATTCGGATTGAAACGTAAATCGTCACTGACGCTGGCTATCGGCCGGCTGCGTACGGTCTTGCTGTCTTCACGCAACAGTCCGAGGCCCGTGCCTTCGACCACCTTCAGAGATTCATTCTTACCTTTGCGGACAATGTCGTACGTACGTGCACCAATGAACACGAAATGGTCATCACCAACCCATTCAAGAAATTTAATACACTCATCCCGGACCGTTTCTGGCAAATCCGGTGCATTGCTTCCAAACTCGGCAATTGCCACTGCAAGACGCTCTTGCATGGACTGCCAATCCGTAACGGATGTGCGAACCGCGCCCAGGCGGGTTCTGAGGAGTGTCTCTATCGATGCCAGCACGACAGGGTCTGTCTGCTTGACGAGGTGGATATGGATGAATGACTCCTTGGCAGAGTTCTTCGTAGACTTGGGGTGGAATGATTTCAGCTTGCCTTTTGAATCGCGCTCTACGTTCAATACCGGGTGAACAATCAGGTGCACACCCAGGTTCAGTTCCTGCATGACCATACTGGAGGTATCGACCAGGAACGGCATATCGTCGTTGCACATTTCTACAACGGTCTGTTCGCACTCCCAGCCGTCACGCTCCTTTTCAGGGTTGAATACACGGATGGAAACCTCGCCCTTTTTCTTGTGTTGTAAAAACTCGAACTGGTTTACCACCATGGCGGCAACCTGGGCCGGTTTGTCCTCACCCAGGTCATTGACCGGTACCCGCTTGAAAAAAACATCGCAAAACAAAGCAGCCTGCTTCGCCTCCGTAGCCCCCATCCTGCGGGATACCGCGGTCTTTATTTTTCTGAGCAATGCCTGCTTGTCTTTTTGACTATCTGCTTTCATCGATTGGCTCCAGCTTTTGTTTTGTTTACGTGACCAGCGCCCGAAAAGTCTGGTCCGGAATTAGGTGCGAATTATAATGGCTTTACCTGCTGGAAACATTCTTTTATAAGCTTGCCGGAAAGGCTTTTCCTGCCTGGGACGTGCTTTCAGACAGTTCGCCTGGGCGGTTTTCTTGTTTCTTCGAATGTTAAAAATCACGCCCACCGGCAGGTCATGGTTGACCTGCTCCACCTGACTGGTTAACCTCTATATATCTTTAGATCAGGATAGAAAGATATATGAGCTCCAAGATGGACCTGTTACATGCCTCGCAACACTTCCGGCTGCTTTCCGACAGCACCCGTTTACGTTTGCTGATGCTGGTTGACCGGGAGGAGCTCAGTGTTGCCGAACTGGCCGCTATTACACAACTGGCACAACCCCGGGTTTCAACGCACCTGGCGAAACTGAAAGAGGCGGGCCTGGTGAGCGATCGCCGTGATGGTGTTTCGGTCTATTACCGCATGGCAGCCACCATCGCCGATACCGGACTTGATACCTTGTGGCAGCTGTTACGTACAAACACCGCCGACCCATTGATACAGCAGGATTCGGAGCGCATACCGCAGGTCTTGAATGCACGCGGTGGCGGTTCAAACTGGGCTGACAGCGTGGCGGGTGACATGGAGCGCCACTACTCGCCCGGCCGGACCTGGGAAGTTACCACGCGTACGATCGTCCAGTTACTCGAACTCGGCGATGTGCTGGATGTCGCGTCCGGTGACGGGGTACTCGCCGAGTTGCTTGCACCCAGAGCACGCAGCATACAATGCCTGGATATCAGTCAGAGGGTGGTAGATGCTGGCAGGAAACGCCTGCGCAATTACTCAAACGTAAATTTCGCCGCGGGTGATATGCATGAGCTGACATTTACCCAAGCCTCGTTTGACACGGTATTGCTGATGCACGCATTGACCTATACCAGCGACCCGCAATTGGTTTTCAACGAGGCCAGCCGAGTACTGCGACCCGGCGGTCAACTATTGGCCGCAACACTGCGAAGCCATGCGCACAAGACCGCGGTCGCAGCTTATAACCATCTCAACCTCGGTTTCACCGAAAAGCAGCTGCGGCAATTTTGTAAACGGGCTGGTCTCGAACCTCAAAACGTCAGGGTATCGGCCGTGGAAAAACGTACACCCAATTTTGAGGTGCTGACACTGATGGCCGGCAAACCCGCCGCCTGATTCTCATTATTCAAACATAACCGGTAAACAGAGTATGTATTCGCAACCTTACAAAGACCCGCAGCGCGCAGCGCAACTCCTCAAGTTGTTGTCTGAGAAAATCCTGATCCTCGACGGAGCGATGGGAACGATGATCCAGGGTTTCGAACTGGAAGAGGCTGATTTCCGGGGCCGGAGATTTGAGAGCCACACCCTGCCCCTGCGCGGCAATAACGATCTGCTGACCCTGACCCAGCCGGAAAAAATCGCCGCTATCCACCGGGCATTTCTGCAGGCCGGCGCCGACCTGGTCGAAACCAACACCTTCAACAGTACAGGTATCTCCCAGGCTGATTACGGCATGGAACACCTGGTCAGGGAATTGAACTGCGCCGCCGCCCGCCTGGCGCGAATTGAAGCGGATTATTATTCATCGCAGGACCCGGCCAAGCCCCGATTCGTGGTGGGCTCCATCGGACCCACCAACCGCACTGCATCGCTATCGCCCGATGTGAACCGCCCGGATTACCGCAATGTGAGTTTTGCAGACTTGCGCGAGACCTATGCAGAGGCTGCCACCGGTCTGATCGAGGGTGGCTCCGATATCCTGATGGTGGAAACCGTATTTGACACGCTCAATTGCAAGGCCGCACTTATCGCCATCGATGACGTATTCACCGAACTGGGTTTCCGTCTTCCGGTGATGATCTCGGGGACCATCACCGATGCCAGTGGCCGCACTTTATCCGGCCAGACCGTGGCCGCTTTCTGGAATTCGGTGAGACATGCAAAACCCGCGTGTATCGGCCTCAATTGCGCACTGGGTGCGACCGAGCTGCGCCCGTGGCTACAGGAACTGGCAAAGGTCGCTGAATGCCCTGTCAGTGTGCATCCCAATGCCGGCTTGCCGAATGAGTTGGGTGGCTACGACGACACACCTGAAAACATGGCCGCCGTGATCGCGGAGTTCGCATCCGCCGGGTTGATCAACATGGCAGGCGGCTGTTGCGGCACGCGACCGGAACACATCAAGGCAATTGCCGCTGCGCTCAGAAACCACAAGACCCGGACCCCGCCCGCACCGATCCCCTATTGCCAGTTGGCCGGCCTGGAGCCCCTGACACTCACACCCGACCTGAACTTCATCAATGTCGGTGAACGCACAAACGTGACCGGATCCGCCATATTCCGCCGCCTGATCCAGGCGGACGATTTTGAAGCCGCGGTAGAGATTGCGCGGCAACAGATCAGCAATGGTGCGCAGATTATCGATATCAACATGGATGAGGGCCTGCTCGATGGCGTCTCGGTCATGACCCGCTTTTTGAACCAGATCGCTTCAGAACCCGATATCGCGCGGGTACCGGTTATGCTGGACTCATCCCGCTGGGAGGTGCTGGAAGCCGGCCTGGCTTGCCTGCAGGGCAAGGGCGTGGTCAATTCCATCAGCCTGAAGGAAGGTGAGGCGGTATTTATTGCGCAGGCGCGCACGATATTGCGTTTCGGCGCAGCCGTTATCGTCATGGCTTTCGATGAAAATGGCCAGGCCGACAGCCTCGAAAAACGCGTCAGTTTCTGCGAAAGAGCCTGGAACCTGCTCACGCAGGAGGTGGGCTTCCCACCCGAGGATATTATCTTTGACCCCAACATATTCGCGGTGGCCACCGGTATCGAGGCGCACAACAGCTACGGAATTGATTTTATCGAGGCCACCCGCCGCATCAAGAAATCCTGTCCGGGTGCGCTGATCTCCGGTGGTGTCAGTAATATTTCATTTTCATTCAGAGGCCAGGACAGGATTCGCGAGGCGATACACAGCGTATTCCTGTACCACGCGGTGCGGGCCGGTATGGACATGGGTATCGTCAATGCCGGGCAACTTGAGATATATGACGAGATCGCCCCTGCCCTGCGCGAGGCTGTTGAAGATGTCGTGCTGAACCGCCGCCCGGACGCAACCGATCGCCTGCTCGTGTTGGCACAGGAGTTCCAGGGTGTCAGCAAGACCGAGGAAATCGATGAAGCCTGGCGACAGGCACCGGTAGCAGAGCGCCTGAAACACGCACTGGTCAAGGGCATCAACACCTATATCCAGGAAGACACCGAGGAGGCGCGAAAGGAGTCCGCAAAGGCGCTGGATGTAATCGAAGGGCCGTTGATGGACGGTATGAATATCGTTGGCGACCTGTTCGGTGACGGCCGTATGTTCCTGCCGCAGGTTGTCAAGAGTGCGCGCGTCATGAAACAGGCGGTGGCCGTGCTGGTTCCCTATATCGAAGAGGAAAAACGCCTGGCCGGCACCAATTCGGAGCGACTGACCCGCGTATTGATGGCCACCGTCAAGGGTGATGTCCACGATATAGGCAAGAATATCGTCGGCGTGGTTTTGAGTTGCAACCACTACGAGGTGATCGACCTTGGCGTCATGGTATCTGCGGAGAAGATACTCGACACCGCGATCAGGGAAGAGGTGGATATCATTGGGTTATCCGGTCTTATTACCCCATCGCTGGAAGAGATGCGCTATGTAGCCAGCGAAATGCAACGCCGTGGTTTGAAGCAACCCCTGATGATCGGCGGCGCAACCACCTCGCCATTGCACACGGCGCTGCGTATCGACCCCGAATACTCCAATGGTGTGTTCTGGGTTAAAGATGCGTCCCGGGCTGTGGGTGTCGCCAGAAAACTCTGCGATCCCGAAGAGCGTATAAAATTGACTGCAAGTGTTGCCAGTGACTACGCCAACATGCGTGAGCGCAGGGCCGAAGGCAGTTCCCGGAAACCACCCGTCAGCCTGGCCGAGGCCCGCCGCAACGCGTTTTCACCCGACTGGTCACCCATGGATATCTCTCAACCTGCCACACCCGGCCTGCATGTCTTTGACGACATTGACCTGGCGGAATTGGTGCCATTGATTGACTGGACCCCTTTTTTCCAGACCTGGGAAATGCAGGGGCGCTACCCGGACATACTCGAAGACAGCGACAAGGGAGAAGCCGCACGCAGCCTGTTTGCGGATGCACAGGCCATGCTCAAAAAGATCGTTGATGGGCGCTGGCTGCAGGCCCGCGCCACGGTCGGTATATTCCCTGCAGCGGCCGATGGCGACGATGTCGTGATATACAGCGATAACACCCGCAAGACCGAACACCGGCGTCTCAACTTCCTTCGTCAGCAAAAACCAAAAGCAGCAGGCCGCCACAACAACTGCCTGTCGGACTTCATTGCACCGGTGAAAACCGGACTGCAGGACCACATCGGTCTGTTTGCGGTGACCGCCGGTCTTGGCATTGAAGTGAAACTGGCAGAATATGAAAAGGCCCACGACGATTACGCCTCGATCATGCTCAAAGCCCTTGCGGACCGGCTGGCCGAAGCGCTGGCGGAACACACGCACCTGCGGGTGCGGCGGACGTTGTGGGCTTATGAGCCCGATGAGTCACTCGACAACCAGGCATTGATCAGGGAAGAATATCGCGGAATCCGCCCTGCCCCGGGTTACCCCTCCTGTCCGGACCACAGTGAGAAGGAAAAGATCTTCGAGTTGCTGGATGCTGAAAATAACTCCAGGATGGAACTGACCAGTGGTTATGCCATGTTGCCTGCATCTTCGGTCAGCGGTTATTACTTCGCCCACCCGCAAAGCAGCTACTTTGTGCTTGGCAATATTCTCGAAGACCAGCTGCTCGATTATGCCAGGCGCAAGAACATCAGCCCGCAGCAGGCACGCAGATTACTTGCGGCAAATATCACGTTGTAGCAAACCCGGACATTGGGTAGCGGGTAATCCAAACACCCGAACTACCAGATCAGATCATCCGGTACCGGGTTTTCTTCTTCGTCCGGGTTTTCTGCACCACCCAGGTCGGGGATATGGTCCGGTGCAAACCGGCGTATTTCTTCGATTGTATCCATTGGCATCAGGTGATAATTACCACTCAAATAGACGATACCAAGGGTTCCCGAGTTGATTTCATCGATCTGTTCGCGGGTTGCCAGTACACTGCGTATACGGCCCTTGTAAAGAAAATTCCGCTTGTTTTCGGCGGCCGGATCACGGATCGCACTTTCCTTGACCAGGGCCTGGATTTTCAGGTTGGTCTCGCGACGCTGGCGCTCCAGTTCACGCTTGAGTTCGACCGCTCTTTCCTTTTCTAAACGCTCCTGCTTGTTACGGATGCTGTAAGCCTGGTCGAGAGATATCTCGGTCTTGGTTTTTTTGACTTTTGCAGGCGCGGGCCTGGGCTTCGGATGTTGCCTGGACTCGGGCTTGGTTTTCTTCTGAGCCAGGCCAAGGGCCAGCAATTGATCTTTAAGACTGTTACTCATGGTGCTTCAATAACTAAATTTAGAAATACAGCTTTGGGGGCTTTTGAAATGGGTGGAATTAAGCGCGGCTGGGTTTCCCCGGAGCCCGGGACCGGTTATGACAAACCGGCCCCTAAAACCCATGACCGCACCTTTGCCTGATCGGCGCACCTTTACCTGGTACGCGGCAGACTTATTCCGGAGCTTCTATATCCAGCAATTCCACTTCAAATACCAGTGTGGAATTAGGTGGAATAGGACCGCCACCGCCTTCGCCATAGGCCAGATCCGGGCCGATGTAAAAGGTGAACTTGCTGCCGATCGGCATCAGCTGCACACCTTCGGTCCAGCCCGCGATAACGCGGTTCAGGCCAAAGGAGATAGGCTCGTTACGCGCATAGGAGCTGTCAAATTCGGTACCATCAAGCAATGTGCCACGGTAATGAACTTTAACGGTATCAGTCGCAACCGGCTTGGCGCCCGTACCCATGGTTTCAACTTTATACTGCAAACCTGATGCAGTGGTTTTCACACCTTCTTTTTTCGCATTCTCCGCCAGGAACTTCTGTCCCGCTACAAGGTTGGTTTCTCCGACAGCGGCCGCTTCGGCTTGTTGTTCCGCCTGGCGCTTCTCGATGTATTCCTTGCGAACCTGACCGGCTTCTTCATCCGTCATTGCAAGTTCTTTGCCATTGTAGGTGGCGCGGATGGCTTCAACCAGTGAATCGAGATCAACAGCCGTACCCTGGTCACGCAGAGACTTGCCGATATCCATACCAATGATGTAGCCCAGTTTCTTTTCGTCCGTATCCAATTCAATCGCCCATGTATTCATTGTGAAAATTAATACGGCCAAAATCAGACCGCCACGCATTAAAGTACTCATTCTGTGCTTACTCCTGCTAAAACAGAGTGCGAATTGTCCACATATCTGACCCCATGCGCAAACAAAATGTTTAAATCTTCGGCCTGGGTTATGCTTAGCCCGAATCCCAGGTGAATAATTCGGCTTAGCCCCATGACCATAATCATCGCGACATTAGTCCTGTATCAACTGTTGTTACTGTTTATCGGTTGGTGGGCCAGCAGGCGCACCGCTGACAACGAGGACTTTTACCTCGGAGGCCGTAAACTGGGGGCCGCGGTTGCCGCGCTGAGTGCGTCGGCCAGTTCATCATCCGCCTGGAGCTTACTGGGTGTTTCAGGGGCCGCCTTCGCCTGGGGGCTGCCGGCTATCTGGCTGATCCCGTCCACCCTGCTCGGGTTTTTCATCAACTGGTACTGGGTTGCACCCAGGATGTGGAAACAGAGCCGGGAAAACAACGCCCTGACACTGACGGAATTCCTCGCCGGTCCACAGGGTGACCCGGCACGCAAAACCATCATGAGAATCGGTGCGGCAGTCATACTGTTTTCGTTCACTTTTTATATAGCCGCGCAGTTCCAGGCAGCCGGTAACACCTTCGCCGGCGCACTTAATATGGACCCGACCCTCGCCATCGCACTCGGGGCCGCCATCGTCCTGGCCTACGTCATGCTCGGGGGGTTCTGGGCCGCCAGTGTCACCGACAGTATCCAGGGTATCCTGATGGCCTCGAGCGCCGTTATCCTTCCCATCGCCGCACTCTTTGCCGTGGGTGGACCCGCTGTTCTTTTGGCCAGCCTCGATGTTGACGGTGTTTCCACAATCACATTATGGACCAGCCAGGAAAGCCTGGCCGCCGGGGTCGGCTTCGTCATCGGCCTGGCCGGAATCGGTCTCGGTTATCCCGGCCAGCCACATGTCGTTAACCGCTTCATGGCAATGGAGAACAGCAGGGACATCCCAACGGCACGCCTGATTGCGATCGCATGGGCGGTGATCATCTACACCGGCATGGTCATACTTGGCTGGTGTGGACGTCTGCTGGTCACCGCACTGGGCGACGGTGAGCAGGTACTATTTGCACTCGCCACCCTGTTACTGCCGTCGGTGATGGCCGGCATCATGGTGTCCGCCATTTTATCCGCCATCATGTCGACCGCCGACAGCCAGTTACTGGTCGCGGCATCCAGTGTCAGCCACGATCTGCGTAATGGCAAAATGACCACCCACGAAAGCCTCAAGCAGTCCCGATGGGTTGTTTTATCGATCGGTGTGGCCGCCATTTTACTGGCCATCTATTCCCCTGAGGCCATATTCAGCCGCGTCCTGTTCGCCTGGCAAGCCCTGGCCGCCGCCTTCGGCCCGTTACTCATCATCACCCTCTGGCGCGGCCCGGTGGCCCCCAACTGGCGCATCGCTGCCATGTCATCCGGCTTCACCCTCACCGTCATCCTCAACTGGACCGCCGACACGCCCGGCGATATCGCCGAACGCTATATCCCGTTGCTGGTTGCGCTTGGATTGGCATGGTGGGGAAGCAGGAAAGCGTCTTGATGGATACAGCCGGAATCCGATCTGGGAGTAACCATCAGATTTCATCAAATTAACTGTCTGCTCTGTTGTTCCCCCTGCATGGTCACACCAGACCATTTCCCCGAATCCCTTCGCCAGGGTCAAGAAACCCACCCGGGAAACCGGATGGGTTTCTTTGTACTCACTTAAGGTTAATCGTCACCTTGTCGATCTTGCCGCTGAAGTGGCTGGTGCTGGGGGTATAAGCTTCAGAAACCGTTGTTTCCACATCTTTGCCCACGCCGGCCGATTCGTCGGCTGAGAAGATACAGCATTGCGTTTTTTCAATCTTGGCGGATGCTACGGACTTGTCGTTTATGTACAACGTCGCCGTGCCCCCTGCGCCCGGTTTGCCGCCGTCCCAGGCGAAATCCATCCTGACCGTCGATTTGCCTTTGGGCAGCGCCATGTTTGAAGTGGCGGTCGTAGAATCAATCCCGACATAGTTGTAGGTATAACTGGGGACACCGTCCTTGACGAACAGAGTCCAGCCACCGAATCGGCCACCCTGCGAGACGATGACGCCATTTACCGGTGTCTCACCGGTTTCGACATCCGCAATGATCTCGAACGAGGTGTTCTTGACGTTGATGAAGTCATTTTCGAGCAGGTCGGCCATGCCCTCGTAGAGCGTCAGGCTGGTGCGTCCAAACATCAGGTCAGGCCGTCCTGCAATCTTGGGATTGAACAATTCCTGTCGACGGTCATCGAGGGGTAATACCTGGTACTTGACCGCCTCACCCAGGAAGGCCTGTTGGAGTTTCTGCAACATCTCGGGATGCTTCTTTGCCAGGTCCGTCGACATACTGAAGTCTTCCGCCACGTGGTAAAGCTCCCAGGTGTCCTCGGGGAATCGATTCTCCACCACACCCCACGGTTTGATATGAACCGTGCCGGCAAACCAGCCATCATAGTAAAGCCCCCGGTTGCCGAACATTTCAAAGTACTGGATCTGGTGTCTGCTGGTCGCTTTTGGGTAATCCCATGTATAAACCATGCTGACACCTTCAATCGGGCGCTGCGGCGTTCCATTGACGACACGCGGTTGCGGTAGTCCGGCGGCTTCCAGGATCGTTGGCACGATATCGATGACATGGTGCCACTGGTCGCGTATTTCACCTTTGCCCTTGATCCGGTTTGGCCAATGCATCACCAACGGATTACGGGTTCCGCCATAGTTGGAGGCAACCTGCTTGGTCCACATGAAAGGTGAGTCAAAAGCAACCGCCCAACCGGCTGCCATATGCGGATAGGTGGTCGGGCCACCCCAGTCATCATAATGTTGCATCATGAAATCAATATCGGAGCCCTGGGGCTCGTTATTGAAGTAGGTCATCTCGTTATACAGACCTTCCATACCACCTTCAGCACTGGTGCCGTTGTCGCCGGCGATGTAGATGATCAGCGTATTATCCATTTCACCCATATCGTCGATGGCCTGGATAAGCCGTCCGGTTTCATAATCGGTCATCTCCAGGAATGCAGCAAAGACTTCGGCCTGGCGGGCAAATAGTTTCTGCTCCTTTTTCGAGAGATCTGCCCAGTCTTTAATATCGGCGGGCTTGTCAGCCAGCCTGGTGCTTTTGGGAATCACACCCAGTTTTTTCTGTTGTTCAAAAATACGCTCGCGGATTACGTCCCAACCCTCATCGAATTTCCCCTTCCAATTGTCAATGTAGGATTGTGGTACATGATGGGGTGCGTGTACCGCCCCCGGAGCGAAGTAGACAAAAAATGGTCTATCCGGAGTCAGGGCTTGCTGGAAGCGGATCCACTCGATGGACTTTGTCGCCATATCGTTCATGAAGTGATAGTCCGGATCATCTGGTGTTTCTACGCGGTTCTGGTTGTGGTAAACCGCAGGAGCCCACTGGTTGGTTTCACCACCCATAAAGCCATAAAACTCATCGAAGCCCTGGTAATTTGGCCAACGGGCCATCGGACCGGAAGGGCTGATCTCCCATACTGCGGTTTCGTGCCACTTGCCGAAGGCCGCTGTGCTGTAACCGTTGAGACGGAGCATTTCGCCAATACCGGCAACATCACCAGGCAGCATGCCCGTGGCCCCCGGGAAGGAAGTGGCCACCTCGGAAATCTTTGCCTGGTTGGCAGAGTGGTGGTTGCGGCCCGTTTTGAGTGCCTGGCGGGTAGGCGAGCAAAGCGCCGTGGTATGAAACTGGTTATACAGCAAACCCTCGCTGGCCAGCTTATCCAGATGCGGTGTCTGCAGCACGCTGCCGGTAGCCCCTGTACCGCCAAATCCCAGGTCATCCAGCAGAATCACAACGACGTTGGGCGCGTCTTTTGGCGCCGTAACTGCAAAAATCGGCGGCGCCTTGGCATCGCGGGCATCAAGTGTCGTAATGGGTGGATACCAGGGTGCCTTGATCGGCAGTTCTGTCCGATCAACACCCGCCTGGACCGTTTCATCAGCAGCAAGGGGGCAAAGAGCAGTCAGGAACAGCCCGAAAATAAAGATTATCAGTGTCCTTTTATATTTCATTTCATGATTCTCCTAAACTAGATGTAATCCAGGTCGAGCATTTTTCTTACATGAAGATCTTTTTTGACCGACAAGATTTCGTTGATTATCCGAATCCATAATAGCAGTTCTGAGATGGCAGGCGTATTCCGTGGTTCTTTCACTGGCATGGTCATCACCCTGGGTACACAAAAAAAAATCAACGCCCCCATTGCATTCTACAATCATGGTGTTATACTTCACTACAACACTACATGAGAATCACCATACCAGTGGGAATCAAGATGCTGAATTTACGACCACATTACAGACCGCAATTGCCAAACAGCCTGGCTTTGTTCGCTGGGCTGCTGTTACTTATAAGCGCTGCCGCGGGTTTACACACCAGCCAGGAAGAAAATTTTCCCGACCAGGAAACCGGTATTTCAGCAAGTGCTGCTGAAAGCGAAGGCATTAACACCTCGACCAAACGCAAGACCCGTGGACTCAACCTCGGTTTATTGTTGTTCCGCCGCGGATAAGCTGAGCAGGACCTGACATGACAAGCCAATGGAATGATAGCCAACCGATCTACTGGCAATTGAAAGAACGCACCATTGCCATGATCCTGGACGGCACGCTGGAAGAAGGTGATGCCCTGCCCTCGGTGCGCACGGTGGCGTCTGATTTCCAGCTGAACCCGATCACGGTCTCCAAATCCTACCAGGCCCTTGTCGATGAGGAACTCGTCGAGAAACGCCGCGGACTGGGTATGTTCGTATGCGAAGGTGCGAGAAAGAAACTGACGCAAAGTGAACGTGAGAAATTCCTAAGTGAAGAGTGGCCCGCGATGGTCACCCGCATCCGGCAACTGGGTCTTGATGTTAATAAATTACTCCAATCTGTATCAGAAATAGAAGGCGACTCCTGATGAACAATGTCATTGAAGCGCGTGGACTGACCAAGCGCTACAAAGGTACCGTGGCGGTTGATAAAATTGACCTGCAAATCCCCTCCGGCAGGATTGTCGGCCTGATAGGCCCCAATGGCGCTGGTAAAACATCGGCACTCAAAGCCATTCTCGGCCTGGCCACCTACGAAGGTGAACTGAGTGTTCTTGGTAAGAACCCTTCCAGGGACAGGGCCGAACTGATGGAGGACGTATGTTTCATCGCCGACGTTGCCGTCCTGCCCCGCTGGATCAAGGTCTGGCAGTTGATTGAACTGACCGAAGACATACACCCGAAATTCTCCCGCGAGAAATGCCTGCAATATCTGAAATCAACCAAGATCACCCTCGATCACAGGGTCAAGCAGTTATCCAAGGGTATGGTAGTGCAGTTGCACCTGGCCATCGTCATGGCCATCGATGTGAAATTGCTGGTACTGGATGAGCCCACACTGGGCCTGGATATTCTTTTTCGGAAAAAGTTCTATACCAACCTGTTAAACGATTACTTTGACGAGGAACGTACCATCATTATCACCACCCACCAGGTCGAAGAGATCGAGCATATCCTCAGCGATCTGATCTTTATCCAGGATGGCCGCATTGCACTTAATTGCAGCATGGAGGAAGTCCAGGAAAGCTATGTTGAACTGATCGTTGCGCCCGACAAGGCCGCCGCCGCACGTGACCTGCAACCCCTGTATGAACGCGAGTTGTTCGGCCGCTTCATTTTCCTCTACAAGAACACAAACCGCGAGCAACTCAAGGCACTGGGCGAACTGCATACACCGAGTGTCGCCGACCTGTTTGTCGCTACCATGAGCGGAGGTGATGTATGAACCGTTTAATCGCACTGGTAAAACGCGAGTTCTGGGAGAACAAGGGCGCTTTCCGCACGACACCTTTGGTCATCGGCGGTATCTACATCGTATTGACCCTGATGTTCCTGGTCACTTTCAATCACTTTGATAACGAGTTCCAATCGTTGAAAGAACTTACCCGCTTCCTGTCGCAGACAGAAGTCGGTCTTCGTAGCGAAATCATCTACGGGGTTACCATAGCTGTCTTCCCGGGTCTGTTCACCCTGGCGCTCGGCTTCGTCGTATTTTTCTACCTGCTGGGTTCCCTCTATGATGACCGCAAGGACCGCAGCATACTGTTCTGGAAATCACTGCCGGCCTCCGACACACTGACCCTGGGCTCCAAACTGCTTGCCGCGATGGTGGTTGCACCCGTCATTTTCTGGGTGGTTTATGTCCTGACCCAGATAGTGATCATGCTGATCTTCTCAGCCGTGGTTGCATCCCTGGGTGAGAACCCATGGACGCTGTTCCTGAGTCTCGGCAGCCCGTTCAAAGCCTGGAGCATGGTCCTGTTGAGCTACCTGGCGCAGGCGATCTGGGCATTACCACTGTATGGCTGGTTGATGCTGGTCTCTTCCTTTGCACCACGTATCCCGCTGTTATTCGCTGTACTGCCACCGGTAGTTGTCGCGGTACTGCAGATATGGATCGAGTTCCTGCAAACCTTCACACTGAAGAAAAACCTGTTCGGTGTCATCGGCGAATGGTTTGCCAATAGCCCGTTGATCCTGTCGGCCGATAACCATGGCGATGACAAGCTCTCCGTATCGCTCGGCATCCCGTTGACCGACACCTTTGGACATGAAGCGACGGTTGCCAATATCTTCGACCGGCTGTTTTCCACCCATATGCTGATCGGTCTCGCCGTTGCCACGGTCTTCCTGGGCACCGCCCTGTGGCTGAGACGCCGCGCGACCGAAAGTTGAAACACCGCCAGGCCCTGACCAGGCCTGGTGGTACCGCTTGAACCTCGACAGACCGGGATTAAGCACGCCGGGTAACCGTACCTCTCAGCCCTTGGTACGGTTATCCGGTTTTTTTATTCAGGGGGATCAGGTTCATTTAACCGCGATGTGGTTAAATGAACCTGACCCCCCTTGTGCTAAAGTTAACTACCAAGTAATTACTTTTTACATTCTCGCAAACAGAGAATCGTCACTGACACACTGTAGCCATGGCAAGCAATACACACACCAGGAAACCACCGCAATGGCTGGCGCTGCACTTCGCGCACCTGGCGCTGGATCAGCACAACCGCGGTCTGGGCCAGGCAGATGACGATATTCCCCGGGCGATCAGTGACAAGCTGGCAGGACGGCAATGCATTATTGATTTGAACCCGGCGGCAGAACACGCCGGTATCCGCACCAGTATGCCGGTCGGCGCCGCCTTAAGCCTGCTGGATTCATTACAGGTGTCGGTACGTGACCAGCGCGCGGAACAGGCTGCCCTGAAACGTCTCGCCGGCTGGTGTTATCAATACAGCAGCCAGGTCTGTATCGACCATCAACGTAACAGCCTGTTGCTCGAGGTTGCCGCCAGCGCGCGTTTGTTCGGACCAGCCGAAACACTGGCGGGACGCATCACGACAGGGCTTGGGGAGCTTGGCTACCGTGCCGTTGCAGGTATTGCACCGACACCGGAGGCCGCCCACCTGGCGGCCCGTCATGACCTGCATATCCCAACCTCCACCGACATTCGCAAAAGTATCGGCGCGTTCAACATCGACAGCCTGAATCTTAAAACCACCGAGATACAGGCTTTGCAAAAGATGGGTTTGCGTACCATCGCCGAGGTTTTACGGCTGCCACGCAAGGCACTGGCGAGACGGATGGGGCTGGCGGTGAGCGATTACCTGGACCGTCTGCTGGGCCATCGCCCCGACCCCTGTAAGACATTCCGTCCGCCGGAAGGCTTCTCGGCCGGTATGGATTTACCGGATACCGAGCATACGCAGGGCCTGGTCTTTCCGCTGAAACGACTGGTACAGGAATTATGCGGGGTATTGCGTGCGCATGACCGTGGCATACAGGTTTTACAGGTCCATCTGCAGCTCGATAAAGGCACGGAAGACATGCGTCTGACCCTGCACCAGCCTACGCGTTCCGAGGACCACCTGATGCTGTTGTTGCGCGAGCGTCTCGAGCGCTTGCAACTACCCCGTCCGGTACGTCATGTCCGTTTACAGGCATTGCACTTTCTGCCCTGTGCGGTGGTCCAGGCAAGCTTGCTGAAAGAAGCGGACACAGGCTCCACGGATACAAGCGGTCATGTCATTGAACGTTTGCGCGCGAGGCTGGGTGCGGATTCGGTCAAGGGCATCAGGGGGCTGGAAGACCACCGTCCGGAACACAGCTGGTCGTTGCGTGAACTGGATGAGCCAGCGGCCTACACCACGCAACCGGGACGACCGGTCTGGCTGCTGCCCAGGCCACAACCCTGCCGGATCGATAACTACCGCATACTGACGGGACCGGAACGTATCGAAACCGGCTGGTGGGACGGCAGGGACTGCCGCAGGGATTACTTCATCGTGCGCGACTCCAATGGCAGCACCCTGTGGGCTTTCCATGAATACAAACCCAGCCCCGGTTGGTATTTACACGGTTTATTCGCATAATGGCCACATTGACAGGACAGGGTGTAAAAAAACGCTATGAATGCTTTGGGCAAATTATTTCTGAAAGGGCTCGCGGTTGTCATACCGGTTGCACTGACACTCGGTATTTTGTGGTGGATGGCCACGGGTGCGGAACAGATAATGGGCGCGGTACTGAAATTCACCCTGCCCGATGGCTGGTACGTACCGGGCATGGGACTGGTATCCGGTCTCGCGCTGATTGCGCTGATCGGCCTGCTGTCACATGTGCTGGTTTTTCAAAAAATATTCAACCTGGGTGAAGCCATCTTCCACCGCCTGCCACTGGTCAAGACCATTTACACGGCGATCAAGGATTTTATCGGGTACTTCAGCCCGGAAAAAGGCAGCGAGATGGGTAAAGTGGTCATGGTGCAACTGCCGGGCCAGTCATTCCAGGTGATCGGCTTCGTGACTCGAGAGCAATTTGATGACCTGCCATTTACACCCGCGGCCGAAGACCCGGTTGCCGTGTATATGCCGATGAGCTACCAGATTGGCGGTTATACCCTTTTCCTGCCACGCAGCTGCCTGACGCCGCTGGATATGCCTTTTGAACAGGCCATGCGCCTGGTGGTAACCGGCGCAGTCACCAAGCGACGTGATAAACGCAAGAGGGAAACGGGCTCCGCGTGAGCCTGCCGTCTTCAGATGACAGGTTTTGCGGTGTTCATCTTCAGAACCCCGAGTAAACCACGCAAAACGAGATCCTGCACGATCTGGTCAAACAACCCTGTCCCGCCAAACAGAGGCTGCAAAGCCGCCGGTGGCGATAACTGTCGGACGTTGACCTTCAAACTCCTCCAACTGGATCCTGTGCATGATCTCCCGCAAGGCACCGAGGTGACCGAAGTAAAGCCCGGACTGGATACTCGAAGCGGTCGTGCGGCCAAGACAGATATCCGTACGGATGATTTCAACCGAACCCAGTTTTGAGGTACCGCTCTCCAGCGCCTGCATCGACATTTTCAGACCGGGCAGAATAACCCCACCCCGGTAGGAGCGGTCTTTGCCAACTGCACATAGCGTGGTTGCAGTACCAAGATCAAGGATGATCAGGTTCTGGTCGGGAAATAACTCGACCGCGGCTATGGCATTGGCGATACGGTCAGCACCGACTTCCAGCGGGTTCCTGTATTGAATTTTCAAACCGGTTTTGACCCCGGCCTGCAGGATAAACGGCCGGATATCAAAGTACTTCTGGCAGGCCGCCGAGATGGCATAAACCGCTTCCGGAACCACGCTGCACAAGGCAATTTCTTTCACCTGGTTCGGGTCGATGCCGTTTTCCCGCAACACGTTCCGGAAAAACAAGACCGTACTCGTCCGAAGACGAACCCGATTTTGACCGCTTTCTGAATGTCAGTAAAATACGGTCCGATTCATACACACCCCCATAAATATGGCTATTACCCACGTCCAGGCATAATTTCACGAGACTTTCTCCATCAGCTTATTAATTGTTTTAGCCAATGCCCCGGCATCTTTACAGGCAACCGGCGCCTGCGTCGATGTATACAGAGAGAACGGATGCGCATCGCCACGGATGTCAGCCAGGTCATTATGCACAACGGCATCAACGTCCGACTCCTCAAGCTGTTTCCTGACCGCCGCATATCGTTGTTGCGGGTCCGCGGTATCCGTCAGTTTGAAGCCGATTACACGCACTTCCGGGTTTCTTGACCAGTTCTTATCCGGTCCAGTAGTTTTGGATTGGCTTTTAGCCGCAACAGCAAGTCCGACTCCGGATGAAAGCTTACCAGCCTGGCTATCCAGTTGCTTCACCTTCCGGGGTTCAGCACACCCGCCACGCTGAAATCACTGACCGCCGCAGCATGAATGACCATATCGTAATCATCGGCAGCCAGCAGCGTCTGCAGTTGCAAGGCCAGATCGGCGAAACTGCAGAACCGTTGCATGTCACAGGACAGGCGTGGCATAACCGCATCGTCAGCACCCAGCCAGGTCACCCGGTGGCCAGCCTGCGTCAGTTCATCTGCCAGGCGGGATGCGGTCCTGCCGCTGCTCGTATTGCCGATGTAACGCACAGAGTCAATTGGCTCGCGCGTGCCGCCCGCTGTGATCAGGATGCGCTTACCGGTGTTTTTCCGGTCAACTGCCAACAGGTGCTCAACGCTTTGCATGATGCCGGCCGGTTCGAGCATACGACCCTCACCCTGCTCACCACATGCGAGCTCACCCACAGCCACCGGCAAAACATGAACACCCCATTGCTTAAGACGGTTTACGCTTTCCTGCGTTGCCGGGTAGCGCCACATACGGGTATTCATGGCCGGTGCGATCACCATCGGTTTTCCCTGCCCATAGGCTGCCTGCCACAGCGTCGTGACGGCGTCATCGGCGATACCTGCTGCCAGCTTGTTGATCAGGTTCGAGGTGGCGGGCGCCGCAATGACGATATCGGCCCACTTGCCAAGCGAAATGTGCTCCATGGCCCGGTCCGGTGCGAAAACATTGTCGAATACCGTTTCGGCGCCAAGCCCCTGCAAGCTCGCGTGGCCGACAAACTCGGCAACACTGCGGGTACAGGCAACCCGCACCCTGTGACCCTTTCTGGTCCATTCAGAGATCAGTGACGATGCCTTGGCGCAGGCAATTGAACCGGACATCAACAGCAGTATGTTTGCACTGCCGCCGGACTGGTTTTGCGGAAGTGCTCCGCCTGCTTCAGATTTCAACATTATCGATCAGCCTCGTGTTGCCAAGCCGGGCCGCTGCCAGGCGCCGGTTTGCGATATCCTCGACATAGTCCACTTCGAAACCCTGTGCGACCAGCATTTGCCTGGCCTCCATAGCTGTGCGGCCCTGTTTTAACGCGGCGTAGAGTGCGGCTGCCTTTGCCCTGTTCACGGGGTCCAGGTGCCGGTTACGCGAACTCATGGCCAACCCATCGGCCTCTCGCAGGGTGGCGCAAGCGACAATATTCACCGGCATAAAAAACGCATCGACCATATCGCGGATCAATTGCAACTGCTGGTAGTCCTTCTCGCCGAAATAGGCGTTGTCGGGGCGCACCAGGTTCAACAGGCGCATCACCACGGTCAATACCCCGTCGAAATGACCCGGCCTGTGGGCACCGCAAAGACGCTGGCTGAAATCGCTCTCGGTGACCTTGTAGCGGTAGTTGTCCCGGTACATCTGTTCCGCATCCGGCAACAGTACAAAATCGACACCCGCACTTTCGAGTTGAGCCAGATCCGTGTCGGAGTCGGAAGGGTATTTTTCAAAATCCTTCTTGTCATCAAACTGGGTCGGGTTGATGAACACGCTCACGATGCTTAAAGCATTTTGTTCCTTGCTGGCCTTGACCAGTGACAGATGCCCTTCGTGCAAGGCCCCCATCGTCGGCACAAAACCCAGCGGGCTTTCCTTGATGGCATCCCTGCAGGTTTGCCACTCGCTCATGGATCTGAATAACTTCACTGGTGATAACTCTCATCGGACGCGGGGAATTGACCGCTTTTTACATCGCTGGCGTAGGCATTGAAAGCATCCCGCCACAGACGTTTACCATCGAGGTATTTGCGCACGAATTTCGGTTTGAAATCACCGGATAAACCCAGCAGATCCTGCATCACCAGTACCTGTCCATCCGTGCCCGCACCCGCACCTATACCAATGGTTGGGATACTCAACAACCCGGTTATTTCGGTCGCCAGATCGTCGGGGACGCACTCAAGCACAAGCGCAAAACAGCCGGCCTGCTCACAGGCCAGTGCCTGGTTTTTGAGCGCCTCGGCTGCCCTCTCGCCACGCCCCTGCACCCGGAACCCACCCAGTTGATTAACTGACTGGGGTGTCAAACCCAGGTGCCCCATCACCGGTACACCGGATTTGACGATGTGGGCGATGGTCTCGGCATTGCCCTCGATACCTTCCAGTTTGACCGCATGGGCGCCGGCCTTCATGACACTGGCCACCGCGCGCATGTTATCCGTGAGCGATTGCCTGAATGACAGGAACGGCATATCACCTACGATAAATTTATTTTTAGTGCCACGGGCAACGCTTTCAATATGCCGGCACATCATCTCGATGTCGGCCGGAATGGTCGTGCCATAACCGTGCATGACCATCGCGGCACTGTCACCCACGAGGATGACATCGATATCCGAGTCCTGCACGATGCGGGCCGAGGTGTAGTCATAACAGGTCAGCATGACAATCTTTTCGTGACGCGCCTTGCACGCCTGGAAGTCGAGTACGTTCATATCACCTGCTCCATTTGAACGGGTTCCATTGGCTGTCCGCGTTTTTTCTCTTGCTCATAAAAGCGGACAAAAGCGGCGTATAGATCCTGCAGTGGATCACCATCCAGGGAGTTCAAATTCCGCGCGATGGTTGGCTGGTCGTTGCGTGTCAGCGGCCCGGTCAATGCCGATTCCGGCGCCCGGATAAAGTTTTCTGCAAGCTGCTTCAGATAGGGGTGCAATGTAGCGGCAGGCAGTTCAAACTGCTGTTCAAACCGGTCTGAAATACCTTTCCACAATAGCTGGGAAAAGTTGCCTGCCATCACGCACATGGCGTGGTAACGCGCCCTGTCTTCGACATCCATCACGAAATTCGGGTTTGGCAGAGCGGGAAACAAGCGGGCAAAATCTGACCCCGTTTCGAGTACGAACGGCACCTTCTGATAGGTGTCGAGTTCATACAGGTGATCTGCAAAAGTCATTAACGGGTGTGCGCCGGCAACACCGGGAACACGCAATGAACCGCTGCAATGGATCAGCTGGCTCTGATGCAGAAACGGATACTGCTTCAGAAGCGCGGCGATGGCCTTGTCAGAGACCAGCAGCAGTACACGGTCTGCGTTACTTACCGTCTGTTTCAGACGCTTTGCGGGGTCCGGCACCCCGTAGGTGTTGAATGGCGACCCGTGGTCACGGGTCCAACGGCTGTGGGGAATTTCCAGCAGACGGAAATATTCTGAAAAGTGACGCGCAAGCCTGCCGCCACCAACAATAGCATAGTTCATCATGGTGGTACCTGTCCTCCCGGGATCAAGTCCTGTTTGTTACAAACCTGCAATGCAGATTCGGATCAACACGCTGTTTCCGGATAGGTAGCCGCCGTCAACGGTCGGCTCAGTGATTCCGGTCAAACAGAGCGTAGCGTGTATTGTACCCCGAAACAGGAGTTTTTCGACACCTGTCAGCACAGCGGTCAACCACTCAAATTTCGCACCGGTCTTGTTTTTGATTTAATTACTGTATATATATACAGTATGTATCCATGCCACGAATCCAACCCCTATGCAGAACTGGTCTGCACCAGCAACTTCACCTTTCTCAACGGTGCCTCACACCCGCAGGAACTGGTCGCGCGCGCCGCCGAATTGGGTTATTACGCCATTGCGCTGACCGATGAGTGCTCGCTGGCCGGTATCGTGCGCGCCTTTGAAGAAACCCGGCGCTGCAAAGAAAACAGTCTGGACATCCGGCTCATATGCGGCAGCCTGTTCAGGCTGGAAAACGGTTCACGGCTTGTCTTACTGGCCGTGGACAGCACCGGCTATGCACAATTGTGTACGCTGATCACACGCGGGCGGCGCAATGCACCCAAGGGCCGTTATGAATTACCGGACAGGGCTTTTGAGAAAAACCTCGACCATTGCCTGGCCCTGTGGCTGCCGGAAACCCCGCCGGGTGCCGAAGGGCTAAACGGTCCGGAAGCTGATCTCCTGACCGCCCACTGGGTGGCCTCGCACTTTCCCGGGCGAAGCTGGCTGGCTGTCAGCCTCTGCCTGGGTTTCGACGATGTCTCGCGGTTGGCGCGCCTGGTTGACACTGCAGAAGCCGCCGGCCTGCCGGTAACAGCCTGTGGTGATGTGCAAATGCACACCCGCTCACGACGTATGTTGCACGACGTGCTGGCTGCTATCCGCCTGGGCTGCACCTTGCCGGAACTGGGTTACCGCGCCCTGCCCTGCGGTGAGCGGCACCTGCGCAGCCGGCAGCGCCTGGCCAGGCTGTACCGCCGGGAGTTGCTGGATGAATCCGTACGCATTGCCCAACGCTGTCATTTCCAGCTGGATCAGTTGCGCTACCGCTACCCGCGTGAAGTGGTGCCACAGGGCATCAGCAGCGCCGCCCATCTACGTGACCTGACCGAGGCCGGTATCCGGCAGCGCTGGCCTGCCGGGATCAGCGCGGAACTGCGGCAACAGATCGAACACGAACTGAAGCTGATTTCAGACCTGCGTTATGAATCCTATTTTCTGACGGTACACGACATCGTCCAGTTTGCCCGCAGCCGGGACATCCTGTGCCAGGGGCGTGGCTCGGCGGCCAATTCTGCGGTCTGTTACTGCCTGGGGATCACCGAGGTGGACCCGGCAAGAATGAACATGCTGTTCGAGCGCTTCATCTCCCGCGAAAGGGATGAGCCGCCGGATATCGATGTTGATTTCGAGCACGAGCGCCGCGAGGAGGTGATCCAGTATATCTACCGGAAATACGGTCGTGAACGGGCGGCACTGGCGGCGACCGTGATCAGCTACCGGCCACGCAGCGCTATCCGCGATGTTGGCAAAGCACTGGGCTTCAGCCCCGGCCAGGTCGACCAGTTGGCGCGCAATATGTCATGGTGGGATGAGCCGGTGCGTTTTGCCCAACGGCTTGCCGAGCAGGGGTTTGCCGCAGATAACCTGAAAGTCCGGCAACTGCTGTACCTGGTGCAGAATCTGATCGGCTTCCCACGTCACCTGTCCCAGCACGTGGGCGGTTTTGTCATTTCCGAAAACACGCTGGCCTCGCTGGTTCCCGTGGAAAACGCCTCGATGGCGGACCGCACCGTCATCCAGTGGGACAAGGATGACCTCGAGACCCTGGGCTTGCTCAAGGTCGACTGCCTGGCACTGGGTATGCTGACCGCCATTCACCGCTGCCTGGACCTGGTGAATGACTTTTACGCCACCGATATGGGTCTTGCCGATGTGCCGGCCGAAGACCCAGCAACCTACGGCATGATCCAGAAGGCCGATACCATCGGTGTCTTCCAGATCGAGTCACGTGCGCAAATGGCCATGCTGCCACGCTTGAAACCCGCCTGTTTCTATGACCTGGTCATCGAGGTGGCCATTGTCAGGCCCGGCCCCATACAGGGCAATATGGTTCACCCCTACCTGCAGCGGCGCCGCGGACTGGAACAGGTAAGCTACCCGTCGGACGCCCTGCGCAAGGTACTGGAACGCACGCTTGGGTGTGCCGATCTTCCAGGAACAGGTCATGCAGATTGCCATGGTCGCGGCCGGTTTCAGCGGTTCGGAGGCCGATGCCCTGCGCCGTTCAATGGCCGCATGGGCACGACGCGGCGGTATGGAGCACATGCGTACGCGCTTGATCGACGGCATGCTGGAACGGGGTTATCAACTCAGTTTTGCAGAGCAGATATTTGACCAGATCAAGGGTTTCGGAGAATACGGCTTCCCGGAGTCTCACGCCGCCAGTTTTGCCTTGCTGGTCTACGTATCCGCATGGTTAAAACACCACCACCCCGCAGCCTTCACCTGCGCCCTGCTCAATTCACAGCCCATGGGGTTTTACCAGCCATCACAACTGGTACAGGATGCACGCCGTCATGGGGTGACGGTACTGCCGGTCGATATCCGTTACAGCGACTGGGATTGCGCACTGGTGAGCAGCGAAGAAAACATTCCACAGCTACGTCTTGGCCTGCGTCTGATCAAGGGCCTGGGGCAACAGGCAGCCGAACGCATCAGCAGCGCCCGTGACGAACAACCGTTCAGCTGCGTACAGGATATTTGCAACCGCGCACAACTGAACCGGCGCGAGCTTGCCGTGTTGGCAGAAGCGGCAGCACTCCGGGGAATCGCAGGCCACCGTCACCGTGCCCGCTGGGAAGTCGCTGCAGTAGAGAAACAACCAGCAGATCTTCTCCAGGGGATCACCCGGCAGGATGATGCCACCGCCATCCGCCCCGCTTCAGAAACGGATGATCTGCGTGCGGACTATGCCGCTACGGGACTGACCCTGGGACGTCACCCCGTTGCATTGATACGCAGCGTTTTGCGGCAACGCCGGGTTCAGACGGCACAGCAGCTATTGAAGTTGAAACACGGCAGCCACGCACGCACCTGCGGTCTGATCACCATGCGGCAACGCCCCATGACCGCCAATGGCACCATCTTCCTGACCCTGGAGGATGAAACCGGTCACGTCAACGTGGTGGTGTGGCAGCGCCTGTGGGAGCGCCAGCGCAGCATCGTGCTTAATTCATCGCTGATCGCCGTGGATGGTGTCATGGAAAGCGATGGCGAGGTCTATCACCTGATTGCCCGGCAGTTGCATGATTTTGATGCGCTGGCAAAGGGCCTGAAAACCCGTTCGCGGGATTTTTGTTGATGATTCATCTAGTGAACGAGAGGTCGCAGGAATGGGTAGTTACTTCCACAGGCACATGACCATTCTCAGTCTCAGCTTCTCTTAATCGTACGGTGGTGAGGCCGCTGAGGTGGGTAGTTACTTCCAGGACGCGCTAGTCACATCCATGTGGCGCTCGATACTCGGCTTCCTGCCTCGTACGGTCCCGGAACCAACTACCCACCCCAGCGTCCGGCAGACGCCGTGCATAACTGTCAGAAACCATTGCCCTGTGCTTTGGCACAGCGCAGAGGGTGTGCAGTACCTTTCTTCAGGACCTTGAGCGACAGGATGTCTCGCCAGAGCCCCTCCCATCCCGGCGTCTTTAATCATCCAGAAGAAAGACTGGCTTTACCATACAAGGCCCCAGGGAGGGGTTTACGCCGTGTCCTGAAGAAAGGTACTGCATGGCCTCGGCGCCCACACAGACCAAGAGAAACCAGAGGTCTGCCCTGAAGCAAGGCACTGCATGGCCTTATCTTCCGGACAAATCAACAAACCCAGTCAAGAAATCGAAACTGGCATCAACCTGAGGTCAGTGCTATTTTGCGCCAATGAAAAACAACAAAACCACGATGATCCCACGCTCCGAACGTGGCATCCTCCGCCACGCACCCTGGCAGTACGGAAAATCTGAACAGAACACGTCACTGAACCTCTACGGCCCGCGTACCGGTCCCGTCGATATCCTGCTGATAGCAGCCATGCATGGCGATGAAAATGAGACCACCGTGGTTCTGTCCGAAGCACTGCGCCGTATTCCGGTGGGCGGTATCAAAAACCCGGTTATTCTCAGTGCCAATCCGGATGGCGCCCTGCAGGGTACCCGCAGTAACGCCCGCGGGGTGGATCTGAACCGTAACTGGCCGACGGCCAACTGGTCCCCCGACCCCGTCTATCACAAGGATCATGGTGGAACGGTACAGGACATCGGGCTGAGCCCGGGAACATCACCGGGATCGGAGGCAGAAACGCAGGCATTGCTAAGCCTTGTGCAGGTGTTGCGCCCGAGGACGGTTATCTCGCTTCACGCACCGTTGGCCTGTGTGGATGACCCGCAGGCCACAGCGCTGGCCCGGTGGATCTCGAAGCGGGTAAATCTGCCCCTGGTGCCGGATGTAGGGTACGCCACACCAGGCTCATTCGGGACCTGGTCTGCGGAACAGGGTATCGAGATCATCACCTGGGAGTTGCCTTCTGAACCCCTCGCCGACATGATCGCATCACATACACCGGTACTCTTTGAACTCATTACGGGCGATTACGAATCGGAGCTGGATTGAATTGAGGATAGGGATCACGGATTCCGGTGTCGGCGGTCTTTCAGTTTGCGCGGAAGTAGAGGCCAGGCTGCGCCAGTCACCTGTCAAGGAAGACATCGAACTGATCTACCTGAATGCGGCAATCGAGGACGATTACTCCTATAACTCCATGCCGGACCGCCACACCAAGTTGCGGACTTTTGACCGGTTTTTGAACAGCGTGCACGAGAAATACCAACCTGACCTGCTTTTCATCGCCTGCAACACCTTGAGCGTTCTGTACCAGGACAGCTATTTTGACCATCACAGGTACAAACCAATCGAGGGTATCGTGCTTTCCGGTATCCGCGAAATGCTCGCGGCTTTCGCCAGTGAACGCAAGCTTGCCTTTATCATCTTTGCGACACCGACCACAATTGAAGAAGGTGTTTATGGCAAGGCCTTGCGCAAACACGGCGTGCCGGCCACGCAGGTGATCGAGCAGGCCTGCCCTGGTCTGCCCGATGCTATTTCAAATGACGGCAGCGGGCTGCTTGCACGCGAACTACTGAAGACGTTTGTACCCGCTGCACTGGAGCAATTCGCCAGCCCCCCAAAAGATGTGGTCGCATTCCTGGGCTGCACACACTACGGCTACCAGGCAAACCAGTTTAGAAGCGTACTGCAATCGTCAATACCCGGGGCGCGGATACTGGATCCCAACCGGGGAGCCGCCGAGACAATTCTTTCCAGGTTAGAACCCGAACCGGGTCAAGGCAGCCTTACGGTCGAGTTCGTCAGCCGTTATGCCATACCGGAAGTGGCGATCACTTCGCTTTGCGGTTATCTGGGTGAACGGGCGCCGGCCACCTTGTCGGCATTGAAACACTTCACCCTTTCACCCGGCTTATGCGGCGAATTGTGAATGAACTTTGCCGTGATCATTGGTTTACATGCATTCTCTGGGTATAATCGCCCGCAAATATAAATACCTGCCGTGGTAACTCTTTATGCGAATTAGAAAAATTATGTTTACTTTGCTGTTGTGCGTTGTTTCTGTCAGTGCGTTTGCTGACGGTGACTACAAGGCCGGAAAGATCAAGGCCTACACCTGTACCGGATGTCATGGGATTGTGAACTATAAAAACACATACCCAACGTACCATGTTCCCCGTATTGGCGGACAGAACAAGGAATACCTTGTCATTGCTTTACAGGCGTTCAAATCGGGTGAACGTGACCACAGTACGATGAACCTGCAGGCCGAGGCGCTTTCCGGGCAGGATATCGAAGATATCGCCGTATACCTTGCAGCGCAAACGAACAACCCGGATGCTGAATAAAATGAATAAAATCCAATCCAAACTCGCTATCGCCCTGCTTTTATTTATTCCGGCCATGACTTTTGCCGGTGGCAATGCCGCTCAAGGGAAAAACAAGTCTGCGGTATGTCATGCCTGCCATGGTGCAACAGGCCAGAGCCTCCAGCCTATCTACCCCAACCTGGGTGGACAGCACCAGGACTACCTGAGAAAAACCCTCTACGCTTTCCGTGACGGGAGCCGTCAGAATGCCATCATGAGTGGATTTGCCGCCAACCTCAGCGACGCGGATATTGAAGACATTACCGCCTGGTACGCGAGCCAGAAAGGTCTTACTGAAATCAGGGACAAGTAGGGCCCAGCCAGAAAACACCGGCCCGGGCACGATTCTTGTGCCCGGGCCTTCTGAATCACAATATTTACTGCTTACTTATAGTACGGATTACTGCCCGTGGCGTGATCGGTGGCATCAATAACTGCCTTGATTTCCGGAAAGTATTCCTTAAGGGTCTTTTCGATACCGTCCTGCAGCGTAACATTGACCTGACCGCAACCATGGCAGCCGCCACCGAATCGCAATACCACTTCGTTTTCTGGTGTGATCAACTCCAGCGAAACCTTGCCACCGTGCGATGCCAGGCCAGGGTTGATTTCCGACTGTAGAATCCAGGTGACCTTTGCTTCCAGGCTTTCCGAATCATCGGGTTTGTCACCCTTGATTCCAGGCGCCTTGATGGTCAGCTGACCACCGGCATCGTTCTTCTCATAGTCAATTTTAGCCTTTTCGAGCCAGCGTTCACTGCTGACCGGGACATACAATTTGAACCCGTCGTACTCGAAATCGATTTCCTTTTCCCCGGACTGGCCTGGCACATGGAACTGCAGATCGCAGGAGGCGAGCGGCGTACCCGGCTTGAGCACCGTCAGGTGAAGACCGACATCATCCATATCCTGCTGTGCAATCAACCTTCCAAAATATTCCTGCGCACTTTTAGTAATCTCAATCATTTATATTCCAATCATTATCAGTGTTATGTATCAACGGGATCATCGATCCCAGAGGCCGTGTACAAGGCTTTTGCCAATTTTGGCAAGGAAATATCGAGACGCCAGTCCATGCCTGAATGGGTGCCGTCGAATTCTTCGTAATGGTGTCCGATACCGAGTTTTTCAAGGCGTCTGACAAAAGCACGGCTGCCATACTGGATATTGTACTGATCCCGGTTGCCAACATCGATGTAGAGCATTTTAAGCGAGGCGAGCTGCTGTGCATACAACTCAACCAGGCTTAATGGGTCATGTGACAGCCACTGGCTCCAACGGTGCATATCCAGCTCGCATGTGTGCAGGTCAAATGGCAGTTGGATAGGCTTCTCCGGATTATCTGCCGGGTCATAGCTGGCGGCCATTGCCAGCGTCATAAGGGTCGAATAGTCTGCTGAACCCGGATATTTATTACGCCAGAATTTTTTCAGAAAAACAAAAGGGTCGCCACCGCTCAAGGACAGGGTGGCCGCCGCACGCGGGAATTCCGGCCGGTAAACCCACTCAAAGCCAATATCAGCGGCATGGGCAGCCAGGCCGCCCCAGGTTTCCGGGTAATACATGGCATGCACCAATGCCCCGTACCCACCTGAAGACTTGCCAAATACACCACGGCCATCGCGATGATTCATGACGTTGACGCGGCTTGAAAGAAACGGTACCAACTCGTCAACGACGTAGTCAGCATAACGGCCAACGGCCGGTGAATTAACGTATTGATTACCCCCCAGCGAGCTGTAGCAATCCGGCATGGGCACAACCACGGGGGGCATTTCCCCGCTGCCGATCAGGCGATCCAGTCGCTGCGGCAGGTTTTCACCCTGGTTCCTCCAACTCAGATGGCCGGGACCTGAGTTGGTGAAAGCGGCGAAATCCCATAGTGCAACATAGGGTCCTCCGGATTCGGAATAGCCCGGAGGCAGATAAACGTTGAAATCGCGCGCCGCCGGATCTGACCAGATATTGCCCCGTAACACCTCCGATTCGTGCCGGAAACAAGCAATTTCCCCCTTCGGCCAATCAGCTTGCGGTCGAACATCCATCAGCCAGGATGGTTCGTTACCGTCTCAAAGTACTTTAACAGGTCCCCGCGCAAATCAGCGTGCTCAAGCGCGTAATCGACGGTGGCACGGATAAAACCCTTTCGACTGCCACAATCATAACGCACACCGGTAAAGGCATGTGCGATTAGCGGCTTCCTCTCAAGTTGCCTGGCAATGGCATCGGTCAGCTGAATTTCACCGCCAACCCCTGCACGCACTGATTCCAGCAACTCAAATATCTCACCAGGCAGGATATATCGACCGACCACACCGAGGTTCGACGGCGCCTCCTCCGGTTCGGGTTTCTCCACGATCTGGCGGATATAGTTTCGCCCCGTCTTGTCTTTCTCCACCGACACCATGCCGTAGCGTTTCGTCATTGAAACAGGTATCTCTTCAACACCGATGCATCCTGCACCGGTGGCGTGATATTCGGCCACCATTTGCTTCAGACAGCCACCACCGGGGCTGCGAATCAAGTCATCTGCAAGCAGTACGGCAAAAGGTTCATTACCCACCAATTTTTTTGCGCACCAGACGGCATGCCCTAACCCCAATGCCTTTTCCTGGATGACATATCGCGTTGAAACGTGGTCAGGAATGATATTGTGTATCCGTGCACGAAGCTCGTGTTTACCCTGTGTAAGCAAAAGCGATTCCAACTCGGCATCGGGATCGAAATGATCGAGAATCGCGCCTTTTTTGTGACTGGTAACGAAAATAATAGTGTCAATACCCGCCTCGACCGCTTCTTCCACCGCATACTGGATAAGCGGCTTATCCACGATCGGTAACATTTCTTTCGGGATTGACTTGGTGGCCGGAAGGAACCGGGTGCCAAGACCGGCGACAGGAAACACGGCCTTCCTGATGGGCGGATATTTAGTCATTTACTTACCTGCTTTTATAGATTGGAACGACCTTTGCGGGTTTCGTACTAAAGCCGTACTTGGCCAGTTCCGGCACCAGGCGCACCAGTGCCTGTTGAAGGTACTTGGTGTCGTAACGTCTTACCGCCAGTTCAGAACTCTTCAGTTCCGCACGTAACTCTTCCCAATCGGCTACGCGAGGATGGGCCAACAGGATTTTTTCATGCGTGGTCCGTTCATACGGTTCAAGCTCATGAAACAGCTGCTCAAATAACTTTTCACCGGGCCGCAGACCGGTATAGATGATTTCGATATCCCGTCCGGGCTCTTTTCCGGCCAGGCGAATCAGGTGTTCCGCGAGGTAGGTGATATTGACTGGCTCACCCATATCCAGAACAAATATTTCACCACCACTGCCGAGCACCGCTGCCTGCATGATCAACTGGCTGGCTTCAGAAATTGTCATGAAATACCGGGAGATTTCCGGATGAGTGACAGTGACCGGCCCGCCCTTGGCAATCTGTTCCTGGAATAGCGGCACGACGCTGCCGTTTGAATTCAATACATTACCAAACCGGACCGTAATGAAGCGCATCTGTGAGCGTGCATTCATATTCTGACAATACATTTCGGCAACCCGCTTGGTCGCCCCCATGATATTGGCCGGATTGACCGCCTTGTCAGTCGAAATCAAAACAAAGGTGCCGACACCATGACGCTCTGCTGCCTCGGCCACGCGTATCGTTCCAAATACATTATTGCGGAACGCCTCGCGGATCTGGGTCTGCAGGATCGGCAGGTGTTTATAGGCGGCCGCGTGAAACACGACATCCGGCTTGTAATCACCAATGACCTTTTCAACCGTGGCAGGATCACAGATATCACCCAGCACCGAATTGAACAGGAGATCATGATACTCACTGCGCAACTCGTGATCGATGCGGTACAGGGAATATTCACTGTGGTCCACGACGATCAATTCAACCGGATTCAGACGCGCAATCTGGCGGCAAAGTTCTGAACCGATAGAGCCCCCGCCACCGGTAATCATGACGCGTTTACCCACCAGGCCGGCTCGTATGGACTCCCACTCCAGAGAAACCGGATCACGTCCCAGAAGGTCATCAATGACGACCCGCTTCAGATCACCGATATTGGTCGCCTGCGAACCGAGATCCTGTAATGTTGGCAGCGTGCGGAATTCAATTTTACTGAGTTCGCAGATTCCGACGATGCGCTGCATTTGCTGGTTGGTCGCTGAAGGCATTGCAATAATGGCCAGGTCAGTCTGATAGGCTGCGCCAATTCCCGGCAGGCCGTCAATGGCGCCGAGCACTGGAACACCGTGAACCTGCGCACCACGCAAACGTTCGTCATCATCCAGGAAACCGATGACGTCGAACCCGCCACGACGACGCAATTCTCTTTCAAGCATCGCACCAGAACGTCCTGCTCCGATAATCAGCACCCGTTTGAAACCTTTTCCGGATGGGGTATTTGCGATTTGTGAGTCTTTCCAGAACCGGTAGCACATCCTTGGCAGACCCAGTAACACGAACAGTAACACGGGATAAATCAGCAACGTTGGCATCCAGTGACCGATTGCCGGCCCCTGTAAAAGCGCCAACACGGCTACAATGGCGACCGTTCCAAAAATACTGGCCCGGGCGATATTCCACATATCCGGGAAACTGGCGAAGCGCCATAAACCCTTATAAAGACCGGTTGCCCACAACACGCTGCCCTGTAACACCAGCACGATGCCTAAGCTCGCCAGGTCCGATATACTACTTGCAAGGCTTATCGCAGAGGTGCTTTTTATCAGCCAGGCGGCCACGAACCAGGCAATCACGACCATGCAAAAATCATGCAAAATAACAGCTGCCCGCGGGTGGCGAATAATGTCGATAATCCGTTTCATTTCACCTGAACATCAGCAGTCATGCCAAGCCTCCTGTTTGCAATGTGCCAGCATGTTGCGAGCAGTATCAAGGTAACCCCTGCCGTCGCCATGGCATATTGCGGATATCTTCTTGCCAGCACTACGGCCGGCAGCACCAACACCAGGTTAATAGCCTGATATACCACCAATACCCGGCGGTGCGTCCATCCCTGGGCGATCAACCGTTGGTAGATGTGTTGGGCGTGCGCAGTATACCACCGCTCCCGGCGAAATGCCCTTGTAAGGAGGGTCAGCGTTGCATCAACAAGGAACACGGACATTATCAAAATCGAAACGGAAATCCCCAGGCTGCCGGTCTGCATTCCGTAGACCACAAAGGCAGCAAAAATGAAGCCCAGGGGAACACTGGAAACATCGCCCATGAATACCTTTGCGACAGGGAAATTCAAAGGTAGAAAACCAGCACAGGCAGCAGCAACGGCCAAGGCAATCAGGGCCATTGGATACGCACCACCTGCCTGGAATAAAACCGCCATTGTCACACCTGCAAACACTCCCTGAAACCCCGCCATGCCATTGCTTCCATCCATGAAGTTGTACGCGTTCATCAACCAGACCATCGCCAGGATAACAACTGCCCAAAGAACCATATCCGTCAAAGGAAATCCCACCCGACCGAAGCCTATCAGCCAGATACTGACCACAAGCTGAATAGTCAACCGCAACAAGGATGAAACCGACTTCTTGTCATCACGCCAACCGACTATCGCGAGCAACAGTACACCGGGCAATACGTTTTGCCACCAAAAATCGGGTAAAGAAATGATTAACTCCAGGCACAGCGTTGTCACGACAATACTGAATACCAGGCCCAGGCCGCCGCCGGTCGGCGTTGCGCGCTGATGGCTTTGGCGTTCACCTGGATGCGTGATCATGCCTGACTTCTCGGCCAGTTTCATCGCCCGCAAACAACCGAAATAACTCAGGACAGCGCCGAACAGGCTGACTGCAATCCAGCTGCATACAACCTGCCATTCCGAAACAAACAGGCTCACTAACTACTCACCCAGGACACCGCGAATGATCCGCGTGGTACTCCAGTTCTTGCAACTGGGACACTGCCAATGATGACTGTGACCTGCATAACCACAATGTGTACAACGAAAGGAAGGTTGCCTGGCAAGCAGTTTTTGGGCCACGGCACGAAGTATTTCATCACCGGACTCCGTTTCAGGCCCGCCTTCGAGTTTCAATTGAATCAGGTAATCCAGTCCCTTGACCGACGGCCGGCGAGTCAAGGCTTCAGCCAGGTAACGGGTGGCCGTCTCCAGGCCCTGCTCTTTACGTATCACCTTTGTCAGTGACTGCAACAGGCTGATCCCATCATAGTCTTTGACCCATTTCTGCATACTCGCAAGTGCCCGCGGGAACTCCCCTGCCTTCTGCGCACAGTCAAGATAGGCGTCCAGAATGTCATGAATATACTCGAGGTCCATTTCCGAGATTTCTTCATATACATCGAGCGCCTCGGTAAACATCTCCTGTTGACCGGCGATTTTTGCAAGTATGAGTCGAGCACGAATGCTTTCCGGAAAATATCGCCTGGCCTGTCGAAGGTATTTTCTTGCAGAAGCGATCTTGTTTGCGATCAGGTCGATTTCCGCCATTTCACAACAAAAATGCGCCATCACCATGCCCATCTTCTCACCGGTCACGGCTTCAAGTTGTTGTGCATGTTGAAGGGCTTTATCCCAGTCTTTCTCCTGTTGGTAAATATCCAGCAGGTGACGGAGCGCGGAGGGGGCCTGGGACTCTCGTTCAATCAGTTCCTTGAACAGGTTCTCCGCTCGATCAAACAGACCGGCGCGCATATAGTCCTCACCCAGTTCCAGTAAGGCACGCGTTTTCTGGCGTTCATCCAGACCGGGTTTTGAGATGATATTCTGGTGAACCCGTATCGCCCGCTCGACCTCACCACGACGCCTGAACAGACTGCCCAGCGCAAGATGGGTTTCAATGGTATCGGCCGTGACTTCGGCCATCTCTATGAATACCGCGATCGCCTTATCCGGCTGTTCATCCAGCAGGTAATTCAGGCCCTGGAAGTAGCGGTTGCTGAAATTGCGATTTCGCTTTCGCTCCCCGCGACGGGTGGTGCTTTTGGCCAGAATCCAGCCACCCCATGCGGCTGCTGGAATCAGTGCCAGCAACAGGGTTTCAATCATCAGGCAGGCTTAAGTCAGTTCTGTTTTGTTTTAATAACACGCTGCGCGCTTTGCGCAACTGCATACGTAATGGCAGGACACGGGCGAGATATACGGCCCCCATACCCAGCATGATGCCCATTGAAAAGCCCAACAAGATCGCCAGGCCCAATGGCAGTTCGAGCTGCACCCAGAGCAGGTCCAGTTGCACAGGGCTGGAATTGAGGGTTCCAACCAGTAGCCCAACCAAAATGGCTGCAATGGCCATCAGGATAAAGCCCAATTTTTTCACGATAACTTTTTACCTGTTCTAGGTGATCAGTCGTCAGCGTTGTTTACCCGGTCACGCAGGGATTTACCTGGTTTGAAGTGCGGCACATGCTTGCCTGGCAATGCAACGGCTTCACCTGTTTTCGGGTTGCGGCCCATTCTTGGCGCGCGATGATGCAATGAAAAACTCCCGAAACCCCTGATTTCAATACGCTCACCGAGGGACAGTGAACTGCTCATTTGTTCCAGAATGGATTTAACTCCAAGTTCAACGTCGAGATGTGCCAGATGCTGTTGCACTTCGGCCAGACGATCAATCAATTCTGATTTAGTCATTTTTCTCATATTCCTGTTTTGAATTATTAGACCTGGTCAAAAAACGGGCGACTCAACCTGAGCCGCCCGTTTCCCGAATCAATTATCCTGATCGAGTTGCTCTTTGAGCAATTCACCCAACGAAGTTGTACCACTGGCAGCATTCTGCGAATGGTAATCTTCAAGCGCTTCGGCAAGCTCATCATCTTCCAGGGCACGAATGGACAGGGACAGGGTGCGATTCTTGCGATCCAGGCTGATAAATTTAGCCTCGACCTCATCACCTACGCTGAAAACCTTGGAAGCATCTTCGACACGCTCTTTCTTGATATCGGAGGCGCGCAGATAACCTTCAACCCCATCCATCAGTTCGATAACCGCGCCGCGGGCATCCACTTCCTTGACAATGCCTTTCACCTGGCTTCCACGCGGGTTCTCTGCCATGAAGGTTGCAAATGGATCCTGATCCAGTTGCTTGAGACCCAGTGAAATGCGCTCACGTTCGGGGTCAACAGCCAGAACGACGGCTTCGACTTCCTCACCCTTGGTGAAATTGCGAACAGATTCTTCACCCGGTGTGAGCCAGGAGATATCGGACAGGTGAACCAGTCCATCGATACCACCGTCCAGACCGATAAAGATACCAAAATCCGTGATGGATTTGATTGCACCGGTGACACGATCACCCTTGTTATGGGTAGCCGCAAAAGTTTCCCATGGGTTGGATGCGCACTGCTTCATGCCCAATGAAATACGACGGCGTTCTTCGTCGATCTCGAGAACCATCACTTCGGTTTCATCTCCGGTCTGAACCACCTTGGCCGGGTTGATGTTCTTGTTGGTCCAGTCCATTTCTGAAACGTGAACCAAACCTTCAACACCATCTTCAATTTCAACGAAACAACCATAATCGGTAATATTGGAAACATGGCCAAACAGGCGTGAACCAACCGGATAACGGCGGGCCAGATCGCTCCATGGATCGTCGCCCAACTGTTTCAGGCCAAGGGAGACACGGTTACGTTCACGGTCGAAACGCAGAACCCGTACTTCCAGCTCGTCGCCCACGTTGACAACTTCACTCGGATGACGGACACGCTTCCAGGCCATGTCAGTAATGTGCAACAGGCCATCGATACCGCCGAGGTCGATAAACGCACCATAATCGGTGAGATTCTTGACCACACCCGTTACCTTGGCACCCTCTTCCAGTTCTTCAAGCAACTGCTCGCGCTCTGCGCTGAACTCGAGTTCAACAACAGCACGACGTGATACAACCACGTTATTACGCTTACGGTCCAGCTTGATGATTTTGAAATCCAGGTCCTTGCCTTCCAGATACGTCGGGTCACGAACCGGACGCACATCCACCAGCGAACCCGGCAGGAACGCACGAATATCATTGATATCGACCGTAAAGCCACCTTTGACTTTTCCGCTGATTTTGCCCTGGATGGTCTCTTCGCCGGTAAAGGCGTTTTCGAGTTTGTCCCAAACCATGGCACGTTTGGCTTTTTCGCGTGACAGTCGGGTTTCACCGTAACCATCTTCGATGGCTTCCAGGGCAACTTCTACGCTATCTCCTACTTCTACTTCCAGTTCACCGTCCAGAGAACGGAACTGGTAGATTGGCACAATGCCCTCTGATTTTAATCCGGCGTTGACGACAACTACATCGTCTCTGATTTCTACTACCGTACCGGTAATAATTGCTCCTGGCGTCAGGCTTTGCGACGCGAGGCTTTGTTCAAATAATTCAGCGAAACTTTCAGTCATTGGTTTAATCTCAACAAACATCCCGTAAAACAACGGGGTGTCCACCTGGTTATGGGGCACAGGATTGTGCCGGTTAAAAAAACCACCGCCCAACATGGGCAAAGGCATAATTATCTTTTACAAACAGTAGCTTGATTAGATGCACTAAATCAATGAAACAATTTTTTCGAACACTTCATCAATGCTCAATTCAGTTGAATCAATGATCACAGCATCTTCAGCCGGTCTTAGCGGCGCGATGTCACGCGACTGATCGCGCAAATCACGGGCTTTGATCTCTTTGAAAAGGCGCGTGAGGTTAACACTTTCCCCTTTTTCTTTCAACTGCTTATAACGTCTTTGCGCGCGAATCTCCGCGCTTGCGGTCAGAAATATCTTGAGTTTTGCATCCGGAAATATAACGGTTCCCATGTCCCGGCCATCCGCCACCAACCCCGGGGCCTGGCGAAAACGTCTCTGACGCCCGCTCAATGCAGTCCTGACAGCGGGTATCACGGCTATTTTGGATGCCACCACCCCGGTATCCTCGTGCCGCAATAGGTCGCTGACATCCTCGCCTTCAAGCCAGGAGAGCACATCGTTCCCCCTGGTTTCGAAACGAATATCAAGATTGGCTGCAGTTTCTCCCAGTGCGGCCTCGTCATCCAGGGCCAACTGCCTTTTCATCACCGCCAGTGCGGTCAAACGATAAAGCGCGCCACTATCCAGGAAGTGCCAGCCAAGATAATTGGCGAGACGGGTTGTAATGGTGCCCTTGCCGGAACCGCCTGGGCCATCAACGGCTATGACCGGCACATCGGCAGAGACGACTTTCGGTTTATTCACGGCATTTCCGCCAGACGCATTTTTGCGCCAAGAAGCTCCATGTCTCGCGTGAAACCCGGATACGAGGTTGCGATATACTCCGCCTCCTCGATCATTACCCGGCCGGATGCAACCAGACCCAGTACTGCAAAAGACATGGCACAGCGGTGGTCGCCAGCACTTTGTACGCGGCCGCCGGTAACCTTGCCGCCCCGGATATCAATGCCATCGGGATACTCCTGCAGCTCAACCCCCAGCTTACGCAAGCCCGTGGCCATGACCGCGATCCGGTCGCTTTCCTTCACCCTGAGCTCAGCCGCGCCCCTTATTCTCGTTACACCCGACGCGGTGACCGCCAGCGCCATCAACAGTGGCAATTCATCGATCATGTCAGGCACGAGGGATTCAGGAACATCAATACCTTTGAGGCCGTCACTGAATACAAGGCGAACATCACCGACCGGCTCGGTACTTTGTGCGGCTTGATCAAGGATGCTGACATCCGCACCCATCGCTTCCAGGCAATGCAGAAATCCGGTTCGTGTCGGATTCAGCCCTACCTTCTTCACTGTGACATCCGAGCCCGGGGTCATGGCCGCAGCCGCCAGTGAAAACACGGCGGAAGAGATATCAGCCGGAACCGCAAAACGGCATGCCTTCAACTTCGAGCCCCCCTCGACACTGCAAGGTGAAGGCAGGTCGACCCCAAATATCGGTAACATACGTTCGGTATGGTCTCTGCTCAGGTGGGGTTCCCTGACCCGCGTGGTGCCGGCAGCAAACAGACCGGCAAGCAGGACACAGGACTTGATCTGGGCACTGGCGACGGGGGAAACATACTCGATTGCCCGCAATCCACGGCTGGCGCGTATTAACAGGGGTGCAGTGCCGGATTCCGACGCACTGATGTCAGCGCCCATCATCGTCAGGGGTGCAACAATGCGCCGCATGGGCCGGCTGTTCAGGGACTTATCACCAACCAATGTGCTGTCGAAATCCTGCCCACTCAGCACGCCCGCGAGCAGACGCATCGCCGTGCCGGAATTGCCCATATCGAGGATTCCGCTGGACGGTGGTTTGAATGACCCGCCGGTGCCGGTTATACAGATCCGGCCCGGGCTGCGTTCCACGACCGCCCCCAGCTGTTCGCAGGCCCTCAACGTGGCCAGCGTATCTTCACTTTCAAGCAGCCCGCTCAGTTCGGAGCGCCCCGCGGCCAGGCTTGAAAATATCAGGGCCCTGTGACTGATGGACTTGTCACCGGGTGGTGTTATCTCACCATGCAGGCCGGAAATGGATGGTTCAACCGTCAGGATCACGTACGTCCCCCTTCAAGCGGAAATCGTTCAATACACCCTGCCGTGGGCCCACCCGGGCTGTCAACCATCGACACGGACGCCCGCTGCGAGTGGTGTGTTGACTGCTTTCGGATACGACCCCAGCACCCGTGTAAGGCTCGCCTGATCTTGCATCTCGGCCAGGGCGGTCTTCAGAGGTTCGGTCTCTGCATGACCATCCACATCGATGAAAAACACGTACGACCAACGGCCAACCCTGGCGGGACGCGATTCGATCCGGCTCATATTCAAAGAATGACGCGCCAATGGCGTCAGCAGGGCATGCAGGGCACCCGGGCCTTCGTCGCCCGCAAGCAACAGGGAGGTTTTGTCATCGCCCGATGGGGTCAGCAACTGTCTGCCAATGACCAGGAAGCGGGTCGTGTTATCAGTCCGGTCCTCGATACTCGAAAACAATACCGGCACACCGTAAATTTCAGCAGCGGAGCGGCTGGATATTGCCGCAGCGTCAGGTGAGTGCCTTACACGCCTGGCGGCCTCGGCATTGCTGCTCACCGCAATGCATTCAGCTGAGGGCAGGTGCTGTCGAATCCAGTTCCTGCACTGCGAAAGGGATTGCTGGTGAGAATATATCCGCTCAATATTCTGCAGGCCTTTGGCCTGGCTCAACAGGTTGTGATGAATCGCCATTTCGATTTCACCGCAAATTTTCAGATCGGAATCGACAAAACGGTCAAGGGTATGACTGACGATACCCTGGTTGGAGTTCTCTACCGGGACAACGCCAAAATCTGCCTCGGAGGACTCCACCTGGGAAAAAACATCATCAATACCGGTCACCCCGAGCGCCCTTACAGAGTGACCGAAATGCTGGGTTACAGCCTGTTGTGTAAATGTGCCTTCCGGGCCGAGATATGCAATTTTCAAGCGGTTCCTGCTGCGCCAGGCAAACGGACATGATTTCCCGGAAAAGGCGCAACATCTCGGCATCGCTGATCGGGCCCTGGTTGCGCTCCACCACGGCCCTGAGAACCTGGGCTTCGCGCTCCGGCCGGTAATAATCGACGGCATTTTCGAGCTGGCCCTTAGACTCACGTGCGGCCCATGCGAGACGTGCCCGGGCGCTTATCAGGGCCTGGACCTGTGTATCGAGCGCGTCAATTTGCCGGCGCACTTCATCCAGCGTGGCGTGCTTGCTGCCTTGCGTCTCTTTTTTTGTGTTTTTCATTAACCCGCTTTTCTCTCAAATTCTTGCATGAAGCTGATCAGGGCCTCGATACCGTCAATGGGCATGGCATTGTAGATACTCGCCCGCATGCCACCCACCGACCGATGCCCTTTCAGACTGCTCAGACCCGCTGCCTCGGCCTCACCGACAAACCGCCCATGCAGGGATTCATCGACTATCTGGAAAGGGATATTCATATGCGAACGAAACCGGGCCGGTATGTCATTTACGTAAAACGAACTCCGGTCGAGGTAATCATAAAAGGTATCGGCCTTGTGCTGATTGAGCTGCGCCATGCGTTCCACGCCGCCACTGGCTTCGACCCAGTCAAACACCAGGCCTGCGATATACCAGGCATAGGTGGGTGGTGTGTTCAGACGCGAACTTTGTTGATGCTGGATTTTCCATGACTGCATATCGGGTACATCGCCCGGAAGTTCCTTTAGCAGGTCCTTCCTGACGATGACCAGGGCGAGACCGGCCTGACCGATGTTCTTTTGTGCACCCGCATAGATGACACCAAATTTTTCGACATCCACGGGTCGCGACAGTATGTCGGATGACATATCCGAGACGAGCGGCAGGTCAGTCTCAGGCGCTTGTCTGAATTGCACGCCTGATATGGTTTCATTACTCACGTAATGCAGGTACGCGGGCTGGCCTTCGAATGTCCATTCAGCCCGGGGTGGTATCGATTTGAAACCGGTGGCTTCGCTGCTGGCCGCGAGCCTGGCAAGCCCCATACGCTGTGCGATGCTGAAAGCTTTTTTACTCCAGCTGCCATTGACGATATAGGCGCCAGGCCGCTCAGCGCTCGCCAGGTTTAATGGCACCTGGGCGAACTGCATGGTCGCGCCACCTGCCAGAAACAGAACTGCGTAGTCATCCGTGATGGACAGCAACCGCCGCAGGCAGGCCTCGGTCCTGTCAGCCACTTCATCGAACTCTGCACTGCGGTGTGATATCTCCATAACCGACATGCCCGTACCCTGGTAGTCGAGCAATTCATCACGGGCTTTTTCGAGTACTGGCAGGGGCAACATCGCCGGTCCGGCGCAAAAATTGAATATTCGTGTCATTTGATTAAACCGTTTGTAAGAATGTCTGTGTCATCACTGCATGATAAGGCCTGTGGAACCCGTCTGCCATAGCGGGAAAATGAAATCAAACCGTCAATCGTGCCCTCGTAGTCCGGCTGTTTGCCCGCTTGGCCTGATCTGACCGCCTGCTTTGTAAATCATCCAGGTAGCCGTCTTCGACACCCGTTACATATTCACCCGAAAAGCAGGATGTATCAAAGCGCGAAATCCCCGGGTTACCCTCCCGACAGGCTTTGATCAGGTCATTCAATTCCTGGTATATGAGACGGTCTGCACCCAGCACCTCCTCGATTTCCTTTTCATTTCGCCCACTGGCGATCAGCTCCGACGGCGCGGGCATATCTATGCCGTAAATATTCGGGTAACGCACGGGTGGAGAGGCCGATGCAAAATAGACCTTCCTGGCGCCCGCATCGCGGGCCATCTGGATGATCTGACGTGAGGTTGTTCCCCTGACAATGGAATCGTCCACCAGCAGGACATTTTTACGACGGAACTCAAGGCTCACCGGATTCAGTTTGTGCCTGACGGAGCGCTTACGCTGCTCCTGACCCGGCATGATGAATGTCCGCCCGATATAGCGGTTCTTGATAAAACCTTCACGATACTTGACGTTCAGATCATAGGCCAGCGGCAAAGCCGCGGTGCGACTCGTATCCGGAACCGGTATTACGACATCGATATCATGATCGGGCCATTCCCTGAGTATCTTGCGGGCCAGTGCCTGGCCCATACGCAGACGGGCCTTGTAAACCGAAATCTGGTCCAGCATGGAGTCGGGGCGGGCAAAATATACATACTCAAAAATGCATGGACTGGCGGTTTGTGCAAACTGACTTTCATGGGTGTGCAATTCACCCTCAAGGGTGATGAACACGGATTCACCCGGCTTCAGATCGCGCATCAGGATGAAATCCAACGCATCCAGGGCGACGCTTTCTGAAGCAATTGCGTACTCCCTGCCCTGGTCCGTATCCTTGTAGCCCAATACAGCGGGGCGAATACCGTGCGGGTCACGGAACCCGAGGATACCCTTGCCGCTGATCATCGCGATCACGGAATAGGCACCCTTGCAGCGCTTATGCATACCATCAACTGCCTCGAAAACATGCTTTGGCCGCATACCGGCGGGTCCCAGGCGGTGTAGTTCATGCGCGAGCACATTCAGCAACACCTCTGAATCCGATTCGGTATTGAGATGGCGACGATCGCTGTCAAACAACTCCTGCTTCACGGCCGCCGCATTTATCAGGTTGCCGTTATGCCCAAGCACGATACCGTACGGGGAATTAACGTAGAATGGCTGGGCTTCGTCGAGGTTATCGGAACCCGCCGTCGGGTACCTGACGTGGCCGATACCGATGTTGCCTTTCAGCTTTACCAGTTCGGAGCGTTTAAACACATCACGGACCAGGCCATTACCCTTGCACAGGCGAATCTTGTGACCATCGAGTGTTGCGATACCTGCCGCATCCTGTCCGCGGTGCTGCAGGATCGTCAGCGCATCATAAATAGACGGCGTGACTGGCTGTTTACCGACAATACCAATAATTCCACACATTCAGAATATCCTTGCCTTAACGGGGGTAATCGCGCGCGCATTCTATCACGCTAAACACCTATGACCGCGAGTTGTTTATCCACATTTGTGCCCGGGCCCATCTCCATGTGTTCCAGGATGTAGTCGGGCAGATATTGCGCTACCCACTCGGCCAGGGGCATCAGGCTTTGTATTGATCTTGATTGCTGCCACCATGGATCCTGCGGCACCGGTGTCAGCCCTGCGAACAGCATGATAGCGAGTACAAGCGCCACGCCCCTCACACCGCCAAAGACTCCACCCAGCAACCGGTCCGTGCCGCTGAGCCCGGTTTTCTCAACCAGCTTACCAACCAGGAAAGTCAGCAGCCCACCCACCAGCAAGACCGATATGAACAGACCCGCAAAGGCCAGTGAGGTGCGCACCGATGGCAACTCGATCTGGTTTTCCAGGTGCATGGCAAGGGCCCCGGAGTACTGAAAGGCGATGAGGAAGGCTGCGGCCCAGACCGCCAGTGAAAACGCTTCTTTTACAAATCCCCTGATAGCACCGACCAGTATCGATATGCCAATAATTGCAAAAACAATGTAATCGGCGTACTGCATCGCTGATCTGTCTATTCCTGGGTCGTTACGAAAGCATCGAGCTTATGTTCAGCCTTGATCTTACGTGCCGTTTCTGCCGCCCGCTCACGATCAAGCTCGGGGCCTATGCGGACCTTGTATACCGAACCACTTGTCGAGGACACCTTTTCCGAATAGGCATTCAGGCCCGCGAGACGTAACTGGTTTACCAGGTCTTCTGCGCTCTTTGAACTATTGAAACTGCCCACCTGCACAACCCAACGCACCAGCGGGTCCGAAGGAGTGGATACCGGCGAACTTTCATCCGGTCTCAAATCCAGCACACGCGGATTCAGGTCCGTCATTTTCACGCCCAGCCTGGATACAAGCGCATCGGCCTCAGGCCGGTTGCCGTAAGGACCGACGCGGACCCGGTACATACGTCCGGCTGGCCTGTCTACTACATCCAGAAGCACGGGCAGGTTTTCAGCCTTCAGCATATCGGCCAGTGCATTGGCGTTTTTTTCATTGCTGAAGCTGGCTACCTGCACAAGGTAGCGAAGTGAATCGTCAGATTCTTGCGTATCCGCGGAGATTTCAAATGAATCGGGCTTTTGGGATGCCAGGGTGATGGAAGTTACCGGGGGCGGTGACACCTCGGTATCTGCTATTGCCGTGGTTTCAACAGACCCGGGTTCAGCGCTTTGCAAACCATCAATATCGGCCATGTTTTCCAACTCTTCATCACTGCCGCCTTCCTGTTGCAGAACGGGATCCTGGTCCCCGGTTCCGGACGATACCAGCTCAGCTCCTTCGGTTTGAAGCGGTTGAGGAACAACCGGTTTCACTTCTTCCGCGGCTTCCTGCCCGGTTGCCGGTGCAGGCCTGTTTGGGATCCCTACCGGGAAGCGGCGGGTTTCTATTGATAATTCATCCGGCTTGGGCGGCAGTTCGATCCGGCTGGTTTCGTGCTTGAGCCTGTCGGAACGACCACTGAGCAGCATGGGCAATACGATCACGGCAAGAATAATCAATACACTTGCACCGACCAGTCTTTGTTTGAGTGCTTTATCCATTTGGTTTTTCCCGAATATCCTTCGCAGGTTCAGTTGCGGTGATTCTATCAGCATCATGGCCGTCATGCTGCAAGCTGTTCCTGAGCCAGTCGGCGGCAGCTGAAACCGTCGTAAAAGAACCGAAGACGAGGATTGTTTCATGCTCCATGGCACCTGAAATCGCTTCTTGCAGAGCGTCACCAAGTGCCCCGAAAGCGCTGATGCTCGCCTTGGGAAGTACGCTGCTTATCCGCTGCGCCAGGCGTTCCCCTGACTGCCCCCTCGGGCCCTTTGAGTCTGCGCACAGCCAGCGCTTGGCCATGGGGCCGAGCGCCAGCGCAACCGCCTCGGCCGATTTATCCGCCAGCATCGCCAGCACACAGGTCGTATTCAGCCTATGGCTATCTGCCAGGAATGAGGCCAGTGCTTCAGCCGCCAGTTCGTTGTGCCCCACATCCAGCAATACCTCGGGTGAAGAACCTACCTTCTGCAAACGACCGGGTACCCTGCAGCCCTGAATTGCGGCGGATATCCTGTCGGCGTCCAACACGCAACCGGGGTTCAGCAGGACCAGTGCGGCCAGCGCCGCTGCGAGGTTTTCAAGCTGGTGTTTTCCACCCATGGGAGGTGGTGAAACGGCCATTGCCTGATCCCCCAGCGAAAAGCGCAGCAGACCGGGTTCCGGGCCCGGCTGCCGGACCAGGTCGAAATCCCTGCCCCGTTGATAGACCGGCGCCCGCAGGTCCATGGCAGTCTTCAAAATCGGCGCGGGTGGGTTTTCTTCCGCACAAACGACCGGCTTGCCCGAACGAATGACACCCGCTTTCTCGGTCGCGATTGAATTCAAATCAGGGCCAAGGAACTCCTGGTGATCCAGACCGATGGATGTGATGACTGCACAATCGGTATCGACGAGGTTAACCGTATCCAAACGACCACCCAGACCCACTTCAAGCACGGCGCAATCAACATCTGCCTGGTTCATTATCAGCAGACCAGCCAGTGTAGTGAACTCGAAATAGGTCAGTGAAACACCATCGCGCGCCGCCTCAACCTGCTCGAAAGCCTGCACCAGGCAATCATCGGAGACGGGTTCACCCATGATGCTGATACGTTCGTTAAAGCGGAAAATATGGGGGGACGTATAGGCGCCATAAGACTGGCCAAGGCTGCCGCTCATGGCAGCCAGGTAGGCGACGGTCGATCCCTTGCCGTTGGTGCCGGCCACCGTAAACACCTTTTTAGCCGGCCTGGGCGAACCCATTCGCTGGTAAACGCTGCCGCAACGCGCGAGCCCGAGATCGATCGTCTGTGGGTGGCGTTGTTCGAGCAGAGCCAGCCACGCGTTGAGGTTCATGATAGATGTTTCTGGTCTGATGAAAGGAGCCTGTGGACAATCAACTTATCATCAATTGGCCGCTGACCGGGCGCGGTAACCTGCCGGAGCACAAAAGTGCCAGCAATGCGCCTATTTCGTCACGCATATTGCGCCGGTCGACGATCATGTCGATTGCTCCCTTTTCTACCAGGAACTCGCTGCGCTGGAAACCATCCGGCAGTTTTTCACGCACGGTCTGTTCGATAACCCGGGGCCCTGCGAACCCGATTTGCGCCATAGGCTCTGCAATATTGATATCGCCCAGCATACCCAGGCTTGCGGAAACCCCTCCCGTGGTCGGGTGGGTTAAAACCGACAGGAACGGAATCCCCTGTTCACTTAAGCGGGCCAGCACTACGCTGGTTTTGGCCATCTGCATAAGGGATAACAGGCCTTCCTGCATACGCGCCCCGCCGCTCGCTGTAAAACAAACCAGCGGCGCCTTCAGCCGCAGGCTTTCCAACCCTGCGCGGGCAAATTTTTCACCCACTACCGAGCCCATCGAGCCACCCATGAAGTTGAACTCAAATGCGCATACAACAACGTCGGCGCCCTTGAGTTTTCCGGCCAATACGACCAATGCATCGGTTTCCCCGGTTTTCTTTTGCGCAGCAGAAATCCGGTCCTTGTACTTTTTACTGTCCTTGAAGCGCAATACATCCACCGATTCGAGTTTGGCCGCGATTTCACGATGCGCACCCGGGTCAAGAAACTGCTGCAGGCGGGTGCGGGCGCCGATCCGCATATGGTGGCTGCACTTCGGGCAAACCTGCAGATTCCTTTCCAATTCGGGGCGATACAGCACGGCCGTGCAGACGGTGCAGGTGGTCCACAGACCTTCGGGTACGTTGCGTTTATTGCCACCCTCGGTGCGAATTCTTGACGGTCTGAATTTCTGAAACCAGCTCATATCAGTCTATTAAATCCTGTTTATGCGTCCGCCTGTTTACCGGCGATCAATTCATATTGTCCAATGACTTACGCACCGGCGCAACAAATGCCTTTGCAATTGAGCAGGCGTCCTCACTGGATTCAGCCACCGATAACACTTCGACGAGAGCACTTCCAATGACAACCGCATCGGCATGTTCGGCGACCTGGACAGCCATCCCGGCATTCTTGATACCGAAGCCCACCGCCACCGGCAGATTGCTGAATTCCCTGATCTGATGAACCGGTTCACTCAACTCGGGCGTGTTCAATTGCCCGGCACCGGTGATGCCCTTGAGCGAGACATAGTAAATAAATCCACTGGCAACGCGGGTGATCTCCCGGACACGTTCCCGGGTGGTGGTGGGTGCAACCAGGCAAATCCCGTCGAGGCCGGCTTCCAGCATCGCAACACCCAGGTCACCGCGCTCCTCCGGCGGACAATCCACCAACAACAGGCCATCGACACCTGCCGCGATCGCGCGCGCCGGGAAACGTGTCCGTCCGTAATGCTCTACGGGGTTCATATATCCCATCAGCACGACCGGTGTATCGGTATCCCTCTGACGGAACGCCTCCACCATCTCTAAAACCCCGCTGAGGGAAACGTGTTTTTCTATGGCCCTTTCACTGGCCAGCTGGATGACCGTCCCATCCGCCATCGGATCCGAGAACGGCACACCCAGTTCGATCAGGTCCGCCCCTGCCTCGACCAGCGCATGCATCACTTCCACGCACCAGCCTGGATCGGGGTCACCGGCTGTCATAAAAGGAATCAGCACCTTGCGTCCGGCCTTTTCTGCTCGTTTGAAGCAATCTGCTATTCTCTGGCTCATAAACTGAGCCCTTCCAGTTCCGCCACGGTTTGTACGTCCTTGTCACCCCGGCCCGAGAGGTTGATCAGGACCCGTTGGTCCGGCCGCATGGCTGCGGCCAACTTGAATCCATAGGCCAATGCATGGCTGCTTTCCAGCGCCGGCATGATACCTTCGAGGCGGGTTAACTGATGGAAGGCGGTCAACGCCTCATCATCGGTCACACTGACATATTCCGCCCGGCCGGTATCTTTCAACCAGGCGTGCTCAGGACCGACACCCGGGTAGTCCAGCCCGGCAGAAACCGAGTGCGTATGCCGGATCTGGCCCGCATCATCATCGAGCAGGTAGGTACGGCAACCATGTAAAACCCCCGGCTTGCCAGCGCACAGCGAAGCTGCGTGTTCGCCGGTCTCAAGACCGCGGCCAGCCGCCTCGACTCCGAACATCTTTACATTCTTATCCTGGATAAACGGATGGAACAATCCCATGGCATTGGATCCACCGCCGACACAGGCCACCAGTGCGTCGGGCAGGTTGTCGCAAAGCTGCAGCATCTGGCGGCGCGCTTCCCTTCCGACAATGGCATTGAAGTCGCGCACCATTTCAGGGTACGGGTGTGGTCCCGCGACAGTCCCTATGATGTAAAACGTGTCGTCAACATTGGTCACCCAGTCGCGCATGGCCTCGTTGAGGGCATCCTTGAGCGTTGCCGAGCCGGATGACACACCGCTTACCTCCGCGCCCAGCAAGCGCATCCTGAACACATTGATCGCCTGCCGCTGGATATCCACAGTGCCCATATAGACCCGGCATGACTGGTTTAACCTGGCCGCCACCGTAGCCGTTGCTACACCATGCTGTCCTGCACCTGTTTCGGCGATCACGCGTTTTTTACCCATGTAGTGGGCCAGTAATCCCTGGCCCATGGTGTTGTTGATCTTGTGGGCACCAGTGTGGTTCAGGTCTTCACGTTTCAGGTAGATTTTTGCACCACCTGCCGCCTCCGTGTAGCGCTTTGCGTAATACACGGGCGATGGGCGGCCGACATAATTGGCCAGGTCCTCATCCATCCTCTTTATAAACTCTTCGTCCTTTCGCCAGCGGCCGTAGGCCCCGCGCAACTCATCGAGCGCGTGAATCAGGGTTTCGGAAACAAAACGGCCGCCAAACTGACCAAAATAGCCACGCGCATCCGGCCATACCTGTTGTTCTTCATTCATTTTTCTTTACCATCTTTAGTTCGTTTTCGGCTTTCCTGACAGCCTTGATAAAGGCCATCACCTTTGTCTTATCCTTGATACCGGGCTGCGCTTCCACACCGCTGGAAACATCGACCGCGAAAGGTCTGACGGTGTGAATAGCCTGCCCGACGTTTTCCGCATTCAGACCGCCGGCAAGCCAGACGGGCTTTGTTAGCGGTCTTGCCAGTGACCAGTCGAACTGCTTACCGCTGCCGCCGCGATTTCCCTTCGAATGGCTGTCAAGCAACAAACCGGCGGCGCCAGGATAGTCACGCTCGGCCAGTCTCATAGATTCGGCATTTTCCATCGCTACCGCTTTAAGCCACGGTAGCCCGAAAGCAACGCAAAACTGCTCTGTTTCACCTCCGTGAAACTGCAAAATATCAAGCGCTACGGCGCTGATCACCCGTTCAACTTCGTGGCCTTCCTGGTCCAGGAACAAGCCTACACGCAAAACCCCCTCAGGGACATAAGCACATAACCGGATGGCAGTGTCGATGTCGATTCGGCGCGGACTGGCAGTGAAGACAAAACCGATGGCATCGGCGCCGGCAACGATCGCTGTCTTCACATCTTCAGCCCTTGTCAGACCGCAGATTTTGATTTTCACCCTGTTCATGAAAGTGGAAAAGGCTCCCGGTTATCCGGCAATTCGTATTTCGGGTCATATCGCACACGCATGAAATAAAGCCCTTGCGGTTCTGCAGTAACACCGGCCACCGTGCGGTCGCGACCGTTAAAAACATCGGCGAACCACTGGCCCGTTTTTTCGCCCTTACCCACCGGGATAAGACTGCCTACGATATTGCGTACCATGTGATAAAGAAAAGCGTTGGCGGTAATATCGATGATTACCCTGTCTTCCTGCCGGCTGACATTGATAGCGGTTACCTCGCGGATCGCGTGCTGCGCGGAACAACCGGTCGAGCGAAAGGCGCTGAAATCATGCCTGCCCAGCATCACCTGTGCTGCCTCGTGCATAAGGCCTGCATCCAGCACGTCGCGGCACCAGCCATAATAGGAGACACCGATCGCCGGGCGCACCCAGCGGTTCATTATGCGGTACTGATAACTCCTGGAATACGCACCAAAACGTGCATGAAAATGGTCATCCACCTGGCGTATCCACAAAACGCGGACCGTATCCGGCAGATTTGAATTGATACCGAGCAGCCATTGTCTTTCAGATCGTTCCGAAGGGCTGTCGAAATGCGCCACCTGGCCACGTGCATGCACACCGGTATCGGTCCGGCCCGCGCATACGACCGTCAACGGGTGGTCGGCAACGACCGCTATTGCTTTTTCAACCACCTGTTGGACCGACAGTGCATTATCTTGCCGCTGCCAACCGCAAAATCCGGCACCATCGTATTCGATTCCGAGTGCATAACGCATGGTTTAAACCTGCTGTAACGCGGCTCAGGCGCTCCGCGTCATGACTTGCCTGTACGGTCTCACTCAGAGTTCGTCCAGCATTTGCCGCGCTTCCGCCTTCTGCGCCTCGTTGCCGCTCCTCAAGACCTCATCAAGCATCGATTTTGACGCCTCTTTATCACCAAGGGACAAATAGGCACGTGCCAGGTCCAGTTTGATTTCAGGGTCGTCCTCTTCCCGGTCTTCACCCTCAAGGGCTTCATCTTCCAGGTCTTCATACTCCCTGGTCAAAATCTGCATCTGGTTCCGCCTGCTGTTCAGATTGCACGTCGGGTTGCTCGAAGACAACCGTGGGGCCTTCATCCTGATCCGCTTCCGGTATGAGCGGCGGCTCTTCAGGCATTGGTTCTGGTTCCGGTTCTGGTTCTGGTTCTGGTTCTGGCGGTTCCGGTTCCGGTTCCTGTACAAGCTGGGGCTCAGATAGGGGTTGCACAACCGTTTCGCCTTCATCTTCCCGGCTGTCCAGGACAGGTGGGACGTCCTTAACATCATCCGCCATGGGCTGCTCTTCAGGCGACCCATGCAAGTCAAGCAGGCCGGCGCTTCTGCGCCGCAAACCCCAAACGATCAATCCGATCAAGACAACCGCGACAGCCACGACGAGGAATGTCTTGCCAGCATACCAGGCTTGTTTTTCACCTCCGGGTGTAATTGCCAGGGGAGGTTCAGGCTGATCGGCAGCACGCTGCTCAGCAAGGCTGGATTCCATATTCGCAAGACCCGAGTCCCTGACCGTACCCGCCTGTTCCTCGCGCGCCAGGGCCTGCGCTTCGAGCTCCTTGATGCGTTCGGTCAGATAGGTATTTTCCTGTTGGGCATTGACCAGCTCTTCCTCGGTCCGGGACAGTTCCTCCTGCATGGACTCTACGACAACATCCCGCTCCGGCGCCTGTTCCGAAGCCAGTGGTTGTGCCTGTTCCTCCTCTGACGGAGGAACCAGCTCAAGATGCCCCTCGTCCACTTCTATCCCGGGTTCGGGGATCACTTCGGTGACCGTAGCCTGGTAGTCCCCGCTGTCTGCAACGGTAGGTGTGCTGAAGTCTGGCGCGACCGAACGGATACCGGTACGTTTTTCCTCTTCCTGTCGCAGGACCTCGAGCATTGCTTCCCTCGAGCTCAATTCACCCAACTCATTGAATGCAGGCAGACGGAGGATTGCACCACTCTTGAGCGAGTTGATGTTGCCCTTGATAAATGCTTCCGGGTTTTTACGCTGCAGGGCGAGCATGGCCTGGTTAATCGAGTAACCGCTGCCCTTACTGTACTCACGAGCGATACCCCATAATGTTTGACCACGGGCCACGGGGCCGTAAACGTCGTCTTCTGAGAACTGCCCGGCTTCCTGTTCCTGCACCGGTTTGGATTCCTGCCGGGGTTCCTTCTCTGCTACCTGCTCTGCCGTTGGTTCGGCCTCGGCTGAATCCACAGGCAGTTCATTCACCGGTTCAGCTGTTTCTGTTGGAGCCTCCGGTGCAGACACGGTTTCGACCTCTGGCTTAGCGGCTTTCTGAATGGGTGTTACAGGGGGTGCCACACTTTCCATGGGTGGCGCCTTGACCGGCGCGGGCTTGACAATAACCGGCGGGGCGGCTGAGTCAATGGTCGGTGGATCCAGGAACAATGTATATTCACGCAGCATTCTTCCGCTGGACCAGACAACTTCCACCAGAACCTGTACAACGGGTTCGTTAACGTTCAGGCTGCTGGTGATATGGACATAGGGGCGATCCGTGTCCGTGACCAGTTCGAACTCAAGCGGCACAGTAATGGCTGTCCGACTCAGGCCGAGCAACTGGAAATCCTCCGCGGATGCAAGACCTGCGGTGATACTCTGCAGTTCCCCGTCAGACTGGCTGATCAGCTCAACCCTGACATCCAGTGGCTGACCCAGATACGACTCGACGACGGCCCCGCCAAGCCCCAAAGCAAGCAGTGCCGGACTGAATAGACTCAGAACGACAAGCGCTGTCCAATGGATTTTTTTGTTCATGGTTTCCCCGTCACTCCCTGACCGTCAGTTCTGTTTTTTAAATACCGACAGGCAAGAGTGTACTTTTGCTGACCTCATGTTTCCACTGGCATTTTGCCCGTGACCATCATTTTTAGTATCTGCACCGCATTCAGTGCAGCGCCTTTCCTGACATTATCGCTCACGACCCACAGGTTGATACCGCGCGGATGTGTGTAATCGCGACGCAGCCTGCTGACAAAAGTTTCATCCTTGCCGGCAGCGTGTGTGACCGCGGTGACCTGTGCCTTGGCATCGGTATCATCGATCAGAACCAGGCCCGGCGCCTTGTGCATGGCCTCACGCACGGCCTCGATACTGACATCCCGTGCGGTTTCCAGGTGTATCGCCTCGGAGTGACCGAAAAACACCGGTACACGCACTGCCGTCGCGTTGACGGCAATCGAGTCGTCGCGCATGATTTTGCGGGTTTCCCAATGCAGTTTCATCTCCTCACGCGTGTAGTCATTGTCCTGCATGGTGTCTATGACCGGTATGCAATTAAAGGCAATCGGTACCGGAAATACGGACGGTATGACCTCCTTGAAACTCAGCCGGTCCATGGTCTGGCGCGCCAGTTCTTCCAGGCCTTCGCTACCGGCGCCCGAAACCGACTGGTATGTCGCCACGTTGATGCGGTCTATACCGGCGATCGCATGAATCGGGGCTATCGCGATCAACATCTGGATGGTTGAACAATTGGGGTTGGCTATGATGCTGCCGGCAGGCAGGTTTTTAAGCAGGTCGCCATTGATTTCCGGTACAACCAGGGGAATGTCATCATCGAGGCGGAATGCCGACGTGTTGTCGATCACCGTGCAGCCTGCCTTTGCTGCCCTGGGGGCGTGTTTCAGACTGATGCCTGCGCCGGCTGAAAACAACCCGAAATCGGTTCCGCTGAAGTCATAATCATCCAGCACTTCCACCGGCAGTTTGCGGTGACCGAAGTCCACTGTTTTGCCAAGCGACTTCTCACTGGCCAGCGCGTGCACCTGCGCATCGCCGAAGCCGTATTCTGCAAGTATCGACAGCATGGCTTCACCCACGGCACCGGTTGCACCGACCACGGCTATTTTTAATTTTTTACTCATTTCAATTCCATATCCTTTACTTCATCCGTTCTGTGCGCGTTGCCTGAGCACATGATCCATTAACACGAGCGCCAGCATGGCCTCGACGATTGGTGTGGCCCTGATACCCACACAGGGGTCGTGGCGGCCCTTGGTGATCACCTCGACGGCATTGCCGTTGATATCCACGCTCCTGCATGGAATACGCAGGCTGGATGCCGGTTTGAAGGCCACGCTGACCAGCACGTCCTGTCCGCTGGATATGCCACCGAGAATACCACCGGCATGGTTGGTCAGAAATCCATCGGGTGTAATTTCATCGCGGTGCTCCGTACCCAATTGTTCAACACAGTTGAAACCGGCCCCGATTTCCACGGCCTTGGCCGCGTTGATCCCCATCATCGCGGTTGCCAGGTCGGCATCCAGCTTGCCGTACACGGGTTCACCCAGACCGGCCGGCACGTTCCGCGCCACCGCTGATATCCTTGCGCCAACGGAGTCACCGGATTTCCGCAAACTGTCCATGTAGCTTTCTAGCTGCCCGATAACGCTGGCGTCCGGGCAAAAGAAGGGGTTGTTCTCAATGTTGCTCATGTCCATGACATTATCGGTGCGGATGGACCCAAGCTGCGCCAGCCAGCCCTGTATTTCGATACCCAGCTGCTCATGCAGATACTTCCTGGCGATGGCGCCTGCCGCGACCCGCATGGTGGTCTCTCGAGCAGAAGAGCGCCCGCCGCCACGGTAATCGCGAATACCGTATTTTTTCCAGTAGGTGAAATCCGCGTGACCCGGCCGGAATTTTTCCGCTATATCCGTGTAATCTTTTGAGCGGGCATCGGTATTTTCGATGACAAGCGCGATGGGGGTGCCGGTGGTGCGCCCTTCGAACACACCGGAAAGAATCTGTACTTCGTCTTTTTCCCTGCGTTGCGAGGTATGCCTGCTCTTGCCGGTCGCACGCCGGGTCAATTCACTTTGTATGTAGGCGGCATCGATCTCCAGCCCCGGCGGACAGCCATCGACGATACAACCAATGGCAGGCCCATGACTTTCACCAAAGGTTGTCATCCTGAAAAGGCGTCCGAAGGTGTTATCAGACATAGTTTCTTTGCTCCAGAACAGCTCGCACATCAGCCTGACATGCGATCAGTTGATCATACTCCAGCAGGAATATCCCGTCTCCGCCTTCGTTGAAATCCAGCCAGAAGAACGGCACCCGGGGTAAAACCGCCTGCATTGCCTCCGCGCTCTCACCGACCTCCACGATCAGGATACCCTTTTGGTTCATGTACCGCGGTGCAGCATCCAGTATTTTCAGCGCAATATCCAGTCCGTCGTCACCGCAGACGAGCCCGTCTGAAGGTTCGGCCCGGTATTCCGCCGGTAACGCATCAAAGACCGATCTGGATACATAGGGTGGATTGCTGACGATCAGGTCATAGCGGCACTCATCGAGTTCGGAAAAGAGGTCGGACTGAACCAGTCGGACACGCTCACCCAGCGCATGACGCTGGACATTCCGAGTGGCTATTTCCAGCGCCTCTTCTGAGATATCAACGGCATCGATACTGCATTGAGGCATATACACGGCCATGGCAATGGCGATACACCCGCCACCGGTGCACATATCCAGCACCCTGCCCCCTTCATGCAAATCCAGCCAGGGTTCAAATTGCTCGGGAATCAGTTCAGCCAGCGGGGAACGCGGCACCAGGACTTGCGGACTGACGATAAAATCCAGGCCACAAAAACGCGCTTCACCGGTCAGGTAAGCCAGCGGGCACCGTTCGTTTATCCTGCGCGCAAGCAGGGCCTCGAGTTCTTCCTGTTGCGTGTTACTGAGTGCGATATCCCAGTTCGAGAAACTGCCATCCAGCGGCGCCTTGAGAATGTGCAGGAGCATCCAGGCGGCCTCATCATGCGCATTATCGGTGCCATGCCCGAAGAACAGACCCGCACGATTCATTTCACCGGCGCAATAATCAAGCCAGTTTTCGGCAGTTTGCATAAAAGTCCTGTTGATTCTGCTAATTCAAGGTGCAATATATGCACTACACTACTTAACCCGGCAGGCATTATAGTTGACTGCCATTAACATCGTAAGATTCTTCGCACCCATAGGTTTGCAGAATGAAATCAGTCATTGAGCGCATACTTGCAGGCTTCCAGTATATCCTGCCACAGCATTTCCTGTCCCGCATCGTTTACGCACTGATGCGCAGCGAGATCACCTGGGTGAAAAACCTGTTGATCCGCCTGATCAGCCGGGTTGCCGGGATCAACTATGCCGAAGCCCGGTCACCTGACCCCGCAGATTATGCCAGTTTCAATGCCTGGTTTACACGCGCACTCAAACCCGGCGCCAGGGTCTTTGACCCCGATCCACGGGCATTGCTCTCGCCCTGCGATGGCCGGATCAGTGAAACCGGCTCGTTACGGGAAAACCGGATATTGCAGGCCAAGGGCAAGGATTACTCACTACAGGACCTGCTCGCCGGTGACCCCGTCTGCCAGCAGCTGGCAGGTGGGTATTTCTCCACCATTTACCTTTCCCCCAAAGACTATCACCGTATCCATATGCCGCTAACAGGGCACCTGCAGCGTATGATTCACGTACCTGGCAGGTTGTTTTCAGTCGCGCCTTACACGGTTCGGCAGGTCCCGCGTTTATTCGCCCGCAACGAACGCGTCATATCCATTTTTGATACCGATTCAGGACCACTCGTGATGGTCTTGGTGGGCGCGATGCTGGTATCAAGCACCGAAACTGTCTGGGCAGGTGAAGTGACCCCTACAAAAAACAAGGAAGTTTCTGTCAATGATTACACTGATGCGGATATCAAGCTCGTAAAGGGTGATGAGATGGGCCGGTTTAACATGGGCTCGACGGTCATATTGCTACTGCCGCCGGGCGCATTGAAAAGCCTTGCTGACCTGGGCGCGGGTGACGCAGTTCAGCTCGGGCAGAAGCTAGGCGTCGTTTGACGGCCTGTGTCAAAAACCTGGAAAGCTGATTACCACCCACAGTGCCGGCCGGTGTTCTGTTCATCCAGCCAATCTTTCAGTGGTGCAAAGTAATCCAGCATCGCGGTGGCATCCATATCCCGCTGCCCGGTCAGGGCTTCCAGTTCATCCGGCCACGGCTTGCTTCGACCCATCTCCAGCATGGCGTTCAACCGTTCACCTGCCTGCCGGTTACCGTAGATGGAGCAACGGTGGATGGGGCCTTCATCACCGGCTATTTCGCACAGGGAGCGGTGGAACTGGAACTGCAATACCCGCGCAAGGAAGTAGCGTGTGTACGGTGTATTGCCCGGCACGTGGTACTTGGCGCCGGCATCGAACGCATCGGCGGGCCGTTCATTGGGTGCTTTGACACCCTGGTATTTTTCGCGTAGCTGCCACCAGAGTTCGTTGTATCCCTCGGGACCGGCCTGGCCGGCAAATACCTGCCAGCGCCACTGGTCCACCATCAGGCCGAACGGCAGGAAGGCGATACCCTCGAGCGCCCGCTTCATCAGCAGGGCAATATCATCGGAGGCATCAGGCACATTTTCGAGCAGGCCGATTTTTTGCAGGTATTCGGGTGTGATCGAGAGGGCGATCGTGTCGCCAACGGCTTCGTGGAAACCATCATTTGCACCGGACCTGTAATAGTAATTTTCCTTGTTGTAAGCCCGCTGGTAGTAATTGTGTCCAAGTTCATGGTGAATCGTTTTGAAGTCTTCGGCGTTAACCTTGATACACATCTTGATACGCAGGTCATCCTTCTCATCCACATCCCAGGCCGAGGCGTGGCAGACCACTTCGCGGTCTTCTGGCTTGACGAACAGGGAGCGTTCCCAGAATGTCGCAGGCAACTTTTCAAAACCCAGCGAACTGAAAAAGGCTTCACCGGCCTGCACCATGGTGATGCGCATCAAAGCCCCTTTCCTTCAGGATAGCCGTCAGATCGTAGGAGGAGACTTCATCCTCGTGGCGCCACCAGGGGGTAAATATTGCTCCAGTCCTGTGCCCACATATTACCGAGCAGATGCGCCGGAATCGGGCCATCCTGGGGAACCAGGTCTGTGCCATACTGCTCTCCCAAGCTTTGCGCGTACATGACAATGCAGGGCTTCGTAGAGGGGTTTGACCTCAGCCCACAGTCGATCAAGCTCTGCGGGAAAGTCTTCCGGCGGCATATCGTAGGCTGAACGCCACATCGTACCGAGGTCCGAAAAACCCAGTTCTGCTGCACCTTCATTGGCCAATTCAACCTGGCGCGCATACAGGTCCTTCATCGGTGGGGAAACCTTCCTCCAGCCATCCCAGGCTTCGAGCAGGGCGTCGGGGTCACGGGACTCCGCCATGATGTCACTCAGGTGACCGAGGTCGAGGCATTCGCCGTTGGCATAGCAATACTCACCCTTGCCGTACATACCACCCAGCTTTGCACCTATCTCTGATTGCTCCGCCGTTTTGGCGGTATCCTGCGGGGCCGGGATGGTGATCCCGCTGCGCAGTATATTCAGCTTTCGTCGTGTATCACCGTCAAGCCCGGCGATCCCGTAATACCGCGCGGCTTCGACGGCCAGTTCCACCTGTTTTGCGGTGAACTTCTTGTTGGCCAGAGCCGCCAGCATCTCGGTATCCTGGGTTATGAAATTGCTGTAAACCCAGGCCATGTGCTCGTTTTCCGTCAATAGGCCGGCCAGTTCCGTTTCGGCCCGGTCAAGGAATTCAGCGGCGTCCGCCGGGGTCAACTCAGCGGCAGCGGTCGAGTGAGTGAGGTTCGAATCATCGGCCTGGCTTACAGGCAAGAAGCAGCAATGGCAGCAACAGGGCTGCAAGAAAACAATTTTCTCACGAGACTATCCTGTAACAGGGGCTGTAGGAGGTCGCACCCGGCAGCTTCATGCGCCGTTGCTCGACAAACGACGCAAGCAAGCGATCCAGTGCCAGCATGATTTCCTTTTCGCCATTGATCTGGAACGGCCCTTTCTGCGCTTACGGATATGATCGTTTCGGGTTTCACGTTACCCGCGACGATGCCGGAAAACGCCCGGCGCAAATTAGCTGCCAGCAGATGTTTGGGCTGGTCACGGTGCAGGTGCAGCGCTGCCATGTTTTCATGACTGGGGTTAAATGGCTGTTGGAATTCCGGTTGAATCTGCAGCAGCCAGTTGAAGTAAAAGGCGTCCTTGTGCTCCTTACGATAGTTTTTGACCTGCACCACACCTGACTTCATGGTCTGGGCCACCTGTTCAGGGTCGTTGATGATGATCTGGTATTTTGCCTGCGCCTCCTCACCCAGGGTCAGGCCGATGAATGCGTCAATCTGCTCAAAATAGGCCGCCGATTCGGCCGGGCCGGTCAGTACAAATGGAAACGGCATTTCGTCGTTGGCAGGATTCAGCAATACACCCAACAGGAAACAGAATTTCCTCGGCAGTTCCGACACCGCCTGGAAATACAACAAAACCATGACCCAGGCGCGCAAAGGCCTCCAGGCGTTTTTCAATATCCGGCATGATGACCAGCTGGTTCACGATCGGGTTGGGTGATTCGGCAGCGATGATGCCCGGTTCAGAAATACCAATATAGGCATCCCCCTGAAATGCGTTGCTTGGCGTGGGCAATGGCAGCCCCTTTCATCGGGCCCTTCATCGCGCCCGGCCCACATCCCGTGCATATGTTCAGCTTGCGCAGACCGGTTTCGTAACCCACTTTTTTCGTGTAGTCGTATTCAGTGCGTTCAATCGCATGCCCACCCCAGAAGACAACCACATCCGGTTCACGCGAAGGGTTCATGGTATTTGCATTGCGCAAAATTTCAAAAACCGCGTTGGTAATACCTTCCTGGCTTTCCAGGTCGGTGGATGCTCGGCCACTGATTTCCGTATCAAAGTACACCAGGTCACGGATAACGGCGGACAACAGTTCGCGTACACCCTGGACCATGATGCCATCCACGAAGGCGGAACCGGGTGCATTGCTCAGTTCAAGCCGGATACCCCGGTTGACCTGTTGTATTTCTATCTGGAAGTCCTTGTGACGTTCCAGCAGTTCTTCAGCGTCATCGCTTTCATTGCCGCTATTGAGAACCGCCAGTGAGCACCGGCGCAATAACTCGCCCAGGTCCCCACGACTGGCATCGTGCAAACGTTCAACTTCCATGCGGCTTAGCATGGTCAAAATTCCGGCCGGGTAAATCCGGGCGCTAATTGGTTCAGCAGACAAGGCAAACTCCGTTTTTTAAAAGACTTTTGTCAACCGGCTTTGCGCCGGGACACACACCATGCCACGGGATCACCCTCCACGGCAACACTGAAAAAAGAGAGGCCAGCTTAAAGCTGGCCTCCCGGTCACTCCCCCAAGTGTTACTCAGGTCAGAAGCTGTACTTCAGACCGATACGCATTTCCCACAGGGATGCATTGGTACTGCGGCTTTGCCCACCCGGGTTGACAAAGGACTGGTACAGGTACTTGCCGTCAGCAATAGTCATATCCACGACATCATCCGTACGCGGGAAACCCGCCTCCTTCAGCACACACCAGTTATCGTTAAGCAGGTTACAGAAGTTACTGATCACGAAATAGGCGTGGAACTTGTCCTTGCTGAAGAACCCTGGGAATTCCTGCTCAAAACGCAGATCCAGGTGCCCCCACCAGTTACTCTGGTGGTCGTTGCGCTTTTGTATTCCGGGCTTCAGGCCTTCTTTCTGAATGAAGTCAAAAAAGGCTTGCTGGTCGAATCCAGGCGCATACACAACATTCGGGTCACCGGCGCCATCGGGCACATATAGCAGGTGACGGAAATCAACCAGGTCACCGAATACATCGCCATCGTCCCGGCTAAACACATATGAGTACGGGCGGCCCTGGTTCATGGAACCGAACAGGGAGATTTTGGTGCGGTTATCACCCCACCAGTAGGCTTCGTATGCAAGACGCGCTGTGAAGCGATGCGGGATCGAATAATTGGAAATGGACAGCCCCGGGTTATTTGGATCACGCACCGCGACATTTCCATAATTTGAACCGGAGGTGGAACTCGTCATCGGGTTCACATCCTTGGCCTTGGTATAGGAGTAGCCCATCGACCAGTCCCAACCATTGTCATAGGCTTTATTCAGGCCGATCGACCAGTTCAACGCGGTTGCATCGTCACCCTTTACGTTGGTTAAAATCGTGTCGGCAAGGAAGCCGCGGGTACTGCGATAGACCGGGCGGCCATCCGGTGCCGTACCGATCTGTTCCAGGTTGGAACGAACCACGATGGCCGAATCATTGGCCATGGTGTAGAGCAGGTCACTGTTCAGGATATAACCGTCACCCAGCTTGCCAAGGTCGAGGTCGTAGGTTACACCCATATTGAATTTCCAATTGCTCGGCAATTTGAAGTTCGGGTCAATCGCGTCAACGTTACCGTCAACTGAGCCGGAGGCAACCGCATCATACATGTCCTGCGGCACATCCCAGATCGGACGTCCGTCACCAGTCCATGCGATTGAATCGAAGTCCCAGTTACCGGTACCACCGTTGTTGTTGTCGATTTCGCGTTCACGCACCTCGACCAGGGTCGCACCGTCGTTTGAATAGTTATTCGATAACCAGACATTCGGGTTGCCGCCGCTATACAGACCAGCTCCCGCACGTACACTTGTGCGGTCATTGACATCCCAGTTGAACCCAATGCGGGGCTGAATCAGATCCATACCATCGAAGTTGGATGCATTGGTAAAACCGTTACGCGCAAAGAATTTGTCATTTGCGCGCGGCAGGTCATCACTGGTGTACCACTCGTAACGCACACCGGCTACCAACACCATGTCGCCACCGCTGAAGGTGATTTCGTCCTGCGCGTAAAGCGTGTTGATTTCATAGGCCCAGACTGCCGCACCATCGTTGGGATCGTTGGTCGGACGGGCATTCTCGTAAATGATGTCGTCGGATGGACTCAGGAACCCATTTCTGAAGTTTTCAATACAACCGTTCGGGTTGTCATTACTGCAGTTGCCATCAAAAACATATTCGCCTTCAGTTTCCTGGATGAACAGGTTAAAGATATCCAACTCGTCACGTTCATAACCGCCGGTGATCACGTGGTTGCCGGTGATGTATTTACCGGCAAATTTGTAATTATCGGTCTCGTAGTTGAGCAGGTTCGACTGGCGTGAATCATCCACACCCAGGTAGACGGTTGCGGCGCTGCCATTGTTAAAGGTACGAATCTGCACTTCACCAAAACCCGGTTCGCCGATGTTCAGCTGGCGGTTGTCCAGCTTGAAGTGGCCGCCGCGAACCTCGGTGGAGAACTGGTCGTTCCAGTCTGAGAAAATGTGCAGGGTATAGGCTTTCAACTTGGCACCACGCTCGTAATAGTGGTTGGAGTATGAAAGTCTTGAAGAACCGCCATCACTCTCTGACAGGCTGAAGCCGTCATTGTAGTTGTAGGTGAATGCAGCGCGATGGTTATCGTTGATCTGCCAATCCAGTTTTGCAACCAGTTTTTCATCTTCAACCGGTAAAGTGGCCGGGAAACCGCCAACGTCATAACCATAAACGCTTTGGGCGATAGAAGCGATTTCATTGAGCTGCGCGACGCTGACACCATCGACCACGTCTCCGGCGCCTGAATCGGCACCGCCGCGGTTGAACTGCTGCACACCGTCCAGCTTTTCATATGCCAGGAAGAAGAACAGTTTGTCCTTGATGATCGGGCCACCGACGGTCGCACCGTAACGTTTTTCGGAGTAATTGCCGTTGTCGATCTTGTCGCCTTCCAGCTTGTCGCCTTTCATGGAATCATTGGTGTAGTCAAAAAATGCCGAACCGAAAAATTCATTACCACCCGACTTGGTTACCGCATTGATATTACAACCGGTAAAACCGCCGTACTGAACATCAAACGGCGCCAGTTCTACAGATACCTGCTGAATGGCATCGTAGGGGAATGGCTGTCTTTCGGTGGGGTAACCATTGCTGTTCAAGCCGAAATTGTCGTTCATTCTCACACCATCAACCGTCAGGCTGTTGAAGCGTGAGTTTGCACCTGCGCACTGGATCGCACCAACGAAGGCCGCATCCTGGTAGATACGCGGGTCAAAACGGATGACGTCGCGGACATCACGGTTAATGGCCGGGTAGTCCTCGAGATCCTCGATGTTGTAGGTGGACGCCGGGCCCAATGCAACCTGCTCCGTCGTGACCGCTGCCGAGGTAACGATGACCTCTTCCATATCGCTCAGACCAAGTGTCATCGGTAGTATGAAGGTATCACCCAGTCGAACAAAAACGTCCGTGACGGTCTGGTCTGAATAACCCATTGCACTGGCTTTCACCGTGTAGGGACCACCGATACGCAAGCCCGTAAATGTGGCCGAACCGGCGGAGGTGACGTTGGCTGTACGGGTACTGCCAGTGCGCGTATCGGTCACGCTCACAACCGCATCAGTCGCCGGCAATTCATTCGGTGCAGCAACATTCACCCTCAACGCCGAGGTTGTCTGTTGTGCCAGGGTGGTTAATGGGATCGTAAGAAAGAGAAGAAATATCAGGAAAGCAAATGAGTTTGGGGTTCTTTTATACATTGGGTTGTCCACCTTTAAATCATCAAGAAAATGTTGATTTTCCGGGAGCCAGGAAGAGGTTGATTGGTTTAACCGGGATTGGAGTCTGAATAATGCTTCCAACTGGACAAACGATCACGCCCCTGCGAACACTGCCTCCTTCACATTACACTAAGTAATGATCGGAGCGATTGTAGCAAGGATTTATTACAAAATCTTAACAATTGAGTATATTTTTTTGTGTGGACATACGGCAATTTGTAGCTAAGTCCCGTATGTGACTGTTGCTTGGCACTTTTTCCATTTTTCCCGTCTGAAAAAGAATTACAGGGCGACGCAACCCAGTCTTTCAATGCGCGTTCCGCTTGGTTAGAATACGCGCCTTAGTCGGGGTGTAGCTCAGCCTGGTAGAGCACCACGTTCGGGACGTGGGGGTCGTGAGTTCAAATCTCGCCATCCCGACCAATAATCGTTGAGTCACTTCCCGGGTGACCACCCAATCTGTGAACCACGGTTTTATATCTGCGTTATTCCCCCAGACCCAGGGCTTCTGCGATTTCACTCAAAACCATGGGATCATCGATTGTCGCTGGCATCTTGTATTCCTTGCCGTCGGCAATATTGCGCATCGTACCCCTTAAAATCTTGCCTGAACGGGTTTTTGGCAGGCGCGGCACGACGTAAATATCCCGGGGGGTTGCGATTGGCCCTACCAGTGTGCGCACCGTGTCCACCAGGCTTTTCTTCAGATCCGATAGATCAATGTTCGAACCGCTGTTGAGCACCACGAAACCCAGCGGCATTTCACCTTTGAGCTTGTCTTCAACACCGATGACCGCACACTCGGCAACATCGGGATGCGATGACAGCGCTTCCTCCAGGGCCCCGGTTGAAAGACGGTGACCGGCGACATTGATCACATCATCGATACGGCTCATGACCCACAGGTATCCCTCCTCATCCATCACACCGGCGTCACCGGTCAGGTAATAGCCTTCAAAACGGGAAAGGTAGGCCTGGTGGTAGCGTTTGCGGTTACCCCACAAGGTATTCAGACATCCGGGTGGCAGTGGCAGCTTGACCATGATGTAGCCGGACTGGCCCCTGGGCACTTCGTTGCCTGCATCATCGAGCACCCTGATGTCATAGCCCGGTACTGCAACCGTGGGTGAACCGGCCTTGACCGGCAGGTGCTCGACACCCATCGGGTTGGCCGCCATCGGCCAGCCACTTTCCGTTTGCCACCAGTGGTCTATCACCGGAATCCCGAGCTGCCTCTCAGCCCAGTGCAGCGTATCCGGGTCACAGCGCTCACCGGCCAGGTAGAGGGCCTTCAGACTGCTGATATCGTGGTTCTTGAGCAGTGCACCTGACGGGTCTTCGCGGCGGATGGCGCGGAAGGCCGTTGGTGCGGTGAACAGGCAATTGACCTTGTGCTGTTCGATGACACGCCAGAATGCACTCGCATCGGGTGTCCCTACCGGCTTGCCTTCATACAGGATAGTTGTACAACCGTGAAGCAGGGGTGCGTAAATGATATAGGAGTGGCCGACTACCCAGCCGATGTCCGAAGCAGCCCAGTAAACATCGCCGGGCTCGACATTGTAGATATTTTTCATGCTCCACTTGAGCGCGACTGCGTGCCCGCCGTTGGGCCGGACCACGCCTTTTGGCTCCCCGGTGGTCCCGGATGTATACAGGATATAAAGCGGATCTGTCGCACTCACCGGCACACAGGGTACTGCATGCGCCTGCGCCACTGCATCGTTCCACAGAACCGTTGATGGATGTGGATCCTCGACCGGCAGTTGTGGCCGGGAGACGATGATACGGGCCAGGTTTTCAACCCCGGCCAGTTCAAGTGCCTTATCCAGCAAGGGAAGATAGGGAATAATCTTCTTGCCCTCGATACCACAACTCGCGCTGATCACCAGTTTCGGGCTGGCATCCACGACCCTCGTGGCCAGTTCCTTTGCTGCAAACCCGCCAAAGACTACCGAGTGGATCGCACCGATCCTGGCGCAGGCCAGCACTGCGATGACCGCCTCGGGTATCATCGGCATGTAGACGATGACACGATCACCCTTTTCGACCCCGTGGTTCTGCAGCACATTGGCAAACACGGCCACTTCGTCGCGTAACTCGGAGTAACTGTAAGTGCGCACCTGCCCGGTGACGGGACTATCGTAAATCAGGGCCTTCTGCCCGGCCCTGCCCTGTTCACAGTGCCGGTCGAGAGCGTTGTAACAGGTATTGATCTCACCACCGGCAAACCATTCATAATAAGGCGCATCCGAGCTATCGATCACTTGATCCCAGGGTTTTGTCCAAACCAGCTCTGCAGCAGTTTCTGCCCAGAAGCCTTCGGGGTTCTCCATTGAGTTTCGGTAAAGTGTCCGGTAATCCATCATCAGGCCGTCCTGTGTTGAGTGGCAGTGTGCAAGTTCATATTTTATGGCCCGTTGCCAAAAGGAAAATATTCGACTTTAGTGAGGGGTGTTTAAAAATATCTCATATGAGGCTGAAGCCTGAGCGCACCGGATGGGTCCATCCTCGATGCAATGGCAAGCATCAGTTCAGCGGTTGCACAGGCATCGATCAGGGCATTGTGCGCGGTGTATCGTGGCAGGTTGTAAAGCGAGCGTAGCGTACTCAGCTGCAAGTCACCCGGTTTCACTGGCTGATCACGTCGCTTTCGCATCGCCAACTCCATGTGCATGGTATCCAATACGGCAAAAGGCGGTGAAACACCGGCCCAGGAGAGACAGGCCTGCTGCAGGAAAGCCACGTCAAGACCGGCATGGTGAAACAACCAGACGCGCCCCTGCGCCGCCTCGAACAAAGCCTGCAAACCGTCTTCCAGCGGAACACCCGCAGCCACATCACTGTCCATCAGTTCATGAATCGCGGCACTGTCACCTACCGACTGCCGGGCGTTGACCATGATATGCCGGTTAGTCCCAAAACGGATTCGGCCATGATCGATCTGTGTCCAGCCGATCGCGATAATATGGTTTTGACGGGCGTCCAGACCGGTCAGTTCAAGATCAACCGAAATCAGTGGCGTATCGACCAGGTGGTTGGCCTTTAAGCCGGCACAGGCTTCGATATAGGGCAGCAGGCTGACTTGCCCGCACTGATGGGCAAGCACCCGGCAGCGTCTGCGCAGGCGCCACTGCCGGAACATCAGTGAACCTGGTACCTGTGTTCCAGTGCGTTCTGAGCCTCTACAACCAGCATGAAGGCAGCCTTGAGATTCCGTCTCATCAACGGCGAAAGCTCTTCCGGCGGCACAAAGTTGGTGGGTTTTTCACCGGCGGTCATCTGTGCCGACTGGTGGGAGATGCGTATCCGGTTTATCAGGATCAGGGCATCACGCAGACTGCTGGCGTCGTTCTCATTCATCACACCGGCAGCAACAGCCAATTCGATCCGCCGGAAGGTGTTGGCTTCGCGTATTCCCGCTTCAAGGGCGCGTATCCTGACCAGGTCGGTGATCGGCACGATGCCGCGATGCTTGAGATTCAACCCCTCGCTCTGGCTGCCATCGTCCTCCTGCACAAAACGGCGGAAAAACCCCAGTGGCGGTCGGCGCTTCAGGGCGTTACTGGCCATGAAACGCAGAAAAATCCGGTTTTTCCGGGTGATTTTACTGACATGCTTCTGAAGCTTATCTACAAGAGCGGAATCACCGTGCACATTGCGAATATCAAAAAATATATTGCTATGCATCACTGACTTCGGATTCGGATTTTCGACCCAATCGTCAAAATAGCCTTTCCAGCGGGGCAATGAGACACGCCACTTGACGTTGAGCGCCATGACCTCACCCGGGCAATAAACGTAACCGAGCTGATCCAGACCATCACAAACCTCCTTTGAAAGTTTTGCGAAGTAACGCCCTTCCTCTTCATCAGCATCGCGTGCGAGTATCAATCCGTTATCCTGGTCGGTCTTGGCCGTTTGCTCCTCACGCGCCTGCGAACCGAACACGACCCATGCATATGCCATCGGCGGCGGGCCCAGTTTTTTCTCGGCGATCTGGATCAACCGGACGGTGAACGCGTCAGTGATGTGGGTAACCATGCGGCCGATCTGACCGACACCACGGCCGAGGTTAACCATACGTTCAAAAAGGGAGGGCAATCGCTGGCTCAGTTCCAGCAGTTCATTAATATTGTTCTTCTTGTAAATATCCCGCACCAGCCTCAGGGGGTGCTCCGACTGGGCCCGCAGGATATCCCCCGCAGTCACCAAACCCAGGGGCCGGGTGCCGTCAACAATCGGCAGGTGATGGTAATTTTTCCGCATCATCATCAGCAGAGCGGAGTCGACATCCGCCTCAGCCGGAATGGACATGGGGTTGACGGTCATGACCGTATTGATCGGCATGCCTGAATCCAGCCCCTCCACCAGCACCCTTTGCCGCAGGTCCTTGTCCGTCACGATCCCGCATAATTCCCCGTTCTGAATAATCAGGATACTGGAGACATTCTCCGCACTCATCTTCTGTGCAGCCACCCTGATGCTTACCCCGCTGTCGACCAGCACCGGTTCCCGGGTCAGAAGATCCCGGACCTGGGTGGCGCTTGTTTTCACCTGGGCTGCAGCGGTCAAACGGGACTTCAGATGACTGCTGAAGTATTCACCGATCAGCGGGTGTTGCAGACAAAGCTGCCGGAAATCCTCCGCACCCAGGTGCCACAGCAGACAATCTTCTTCTGCCTCGGCAAAGTATTCCTTCAGTACACCGTGGAAATAGATTTCATGACCAAATACCTCTCCTTCTGAACGCTTGTCCAGAAACTTGTGATCTTTATCCAGCAAGCGGGCCGCACCCTTTCTTATGATGGCCAGACCAGGCGGTGGCTGGGATGCGAAAATGGGTTTTCCCTGCGGGTAGTAGTTCGCTTCCAGCTTGCGGGCAAGCGCTTGCAAGTCCTCGCCCGTCAGTGCATTGAAGGGTTGTACCGTGTGCAGGAATTCGGCCGCGAAGGTGACGTCATTAAAGTTCTTGTTCATGGGTGTATTCTAAAACTTCTGTTCCAAAAAAAAAGAGCCAGCACATGTGCCGGCTCTTTTTCTTAACGATCTGTCTTAATGATGGCTTGCTGCTTTCGCTGCACCCATCGGCACACGGATATCTTCCACCAGGTGCTGGATATGCTCCGGCGGTGGAGGTGTGATCTTGGAAACAACATACGCGGAGACAAAGTTCAGCAGGGCACCCACTGCGCCAAAGGACTCCGGGGATATACCCAGGAACCAGTTAGCCGGCGTGTTAGCCGCCATCTCCGTTCCAGGTACGAAGAACCATCCCTTGAACCAGAAGATGTAGACCAGGGTTGACAACAGGCCCACCAACATACCGACAATGGCGCCGATATTGTCCATGTTCTTGTTGAAGATACCCATCATGAGCGCCGGGAATATCGACGATGCCGCCAGGCCGAAGGCCAGCGCCACCACCTGCGCCGCAAAACCGGGTGGATTCATACCCAGGTAACCTGCGACAACAATAGCGCCTGCCATCGCAAGCCGGCTGGCCAGCAGCTCTTTTGCCTCGGTGATATCGGGCGCGATCATACCCTTGATCACGTCGTGTGATATAGCCGTGGATATCGCCAGCAACAGACCCGCAGCAGTCGAGAGCGCAGCGGCCAGGCCACCGGCAGCAACCAGCGCGATAACCCAGTTGGGCAGATTGGCAATTTCAGGATTGGCCAGTACCATGATATCCCGGTCTACCAGAACCATCTCGTTGCCCTGCCAGCCAAAACTCGCGGCTTTCGGTGCAAACGATTCGCTCTTGTCATCGTAATACTGGATCCGGCCGTCACCGTTCTTGTCTTCAAACTCCAGCAGACCGGTGGTTTCCCAGTTCTTGAACCATTCAGGACGGTCCGCATAGACCAGGTTGCCATCGGCGGAACCGACATCACCTGTCTGGATGGTTTCCATCAGGTTCAGACGGGCCATCGCGCCAACTGCCGGTGCGGTGGTATACAGGATAGCGATGAATACCAGCGCCCAGCCGGCCGAGGAGCGTGCATCCGCCACCCTGGGCACCGTGAAGAAACGCATGATTACGTGTGGCAGACCAGCGGTTCCTATCATCAGCGACAGGGTCAGCAGGAACATGTCCAGCGTCGTTTTCTTCTGCGCCGTGTAGGCGGCGAATCCGAGGTCCGTCACAATCATATCCAGTTTGTCCAGTAGTGCCACGCCAGAGCCGTCGGCCATGCTGCTGCCCAGACCCAGCTGTGGAATCGGGTTACCGGTTAGGTTCAGGGAAATGAAGATGGCGGGTACCGTGTAGGCGAAAATCAGCACGCAGTATTGTGCAATCTGCGTGTAGGTGATGCCCTTCATACCACCCATTACCGCGTACACGAAGACGATCGCCATACCGACAAAAACGCCGGTGGTGAAATCAACTTCCAGGAAGCGTGAAAACGCAACACCGACGCCTTTCATCTGACCGATAACGTAGGTCACCGAAGCCACCACCAGGCAGATGACCGCCACGATGCGCGCAGCCTTGGAGTAGTAGCGTTCACCGATAAACTCGGACACCGTGAACTTGCCGTATTTACGCAGATAAGGCGCAAGCAACAGAGCCAGCAGAACGTAGCCGCCGGTCCAGCCCATCAGGTAGACCGAGCCGTCATAGCCCATGAAGGCGATCAGGCCCGCCATGGAAATAAAGGACGCGGCTGACATCCAGTCAGCAGCAGTCGCCATACCGTTGGCCACCGGATGTACACCGGTACCCGCCACGTAAAATTCCTTGGTGGTTCCGGCCCGGGCCCAGATCGCGATACCGATATACAGCGCGAAGGTTGCACCGACGATTAAAAATGTGAGTGTTTTGAGATCCATTATTTTTCTCCGTCAGTCTTCGTGCACATTGAATTGTTCGTCGAGTTTTTTCATGCGGTAGGCATAGAAAAAAATCAGGACAACGAAGATATACATTGAACCCTGTTGGGCAAACCAGAAGCCCAGCTTGTATCCGCCGACACTGATGGCGTTAAGCTGGTCAACCAGGATGATTCCGAACAGGTACGACACGACGAACCAGATGCTCAGGCATATTGCCACCAGCTTCAGATTTGCCTTCCAATAAGCTTGTCTTTGTGTTTGTTGACTCATGGGGGGTAGCCTCTCTTAGATGGTAAATTCCCGATCGCTATGTTACGTTGAGAACACAAGCATAACGCTCCTACTTTAGTCGTAGAGGGTGTTCAACTCCGAAGATGGTCCGTTGAATAATACTGATAAAACCACGTGACATATGCTTAATCCCTGGAAGCTGACCCTGATCGTACTGGCCTATATGGGCCTGCTTTTCGCGATTGCCTGGTTCGGTGACAAGCAACGGATCGGGCGCGACCATCGCAAGTTCAAGGCCGTTATCTACTCACTTTCGTTGGGAGTTTACTGCACATCCTGGACATTTTACGGGGCCGTAGGCAGTGCGGCCTCCACCGGTTGGGGTTTTCTGCCCATCTACCTCGGACCGGTGCTGATGATGTTGTTCGGCTTCGATATCATCCGCCGTATTGCACTTACCAGCAGGGACCAGCGCATCACCTCCATCGCGGATTTCATTGCGTATCGTTACGGTCGAAGCCATACCATTGCCGTACTGGTCACCTGCGCTGCGGTCATCGGCGTGGTGCCGTATATTGCCCTGCAACTCAGGGGCATTACCGCCGGAATCGACGTGATCAGCAGGGCCGCAGACAATGCCTACGTTGTACCCGAGCAACTACCCCTGTACCTGGCCCTGTCACTGGCCGTGTTTGCGATGATGTTTGGCACGCGCAACATGGATGCCAGTGAACACCACCGGGGCCTGATGTGGGCCATTGCCTTCGAGTCACTTGTCAAACTGCTGGCTTTCATCGCCATTGGCCTGTTTGCCATATTCGGTGTATTCGATGGTCTCGGCAGCGTTGCGGAAACCATGCGCGAAAACACCGCACTACCAGCAATTGTTCACGCCGTGGAGGCTGCCCGAAGGATTTGGCATCCAGCTGGTACTGAGCATGGTCGCCATCCTGTGCCTGCCACGTCAGTTCCATGTTGCGATTGTCGAGTTCAGGGATATGACCGATCTGCGTGCCGCGCGCTGGATCTTCCCTGCGTACCTGCTTGTGTTTACCGTGCTGGTCATACCGATCGCAGTGGCCGGTCTGACACAGTTTTCCGGGCAACAGGTTAATCCGGATACCTACGTATTATCCCTGCCACTGGCCTTTGACCAGACCGAGCTGACCCTGCTGGCCTTTATCGGTGGTTTCTCGGCAGCCACCGGTATGGTTATCGTCTCGACAGTCGCACTTGCCATCATGGTCAGCAATGACATCGTGATGCCGCTGCTGCTGCGCAGTGGCATGACCAAGAGACGTGGACAAAGTGATCTCTCACAAACCCTTTTACGGGCCCGCAGGGTATCCATCCTGCTGCTGGCGCTTGCCGCCGTCGCCTATTACGAGGCGATAGAATCCGGCGTTCCGCTGGCCTCCATCGGCCTGCTGTCTTTTTCTGCCGTCGCACAGTTCGCCCCGGCAATGCTGATCGGCATCTATTGGCAGGGCGCGAGCAGAAGCGGTGCCATCTGGGGCCTTTCACTGGGCGTCGGCAGTTGGGTCATCTGGTTGCTTCTGCCGTCCGTCACCACCACTGACCAAATACAGACCCTGTTCAGCGTCATTCCTTCAATGAGCTTCAACCAGGGCGCCATGTTTTCGCTGATTCTGAATGCATCGGCCGTCTTTCTGGTATCCCTTCTCAAACCGGACAGGGAGTCATCCTCGCCAGCCGGTGACAAAGCCGAAATTAACAGTGGTCTGATCACAGTCGAAGAACTGGAGAACACCATCGGCCGTTTCCTTGGTATGAACAAAACGCGCAACGCCCTTGCGACACACCTGGGTCTGCCTGAAATTCAGTCCGGCGCGCTGGCAACACCCGAGACGATTCAGTTTGGCGAACGCCTGTTGGCCGGCGCCATCGGTTCCGCCTCCGCGAGGACCGTGTTGAGTACCGCCCTGCACCACCAGGGGCTGGGGCCTGAAGCGGTGATGGAATTGCTGGACCGGACCTCACAGGCCGTGCAGTTCAATCGTGAATTACTGGAATCGACGCTCGATAACATGTCACAGGGTGTCAGCGTTGTCGACCAGGGTATGCGTCTTGTGGGCTGGAACCGACGCTACGTGGAGTTGATGGAATACCCGGAAGGCACCCTGCACATCGGTAAACCGGTCGTCGATCTGATACAGCTGAATGCGAAGCGGGGGCTGATTGAAGACCATAAAGGTGAAATACAAAAACGTCTGTCACGGTTGCGTAGTGGTGTGAAATATCGCTACGAACGCAATTGGCTGGGAGACAAGGTGCTTGAAATCCAGGGAAACCCGCTACCGGGGGGCGGGTACGTCACAACCTTCACCGACATTACGCATTTCAAGGATATCGAGCGCGAACTACAGTTGGTCAACGAGACACTGGAACAGCGTGTACAACAACGGACTTTCGAACTCAGGGAAGCCAACACGGAGCTGGAACGGGCCAGGCTGATCGCCGAGGAAGCCAACCTCAGCAAAACCCGTTTCCTGGCCGCCGCCAGTCATGACCTGCTGCAACCCATGAATGCCGCAAGCCTGTTCGTCTCCATATTGCGCCAGCAACAGGAGGGCTCGGATGACGAGCAATCACGACTGGTTAAACGTATTGACCGTAGCCTGAAAGCCTCGGAGCAATTGCTGAGTGCCTTGCTGGACATATCCAAACTGGACTCCGGTATGTACGACCCGGAACCGGAATCCATCCGTGTGCCTGAACTTTTCGAACAGCTGCGCAGACGCTTCAAGGCCCTGGCCGGCAACCACAACCTGGTATTGCGCGTACACCCGATGAACCGCGTCATTTACAGTGACCGAAACCTGCTTTACCGGATCTTGCAGAACTTTCTCGCCAACGCAATTCACTACACGGAAACCGGCGGCGTGCTGCTCGGCTGCCGCGTGCGTGGTGACAAGTTGAAGATCAGTATCTGGGACACGGGTGTTGGCATAGCCGAAACAGAGGTGAAGGCCATTTTCCAGGAGTTTCACCGCCTGGAGTACGCGCGCCGCCTTGATGAAAAAGGACTGGGTTTGGGGCTTGCGATCTGTGACCGGATCGCCCGGATGCTGAATCACACCATCGATGTCAGCTCAAGACCGAATCATGGCAGTTGTTTTTCGGTAACGGTACCGCTGGCGCTGGCAACCGACAAGCCACCGACTGAACCTCCCGACGTCGTCCATTCCGAGTCACCTGGCTTGAAAGACCTGGTCGTGCTGTGTGTCGATAACGAACCGGACATACTCGAAGCGATGAACCTGCTTCTCGACCGCTGGGGCTGTCCCGCCGTCATGCTCGCCGAGACCCAGGCGCAGGCCGCACAGCAGGTGCTCATGCACGGCCCGCCCGATTTTGTACTGGTGGATTACCAGCTTAATGACCAGAGCAATGGCCTACAGGTGATGGCGCATCTTGATAACATCTTGCAGACCAGTCTGCCGGCGATCGTCATTACCGCTAACCGCTCCAGTGAACTGGAAGAAGCAGTCAAAGCCAGGGGTTATGGCCTGTTACGCAAGCCGATCAGGCCGGCTGCACTGCGGGCGCTCATGACCAATATGATGAAAACCAAATCCTAGTGCAGTGTCCTGTATTAAACGGCGATTAAGAGTCAGGCGACTGCACATCCAGCTTACTCGCTGCCAACACTGCCTGGGTCCTGTTGCTGACGCCCAGCTTGTTCATGATCGCGGTTACGTGGGCCTTGACCGTTGCTTCCGAGATGCCCATATCGTAGGCAATCTGTTTATTCAACATACCCTGCGAAACCATCATCAATACCTTGAATTGCTGTGGCGTCAGTTGCGCCATGCGTTCAGCGAGGGCCAGTTCGGAAACATTTTTACCCGGCAAGTTCGGTTGGGTTGAAACCGGCGCCCATATCTCGCCCATCAGGATGTCATTGATCGCACTGGTAATCGTCTTGATGTTGGAGGACTTGGGGATAAAACCGGCAGCGCCATGATCGAGGGCCCGCTGGATGACAACCGGGTCTTCATTCGCGGAAATTATCACGACAGGAACGCTGGGGTAACGTTTACAAAGGTAGACAAGACCGGCGAAGCCGCTGACCCCGGGCATGTGTAAATCCAGCAGCACCAGGTCAACATCCTGGTTTTCATCGACCAGCACCTGCAAGGTTTCAAACGAATTGGCCTCCAGAAATGTTGTTTCCCCCTGGCTCGCCTGCAAGGCTTCCTTGATCGCTGTCCGGAACAACGGGTGATCATCGGCGACAATCACCTTTTCAGGCTGTAGTGCAATAAGTCGGTTTGGCATCAGTGCTTCATTCTGAGTGGTAATTATCCGTGTGCTTTACCGCGCAGACACACTGTACTGGACAACAATTTGTTGAGCCGCAACATCCGCGCTTAGCCGTGAGATTTTGTCCATGCGATACACCTTAACAGACCTGACTTTGATTCTCGCACCCGGGTGGGTGTAATACACATTAGACCTTGGTCGAAATCATGTTTTATCGTCCTTAACAATGGCCGGAAGATATACCGCTGATTTGACCATTAGACCAAAGACTAATACACCCTTGCGTTGAACTTCCGCATCATTGCCCACGCACACACCCATTTAGATTAGAGGAGAGGCTATCATGGCCCACAGATCTTTAAGAAAAACCTTGCTAAGCCTGTCCATTGCAGCGGTTATAGGCTGCAGCTGGTCAGGCAGTATCTTCGCGGACGGGGACAACGTCGAAGCACTCGAGGCACGTATTTCTGAACTTGAAGCCCTGGTTCATAAATTGTTGCAGAACCAGCAGCCAGCGGCAGCACCTGTAGATACAGCGGCCATGGAGGCAAAAGCGGAACAGGCTGCTGAAGCCAAGGTGACCGCCATGCTGAGTGAGCACGAAGCGGCAGAAGCAGAAGCGGTTCATAAGCATAGCTTCAAATTTGGCGGTTACGTCAAGCTTGACACCATCTTCAGTGACTACGACAGTGGTTCATCGTCAGGTGCAGGCCGGGATTTCTATATTCCAGGCACAATTCCCGTAGGCCCCAAGGGAGCCAGTGGCGAAAGTTACCTGGATCTCCATGCCAAGGAATCACGTATCAACTTCCGCAGCACCCATCTGCTGGACAATGGCAGCAAGCTGGGTACATTTATCGAGATGGACTTCCTGCTTTCCAGCCAGGGTGATGAACGGGTCTCAGGCTCGTATGCCCCTCGCCTCCGGCACGCCTTTGTCACCTATGATAACTGGCTGTTCGGTCAGACCTGGATGACATTCTTCAACGTTGGCGCACTGCCGGAAAACCTCGATTTCGTAGGCCCCGCTGAATCAGCAATATTCGGTCGCCAGGCGATGGTTCGTTATACCAATGGCAACTGGCAAATCGCCATGGAAAACCCGGAAACAACCATTACACCTTACGGTGGGGGTACCCGTATTGTCGCGGATGACAACAAGGTTCCCGACATGGTACTGCGGTATAACCTGAAAGGTGACTGGGGTGATTTCACCGCCGCCGGTATGGTCCGGCAATTACGCTATCAAGGTCCTTCGGGTGGCATGCAGGTCAGCGACTCGGTCACCGGTTACGGTATCAGCCTGTCCGGAAAATTCGTATTTGGCAACAAGGATGATTTCCGCTGGATGGCCAGCACGGGCAAGGGTCTTGGACGCTACATAGGTCTGAACACCGCAAACGGTGCAGTTATTGACTCGAATGGTGAATTGGAAGCCATTGACCAAACCGGTGTATTCGGTTCCTTTCGTCATCTCTGGAACGACCAATGGCGCAGCAACTTTACCGTTGGCTACCTGAGTGTTGACAACGACACTGACCTGACCGGCAGTAGCGCGACCAAGAATGCGATGAGTTACCATATCAACGCAATCTACAGCCCGTTACCAAAACTCGACTTCGGTATCGAATACATGTATGCCGATCGCGAAATTGAAAGTGGCGATGACGGAAGCCTCTCACGCTTCCAGTTCTCGGCGAAGTACGCTTTCTAGTCTAAAGTAATACCGGTCACCCCCCCGACCGGAGTAACGAAAACGGACCTCCTTTGAGGTCCGTTTTTTTATTTGTCGATCGTGTAGGAAACATCAAGTCCGGTTTCACGTTGGCCGGAGGTTACCTTCACACCGAAGCCCTTCTTGAGGTCATAGCGGGCGCTGAGGACATTCTCGTCCTCAAACAGGCTGATACCATAACTGACATAGAGTTTTGGTGCGATGTAGGTGCCAAGATCAAAGCCGCTGACGCCCTGCCCCTGGTCAAAATCCGTACCGGTCACCAACAGGGTCCAGGCGCGATCCTCGTTGGTGATCGGAACGGTGTAGGCTTCCAGAACCGGGCGTTTGAGGTTGCCAATAACCTGGACACCCGCTGAGCGAATCTGCGTGTTTCCATAAATCTCCCGCCCCGCCCTGATATTCAGTAGTGGGTTGTCTGCAGGGACTCCTGGGAAGCTGATCGTTCCATTTGTGATTGTCAGGGTCGGTCCGTAGATATCTACTTCGCCCTTCAATAGGTAGCTGCCCTTCGCTAGCGGGACACGCTCGCCGTTCCAGTTGTACGTTGTACTGCCACTGATGCTGGTTTCTATACCTGGCACCTTGATAAACACGTCATCGCCAAAAGCCACTACAAGCTGGCCATATACCTTGCTCTTCACAAGTTTTTCGGTGCTGCCCGGTTGCGTTTCGATCCCCGGTGTTTCGATTACCAGGTCTTCACTGTCCTTGACCTCCCCCAACAAAAGGTTTTCCGGTGTCAGGCGTGCACTGGGGATGGTGATCCGTCCATTAACGTCCATACGTTCCTGGCTGAATGCAACTTTGATATCGGTCTCTGCGAGGATATTCAAGTTATCGGTATTGACCAGTAATAGCCTGTCGCCTGACAGGGAAAGTTCCAATTGCGCACTCTTGAAGTCTTCAAAAAGAAAGCGGCCACCAAAGGACCCAACACCCTCTCCGGCGCGGAACTGACCCCTGAAGTGACCCCGGTCACGCTTTCTTACCCGGCCGCCGAACTCAATGTCTTCCAATCGAAGCCCAATGGGGGCATATTGAATAAACCCATTTGAAAACTTGAAAGCACCATCAAAATCAGGGTCTGCCAGGCTTCCCCCAAGCTGTATCGTTGAGTCGAATTGACCATCAACCTCATCCACGCCGGGCAATGCCATTTGTCCGATCACACTGAAGTGATCCAGTCGGACCAGCGCAGACCCGTGTATTTCCTGTTTCCCACCCCTGGCGATGTCCCGCATTTCGAAATTGATATCAATAAATCCGGTACCGGGGAACTCGATATCCAGCACGCCGGACTCCAGGTTGCCATTCTGCAGGGTAAAGGCAAAGCGGCCTTCATTCGTTTTCGCCAACAGTTCATTGTCAAGCAGATCCAGTATCCGCCCCGCCGAGATGCGGAAATCGGCGCCGCCGGTCGGTGGGCCATCATGTGACTGATGCCACTCCATGTGGCCATTGAGCAGTTGCTCAAACTGCACATCCAGCTCCCAAATATCCCGTAAGTAATCAAGTGGAATTGCCGTAGCATCGGCAATCACCGACCAGTCACCATCGTTTTCATAGTCAAGTTCGAGACACAGGGAAGCAGCGACATTTTCGGACAGGCACAGCGGCCCTAGCAGAACGGTACCTGAAGACCAGGTAAAAGCCGCCGGTTTGGACAGTTCAAAAAGATAGGCAGGACCGACCTCCACCTGCAGCGACGCGAGTGAACCTTGCCATGGCCCATTCAAGGGCTGTTTATGGTTTTCTGGTTTCAGGCTCATAACGCCATTCATAACCAGCTGATCGCTGATCACGCGAGCCCTGAGTTCATACTGTCCATCGACAGGCCTGAAACTCAATGAAAGTTCATCGAGCAGTGAATCCCCCCAAGACAAGCCGGAAGCATCCAGTTGCAACGCCGGCAGTGAATCCGCTGTCGCGGCCGCAGGGGCACTGACAGCCAGGCGATTGATGGCGAGTTCATCCCAGGTCAGGTCAAGCGCCTGCAGTTCAAGCTCCAGCAGCGGTTGGCTGGCATTGCTCGAGTAGCGACCCTCCAACTCGACGCTGCCGCTCGCGCCTTCCAGTAACCCGGAAGGCAAATTGCCAGTAAACCTGACCATTGCACCAGTAGCGTCCTGCGTGGATCCATTGAGTTCCAATACAGCCTCGTCGGTGCGGACCTGCAGTGATTTGAATATCAGTTTATTCTCCGTCACATCCAGACCGCCCCGTGCGGTAATGGGAACTCCGCGCAGCTGGCCATCAAGCGCTACGAGATTGATCTGAACCTGTCGTGGTTCATCCTGTGCGCTGACTTCAATTTCTGAGTCCAGGCGTCCCGGCCACCCGGGCAGCAGTGGCTCGGGGTCGATCCCGCGTACCCGGACTTTGGCTTCCCAATTCAGGCCCTGCGACCAGTCAGCGCCTGCCTCGCCACTCAACGTACCGCCGAGGATTTCACCACCGGGTATAAGCACACGCATCGAAGTCCGATCACCATTGCCACTGATATCAAACCTGCCCTGTGGGTAGTCACCCACCTTTACGTCCAACTCACCTATGGCGAACCAGTCATCGACGCTTCCACTGATACTCATCTGGCCCTTTTCACTGGCGAAGCCCGCTGTGGCGTCCTTTAACGGCCAGCTCAGGCTGCTCCAGTCAAGCCGCGCGTCGACGCGATTGGTTTCCAAATCAACATCGGCCTCGAAACTGACCTTCAAACTGGTGCCCGCCACCGTCAGCTGACTTGCGGGTATTTCCAACCTGCTACCGGACCAGTTTATCTCCAGATCACCCGCCAGCATTTCACCGGCAGGCCAGCCTGCAAGCCAGGTTGAAAGATCGAGTTGCCTGATGACTGCTTTAAAGCCAGCCGCAGCCTGTGTTGACCAGTCCAGTTTCCCGCTAAATTCCACGTCCATCCCGGCCCCGGTCAATACCGCGTGGCTGATATCCATGGCAGTTGCCGTACCTGAACCGGAAACGGCGATATGGGCATCGCGCAAATCATCCATTTGCACCGCTGATTCAAGGGCAAATGACCAGTCGTGGATACTGCCCTGGCTGACCAGGTTGAAAGCGGACAGCGCAATAAGCTGCCCGGAATCCGTTTCAGGCCACGAAGCCTGATCCAGCAACGCCTCCATGTCCCATGCGAGATGATCAATGGGGTCAAGTAGTTCACCTTCCAGTTGCAGACCAAATTTATGACTGCTTACACTTAACTGCACTCTATCCAGATCACCCGAACCTTCCAGTTCGTACGGTACCTCCAGCACCGTTGCACCTGACTCCCCGGCAACTGTAAACCGACCCTTTGACGTGAGTGCCAATGCAAATGGTGGTTGAAGATCCAGGTAGCCTTGCAGGCTTGTTTCAAAGTCCGCAGCCAGTATTCCCAGGTGATCCACTTCCAGCCGTCTATCCAGTGCGGCTCTTAAACGGACGGACTCAAACAGGCTAATTACGGGCCCCTCGTCCTGCTGAAGATTGACACGGTTCAACTCCGCATCGTGTATCTCCAATGGTACAGGCAGCTCAAAACCTGCAAGCATGGCCCGGATGCTATCGTCTGTGTCTGCAACTTCCTCGGGATTTCCGGAAGAACGCATCACAACGTTCACGTCCTGTAACCTCAGCCTGGCAACCTGTAAGGACAGCGGCCACCAACCCATACCCGCCGCGATTTCCACGCGTTGGACCAACAGATCCAGACCGGCTGACCGATACTCCATGTCATGCACAACAAAACCGGATGCCAGGTCACCGCTCACCTGCGAGGAACGCACATCGATTGCCGCGTTTCCTTCCAGGCTATTCCACAGCCAGGCTGCCCCGGATGAGGTGTTTAGCAGCCAGTAGGCAGTGCTTAATAACAATGCGAACAGCATGACCGGCAGACCCAGCAGAGCGACTTTAATTGAAAACAACCTGGAAAATCTCATAACAGCGTGGTTCCGATGCTGATGTGAATCCGCCAGGGTGCGCCGTCCAGATCCCAGCCCTGTGCGAGATCCAGACGCAAGGCGCCGATCACCGAATACCAGCGCAACCCAAACCCGGTACCCAGTTTCAGGTCAGGGTTGCTCCAGTCATTGAAGGCATTACCAATATCAGCAAACGCTGCAACACTCCAGTCTTCATGAAAATGATACTCGGCCTCAGCGCTTGCGGTAAAAATGTTGTTTGAGCCCAGTCCGTTATCGTCCAGGCTCTTGAACCCGTAACCCCGAACGCTTTGATTACCGCCTGCCCTGAAGCGGTAAAGGCTGGGTAAATCGGTGGTGGTGATACTCAGCCCGGTCCCGTGGGTGGGTACGTTCACGGCGATGTTACTCGCATCACTGTAGCCTGCCTCTGCCCGCAACAATATCTTCAAGCGGTCGGTCGCAAGGAAATTCCAGCGAGAGGACAGGTACACCTGGCTGAAATCCAGATCCGAACCCCAGGCTTCATTCGAGGTAAATGCCCAGGCGCGTTCGTGGTGGCCAACGGTTTGAAAGCCGCTGCCACGGATTTCCGGCCAGTCCCACTCGATACCGATGGCCATCGAATTACTTGTGTCCTTCAGGTAATCGAAAAATGATCCGGTGGGCGGAAGACCCGGTGCTTCCGGGTTGAGGTTATCGGTTGGCGAAAAACTGCGGGTCTCATTCAGATACTGGACGTATACCGTCTCGAACAACTGCTCAAACCCACGCCGCATGTTGCGTACCCTGGTTTTACCCGCCTTGAGCCAGTAATCATTGACCGTGCCCTTTGCAACATCGACACGGTTATCAAGGTCATTGCTCAGTGAAACTTTGAGCGTCTGCTGTTCTGTCTGGAGCCCGGCCGAAGCAATCCAGTACTGCTGGTTTTCCGTTTTACGTGGTAAGCGATAATTGGCCTGCAGGCTGAGCAGATTATCCTTTTGCTGCCAGCCGATACCAATATCAAAATCATCGCCACGGGGAGACAACAGGTGACGACCCCAGAAGAACTGGAGACGGGCCAGCGTATCGGTTCCAAACCCGAGGGTGCCCTGGAAAGTATTCTTCTTGCGTGGCGTGAAATTGACTTCCAGGTCAACACGGGGTGGTTCCGCCGTCAACTCACGCCGTTCAATTACCTCTATATCCTCGAAGTATCCTGAACGCCACAGGTCCAGCCTGAATTTCTCGAGTAAAAAGGTATGGTATGCATCGCCTTCGTTGAACCGCCGCAGGCTGGCCAGCACTTCATCACTCACGATTTCCTGGTTGAATGTAACCGTACCCATAACGGCCTGGGGCCCGGTATCCACAACCAGATCCAGGCGCGCCGTGTTGGCCTCGGGATCTACCCTGATAACATGGCGGCTGAACCCTGCCTGCAGATAACCCGATTGTTCCAGCAGATCCATCGCATTGAGCTTGGCCTTATCCCAGTCCTGCTGATTGAGCACCATGCCCGCTGCGAGGGGAAACTCCGCATACCAGGTTTTGAGCGTCTCGAGCTCCATTCCAGGGCCCACCAGTTCCAGCTGCAGGTCCTGCACCAGTACCGGCGGACCCGCTTCCACGCTGACCGTGACCAGCCATGCGTTCTCTTCCTTTGGGCTTATCTCAACATCAACCACCGGGTGGAAATATCCATAAGGACGCATTGCAGCGATCGTAGCGTTGATGGCATCTTCGGTCAGCTTACGCCTCAGCCTCGCGCTGAGCTTGGCGCTGCCACCTATCCGGAAAGCCGTGACGTGATCACGCACATTGGTGAGCATGGGTTCATCCACACCGGATACCACGTATTCAACCGAATCGGCACAGACCACAGCGCTATACAGCGCCAGGCTGACAATAACCAATTGAAGATAACGTTTAAGTTGCATTAGAAACCAGGGTAGACGAACCAGACTGTGATTATCGCATGTCAGACACGCAAAACCCCGTCTTTCAGTGGTGGTGACCTGCACCGTGACTACGATGTATCAGGCTATGCACAATCATACCTATTATCAAGGCCTGGATCACTGACATTGCATAATCCCCTTCCAGACCCAGCAGGACTTCCGGGAGCAGGTAGCCGCCCACGGTTGCGAACGAAGCAAATCCGAGCACCCCAAAGGCGATACGGCGCCCGAACAGGGGCTGGACCATCATCCATATCATCATGCCAACCCCGAAACGGTGTATGACGATGGCCAACGACAGGTTTCTGGACAGGGCTCCATCACCCGCATTCAATGCGGCGCCATCCAGCATGGCATGCAGGGCAAGACCGCCCAGGGCCAGCAACAGGCTGACCAGGTGCAGGGTGTGTGCAGCCTTCTTGATCAGCTGTTCCAGCAAGCCCGGCAGCAGGTAACCCGCCAGGATCAGTAAAATCGACGCGAAACCCAGCTGGGCCCATGACTCGGGAATCAAAAACAGGGCCATCAACACGATCAGCACGGTAATAATCAGCGAATCAAGCGCCTTGGCGGCAAACCCGCCACGTCGCATCCACTGGTAAAGCATGGGCCCGATAAACAATGAAATAATGGCTAGGAACAACACGTATCAAACCCACGCTTGTTGGAAAACGGCAACCTTAACGGACAAACGTCCGAATTACACGCTCTGAATTTAAACCCAAAGCATTCAAAACTGCATTCAGGCACGACAAATTGCTAAACTAGCAGCCAAAACATCTTATTCAGACCAGGAACAGAAGCATAAACCATTGATTTAAATAAGCATGGATACCGCTCAAATCCAAAACATCATCTCCAGGCAATTTGCCGATCCGCAATCGGCACTCGACCTGCAAAAACTGCTGAAAGCAGTCGCCAGCCAGCAGGGCGCGCAACCGGATGCAAAGGAACTTGCCGATGGTGCGAACTTCATCTGCAACTACCTGGAGCAGGTGCCCTACCTGCTGACCGTGGCCTGGACATCAGCCAGGAATGTAGGGCTTGAAACCGAGATTACAAGCATCCTGGAAATGGTTGAATCCTACTGGATTGAAGATGATGACGTGATTCCTGACAGCCTCGGTATCTTTGGACTGCTGGATGACGCATACTGCTCGCTGTCATCCATGCAGACCTTGTCGGACCTCTACCGGATGCAGTCCGGAAAACATTTATTTCCCGATGACCTGACCGCCGCCAACAAGATCATGCGCAAGATCATTGGCGAACCCTACACCACTGAACTGGATGAACTGGTCAGTGAGGCAATCGCAGAAGCCAGGGTCGAAGAAGCGGTCAAATGGCTGGCAAGCCCTGAAAAACAGCAGTTGCTCGATAGCCAGGCAACCATCTGGAATCATGGCCCGGTCAGCCAATTGCCAGTGGGCCATTTAAAAGGCCTCGGGCTGACCACTGACACTTAGCTAGAGGCTGGCAAAGGCCTCCCGTGTCAAATTCCTCGGTACGTCATTGGTAACGACCATATCATCTTCAATCCGGATACCGCCATAGGGTGCGAGCGCCTCGACCTTTTCCCAGTTGATTGCAGCTATATCGCCGTTCTCACGCCATTTGCGCAATAATGGTTCAATAAAATACAAGCCCGGTTCGATGGTCAGCACATTCCCGGCTTCAAGTGTACGTGTCAGGCGCAGGAAGGGATGACCTTCAGGGCGGGGGATGGGTGTTCCTTCGACATCGGCGATCAGACCGGCAACATCATGGGTTTGCAGGCCGAGGTAATGCCCCAGCCCATGCGGATAGAAAACGGTGCTTAAACCGGTCGCGACCGCATCTTCGGCGGATGGTCTGATAATATCGAAATCCTTCAATATACCGGCGATATCCAGGTGGGCCCTCAAATGCAGATCACGATAATCCAGGCCGTTTACTACCGCCGCGCACAACTTTTGTTGCATTCCATCCATTGCTGATATCAGATCAGCAAACTCGCCCGCCTCCGCCGCGTAGGTACGAGTGATATCACAGGCATAGCCATGCATGGTCGCACCGGCGTCAATCAGGAATGAGCGCAGCTTTTTGGGCGCCTGTTGCTCGTGTCCGTGGTAGTGCAGGACAGCACTGTGATTGTTCAGTGCAATAATATTGCCATAGGGCAACTCCGCATCGACCATCTTGATCGACATGCAATAGCGCTGGTGGATGTCGTACTCACTCATGCCTTCCCTGAAGGCTTGCTCCGCCGCGGTATGCGCAATGGCGCCCAGGCGTGCGGCTTCCGCCATGCAGGCAATTTCATATGGCGTTTTACGTGTTCTTTCCAGGTGAATCCTGTTGAGCAGATGTACCGGGTTCAACTGGGCAGAATTGACGATCTCGGTAAGCGCAGGCGCATCGCCAATATAGGCGGTTCGGGCATCAATACCGGTCTGTTTCCAGACATCGGCATCACGCACCGATACGACGTCAAATTCGTCTGCCCACCAGGAATCGGGGTCAGCCGGTGGTGAATACCAGTAGTCATCCGGTTGGTAATAAAATAATTTTGGGCGGCGCCCGATGCGCACCAGCAAGGCGCTGTCGTGATGGTGCGTCAATGGCGCCCACCACAGCAGATGGGGATTGCAACGGAAAGGGTACTCATAGTCATCAAGAAAACTTGGCAGCTTGCTGCCGGCATGGATCAACGCCGCCTCAAAGCCTTCGGCCTGGAGTGCATTTTCCCAACGCCGCTGGAGTTCAGCAACGTGAGCAGTGTAGCCTTCTGAAATAGTTTTACGTGCCGCCATCGTGTTTGCCTCTTTACTCAATAAACTTGTTAAAATGATTAATTCTTTGCCGTCGATACACAGACCAGATTAAGACCATGACCCAAAAAAAACCACTGCTGATTTATAACACCCTGAAACGCGAGAAACAGGTCTTTGTACCACAGGACCCTGAACGTGTAACCCTGTATGTCTGCGGTCCGACCGTTTACAGCTATGCGCACATCGGTAATGCGCGGCCGGCGGTAATTTTCGACCTGCTGTACAGGTTGTTATCGACACGCTATCCAAATGTCATCTATGCACGCAATATCACCGATGTGGATGACAAAATCAACGCCGCAGCGGCCGAGCAGAACGTTCCGATTGATGTCATATCCAAACATTACACCGAGATTTATCACAAGGATATGGCTGCACTGGGTGTCGGCTCGCCCAGTATCGAACCACGAGCCACCGACCACATTCCGCAGATGATCCATATGATCCAAAGCCTGATCGACAGCGGGAACGCTTATGCGGCGGAAGGTCACGTGTTGTTCGCGGTTGAATCATTTGCCGACTATGGTGCGCTTTCGGGCCGTGATGTTTCCGAAATGGTTGCCGGCGCCAGGGTTGAAGTTGCCGATTTCAAGCGTCATCCGGGTGATTTTGTCCTGTGGAAACCATCGGTCGACCCGCAGCCCGGCTGGGACAGCCCGTGGGGTTGGGGCCGGCCGGGCTGGCACCTGGAGTGCTCGGCGATGTCTGAATACCACCTCGGCGAAAGCATCGACATCCATGGTGGCGGGCAAGACCTGGTTTTCCCACACCATGAGAACGAGATCGCACAAAGCGTTTGCGCACATGGCGGAAAGATATTTGCCCATTACTGGATGCACAACGGCTTTGTGACCGTCGAAAGAAGCAAGATGTCAAAATCACTTGGAAACACCCTGGTCATCCATGATTTACTGGAACAGACAAAGGGTGAAGTCCTGCGTTACCTGCTACTGACTGCACACTATCGCCAGCCTTTGGACTGGTCGGATGAAACCGTTACCCGCGTCCAACGCACCCTCGACCGTGTATACGGTGTTCTGCGTGACATCAACGCGAAGTTCGGGCCATTCCAGGCAGCAGAAGAGCCCTCCGAAAAATTCATGTCGGCACTACTGGATGATCTCAACACACCTGAGGCACTGGCGGAACTCAACAGCGAAGCACGTCGGTTGGCCAATGCCGGGGACAGGGAATCAGCGAGCACCTCGGCCGGAAGGTTTCTGGCAGCCAGCAGCCTGATCGGACTCTTCCAGCAAGACCCGGTCAACTGGCTGGCCGGTGATACCCAAGGCCTGGATGATGCCTTGATCGACGGGTTGATCGAGGAACGCAACAACGCGAGAAAGCAGAAGAACTTTGCCCGTGCCGATGAAATCAGGGATCAGCTGCAAAGCATGGGAATCAGTCTCGAAGATGTCGCGGATGGAACCCGCTGGCGTCGTAGCAGCACATAAAACCGGAAGGATTACAGCGATGCACGATCCGAAAAAAGCCCAAAATGAAGTCATCGGCGATTTCAGCCTGTTTGATAACTGGCTGGATCGTTACCAGTACCTGATTGATCTTGGCAAAGCTCTCGAACCCCTGGCTGATTCGGAAAAAACAGATGACATCCTGCTGCATGGCTGTCAATCGAGGGTGTGGCTGATTATCGATGGCGATGCCGACGAGGTAAAAATCCGCGCCAACAGCGACGCGGCCATCGTATCCGGGCTGATCGCCCTGTTAATACGGGTTTATTCCGGTGCTTCCGCTGATCAGATAGTCAATACCCAACCGGACTTCATTGCTGCCATTGGTTTGCAGCAACACCTGTCAGCAACCCGGGCCAACGGCCTGCACGCCATGCTGGAAGCTATCTTCAGCACGGCCAGGTCGTATCTACAAGGAAACTGACTGGATATTCGGGTTCTTACTAGGCGGTGTCGCCCATTTGCTTTTGACGGATTTCCCAACGCTCCTGGGCATCCAGGCACAAGGTCGCTATTGGACGAGCTTCCAGGCGCTGGAGACCGATCTCTTCGCCGGTTTCCTCGCAATATCCATATTCACCATCGTCGATACGTGCCAGCGTCTTGTTGATCTTGTTGATCAGCTTGCGATACCGGTCTCGTGTCCGTAGTTCAAGACTGTTTTCAGTTTCCCGCGTTGCTCTCTCGGCCTCATCCCCTACATCCCTGACCTCGGATTGCAGATTACTGATGGTCTCGCGTGATTCTTCGATAAGATCGTCTCTCCAGGTAATCAATTTCTGCCTGAAGTATTCAATCTGCATTGGATTCATGTACTCTTCATCGGGAGAAGGCTTATAGCCTTGAGGTAATTTTACTGGTTTAGCGGTCATAATAGCTGTAGTAACTCCTTGAATATCTGAGCATATATAATGTAATCTGCTGATTATTATATATTTTTATGAAAATCAAGCCGATATTCGACCCGATCAAGGTGCAGTTTTATATCCCAACTGGAAAAAGACAGCAAGTGTTTTTTATCCCCAAACGGAATTTGCCCTGCAAATATTAGGAATGCAAAAAATACTTCTCGCCATTATCCGGGCTTACCAGCTGGTGCTGAGTCCGTTTTTAGGTCAGCATTGCCGCTTCACGCCAAGCTGTTCCCAGTATACGCAAGAGGCCATCCGAAAGTACGGTGCAGCCCGGGGTAGCTGGCTGGGTTTCAAGAGAATAATTCGATGTCAGCCTTTTTGCGAAGGCGGGCATGACCCTGTCCCGTGAACCGACGTGGCCGCCGGCACTACTTTAAGGCAGAGCGCTAACCAGACGTGCCGTTCGAAACACCGGCCCGGATATTAATTCTGGCTAGCGGAAGCGGCGATAGAATCTGCCGGCACCGGCAATACACACCGCAACAATAAGCACTATCAACAGGTGTTCACCTGTGAAGATATGCGGCAGAACGCCGCCTGGCTCGGTGATGTGTGCCAGTGCCGATGTCGAAAACAGGAGTGACGATACACTCATAATTGTGAGAAAAATTCTTGCTTGCATGTTTTTCTTTCCTGACTGATTTACGGCCTGTCTAACGGACTTTGACCTTGATAATTTCTTCACCTTCCTCGTCTGTCAAGTGTACCGCACAAGCGATACAGGGATCAAAACTATGGATGGTCCGCAGGATCTCAATCGGCTGATTGACGTCGTAAAGCTGGTGATTGTCCTCCAATGCAGCCTCGTAGGCACCCGCCTGGCCGTTGCTGTCACGCGGACCGGCATTCCAGGTGCTGGGTACGACGGCCTGGTAATTCTTTATTGTTTCATTTTCGATCACGATCCAGTGAGCGAGACCACCGCGAGGCGCCTCCATGAAGCCCACACCCTGGGCCTGTTTAGGCCAACTGGAGGGTTCCCACAGCGCCTCGTTAAAGGTCCGGGTATCACCTGCCTTGACGTTCACGATCAGGTCATCGAACCAGCCCTGCATGGCGTCCGCAAAAATCTTGGTTTCCAGCGTTCGCGCCGCGGTGCGCCCCAGCGTTGAAAACAGGGCCTCGACCGGGATATCCAGCGTGCTCAGGGTCATATTCACCAGCTCCTGGGTCTGCGCATGACCAGTTGCATAAAGCATCAGCACCCGCGCCAGCGGCCCAACCTCCATCGCATGCCCTTTCCAGCGGGGTGATTTCAGCCAGGAATAGGATTGCTCTACATCGAGGTGCTCGTAAGGTGGTTTCGGGCCGGTGTAGTTCAGGTTGGTCTCGCCCTGGTAGGGATGCAAACCTGCATCTTTACCATCCTGGTAGTCATACCAGGAATGTGAAATGTACTCCTGGATTTCATCCGCCGCGTTCATATCAACATCGTGGATGGTAGACAGATCGCGGTTCAAAATGGCGCCAGCCGGTATCATGAAACCGGAAGGATCATCCATGCCTCTGGACGGGAAGTCACCATAGGTCAGGAAGTTGCCAAGCCCCTCACCCCGGCTGCCCCAGTCCTTGTAATAACTGGCGATCGCGAGCGTGTCCGGTACATAGACCTGCTCCACGAAGACCTTCATCTGGTTGATGATGTCCTGTACCTGGGAGAGTTTTTTCGCATTGATGGCGGAATCGGAGTTCAGGTCGATCGCGCACGGTACACCACCCACGACAAAATTGGGGTGCGGGCTCTTACCGCCAAAGATGGTATGCAAGCGCGCAACATCACGTTGCCAGGCCAGTGCTTCGAGGTAATGCGAGACCGCCATCAGGTTGGCCTCGGGCGGTAATTTATACGCTGGATGGCCCCAGTACGCCTTGGCGAAAATGCCCAGTTGCCCCGCTTCCACGAAACCCTTGAGTTTTTTCTGCATATCGGAGAAGTAGCCGGGCGACGATTTTGGATAGTTACTCAGTGATTGCGCCAGCTCCGATGTCGCCTTCGGATCAGCACCCAGGGCCGAGACCACATCGACCCAGTCAAGGGCATGCAGGTGATAGAAGTGCATCACGTGGTCGTGTATGTACTGAGCACCGGCCATCAGGTTACGGATCAGATCCGCGTTTTTCGGTACCGGGTAACTGAGTGCATTCTCCACCGAGCGGATTGACGCAAGACCGTGGACCAGCGTACAGACACCGCAGATACGCTGCGCAAATGCCCAGGCATCCCTCGGGTCGCGGTCTTTCAGGATAACTTCGATTCCACGCACCATGGTGCCGGATGAATAGGCGCTGACGATTCTGTCGCCTTCCATTTGAGCTTCTATGCGCAAATGGCCTTCAATACGGGTGATCGGATCAACTACGATGCGCTCGCTCATTTTACGTTCTCTCTGCTTATGCGTTTAGATAGTCGGACAATGACTGGTGCTGCCATTCACATTCGGCGTGTGCTGACTGATCGGGTGCATCTTCAATCAACATGCTCGTATAGGCCATTCTTGCACTCATGGCAGCCTGCCATGCAGGTCCTCCTGCCCTCGCGTGTGCCACGGGTGTGGTCGCCGCAACTGCGGCGCGTGCGACGAAGTAACCGGCCTGGTCGGACCAGTGCCCCTCCGCGCCGCAACGCGCGTGGCTGTCAAAAGTGACCGCGTGTGCTGTTTTGAGGGCCGCTGCCAGTTCCTCTTCGGTGGCATCCACGTCCGCAGCGGTCTTGATCACACGTTCAAGACGTTTATCCGCGCTCAATGGAAGGACGTGCCGGACAAACATTGCCGCAACCTGTCTCTGTTGAAGCGCATCCAGGGCCTCAAGTCTTTCTCTGAATTCTGTGTCGTTACATATTTCGCTCATTTCATCTTGCTCCTGCACAATCAGTCTTCAGCGAGGTGTTCCGCCAACATTTCGGTCAGGCTCAACAGCGGGATATCCATGTTGAATTCCTCGAGACCGTCTTCCAGGTGGATCCGGCAATTCGAACAGGCACTTATGATTGCATCGGGTTTGACCACATCAAGCTGTGCCTTTTTTCGGTCGAATACCTTCAGACGTATCTCGTCCGCACGCTCGTTCGCACTAACACCGCCACCTGCGCCACAGCACCAGTTCATCTTGCCGGCATCCGGCATCTCGACGAAATCATCGGCGATCATGTTGATCAGGTGACGTGGTTCATCAATGACGCCGCCGCGCCGTGATATCTGGCAAGGATCGTGATAGGTGAGTTTCTGTGAGTCCTTGCTCGCCATTTTCAGACGCCCATCCTTACGCAGATCATCCAGCACTTCGAGTATGTGGCGAACCTTGAAGTTGAACGCCTTACCCACCAGGTTTGGGCCATCCCAGCGTATCGCCATGTAAGCGTGACCGCATTCCGGGCTGATTACAGTTTTGACCCTGAGCTTGTCGGCAACATCGACAATACGCTGAACCAGGTCCGCTGCGATATCGGAAACACCGATCTGGATACCGCTATTGGTAGCCTCGAAGGCCTCGGATGAAATCGTCCACGTGACGCCCGCCTTATCAAATATCTTCGCTATCGCCTCGATGAATTCAGGGAAATTCATGATTTCCATCGAAGACAGCAGCAACATGTACTCGACGTCTTCCACGTCGACCGGTACCTTCAGGCCGGTATCTTCTTCGACATGCCTGATCTGTGCCTGTAATGCCGGCCACTTGACACCCATCGGGCTACCGATGGTGACGGCACGGGTGGTGGCGCCGATCAGCCCTGCGGGTGCCTGCCCCGCGGCCGCCATGCCTTCACGTGTTTTGCGGATCATCAGTGCAATGTCATTACCCACCGGGCAGACCATCGAACAGCGCCCGCACAGCGTACAGCTGTCATAAACCAGTTCCTGCCACTGTTCCAGGAATTTGTCATCGACCTTCTTTGTCAGCCCGAGCATTTTCCCGATGCGGCCCATCAGTGTGAATTCGGATTTCCAGATACGCCTCAGCGGTTCGGTCTTGTTGATCGGCGTGCGTTTGGGATCGCCGGTTTCGGTATAGAACAGACAGGCCTCCGCACACATGACCGCAATGTACGCAACTGCTGAAAAAGGCCGCGACTGTCGAATCGACCTGGCGTTTAAGGGCATTGATACCCTTCTCAAGTGAAGCACTCATGATGCAACCCCCCTGTAGCCGGAAATTGCGCCGTTGTACCAACGTGCGATAAACAGCGTGAAGGCATGCATCAGCTTGGTGAAAGGAAATACTACCAGCAGCAGTTCAACACTCAGTATATGCAACGCCAGCAGGGTCGGCGCCGTCATGCCAATCCGGTGAAATGCTATATAACCGGTGATCACGGGCAGGAAAGTCAGGAACCAGACCAGCAGGTCTTCGAAATTGGTCAGGTAACGCATGACCTTATTGGTCAGGCGGTTTACCAGTGTCACGACCAGCGCGATGATCGTGACCACGGCGAATGCGTCGACCACGGGTGTCGGTAACGATGGCCAGCCGAAACCGATAATATCCTTCAGAAACAGGATGTGCGGCGCAGAAAGAAAGCAGATGACAAACAGGCCGATATGAAAAATGTAACCGGACACAATCATAACGCTGGCCCGCTTGAACGTGGTTGGATCAGGGATCGTCCTCGTGACCATCGTGCGCAAGCCGCTGGACATCTCTGCCCCCTTGGCTTCGGCAAGGTTGGCCTTTCTTCCCAGTAGCAGTATCTCGAGGATCCGGATCACGACACCGGCAACAAAAATGATGGTTGCAATCTGCAGTCCAGGTCCACGTGCCCAGCTCAGAAGTTCGATTTCGGTCATAGTCTCTTCCTCAATTTTTTTGGCTCATCAATCAGCACCACGGGCATCTACTTTGACAGGTCATCGATGGTGGTCTTGATATGGATTTTGTTACTGGCGCTCTTCTTGCCGCGGTTCATTGCGCCGATCACGGCTCCGGCCGCAGCCGCACCGGCGGCAGCATAAACCGCAGTTTTCGAGAGGTTCTCGGTGGGCATCGAAAGCGCCTTGTAGAAACCGCCGCCATCCCAGAAATCCGGTTCGGAGCAGCCAATGCAGGGATGTCCGGATTCGATCGGGAAGCTGGTGCCATTGTTCCACTTGGTGGTCGCACAGGCGTTGTAGGTGGTCGGCCCCTTACAGCCGAGCTTGTACAGGCACCAGCCTTTCTTCGCACCTTCGTCATCAAAGGTTTCTGCAAACTGGCCCTTGTCATAAAACGGCCGCCGGTAGCAGCGGTCGTGAATACTCTGGCCGTAAAAGGCCTTCGGCCGTCCGATGTGATCCAGCTCGGGTATGGCTCCGAAAGTAAGGTAATGCGCGAGCACGCCGGTAATGACCACGGGAATCGGCGGACAGCCCGGTACGTTGATGATGGGCTTGTCCGTGATGATATCCTTGACAGAAACGGCACCGGTCGGGTTCGGGTTGGCATGCGGGATACCCCCGTACGTTGCACAGGTGCCCACCGCTACGATCGCTGCGGCGCCCTTGGCGCATTCGGTCAGCATATCGAGATTGCTGATACCGGCGATGGTCGAGTAGCCCGGATTACCCAACGGGATGGAGCCGTCTACAACCAGCAGGTAGTTGCCGTAATTTTCCTCCATCGCAGCCTCGCGGGCGGCTTCGGCAGCGGTACCGGCAGCGGCCTGCAGGGTGTGGTGGTAGTCCAGCGAAATCGCGTCGAAGATCAGGCTCTCCACGGTTGATGTATGTGCACGTGTCAGCGACTCCGTGCAACCCGTGCATTCCTGGAATGACAGCCAGATAACCGAAGGCCTCCGAGCGGTTTCAAGCGCCTTCGCAATCATCGGAATCATGGCAGGTGGCAGGGCCATCATCGACGCAGTGGTTGCGCAAAACTTCATAAAACTGCGGCGGGAAACCCCCTGGCTGCGTAACGCCTCGCCCAGGGTTCCTTTCTTAGAGGTTCCATCTTTCAGGGATAAATCCTTCTTCATATGTCCGTCTCCGCAAGTATTTATATATCTTGTGTTCCTAGCTCTTTTGTTAACCCGGTTAACGCGATTGATATATCCCCAGGCTGTGATTTGAGGATTTCCGGTATTCTTGTAATTTCGATAAAACGGCTGACAATCGATTCATCTTCGTTGTAATGCGTTATCAGCCAGACACCGGCATAGCGTGTTTCATAAATTTCACTCGGTCCGAGCGCATCCAGGCGGGCTTGGACTTCTCCCCGGCCAAGCGTATCGATGATGGTATCTTCTTCCCCCGGTGCCAACGGGATGCTGCGCAGGTCAATGATGCTGTTCTCACCACTGTCTAAAAGTGCCTCGAGGGCATGACGGACCTCGAACAATATCGGCCTCGCGTTCCAGGTTAGTTCATTGCCGGTCTGTATATTGAAAGGCGCGGTGTTCATCTGCCTAATCCGGCATCCCGGCGTTTCCTTCAGCAACTTCGATACCGTGGCCGGAAATCTGCGCCTCGGCCCGCATCCACTGCCCAAGCAGAACGACTGCCTGTTCAACGGCAACCGGCAGTGCCTCTGCTACCGCCGTGGTTGGGGACATACCCCATTCGATACTCACGGGCTGGATACCAATCAACGCCCGCTTGACAGGCAGGGACTCTGTCAGGCGTGCGATATCAAACAGGTCGAGCAAGCCGACCTCGTGCGGGCTGCGCCTGGCAGCGCCGAGGAACGAGTCCATCTGCCCGCCCGCCATGGTTCTGACCGTGCCGGCGGGCGCCTTTAACTCTGCTGCATCGAAAACAATCAGGTTATCGCAGTCTTCGATGTAAGCCGCCAGTGTGAAACTGAGCGTGCCGCCATCGATGTAGGTAAGGTTGGGTAAATCCGGGTGGGATGACTGGAGCAAATTCATGGCGTGAATACCCGCACCTTCATCACTGAGAAGGGTATTGCCGATACCTAGAATAAGCGTGTTGCTATGTTTCACACCTGCCGCTCTCTTTTCTTGCAGTTATCTTAAGGTAGCTGGCAATGCGGCAAATTGACGCAGATCAATTTATGTTAAAGAAAACTAATATAAGGTTTAGCCGTATTGCTGAACCTGTTTACCCGGTTTTGATTTCCTTACCTATAATGGAGGAAGAGCCCACGGGATAATTGTTTCAGACTTATCTGCGGGACTCGCAGTCGCCTGATTCAAACAGGATTGATTCAGATCATGAGCCGGATTGGGTATATACATTAGGCTAGACAAGCAAATATTTTTAACGGAATGGAAAAACCATGTGCCTAGGAATACCCATGCAGATTCGTGAGATTAACGGCTTTGTGGCCTCTTGCGAAGCCAAGGGTGTGTATCGCGATGTAAGCCTGTTCATGTTGCAGGATGAAGCCCTGGAAGTTGATGATTTCATAGTTGTTCACGTAGGTTATGCCATCCAGAAAATCACCCCGCAGGATGCACAGACTGCGTGGGAATTGTATGACCAGATGCTTGCTGCCGATCAGGCGCCGATTCCGGGGTCAAGCAATGTTAAACAAGACGGTGACAACTGGAGCTGATGATGTGTGATACCTGCGGATGCAATATAACACCGGGAAACAAGCACCTGCTGGCGGCCGGCGGCAAACTGGAGAAAACCGCCGACGGACGCGGGGCGATCAGCGTATTGCATGACCTGCTGCACGAAAACGATCACACGGCCCTGCACAACCGCGAGCATTTCAACGCCCACGGTGTGGTTGCGATTAACCTGATGTCATCACCGGGTGCCGGTAAGACATCGCTGCTGGAAGCCACCATCACGGCTCTCGGTGATGAGTTTCGCATTGCGGTTATCGAAGGCGACCTTGAAACCGAGAACGACGCCGAACGTATTCGTAGCCACGGTGTGACCGCGATCCAGATCACAACCGGCAGTGCCTGCCACCTGGATGCGCACATGGTGCACGACGCCGTACATCAGCTCGATCTGTCAGGCTTCGATATCGTTTTTATCGAGAATGTCGGCAACCTGGTTTGCCCGGCGAGCTTTGATCTCGGACAACATAAAAACATCGTGCTGTTATCCGTGCCTGAAGGTGATGACAAGCCGGCAAAGTACCCGGTGATGTTCCGCACCGCGGACATGGTCATGCTCAGCAAGGCTGACCTGTTACCCGTGCTGGATGATTTCAGCCCTGAACGCGCGGAGAGATACCTGCGAAACCTGGCCAGCCCAGCCCCGCTGATACGTGCGTCTGCCAAGTCCGGTGATGGTTTGAAGAACTGGCTGCAATGGTTACGCGAAACGGTCCGGCAGGTCCGCCTGGAAATCAAGGCCGCCCCGCCCGTTCAAAAGCACCACCACCATCACGAGCCGCACGGCCCATCCGGGCACCCCCGACCGCCGAATTCATGACACTCACGGCCAACCAGTGGCTGGAACGTATTCATTCGCTACCGCTTGAGCGCACGGTCAAAATTATGAATGTCTGCGGTGGTCATGAGCGCTCGATCACCATGGCCGGTCTGCGCAGCACCCTGCCCGCTGCCATCGAGTTGATCCCCGGCCCCGGATGCCCGGTATGTATCTGCCCGGAAGAGGATGTATACGAGGCTATCCAACTGTCACTGAACGAGAAAATCGTCCTGGTCGCATTCGGTGACATGCTGCGTGTGCCGGTGAATGTAAAAAAAGGCGAGGTCCGAACACTGGCCGAAGCAAAGGCGCACGGCGCCGATATCCGGCCGATTGCCTCACCGGGTGAGGCGGTTAAAGTTGCGAGGGACAACCCGGATTTACCCATCGTATTCTTTGCCGCCGGTTTCGAGACAACCTCGGCACCCGTGGCAGCGATGCTGATCGAAGGCGTGCCGGATAACCTCTTTTTACTGTTATCAGGACGTCTGACCTGGCCGGCCGTAGCGATGTTGCTCGACTCCGGCGAAGCCGGTTTCGACGCACTGATCGCCCCCGGCCACGTGGCAACCGTGATGGGGCCGGAAGAGTGGCAGTTCGTGGTAGACCGGCACCGCATGCCGGCGGCGATTGCGGGCTTCACAAGCCAAAGCCTGCTGGCTGCCATGTATTCGGTTTTACGGCAGAAAACCGATAATCGCTATTTCCTCGACAACTGTTACCCGGAACTGGTACGTGAGGGTGGTAACCCTGCTGCCCGGAAGCAATTGCAAAAGGCATTTGATATTGCGGACGCCAACTGGCGCGGGGTTGGTAGCATCCCTCATTCCGGTTATGTCCTGGCCGATCAATACAAACACCACGATGCACGCGGGCAATTCCCCGGTTACGCCGGTGACGCACGCAAACGCGCCGGGGAAATGCCACCGGGTTGTGATTGCGCAAGCGTGGTTCTCGGCCGCATATACCCCGACCAGTGTCGTCTGTACGGCAAGGCCTGCGTGCCGCGCAACCCGATAGGGCCGTGCATGGTATCGGACGAAGGCGCTTGCCGTATCTGGTGGGCCAATGGCCTGCGGGCTTCCGGCAATGAGAAAAGCAGGCGATCACGCAGCCAGGCTTCCTGATGGCGTCCGGGCTTCAATGAAGGCTTCAGAACCAGGGCAAGCCCGGAAAATCATTCTGAGCGGTATCGTCCAGGGGGTCGGCTTCCGACCCTATATCTACCGTCATGCCTTGAAACACAAACTGCACGGCTGGGTCCGCAATTCATCGGGCCGGGTCGAAATCCACGTCCAGGGGCGCCTGCAAGACCTGGATGAATTTACCAATACTCTCATCGCATGTGCACCTGAACTGTCCCGGCCCATACTTGAGTCCGTCAGTGAAACGAGCTGTTCAGACACCGGCGAATTCCTGATTACTGCAAGCCTGGCAGACAGCGATGCCGATATTCATCTGCCGGCAGACCTGTTCACCTGCGACGACTGCCTGCAGGAACTGAATGATCCCGGTAACCGCCGCTATCGCTATCCATTCATCAACTGCACTCAATGTGGGCCACGTTATACCTTGATTGAATCCCTGCCCTATGACCGCCCCAATACCAGCATGTCGGGTTTTGTGCTGTGCGAGGCCTGTCACGCTGAATATGTCAATCCGCTTGACCGGCGCTACCATGCCGAGCCCGTGGCATGTGAAAAATGCGGGCCGGGCTTAAGCTACTGCGAGGACGGCGAAGCCCTGCAGGCAGGCAATGAAGCTGCGCTGAAGGCGGCAGTTGCGGCATTGTCCGCGGGGAAAGTACTGGCCATAAAGGGTATCGGTGGCTACCACCTGGTTTGCGACGCCTGCAATGATGATGCCGTCAATCAACTGCGGAGAACCAAGCCGCGCCCGCACAAGCCATTGGCGGTGATGTTCCCGGCAGGCCCGGCTGACGGGTTGGCAATACTCAGGCAGTACCTGTTACCGGATAATGTCGAAGCGGACCTGCTCGAATCACCCGCAAGACCCATCGTACTCGTGAATAAAAAGCCTGGAAGCAGGCTGTCTGAGGCCATCGCCCCGGGTCTGAATGAAGTCGGCGCCATGTTGCCGTACAGCCCGCTTCACCACATGCTGCTCCATGACTTCGGCGCGCCACTGGTGGCAAGTTCAGCCAACATCAGCGGTGAGCCCGTATTGACTGACAACCGGGATATCGAAAAACGCCTGGCACATGTTGCCAATGCCTTCCTGCACCATGACAGGGCCATCGCAAGACCCGCGGACGACCCGGTGTTCCGTATTATCAACGGCCAGCCGAGAGCCATCCGCCAGGGTCGCGGTCTTGCACCGGTGGAACTCGAATTACCCTTCAGGCTTGATCGACCTGTTTTGGCCGTGGGCGCCCAGATGAAGAACACCGTTGCCCTGGGCTGGGATAAGCGGGTGGTGGTCTCACCACATATCGGGGAACTGGACAGCCTGCGCAGTTTGCAAACCTTCGAACGGTGTATCGGTGATCTCGAGGCGCTTTACCAGGTCAGGGCGGAATTCCTGGTCTGCGATGCACACCCAGGTTACAGCGCGAGCCGTTGGGCGCGGCGGCAGGGATTGCCGGTCCTGGATGTTTACCACCATTATGCGCATGCCTCTGCCGTGTACGCCGAAGCCCTGGCAAACGATGGTGACCTTGATAACATGCTGGTGTTCACATGGGATGGTGTCGGCCTGGGACCGGATGGCACACTCTGGGGCGGCGAGACCCTCGCGGGCAAGCCCGGTCAATGGCGGCGCGTGGCAAGATTCCGGTCTTTCAAATTACCCGGCGGCGAGCGTGCCGGGCGCGAACCGTGGCGCAGTGCGGCGGCTGTTTGCTGGGAATCAGATCAGGAATGCCAGCTTGAGGAAGCTTCTGACCCGTTGCTATACAGTTTCTGGCAGCAAGGGAAAAATGCACCGCGCACTACGGCTGCCGGGCGCCTGTTCGATGCCGCGGCCGCACTTTGCGATGTGTGTACGCATGCCAGTTACGAGGGCCAGGGACCCATGCAGTTTGAAGCCCTGGCAGCCCGCTGTGATGGCTTTGATCATCACCACCTGTCCAGGCTGGGGCTAGCCCGGGTGGATGATGTTTACATCGCTGACTGGGCACCATTGATACCCATGCTGATGGACAGTTCAACTCCGCTGGCAGAACGCGCTGCTCATTTTCACTTTTCGATGGCGGATTCGCTGCTGCAGCAGGCCAAGCAGGTACGGGCGGACACCCGCATCAACAAGGTTGGCCTTGCCGGCGGTGTCTTCCAGAACCGCGTGTTAAGCGAAAGATGTATCGCTGAGCTTGGCAGCAACGGTTTCGAAGTAACATTGCCTTTACGGGTGCCGGTCAATGACGCCGGTATCAGCTTCGGGCAGATCGTCGAATACGCATACAAGGACGGATAAAACATGCAGGATACACACATCACGTTGGCGCACGGTAACGGTGGCCGCTACATGCGCGAACTCATCGATGAGATTTTTGCCAGGCATCTTGCAAACGACCGTCTGGACGTGCGGGTTGATGCAGCCAGCCTGTCACTGGATTCACGTGAGGTGGTTTTCACCACCGATGGCTTCACGGTTCAGCCACTGGAGTTCCCCGGTGGTGACATCGGCTCGTTGGCTGTTCACGGCACGGTCAACGACCTTGCTGTCGCCGGCGCTACTCCGAAATACCTGGCGCTGAATGCGTTTATCGAAGAAGGCCTCGAGATCGCACAACTGGAGCGCATTATTATCAGCCTTGCAAACGCCGCCAGGCAGGCAGGTGTCAAGGTGGTGGCAGGTGATACCAAGGTATTGAGACGCGGGGAAGGCGGTGGCCTGTACCTTGCAACCACCGGCATCGGCACCCGCAACCCGGGGTTCAGGCTCGGCCTGGAACAGGTGCGTGATGGTGACCGGATACTGGTCAGTGGTCCGGTTGGCGACCATGGAATTTCCGTTTTACTGGCCCGCGAGCAATTTGGGCTGCGTGGCGACCTGCAGTCCGACTCCGCCAGTGTCCTGCCCCTGACAGCCGTACTCGAGGGAACCGATGGGCTCAGGTTCATGCGTGACCCGACCCGTGGCGGCCTGGCCACGGTCTGCCATGAGCTTGCACGCATAAGCCAGATGGGTATTCGGATCCTGCAGGCGGACATCCCGATCAGTGACCCGGTTCAGTCGGTCTGCGACATGCTGGGTTATGACCCCCTGTTCCTCGCCTGTGAAGGCAGGATCGTGGCCATCGTTGACCCGGCGCAGGCTTCACATGTACTGGAAAAATGGCAATCCATACCCGATGGCAGGAATGCTGCGATCATCGGCAGCATCGATGCCACACTTTCACAGGTTGTTCTTGAGACCACACTCGGCGGTGAGCGCATCCTCGAAGAGCTTGAGGATGATCCCCTGCCGCGTATCTGTTGAGCCAGGTCCCGACGCCCGGGAATCAAATTCCAAGACGGCAATTAATCATTGAGGCTACAATGGGGTTTTAGATAATTCAAATACTGGCAGACCACGAACCCCATGAGTCAAATTACCGTAATCCGAAATGCAAAACTGGTCAACGAGGGCCAGATCACCGAATCCGACCTGCTGTTAAAGAACGGCCGGATCGAGAAGATTGCAAGGGGCCTGCAAGCCCCGGCAGGCGCCAATGTGGTAGATGCCAACGGCAAACACCTGATGCCGGGTATGATCGATGACCAGGTACATTTCCGCGAACCGGGCCTGACCCACAAAGGTGATTTTTACTCGGAGTCACGCGCCGCCATCGCCGGTGGTGTGACCAGCTACATGGAAATGCCCAATTCAAAACCACCCACCACCAATGCCGAACAACTGCAGTGGAAATACACCCGCGCCGCCGAGACTTCGGCTGCCAATTTCGGGTTTTATTTTGGTGCCACCAATGACAATATCGAGGACATCAGGACCCTGGACCCCTCCATGGCCTGTGGCGTCAAGGTTTTCATGGGCGCATCCACCGGCAATATGCTGGTCGATAATGAATCGACCCTGGCGGCTATTTTCCGCGATTCACCGGTACTGATCGCCACCCATTGCGAATCGACACCCATGATCATGGCCAACATCCAACAGGCCACGAAAAAATACGGAAAAAGCATCCCGGTAACCGAGCATGCCAATATACGCAGCGCCGAGGCCTGTTATGCCTCGAGTGAACTAGCGGTTGCGCTGGCCAACAAGCACCAGGCCCAATTGCACGTGCTGCATATATCCACCGCGCGCGAACTGGACCTGTTCACAGCGGGCCCCATCCACGGTAAAAACATCACCGCGGAAGCCTGCGTTCATTTTCTGCACTTTGATGATTCGCAATACGGACAGTATGGCAACCTGATCAAATGCAACCCCGCGATCAAGAGTGCGGCGGACCAGGCTGCGCTGATCGCCGCCATCAAGGATGGCCGGCTGGATATCATCGCGACCGACCACGCACCCCATACTTCCGAGGAAAAAGCTTCAGATGACTACCTGACAGCCCCGTCTGGTCTACCGCTGGTGCAGGAGGTACTGGTCGCGGCACTCGAACTGGTGCACGACGGCAAACTTGATCTGCATACGGTTGTTCGCGGTGTCACACATAACCCGGCCATACGATTCAGTGTCGTGGAACGCGGTTACATCCGTGAAGGTTATCATGCGGACCTGGTATTGGTGAACATGGATGGCACAACGGATGTCACCCGTGAGCGGGTGCTGTCACGTTGTGGCTGGTCACCTTTCGAAGGTCGCCGCTTCCGCAGTAGTATCGATGCGGTCTGGGTTAACGGCGCGCTGGCATTCGATGGCACGAAGGTCATCGAGCATGGTGCCGCCGAACGCCTGCACTTCAATCATCCACGACGCTAATAGCGCTTTTTGCTAATAATGAATTCTGCTGTTAACCTGCTTATCTTTTAATTATATCCATTCACCGGGAGAGAAATATCCATGGGATTTCTGCAAGGAAAACGCGCACTGATCGTTGGTGTTGCCAGCAATCGCTCAATCGCCTGGGGTATTGCCAATGCAATGCACCGGCAGGGTGCTGAACTGGCCTTTACCTACCAGACTGAAAAGCTCAAATCACGGGTAGAAAAAGTTGCTGAAGAATGCCAGTCAAATATCATCATCCCCTGTGATGTGGCCTTTGATGAACAGATCGAGAATACATTTACAGAGCTTCGCAAACACTGGGATTACTACGATATACTCGTGCATGCCGTTGGTTTTGCACCGCGTGAACAGCTGGTGGGTGATTACATGGATGCGGTAACCCGTGAGGGCTTCCAGGTTGCCCATGACATCAGTTCGTACAGCTTCGTTGCACTGGCCCAGGCCGGTCGCGAGATGATGCGTGGCCGCAACGGCGCCCTGTTAACCCTGACCTACATGGGTTCAGTAAGGGCCATGCCCAGTTATAACGTCATGGGTCTTGCCAAGGCAAGCCTCGAGGCAAATACGCGCTACATGGCGCAGAGCCTCGGGCCTGAAGGCCACCGGGTCAACGCGATCTCCGCCGGGCCGATCAAGACACTCGCGGCGGCCGGTATTTCACAGTTCAGAAAAATGCTGGATCACGTCCAGGGGACCGCCCCGTTAAGAAGAACCGTGACCATCGATGACGTGGGCAACGCAGCGGCATTCCTGTGTTCGGACCTTGCGGCAGGAATCACCGGTGAGATCACCTATGTGGATGCAGGTTACAACATACTGGGTATGGCGGAACTGGGAAGAGACGCTAACCAGGAAGAGTAAGTTCTTCCTTAGACCAGATAAAAAAAGGGTGCGTATTCGTTACGCACCCTTTTTTATTACCTATCCGGCGCAGTCCGGACCCATCTGATTCTAAAGCCGGTTATTTAATCCGGTCTTCAAATACCTCGATGCTGGCGGACGCCCGCAATTGACTCATCAAGGCGGCATTTTCCAGGCTGGCATTGCTGTTGGAAATAACCCTTTCATACTGTGTTTTGGTCATCAAGGCACCTTCGTCCAGGTCACCCTGTATGACAGAATCGAGCTGCACAACCGCAAAGCCATTGCTGCTTGGCAGCACCGCTTCAATTGCCTCACCTTCAACAGGTTTCGGCAAACGGAATATCTCCTTGACCAACACGGAATCGGGCACAAACGAATTGCGTTTGACAGCTTCATGCCTTGTGTAATCCAGGCCGGCCTCGGTAGCCAGGGCTTCGAGGTCGCCGCCACCCTGCAGGGCTGCGAGCAATTCATTCGCCCGGGCATTTCGCATTATCACGGGCCAGGTTGTCGCTCAGTGTCGTAATGATTTCATCACGCACTTCTTCTACCGGCTTCAGGGCGACAGGTAGATGCTCCTTGAGCCTGATCATGACCAGGCGATTCTCATCCAGGTTGATCGGGTCACTGACCGAGCCCTGCAACAGCACCAGGTCAGAAAAAGCTGCATCGACAACCTCGGGATTGGCAGCAATGCCTTCACCACCGGTGCGCGGGAATGGGCCAACAACATTGACTGGAAGTTCCATAACCAATGCAGCACTTTCCAGTGTTGTCGGGTCCTCATAAATAAGGTCGACAAGCCGGTCAGCCTGTTCAAGGAACGCACGCGCCGCATTTTCCTCTTCGTACTCCCTTACCAGCGTTGGTCGGGCCTCTTCAAAGCTCATACCGCTTGACTCGCGGATATCCCGCAACTGGATGACATGCCAGCCAAAACCGGTCTGCACCGGTTCGGAAATGGATGATTCCATCGATAATTCATACATGGCGTTCTCGAAGGCCTGTACCATTACACCCGACTCTACCCAGCCCAGGTCACCACCTGATGCTGCAGAACCCGTGTCCTGCGAGTGTTCCATTGCCAGCGTGGCAAAGTCTTCACCGTCACGTGCGCGCTTGGAAAGATCCTCCGCAAGCTGACGGGCCGTTTCGATTTCAGCCTCGCTCGCATTTGCAGCGACTTCTATCAATATATGTGAAACCTGGCGCTGTTCGGGGCTAATAAAACGCGCCTTTTGCGCTTCAAACTGGTCACGCAAAACATCTTCCTCTGGTGGCAATCCAACCGGTAAAGAAGCCGCGTCCAGTTCAACAAATTCGATGATGACCTGTTCTTCGGATTGGTAATCTTCTGCGTTCGCATCATGCCAGGCTACGATCTCTTCCTCGCTGAACTCAGGCGGAACTTTCGCGGTGTCAGCGGCAACCAAAACGGAACCGAAAGATCTTTTTTGATCGAACAAACCAACAAATTCATTTACCTCTGCAGAAGTCGCGATACTGCTCTCGGCGATATTCTTCGGCAGTTGGGTCACCACGAATTGCGCACGCATTTCGGTTTGGAACTGTTTTGGCGTCATGCCCTGGGAGAGCAAACGGCTCTGGTATACATCGGTATTGAACTGACCTTCTATCTGGAAAGCAGGTATCTGGCGGATCTCTTCTGCCAGCGTGGCATCATCTACATCAAGCCCCATTGATTGCGCTGCCTGCGTGATCAGCTCCTGGTCTATCAGGTTATCCAGGTGCTCTCGACGAACAACAAGCTGGTCGAATTGTACCGGGTCGTATGCGGCGCCCATGATCGACTGCATCCGTCTGCGGTAATTGGAGAAACTCTGATTGAAATCATTCGAAGTAATCTCTGTTTCATTGACCCTGGCAACGACATTTCCACCGCTGGAGGTGAAATATTCATTAACTCCTACCAGGGCAAATGGAATGATCAGTATGCCAAGGATCGCGAAGGCAAGAACACCGGTCAGTCGTTCACGAATTGATTGAAGAACCATGCTTTAACAACCTTTTCAATTCAAAAAACTCATAAGAAAAAGGCGCCTTGAAGGCGCCTTTGTCTTTCATATGGCGGAGTGGACGGGACTCGAACCCGCGACCCTCGGCGTGACAGGCCGATATTCTAACCAACTGAACTACCACTCCTCGTACGATGGTGGGTGCTGAGGGGTTCGAACCCCCGACCCTCGCCTTGTAAGGGCGATGCTCTCCCAGCTGAGCTAAGCACCCCCGTTCGAAGGCGCGCTAGTTTACGGCATCCTTGAGGGCTTTACCAGCCTTAAATGCTGGATTGTTTGAAGCCTTGATCTTGATGGCTTCACCGGTGCGCGGATTGCGTCCAGTACGTGCATCACGACGTTTTACAGAGAAAGTTCCGAAGCCAACCAGTGATACGGAATCACCTTTTTTCAGCGCTTTTGTGACAGCTCCGGTAAAACCGTCAAGAGCCCTTCCGGCGTCCGCTTTGCTCAGACCGGAACCGGCCGCAATTGCATCTATTAAATCAGATTTATTCATTTATGCACTCCATTTTTTTCAGGTGTCGATTGTATATGATGAAGACTTGAACATGACCTTCAGCGTCTAACCCCCACTGAAAAATCCGCTGATTGCGGAAGTTGACTGAACTCCCGCAATGCCTTACAAATAAAGGCCTGCAAGCCGAAACGCCATGGTAATACACGACTCCGTCGTGACGCAACATGTATTAAGCAATAAGACAACTTTTTGCTTTAATATAGACGCCCAAGCTTTTCAATTGACAGGGAAGACTGTTTTTTACCAATTGTAAGAAAATTTCAATTTTTGAAAAATCACCAGCCAATAGCCTGGTCTCGAAAGAATCTCACACGGCCAAATTCGCAGGCCTCGAGTCTCAACCCCGCAATTTAACGCGGGGTATATAGTCAATGAGGCCTGGTTTCCGGTTCCACAACACCGGTCAGCGAGGTCTTTGGCCCGACTGCACCGGGTAATGGCTTGGGTACTTCAACCAGCGCTATCTCAAGTACTTCACCGATGGTTGAAACCGGATGAATATCCAGCTTTCGCAGGATGTTTTTTGGAATGTCCGCCAGGTCCTTTTCATTCTCGGCAGGTATGATGACAGTCTCGATGCCACCACGGTGTGCTGCCAGGAGCTTTTCTTTCAAACCACCAATCGGCAGCACCGTGCCACGGAGTGTAATTTCACCGGTCATGGCAACGGTTGCACGCACCGGAATCCTGGTCAGGGCGGAAACCAACGCCGTACACATGCCAACACCCGCACTTGGGCCGTCCTTGGGTGTTGCGCCCTCCGGAACATGCACATGCACATCGAGTTTCTGATAGAAATCAGGGTCCAGCCCAAGGGCTTCCGCCCTGCTCCTGACCACGGTCATGGCAGCCTGGATCGATTCCTTCATGACATCGCCCAATTGCCCGGTTTGTTCCAGCTTGCCTTTGCCCGGCATCAGCATCGCTTCAATCTGCAGCAACTCTCCACCGACCTGTGTCCAGGCGAGACCGGTCACCTGGCCGACGGCATTATTTTCTTCTGCAAGACCGTAACGGAACTGCCTGACACCGAGAAAGGATTCCAGGTTGCGTGACGAAATGGTTACCTTGCTAAGTTTTTTATCAAGCGCCAGCTTTTTAACCGTTTTACGGCAGATCTTGGCGATTTCCCGCTCCATATTTCGTACACCGGACTCGCGCGTGTAATAGCGCACGATGTCCACCAGTACCTGGTTGCTGATCTGCAACTCGGTATCCTGCAAACCGTGCTGTTCCATTTGTTTGGGTAACAGGTACTTACTTGCGATATGCAGTTTCTCATCTTCCGTATAACCGGGGATGCGGATCACTTCCATGCGGTCCAGCAACGGACCGGGAATATTCAGCGTATTGGCGGTGGCCACGAACATCACGTCGGATAGATCAAAATCCACTTCGAGGTAATGGTCGGCGAAGGTGTGATTTTGTTCCGGATCCAGAACCTCCAGCAAAGCCGAGGAAGGATCGCCACGGAAATCCATCGACATCTTGTCCAGTTCATCCAGCATGAATAGTGGGTTACGCGCACCCACCTTGGCCATGTTCTGCAACACCCGGCCCGGCATTGAACCGATATAGGTGCGCCGGTGACCGCGAATCTCAGCCTCATCACGTACCCCACCGAGCGACATGCGCACAAACTTCCGGCCGGTTGCCCGGGCAATCGAGCGGCCCAGGCTTGTCTTGCCAACACCCGGCGGTCCGACCAGGCACAATATTGGCCCCTTGATCACTTTTACCCTTTGTTGTACGGCCAGGTATTCAAGAATCCGCTCCTTGACCTTTTCCAGCCCATAGTGATCGGCTTCGAGTATGGCTTCTGCATCCGCCAGGTTCTTGCGAATGCGGCTGGCCTTTTTCCACGGCACATTCAGCATCCAGTCTATATAATTCCTGACCACGGTTGCCTCAGCCGACATCGGCGACATCATTTTCAGCTTGTTGAGTTCGGAATTTGCCTTCTTTTTGGCCTCTGCACTCATACCGGCTTTTTCAATACGGTTCGCCAGGTCATCCATGTCATTGGGTGCATCATCCATATCACCCAATTCTTTCTGGATCGCCTTCATCTGTTCGTTGAGATAGTATTCCCGCTGGCTCTTCTCCATCTGGGTTTTAACCCGGCCACGGATACGTTTTTCCAGCTGCAGTACTTCTATCTCGCCATCCACCAGCGCCATCAGTTTTTCCATGCGCTTGGCGACACTGCCCATTTCAAGCAACACCTGTTTTTCTTCGAGCCGTATACTCAGATGCGCAGCCACCGTATCAGCAAGGCGGCTCGGGTCTTCAATACCCGCCAGCGTGGTCAGCAATTCAGGAGGAATTTTCCGGTTCAGTTTGACATATTGCTCAAACAGGGAAACCAGCGAACGCATGGCTACTTCAAGTTCCTGGGGTGTACGACTCTCGTCAACCGGCAGCAGGTCCCACCAGGCTTCAAAATAACCATTTTCATCAATAAACTTCTTGATACTGACCCTTTCACCACCTTCAACCAGTACCTTGGTAGTACCGTCGGGTAGCTTCAGCAGTTGCAAAACAGTTGCGAGTGTTCCGACCTCAAACAGATCGGCCTGGGCAGGGTCGTCAACTTCCGCGCTGCGTTGCGTAACCAGTACGATCCGCTTGTCGATATTCATGGATTGATCGAGCGCGAGGATTGAACGGTCACGACCTACAAATAGCGGGATGACCATATGCGGGTAAACCACCACGTCGCGCAGCGAAAGCACCGGTGTGGGCTGCATACTTCCCTTACCCCCTGGTGCAGGCGTTTCTTCGGTAATTTTTTCAGGTTTTGCTGTGTCGGACTTTGCCATCATATTCCTTATCGATCATGCCGGTTGTCGGGTGTCTAAAACCAGCCTGTCAAACAAATGTAATTCAGTGGGAAGCACCCTTCAAGTTGTTATCGCAGATATGGGCGCGGGATTGAAAAAATCAATACCAGATCGAACGGGGCTTGCTAAATAAAAACGGGCTGCGCGCCTGCGCGATGCATGTGTATAACCAGTGGAATCAGGGGCTGCTCTTTAAGATCAGCATAGAACCCGGTAACCCGGGTGCACGTGAGAGCCGGGATGATTTTACAGAATCAGTTACTCACCCGAAGCTGCGTGGTTAGGCAAATTCTCATAAACGATAAAAGGCTCTGACTCACCATCAATCACACTTTCATCGACCACGACCTTGGAAACATTCTCCAATGACGGCAGTTCATACATGCTGTTGAGCAACGTGCTTTCCATGATGGTGCGTAAGCCACGGGCACCTGTCTTGCGGCCCATCGCGCGACGGGCGATGGCCTGCAAAGCCTCTTCGCGGATGTCGAGTTGCACACCTTCCATACTAAACAATTGCTGATACTGTTTGACGAGGGCGTTTTTGGGTTCGATCAATATCCTAACCAAAGCGGTTTCATCGAGTTCTTCGAGCGTGGCAACGACGGGCAGACGACCGACAAACTCCGGAATCAAGCCGTATTTCACCAGGTCTTCCGGTTCCACGTCCAAAAGCAATTTGCCTATGTTCTTTTCATTCTCACGACTGCGTACTTCAGCCGCAAAACCGATACCGGAAGCAGTGGAGCGTGACTGGATCACTTTCTCCAGACCGGAAAACGCGCCACCACAAATAAACAAGATCTGACCCGTATCAACCTGTAGAAACTCCTGCTGCGGGTGCTTACGCCCACCCTGGGGCGGTACCGATGCGATGGTGCCTTCAATGAGCTTTAACAACGCCTGCTGGACACCTTCGCCGGAAACGTCACGGGTAATCGAGGGGTTTTCAGCCTTGCGGGAAACCTTGTCAATTTCGTCAATATAGACGATGCCAGTCTGCGCTTTCTCAACGTCGTAGTCACACTTCTGCAGCAGTTTCTGAATGATGTTCTCAACATCTTCACCGACATAACCCGCTTCTGTCAGCGTCGTTGCGTCTGCAATGGTGAACGGAACATTGAGCATCCTGGCCAGCGTTTCGGCCAGCAGGGTCTTACCGGAACCGGTAGGCCCGATCATCAGGATATTACTCTTGGAAAGCTCTACATCATCTTTGGAACGTTTTGGCTCAAGGCGTTTGTAATGATTGTAAACCGCGACCGAAAGAATCTTCTTGGCGTGCTGCTGGCCAATGACATAATCATCCAGGAATGCATGGATATCCTTGGGTGTCGGCAGCTTTTCGCGCTTGTCTGACCCGGCCTCTTCCAGCTCTTCACGGATGATGTCATTACATAACTCGACGCATTCATCACAGATGTAAACACTGGGCCCGGCAATCAGCTTGCGAACCTCGTGTTGGCTTTTTCCACAGAAAGAACAGTAGAGTATTTTGCCGTCGTTGCTATTGTGAATTTGATCGCTCATTTCAATTTTCCTAGCATCCTGCGGAAAATACTACTATTTATTGCTGCCGGAGTCATCCTTTCGGGTCACGATCAATTCATCGATCAGCCCGTACTCTTTTGCTTCCCCGGGACCCATGAAGTTGTCACGCTCGGTATCAGCCGCAATTGTCTCAACCGTTTGACCGGTGTGAAAGGCCAGCAAGTCATTCAGCTGCGAGCGAATCTTCAGAATCTCGCGGGTATGAATTTCAATATCGGTTGCCTGCCCCTGGTATCCACCCAACGGCTGATGGATCATCACCCGTGAATGCGGCAGACAATAGCGCTTACCCTTGGTACCGGCGGTAAGTAACAAGGCACCCATGCTCGCTGCCTGCCCGACGCACATGGTGCTGACATCGGGTTTGATAAATTGCATGGTGTCATAAATAGCCAGACCCGCGCTCACCGAACCGCCGGGGCTGTTGATATACAGGTTTATATCCTTGTCCGGGTTTTCAGACTCCAGGAACAATAATTGGGCTACGATAACGTTTGCGGTGTGATCATCCACCGGCCCAACCAGGAAAACCACGCGTTCTTTGAGCAGGCGGGAATAGATGTCATACGCGCGCTCACCCCGGGAAGTCTGCTCAACCACCATTGGTACAAGATTCAAAGCACGTGTTTCATTATTCATGTTATTGACCCGCTGCCTGTGTTGCTAGATTGATGACTTCCTGGAAACTCATCGGCTTGTCTGTCACTTTAGCGTTATTTAAAACCCAGTCAACCACCTGGTCCTCAAGCACCGAGTTTTCCACGGACTGCAGTAAGCGCTGGTCGTTGTAATACATTTTCACAACTTCCTGCGGCTCTTCGTAGGTCTGTGCGATCAACTCGATGGCCTCCCGCACTTTGGGACCATCAATCCTGACCTTGTTCTGCCGGGCCAGCTCGGCCAGCAACAGACCACTGCGGACACGCTTGGTGGCGGGTTCTTTGAAGTGATCAAGCATTTCCCGTGTGATATCGAGCTTGGCGCCACGTAACATCTGCTGCAACATGTTGTGGGCTTCGCCGGTAACGATGCTGGCGGGCACTTCAAGGTCCGGGTGCATTTCCTGCAGACGATCGGCCAATTGCGCCTTCAGTTGGGTACGGAGCGCCTGGCCCAGTTCCCTGTCCAGATTTTTACGAATTTCTGTTTTGAGTTCTTCAACATCGCCACTGTCAACACCGAACGACCTGGCAAATTCTTCATTAATTTCAGGTATTTCACCTTCCTGAACCCGGGTCAGCGTGAGCGCGACCTCGGCTTTCTTTCCGGCCAGCGCAGGCTCACGGAAATCGGCCGGGAATTCCAGCTTGACTTCCTTTTCACCTTTCGGGGACATTTTCCGGACTACTTTTTCTAGTGCTTCAAAGCCGGACTCTCCCAAAACAACAGCCAGTCGCAACTTGTCTTTTTCAGGAACCGTGTCCTCGCCGGCTTTCGCAGTGTATTCGATCAGCACCCTTTCACCGTCCACAGGTTTACGGTCGACATCGATCCACTTGATACGTTGTTTCTTAAGCGTCTCCATCATCTCTGATACGTCGCTATCAACGACACTGACATCAGGCCGTTCAATGACAATATTGGAAACATCAATCGTTTCCAGTTCCGGGTAGGTTTCGATGATCGCGTTGATCTCCAGACCTGTATCATCCAGTACCGGTTCTTTTTCCACCCTGGGATTCGCCGCAATACGCAGGGATTCCTGCTGAACTGCCTGTTGCAGGGCCGATTGCGCGGTTTGCTGGATAATTTCCTGCCTGGCCTGTTGGCCATAACGCTGATTCAGAACACTGAAAGGAATTCGGCCGGGACGGAAACCCTTGAGCCTGACCTGCTTGCCGATTTCACGCAAACGCGCGTCTATCTTCTTTTTGACTTCTTCTGCAGGAACCTGAATTTTCAGATGCGTTTCTACTGTGCTGATATTTTCAACTGAGACTTGCATGAATTGTGTCTAACCTCTTGGTGATGTCTCGTCGTGCCGACCGTGGCGGGTAGTATGGTGCGAAAGGGGAGACTCGAACTCCCACGGGTTACCCCACTGGAACCTAAATCCAGCGCGTCTACCAATTCCGCCACTTTCGCTAAACGTTTTCCGAACTGATATCCCGTCCAGGAGCCTTATATTGTGGTGGGCCATCTAGGACTCGAACCTAGAACCAATAGATTAAGAGTCTACTGCTCTGCCAATTGAGCTAATGGCCCTTTTAGCTAAAAACAGATCAAACGACCTGCTTTTTGAAAAATGGGGTGGACGATGGGGTTTGAACCCACGACCGCCGGAATCACAATCCGGTGCTCTACCAACTGAGCTACGCCCACCATTGTTTCTATCTGCCGCCCAATTATACCATTTGCATGGCGCGCCCGGCAGGACTCGAACCTGCAACCCTCAGCTTAGAAGGCTGATGCTCTATCCGATTGAGCTACGGGCGCATCGTCTAGTCATTAAATTGGTCGGGGTGGAGAGATTCGAACTCCCGACCCACTGCTCCCAAAGCAGTTGCGCTACCAGGCTGCGCTACACCCCGAAACCGGTTAACCTGTCGATGTTACGGACTCAACGAAATTCCGTCAATCCATTTCCATCGTTTTGGGCAATCAAAAACCCAATAAATTCAAAAGGCCACCCTGGTCTGGATGGCCTTGAAATATGTCGCGTTAAAATTGGCGCGCCCGGAGAGATTCGAACTCCCGACCGCCCGGTTCGTAGCCGGGTACTCTATCCAGCTGAGCTACGGGCGCGCTGTTTTTAACGTGTTTTCCCGCGCAACACGACACTTCGCGAGGGGTGCGAATTATCCGTGCGAGGCCCTTGATTGTCAACAGTTGCCGGCGCCCATTTCACATAAAACTGAGTATTCATCACCAAGGCACAACGAAAGAAAACACAAACCCCACCCAAACACTACTGCAGCGGCGTGAATGATGGGGTTCCTGAACCAATAACAGGTCACCGTTGGTTGACAACAGGGTCGACCTGAACAGATAATCCGCTGCCAATTTTTCAGGCGCCTTGAATTCACGTTAGCAACCACGGGATTAAAGAGCGGTTACCTGATAGACTGGCGACCGAATTAGGAGAGGTGTCCGAGTGGTTGAAGGAGCACGCCTGGAAAGTGTGTATACGTTAATAGCGTATCGAGGGTTCGAATCCCTCTCTCTCCGCCAATTTACAGCCCCGCTCAACTGACCAAGCCAATAAAACCGTGACAAAAGAACCGGAAGCAAAAAGCCAGGGGAAGCTCAGTGCGGAATGACGTAATATAGCCGCCATGCAATTCAAACTCAGAACTTCCAGCTTACCTGCCCTGCTTGCGGCGCTTTTTCTGACCGCCTGTGCAACCAACCCGCCTGCACAGCAAACCGATAGAACCATCAAGGCCATGGACAGGGAAACCGCCGACCTGGCTGACATCACAGCCGACACGCGGGGGCTTCTTGAATTGGCCGGCAGAGATAACGTGCTCGTGGTGTTTGACATCGACAATACCATCCTGGCCATGGAGCAAGGGCTTGGATCCGACCAGTGGTATGAGTGGCAAAAAGGCCTTGACGAGGCAGACCGGTGCAACCCCCAAAACGTCGGTGACCGCTTCGCCGTGCAAGGCGCCTTGTACTATGCCAGTGGCATGCGACGCACCCAGGAAGACGGGGCTGTCCGGCTTGGAAACATCCAGGACCTGGGCGTGCCGGTGATCTCACTGACTTCACGTGGGCAGAATTTCAGGTTACCGACCTTTCGTGAACTACGGCGCAATGGTTTCAGCTTCAGTTATTCTGCCATCGGCCCCGCCGGTGGTTACGACGAGCCCTTCATGCCGGTTAACAATGGACGGTTGTCACGCTATGAAGATGGTGTGTTTTTCACCGCCGGTCAGCACAAGGGCCAGACGCTACTTGCCCTATTGGAAAAAACCGGTCACCGCATGCCCGCTGTCATCGTCATGGTTGATGACAAGCAAAAAAACCTGGATGCGGTAAAAGAGACTTTTTCCGCGCTGAACGTCCCGGTACACGCCTGGCGCTATACCGGTGAAGATGAGAATGTCCGGACCTTCGACGCTGAACAGGCCGCTGCCCTCTGGAAGTCCATCAAGGATCCCTTACGGCATATCCAGCAGGAACTGGGGCCGGATAATTATGACCTGGGTAGCGCCGTGCCACCGCCCGAATGTTTGGTGCGATCACGTTGATAAATGCCATTTTTCCTGTCCGCTAGTTCCTTGTCGTTAGCCCCGAATGCCGTTTTGCCCTGTTTGTACTATCATACCGGCTTTCAAACCAGGTTAACCTCCATGTGCCTGTCTCATCCGCTTTGTGTATTACTCCTGGGCCTCGCGCTCATCCACCCCGTTCAGGCGGAGGACAACACGCGCGAGAAAATCCGATTTGCAACATTCAACATCGCCATGGGACTGCAGTCTGAAGGTGAGTTGTACCGGCGCCTGCAGACGGGGGAGGACGAGGCGCTCAAAAAGGTTGCGGCTGTTATTCAGAGGGTCAGACCGGATGTTCTGCTGTTGAATGAATTTGACTGGTATGAGCTCGATTCGGCCCTGCTTTTTATAAATAACTACCTCGATACGCCGCAGGCCGGGAGTGAGGCCATCGCCTACGCCCACGCCCTGAATGGCGCGGTCAATACCGGCTCGGACAGCGGCCTCGACCTGAACAGCAACGGTGTACCTGGGGAGCCCGAAGACGCCTGGGGTTACGGCAAATTTTCAGGTCAGTACGGGATGATGGTCCTGTCTCGTTTTCCAATACAGTTGCAGCGCAGCTTCCGCCGGTTCAAGTGGAGTGATATGCCCGATGCCCTGGCACCTCTCAACCCCGATGGCTCAAACTGGTACCCGGATGATATCTGGAAAGAACTGCGGCTGAGTTCCAAGAGCCACTGGGATATCGAGGTGACCATCGATACACGGACCATTCACTTTCTCGTCAGCCACCCGACCCCACCGGTGTTTGATGGCCCGGAAGACCGCAACGGCAGACGCAACCACGATGAAATCCGCCTGTGGGCCGACTACGTGGATCCGCAACGTTCGGCCTATATCCATGATGACACCGGCCTCAATGGAGGACTGCCGGACAACGCCATATTTGTCATCGCCGGTGATCTCAATGCCGACCCGTTCGATGGCGACTCCAGCGCGAGTGCCATTTTGCAATTACTGGAACACCCGAAGATTGACGCGAGTTGCGTGCCGCTCAGCGACGGTGCCGGGGAAGCCAGCCGTCAGCAGGGCGGAAAAAACCGTGAGCAGACAGGCAACCCTGCAGCGGATACCGGGGATTTCAATGACGAGTACACCGGCAATATGCGTATTGACTACGTGCTGCCATCTGCCACCCTGAAAGTGGCCGGCTGCGGTGTGTACTGGCCGGCTTCAGACCAGCCCGGTCATGATCTGACGGATGTCTCGGACCACCACCTGGTTTGGCTGGATATCGAACTGTAGCGTGCTTGATGGCCATGCCCCTTGCATACAATCAGTTTCGACAAAGAAAACCTATCTTAAAACCTGTTCCTTCAGCCGCTTGATCTGATCCCTTATTTCCGCCGCTTCCTCGAACTCCAGCATTTGCGCATGGTGGATCATCTGTTTCTCCATCTCCGCAATGGACTTACCCAATTCAGCCGGTCGCATATACTGGTATTGAGCGGCGGTCTCAGCCACTTTTCTTTGCTGTTCCCGCTCTGCCGGCGTTAGTGAGCGCGCATCCTCCATGACGTCACTGATTGCCTTAATGATGCTTTTCGGTGTGATTCCATGTTCCTCGTTGTATTCCCTCTGGCGTGTACGTCGACGGTCGGTCTCGGCGATGGCGCGCTGCATGGAGCCGGTCATCTTATCCGCATACAGAATCGCTTTGCCCCTGATGTTACGGGCAGCGCGGCCGATGGTCTGGATTAGTGAAGATTCGGAGCGCAGGAAGCCTTCACGATCCGCATCCAGTATCGCGACCAGTGAGACCTCCGGCATATCCAGCCCCTCGCGCAACAGGTTGATACCCACCAGGACATCAAACTCCCCCAGACGCAGATCACGTATGATTTCAACGCGCTCGACCGTTTCCACATCGGAGTGCAGATACCTCACCTTTACACCATGGTCAGCCAGGTATTCGGTCAGGTTTTCGGCCATTCTCTTGGTCAACGTGGTAATCAGTACCCGGTCACCCAGGGCGGTCCGATGTGCTATTTCGGAAAGCACATCATCGACCTGGCCAGCCACCGGGCGTATCTCAACCTCCGGATCGATCAGGCCGGTGGGACGGACAACCTGCTCAACGATTTCACCTGACCGTTCCATCTCATAGGGCCGCGGCGTGGCGGATACAAACACGGTCTGGCTGGCCCTCTGTTCCCATTCATCAAACCTGAGCGGCCGGTTATCCAGGGCCGATGGCAAACGGAAACCGTAGGTTACGAGGTTTTCCTTGCGCGACCGGTCGCCCTTATACATACCACCCAGTTGTGGCACCATGACGTGGCTTTCATCCAGGATCAGCAAGGCGTCATCTGCGAGGTAATCGAACAGTGTCGGTGGCGCCTCACCCGCCCCACGACCGGTCAGGTGTCGCGAATAATTCTCGACGCCGTTGCAATAGCCCAGCTCCAGCATCATTTCCATATCGTAGAGCGTACGCTGCTCCAGGCGTTGGGCCTCAACCAGTTGCTGGTTGTCCCGTTGATAGGCGAGCCGTTCCTTTAATTCGGCGCTGATTGCCGCGACCGCGTCGATCACCGTTTGCCGCGGTGTTACGTAATGTGATTTAGGAAACACCGTCACGCGCTGCATTTTGTTTACCACTTCACCGGTCAGTGGATCAAACTGGGAAATGGATTCGATCTCCTCGTCGAATAGTTCGATGCGTATCGCGCTGATCTCTTCATCCCCCGGAAAGATATCGATCACCTCACCGCGCACACGGTAGGTGCCACGGCGCAGCTCGAGGTCGTTGCGGCTGTATTGCATCTCGGCCAGGCGCCGCAGGATGTCACGCTGGTTAATAATTTCACCAACGGACAAATGCAGCACCATGCTCAGGTACTGGGTAGGGTCTCCGAGACCGTAGATCGCGGAAACCGTGGAAACGATAATGGTGTCACGCCGCTGCAAAAGGGCCTTGGTGGCTGACAGACGCATCTGCTCGATGTGTTCGTTGATTGAAGCGTCCTTCTCAATATAGGTGTCTGATGAAGGCACATAGGCTTCGGGCTGGTAGTAATCGTAGTAGGAAACAAAGTACTCGACCGCGTTTTCCGGAAAATAACTGCGAAAATCGCCGTACAGCTGTGCCGCGAGCGTCTTGTTGGGCGCCATCACCAGCGTGGGCCGCTGTAGATCCTGGATGACGTTGGCCATCGTAAAGGTCTTGCCCGAGCCGGTCACACCCAGCAAGGTCATGTTTTTCATGCCACCACGCAAGCCGGCCGTCAGCGCACGTATGGCCTGCGGCTGGTCACCGGTGGGTTGATATTCACTGAAAAGCTTGAAGGGTTTGTTTCGCAAAGTTTGTTACTTCGTCAGCAGCCAAACTTGTTATTATAGCGCCCCTTTCACACATTAAGCTTCCAGGAGAAACCATGAAATTCCTAGTTACCCTGATCCTGTTTCTGTCATTCTCAACCGCTGCACCTGCACAGACCGCACTTGATGAACAGATCGAACTCACCCGCCAGTCAGTCTACACGGATCGTAAAATTATCCTCATGGGCAACATGTCGTTTACTACCGAAGAAAGTGAAGCTTTCTGGCCGGCATGGAATGAATACCGGGCGGCCGTAGCGGCCAACGGTGACAGGACACTGAGTCTTATAAAGGAATTTGCTGATAATTACGAAAACATGAACAATCAAATAGCCAGCGAGTTGATGGCCGACTATTTCTCAATCGAGATGCAAAATCTCGTTGAAAAGCAGAAGTTCTCACAGGATATCAGCAAGTTCTTGCCGGCGCAGAAGGTCATGCGTGTCCTCCAGATTGAAAACAAGCTGGATGCTGCTATCAATCTGCAACTGGCAGCTGAGATACCATTGGCCCGGTAACCGGGAGCCCCACATACCGGGTGCGAAGGGGACGAGTATTCTCGTCCCTGGCACCGAATTATTGGTATCATAATCGCTTTCAGGACGTGTCCAGTTTTAACGTTCTGTGCCAACAAAAAGGTAGTACTGAATGTCTGTGCCTTTTTATTTATTTAGATCGGGGGATTTATATCGTGTCGTTTAAGATTTCCAACCGCGTTACTCAAATCAAGCCGGCCGCGACCATCATGGTCAGTATGAAAGCTATCGAACTCCGGGCCCAGGGCCGGGATATTATTTCACTGGGTTTTGGCGAACCTGATTTTGACACCCCCGAGCACATCAAGAAGGCGGCCGTCGAAGCCATCTGGCAAGGCAAAACAAAATACCCACCAGTCGATGGTACGAAAGAACTGAAAAACGCCATCGTCCGCAAGCTGAGAACAGATAACCAACTGGAATACGCAGCCAGTCAAATCATCGTTTCAAATGGCGCCAAGCAGAGCCTGTCCAACCTGTTGATATCACTGTTAAACCCGGATGATGAAGTCATCCTGCCGGCACCCTACTGGGTTTCATACCCGGACATGATCAAACTGGCTGAAGGCCAGCCGGTTATTTTGAACGCGACCAGCGACAACGATTTCAAAATTTCCGCCAAGCAACTGGAATCATCGATAACGGACAGAACCCGTCTGTTGATCCTCAATTCACCATCCAACCCGACCGGAAAGGTGTACAGCGAGGAAGAATATCTTGAGCTCGCGGAAGTCCTGCTGGAATACCCCAAGGTCATGATCGTCTGTGACGATATATACGAACATATTTACTGGGGTGAGAAACCCTACCGGACGCTGCTGAATGTCTGCCCGCAACTGAGCGAGCGCACCGTGATTATCAATGGTGTTTCCAAGGCCTACGCAATGACAGGTTGGCGTATCGGCTACGCAGCGGCCCCGCAGGAAATGGCAACCGCCATGCTCAAGGTACAGAGCCAGAGCACCTCCGGCGCCTGCTCGATCTCCCAGGCCGCCGCGACTGCCGCGCTCGAAGGTTCACAAGATTGTGTCGCGGACATGCGTGTTGAATATAAACGCAGGTACGAGTACCTGTTTGCGGCACTCAACGAAATTGATGGCGTTGAGTGCGAGGATTGCGATGGCGCTTTTTACGCATTCCCTTCATTCAAAACCATCATCGACCGGATGCCGGATATCAGGGACGACATTGAACTGGCTGCCTGGATGCTCGAGAAAGCCGGTGTGGCCATGGTTCCGGGAACGGCTTTCGGCGCCCCGGGACACCTGCGTCTGTCATTTGCAACCAGCATGGAAAACCTGCAGGAATGTGTCCAACGCATCAAAACTGCGATTGAAGCCTGACTTTCAAAGCTTTTACCTAGAAGCAATATAGGTTTTAGATCAGTGGGGGAGCCTATCCCCCACGTAATTTAGATCCCGGACCTACACCCACAGACCGGGAATTGCCATTACCCGCCCCACCGCCCTTAAATTAGTCTTAGTTCATGAAAAGACGGCGAACTGAAGGCTTTACCGCACTCGAGTTGATAGTGGCAATGACGATCATTGCAATCCTGTTGACTACCGGTGTTCCGGCGTTCAGGAACTATGGCTGGAACCTGCGAATGAAAACCGCAATGGATATGCTGCAAACAGATTTAAACCTGGCACGAGGCCGCGCCATCAGCCATAACACACCGACGGTCATCTGTCCGGCGGTCAATAGTGATGACTGCTCCGGCCGATCGGCCTGGCAGGATGGCTGGATCGTCTTCGGCGATCTCAACGGCGACCGTCGAAAACAGCCGGGTGAGCCCTTGTTAAAGCATGCCGGGGCTGTGGCCTTGCTGACTATCAGCAGTTCAAGTTCACGCAGTAAACTGCGTTTCTATCCGAATGGCAGTGCACCGGGGAGCAATGCTTCCATCCGCTTCTGCGACAAGCGTGGCGCCGCCGAGTCCGGAACCATTACCTTGTCCAACAGCGGCAGGATACGTATGCAGGTCAAAGGAGGCGAACCCACGGAAAATTGTCCTTGACTCACCCCACCAAAGTACGGAAAATACCGCGCCTTAAGATATTCCCCGGTAGCTCAGTTGGTTAGAGCGGGTGACTGTTAATCACTAGGTCGATGGTTCGAGTCCTTCCCGGGGAGCCAATTAATACAAAAACAGGAACTTGGCAGAAATGTTGAGTTCCTGTTTTTGTTTATGGGGTGGTTATTCACAAGCACCAGGGTAGCCGACCTACCTTTCCGGTTACAGAAAAAAGCCTGGAAATTCCAGGCTTTTTTCTGTGGATTATGTCAGCAATTCTATATTTTCTTGCCTTTCCAGCAGTTGTTGACATCCGCGGCTACACCACTGGCAGACGTGCCACGAATGCCCTGGTCCGTGAGCGAGAGGTTGGCGCAGGAATCATTCGCCTGGGCCCCCTGTGCGGTGGCTGTCAGGGTGAAATTCTGATTGCTGTTTGTAGTGGTCATACTCAGCGCATACAGGCCATTGGGCGTCGTCGCGGCAGCGTCACAACGGTTGGCGTCATACTGGTTAAGCCTCACATAAATACGTTCCTGGCAGGCCGCTACTTCCAGCAGGGTATTTATGGCTTCCATACGGTTGGTCCGCAACACATAGGCGCGGTAACTCGGTACCGCCAGGGCTGTCAGTAGGGCCACCACCGCGATAACGATCATTAGCTCGACGAGGGTAAACCCCAGGGCTCGTTTCAAAATTCTGTGCACGCCATTTACCATCCTGTTGTCAGTAATATGCCAGCCGGTAACGCCCGTCATTTATCACTATTCCAGCTTTGCCGGCCGCAACTGAGTGGTTCGCTGGCAGTTTCGATCGACATAATGGAACCATTTGACCCCGTTGTGAAAGTGTAGGCCCTGGCACTGCCTGCATCACATCCCCGTGGCATATTGGGTACCGGTGGAAACTCGGTATAGGAGGCATTGAAGTCCGGCCTGTCGTCATAAATGATAGCCGGCAGGTTAGGAATACTTGGCGAGAACACACCAGCCGGTGTCTTGTCGTCGGTCAAGTCGTTCGGCGTACCCGAGTCCAGCATATCACCGAGATAGCTGACGTCAAGATCACCATCAATGTCAAAGACCGGGTAGGTCGGAGCACTGCCTGAGAAGATATCCATCACCATGAGCCAGCCCGTTCCGCCCGCCGAACACGGGTCGTCATCCGGAATCAGGGACACGAAGAAAACCAGGTTGTCACGCAATACGGGACGTCGGACGATACGCTCACCCGCGGTTGGTAAATCGATATACCATCCGCGGTCATCCGGGACGTTGTTATTGTCAAACCAATCCGTATTGCTATTCGAACTTATCACCCGCACTCCATTGCTCACCGAAAAACTGTTGGCAGACAGGTCGCTGCGGCTGTACCCGTAGGCGGTATTGCTGGCCGCCAGGGTGGGGCTCAAATCCCAGATTGCATACAGTGATTGTGTGGGCTGATTGATATTGGTATTGTCCGAGTTTTGTATATATTGCCCGGTGCCAAATACAACCAATTGCCCGTAGCCTGCGCCCATTGGGTGAGCGGCAATGGCAGGGCGATCCGTGATGGGGTGGCCACTGCCCGCATCAAACAACGCGTTGCCATTGAAAGCCAGGTCCCAATTCAGGGAATCCGGACTGGAAACATCGAATTTCCACATTTTTCCATTGCGGTCACCCGCGTAAATGGCATCCACCCTATTGTCACCATTGAGATCAGCGGCCGCTGGTGTAAACAGTGCATTCGGGTTTGCCACGCTGCCACCCGGAACGGTTATCTTAACGTAGTCAGACGCGCTCCAACCGTTAATACCTTCCTCAATGTAGATTATAAAAAGCGCACCGGCGCCGCTGGTGGATGCGTGGCCATCAGCCTCGGTGTTGTTGAGTCCGTTACCAATGATAACGGCCCATTTGTCGTTGGCCATTCGGCGTATCTGCGGTTGGCTGTAGGTGTAACCGAGATCTGCATCGACCTCATCGGTGAACTCCCACAGGACATTGCCGGAGGCGAATGTATCAGGGTTGGTCACATCCAGTGCGAACAGACCCTGGCCACCGGCACGCAGCGTTGCAGCCACCACGGATTTCCAGTTGCCATTGATCTGAACATCACCGTATTCCGGTTTTCCATCAACAAAAAACTTATGGCCATAACCAGGGTCTGTCAGTTCGGGCAGGTTTTTGATCACCTTGTCCGGAACGTAGGCAAACAGTTGTTCGCCATCCGACTCACGGATCGCATGCAGCATGCCATCATTGGCGCCAAGGTAGATCACACCGGTCCTTGAGACATTGGCGGTGAAAAAACTCTGATAGTTGCCAAAGGAATAGAAAAAAGGCGGAAAACCCACGTACACGGGGTCTGAATTGACAATATCACCCATCTTATGGCTGCGATTACGGAAAACTCCCCCGTTTGCCTGCTCCTGGGCAGAACTGCCACGTACATAGGTCAGGCGGTTGGCGCCCAGGCCATCTGTTACACCGTTTGCGTCCTGGTTCAACAGGGCTTGCTGATCCGAGGAAATGGAATTCCATTCGAAGGCCGTACCCGTGGGTGAATTACCATCATTATTCCAGGTCCAGACATTCCGGCCACCTGCGTTGGAACTGAGCTGTGCGTTACTCTTGGCAGTTAAAAGTGTATCGGCATTCCAGATCGCTGAACCACCCAGGGTGCCATCGCTATTAACCGGAAACGCCAACAACTCCCCATGCCAGTCCGAGGTGTCAAACTTGGCCTGGAATATCCTCGAATTGGAGGATATGGAACCCGAGTTGGCCGCCGCAGAGGCTGCTCCGCCGATACGCGAGCCGATATTTTCCAGCGCCGCTTTGAATGAGTCGACCAGTTCCTTGGGAGAACCGGCTGAAACGTAAGTTCCCTTGCTGTTCCAGGCCGCATGCCACATATCGTCAGCCTTGCGCGGGTCCCAATAGGATGGTGATGTGGAGCTGGTATTCGCATTCGAGTACCAATCAAAGTTACCCGGCACGATGCCGGATCCCGGCCAACCATCGTTGTCCGTATCGTTCAACAGACCGGCACTGCCAAAGTTGATCGTAAAGGTCACCATGTGCTGGTGGGAAGCGCTGTCCCACGTGTCGGTAGGCACCGCATCGACCAAATCGGTGCGCAGGTCGGTGTCGTAATAGTATTTTGCCACATCGGCCAGCAACGTTGACTGCAACGCTCGGTTGCCATAGATCTGGGCCCCGTCACCATCTTCATCGGAGATCGGGGATAAGTCAGAATCATCATCCCTACCGGTATCATCATCCCAGTAACCATCCGTGAACAAGACGGTGAAGTTTTTCTGGCATGAGTTGATAATGGGTGAATCAACGTTGTTGATGAGGTCGGCGTAATAACGCCCGGCGGTGTCCAGGCCACCACGTAAGGGTGTTTGGCCGCTAGCCTCCTTGTCCCGATAAGCATTGTTCAGAATTGATCTGATATGTGATGAATAATCGGTCACAGCGGCGTCAGGCATTTCAATTTCGACGCCACCATTGTTTATAAAGCCAAGACCATAGCGATAGTCGGGAAGGTCCGTCAGCACCTTGCCTAATGCGTAATTCGAAACATGCACACGGCGGCGGCCATATTGGAACCAGTTGGCAATGCTCTGTTTCAACTCATCGAGAGTTTGCCCACCGGTGTGCGCAGCGCTGCAGCTTATACTGTTCCTGTTCGCATCCATACCGGTCGTCCCGGCCGTGGTAATGGTAAATTGTTCACAGGTAACAGCCGAGTCGGTCACCGTGACACGCACATGGCTGTCCCACAGATCGACCTCGCCATTCCCACCCACTACCGTTGTCATATTGTTTCGCGTGGGTCGCACTCCTGAATAACCCTTGTCATCGATCCAGACGTTGTAAGTAAACCCGCCGTTCGAACCCAGGTCTCTCGTATCGTTATAATCACCTTCGTTGGAGTCGGGCCAGGAACGCACCAGATCCCAGTTGGCATCGGCATACGTGGTGCTACCACCCACCCAGGGTTCATATTCAGAAGAAGGATCAAAATAGACCACGTTCAGCGCAGAGGAGCGTATCCGCCAATCCATATCCATACTTTTAGTGTCGGCATCACCTGCCCTCGACATCTTGTCTTCACAACGCTCAACGTTGTCCGCATTGTTACAGTTATTGCTGGTGCCAAAATAGAAAATGCTGCTTGTATTTTTGCGAATTCTCGGTCGGTTTGCGCTTGATGCGCCTTCGTCATAAAACCAGGTCAGCATACGGGCATCACCTGCCGGGCGGTCATCGGAACCATTGGTTGCACAGTAACTCTTGGTATCCCCGGACGTGTCGCTACCTGTAAAAAAGCTCCGGTTCGACGCAAAACCATCATAGGCGCACAGTGTAAAGTGCTGTGGTGCCAGGATTTCCCAGTCCATCGACCCGGAGTCATCCATTTCCATGAAGACATTGGGTGTTGATTCGATGGCTACGATCAAGGGCACATCGGGCAGACTGTATGGTGCTGCCGTGGCCTGGCCTGGAAATGCGCTGGCCAGCATCGCAAGCACGGTACTTGAAATAGTAGTCAGTGTTTTTGAATGTTTCATATAGTACCCCTGGTGCACATTATTCGTAGCGTTTGGCTACACGACTTTCCATCACGGAAAGCGTGGAAGTTCTGGCGCCGTTACCGGCAGCGATGATGCGATAAAATACCCGGCCCTGTGTTGGCCGCCCGGCAAGATCGTCCCGGTCAATATAGCTCTGCTCCAACAGAAAGCGGGGTTGGCGGCTGACGCCTGCGATACTGTGCGCCGGATTGGTTGCCAGCCCCGTAGACGGGTCGACCCCATAGTCACGCCCGTTATTCCATGTATCGTTATTCCCCCACGCATCAAAATCCTCGACGTTGTAAGCGATCAGGTTTGCCTCCAGCAACTGCCGGGGGTTATCACAGTTCTGGATCGCCACATTCTGCACGGTCAGCGTCTGGCAGGGGAATGGCCGTGTCAACGGATTACGGCTTTGCAGGTAAGACTCGCCCCAACGCAAGGTCATTTCGGCAGCTTCCGATGCTACTTTGGCATCACGATAATTACCCGACATACGCAATTGCAATATTGAACCGCTCATCGCATACAGACCAAAAACGGTCATGATCAGTATAAAAATAACCCCCAACAACAAAACGTATCCTGTTTGGTTCTGGCGGCCTGGTGCTGTGATATGTCTGTAAACTACATGATTCATATTTTATTCCCGTGATTGCACCGGCCGATCAAAGCGTGAGGTTCCGGACACTGACCTGACCCGAATAAACCCGCCTGATCCGACGGTCACCCGCAGCCGTGGTGGTCATGCCATACAGGTCCAGTGTCCCGGTATCGGCTTCAATCCGGACCTGCTCCGGTGTGTGTACCGACATTGCAATTCGCACTGCGACCACATCGAACAGGTTGTTCCAGCCACCGGCGTTCACCCAGGTGTTGACACTGAGATCGTTGGTCAAATCTTCGCCATATTGTATTTGCAGGTTTTCTACACCCTCGGCGACCGCAGTATTGATCTGTGTTACGAGCGTTCCATTGACCGGCCCATAACTGCAAACGTATAGGAGTTCATCATTGAGTACGCTGAAACTGACCAGCTTTTGGTAATGGCTGGGTACATCGGTGGTTGTCCCATCAGGCAGGGTGACCGCTTCGGTGACGGTATTGAATACGCCGAGACAGTCCATATCGGATTCGTATTGCAATTCGATGCTATCGGAACCGGTACCACTGCCATTGATGCTGTTATTGGTGAAAGCAAAACCCAGCTTGGGTGGTTCCCACACAACGGGTCGGTAACCCGCACGCTGGATTTCCTTGGTCATCAAGTTGAACGCGAAACGCCCGTTTTCCTGTAATCGACCAACCTGTTCCTGGCCAAGAAAACTGGCTCGGCCTGAGAGGAAAATAACCACCATGGCAATGATCAGAAGCGAAACAATGAGCAGGGTGACCATCAGTTCGATCAGGGAAACACCATTCTGGTCATGTGGTAGTCGTTTCCTAAAATTTAATTTTTTCATGGGTTTACCACCACTGCATAGCGGTGAAACGAGGAGCCGTTATCCAATGATTCGGTATCACGGTCATTTCGCCAGAAGATTTTGACAACGTTGTTTCCATTGCCGTCACAGGCCAGCGAAGCGGGCTGTCCATCGTCGGGACTGCTGTCCATGCAAATAAACCCAAGACCTGCTGGAAGGCTGTCGGCAATCCGTGTGCGCCAGGTTGCAAAATCGTTCGAAGCCTGCACATCCGGGGCGCAGCCATAGTTGCCCGAGCAGGCAGACGCGGTTGTCGTGCTGCCGCTGGTATTGTTGCCGTCATACCAACCGTTGGTGTAGGCACCCAGGTTGGCGCGCATCATTTCTACACCGGTCTGCGCATGGGTGACGGCAACGCTGCCGATGTTGGCCGTTCCGGTCGCTGACATACCGTTAACGAGCAGTGAGGCGACACCGGCCATCCCCAGGGACAGGACCAGCAGCGCGACAAGTGCCTCAATGAGATTGTACCCGCGAGAATAGAAGCGGCTACAGCGGCGGCCCGCGGTGAATTGCGTTACTTCACGCATGAATATATCCCCCCTTGATTTCCAAGATAAATTATGGGGTTAACTAGTGACCGTGATCGTTTTGACACTGACGGCGCCACTGGGACCGATACTGATTCTCCGGCACTTCGAAGATTCGTCCGCATCGGTATGACAAACATCAATATTGGCGCTGGTGTTGAGCGTGCTAAAACCGCTTGGCCGGAAGAATATCGCCGAGACCGGGGCCGTTTGCGCGACCTGGTTCTGTGCGTTAAAAGATTTTAACAATGGCTCGTTAATGTCAAAATCAGAACCGGAGTCCGAATCGATAAAAACCAGTATGTATTTCCCCCAGTCATCGACTGAACCGCTACAGGTGGTGCCATTGGCGCTGGCACAGACACCCGCCTGGGTTCCACGTGTCACGGCTTCACTGCGGGCTGTGGACAAGGCAGTGGCCAATTCATGCGCCTGCCCCAACAATTGGTTGCGAGCCATGGCACCGCGTAGACCCGGAGCAAAAGTTGTCATGAGGATTGCCGTGATAACCAGCACGATCATCAGTTCAATCATTGTAAAACCGCGCTGTGTGGATCGAAAAGCAGAATGGTATACTGAGCGCATCTCGCAACTCTCCATTCCTTCCGTGGAATTGTTATAAAATAGTCCTTTGAGGTTTAAATTATTTTCTTAACGCTTTGTGTGATTAAGTATAATGCACGCAGAATTGCACCGCAGCGTTTAAACGCACCGCTTATCCGGATAAACTTACCACTCGTCAGACCGACAGCCATTATTCAGACTAAATACCCAGAAAGTTTGAGTTTTTGAACCCCCTCAATCCAACATACTCGAGAAACATCATGAAAAAATTATCGTTAGCCCTCATAACCCTGAGCCTGGTTTTAACAAGCGTTACAACGTTTGCGGAATGGGCGCCTGACACCAATGACAAATTGGAATTGTCAGTTGCAAAAGCCATCATTGATGCCAAGGAGAAAGATCCTTCCCTGGCGCAGTGGTTTGACACCGCCTACGCCTACGCCGTATTCCCGAGCGTTGGCAAGGGTGGCTTTATTGTTGGCGGCGCGGGTGGCAAGGGTATCGTTATCCACGGCGACAACACCGTTGGCACAACCTCGTTGTCACAAATATCGATCGGTGCGCAGGTGGGTGGCCAGGTCTACGCCGAATACATCATGTTCAAAGACAAGACCGCTTTTGATCACTTCACCCGTGGCAATTTCGAAATGGGTGCACAGGCCTCTGCCGTTGTAGTCACTGCCGGTGCATCTGCCGATGCCGATTATGACGGCGGTGTCGCTGTCTTCACCCTCGCAGAAGGCGGCCTGATGCTTGAAGCCTCCGTCGGCGGGCAGAAGTTTAAGTACACGGCGAAGTAAGTATTCACTGACCGATAATATCGGCACATATCCCGACTCAGAAAAGGCACCGATTGACGGTGCCTTTTTTGTGCCCTGGCAATTAGAACCTCTGTCCGCGGGAATACCTGCTACGGGCTAAAAACAAACTTTGTAAGTCACTGGAACTTCGGATATATTGGCGGGTCTCCTGATACTCACAACTCACATTCCACCCGGGAAAACTATGTATAAGCTAATTGCCACTTTGTTCACCTTAACCCTGATTTCAACCAGCAGCCATGCGCAGACATGGAAGCCCGACGTTACTGACAAACTCGAGTTATCCGTCGCCCAGTCCATAATCAAGGCAAAAGAAAACGATCCATCACTTAAAATGTGGTTCGACACGGCATACGCCTATGCGGTGTTTCCCAAAGTAGGGAAAGGCGGCTTCATCGTAGGCGGCGCAGGCGGTAAGGGCCTTGTTATAAGGGGTGATACCACCATGGGCACAACCTCGTTATCACAGGTATCGATCGGTGCGCAGTTAGGCGGCCAGGTTTATGCCCAATACATCATGTTCAAAGACAAGACTGCCTTTGATCACTTCACCCGCGGGAATTTCGAAATGGGTGCACAGGTATCCGCAGTAGCCGTAACGCTGGGTGCATCAGCCGATGCGAGCTATGATAGTGGCGTGGCCGTGTTCACCATGGCGGACGGCGGCTTGATGTTTGAAGCCTCAGTGGGTGGACAGAAGTTCAAATACAAGTCCAAGTAAGCGTCCAGCCGGTTTAGGGCCGCACCGTGGCGGGAGTGCAGGAGCGCACCCGCCAGTTCTACAGGTGATAGGCGAAAGCCAATACCAGCGACAATACCACCCACATAAGCAGGGTCAGTGGCGTTCCGACCCTGACGAAATCATTAAATTTATAACCACCTGCGTTCATGACCAGCAGGTTGGTTTTGTAAGCCATGGGCGTGACGAAACTCAGGTTTGCACCGAACAGGACTGCCAGTACAAATGGCTCCAGTGGCAAACCGAGTTCCTGTGCAATACTGATGGCAATCGGTGTACCGATGACAGCGGCCGCATTGTTGGACACGATGTTGGTCATGATGGCCATCAACAGCATCAGGAAAGACAGTATCCAGGGTGGCGTCAGTCCGGCGGTAAGGTACAGAAAAACCTGGGCAAGATATTCAGCACCGCCGGTTTTCATCAGGGCGGCACCCAGCGCCAACGAGGCAACGATAATCAGGATGACCTGCGCGCTCAGTGCATGGTTGGCCTGCTGCCACCTGAGACAACCTGTACCGATTAAAAACAGGCAGCCCAGCATCGCGCTCATGGCAATCGGCATGACACCCAGTGCCGCCAGCGCAACGATACCTACCATGATCAGCAAGGCCAGCGGTGCCCGGGCGGTATGCGGTAAATCTGCCGTGTTGTCGAGAACCAGTAACTCGCCACCCACTTTCAGGGTGCGGATATTCTCGGAACTGCCCTGTACCAGCAGCACATCACTGGCCTGTAAGCGACGCTGATTCAGTTCAGCGGTGGTCGCGCTTACGACATCACCACCACAATGAACTGCCAGCAGATCGAGCCCATACCGTTCTTCAAGGCGGGCATCAGCGACCCTGAGACCACGCAATAGCGAACCACCGGTCACAACGACTTCGGCGAGTTGAAAATGACCATCCGGCTGTTCCAGCGTCATATCCGGGCCCGCCGTCAGCCGGGCACCCAGCAGGGCCTGGTATTCCTTGAGCATATCCGCGGTTGCGGAAACCTGTATCATGTCGCCCGCCCTGATCTCAACATCCGGTAATGGTGAAATAAACAGGTGCTCATCCCTGAATATCCGCTTGACCTTAAGATCGCCCCCGGCCTTGTGAATAAGTTGCATCAATGATTTTCCAACCAGGACGTTGCCCTTGGGTATTAACAGGTGCGCTTCGAACTCCCTGTTCGAAAGATCATCCATGGGTGGGGTACGTTTTGGGATCAACAGGGGTGCAATCAACCACAGGTAAATGATCGCGGCAGCGGACGCGAGGCTTACCGGAAGCAAAAAATCGAACATTGCAAAGCGTTCCATACCCATATCGGCAGCCACTGAGACCACCAGCAGATTGGTCGATGTTCCTATGGTCGTACCCATACCGCCGATCAGGGTCGCAAATCCCATCGGAAGCAAGATTCCGGACGATGGCGTCTTGCTGCGTACAGCAGCGCCGATCAGCATCGGCAGCATCAGTACCACGATGGGGGTGTTATTCATGAAGGCGCTCAGAATTGCTGCAATCACCAGTGTCAGCAGCAAGGCGATTTTTGGGCTCCATTTCCACAACCGGGCAAGCCGCCTGGCAACCGGCTCAAGTGCACCAGTCCTCACCAGCGCCTCACCTGCAATCATCAGCGCACACACGGCAATGAGGGCTTCATGGCCAAAACCGTAGAAAAAGGACATCGGTTCGATGATGCCGCGTGCACCTTCAAACGGGAATAATTCGAAACCAACCACGACCATCACGAGGACAGCCAGGCTGGATGATTCCATGTGGATTTTCTCACGGGAAAACAGGAACAGCGCGACGCCGGTCATCAACAACATGGCCAGGGCGTGCGTATTTGGTACTTGTGGGAAGTCCATTCGGAAATAAAACCTCCGCACCCATAGTATCAGTACAACAGCACGGGTATCTAATTTTTCAGCAAACGCATGACAGAAGCCTTGTGCTTTGATTCATGCACCACCGTTTTTTGGGCACTTCAAACTTCACCGGCGCATGTTTGCACCTTACAATGGGCCATGCACTCAAACAGAACATTTGGTCCTCTTGTAATCGCCACATGCCTGCTCAGCGCCTGTGACCAGCAAGGCATTCATCAGCCTCTCGAAACAGCTTCGGCGCCGGTTACCATCGAACGTACAGGCTGGCTGGCGTCCGATGAGATCATGGAGGCCAGCGGCATACAGGCCAGCCATGCGCGCAAGGGTGATTTTTTTGTACACAACGATGAAGGCGAAGCACTTCTGTACGCCATTGACGAAAGCGGCTCCGATCTCGGTTATGTCGAAATTGTTCCTGCCAAAAACAAGGACTGGGAAGACATCACCTCGGTGCCGGTTGCTGACGAGCGCTGGCTGGTGGTCGGTGATATCGGCGACAACATGGCACGGCGTAAAACCATCAAGTTGTATTTTATCGAGGAACCCAAGACCGGAAAACACGATCGCTATGCCGGGCAGCAGGTTCTGAAACACGCATTGACCCTGACTTACCCCGATGGACCACGCGATTGTGAATCGATGGCCTATGATCCGATTGGCAAGCAGATCCTGTTCATCAGCAAACGTGATAAACCACCCCGTTTGTATACGGTTGATCTTGAAACCGCGCTGGCTGAAGGCGATGTGGAACTGAAATACCTGGGCGCCATAACAAATTTACGGCCACCAGCTTCACGTGACCGTTTCCACTGGGGCGGGAAAACGGATTTTATCTCACAACCCACCGGTTTCGACATTTCCGCCGATGGCAGCGAGGCTGCAATCATCACCTATCGCAGCCTCTATCGTTTTCGACGCCAACCGGGAGAAACCTGGTTGGAGGTGTTGCAGAGAAAACCGGAGGAAGTCGTCGGACCACCTTCGATTCAAAATGAAGCGATCGGCTATTCCGTTGATGGCAAGGCCATTTACGTCACCACCGAAAAGCTGCCGACACCGTTGTTTCGGTTCAATTTCAGCAATGGCGAACTAAAAAGACCGGGACACGACCGTAAGCCGTAAACTCCATGCCAATTATGCCAGGCTTCTTAAGTAACCTCGATACCTTGCGATGACAGGTATTCGACAAATTCAGATTCCGAGATAATTTTAATACCCAGCTTACCGGCTTTCGTCAATTTCGAGCCCGCCGCTTCACCGGCAAGCAGTGTGCTGGTCTTGACTGATACACTGCCGCTGACCTTTGCACCCAGCGACTCAAGCAGGTTTTTAGCCTGTATCCGGGGCATTGACAAGGCACCTGTCAGAACCCAGGTCTGACCGGCAAGCGGCTGCGCCCCGCTTTTTTCTTCTAGCGGCTGCCAGTCCACCCCGGCATCCTGTAAGGCCTGTATGACCCGGCGATTTTTATCCTGCTGAAAAAATGCAGCCACGTGGCTGGCCACGATAGGCCCGACATCACTGACCTCCGTGAGGGCCTCTTCGGAGGCGTCCTGTAGCGCCTGTATCGAACCAAAATGCTCTGCCAATGAGTGCGCCGTCACTTCCCCCACCTCACGAATACCGAGCGCGTAGAGCAAGCGGTCCAGGGTTGGCTTTTTACTGGCCTCGAGCGCCTTGAGCAGATTATCGGCCGATTTACCACCCATGCGTTCCATCGAAGCGATATTCTCCTGGCTGAGGTGATACAGATCGGCCACCGTATGCACCAGGCCCAGCTCGACCAGTTGATCCACCAGTTTGTCGCCCAAGCCTTCGATATCCATCGCCTTGCGCGTGGCGAAATGTCGGATCCCGTGTTTTATCTGGGCCGGGCAAATCAATGCACCGGTGCATCGGGCAACCGCCTCACCCTCTGTCCGTTCGACGGCTGAGCCGCACTCCGGGCAGGTTTCGGGCATGTGAAATTCGGGCAAGTCCGTTTCGCGTCTCTGGTGAATGGCGCGGGCCACTTCGGGAATGACATCCCCGGCTCTGCGCACCACCACCCAATCACCCACGCGGATGTCCTTACGCCGGATTTCGTCCTCGTTGTGCAACGTGGCATTGGTTACCGTGACACCGCCGACGAAAACCGGGTCCAGGCGCGCAACCGGTGTCAGTGCACCGGTTCGGCCCACCTGGACATCGATAGCCAGCAGGCGGGTAATTTCTTCCTCGGCCGGAAACTTGTGCGCCAGCGCCCAGCGCGGCGCCTTGCTGACAAAACCAAGAAAACCCTGTTGATCGAAACGGTCAACCTTGTAGACCACGCCATCGATGTCATAGCCCAATGCAGGCCGCAGGGCCGCCATTCGCCTGTGGTAGCCGAGACACCCATCCAATCCCTTCACCCGCCTGACCTCGGGGTTGACGGGGAAACCCCATTCCCGTAAGCGAACCAGGGCATCGAACTGGGTATCGGGCAGGTTTTCGCGGGTTGCCGTTCCATAGGCAAAAAATGCCAGCGGGCGTTTCGCCGTCAGTTGAGGATCAAGTTGCCGCAGGCTGCCAGCCGCGCCGTTGCGTGGATTGACCAGGGGTTTTTCACCTTGTTCCAATGCCTTGCGGTTAAACGCATCAAAGCCGTCCCGTGGCATGTAGATCTCGCCCCGCACTTCAAGCAAAGGCGGCCACGCCCCGCCACGGAGCTTAAGGGGGATGGCACGAATGGTACGGACATTGGCCGTGACGTCTTCACCGCGCTCACCATCACCGCGGGTTGCTGCCGTGGTCAGGATTCCATCCTGGTAAGTCAATGAAATGGCCACGCCATCCAGCTTGGGCTCTGCCGCGAAGACGATATCGCTGCACTCGAGGCCCTGCTCTACCCGACGCTGAAAATCAGCAACCTCTTCATCGGAAAACGCATTCCCCAACGACAACATCGGCACACGGTGCCTTACAGTTTCGAAGGCTTCCTGCGGCGTACCACTGACACGTTGTGTGGGTGAGTCGGGTGTAAGCAATTCGGGGTAACTTGACTCAATTCCTTCGAGTTCCCGCATCAGGCGATCATACTCGGCGTCAGGTACCTCGGGATCGTCCAGAACGTAATAACGGTAGTTGTGATGTTCGATCAGACGCCGCAGTTCATCAGCACGTTGGTGTGCTTGTATCTGCGTCATGATTCCGGATTTTTCTGCCGTTCGTATTCGCGTAATTCCTCCTTGATCTGCAAGGAACGCTGACGGGTGAATACATGGTGTTTATCATCCAGTAAATCCGCATGTAGCAATTCAGCCAGCCTGCGACTGGTTGCCAGCATCGAATCCCACGCATCCAGTGCGTTTCTTGGCCCAGGCAGTGTCATGAACATGGTCACCCCGCGGATCTCGATGGTGTTCCAGGCGTTTTTGTCAAATGAGCCCGGCTTTGTCAGGTTGGCCATGCTGAACACCGGCTCTACATCCTCCTCGTGGATACGATGAAAAATGTCATGGTTGCCAAACACCAGGCCAGACTTCAACGAGGCGTCCAGCAATTCAATCCCGGTGATGAAGTGATTGTCGCGGGCCTGCAAAAACAGCGTGACGATTTTATCTGGCAGAGGCGCGGCTGGCATACTGGGTCGATCGCCCAGTCTTGGTTCAAGCCGTTTGTCAAAACGCCCGCGCGATTCGATCCCATCTTCGGAAGGCAAACCAATGGCCAACTCCGCCTGCCTGGCATCTGAATCGTCCTGATCGCCTTCCGTCTCATGTCGCTGGGTATCAAGCGCCGGTTCACGCCGCACCCGCTGTGCATGGCTGCGTTTGCGCGAGGCGCGCGGTTTGCGTTTCCGGTCGGGATTACTGAACAGGAATATACCCGCAACGATCACAACCCCGGCAATAACCAATATCCATCTGAATGTCCAACTATCCATATCAATATTTCCTAGTGTTCCTTGAAAAGGACAGGCCATTTCCTGCGAACTGCGTCTTGTCCTGGACCATCTGGGTAGCTCTGAACCCCACAATATAGGCTTGACATGACACTAAACTCCTGCGAATTTGGCAGCTTCGTCGATATCAACCTGTACCAACCGGGACACGCCGGGCTCACGCATCGTGACACCACTGAGTTGATGCACCATTTCCATGGTGATTTTATTATGTGTGACAACGATAAACTGCACGGTTTCGGACATTTCCCTGACCATCGAAGTAAACCGGGAAACATTGGCGTCATCCAGCGGTGCATCGACCTCATCCAGCAGGCAGAATGGAGCAGGATTCAGCCGGAAGATGGCGAACACAAAGGCCACGGCCGTCAATGCTTTCTCCCCACCGGACATCAGGTGGATACTGCTGATCCGCTTACCCGGCGGGCGCGCCATGATGGATACACCCGTGGTCAGCAGATCGTCACCGGTCAACTCGAGATACGCGTGCCCGCCACCAAATAACTTCGGAAATAACTCCTGTATCCCCTTGTTGACGCTTTCAAATGTGTCCTTGAAGCGGGTGCGGGTCTTGCGGTCAATTTGCTTGATAGCATTTTCGAGTGTGTCCAGCGCGCTGACCAGGTCCTCGTTCTGCGCATCCATGTAATCCTTGCGTTTATGTTCTTCCTCGTACTCGGAAATAGCGGCCAGGTTGACCGGCTCCAGGCGGGTGATCCGTTCACCCAGGCGTTCCAGTTCTTCTTGCCATGCCTGCGGATCGGCATCCTCCGGCAGGGCTTCCGCCAGTTCAGTGACCTGGTGACCCAGTTGCTCAACCTGTTTCTGCAGGGAGCGTGCGGTCAACTCCAGTTCCTGCTGTTGCAGACGCGCCCTTTCCAGCGAAATACGTATTACCTCGACCTGCCTGACACTGGTTTGCCTGGCTGCATCCAGTGTCCGGTAGTCCTCTTCGAGTTGCTGCATTTTCACCCTGGCAGCAGTCAGGCGCTGTTCCACATCGACGCGGGTTTGCAACTGCCCGTCCATGGTGGCGCGGTGTTTTTCCTGCGGATCTTCATTCTTGGCGATTTGTTCACTCAGTTCCAGGTAACGCTGTTGCAGCAAGCTGAACTGTGTATCCATACGCTGCAGGGAATTTCGCAACGAATCCAGGCTCGCCCGGCAAGACCCCGTTTGCAATGCCAGTTCGTGGCGATGGTTGCGTGTTTCCCGGGCGTGAGCACGGGCCTGATCCCTGCGCTCCAGCAGGGACCGGCGTTGCAGATCCAGTGCCGCACGTTCCTTTTCCGTGTCGGCCATTTCATCCAGCACGGCGGCCAGGCTGACACGTAATGTTTTTATCTCTGCCTGGTCAGCAGCCTGCCGGTTTTGCAGCATGGCGGATTCATCAGCGATCTGCTTCTGGCGCCCACCCAGGTCTTCGATCCGGGCACGCCCGGCATGTAATCGGCTACCCAGGTCCGATCCCTCCCTGTGCAGGCTATTGACCTTCTGTTGCAGCTCCGTGACAGCTTTTTCCGTGCCCGGCAAGGCATCACGTTCAGCCTGGTTGGAGTCATTCAGTACAGACCACTGCCGGTGCAGATCAGCCAGCTCCGCCTGCAGGGATTTGATTTCCCGTTTTCGCGCCAGCATACCAGCCTGTCCGGACTGGCTGCCCGAAACCCGGACCCATCCCTGCCCGACCCACTGGCCTTCGGCCGTTACAGCCGATGATCCATCCTGTGAATCCGGGACGGCCCCGAAGGCCGACTCGAGTGATTCGGCAACCTGCACCCGGTTAAGCTGCGCGGTGATGGCATCGGGTGCCGTCACTTTCTCCGCAAGGCTGCCGGGAACAACCTTGATACCGGTGGAGCGGTTTCCCAGGAGAGTCAATTCGACTTCACCGCCATTGCCACTCGCGAGCCGGCCCGACAGCGCCGATAAGGTGCCGGGATCATCCACCAGGACGGAATCCAGCCAGAAACCCAGCACGGTCTCAACCGCCGCTTCCCAGCCCTTTGCAACTTCAAGCTGTTCGACCAGGCGCGGGGCGGACTTGAGACCGTTGCTTTCCAGCCAAGCTATACCCTTGTCCCCCGCTCGTGCTGCCTGCTGCAACGCCTTGAGCGACTCAAACCGGCCTTCACGGCGGTTAATCTCACCTTTTAACTCATGTTGTTTCGCTATGGCGTCACGTAAATCCTGGCGGCGCGTCTCCAGTTCTTTACGGTTCACCTCGAGCTGTTGCTGTTGTTGGGCCAATTGTGCCGCCACCGTTTCGGCCTGTTTTTCAAGCTCGACAAGCTCGCGGCCCAGGGCCGCGGTATCCATACCGTCGGTTTCACCGGCCAGTTTCTGAAGCCGGACCGAAGCATCCTGCATACGGCCGTCCAGCATCGCAAGGCTCGCACGCTGGTTGTCAGTCTTACGGTTCAGGTCGTTATTCCTGACATGATGTTTTTCCAGGCGCTCCTGCCAGCCGGCCACCTCGGCCTCGGCGGCCTGCATACCGGTATCGGCAGTGGCCTCCTCCTGCTGCGCCTTTGCCAGCGCAGGTTCAAGCCCTGCCAGCTTCGCAGTCAGGTCTTCCACCTGGGCCCGGTCGAGCACCATGTGCTTTTCCATGTCCTGCAATGCGCTGGAAGTATCTTCGTATTCCTTCTTCTGCCGGTTTTGTAACTCGCGGTCGTGCGCAATGGACTGCTCCAGGCGTGCTATATCACTGCTTATGGAATACAGTTCACCCTGCACCGTGTTAAAGGCTTCACTAGCAAGCGCCTGCTCTTGGTGGATGGATTCCATGCGGGCCTCGGCGGCGCGCTGTTCTGCGAGCTGCTCCTGCATCGCGGTTTCCTGCACAGCCAACCCCGAACGTCCCATATCGGCATCGTTTTGCAGGGATCGCCATTGCAGGGCCAGCAGGTTTGATTCGAGCTCCCGTTGCTCAACCTTGAGTTTCTTATAACGTTCTGCCGCATTGGCCTGCCTTTTCAGACGGCCCAGGTGATTGGCGATTTCGTCGCGCAAATCGGTCAGACGATCGAGGTTTTCACGGGTATGCCTGATCCGTCGCTCGGTCTCCCTGCGGCGCTCCTTGTAACGGGAAATGCCTGCCGCCTCCTCGAGGTGTGAACGAACTTCCTCGGGGCCGGCATCCACCACCTGGGAGATCATGCCCTGTTCGATTATCGAGTAACTTTTTGAGCCGATACCGGTGCCGAGAAACAGGTCACGCACGTCTTTGCGCCGGCAACGGGTGCCATTCAGTGCGTATTGGGAGATACCGTCCCGGCCGATCAGGCGTTTGACGGAAATTTCGTTAAAGGCCGCAAACTCACCGGCGATCCGGCCATTCGAGTTATCGAATATCAACTCGACACTGGCGATACCCACCGGTTTGCGCCCGCTTGAACCGGAAAAAATCACATCCGCCATGGACTCACCACGTAACACTTTCGCGGAGCCCTCACCCATGACCCAGCGGACCGCGTCGATGATATTGGACTTGCCACAGCCGTTGGGCCCGACAATACCGGTCAGGTTGGTCGGCGCGGTAAAAGTAGTCGCATCGACGAAGGATTTGAAGCCAGCAAGCTTGATTGCAGTCAGTCGCATAGATTGAATCTGTGGTCAGAGATGAGTAAAGTGCCCATCCAATTATAGTTTTTTCCGGAGAGTTGTATGACGACCCAGCCCAGTCGGGAACTGGAACTGTTTCCTAACCCCCAGCCAGCACGAGATTATACCATTCGAATCGATATTCCGGAGTTTACCTGTTTGTGTCCGAAAACCGGCCAACCCGATTTCGCCACGTTGACGCTGGAGTATATTCCCCACCGGCAATGTGTTGAACTCAAATCTCTCAAACTGTATGTCTGGAGCTTCAGGAATGAAGGCGCATTTCATGAAGCGGTCACCAATGAAATCCTCGACGACCTGGTCAAAGCATGCGCACCCCGTTTCATGCGTCTGAGCGCGGTTTTCAACGTGCGCGGCGGTATCGGTACGACGGTCGTAGCCGAGCACCGGGCTGAAAACTGGCAGCCATCACCTCCCGTGGAGTTGCCATAAGCGAACTTACAGTTCATCGCTGGCTATGGCTTCGATGGCCAGGGCATGAATATCGGTTTTCATCATATCGTCCAGGGCGGCGTACACTGCCCTGTGACGGGCCAGCATTTTCATACCGTTGAAATGTGAACTGATGATCGAAACGTGAAAATGGCCGAGACCGCCTTTTGCACCTTCATGACCCGCATGTTTGTGACTGTCGTCCTCAATTTCGAGGGATTCCGGCTCAAAGGCCCGCTCCAGCAACAGGCGGATCCGGTCAACACGTCTCGCGTTCAATTCCAGTTCCTCATGGCAGCGCCTTGATAAACGGCCTGACATCCACGTATTCATAGACACCGGCTTCCACGTAGGGATCACTGGCGGCCCATTGACGCGCGTCTTCAAGCGAGTCGAATTCTGCAATAACCGTCGAACCACTGAACCCGGCCGGACCGGGATCAGGTGAATCGATATTGGGCATAGGGCCCGCGACCAGCAACCGTCCCTGCCCTGTCAGCTGCTTAAGCCGCTCGAGATGGGCGGGCCGGGCAGCCTTGCGGCCCTCAAGGCTATCTTCCCGATCTGAAGCGTGGATGACATACCACATGGCAACTCCTCATTTAATTGTTGGAAGTGTACCTGTTTGAATCATTTGCTCAAGCGCAACGATCGAAATTTTGTCTCTTATTTGCGAATACATTGAGCGGATTGCTTTTAGACAGGTAAAATAGGCGGCTTATGAGTGAGCGAATCGAAGTCAACCCGTTCGGCGCCAAACCACGCCAACTCGACCATATTGTCGGGGTGCTGGTTCGCGGTGGTTTGATCGCTTACCCGACAGATTCAGGCTACGCACTGGGCTGGCGTTCGAATAATCGCAAAGCGCGGGACCGGGTAATCCGTTTGCGCGGGCTGGACCGCCACCATCACTTCAGCTACTGCTGTCGCAGTCTTTCCGAAGCCGGCAAACTGGTCAGGATCGGAAATTCCGAGCACCGTCTCATGCGCCAACTGACACCGGGGCCCTACACCTTTATCCTGCCATCCACCAAGAATGTATCGCGCAACGCACAACTGGATAAGGTCCGCACCGTTGGCGTACGCATCCCTGACCATCCGCTGGTGCAGGGCCTGCTGGAAGTGCTTGATGAACCACTCCTGAGTTCGTCGCTGATACTGCCGGATCCGGACGGCACGATTCTGGATGCAGAAGACCTGTATGACGAGATATACGGCCAGATCGACCTGTTTGTGGACGCCGGCTACTGCCCGCTTGAGCCTACAACCCTGATAGACCTGAGCAGCGGCCAGCCGGAAATTCTGCGCCGTGGACGCGGCGTGATAGACTTCCTCTGAAATGGAGCCGGATAAACACCAAAACACCTTTTCTGCAGACAGGGAAGGTGACCAGAAAGAAATGCCTTTCGCCCTGGTCCAGGGTCTGCCGGTCACCGAAGTTCCCCATGATCTGTACATTCCGCCGGATGCACTTGAAGTAATCCTGGATGCCTTTGAGGGGCCGCTGGACCTGTTGTTATACCTGATACGACGGCAGAACCTGGATATCCTGGATATACCGATCACCGAGATAACCCGGCAATATATCGAATACATCGGGATGCTGCAGGACATGCAGTTTGAACTGGCTGCCGAGTACCTTGTCATGGCGGCGATACTGGCAGAGATCAAATCGAGGATGCTGCTGCCCCGGCCGGCCCTCGATGATGGGGAGGAGAGCGACCCGAGGGCGGAACTCGTCAGGCGTCTACAGGAGTACGAGCGCTTCAAACAGGCCGCCGAGGACCTGGATGAGCTACCCCGGGAGGGCCGTGATTTCGCGCTTGCGGAAGCTTTTGTTGAAGACAGGACGGTTGTTCGTGTACCGCCAACGGTAGAGCTGCGTGAAATCCTCGCGGCCCTCAAGGACGTCATGGGACGGGCTGAATTGTTCAGCCGTCACCAGATAACATCAGAGCCGTTGTCGGTGCGCGAACGGATGTCGCGCATTCTCAATACGCTGCGTGACAATCCCTACGTGGAGTTCCATCGCCTGTTCGATCCGGAGGAAGGCCGTATGGGAGTCGTCGTCAGTTTCCTGGCCCTGATGGAATTAACCCGTGAACAACTGGTGGACCTGGTTCAAAATGAACCCTTCGGGCTAATCTATGTAAAAGCACCCGAATGACCGACCCGTATTACAAACCACCCATGGCCGGATGCCGTTGAATCCAGTAGCCGACAACTATGACTGAACAAGACGATATGACAATCAACTCCATAATCAAGGGCGAACAGTTAAAACACATACTGGAAGCGGCCCTGCTGGCAGCGGGCCAACCCCTGTCGCCGGCCCAGCTGGCTGAGCTGTTCACCGATGAGGAGCGCCCGCCCACGGGTGAAATCAGCCGTGCCCTGGAGCAGCTCGGAAATGACTGCGCCAAACGCGGCGTGGAGTTAAAGAAAGTCGCCAGTGGTTTTCGCCTGCAGGTCAAACAGGAACTCAACGAGTGGGTTTCCCGTCTCTGGAAGGAACGGCCACCGCGTTACTCACGTGCCCTGCTCGAGACCATAGCCCTGATTGCTTACCGGCAACCGATTACGCGCGGGGAAATTGAATCCGTACGTGGTGTATCGGTGAGCACCAACATTATCCGCACCCTGCAGGAACGGGAGTGGATCCGTGTTGTTGGCCACCGCGATGTGCCGGGTAAGCCGGCATTGTTTGGCACCACGCAAACGTTCCTGGACTCTTTTGGCCTGCAAAACCTGGACGACCTGCCAACCCTGGCCGAGATCCGAGACATGGAAAACCTCGAGCCCGAATTGCAACTCGAGGTGCCCGCACACGCTGCCGTACGGGACGGCAGCACCGATGCCGGCGTTGCGCAGGACACGAACCCAACAGACGACCCAGACGATGAACGGGTTGAATCACCTGAAACCGATCAGGACGAATTGCAACAATGAAGCAGCGTAAATACCGGCAAAGCGGGAAAGATTTCCCACCGGAAAAACCGGAGCAAGTCTCCAGCCACCCGGGAGAACAGAAGCCCGAACGCCTGCAGAAGATCATGGCCACCGCCGGCCTGGGATCCAGGAGAACGATAGAAAAACGGATCAAGAACGGCGACGTTCTGATCAATAATCAGCCCGCAACGCTTGGCCAGACCGCCAGTGCGGGTGACCAGGTCAGTTTTGAAGGCAAGCAGTGGAAAGTGGTTGACCTGGCCGGTGCGCAACGCAGCCTGGTATACAACAAACCTACCGGTGAAGTGACGACCCGCTCCGACCCGCAGGGACGGCCCACGGTTTTTGACCGTTTGCCAAAGATCCAGGGGGCCCGGTGGATCGCCGTCGGCAGGCTCGACATCAATACCAGCGGCCTGTTGCTGATGACCACGGATGGTGAGTTGGCCAACGCCATGATGCACCCGTCAAACCAGGTCGATCGCGAGTATGCCTGCCGTATTTTTGGTGAGGTTGACGCCGAGAAACTTGCCAATCTTAAAAAGGGCGTGATGCTGGAAGATGGCCTCGCCCAGTTCAGCGACATACAGGCGGCCGGTGGCGATGAAAGCAACCGCTGGTACCACGTCACCCTGCTCGAAGGGCGCAACCGCGAAGTGAGGCGGTTGTGGGCGTCTCAGGACGTCATGGTCAGCCGTCTGAAACGCGTCCGTTACGGTGCCGTGTTCCTGCCAAAGCGTCTGCGTATGGGTGAGTGGTCCGAGCTTTCGAGTATCGACCACCAGACCTTGAGAGAAGATGTGGGGCTTGGCCCGACACCGGTACAGCTCGCCCTCAAGCCGGAAAAAAACCTGCGTGAGTCGGACCGCCGTTCGGCTTATAAAAAGACTGGACCACGCAAGAAATCAACACGATACAAGAATGTTGACAAGAAATAGACAGACAGCACTGACATGAACCTGGAACAATTACAGGGCCTTTGCCTGGATTACCTCGCGGATGTCATGGCTACCGACCCCGCGCACGATATCAGCCATGTCAAACGGGTGGTGCAAAATACACTCATACTGACAGAAGCTGAGAATGGCAACACGGCCATCAGCGTTCCTGCGGCATGGCTGCACGACTGCGTCTCGGTGGCCAAGGATTCGCCTGACCGCAAACAGGCCTCAGCAATGGCCGCCCGGGAGGCCGTTCGCTTTCTGGAGTCGATCAATTACCCGGCCGACTTGCTTGCACCGATTCACCATGCCATCGAAGCACATAGTTTCTCGGCCAATATCCCCGCCGAAACCCTCGAAGCCCGAGTCGTGCAGGACGCCGACCGTCTCGAGGCAGTTGGGGCCATCGGTATTGCGCGTTGTTTTTTGACCGGCGGCAGCATGGGTACACCCCTGTATGAGCCATCGGACCCGTTCGCAGACAAACGTGATCTCGACGACCGCAGTTACACACTGGACCATTTTTATTTAAAGTTGCTGGGTCTGGCGGATACCATGAAAACCGAAGCTGGTAAAGCCGAAGCTATCAAGCGGACGCAATACATGAAGGATTTCCTGCAGCAACTGGGTTCCGAAATCGGCTGTAGGCCCTTCGGTGGGTAACGATTTACCCACCCAACTTACTGGGTTCTGAAATCGGATGCTTCCCGAAGGGTGGGTGACTTGTCACCCACCGGCTCCCTGCTTTAATCCTTGAACGTCACTGTCGATTGCCGGGTGCGATCCACCACCAAACGGGTGACATCCGGGCGCGAGTAGTGGCCGGCGGGATCGAAATTCTGTCGTTCCCTGCGGATCATTTTCATATCCAGTTCGGCGCTGAACAGCCCTTCCTTCTCTGCCTGCGGTTCCAGCAGCCATTGCCCATCCGGTGCGGCGATGCATGTACCGCCGTCCGCCATCCAGCCTTTGGCAGCCAGTTTAACCTTGTGTGCGTGTGGAAAATCATCGCTTAGCCAGTCGGCATGCATCAGGCTGGATACTGAAAGTACGTAGGAACGGGATTCACGCGCGATGAAGCGGGTAATATCCTGCGTATTCCTGACGTTCCCGGGCCATACCGCCACGTGTACATTTTCCCCCTGTGCGTACATCGCGGCCCTCGGTAACGGCATCCAGTTTTCCCAGCAATTGAGTCCACCCACCCGGAAACCATGCAAATCATGCACACGCAGGCCAAAACCGTCACCCGCCGACCAGACCAGCCGTTCGTCATAGGTCGGGCAAAGTTTACGGTGAACGGAACCCACCATGCCGTGGGCAGTGATATAGACCAGGCTCGCGTAGAGGCTCTGGCCGCCACGGTCAGCCGCCCTTTCGATGCAGCCCAGGTAGACGGCGATCGAATGTTGTTTCGCCGTCTTGCAGAGCATCTGCAAATCACCCGCATCGATATCAACCGCCTGTTCTGAATAATATGCGAACAGGTCCTTCTGCACGCTGGATTCAAACTGTGCGCCATTGGTCAGTTCAGGCCAGAACGGGTAACCGGGCACCAGCCCTTCTCCGAAGGCAATCAATTGACTGCCCTGCCCTGCAGCCTGGCGGATATACTCCTGCACCTTGTCCAGGGTCGCCGCCCGGTTCAGCCAAATCGGTGAGATCTGCGCCAGTGAAACCCGTAATTTATTTGTATCGGGCATATCTATCCCCTGTCTTGGCCGTGGCTTGCATTGTAGATCGGGCCGCCGCTGTCACGGTAGTAGGCCAGCACCGAAGCGGCTTCGGGCCTCAAGACACCGCGCTGCACTTCGATACCCCTGCGCTGCAGTGATTTGACCCATTCACGCGGCTTGTCGCCTTCGTCAAAACCTGCTGCCTCCGCATCCTGTTTGCGCGCCCCACAGACCAGGCTCCTGATACCAGACCACGGCAGGGCGCCAAAACACATGGCGCATGGCTCGCAACTTGTCACCAATTGCAAGGGCCCTGTACGGGAGAGATTCCATTGCCCCACGGATAATTGGGCCAGCGACAATGCAACCATTTCAGCATGGGCTATGGACAGCCCCGCGGTTGTTACGAGGTTGATCCCGACCGATACCAGCTCACCGGTCTGCTCATTGACTACCACGGCGCCGAAAGGGCCGCCGGTTTTTTGCTGTACACTTTCCCTGGAAAGCGCTATGGCCAGCCGCATACGCTGCTCAATTGCAGTCAGAGGAGATTGCCAGTCAAGCAGGAACGGACGGACCCACGCGGGAAGCTCAAAACTGCAATGACTGCTAATTGGCATGTGGTAAATCCGGGTGATTCGTGCCGGTTGTTTGCCGTTGCCGGTTAATCTCATACAGACATACACCGGTGGCCACCGAAACATTGAGGCTCTCCACCTGTCCCGCCATCGGGATTCTGACCAGGTAATCACAGAGCTCCGCTGTCAATCGCCGCAGACCGCTGCCCTCGTTACCCATGACCAGCGCCAACGGCCCCGTCAGGTCGGTTGCATACAGGCTGTCGGTAGCCTCATCACCGGTACCCGCCAGCCAGATCCCCCGCTTTTTCAGGGTACGCAGCACCCGCGCCAGGTTGGTGGCCTGTACCACCGGCAGGGTCTCGGCGGCACCGCTGGCTGCGCGGCGCACGACCGGTGTGATACCGGCAGACCGGTCTTTGCAAATCACCACCAGGTTGACACCGGCCGCATCGGCGGTGCGCAGGCAGGCACCGAGATTATGCGGGTCCTGTATGCCATCCAGCACCAGGATCAACGGTATGCCTTCAACGGAATCCAGGATGGTCTCCAGGTTGCCTTCGGTAGCGAGGTTACTGCTCCGGAAACCCGCAATGACACCCTGGTGCCGCTCATGCCCGGATAATCTGTCCAGCTCTGAGAGCTGAACCCTGATGACATTGATACCCGAGCCGTGGGCGCGTGATTCAATCTCAAGCAGTCGCTTGTTGCGGCTGTCGGCAAGTACGCGCAGCCATTCGACATCCCCTGCAGCTGTTTTCAGCGCCGAGGTTACGGCGTGAATACCGATGAGCAACTGTTCTTCTGAAGCCTTCATTTACTCTGCCAGTTCGAAGTCTATTTTCCGGTCTTCCATATTGACTGCAAGAACCCGTACCTTGACCCTGTCTGCAAGCTGAAACACCTGGCCCCGGCGCTCACCCTTCATTCGGTGCGCAACCGGATCGAAGTGGTAGTAATCATTCGGCAAGCCGGTCACATGCACCAGACCGCTGATACGGCCGTAATCCAGTTCCACGAACAAACCAAAAGAGGTGACACCGCTGACCAGGCCTTCGAACTCCTCACCGATGTGATTTTCCAGGTAGGCGCATTTGAGACGGTCGACCACATCCCGTTCGGCTTCCTCTGCACGGCGCGAGTTGAATGAACAGCGCGCACACAGCTCCGCCATGATACCGGTGCTGTACGGATAGCCGGATGCGCCTTTGCGTTGCAGCAGGTGGTGTATGGCGCGATGCACCAGCAGGTCGGGGTAGCGCCTGATCGGTGATGTGAAATGCGTATAGGCATCCAGCGCCAGCCCGAAATGCCCTTCATTGCCGGGCTGGTAGACCGCAAGGGCCTGTGAACGCAGCAGGACTGCCATTACCAGGTGTTCATCGGGGCGGCCCTGCACCTGCAGGACCACCTTTTCAAAATCTTTTGGTTGGGGATTGTCGCGCCATGGAACAGCAATACCCTGGCCGCGCAGAAACTGGCCCAAAGCCTCGAGCTTGGTCTCGGGTGGTGACGCATGCACCCGGTAGGGAGCCGGCAGCTTGTTCTTAAGCAGAAACCGCGCCGCTTCGACATTGGCCAGGATCATGCATTCCTCAATTAACTTGTGGGCATCATTTCGTTCCTGTGCAACCAGGCCGGCAACTGCGCCACGCTGATCAAACTGGAAACCGTACTCGGTGCTCTCAAAGCCGATCGCCCCGCGTTTGAGGCGGGCGGCGGCCAGGGCCTTGTAAAGCGCATACAGATCATCGAGACTGCTCTTTACATCGGACAGGTCGTCGTGATGCTTCAGCTCACCGCTTTCATAATAATCCGCCACCTGTTGATAGGTTAAACGTGCGGATGAGTTCATCACGGCTGCAACAAACCTGGAACGCTGAACGCTGCCATCATCGGCAACGGTCATCTCGCAGGCGAGGCATAGCCGGTCCACCGATGGTTTAAGCGAACAGAGGCCATTCGACAGGGCCTCGGGCAGCATGGGGATGACCCGGCTCGGGAAATACACCGAGGTCGAACGTTTGACCGCCTCATTATCCAGCGCGCTGCCGGGTTGAACATACGCTGATACCTCGGCGATGGCCACGATCAGACGCCAGCCATTGGACTGCCGCCTGGCGAATACGGCATCATCGAAATCACGCGCATCCGCGCCGTCAATGGTGACCAAAGGCAGGTCACGCAGATCCTTACGGCCAGCTTTCATGTCCTCCGGAACCGATTCGCCGAAAGCCTCTGCAGCTGCCTCGACACCCGCGGGCCATTCGAACGGCAGGCCATGGCTGCGGATGGCGATCTCGGTGGCCATACCCGGTGCACCGGACTGACCCAATATCTCGGTAATTTTTCCAACCGGTGACTGGCGCTCGGTCGGCTCCTTTACGATGGTGGCCACCACCACCTGTCCGGGTCGGGCCCCGAGCGTGTCGCTTAAAGGTATCATCACGTCCTGGTTGATACGCGGATCATCCGGAACGACGATGGCAATGCCATTTTCTTCCACGTAGCGCCCGACAATACTGTCATTGGCGCGCTCGATCACATCCGCGATCATGCCTTCACGACGGCCCTGCCGGTCGGTGCCGGTCACCGCGGCCAGCACCCGGTCACCGTTCAGCACCTTGCGCATTTCGCGCGAGGAAATATACAGATCGGAACCGCCATCATCGGGGATCAGGAAACCGAAACCATCACGGTGTGCGCTGATACGGCCCTTTACCAGGTCCATGCGAGCCGGCAGACCATAGGCCTTGCGGCGGGTCCGGACCAGTTGCCCATCGCGGATCATCGCACGCAGACGGCGCCGCAGAATTTCCCGGCTGTCATCGGACTCTACTTCAAGCGCGGCGACGATCTCCTTGCGCTGCATCGGCTGCCCGTGTTTTTCCAGCAGGGATATGATCTCGTTGCGCTCGGGCGCCGTGGCGTCCAGCTCCCTTTTTTCATGCCAGTTTTTTCCACCGGGATTGTATTTTGTCACTATGCGTCTCTCATTGATTTTTTACAGGTCTCATTGTAACGCGAATATACAGCCAGGCACGCTGCAGAATTGAATTCTATTGACAGTTCCGGGCGAAATCGGTATCGTCCGCAGCGGTTTGGGAGTTCCCCCTTTACTTCTGAACCAACGGGCTGTGGATCCCCTTTCCACAGCCCACTGCCCAGGTGGCGGAATTGGTAGACGCGCCAGCTTCAGGTGCTGGTTATCGCAAGGTAGTGGAGGTTCAAGTCCTCTCCTGGGCACCATTTTCAAAACTAAAAAACCCGCCTTTCGGCGGGTTTTTTGTACCCAGTCATTTACGCTCAAAAAGATGCCACGTTTTTCCAGGGTTCCGAATGTGGTTAAAGCTACCCCATCGGGTGCTGCAAAATAATGCTCTCTTTCCGATCCGGCCCGGTGGAAACCATGTGTACGGGCGCTCCGCAAAGTGCCTCCATCGCGCCGATATAGGTCTTGGCGTTTTCCGGCAAGTCATCGAACCGGGTGATACCGCGTGTGCTTTCCTTCCAGCCAGGGAAGGATTCATATTCAACTTCGAGGTCATTCCATGCCTCGGAGTTTAGCGGTGGCACATCAAGTAACTCTCCATTGAGACGGTAGGCGATACCGACCTTGATGGTATCCATGCCATCGAGCACGTCCAGCTTGGTCACACAGAAACCGCTGACGCCATTGGTGTGCGCGGCCCTGCGTCAGCGCCACGGCATCCAGCCAGCCACAGCGGCGGGGCCGCCCGGTGGTCGCACCGAATTCGACTCCACGCTTGGCGATGCCGGCGCCGACATCATCGAAGAGTTCCGTTGGAAAGGGCCCTGAACCGACACGGGTCGTGTAAGCCTTGGTGATACCCAGAACGTAATCGATTGCGCTCGGGCCAACCCCTGCACCCGTGCAAACTGCACCTATGGTGGTGTTCGACGAGGTAACGAAAGGATAGGTGCCATGGTCGATATCCAGCAGGCTGCCTTGCGCGCCTTCATACAATATGCGCTTACCCTCTGTCCTTAAGCGGTGCAATTCCCCGCTGACATCCATGACGAGTTCTGAAAAACAGGCGCCGAGTTGCAGCGCGTCATCCAGCACCCGGTCATAGGCCATGCGCTGCATACCGAAATACTTTTCCAACACGAAGTTGTGGTAATCCATTGCCTCTTCGAGTTTTGCAGCGAGCAGACCGGGGTTGTACAGGTCTGAAACCCGGATACCCCGGCGTGATACCTTGTCTTCGTAGGCCGGGCCGATTCCGCGTCCCGTGGTGCCAATGGCATTGACGCCTTTGGCCTTCTCACGCGCCTTATCGAGCAATTCATGATACGGCATGATGACCGGGCAGGCGGGCGATATTCCGAGGCGGGAACGGACATCAACACCCCGCTCTTCCAGCGTCTCCGTTTCGGTCTTGAGGGCCTCCAGGGACACCACCACACCGTTGCCGATCAGGCATTTTGCACCCTCGTTGAGAATACCCGACGGAATCAGGTGTAAAACCGTCTTGTGGCCGTCGATCACCAGCGTGTGGCCCGCGTTATGCCCCCCCTGGAAGCGCACCACGGCATCGACATCCCGGCTCAGCAGGTCAACGATCTTGCCCTTGCCCTCATCACCCCACTGGGTGCCCAATACAACAATGCTTTTTGTCATTTCAATGATAATCTTGGCTAATTGGATTCATGTAAGAATAAATAATAAAAGCGCACCCGATAACATGCTGATGACACCGGCAATTCGGATACCATGCGGTCCCATCCTGGCGGCATCGCGCATGACTTTTATCCAGGTCGACGGCGCAATACCCGGTAGCAGGCCTTCGATGATCAGCACCAGCGCCAGTGCGGTCAGAAGGTCACTCGCCATGCTGCATCCGCGACATTGATGTGCGCACTGACGGCAGCGCTACTTTTTGCGTCCGTCCTGCCCGAAGTAATCGAAAAACTCGGAGCCCGGATCGATCACGATCGTGTCCCTGCTGCTGCCAAATGCCGTGCGGTAGGCCTGCAGGCTACGGTAAAACTGGTAAAACTCCTCGTCCTGCCCGTAAGCCTCGGCATAGGTATGGGTCGCAATCGCATCACCTTCACCCCGTACTTTCTGTCCTTCACGTTCGGCTTCAGCAAGCAGAACTATCACCTGCCTGTCGGCATCGGAACGGATTCTCTCCGCTGCTTCCCGGCCCTCGAAGCGGTAAAGGTTCGCGGCCTTCTGCCGGTCCGCAGCCATGCGGCGGAATACGGATTCGCGTACATCATCCGGTAGTTCGATGCTCTTGATACGGACGTCAATCACCTCGATGCCAAACTCTTCAGCGGCCCGGTTGGCGGCTTCTGCAATCGCTTTCATGGTGGTAACCCGCTGTTCTGAAACAACTTCCGCCAGCGTGCGGCTTGCGATCTGGTTACGGATACGGTCACTGACAATACCGTGCAAGCGATTCAGCGCGATCGCTTCATTACCCTGCGTGGAAGTATAGAAGCGTGCAACATCGATGATCCGCCATTTCACAAACGTATCTACATTGACGTATTTCTGTTCCGAGGTCAGCATAAGTTCTGGATCGGTATCCAGCGTCAGGATTCGCTTATCAAATTTGCGGACGTTATTCACGAACGGCCATTTGAAATTCAAGCCAGGCTGGTAATCCACCTTGACGATACGACCCAGTTGAAAGCGGATTGCATATTCGGTTTCATTGACGGTGAAAATACCGGCGAGGCCCAAACCACCCAGTACTAACAACACGATTAACATGATTGGTCTGTTCATTTTCTTCCATCCCTGGCTTTACTGCGGGCATTGCCGCTGTCTTCCGGGCTGTCTACACCGATCGCGCTGGTCCCCTGCAGAGGCGGAACAATACTCGAGGGGTTGACGCCGTTGACCGGCTGGTCAAGCGGCAGATAAAGGATATTGCCGCTTGAATCCACATCCAGGAACACTTTCCTGTTTCTTGAAAAAACCTGCTCCATCGTTTCCAGGTAAAGCCGTTTCCGGGTGATTTCCGGTGCCAGCCTGTACTGGGTCAGAACCTGTGTAAAACGACTGGCTTCACCTTCAGCGAGCGCGACAGTGGAGGCCATGTAGCCGGCGGCTTCCTGTTCGATACGCGCAGCGGTACCACGGGCTTCAGGGATAACACTGTTGGCGTGTACGCGGGCTTCCTCGGTAAACCGCTCGCGGTCCTCACGTGCCCGGATAACATCGGAGTAGGCTTCCCTGACCTGTACCGGAACATTCACATCGACCAGGTTAAATTCTGTGACCTGCAAACCCGCCTGGTAGGAATCCAGGGTTTCCTGCAAGACGCGCTGTGTTTCGATACGGACCTTGGTCCTCGCGTTACCTTCGAGGATCGCATCCAGTGCGTTGGTACCGACCGACTCCCTCAGTGCGCTCTCCGCCGCCTGGCGTAAAGTGTGCTCGGGATCACGGACCTTGAACATGAAGTGCTGGGCGTTATTGATCCGGTATTGAACCTTGTAGACAAACTCCACCAGGTTCTCGTCCCCGGTCAACATGTGACCGCGGTCTTCGGTCACCCTGACATTATTGATGTTGACCTTTGTCAATGTTTCAAACGGCCGCGGCAACGTCAGGTTGAAACCCGGCTGCAGGGTGCGTGAATACTTGCCGAAACGCAGCACCACGCCGTTTTCGGCCTGATCGATCACGTGGACCGAATCCCAGCCGACCCAGAAGATAACGAGTAACACGGCGAGCGACAATGCACCACCGATACCGCTGTTTCCACTTCCCCCGCGACCTTCGGAGCCAGAGCCCTTGCCACCACCCCCGAACAGGGACTGCAGGCGCTTGCTCAGGTTTCCAAATATTTCCTCAAGGTCGGGTGGCTGATCACCACCTGATTTCCAGGGATCTTTATCTCCCTTTCCAGGTTCTTTCCAGGGCATTAATTTCTCCAGTGCCTGACGCGCTCTCGCGTCTTCTTTCTACTATAAACAGGTATCGATAAGGCGGGTTTCAAATCCGTTGACTGATATTCAATGCCTGTATTTTAGGGCGCGCCCTGCTGCGCCACAAGTGTTGATGGCGACAATATGCTCTCACGCACCAACAGGCCTTCCGCACCCGGCATACGGCCAAGCCGCTCCGCGTCCTGTTGTGACAGGCTGATATGCAGTAGCCAACTGCCATCGTCCGCCACTTTCTCTTCATCGACAGCACCCAGGTCGAATAATTGCGAGCGCAGTTTTGCATGACGGCCTTCGAGGCTTATCCAGGTCCGGATGCGTTTGCCCTTAAGACGTACGGCGATGGTTTCTTTCAGGTCCTCAAGACCGGTACCGTCCAGCGCGGAAACATCGATCCGCTCAACCAGGCCGTCAGCATTGCATTGTATTGACGCCTCGCGCTCGACCAGGTCGATCTTGTTGAACAGGCGCACGATGGGGATATGGCTGGCATGGACGCTCTCGAGTACGTCTTCAACATCATGCTCACGTTGCTGGTGAAATGGGTCGGAAGCGTCGATCACGTGCAATAGCAGGTCCGCCTCGCGTGTCTCTTGCAACGTGGCGTGAAAGGCCGCCACCAGTTCGTGGGGCAAATCGCTGACAAAGCCCACGGTATCAACCAGCAGCACGTTACCGGTCGGAATATTCGGCAACTGGCTGACCGTTGGGTCCAGCGTTGCAAACTGCATATTCTGTGTACCCACGTGCGAGTCTGTCAGGGTATTGAACAGTGTCGATTTTCCCGCATTGGTATAGCCAACCAGTGCAACGGTGAACACATGCGCCCTTTCACGTTTGCGGCGGCTTTGTGCGCGCTGCTGACGGACCCTGTCGAGCCGTGCTTTCAGGTACTTGATACGTTGCGCGATAAGGCGGCGGTCCGTCTCAAGCTGGGTCTCACCCGGCCCCCTCAGGCCGATACCACCTTTCTGACGCTCAAGGTGGGTCCAGCCCCTGACCAGGCGGGTTGATATGTGTCGCAGCTGCGCCAGTTCGACCTGGAGCTTGCCTTCATGGGAACGTGCACGTTGTGCAAAAATGTCCAGTATCAGCGTGGTGCGGTCGAGTACGCGGCACTTGCAGCGCTTTTCAATATTGCGTTCCTGGATAGCGGATAACGGGCGGCTGACCAGCAACAGATCCGCACCGGTTGCTTCAACCTGCTCCGCCACTTCATCGATCTTTCCACTGCCAACAAAAAACCGCGCATCCGGACGGGCGCGCGGCGCTGTTAATATGGCGGTGATTTCCACACCGGCGGAGCGGCACAGTTCCTGAAACTCGTCGAGTTGTTCTGGCCCCGTATCCGCAAAAAGCGGATGTAATAAAACCGCGCGGTTACCCCGCTCTGCCCTCTCAAACAAATCTGGAGGCCCTTACTGGCCCTCATCCTCCTCATCAAAGACAGTAACGTTCCGGGCCGGGACGACGGTCGAGATGGCATGTTTGTAGATCATTTGACTAACCGAGTTTTTCAGCAATACCACGAACTGGTCGAATGATTCGACCTGCCCCTGCAACTTGATTCCGTTGACGAGGTAGATCGCTACCGGCACACGTTCACGCCTCAATGCGTTAAGGAATGGTTCTTGTAATGATTGACCCTTGGGCATAACTGTTCCTCCTGTATTTTTATTTGTGTCCGAGTGGTTACGGAACAGATTACATGGGTGCTGAAGCTCTAAGCTTCAAGGAACCCCCCCAGAGCTTCGATGACTTCCTGCTTTACCCCATCTGCCTGCAAATCATACCATATAGATGCACTTTCCCGCCTTAACCAGGTGAGCTGTCTTTTGGCCAATTGCCGGGTCGCCGCGATCGCCTTTTCACGCATCTCCTCAAACGTGGTTTGACCCTCCAGCCACTGCCATGCCTGGCGATAACCTACGGCGCGCATGGCGGGCAGGCTGGCGTCGAGATCGGGCCGCGCGAACAGCCCTTTCATCTCTTCGATGAAGCCGGCGGCAATCATCAGATCAAAGCGTTGCTCGATCCGTTTATGCAGCACACTTCGTGGTTCCGGTGAAATGACGATCTTGTGAAGACGGTATCCCAGTTGATAGTCTTCGGTTTTATCATGGAGTTCACTCATGCTCTGACCACTGACTGAAATAACCTCGAGCGCCCGCTGGATGCGTTGCGGATCGTTCGGGTGTATGCGTGCTGCGGCCTGCGGATCCTTTTGCAGCAAAATTCCGTGCATCGCGGGCCAGCCGATCGCCGCCGCCTGTTGCTCCAGTTGTTGACGGACTTCCGGATCAGCGGCCGGCAGCTCGGAAAGGCCGTGTTCGAGCGCGCGGAAGTAAAGCATGGTTCCACCCACCAGCAACGGCACCTTGCCCGCAGCCGTGATTGATTCCATTTCGTGCAGTGCATCCGCGCAGAAATCCGCCGCTGAATAGCTCTCGGCCGGGTCGCGTATGTCGATCAGGCGGTGTGGCGCCTGCCTGAGTGTTTCAGCGTCGGGTTTGGCCGTACCGATATCCATACCACGGTAGACCAGCGCCGAATCAACGCTGATTATCTCCAGCGGGAACCGCTGGCACAGCTCAACTGCCAGACCGGTCTTGCCCGAGGCAGTCGGCCCCATCAGGAAAACGGCTGCCGGTAATTCTGAATGTTTCACTAGCGCCCGCGCAGAAAAAGCCGGTCAAGACCCTGCATATCCAGCTGTACCCAGGTCGGTCTGCCGTGATTGCATTGCGCAGCGCGTTCGGTTCGTTCCATGTCACGCAGCAGCGCGTTCATCTCCGCAATATTGAGCTGACGGTTGGCCCGCACCGAACCGTGACAGGCCATCGAGGAGAGCACCTCGTCCATCTCCGATTCAATTTTCAGGCTCTTGCCGTCTGAAACCAACTCGGAAAGCACGTCCTGGAGTAAGCGCGTCATATCGGCCTGCTGCAACAGGGTGGGCACTTTGCGCACAACCACGGTTTGCGGGCCGGAGCGGTCACAACTGATACCCAGCGACTCGAGGCGGGCGGTATGCTCCTCGACCATATCGGCCTCGCGTTCACTGACGTGTACGGTTACCGGCACCAGCAGGTTCTGGCTGCGGATTCCGCTCTCCGCCAGGCTCGCCTTCAGACGTTCATAGGTGATGCGTTCATGGGCGGCATGCATATCTACCAGCACCAGGCCGTGCTGGTTTTGCGCGAGGATATAAACGCCATGCAGTTGTGCCAGCGCAAAACCCAACGGCGGAAACTCGTCATCCGCCTGCCCCGCCCGGTAAGCCGTTGCGCCTACCGCCCCGGGCGTACCACCCCGTGGGGCAGATACCAGCTGCGCATAGCTCTGTATCTGTTCAGCGACACTGATCGGCATCGGTGCCTGGCGCGAATCCCAGTTAACTGCCTGGGTGCCGCCTTGGCCGGCAAAAGCGGGGTCTTGCGCATCGCTACCGGGACGTAGCGCTCCACCGCCAACACCGGCACTGGCGAGGCTCCGGTTGAGGGTGGAGTAAATAAAATCATGAACCGCACGGGAATCCCTGAAACGCACCTCGTGTTTCTGCGGGTGGACATTCACATCCACCGCGGCAAAGGGTAGTTCCAGGAACAAGACGAACGCGGGATGACGACCGTGGAACAGCACGTCCCGAAAACTCTGCCGGATGGCATGCGCCACCAGGCGGTCACGGATTACCCTGCCATTTACGAAAAAGAACTGCCGGTCGGCCTGCGCGCGGTTATAACGCGGCTCGGCCACCCAGCCACGCAAACCAAACGAGCCACGTTGTTCATCTACCACTAATGCGTGTTCGACAAATTCCGGGCCGATCACCGCCTCAAGGCGCACCAGCATGGCCTCATCCGTGCTGACCGGCGGAAACTGCCGCACCGTGCGATTGTTATGTTGCAATTGAAAACCGACATCGGGACGCGCGAGTGCGAAACGCTTCACCAACTCGTCCACGTGGTTGAATTCGGTCTGGTCGGTGCGCATGAATTTCCTGCGCGCCGGAACGTTGTAAAAAAGGTCACGCAGTTCAACCTGGGTGCCGGGTGCACCGGCGGCGGGAGCGGGTGCCTCGACTACACCGTTTGCCGTTTTCACCTGCCAGGCAAACTCGGCATCCGCGGTCCGGGACGTAATCGTCATCCTGCTGACCGAGGACATGCTGGGTAAGGCCTCACCCCTGAAGCCCATGGTGGCAACCTCTTCCAGTTCCGGCAGTGAGTTAATCTTGCTGGTCGCATGACGGGCCAGCGCCAGCGGTAATTCATCAACGGCTATACCGCAGCCGTCATCGGTGACACGAACCAGGCGTTTGCCGCCCTGCTCAAGTGCGATCTGGATGGACCGGGCACCGGCATCGAGACTGTTTTCGATCAGTTCCTTGACCACCGACGATGGCCGCTCGACCACTTCACCGGCGGCTATTTGATTGATCAGAAGCTCTGGCAATTGACGTATTGGCATGCGGACTCTTTTAGCCTTTATCCAGCTTGATTTCAAGCACGGCTATAAATCATCAGTTCGTGGTCGCCCTTCCTAAGCAGGTAGTTCTTATAAAGTCGTGAAGGTGCAATGACACGGCGGACGGTTGTGGTCTGTGCTCTCGGGCCAGCGGTCCCGGATCTTCGATCCGGGACTACCCTCGCAGCCAGCCGGGATAGACCCGAACATTGCGTTTGCAATGTTCGGGTCAACGGGACCGGCCTTACAGAACATCCTGTTCTGGGCGGCCTCGATCGGGCATCCCGCCCGATCGCCCCTAACCCGTCCGGCTACTCGGCGCTTCTAAGTTCGCAAAGACCACAACCGTCCACCGTGTCTGTACCAGGGGTGCACGACTTTCAGCTTTAGAGCTCAATAGCCCGGATGGGCTTTACTTCCCGTTTATCCGCCGAAGACGGGATTTCGCCAGGGGCGATTTTCATGGATGAAAATCGAGGGCTGACGGTACAGGGATGTACCGCCAGACCGGTCCCGATCAGGCGGAATCCTGGCTGAGGGCAGCCCGCAGGGCCGGATAAGACCGGGAATTAAAGCCCACCCGGGCTGTTGAGCGCACCGTCTGAATCGAAGCCCTCAAAAGGTATATTACGTAACTGGAATTTACAGCTAGCTGGTAGGAATAACCAGTTCGCGGCCGACGTGGATCACGTCGCCGTTGATGTTATTGGCGCTGCGCAGACGACTGAGACTGACGCTGTAGCGACTGGCGATACCGCCGAGGGTGTCACCCCGTGCGACGATGTATTTCTGACTATCCCGGTTAGCGGCGATCCAGGTGCCAGGTGGCGGACTGGAGTAAAAATAATCCCTGACGCCGCTGGTGATGGTTCTCGCCATGCGTTGCTGGAATTCTCTTTCCGTCAGGCGTTTCTCTTCGTCCGGGTTGCTTATGAATGCCGTCTCGATTAACACCGAGGGCACATCGGGGGATTTGAGCACCATGAAGTTGGCGCTACCCACATGCGGCTTGTGAACTGTTATGTTGCGCTTCATCGCACTCAATATGTCACCGGCGACCTTGTTACTGGCTTCACGCGTTGCGCTTTGGGAAAGATCCAGTAGAACCGAGGCCAGCATGTCATCCTTGTCATTCAGTGTTACACCACCGACCAGGTCAGAAGCATTTTCACTATCGGCCAGCAAACGTGCAAATTCACTGCTGGCGCCACGTGGGGACAATACGAAAACCGAGCTACCCCGCACACTGCTCTTGGTAAAAGCATCGGCGTGGATGGATACAAACAGATCCGCACGCGCCTTGCGTGCTTTCTCATAACGTTCACGCAACGGAATATAGTAATCACCGTCCCGTGTCAGTACCGCGTGCATACCCGGCTCGGCGTCTATCGACTTCTTGAGCTCCCTGGCGATACGCAGGACTACATCTTTTTCGCGTGTCTTCTTCTTTCCGATCGCGCCCGGGTCTTCACCGCCATGACCGGCATCGATAGCAATGACCACTTCCCGGTTCGGCTTGCTGATATCCGTGACGTGTTTGACCAGCGACGATGCCTGGCGATTCGATTTGGAATAGAGATCAATTACCAGCCGGTGGCTGTACTGCGCGGTTGGATCCAGCAGGAAGCTTTTTAATTCAGCGCTTTCGCTGAGGTCAAAAACAACCCGCAGGGTATTTTTATCCGGCTGGCCGTAACGCACGCTCGTGATGATGCCAGCGTGATCCTTATCCAGTTCGACCGGGATATCAATGGAGGAGCCCTCCAGATCGACAACCACCCGGTGCGGGTTTTGCAGGGTAAAAAGTTTGTAGGCGGTTTTCCGGTCGAGGTCAAGAACTGCGCGTGTTTTGACGGGATCCGCCCAGACACGAAAGCCACTCACTTCTGCCGCAAATAGCGGCAATGAGCTGAGCAAAAGCAGACCTGCTATGAATAAACGTTTGCGCACTGGCTCCCAAACCTCAAGCTTGCACCTCCATGTCGTAAAACTAATGATGAATTGCTTTTCGCGAAAAAGCAATAGTTTCTGATTAAAAACCGGAGGATATAGAAACTAGCTAAGGAAGGTAATTAGGTATATTACATGGTGCTTGCAAAGTTTTGAGCCAGCTCCGTGCATGCTGTCCAGTGCAGTTCACGACCCTCACCCGCATAGGCAAACCTGAATACGAAATCCGGCCCCGGTAGCCAGTACCCGCCCCGGTCTGGCCATTCAACCAGGAGGATAGTCCGCTCATCCAGCAAATCGTCAATACCCAGAAACTCCAACTCACCCGGGTCACCTATACGGTAAAGATCCATGTGCAGAACCTGCAGACCATCGAGTTGGTAGTGCTCCAGCAGGCCATAGGTCGGGCTCTTAACACGCCCCTTGTAACCCAGGGCATGGATCAGGGACCTGGCGAATGTTGTCTTGCCGGTACCGAGGTCACCTTCCAGCCAGATGACCAGTGGCCGGGGCAGATCGCATGCAAATTTATTCGCGAAAAGAACCAGGGCGCGTTCATCGGCAAATACCACTTTACCCACGGTTGCACCCAAACCCTGGTCGTTCATAGACCCGCCGACCTCCAAACCCCGGCGAGGGATTCGGTGATATCACCGGCAACCAGGGCCATCTCGCCCAACCTGGCCGCCGCGAGGTCACCGGCTTGCGCATGTGCGAGCACACCGATCCGGGCAGCGTCAAAACACGATAAACCCTGCCCCAGCAGGGCGCTGATAATACCTGTCAGCACATCACCACTTCCGGCGGTGGCCATACCGGGGTTACCGCCGGGACAGATCGCGTATTCACCGGAAGCGTCGGCCACAATTGTGCCGCAACCTTTCAAAACCACGCAGGCGCCAAAGTTTCTGGCAATGGCCTTTGCCGACAGGACACGATTCTGCTGGATTTCAGAAACACTACACGCCAGCAAACGTGCCGCCTCGGCGGGGTGAGGTGTGAGAATCCAGTGGTCACGACCGCCAAAGCCCCGCTGCGCTTGTTGCGCCAGTACATTCAGGCCATCTGCGTCAACCACCAACGGCGCCTGCGACTCCAGGCAGGTCTTCAAAATCGATACCGACCAGTCCGTCGTCACCCAGGCCCGGCCCGACCGCCACGACATAATCCTTTTCGAGCAGGGGCAGCAACTCCGCCTTGCCGTCAATGGCTTTGACCATCAACTCCGGTCTGCCGAGGTTAACCAGGCCGGCGTGTGCCGACTCAGTTGCCAGCGTCACCCTGCCCGCACCACTGCGTAGTGCAGCCTCACCACACAGGCGGATCGCGCCGCCCATGCCCTGGATACCACCCACGACGAGTACGTGTCCGAAGTTTCCCTTGTGTGAATTTCGAGGTCGCCGCCTTAATGTTTCGGAAAGATTCTCCAGTGTCATAAGGGTGCCTGCCCGATCGGTAAACTCGGACGCGGCCCCGGCGGGAATCGCCAGGTCGTCAAAATAGACAGCACCGCAATAGTCTGGCCCATCGGCCGTGTACATACCGCGTTTACGCCCGACAAACGTCACGGTGGCCTGGGCACGGACGGCACAACCCATGGGACAACCCGTATCGGCATTCAGTCCCGACGGAATATCGATGGCAAGCTTCGGGCAATCCAGCTGATTCAGCCAGGCGATGGCGCCGCGGTATTCACCGCTGACCGCGCGATCGATACCTGTACCAAGCAAGGCATCAAGCGCAAGATCACAGGAAAAATTGTCCGGAAGTGGCCAGCTCAGAACCTCACCTCCACCCGCCTGCCAGTCCGAGTAGGCCCGGGCGGCGTCGCCCTTGAGTTGGCGGGGATCGGCCAGTGTACATACCGTGACATCAATACCGGCTTTAACGGCAAGCCTCGCCACCACGTAACCGTCACCGCCGTTATTACCGGGCCCACACAGGATCAACCAGCGTTCCGCCCCGGCAAAGCTGTCACGCGCAACGTCGACAACCGCGCGGCCCGCACGGCACATCAATTCGTAACCCGCGATGCCTGATTCGTGAATAGCGGCATAATCGATCCCACGGACCTGCGCAGCGGTATACAATTTATAACTGGCATCAGACATGGCTACATTATAACGGCGAATCGATCGGTGAACCTCCCCAAAAAACCTAAACATAGTGATGAGCCACGTCTGCCTGGAACTGACATGCATGAGCTGGCAGAACAGATACGACAGTGGGGTCAGGCCCTCGGGTTCCAGGGGGTGGGCTTCAGCGATATCGAGTTGGCGGATCACGAGATCCATCTCAATAACTGGCTGTCGAGGGGATTTCATGGCGATATGCACTATATGCAACGCCACGGCACCCGGCGCAGCCGCCCGCAGGAACTGGAGCCCGGCACCCTGCGTGTCATTTCCGTACGCATGGACTACCTGCCGGGTTCTGCCCAGGATATTGAGACCCTCTTAAAGGAGCCCACAAAAGGTGCCGTGTCACGCTATGCGCTGGGCCGCGATTACCACAAGCTGATGCGCAAACGCCTGCAAAAACTGGCGCTGCAAATCGAAACGCACAGCGGTCCTTTCGGTTACCGCGTATTCGTGGATTCGGCCCCGGTACTTGAAAAAGCACTGGCCGAAAAGGCCGGCCTGGGCTGGATAGGCAAACACTCCAACCTGATCAACAAACGCGCTGGCAGCTGGTTTTTCCTGGGTGAAATTTACACCGACCTGCCCCTGCCCGTTGACTCGCCCGCTGTCGAGCATTGTGGCGCCTGCACGAAGTGTATCGAAATCTGCCCCACCCAGGCCATTATTGCCCCATACGTGGTAGACGCGAGACGTTGTATCTCCTACCTGACCATCGAACTGCGTGGCAGTATCCCGGAGGAGTTCCGTCCACTGATGGGCAACCGGATTTACGGATGTGACGATTGCCAGATGGTATGCCCCTGGAACCGTTTTGCCCAGCCGACACAGGAAGCGGATTTTGCACCGCGCCACGGTCTGGATAGCCCGCAACTGATCGAACTGTTCGGCTGGAACGAGGAGCAATTTTTGCAACGCACCGAGGGCAGTGCGATACGCCGAATCGGTTATGAAAGCTGGTTACGCAATATCGCCATCGCACTGGGTAATGCGCCGACATCCGGGGCCGTCATCAAGGCACTTCAAAGCCGTTTGCAATTCCCGTCAAAAATGGTCTGTGAGCATGTCGACTGGGCCCTTAAGCGTCACGTCTAAAAATCCTATGTTATTGTTTTATATAGATATTATTTTTTTCTCTTCGTAGTGCTACTAAATGTTTATCAGGGTGGGGGTTACGGCCCTCATGGGCGGTGTGATATTCTTGTACGGATCGATTTACCGATCTCCGAATCAAGGAATTCATTCAATGAAAATGCTCGAAAAGCTCAATGCAATGCGCGCCCACGGTGGTGCAATTCAAACCCACGGGCTGGATGACGAAACCGTACAGAAATTCGCACAAATGGATGAAAGGCTCGGTTCGGCCGTGGATGCTGCATATACCGATTTCCTTGCCTTGCTGGAGGAAATGCCGGAACTGATGGCGCTTTCCGAGAAGGAACAGGCCGCCGCGGTGCAAGAGGGATTTGTCAACTTTTACCCGGTCGATGCAGTCAACCCTTACGTGGCGTTGGCCGGCTCAGGCCCGTGGATCGTGACCACGCGCGGCGCCATCCTGCTGGAGTGCGGCGGTTACGGCATGCTGGGTATGGGCCACGCACCGGCGGGTGTACTCGAAGCGATGAACAAACCGCATATCATGGCCAATGTCATGACACCGTCATTCAGCCAGAGACGCCTGGTGGATGCCTTACGCAAGGAGATTGGCCAGACTCGCGGAAGCTGCCCTTTTGCGCGCTTCCTGTGTCTGAACAGCGGCTCAGAAGCGGTCACGCTGGCTGCACGTATTTCTGATGTCAATGCCAGGATCATGACCGACCCGGGTGGGCGGCACGCCAGCAAACCGATCCGTATCCTCAGCCTGAAAGGTTCTTTCCACGGACGCACCGACCGGCCTGCGCGATTTTCCGATTCAACACGTAAAACCTACTGCAAGAACCTCGCAAGTTTCAGGGATTACGATAACCTGTTAACGGTTGAACCCAATAACATCAGCCAGCTTGAACAGATTTTTGAGTACGCAGAAAAGCACCAGCTATTTATCGAAGCCTTTTTCATCGAGCCGGTCATGGGTGAAGGCAACCCCGGCCAGGCCATAACGCCCGAGTTTTACACCCGCGCGCGGGAGTTAACCCTGGCGCACGGCGCCCTGCTGCTGGTCGATTCAATCCAGGCCGGTTTGCGTGCACAGGGCGTATTGTCGATCTGCGATTACCCCGGTTTCGAAAACCTCGAAGCACCGGATATGGAAACTTATTCAAAGGCGATGAATGGCGGCCAATATCCGCTTTCAGTGCTCGCCCTGAACCCGGCCACAGCGACACTTTACCGCGCTGGCGTGTATGGCAATACCATGACCACCAACCCGAGAGCCATGGATATCGCACTCGCGGTCCTTGCCAGCATAACACCGCAATTGCGCCAGAATATCCGCGATCGCGGCCGTGAATTGGTCGACAAGCTCAAAGCACTGCAAGGTGAATTGGGTGACGTCATCACCAAGGTGCAGGGCACCGGACTGCTGGCCAGTGTCGAACTGGACCCCATCCGTTTCAAGAATTACGGCGCAAACTCCACCGAGGAGTACATGCGCAAACACGGTATCAACGTCATCCACGGCGGCATCAATGCCTTGCGTTTTACACCCACCTTCGATATCACCAGCGAGGGTGTCGATCTGATCGTCCGCGCGACCCGCGACGCCATCATCAACGGCCCTTCCAGGGTCGTTGAGACGGATGACGAAGACGAACGTCATGGAATTTAAACTGTATAACAGGCGTGCGGGGTAAAAGCATGGCGCACATGAAACCTTTGCCACCGGAAACCACCCCGGAGCTTCGGGATGATTTCGCCATTTTCGAAAAAATCCTGGGTTTTGTACCCAATAGCCTGCTGACCATGCAGCGGCGGCCAAAAATGGTCAAGGGTTTCGGTGAACTGACCAAGGCCGTGATGGATCCTGAAGGTTCGGTCGATCTCGGCCTGATGCGTCTGATTGCACACTTTTCAAGCCGCGCCGCCGGATGCCAGTACTGTGAAGCCCATTCACTGGTCGCTGCCAAGATCCATGATGTGCCCCAGGAAAAACTCGATGCGATCTGGGACTACCGCACCAGCCCGCTTTACACCGAGGCGGAACGTGCGGCACTGGACTTTGCCCTGGCTGCGGGTTCGGTTCCCAACGCGGTCGATGCGGAACTGTTTACACGGATGCGCCGGTACTGGTCGGAGGATCAGATCGTGCAGATCCTGGGTGCCGTTTGCCTGTACGGTTTTCTAAACCGCTGGAACGACTCGATGGCCACCGACCTCGAAGCGGCGCCACGTGAAATGGGTGAAAAGGTTTTATCCAGCGGTGGCTGGACCGGTGGCAAACACGTTAAGGGAAATTAAAAAGCCGCGGACAGGCAGGAGAGGTACGCCCGGCCGCGGATAGCCACGGTGGTTTTAACCAAGGATTCCCGCGAGGACATGCGGCAGGACAAACAGGGCAGACAGCAGCAATAAGCCCCCGAACACGTTCCCCAGCACCGAAAGAACCTGCCACAGCGGGGAAGTTTCATCGTGGTAAACATCATCATTGATGGCCTCGACCGGCTTTCCGGTGCCGTGTCCCGGCAAAACCCGACTTGCCTGTGATTGAACCTGGGTGATTTCTACCTGCTGAAAAAGCAAACCTTGCATAATGTTCTCCTGTTCGTTGCCATACAGGAGAACACGGGTAGTTCTCAATTCATGAGAAGGGCTCGAAATAAGTTGTCATATCAGGCGAAAACCCGATCCGGGCGCACACTCAGCCGTAAATCGCCGCAGCCTTGCGAGCGGATTCAGCAACCGCGTCACGCAGGAATTCCGGTGCTACAACTTCCACCTCGGGACCGTACCTCAGGATATCCATGACCAGTTCGCGAGAGCTGCTGAACGGCAGTTCGAGTGTCCATGAGCCGGCCTCGTCATAACTGCCTTTCTGGTCCGGATGCCATTGCTCTTCCGCGATCCAGCGCGACATTTCCGCTGTAAATTTCAGCTTCGCGATATGTTCAGCGGGCCCGGAAAAGATACCGTAAGCACTGTCAAAATGCCCGCCAAGCTCCTCGGCGGGTATTTCTTTGGCCTTTGCATCCAGCAGTTTCTGATCACTGATACGCTCCAGCGCGAAGCTGCGTAAGCCTTCCGCCTTGTGACACCAGGCATCGAGATACCATGAGTTGCGGTATTGGGTCAGGCGCTGAGGGGAAATATCCCGTTCGCTGATATCGTCCTTGCGTCTGCCATGGTAGGAGATATGCAATTGATGACGACCGATCAGGGCGCCCATCACATCCTGGAACAGATGCTCCGGCACGGCCCGGCCGGCCACCGACTGGATATGGATACGCGACTGGCTTTCCTTTGCATCGACACCCTTTTGCTGCAGCAGCGAGGAAATACGGCCCTGCAGGGATTCGAGCTCACCTTCGAGCAGGCCCGGCTGTACATTGCCCAGCACCTGGCGTGCGGTCAACAGCGCCTGTAACTCGGCCGGGCTGATCCAGATACCGGGTAATTCAAAGGGCTGGTCGTAGCTGCGGTCGTAGTAGAAGCCACGGTTTTCGGAATCCTGCTCAAGTGGCGCGCCCAGATAATCCCGCAGTTCTGCCAGCAGGCGGTAAAGCGTGGCCTGTGAGCACTCCAGGCGCTCCATCAGGTCCTGCCGGGAGATCGGTGTGCGCCGCTGGCTGAGGATATTATGCAGGTGGTAAAGACGCTCGACCTTGGACATAGCCTGACCCCCTAAGCATTTGCCTCGACACGCGCCTCGATAAACGCCAGCGCTTTTGCAATACCCTCGAGGCTGCGTTGCTTGCCCATCAGCCACAGGGTCTTGTCGATCGATGGCGAAATACCGGCGCCGGTCAAAGCCACCCTCAACGGCTGTGCGACCTTGCCCATACCGACCTCGAGTTCAGCAGCGACGCGGTCGATGACCGCGTGCAGGGCCTCCGGTGACCAGTCTTCAAGCGAAGCCAGCTGTTCCTGCATCAGGCGCAGCGGTTCAGCGGCAACCGGTCGAAGGTGTTTCTGCGCAGCGCCCGGGTCGAACTCGTCATAGCCTTCAAAAAACAGCCGGCTCTGCGCCGCCATTTCCTTCAGCGTTTTTACGCGTTCCGCCTGCACTGTCACGACATCCGCAATTAATGGGCCGTTGCCGGTATCGATGCCCTGCTCTTCGAAATGCCAGGCAAGGTGTTTCGCGACCTCCTGGGCCGGCAGGTTTTTCATATAGTACTGGTTCAGCCAGTCGAGCTTGTCGGTACTGAACGCCGAGGCCTTGCGGTTGACATCGCTGATGTCAAACAATCTGACCATTTCCTCGATACTGAATACCTCCTGGTCGCCGTGTGACCAGCCAAGCCGCACCAGGTAGTTCAGCAATGCCTGCGGTAAATAACCATCGTCACGGTATTGCATTACACCGACGGCTCCGTGGCGCTTGGAGAGCCTGGCACCGTCGTCGCCCAGTATCATCGGCACGTGCGCAAACAGCGGTGGCTCACCGCCCAGTGCCCGGTAGATATTGATCTGCCGGGGTGTATTGTTGATGTGGTCGTCGCCACGGATGACATGGGTAATCAGCATATCCATATCGTCGACCACCACCGTGAAGTTATAGGTGGGTGAGCCATCCGGACGTGCGATGACCAGGTCGTCGAGTTCGCCATTGGAAATATTGATGGTGCCACGCACCAGGTCATCGAAGATCACGTTGCCGCTCTGCGGGTTACGGAAACGGACGACTGGTTTGATATCTGCAGGTATTTCCTCCAGACGCCGGCATTTGCCATCGTAACGGGGTTTGATGCCCTCTTTCATCTGACGATCACGCAGGGTTTCCAGTCGGTCCTTGCTGCAGTAGCAGTGGTAGGCCTTGTCCTCATCCAGTAGTTGCTGAACCACTTCTGCGTAACGCTCAAAACGGTCGGTCTGGTAGATCGGGCCTTCATCGGCATCCAGACCGAGCCATTCCATACCGTCGAGGATCGCCTGTACCGATTCCGGTGTGGAGCGTTCGAGATCGGTGTCTTCTATACGCAGTATGAAGACGCCCTGGTTGGCACGCGCCTGCAGCCAGGCAAACAGGGCTGTGCGGGCACCGCCCACGTGTAAAAAACCGGTGGGGCTGGGGGCGAAACGGGTTCGGATGGTCATGCGGATGATCTCTGCCTGTCAGCTGATACAAAGCGGGCATTGTACCTTGCCTTTACCCACAAAAACATGAAGCCCATAACAGAAACCCCGGGCTAATCACCCGGGGTCATGAATCAAAAACACTCAACTAAAGTGTACCTCTGCTTATAGTGAACCTGAACAGCTAAAGGTCGCCACACCGTCCTGTTTTTTACAGATCTTGTTCCCTTCCGGTTTGTAAGGCGCACAACTGCTTGCAGAACAGCAACTGTTAGCGCTGGATGGCGAACTGGAAACACTCTTCAGGTCACCACATGTTCCACTCGTGGACCCTTCCCATACACATGTGCAGTTGTAAAGTATGGGCGTATTCGTGGTCGTCGTCGTGGCTGTTGTCGTGGTGGTGATCGTTGTCGTGGTGGACTTGGTCGTCGAAGTCGTGCTGGATGTCGTCGAGGTCGAGTTTGTCGTCGAGGTTGAGCTTGTCGTCGTCGGTTGCGCCGTGCTGGTGGTCGTACCATCGGTGGACGTGGTGGTACCGGTGGTGGTCGTGGGGAAGGTTATGGTGGTGTTGCCGGTGCCCAATTTGACACTCTTGGCCATCATGAAGGCGCCGGTACGCTCCGGTCTGAGCTTGGCAATTTCAGATGAAAGCGATACATTCTGCGGCCCATTGACACCCGTCCAGTCGACATCCACGGTCACCAGTACCGCATTGGTGTTGCCGGTGACGTCTGCGACCGTCCAGGTGCGTGTAAAGGTCGCGTTATTGCCGACAATGGTATTGCCGGTGGAGTCCGTGGTGTACGCCACCACCTCGGCCCGGGTTGAAAAATCGCGGAAACCGGCAATTGCCTCCTTGGCCAGGTGCAGGGCCTCGGTGCGGGCTTCTGAATCGGCATTCATTTCAACCGAACGGCTCAGGAAAGCAGCGACGGCCAGGGCCCCCAGGGCGAAAACGCCGAAGGCGATCAAGGCCTCCATGATGGTAAATCCTTTTACCTTTTTAAGTTTTGAAAACATAGCCAAAATCCTTTCCTCGTTGCCTACCAGTCACGCCAGGTACCGGGAATACGTGCGGCATTCTCGGTAAACAAGGGCCCGCCGATGTTTGCACCGGTAAGGTTGCCGCCGGGATAAAACTCGGTGTTGGCATTCAGCTTGGTGGCATCACCCTCAAACACGCCGGAACCGATCACGGTCGCACCGCCCATGCCGTTGCACTTGTCCAACGGGTCTTCGTAATAAAGTATCCCGTATATCGTTGCGCCACCGTTAAACTGAGGGCAATCTTCGTGGGACATGATGATCACGACCGGGTACATGGGGGTGCCAAATGTCGCACTATTTATCGGATTTTTCCCGGTATAGTGAATAAACGGCACGTAGTCGGCGTTTGTAGGCTGCAGTTCAACTACGTCGTTCTTGTTGTCGGTCGTCTGGCCTGCCTCGGCCGCCATCTGCTTGGCCGCGGGAAGTGATATCTCAAACAGGTAATTCCACGCTTGCGGATGGGGGTTAAGTGTAAGGTCTATACCCACCAGCATATCGTCGAGGTCGGACCCGGTAACCGGATCACCCGATTCCCCCACTCCGCAGGTATTACCATTGCACAACTCGACATCCAGGTGCCCCGGGTCGAGACAGTAACCGGTTGGCGCATTCGGATCATTCCAGTCAACCGGTATGGCCGTCTCAACAGTCAAAATGGCGGGGCCGGCCGGGGTCGGGTAGACCGTGGGGTTACCGGTCGTGTTGACCAGGCAGCCATTAACTATGATCGGCGGTGCATTCGAACCTGCGGGTGTGAGGAGTTGATTCCACTGGGTGATATAAACCTGCTCCGAACCGGTGATGGTGACACCGGATTCCGTATTACCACCCACGGCGCCGAGGGTCGATTGAACCAGCGTAAAACCCAGTGCAAAATTATTGCCCCGGGTCAGCGTCACCGTGGGGTTATATTCGTAACCCGTGCCGGTTGCAGCATCCTGGTCACCCTTGTCGTAGACAATATTGGGCATGGTGACATTGGCTACGGATGCGCCTTCAATGTCGAGCGGCGTGCCGGAAACGCAATTTACACAGGCGTTATCATCATCAAGCCAGGCCATCGCCCATTCAAGACCGGCAGAGGTCGCTTCTGCTGCTTCCTGGGTACGGTAATCTGCACCCGCAGTTTCCTGCTCAACGTAGGCGTATTTGCCAGCGGTCAGGGCCATCATCGTCATCGCAATCATCAATATCAGCGCGACGAAAACCGTCACCGCACCCTTTTGCCTGGAAATGGATTTACTTACATTTTTAATCTTCATCTTTATCACCGTTTCCTTATCAATCGTGGCAGTGCGCATTGCCGGAACGCACCGGGACAACTTTATCATTTCTGACCTTTACCGAGTCTGACATGACCGTGCTTACATCGTTATTTCCGACCAAACGAACCGCCATGTCCACATCGACCGTTCGAATACACTGGCAGGAATCGTTCGTTTCACAAACACCCTCTGTGCCACCGGACAGATTATCGATCTCAATCTCGGCGGTGGTCATCGTAAATGTCAGGGCGGTTACATCGAATTCATCAGAGGAGATGGGTGCCCATGTACCCGTGGTGCAATTGGCCGGCGAGGCGCCCGCTGTTTTCATTTGCACCACACCGCGACCGTTGACCACCTGGCGCCTGTAGCCATACCATTCATCGGCTTCGACCACTGCGGGGGTATTCGCCGAAGGCAGATCAGCATCGATATTGTAGCTGAACAGAATGCAGTCATTGGCCCCGGCCGCATTGTACACCCTGATATCCGCCGAAGATGACATGTGTGGATTAAACAACAGATCGGTGCGGACGGCATCGATGATGACAGCGGCGCTGGTCTGCGTGTTATTCGGAAAACCGTCACCGTTGAAATCGACACCCGGCACAATACCGGAATAACCGGCGCGGCGTATATCCCGCGTCATCACCAGGGCGATCGAGCGCAGTTCCTGCTGCAACCGGTTGGTCTGCACGATGGTCGAGGTGGAGCGCGCGATACTCACGAACATGGCCATTGCACCCGCCGCAACGATCAGGCCAAGGGTAATACCGACCAGTAATTCAACCAGTGTGAACCCTCGTGCGCGCTTTAACATGACTGGTACTCACGCATATTGTTGGATGGGGAGCAAATGCTGGTCCGGCCTAAACCGTTGATGACCACACGCAAATCAAACCCACCGGGTGTGGCGAGGGTGATGGTGCCGGCGGTCACCGTACCGCGCACCCAGTCATAGGAAAATTTTGCCGTACTGGAGGTTAGCGAGGCAATGCTATTGAAGTCGCTGCTCGAAACCTCGCGAACATCACAGCTGTTGGCCGTCGTGCAGGTGCAGGTGCCCACGGCGATGCCATAACACCAGGTAGCACCGTCATCAACGTTAAATGCAAAATCGGGGACACGTCGCTTGAGCCCTTCCTGCCTGTAAAAGTTGAAATCGGCGATCACCGTTTCAGTAGCGAGCTTGAGACGCTTTTTTTGGATCATCTCCGTGAATGAAGGCGTAGCAATGGCAACCATAATCGCCGAAACTGCGATCGCGATGATCAACTCTGTGAGTGTAAAGCCATCCTGACGATTTATTATGTGCATTGGTTAATGCCTGATTCCCTTGGTGAATCTCTTATTGAATATATTATAGCCCAGTTACAAGCGTGTAATAGCTGGTTTCAATACCGTCCATCTGCCCGTCTCTACCATTCATCACAATCCGCTTCCAATTTCAGAAATTGTACTGGAATTGTATGGGTGTGCTAGCTATGATGAAATACACTAAACAACGGTTTTTTGAAGATAATTTATCACGAGGACAGGCAAATGGACTTCAGAAAAAGGAAAGGATTCACACTGATGGAACTGATGATTGTCGTCGCAATCGTCGCCATCCTTGCCACCCTGGCTTACCCCTCATGGGCCAATAGCATGCGCAAGGCGCGCAGGGCAGATGCCATTAACAGTCTCCAGGCCCTGCGTACCAACCAGGCCCAATGGCGCGCCAATCATACGACCTACGGCACCACCCTGGCTTCGGTTGGCTTCCCCGGCGGAGGCTCGCTTGAAAACCACTACACCATTGCTTTTGTAGGCACACCCAATGCCACGACCTTCCTGGCGACCGCCGCACCGGGCGCCGTGCAATCCACCGACAGTTGCGGCACCTTTGCGATTGACCAGAACGGACCGAACCACACCGGCAGCTATGCCGACGCGCTATGCTGGAACCGGTAGTTTTATAAACTCAGGTTATAAACTCAGGGTATCGCCTTTTCCACCCTGACCGGTTTTGTCCTCCGCCGCTACCTGCTCGATGAGATAACGCGGTCTCGCCTTGATTTCATCGTAGATGCGGGCAATGTATTCACCGATGATGGCGAGCCCGAACAATATCGCTGCGCCCACCAGCAGCAGCAGGATGATCACGGTGGTAAAGCCGCTGACTGCGTGACCCGAAAAGTAGTTACCAAGCGTCTGCACCGACAGGATGATAGCGAACAATCCAAACAGCAAACCGGTCAGACCGACCACGCGCAGCGGTGTCGACGAATACGACGTCAGGGCGGAAATGGCAAGCCTGCCAAGCTTTACCAGGCCCCAGCCGCTACGGCCGCTCACACGGCCGGGTACCGAAAACCCGATCTCGGCGCGCGGGTAGCCGATCCAGACACTCATACCCCGAAAAAACAGGTTTCTTTCGGGCAAAGACTTCCAAGCATCCAGGGCTTTGCGGCTGAGCAATTTAAAATCCGAGGCATTGGTAATATCCAGCTCGGCCAACTTGCCAAATACACTATAAAAAGCACGGGCCGACACCTGTTTCCAGCGGCTTTCCTCACCACGACCCTGCTTGACCGCGTCGACGATTTCCACATCGCCCTGCTGCCATCGGTGCACCAGTTGAGGTATCAGTTCGGCCGGGTGTTGCAGGTCGGCATCCATCAGTATGACGATGTCCCCTGCCGCCCTCGCCAGACCCGCAGCGATCGCCGCCTCCTTGCCAAAATTACGACTAAACTTCAAGCCGGTAAGCCCGCCATGCTGCCCGGCCAGCCGCTCGATTTCCTGCCAGGTGCCGTCCGTGGAGCCATCATCAATAAAAATTATCTCTACCGTCCCGGCCAACTCACTGGTATGTTTACGCACGGCCTCAAACACCGGTAATACATTGGCCTTTTCGTTGAAACAGGGAATCACCACCGACAGCAAACGGAACGTTTTTTGGTATGCAGGCTCAGCTCGCACGTTGCTCATATACTTACACTTTAGGTGATAGACTAAACATAGAATGCCACAAGTGAAGCCAAGTCACCCACATATACTTTCATTGAAATATCTGCGTGTACTGGACCTGTTGTTGCTTGTGCTGCTGGGCTACCTGCTCGCGGATCGCTTTGATATCAAACTGTTATTCCAGCCAACCACACTCACCGGTGGTGACAGCGCCTCCTGGTACCAGATTGCACTGTATCTGAAGCAGGAACTGATTCAACAGGGCCGATTGACCGGCTGGAACCAGGATAACTTCCTGGGCTACCCCGAGTTCCAGTACTATTTTATCCCACCATTCCTTCTAGCCGTGCTGTTCAGCTACGTGATACCGCTCACGATTGCCCTGAAAATTGTCAGTGTATTGGGTCTGCTGGCCTTTCCGTTCACCGTCTACTGGGCTTTGAACCGTATCGGCTACCGCCGTCCCGTGCCGATGATCGGTGCATGGCTGTCATTGATATTTCTTTTTCACGAGCGTTTCAGCATGTTTGGCGCCAACGCGCTGAGCACACTGGCCGGGGAGTTCTGCTACAGTTTCGCGTTCCTGCTGCAGCTTGTCTTCATGGCAAACCTGTTAAGCAAGCGGCAACGGCCTGGTTCATGGCTGGGCAATGCCTTGCTGCTGGCGCTGATCGGGCTTTCGCACGCCTTCGTCTTCCTGACGGCTGTTTTCATGCCACTGTTTTTCTGGTGGAAGAAAGACGGCTGCCGGGAGAACAGCCTTTACCTTGTCAAGCTTTACCTGCTCGCCTTCCTGCTTATGGCCTTCTGGACCCTGCCGATGCTTTGGCAGATGGATTACACCACACCGGTACGTATGATCTGGTCGTTCCAGGGGGTCGCTGACTTTCTTTCATTCCTCAACTACGAAGTGGTGCTGGCCGCGGTTGCCGCCCTGCTGATCACGCTGGTTCTGAACAACAAACAGGGCCAATGGCGCTTCTTTGTGTACATGTGCCTGGTTTCGGTCCTGTTGTACCTCTCCGCCTCGGCACTCAGCATCCCGGATATCCGCTTTTTTCCACCACTGCTCTTTTTTTGCCTGATGCTGGTCGTTGACGGCAGCAACAGTTTACTGGCCAGGCTGCAGAACCACGCACTTGCAGGTGCCGCACTTGTACTGCTCGCCGCGCTGGCCGGGGGTTCCTGGCTTTATAGCCCATCCAACGAGGCGCCCGGATGGTGGCAATGGAACCTGTCGGGTTTCGAGACCAAACCGGCGTTCAGGGACGGCACGATGGAGTCACTCGCCAAACTGCTGGAAACCGATGAACCTGCACCACGTGTTGCCTGGGAGAAATCGGATTACAACCCCGGCTTTGGCAGCGACCGGGTGTTTGAAAGCCTGCCGTTGTTCACCGGACGCAAGACACTGGAAGGTATTCACTACTCCGCCGCGTTGCTCAGTAAACCGCTTAGCTGGTTGTTGGGCGAGTACTCGCTGACGGCGGCGTCGCCCGAAGCACTGGTGTATGCGCATTACAACCCGGACGTGCTGCCGGCGAGGTTCCGCATGTTCAACATATCGGAGATCATCGTACGCTCCGATGAGATGAAGACATTACTGGAAGAGTCAAACGCGTTCAGCAAGCTCGGCGATGCCGGTGAGCTTGCCGTGTTTGGCTTCAATGGTGATACCGGCGGTTATGTCAGCACACCCGTGTTCCAGCCACAACTGGCTGACCTGGACAGAAATAGCTGGAAAGACAGCTACTACGCATGGTTCCAGCGACCCGAAAACCTGGATTACCCCGTGGTTTCCATACATTTTACAAACCCGCAGGACCACGAACTTTTCCCGCAGACCGTCGCACAGATCGGCAGCCACGGCGTCATGCACAAGGTCGAAGCGAAGCCGGTAAACCCTGCACGTGTCGAACTCAGGGCACTGACTGACCGTGAAATCAGTTTCAGCACCGATTCCCCCGGGGCACCGCATATCATCAAGGTGGCTTATTCACCCAACTGGCACGCCGGGCAACGGCGAAAGCATCTTCCCCGTCAGCCCCGGCCTGATGCTGATCTATCCGCGGGACAATGACGTAAGCCTGCGTTACGGTCGCAGCGCCGCTGAATACACCGGGCTGTTTCTTTCATTGGCAGGCCTTGTCATCGTGGCGCTTTCATTGCTGGCCAGAGTTGCCGGCATAGCCCGGGCAGAGCCTGCCGTATTATTGTTGCTTGCCCGGCAGTTGTGCAGGTTCCGTGTGGTATTGACGGTGATACTGGCGCTCTTGCTCGGTATGGTTGCCGCCCACTCGTTTCAGATCAAACAACGGGTCAAAGGTGACTACAGCACCGGTATCCGGCTAAACAGCCTGGGTGAAACCGCCCGGGCGGAACAGGCGCTTTTGCGTGCCAGCAGTGAGCAGATGATCGAATCATTCCCACAAAACCCCGACATCCCCCATGCCCTGACCGCGCTCGCATGGCTGTACACAGGTGAAGGAAGGGATGATGAGGCCATGCAGAAGTACCAGCAGATTTTGCAGCTTTACCCCCACTGGGTATTTATTCACCAGATATACGATGGCATCGCGCAGATACACGAACGCCGCGGAAACACGGCGCAAGCCCTGGATGCCTTTGAACAATGCGCCAGGATCGACCATTTCTCCGAGGTTGGCAAGCGCTGCAAAAAACGCGCCGGAGAGCTTCAGAAACAGCTACCGGGGGGACCACCTTAATGCGGGTCTGTGCTTTCCTGGTCTTGCTCCTGTTGCTTTGCTTAAAGCCCACCCAGGCCGTAGCCGAAGAACTGGTAATCGCGGTTGAGATCGGCACGACCGTCACGAACCAACAGGCGCGTGTAGTCCTGGATATAGCAAACCGGTCGAACGTACCGGTATTCGATATCCGCGCACAAATGAAATCCAGCCAGTTCAACATCGGTTTCCCACCCGCACAACAGTTGCCGGCAGGCGGGCACTACCAGGAGCAGGTAAATGTTGACATACCCGATAGCCTGCCCGGTGCAAACTTCCTTGTACCCGTGTTCATTGAATATGGCGATACCGACGGCACCACCATCACGACGGTTGCCCTGGCCCACTTCAGGTCCGCAGCCGACAGCCCTGGCCTGTTTACACAGACACTCGAACCCGTCCGCCTCGGCAGCGGTTGCAGCGAAACCGTGGTCAGGGTTGAAAACCTGCGGGAGCTTGATTCTGCCATCAGCATGGAACTTGTCACCATACCGGGCATTGCTGTAAAACCTGAGCGACGATCCGCTTCTCTGGCTGCCCGGGCGTCCGGGGATTTTTCCTTTGAGCTGTGCAATCAGTTGAAAATCCCAAGGGGTCAGTTTCCATATTATGTAATCGCGGGTACTGAGTACCGGGGCGCTCTTGTGCAGGAGGCGGAACACTCGACTGTCGATATTGAAGTTGTGAGTCTGCCAACCCGCTTCTTTGGAAACCAGCGTCTTGTCAGTGGTCTCGCGATGGCAGCGCTCGTAATTCTATTCCTGCTCTGGTTTCGAGCAATCTTCAAGCGTAAGGATTAATCCCGCCGCTTGCACGGACCTATGGCATAATCACAAAAACTTGCTATGTAAATCAGTAAGTAACGCGATAGAATCCAAAAACTGAACGAGCTGATATACTTACTGAAACGGCAGTGGGCTTGACCTTTGCAGAATTTACCGGTCAGACAGTGGAAACGGCAGGCCCTTGCGGTGATCACCGCAGTGGCTCTATTGCCATTCCTGTATTCCGGTAACGACAGAACAACCCGGCTTGAAGAAGCCTATCAGCGTGGTTACCTGACCCTGCTCACACGCAATGGCGCGAGCAGCTATTTTATCGGGCCTGAAGGCGCGACAGGACCGGAATACGATATCGTCGCGGAGTTTGCCAGGCACCTCGGGCTCGATTTGAAAGTTGAAATAGCCGGTGAGTTCAGGCATCTCGGCGCACTGCTCGAAAGCAGGGAGGGTGACCTGATCGCGGCCAACCTGACACGTACACCTGCGCGTGAAAAGCTGTTCAGTTTCGGGCCCAGCTACGCCGAGACCAGCACCATCGTCGTCTACAAGCGCGGCACTCCCCGGCCACGTAAGCTTTCCGACCTGCTCGACAAGCGAATATCGGTGATCGCCGGTTCAAGCTACGAGGACCTGCTCAAAAATGCGCAGAAAGAACTTCCCGGTCTGCAGTGGACTGCGGAGAAAGGCAGGGGTATGGAAGACTTGCTACTCGCCGTTGCCGATGGTGAACTGGATGCGACCCTGGTGGATTTGAATATATTCAGAATCAACAGCCAGTTTTATCCGCGGTTGAAACGCGGTTTCATGATTGCCGACCACCAGCAGCAGGCCTGGGCTTTTTTACCGGGCGATGATGATTCTTTGCTGCAAAGAGCCCGTTCTTTTTTCAGACTCATCCAGGAAAACGGCCGTTTGACGTCGATACAAAGCCGCTACAGTGAAAGCGACAACGAACTCGACCAGGTCGGTATGTTTCAGTTTATGAAACAGGTGCGGAACCGGCTGCCGCCATTGATACCCCTATTCCAGGAAGTTGCACAGGCATACGACCTCGATTGGCGCCTGCTGGCAGCGATGGGCTACCAGGAATCACACTGGGACCCCGAGGCGGCCTCGGCAACCGGTGTGCGCGGCATCATGATGCTGACCCAGCGTACAGCGACCCACCTGGGGGTTTCCGACCGGCTGGATCCCGAGCAGAGCATCGAGGGCGGCGCACGCTATTTCATGCAGATGCGCAACCGAATACCCAGCCGCATTCCCGAACCGGACCGCAGCTGGATGGCGCTGGCGGCCTATAACATGGGTATGGGGCATCTTCGTGATGCGCGTAAGCTGACTCAAAAACAGGGGGGGAATGCGGACCGCTGGCAGGATGTGGAAGAACGCCTGGCGCTGTTAAGCAAGGAAAAATACTACCGACAGACCCGCTATGGTTACGCACGAGGGTACGAGGCCCGGCAATACGTCGAAAACATCCGCAGTTACTACAATACGCTGGTCTGGATGGAGACCCACGACCACCCAATACTGATAACCAAGCTGTAAACTCAGCCGGTATTTGCCTCCCTGTAGAGGCAATACCCGGATTGTTTTTCGATATCCTCTAAACGCTTTTCGTGCTGAGCCAGGTCTTCTTCACTGGCCCTTAGCACGAGCAGGGCCGGGTGCCCGGCATGCAGGTGTCCATCATCATCTTCAACCGGATCATCCTCGCTTTCCAGGCTCAGGCCGAGATCCACCTGCCCACCTGTCATTGCCAGGAATACATCGGCCAGAATTTCCGCGTCGAGCAAGGCTCCGTGCAAACTGCGAGTGCTGTTGTCCACTTCGTAGCGTTTACACAGTGCATCCAGGTTGTTGCGTTGCCCCGGGTGTAAGTCCCTGGCCAGTTCCAGGGTGTCGAGCACGGTCGCTACCTCTGTAATGGAGGTGTGTTGGTGGCCGGCCAGGAAAAGCTCGTTATCGATAAAACCGATATCAAACGGCGCATTGTGGATAACCAGTTCCGCACCACCTGCAAACTGCATTAACTCATCGGCAATCTCAGCGAAAAGCGGCTTGTCACGCAGGAATTCTTCGGTGATTCCGTGGACCTCCAGCGCGCCCTGCTCGATTTCCCGCTCGGGATTGAGATAGACATGAAACTGCCGGCCGGTCAGTTGCCGGTCGATCATTTCCAGTGCACCGATCTCGATGACGCGGTGCCCCTGTCTCGGATCAAGACCAGTGGTTTCAGTATCCAGAACTACTTGTCGCATGGGAGTGTTTGCCTGTGTGGATCGTATGGTGTGTGCGCCTTTGCTTCAATTTTGATGGCGGGTAGTAAAGTTACCCACCCTACGGGATGCCTTTGCGCGCCAGTTCATCAGCACGCTCATTCTCAGGGATACCCGAATGCCCCTTGACCCAGTACCAGTTCACTTCGTGGCGATTGAGCGCCTTCTCAAGACGCTGCCATAAATCCACGTTTTTGACCGGTTGTTTTGAAGCCGTTCGCCAGCCGCGCATCTTCCAGCCTTCCAGCCATTCGGTCATACCTTTCATGACGTAGGTTGAGTCGGTATAGATATCGACACTGCAACCCCGTTTAAGGGCCTCTGCACCCTTGATGATCGCCATCATCTCCATGCGGTTGTTGGTGGTCTCACGCTCACCGCCAAATATTTCCTTGCGGTGCTTGCCCGACATCATCACCGTGCCCCAGCCACCCGGGCCGGGGTTACCGCTACAGGCGCCATCGGTATACATAACGACATCATTCACGATATGGCCTCACGGCTACTGCAACCGTCGAGCGCAGCCCTTGTCCGACCGGTGGTTTTTAACTGCCGGAAGCGCAAAATGTGGCCATTGCTAATCTTCGACTGATGATGGCCATGCACCACGACGCGGTCGGCAAACGGGAATCCCAGGCCATGCCATGTGGCTTTGGGCGCGGGTCGCGAAAACCCACCAAGCCCCATCAGCAGGCACTGCTCAACATTGAATGACCGTGATTTCAAAAGCTTACAAACCCTGTCGAGCTTAAGTGCCGGCACCCGTTTCTTCCGGTTCACGATTCGTGTACGCAAACCGGATGAATTCAATCCGCTGAAAACGATATCGCCACCCGCGGCCAGTACACGCAATGCCTCGGCCAGGAAGCTTTCACTGCCATCGCTTACCAGGTGATGCAAAACGACCAGATCGAATGCCGCTTCTTCAAATGGCAGTGCCGAAATCCGGCAGCACAGCACGGCATCGGCTGAAGGTTCGGCATCGCTGATTCTTACAACCAGCGCCGGGTTGACCGGGTCCAACGGCAGGTCCGCCGCTTCGGCATGTTTCAAAACCAGTATCCGCGCAGGTCTGCGCCTGGCGAGGAGCGGTTGCAATAGCCGTGCAGCCAACTTCTGTTGAGCTGAAAGATTCGATTGATCCTGGGTATAATCCACTACCATTGCGACAGCATTGACCTGACGATAAACAGGCGTAAGCATAAGGGTTATATCAAGGGTGATTCAATAAGGAAATTCACATGCCGGCAAACGAGCTCAAAATTAGCGCTATCCCCGCGCTTGCAGACAACTACATCTGGTTGATCAGGGGTAAAGACAAAACCTGCGCGATCGTGGATCCCGGTGAAGCGGAACCCGTACTCGCGGTTCTGCGGCAGCACGGGTTGGAGCTTTCCTACATACTGTTAACTCACCACCATTACGACCACGTGGACGGCGTACCCGCCCTGCTTGAAAGGTACGGAGCCACGGTTTTTGGCCCCGACGATAACAGGATCCCCTTCGTTCACCAGGTGTGCAGAGAAGGCGATGAAATTGAGCTGCCTGACCTGAACGCCCGCTTCCATGTGTTGGAAATCCCGGCACATACGCGCAGTCACATCGCTTTTTTTAATGATGAGGTCCTGTTCAGCGGCGATACGCTTTTCAGCCTGGGCTGTGGCCGGTTTTTTGAAGGCACGGCCGCTGATATGCAGAAATCGCTGGATAAACTGGCAGCGCTTCCCCCCGACACGCAAGTCTACTGTGCACATGAATACACCCAGGCCAACTGCCGGTTTGCACTTGCGGTGGAACCGGATAATGCCGCGCTTAAAAGCCGCGCCGGGGAGATAGACCGCTTGAGAGCCGCAGATAGAATCACGCTGCCAACCCGTCTCGGTGACGAATTGGCGACCAACCCTTTCCTGCGAACCCGCGCCGACGCCGTGGTCAGCACGGCCCGTAAAATCGATCCGGTTGCGACACCCGGAATAGCGACAATGGCGGTGATCCGGGCATGGAAAGACCGTTTTTAATGGGCTTTTTACTTGACCCTGCGTCTGCAAACCGCATAATAGCTGACGGTTAAACAATAAAAACGGAACACTTAGTGACTTCACGACTTTTTGTGCCATTGCTGTGCCTGTTTCTCACCAGTTGCGCCGCGACAAAAACCACTCTCCAGGATCCGTACCCGGAAATTCCCGCCACTGTACAGGCCAACCTTCCCAGGGGCGAAGGCGATTCCATTGATGAGCACTTGTTTGTTCCGGAGACCGATACAGACCTGGGTGACACAAGCGAAGAACCAAAGCCCGAGTTTGACAATATCTGGGCTAAACTGGTAGGTGATTTTGCCCTTGGGGCTTGCGATGACCACGATGAAACCCTCGTTTGGGCAAACTGGTACGCCGATCACAAGGAATACATGGCACGTGTCATGAAGCGGGCCCGTCCGTGGATTTATTTCATAACAGAAGAGTTGGAAGCCCGTGGCATGCCGGGTGAACTCGCCCTTTTACCCATCGTTGAATCCGCCTACGACCCGTTTGCTTACTCCAGCGGCAGGGCGCTCGGCACATGGCAATTTATCGCAGCGACCGGCAAACAGTATGGCCTGAGACAGGACTGGTGGTACGAAGGCCGCCGCGACGTCTGGTCTTCGACCCACGCGGCGCTGGATTACCTCGAACACCTCGGTGCGAAGTTTGACGGTGACTGGCTGCTCGCCCTGGCGGGCTATAACTCCGGTGAGAACCGGGTTGAACGCATGGTGAACAGGAACCTGAAGAACGGCAAGCCGGCAGATTTCTGGAACATCCGCCTTCCTAAGGAAACAAAAGGTTATGTACCCAAGTTGCTTGGCCTGTCCTGTTTATTCCAGGAGTCGGAAAGTTATGGCTTTGAGTTTCCGACAGCACCCAACAAGCCGGTCATCGCGGCAGTTGAAATGGACGGTCAGAGTGATCTGGTGTTGATATCCCAGCACAGCCAGGTAAGCGTGGATGTACTTTTCAGCCTGAACCCGGGCTTCAGCCGTTGGGCGACTTCTCCGGAAGGCCCGTGGCGTATTGTCCTGCCGATTGCAGGTGCGCAAAAGCTGCAACAATACCTGCGGTCTGACCAGACACCCACGCTGATGAAATGGGATCAGGTCCTGGTTGAAGGCGGTGATACGCTATCATCCCTCGCCGCACGTCACCATGTACCCATTGCAGTCTTACGCAGCGCAAATAACCTGAATAGCAACATGATCAAGGTTGGCCAGAAACTCCGCTTGCCACGTGATGAGCAATTGCTTGTCGACCCGTTGTACGTGGCAGCCGCCAACGAGTTACAAAGGCTTCAGTCAGGCCTGATCGCCTCCGAACGTATAACACACAAGGTACGCTCCGGTGAAAACCTGTCCGTTATTGCCAGGCGCTACAATGTTTCAGTCAAGGAACTGCAGACCTGGAACAAGATTTCCGACCCACGAAGATTACGTGCCGGCCAATCCCTGACCCTGTTCCAAAGCCCGGCCCCGCCGAAGGTCTCCGTCAGGAGCGGAACCATCAAGCACACCGTGCAGAGCGGCGACTCCTTATGGAGTATCGCCAAACACTATAAAGTCAGGGTCAGCGACCTGGTGCGCTGGAACGAACTGAGTAAAAATGCAGTCATCCAACCGGGGCAATCCATCAAGATCAACCTGTGATAACTTCCTGATTTCATGCGTTGCCTGCTGGTTTCAGCCCTGTTATTGATCCAAGGCCTGGCGTTTGCCGTGGAGTTAACCGGCAACGCGGCACAGGGCGGGTTGGTATTCGGCCGGGCAGAACCCGGCAGCCGTGTTTCACTGGACGGTAAAGAGCTTGTCATTTCCGAAGGCGGCCGGTTTGTTATTGGCTTTGGACGCGACGAGGTGGGTAGTCGTGAACTGCGGGTATCATCGCCCGGTGGTGAAGTGTTTCATCGAAGCCTGGAAATTCTTAAGAGCCAGTATGACATCGAGCGTGTTGACGGCCTGCCGCCATCGACCGTAAGCCCCGACCCCGCGGCAACCGCCAGGATCAGGGAGGAAGCACGCATGGTCGCCACGGCGCGCCAGCACCGCGATACGCATGCGTATTACGCCAGCGGTTTCAGTTGGCCTGCCCAGGGGAGGATAAGCGGTGTTTACGGCAGCCAGCGGATTCTGAATGGCCAGCCACGCAACCCGCACTTTGGACTGGACATCGCGGCGCCCACGGGCACCGATGTATTCGCACCCGCAGATGGCCTGGTTACCCTGACCCACCCGGATATGCTGCTTTCTGGCGGCACCCTCATCCTGGACCACGGCCAGGGTCTCTCGTCGACGTTTTTGCATCTCAGCAAGATACTGGTGGAAGCCGGAACCTTTGTGAAGCAGGGTGACCTGATCGCCAGGATTGGCGCTACCGGTCGTGCCAGTGGCCCGCATCTTGACTGGCGGATGAACTGGCTGGATCAGCGAGTCAACCCGCAACCGCTGTTACCGGCATTCGATGACAGCACGCCAGAATGACAAGCAAATGAAGCCCTGCCAAGTAGTGGCACTGTTGATTCTGAGCACCATTTTGAACGGCTGCGCCACTCAGCAGGCAGACGGCAGTTCTTCCATTGAACCCCTGGGTGAGCTTGGTTTTCAAACCATCAGCGAGTTTCTTCCCGGCGCCTACAGCAATTTTGCACAAAACCACGACACGGGGCCCGACAACCCGGTAACGGATATCAATATCCGCCAATTGAAGACCAGTGGCGAGCCCGTATTTTTATTTGCAAGCGAGCTGCGTGACCTGGGTTCATCAAACCATGATGTTTACTGGCTGAAACTCAACCCCACTACCCATCAGGCGGAGTTTCATTTCACACGGCTGACGGAAGAAGAGCTTTCACTACCCATGCAGGATACCCTTACGATGGCTTGGCAGCGTGTACTTCCGGGCTGTGTCATAAGTATGAAAAGGGCCGGAGAGCAATTCACCGGTCACACCAATCCTGAAACTTGCCGCTTTGAGCATCCATTACAGGGTGAAACAAGACTGCTCCGCCACCTCACAATCGGCGCGGGTTCACTTTCAATCGATACTGAATTGGAGACTGCAGGGGATGTAGCTGAACCTGATATGCAGTTGCTGGAACTACAGAAACACCGGGACTTTACAGGCTGGACCAGTATCCGCATCAATGCGGGCCAACAGCAGAACGAGCCCGGCGAGTGGCAATTATCACAGGTTTTCAACACCCGTGACGATGGCCGCGTGAGTCAGCTTTATAACCAGCAAATGGAGTCCATGGGCTTTGGATTGCAACTGGCGAGGTTACACCGCTTCGATGGCGAGTCGCCCTATTACCTGCTGTCAGTCATCAACCTGGCAAATGGCCAAATCCAGGCATACAAATGGTTGGAGCCGGGTAGCGAACGATTGAATTTCAACCTGGACTGGTTTCAAACCAGCCTGGAACTGCTGGACCTGCAGAACCAATAACCCTGAGTTCAGGCGACTGAATGGCCTAACCGTACCGGCGCACCCGCGCCCGCGACATAACCACCCTTGACACCCTTGGTTATTACAGAAACCGCATTGTGCGGATGCAAGCTCTCGTAATGTGTACAGCGTGCCCAGAAGTCCAGGATGCGTTCATCCTTGTTCAAGGCAGTCTGGATGCGTCTGCCGGCATCTTCACAAAACATCAGGTTGCGGCCATTGAGCAAGGCGAAAGCCTGTTCGTCCTCGCGCTTGACGGTCGCCTGGACCGGGGTCTTCAGCGAGTTTTCCACCTCGTCGATCAGTTCGATAATCGGGAACATCTGGAACGTCGGTGTCAGGCGCATCCTGAGCTCGGCTGCGCTGCGCTGGCTATGCGGTGTGGCAAGGATACCCTCTTCAGTTCCCAGCCATTGGTGGACCTTGTCGAAGTCCAGTGTCGAAGCCGATTCAAAATCTTTCCTGAACTGCTCCTGGATCAACTGACGCGCCAGTGCCGCTGAACAGGGACAGGTGCTGGAGTAAAGCACTTCAAGACCCATCTCGAGGGCGAACTCCTGCCCTTCGAGAATACCGATCATGGAGACCGGGTAACGCCGCCAACCGACATTATCACTGATCAGCGCCTTGCGGCGGATAACATAATCGAAATCGACCCTGACCAGCGCGCGGTCACTCAAACCCTCGTGTGAATCAAGAAATGACCGCAATAACTGGCGCAGGGTGGCCGGAGTCAAGGGTCTTTCACCAAAAGCCTGGTCAAGGTGCAGATACAGCCGGGACATGTGAATCCCCCGCACATCCGGATCCTTCAGATTGACATAGGCGGTTACGCGGGCGGTTGACTGGATCAGGTTGCCCTGGTCGTCCTCGATCCGGACCGGCAGTTCGATATCATTCATCCCGACCCATTCGAGTTTGCCCGCCACCGAGGCGCGCTCCTCGTTGGCAATATCCGGCATGTCACGCAATACATTTTCGAAAGATTTCATAAGCTGGTTTCTTGGGTCGGATTCATTAAGTTGAACCTCGGTAAATATGTTTCCAAACACCTTAATTCAAGTGTCTGTCTTCAATCACAGCCCAATTATCCTTGATTAGCCTGCATATTGCACCAACGCCTTTTCTGAAGCCGGTTCCAACCTGTCATTTGTACTAGTATGCACACCCATATGTCTATGTAATACTCAAACCTCCAAGTTTCACATGCTTGGCAATCCTCCTGGTGAAATGGGAAGGGCCGTCGATACCGGCGGCCCTTTTCTTTTTCAACAGACATAAAAAAACCGCCCGAGAGCGGTTTTTTCATATATTGGTCGGGGCGAAAGGATTTGAACCTTCGACCCCTACAACCCCATTGTAGTGCGCTACCAGACTGCGCCACGCCCCGACTCTGAGCCTTCACGGGACATTCTCGTGAAGGCCGCCGCATGTTACATGAAAAAGGAGGGCGGGAAAAGGTTTGTAGCGCTCGGAGCGTGCAGTACCGTTGTAATGGCACGGGCACACTCGCCAAATCGGGACGGCATTGCAGGCCAAACTGATCGGTCCAGTCGTTTGGTCAAATTCCCCGTGCAAAAAAAAAGCGCCCTCAGGCGCTCGTCTGCATAGTCATTGCTTTAAGTCTCAGCGTTTCAGAACCTGCAATACCTGTTCCAGTTCCATCCGCACCTGGCGGATAATCTGGTGGCTGCGGCTCACGTCATCCTGGGCGGTGTCACCTTCGAGCTGTTGCCTTGCACCACCAATGGTGAAACCCTGCTCATACAACAAACTGCGAATCTGCCGAATCATGATTACATCACCGCGCTGATAGTAGCGGCGGTTACCGCGTCTCTTGACCGGCTTGAGTTGTTCAAACTCCTGTTCCCAGTAGCGCAACACATGCGGCTTGACGCCGCACAACTCGCTTACTTCGCCAATCGTAAAATAACGTTTGGCGGGAATGGGGGGTAGGTCTTTATCAATCCCCGGGTTCAACATATGCTTCAACCCTTGCACGTAGTTTCTGCCCTGGCCTGAATGTCACGACACGACGGGCAGAAATAGGAATCTCCTCCCCCGTTTTCGGATTTCGGCCCGGACGTTGGTTTTTCGTGCGCAACTGAAAATTACCAAACCCTGAAAGTTTAACGTTTTCTCCGCTTTCCAGGGCTTGCCTGATAATTTCGAAATACGCGTCTACAAATTCTTTTGCTTCACGCTTGTTCAAACCTACTTCGTTGAACAGGCGATCTGCGATATCTGCCTTAGTCAGTGACATTATTAACCTCTAAGCTGAGCGTCCAGTCGCTGTTCCAGACCCTGAACGACGTTCTGGATCAATGAATCTACGACTTCATCTGTAAGAGTGCAAGAAACATTCTGTAAAATCAAGCCAATAGCAAAACTTTTATAACCTTTTTCAACGCCTTGGCCTGAATACAGATCGAATAATACCAAATTTACGAGTAAATCACCTGATAAATCAATTACATTCCGCCTAACTTCTGCAAAGCTGATTTTTTCAGGTACGAGTAATGCCAGGTCTCGTCTGATCGACGGAAAACGCGAAATTTCTTTCGTGCATGGAATTTCGCGTTTTGAAAGTATGCTGAGGTCGAGCTCAAAAGCCATGACCGGACCCTTGATTTCCATTTGCTTCAGAATGAGGGGGTGCACGCCGCCGATCCAGCCTGTATCCACACCATCAATTGAAACCGTTGCCGCCTGCCCGGGATGCAACCACGGGAGGTCTGCATCGCGGAACTCTACTTCGCCTTTTTCACCACGCAAGGACAGCATCAATTGCAAATCGCCCTTGATATCGTAAAAGTCAACGACCCGGCTTGCATGTCCCCACTGCTCGGGTACAAAACTACCGCAGGCAACGGCGGCAACGTGCAGTGATTCGGTGAGGCTGCCGTTTTGCTTGAACACCGTTCCGGTTTCAAACAAACGCACACGTTCCTGCTGCCTGCGCAGATTCCGTGAAAGGGTTTCCACCAGGCCGGGCAACAGGGCGGTACGCATCACTTCCAGGTCTGCGCTCAGTGCGTTAGCCAACGGCAGGACATGTTCATCCATGCAGAAACGGCCCAGGAGGCTACCGCTGGTAAAACTATAGTTGATCGCTTCAGTGTATCCGGCCGCACACAAAACCTGTTGTACGCTTTGCAGTGTTAAGCGGCCCTCGCTGACGATCCCGGGGTCGAGTTCACCCGCGGGTAGCGCCGCCGGGATATTGTCGTAGCCGAATATCCGCGCGACTTCCTCGATCAGATCTTCCTCAATTTCGATGTCAAACCGGTCTGAAGGGGCGGTAACGTGCCATGCACCTTCACTGAACTCCGGTGACATGCGTAAATCCGTGAGAATTGAGCTTACGGTGGCCTCATCCAGTTCGATACCCAGCACCCGGTTCAGACGTGCGTGGCGCAGGCTGACCTTGTTTTGCACAGGCAGGAATTTATCCGAAACCGCATGAATCAAGGGACCGGCTTCACCGCCTGCAATGTCCAGCAGCAGCGCCGTGATACGTTCCATGGCCCTGACCTGACCCTGCGGGTCTACACCACGCTCAAAGCGGTGTGAGGCGTCCGTGTGCAGGCCCATGTCACGTGCCTTGCCTGATATTGTGGAAGGTTTGAAGTAGGCGCTCTCGAGCAATATGTTTTTGGTCGCGTCGGTAACACCTGAATCCAGCCCGCCCATGATACCGGCGAGCGCGACAGGGCCGGCCCCGTCACAGATGGCCAGCAAGCCCTCATCGACATCCACCTGCTTGCCATCCAGCAGCACAAGGGTCTCGCCCTTGAGGCCGCGGCGCACATTGATGCCACCCTGCAAACGATCAAGATCGAAGGCATGCATGGGTTGGCCAAGCTCCATCAATACGAAGTTGGTGGCGTCGACCGTTGCGCTGATACTGCGGATACCGCTGCGCCTCAAGGCCTCAACCATCCATAACGGTGTTGCCGCAGTGGGGTCGATACCCCGTATGACGCGCCCGACATAGCGCGGGCAGTCTTCCGGTGCCTCGAGCTTTACCTCGATGGAGTCCGTGATAGCCGGCGTAACCTGGCTGATCTGCGGAACCGTCAGGCGGGCATGACAGCTGGCGGAAACATCCTGCGCCAGACCACGAATACTCAGGCAATCAGCCCGGTTAGGTGTCAGTTCAACCTCGATGGAATGGTCGCTTAGCTCAAGAAACTCGCGAATATCCATACCCAGCGGGGCGTCCTGCGGTAATTCCATCAGACCGGAGTGGTCGTTCGACAAACCCAGCTCGCGTGCCGAGCAGGCCATGCCATATGACTCAACACCACGCAATTTGGCCTTGCGAATTTTAAAATCATCACCGATAACCGCACCGACCTTCGCCAGTGGAATCCGTATACCGGGACGTGCATTCGGTGCGCCGCAGACCACCTGGACAGGTTCAGCCGCGCCAAAATTGATCGAGCAGATCTTGAGCTTGTCGGCATCAGGGTGCTGGTCACAGTGCGTAATTTCGGCCACGACCACATCGGAGAACGGCGCAGCAACAGGCTCGACCGTATCCACCTCCAGACCGGAAGCCGTGAGCTTACCCGCCAGTTCATCGACCGGCAGATCGATATCCACCCATTTCTTCAGCCAGTTGACACTGAATAACATAGTACTAAACCCTCAGTGAAACTGGCGCAAAAAGCGCACATCGTTTTCAAACAACTGGCGCAGATCGGTTACGCCATAGCGCAACATGGCCATGCGTTCCACACCCATGCCAAAGGCATAACCAACGTATTTTTCGCTGTCGACACCACAGGCCTTGAGCACATTGGGATGCACCATGCCGCAGCCAAGGATTTCAAGCCAGCCGGGTTCCTTGCCGTCGCCTTTGTCCCAGGCGATATCCACTTCTGCCGAGGGCTCGGTGAACGGGAAGTAGGAGGGCCGGAAACGCATATCCAGTGACTTTTCAAAAAACAGGTTTACAAAGGTGTGTAGAACACCCTTCAGGTCTGCCATGGTCACAGCTTCACCCACGAGCAGGCCCTCGACCTGGTGAAACATCGGGGTATGCGTCTGGTCGGAATCACTGCGGAAGACTTTTCCGGGTGCAATGATACGAATCGGTGCACCTTTCTTCATCATCTCGCGGATTTGCACCGGTGAGGTGTGTGTCCGCAACAGCCGGCCATCACCGAAATAGAAGGTATCGTGCATCGCACGTGCCGGGTGATGGGGCGGGAAATTCAGCGACTCGAAATTGTAATAGTCGTCTTCGACTTCGGGGCCGGTGGCCACGTCATAACCGAGCCTGCAGAAAATATCGGTCATCCTCTGCAGGGTATGGGTTACCGGGTGCAAGCCACCCCGCTGCTGGCCACGACCGGGCAGGGTAACGTCGATCTTCTCCCTGGCGAGACGCGTGTTCAGGGCTGCGTCTTCCAACACCTGCTTACGCACAGAAACCGCATCGGTCAGCTGAACTTTCGCCAGGTTGACCGCTTGCCCGAAAGCCTTGCGTTCTTCATGCTCCATGCCACCCAGGGACTTGAGCAGGGCCGTGACTTCACCCTTTTTTCCCAGGTAACGCACACGCAGATCATCCAGCACGGATAGCTCATCAATGGAGCTGATCTCCGCCAGTGCCTGCTCAAGAATTTGCTTAACCGAATCCACAGATACAATCCCAATCGGAAGGGCCCCTGCCCTTCCTGAATACTTTTTCAACTGGCACGGGCAGGCCGATAGCCTGCCCGTGTGTTGTTCATCAGGCCAGGCTGGCCTTCGCTTTCTCGGCAAGGGCGCCGAAGGCTGCGATATCATGAACCGCGAGATCAGCCAGCACCTTGCGGTCGACTTCGATACCGGCCTTGTTCAGACCATCCATGAAGCGACTGTAAGACATATCAAACTGACGGGCGGCCGCATTGATACGGACAATCCACAGGCTGCGGAACATACGTTTGCGGGTACGACGGTCACGATAAGCGTACTGACCTGCCTTGATAACTGCCTGCTTGGCAACACGGTATACCTTGCGACGGGCGCCGTAGTAACCTTTAGCCTGCTTTAATACTTTTTTATGCCGCGCATGAGCGACAACACCACGTTTTACTCTGGCCATTTTCCGAGTCTCCTGTTAAGCGTACGGCAGTAAGCGTTTTACGGCTTTCTTGTCGGCTGAATCAATAGCATCCGTACCACGCAAATTGCGTTTACGCTTGGTACTCATCTTGGTCAGAATATGACTCTTGAATGCAAACCCACGTTTAAAATTACCTGAAGCGGTTTTTCTAAAACGTTTGGCCGCACCCCGATTGGTTTTCATCTTGGGCATGGTTTACTCCTGGTGGCCTGTAACGGCCTGTTATTTGCGCGACTCAAGCGGCTGGGGAAGTTTTTCCAGCTCTTTACCATTTGCTCGGTTACGCTTCTTCAAAATGTGACTGCATTATTGCAATCACGTTATAAAACTTTTTCGATCAGACCTTCTTGCCGTTGATCATCATCGTCATCTGGCGCCCTTCCATCTTGGGCATTTGCTCGATAACGACCTCGTCGGCCAGGTCATCCCGGACCCTTTTAAGCATTTCAGCACCGAGTTCCTGGTGAGCCATTTCACGACCCCGGAACCGCAGTGTAACCTTTACCTTGTCGCCCTGTTCCAGAAAGCGGCGAACCATTCGCATCTTTACCTGGTAATCGGCAACTTCGGTTCCCGGCCGGAATTTTACTTCCTTGACATGCGTGATTTTCTGTTTCTTCTTCGACGCCTGTCCTTTCTTGGCCATTTCGAACCGATACTTGCCAAAATCCATGATCCGGCAAACGGGTGGTTCGCCATTCGGTGCAATCTCTACGAGATCCATACCCTGTGCGACGGCCAGTTCGATTGCCTTGGGAACTGACATAACACCCGCCTGTTCGCCATCTTGATCAATTACCCTGATCTTCGGCGCGATTATTTCCCCGTTGCGCCGCGTTTCTTTTTTGGATGCGATGTTAAATCCTCCTGTTAATCACTTGATTTGCCAAGCCGGCTTATATCTTTCTGAAGATGCCGGGCAAAAGCTTCTAATTCCATGCTACCCAGATTCTCACCATCCCGGGTACGCACATTTACTGTACCTTCTTCGACCTCCCGGTCGCCAACTACAAGCAGATATGGAACCCTGCCTAAAGTGTGAGCGCGGATTTTAAAGCCGATCTTCTCATTTCTCAAGTCTAATTCGACCCGGAAGCCTTGATTTTCAAGGGATTCGGTAATTTCCTTGCATCTTTCGTCCTGGCGGTCGGTAATATTGAGCACAACGGCCTGCACCGGCGACAACCACGCGGGCATTTTCCCGGCATAGTTTTCGATCAGAATTCCAATAAAACGCTCCAGTGATCCGAGGATCGCACGGTGCAACATCACCGGGGTCTGGCGTGAGCCATCCTCGGTCACGTACTCGGCACCGAGACGCCCCGGCATATTGAAATCCAGCTGCAATGTACCGCATTGCCATATGCGTCCGATGGTGTCCCTCAGCTTGAAATCGATTTTCGGGCCATAGAACGCACCGTCACCCGGGTTGAGCTTGTATTCGATGCCGCTGTCGTCAAGTGCTGCCGCCAGGCCTTTTTCAGCCCTGTCCCACAATTCATCCGCACCGATGCGTTTTTCCGGGCGCGTGGACAGTTCCACCATCACGTCATCAAAACCGAAATCACTGTAAACACTGTAAAGCAGCTTCAAAAAGGCATCGGCCTCCGCCCTTAACTGCCCCGGCGCACAGAATATATGCGCATCATCCTGGGTAAAGGCACGCACCCGCATCAGGCCATGCAAGGCACCGGATGCCTCATTGCGATGACAGGATCCGAACTCCGACATGCGCACCGGCAGATCGCGGTAACTCTGTATACCCTGGTTAAAAATCTGGATATGGCAGGGACAGTTCATCGGCTTGATCGCGAAATTGCGTTCTTCGCAATCTGTCAGGAACATGTTCTCGATGAATTTCTCGGCATGTCCGGATTTTTCCCACAGGCTGATATCAACAATCTGCGGTGTGTTGACCTCCGTGTAGCCGGCCTTGCGCAAACGCTGGCGTATATAGTTTTTAACCTGTGTGTAAATGATCCAGCCGTGGTCATGCCAGAACACCATGCCGGGCGCTTCATCCTGGAAGTGGAAAAGATCCAGCTGCTTTGCAATACGCCGGTGGTCGCGTTTTTCCGCTTCCTCGAGGTTGTGCAGATAGGTTTCCAAATCCTGCTTGCTTGTCCAGGCAGTACCATAGATTCGCTGCAGCATTTCGTTTTTGCTGTCACCACGCCAGTAGGCGCCGGCCAGCTTGGTCAGTTTGAAGTGACCCAGGTGCGAGGTGTTGGGTACATGCGGGCCGCGGCACAGATCCATGAATTCGCCCTGCTGGTACAGCGACAACACTTCACCTTCGGGTATGGACTCGATAATCTGCGCCTTGTATTCCTCTTTTTCCTGGCGGAAATACTGGATCGCCTCACCGCGGCTTTTGACGATCCGCTTGATCGGCAACGCATCCTTGACGAGGCGGCGCATTTCGGCGGCTATCTTGTCGAGGTCTTCCGGTTTGAAGCCCGGGTCGTAGGCAAAATCGTAGTAAAAGCCGTTTTCGATCACCGGCCCGATGGTGACCTGGGATTCGGGAAACACACGCTCCGTTGCCTGCGCGAGCAGATGCGCGGTTGAGTGCCGGATGATCTCCAGCCCCTCTTCATCCTTCGCGGTGATGATCCGCAGCGTGGCATCGTTGTCTATTTCAAATGATGCGTCCACCAGGTGGCCATCCACCTCACCCGCCAGGGTTGCCTTGGCAAGTCCCGGGCCGATATCAGACGCCACATCCATGACCGTCACGGTCTGTTCAAATTTTCTCTGGCTACCATCCGGAAGCGTAATTAAAGGCATATCAATCTCTCAAACATCATTGACTTAAAACGAACAAGGGACGCACAGCGTCCCCTACAGGTGCACTCTGCGAGTTCTCTTATACCCGGAAGGTCGTTCGTTCCTGTAAATTCATCCAGCCATTGTACGCGTGAAAGCCTGCGCATCCCACTCTTTTGGTTTGAAAAGCCGAAAAAAGCAAGGTGGAAGATGGTATTGATTAAGCCGCAAAGGCTAAATATATAACTTAGCGATTTTTCACATCGTGTTTGTAAATCAACATAGCAGCGTCCTTGTCTTCGAAACCGTGTTATTGCAATTCAAAATCACAAAGTTTGTAATGCTCATCTAAAGGCAAGTCCGATGCCGAGGTAATTTTGCCTGCAAGCTGGCTGTCAAATTTGAAGTATTGTCTGGACCTTGCATAAGTATTTAATACTTCGGCTCTAAGCGATAAAGCCTGTTCTCTTGGGTTGTCAGAGACATAGAATAAGCATTCAATTGCTTCGCCATTCTTAACAGCGATGTCATATTCTGTTCCTTCAGCTAAATCAGGGTTTAATGCGTTTTGAAATATTCTCGCTATTTGTGTTAATCCACTCCGAATATTCGGTTCATTTGGATAGGTGAAATAGATATATCGCTGTATGTCATCTCGCACACCATCATCATCACTATCAATACCCAAAATGGTTTGTTTGCCAGCCTCACCGGGGTCGGGCGGCAATCCGTCATCAGAGGCTGCTGTTATTACTACGGTAATCGGTAGTGGTTTTGCCAGGTTATGTTGATTGGCTCCAGCCCGCAATTGCAGCACCCCGCCATACTCAGCAAGTGGTTCCTGAACATCGGCTTGCACAGTGATTTCAATTTCAAGTGTGCCGCCTTTTTGGATGTCGCCAAAGGAGGCGGGGCTAACAGATACCCATTGGGTTAACTCAGGCACGACACGTGCTACAACATCGCTTGCATCCGTATTGACTTTAATACTTAAGGCCTGAGTGGATTGCGTACCCTGCATTTGCAGCACTTCAAGCTTTTTGGGCACCCATTCAAGTGCCGGTTGAGCGAAGCCTGCGCTGCTAAAAATGAGGAAAAGAAAAGATAGGATCGGGGTAAAAAGGGTACCGGGGCGGCTAAACATTCCTACCTCCATATAAGAACTTCAAGCACGGGCAGACAGTGCAACTTTATTACAAGTGCGGGACCAGTCTACAACTACTTTGATTACACTGCGGTCAGCATACTCCCCCACGCCTGATCAAGTCTCCCCAAACTCCGGCAATCAGGTGACTTTGCTTATAAACAACCTGTGTGAGCATGTCGATTCCGCAATATGGATTCACAAAAATATTTACACGGCCATGATTTTATGTTTTTCACGCCCAAAAAAAACCCTTGTACTCATTTGAAATACAAGGGTTATTATTTGGTGGGCACGACTGGGATCGAACCAGTGACCACTGCCATGTCAAGGCAGTGCTCTACCGCTGAGCTACGCGCCCCCATGAAAACCATACCCGACAAGCACTCATCAGGGGCGCGCAAGATACCACAAGCGGGGTGTATTTCTCAACATTTACCGTCTGAATTTCTGCCCCGGGATCAAAAATTCCGGAAACAGGGGAGAGCTCAGAATAAATTGTACACCGGCAAAAAATACCCTTTCGCAACCTGGCTCCCACCCTCATAATGAAAGGAGGATACAAGCCACCTCAAAGCAAAACAGAATTCATGCCTCAGCCCTTTGTACATTTACACCTGCATTCCGAATATTCACTGGTAGACAGCACGCTGCGTTTGAAGCAGCTTGTCCAGCGGGCGAAGGAACTGGGGATGCCGGCGGTGGCGCTCACCGACCAGTTCAATATGTTCGGCCTGGTCAAATTTTACCGGGCTGCCGTGGCCGCCGGTATCAAGCCGATCGCCGGGGCGGATGTACTGGTCAGCCATACCGATGATCCCGATCATGCCAGCCGCCTGGTCCTGCTGTGCCAGAACAACGAGGGTTATCTGAACCTCTGCCGCCTGCTCAGCAAGGGTTACCAGGAAGGCCAGCACCATGGCATACCCCATTTCAGGCGTGAATGGCTTGCCTCGCATTCGGCCGGTCTTATCGCGTTATCAAGCGGTCGCGAAGGTGATGTCGGCCAGGCCCTGACCAACCGACATCCAAACAAGGCGCGACAGCTTGCACGTCGCTGGATGAAGGATTTTCCTGGCCGTTATTATATTGAGATCCAGCGCACAAAACGTGAACAGGAACCGCGTCATGAGCGCCTCGCCCTGCAACTCGCCGCCGAACTGGGTTTGCCGGTGGTGGCCAGCAATGACGTGAGGTTTCTCGATCGCAAGGACTTCTCGGCGCATGAAGCCCGTGTCTGCATACACGATGGCCGCCAGCTCTCGGACAAGCGCCGCGAAATCCGCTATTCGGAAGAACAATACCTCAAGAGCCCGGAGGAAATGGCAAGCCTGTTCGCCGACCTTCCCGAGGCGCTGGAGAATGCATCGGAACTGGCAAAACGTTGTAACCTCGAGCTGCAATTTGGCAAGTATTTTCTGCCGGACTTCCCGACACCCGATGGCGAGAGCGTCGAGGAGTTCCTGAAAAAGGCCTCACTGGAAGGCCTGGCCGAACGTCTGAACAAACATGGCCCCGCGAATGCTTTCAGTGATGATGATTACCGCGACCGCCTGGAACTCGAGCTTAAAGTCATCAACGACATGGGCTTTCCGGGGTACTTCCTGATCGTTGCGGACTTTATCCGCTGGGCAAAGAACAATGATATTCCGGTGGGTCCGGGACGTGGTTCAGGCGCCGGTTCGCTGGTCGCCTACTCGTTGAAAATCACCGATATCGATCCGCTTGAATACGATTTACTGTTCGAACGCTTCCTCAACCCGGAACGTATTTCCATGCCCGATTTCGATGTTGATTTCTGCATGGAAAAACGCGACCTGGTGATCGACTATGTCGCCGAAACTTATGGCCGCGACCAGGTCAGCCAGATCATCACCTACGGCACCATGGCGGCCAAGGCAGCGGTGCGCGATTGCGGTCGTGTGCTCGGCGATGGCTACTCGTTTGTAGACGGTATCGCGAAACTGATACCCCCGGACGTGGGTATCACGCTGAAAACTGCGATGGAGCAGGAGCCCGACCTCAGAAAGCGCTATGAAGAAGAAGAGGAAACCCGCGCATTGCTCGACCTTGCGATGTCACTCGAAGGCCTGACCCGCAACGCCGGCAAACACGCGGGCGGCGTGGTGATTGCACCGTCCGCACTGACCGACTTCACACCCTTGTTCTCAGAATCCGGCGGCGGTGGTGTCGTCACCCAGTTTGACAAGGATGATGTTGAAACAATCGGCCTGGTCAAATTCGACTTCCTCGGTCTGAAAACGCTGACTGTCATTGACTGGGCGCTGAAAGCCATCAACCAACAACGTCTTGACGAGGGTAAGGAGCCCGTTGTACTCGAAGACTTGCCGCTGGACGATCCCAAGACATTCCACCTGTTACAAAAAAGCCAGACAACCTCGGTATTCCAGCTCGAATCCGGTGGCATCAAGGAATTGATCGGCAACCTGCAACCGGACAGTTTCAACGAGATTATTGCGCTGGTGGCGCTGTACCGGCCCGGCCCGCTCGAATCGGGTATGGTGGGCGATTACGTGGATCGCAAACACGGCCGCTCCATCGTCAGCTACCCGCACCCTGATCTCGAGGTCATCCTGAAACCCACCTATGGTGTGATCCTTTACCAGGAACAGGTTATGCAGATCGCCCAGGTGCTGGCCGGTTACTCACTCGGCGACGCTGATATCCTGCGCCGGGCCATGGGTAAGAAAAAGGCATCCGAGATGGCCAAACAGCGTCTCGTGTTCGTGGATGGCGCGTCTCATCGCGGTGTCAGCGACGAACTCGCCAACTATATCTTTGACCAGATGGAAACCTTTGCCGGTTATGGCTTTAACAAGTCCCACTCTGCCGCCTACGCGCTGATCGCCTACCAGACGGCCTGGTTAAAGGCCCATTACCCGGCCGCCTTCATGGCCGCGGTACTGTCTGCCGACATGGATACCACGGATAAGATCGCCGCACTGATCCGCGAATGCCGCAAGATGGGTCTGGAAATCCTGCCCCCGGATATCAACCATTCCTCCTATGCCTTCAAGATGACGGACCGACGCTCCATCAGCTACGGCCTGGGCGCAATCAAGGGTATCGGCAATGCCGCCATCGCCTACGATCGAGGAGGAACGTGCCAGCAACGGGCCCTATACGAGCCTGGACGATTTCTGCAACCGCATGGATCTGAAAAAGACCAACAAGCGTGCGATGGAAACCCTGGTCCGCTCCGGCGCGCTGGATGTACTGGACCCCGACCACAACCGTGCGCGTCTGCTGCACGACCTGCCCCGTTGCATGCAGGCCGCCGAACAGTCACAGCGCGACCAGGAAGCCGGCCAGACCGATTTGTTTGGCACCCTGCAACCCACCACCCGCAACAACACACCGAAGTTGTCTGTCGTGAAACCCTGGCACGAATTGCAGAAACTGGAAGCGGAAAAGGATTCACTCGGTTTATACCTGACCGGCCACCCGGTCAAGGTCCATTACCGGGAGATCAGGAATTTTACCGACTGTGCGCTCGCAGACGTGCATGAAAGGCTACCGGCAGACAGCAAGAACCGTCGCGGTGTCAGTATGAAACTGGCCGCATTGGTGACCTCGCTGAACCGCCGCACGCCACGCGGACACTTTATCGCCGTTGAAGACCACACCGGTCGGGTCGACGCATTTTTGTCAAATGAATCCTATGCCACCTACGCCGACCTGATGGTAAAAGATACGATCGTGGTTATCCAGGGCCGCGTGGAGGCCGACAAGTTCACGGGCGGGTATAAAATTACCGCGGAACACATCATGTCGCTGGGTGATGCCAAGGCACGGTTTTCCAGGGGCGTCAATATCGCGGTTTCCGGCCCTGACAAGGACCTGTGCCTGGCACTGGAATCGACCTTCCGCCCGTATAAGGGCGGTTCGTCACCGGTATTTCTTCATTACCGCAACCAGCGCGCCAGGGTCACTTTTGAATTGGGAAATGAATGGACGGTTAAACCCTGCGAAGAACTGATCGCAGCACTGAATGAACTGGAAGCCGTCAAGCAGGCGGGGTTTCGTTTCTGAACGCTGTCTCAGCCCTCGGTTGATCGATAACGCCGGTACAGAATCTTGATCCGGCGGACATATTCCCGGGTTTCTTTGTAAGGCGGCACGCCACCATACTCACTCACCGCACCCGGGCCGGCATTGTACGCGGCCGCTGCAAGTTCGACGTCCTGGTCAAATTGCTGCAACAACCGGGCAAGGTAAAGGGTACCGCCTTCGATGTTGCTGACCGGGTCAAATACGTCTGTTATCTGGAGATCCGCCTGGGTTGCAGGCATCAACTGCATCAGACCCTGTGCGCCCTTTGGTGAAAGCGCTTCGGGTTGGTAGGCGGATTCCGCGTGGATGATGGCGCGTATCAGCGCATCTTCAACAGCAAACACCTCGGCTGCTGCCTCAATCTCCGCCCTGAAGGCTCCGCGGTTAAGCGGTATTTTCTCCCAGTCCAGCTGGTTGCATTTGGGGTCGGATGCGTAGCAGGGGAAAGAGAATGTTTTGACATTCTGCTGACCCGAGGGCCGTATATTGGTGTAGTGGACGATACCATCCTTGTCGGTGAACTTGTAGACGTCAGCAAGCGCGGATTGCAGACCCGAAAAGTATGCAAAAACCAATAATCCGGCTAGCCTACCCACCCTGTAAAACCTGTCTATCATGCCAATCCGTGTGCTGTTTTCAGGTTGATTATGGCATAAACGGCTCTAACACGGCGATTTCGCATCACGCTGACAGGGAACTACGCATATGCTGGGAATTTCAAACAGCCGTTTTGTGGAACCTCGAACTGTAGAAAAGCACGGGGATCACCAGCAGCGTCAGCAATGTTGACACCAGGATGCCGAATATCAGTGAAATCGCAAGCCCGTTGAATATCGGGTCATCCAGGATAAAGAATGCCCCGAGCATCGCCGCCAGCGCGGTCAGAACAATCGGTTTGGCCCGAACGGCTGCAGCCTTGATCACCGCTTCACCGAGTTCCATACCGGCAGCCATTTCCTGCTCGATAAAATCCACCAGCAGGATGGAATTGCGTACGATGATACCCGCCAGTGCGATCATACCGATCATCGAGGTGGCGGTGAATTGAGCGCCCAAAAGTGCATGACCCGGCATCACACCGATGATGGTCAGGGGAATGGGCGCCATGATGATCAGGGGTATCAGATACGAATTGAACTGCGCGACCACCAGCAGGAATATCAGCAGCAGACCCACCGCGTAGGCAATACCCATATCACGGAACGTCTCGTAGGTGATCTGCCACTCGCCATCCCATTTGAGTGAGAAGTAATAGGGGTTGTCCGGCTGGGTGATATAACGCTGTTCAATCGAACCATCCGCGAACTCAAGCGCATCGATCCGATCCGACAGTTCAAACATACCGTACAAGGGGCTGTCGAGTTCGCCCGACATGTCAGCCGTCACGAACACCACCGGTAACAGGTCCTTGTGGATGATGGCGCCGTCCCATGGGCGCAAGCCTGCGTGAGAAAATTCTGAAATGGGCACGGGTATGCCATCCCGGCTACGCACCTCGAGAGCCATAAGGCTCTCCATATCGGCCTTGTTTGCGACCGGTATTTCCATGCGCACAGGTATCGGTTCCTTCTCCTGCGCCTGGTGGATAAAGGTGACATCCTCACCGCCAATGGCCAGCGCCAGGGCACTGCTGACCTGCGCTTGGGATACTCCCAGCATCGCCGCTTTTTGCCGGTCGACGGTGATCACGTAACGTTCTGCATCCGCCTCAACACTGCTGTCGATATCCACGATATCCGGCGTAGCACGATAGATTTCATCGAGCTGCCGGCCCAGCTGCCTTTGTGCGCGGTAATCGGGCCCGTAAATTTCAGCGACGATAGGGGACATGACCGGCGGGCCCGGTGGTATCTCCACGACCTTGACCGACGCACCATAGCGGTTACCTACCGCGGCCAATCCGGCGCGCACCGAGGAGGCGATCTCGTGGCTGGAGCGGTCACGATGCTTTTTATCCAGCAGGTTGACCTGGATATCGCCCATCGTGCTGTCCTGACGTAAATAGTATTGCCTCACCAGCCCGTTAAAATTGATCGGGGCGGCAGTGCCAGCATAAACCTGGTAATCCGTCACCTCCGGAATGGTTTCGATCACCTGCGCCAATTCGTCCAGCACACTCGCACTGGTTTCAATCGCGCTGCCTTCGGGCATATCCAGCACCACCTGGAATTCCGACTTGTTGTCAAAAGGCAGCATTTTCAGCACCACGACCTCGAACAGGACCAGCAGGGTCGCGATACCAATCAATCCCAACAGACCGCCAAACAGCAGGACACGCATCTTGCGACCGTCTTCCCGGCGCAGGAAAGGTGTCATCAGGCGTTCGAAAAAAAGCTGCAGCTTTTGCGGCCCGTGTTCGTTTTCTGCATGTCCGCTGTCGCTACCCAGCAGGCGGTTGCTGAGCCACGGTGTCAGGATCAGCGCAATCGCCAGCGAAAACAGCATACCCAGGCTCGCATTGATCGGAATGGGGCTCATGTAAGGCCCCATCAATCCGCTAACAAAGGCCATCGGCAGCAGCGCCGCAATAACCGTGAAGGTCGCCAGTATCGTCGGGCCACCGACCTCATCCACCGCACGTGGAATCAGGCCGGCCAGCGGCCCGGGATGAATATTGCGGTGCCGGTGGATGTTCTCCACGACAACGATCGCGTCGTCGACCAGGATACCGATAGAGAAAATCAGCGCGAAAAGGGAAACCCGGTTGAGCGTGAATCCCCAGGCCCAGGAAGCGAACAGCGTCACCGTCAATGTCACTACGACAGCAGCACCGACGATCAGGGCCTCACGCCAGCCTATGGTCAGCAATACCAGCAAAATGACCGATGCTGTCGCAAATGTCAGTTTCTGGATGAGCTTGGTCGCCTTGTCATTGGCCGTCTGGCCATAGTTACGCGTGATACTGACCTGCACGCCATCCGGAATATGGGTCGACTGCAACTGGCCGAGCCGTTCGATTACCGCATCCGCGATACGGGTCGCGTTGGTGCCGGCTTTCTTGGCGATCGCTATGGTGACGGCGGGTGCATACGCAACCGCTGCGAGGCCTGCCTGGTCTGCTGCCGGTCCGGTTGCGTACCATGCGTAGTGTTCGGGCTGGTCGGTTCCGTAACTGACCGTGGCGATATCTTCCAGGAATACCGGCCTGCCGTCGAAAACACCGACGACCAATTCGCTTACCTCTTCCTGCGAGGACAGGAAAACACCGGCCTGAACGGGAATTTCCACACCCGATGAAACCAGTGTACCGGCGTGCCGGACACTGTTGCCGGTGGTCAGCGCAAGACGCAGGTCATCCAGGGTCAGACCGTATCCGGCCACCCGTTGTGGATCGAGTTCAACGTGCACGATACTTTGTGCACCTCCAATGGTGTATACATCACGGGTTCCGGGAACCCGTTTCAACTCCGCTTCCAGCGTGTGCGCCACACTGAGCAATTCATTACCGCCACGCTGCGGATCTTCGGTCCACAGCGTCGCCGCGATAATCGGCACATCGTCAATACCCATGGGCTTGACCAGCGGCGGCAGCACACCGAGATTGGCGGGCCGCCAGTCCTGGTTTGAATAAATTGCGTTGTAAAGACGCACCAGTGCCTCGGTGCGTTGCTCACCCACCTTGAACTGGATGGTCAGTACCGCGAGCCCTGGCCTGGAAACCGAATAGACATGCTCGATACCTTCGATCTCGGCCAAAACCTGTTCCATGGGTATGGAAACCTTGTTTTCGACCTCGGTGCTGCCAGCGCCTGGGAAGGCCACAAAAACATTGGCAAAGGTGACATCGATCTGCGGTTCTTCCTCGCGTGGGGTGATCAGCACCGCGAACAGCCCCAGTAACAGGGCTGTCAGGGCCAGCAATGGTGTCAGTTCGCTAGCCTGGAACTGGCGCGCAATGCGACCGGAGAGACCAAGGGCGGGCTTCATGGCAGCGGTGGTGTGGTTGTTTTAGCGTAAATACCGGCCTGCACGGGATCGAGCGCTACCTGTTCACCTTCTTGCAGACCGGCAAGCACCTCGACGCGGTCGCCAAAGGTGTCACCGACCCGGATCTGGCGCAACCGCACGGCATCGTTTGCAAACACATAAACCGCGATCACCTCACTGCGCTGCAGCATCGCCTGGGCAGGGATCAGCAGACGCTCAGCCTCGCCCACTTTGAATGCTGCCTTGACGAACATTCCCGGAAACAGACCAAACTGTCCATCGGGCATTTCAAGACGCACCCTGAATGTATTGGTGACGGGGTCTGCAGTCGGAAAAATGGTGACTTTTTCGGGTACGATCCGCCCGGATTCTGTCAGCACCTCCGCATGCGGATCCTTCCTGACCTGGCTCGCGACCCGCTGAGGCAGATCGACGGTCACACGCAATTGTTCAAGCGATAATCCCGAGATAAGACGCTGCCCCCTGGAAACCGTCTCGCCGACTTCGATGTGACGCTCGGTGACGATACCCGAGTACGGTGCACGTACCACCGTGTACTCCAGTTGCTGACGCGCTGACACCACCGCGGATTCAGCCGATGTGGCACTCGCCGAGGCGGATTTCCTGGCCGCCAAAGCGCGGTCAAGATCGCGTTGCGAACCCAGGCCTCGTTCCTTGAGGTTTTCGGCGCGCGCAAACTCCTCATTGGCCTCCACCAGGCGGGCACGGGCCCCGGCCAGGTCCGCCTGTGCGCGCTGCAGACCGGTTTGCTGCTCGACATCGGTGAAACGGATCAGGACTGCACCGGCCTCCACAAAATCATCGATGTCATAGTTGATTTCCTGGATGCGCCCGGGCGTTTCTGCGGAAATCGTCGCCTGGTGAACCGCCTCCACGATACCGTCAAAGACGCGTTCGACGGCAGTTGTCCCGACTTCAGCCGGGACCGTCTGAAGCGCTTGGGTAGTATCTGCCGCCATTGAAACGGAAGCATACAAAGCGATTGGAAGTAACGACCTTACCAGCCACCTGGTGGCGGGCATTTGAACGTGCGAGGTGTATTGCATTTTCTTTCCCAGGCCTTGGGCAAGTGTCGCCAAAGACTCTCATCCGTGTGTGAATCCGATGGACTTAATATGATAACGAAATCTCACAGAACAAGCATTGGATAAAGCTGTTTTTTGCCAAATCTTACGGGCGTTTCAGAGGGGCAGCGCGCACCTCAGAGCGAACACAGGCCCAGTCCGTTTTTCTCCAGGTAACGCTGGTGGTATTCCTCGGCGGGCCAGAACTGCACCGCGGCCTGCACCTGGGTCACCACCGGCTGCGATAAGCGTCCGGAGCGGTCCAGTTCAACGATGGCCTGACGCGCTGCTTTGTGCTGGGCATCGTTATGAAAAAAGACAACCGAGCGGTACTGCGTGCCCACATCCGGGCCCTGCCGGTTCATCGTGGTCGGGTTATGCATTTCAAAAAAGAGCGTCAGCAGCGTTTCATAACTGACGGATTTGGGGTCAAAGCGGATCTGCACCACTTCCGCGTGCCCGGTGGTGCCGGTACAAACGGCCCGGTAATTGGGATCGGGTTGACCACCCATGTAGCCGGAGGTGGCGTCGAGCACACCTTCCTCCGCACGAAAACGCGCTTCCACACCCCAGAAACAACCCGCGCCAAAGGTGGCGAGTTCATATTGACCACTCATGTTTCACTCCTCGGTTTACCTACGCGTATCATACCTTCCTGGATCGTACTGGCAATCAACCGGCCGGCACGGTCGTATATCAAACCCCTGGCGAGCCCCCTGCCACCGCTGCTGCTGGGGCTATCGCAGGAATAGAGCATCCAGTCATCCACCCGCGCGGGGCGATGAAACCACATACCGTGATCGAGGCTGGCCAGCAGCAGGTCATCCTGGATAAACGAAATACCATGCGGCAGCGTGGCGGTACCCACCAGGTGAAAGTCGGAAGCATAGGCCATCAGCGCACGGTGCATCAGGTCGGGTACATCGATTTTTTCAGTCAGCCGAAACCATACATCTGAATGCGGAGCTTGCGGTTGCGGATTGAAGAGATCCCTCTTCTGCGCCGGGCGGAAATCAAACGGGCCGGTCCTGGAAAACCAGCGGCGCAGCAGGGGTGTTACCTGTTCGAGACGGTCATCCGGGATATTGCTCTCGGAAGACAGCTCTTCGGGCATCGGCACATCCGGCATTTCAAACTGGTGGGTCACACCTTCCTGTTCCAGCTGGAATGAAGCCGCCAGCGTGAAAATCGGCCGGCCATGCTGGATCGCCACCACCCGGCGAGATTTGAAACTGCGACCATCACGGTTGCGCTCCACGTTGTAAATAATCGGCGCTTCGGCATCACCTGCACGCAGAAAGTAGGAATGCAGCGAATGAATTGAACCCTCATCCACCGTGCGACTGGCGGCAATGATCGACTGCGCCAGGACCTGGCCGCCAAACACCCGCGAGGTGCCAATATCACGGCTCTCACCGCGAAAAAGATTCACTTCGAGAGCCTCCAGTTCCATTAACTGGAGCAATTCTTCTATCGTGTTATTTGAGTAGGGCATATTCCAGTGTGTTCTGTCTTGCTCAATTGAACGGTCAGTTTATCTCACCAACGGCAAGATGGTAGTAGTGAAACTGCAAGTTTGGGTTGCCGGCTTATAAACACAATGGCCGGGTTGTGCCACAATGTCATCTGATCTGTTCAAACCAGGCAATATGGACCAGGATGAATAACGAAGCGACATTCCTATGGCACGATTACGAAACTTTCGGCGCCTACCCGCAACTGGATCGGCCGGCCCAGTTTGCAGCCATCCGCACCAATGACCGGCTTGAACCCGTGGCTGAGCCAATCAGCTGGTACTGCCAGCCGGCCAGGGATGTACTACCGCACCCCATCGCCTGCCTGATCACCGGTATCACGCCGCAGGACGCGTTGAAGAAGGGGTCTGTCGAAGCTGAGTTCGCTGCGAAAATTCACGCGGAAATGATGGAGCCCAGCACCTGCAGCGCCGGTTACAACAGCATCCATTTCGATGATGAATTCAGCCGCAACCTGTTCTACCGGAATTTTTACGATCCGTATGCACGTGAATACAAGAACGGCAACTCGCGCTGGGACCTGATCGACCTGGCGAGGATGTGTTATGCACTGCGACCTGCGGGAATCGAGTGGCCGGAACACGAACCCGGCAAGCCAAGCTTCAAGCTCGAGCACCTGAGCGCGGCCAACCGGATCGAACACCTCGGCGCCCACGAGGCGCTATCGGATGTGATGGCGACCATCGGGCTCGCCCGCCTGCTTCGTAAACGGCAGCCACGTTTGTTTGACTGGGCGCTGAAAATGCGTGATCAGCACCATGTCATGCAGATGCTCAACCCGGCCAAACCGGAACCCCTGTTGCACACGTCTTCCCGCATCCCGGCCAAGCGGGGTTGCACCACGCTGGTGCTGCCCTTGTCAATCTACCCGGACCAGAAAAAGTCGGTCATCGTTTACGACCTGATGACCGACCCGGAACCCTTGTTGAACCTTTCTGCCGAAGACATTGCAGACCGCCTGTTCACACCCGCAAACGACCTCCCCGAGGGTGTGGAACGCATCCCGTTGAAAGCCGTGCGCACCAATCATGTACCGATGCTCGCACCGTCGGCGACCCTCAAAGGCGTGGACTGCCAACGCATCGGCCTGGACACGCAACGGTGTTTCGAAAACGCTGAACTACTGACCCGAAACCTGCCGCAAATACGCAACAAGGTCATGGATGTTTTCAAACCCTGGCCACCGGGCGACGCCACCGATCCGGACCAGATGATCTACTCAGGTGGTTTTTTCTCAGGCGCCGACCGCAGGCTCATGGACCAGGTCCGTGCAAATCCACCTGAAAAACTGGCCCAGCTTTCGTGGCCGTTTAAGGATTCGAGACTGAAGGAAATGCTTTTTCGATACCGGGCACGCAACTATCCCGCGACGCTGAGCATGGATGAAAGCCGCCTGTGGCATACGCAAAGACTTGCAAGGCTGAACCGGCCTACAGATGAACGGCAACTCACTCCCGAAAACTTCAGGCTGGAAATATTATCAGCCCGGCAGTTGAATGCAGCAGACAGCCACGCCTTGAGCATATTGGACCAGCTTGAGGACTGGGGCAATGAGATCTGCCGTGCTGAATAAGTTGTAGTCCAAAACCCCAAATCAACGACTTATCGGCGCTTCCTCGATTCAATTCGAATTATTTATACACAAGTCGCTGATTGTTCATATGACACTTGTGTGACAACAAAAATACACCAGACGGCATCACGCCAATATTTGTATGTTGTTGTAAATTAAATATAATTATCGTTTTGATCAATTTTTGAACAATTCTGAGACCGGCGCATACTGGCTAGGCACAGACTTGCCTTACTAACAGAGTTATCCACAGATTTTGTGGATAACTGTTTAAGCTGCGTTTGCCCTGCTTTTATCCGGCTGTGCGATATTTTCCAGGGACCGCTGATGGCCACCTGTAACCCTGTTCAGACGGCGCCTGGCAGAAGGTGAAACAAATTCTACATGGGTGCCGTCAGAAAATTGCAACATCCAGATTCTATGTGGATTGCTGTCCTTGCCGGGGGTTGCCACAACACCGGTTATCGTCTTTCCCACCAGTTGAAAATCTTTATCCATGTCGGTATCTCCTTTGCTGATGGGTACCATTAAAGCAGTGATGATTCTCAAATCATGAGAGACAGCAACGGAAAATTTCATCAACTGTGATTACCTACATTACAAACGGTGTTTTACCACTTTCCATTCATCGCCGCCCAACATAGCCTGTAGATGTCCCGTATTGCCGGGTCAGCCAAAAACAAATTGGTCTTCACTAAACGAAAGGGGTAAATATGAAATCGAACATCATGACATCACTGCTCGCACTTCTGGCAACGAGCCTGTTTTCCGTTTGGGCCTGGGCGGCTCAACCGGTTAATGTAAATGCCGCCAGCGCAGAGGAAATTGCCGAGTCACTCAAGGGGGTCGGCCTGAGCAAGGCGGAGGCCATTGTCAGCTACCGTACTGAAAATGGTGAATTCAAACACGTCGATGAACTGGTTAATGTCAAGGGCATCGGTATACGCACGGTCGATATCAACCGCGAATATATCCTGCTGGACAACAGCAAACTCGCCGCCAGCAAGTAGCCATTCGTGGCGCCAGGCAGGCCGGGCGAGAGTATCGCCCGGTTTGCTCTGGAAGCTTCAGATCTAATCAACCAGTAAACGGCTGCCGAAAGCATGTGCGAGGGTGGACTGGTCGGTGTATTCGAGTTCACCGCCGAGCGGAACACCGTGGGCGATACGTGTTACGCGGACATTATGTGCTTTTGCCATTTTTTGCAGATAGTACGAAGTGGCCTCGCCTTCCACCGTGGGGTTGGTCGCTACAATCATCTCCTCTGGCGCGTTTTTTTCAAGTCGCTCGGCCAGTTGATCCAGGCCAAGTTCAGCCGGACCGATACCATCCAACGGGGATAGCCTTCCCAACAGCACGAAGTAGCGGCCCTTGTAGGCTGTCGCCTGTTCAATAGCCAGGACATCAACGGGTGATTCAACAATGCATAACTGTGACGGGTCGCGCCGTGGATTGGCGCAAATCGTGCAGACCTCCAGCTCGGTCAGGTCGCGGCACAGCTTGCAGCGACCGATTTTCTGCATTGCCTCGACGAGCACCGCAGACAGACGCAAACCGCCGTCGCGGTTACGCTCGAGCAGGTGCAGGGCCATTCGCTGGGCGGTCTTTGGGCCTACACCGGGCAGGCATCGTAAAGACTCGATCAGCTGGGTTAACAGTGGCTCAGAGGTCATTGCAGTTCCGGATGATTAGAAATATCACCTAGAATGGCATTTTGAACCCGGGCGGAAGTTTCATACCCTGGGTCAAACCGGACATGTGCTGCTCCGATGCCTCCTTTATCCGGTTGACGGCGTCATTGACAGCGGCTGTAATGAGGTCTTCCAGCATTTCAACATCGTCAACCAGGCCCGGGTCGATAGTGACACGCTTGACCGCGTGCTGACCGTTCATGACCACGCTGACCATGCCACCGCCGGACTGGCCGGTAACCTCCATCTGTGCAAGCTCGGCCTGCGCCTTTTGCATTTCCTGTTGCATTTTCTGGGCCTGTTGCATCAGCCCTGCGATATTACCTTTCATTCTGCTTTCCTCATGGTTCAAACCGGAGCGCTCGGCCCCTGCTTCATTGAAGTGGTTGTATTGAGTCGGGAATAATTTTTGCCCCGAATTTCTTTTTGATGTCCTGCACCGTCGGGTCTTCTTCAATCGCACGCTCCGCGTCGGTCATGCGCTTGACCTCGGCGCGCTCGGCTGCGGCAGCAACGGATTTAACCGGCTCGGAAGCCTTGTGCAAATCCAGCTTCACCGGGTGCCCGAGACGGCTGGATAACGCCGCTTGCAAGCTCTGGACCACGCTCTCTGAACCGAGGTGCAGCAGGGTATCGGGCACCAGGAATCTCCAGTGGTTTTCGTCAACTGATTCGAGCTGGATATTCCTGGCGAATTCACGGGCGGCACCACTTAATTCGAGATTGGTCTGCAAACTGGACCAGTCACGCGAGGGTTGGCTTTCATCGCCTGTCCCGCTTTTCCTGCTCTCGGGTTCAGGCTGAATCCCGAAATCAAATTCCGGCGCAGCCTGCATCTCCACTTCCTGCATGGTGTGTGCTTCTGCTTCTGCTTCTGCTTCTGCTTCTGCTTCTGCTTCTGCTTCTGCTTCTGCTTCTGCTTCTGGCGCTGGCTTGCGCTCCGCAGGTTCCTGGATCGATGCAGGTGTTGAGCTTTGCAATGCGTCAAACGCTGCTCGCGCGGCTTTTGCAGCCTCGTTACCACCATTGGCGGGTTTGTTTTTTGTCGCCCGGGCGGTTTGCGGCGTGCCACCCGCAGCACTGCCAACACCCAGGGGCTTCGTTGCCGTAATGGCGCCGCCAGCACCGGACTCTGCCGGTCTGAATGCAAGCATCCGTAGCAGGGTCATCTCCAGACCGGTACGCGGGTCGGGCGCCAGCCCCAGGTCCCTGCGACCGGTAATGGCAATCTGGTAGTAAAGCTGTGCGTCTTCCGGTGATATCTGTGAGGCGCGTTGAACCAGGGAATCCCAGTCATCCCGAAGCGGGTCACGGAAGTCCGGCGCCGCCTGGATCAGGGCAATCCGGTGCATGGCTTCCGCCAGTTCATCCAGCGCCGTTTCGAGCTTTCGCGACTGCAGAACCAGTTCATTGACGATACTCATCAAGGCTGGGGCATCCGAGCGTGACAATGCGTCAATCATGGCGGCAATATGTACGTGGTCGATGCTGCCCAGCATACTCGCCACATCGCTATCCTTCAGGCTGCCACCACCATAGGCGATCGCCTGGTCCAGCAGGCTGAGACCGTCACGCATACTGCCATCGGCGGCGCGCGCGATACGCATGATGGCAGACTCTTCCGCTTTAATTGATTCCGCAAGCAGGATCTTTTCCAGGTGACCACCGATCTGGTCGGGCAGCAGCCTGGTCAGGCTGAACCGCAAACAACGTGACAGAATCGTGATCGGAAGCTTGTGCGGGTCGGTGGTCGCCAGCACGAACTTGACGTGCGGCGGTGGTTCTTCAAGTGTCTTGAGCAGAGCGTTGAAACTGTGGCCTGAGAGCATGTGGACTTCGTCGATGATGTAGACCTTGTAGCGTCCCCGGCTTGGTGTGTACTGCACCGTTTCGAGCAACTCGCGGGTGTCATCCACCTTGGTTTTTGAAGCGGCATCGATTTCCAGCATGTCCACGAAACGGCCGTCATCGACGTCGATACAACTGCCGCATTCACCACAGGGGGTTGATGACACACCTTTTTCGCAATTCAGACACTTGGCCAGGATACGCGCGATAGTGGTTTTGCCAACACCACGCGTGCCGGTTAACAGGAAAGCATGATGGACACGATCCTGGTCGAGACCATTGACCAGCGCCTGCACCACGTGCTCCTGTCCGACCAGGTCTTTAAAAGTATGTGGCCGCCACTTACGTGCCAATACCTGATAACTCATAGGATGCCCTCTGAACCACTCATGGATAAATAGTGACTATAGCAGAAGAAATGATGGCAACCCCTGCCCACCGTTCCCCGGCGCTCGAGTCTGCTGCTGCCGCTGCTCCCTTCCGGGCCTGACGGGGTTCACAACGTATCGTCGCGGGGAGGCCGACAGGGGCCACCACTGAACCGTGGCTTTGAGCACTCAAAGCCACGGGACCGGAATTGTGCCGCAAGCCATGCCGGGGTTCAATCATTCAATTCCTTTTACGGCCTAATTCACCGGTTTTCATTAAATGGAAACGGAAAAAATTACTATACAGGCAATCAAGTATTGCCTCACCTGTCATCAGACCTGACAATAGCCCATTTGGATTTTGGACAATTATGCCCACAGCGTCACATATACATCTGCAGCGGCTTGAGGCGGAAAGCATCCGTATCCTGCGCCAGGTTGCGACCGATTTTGAGCGCCCTGTCCTGCTGTATTCTGTTGGAAAAGATTCGTCCGTACTGCTGCACCTGGCAATGAAGGCTTTTTATCCGGGCAAGCCACCGTTTCCGCTACTGCATGTAGATACCACCTGGAAATTCAGGGAAATGATCGCGTTCCGCGACGCCACTGCAAAGCGGCTTGGCCTGGAACTGATCGTGTACACCAACCAGGAAGGCCTGGCCGCCAATACCAACCCGTTTACCCACGGCAGTTCGCGTTATACCGATATCATGAAAACCGAGGCGCTCAGGCAGGCACTGGATATCGGAAAATATGATGCGGCTATCGGCGGAGCGCGCCGGGACGAGGAAAAATCCCGTGCCAAGGAGCGCATATTCTCACACCGCTCGAAAGGCCATGTCTGGGACCCGAAAAACCAGCGACCGGAACTCTGGTCGCTGTATAACACCCGCATCAACCCGGACGAAAGCATGCGCGTTTTCCCCTTGTCCAACTGGACCGAAACGGATATCTGGGCGTATATCTATATGCAGGATATTCCAATGTCGAAGCTGTACCTGGCGGCCAAACGCCCGGTGGTTGAACGTGATGGCGCCCTGTTCATGCTGGATGATGACCGCTTTCCGCTTAATGAGGGTGAAAAACCAATGATGCGCTCGATCCGTTTCCGCACACTCGGCTGTTATCCGCTGACCGCGGCGGTCGAATCCACCGCCGGCACACTCGCCGAGGTCATCATTGAAATGCGCTCCACCCACTCGTCCGAGCGCGCCGGCAGGCTGATCGACAAGGACCAGTCCGCCTCCATGGAAAAGAAGAAAAAGGAAGGTTATTTCTGATGTCTGAGACCAGCAACGCGAAACTCGACATGCAGCAGTTTATCGAGATGGAAGGCTCGAAAAGCATGCTGAAATTCATTACCTGCGGCAGTGTGGATGATGGTAAAAGCACCCTTATCGGCCGCCTGCTTTACGATTCGCGCTTACTTTATGACGACCAGCTGGAAGACCTGAAACGGGACAGCAAGGGCCGTCTTTCCACCGAGGAAGGTATCGATTTTTCATTGCTGGTCGATGGTCTCGCCGCGGAGCGCGAGCAGGGTATTACCATCGATGTCGCCTACCGGTTTTTTTCAACGACAAAGCGCAAGTTCATCGTTGCCGACACACCTGGCCACGAACAGTACACACGCAACATGGCCACTGGCGCATCCACGGCAGAAGCAGCGGTCTTGCTGATTGATGCCCGTCTCGGTGTCTCAACCCAAACCCGGCGGCACGCCTATATCCTTTCATTGGTCGGTGTTAAACATATCGTACTGGCGGTCAACAAAATCGACCTGAAGGAGTATTCACGCGAGTTGTTCGAAGCCATCTGCGCGGATTTCGAAAACTTCTCCGCGGGGCTTGGTTTCAGCAGTATCTACGCTATCCCGATTTCCGCCCTGAAAGGCGATAACATCACCGCACTGAGTCAACGTATGCCCTGGTATACCGGTCAGCCGCTTTTGACCTACCTGGAAGAACTTGACCCGCAACGTGACGATGCAACGCAGTTTCGTTACCCGGTTCAACGGGTTACGCGACCGAACCTTGATTTTCGCGGGTACGCCGGCACCGTCGCCGGTGGTGAAATCGCGGTGGGTGACGAAGTGATGGTGGCGGCTTCGCTCAAACGCAGCCGCGTCAAGACGATCGTTACGATGGACGGCGAGCTTCCACGCGCCATCAAGGGTGATGCGGTCACCCTCACGCTGGAAGATGATATCGATATCTCGCAGGGCGATGTATTACACCGGCCCGGTGAACCGCTCGAGCGCAGTAACCAGTTCCAGGCGCATCTGATCTGGATGCACGAAGACCCGATGCTGCCCGAGCGCAGCTATCTGATGAAAATCGGCACACAGACTACCTCGGTGCAGATCACAGATCTGAAATATGCGATCAACATCAACACCTCGGAGCACCTGCCTGCGACCAAGATCGACCTGAACGGTATCGCGGTTTGCAATTTTGCCAGCGCCCAGCCGATCGCGTTCGACGCCTACAGCAAAAACCCGGAAACCGGCGCCTTCATACTGATAGACCGCATCAGTAACAACACGGTCGGCGCGGGCATGATCGACTTCGGTCTGCACCGTGGGCAAAACCTGTCCTGGCAGTCCTTTGAGATCAGCCGCGAATTGCGTGCGCGCATGAAACATCAGAAGCCCGCCGTGATCTGGTTCACGGGCTTGTCGGCGTCAGGAAAATCTTCCATCGCCGATATCGTCGAGCAAAAACTCGCCGCCCAAAACCGGCACACCTACTTACTCGATGGTGATAATTTCCGCCATGGGCTCAACAAGGACCTGGGTTTTACCGATGCCGACCGCGTGGAAAACATACGCCGGGTTGCAGAGGTCGCACGCCTGATGGCCGATTCCGGCCTGATCGTCATGACCGCTTTTATCTCGCCTTTCCGACGCGAACGCAGGATGGCCAGGGAGATCGCCGGCGATATCGATTTTATCGAGGTATTTGTCGATACCCCGCTCGAAGTCTGCGAGGCACGTGACCCGAAAGGCATGTACGCCCGTGCACGCAGGGGAGAAATCCCCAATTTTACCGGTATCAGCTCACCTTATGAGCCACCTGAAAAGGCCGACATCCATCTCGATGCGGGTGAACGCACGGCAGAAGAACTCGCGGATGAGGTGTTGCAGAAACTGCAGATCGATTTGAACTAATCAGGGCTTTCCAGTAACTGAAAAATATTGAAATCCGGGTGAGCCTCGTCCGGAACCATCTGCCCCAGCAAGGATATACCCGCTTCGTGGACAGATTCTGGTCGCCCGCTGACCAACGGATGCCAGTCTGCCAGGTCCTGCCCGTTGGCCAGGCGGCGGTAGGCACAGGAGCCCGGCAACCAGTCGTAATCTGCGACGGTCGCAACCGTCAGTTGCAGGCAGTCGGGGACCTTTCTTTCACGATTCCCGTAATCCGAACAGCGGCATGTAGAACAGTCAAGTAACTCACAAGCCGTATTCGTATAGAAAATCTCGCCGCTGTCCTCGTCTTCCAGTTTGTTCATACAACACAGCGCACAGCCATCGCAGAGTGACTCCCACTCCTCGTTGCTCATCTCATTCAGCGCTTTCTCTTGCCAGAATCTTGCCGTCATCTTGTTGCCATTATGACAGCATTTGCAATCGGCTTGGCAGAAAGTGATATAGGTCATCATTCGTGTCTTTACCTGTTTATTTAGACGCTTACACGTGCGATGATCATTCATGAACTCTTGATGCATTTTTCGAATTGACAGATGAAGAAGGCTGGACAGAGATGGATGTGAAACCGGGTAAACCATTGCCCGCGCAGGCGCTTTATCGTTATTGCGATCCGGGGCAACTGAACTTTGAAACCACTGAGAGCCTTGAGGATCTCGACGAGATTCCCAATCAGGAACGGGCGGTCGAAGCCATTCACTTTGCCACGGGAATCGAAGTCGACGGGCACAACGTGTTTGTGCTCGGCCCACCCGGCGCCGGGCGGCATACTTTCGTGCGACATTTTCTGGAGAAAAAAGCGGCTGCCCGCGCCACACCATCTGACTGGTGCTACGTCTACAACTTCGAAGATCCAAGACAACCCAAAGCACTGAAGCTACCGACAGGCGTCGGCAAGGACCTGCGCGTTGATGTAGCGAATGCCATCGAGGACGCCCAGACAGCGATTCCTGCCGCTTTTGAAAGCGAAGATTTCCAACTGCAGAACGAAGCCATTACCGACGAGTTCAAGGAACTGCAGGAACAGGCATTCATGGCCATCGAGAAACTGGCAAAGGAAAACGACATTAGCCTGATCCAGACACCCAATGGCGTCGCCTTTATCCCGATGCGTGGCAAAGAGGTCATCAAACCGGAAGTATTCGAAAATCTACCCCAGGAAAAGAAGGATAAAATCCATAAAGATATTGAAGAATTGACCGGGCAACTGCAACGCGTGATGCGCTCTGCGCCCAAGCACGCCCGTGAAATGCGGCAAAAGCTTCGGCAGCTCGAACACGATGTCGCAGGTCTCGCCGTAGCCGGTCTGATCGATGAACTCAGGCAAAAATACAAGGATATCCCCGCTATTGTTGATCACCTGGCAGGGATGCAGGCCGATATCGTCGACAACGTCAGCCTCTTCCTCAAGCCTCCGGATGGTCACAGCGTCCCCGCCCAAATGCAGGAAATGCTGCACTCGAAGGGGTCTGCTGCAATCCGCCGTTATGCGATCAATCTGCTGGTCGACCGGAGCGAATCCGAAGGGGCTCCGGTAGTCTTTGAGGACAAGCCCAGTTTTGCCGAACTGATTGGAAAGATCGAATACGAGGCCGAATTCGGCTCACTGGTTACCAATTTCAGCCTCATCCATGGCGGCGCACTCCACCGGGCTAACGGCGGCTACCTTGTACTTGACGCAGCCAAGGTGCTGTCTTACCCGCTTGCCTGGGAAGGTCTGAAACGCGCGGTCAAATCCCGTCAATTACAGGTTCGTTCAATCGGTGATGATATCGGTCTTGTCAGCACGGTATCACTCGAACCACAGCCGATCCCGCTGGAGCTGAAGGTGATCCTGATCGGCGAACGGCTTCACTACTATCTGCTCGATCAATACGACCCGGAATTTTCGGAACTTTTCAAGGTCGCCGCAGATTTCGAAGACCGGATCGACCGCAACAAACAGAATGTCGAGCAGCGGGCACGTTTGCTCGCCACCGTGGTGCGCCAGGAAAACCTCAAACACCTGGATCGCAGCGGTGTAGCACGCCTGGTTGAGGAGAGCGTCCGGCATGCGGGTGATAACGAATGGCTCTCTGCCGATATCCGTCAGTCGATCGACATCCTGCACGAAGCGCATTACAGGGCTGGCAATAATGGCACCAAGCTGATCGGCGCCAGTGAAGTGCAACAGGCGATCGACGCCCGTATCCATCGCGCCAGCCGTTATCGCGATCAAATGCAGGATGGCATCCTGCGCGACATGTTAAAGATCGATACCGAGGGCGCCAGCATCGGCCAGGTTAACGGACTGGCCGTCATGCAACTCGGCGGGTTTGCATTTGGCCGCCCGCAACGGATCACGGCAACGGTTTCGCTTGGTTCCGGCAAGGTTATCGATATCGAACGCGAAGTGGAACTGGGTGGCCCATTGCACTCCAAGGGTGTCCTTATCCTGACCGCGTTCCTGAGTTCACACTACGTTACCGACCGTCCCCTGTCGCTGTCAGCCAGCCTCGTGTTTGAGCAATCCTATGGCGGTATTGACGGGGACAGTGCTTCTGCTGCGGAGCTTTGCGTGCTGGCCTCGGCATTGTCGGAGATTCCGATCAGGCAATCCCTGGCGATCACAGGTTCACTTGACCAACATGGCCGGGTTCAGGCAATCGGCGGTGTTAACGAGAAAATAGAAGGGTTTTTCGATATTTGCAGCAAGCGCGGTTTAAGCGGTGACCAGGGTGTGTTGATACCGCTCGCCAATGTCAGGCACCTGATGTTGCGCCGTGATGTTATCGAAGCGGTCGAGGCTGGAAAGTTTCATGTCTACCCGGTTGAGCATGTCGACCAATGCCTCGAGATCCTCACCGGTATCCCAGCCGGTCAGCGCGATGAAAACGGCGAGTTTTCGGACGGCAGCGTCAATCATGCGATACGTGAACGGCTGCTCGGTTTCGCAACCCAGCTGCAGGCTTTCAGCAAAGCTGCAAAGACAGCGGTAAATACTCCCAATGCCCGCAAAAATACCTGACACTGCCACGCAACAGATTGCCGTGATCCTCAGCACCAGCGGCTCTGGTCAGCCGTTGCTCAAAATTTTGAGACAGTTGATTGGCAAGGTTCCGGATACCGAATTGCATGGTGTGTTCATCGAGGATGACGAACTGCAGCGCGTAGCAGCACTGCCTTTTGTCAAAGAACTTTGCCGGCTTACGTTGAGCGTACGCGAAATCCACGAAACCCGTATTGACCGCAGCGTTGCATTGCGTATGCGCACGGCGCGCAATGAGGTCGAAGGACTCGCCCGGCACATGGGCATATCCCACACGTTTCGTACGGCCCGGGGCTCCACTGTCAGGCTGCTGAGGGAAACGGTACACTCGGCCAAAATCACGATTATCGAGCCGCGGCGGAAATTTGCCGCACCGGCCACCGGCCAGGCCAGGTATGCCAGGCGCGCCGTCCGGCGAATCGTTGTCGTGATCGATGATACCGTGACCGGGGACGAAGCCTTGCTGACCGCGGCCCTGCTTGCGGAGGGTCAGACACACAGGATTTCAATTCTCCTTAGGGCTCAAAGCCCGGCCGAACTGGAGGCGATGGACCACATGATCCATGGGATGTTACCGGCCGGACAGAAACGTCTGCTGCAGTTACCAGACCAGGGCGTTCAGAGCCTGATCACGGCGGTACAGGCGGAGCGTGCCGATATGCTCGTCATCGCCGCTTCGGAGGACATGCTGAAACCCAAGTCTTTGGCATTGCTGCTGAGACTACTCGAGTGCCCCATCTGCCTGGTCAAGCCGTCCGATAGCGGCGGAAGAACCTGACCTGATTCGCAGACTCGGGATCAGGTATTTCCGGATAAAGCGGGGGTTTGAATATTGACGATTCCTTGTACCAGGACGAGTGGCTAAACAACTGGGTTTTGGCAGGCGATGATCTATCCATGATACATGGGCCTGAAGCCATTGTTGCTCAAAGTTGAACCGGGCCTGTTTAACAACAAACCGCAGCAACGCTCAATGGTGATGGGTGACGCCAGAGCGATGACGGCCGTGAAACCGTGATCGACGAGAAGCGTGAGCTTTACGCCATCGTCAACAATGCGGGCGTAGGGCTCATGGCGCCCCTGATCGAGCTAGAAGAAAAAGACCTTGATTTCATTTTTGGCGTCAATGTATATGGCCCCTACCGCGTCACCAAGGCGTTCGCACCATTGCTGATCAGGTCAAAAGGGCGTGTCATCAATATCGGCTCAATTGCCGGTTTTCAGACCCGTTCTTTTTACGGCCCCTACAGCATGAGCAAGCACGCCCTGGAAGCATTTACCGATACGCTTGCAATCGAATTGGCCCGGTTCGATATCAAGGTGAGCATTATTGACCCCGGTGGATTCAACTCCGATATCGGCAAAAATATATATGAACGCCTCAAGACCGGCGGCCTGGATATCAGCCAATCACTCTACCGGGACGAGTGGGAAAACAACTGGGTGCTGGCAGGTGGTGATCTATCCATGATGAAAGGACCGGAAGATATCGTCGCCAGGGTAGAACACGCGCTATTTGCATGCAAGCCCGCAACAACGCTACATGGTGGTGGGCGATGCAGAACGGGCGGAAAGGACGATGAAGGCCCTGATTCAATGCTCGACCCGAATGAAAACCAGGTTTACAGCTATGACCGGGAAGGCTTGATAAGGCTTCTCGATGAAGAACTGGTAACATTTAAACAGTAGACAGGTCATACAAGTGAAGTACCGCCAGGTATAAATAGTTCGAGTCTGCTGACTGTCCGCTAGCTCAGGGTGAAAGCACGCTCCAGTTGTGACTGGATCTTTTCAACACCCTGGCCGATTACGTCCTTGGGGATTTCCTTTATCACGGTTTTTTCGAGCCCGCCACTCAAATGCTTACGTATGACACCCAGAACAGCCGGCGCGGCCAATACCACCAACTGGTCAAAGTCACCTTTCAGATGCCCGGTCTCAAGCCGCTCAACCATTTCCTTTACAAAGCGGCGGCGCTGCTCCTCCTTGACACCGGTGTTTGGTTCCATGGCGTGCCGGGCCGGACCGAAACGGTCGAACGCCCTGCCCGGCGCATCCGAGATCAGGTCTCGCGGATGCGCCGACCCTTCCTCGTTAAGCAACACATCTGCCAACTGGAGATTTTTCCAGAGCCGGTCGCTTGCGTAAATCTGCGCCTCGGCCTGGTTTGCAACTAGAATCCAGATTGATTTCATTAATCACTACTCCTGGTGCTTACCCCCAAGTTTCTTGATCAGATCCAACGGAAAAACGATGGTCGAGCTATTCTCACCGGCAATTTCCGTCAGGGTTTGCAGGTATCGTAACTGGATCGCATTGGGTTCGGCACTGAGCGTTTTCGCCGCCTCGACCAATTCAAAAGCGGCCTGCTTCTCGCCGGTGGCATGAATGACCTTGGCGCGCCGCTGCCGCTCCGCCTCTGCCTGTGCCGCGATGGCGCGGATCATGCTCTCATCCAGGTCAACATGCTTAATCTCGACGTTGGATACCTTGATACCCCAGGCATCGGTCTGACGGTCCAGGATCGCCTGGATATCGTGGTTCAAGGTATCGCGTTCAGCCAGCATCTCATCCAGTTCGTGCTGGCCCAGCACCGAACGAAGGGTGGTCTGCGCCAACTGGCTGACGGCATCCAGGTACTTTTCCACCTGGATGATCGCTTTCTCCGGATCGATAACCCGGAAGTAAACAACCGCGTTGACGTGTACCGAAACATTGTCCCGCGAGATGACATCCTGCGTGGGCACGTCCATCACGATCACCCGCAGGTCTACCCGCACCATCTGCTGGATCAGCGGGATAACAATGATCAATCCCGGCCCCTTGACCTTCCAGAACCGGCCGAGCTGGAAAATGACGCCACGCTCGTATTCGCGAAGAATCCTGATGGCGCTGAAAACGAGACTGAAGATGATGAATAATGTGAGACCGGTTACATATTCGAACATGTCCTTACTCCTCCTTCAAATCAACGACCAGGCTTATTCCCCAACGGGACCGACTTTCAGTGTCAGTCCATCGATACCCGTCACCACGACAGCCTGGCCTTTGCGTAATGGTGACCCGCTTACAGCACTCCAGCGTTCGCTGTGTACAAAAACCTCACCCTCGTGGTAAACATCCGTCAGTGCGGTTCCCAGGGCGCCGATAAGCTGTTCCCGCCCCGATACAACGGGTCTCAGCCTGGCTTTTAATGCAATACCGACAATGGCCATCAGGCCGAAACCGGCGACCAGGGCCAGCGCACCGATCAATGGCCGCGAGATCATGTAACCGGGTACATCGGTATCAATCAGGATGACCGAACCAATCACCAATGAAATAATGCCGCCGATGCCCAGCACACCAAAACTGGGGGCCATCACCTCACCGATCATCAGGATGATGCCTAGGGCAAGCAGTGCGAAACCCGCATAGTTCACGGGTAGCATCTGGAATGCGTAAAGCGCGATGAGCAGGCAGATAGCGCCGATCACGCCGGGGAATATGGCACCGGGGTTGTAGCCCTCAAAGAACAGCCCGTAAACACCGACCAGTAATAGCAGGTAGGCAATGGTCGGGCTCGTGATGACAGCCAGCAATTCGCTTTTCCAGCCGGGTTCAAGCTGCTCGACCTGCAATGAAGCGGTATCCAGGGTCCATTCCCTGCCACGCACTTCAACGGTCCTGCCGTTAACCTGGTTCAAAAGATCGGCGATGTCGCTTGCAATCAGATCGATCACACCGGTCTCGAGCGCTTTTTCCGCAGTGATGCTGGCCGCTTCCCGAACCGCCAATTCCGCCCAATCCGCATTCCGGCCATGCTTGGCTGCCAGGCCACGCGCATAGGCTACGGCGTCATTGATTACCTTACGCTTCATTGCATTGTCCGGCCCGGTCTCCGTATTGCTGTCCTCGTCATCGTCAGCGGTTTTTTGCCGTTGTTCCGGTTGCTCGCCGCCGATGATGGAAACGGGTGTCGCTGCCCCGACATTGGTCGCAGGGCTCATCGCGGCGATGTGACTGGCATAAAGTATGTACATTCCAGCGCTGGCTGCGCGCGCGCCACCGGGTGTGACAAATGTCGCCACCGGAACCGGCGCGTTGAGAATAGCCTTGACGATATCCCGGGTCGACGCGTCCAGGCCACCGGGTGTATCCATGCGAAGGATTACCAGTTCGGCGTTGATCTCTGATGATTTTTCCAGGGACTGGACCAGGTAATCCGCTGTAGCCGGCCCGATAGGCCCATCAATGTCCAGCAGGATAACCCGCCGGTCGGCGGTTTTTACGGGAGTGTCTTCTGTGGCAGGTGCGGGTTGTTCTTCCAGTGCGACACTGAATGCGGGCATGAGCAGGGCCATCAGGAAATAAATCCAGACTTTCCGCATCCTGACCGTTGCACTGTTCAACATACCCATCTCTGACAGCTCCCTCTTTCGCCAGGGGCCTTACGAAAGAACGCTTGTGACGCCTTATTAGAGCAGACCGGACGCGCAAAATTCAATCAATACCAGTGTTTTGCGGTTAAGCGAAATAAAACGCGTAGCCTGGTCGAACAAAATCCGGGCTCTTCCCGATTTGATTTAACGTAATCCGCTTCTGTTACTCCAATTCAACAACCAGGTCACCCTGCCCGACCAGTTCCCCAGCCTGCAGATGGATGGCCTTGATCTTGCTTTCAAACGGCGCCGTGATGGTGGTCTCCATTTTCATCGCCTCGATGACGAACACGGGTGTGTCTTTCTCCACCACCTCACCCGCGGCGACCAGCACGGATGCCAGCCGGCCCATTAACGGCGAGCCGATTTCGTTACGTTCCTTGGCCTTGCGGTTGGCGGCGGTCCGGGGTACAACCGTTTCATCACGTACCTGGACACTGCGCGTCTGGCCGTTCAGCTCGAAGGTAACACGGCAATAACCGTTTTCATCGGTGTGTGAGCGGTAGATATAACGAATCACGATGGTTTTGCCACGCTGCAGCTTGACCAGGATTTCATCACCCTGTTTCAAACCGTAGAAGAATGTATGCGTGGGCAGGTAGTGGACTTCACCGAATTCTTTCTGGTGCTCGTAGAAACCCCGGAAGACGTCCGGGTACATCTCGTAGGAAAGAAAGTCTAGCTCGGTCAGAGCGTCATCGAACTCTTCTTTGAAAGCGGCAAAACCGGCTTCGAAATCGACCGGGTCCAGTGCCGCGCCCGGGGGGCCTTCAAGTGGTTTTTTGCCCTTCAGGACCATGGCGGACAGTTCGGCCGGAAAGCCACCCTCCATCTGGCCGAGCTTGCCTGAGAACAGGTCAACAACCGAATCCGGAAAGGCCAGCGTTTCACCCTGGGCCATCACGTCCTGCTCGGTCAACCCGTTTGCGGTCATGAACATCGCCATGTCACCGACCACCTTGGAAGACGGTGTCACTTTCACGATATCACCGAACATGAGGTTCACCGCCGCGTAATTTTTCTTGATCGTTTCAAAACGGTGTTCGAGACCCAGCGCAATCGCCTGGGGTCTCAGGTTGGAATACTGACCGCCGGGAATTTCGTGTTCATAAACCTCGGCCGTACCGGCTTTCAGACCCGACTCAAACGGGTAGTAATATTCGCGTACGGCTTCCCAGTAGTTCGCGTATTGGTTCAGGGATGCCAGGTCGAAAGGCTGCTCCCGCTCGTGACCCTTCATTACAGCGATCAGCGAGTTCATATTGACCTGGGATGTCAAACCCGACATCGAGCTCAGGCACACATCCACGATATCCACGTCCGCCTCGATGGCCTTCAGCAAGGTTGCGCTCTGCATGGACGAGGTGTCGTGTGTATGCAGGTGTATGGGGATATCGACAGCCGAGCGCAACGCCGGGATCAGCTTTACAGCGGCATAGGGTTTAAGCAGACCCGCCATATCCTTTAACGCCAGCATATGCGCGCCCTCGTCTTCAAGACGCCGCGCCATGTCAAGGTAATACTGCATGTTGTAGCGGTTACCCGGATCGGTATTGAGTACATCACCGGTATAGCAGATGGTGGCCTCGGCGATACCCCCGGTTCTTTCACGCACGATCTGGATCGAGCGCTTCATACCTTCGATCCAGTTCAGCGAATCGAAAATCCGGAAAACATCGATACCATTTTCCCATGATTTCTCGATGAAGTTCTCAATCACATTATCCGGATAGGCCTTGTAGCCGACGGCGTTCGAACCCCGGAATAACATCTGCAACAGGATATTTGGCACGGCCTGGCGCAGTTGCTGCAATCGCTGCCACGGACATTCACGCAGGAAACGCAGTGATACGTCGAAGGTCGCCCCACCCCACATCTCCAGAGAAAACACCTGCGGGTTGGCCTTGGCAAAACCCTCGGCCACCGCCAGCATATCCAGGGTGCGTACACGTGTTGCCAGCAAGGACTGGTGTGCGTCACGCAGGGTGGTATCGGTGTACATGATGTGTTTCTGCTGCCGCACCCAACTGCAAAAGGCTTCGGGGCCCATCTCATCAAGTTTGTTCTTGGTACCCGGCGGAAATTCTGCCAGGCGGTCGACATGCGGTATTGCCGCTTTGCGGAAGACCCGCTTTGGATCAATACTGGTAATATCCGGGTTGCCATTGACCGTCAGGTTTGCAATGTAACGCAGGGTCTTGGTCGCACGGTCAAAGCGCTCGGAAATTTCAAATAACTCGGGGTGGCTGTCAATGAAAGCCACCGTGGCCTCGCCGGAAGCAAAGGTCGGATGCTTGAGGACGTTTTGCAGAAACCCGATATTGGTCTTGACGCCGCGTATGCGGAACTCGCGCAGGGCGCGGTGGTTGCGTGCGATTGCACCGTGCAGGGTGCGACCCCACGATGTCACCTTGACCAGCATCGAATCGAAAAATGGTGAGACCCGTGCGCCGGTATAGGCTGCACCAACATCGAGACGGATACCGAAACCGGCAGCGCTCCGGTAGGCAATCAGCGTGCCGTAATCCGGTTGAAAGCCGTTCTCCGGATCCTCCGTCGTTATCCGGCACTGGATGGAATAACCACGGCACTCGATATCGGCCTGGGTCTTGATGCGGATTTCAGGATCAGCCAGCAGGCATCCGCGTGCGATCTGAATCTGGCTGCGAACAATATCGATACCGGTAATCTGCTCGGTGATCGTGTGCTCGACCTGGATACGTGGATTGACTTCAATAAAAAAGATGTTTTCCTGTTTATCGACCAGGAACTCAACCGTCCCCGCATTGCTGTAATTAACGTGCCGCGTAATCGCCAGCGCATACTCGAACAACTTCTGCCGGGTCTCCTCGCGCAACGCAAAACTCGGCGCGACCTCCACCACTTTCTGGAAGCGGCGTTGCACCGAACAATCACGCTCAAACAAATGCACCAGGTTGCCTTCATTGTCACCCAGTATCTGCACCTCGACGTGTTTCGGTGCCTCGATGAATTTCTCAAGAAAAACCGTGTCGTTACCAAATGCCTTGGCCGCCTCGCTACGCGCATCGGCATAAGCCGTCTTGAGTTGACCCTCGCTGCGGACCACACGCATACCGCGTCCGCCACCACCGGCAGTCGCCTTGAGCATTACCGGGTAGCCGATACGCGCGGCCTCGGAGCGGGCTATTTCAACGTTATCCAGTTTTTCATGGCTGTCTTCGATAACCGGGATACCGGCCGCAATCGCGTTGCTCTTGGCCTGCACCTTGTCGCCGAGCATGGCCATGGCCTCCGGGGTCGGCCCGACAAAAATAATACCCTCGTCTCTGCAACGGCTGGCAAAATCGACATTTTCAGACAGGAAACCGTAACCGGGGTGTATCGCATCCACCTGGTTGAGCTTGGCAACCGCAATGATCTCCTCGATATCCAGGTAAGGCTTGAGCGGCTCATCATCCTCGCCAATCTGGTATGCCTCGTCGGCCTTGTAACGATGGGGCGAGAACCGGTCCTCCTGGGTGTAGACACTGATGGTGCGAATACCCAGTTCGGAAGCCGCCCGCAGGATGCGTATGGCGATTTCACCACGGTTGGCGACGAGGATTTTGTGGATTTCTCTGCGCATTGGAACACTCCCTGACTGCAGACGCATATGATGCATTGATAGTAATGCCTTGAATTCGATATGGGTAATATTTTTGGGGTTTTTTGAACATCCAGAACAGGTCTACTGAATTCCGTTGATCGGTGTGGAAGCCAAGGTGATGTGGTGTCTTGCTTCAGGACACGGCGTAAATCCTTCCCTGGAGCCTCTGGCGCGACGTCCTGTCGCTCAAGGTCCTGAAGCAAGACACCACACCCCCTCGGCTTTGTGCAAAACCGAAGGTCAATGGTTTCTGTCAGATTTGCACTGCGTTTGCCAGACGCTGGGGTGGGTGGTTGCTTCCAGGACCGTGCGAGACAGGAGTCGAGCCCGAGCCCCCATGGATGGGTTCACGGCGCGTCCTGGAAGTAACCACCCATGCCAGCGGCCCCACCCGGGACCGACAAAGGTCTTAGTCAACCTTCACCCAGTCAAATCTGGTGAAAAGATTCACCCCGCTCAGCACGCTCCCGCAACCAGTCAGATACAGCAAACCTGGGCCCATAGGCCTCGGCCATGCGATCACACTCAGCCACGAAGTGCCCGATACCCACGGTATCGATAAAAGACAGTGTTCCACCGGTCCAGGGCGGGAAACCCCAGCCGAAAATTGAGCCTATATCCGCATCGGCCGGATGCTCAAGAACACCCTCTTCGAAACAGCGCGCCGTCTCGAGCGCCTGGCGATACAGCAGTCTGTCGATAACCTCCTGCACCTGTGGCTGTTCTTTCTTCACCGGGTACAGTTCTGCGAGACCTGGCCACAGGTATTTCTTTCCGCCTTCCGGGTACTCGTAAAAACCCTTGCCAAAGCGCTTGCCCTTGCGATCCAACTCCTCGACAAACTTACGGATCACCGGGAAGCCGGAATCGAAGACATAACTCTCACCCTGGTCTTTTGCATTCTGCATGGTGATCTTGTAACCGAGATCCAGCGTCACTTCGTCCATCACCGCTAACGGCCCGACGGGCAGACTGGCCAATTTCGCGGCGTTTTCGATCAATGCGGGGTTGACACCTTCGGCCAGCATGGTCATACCCTCGTTGGTCGAGGTGCTGAAACAGCGGCTGGTGTAAAAACCCGGGCTGTCATTGACGACGATCGGGGTTTTGCGGATCTGCTGGATGTAATCAAGACCGCGTGCAATCGCTTCATCTGAGCTCTTCTCACCCTTGATCAACTCAACCAGCGGCATCTTGTCGACCGGTGAGAAAAAGTGCAGACCGACGAAAGAACCCGGCCGCTTTGATGCCTTGGCAAGACCGGTGATCGGCAAGGTCGAGGTATTGCTCGCGAATATTGCATTCTCCGGAATGACGGCTTCGGTTTTTGCGGTTACGTCCGCCTTGATTTCACGGTTCTCGAACACGGCTTCGATGACCAGTTCGCAACCTTCCAGATCAGTGTAATCGGTGGTCGGGTGAATCAGGCTCAATAAGGCGTCTGCCTTCTCCTGCGTGGAGTAACCCCGCTGGATGGCCTTGTTCAACAGCTTCTCTGAGTAAGCCTTGCCGCGTTTTGCACCTTCAAGCTCGGTATCAAGCAAAACCACCTGCATACCGGCCTTCGCGGAAACATAGGCAATACCCGCACCCATCATACCGGCGCCGAGGATACCCAGTTTGGTCACCTTGGATTTATCCACACCTGCAGGGCGGCGCACCAGTTTATCCGCGGCACCCTTGTTTACGAACAGGCTGCGCATCATGTTGCGCGCGACCACACCGGATACCAGTTCACCGAAAGTATTGCGATTCGATATCCAGGCCCGTGTCGATGGGGGTGATACAGCCCTCGTAAACCGAGGACATCGCGCCGATCGGTGCGGGGTAGTTGTGGTGAGTCATCCCGGCTATCAAAGATGTACCGACCATGAAGGTTTGCGCATTCTTGGGCGTCATGGCGCCGGCGCCACCGGGAACCTTGAAACCCTTGACGTCCCACGGGGCGACCGGATTCGGTGTTGCAAGCAACCAGGCGCGTGCGCGCTCAAGCAATTCATCAGCCGGTGCGACTTCGTGCACGACACCGAGTTCAAGCGCGGCCTGTGCTTTCAGTTTCTTGCCTTGCAAAATTACTGGCAGGGCCTTTTCGATACCGATCAAACGTGGCAACCGTTGTGTGCCGCCAGCACCGGGCAGTAAGCCGATACTGACTTCCGGCAAGCCCAGTTCGGCCTTGGGGTGATCGGCCATCACGCGGTAGTGACAGGCCAGGCAAAGCTCGAGTCCACCGCCCAGCGCGAGGCCATTGATGGCAACCGCAAAGGGCTTACCACAGGTTTCCATTCTGCGGAAAACACCGCTCAGGCCCTGGCTCCACTCGTAACCCTGTTGCGTCGTGACGCCCCGGTCATAGGCGGTGACCAGTTCAGTCAGGTCTGCACCTGCCACGAAGGCGGCCTTGGCGGAAGCGATGATGGCGCCTTTGACGTTCTCATCACCTGCGACTTTCTCGATGCACGCGGACAAGTCTGAAATCAGTTCATCACACAGAACATTCATACTCTTACCCGGTAAGTCGAGCATCAGGGTTGCAATTCCGTCGCTATCGACGGTGTATTGAATTGTGTTGTTCATTTGTTTGTGTCCATTGTTCGTTAGTCGTCGGTCGGCCTGATGCTCAGACCCGCTCAATAATGGTCGCCGTGCCCATACCGCCGCCGATACACAGCGTCACCAGGGCGGTCGAAAGATCCCGGCGTTCCAGCTCATCCAGCACGGTGCCGAGGATCATCGCCCCGGTTGCACCCAGCGGGTGACCCATCGCGATGGCGCCACCGTTCACGTTGATCTTGTCATGCGGAATATTCAGCAGGTTCATGTAATGCAGTACCACCGCGGCAAAGGCCTCGTTCAACTCGTACAGATCGATATCTGACACACTCATGCCAGCACGTTTGAGCACTTTTTCGGTCGCAGGCGCGGGACCGGTCAGCATGATGCTGGGTTCACTGCCGATGGATGAAAAGGAACGAATCCGTGCGCGCGGCTTGAGACCCATACGTTTACCGGCTTCTTTATGACCGATCAAAACGGCGGCCGCGCCATCTACGATGCCACTGGAGTTACCCGGTGTATGCATGTGGATAACCGATTCGACCTCGGGGTACTTTTGTAAAATGACCGCGTCGAAACCACCCTGTTCACCCATCATCACAAAGGAAGGTTTGAGATTACCCAGGCTCTCCACCGTCGCATCCGGACGCATGTGCTCGTCATGATCCAGCGCCACGCGCCCGATGTGATCCCTGATCGGAACAATGGAATTCTTGAACCAGCCCTGCTTCCAGGCGTGCGCCGCACGTTTCTGGCTTTCCGCGGAATAGGCATCCAGATCCTGGCGTGTGATACCGTACTTGGTCGCGATCAGGTCAGCACTGATGCCCTGGGGTACGAAATAGGTCTTGTAGGCAACCTGCGGATCCGTTGCCCAGGCACCGCCGTCGGACATCATCGGTACCCGCGACATCGATTCGACGCCACCGCCTATGGCGATGTCCGATTGGCCCGACATGATCTGGGCCGCAGCCGAATTGACCGCCTCCAGACCGGATGAACAAAATCGGTTGATCTGTTTACCGGCCACGCTTTCTGCATAATCCGCTTCAAGTGCGGCAATACGTGCAATATCAGCGCCCTGCTCACCTACCGGTGCAACGCAACCCAGGATGACGTCATCTACCAGTGAGGTATCCAGCTTGTTGCGGTCCCGCAAGGCGGCGAGTACCTGGCTGGCCAGGTTGATCGGTGTAATCGCATGTAGGGAACCATCTGATTTACCGCGTCCACGCGGCGACCGGACATGGTCATAAATATATGCTTCAGTCATTTTGTTTCCTTTTTCAAAGGTTGCTTCGCCTCGAGTAAGGCGACGATGTTTTGTTTGAGGGTATCGATCGATGCCTTCAAATCTATTTCCGGGTTAACCAGCCATTGGAAGTTGAGACCCAGCAGCGATGCGTAGAATTGTTCAGCGAAACTTGCAGGATTGACATCAGCCCTGATTTCACTTGTCTGCTGTCCGGCCCGCACCCAGGCGGCGGCACCTGCCCGTTGCAGGCGATGAAATTCAATCACATTGGGTTTAAATTCGGAGGCCGGATCAAACGAGGCCGACCACAATATATTCATGGCACGCGCATGTTGGGGAAAGTGCAGCATGTGATCACGGTGGGCATCCAGGGCTGCGAGCAGGGCGCCGAGGCCGTGCTTGCCCGCCAGGTTGCTTTCCAGTTCGTCCGTCCAGACAGCGGTGATGTGTCTTAAAACCTTGCGAAACAGGCCGGACTTGGAGCCAAAATGATGACTGGCTAGCCCGCGGCTATAACCGGCAGACTCGCCGATTGCGATCAGGGTTGTACCGGCCAGGCCGACCGTGTTGAGCAATTCGATCGTCGCATTGACCATTTTCTCCTCGGCAAGCGCAGTGCGTTCCGCCTGCGTGGGGCGCTGCACGGGAACATCCGTTTTTTGTACCGAAGAAACCATGAAAAACCACATACTTGTTAGTAACAAGCAAGTTACACCCACGCCGCCTGCCAGGTCAAGCGGATTTGCACGGGTAACGGCTAAATCGGCAATTCGGTCGTATACTTGACTTCCGTGAGTGCAATACTTGAGGTCACTTCCTGGACATCGGGCAATTGCGACAGACGCTCAAAAAAGAACCGCTCGTACGCCTCCAGATCCGGTGTCACGATGCGCAACAGAAAATCAACATGACCCAGCAGCAGGTGACACTCCATGACTTCCGGGAACTGCCGGATTGTATCGCCGAACTCGGCCACCTTGCTGCGGCCATGTGCAGTCAGTTTGACGTGTGCGAATACCATCGTGTCGAAGCCCAGCTTTTTCCGGTCAAAAACCATACCCTGCTCCCTGATCAGACCCGCGTCCTTGAAGCGCTGTATACGCCGCCAACAGGGCGATTGCGATAAACCCACCTTCTCGCCTATTGCTGCTGCCGAAAGACCTGCATCTGACTGCAACAAGCGGAGAATCTTACGATCCAATTTGTCTATTTTAATTTTCTGCATTTTGAAGTCCTGTATGGTCATATTTTTGAATATTATATGCGCTAAGCGGTCCTTGTTGGGTCACTTCGCAATACAATTGCTGCATGATGTTGCTATATTACAGTCAGAAAAGTTTGTCACCACGACTGGAAAGTGAGAATGACCATGACATTTTTTGATAATTCTGAACACCGGGGACATGAATCCATCCACCAGTTTTACGATCCTAAAACAGGGCTGAAAGCCATCATCGCCATCCATTCAACCGCACTGGGTCCTGCCGCAGGCGGCTGCCGGAGATGGCAATACGGCAACGAGGCCGACGCCACCCGCGATGCCCTGCGCTTATCGCGGGGAATGACCTATAAGAACGCCATGGCAGGATTGCCATTGGGCGGTGGCAAGGCCGTTATACTCGCCAGCCCCGATTCCCCACCATCAGATGAACTGTTTCGCGCCTTTGGTCGCTGCGTTGACACACTGGGCGGGCGCTATATCACCGCGGAGGATGTCGGGGTATCCGTGGATAACATGCGCGTGGTCAAGCAGATTACGGATTTCGTCGCGGGTCTGCCACCTGCCGAAGGCTCCGCCGGCGGTGACCCTTCGCCGTGGACAGCCGATGGCGTATTCCTCGGTCTGCGTGCGGCGGCGAAGCATCGCCTGGGTGTCGATTCGCTGAAAAACCTGCGTGTTGCAGTCCAGGGTGTCGGCAAAGTGGGCTACGATCTGTGCCGGCAGTTACATGCCGAAGGCGCACAGCCTGCTCATCAGCGATGTCAACGAGCAGAACCTCGAACGCACCCGGGCAGATTTCGGAGCACGAGTGGTTGCAACCGGAAAAATCCTGTTTGAAGACGTTGACGTGCTGGCACCCTGCGCGATGGGCGCGGTTCTTGATGCAAACAGCATTCCGCAGATAAAGGCGACCGTCATCGGCGGCGCCGCCAACAACCAGCTGGCCACCGAGGCGGATGGACAACGGCTGTTCGAAAGAAACATCCTGTACGCTCCGGACTATGTCATCAATGGCGGGGGCATCACCAGTGTTTCGCTGGAATACATGGGTAACAAGACCGATGCAGATGTACGTGCACAGATCGCCCTGATCCCCGGACGCCTGACTGACATATTTGTCGCGTCGGACAAGAAACGCACGCCCACCAACGTAATCGCGGATTCAATGGCAGAAGCTATAATCTCCGCTGCGGCCTCAGCGACAACGACCGTCAGCTAACACCAGGAATATGAAATTGAATGAAATGACAGGAAAATCCCGACTGCATATCCCCCACCCTTCAGCACGGCCGGGGCAGGCGCCCGATTTCAGTTACCTTGCCTTGTCTGATGCCGGCGCGGTTGGGCGACCCGCCATTGACTGCGGCTGCCAGCAGCATCGAGTACCTGGCCAATGATCTCGTGCGTGTTTTGGATGACAACGGCAAAGCACAGGGTGAGTGGGTGCCTGACCTGACAGAAGATCAATTGCTCGAAGCCTTGCGCCTGATGCTGTTAACCCGCCAGTACGATGACCGTATGCAGCGCGCGCAACGACAGGGAAAAATTTCATTTTATATGCAGTCCCTGGGTGAGGAGGCGATCTCGATTGCACAGGGTATGGCCCTGGAAGCCGGTGACATGATGTTCCCGTCTTATCGCAACCAGGGTCTGTTTATCATGCGTGGCACCAGCCTGGTCGACCTGATGTGTCAGTGCCTGTCCAATACAAGGGATATGTGCAAGGGCCGGCAGATGCCCATCATGTATCACAACAAGCAGGCCAACCTGTTTTCGGTCTCCGGCAATCTCGGTACGCAGTTTCCGCAAGCGGTCGGCTGGGCCATGGCATCCGCCATCAAGGGTGAAGAGCACATTGCGGCATCCTGGCTGGGGGACGGCAGCACTGCCGAGGCGGATTTTCACTACGCTTTGACCTTTGCAGCCGTCTACCAGGCGCCGGTCATGCTGAACGTGGTAAACAACCAGTGGGCTATATCCTCGTTCCAGGGCTTTGCCGGCGGCGAGAGACGGTCTTTCGCAGCCCGCGGATTGGGCCTTGGCATACCCGGCATACGTGTCGACGGCAACGATCTGCTGGCGATCTACGCTGTCACTCAGTGGGCGGCGCAACGCGCTCGCCAGGGTGGCGGCCCAACCCTGATCGAACACGTCACTTACCGCGGTGGAGCCCATTCCACCAGCGATGACCCTACCCGTTACCGGCCCAAGGACGAATGGAAGGCTTTCCCGCTGGGTGATCCAGTCAAACGGCTGAAACAACACCTGGTGAACCGCGGACTCTGGTCGGATGAACAGCATGCTGCACTACAGGAAGAACTCAAGCAGCAGGTAAACGAGGCTTGGAAGGAGGCCGTCAGCTACGGAACGATGACCGAAGGGCCACGACTGGACGTGCGCGAGATGTTCGAGGACGTCTATGCAGAGGTACCGCCGCACCTGGAACTCCAGCGCCAACAGTTACTGGCATTGCGGAGGGGTTCCAAATGAGCCAGATGAATATGATCCAGGCGGTCAGGTCCGCGCTGGATGTCATGATGCATAAAGACCCGACCGTCATCATCCTTGGCCAGGACGTGGGCTACTTCGGAGGCGTGTTCCGCTGCACCGATGGCCTGCAGGCCAAGTATGGCGAACACCGGGTCATTGATGCGCCCATTGCGGAGGGCGGTATCATCGGTTCGGCTATCGGCATCGGGGTCAACGGGCTGCGGCCGGTGGCTGAAATCCAGTTTGCCGATTACATCTACCCGGGGCTTGACCAGATCATCAGTGAACTGGCGCGTCTTCGTTATCGCAGCGGCGGTGAGTTTTTCTCGCCGGTGACGGTACGCGCACCCTGCGGTGGTGGTATCCGTGGCGGGCAAACCCACTCGCAGAGTCCGGAAGCATTGTTCACGCATCTTTCCGGGGTCAAAACCGTGATGCCGTCGAACCCCTACGATGCCAAGGGCTTGCTGATCAGCGCGATCGAGTCCGATGACCCGGTGATTTTTTTCGAGCCCAAACGTATTTATAACGGACCCTTTGACGGCGATCCGGACAAACCTGCCGTATCGTGGTCGAATCACCCTGGTGGTGAAGTGCCGGATGGCTACTATTCGATCCCGCTCGGTGAAGCGGCCCTGGTTGAGGAAGGCACCGAACTGACCGTGATCACCTATGGCACGATGGTGCATGTCGCCCAGGCAGCAGTGCACAAGGCCGGTGTCAGCGCCGATATAATCGATGTACGCTCACTGGCGCCTCTGGACGTTGAAACACTGAAGAAATCAGTCGAGAAAACCGGGCGTTGCCTGGTAACCCATGAAGCTTCACGGTTCAGCGGCTACGGTGCGGAACTGGTCGCAACGGTCCAGGAGGAGTGCTTCTGGCACCTGCAGGCGCCGATCGAACGCGTCGCAGGCTGGGAAACGCCTTATCCACACGCATTCGAATGGGACTATTTCCCCGCACAGGACAGGATTATCGACAGCATTCGCAAAATCATGGAGACGGTATGAGCGAGTATATTTTTAATTTACCGGACCTCGGTGAAGGCCTGGTCGAGGCGGAAATTGCGGAGTGGATGGTCAAGGTCGGGGATTTCGTCGAAGAAGAAGACCCGATCGGCGCCATGCTGACCGACAAGGCTGCGGTTGAACTGTCAGCGCCCGTGTCAGGTCGTGTAGTACGCCTGGCCGGTGAAGTCGGTGACACCATCGCTGTTGGCGCACCTATGATTGTTTTTGAGACGAAAGACGGAGAGGCAAGCAAAAAGTCGGATGCCGTGCCTCCACCCGCTGTTCAGGAAAAAACCGCTGCGAGCCAACCTGAAGCGGGCTCACCGGAAAAATCATCGGCCAGCACGTCAACAGGCACGATTCTCACCTCGCCTTCCGTTCGCCGCCAGGCCCGCGAAGCCGGGATCGATCTTGGCGCTGTCAGCGGCAGTGGGCCACGCGGACGGATACTGAGATCCGACCTGGAGGACCACGTAGCCAAAGGCAGTTCAGCTTCAGTACATGCTGTTACCAGCAAAGCAACCATCAAATAAAGTCACCGAAATCAAGGTGATCGGATTGCGCCGCAAGATTGCCGAACGCATGACCGAGGCAAACCGGGAAATCCCGCATTTTGCCTACGTCGAGGAAATCGACATAACTGCGCTGGAGTCCCTGCGCCAGCATCTGAACAGCCAGAAATCACCCGGCGCAGACAAGCTGACGTTGTTACCGTTTATCGGTCTGGCCCTGGCCCGGGTGTTGAAACAGTTTCCACAGTGCAACGCCCTTTATGACAAGGAGCGGAATGTCATCAGCCAGTACGATGCCGTCCACCTCGGTATTGCCACGCAAACCCCGGATGGCCTGAAAGTTCCGGTTGCGAAACACGCCGAAGCCCGCACGCTTGAAAGCCTTGCCAGCGAGGTGCGCCGCGTTACCGCCGCGGCCCGCGAAAATACCGCGAAACGCGAAGAACTGATGGGTTCGACCATTACGATTACAAGTCTCGGCAAACAGGGCGGCATTGCTTCTACACCCGTGATAAACCTGCCCGAGGTGGCCATCATTGGTGTAAACAAGGCAGTTGAACGGCCTGTTGTCATCAGTGGGCAAATCGTGATCCGCCTGATGATGAACCTGTCATCCTCGTTCGACCACCGTTTCGTGGACGGCTATGACGCGGCCATGATGATACAGGCGCTAAAGGCCATGCTGGAGCAGCCTGCCTGCATTTTTATCACTGAATAGGCGGATTAGCGTCGTAGACAAAGTCGCGAAGGTGCAATGACACGGCAGACGGTTGTGGCCTGTGCTCTCAGGCCAGCGGTCCCGGATCTTTGATCCGGGACTACCCTCGCAGCCGGCCGGGTTTTAACGGGACCGGCCTCACGAATACATCCTGTATCGGGCGGCCTCGATCGGGCATCCCGCCCGATCGCCCCTAACCCGTCCGGCTACTCGGCGCTTCTCAGTTCGCCCAGGCCACAACCGTCCACCGTGTCTGAACCAGGGTGCACGACTTTCAGCTTAAGAGCTCAATAGCCCGGGTGGTATTCAATGCCCATTTATCCGCCGAAGACAGGATTTCGCCAGGGGCGATTTTCATGGATGAAAATCGAGGGCTGACGGTACAGGAAGTACCGCCAGACCGGTCCCGATCAGGCGGAATCCTGGCTGAGGGCAGCCCGCAGGGGCGGATAAGCCTGGGCATTGAATACCACCCGGGCTGTTGAGCGCACCGTCTGAATCGAAGCCGTCTGAATGTCCACTACATAGCTGGAATTGAAAGCTTAGTTGTTATTCAGCAACATTCTGCCAGCAATTTCCTTCAGAAGCTTCGCGGCCACCATGGCAGTCATGTCATTGATATCGCGTTGCGGATTGTATTCGACGATATCGGCACCGATGATGCGGTTGGGCAGGCGCTGGATAATAGCCAGCATATCCCTGACGGATAGCCCGCCGGGCTCATGGTGCGAGACACCGGGTGCAAACGCGGGATCCAGCGCATCGAGGTCGCAACTGATGTAAACCGGTCCTTCGAAATCACGGCCGATAGAATCCAGGTCCAATGTCCTCATTTCGTGAACTTCCACACCGAACCGCTCCACCTGTTGGCGCAGGTGCCCGCTGAGTGTGCGTATGCCGACCTGAACGAGACGGCTGGCCAAACCCTTTTCCATAATGCGTGCGAACGGGCTGGCATGGGACCAGGGGTTACCCTCATAGTTATCATACAGATCCGGATGGGCATCAAAGTGCAGGATATTGACCGGGCCGTTGGCGCGGTGGATGGCGCGCATGACCGGGTAGCTGATGGCATGGTCACCGCCCAGCACCAGTGGCAGCGCACCCTGATCGGTGATTTTGTGGATTTCATCTTCAATCGCCAAAAAACTGTCTGCAGCATCCGCCACCGGCCTGTCGCCGACATCAACAAAACCGGTATTGTCCTTGAGATCAACACCTAGCTCGGAGCACAGATTGGCAGAGCCGTTGTGCAGCGCCCTGCGTATGAGTGCCGGTGCCCCGGCCGCACCCCGCATATAACTCGAGTTGGCATCGGAGAGGATGCCGACCAGGGCGACATCGTTCTTTTTGAGCGTTTCTGCCTGCATAGTCTGATCCTGATTCCACACTACTTACGACGTGGCATCATAGCACTCATTTCATCTGGTTCCGTCACGGGTAATGATGCAAGAATGAAGCAAATATCATCTAAACCTATTAGAATTACGACCTTGCTTTCAGAGCCATGCCAATGACGAATTTAACCACAGTGCAACTCAATGCTCCCTACCTGATACTGATCGGTGACCTGGCCGACCCGACCAATGGCAAAACGGGTTTTGGTATCGTTCACTGGCGGCCCGACCTGGTTGCAGGTCAACTGCGGTTCAAGGGTTGCAAGGTAGGTATGGGTGTGCCCGATATGACGGTGGCCGAGGCGGTCGAGGCCGGTGTGAAGAGCCTGGTCATCGGTGTCGCTCCCATTGGCGGCGTCATACCCGACAGCTGGTGGGATTCCATCATCGAAGCGGCATCGGCCGGTCTGGACATCGTCTGCGGCCTGCATTTCAGACTGGCGGATATCCCGGCCGTTGCAGCCGCCGCCAAGGCTTCGGGCGCACGCCTGATCGATGTCCGCACACCGCCCAAAAACCTGCCGGTGGGCACCGGCATCAGGCGTTCCGGCAAACGGGTTTTGATGGTCGGGACGGATTGCGCCATTGGCAAGAAATACACCGCACTGGCACTAGATGTGGCAATGCGTGAAGCCGGGATGAAATCGACATTCCGCGCGACCGGTCAAACCGGCATCATGCTGGCCGGTGAAGGCATTGCCATCGATGCGGTGGTGGCGGACTTCGTTGCAGGCGCAGCCGAACTGATTTCACCCGACAACGAAGAAGACCACTGGGATGTCATCGAAGGCCAGGGCTCGTTGTTTCACCCCGGCTACTCGGGTGTTAGCCTCGGCCTGCTGCATGGCTCTCAACCGGACGCATTTGTGCTCTGTCACGACGCCACGCGCACCGCGGTTTCCGGCTGGGAGCATTACCCCCTGCCCTCAATCAGGGAAGCCATAGACTTGCACACGCTTCTCGGCCGCCGCACCAACCCGGGCATCCGCTGTATCGGCATCAGCGTCAATACGTCGAAACTGGCTGCGGACAAACGCCTGGAATACCTGGCTGCACTGAGCCGGGAAACCGGCCTGCCGTGCGTCGATCCGATCATTGACGGCTGCGGGGCGATCGTCGAACACATCAAGCAATGCTTTGCGGAGAAATAAACATGGATTTCAGCCTGCACATTTCGGACTGGGAACTGACCCAGCCATTTCGTATCTCGGGTTTCGAGTGGATCAATTCACGTTGCCTGGTGGTCCAGCTTGGCAAGGACGGTGTCATTGGCCGTGGTGAAGCCCAGGGCGTGTTTTACCTGGATGAAACCGCGGAAAGCATTTTCCAACAGGCGCACGCGGTCGCCGCCGAGATACGCAAAGGCATATCGCGCGAAGATCTGCAGCAGCTCCTGCCTGCCGGCGGCGCACGTAACGCCATCGACTGTGCCCTGTGGGACCTGGAGTGCAAAATGGCCGGCAAGACCATCTGGCAACTCACCGGTATCACTCCGAGACCGGTCACCACCGTTTATACCATCGGTCTGGAGGACACACCCGCAGCCATGGCCGCCAAGGCCGCTGCCGCGTCGGACGCACCGATACTCAAGATCAAACTGAGCAGCCACATGCCGTATGAGAAGCTGGCCGCAATCCGTGCCGCCCGTCCGGATGCCGTGCTGGTGGTCGACGCCAACCAGGGCTGGAGTTTCGATCAATTGCAGGAGGTTTTGCCGAAATGTGTCGATTTGAACCTGGCCATGATCGAGCAACCGCTTGCGCGTGGCGGTGATGCACAGCTGGAGGGATTCAAATCACCCATTACGCTGGCGGCGGATGAGTCCTGTCTACATACAGGTGAACTGGAAGCTGCCGCCCGCCGCTACAGCATGATAAATATCAAGCTGGACAAAACCGGTGGACTCACCGAAGCGCTGCGCCTTGCCAGGGCCGCGAAAGAAAAAGGCTGCAAGCTGATGGTCGGCAACATGGTCGGTACGTCACTCAGCATGGCGCCATCTTTCGTGGTTGCGCAGCTGTGTGATTTCGTTGATATCGACGGTCCCTTACTGCTGAAATACGACCAGCCAAACGCGCTTGTATATGCTAACGGGGTCGTAAAAGGGTTTGAACCGGCGCTGTGGGGATAGCGGCTTCTGCGAGCCGGGATTCAGTGCTAATTCATACCGGTTTTTGCGGATGTTTCAAGGCTGACAGGTTACAATCTTCCCTGCACCACACCGTGAATTTCATAGAGAACTTAAACAATGTTTGAACTCCTCAAAGCCATACCACCTGACCCGATACTTGGTCTGATCGCCGCCTACGCAGCCGATCCGAATCCGAAGAAAATCGACCTCGGTATCGGTGTTTATCGTGACGAATTCGGCAATACGCCGATGCTGGACTGTGTTGTCAAAGCGGAGAGAATCCTGCTCGATACACAGACCACCAAAACTTATCTGGGTCCGCCGGGTGTCGTCGGGTTCAACCAGGCGATCGGCGAACTGATACTTGGTAAAGACAACGAATTATTCAAACAGGGCCGCGTTCGTACGGTGCAGACACCCGGTGGTACCGGGGCCTTGAGGGTTGCCGCTGATCTTATGAAGGTCGCGAGGCCCGAGACTGCAATATGGGCCAGTGATCCAACCTGGGCCAACCACCTGGCGCTGTTTCCCGGGGCCGGTGTGACGATGCACAGCTATCCGTATTTCGATGCACAAAACAGCAGCCTGCGTTTCGACGACATGATTGAAGCCCTGCAGCAACGCAATCCCGGAGACGCCGTGTTGTTCCACGCCTGCTGCCACAACCCGTGCGGTGTCAGCCCGGACCCGGAACAGTGGCAGGTCATCGCGGATATCGCCGGCGAGCGCGGTTTCACACCGGTGATCGATATTGCCTACATGGGTTTCGAACGGGGTGTGGAAGAGGATTGCCTGGCGGTACGTTTGTTTGCCGAGAAATGTCCCGAGGTCATCGTTGCCAGTTCATGCTCCAAGAACTTTGCAATGTACCGTGAACGTGTCGGTGCGATCACCGTCATCGCGCGTGATGCGGATAAGGCGGCCGCGGTAGAGAGCGTCATACACAACGTGACCCGTAAGAACTATTCCATGCCTCCCGCGCACGGACCGGCAGTGATCGATATCATCCTGCATTCTGATGAACTCAGAGCGCAGTGGCTGACCGAGCTTGCCGGTATGCGAAACCGCATCAACACATTGCGCAAAACACTGGCAGAGAAAATCGTGGCCAGCGGAATTGAGCGCGATTTTTCGTTTATTCAGCGTCAGTCGGGTATGTTCTCGTTCATGGGTCTGACGGTGGAGCAGGTCCTGCGCCTGCGTGATGAATTTGCGATCTACACGGTCAATTCTTCACGGGTCAACGTTGCCTCGTTCAATGAAAGCAATATGGATTACTTCATCGGCGCGCTTGCCACGGTAATTGACGGGTAAAAGGTAATACGCAACAGGGAACCACAGGTTTGTCTGCGGTTCCTCCCCGGGCCGGACCTGATTTAAAGCCTAGTGCCTCAAAACCACCGCGCGGTTACCGTTATGAAATACACGGTGTTCGGCGTGCCAGCGGATTGCACGGTTAAGTACAGAACTTTCCACATCCTGCCCGAGACGTTCAAGGTCTCCGGGTTTCATCGTATGGTCGACGCGCTCTACGCCCTGTTCGATGATGGGGCCCTCGTCAAGGTCCATGTTGACATAATGCGCCGTGGCGCCGATCAGTTTGACACCTCGTTTAAAGGCCTGGTGATAAGGACGGGCGCCTTTGAAACCCGGTAAGAAAGAGTGGTGAATATTGATGGCGCGACCTGCCAGCAATTCACAGGCATGCGGTGTGAGAATCTGCATATAGCGGGCCAGCACCAGTAATTCAGAGCCGGTTTCCTCGAACAGGGCCAGGATTTTAGCCTCCTGCGCCGGTTTGTTTCCTGGTTCGAATCGGCAGGTAATGAAACGGCAGTTTGTACCATTCCACCAGCGAGCGCTGATTATCATGATTTGAGACCACACCGGTGATCTCGATGGGCAGATGACCGTCAGCCCAGCGATGCAGCAGTGCATTGAGGCAATGGCTCTGCCTGGATACCGCGACCATCACGCGGAGTTTCTGATCTGACGGATAGAGCTCGAAACGCATGCCAAAATGCCGCGCAACCCTGGTTTTGTAGTCAGCCATCATGACAGCCAGGTCATCCCCGTCCCTCGCATCATCCTCGAATTCGACCCGGATAAATGATTTCTGGCTTTCATCATCTACGAAATGCGACATCTCGGTAAGAAGTGAACCCCGCTGTGCGAGGAAGGTGGTGACCGCAGCTACTATACCGATCGTATCGGTACAGCTCGACTTGAGCACATAGGATGGACGTGACATGAAGAGTTACTTTTCAGGCTTCGCTGAAACGCCGGAAAACGATGCAGGCGTTGGTGCCACCGAAACCGAAATTATTGCTCATTACCGTGTTCAGCTTTGCGTTGTCCTTGCTTTCAAGCAGGACAGGCAGGCCATCGGCCTTCGGATCAAGTTCCGAGATATTGACGGAGCCAGCCATGAAATTATTTTCCATCATCAAAAGACAATGGATCGCCTCCTGCACCCCCGCGGCCCCCAGTGAGTGCCCACATAATGATTTACTCGAACTGAATGGTGGAACCGCTGCGCCGAATACGGCGCGCATCGCGTCAAGCTCGGCAATATCACCCACCGGTGTGCTGGTTCCGTGGGTGTTGATGTAGTCGATCGGTGTATCAACCGTGGAAATAGCCTGCTGCATACAACGCACGGCGCCTTCGCCCGAAGGCGCGACCATATTGTCACCATCTGAAGTGGCGCCATAACCAACCACCTCGGCATAAATTTTTGCACCGCGGGCCCTGGCGTGCTCGAGTTCTTCGATAACCAGCATGCCGCCGCCACCGGCAATGACAAACCCATCACGATTGGCATCATAGGCCCGGGAAGCCTTGCCTGGATCATCGTTGTAGTGCGTTGAAAGCGCCCCCATGCCATCGAACATCATGGCGAGCGACCAGTGGTTCTCTTCTCCACCACCGGCGAAAATCATATCCTGTTTACCCCATTGAATTTGCTCCATGGCGTTGCCGATACAATGCGTACTGGTTGCGCAGGCAGAGGTCACCGAGTAGTTGAGGCCTTTAATACCAAAATGCGTGGCCAGGCAGGCAGACACGGTGCTGCTCATGGTTTTCGGAACGATGTAAGGACCTAAACGCCGCACACCCTGCTCACGCAGTTTGTCCGCAGACAGAACGATGTTGGCGCTGGAGGCGCCACCCGAACCGGCAATCAGCCCGGTACGCGGATTTGACACCTGCTCTGAGGTCAGTCCCGCATCTTCGATGGCGTTTTGCATGGCGACATAGGCAAATGCGGCAGCGTCTCCCATAAACCGAAGGTGCTTGCGATCGATACGCTCGCTTAAATCGATATCCACGGAGCCACTCACATGGCTGCGCAGACCCAAGGCCTTGAATTCCTCGTTGAAACTGATACCCGAGCGCCCTTTACGCAAAGATTCAGCCACGGTTTGCTTGTCGTTCCCCAGACAGGAAACCAGGCCCATACCTGTTACAACTACACGACGCATACCTTAATCCTAAAAACTGTCAGTGGAGAGGAACAGGCCAACCTTCAGATCGTCGGCGGTATAGATAACCCGGCCGTCAACGGAAACCGTTCCATCGGCGATCACCATGCTCAGTCTGCGTGTGATGATTCTTTTCACATTCAGAGTATAGGTTACTTTTTTTGCCGTTGGCAAAACCTGGCCGGTAAACTTCACCTCGCCGCAACCCAGCGCCCTGCCCTTGCCTTTGCAACCACTCCAGGCAAGGAAAAAACCACATAGCTGCCACAAGGCATCCAGGCCCAGGCAACCAGGCATGACAGGATCTTCAATAAAATGCACATCGAAAAACCACAGGTCCGGCCGGATGTCCAGTTCCGCTTCGATATAACCCAGGCCGTGAAGCCCGCCATCTTTATTGATCTCGATGACACGATCGATCATCAGCATATTGCCGGAAGGCAGCCTGGCGGTCTCGGGGCCGAACAGATCACCCGTGCCGCATAGAACGAGTTCGTCGCGGGTGTAGGAGTTCTTGATGTTCTCAGGCTTGCTCATATTGTTATTATTCTGGTAGATGAATGAGTGTTGCAGTTTAAAGGCTAACTTAGCGCAACTGCAACGGCTACTGCGTCTCCGGTGAGGTAAGCACGACATCCTCCCCTATGGTGTCCTTCAGAAGTCCCGGGGTAAGGGGTTCCTTCCGGATCGAGGCTTCAGGCTGGCCAAGCGTTCCCGTAACCGTGTAATCAACGGCCATGATCCCCGTGCCATCCCTGCCGACCAGGACTTGTCCCAACAAGGGAATAGCACCAACAATGGCGTTTAGCTTGACCATCGGTACGATCGTTCCCTTGAGATCGACACGTTGCTGTCTGAGATCCGCCCAACCGCTTACCGATATACCCAGGGAACCGCCGCGCATGCGCACCTTCTGGCTGGACAATCGTGACCCATCCAGGCGAATATCTCCGGATGCTGCATTGAATGCGAGCCCCGTCTGCCTGAGCGTGGATATGATCTGGGTCAGGGAAGCCATGTTGAGCACCTTGGAAATAGCGGGAGCCTCCTTGACCGTAAAACCATCCATATTAAAGCTGGCCTGGATGGGTGCTTTCAAAAACGCCCCCTGGCTTTCACCGTTAAGCTTCAGGTACCCACCCTTCATGACATCACTGCCCTTGACGGCTGAAATCAGCGAACCCAGGTCTTCTGTTTCAATCTGAAGCGGATAACCATCATTTTCAGGAGGGCCGTATGCAAGCCTGAACTGACCGGATGCAAGCCTGTCGGTGGTCGTTGGCTGAGCACTGGCTTCGGCCGGGGCGCCTGCTATCGGATTGCGCCCCGACAGGCTGACCTCCTGCCAACCCGCGTTGTCCCGGCGACCGCTGAACTGGACACTGTCGAAAAAGGTGTCCTTGTTGATGTAAACCTTGTCGAGTTTCGAGTCGCCAATTTCGAGGCTAAAACCCCGTGATTCCAGTTGCTCCGCCATCGCTTTCGCTTCCACGGCCACCTGCTTTTCCTGCGGGTCAACGACCTCCCTGTCCGCGGACAACAGCGGAGCCAGGTTGGCCTCACCACCCTGCACCGAAAACTTCAGGTTTTTGCCGTCACTGAGTTCCAGCTTCAGGTCTTTGAGTTGAGCATAGGTCAATGCGAGGCTCTCCAGGGTCAGACTCATGACTGGCCCCGTGATGTCAAATTCGGCGTTACCGCCGGTTTTTAATTTGCCCAATTCGACATGGATATTCTTTGCATGCAGGTGATTCCTCTCCAGCAGCAGACTGAAGCCGACGTTACCGACGTCAGCTGCGGGCTTGCTCCAGTGGATTTTCGGTATCGCCAGTGATGCATTGTCGAGATCCGCTTCAATTGAAGCCGTGATGGGCCCGCCGGGAGCGAGCTTGGCAGAGGCTTTCAGTGCGAGATCGCCTTGCAGGTATTCACTGACGTCATAGCCCAGGGAGCCGACCTGGGCGGCGGTAATATTCGGGGAATCGATGGTGAAATCCGCGTGCCCTTCATCCGGCCCGGCAAGCGAGGTAGTCCAGTCAATCGTTAACGGAATATCGGAAAACGCCAACGGACCGTTGAAATGGATCTTCGACGTGTCCAGTTCGAAATCGATATTCGCCGCCTGCAGATCGTAGTCACGATAGAACTTTCTGAATATCCCGCCGGTGATCCTGCCGTTGGCCTGGTACTGGATTTCACCATCGGATAAATCCGGTCTGAGTGGTAAAGCAATACTGAAATCGGCCTCGATTTGCCCGCCGAGCTGTTCTGAAACAAGTCCGGTAATGGAATCCGCGTTCAGTTTGATCGGTGGCGCTTCCAGCACCGCAAAAACGTTGGCAACGGGACCGTTGAGGTGGGTCGTGACCGAGATCGCGGCCTTCTTGTTGTCCATACCGCTGATGATGACTTTCCCCGATTCAATATCGACCCCATTGACCCGTCCTTCATTGATATCCAGGTCAAATCCGCCCTTGTTAAAGGTACCGGAACCCGCCACACCCGTCGCCGCTGGCAATGAGCCAAAATAGGCGACCGTGAGATTGCTGTAAGCCACGCTACCCTTGAGCTCGCCGAGCTGGAATTTTGCCTCCGGCGAAACCGGTATTTCCATGGCCAGGTCCAGTGTTGCGTTGTCGAGGGTGCCGGCATTCAGGTTGTTGACCAGCCATTTGCGCGCCCCCTGCGCAACCGCCTGGGGCCAGTACAGGTCAAACTCGTTCACCTGCAACTGCCGCAACCCTGTTTCGATATTCACTGCAAGCCTGTTTTCAAGCATCTGTGCGGTACCGCTCAAATGTACCTTCAACGGGCTTGCAGCGTCACCGAGCAGGACATCGAGGCTGGATACCCGCATGGATTTAGCGGGCAGATTGGCGGTAAACTTCAAGGCAAGGGTGTTGACTTCGAGTGGCGCCGGGTAGAAATCCCCATAGGATAATCTCCCGGACCCGCCCTTGATATCAGCCTCCAGGCTTTGCATCTTATCCGGCAAAGTCAGCACGGTATTGATGGTTCCACCAAAGGTCACATCCAGGCCGGCCAACGCAGCCAGTCGCTTGTCGAGAGAGGCAAAGCCCGCAGGTCTTACCCCAGCAAACACCAGGCTGGCGTTCACGGTATCACCCAGCAGACTCATCGCAATGTCCGCATGGATGCCTTTCAAAGCCTGCGGTGAGCTGAAAGTTACACCGAGATCGCCTTTTACCCGTCCGCCGTGCCCCACGAAAAGTGACTCAACGGTATCGGCCGTCCAATTCAGGCCGGTCTTGCGGTCCTCTATTTCGAGCGCCCCCTTGATCTTCAGATTTTTGAGGTAGCTGAGCGGGTTTTGCGGATCGGCCTCAGACGCCAGGGTTTTGAACAAATGCCAAAATGATTCCGAATAGTCCCTGGGTTTGGCCTCACTGACCGCGCCAGCAACGTCACGCGTATTCTTGAATATCTGGTAGGTGCCATCCTCTCTTCGAACCAGTTGCACATCAATATCGTTCAATTCAATCGATGAAAGCGCGACGACACCATGCAGCAGGGCAAATACGCTGAGGGAAATATTGACTTCAGGAACACTGACCAAGCTGGACCCCGTCGACTCCACCAGTTCGACATCCAATGCCCTCAGGTCAATCTCCCGTTCGGTACGATTCCAGAACAGGCCGATACCCTTCAATCTGACGCTGAGGCCGCCCGGCAGGTCCGAGGCTGCCTGTTCGATCCTGGGGACAAACTGGTTCAGCTCAATCGGACTGGAAGATAAACGCCACAGTAATAGCAGCAGTGACACGAACAAAACAATAAATATACCCGCAACTGATTTGAGCGTGAGCTTCAGGGCTTTTTGGATGAAAGGAGACAACAGCATGAATTCCCGTTAGATGGTCAGGCGACAGTTTGCATTAAATGAAACCGCACTAGTGCTTCAAGGGCAGAATCGGCGCAACGGCATCCACCGGCACACAGACACTTTCGGGACCCGGTTCAAATCCCATAAACGCCAGCATACGATTTTCAAGATAACTATGAAACGGGTTGTAACGCAAACGCAGCAGCTCGGCGGCAGGAACCTGCAAAACACCTCTCTCGCCCCGTAACGCCCGGTTTCCAAGAGAGATGCCTGGGCTGGAGCCCGCCATATTACCTCCATAGACAGGGTCATCCGGCGGCATTGGCAGCGCCACGTGAGACAGCGAATAGACTTCCGGTGGCCATGAGAGACCCGTGTCGCATATCTCGACTCCGGACACCCCCGGTGTACGGCTTGATGCGATTACCCGTTCAACTTTCTTGCTTTTATTACTCACCAAAGTGAGCATGAATCCTCGTTCTTCATTTGTCAGCATGCTCTCAATCCACGCCGATGGATTATCATTCATAAGCGGTTCGATCTCAGCAAAACGGTTGATGTCGAACAGGACAAGCTCGTTGTGCACCGGTTGACCTGCACCAGGCATTCCTGAGGCGACGGGTAAGCGCTCAAACAAATTGTGCACCAGCGCGGGAGCGGTGACCGTCGAATCAACCACGGATTGGAAAGCCAAAATCGGGGGCATGCGATCCAAATTTCCCGCCTTCGCTTGCGCGGTAATCTGGCGTTGTATTTCCTGGGTGATCCGGTAGGCCTGCTTGCCCGCGTTGAGAGCAAATGATCCATATTTCCACGGGTCGTATTCGGGCCGCAATGAATTCCAGGCCAGTTTCTCCAGACCCAACAAGTGACCGAGACGCTCTTGCCATTGTGCTAGCACGGCCAATTTACTGATACCAATTTCAGGTGATATCAGTACCAGGCCGTCTACTGTCGTCAGGCTCTCATCTGCCAGTGAATCCAGAGCATACTGCACGGCCAGGGCGCCGCCATTGGAGTAGCCGACGATATATAGCGGCGAGCCGCTTGATCTGGCCTGTAGTTCTCGCATGGCAAGCCGGACTGCTGCAGCCATGTCCTCCCACTCCGTATCAAGCAGACCGGACGGCGCCTGACCATGTCCGGGTATTCTCAGGCCAAGCACATACGCATCATAGCCATGCAGCAGTTCACCAATGCTGCGCAGGCTGTAGGGAGAATCGGACATACCGTGCAACAACAGTACAGCCATGGCCGGCTTATCCACCGGCAGCACAAAGCTGCGGTTCCAGTTGGTTGGCCAGCGGGCCGGATCGGAAAGACTGCCACGGTAGTAGCGATTGATAGAGCGTTGATCCTTTTTCAGGACCTCCTGGTAGATCAGTTGATCGAGTTGTTCGAACAATCGTTTTTCCAGTTCGAGGTACTGTACAAAATTCTGCAACCCGGAGTCGGCTGTGAATTCCTGATCAAGCACCGTTTTATGCCAAACACTGAGATCAGGCCGGCTATTGAGATCGAGCACCGCCAGAATAATGATGACCACCAGCGCACCGAGCAGGCTTGACAACACCAGGCGAATGAACCGCCTGCTCAAGTACAGAGACCTCTTGATCATGACTTCTCCTGGAAAAAGTAAACATCAGGAAGCATTGATGATACCAAGAAATGGGTCCGTGGTCGGAAGTTAAAAATCCCTGCCTCAAGGCACAAAAAAAGGAGGTGCATTCGCACCCCCTCTTTATAAAAAAAATGAAACCAGATCAAAACGCTGGAGGATTGCCCCAAAGATCGCCTGAACCCGATTTCTTAAAATTTAAATTTGGCACCGAGGTAAGGACCATGAATTGCCATATCATCCACGGCGGGTGTGTCTTTTCCAAAGTTCCATTTCAGGTACCGGTAACCGACAACGCTGGTGAATTTCTTGTAATCGTAAGAGATACCCGCGAGCGTCTGCCAGGTAAGACTTGAACCGCCGCCACCGACATCCGCGTAGTAATTCAGGTAATACCCGTCAGGAAAATTGTGCCTGCCTTTGAACCCGACAACACCATCCCACACGTTACCTGTAGCAGTTAATCTGCGCTTGTTATCATTCAGCTTGAAAGGCGCATCCACTTCGACATCTACGAATCGGGCACCGGCAGTGATATCGATAATATCCTTACCATTATCAAAAACATTATAACCACCAACAAAATTAAGCACCCAGGATTCAAGCCCGACTTCAAGCTTGCCCGTAACCGACTGACCAAGAAACTCCCCATCATATTTTTTTGAATCACCGATATTCATGTAAATCACATCGGTCAGCATGGAGAACTTGCCTTTGCGGGCGCCAAATGTACCCATCGCGGCAAAATCCAGGTTTTTGAGGATGGTGCCAAAATTTATCAGGATTTCATCGCCCGTACCCGTGGTCTGGTTTATGGTTGACCCCCACAGGTAGATCGTTGCATCGTATTGCCATTCATCTGCTGATTTTTCCTGTGCAGAAACCGTTGTTGCGCCGAGAAAAAACAACGCAAATACCGAAATCAACAGGTGTTTCGGCAGAACCATGTCGGTGTAATGTTTAAATGCCAACTGCCTTAGTTTTCGATTCTTCATTTGAGTCTCTTTATCTGTGAATTTTATTCGTGAGGACTTGAATAGGGGTTTGTATTTACCCCAGACCATCATCGCGCCTGTAAGCCGGTGATCTTTAGCAATAGCCAGTTGTTAACCAACGGTTAAATTGTATCAAAAAAATATAATTTGGACAGCGATAAATATGCAACGCGGGCAAGACCTGAACAACAGGACCCGGTTGACTTTATGGGATGTGCAAAGCTTGGGGGTTTACCTTCCGGAGTCGTTGTAATACCGCAAACAGCAAAGCAGTGGTCAGGCCAAAAACCGTGATGCCAACCATGGCTTCCATACCACTCAATAACCGCCAACCTTCCTTCAGGGTTACATCTCCATAACCCAACGTGGTGAACGTGATCATGGAGAAGTAAATGGCCTCATGTAAGCTCCTCAGTCCAGCCATGTCGGGCAGGGAAATGTAAAACACCGCCCACAGAAAAATCTCAAAAAAGTGCAGTAAAAGCAGTACGATTGCCGTCGAGATGACCGCAGGGTATAGCTCTTTCGTGCGTTTGACAGAGTGCCAGTTGTCATGCCAGGTGGACACGTAACCCAGCCACTTGGTTGCACCGTAGCCGTGGATCGCAACGGTAAGCGCCATCATGAAAACACCCGCAGCCAGGATCCAGACAGACATGAGCTAAGTGTTTTTCAATGGAGTGTTTTTCGTCTGCAGGGTACCGAAAACCCGGTCCCAGAATGACGATGACACACCGTAGCCCTTGTTGGAATCACGGTAGTGATGATCAATGTGTGATTTCCACAAGTTCTTGAGCCACTTGACCCTTGGCGGCTTGAAGTGATGAATACTGTAGTGGGTCATGTCATAGGCCAGGTAACCCGTCGCAAACCCGGAAGAGAAAGCCCAGGTCCATGAGCCGAATAATGCGCTGAACAGTGCAAATAAAAGAATCGCGATCAATAAACTCAGGGTGATCGGCATGACCAGGCGTTTTTTGTCATTCGGGTACTGGTGATGAACACCGTGAAACAGGAAACTGACGCGTTTCTGGAATTCGGTGCGCGGGGTGAAGTGAAAAACATAGCGGTGAAAGTAATACTCAAACAGGGTCCAGAAGGCGATTCCGGATAAAAACAAAACGGCAAAGGTCGTGGCTGGGATACCGACTGCAAAGCTCCTCCAAATGCCGTGAATGATCAAGGGCGAATACACGAGCAATACCGTTACGGGCGAAATCTTGCTCAAACGCTCCAGAACAGGATTATTGAACAATCGAATGTCGCCTTTCTGCGGAGCCATGTGCTCCGGTATTCTTTCTGCCTGGCTTGCTTTCATCTTTACCTTCATTTCATTACTGCGAACCGATTATATCCGGTCACAGGGTAGTTTTTACAATAGGCGGTATTATTGCCGATTTCATGTCCGGCAATCCATGCGACCAAATCGCCAGGTCACAACCAAACGACGTTCGAAGCGGCCCATTTTCGCCCAAATGGCTTATTTATCTGGACTATTCCGCAGAAAAGGTGAATTATGCGGGGATGTCAGATTTTCAAGTTGCAGACCGGGCCAAAGTCTCCGGCATCCTAGGGTCAGGCGGTTCAAAAGCCCACCAGTCAGAAACTCCAGTCATCGCTAAAGCAGTTGCCAAGATCGCTCCGGGAAAGCTCGCACGCCCTGAAGAAACACAACCTTCGAAAATCCTCTGGCAGCATGTGACTGTGCTTGCCGTAGTGCATTTGATCAGTTTGCTGGCTTTTGTGCCGTGGTTCTTCACATGGTCAGGCCTGACGGTTGCAATACTCGGACACTTCGTTTTCGGGATGTTCGGCATCACCATCGGCTACCACCGTTTGCTGACGCATCGCGGCTTCAGCTGCCCGAAATGGCTTGAGTATACGTTTGCGACCATGGGTATGTTCAACCTCCAGGACAGCCCGGCACGCTGGGTCGCGATCCACCGTATTCACCACCGCCACAGCGATCAACAGGGTGACACACACTCACCCCTGGTCAGCTTTTTCTGGGGTCATGTCGGCTGGGTGCTGTTCCGGCACAAGGATACCAACCGCACAATTCGTTACGCCCGCTTCGTGCCGGACCTTTTACGTGATCCGTATTACCGCCGCCTGGAGCGGAACAGCGGATGGTTCCAGGTTTTCATGATTCACGCCATCGTGTTGATTGCCATTGGCGCCGCTTACGGGTACTACACCGGCGGCAGCAGCGAAGCCATTCATTATGCGGCCAGCTGGGCCGTCTGGGGTGTGGCTGTACGGACCGTCTTCGTGTTGCATGGCACCTGGTCGGTGAACTCGCTGGCACACCTGTATGGTTACCGGAATTACGAAACACGTGACCAGAGCACCAACAACTGGCTGGTGGCGCTCATTGCGCACGGGGAAGGCTGGCACAACAATCATCACGCCGACCCGCGCTCGGCCGCGCATGGTCATCGTTGGTGGGAATTCGATATGTCGTGGTGGGTCATACGGCATACTTGAAGGTATAGGATTGGCCAGGAATGTCGTACGACCCAACCGTAGCTGAAGTGGCCACGGCACAGGCTATCCATCCACTCGGTTCGGATGCCCGTGTCCTGCTTGTCAGTGTTTTCGGGCCTTACGCCCAGGATGATGCTTACGGCAGCCGTGTGATCAACCCGATGGAGTTGTACCACAACCAGGTAACCCGTGTGCAGGCGGCTTTTTCGATGCGGACGTTCCAGCGCTCCTGGGGCCTCATGCTGATCCAGGCCAACCTGAAAGCTGCCTGCACCCTGCTGGACTTCCCTACCCTCACACGTTTTATCGAAGAGCTCAAGACCCGCGAGTACGATGTCATTGGCATCAGTTCGATCATGACCAACCTGCAAAAGGTGCGAAAGATGTGCCGCTTGATCGGCAAACATCAGCCGAATGCGAAGGTAGTCATCGGCGGTCACATCGCCAACATATCGGCGCTGGAGAAATGGACAGGTGCGGACTACGTCGCCCGCGGCGATGGTATTCAATGGATGCGCAGGTATCTCGGCGAAGACGAAAGCCAACCGATCCGGCACCCGCAGATTCTTGGCAATATCGGCACACGTATCATGGGTGTGAATCTGCGTAATCATCCGGGTGATCATTGCGCGACCCTGATCCCGTCAGTGGGTTGTCCGATAGGCTGTAACTTTTGTTCAACCTCCGCCATGTTTGGCGGTAAGGGTAAATCCGTCCAGTTCTACCAGACGGGTCAACAACTGTTCGAGCTTATGTGCGCCCTGGAGACCAACCTGAAGGTCAAATCCTTCTTCGTGATGGACGAGAATTTTCTGTTGGACAAAAAACGGGCGCTTAGCTTGCTGGCCCTGATGGAAGAGCATAACAAGGCATGGTCGCTGTACGTCTTCAGCTCCGCCAATATCCTGAAGAAATACACAACGGAACAGTTGGTATCTCTCGGCGTTTCCTGGGTTTGGCTGGGACTGGAAGGCAAAGGATCGAAATACCCGAAGCTCGTGGGCACCGATCCCTATCAACTGATCCGGAACCTGCAATCGCACGGCATACGGGTGCTTGGATCAAGCATCATCGGCCTCGAGGAGCACACACCCGATAATATCGACCAGGTCATTGAAGACGCCGTCGGCCACGGCAGTGACTTCCACCAGTTCATGCTTTACACGCCGATCCCCGGCACACCGCTGTACGCCGAACACGAGGCCAATTCAACCTTGCGTAGTTTTACGGAAGTGCCGGTCGCCGATACCCACGGGCAGCTGACTTTTAACTACCAGCATCCGCACATAAGGAATGGTGAAGAAGGCAAATACCTGTTGCGGGCTTTTGAACGTGACTTTGAAATTAACGGCCCGAGCGTCGTGCGCATCGCCCGCACGACGCTGCGGGGCTGGCAACGCTATAAAAATCATCCGGACCTGCGTATCCGCAGTCGTTTTGCGCACGAGGCATCCAACCTGCCGATGCGTTACGCGGGCGTACTCTGGGCATCGCGGCGCCGTTACCGGAATGAACCGCATCGCTGGCAGTTGATCGACGGGATCCTGAACGAATTCCATGCGGAGTTTGGCTGGAAATCGCGTTTGGCGGCGCCCATTGTCGGCCGCTATCTCTATCACACGCTGCGGCGCGAGGAGCGTCGCCTCGAAAATGGCTGGACCTACGAACCACCCACGTTTTACGAAACCAATCGCACCGATGAATCCAGCGGCGCCAAATATGTTGACGGCTTGAAATGTACTTAGGATAATTCGCCAACTCATTAACTCACATTTTACCGACATGCAGCCAGCGAACGACATGCAGCCGTATTTCGAAGACGTCCAGTCTCATTACGATCTTTCCGACGAATTTTTCGCGCTCTTTCTGGATTCGACACGCACCTACAGCTGTGCGTATTTCGATGATCCGGATGCAACCCTGGAAGCAGCACAAAGGGCCAAGATCGACCTTTCGCTGGGTAAGCTGCAACTGGTCCCGGGTATGAAACTGCTTGATATCGGCTGCGGATGGGGCGCCACCGCACTGCGCGCTGCCGAACACTTCCAGGCCAGTGTGATTGGCCTGACGCTCAGTGAAAACCAGTACCACCATGCGACACAACTCGCCAGGGAATCCGGTGTTTCAGAGAATATCAACTTTCGCCTGCAGGGCTGGGAAGAGTTCAACGAACCCGTCGACCGGATAGTCAGTATCGGTGCCTTTGAACACTTCAGGAATAGCCGTCACGTGGCTTTTTTCAATCGATGCCGGGAAATCCTGCCCGCCGACGGTATCATGATGCTGCATAGCATCGTTACACCTTCGCTCGCGGATCTGCGCGAGGCAGGTATTGAGTTTTGCCATGAAGACATCAGGTTTGCCAGGTTTATCCGTGATGAAATTTTCCCGGGTGGCCAACTCTGCGCACCCGAGAGAATCAAGTCCTTAGCGTCGCAAAACGGATTCGTTGTCTATCATACCCAGTCTTTAGGACTGCATTATGCCCGCACGCTCGATTGCTGGGCCGAGAACCTGTCCAAATCGAAGGAACAGGCGATTGCCATCACCTCACAAACCGTTTTTGACCGCTACGAAAAATACCTTACAGGCTGTGCGAACCAATTCCGTAAAGGCACCATCGACGTGATGCAGTTTTGCATGCGTTGTGCTTGATCAAAGCGCTTTTGAATACATCTGGTAACGTTTGGTAACCTTACCGCCGAACTTTTCGATCATGTTCCTGGTCGGTTTGTTCTGCTTCAGTATCCAGGACAATTCGACCCGTTCACCCCCCCTGGAAAGACCGGGCACCAGCACTGAATCGACCACCATGAAAGCCATCGCCGGTCCAAAAATGGTGTTCTGATATCTTTTTCGCACCCCCATCAGAGCGATCCTGCAGCGCTTGGGGAAACGCACTTTCAGACGCCAGAGAAGCTTGGCCCATCCGAACGGCAACAGACGGCCATTGAGATCGGCAATGGCCATGTTGATATCGGGCAACATCGCAATAAACGCAGCCGGTTCGCCATCGAGTTCGGCGATCTGCAGAAAATCATCGGGTACCACCGTCAACAATTCCTTACCGACTGCAAGGAACTCCTCGCGGGTGAATGGAACGAAATTCCAGTTGTCCTGCCAGGCGTCGTTGAAGATATCCCGCATTACCTCAAAATCGGCTTCCATTGATTTGCGGTTCAGCTGCCTGACCCTTATCCGGTTTGCGGTCCTATCGATAAGCTCCTGCTTGGTCGATGGTGTTGTATAGGTATGGATGTCGAGTTCGTAGGCCAGCAATTCCTGGGCAGGCTGATAGCCGCAGGCTTCGATGGAGGCGCCATAGTAGCGTGGCGAATGACTTGTCATGACGCACGGCGGTGTATCAAAGCCTTCGGTCAGAACACCGATCTCCTGGTTGATACCGAGGTTGAACGGGCCAACAATCTGCTGCATACCTTGTTGCCGTAACCAGCTCTCGGCGGTTTCAAACAACTTGGAGAATATCGCGTGGTCATGCGGTGCCTCGATCAGACCGAAAAAACCGGTCTTGTTGTTATAATGTTGCTGGTGCAGCTCATCGATCTGGGCGGAAATTCGGCCGACCGGTTTTCCATCCTGGTAAGCAATCCAGGCCTGCCATTTTGCGTGTCTGAAATAAGGATGTTTGGGTGACAGCGCCTCTTTTCGCTCCATCAGCAGCGGTGGTATCCAGTTTGGGTCTTCTTTATAAATTCCCCAGGGAACACGGATAAATGCCTTGAGCGCCTTTTTGTCCTCGACTTTCCTTACTTCTATGCTTTTTGCTGAAGTGTTGCTCATTCACAGGCTCCAATGAGTTACGGTGCTGTTATGGTCAGGCTCACGAATCAAACTTCCTGAACACCAACACGCTGTTTTGCCCCCCGAAAGCAAAAGAATTGGACATCACGACATCCAGTTTCCTTTCACGCGCATGGTGCGGAACATAATCCAGATCACAGCCCGGGTCTGGATTATCCAGGTTGATGGTCGGCGGGATAACATTCGCGTTCAGCGCCATGATACAGGCAACCGCCTCAAGGGCGCCGGCGGCGCCGATCGCATGACCTGTCATGGACTTGGTGGAACTCACCGGGACCTTCCCGGCGCGGTCGCCGAAAACCCGCTTTATAGCCTTGGTTTCGATGGTGTCGTTCACCTGCGTCGAGGTGCCGTGGGCATTAATATAGTCCACTTCTTCAATGTTCAAGCCGGCCGATTGCAGGGCGGTCGTCATGGCCTGTGCCGCACCCTGCCCGTCCGGATGCGCCGAGGTAATGTGGAAAGCATCACAGGTCAGACCCGCCCCAACCAGTTCGGCGAGTATCGGAGCCCCGCGTTTCAGCGCCCTTTCCAGGGTTTCCAGCACCAGTACACCGCAACCTTCGGCGATGACAAACCCGTCCCGATCGACATCGAAGGGCCTCGAGGCGCGTTCCGGTTCATCGTTGCGACTTGAGAGTGCCCGCATCGCAATATAGGAACTGACAAAGGTATCGCAGATCGCGGATTCAGCACCCCCGGCCAATACCACGTCAGCCATGCCGAGCTTGAGTAACATCAGGGCATTTGCAATCGAATGGCTGCCGGTTGCGCAGGCCGATGACAGGCTGTACGAAACACCGGTGAGGCCAAACTCAAGTGCGATGTTTCCCGCCGCCATACTGGTACTTACGCGTGGCACCGTAAACGGGCTGATACTGCGTTTGCCCTGTGCGAAGATCTTGTTCATTTCATCTTCAACCATCGGAAAATCAGCGATGGCGGAAGAAACGATACAGGCGATTCTGCTCGGGTCTTCACGCTCAAGATCCAGGCCCGACTGGTCCAGCGCTTCGCGGGTCGCAGCTATCGAGAACTGTGCATAGCGCCCGATCCGCCTGGCCATCTTCCGGTCCATATAATCGGCGGGTTCAAAACCCTTCACTTCACCCGCCACCTGGCACGCAATACCTGACGGGTCGAAGGCCGTAATCCTGGCAATACCGGAGCGCCCTGCTGCCAGGCCATCAAACGTTTCCCGGCAGTTCAGCCCAAGAGGTGAAATAGCGCCCATTCCAGTGATTACGATTCGTTGCTGCAGATTCACTCAAGTATCATCCTTGTGCCACCAGTCGACAAATGGGGAAACACACGAACGACCAGATATGACCGCCGTGGGTTTTGATTTTACATTCAAGTGTTACAAACAGCGACCCGCTTTCACGTTAAACTGCTGTCGGAAACAGAGAAATCACGGATAATTGAATCCAAAATAATTGTGGAACACAAATATTGACTATCCTGAAGCGGATTCGCCTGTCTGTTTTCCCTGAAAAACAGCAGAAGAATCCAAAAAAACACGGGCATCGGAAGAACTTCCGAAGTTTTTTGCTGCATTTCAGACCCAGGTCGGTCCCGGAACGAACCCTGAAGCTCTCCCTGAGCTGGGGTCTTGGGGGCATGGCTGCGATGCTGGTGTTTCTGCTGTTCGGCAGCGGACTGATGCTCAAGTTCGTCTACGAACCCACACCGGGCAGCGCATATGACTCCATTGTATACCTGAACGACCGGATTCCATTCGGAAAGCTACTGCGAAACATTCACCGCTGGAGTGCCAACGGGCTGATATTTATCGTGTTCCTGCACTTCTTAAGGGTCTTTTACACCAGTGCGTTTGCCGCACCCCGCCAGTTCAATTTTATCATCGGGCTGTTTCTTTTCAGCGCCGTATTGCTCTCCAACTTTACCGGATACCTGCTGCCCTGGGACCAACTCGCCTATTGGGCGATAACCATCAGCACCTCGATGCTGGATTACATCCCTGTGGTGGGAACCGGGCTAAAGGAATGGATACTCGGTGGCTCCGAACCCGGTCCGAAGACCCTGATAAATTTCTACGCGATTCATACTGCCATCCTGCCGGTGCTGTTATTGTTCTTCATACCGTTTCACTTTTGGCGGATACGCAAGGCCAATGGCCTGGTGATTCCCAGGTCTCCTGAGGAAGACCCGTCAATCAAGGGGGAAATGGTCGATTCCATGCCGCACTTGATCATGCGTGAACTCACGCTTGCGCTGATCGTGCTGGCTGTCATTGTTCTCTGCGCGATGTTTTTTGATGCGCCGTTGGCCGATATCGCAAACCCGGGCTTAAGTCCGAACCCAACCAAGGCGCCCTGGTACTTCATGGGTATCCAGGAAATGCTGATGCATTTTCACCCGGTATTTGCCCTCCTGGTCATACCGGTATTGTTGCTTCTCGGGCTGCTTGCGATTCCTTACGTCAATTACGACACCGATACGACCGGTGTCTGGTTCTGTTCCCTTAAGGGCCGCAAAATGGCCCTGGTTGCCGTGCTGTTTGCAGCACTGGCTACGCTCGCCTCTGTCTTGCTCGATGAGTTCGTTATCGGGGCGGGCCAGTCCGGCCCAGCCAGCATCATTAAAAATGGCCTGTTGCCTTTCGTGATTCTCGTGGCTGTGTGCGCTGGTTTTTACCGGTTGGTCAAGCAGGTTTTTGACGCCACGAACAATGAAGCGATACAGTCCTTGTTTACCCTTCTGGTTACGGCCTTCGTGGTATTGACCCTGATCGGCGTATGGTTCCGCGGTGCGGGTATGCAACTCACGTGGGTGGTTTAGACGATGGAAAACAGAACCCATAGCCGCCGGTCTTTTCTGAACAAGCTTTGGCTGCTTATCGGCGGCCTGGCTTTTGCAGAATTGATTGTCATGATTTTCGCCTTTTTTAAACCCGCGAGACCGGAGACAGGAAATTCTGGCGGAGAAAGCATCATCACTGCCGGGCCGGTGGAAAATTTTGAACCCGGCACTGTTACGGCTTTTGTCACCGGTAAGTTTTATCTCGCACGGCTTGAGGATGGCGGATTCCTCGCGATGTCACGCAGATGCACCCACCTGAGTTGCACGGTGCCCTGGGTATCAGCTGAGAAAAAGTTCATCTGTCCCTGCCATTCCTCTGAATTCGATATCCGCGGTGATGTCGCCAACCCGCCTGCACCAAGGGCGCTGGACCTCTACGCGATCGAGATTCGCAACAATGTTCTCAGGGTCGATACGGGCAAGTTGGAGAAGCGTTCCGTATTCGTAGCAGACCAGGTTACTTACGTGAAAAACACATGAGCAGGCCATCCGATAAAACCAGCACATGGGAATTGCTTGGCCTGATCGCAGCGTTGATCATCGTCATATCCCTGCCGGTTTACTATTTTTCAGTCGTTAAAAACACTGAAAACCCCGACATCAGCAACCCCGAGGCGATTTTTGTGGGCAGCGTTGAATGCGAGGACTGTCATAAGCCCGAGTACGACAAGTGGCTGGGCTCGCACCACGACCTTGCCATGGATGTGGCAAACGAGAATTCCGTGTTGGGCGATTTCAACGATACCGAATTCACCATCCACGGGATCACCACGCGATTTTACAGGGCGGATGGTAAATATTTCGTCCATACCAATGGCCCGGGCGGTGAAATGGGCGATTTTGAGATCACCCATACGTTTGGCTGGTTCCCCTTGCAGCAGTACCTGGTGCCCTTCCCCGGCGGTCGGTTACAAACCCTGCCGATCGCATGGAACTCGAGAGACAATCATTGGTTCCGCGTGCCACCCGAAGGCCCGACGGACCCGCAGGACTGGCTTTACTGGACCAATGCAGCGCAAAACTGGAATGGTATGTGCGCGCAGTGTCACTCGACCAACCTGAAAAAGAACTACGATCCGGAATCGGGCACCTATAACACCACCTACTCGGATATCGATGTTGGTTGCGAAGCCTGTCACGGTGCCGGGTCGAGGCACGTTGAATGGGCACAGATGTCGGACATGGCCCGGCCCAAAGTTACCAATTATGAGCTCACACAGCAAACTTCTGACATCAGTTCAAGGGAACTGGTTGAGCTATGCGCACCCTGTCACTCCCGGCGCGGCGCCATGGGCGATGACAGCCATGCCAAAGCAGACCTGCTGGACAACTACCTGCCCAGCCTGTTGACCGAAAACCTCTATTTCGCAGATGGCCAGATCGAAGACGAAGTCTACGTCTACGGTTCATTCATCCAGAGCAAAATGTACCGTCACGATGTGCGTTGCAGTGATTGTCATGACGCGCACACCATCAAACTGGTCAGGGAAGGCAATGAGCTGTGCCTGCAATGCCATCGCGCCGCCCAGTACGATAGCAAGGAGCATCACTTCCACAAGCAGGCGGATGAAGCGGGTGAACCGATCCGGTCAGCTGAAGGTGAAACCCTTTTTGAGGTCGGCAGCGGCGCCGAGTGTGTAACGTGCCACATGCCGGGCCGGGTTTACATGGGTGCAGATTATCGCCCCGACCACAGTTTCAGAATTCCCGACCCGGTACTTGCTGCCTCGATCGGTGCGCCTGATGCCTGTCTGCGCTGCCATGTCGATAAGGACTCACAATGGTCGCAGGACAGCGTGCACGAGTGGTACGGGCCGGGGTCGACCAGCCATTATGGAACGGTCATCGCCAGGGCGCGACGGGGCGACCCGGATGCCGGACCCGAACTGTTGCGCCTGGCAGGTGACATTCTCTACCCGGTCAATGTGAGGGCGACGGCGCTTTCCCTGGCATCCGCATATCCCGGTGCAGAAACCACCCAGGCAATGGAAATAGCAATGATGGATGAAGAGGCGCTGATACGCAGGACCGCGGTCACATCCATCCTGTTACCCGACACCGAAAAACTGGCAAAGTTGATCGCGCCGATGTTGTATGACCCGGTCAAAACCGTGCGTATCGAGGCCGCCAGCCGCCTGTCCGGTGACCTGTCAAAATTACTGGACACGGAGCAGCAGGCGGTTTTCCAGGTGGTTCTGCAGGAATACGAAACAGCCATGGAATATTCGGCGGATTTTGCCGCATCCCGTCACAACCTCGCCAACCTCTACAATGAACTGGGCCGGCCGGATGATGCGGTCAGTCAATATGAGCAGGCTATCCAAATCGATGACCAGTTCTACCCGGCCAAGGTCAACCTGGCCATCCTGTACAGCCAGCGTGGCCAGAACGAAAAGGCCGAACGCCTGCTCCGGCAGGTCGTATCAGACCAGCCCGAACTGTATGAAGCGGCCTACTCGCTGGGCCTGCTTCTGGTGGAAATGCAAAACTACCGCGAAGGTGCTGCGTATCTTGAACAGGCGTCCAAAGGGCTACCCGGGCGGGCGCGAATCCATTACAACCTCGGTCTTCTTTACGCACATTTACAAAATACGGCAGGCGCCGAAAACGAACTACGTGCTGCACTCGGGCTTGAGCCGCAAAACCTGGACTTCCAATATGGCCTGGCTGACTTTTACCTGAAAAGAGGATTTTTCGAACAGGCCCGACCCATTGCAGAAGACATCGCCGCCATGCACCCTGAGAACCCGATCGGTGGACAGATGCTCGACTTCATACGTCGAAACACGGGCAAATAGTTATAACGGGACTGGCAAGCCCTGGAGAATTCAGCCAAAGATCGTGATTTAGCCCCTACAAAAAAGAACTCACCCGGTCGATCGTCCAGAATGCCGCAACCCCGCCGATGGCATAAGGTGTCGCCCTCACGAGACCCAGGGCTGCAAAACCATGCAGACGGTGAAGACCTGCGAGCAGCAACGACACCGTCACCACGAATAAAACCTGGCCGGTCTCGACACCGACGTTGAACATTAACAGCGACAGTGGCACCGCGTGTTGCGGCACACCGATTTCATACAGTGCACCGGCAAAGCCGAGGCCATGCACCAGCCCGAAAGTAAACGCGATCAGCCAGGGGAAACGCTCTGACAGGGTCAGGTGACCCTGGTTTTTCCTGACGACTTCCACGGCCAGCAACATGATGCTCAACGAGATAACAGCCTCGGTGGGTACCTGTGGAATGTGGACCAGGTCGAGCGTCGCCAGCGCCAGGGTCAGGCTGTGCGCCAGTGTGAACGCGGTGACGGTCTTCAGCAATGGCCAGATTCCGCTTACGATCATCAGCAAAGTCAGCAGGAACAAAAGATGATCGAAACCTTCGAGTATATGGATGGTCCCCATGCGCCAGTAGGAGACCGCCAGTTCGCCATTGCTTACCCGTGCCGGTATGACAAAAGAGCTGTTATTGGAGCGCAGTACCGCAGAGTGTTCGATACCATCGAGCAGGCTGATGCGCACAACGACATCGGTTGGCACCGCACTCAGCCCGTCAACAGCCAGGACGGCACCATGCAGGGCCTGCCCATTGGTAGAATACGATTTGGTTTCAATCAGGGCACCGGGTACACGCCGGCTTGAACCTGGACCCAGGGGTTTGAAGAAGTCCGGGATAACCGGGGTGATTGCCAGTACCTGTTCACCCAGTGTGGGAACCTTCCAGTTCACTTCCACCCAGCCGCCTTCCTGCTCCGTAACCTCAAGCAGCGCCGGCCGAAACTCGTCGGCGGGCAACTCGAATGACAGGGCCAGCAAAACCGGCAACAAGCACACCGCGGCCTGAAAATACAATCTGTAAATACCCGTCATTATGATGCAGCGGCCTTGACGGTATCCGGGACGGTTGTTTTGGCAGGTACTTCAAGGATACGGCCTGCAGGAACCTCATCGATGACAATTTCGTAGCGGCTTTTCAGGCTTTCGAGAAAATCGGCATTGAATTTTTCACGCTGTTGCATTTGCCAGTTTTCAAGCACTGTGGCCTGTACATGCTCAAAAACCGGGGGTGGTGCTTTTTCGTAACTGGTTACATAGACCAGGTGCACACCATAACCGGACAGCACCGGGCCATGCCATGAGCCCGGTTCCAGTTGTGCGACGGTCTCGACGAAGGCACCGCCCAATTGTCGCGCGGCCTCCGCCCGGGTTACTGAAACGAACTCACCCTGCAGCATGAACCCGTCACCCGCCTGCATGGAGTCTTCGCCGGGCGCACCGGCTGCCTGTAACTGAAGCAATACCTGCCCGGCATCATCCAGTGTTTTGTTACCACGGATATCCGGGCTGAAATACACCTGGCTGAAGGTCATCCTGTCAGGCGCCCGGTAGTCCTCTTTGTTTTCCTTGAAGTAGAGTTCAAGTTCGCCCTCGGCCGGTTGCACCATCATTGCGAGGTCGCTGGTCAGAAATTCCAGTTTTTGCGCCATGCGCCGCCGAGTTACCGGGTCGTCCTCGTTCAGCCCCATGGCGACTGCCTGGCGGTAAAGAACGTCTTCCTTGATATATGACTGAATCAGGCCATTGATCTCGTCACGTGTAGGCGGCCGGTTCCAGCGGCTTTCCCACTCCGATATGAACGCATTGATTCGATTGGAATCAACGTGAACCCTGGTGTCACGAAATTCTTCCTCAGGGGCACCCAACAACGCATAGGCTCCGTATATGCAGGCACCAATCAACAGGAACTGCACAAGCGGCTCGGTGAAAAGCCGGGTTAATCTATGAGTCACAGGCACGTCTCATGTGTATCGGGTGATTAAACAACGCTCAGATAGTTGAACCCAGTACATTTCCGCCACGGCCGATCGCCATTGCGCCACTGCGAGATACGGTGAGGATTTCTGCGCATTCGCCGACCCTGGAAATGAACTCATCCATATGGTCGTTGGGGCCTGTTAATTCCAGCGTGTAGGTTTCCGGGCAATCATCCAGCACCCGGGCATCGGATGCGTTTATCAGATCCAGCAGGGTCTGCGCCGCACCCGAACGGATTTTCACCTTCATCAACAGTAATTCACGCTCGATGTGATCATCCAGCGTCATGTCGGCGGCGTTGACGACATCGACCAGTTTCAGCAACTGGTTATTGATCTGCTCAATGACCTCATCTGAACCCCTTGTAACCAGGGTCAGGCGCGATACTTCGGGGTGATCGGTGGGGGCGACATTCAGTGACTCGATGTTGTAGCCACGGCTGGAAAATAATGCGGCCACACGGGCCAGTGCGCCCGCCTCGTTTGCCAACAGAATGGAGATAATGTGTCGCATATTGATGTTTCCCGCTGAGAAATTCTTTATATTGAAACCAGGTAATCAATCATCAATATTCGCGTAGTTTAATGGCTATTGCAATGCGTTAATAATTAATTGAAACTCGCTACCTATGAAGCTTACTCCGAAATCCCCGCAATCCGTACCTCACCCCCTCGCCGGCACCCGCATGACCGGTGCGGAAATGGTTGTCCAAGTACTGGCAGACGAAGGTGTTGACACCATTTTTGGCTACAGTGGCGGCGCCATTCTGCCAACCTATGATGCGATCTTCCGATATAACGCCAGGCACGTGGATGACAACGGCAATGAGCCCATGCCATTGATCGTACCGGCCAATGAACAGGGCGCCGGTTTCATGGCGGCAGGCTACGCCAGGGCCAAGGGCGAAGTGGGTGTGGTCATGGTGACATCCGGCCCGGGCGCGACCAATACCGTGACACCGGTCAGGGACTGCATGGCGGATTCAACCCCGATCGTGGTGATTTGCGGGCAGGTCCCGATTGCCGCTATCGGAACGGATGCGTTCCAGGAAGCCCCGGTTTCCAGTTGTCTCGGCCCGGTATCCAAGCATACCTTCCTGGTCACGGATCCTGAGTTGCTTGAAGAAACGGTGCGCACCGCGTTTGAGATTGCCCGTACCGGACGACCCGGACCCGTGGTGGTTGACCTGCCCAAGGATATCCAGAACTGGAGCGGTATCTTCGAGGGTACCGGTTTACTGCCCGTACGTGGCTACCGCCAACGCATCCATGCACTCCGGCAAAACGTGCTGGACGAGCGGGAATGCGAGGCATTCTTCGAAATGCTGAAGCAATCCAAACGCCCGCTGATTTATGCCGGTGGCGGTGTTATCAATGGTAATGCCACGGCGGAGTTACGTCACTTCTCGGCCAGCCTGGGGATACCGGTGACCACCACCTTGATGGGTATCGGCGCGGTCGATACGAGCGAACCCCTGTCGCTGCACATGCTGGGCATGCATGGCCTGGCTTCCGCCAATTACGCCGTGGACGACTGTGATTTCCTGATCGCCGTGGGCGCACGCTTTGATGACCGGGTAGCAGGTTCGCCGAAGAAATTTGCACCGTCGGTCAGGCACATCGCGCAGTTTGATATTGATCCGTCCGAAATCGGCAAGGTCAAACCGGTTGACTGGAGCCATATCGGTATCCTCAAGCAGGATTTACAGATCCTGTCCGACTTTGCGAAAGAGCAGAATATTTCTACCGATTTCAGCCAGTGGCATGCTGAAATCGCCCATCTGAAGGACGTTTACGGTCTGAACTACGACCGTGACAGCGAGCTTATCCAGCCTTACGCAGTCATCGAAACCATCAACGACATCACCGGTGGCAAAGCCATTATTTCAACCGGGGTCGGTCAGCACCAGATGTGGGCCGCCCAGTACTTCGATTTTCAAAGCCCCCGGTTGTGGCTGACATCGGGCAGCATGGGCACGATGGGTTTTGGACTGCCGGCCGCCATTGGTGCACAGTTCGCAATGCCTGATCACCTCGTCATCGATGTGGATGGCGATGCCAGCATCCGCATGAATATCGGCGAGCTCGAAACCGCCACGAGTTACAACCTTCCTGTAAAGGTACTGGTACTCAATAATTTTGGCGATGGCATGGTCAAGCAGTGGCAGAAGTTGTACTACAAGGGACGCCTGTCCTATAGCGACAAGTCGTTGCGCTCAAAGGATTTCATCAAGACCGCCGAGGCTGACGGTTTCAAATACGCTGTCCGGCTGGAGCAGAAAGGCGATATGCAACGGGTGGTCAGGGAATGGCTCGAATTCCCGGGGCCGGCATTTCTCGAAGTGATCATCGACCGGGACGCCTGTGTTTATCCGATGGTGGGTCCTGGACTTGCCTACGACCAGATGGTCACCGGCGATTTCATCCCGAACCGCAGCACTGTTTCAGAAGAGGATATCGACAGCTCCGAAATGTTCTGAACCCGGGCGGAACGGGCTCAAACCGTAATAGCGTGGGTCGCCTTGACCTCCTCCATCACCATGTAGGTATGGGTCTGCTTGATATCGGACATGCGCGCCAGTGTGTCACCAAGAAAATCGCGATATTCAATCATGCTGCGGGTGCGGACCTTTAAAAGATAATCGAAGCCGCCCGCCACCATGTGGCACTCCATCACTTCAGGACACAGGGCCACCTGTTCCTTGAATCGCTTGAATACGTCCGGGTTGGTGCGGTCGAGCAACACCTGGACAAAACTGATCACACCGGCACCCAGCTTTTGCGGGTTGAGCAGGGTGACGTAATCGAGGATATATCCCTCCGCCTCGAGACGCCGGACACGCTCGAGACAGGGTGTCGGGCTAAGGTTGACCGAGCGGGCAAGGTCTGCATTGGTGATGCGGGCATTAAGCTGGAGCAGGCGGAGAATTTTATGGTCAATACGGTCCAGCGCGCGGGTTTTCGACTTGCTCATAGCATACTCACCTATTTAACTGTGGTTTTTATAGTGTTTATAACGTTTATTATCACAATACAGTAGCATATACCAAATTTTTAGCCAGATTTTGTAACATAATATCAGGTTGAAACATACTCACTATCGAGGTCAGATCCTGTGAACAGCACTGCCAATTCTTCCCTGTCAAAAGCACGCCTTGTCCTGCGCCAGAGCAAACATGGCGATGAGAACACGATGGCCGCCAGCCTGCTGGCTGGTTTTCCGCTAAGCCAGGTAAACCGTGACAGCATCGTCGAGCTTGCACATGCCATCGTCACAAAATCCAGGGAGATGAGTGCCGAGCGGGGAACACTGGATGCTTTCATGCAGGAATTCGGTCTTTCCAACCAGGAAGGCGTGGCGCTGATGTGCCTTGCAGAGGCGCTTTTACGTATCCCGAATGCCGAAACCCAGGATGAGTTGATCGCTGAAAAAATCGCCTCTGGCAACTGGGCCGATCACCGCGGCAGCTCTGAAGACCTGTTTGTCAACGCCGGTGTATGGGCACTGATGCTGACCGGTGGTGTCATGAAGCTGGACAAAAAGGTAACCCGCGATGCAGCCGGCTGGACCAAGTCCGCAGTCGCCCGGATGAGCGGACCGGTTATCCGCAAGGCGGTGATGCAGGCCATGCGTATCATGGGTCACCAGTTTGTTTTTGGTCGCACCATCAAGGAAGCGCTCAAACAAAGGGCGAAACGTGATGCGGGCTCACGCCTGTTTTCCTTCGACATGCTGGGCGAAGGCGCGCGCACCGCGAAAGATGCTGAACGTCATCTCAGGCTCTATCGCCAGGTCATCGAGGAAGTCGGTAAGGCGATACAGGATGAAGGCGACGATATCGCCAACCGTTCCTCCGTTTCTATCAAGCTGTCCGCGCTGCACCCGCGTTACGAGGCAGTCAAACGGCAACGTGTTCTGAACGAACTGCTGCCAAGGGTCAAGGAACTGGCGCTGCTGGCCAAATTGCACAATATGCAACTGACCATCGATGCCGAAGAGGCCGACCGGCTGGATATCTCACTGGATATTTTTGAAGCACTGGCGCGCGACCCGGAGCTTGACGGATGGCAGGGCTTGGGCATGGTCGTGCAGGCTTATCAAAAACGCGGGCCCGCCCAGGTCGACTGGCTGATCGCGCTGGCCGAGGAAACCGGCCGGCATTTCCCGACCCGCCTGGTCAAAGGCGCCTATTGGGATTCCGAAATCAAGCACGCCCAGGAACTGGGCCTGGCTGACTACCCTGTTTGGACACGCAAGGTCACCACCGACCTGTGTTACCTGGCCACTGCCAAGCGCATGCTGGCGGCGCCGCACGCTTTCTATCCCCAGTTTGCCACACATAACGCGCATTCCCTGGCCGCAGTGGCGACCATGGGTGCCGGTGCAGAGATGGAATTCCAGCGTCTGCACGGCATGGGCGGCATTCTCTACAAGGCCGCCGGCAAGGTGATCAAGAATATGCCGCGTGTGCGTACCTACGCACCGGTTGGCGCCCATGAAGACCTGCTTCCCTACCTGGTGCGCCGCCTGCTGGAAAACGGCGCCAATTCGAGCTTTGTCAACCGCTTCATGGATGCCGATGTACCGGTCGAGGAGGTTGTCAGTGATCCGGTGGGCGCGGTAGAGGCCATGTCCGACAAGCGTCATGGCGGTATTCCCGTACCGGCAAACCTTTACGGCGACCGGAAAAACTCGGCCGGCCTGGACCTGACAAACCCGCTGGAAACCGGGGCGCTGATGGCTGCATTGTCGGAGCGGTCTGCGACCCGTTACGATGCGCCCTCCATTGTCTGTGGAGAAGCGGTGGGCGGCGAAGAGATCCCCGTCACCTGCCCGGCGAACAAACATATTGTCGTCGGCACCACCCGCCACGCCGAGCCGGCGGATATCGACCGTGCGCTGGATGCGGCAAACAAGGCGCAGAAAAGCTGGAACGCCATCGGTGGTGAGGGCCGTGCACAGATACTGGAGCGGCTTGCGGACCTGATAGAAGAACACCGTGTTGCTTTCATTGATCTATTGGCGAGGGAGGCTGGCAGGGTTATTTCGGATGGTATTTCCGAGGTGCGAGAGGCGGCCGATTTCTGCCGCTATTACGCGCTGCAGGCACGCCGCAATTTCGCCACGCCAATGGTGCTCAAATCCCCCACCGGTGAAAGTAACCGGCTTTCCCTGCACGGGCGGGGTGTGTTTTTCTGTATTTCCCCGTGGAATTTCCCGCTGGCCATTTTTACCGGCCAGATTACTGCGGCGCTTGCCGCCGGCAATGCCGTCATCGCCAAGGCCGCCGACCCCACCCCGCTGGTGGGTGCCTACGCTGTCCGCCTGATGCATGAGGCGGGTGTACCCACGGACGTATTGCACCTGCTCAACGGACGCGGCTCAAAAATGGGCGCCACGGTGGTGGCAGACGAACGGATTATCGGTGTGGCCCTGACCGGCTCTACCACGACCGCGCAGACCATCAACCGTGCTTTGGCCGCCAAGAATGGGCCTATCAATACGCTGATAGCCGAAACCGGCGGGCAGAATGTGATGATCGTCGACTCCTCCGCGCTGCCGGAGCAGGTCACCGACGATGTTTTGACATCGGCTTTCTCCTCTGCCGGACAACGATGCTCGGCCCTGCGTGTGCTTTACCTGCAGGACAGTATTGCCGACAAGGTTATCGGTATGTTGAAAGGCGCGCTTGATGAGCGCCAGATCGGCGATCCGCTGGACCTGGCCACCGATATCGGCCCCGTTATCAACGTCAGTTCACGTAATGGCCTGGAGAAACACATTGACCGCATGCACAAGGAGGCCACCCTGATCGCCCGCGGCACGGTGCCGGAGGGTCTTGAAGACGGCTCATACCTTGCGCCGCACATCTTCGAGATACCTGCCCTGTCGACACTCAAGGACGAGGAGTTTGGTCCTGTGCTGCACGTGATCCGCTACAAGCACAAGGAAATTGAAAAGGTCATGGCCGACATCGGCGATACCGGTTTTGGCCTGACCTTCGGTGTGCACTCGAGGATCGAACGCTACTGGCTGGATCTATTCGCCAAAAATGCCGTCGGCAACACCTATGTCAACCGCAATATGATCGGTGCGGTTGTCGGTGTACAACCCTTCGGCGGTATGGGTCTTTCCGGTACCGGCCCCAAGGCTGGCGGACCCCATTACCTGTTGCGTTTCGCCACCGAAAAGATACTGACCATCAATACCGCGGCGATCGGCGGCAACACCGAACTTTTCAGGCTGAATGAATGCGGTAATGGATGAAACAGCACGCAGCGCAAACTGGTTTTGAGCCGGTTTAAACCTGCCGCATTTTGCTCGCTACAATCTTGAGAAAATCGATGGTGTCCTGGTCCTTGACCAGGGCGCCGTCAATTTCATTCCCGTAGACAGTCTTCAATTCTTCCAGTTCAAGATATTCCGGGTGATGCACTTCGGCGATAGACGCATAATGAAACACGTCCCTGCCCTTCTTTATAAACAGCGAGTAAACATGGATGACCGGGCGGACTGCGCCAATATCACCGAAGACTGCATGAACACCGGAAAAATCGGCAAAGGTCTCCAGTTCGCCGATATACTGATGGCGCTTATCTATGAGCCAGCCGTGTTTTTTGAACACATCACCGATGGATTGCCCGCCGATGATAGCCTCATGTTCTTTTTTGAAGGCCGGTTCAATCACGGCGGGGTACATGACTACCGCGAAGGTCCGGTTTGTTTTTACACCGGTCGTTTCACTGTAAAGGTTTGAAACCCTGATCCTGATACCGTTCTCGACGATTTCGATACCATAGTTCCCAAACTTCAGGCGGATCCTGTCGCTGTTTCCCATATCGGAGGCCTGCTCCCGCGCAGGGATATCTTCATTCCGAATTGTTTTTGCAGAATCACTCGCTAACATGAGATCAAACTCGAACAATGGCAAAGCGCGTACTTTACTACAGCGCTGTTCCACGTGCATGTCCTGTGAACATAACATGGCCATACGATTCTATTGCTGGATGATTTCACGCAGTTTTGTCATGGGAACCGAGCCGGTCGCGAGCACGGAATCGACAAAATCCCTCTGCACAAAATTCTCACCCAGGCGGTGTTGCTCTTCCTTCCATAGCATTTCAAAAATGTGGAAGCCGACAAAGTAGGAAGTCAGCTGAAGTGACATGTACAAACCGGAAACGCGGTCCCACAGGTTGTTCGCAAACTGGGCCGGTAGCAACCCACGCGTGCTGGCAAAGTCTATTACCTGCTCCCGTTTCCAGCCTTGCGTGTGCACCATGACGCTGATGTAGGCCCGTGTCGCGTTCTCCAGACGCTTTCGCAAATGGGCGAGACGGGTCAGTTTATCGCCATTCCCCCAACCCGCTTCCAGCATCAGAATTTCAACGAAAGACGCCCAGCCTTCTGAATAATACGGATTGGCAAACAGGGTCCGTACCTTGCTCGCATGCAGCAGTCCCACTGTGAACTGCATCGCGTGACCCGGGAATATCTCGTGCGCGATGATCATCCGGTTGAAGTGGTTGTTAAACGACCGGTAAAAACCTTCCTTCTCGCTGGCAGGCGCATCATCGGGAATGGACGGCAGATACAGCAGTGTTTTTGCATCGGGATCAAAGGGCCCGGGCGGAAAAACACCACCAATCCTGGCAAGTGGCGAGTGAGGCGGCAAAAGATCGACGATGATGCTGCGGTTCGCCGGCACCGTGGCAAAATCATGCTGTACCACAAACTTCACCGATGCTTCGGTCTCCTCTCTGAATACACGCAGAAAATCCTGCTGGTTGTCCTCGCGGTCATCCTCCATGGCAGCCAGGGCTGCATCGAGCAGGGCCTGCCCCCGGGGTTTTTCCAACCCCCTGTCCTCTTCATCCCACCACGCATCTGCCAGTTCCAGCATCAGTTCACGGACACGGTCAATTTCCTGTAGCGCTATGACAGACAGGTTTTCCGGCGTTACGCTGTTATCCGAAAAAATAGCCAGTTTGCGTGTGTAGACCTCGGGCCCGAACTTGTCAGGAACCGATGAAAACGGCAACACCTTGTCACGGATATGGTCTGCCAGTTCGCGCATCCTGAGTATGGCTTGCTGAACCGCCTCACGTAAGCCTTCCACATCACCTGCTTCGGTCCAGGGATCAGATTGCGCCAAAAGTTCGCTCTCATGAAAATCGATGGTTCGTTGCAGGGATTTCAATGCATCGCGGGTTCGACCGGGATTGCCATTTTTTAAATGCTCAATACCCAGGACGCATAAGGCATCGATCCCTGCCAACCGCGTCATCACCGCCTTGTGTTTCTCAGCCGGGCTCAGCTTTTCCGAAACGAGCACATAGGTCAGTGCCTCGGAAATCTTCCCTGCATACCACTGCGGCTGTTGGGAAAGCGGCTGATCGTGTTCCCACAGTTCCAGCTCAAGCCGCACCTGCCGCAGCAGCACCTGTGCATCAACGCGGTCGCTTAAAGATGCGCTGTCGGCTATAGACGAAAGGCTATCTTCAGCTTTGTGGTTAAAGGCCAGCCAGTCTGATACCCGTTGCTTTGAAAAATCTTCAAAACGCCAGGCTGCGGACTTATCTCCTTCGCCAAAAGCTGAACTCGGATAGAAGGATTTCCATTGGTCGATGTATTCTTCAATCGTTTGCTGGCTTTGTGCCTGCAACGCCTGGCACCATAACAGCAGGACAACAGTCAGCAGACAAATTCCGGCCGGGTTGAAAAACAAGCTGGAAAATGACCCCTTAAACACGCTTCGATTCATTTCTTTTCTCCATGCCATCGCCTGTGACAATGAAATCAGACAATGGGATACAACGCAATGAATACGGGGCCAGGACCATGCACATAAACGTCACTATTGATCAGTCGGGAAGCCAAGGCTATGCGACACCAGGGATGTGACTAGCGCGTCCTGGAAGTAACTACCCGCCCCAGCGTCCCCACCACCATGGATATGAAAGTATGCGAACCCGAGAACTGACCGAAAGGCTGGCCTGGGTCATTTACCCGAGCGAACCCCGGAAGCAACCTCCACCAAACGACCACCTCATGGTAAAGTCACCAACTATTGCAGCCTTCATTTTCCTAACATGAAATCACGCACCGGGAGGTCGCCCGACAGGATGAATCTGACGCAACAAAGAACCAGCCTCAGGGACGATTACTCCATCTCACGCATTATAAAAGGCGGCTGGCAACTCGCGGGTGGTCACGGTCCTGTTGATGAGAACCAGGCTATTTCCGATATGCGTGATTTTGTAAAAGCCGGAATCACGACCTTTGACTGTGCGGATATCTACACCGGTGTCGAGGAACTGATCGGAAAGTTCCTCAGGAAACACCGGCATGACTTCACCAGCGGCGAACTTCCACCGGTTCAGATTCATACCAAGTACGTACCTGACCTCGAAGCGCTGGCGACTGTTTCAAAAGCAGACACTGAAAAAATCATAGACCGTTCACTCAAGCGACTGGGTGTTGAGCGACTCGACCTGGTGCAGTTTGCGTGGTGGGACTATTCGGTGCCACGTTATGTCGAGGTTTGCCTGCATCTTGCCGAACTCCAGAAAGCCGGCAAGATCAGGTACATCGGTGCAACCAACTTCAATGTAAGCGGCCTGCGTGAAATGCTGGATGCGGGTTGCCCTCTCATAAGCAACCAGGTTCAGTATTCGGTTCTCGATAGCCGCCCGGCAAGACACATGCAGGCGTTTATCAAGCAGCATGATATGTCCTATCTCTGTTACGGATCGGTAGCTGGCGGATTTCTGACAGAAAAATACCTCGGTGCAAGCGAACGCCAGTATGCTGAAAACAGATCGCTCGTGAAATACCAGTTGATCATTGACGAAATCGGCGGTTTTGATCAGTTTCAGCACTTACTGAAAACGCTGAAAGATATCGCAGATAAACACGAAGTCCACATTGCTGAAGTCGCGGCACGATATGTTCTGCAACAAGAGGCGGTGGCGGCCGTCATAATTGGCGCCAGGAACAGCAGGCATCTCCAGGGCCTGCAAAGGATGGCCGCACTCAACCTCGAAGCAGAAGACATTGAAAAAATCCAGTCGGTGATCAACAAGGGATCATGCATTCCCGGCGACGTCTATGATATCGAGCGCGACCGGGATGGCCCGCACGGCCGTATCATGAAGTACAACCTTAACCAGGCGGTCACCCGTTGAAAGCGAAATTCCAATGAACCGGATATCCGCCCTGTTTTCAAAAATCGTGGGTCCCGCCGCAGTGATGGCAGCAGGCACAATGGGCGCGGGCGCCGTTGCCACGTTTATTCTTGCCGGTGCCTGGTTCCGTTATGACCTGTTATGGGTGGTGGTCGCCATCCTGCCGCTGTTCGTTATCTTCGTCGACTCCGCCTCGCGTATCGGCCTGCTGAACACCGACAAGGGTATGCTCTCCCTGGTCAGGTCAAATATTCATCCATCGGTCGCCTGGTTCATTTTGCTCATCAATGTGCCGGTGCATCTGTTGGTAGGCATGGGTCAGATGTCTGTAATGACATCGGCACTGATGTCGGTGTTCACTTTCTATCCACCCGAAGCCGGCGCCACGGCAGACTATGCTCAGACCTATCGGATCACCGAAGCCACCCTGTCCTTGCTCGTGGCTTGCGGTATTTACTGGTTACTGTCATCCAATGGTTATGAGCGCATGCAAAAAGCCATGACTTCGCTGATGGTCGTCATGTTTTTTTGCTTCCTGGTAGTCGCTTTACGTGGTTTTCAGGAATTGCCCGCCATTCTCAACGGCTTTGTTCCCAGTATTCCGGACAACCTCGCGGTACCCGGGATCGACAAGCCAGCGCCTTTCAGGGCAGTCGATCATGGCCATCATAGGGACGGCATTGGCGCCGGCGGCGCTGCTTGGCATACCGTATATGAGCGCGGACAACAACAGGGGAACACCTGATCTGAAACAGGAATTTCGCAAGGCGGTTTTGAACCTCGGTGTCATTTTTGGTTGTTACTCGATATTCGTGATGGTCGCCGGTGGTTTTGCACTTTACGGCCTGGCGGATCACGCACAGATCGACACGGTGCATGAGGCCGGAAGAGTCCTCGTCAAAGCATTCCCCGCCGGCCTTGGATTTTTGGGGCCGTTGATTTTTTCAATCGGTATCTGTTTAGCGGCATTGACCACCTTTATCGTGGTGGTGCAGGTCATATGCTACTGGCTGCTTGATATGCTCGGTTATGACTGGCACGACAGGGCGGACAATGTCGCCTTCAGGCATATGCTGAAGTTCTGGATTTTCGTACCGGCGATCCTCGCGCCGTTCTGGAGTTTTCCGGCGCTATTGAAAGTTTTGCTGCTGATGGGGGTCAATGCCCTGTTGATACCGATGGTGATGATTATCGTCATCATATTGGTGAATCGCCAACAGGTGATGGGCAGGTACACAGCGAATATGAGCCGCAATGTGATATTGATCATCGGTGCGGTCATTTCAGTATGGCTGTCGATAGTGAAGCTACCGGGTTATGCGGCAATGATATTCTGACGCATTGAAAACATATGTGACACGACCGGTCCGGATGAATAATCATGAGCAGTAACGTGGAAAGCACCGACGAATTTGAACTTTACGATCTTAAAGTAGTGGTTGAATCCATCGAGGGAAACTGCACCTGCAACATGACCGAAGGTGATCATTTTTTCCTGAAGGGTGGCAAGATCTCCTTCCCTGGCCAACAGGATTTCTGCCTGTTTGCATTGCAGTCCGCTATCCCGTTGCTACCCGCCAAGCAACGTCAATGCCACCCCGCCGACTGGATAGAAACCGATAGCCGCTGCGTGTGCCCGGATCCGGCCTGCCGTCTTACCATGCGTATCGACCGGATCGGCAAACGCAAACTGAAACACGACGACGTGAGTGCTGTTTCCAGGGGGAAACCGACCCGCTAAAAAGATCCCGGTGCGGATTGCTTGAACGCGCCCAAACCCCGCGCTCTTCAGCGTGGTCGTACCCGGTGCGCGCTTGTTGAAAGCAGCGGCGGAAGGAGAGTTCGGACTGCATCAGAAAACACTGTAAAATACCCTGATACGCAATCAACCCTGCGCTCAATGTATTTGAGCTTGAAATAGGTGCCACCCATGAATTTGCTCAACAACGCCATTTTTAAGATCCCGACACCATTCAACGAACCGGTCTATGAATACGCCCCCGGCTCAGCTGAGCGCGCAAAACTGAAGGCTGCGTTGGATGATATCGCCAGTAAGAGGATCGAGATACCGCTGATCATCGGTGGCAAGGAAGTCCGCACCGGCAAACTCGGCCAGGCGGTCATGCCGCATGATCATCAGCATATCCTGGCCGACTACCACCAGGCCGGCGAAAATGAGATCAACCAGGCCATCGAGGCGGCCATGGCAGCCAAGCCACAATGGGCAGCTTTGCGCTGGGAGGAACGCGCCGCGATTTTCCTCAAGGCCGCCGATCTTCTTTCAGGTAAATACCGTTTCGTAATGAATGCGGTGAGCATGCTCTCAACCAGCAAAAGCGCCTACCAGGCGGAAATCGACGCGACCTGTGAACTGATCGATTTCCTGCGCTTTAATGCCCATTTTGCGCAGCAGGTTTATAGTGACCAGCCGCTTTACTCGCCGAAGGGTATCTGGAACTCCGTACAACAACGGCCCCTGGAAGGCTTTGTATTTGCCGTGGCGCCGTTCAATTTCACCGCCATCGCGGGCAACCTGGCAACCGCGCCGGCGATCATGGGTAATACGGTGGTGCTCAAACCCGCGTCCTCCTGCGTTTACACACCTTATCTGATCATGCAGATTCTCAAGGAAGCCGGCTTGCCGGATGGTGTCATCAACTTCATCCCCGGACGCGGCTCGGAGGTGGGTAAAATCTGTCTCGACCACGCCGATCTTGGCGGCATCCACTTTACCGGTTCAACCGGTGTCTTCCACCAGATGTGGAAAACCGTCGGCAACAACATCGCGAAATACAAGTCCTACCCGCGTATCGTCGGTGAAACCGGCGGCAAGGATTTCATATTTGCACACTCGAGCGCCAATGTGAACAAGGTGGTGACAGCCATCATCCGTGGTGCGTTCGAATTCCAGGGTCAGAAATGCTCGGCTGCCTCGCGCGGTTACATACCGCGCTCATTGTGGCCGCAGGTTCACAAGGGGCTGGAACGTGAAATGGCCAAGATCAAGATGGGCCCGGTCACCGACTTCGGTAATTTCTTCAATGCCGTCATCGACAAGAATGCGTTTACGACCATCACCGAGTTCATCGATTACACCAAGGAATCGGACAAGGCCAGGATCATCATCGGCGGCGGTTACGACGACTGCAAAGGTTATTTCATCGAACCCACCGTGATCGTGGCCGATGACCCGCACTACCGGACCATGGAGGAAGAGATCTTCGGACCGGTGATGACCGTCTATGTCTACGATGACGAAAAGTACGAGGAGATGCTGGAGGTATGCGACCGGACTTCCATCTACGCCCTGACGGGTGCCGTGTTCGCCACCGAACGGACCGCGGTCAGCCTGGCGCTGAGCAAACTGGAAAATTCTGCCGGCAACTTTTACATCAATGACAAGCCAACCGGCGCCGTGGTCGGCCAGCAACCGTTTGGCGGTGCGCGGGCGTCCGGCACCAATGACAAGGCCGGCTCCTACCTGAACCTGCTGCGCTGGGTATCCACACGCACGATCAAGGAGACCTTTGACGCACCTGAATCTTTCGGCTACCCGTTCATGGATAAAGAGTAATCAATAGCGGGATCTCAATGTAAGGAAATAGCGACGATGGACACGATCAACGGTTGTGGCGAGTCCCCACAGAGAAAAGCCGCCAGCGAGGGGAATTTCTACACCGCATGTCCCCATGACATCGGCCCGGGGATGAATGACCGCATACGGCGTCTGCGCAAGTTAAGTGTCGAGACCCAACCGAGTCTGTCGATCGAAAGGGCGCTGCACGAAACGGCGTTCTATCAGCAGAATTACGGTAAACACTCGATGCCGGTGCTGCGCGCACTGAATTTCCTGAACCATTGTCAGCAGAAGACCCTCTATCTTGGTGACGATGAGTTGATCGTCGGCGAACGTGGCCCGGCACCCAAAGTGGTGCCGACTTTTCCGGAGCTGACCTGTCACAGCGTCGATGACTTCCAGGTATTGAATAACCGGGATCAGCAACGCTACACGATCTCCGCAGAAGACATCGAAACCTACGCCCGCGAGGTCATACCCTACTGGCAGGGCAAGACCATCCGCGAGAGGATTTTCAGCCACGTGCCCGATGAGTGGCTATCCGCCTACGAAGCAGGTCTGTTTACCGAGTTCATGGAGCAGCGCGCGGCCGGCCACACGGCGCTGGATGGCCAGATCTATAACAAGGGAATGCTGGATTACAAGCGACAGATCACTGCGGAAATCGATGCGCTGGACTACCTCAATGACCCCGAGGCGACCGACCGCTTCGAAGAACTCACCGCGATGGCAATTTCCTGTGACGCGGTGATCGTTTTCGCCGAACGGCACGCCGAACTGGCTGAAGCCCTGGCGGCCAAAGAGAGCGACCCGCAACGGATCGCCGAGTTGAAAAAGATCGCCGAAGTCTGCCGTTGGGTGCCGGCGAACAAACCACGTAACTTCCACGAGGCCATCCAGATGTACTGGTTTGTACACCTCGGCACCATCACCGAACTGAACGGCTGGGACGCCATGAACCCGGGTCATTTCGACCAGCACCTGGCGCCGTTCTATGCAGCGGAAATAGCAGCAGGCACCCTGACACGGGAACAGGCCAAGGAATTGCTCTGTTGCTTCTGGATCAAGGTCAACAACCACCCTGCACCACCCAAGGTGGGTATCACGGCGCGCGAGAGCGGCACCTACAATGACTTCACCAACATCAACATCGGCGGCATCACCGCCGGATGGCAAGGATGGCGTCAGCGAAGTCTCCTATATCATGCTCGAAGTCATCGAAGAACTGCATATCCTGCAACCGGGCAGTTCGGTTCATATCAGCAGCAGAACACCCGACCGCTTCCTGCACGCCGCCTGCAAGGTTATCCGCCAGGGCCACGGTTACCCGTCGATTTTCAACCCGGATGTTTACGTGACCGAACTGCTGCGCCAGGGGAAATCACTCAAAGACGCCCGCGAAGGCGGCTGCAGCGGCTGTATCGAGGTCGGGGCTTTTGGCAAGGAAGCCTTTCTTCTGACGGGCTACCTGAATGTACCGAAGGTGCTCGAGATCACCCTGAACCGCGGTATCGACCCGGTCACGGGTAAACGCGCCGGTATCGACTGTGGCGACCCACGTGAGTTTACCCGTTATGAACAGCTTTACGAGGCGTTTACCCGGCAACTGGACTACATCATCGATACCAAGATCCGGGTCAGCAATTACATCGACCGGATGTTCGCCAAGTACGCGCCCGCACCCTTCCTGTCGGTGGTGATCGAAGACTGCATCAGCAAGGGCAAGGACTACTACGACGGCGGCCCGCGCTACAACACCAACTACATCCAGTGCACGGGCCTCGGAACCACCACCGACAGCCTCTCGGTTCTGAAAAAGCATGTGTTCGAAGAACAGAACTTCAGCATGGACAGGATACTCGACGCGGTGGCGAAGAATTTCGAAGGCGAGGAGTTCCTGCGTCAGACGGTGCTTAACAAGACACCGTTCTTTGGCAACAACGATGACCGGGCCGATGATATTGCCCTGCAGGTTTATGCCGACCTGCTCAAGGCCATCGACGGCAAACCCAACGTCCGGGGCGGAAACTTCCACCTGAACATGCTCTCGACCACCTGCCACATTTACTTTGGCAAGGTCATGGGCGCCACACCCAACGGGCGCCTGGCCGGCAAATCAATATCCGACGGCACCTCACCTTCGCACGGCGCCGACACGCATGGCCCCTCAGTGGTGATCCGCTCGTTGACCAAGCTGGACCACACGCTATCCGGCGGCACCCTGCTCAATCAGCGCTTTTTGCCCAGCCTGCTCAAGCGCGATGAAGATATCATCAAGCTCGGTCATTTGATCCGCAGCTACTTTCACACTCGGCGGGCACCATATCCAGTTCAATATCGTTGATACCGCGACCCTGAAGGCCGCACAGAAGTGCCCCGGAGGATTACAAGGACCTGCTGGTGCGGATGGCGGGCTACAGTGATTATTTCAACGATATGAACGCCGATCTGCAGCAGGAGGTTATCGAGCGCACGGAGAACGAGTCGTTTTGACCGGGATGAAAAATACCGACGTTGACAACGGTTGACTCCCGGACATCGGCTCATACTGCGGAAACCGGCAAGAACGGGGCGCTGGTCTTCGATGTCATGCGTTACGCCATCAATGATGGCCCCGGTATCCGGGTAACCATTTTCCTGAAAGGCTGCCCGCTCGCCTGCCGCTGGTGCCACAACCCGGAAAGCATCTCGCCCGGGGTGCAGAAAATGTACTCCAAGAACAAGTGCATCGGCTGCGGTGAATGCGTCAGCATCTGCCCGGCACAGGCCTGCGAGCTGACAGCCGATGGCATTGTCACCGATAGCAGCGCCTGTCTGCGCTGTGGGCAATGCGCCGAGGCCTGCCCGGCCTCGGCCACGAAATGTCCGGACATTATGAAACTGTTGCCGAACTCCTCGAGGTGATCGAAGACGAGCGGCCCTTTTTCGACCAGTCGGGTGGCGGTGTCACATTTTCGGGTGGTGAACCCTTGCTGCACCCCGAGTTTCTGATCGAAATACTCGATGCCTGTGGCCGGCTGAATATCCATCGCACCATCGATACGTCCGGCCTGACCAGCACGCAGAACCTGCTCGAGGTCGCCAAGCGGACGGATCTGTTTCTTTACGACCTGAAATTGATGGATTCGGAAAAACACAAGCATTGGACCGGGGTTGGTAATCCGCCGTATTCTGGAAAATCTGCAAGCCCTTGCCAGAACCGGTGCTGAAATCCAGATCCGTATCCCGCTGATCAAGGGGGTCAACAGCGATGAGGGCAATATAGAGGCCACTGCCCGCTTCGTTGCGGCTTTAGCCGGTTCCCGCAAAGGCCGTCAGCCTGCTGCCCTATCACAACCTGGCGGAAGGCAAATCCGTCAAACTGGGGCAGGCATATGATCCCGGTTGCATGGCTGCACCTGATGAGAGGGAACTGGCACGCGTTGTTGAACAGTTTACCGCGCATGGTTTGACGGCAACGGTTGGGGGTTGACCGGGAGGGATTGACTCGGACCCTACCCTGGTGCTGCGCACCGGGTTCTGAATCTTGCCAGCCTCTCTGTCAGATACCAAAAAGCCCCGCGTTGCGGGGCTTTTTGGTATCTGGCGGAGAGGGAGGGATTCGAACCCTCGATGGGCTTTTGACCCATACTCCCTTAGCAGGGGAGCGCCTTCAGCCACTCGGCCACCTCTCCAAACATCGATTAATTTTACCGGAATTTTATCATCAAAAAAACCGGGATGCGAAGCATACCGGTTCATTGATTCCGGGTAAAGGCATAAAGTGAATTACTTGTTACCGTGCGTACCGTCCAGGTCTTCCCGTTCTTTGAGAATCCGCTGAAATATTTCTTCGCGGTGCACTTGTACTTCAGGCGGCGCATCGATGCCGATGCGTATCTGGTTACCTTTTACACCTAACACGGTGATTGTTACATTTTCACCAATTACGAGCTTTTCTCCCACCCGTCTTGTAAGTATTAGCATGCGTACCTTCCCTTGGTGTCAGGCCTGTTGAAGCACCTTATCCCTGTTTTTATTGTAAGTCCACACCCCTTAAGGACTTTTTCTCTATTAAGTTCAGAGTTGTTCAGCCACCCAGGTCGACACAGAAGATAGTGCATCATCCACCAAATCCGGACGATTGCCTCCTGCCTGGGCGAAATCGGGACGCCCCCCCCCTTTGCCGCCAACCTTGACTCGCAACAAAGTTTACCAGATTTCCAGCCTTTATCCGAGCGGTCAGATCTTTACTGACACCAACGGCTATTCTGACTTTTTCACCGTCCACGCTGGACAACACGACAACGGCGCTGCCAAGTCGGTCTTTCAGGTGATCGACACTGTCTCTCAGGTCACCCGCATCAAGATCATCCATACGTGCGGACAATACCTTGATACCATTAATTTCAACGGCATTATCAAGCAGACTATCGCTGCCGGAACTGGCCAGGCTGGATTTAAGCGCGGCCAAATCCTTTTCCAGTTGGTGGTTGCGCTCCAGCGTCTGCTGCAGACGTGATGCGGTCGCCTCCGGCGCCACTTTCAGTGCGAGGGCAACATCCCGGAGTTGGCTTTCCATGCGCTGGATGTACTCGACTGCAGCCTCACCCGCGACCGCCATGATACGCCGTACACCGGAGCCAATAGCAGACTCGGACACGATCTTGAACTGTCCGATCTCACCTACCCTGCTCACATGCGTACCACCACAAAGCTCGGTGGATAAATCACCGAAACGCAGCACGCGTACCTTGTCGCCGTATTTCTCACCAAACAGCGCCATCGCACCGGTTTTCAGGGCATCATCAAAACTCATCACCTCGGATACCGACAGTGGGTTTACCCGGATGGCGTCATTAACATGACGTTCTATCTGCTGTATTTCTTCCACGCTGAGTTGCCTGGGGTGGGAGAAATCAAAACGCGTATAGTCGGGTGCAACCAGCGAACCCTTTTGCTCAACGTGGGTTCCGAGGATATCCCGCAGTGCGCGGTGCATTAAATGGGTCGCAGAATGGTGAATAACGATCGACTGCCGCCTGTGGGCATCCACCTCGGCTGAAACCTGTTGACCCGGTTTTAGCGAACCGGCGCTCAACCGTCCAACATGACCAAAGAATGTACCACCCAGCTTGACCGTGTCTTCAACCTCAAACTTAGCATCTGCAGTACTGATGATACCCGTGTCACCCACCTGTCCACCGGATTCCGCATAAAAGGGTGTCTGGTCCAGAACCACGACCGCCGCATCACCTGCCTCGAGTTGATCGACCAGCTGACCCTCGACAAGAATTCCTGCAACCACGGCCTGGTCTGTCGAAAGCTCTTCGTAACCGAGGAACCGGGTTACCGGGAATGTCTTGACCGCATCTGCGGATACCTGGTCCTTGTGCTGGAACTGGCCGGCCGTGCGGCCACGCTGCCGCTGTTTATCCATTTCGACATCAAAGCCTTCGATATCCACCTCGAGGTTGTTCTCGCGGGCAATATCCTGGGTCAAATCCAGTGGAAAGCCGTAGGTGTCGTAAAGTGTGAAAGCAATATCGCCATCGATCTTGCCGTTTGCAGCCGATGACTTACCCATCACGTTCTGCAGCAAGCCCAAACCTTTATCCAGGGTTGTGGCAAAGCGTTTTTCTTCGTCTTCAAGTGTCGCGGTGATATGTGCCTGTTGCTTGACCAGTGACGGGTAGGCCGTACCCATCTGCTCCACCAACGGGGCTGTCATGCCGGCGAAAAACGGATTTTTCTGGCCCAGCTTGAAACCATGGCGAATCGCGCGGCGGATGATACGCCGCAAGACATAGCCGCGACCCTCGTTGGACGGCAATATGCCATCTGCAACCAGGAACGCACAGGCGCGGATGTGATCCGCGATGACATTCAGTGACTTGTTGCTTAAATCGGTGGTATGGGTCAGACGCGCCGCCGCCTTGATCAGGGCCTGGAACAGGTCGGTCTCATAATTGCTGTGCACGCCCTGCAATACCGCAGCAAGCCGCTCAAGACCCATCCCCGTATCGACACAGGGCTTGGGTAAAGGCTTCAGTGTGCCATCTGCAGAGCGGTCAAACTGCATGAACACCAGGTTCCAGATTTCGACGTAGCGGCCACCGTCCTCATCTTCGGAACCGGGTAAACCACCGTAATACTCTGCACCGTGATCATAGAAAATTTCGCTGCAGGGACCGCAGGGACCGGTATCACCCATGGCCCAGAAGTTATCACTCTCGTAAGCTGCGCCACCGGGCTTGTCACCGATACGGATCACACGCTCTTCCGCCAGACCGATATCGTTTTTCCAGATATCAGCGGCCTCGTCATCAGTGTGATAAACCGTTACCCATAAACGGTCTTTTTCGAGCCCGTAATCCTCTGTTAAAAGGCTCCAGGCAAAATGGATGGCATCTTTTTTGAAATAGTCGCCAAAACTGAAGTTTCCCAGCATTTCGAAAAACGTATGGTGACGGGCGGTATAACCCACCTGGTCCAGGTCGTTGTGTTTGCCACCCGCGCGAACGCATTTCTGGGAAGTGACCGCACGCAGGTTCGAGCGCTTTTCCGCGCCGAGAAATACATCCTTGAACTGGACCATACCCGCGTTGGTAAAAAGCAATGTCGGGTCGTCTGCCGGGACCAGCGAACTGGAAGCAACTACTTCGTGCTGCCTGGCGGCAAAAAAGTCCAGGAAAGCCTGGCGGATCTGAGCTGTTGTTTTCAAAATATTACTGCCTTAAAGCATTAAAACGCGGCGTGCGCGTAACGGGGTTGCAAGTTTACAGAAACATGGCCGATGAAGGAATCAATCGGATGAATTTAAGGGCTGCTTAGACGGTCCAGGGCGACATTTGCCTGCTCGTGGGTAAAACCCCTGCTCATCAGGCTACGGTAAATTTTTGCCCGCCCCGCATAATCCAGTTCACCCTGGCAGCGTTTATCAGCCCACTGCGATGCACTGTCAAACCAGGTTTCCTCCCCATCGGGCAGCGCTTCGGAAATCAGGTGGTCGGAAATACCGCGGCTACGCAGTTCGCCGCGAATTTTCAGAGGCCCGAACAGGTGACGTATACGGGTACGGACATACATCTCGGTAAAGCGCTGATCGGAAACCAGGTTTTCATTCGCCAGGTCAGCAACCACTTTTTCCGCAGTGGCTGAATCAGAACCCCGCTGGATCAGTTTTTGCCTGAGTTCTTCGATACCGTATTCGCGGCGCGTGAGATAACGAACCGCGATTTCATGGACATCCGCCTCGGTTAGTTCACGCGCAGTCTTGCCACGCAAGGCCCTACCCCCCTAGGCTTCCACGGCTTTTGGAGATTCTGCCTTGGGTTCTTTCTTCGGTAGCAGGATGGCGCGTAAACGTACCTCTATCTCTGCTGCCATTTCCGGATGTTCTTCCAGGAAGGTACGGGCGTTTTCCTTACCCTGGCCGATCCGGTCTTTCTCGTAGCTATACCAGGCTCCGGATTTTTCCACGATACCGTTGACCACACCCAGGTCAATCAACTCACCGATCTTGGAGATGCCCTTGCCATAGAGGATTTCGAACTCTGCCTGTTTGAATGGTGGAGCCATCTTGTTTTTGACCACTTTGACCCGGGTCTGGTTACCGATGACCTCTTCGCCCTTCTTGATCGCGCCAATGCGGCGTATATCCAGGCGCACCGAGGAATAGAACTTGAGCGCGTTGCCACCCGTGGTCGTTTCAGGACTGCCAAACATCACACCGATCTTCATACGGATCTGGTTAATAAAAACCACCATGCAATTGGAGCGTTGTATATTGGCTGTGAGTTTGCGCAATGCCTGTGACATCAGGCGGGCCTGTAAGCCAACATGACGGTCACCCATTTCGCCTTCGATTTCGGCCTTGGGTGTCAAGGCGGCAACGGAATCCACCACGACGATATCCACGGCGCCGGAACGCACCAGCATATCGGTGATCTCCAGTGCCTGCTCACCCGTATCAGGCTGCGAAACCAGCAGGTCCTCAACATTCACGCCCAGGTTTTCTGCGTACTGGGGGTCAAGCGCGTGTTCCGCGTCGACAAAAGCCGCCGTACCACCGAGCTTTTGCGCTTCGGCGATCACCTGCAAGGTCAGGGTGGTTTTGCCGCTGGACTCGGGGCCATAAATTTCAACAACACGCCCGCGCGGCAAACCGCCTATCCCGAGTGCCACGTCGAGCGCCAGCGAGCCGGAGGAAACCACTTCGACATTGCGCGCGGCAGATCCATCACCCATACGCATGATCGCGCCTTTGCCAAATTGTTTTTCAATCTGGGACAACGCTGCTGTCAGCGCCTGTTTCTTGTTGCTATCCAATCTGTACTCTCCTCTGAGTTTAACTTTTTTCACCGCTAAGCGGCATTATGACACAGGCCCGTCGACGTCTTAAGCACCGTTTCGACCCGCGCTGCAAATTCCTACAATCATCATAGGAAATCTGCTTCAAACCGGTTGTGACTGACTCCCCTGTTTACCCGGGGATATTTCATTGGCCACAGTTTGCACGAAGCCCTTCTCAAATTGCGATAATCTGAAAAAGCCACCAAAATCAGGTTTGCGGAACCATCCGTGAAACTATGCCTTCCAGTGCATGTAACACCGTCTGCTGACGCACCGACTCACGATCGCCATTAAAAACCGCGGCATCGCACACTGCGGGCTGCTCACCGATACACCAGCCGAAATGCACCAGGCCGACCGGTTTTCCGGGCATGCCGCCAGCTGGGCCCGCAATACCGGTGGCGGCAACGATTACCGCAGCCTTAGAATGCTGCCTGGCGCCCGTTGACATCTGCCGTGCTATCTCCTCGCTAACCGCACCGTATTTTAAAAGATCGTCATGCGAAACACCCAGCATCTGTTCCTTCGCGGCGTAGCTGTAGCTGACATAAGCCCGGTCAAACCAGGCGGAACTGCCCGCCATATCCGTGCAGCACTTGGCTATCCAGCCACCCGTGCAGGATTCAGCCGTTGCCATACGCCAGTTGCGCGCAGTCAATAATCCCGCAATTTCTGTCAGCAGGCTTTCAACTCGTGATTCAAATTCAGACATTAACGTGGTTCCACCCGTCGCCGGGAATAGAGCGATACACAAACTTTGACGGGCGCGATTTAGTCACCCGCGACTTCCTACGTTACACTTTCCGCGATGCCATCTCCAGCCGTTTCAGAACAATCTCAACACACACCGCTGATGCAGCATTCGTTGCGTCTGCCCTGTATATCAATTGGTTAGAATATTTTTTCGCTTTTGTTCCTCCTAAATCCAAAGTGATTTTTTTGACACTACGATGTCATCTGGATGTTTCAAGTTGACAAAGCATACTCTGTCCATACAATAATTTTATGGGTAAAAGGTTCACATGGAGTTTAGATAAAAATAGATGGCTTGCGTCGCACCCTAACCGTGCTGTCTGTTTTGAAGACATCGTCGCTTCTATTGAGACGGGTGGCTTGCTTGATGATATCTGTCATAGCAACTCGGATAAATATCCGAACCAGCTTATGTACATCGTTTTACTGAATGGTTATGTGTTTTGCGTTCCATTTACTGAGGACGATGACGCTGTATTTCTCAAAACGGCCTACCCAAGTAGAAAATTTACTGCTATTTACTTAACCGGTGATAACCATGACTAAGAAACCAACAATTGGAAAATATTATGATGCCGACGAACAGGCCTTGATTGAGAGCATTGAAACCGATGATGCGCAGTTTAAGAGTGTATTCAATGAAGAGAGGATCAAGGAGATTCGCCAAATTGCTCGTGCAACAATTAATGATGATCGTGAAAAAATCTCTTTGCGAATTCCGAAAAGTGACCTTGTGCGCATCAGGTCACGCGCATTGCGTGAAGGTGTACCGTATCAAACCTTAATAAATTCAATTCTCCACAAGGAATTGAATCGATAACATCACCTTCAGTTAGGTGGCCTAAGCACATCGCAGAAGCCATCGCATTCAGACGCTTGACCATCGGCCAGAACTACATTCTGCTGGTTGATATGACCAACCCGTTGCGCGATGAAGGCAAGGGGACCGATGCAGCGTTATTGGAGCTTATCCGGTCCGGATGCGGTCGGTACTGATGACATCGCTGACCGTTGTTCTAGCCCTGTCACTGGCCGCGCTGGGCCTGGGGGCCGGTTCTGACACCAATGACCCCCTGGCCGTTACCGTGATTGGCGACCTGGTCGGTTCAGCGCTGTTGACCCGGGTTGTGCCCCCTTCGGTCTATTCGCCGAAGGGGCACCGGATCAGCAGATTTCATAAGAATGTCATTCAATAAACGGTGCCAGGAAGTCCAGGACTTCCGGAATGTCCAGTCGTTGGAGTCGGTCGAAACTAGTCAGTGACACCGCGCGACCTGAAATGAACTGGGGCGAGCCGGAATCACCGGGCATTATCGTGGCATCGAACACATCTGTTGGCGTTAAAAACAACTGATCGTAAGTGATACCAGATGCTTTACTGAACCCCCTGCTGCGGTAACCGGTCATCACATAGCCTTCATCTGTCAGTGCTTGCGCGCCATAGCCCACCAGACCCACTGGCCGCAAATTCAGCACACCCTGATCATCGAGTTTATCCAGGTAATACGGCTTGGCGAGTCTCACCGGGCGCACTTTGAAGGTGCCTGGAGGAAATTCGAGAACGGCGACATCAAGGGTCAAGCTTACTGGGTCAAAACCGGGGGGCACATGTACGTTGATCGCGTCGATGGTTTCAACCAGCATCGGGAAGTCGAATACGTTCGCCCCGGTGAATATGCCCGGCAGGTAGACGGGGTTTTCCGGCGTGCCTGGCTCCAGCGTTACTGCCCAGGATTGCGCATATGGTCCGGGAGTTATAATGCAGTGGGCCGCGGTAACGAAGGCCCGGTCACTGATAACGAATCCGCTGCAAAGCCCCAGCGGCGGTGTCGGGTTATCCGGTCCGTCTATGTCAAAGCCAATGCCGCCGACATTATGGTGCCTGTTATCGGGTTGCCCGTTCTCAATTGCGTAACTGCTGAGCGAAGCGATAGCCAGTAAACACATGCAAACGCCTTTCGCCATGTGGTGGAATTTAGAGTTGATCATGAGGTTCTCCTTTGTCGTTTTTTTTCCATTCGCCTTATCAAACTGCATCGCCGATAGTGCATCCTGCAAGCGACAAAGCACGACACACGCCATTTGACACGCATTGTCGCCCCCTGACGCAACCGCTACACTGCTAAAAGTGGAGAATGGCAAATCACAAACACCGCAGGCCGAGGTCCCGTTGGGCTCCTGGAAGGCCATCGCGAACTATCTGCAGCGAGACGTTCGGACGGCACAACGCTGGGAACAGGAAGAGGGCCTTCCGGTGCATCGGCACGAGCACAAAAAACAGGCCACGGTCTATGCTTTCCGGCAGGAGATTGACGCCTGGAGAGCGCTAAAAGAGATCGCGCCCGATACCGGATCAACGGGCGGGCGAATACCGAGATGGATTCCGGCCGCGTTCATTCTCCTCGTTTTGCTTGCCCTGACCACCTGGTGGGTCATCCGGTCTCCCGGTGGCGCTGATGCCCCGGCGATACAAAAGCTGGTTGTTGTACTACCTTTCGAGGATCTGAGCCATGAACCGCTGGTCCCACTGGCTGATGCACTGACCGAGGAGATTGGCGCCCGCCTGGCGTCGGCGAATCCTGAAATGCTTGCGGTGATCGCGCGAACATCTGCCATGACCTTCAAGGCTCGCGAGTCATCCATCGAAGAGATCCGACAACAACTGGGCGTGGACTACGCATTGGAAGGAAGTATTCGCCGTGATGGTGGCATGGTGCGCATCACGGCCCAACTATTTGATACCAGCACCCGGGTTCGCCTGTGGGGCGCAAGTTTTGACTACACGATTCGCGGCTGGTTGGAATTACAGCAGCAAGCCGCCACAGATATCACCGGTCAGATCGGCACAGCCCTGAGCATCAACCAGGTGGCACCCACGCAGGCAACGCTACCTGATCCCAGCGCCTACGAACAAGTATTGCTGGGCCGGCACTATTTTGACCAGTTCAGCCGGGATACTCTTCCGCAGGCCATCCAACATTTCACTTCTGCTTTAAGCAATGATCCGAACTACCTTGAAGCACATGTGGGGCTTGCGCGGAGTCTGGTAGCAGGTGCGTGGTACGGCACCATGCCAGCCGCAACGACATATCGCGAAGCCGTGCGCTCGGCAAACCGTGCGCTTGATCTTGACCCGGATAATGGAGACGCACTGGCAATACTGGGCTGGGTGGAGTTCGTTTACCGTTGGAATTGGGCCGAATCAGAGCGACTGATGCGAAGAGCTATTGAGAGTCAACCCAACTCGCCCTGGACACACTGGTTTATTGCCAATTATTTTAGCGCGATGGATCGGCCCGGCAATGCGGTGGCGGCCATCAATGCCGCTTTGCGCCTGGATCCCGTTTCGCCCTACGGGCTGTGCGCGCGTGGCTACATCCTGTCCTGGGCTGGTCAGGAGGCCGAAGCCATTCAGCACTTGCTCGCAGTTCGGGATCGTCTCGGTTTCCCCTTGATTGCCTTCTGGCTGACCGAGGCTTATGAGATTGCCGGTGATTTTGATAGCGCGATAGGAGTTGCCGAGTATCTGGAGCTAACGGACAACACCAGCCTTAGACTCGCATACTCAGCAGAGGGGGAGGATGGCTACTGGAAGGCGATCGCCGCACGGGGGGAGGAAACCGTTAACCGCTATCCTGACTTTTTTTCATATCGTTACGCCGTGGCGATGTCGAAAGTCGGAGCGCTGGACAAGGCTATCGACATGCTCGAACGCGGCTATCATCAGCGTGACCCCCAAATGGTGTTCCTGCCTGTTTATCCGCTGCAAACGTTATACGGGGAACCGCGCTTTCGGGACCTGGTCAAGCGGATGAACTTGGAGGACGTTATACCGGATGAATAACCAGGTGGAGGGTCTTTCTCTCAGATATTTCCAACCATTGGTTCTTTGGATTTTTTCACGCAGCTTGGCCGGTCACTAGAACAAGGCTTTGTGTCCCTCAATCATATCCTTGCTGAATGCAAATCTTGTTGATGTTCAGGCCCCGGTTCCGATTATTTATCACAACCTTCTTATCAATATAGCCCAAACTTTGGTGCACTGTTATGGTCAGCCACAACTTCCTACGTTACACTTTCCATGATGTCATCTCCGTCCGTTTCAGAGCTATCTTCACACACACCGCTGATGCAGCAATACCTGCGTATCAAGGCGGAGTATCCGGATATTCTCCTGTTGTTCAGGATGGGGGATTTTTACGAGGTTTTTTACGATGATGCCCGGCGCGCCGCCAGGCTGTTGGACATCACGCTGACCAGTCGCGGTAAATCAGCGGGTGCCCCCATACCGATGGCCGGTATTCCATTCCACGCGCTCGATGGTTACCTGGTCAAGCTGATACGCAAAGGGGAGTCGGCCGCCATCTGCGAGCAGGTGAGCGAACCGACTCCGGGCAAAGGCATTGTCGACCGCGAGGTCGTGCGGATCGTCACACCCGGCACCGTTACCGATGAAGCCCTGTTGTCCGGACGCCAGGATAATCTGCTGGCCGCTGCCGTGCGCATCCGAAAATCATGGGCATTGTCCTGGATGGACCTGTCATCCGGGCGCTTCCTGGCGCGCTTGTTACCCACGCTGGACGAACTCGAAACCCAGCTGGAAAGATTGCTGCCCACCGAGTTGCTGGTGCCGGAAGATGCGGATTGGGTGACATCGCTGAGCGGCCAGCAGGGATTGAGAAAGCGTGCACCCTGGCATTTTGACCGGGATTCCGCCTACCACCTGCTGACCGGGCAATTCGGCACCCGCGACCTGGCCGGTTTCGGGATCGAGGATGAACCGGCCGCCATCGCCGCTGCCGGGGCCCTGCTGCAGTACGCGCAGGAAACCCAGCGCACCGCCCTGCCCCATTTGCGCGCCATCCAGATGGAGAACCCGCACAGCCACCTGCATCTGGATGCGGCCACACGGCGCAACCTCGAATTGCTACACCACCCGGAAGGTCGTGATGAACATACCCTGGCCGGTATCATGGATTCGACCATCACACCCATGGGCGGACGTCTGTTGCGCCGCTGGATAGCGGAACCTATCCGCGACCGCCAGCGTCTACAGCGACGTCACGACACCATTGGGGACTTACTGGAAACACGGCTGTACGAATCCCTGCGTAAGCTGTTTCGCTCGGTGGGCGATATAGAGCGCATCCTCGCCAGGGTCGCACTGGGCTCGGCACGGCCACGCGATCTGACGACATTGCGGCAGACACTCGACGTGTTACCCGAGATCAGATCCAGCCTCATCGAAGCCAATCGTGAGCCCTTGCAACAGTGTGGCGAAACGATCGAATGCCTGCCGCACCTGTTTGAGCTGTTAAGCGTTGCACTGGTGGACGAGCCACCGGTTCTGATCCGAAACGGCGGCGTGATCGCCAAGGGTTTCGACCCGGAACTCGATGAGTTACGCGGCCTGTCGGAAAACGCCGATGAATTCCTGCTGGATTATGAAAACCGGCAGCGGGAAGAATCCGGAATCGCAAGCCTCAAGGTGGGTTTCAACCGTGTACAGGGCTATTTCATTGAAGTCACCCATGCCCACACGGACAAAGTGCCGCTGCACTACAAACGCCGCCAGACACTGAAAAGCGCCGAACGCTATATCACCGAAGAGCTGAAGACTTTCGAGGACAAGGTGTTATCCAGCCGTGAGCGGGCACAGGCGCGGGAACTATTCTGTTACGAACAACTGGTCATCAGCCTCCAGTCGGAGCTGTTACCGCTGCAGGCAATGGCTACGGCGATTGCGCGGCTAGATGTTTTGTGTGCATTCACGGAGCGCGCCATAACCCTGGATTTCTGTTGTCCCGAGCTCAGTGAGCAGACGGGTATCGACATCCGTGACGGGCGCCACCCGGTGATCGAACATGTTCAATCCGAGGCCTTTACACCCAACCACACCCTGATGAACCCGCTGCGCCGGATGTTGATCATTACCGGCCCCAACATGGGCGGTAAATCCACCTATATGCGCCAGACAGCGCTGATCTGCCTGCTCGCCTATAGTGGTAGCTGGGTACCCGCCTCCAGCGCGGTAATCGGCCCGTTGGACAGGATATTCACACGTATCGGCGCCGGTGACGACCTCAGCCGCGGACGCTCCACCTTCATGGTGGAAATGACCGAGACGGCCAATATCCTGCATAGCGCCAGCCAGAACTCCCTTGTCCTGATGGACGAAATCGGACGCGGAACCAGCACCTACGATGGCCTGGCGCTGGCCTGGGCCGTGGCCGAGTACCTCGCTCGCCAGGTCAGGGCCTATACCCTGTTTGCAACGCACTATTTTGAATTGACACACATGCCGGAACAGCTCGAAGGCGTCCACAACGTGCACCTGAGGGCGGTGGAGCATGGCGACAGTATCGTTTTTCTGCATTCCGTCAATGACGGTCCCGCCAGCCAGAGTTACGGCCTGCAGGTGGCAGCATTGGCCGGTATCCCGCAGAATGTATTACGGCGCGCCCGCTTCCAGTTATCCAAGCTTGAAAAAGGCGATAACGACAGCCCCCAGATGGGTCTGTTCACGACCTATGAAGAGCCTGAACCGGAGCTCGAACCGGATAACCCGGTACTGGACAAGCTGGACGAAATCGACCCAGATGAACTGACGCCACGGGCAGCTTTGGACCTGATCTATCAGCTCAAGGGGTTACGCGACCGTTAGTCCAGGAAGAACCTGCGGAAATGACGAAGGATGAAGAATATGAGACTTTTTTTAGCAATTGTACTGACCGCATCCTGCGTGCTTGCCGTTTCCGCGACTGCCGGGATGGAACCGCCCCGCCTGGTACTGCAGATCACCGTGGATGCCCTGCGGGCCGATATGCCCCGGCGTTTTGCCCACCATTATGACGAAGGCGGCTGGCGTTACCTGCTCGAGAAGGGTTCTTATTACGAGAACGCACATTACGCCCATGCCAATACCGAGACCATCGTTGGTCATTCATCGCTCGCTACCGGGGCCTTTCCGGCCGATCACGGCATGGTCGCCAATGTCTGGCTTGACCGTGCAGAAGACGTGCTCCATTACAATATAGAGGACCCCGCGCAACGGATGCTGACGATGGGTGCAGGGGTGGATAAATCCAGCGAAATCGATCCAACCCAGCGTACTGCGCGCAGCGAAGGCCGCTCGCCAAGGGCGCTTCGTGTCTCCACTTTTGGAGATGAACTCGCCATCCATTCCAATGGGCAGTCAAAAATATTTGCGGTTTCGGTCAAGGATCGCGGCGCGGTTTCGATGGCCGGTCATGCAGGCAAGGCATTCTGGTTTTCGAAGGCGACCGGCACATTCGTGACCAGTGATTATTACTATGACCACTACCCTGCCTGGGTCGAGGCATGGAATGCAGAAAAGCACCCACAACGTTATGCAGATACCGCCTGGAGCCTGTCGGGCAACAAGGCCGACTACCTGCTCGGCGCGAAGGACGATGTGCCCTGGGAAACCGACTTCCCCGGCTGGGGTCGCACTTTCCCCCACAATTACGGCGCGGGCGACGGAAAGTATTTCACCACCCTTCTCACGCTCAGCCCGGCTGGTGACGAACTGACACTCGATTTCGCCAGGGCCATCATCGAGAATGAGAAGATCGGGCAGGACGCGGTCACGGATTATCTCGCGATCAGTTTTTCATCCACCGATTACGTCAACCACCTGTTTGGCCCATCGAGTCTCGAGGCCGAGGAGAACCAGCGCCGCCTCGACCGCACACTCGCGGAGCTGTTCCGCTTTATCGATGAGAAAGTCGGGCTGGAACGGACGCTCATCGTTCTGTCAGCCGACCATGGCAGCCCCGATGTGCCGGGCTATCTGAATACGCTTGGAATCGAGGCGGGTTATTTCGATCCCACCACGCTCGACCGTCAACCGGCGATAACCGCGTTAAAGCAACGCTTCGGTGTCGGTGAGACGCTGATCGAAACCTATTTTCATCCCTACCTTTACCTGAACAGGAAGACAATCCGCGAGCGCGGTCTGGATCAGGGCGAGGTGGAAAAGGCCGTTGCTGCAGAGTTGATGCAATTCCCGGGAGTGGCGCTGGCGATTTCAAACGAGGCCCTGTTGAATGGTGATCTGCCAGATACGTGGCAGACCCGGTCGGTACTGAACAATCATGACCCGGATCGCTCAGGCGATATTTATATCGTTTTCGCGCCGCAGACGTTTATCAATGATTTCGACGGTCTCTCGGTGGCTGCGGCGCATGGCTCGCCCTGGCGTTATGACACGCATGTCCCCGTCATTTTTGCAGGTCATGGAGTGGCCGCATCCCGTATCGCACGGGAAATAACACCGTACGATATTGCCCCGACACTCTCCACCTATCTCGGTATCAGCTGGCCATCAGCGGCCAGTGGCAAACCACTTGTCGAAGTTGTTGAGGGAAAGGGCCGGTCTGCGCCACGCTGAACCCGGCTTGACCGTGTCATCGTTTAACTTCTTTTTGTGACGGTGGCCGGGTTTATTCCAAACCACTTTTGAAACGGACCAGTCTGCGCCGCTGGCGTTTGTCCGGTCGCCTTTCATGTGTGAGATGCTCCTGGCGTCCCAGCTTGCGCGTTTCAGCCAATTTTTCACGCCGGCTGCGGTTTTCTTCAGACTCCTCATAGAGTGTCTGGGCAACAGCCGCCGGCCCACGGCGTGGCGAGGCTTCGACTATGGTAATGATGTATTCCTCATCACCGCGCTGGATACGCAATTCATCACCGGCGCAAATGGAACGGGCGGGTTTGGCGCGGTTGCCGTTGAGGTGCACCTTTCCACCCGAAACCGCCTCACGGGCGAGGGCACGGGTTTTGAAAAACCTCGCAGCCCAAAGCCACTTATCCAGTCTTACCGATGCTTCCATGATGCTGATTCTAAACCCTGAAAGTCAGTGTTTGCATCAAAACCTTACCCGCAAAAGAAGACGCCACCGGTATTCAACCGATGGCGTCCCGGTTCACCAGTAACTGATAGCACAATCAGCCTGGAGAGAGCCCCCCTGATTCCTAGCCCGCTTTGAGCATCAGGCGGTTCACCCGCTGCACAAATCCCGCGGGGTCTTCCAGTTGTCCGCCTTCCGCCAGTACGGCCTGTTCGAAAAGCAATTCTGCCCAGTCCTTGAACTCTTCGTCGGACTCAACGGCCGACACCTGCTTGAGCAAGGGGTGATCCAGGTTCACTTCCAGGGCCGGCTTGCTGTCCGGCAAGGTCTGTCCGGCCTGCTCCAGCATGCGGCGCATGTGCATCGCGAGTTCCTGCTCATTCAAAACCAGGCAGGAAGCAGATTCGGTCAGACGCTTACTGGCACGGACCTCGGTCACTTCCGCTGACAGGGTTTCTGATAAACGCTTCAGCACCGGGGCCTTTTCGGCATCCTCCTGTTCCTTGTCTGCCGCCTTTTCCTCCTCGGATCCAAGGTCGACATCGCCCTTCGCGATGGAGCGCATCTTCTTGCCGTCAAATTCGTTGAAGTAGCCCATCACCCATTCGTCGATACGATCAGACATCAACAACACTTCGATTCCCTTTTTACGGAAAATCTCCAGGTGTGGAGAGTTTTCCGCTGCCTTGCGGTTTTCTGCCGTCACGTACCAGATCACGTCCTGGCCTTCCTGCATGCGGGAAACATAGTCCTCCAGGCTGACACGCTGCTCCCTGGCAGTGCTCTGAGTTGATGAGAACCTCAGTAACTTGGCAATCTTTTCGCGATTGACCATATCTTCAGCAAGACCTTCCTTCAGGACATTTCCAAACTCATCCCAGAAGGTGTTGAATTTCTCAACTTCCTTGTCCGCCAGCCGTTGCAGCAAATCCAGGCTGCGCCGGACCACCGCCGAGCGGATTTTCCCGACCAGCTTGTTTTCCTGCAAAAGTTCACGCGACACGTTCAACGGCAGATCATCGGAATCGACCACGCCGCGTATAAAACGCAGGTAGTGCGGCAACAGCTGTTCAGCGGCATCCATGATAAAGACGCGTTTGACGTACAAACGCAGTCCGCGGCGTTCATCCCGTTGCATCATCATGTCCATCGGCGCCTTGGACGGCACGTACAGCAATGATGTGTAATTCTGACTGCCTTCAACCTGGTTGTGGCTCCAGCTCAATGCATCTTCAAAATCATGGCTGACATGCTTGTAGAAAGCCTGGTACTCGTCACTGCTGATTTCGGACTTTTGCAATGTCCAAAGGGCCGATGACTGGTTAACTGCCTCCCATTCGGGTGTAGCGGCTTTTTCCTCACTTTCATCGGATTTGGGTAATGGCTCAGCTTTCATGTAAATAGGAAAGCCAATATGGTCAGAGTATTTCTGCACCAGAGAACGGATATTCCAGGATGTCTTGAATTCTTTCGCATCCTCACGCAGGTGCAGGGTGACCTCGGTGCCCTGTTTGGGCAATTCAACCTGTGAAATTGAATATTCACCGGTGCCATCCGATTCCCAACGCACACCCTCGGAAGCATCGCTACCGGCAGCCCGCGTTACCAGCGTGACCTTGTCCGCAACGATAAATGAGGAATAAAAACCAACACCGAACTGGCCGATCAGGTTGGCGTTAAACTCCTTGTTCTCGGTAACATTTTCGAGGAATTTCTTGGTTCCTGAGCGTGCGATCGTACCGATATTTTCGATTACCTCCTGCCTCGACATACCGATACCGTTGTCACGAACCGTTACGAGACCCGCCTTTTCATCGATGTCGATTTCGATTTTCAGCTCTGAATCACCACCAAGCATGTCGGCATTCTGCAATGCTTTAAAACGCAGCTTGTCACAGGCATCCGATGCATTGGATATCAACTCGCGTAAGAATATTTCCCGGTTGGAATACAGCGAGTGAATCATCAGGTTAAGTACTTCGCGCACCTCGGCCTGGAATTCATGTTTTTCGGTCTTGAGAACTTTAGCCTTTGGGCTTTTGGTCTTGGTAGATTTTGTCTTGGTAGATTTTGTAGGTTTGGTTGTTTCGGTCATAGTTATTTCCGGTAAATTATGAATGCTACAGGCCAAAATTGGGTCAACCGCCTGTCTTTCAAGGACGAGGGGCCAAACAGGAGGGCAAAAAAAAGCCCGCAAGGCGGGCTTTCTTGATTTTTTACGTGCTGATTGATCAGCCCAGTTTTTCCTTGATGCGGGCTGCCTTGCCTTCGAGATCACGCAGGTAGTACAGCTTGGCGCGCCGCACAGCACCACGGCGTTTAACCGTGACCGAATCGATCAGCGGGCTGTGTGTCTGGAAAACACGCTCAACACCGGTTCCGTGTGAAATTTTACGGACGGTAAAGGCGGAGTTCAGACCACGGTTCTTGATGGCGATGACAATACCTTCAAACGCCTGTAAACGTTCGCGGTCACCTTCTCTTACCTTAACGCTAACGACGACGGTATCACCGGGGCTGAATTCCGGTAGCTGACGGGTCACTTGCTCTGCGTTGATTTGCTCAATGATATTCATCGTTCTGTCCTTTCAATGTAAGCCGCTTCCGGCCTTTGACAATCAATTTTCCAATTCATCACGAAATTCTTTTAACAGCAATTTCGCCTCTTCATCCATTTGCCTGTTTTCCAACAGGTCCGGTCGCAATTGCCAGGTCCTGCCCAGCGCCTGCTTTCTGCGCCAACGGCGAATCGCTTCGTGATCGCCTGACAACAGCACATCCGGTACCGCTTTACCACCCACCACTTCGGGACGGGTGTAATGCGGATGATCCAGCAGACCATCCACAAACGAATCCTGCACCGCCGATTGTTCGTGCCCCAACACCCCCGGCAAAAGCCGGGTTACGGCATCGATTATCACAGCAGCGGCCAATTCCCCGCCGCTGATAACATAATCGCCAATCGACCATTGTTCATCGATGTCGGACTCAATCAGCCTTTCATCGATGCCTTCATAACGCCCGCAAACAAGTATCAAACCCTGCCTGCCTGCCAGTTCGTCCACACCGGCCTGATCCAGCTTGCGGCCCTGTGGGCTCATCAGGCTGACCCGGGTCCCCTCGGCGTGCTCTTTCCGCGCCGCGGCAATGGTTGAACCCAATGGCTCTACAGCCATCACCATGCCAGGACCGCCACCATAGGGCCGGTCGTCTACTGTCCTGTGCCGGTCGGTCGCCAGATCCCGCGGGTTCCAGGCTTTCAACTCCACCCGGCCTTCCCGGATTGCACGGCCGGTTACACCCAGCCCGGTCAACTCTTCCAGCGACTCGGGAAACAGGGTTATCACGTCAATACGCATGATATTTGCCTGTTCCCACCTAAAAATCGGGATCCCAGTCGACTTCTATCAGTCCTTCTTCAAGATCAACACGGGTTACGTACTGACCCTGGATAAACGGTACCAGGTGCTCCCGGTTTCCACGGACCACCAGCACATCGTTGGCGCCGGTTTCCATCAGCTTTTCCACCCGGCCTAACACGACGCCACCGGTTGTCTTCACTTCCAGCCCTTCAAGATCGGACCAGTAGTATTCATCCTTTTTTGTCGCCGGCAATTGATCGCGCCTGGCAAAAATCTGCGTCCCCACCAGCGTGGCGGCCTGCTCCCGGTCTTCAAAGCCCGGGAATAAAGCGGCCAGCCCTTTACCCTGTTTACGCCCGTCAACTATCCTGACCGGCTTTTTATCTTCTCCCAGCAACCATGGCTGGTATTGAAGAATCGCTTCCATGGGTCGGGTCCAGGAATGTATCTTGACCCAGCCCTTGATGCCGTGAACCGCGGAAACGTAACCCAGCGCAACGATCTTGTGCGCGTCTTTCACGCAAACCCTACGACATCAGCCACAAGCCATTCAGGCAGCAGCACTGCTCCGGGCTTGTTTAACCAGGTTGTCCACGCGCTCGCTGAGCTGCGCACCGACACCGGTCCAGTAATCAACACGTTCCAGGTTAAGCCGCAGACGTTCTTCCTGACCACGGGCCAGCGGGTTAAAAAACCCGATACGTTCAATACGACGTCCATCACGCTTGTTGCGGGCGTCAGCTACCACGATGTGATAGAAAGGCCGCTTTTTAGCGCCACCGCGCGCCAATCGAATCTTTACCATTCCTTATAACCTTTTGCTAAAACCAATTAATTGGCCGGATTTTCCTGTTGACCCCATGCCACAGGGACATTGCGTCACACAGACAAAACCAACGGCTGATACCGGCTCACGAAAAAACTTCCGTTACCCGGCTCCACGAAACAGAGCATTTTAACCGCGTTCGTAACAAAAGAAAACAACAGCTTGTGTTTTTTTTCAAACGGGCCCTTCCTGCCATGGCCCCGTGATCGCAAACGTTATACCCGGGTTGTAGAGATTGGCAAACATCCACTGACCATCTGCGGAGAAGCAGACGCCCGCCCATTCGCTTGGAAGTGCGGTTTTGCGAAGATCATGACCCGCATGGACGGTGTCCAGCTGTGGGTTGGTCTGGCAAAAGGCAAACAGGCCGTTTTGCTCATTGAGTCCTGCAATATATTGGCCGCTTGTGAACAACCCGTGGCGGTCTTCACAGATCATCAGGCTGCCGCGCGGACTGACGATGATATTGTCAGGGCCGGTAAACTTATCGTTCCGGGTTGCCTCAAAGATCATTGTGAGCGTGGCGGTCGCTATATCCAGGCGGAAAACCTGCCCGGAGCGGGCCGCACCGCCGGACTTTGATGTGAAATAAACCGCGCCCTCGTGGAAACCACAACCCTCCAACGAAACAAAGGCAGTGCCATCCGCTGCGATACCCTGGGCCACGACGCCCGCACCGTCATGTGTGCCAGGTGTATGTCCGAGCCCCGGTTCGGCGATATCGACCCAATCGAATGCCAATGGTTGGTTCAACGGGGCGGCGTAGGTCAGTTCCCTGTAACCTTCCACCTTCAGCATTTGCAGCTTTCCACCTGCCTGCAACTGACCTGGCACCTTGGGCAGATATCGGTAAAGCCCGGCATTGGGCGCGGCATCCTCGGTCATGTAAACCATCCCGGTTTCTGGATCGACCGCTGCCGCCTCGTGGTAAAACTGACCCATCTCCACAATCGGCCGAGGTTCGGATTCCCCCTCCGGACGCACTTCGAAGACGTAGCCATGTGATTTTTTTGCATTTTTAAGACGCCATAACCTTTGCCTGGAATCTCCGCCCAGATGCATCAACCCAGGTGTCACAGGCGCCTCCTCGCAGGATAACCAGGTACCCCACGGGGTAACACCACCTGCGCAATTATTAGCGGTGCCACCCAGGCTGATACTGGACTCCACCAACCGCTCCGTACCGGTATCAAACCTGAGAGTCGTGGTTCCGCCGCCGGTGATATCCCATGCCTTGCCGGGGTCACCGATAGGGCCGGATGATCCACGCAGTTCGTGGTTGCGGATCAATGTCACAATTCCGTTCCGGTCACTGACCACACCCATACCATCGCAGGCGCCGGGACCCGGATAGCCATCGCCAAGCTTGTCACCGGCCCAGGCAAAGCTACGGTAACGAAAGCCTTTTGGAAGTTTTAACAGGGGCAGCCCGGTGGTCTGGTCATTGACCGGCGCCAGCGGACCCAGCGCCGGGTGGGATTGGGGGTGGACACCATGGCGAGCCAGTCGGGACCAGGCGGTTACGCCGAGACCCAAACCACCTGCCACGACCAGGCCCTGCTTCAGAAAGCGACGTCTATCGGCACGACCCATTCGGCTTTCCCCGGCTCAGGAAAACCTGCCGGGTGGCATCTGGCCCTTCATGCTGGCCAGTTTACGCATCATGCCTTTCATACCGCCCTTGCTGAATTTTTTCATCATTCGCTGCATTTGGGAAAACTGTTTGAGCATCCGGTTGATATCCTGGATCTGGGTGCCGGAACCCATGGCGATTCTCTTCTTGCGCGAACCACGAATTACATCCGGAAAACTTCTTTCCTGCGGGGTCATTGAGTTGATGATGGCGATCATGCTGACGGTCTGATTATCATTGACTCGGTTTTTGACCTGGTCCGGCAATTCGGCCATACCCGGCATCTTGTCGACCAGGTTGCCCAGCCCGCCCATGTTCTGCATCTGTTCCAACTGGCTGCGGAAATCTTCCAGATCAAAGCCCCTGCCCTTCTTTATTTTTCTTGCGAGCTTTTCTGCCTTTTCCTGATCAACATGGCGCTGAACATCTTCGACGAGCGACAGTACGTCGCCCATACCGAGGATACGCGAGGCAATACGCTCAGGATGAAACGGCTGGAGTGCTTCGGTTTTTTCGCCCGTACCAACAAACTTGATCGGTTTTCCGGTTATCTGCCTGACTGACAAAGCCGCGCCGCCACGGGCATCACCATCTGTTTTGGTCAGGATCACACCCGTCAGTGCCAGTGCATCATTGAACACCCGGGCCGTATTGGCCGCATCCTGACCGGTCATGCTGTCAACCACGAACAGGGTTTCATGTGGATTGACTGCTTTATGCAACTGGCGGATCTCATCCATCATGTCCGCATCGATATGCAGACGTCCGGCGGTATCAACCAGCAATACGTCGACAAACTGCTTTCTCGCTGCATCCACCGCTGCCCTGGCAATTGCGACGGGCTTATCGCTCACCGATGACGGATGAAAGAGCACATCCACCTGGCCGGCAAGCGTCTTGAGCTGATCGATCGCGGCTGGACGATAAACGTCGCAACTGACCACCATGACCTTCTTCTTGAGCTGCTCCTTGAGATGCTTTGCAAGCTTTGCGGTGGTGGTCGTTTTACCGGAACCCTGCAAACCTGCCAGCAACACGACAACGGGGGGGCTGGCCTTGAGATCGAGTGCTTCGTTCTCCTCGCCCATAACCCGGACCAGTTCGTCGTGGACGATCTTGACCAGCGCCTGCCCTGGCTGGAGACTGCTTATAACCTCTTGCCCAAGCGCCCGCTCCCTGACCTGGTTGATAAAGGACTGCACGACCGGCAACGCCACATCGGCTTCCAGCAGGGCGATACGCACTTCGCGCAAGGTCACCCTGATGCTTTCTTCGGTCAGACGGCCTTTACCACGCAATTTCTGCATGGTCTGGCTTAATCGTTGGGTCAGGTTATCAAACATTAGTTACTCCATGATTCAGCAGTCAGGTATTATAACGGTTGATAAATTCAAGCGGCACAGAATTCGCCATGCATGACAAGATTTTACTTATAACCGCAGCCTGCTACCTGGTAGCAGTCATCCTTCTATATGTAGCAGTCGCAGAGCGCTCGAGCACCAAGCGTGGGCTGGCAGCCGCTGTCATACTGCTTGGGCTGATATTACATATCTGGGCCCAAAGCCATCACTGGGTGATTCCAACCTCGCCGAATGTCAGCCTGCTGAATATCCTGTCTTTGTGCGCCCTGGTTACGGTGGCTATACCACTTGCTTCATTCCCGTTTCGTAACAGCCTTTTTGACGCCAGCCTGGTGGCCCTGCCGCTGTCGGTACTGATATTGGTTATGGAGGGAACGCTCACCGCTCCCGCGCTGGAAATCACCCATACGACGGCACACATCACTGCACATATTTTCACCTCCGTCATTGCCTTTGGCGTGCTGAGCATCGCTGGTGTGTATGCGTTGTTTATCTCCGCTATCGACCACCTGTTACGCCGGCACAGTTTTAACAAGCTGGTGCAAACACTGCCAGCACTGGACACGCTGGAAGCTTTATTGTTTCACCTGATCAAGATCGGTGTCGCGGTTTTAACCATTTCGCTGCTCACCGGGCTGGTTTATGTCGATGATCTGTTCGGACAGCACCTGGCCCACAAGACCATATTGTCAATTATTGCCTGGCTTGTATTCGCACTTTTGTTGTGGGGACGATGGAAAAGGGGCTGGCGCGGGCGTGTCGCCGTACGCATGACGCTCGCGGGCATCGCACTGTTACTGCTATCCTACTTCGGCAGCAAGCTGGTATTGGAAGTTCTGCTTGAGCGCAGCTGGCACATCCAGGGTTAGAATCCACAAACCGCTACAAAGGAATAATAAAAAGATTTGGACGATATCCCTCTAGGCAGTCTCTACACAGCGCTGTTCATACTGATTGTACTTTCCGGCTTTTTTTCAAGCTCGGAAACCGGCCTGATGGCCATCAACCGTTATCGCCTGAAGCATTTGGCCAATAGCGGGCATCGCGGCGCACGTATTGCCCAAAAACTCCTTACCCGGCCTGATCGCCTGATCGGCCTGATACTGCTGGGGAATAACATGGTCAATATCCTGGCGGCGTCTATTGCCACCGTCATAGCGATGCGCCAGTTTGGCGACAACGGCATCTGGATATCGACCCTTGTCATGACGGTGGTGGTACTGATATTTGCCGAGGTTGCACCCAAAACCCTGGCGGCCCTGCATCCGGAAAAGGTTGCATTTCCGGCATCATTCGTACTGGTGGTGCTTCTGAAAGTACTCAACCCGATCGTCTTTCTGGTCAATTCATTCGCCAATTTACTGCTGAAGCCCTTTGGTGTGAAGACGGATGTCGTTGCGCTTGAACGCCTGGACCGCGACGAGTTACGCACCCTGTTTACCGAAGGCGGGCACATCGACGATGATCACCAGCGGATGCTGATCAATATACTGGACCTCGAACAGGCCTCGGTTGAGGACGTGATGGTTCCACGCGGGGAAATCGTTGGCATTGACCTGGCCGATGAATGGGCCGAAATACTCAGCCAGTTGACGCAGACCGTCTACACACGTTTACCGGTTTACCGGGAGAACATCGACAACGTGGTGGGCCTGCTTCACGTACGCACGATTATTTCCAAGCTTTCACAGGGCAGCCTTAGTTTTGAGGATTTGCAGCGTTCAGTCCGGAGGCCCTATTTTGTTCCGGAGGGAACGTCGCTAACCCGGCAACTGCTCGAGTTCCAGGGGAAGGAACGGCGCATGGCCCTGGTCGTTGACGAGTATGGAGACATACAGGGGCTGGTCACACTGGACGACATCCTGGAAGAGATCGTCGGCGAATTCACACCCGAAGGCCGCGGACGGTCGCGTACCATGCGACGCCTGGATGATGGCAGCTACCTCGTCGATGGTTCCACCAGTGTCCGTACACTGAACCGGCGTCTCGACTGGAATTTACCATTCGATGAGGCCCACACCCTGGGCGGTTTGCTGATCGAAGAGCTGGAAGCCATCCCGGATGGAAAGTGCAGCATTAAAATCGGCTCGCACATAATGACCATCGTCGATATCCGGGATAACGTTGTCCACAAAGTTCTGATCAAACCCAACCGCGCGCAGGCCACCTGATTAGTGCTGTATAACATCCAGTTCCTGCGCTTTGTAGCAGCCATGCTGGTTGTTCTATACCACAGTGCAACCCGTCTACCCGCAAATGATTCTGTTTTCCAGGCAATCTTCAGCACGGGTGAGGCATTGGGGTTCGCCGGTGTCGACATCTTTTTTGTCATCAGCGGCTTTATCATGGCTCACACCTCCTCGGCTCACACCGGGGCGGGCGACAGCTTTGATTTTGCAAGACGCAGGCTGGCGAGGATATTCTCCGGGTACTGGCCATTTTTTATTGTTGCGCTGGTCGTTTTTAGCCACTTTCGGCCCGAACACTTTGCCGGTTCCAACCTTCTCAAGTCCTTTTTCCTATGGCCACAGTCGCTGAACCATGTACTGCTGGAGCTCACCTGGACCCTTTCGTACGAACTCTATTTTTACCTGCTGTTCAGCCTGCTCATCCTGTTGAGCAACCCACGTAACCGGTATGCCCTGGTCTTGCCGGTTTTCGTATTGCTCCTCGTGTTTAACCTGTATCGACATTTTGTCGCACACAGCTTTAGCCCTGAGAATATTTATTACCTGAATTTCTGGTCGCAGTTTTTAACCTCACCTTTCCTGCTCGAGTTCTTCGGTGGGGTACTGGTGGCCTGGCGGGTTGCCGAAAAACCCGCGGGGCCGGCATTGGGCTGGTTACTTGCCGGCACGCTATTATTCCTGGCGGGCGGGTGGATAAATGAGTCGGTCTACTCAGGCCTTATAGAACAGGGCTTTCACGTCGTGCCAAGGGTGCTTATTTATGGTCTTCCGGCTTGCATGCTCGTAGCCGGCCTGGTGCGGTTGGAAAATACGGGAGTGAGCGGGGGCGCAAACCGGCCCGAAAATGGCCCGCACCAAGCGATCGGAATGCGGGCGCCGGCGCGTTTCAGCGAATTGACCGGCGGTGCTTCTTATGCCATTTACCTGGGTCATATCCTGATTCTGACCGTGGTCTGGAACACCGGCTTCAACGAATTTATCGGTGCCTGGCCGGGCATCCTGCAAATCGCGGCCTACGTTTTGCTGATGCTATTCATACTCGGATACAGCGTGCTGCACTACACCTGGCTGGAAAAACCCCTGCACCAGTTGTTCAAGAAGTGGCTTGGCCTCGTACCCGCTTCGTCGAGAGCCACGCAGCAATCCTGATCAGAATGCAGCAGCAATCGCCTCGTCGAGATTGCTTACCGCATTAATCGACATACCTTCAATTGCCCGTCTTGGCTGATTGGCCTTGGGAATAATCGCGCGTTTAAAGCCGAGACTGGCGGCCTCCTTCAGACGTTCTTCGCCGTTATACACCGGCCTGACTTCACCGGATAATCCGACCTCACCAAAAACCACCGTTTTGCCCGGCAGAACACGATCACGAAAACTGGAAAGAATCGCCAACAGCAACGGCAGGTCCGAGCCGGTCTCCGAAATTCTCATACCACCCACGACGTTGGCGAATACATCCTGATCACCGAGACTGATACCACCATGGCGATGCAGGACCGCCAGCAACATTGCCAGGCGGCTATGATCCAGGCCGATAGTGACCCGTCTTGGGTTGGCCAGGTGGCTTTCATCGACCAGCGCCTGCAACTCGAGCAGCATGGGGCGGGTGCCTTCCCTGATCACCGTTATAGCACTACCCGCGGCAGTTTCGGAGTGACCGGAAAGAAAAATTGCGGAGGGGTTATTGACCTCCTTCAGGCCGAGACCGGTCATGGCGAACACACCCAGTTCATTGACCGCTCCAAAACGGTTCTTGAAAGCCCGGATGACGCGGTAGCGGCTGCCCTCGTCACTTTGAAAGTACAAGACCGCATCCACCATGTGCTCCAGGATACGCGGCCCGGCCAGCGCGCCATCCTTGGTGACATGCCCGATCAGCACCATGGCGCAATTCATCTGCTTGGCATAGCGCACCAGGCCCGCTGCTGATTCCCTGACCTGGGAAACCGAGCCAGGGGCAGATTCAACCTGCTCCGAATGCAGGGTCTGGATCGAATCAACCACGATCAATTCCGGCTTTTCTTTCTGCGCAACATTCAGGATCTGTTCGACATTGGTTTCGGTAAGACAAGGTAAAGCGCCAACGTCAAGATTCAGCCGCCTGGCGCGCATATTGATCTGCTGCAGGGATTCCTCACCGCTGACATAGAGACACTTCAAGCGCCCCATCAGACCTGCCAGCACCTGCAATAACAGGGTTGATTTGCCAATACCCGGATCACCACCGATGAGGATCACCGAGCCCGGTACGATACCGCCACCCAGTACGCGGTCGAGTTCATTGATACCGATATCGATCCGGGCAATCTTCTGGTCTGAAACCTCCGCCAGCTGCGTAACCTGCTGGATTGTCGTTCCCGTGTAACCACTCGTTCGGGGTGCGCCCGCGACGCCCGCCTGGCGAAACTCTTTCACGGTATTCCACGCCTTGCAGTCTGGACACTGCCCGGCCCACTTGGACAGTTCACTTCCGCACTCTGTACAGTAAAAAGATGTTTTTGTTTTTGCCACGTCGGATTCCTTTTTTACATCGCACTTGTAGCAGATCAGGCCCATGACCTCCAGCCCAGAGACAAGAATAGGGAGATTATTTACAATAAGTACCGGTCGGCACTCACATCAGGAAGAGATTAATGAACATGCGTAAACCGCAGGATCAACAATTAATCGGCGAGTCGCCGGCATTTCTGGAAGTGCTTGAACATGTTTCCCGTGTTGCACCCTTAAACCGGCCGGTACTGGTAATCGGCGAACGCGGCACCGGCAAGGAGCTGATCGCAGCGCGGATCCACTTCCTTTCAGGTCGCTGGGATTACCCTTTCGTAAAGATGAATTGCGCAGCGCTGGCGGAATCCCTGCTTGGAAACCGAACTGTTTGGACACGAGGCCGGTTCATTTACCGGCGCATCCAAACGCCGGCTGGGTCGATTTGAACTGGCCAACCAGGGCAGCCTGTTCCTGGATGAACTTTCCAGCACGTCTTCCGGTGTTCAGGAAAAAATCCTGCGTGTGATCGAGTACGGCGAGTTTGAGCGGGTCGGCGGTAGTGAAACCATTCGCACCAACGTGCGCATCATCGGCGCAACCAACGAAGATTTGCCCGGCCTCGCTGACCAGGGAAAATTTCGCGCCGATCTTCTCGACCGCCTGGCTTTTGACGTCATAACACTTCCGCCCCTACGCGAACGCCCGGGCGATATCATGACCCTGGCGAATCATTTCGCCGTCAAAATGGCCGGAGAACTGGGTAGAGACGTGTTTAACGGCTTCAGTGAAAACGCTCGAAAGGCACTGTCGGCATACGACTGGCCGGGTAATGTCCGCGAGCTGAAAAACGTTATCGAGCGCGCCGTGTATACCTGCCAGGACGATAGCAAACCGGTTGTTGGAATCGTCTTTGATCCCTTTGAGTCACCCTGGCGACCGGGCTCGCAGCCTGCCGGGGATAAAGTGGAACCTTCGAAACTACCGCAGGAACCCTATGATTTTAAACTGGAGATACAGGAAGAGGAGAAACGCAGGATCAAAAGCGCCATGGAACAATGCCGGTTCAACCAGAAAAAAACAGCTGAATTCCTTGGTATGACCTACCACCAGTTACGCGGCTATCTGCGCAAATATGAGCTGACCGAAGACGAGGGGTGATCAGGAAAAATATGGCCCGTTGCCTGTCAATGGTAATCGTGTTGATAGGCGCTTTCCGGCGCCAGGTTAACGAATCGCAACCACGGCCCCTGAAAAGCCAGGTGAACAGTCCCGGTTGAACCATTGCGGTGCTTGCCGATGATCACTTCCGCTTTACCTTTCTGACCGGTTTCCGGGTTATACACCTCGTCCCTGTAGATAAACACAATCAGGTCGGCATCCTGCTCAATGGCGCCGGACTCCCTCAAATCCGCCATTAGCGGCCGTTTGTTCGGGCGTTGTTCGAGTGCACGGTTTAACTGTGACAAGGCGACCACCGGCACATTCAATTCCTTGGCGATAGTCTTTAATGAGCGCGAAATCTCGGCAATTTCAGTCGCTCGGTTTTCCCGGCTATCGGGTACAGACATCAACTGGAGGTAATCCACGACGATCAGGTCGATATCGTGTTCCCGCTTCAACCTGCGCGCCCTCGCACGTAGTTCCGCGGGTGACAGGGCCGGCGTATCGTCGATAAATATCTTACTCTTGTGGAGCAGGTTCATGGCCGATGTCAATTTGGGCCAGTCCATATCCTCGAGCGTACCGGTGCGGATGCGGTTCTGATCAATCTGGCCCACGGATGAAAACATACGCATGACCAGTTGTAGTGAAGCCATTTCCATACTGAAAACAGCCACCGATTTTCCGTGCTTGATAGCCGCATTTTCGGCAATATTCATCGCAAAGGTGGTTTTGCCCATGGCCGGCCGGCCGGCAACAATGATCAGGTCAGAAGGCTGCAGACCGGCTGTCAGCTTATCAAAATCAAGGTAACCGGTCGGGATGCCGGTGATATCACCTTCAAAGGCGTTCAGTTCCTCAATTTTTGCCATCGCTTCCTTGAGGCTGTCCTGTACAGACACAAAGCCCGAACCGCCACGGCTGCCCCTGTCCGCGATCGCAAAGACAAGCCGTTCTGCTTCTTCAAGCAAGGTCTTGCTTTCCCTGCCATCCGAGGAAAATGCGCTGGTGGTGATCTTTGCGCCAACATCGATGAGGTTCCGCAGTATGCTCTTTTCCCGCACGATATCTGCATACGCACCAACATTGGCCGCGCTGGGCGTATTGTTGGCGAGCTGGGAAATGTAGTTACCGCCATCCACCTGGTCGGCTTTGCCATGCGATTCAAACCACTCGCAGACCGTCACCGCGTCACAGGGCCGGCTTGATTCATGCAAGTCATTAATGGCCCGAAAAATCAAGCGGTGATCCTCGCGATAGAAATCCGCTTCGGTTATCTTGTCCGCAACCTGGTCCCAGGCACTCGAACTCAACATCAGCCCACCAAGCACGGATTGTTCCGCTTCCAATGAATGAGGTGGTACTTTTGGAGATTCAACGATTGCCAGTTTGGGTGTAGCCATTTGCGGGTCTTATCAATTTGAGGGAACAAAAAAAAACTGCGAACCATCCGTTGACGATTCGCAGTTCAGCATATCAGAGCATCACTGCCGTGACTATCCGCCACGGCTATCCGGTGTAACTTATTCCGGATTTACGATCACCTTGATGATGACCTCAACGTCTGTGTGCAATTGCACGTGGACGTCAAACTCACCAACCGTTCTGATCGGGCCTTCGCCCATGATGACTTCGCTTTTATTGATTTCGTGACCAAGCGCTGAAACTGCGTCTTGCGATTTCACGTGGACCGATGGAACCATACAGGTTGCCTTCATCACTCGCATTGGCAGAAACTTCAACGACCACGTCAACCAGGCCGGACTGACGCGCCTTCGCCTGGCCAAGCTTGTCTTTGGCTGCTGCTTCCAATTCCGCCCTGCGGGCTTCGAAGCGGGCCATGTTTTCCTTGTTGGCAAGTGCAGCCTTGCCCTGGGGCACCAGGTAATTGCGGCCATAACCGGCTTTTACCTTTACCAGGTCACCCAGGTCACCCAGGTTTTGTACTTTTTCAAGCAGGATAAGATCCATGTTAGTTCTCCCTGATTCCTACTGGTTGTCGGTGTACGGAAGCAAAGACAGGAAACGCGCCCGCTTTACCGCTGTTGCCAACTGGCGTTGATATTTGGCCTTGGTACCCGTTATGCGACTGGGTACAATCTTGCCGGACTCACCAACATACTGTTTCAAAGTACCGATATCCTTGTAATCGATCTCGGTTACACCGTCAGCCGTAAAACGGCAAAATTTTCTGCGACGAAACTGTTGACGTGCCATGATTATTCTCCCGCCTCTGTTTTGCTGCCCTTGTCACCTGATGATCTTGATGCTGTACGGGTTTCCGCAACATCTTCCAGATCAGAATCATCCTCATCGGAGTCATCATCGTCATCGTCATCGTCATCATCGTCATCTGTCATCATCGGAATCTTTGTCGAAGGAAGCCCGGCGACGGTCGCTGTGATCACGGCTTGAACGATCTTTTTCCTCTTTCGCTTTGAGCATTTCAGACTGCTCAACAATAGCGCTTTGCCGGCGAATCGTAAGGTGACGCAATACGGCATCATTGAATTTGAAGGCCGCTTCCAGTTCGGCAAGGGTATCGTTGTCGCACTCAATGTTCATTAATACATAATGAGCCTTGTGCAGCTTGGCAATAGGATAAGCCAACTGCCGGCGGCCCCAGTCTTCGAGACGATGAATACTGCCGTTCTTTTCTTCGATCATATGGCGATAGCGTTCCAGCATGGCCGGAACCTGTTCGCTCTGGTCCGGATGAACCAGGAAACAGATTTCATAGTGACGCATTTTTAACTCCCTGTGGGTTTTAAGGCCCCGCAACATTTGAAAAACAAATGAACCGGGACTTTCAAAGCCTCCGTCAACCCAACCATTGGGTGCGTGAAGCAAGGATAATTTCTCTGCCTGTGACAGAGCCGACGGATTATATCAGTGTGCGATTAAGACTGGCAAGGCTTGTTGTGTAAACGGCAGCACCCCAATGGGTTTTCATCCACGGTCAGGAAATTGTAAAGCTTTCTCCACAACCGCACGCTTCCGTTGCGTTGGGGTTCTCAAATTGAAATGTCCGGTTCAGGCCACTCTGGGTGAAATCAACCCTGGAGCCCTGCAAATAAGGCAAACTCTCCTGATCGACAACGATTTTGACACCCTTGTCCTCGAAAACCTGGTCGTTGGCATCGAAACCCGAAGCGATGCTCACCGCATAGGCCCAACCGGAACAGCCTGTCTTTCTGACGCCCAGGCGCAATGCCACGCCATGCTCTTTTTCAATAAACTGCTTCACACGTTGTGCTGCATTGTCTGTTAACTGAATGCTCATATATTTTGTACCATCATCGAAAAATTTAGCTCAGCGCTCAATAAAGTCTGTGCGCACCGCGCCGGGTGATTTATTATCTTGGGCCACTTAATCAGAGATCAACCATAATATCATGTCAGCGGTTAGCATAAAAAAGGCGCTTAGCGGAAAAGTCCCGACCGGATCAAGGGTGATTGTACAGGGTTGGGTTCGCACCCGCAGGGATTCCAAGGCCGGTTTCTCTTTCATTACCGTCAATGACGGATCATGTTTTGATTCCATCCAGGTTGTTGCGCCCACAGACCTTTCCAATTATAGCGAGGATGTGCAAAAACTCACCAGCGGTTGTGCCGTCATATGTTCCGGTGAATTGGTTGAATCACAGGGCCGGGGTCAAAAGTTTGAAATTCAGGCCGCAAGCGTGGTGGTTGCAGGATGGGTCGAAGACCCTGACACCTACCCTATCCAGCCCAAACAGCACAGTTTTGAGTTTTTACGCGAGGTGGCGCACCTGCGACCACGCACCAACACCTTCGGCGCAATTACACGTGTCCGGCATGTTGCTGCGCAGGCAATCCACCGCTATTTTCATGAGAATGGTTTTTTCTGGATCAACACACCCATTATTACGGCCTCAGACGCCGAGGGCGCCGGAGACATGTTCCGCGTCAGCACGCTGGACCTGGCCAACCTGCCACGCGATGAGAAAGGTGACATCGATTTTGAACAGGATTTTTTCGGGCGGGAAACCTTCCTCACGGTTTCCGGCCAACTGAATGTTGAAGGCTACTGCCTGGCATTATCAAATGTATACACCTTCGGGCCGACATTCCGCGCAGAGAATTCCAATACCTCACGGCACCTGGCCGAATTCTGGATGATAGAGCCTGAAATCGCTTTTGCTGACCTGGACGACCTGGCGGACCTCGCTGAAAATTTTCTTAAATATGTTTTCAAAGCGGTTCTGGATGAATGCCCGGAAGATATGGCGTTCTTCGCGCAACGCATAGAACCGACAGCAGTGGAGCGACTGAAGACACTTATTGAAGCACCGTTTGTCCGTGTGGACTACGCGGACGCTATCGATATTCTCAAAAACTCCGGCCAGAAGTTTGAGTATAAAGCGGAATGGGGACTGGATCTGCAGACCGAACACGAACGTTACCTGACCGAAAAGCATTTTAACGCTCCGGTTGTTGTCAAGAACTACCCGACGGAGATCAAGGCATTCTATATGCGACTGAGCGATGACGGCAAAACCGTTGCCGCCATGGATGTGTTGGCCCCCGGGATTGGCGAAATCATCGGAGGTTCACAGCGCGAGGAACGTCTGGATGTATTGCAGCAAAGAATGAAAGCGCAGGGCATGGATGCGGAAACCTACAGTTGGTATGTCGATTTACGGCGTTACGGGACGGTACCGCATGCCGGTTTCGGGCTGGGTTTTGAACGCCTGATTACTTATATAACAGGAATGTCCAACATTCGCGACGTTATCCCCTACCCCCGCGTGCCTGGGCGGGCAGACTTCTAGGCATCATTTGGCAGTGACCATGCTGGCTTAGGGTTTTACGAAAAGACCGCACCGGGTTTGACGATTTTAACAGCACTGCTCTGTTGATCCAGCCCGGCGAGGCGAGCGGAGTGGAACCGGTGGCCCAGGCCGACTTCTCGTCCGGTTCCCGGGCACACCCCCTTACCTCTCCTTACTCCTCAAACATCCATGTCGTGAATGGCTCAGGCAAATCATGCTTCAGTTCCTGCGCCCGCGGCATACCGTTCATACCCCAGGGCACCCTCTCGACCAGTTCCTGGTCTCACCTTGTCCTGAACATAAAAAAAGCGGCTCGGGTTATCTTCCTTGATATCCGAACCGCTTTGCGGATCTGTCGCCACCCGCCAATGCTTCCTTGCTTCTCAAAGTCCAACACTTCCTTGTGCTTTCGCAGGTCCCTCTGCTAACGAAACTATGGTCATCCTTGCCTGTTTCGTCCTTTGATGGGCACACTATAGCCAACTTTGGCTAAATACACAAGTGTCTATTTACAAAAAAGTCTAAATTCTTTTTTGGCTATATGCATAAATGTCTATAGACAGCGATGTCTATATTTGATAAATTTGTTTTGGGCGCTCTCGGTAGCTCACTTCAAGAGACAAGAATCTTGTAGAAGACGGCAAAAATCGGGCACCTGGCAAGCTAATAAGCGGCCTGTTTATCAAAAGGCCAGAGGCGAAAGAACAAGAAAAGTAACTGGTGCAGGAAGCGCCAGAAGCGCAACAAGGATAGAACTGGTGCAGGAAGTGCCAGAAACGCAACAAGGATAGAAACTGGTGCAGGAAGTGCCAGAAACGTACCAAGGATAGCAACTGGTGCAGGAAGTGCCAGAAACGTACCAAGGATAGAAACTGGTGCAGGAAGTGCCAGAAGCGCAACAAGGATAGAAACTGGTGCAGGAAGTGCCAGAAGCGCAACAAGGATAGTAAGTGGTGCAGGAAGTGCCTCTGATGTAACAAGGAAGTGATTAAGAGATATGCAAGGACCCGCATATCTGCAAGGACACGGAAGGATCCGTGTGTGAATCGAAAGGTTCATTACCAGGGACAAGGAATGTCCGATTTTCGAGAAGGTGCGTCCTTTTCGCTCTGTGACCCGGTGCCCACAAGGAGTGTGGGCACCCGGTTGTCTTCAGTTGCATGGACCGGCAAGTGAAAATCCATGCCAGCATGGGTTTTGACTGGAAGGAAATATGTCAATTAGTACGTGCAACCCATTGAATAAAATACTATCCTATGCAGTGGGTGATTGCCCCTGTCAGAAAATACAGTTGACAATCATGCAGGTTTCCGTATGAGACGGGGACAGTGCGTTGCTTTTATTGATGATATGGAAGTCATTTAGGTAGCACCTGGGCAGTAGTGGGAAAACTTAGTGGCGAGTAATTTACAAATGAATGATGGTTCAAACCTTGGTGCTTCTGCGTCGATTACCACCGCGGTTGGTTTGGTCTTACGCCGCATCGTAAGGCTAATGGTGGGTACTGTTTCATTTCCTGCACTAGTTGAAATCCTGAAAACTTTGTATGTAGAAGAAGCAGAAAAGAAAATCAGTGAAACCGACTCAAAACCTACAATGAGCGCTTTAGCGCTTTTAACTGGACTGGATACGAGGGTTGTCTCCGCAGTAATGAATCAAGATTTTGACATTACATTGGAACCAAAAAATATCTGCGCTGAAAACGCTCTGCTTGACATGTGGGCAACTGATCCATTCTTTACGGATCCTGAAATCGAAGAAGCCTTTAATTTTGCCCATTGAAGGACGGGGACGCACATTTCAAGGTCTAGTGCTGCGATCTATTGGCAGAAACATAACAACGAAAACTGTACTGGACAAGCTTTTGGCTTCCGGAAACATTAGGACAATTTCTGATGGGATCGAGCAAGTAGAGTTTCTTTCCATGTTTTACTCACCTATTACGAATGATCGCGCGAATATGACTGATATTGCATTCATTGAGTCATCAAGAGTGCTCAGTGCGGCAATCCACAACATGGAGTCGGATGTTGATTCGCGAGTCCCTCAGCAGGGCAGATGGACATACCGTCTCCCTCCTAAACGTTATAAAGAGTTTAGAAGAGAAGCACGATTATTGCTTCAGAAACAAATTAAAGAAGGGGAAGCGTTACTCGAAAATTTCGAGGATTCAAATAAACAGCCCGGTCAGCTCACTGTCGGTATCGGTTGGTACCAATGGGGCGGCCATAACTCAGATGAAGAAGGAGCTAAAAATGTCTCGTTGGACCATAGAAAAAAGCGGCACAGGGATTGAAAAATCTGGCACAGGCATCGAAAAATCTGGCACAGGGATTGAAAAATCTGGCACAGGAATCGAAAAATCCGGTACAGGGATTGAAAAGTCTGGCACAGGAATTCGTAAAGGATTTCTAGCTTGCTCGTTAGCAGCGTTAGCGTTTTCTTCACAAGTTAGCGCGTCTGAATTTCGACCTGAAGGCTTTATGCAAATAGCCGTTGATCAAGGTCAAGTTTCGGTAATGTGGACCATTGATGGAAATACCTTTGTCGGTAAAGGATCTCAAACCGGATCATTTACCCAGGTCTCTCTATTTGAAATTTCTATAAACCAAAGTTCCGCAGGTGTAGAAATCGCCGGTGGCGGAACTGGTATCGAAATAGCCGGTGGCGGCACTGGTATCCAGATCGCCGGTGGCGGAACTGGTATCGAAATAGCCGGTGGCGGAACTGGTATCCAGATCGCCGGTGGCGGAACTGGTATCGAAATAGCCGGTGGCGGAACTGGTATCCAGATCGCCGGTGGCGGAACTGGTATCCAGATCGCCGGTGGCGGAACTGGTATCCAGATCGCCGGTGGCGGAACTGGTATCGAAATAGCCGGTGGCGGCACTGGTATCGAAATAGCTGGTGGCGGAACTGGTATCGAGATCGCCGGTGGCGGAACTGGTATCCAGATCACCGGTGGCGGAACTGGTATCGAAATAGCTGGTGGTGGAACTGGTATCGAAATAGCCGGTGGCGGAACTGGTATCCAGATCACCGGTGGTGGAACTGGTATCCAGATCGCCGGTGGCGGAACTGGTATCGAAATAGCCGGTGGTGGCACTGGTATCGAGATAACCGGTGGCGGTACTGGTATCCAGATCACCGGTGGCGGAACTGGTATCGAAATAGCCGGTGGCGGAACTGGTATCGAAATAGCCGGTGGCGGCACTGGTATCCAGATTACCGGTGGTGGAACTGGTATCGAAATAGCCGGTGGCGGAACTGGTATCGAGGTAACTGGTGGTGGTACAGGTATCCAGATAACCGGTGGCGGCACTGGTATCGAAATAGCCGGTGGCGGAACTGGTATTGAAATAGCCGGTGGCGGAACTGGTATCCAGATCGCCGGTGGCGGAACTGGTATCGAAAGCGTGTTTATTACTTTACCTTCAAATGACACGGGCTTGAAATGGAGATTACTTTGGGATTGCAAACAGCGACAATTTCTGTACTTGACTCTAAACTACACTGAAGTCGTTACCTTCGACAATATCCAAGTCATGGGCGACACTGGTTTGTGCCAGTTTGCGGCAAATGAATCACGGACTGGTTATGCTAAAAAAGCACGTAGGGAAGAACCAGCTGAGAAGTAATTGAATGAAAACGGATTTTGTGAAAATTATATTTTCGCAACTTCCAAAGGATAGACGCTTTACCAACGAGAACATTTGCCCCTGCAAATTTTGCAGGGGCACCCTTTTTGGTTAAAACGTCCAATTAAGTGATTAGCAGACCATATGTGCAGGTGTCCTGTCTGTTCACCTGCAAAAAGCGAGAGTCCCCCTCAAAGTTTCCGTTCATCCAAAATATTTGAAACCCCCTCAACTCCCAAGAGAGCCGGACCGGCAGTTGAAGTATCTGCGGTCAGCCTGGCGGCCAGCTAAATACCCTTCCACCCAGCAAATGCAGATGAACATGAAAAACCGTTTGTCCTGCTGCTGAATTACAGTTCATCACCACCCGGTAGCCGTCTTCGGCGACCCCCTGCTCTACCGCTATTTCCCGCGCAGCAAGAAACAACTTTCCAAATAAATCAGTATCATGCACCTGCATGTCATTGATGGTTGGGATACGTCTTTTCGGGATGATCAGCACATGTAATGGCGCTTGTGGATTCAAATCCCTGAATGCTAGAACATCATCGTTTTCATACACGATATCCGCCGGGATTTCCCGGGAAACGATTCTTAGGAAAAGGTCATCTGACATAATTTTCACCCGCTGTGGTCAATAAGGCACTTGAGCCCACCCTGTTTTTCACAACAAAGTGGCCCTCGAGGTTCATCGGTCAACATAACAAGAATCGGGTGGTTATTGGCAATGAAACTTCTACAATATCCACATGAATTCCCAGCATCATTATCAAATAATTTCCGAAGCCTTGCATTGGCTTTGTCAGAACCAACAGAACCAGCCGGGTCTGGACGAACTTGCAAGCCAGTTTGGCCTCAGCCCCCACTACCTGCAACGCCTGTTCCAGGAGTGGGCTGGTGTATCACCCAAACAGTTTTTGAAATACCTGACGAAAGCACAGGCCATGGAGCGCTTGAGACAGGGCCAGACGGTGCTTGACTCAGCCCTTTCCAGCGGTTTGTCGGGCCCCGGCAGGCTGCACGATCTGTTGATAACCACGCAGGCGATGACCCCGGGCGAAGCCAAACGTAAAGGACAGGGGGTAAAGGTCAGCCATGGTTATGGAATTACACCTTTTGGTGAGGCGCTGCTTGCCTGGACAGACAGGGGGGTGTGTTTCCTGGGGTTTTGTCACGAGGAAGGTAAACAATACACCTGGGAGCATTTTATCCAGCAGTGGCCGGACGCAGACCTGTCAGAAAACAGTATTGAGGCGAATAAAAAATTGGCTGAAATATTCAATGAAGAAGAACACAAACAACTGAAAGTCTGGCTCAGGGGCAGCCCGTTTCAACTCTGCGTATGGGAAGCATTGCTTAATCTGCCCACCGGCACACATTGTACCTACGGGCAGCTAGCCGCATTTTCCGGTCATACCGGCGCCAGTCGTGCAACCGGTTCGGCCATCGGGCGCAACCCCGTTTCATGGCTTATACCCTGCCATCGTGTCATCAACAGCCTCGGAACCCTGGGCGGTTATCGCTGGGGTACCAACACCAAGCAAGCCATGATTGGATATGAGGCAGCCTTGAGCGCGAACGAGAAAAGCTGACAACCCTATTATTATTCAGACAGGCTCACGATCAGACCTTCATCTGAAATATTGCCGGTCAGCATGGCGACAATCTTACGGGCAGCCACTGCAGGATCGGGTTGCTCCAGCGGGTTTTCTGCATGGTAGACCTTTGCCCTGAACCCGGTTCGCATCGGGCCAGGTATGATTCCACGTACACAAACAGAGGTGTGGCTCAGCGTTGCATTGAACTGCCTCACCAGTCCGGTCAGCGCCGCTTTGGCCGTGCCGTAGGCACCCCAGTAAGCGTCCGTGACCGCCTCAAGATCGTCCAGCATAAAAAACAAATGGCCATTTTCCGACTTTTTCAATAAGGGCAATACCGCGCAACTCAGCAACCACGGCGCATTGACATTCACTTGCATCGATTGCAACCAATCCTGTGGCTGGACGTGGTCCAACGGTTGCAAACCGTCAAAGTCGAGCGCGCAATGGATCAGGGCATCCAGTCCTTGAAATTCCAAGGCTATGGTCTCGACAAGGCCACCGAATTCATCGACACCCGTCGCGGCGAGGTTCAATGGGTACAAGCCCGGTGGCGGTAACCCCTGGTCAGTTATCCTGTCACTCAACTCACCCAGGCCACGACGGTTTTTGTCCAATAAAACCAGGCCTGCACCAAGCTCTGCGCACTGCAGGGCAATTGCACTGCCAAGCCCACCCGCAGCACCTGTAATCAGAACTGTTTTTCCAGAAAGACCCATGTTTGCAACCTGTGAAAAGAATACGATTCTAACGATTTGTGCGTTGTCGTGATACAGAAGACCCGGCAACATTGATGATTAGACCGAACATTTCACCAGTCGGATTAAGGTTGCGGTTGACGCCGTCCGCTATTAGGCTGATTCTTGTGCAGGACAATATCCGTGGTGAAATAAATGCCAATCTATGAATACCAGGCCGTCGGTCAGGACTGCTGTGATCACTGTAAAACCACCTTTGATGTGATGCAGAAGATATCCGATGAACCACTCAAATTCTGTCCCCAGTGTCACAACCCCGTGCACCGAAAAATCTCCAGCCCAAACCTGGCACGCTCCAAACCGTCATTGTCGAATGAAAACATTGAAAAACATGGGTTTACGCAGTTCAGAAAGGTTGAAAAAGGAGTTTATGAAAAAACCGCGGGTAAAGGCCCCGATTTCATAACAGATAAAAGTTCAGATTAAACCATTCCATCAGTACACGGGAGATGGCCTAAATTTCCGGGAACTGCGCACGGCTCTCGCTCCAATTGCGGCCATTGAATTCTTCGATGCTCACTTCAATTTCATCGGGCAGATCAATGCAATTCAGGTTAACGCTGAACGAATCGGGGTGTGAACGCGGTACGTAAAACGATTTTATCCCGCAGGTAGCGCAGAAAAGATGACGTGCGACACCGGTGTGAAAGCGATACTCAACCAGGCTGGGTTCACCTTCGAGCAGCTCAAAGCGGTCCGCGTTCACAATCAGGTGCAGGTAGCCGGATTTCCGGCAAATTGAACAGTTACAGCGGTGGACGAGTACTTTTTCCGGGATTTCGATCGAAAACTTTACCCGCCCGCAATGACATCCACCTGAACATGTATACATAAGATCAATTTCCTGTTTGGCCTTTGCCTGAACCCGGCCTTTATCCTGCCTGGCTTATCCCGCTCGCGCCAGTTTCCGAAGGAACCGCCAGGCAAACCAGGCATCGGCAGGCCCGAAGCCTTTACCCGTCTGAAGTTTCGCCTGCGTACTCTGCCTGAGTGCATGCAGGCTCCTTTTCTCCATCGCCCAACGCAGTTGCAGGTGTCTACCTGCAGAGGGACCAGGGTGTATTTTCAAACCCGACATACCTTTCGAAAACCAGTCCAGTGTACATTCGGCCAAATGGGCCACTATCTGTACGAGATCCGCCGCGTGTAACCCCTGCTCCAGTTGCGCTGCAGTAACATTGTATTTTGCCAACAGGTTCAGCGGCAGGAGGTCAACACCTGTCGTGCGGTTTGCGGTAAAGCCCGAAATATAGCGGAACGAACGGGTGGCAGCACCGAGAAAATCCAGGCTTTGACTGTCTATCTCTGCACCATCCACGGCCAGTTCAATTTGAACCTCAGTGGCGCCGAGTCGCGCCAGTCGCTCAAACATGGCTTTTTCATCGCTGTCCGGAACGCGATCGATCTGCGACAATGCATCACCGACCAATCGCAGCAAAAGGACGTTATCCAGACACTCTCTTGCACCTGAACTCCACAGGGCACGCAATACCGGATGGCGCGAAGACGAACCCGGGTCCGCAACAATTTCCTCGCCCCACCACATGAGCTTGGCCATTTTGACCGCGTCATCTGCAGGGCCTATTGGGATCGTGCTGACAGCCCGCGTGAGTGCGTATACCGCTAGCAATGGTTCCAGTTTGTCAGCAGGCAAAAAACGGCTGGTAAACTCGAAAAGACTACCGGGAATTAATGCCAGTTCGCGACAATGATCAAAATCTGCACTAGGGCCATCAGCCATCAGGCCGCTCCGGAAGCTTCCAATATGGCCAGTACATCCCGAGGTGACTCAATGACTGTCGTGGACTCTGTAATCGCGAACCTGCTTTCCTTGTCGGAATAGCCATAGAGTGCGAAAGCCGTGTGGCAACCGGCGCGTTTTCCCGCCTCCACATCGCGCAGGTCATCACCCACCAACAGTGCGTTTTCGGGTGCGACACCGACTTTTCTGCACGCTTCAAGTACGGGTTCGGGGTCGGGCCTGCTGCCGGTGATGGTCTCACCGCAGACCAACGCTGATACGGATGAAATCCAACCCATTTTCTCAAGGATCGGAACACTCAGGAACTCCATCTTGTTGGTCACAATGCCCCAGGGAATCTTCCTCTCCTGCAACTCCTCCAACAGCAACTCGACACCATCGAATGGCCGGGAATGTACGATACTGTTTTCCCGGTAATGGCCAAGGAAGTCCTCCCGCCACGTGGTGAGTGTTTCATCGTCACAGGGCGGCATACCCGCCTTGATCAAACCGATTGCACCACGAGATGCGAAATGCCGCAGGTCATCGACCGGCAGGGCTGAGAGACCGAGACCGGCACGAAGGTGGTTCAGGCTTGCGATCAGATCCGGCGCTGAATCCAGCAAAGTGCCATCCAGGTCAAATAAAACCGCGCTGATCGCTAGTGTCATGTCTTGATTGCGTGGATGAGATAGTTAACATTGACGTGACCACCGGTACGGGCGGTACGCTCAAGAGGGTTATAGTGAATCCCCGTAATTTCTTCGACCCGCATACCGGATGCTCGCAGCCACTGGCATAACTCAGAAGGCTTGATGAAGCGGTCATATTGATGTGTACCTTTCGGAATGATGCGTGTTATGTGCTCGCCACCAACTATTGCGACAGCAAAGGACATGGCATTCCTGTTAAGCGTGCTCATGAACAAGTGCCCGCCCGTGACCAGCATGTTCGCACAGGCCGCAACCACCGATGCCGGATCCGGTACGTGTTCAAGCATTTCCATGCAGGTTACGAGCGTAGCGCTGGAGGGGTTCTGTTGCGCCCACGATTCAGCCGTGATTTGCTGGTAATCGACCTGGTGTCCCGATTCATGCAAATGCAGTTTCGCAACCGCCAGGGCCTTGGCCGCAATATCAATACCCGTTACAACCGCCCCTTGCGCCGCCATGGATTCCGATAGAATTCCACCGCCGCAGCCTACATCCACGACCTTTGCACCCTTGAGATCGGCCCTTTCGGCAATATAGGCCAGTCGCGCTGGATTCAAATCGTGTAACGGCCGTGATTCTCCATCGGGGTCCCACCACGAGGCTGCAATCCGATCAAACTTCTGCTGTTCCGCCGGATCAACGTTGCCGGTCATATCAATCATGAAACTTGTACTCCCTGGAGCGTGTCGCCCTGGTTTCGCTGGCAATTCGTGTTGCCCAGTAATTTGCACGATCCATAATATCGCCTGTGTCCATGTACAGGAATTGCTTATCCTGCATTAACATTCTTCCACCCACCCACACATGGGATACCTGCTGACTGGATGCAGCGTAAACCAGGTGCGAAACGACATCATACATCGGTGTAGTCTGTAATGAATCCAGCCTTACAGCACAAAGATCAGCCAGTTTCCCCGCTTCCACGCTGCCAAGCCGCTGTTCCATGCCCAACGCCCTGGCGGCATTGATTGTCAGCATTTCCAGCGCCTGGAATGCATTCAATACACAAGGGTCCGCCGCGTATCCCTTTGCCAGCAGTGCCGCGGTGCGGGACTCGGCCAGCAAATCGAGGTTATTGTTACTCGCAGCGCCATCGGTTCCAAGCGCCAGGTTGACCCCGTGTTCAAGCAGACGCGCTACCGGGCAAATACCATTGCCAAGCTTGAGGTTGGATTCCGGGCAATGGATCACGTTCACAGCGGTCCTGGCCAGTGCTTCCAGGTCGGTCCCGTTTAACTGGGTCATATGAACGGCCAGCAAACGCTCATTCAGTAAGCCGATATCATCCAGCCGCTCCAGTGTCGGCTTGCCATGGTGTTGCAGGGATTCAGATATCTCCCAGCCTGATTCAAGCACATGCATGTGGATACGCATATCGCGACTTTCAGAAAGCTCAACTATCCTGCCCAACGCGGCATCACCTACGGAGTACGGTGCATGTGGCGCAAATGCAGTGGTAATCAAGGGTTCACTTTTCCAACTGGCACTGACCTCAAGCCCCTTTTCGATATACGCGTTTTCATTGGCAGCCCAGACGGTAGGTACGTCAATCACTGGCAGGCCGATACAGGCGCGCATGCCCGTTTCAACGGCAGCCGCAGCAGTCACCTCGGGAAAAAAATATAGATCGTTGAATAAGGTTGTACCGCCACGCAACATTTCAGCGATGGCCAGGCGTGCTCCGTCGTGGACGAATCCGGGGCCAAGAAAAGCCTTTTCGACAGGCCAGATGTGGTCGTTAAGCCATACCTGGAGGTTAAGGTCGTCCGCGTAGCCCCGCAAAAGAGACATGGCAGAATGGGTATGCATATTAATGAAGCCCGGCAGCAGAACATGTTCAGGCAACTCGATACGTGTCGCATCCACGTATTTCACCAGCGCCTCTGAACGCGGCAGGACAGCACTTATGCGCTCACCTTCAACAACGACCGCCATCTGCTCAAGCACCTCCAGGCGGGGACGTACCGGCACCAGCAGGCGGGGTAGAATTAAAACCGTGTCCACCGGCTATCAGCCTTTCACTCGGGACACGTATTCTCCAGTCCGGGTGTCGATCTTAATCACCTCGCCTTCCTGAATAAACAGGGGTACCCGTACCGTCGCACCGGTGGCGAGCTTGGCGGGTTTACCGCCACCTCCTGATGTGTCACCACGCATACCCGGATCGGTTTCGATGATTTCCATCTCCACAAAATTTGGTGGCGTGACGGTGATAGGCTGACCATTAAACAAGGTCACCACACAAATATCCTCTTCTTTCAGCCACAATACGGCGTCACCAACCCTTTCCTTGTCGACGGCATATTGCTCATAGGATTCGCGATGCATGAAATGCCAGAACTCACCATCGTTGTAAAGGTACTGTGCATCGGTTTCAAACACATCGGCAGCCTCAACCGTCTCACCTGACTTGAATGTTTTTTCAACTACGCGCCCGGTCAGGAGGTTACGCACCCTGACCCGGCTGAATGCCTGCCCCTTACCGGGTTTTACAAATTCGTTCTCCACGATATTGTGAGGGTCACCATTGATTATAATTTTAAGACCACTCTTGAATTCACTGGTACTGTATGTCGCCATTGTTTTCTCCGAAACAGGTTTTGCGAAATCTACACGGTCAGGCCGTTGCAGATTCGCAATGATAACGCGTACTCGATAGCGGCGATAGAATTTGACTGAAGACATATCCCGAATCAGTGCCGAATGATACCTGCGGACAATCCAGTTTGTGTTAAGTGGTTACAGTTTCTACAATACCTGGCGAATATACGGCATAATTACACCAATCAGGCATTCGACAATAACCACTATTCACCAGGTGTCGGTGCACATAGGAAACTGGACGAAAATTGCAATTATCATTATTACCAGGGTCGCCAATGACTTATAAAATCCTCAAGGATCGAGGACTGGAGAACCGTTACCATGCATAGCGCTTACTTGCTGGTAATTGACGGTTCGCCCGATCACGCCCAGGTCATCAACAGCTTTTTACGCAATTCAGGTGTGGCCGTCAGGGTCGTAAATGCCAACGGCATGGATGAACTGGAAGCCGTTCTGACTGAAAAATCTCCCTTTCTGGCACTTATAGGCAGTAACTTGCCGGCAAGCATGAATATCAGCCAGGTGCTGCAGACAGCCGAGCAATATTCAACACCGGTGGTTATGCAGGCCAAACCAAAAGACACGGCCAACATTGTAGCTGCAATAGCTACGCACCCTTTGTTGATCATCAACGCGGAAGAAAACGACCAGTTGATGCATGTCGTCAAACATCATTTGTCCGGTGGAAAAACCATTCGGGAATACGACGAGCTTTTACAAAAACAGGAAGAGTTACAACACCGCTATAATCTTCTGCTGGACAGCGCACGCGACTCCATCGCGTATATCCATGAGGGTCTGCATGTTTATGCCAACCGCGCCTATCTTGACCTGTTACAGGTAAATACGCTGGATGAAATAGAGGGACTATCCTTACTTGAATTAATGACACCCGAAGAGGATGTCGACCTGAAGCAAATTCTACGCGATCTGAACCAGGCAATTTTTCCTGAAGAGACACTGGTTGTCACCATCAACACGTTGGGAAACAAGCACCTGAAAGCAGAGTTGACATTCTCATCAGCGAGGTTCAATGGCGAGCAGTGTATCCAGATGATGGTGCGCCAGCAGGATGCCAACCACATACTCCACGAGGAGTTGGACCGCCTGCGCAGAATTGATCAACTGACGCAAATGATCAACCGTAAGACATTCACAACCAGGCTGTCCGAACTGATCCAAGAAGGCAAGGCCGCTGACCACAGAACTGCCGTCATGTATATCGAAACAGACGGTATATCGGAATTGCAACAGGACCTGGGGATGGATGGTATCGATACCTACATCATGGACCTGGCCAATGTCATCAGCGCCTGTATAGGCGAAAACGATATACCTGCACGTTTCAGCGATCACGGTTTTGCCGTTTTGATCAAGCGTGATGATTCGTCATCCCTGCAGGGACCGGGTGACAGGATACTGGAAAATTACGCCAATCATATTATTGACCTGGGTGAACTGACCAAAACGGCCTCCTGCAGCATTGGCATGACCACACTCGGCCCGCTCACCCGTGATGCCATGGAAGTCATGGCGCAGGCGAAAACCGCATTCAAACAGGCAGCACAATCGGGCAATACACTGGTCAGGTTTAAGCCTGCCCTGACCGCGGTTCACAGTGGTGAATCCGAACGGGATTGGGTAGAGCGTATCCGCTATGCCCTGAACAATCACGATTTTTATACCGTTCAACAATCCATTGTCGACCTTGAAGGTGAAAACGAGGGGTTGTTTGAGAACCGCACGTTTATGCGCGAGGAACATGGAGACACGCAAGCAAGCGAGTTTATGCTGGCTGCAGAGCGCAACGATCTTGGCAGTGCGATAGACCGTCACGTCATCCCCCAACTGATGCTGGCCATTGCCGGAACCGGCGACAGGCATATCATCAGCCTGAGCACAAACTCAATACTCGATTTCAGTTTCCCTAACTGGTTCCAGCGCATGTTGAAAGAAACCGAGGTTGAAGGCTCACAATTAATCTTGCAGATTTCGGCAATAGTTGCCGAATCCCAACTTAAGCCGACCCGTCGTACCATTGATGAACTGCAGCTATTGGGCTGTGATTTTGTGCTTTCGGAATTTGACAATGATCGCCGCACGGTACAACTGCTTGAGCACCTGCCTGTCCGCATGGTCAAACTACGCCCTGGCCTGGCACAGGGTTTATCAGCCAATACTGCGAACCAGGAAATCATCCGGGCGGTCGTCAGGGCTGTTGAATCCCGAAACATCACGATTATTGCAGATGAAGTCCGGGATGCCGCCGATCTGGCCGTATTATGGCAATGCGGCGTCAGGCTGGTAACCGGTGATTTCCTCAATGAGGCGCCCCAGGTCGTCGGACAATAAGCGGTCGTAGTATTATGGTTTCGGTCCCCGTGGTCGGCCGATTCGCGCCCTCTCCAACCGGAGATCTGCATTTCGGCTCCCTGGTGGCAGCCGTTGGCAGCTATCTCGAAGCCAGGAGCGCCGGTGGCTCGTGGTTACTCAGAATTGAAGACATCGATCCACCCAGGGAAGTCGCGGGTAGCGCCCGCCGCATTATCGATGACCTTGAAAGGTTTGGCCTGGTTCCGGATGGCCCTGTGCTATTTCAAAGCAGCAGGTTTGACGCCTATCAGGATGCCGTCGAGCACTTGCTGGAGAAAGGCCTGGCTTACCATTGCGGCTGTTCGCGTAAGGATCTGTCTGAATCCGGCAGGTATACCGGCACGTGCAGAAGCGGCATACCCCGAGGGAAAGCGCCGCGTGCGATCCGCTTGCGCGTTGAGCCCGGCGTTTGTGTGTTTCAGGATCAACTGCAAGGCCCTGTTTCAGACTCACCTGCTGATACGACGGGTGATTTTATAATCCGGCGGGCAGACGGATTATTTGCCTATCAACTGGCCGTGGTTATCGATGACGAATTCCAGGGTGTCACCCAGGTCGTACGCGGTGCCGACCTGCTCGATTCCACAAGCCGGCAGGTCTGTCTGCAAAAGGCCTTTGGGTTTGACTCTCCTGACTATTTGCATCTGCCGGTCGCGCTGTCCACAGATGGTAAGAAATTGAGCAAACGCCTCCGGACAGACCCGGTGAAAAGCCAGGAACCGGCAATTGCAGTCACGCAAGCCCTGCGTTTTCTGGGCCAGCACCCACCGAGCAGTCTTTCACTGGATGACTTATGGAAATGGGCAGTCAGACACTGGAACCGCGAACTGATACCGCAAGCCCGGGCGATATTGCCGGACAGCAATTGATCCTGGACATTTACAATGGTTTTCGGCCTGGCACACAGACTTGCGAAATATCCGGGCTAAACTAAACTGTCAGTTGCGTTTATAATTCGCACTCTTTGCTGGAATCAGATTGCCATGAACTCAAATTACCTGGATTTCGAACAGCCCATTGCTGAGCTACAGGCAAAAATTGACGAGTTGCGGAACGTAGGCTCTGACAATGCGATCAACCTGGATGAGGAGATTCAGCGTCTGCAATCCAAGATGCGGCAAAAGCTGACCAGCATCTTCAAAGACCTGACACCCTGGCAGATATCACAACTCAGCCGCCATCCCTTGCGCCCCTACACGCTGGACTATATCGATTACCTGTTCGACGAGTTTCATGAGCTACACGGTGACCGCGCCTTCGCAAACGATCATGCCATCGTTGGTGGCCTTGCACGCTTCCGTGGCCGGGCAATCATGGTTATTGGCCAGCAGAAAGGCCGCGACACCAAGGCCAAGGTCTTCAGAAATTTTGGCATGGCCCGGCCCGAAGGCTACCGCAAAGCCTTGAGACTGATGAAAATGGCTGAACGTTTCCGGCTTCCGGTCATCACGTTCATCGATACGCCGGGAGCCTATCCGGGTGTGGGTGCCGAAGAGCGTGGCCAATCCGAAGCGATTGCCACCAACCTCAAGTATATGTCCCGATTACCCGTGCCCGTTATCTGTACCGTGATCGGCGAAGGCGGGTCCGGTGGCGCACTTGCCATCGGTGTGGGCGATCGTGTGAATATGCTGCAATACAGCACCTATTCGGTGATTTCACCGGAAGGCTGCGCATCGATTTTGTGGAATGATGCCGCACTGGCGGAAGATGCCGCTTCCGCTCTTGGTATCACGTCCGACCGGCTTCTGCAGCTGGGCCTGGTTGACGAGGTGATTCCGGAACCGTTGGGCGGCGCCCATAAGGAGCCGGAGCAGGTTGCCAGGCAGGTTGGCGACTGCCTGGCCGCACAACTTGAAGAACTCGATCAATTGACCACGGAAGCCCTGCTGGACGAGCGCTATCAGCGTTTACTCTCTTACGGCGAATTCAAGGAATAAACCAGCGGGTATCCAGGCTAATGAGCAATCGTGCCTTGGTGTTTTCTGCAGAGAACTTGCTGCAAACTCTGAAGTCTTTTCCGGTGGTGAACTCCTATATCGTGGGTTTCAGCGGCGGCGCTGACTCCACCGCCTTGCTGCACGCTCTCAGCAAGATTTTCCTGCAACTGGATGCGCCGATTTCGGCCGCGCACGTCAATCATGGCATTCACCCCGAAGCCGATCACTGGCAACAGGAGTGTGAGAATTTTTGCCGTCAGCACGGTATAGAATTGACCTGCCTCAGGATCGAACTGAAGAACTGCTCGGGCAAAGGCCTGGAGGCAGAAGCGCGGCACCTTCGCTACGAAGCCATTTCGGGCTTGCTCAAGCCTGGGGACAGCCTGCTGACCGCCCACCATGCTGATGACCAGGCTGAAACCCTGTTGTTGAACCTGATGCGTGGCAGCGGTGTCGATGGTTTGTCCGGTATGCCTGAAAGCAGGCCGCTAGGTCCCGGTTTTTTGCAAAGACCGCTGCTGCGGTTTAAAAACAGTGCGTTGAGAGACTATTTACACCACAACGGTATTGACTGGACAGAGGACCCATCCAACCAGCATCTGGATCACGACCGTAATTTTATGCGCCACGAAGTGATTCCCTTATTGGAACAACGCTGGCCGGAGGTCAGCCAGCGGCTGTTGTTAACCCGTGAAGCAATGTCCGATGCACGACATTTACTTGAAAAACTTGCAGATGAATACCTCGGGGTCAACCTGGCCCATCCCTTTGTACTACATATCACTGTGCAGTGCCGCGCCAACGCTGAGTTATTCAAACTGCTCATCAGGCGCTGGATGAAGGTATCAGACGCCACCGGCGTCCCGTCCTACCAGCTGGATTCGTTTTACGAACAGGTCCAGCATACCGGCAACGATCACAACATCTCGATACATTGGGATGGATGGATACTGCGTTGCTATAAAAACAAGCTGTGGCTGCATACCGAACAAGCCATTTTGCCCTGCCCGGCTGTAAAATGGCCGAAACAGCAACGCGAACTCGATCTCGGCGGTGACGCCGGTCGGCTTGTATTGCGAAGCACGGACCGGCCAGAAAGCCAGCGCGAACCTTTTACAGGTGTGTTACCGGATGGTGAGGTCTCGGTTGCTGGACGCAATAGCACGGAAGCGTCCGTCATCAGCCACGGCGGCCATCACAAGAGCCTGAAAAACCTGTTCCAGGCGGCTGATATTCCACCCTGGTTGAGAGACTCGATTCCGCTGTGCAAACTGGATAACGAGATAGTCGCGATAGGAGATTGGTGCCTGAATGAACAATTTTCATCCTGGCTTTCCGAAAATGGCCTCAGTTTAAACTGGCAGCCTGGACACCCGTTATTGCAGTTCATTCTCAAACAACAACACGGGGTGAAACATTGATAGTTGACCCTGCCGGTGCGGTACGTTAGTGTCGCTTCGCTAAACCCGGAACGCAGATTATGAGCAAAAAAACCAAGCCCGGTCCCGACTTTGAAGCGACACTGGCTGAACTTGAAAAACTGATTGTAAACCTGGAAGCAGGCGATTTGTCATTGGATGAATCACTCTCCGGCTTCAAACACGGCATCGAACTGACCAGGCAATGCCAGGCTGCACTGGACAATGCGCAGCAAACGGTTGAATTGCTGACCAATAATCAGGACGAGGACTCGCTGAAGCCATTTGAACCGGATGCCTGAAACCGCCGCCACCATCAGTGCATGGCAAACCAGGTTTGAAAACATTCTTCCCGGTTACCTGCCAGAGTCGTCACGGACGCCACCGCTTCTGTTGCAGGCGATGCGTTACTCTGCCGTCGCGGGCGGCAAACGTATCCGCCCCTTGTTCGTATATGCTGCGGGCCGTGCTCTGAGCCTGGCTGAAGACAGGCTCGACAGCATCGCCGTTGCCATTGAGCTCATCCATACCTATTCGTTGATTCATGATGATTTGCCCAGCATGGATGATGATGACCTCAGACGCGGACAGCCAAGCTGTCATCGCAGGTTTGATGAGGCAACCGCCATATTGGCCGGTGACGCCCTGCAGGCACTGGCGTTCGAAATACTGGCAGCCGATCCATCCCTTGCTGCCAGGCCTGAACAGCAGCTTGCGATTATCCTGGGGCTCGCGCGCGCCTGCGGAGCGAATGGCATGGCCGGTGGCCAGGTACTTGATCTCGCCAGTCTTGGTAAAGAAATCACCCAGGCGGAGCTCGAGGAAATACACGCTTTCAAAACGGGCGCATTGATCCAGATATGCGCCGTCGCGCCAGCTTTGCTGGCATCAGCACCCCCTGAACAGATCGCTGCCCTGTCCCGTTTTGGTCAGCTGACAGGCCTCGCTTTCCAGGTTTTCGATGACCTGCTTGACGTGACCGGAAGCTCTGATATCACCGGCAAACCAAGCCAGGCAGATGCGGCGAGATCAAAACCTGCTTTCCCTGCCATTATAGGTGTGGAAAAATCACTCCAGAGGGCGCATGAATTACGGGACCAGGCAAACATGGAGCTTGAACATTTGCCAGGTGAAACTGACACACTAGAGTGGTTGGCTGCTTACACCGTCGACCGTGATCGGTAAGATAGACTTATGAACCTTGAGAAATACCCGTTGCTTGACCAGATCGCCACCCCGGCGGACTTGCGCAAACTGGATCAGGATCAGCTCCCACAGGTGGCCGATGAGTTGCGGGAGTGTTTACTGCAGGAAATTTCGAAGAGCGGCGGACACTTCAGCGCCGGACTGGGTTGTATCGAGCTGACTGTCGCCCTGCATTACTGTTTTGAAACGCCGCATGACCGGATTGTCTGGGACGTGGGTCACCAGGCTTATCCGCATAAGATATTGACCGGCCGCCGCGACCGTATAGGCACCATCAAGAAAACCGGCGGCCTTGCGCCTTTTCCAAAACGTGCGGAAAGCGAGTTCGATACCTTTGGCGTTGGTCATTCGTCCACCTCGATCAGTGCGGGGCTCGGTATGGCACTGGCATCCGTGCACCAAAATGTGAGCCGGCGTGTCGTATCCGTTATCGGTGATGGTGCGATGACCGCTGGCATGGCTTTCGAGGCGCTCAATCACGGCGGCTCACTCGACCCGAACATGCTGGTCGTATTGAATGAAAACCAGATGTCTATATCACCCAATGTCGGCGCCATGACCAAGGTGCTGGCGCGTATGATGAGCGGCCCGACCGTGACCCATATCCGCGAACGCGGCAAGCGGATGATGCACAAGGATTCCCGTGTATGGCGCTTCATGAGTCGCTGGGAAGAGCATGTCAAAGGCATGATCGTACCAAGCACGCTGTTTGAGGAATTCGGGTTCAATTACCTGGGGCCGATAGACGGTCATGACCTGCCGGTACTGCTGCGTACACTGCGGACCATTCAAACGATTGACGGCCCCAACCTGCTCCACATTATCACGGCCAAGGGCAAGGGTTACGAACCCGCGGAGAAGGACCCTGTAAAATACCATGCGGTTGGGCCCTTTGACCCGCAGACGGGTATTGTTCCGGTCATACCGGAAGTTAAACCATCACCGACCTACACGCAGGTTTTTGGCCGTTGGTTATGCGACATGGCGAATCGCGACGAAAGCCTGGTCGCGATAACACCCGCGATGCGTGAAGGCTCCGGACTGGTCGAATTTGAACAGCTTTTTCCCGACCGCTACTTTGACGTCAGTATCGCGGAGCAACATGCGGTGACACTGGCTGCCGGAATGGCCTGTGAGGGGATTCATCCGGTGGTTGCGATCTACAGCACTTTCCTGCAAAGGGCGTATGACCAGCTGATCCATGATGTTGCACTGCAAAACCTGCCTGTATTGTTCGCAATTGACCGGGCCGGGCTGGTCGGGTCAGATGGGCCCACCCATGCAGGCAGTTTTGACCTGAGTTTCTTACGTTGTATTCCGAATATGTTAATCATGGCGCCATCCGATGAGAACGAGTGCCGGCAGATGCTCTTTACCGGCTTCAGGCACCAGGGTCCGGCGGCTGTCAGGTACCCGCGTGGATCAGGCCCGGGAAAGCCCGTTGAAGTCAATATGCAGGAGCTGCCTATTGGCAAGGCCGAGGTGGTGCGAGCCGGCAAGGATGTCGCGATACTGGCATTCGGAGCCAGCCTCCAGGCCTGTAGCGCAGTTGCCTCACGTATCGACGCCAGCCTCGTAAATATGCGTTTCGTCAAACCGCTCGACACCGATATCATCCTTGAAATGGCTCACAAGCACACGCTCGTGGTCACCGTTGAGGAAAATGCTGTCATGGGAGGAGCGGGCAGCGCTGTCAATGAGTTCCTCGCGGCTACCGGGGGTAATTTCAACATCCTGAATATCGGTATACCAGACCACTATATCGAACACGGTTCGCGCCAGGACTGCCTGGCCATGGCCGGGCTGGATGTCAATGGCATACTCGAACAGGTGAATAAACGGCTCGATATGATGGGCTCAGTCCGGTCCGTCTCAGGCAGCAATTTTTAGGAAGGATCGACAGGCGTTCGGCTTATCCTGTTGATTTGCCGGTCGTGCCACCCCGACAAACTCACCAGCGCCAGCACGGCCCCGCACAGCGCCCAGAACATATCTGATTGCGTATCCCAGACGTAGCCCTGTGTTCCCAGGAATGCGTCCGCTGCCTCCGAACTGAGCAACGCCGCCCACCATTCGATAAGCTCATAAAAAGCACTCACCGCCAGCACCACGCAGATCAACAGGAAGTTTAACCAGCCCCTGACCGCGATGACTTTGTTCCGGATCAATAATTCGCGGGCGATCATAAACGGGATAAAGCCCTGCGCGAGGTGTCCCAGCTTGTCGTAATTATTTCGGTCACCACCGGTCAGGTCACGCAGCCAGTCGCCCACCGGTACTTCGGCATAGGTGTAGTGCCCACCCACCATTAAAATGACGGCATGTACCAAAATCAGGAGATAAACCATTCCGGTAAGAGGAAAGCGCTGACGGGTCATCAGCAAAATGACAAAACCAAGCAGTGCGGGCATGACTTCCAACCACCAGGTCAATCGATCTGCAGGCTCAATGGCAGACCATATCAGCACTGACAGAAAAACGGCAATCCAGATCAGAGTTTTGAAGTTCAAGCTATCCCCCGCGGTTAACCGCCATGCTACCACGAACCGGATGCGCCTTTGTTTACTGTTTGGCGCCTATTCTGACAGACAACACATCGCAACCTGCGCCGTGCAATACCGAGTTAGCCGTGGATCCCAGCAATAACTGCAGACCTCTCTGGCCATGCGTGCCGATAACAATCAACTCGCTGCTGTTCTCCCTGGCGAAACGGTGTATTTCATGCGCCGGCGAACCATGCAGGATATGCAGGTGGTCTGCAGGCAGCTTGAAATCCTTACCCAGCGCGTTCAGCTTCTCTTTCAGTTCCTCACCCAATTGTGCTTCAAGGTCACCGAGACCACTGAACGCCGCACTCTGTGGAACTATACCAACGTAAACGTTATCCATCGGCTCCTGTACATAAACAACATGTATTTCGGCCTTTGTACCTGCAATTTGCTTGGCTTTCTTCAGTACCAGTTCTGATTCGGCACTCAGGTCAACCGCAACAAGGATCTTCTGATAGGTAGCCATATCGTTCTCCAGTAACAACAACTCAATAATACTGAACCGGGCCGGGGCGCATGTTGATCGAAATCAAATAAACCCCTTTATGGAGCCATCTTTTCCAGGCCTCGCGCCGTTTGTAAATAGGTCGCGAAACTGCCGAGCCAGTGACCACCTTCGTAGTGCTCACCGGTTACCGAGGCCAGGCCGGAGCTTTTGTGAACGGCGGCGCTGCCGAGTAAAGCCTGTTTGCGGCTGTCCCCTTCGGGCAAACCAAAGGCGATTCCTTCCAGCATCCACGCGCGACTGATATTCAGACCGTCGAGATGAGCCAGTTTGCCATCGGTTGGGTCGGTGACCACTGCGATGGGCAACCAGTCACTATCGCCATCCACGGGCAAGTCCGGCATAAAACCCGTGAGCCAGCGGGCAAAATCCTCAGCACTCAGAATACGTCGCATCAAATCGGCCTCGGCCAGGCACGGGGACAGGAAATCCTGGCCGCTCGGTTCATAGGCCAAAGGGCAGTTGCGGTCGTCCAGATAGAAATCCTTTGACCGGTCTGTCACCAGTTTGGAAAACTCCACCCGCCCGCTGGCGCGGGACCAATCCAGGAACAGGCCGAATGCAAAAGCAGTCTGAGCGTGCTCTCCCATCCGGATCGGGTAAGCCAGCTTTGCAAGCCATGTTTCCATATTGGCGACCAGGGCGGATTCGAGCGGTTCCAGCGTTGCCAGCCACTGCCGCGCCCTCGGGTCATCCCACTCACGCAGTTCAGCGGTCAATTGCAACAGCCACGCAACCCCGTAGGGTCTCTCGAAGGAAGCACGCTGTGGGTGCGTGACATAGGCGACCTCCTGGTCGACTTTTTCTGCCTCAAAGCTCTCATTCAGTGCCGTTTCGGCCCTCGCAGCAAACTCTGCATCCGGGTAAAGGCGAAGCAGGCGTACCAGCAACCAATGGCCGTGAACCGATGAGTGCCAGTCAAAACAACCATAAAATACTGGTGTCAGCACCCGCGGCGGACCCACATCCTGATCGCTGGTCATGACATGCCCGATCTTATTCGGATACTCCTGGTGTACACAATCCAGCGCCAGGCCCGCAAAACGGGTGACCGCCGTTGCAGACTGCTCTTGCGCTACTGATTCAGCAGCCATTAGCAAACCGAGCAGTAAGATCGTGAGAAAACGGCAATTCATGGTGATCTCCTAAAATTTGGGAAACAAGCGGTTCCCATGAGTATTTGGAATAACTGACCTATTTGACCGTAGCAATGCATTCGATTTCTGTGCGGGCATCGAGTGCCAGGCCACTGCTGCCGAGGGCACTGCGGGCCGGTGGATTGCTTGGAAAATAAGTAATGTATACCGCATTCATAGCCGCCCATTCCTTGATATCAGCAAGAAAAACTGTGCACTTGACGACTTCCGCCATTGATGAGCCATGCTTTTCAAGTGTGGCCTTGATGTTCTCGAGGGTCTGCCGGGTTTCAGGCCCGATCCCGCCTTCGACCAGGTGCGATGTTTCAGGATCAAAACCGAGCTGACCTGAGAGGTAAAGTATATTGTCAACACGGACCGCTTCAGAAAACGGTAATTGCAGATCCGGCGATACCGCGTGGTATTCGACTTCAAGCTCTCCGGCGACCACCGCCTGGCTCATAAGGAAAACCGTTGCCGCCAATACTTTCAGAAATGTGTTCATATCGCTATCTCCTTGAATTAATGTTATATTTCACCATTTCTGGCGAAACGGGTAATGTGCTCTGCCGCCCGGAACGCAAGCGCCTGGATGGTCATGGTGGGCTGCCCCCGGCCCGAACTGACAAAGCTGGAGCCATCGCAGATAAACAGGTTGGGTACATCATGGGTGCGATGGTACTTATCAACCACCGAGCCGGCAGGATCGTTACCCATGCGGCAGGTGCCCAGCAAATGCGCCTGCACGATACCGCCCTCTACCGGGTCCCGCCAGATCTCCGTTGCACCGGCCGCCCCGAGGATCTCCACTGCCCGATCCTGCAAGAAGGTCGCCATGGCAAGATCGTCTGCATGGTCCATATAAGTCATGCGGATGGCGGGCCGGCCCTTATCATCTTTCAGGTTCGGGTCGAGGCTGATGTTGTTACGCGCCAGGGGTACGGACGTGGTACTGCCCAGCACTGACATCTTGCGGGTGAAATAATGACGCAGCATCTGCTTGAATTCAGGCCCCCACCCTGGTTTTCCGGGTGGCAGGCCGGTCATGGCGTGCAGGATGGGGGTAGAATCCAGGAATGGCCTGGCGTCCATACCACCGCCACCGTAGAAACCCCGGACCGGATCGTTTTCGTAAAAATCGTGGACGATACGCGTCACCTGCACACTCTTGAATTCATTCAGCGGGTGCTCGAAAGCGGCCTGGGTAACGGAATGGCCGTTACCCATCAGGTATTTGCCGACGATACCGGAAGAGTTGGCCAGACCGTTGGGAGACCGGCTGGATTCAGATAAGAACAAGAGTCTCGGCGTCTCTGCACCATTGGCAGACAATATGACGGCCTTCACCTTTTGCGCTTGCTGCTGTCCACCCGCATCCAGGTAGAGCACCTCGGTAACACGGCCCTTGTCATTGGTCTCGATTCTGAAAACGGTGGACAGGGGACGGATTTCACAGCGACCCGTGGCCTCGGCCAGCGGTATCATCGATGCCAGTGATGACGATTTCGCATTGACTTCGCAGCCGAAACCCATGCAAAACCCGCAGTGCACACAGGCAGGGCGCCCGTTGAACGGTTTTGACAGTATCGCCAGTGGTGCGGGCTGCGGATGCAAACCCATGGCGCGTGCGCCTTTCTCAAATAAAACACCGGACGACTTAACCGGCATCGGTGGTAGCGGATAGGGTCTTGAGCGCGGCGCCTCAAACGGCCCCGGCTGGCCGGATACACCGCACTCCCACTCAACTTTGGAATAGTAAGGCTCCAGCTCCTCGTAGCTGATAGGCCAGTCTGCAAAACCGGTGCCCTCCATCGGGCCGAGCAAGCTGCGCTCCTTGAAGTCACTTTGATGGAAGCGCCAGTAATTGGCGGTGAAATGAACACTGCTGCCACCGACGCCACGTGCATAGAAAGCAGGCGGTGGTCCACCCTGTATCTGTTCGGCTGTGTCGGTTTCAAACCTGCGAAAAGTTTGCGGGTCATTCCAGCCGGGATGGTTCAACAACTCATCGTTGAATATGATGTCCAGTTCATCGTGTTTGAAATCAGCCGCTGTGCGGTACTTTCCCTGCTCCAGAACCACCACGCTAAAACCATTCGTAGACAATTCCTTCGCCAATACACCGCCGGCGGCGCCGGAGCCGATAATGACGAAATCCACTTCCTCGCGGGTACTGTATTTTGGCTTGCCCTCAGACGTGCTCATTATCATCTCCTTCGAAGGAGATATCGCTGTGAACGGCCGCGTCATAATATCCAAACGGGGGTAGCCAGGCGTGCCGGTGATCGAAGCCGACAAGCTCCCAACCCGCATTGTCACGATTACCGGAATAGCTTGGCAAGCAGAACATTCCAAACATCGTCATGCGGTACAACGTCCCGAATAACGGTGTGTCTTCAATTGATTTAAGCATCACGGTTTGCTGCTCCAACGACAGTTCAGAGAAATGCGTGATACCCGGGTGTTCAGATCGTGTCATTTGTTGCAGATCTTCGAGCCCTTGTCTGAGCACGGGCGCCGAGCTGCTCATGAAACCACCCAGCGCCACATCAATGAAGTAAACCACGCCGATTTCGGTGGCTCCCGGGGTTTCGTCCGCCGGAATAATCTGATCGACAAGGGCGCTGAGTTCCAAGGATTCTTCAATGGAAATATTCTTAAAAGCGGCGCCGGCCTCCTTGCTTTGTGCTGCGGCCTGGCTGGCGGAAAGTATCAGCGGTAAGTTGAGCGCCACCCATGATGCGCCAAACACCGAGCCGCTGGATTTGAGGAAATTCCGTCGTGATTTATCAGATGCAGGTAGTGCCATTATTTGTTGTTGTCCTTGCTGCTCAAGATAAATGGATCAGGTAGTAACTCGCCTATTGTCCAACTGCGATATTCGGTTTCGCTGTGACAGGAGACAACCAGGGCATCTTCCGCAAGTAACTCGCTCATCACCTGCCGGCAGGCGCCACACGGTGCCAGTGCTTCAAAACCGGTGGCATAAATTAACAAGGTATGCGCACCACCGGGTTTCATACCCGAGGCAATCGCATTCGCAAGCGCATTACGTTCCGCACATTGCGTCAGACCATACGATGAGTTCTCGACATTACAACCGGAGTACACATTGCCGTTACCGTCCACGACACAGGCCCCGACCCTGGCGCCGCTGTATGGCGAATAGGCATTTTCACTGGCTGAGCGTGCACTGGCATACAATTTCTTTACCGCTTTTTCCGTATTGGTCACGCATCAACACCTGTTTCAAGCACTGCGTCAAGCACCACTTCAATCACGGCTCCAAACGCATTCTGACGGGTTTCGTGGGATGCGCGTTCACCGGTTGGGATAACATCACTCACCGAAAGTATAGTCAATGCCCGCCTGCCGTGCTGATGCGCCAATGCATACAGGGCAGCGGACTCCATATCCAATGCAAGCATGCCCATCTTTTGCACTTTTTCGATAAATGACTCATCCGGATGATAAAACCAGTCCGAGGAAAACACATTGCCGGTTCTTATCTTCAGACCTCTTTGATTCGCCTCATCATAGACCCGGCGCAGCAGTTCGAAATCCGCACTGGGGGCAAGATCCCAACCGCCAAATCGTTGCCGGTTCATCAACGAATCGGTGCTCGCAGCGCTGGCCAATACCAAGTCGCCCACTTGCATGTCAGCGAACAGGGCGCCGCAGGTGCCTACCCGGATAATCTGTTTTACGCCGTAATAATCAAACAACTCATGGGCGTAAATACTGATGGAGGGCATACCCATACCCGAACCCATGATCGATACCGGTTTGCCCTTGTAAGTCCCGGTAAACCCGAGCATATTGCGCACGCTCGTTACCAGCTCGACATCATCCAGGTGTTTTTCCGCAAGTGCCTGCGCCCGAAGCGGGTCACCCGGCATCAGAACGGTTTCTGCAAATTGACCTTTCGATGCGCCAATATGTGGTGTTCCAATCATCGCTTGCTCCCTTTCCACATCCGGTGTGGATTACTGATTGTTCTTGTTCTGCCTGTTAGAGACATTCATAGACGGCGGGCAAGACATCTGTGCGCCGGCCGATGGCGATGGCCCCTGTCAGGGTCTCGGCAGCGGCTTGCCAGGATGTTTCGTCCGCTGCATGAATGGTGAGCAACGGATCACCCCTGCTCACGGCATCACCGACCAGGCAAAAACCAGACAAGCCAACGCGGTGATCGATCGCATCTCCGACGTGCCTGCGACCGCCGCCCAGCGTGACAATACCCAGTCCGATTGCGCGGGTATCCATGGATTCAATATAGCCCCCGGTTGGTGCAGCCAGCACCCGTACCACAGGAGCAGAAGGCAGGTATCTTTCCGGTTCTTCGACGATGTCAGCCGGGCCACCCTGCATGCTGACCATTCGTGCGAAAGCCTCCGCAGCCATTCCCGTTTCAAGCGTGCGAAGCAATTTGAGTCGCGCTGCTTGCGTATTCTCAGCCAAACCGCCGAGCAACAAAAGCTCGGCCCCCAATGACAAAGTGACTTCCTCCAGCCTCGGGTGACGATAACCACCTTTGAGAAATTCGATGGATTCCATCATTTCCAGCGCATTACCGGCGCTGCGGGCAAGTGGCTGGTTCATGTCGGTTATCAGGGCGCGACAGGGCAAGCCTGCCAATGCGGCGACTTCGATGAGGTTGGCTGCAAGGTCCCGGGCCCGGTTGCGCTCCGGCATAAACGCACCGTTGCCTGTTTTTATGTCCAACACGAGGCCATCAAGACCCTCTGCCAGTTTCTTGGAAAGAATTGATGCGACGATAAGCGGTACCGATTCTACCGTTGCGGTAACATCACGAACGGCATACATACGACCATCGGCCGGGGCCAGGTCACCACCTTGACCGGTCATGGCCAGGCCTGATTCACGCACGGTTAAGTTAAATAAATCTTCGGAAGGACGGACGTTAAAGCCGGGAATGCTTTCCAGTTTATCCAGCGTGCCACCGGTGTGGCCAAGCCCGCGCCCGGTTATCATCGGTATGTAGGCGCCGCAGGCTGCGAGCATCGGCGCCATGACAAGGCTGACCAGGTCACCCACACCACCGGTTGAGTGCTTGTCCAGGACCGGACCATCCAGGTCCTGCCAGTGCAGGCAACGGCCGGTGTCGCGCATTGCCAGGGTGAGCGCTGACTGCTCCGTCATGCTCATATTCTGGAAATACACCGCCATTGCGAATGCGCCTATCTGGGCGTCACTGACCTGCCCCGCCGCGATACCATCCACGAAGCCCTTTATCGCGCCTACTGTTAATTCCTGACCATCCCGCTTGGCTTTTATGAGTTCTTGAGGCAGCAACATATATTCATGATAGCAGCGAAACCCATTGAGTGGTTGAAAGCAGCGGTTTGTGATCCGGGCGGTAGCAGGCTAAACGCCTAGCCGCATTTGGAATAACCACATGACAGACAGGTCGCACAGTTATCCATGATCACCACCGCCTTGGTATGACACTTATTGCACAGCGTCGCCGAGGCGGGGTAACCGACTTCCTCTCCGGGATTATTGACAACGGGCTTTTTTTGGATGCCCTCAACTTCAGCGCGTTTCTGATTGAGAATCAGCTTCTGCTGTTCGGACAACTCCTCTTTTTTCATCAAACCGATTTTTTGCATGTGATGTGCAATCACATCTCCGATTTCGGCGATGATGGACGGCATGAATCTGCCACCGGCTTTAAAGTAGCCACCCTTCGGATCGAACACCGCCTGTAACTCTTCGGCAAGGAAGGTGACATCACCACCTTTTCGAAAAACAGCCGACATCAACCGGGTCAAGGCCACGATCCACTGGAAGTGATCCATGTTTTTTGAGTTGATAAATATCTCAAATGGCCGACGTTGTTCATGCACCGTGCCCTGGTTGAGAATGATATCGTTGATGGTTACGTACATCGCGTGATCATCAAGCGGCGTCTTGATTTTGTAGGTTGAACCCTCCAGCGACTCCATACCTTCCGGACGCATGATTTTTTCAGTCATACGTATGACTTTGGCTGAGCTACGCGCTTCCCTCTCTTCGGCAGCGAGTATCTTGGCTGCTATCTCTTCTTCCGGCTTCACGACTTCGTAACCGGCTATATGTTTGTTGATTTTAATCGTCATTTTTCAAATTTCCGCCTAGAATTTCCCGTAATAGCCCTCTTTCAGGGCATCAAACAGATTGGCTGCGGTATGTGTTTCACCATCGTACTCAATCTCTTCGTTACCCTTCGCTTCAACCACCTCGCCATCCTCCAGCACAAAGCGATAGGTCGTATTGGCAAGATCGTCTTCTTTTACCAGTACACCCTGGAAGGCTTCAGGGTTGAATCTGAAAGTGGTACAGCCTTTCAGGCCCTTGCTATGCGCATAGGTGTAAATATTCTTGAATTTCTCATACGGGTAATCCGTTGGTACATTCGCAGTCTTGGAGATAGATGAGTCGATCCACTTCTGCGCGGCCGCCTGGATATCGACGTGTTCGGCCGGAGTGACATCTTCTGAAGTTATGAACTGCTCCGGCAACCGGGTTCTCTCGTCTTCCGAGTCCGGTATCGCATCCGGGTTCACAAATTCGCGGTAAGCGAGCAATTCATAGCTGAAAACCTCTACTTTCTCCTTGCTCTTCTTTCCCTCGCGAATGACATTACGGCTGTAATGATGGGCAAAACTCGGCTCGATGCCATTCGAAGCGTTATTCGCCAGGGAAAGGGAGATTGTACCGGTGGGGGCTATCGAAGAGTGATGTGTGAAACGCCCGCCCTCCTTCGCAAGCGCGTCAACCAATTCCGGTTCAATCTCTGCAATCTGCTGCATATAGCGGCTATATTTTGCATGCAGTATCGAACCGCGAACAGAATCACCGACCTGGTATCCATCGGCTACCATCTCCGGCCGTTTTCGCAGCATCGCCGCGGTGACCCTGAACATGTCGCCCATGACCGGTGCCGGGCCTTTTTCCCGCGCCAGTTCCAACGACTCCTGCCATCCTGAGATAGCCATTTCACGGGCAACCTTATCCGTGAACTCGAGCGATTTTTCAGACCCGTACTTCATCCCCAACAGGACCAGCGTCGAGCCTAAACCCAGGAACCCCATACCATGCCGGCGTTTGCGTTCAATTTCATCCCTCTGTTTTCCGAGTGGCAAGCCATTGATTTCAACAACATTATCCAGCATACGGGTGAAGACTTTAACGACCTTGCGATACTCTTCCCAGTTAAAGCTGGCCTCGGCTGTGAAGGGCCTCTCAACAAAACGGGTCAGGTTGATCGAGCCAAGCAGGCAGGCGCCGTAGGGCGGTAAAGGCTGTTCGCCGCAGGGGTTGGTTGCGCGGATATTCTCGCAAAACCAGTTGTTATTCATTTCATTGATACGGTCGATCATGATAAAGCCCGGTTCCGCAAAATCGTAGGTGGATGACATGATCATGTCCCACATACGGCGTGCCGGTACCTTTTTATAGACCTTGCAGGCAACCAGGCCGTCTTCGCGTTTCACATAGTCGCCAAGCAGCGGCCACTCACGCCACAACACCTGTTCCGGATCATCGATGTCCAGTTCCGAAGTTTCCTGCGGTGTTATCGGGAACGCCAACGCCCAGTTTACATCCTCTTCGACCGCCCGCATAAACTCATCGGTGATCAGCAGCGAGCAATTGAACTGGCGCAGACGTCCGTCCTCACGCTTGGCCCGGATAAACTCCATGGCATCCGGATGGCCAATATCAAAAGTTGCCATCTGGGCACCTCTTCTGCCACCGGCTGAAGACACTGTGAAACACATCTTGTCGTAGATATCCATGAAGCTCAACGGGCCGGACGTATAAGCACCTGCACCGGATACATAAGCGCCCTTGGGTCGCAAGGTCGAAAACTCGTAACCGATACCGCAGCCCGCTTTAAGTGTCAATCCAGCCTCGTGAACCTTGTCCAGAATGCCATTCATGGAATCCTTGATGGTTCCTGACACGGTGCAGTTAATCGTGGAGGTTGCAGGTTTGTGATCCCGCGCCCCGGCATTCGACGTGATCCTGCCGGCCGGTATCGCACCACGCCTCAGGGCCCACAAAAAAGACTTGTACCACTGCTCGCGCAGCTCCCGGGTGCTTTCAACCTCGGAAATCGCAAGTGCCACTCTTTTGTAGGTATCGTCTATGCTGCCGTCGATGCTTTCGCCTATTTTCGACTTCAGGCGATACTTCTTATCCCATATATCTAGAGATGCTACCTGGAAAGGAACTGCTTGAATATCAGTGTCTATGGCCTCAACCCGCACGCTACTCATGAATTATCCCACTTAATTACTTGGTTTTATTTGATTATAGACACAAGCTATTGTGCCGTCCCCGCTCGAAAAACACAAGATATTGTGTCTGAGGTGAGAACAATACCGACGATCGACGACACTGTCAAATCGGCATCTGTGCCGGGCGGCTTCAGCTATAATTCAGAAATATCTATTTCAATTCATAAAGTTACAGAGATTGCGACGTTTTTGGCACATAATGCGTCGAATAAGGTGGCTATGAAAACCTTGCTAATACAGGCTTTCGTTTCGTCGCAAAATTTTAAAAACCTGGAGAATCGACTATGAAACATCATTTGGCACCCGTTCTTGTCTTCGCTGCCATGGCAATTCTGGCTTGTACGTCCGCGCTGGCGGAAACCGGGGAGAAGATGGTTATCGCACTCGCAACGGATGATTTCGAACTGGCTGAAACCGATATCAGCACGCTGGCCATCGGTGAGGCTAAAACGATAGAGACCGATAGCGGCAAGATCATCGATATCCTGCGCACCACCGACGGCGCCGAAATTTACATCGATGGTGAGTTACTCGAAATGAATCTAGACGATGAAGACCGGCATGAAGTTAAGCGGGTGAGCAAGCAGGTGGAGATCACTTGCGATGACGAAGGAGAATGCCACAAAAACGTAACCATACTCTCGGGTGACGAGAACGAAAGCCTGCACTGGCTGGCGGCGATGACGGTGAAAACATCGTCATTGACAAGATCATCGTAATTAAAAAAGCCCATGTAACCAAAGATTGATTTTATAATCAGCCATCATCCTCACGGCCCTGCCCGGTTTTTTGGAGCGGGGCTTTTTTCTAACCTTAAGAAAGACCTCCACACATGTTGCATATCATTCTTTACCAACCCGAGATTCCGCCCAACACCGGCAACATCATACGTCTTTGCGCCAATACCGGCGCCATGCTGCACCTGGTCGGGCCGCTCGGATTTCAGCTCGATAATACCCGCGTCAAACGGGCGGGACTCGACTACGCAGAAATGGCCCGCGTGCAGCAGTATACGAATTGGCAAGCCTTCAAACGGTCACACCCTGAGATGAGAGTATGGGCCTTCAGCACGCGTGGGAAAAAACCCTACCACCAGGCCCATTTTGAATCCGGTGATGGTCTTTTATTTGGACCGGAAACCCGTGGGTTGCCTGATTCCGTGCTTGCTGAGGCGGGTTCCGAGCACTGTCTGCACCTGCCCATGGCAGATGCATCACGCAGTCTGAACCTGTCCAACACGGTGGCCGTCGGTCTGTATGAAGCCTGGCGGCAACTGGGTTTTATCCCAGCTGATTGAAACGTCCGGGCTAGTCTCCGTACTCCGCTTTCTGTTCCCTGGCCATTAACCTGGCAACACCTTCCGCCGGATTCCAGCCCTGATGAATGATACCGTTCACCTGCTCCGTGATTGGCATATTGACATTGTGCAAAATGGCCAGACGTTGGACTTCGGCGGCGGCGTTTACACCTTCGACCACCTGCCCGATTTCATCCAGTGCCTGCTTGAGCTTTTGGCCTCTCCCCAGCTTCAAACCGAGTCGGCGGTTACGTGACAGGTCACCGGTGCAGGTCAGTATCAAATCGCCCGCGCCTGCCAAGCCCATCAACGTTTCCGGTTTTGCCTTCAAAGCGGCGCCCAGACGCATCATTTCGGCCAGACCGCGGGTGATAAGTGCAGCGCGGGCATTGTCACCCAGTTGCATGCCATCACAGATACCGGTAGCAACCGCCATCACGTTCTTGACCGCCCCGCCAAGTTCCGCACCGATCATGTCATCACTTGTATACGCACGGAAACGCTCACCGTGCAGGGCACGGGCCATAACCTTGGTAAAAACGTTGTCGGTCCCTGCCACTGTTACCGCGGTTGGCAGGTTCATTGCCACCTCTTTTGCAAACGATGGCCCGGTGACGATTGCAAGTGGGGTACCCTTGGGTAACAACTCCATTGCAACCTGGTGCAACAGACGGCCACTTCCGGGTTCAAAGCCCTTGCAGGCCCAGGCGACACCCTGGCCGGGGACCAGGACTTCACGGATGGTCTTCATAACCGAAGCAAAGCCATAGCTCGGTGTGGCGACCAACAGATGATCGGCCGCCTTTACCGCAGCAAGGATATCGTCCTCAATAACAATGGATTCCGGTATACCAATACCCGGCAAATAACGCTGATTGAAGCGTGTCGCCCGAATCTGCTCCAGGTTTGCGGTGTCGCGGTCCCACAGGATACTGCGGGAATCGCTCCGAACCAACTGCAAGGCCAGGGCGGTTCCCCAGGAACCGGCGCCCAGCACTGCAATAAGCGGACCCTTCACTCAGGCGTTGCCCTGGACTTCCAGGTTCTCGGCAGCGGTTGCCTGCGCCTGCGCGTCTCGCATGCGTTGCGCATAAATCTGATCAAAATTGATCGGTTGCAACACGAGCGGCGGAAAACCGCCATCGGCCACCAGGTCGGTAATCGTCCGGCGTGCATAGGGAAACAAGGTATGGGGGCAAAGGGTGTTCAATGCGGCGTGTTTGGCCTGTTCACCGAGACCGGCGATCGCAAAAATACCCGCTTGCTGGACCTCAGCAAGGTAGGCTGTCTTCTCGTCAAGACTTGCCGTAACGGTTACTGTCAAAACGACTTCATGAACACCCTCGGCGAGATTCTCAACTTTCTGGGACAGGTTCAATTTGATCTCAACCTGTCCGTCTTCCTGGAAAATCTGCGGTGCATTCGGGAGTTCGAAAGACACATCCTTCACGTATAGCTTCTGTAGCTGGAACTGCGCCTGTTGTTGTTCCGGGGTAGCTGTAGCCTGATCCTGTTCTTCTGCCATGGTCATATTTCTCTTTTCTATTAATAGTTAACGCCACCCACCTTAAGATGAAGTGACAAGGTAAATTATCTCATTACGCCATCTGTATAACCAGAAAAGCGCATCTTTACTTACGCGCGAGCGGATACTGATCTGCCACCCATTGTGTAGTCCCGCCCTTGAGGACCGCTACATCGGCTGCACCCAGCTTGACCAGTTTCGCAGCCGCCTGGTGTGCAGTCTGGCCATTCTTGCATACCACCAGCACCGGGCCTGACTTGATCTTGGCAATTTCCGGATCCGTCTCGGTAAAGCGGGATAAAGCAATATGCTTCGCGTCGGCCAAGTGTCCTTTTGAATAATCCGCAGCCGCTGATATATCAACGATTGAAGTTTTCCCCTGGTTGATTTTTTGCACCGCTTCGAGCGGTGTCAACTCGGCATAGCCTCGCGTGCGCCGGCTTATTTCTGTCCAGATAAGCAGCAGTACAATGGCGGCAAAGCCGGCCACCAACATGCCGTGATTACCTGCAAATTCGATCAATTGTCCCACGTTTCGGTCTCCTGACGATAATCCGGTGATAAAAAACCGGAAGCCTGTTTGCAAAAAACCCAACCCGCATTATACGGCTGTGTCTCCAGCGTGCTTCTGCATTCTACGGCTTGGTTTTCTGTATTTAACCTGCGACTGGTCCTGCGTTGTGAAATAATATGCTCACAGAAACACCGGTTTTCGTTTACGCATTCGCAGCGGCCATTAACTCTAGCGCGCGCCTGAGTCCATGTTGTGGCTCGGCTGTTAATTTGCAAGTGTCATCTGAAAAATTCTACCCGGACAGTATAAAATCACGTCCGGACTGTAGTGCGAACGCGGTGCGGAGACAGAGAGCAACAATGCAAATACCAAACTTTAAATGATGGAACCCTGATGAGCGACAAAAAAGCACAAATTACCGCAAACGCCAAACCGGCCGGCCCCCTTGTATTGATGATCCTGGATGGCTGGGGCTACCGTGAAGACGCGGCAGACAACGCCATTAGCCAGGCCCACACACCTTGTTGGGATAAAATTTGGCAAACAGGCGCTCATACAACGATAAAGACGTCAGGTGAGTACGTTGGTCTGCCAGCCGGACAGATGGGGAACTCAGAAGTCGGCCACATGAATATCGGGGCTGGCCGCGTTGTCTTCCAGAACCTGACCCTCATCAGTAACGCCATAGAAGACGGTAGCTTTGCGGGCAACCCGGCGCTTGCAAAAGCCATCGCCGCGAGCCGTGAGCAGGGTTCAACACTGCATATCATGGGCCTGCTGTCACCCGGCGGAGTGCATAGCCACGAGGACCATTTCCTCGCGATGGTGCAAATTGCGGCGGATCAGGGCGCGCACAGTATCAGGGTGCATGCTTTCCTCGACGGACGCGACACCCCACCCCGCAGTGCCGGGCCCTCGATCCAGAGGATGCAGGACTGCCTTGATGGTCTGCAAAATGCCGCTTTTGGAAGTGTCTGTGGGCGTTATTATGCGATGGATCGTGACAAGCGTTGGGACCGGGTTGAAAAAGCCTGGGACATGCTGGTTAATGCCAGGGGCATGCACCATTGTGAGGACGCCGCCACGGCGCTTGAATCCGCTTACGAGCGGAATGAGAACGACGAATTTGTCAGCCCGACGGTCATCGGTTCCTATGCGGGTATCCGGGATGACGACGCCATTATTTTTGTTAACTTCAGGGCCGACAGGGCAAGGGAAATCAGCCAGGTATTTATTCAGCCGGACTTTGCCGCTTTTGAGCGGAAAGCGCCAAGGCTATCAACCTTTGTTTGCATGACCCAGTACCTGGACGAACTGCCTGCCGAAGTTGCCTATCCGCCGGAGCAGCTCACGGGTCTGTTGGGACAGGTTCTGTCAGAGAACGGCCTGTCCCAGTTGCGTATTGCGGAGACCGAAAAATATGCCCATGTGACATTTTTCTTCAATGGAGGCGAAGAGGAGGCCTTCGCCGGTGAACAGCGCCTGCTGGTGCCATCGCCTAAAGTGGCCACCTACGACCTGCAACCGGAAATGAGCATAGGCAAGCTCTCAGCTGAACTGGACAAGGCCATACGCGGCGGTTCCTTCGACGTTGTCATCTGTAACGTAGCAAACCCGGATATGGTCGGGCACACGGGCAAAATGACAGCAGCCATTGCCGCTGTTGAAGCGGTCGACCAATGCCTCGGGGTTGTGCTCAAAGCAGCCCAGGCGGTGGATGGCGAGCTGATCGTCACCGCAGACCATGGCAATATCGAGCAAATGAAAGACCACCAATCCGGCCAAAGCCATACAGCACATACGACCAACCCGGTACCGCTGGTCTATTGCGGTCGTAAGGCGAAGGCCCTGGACGGGGGCGCACTCAGGGATATTGCACCGACGATGCTGTACCTGCTCGGATTGCCAAAGCCCGCCGAGATGACCGGGCGCACACTGCTGGAGTTGAGCGTAACTTCGCCAGAAGCAGCCTGACCGGCCCATGATATTCAGACGGTACATTTCTCTCGGTATAATGGCCTGCATGGCGCTGGGCTGGATGGCATGCCAGGCTGGCGAAGGCCTTACAAAAGAGGAGGCTGAAACCCGGCTCAAACAACTGAAAACGGAAATCAGCTCCTTGCAGACGGAACTGGAGCGAACCCGCACCAGCCTTACCGCTGAACAGAAGGCGCTCAAGGCTGCCGATCTCGATATTCAGTCAAGTGCATTGGAAATGCGTAAACTGGAATCGATCCGGCAGGCGCACGAGCGTGAACTCACGGCGCTTCACGCAGAGCGACGGGATTACCTGGACAGCCTCGACAAGCGCAGGGAAATACTGTCAGCGCAGATCATGGCGGCATACCGGCTGGGACGGGAATCCCGGTTGAAACTGGTTCTGAACCAGGACAGCCCGGCATTGCTGTCACGAACGCTGGCCTACTATGATTATTTCAGTCGTTCGCAAGCCTCACAGATCAATGAACTGAGACAGGTCCTCGAGACGCTCGACCAGATGCAGGCGAATATCAACGTGGAGTTGTCTGCGCTGGACGTAGTTCAGCGTGAGCAACAGGCCGTACTGGATGAAATGACCGATCAGCGTAACAAGCGCCAGGTGCTCATAGACAACTTATCCAGCCAGATCGATACGGACGAAACCCGTCTCGCGGAGTTGCAACGCAACAGGCTGGATCTGGAGGTGTTGCTGGAAAAACTGTCCGATGTCCTGGCGGACATACCTGCAGACCTGGGCCAGCGTCATGGCCTGGCCGATCTGAAGGGGAAAATACCGATGCCGGTGAAAGGCCCGGTCAAACATGCCTACGGAAAAGCCAGGACGGCAGGGTTACACTGGCAGGGCTGGTTAATCGCGGCCGATGTCGGCAGCGAGGTTAAAACCATTGCATATGGGCGGGTGGCGTATTCAGACTGGCTAAGGGGCTACGGCCTGCTTATGATCATAGACCATGGCGATGGCTTCATGAGCTTGTACGCCAACAATGAAAGCTTGTTGCGCGAAGTTGGGGAGTGGGTAGAAGCCGGCAGCAGTATAAGTACAGCAGGTACCAACGCCCTGAGCGGGGACGGGATATACTTTGAGATTCGTAAAGACGGCAAGGCCCTGGATCCCGCGGCCTGGTTAAATCGCTAGATGCGACTGAATGGAAGGCGACGAACAAACATGATTCGAATTGGCGCGAGAATATTTTTGGCCCTGTTGCTATTACCCGCACTGGTAACAGCAACCGAAACGGAAACCGCACCCTCCCGGGCGCAACTCTCACTTGATGACTTACGCACGTTTACCGATGTGTTCAACCAGGTTCGCAATAATTTTGTCGATGAAACGGACGATCAAGCGTTAATGAATGCTGCCATTCGTGGCATGCTGTCCGAGTTGGACCCCCACTCCTCGTACATGGAGGCGGATGAATTCCGCCAGCTTGACGACAGTTCCCAGGGCCGTTATAGCGGTATAGGCGTGGAAATAGTCATTCAGAATAAACAGGCCAAGGTGGTGTATGTCATGGATGGCGGAGCGGCAGATAAAGCCGGTATCGTCACCGGCGATGTCATCACCTCAATCGACAAGCTGGACTTGCGCGGGCGAGACCTGCGTCTTGCGGTTGACCGTTTGCGTGGTGAAGTCGGTTCCACCGTGGAATTGTCTGTCCGGCACGAAAATGGTGAAGTTTCAAACTTCACGCTGGAACGTGATTTCGTCGAGGTTGCCAGTGTATACAGCAGACCAGTGGACGGGGATTATGGCTATTTCCAGATCACCCATTTCACCCGCAAAAGTGCTGACGAACTGCTTGAACAAATAGAATACATGCAGGATAACCATGCGGGACCGCTAAAAGGCATCGTCCTGGACTTGCGCAACAACCCCGGCGGTGTATTGAACCCCGCTGTAGCAATCGCCGATGGGTTTCTTGACGGCGGTCTGATTGTAAAGACCCGCGGGCGGGCCGAAAGCCAGCTGGAATACACCGCAAAACCCGGTCAGTGGCTGGAGGGTGTAGCCCTCGTGATCCTGGTTGACCGAAGTTCAGCATCGGCGTCCGAGGTACTGGCCGGTGCTCTTCAGGATCACGGTCGCGCCGTGATTGTTGGTGAGAAAACATTTGGCAAGGGTTCGGTACAGTCTGTTCTGAATTTGCGTAACGGCGCCGGCATTCGCCTCACAACCTCGAGGTACTACACGCCCAGCGGTCGATCCATACAGGCTGAGGGCATCATCCCGGATGTGGAAGTCTCGATGGTGCAAGTGGTCGAAAGTGATGATGAGCGCAAAAGGGAGGTCGATCTTGACGGGCACCTCATGGGCGAATCGACTGTCGAACCCGTGAACTTCAGCTCCGAGGTCAGCGCCGCAGACGACTACATGATGTACCAGGCACTGATATTGCTGAAAGCCGCCAGCATTTTCTCCTCCAGCATCAAACCGCGTTGATCCCCATCCACTGGCGCCTGCTCAGGGGCGGTTGCGTCCACCGGGCTGAATCGGGAATGGTGTAACTTTTTCACCGCTCTCGCGGTCACGTATGACTGCCTGGCCTTTTTTCCTGACCTGTTCCACACGCAGCACGCTATGCATGGGCAGGTGCAAGACCTCCACTGCTTCAAACTCATCACGCATTTTTTCTTCGGTCGGGTCAACGACCAGGGAATCTTTTTCGCCAAACTCCAGACCCGATACTTCAACAAAACCCCACAGGCTGCTGCTGCAAACCCCGCTGCAGAACAATTCGTATACCTTGCCATGGTTAAGGAATGCAACGCGAAACAGTTTTTCAGTATCCGGTTTGGACATGCTTTATCTCAATTTGATCTGTGCTGTAGCTCGAACCAGCAAAGCGAATATCAAACCCAGTGCAAAACCCGCCATATGCGTCCACCAGGCCACTATTCCCGTTATGGGGCCGAGAACGGTATAAACCAACTGTAACGTAAACCAGGACCCAATCACCAACAGGGCCGGCACGCGGGCAAACTGAAGGTAGAGTCCCAATGGCAGCAGCATGCCGATCCGACGGGACGGGAACAGCCCGAGGTAAGCGCCAACCACTGCTGAAATCGCGCCGCTGGCGCCAACGATGGGTGACGTCAAATCCGGCAAACGCATCGTCACAAACAGGTTGGATAACGCACCGCCCAACACGAATACCAATACCATGCCCAGGCTGCCCAGGCGGCGCTCCAGCGGCATTCCAAACACCCATAAATAAACCATGTTTCCCAACAGGTGTAACCAACTGGCGTGAATGAATATTGCACTGACCAGGGTCAGAAGCTGGGCGTCGGCCCACCCGGCCAAAGGGCGGCTGAATAACTGCGCCAGTTGGCTCGGCAGTACACCACCCAACTCCAGCATCGCGTTCTGGGCAAGTGGCGTCAGACCCGAGTGGAGTAACTTAACCCCGGTACAAAATAAAAACAGGGTTAGTGTCACCCATGGAAAGCGCGGTGCCGATCTTGACCAGTTGGTGACAATGCCCGAGTCCAACGTCTACGACCAGCGTCTGGTTATTATTTTTCTACCAGGAACTGGTAAAGACGATAGCTGAATACGACACCATCGCGCCTGATCTCCTTCACCACGAGCCCGGGCCGGGCGCTGTCCCCCTCGCCCAGGCGTTGACCGTTGATCAGCACAAAGCGGTCTGCCGGATCCGTGGCAAAGACAAGAACACTGTATTTGATTTCAGGCACATCTGAACGGACCGCATCTGGCAGTTCCCAGTAACCGATGGGGGCTGGTTCACCGGGATGAAATGGTTCCTCTTCAGCACTGGCCTGCTTAAGGCTGGTTTCGGTAGTCGAGCTGATGCTATCCGACGGGCCAATCGTTACCTTATCGTTACCGGCCTGCTTATTGATTGCACTTGTTGCCAATGCAGTTTCACTTTCTTCCGCCGGTGGTTCTTGCACACCCGAATTTAGCGAAGTAGCGGTGTTGGCGGCTGGCTGAAAAGATTCCACGGGCGTCCTTTGCTGACCTGCGGAAACACTGACAGTCGGAATTTCAGGTGTAACCTGGGCGGGCTCGTTTTCATTTACCACCGGTTCGGAAACGGTTCGAACTTTATCCACTGGCAGCGTAACCGGCGGCTGGTAAATGCCGACAGGTGGCTGGTACTGTCGCCAGACGAGCCAGCCGCTGAGAAACAAACCCGTCAGCAACAGTACGATCAACGCACCGGCAGGAAGGGGTTCGGAAACAGGGCCGGGTTGATCATCCGAGTGTATGCTTGGCGCCTCATGCTGGCGCTGGTTCTTTTCAGACTTTCTGAGTGCTTCAAGAAGTATGGACATAATTAAAAGGCCCTGATGTTATTCCCAAGTCCGTAAGAGCTTTGGTTCCCGTATCGATGCCGTCATCAAGTGAAGCAGGGTATTCCGGCCAACGATACCATCTGCTTCGAGACCATTTCGAGCCTGAAAGCTTTTCAGCCAGAGCTCAAAAGCCGCATCAAATACCGGCTCGCCATGGTACGGCACTTCAACCAGCGTTGCCATGTCCATGATAGTTTTCACTGCGGGGCCCGTGTCTCCGCGCCCAATGAAGGGCGGCCACCCCGGTGCCTGCGGCCATGCCACAAGATAAGTGCCCAACCAGCGTGACTCGACCGACTCCTTCGACACGGTGGTCATCTGATCATTTGTCCCTACCAGCAAGCGCTCAGGTTCCAAACCTCTTAAAAGCAGATAGGACGGGGACTCCTCCTGTAAAACCAGCACAACCGGTAATCCAAGCCGATCGATTTTCGACCAGTTGCCCTGGTCCCGCAGACAGGCATAACCTAGACTGTTATCCCCATTGCAGGCAGCCTGAATCGCAAACGCAGCACCGGGCTGAAGCCACATTTCAGCAACACCCTGCCAAACCACCTGCTGATGGTCCTCAAGCCAGTTCTCGTCCAGCGCTTCAACAATATCCGGAGCCGGTGGCACCTCTGGCAACTCTGGCATGACCGCGGGAGTAATCACAGCCTGGAGATCCTGCTCATTCACTGCCGGCAACGCTTCCTCGTGCGTCTGCACATTGACAGACTCAGGCGGAAACCGAAAATCGCTGAATTTTGCAATCGCCAGCACAGCGACAGCCGCTGCCGCAGATGCACCCAGCAACAGGGGCCAGCGAACACGTTTGACCTTCCGCTCACCCAGTTGCACCTCATTGGCGGCCTCGTGCACCATCGCAGCCGTCACGTCCATACGCTCCTTGGCAAATGCCGCAATCAATGACCTGTCGGCGATGATATTGATCAGCCTCGGAATACCTTGAGAGCGTTGATAGAGCGCATTCATGGCGCCACGCCGAAACGGATTTCGCTGTGCGCCTGCAACCTGCATGCGGTGGCGGATATACAGATGCGTATCTTTCGGTCCCAACGGGCTCAGGTGATAGCGTGCGGTGATCCGCTGCGCCAGTTGTCGCAGGGTCCGGCGCTGCAATAACTCGCGTAATTCGGGCTGCCCCAAGAGTACGATTTGCAGGAGTTTTTCCTTGCTGGTTTCAAGGTTTGTCAATAGCCTGACCTGTTCCAGCGCTTCGGGGCTCAGGTTCTGAGCCTCGTCAATAACCACGACCACGCGCTCGCCCCGTTCATGTGCCGCAATCAGAAACCGGTTCAACCCATCCACCAGCAGACGGGTGCTGTCGATGGACTCCCGCACATCAATGCCGAGTTCTTCGGAGATGGCGGCCAATAGTTCACGGGGGGTTACCAGTGGATTGAGCAGCAGGGCAATATGCGTGCCTTCCGGGATCTGTTCGAGCAGGCAGCGGCACAACGTGGTCTTGCCGGTCCCGACTTCGCCGGTTAACTGGACAAAGCCACCGCTACCGCCTTTGCCAATACCGTACATCAGGTGCGCCAGCGCATCACGATGGCGCGGGCTCAGGAAAACAAAAGCCGGATCGGGGGTTATTGAAAACGGTGCCTCATTGAGCCCAAAATAGCGCAAATACATGTTTCAGACCCTCAGCATATAAAACAGGTGTGTCGTATCGCACACATTACAGACTCAAACCGGAAATATAAGTTTAGTCACCCAACGCGCCAAGTCCAAGCACTGAAGCCGCTATATGGCAACTCGGGCGAAAAATCGATAACAGCCAGACCGACAATTACAAATATTAAATTGTAAGTCTTGCCGAGATAATAGTGGCAAAGCTACAATGATCGGTTAACGTTAGCTATTTATAATACAGAATTATAATATAGAAACCCGAAATCCCTGATTGCAACCTGCATATTGCATAGTCAGATGTGTGAACAAGCGCTTGTAAACACGCAAGCTTTCTTTAAAGATTCACCGTTTGAGGAAATGTGCCTTATACAGCGGCGCACTCCCGGTACACAGTGATAATTATCTTGAGGCCCGAGTTTTCATGAAGAAAGAAAATACAATCATCGTCGCCCTCGCCGTACTGGCGGCTATCATTGCGGCCACCTGGTTAATTCTGGTTGCACCGGGATTGACCGGTAACGAAATCAATATGACACGGGGTGTGACACAGCAAAGTGGCGATCACTTCGATCTGCATATGATTGTTTTGTGGATCTGCGTGGTCATTGGAATCGGCGTATTCACCGTGATGTTTACATCCATCGTGTTGCACCGGAAATCCAAGGGGCACACAGCGGCGAAATTCAGCCATTCCACGAAAGCGGAGATCATCTGGACCATCATTCCTGTCCTGATCCTGGTGTTCATGGCAGTTCCGGCTACAACGGCACTGGTTCGGATGGAGGATTCTTCCGGCGCCGAGATGACGGTCAAGATCACGGGCTTTCAATGGCGCTGGAAGTACGAATACCTGGACCATGACATCAGTTTTATTTCCAGCCTCGACTCGACATCCAACGCCGCCCGTCAGTTAAATTCCGGTGTTGCGCCCGAAAGCGTCGACAACTATTTGCTTGATGTTGACAATCCCCTGGTTTTGCCGGTGGGCAGGAAAATCAAGTTTCTGATTACCGCCGATGATGTCATCCATTCATGGTGGGTTCCGGCGCTCGGCTGGAAACGCGACGCGATACCCGGGTTTGTTAACCAGGCCTGGACGAATATTGATAAGCCCGGCACTTACCGCGGTCAGTGTGCCGAGCTATGTGGAAAGGACCATGGTTTTATGCCCATTGTAGTCGTTGCACTGACCGAGGATGAGTTTGAATCCTGGGTGAAAGAGCAATTGGCTGGAAAGTCTCAAAATGATCAACAGGTAACAGTACGATGACTACGGAAGTAAGCCACCACGACGTTAGCGAAGCCCATGACGCGCATGATCATGGCGACCACAAACCCAGCGGTTTTCTGGACCGCTGGCTGTTTACGACCAACCACAAGGATATCGGCACGCTCTACCTGATTTTTTCATTGACGATGTTCATGATCGGCGGCGCCATGGCAATGGTCATCCGGGCTGAGTTATTTATGCCGGGACTGCAACTGGTTGAACCTGATTTTTTCAACCAGATGACAACCATGCATGCCCTGATCATGGTGTTTGGCGCGGTGATGCCAGCCTGGGTCGGCTTTGCCAACTGGCTGGTTCCGATGATGATCGGCGCACCGGATATGGCCCTGCCACGTATGAATAACTGGAGCTTCTGGATACTTCCTTTTGCTTTTACGATGCTGCTGTCCACTTTGTTCATGGATTCCGGCGGACCTGCTGCAGGCTGGACCCTTTACCCGCCACTGGTGTTGCAAACCGGAACCAGTTTCGCTTTCGTGGTATTTGCAGTTCACATGATGGGCGTTTCCTCCATCATGGGCTCGATCAATATCATCGCAACGATCTTCAACATGCGCGCACCCGGTATGCGCTTGCTACGCATGCCAATGTTTGTCTGGACCTGGCTGATCACGGCATTCCTGCTGATTGCAGTCATGCCCGTGCTTGCCGGTGCGGTCACCATGTTGTTGACCGATCACTTTTTCAGCACCAACTTCTTCAACGCCGCCGGTGGTGGTGACCCGGTCATGTTCCAGCATATTTTCTGGTTCTTTGGACATCCCGAGGTCTACATCATGATTTTGCCGGCATTTGGTGTTATCTCCGAAATACTGCCGACATTTTCACGTAAACCGCTGTTTGGCTATGGCTCCATGGTCTACGCAACGGCTACCATCGCCTTCCTGTCGTTTATCGTCTGGGCGCACCACATGTTCACCGTTGGCATGCCGTTACAGGGCGCGTTGTTTTTCATGTATGCAACCATGTTGATCTCCGTACCAACCGGTGTGAAGGTGTTTAACTGGGTCGCCACCATGTGGCAGGGTTCGATGACTTTTGAAACCCCTATGCTGTTCGCGATCGGTTTCGTGGTGTTGTTCACCATCGGTGGTTTATCCGGCTTGATGCTGGCCATTACCGCCGCAGATTTCCAGTACCACGACACCTACTTCGTGGTCGCACACTTCCATTACGTACTGGTTCCGGGCGCCGTGTTTGCGCTGATGGCTGCAACCTATTACTGGTTGCCCAAGTTCACCGGCAATATGTACTCCGAGAAGTGGGGTAAGATCCATTTCTGGTCGTCAGCCATTTTCGTCAATGTGTTGTTCTTCCCGCAGCACTATCTTGGGCTGGCCGGTATGCCGCGCAGAATCCCGGACTATTCACCACAGTTTGCTGATTTCAACATGATTTCTTCAATCGGTGGTTTCGCCTTCGGTGCGACGCAGTTGATTTTTGTCGGGGTTGTTTGGCATTGTGCGTTCAGGAGCAAGGTCAAGGCCACTCCAGAAGTTTGGGAGGGCTCACGCGGCCTCGAGTGGACGCTCGATTCACCACCGGCCTATCACAGCTTCAACACACCACCCGAAGTGACCTGTAATGCGCTCAGCCGTGCGGATTGAGCCGAAAATCAACAATGATTGATAAGCACCAACAGGATGAGCTGCAGCATAAGCGGGCACGGGCGGTAAAAACCGCCTTGATACTCGGAATCATTGCCTTTGCGATTTTTGCGACATTCATCGGTTCCGCCGTGATCGGACGCTGATATGGATTTGAAGCAGAAAAACCGCAGAACAACCCGGCGTCTGATACTGGTTGCGGTTGGTATGTTTGGTTTTGGCTTTGCCATGTGGCCGCTGTATACCGTTTTCTGTGAGGTGACCGGCTTTGGAGGCCGTGCTATACAAATATCAGCGGACAATGCCGGGGCGGAAGCTTCAGACCGGACCGTTAGTATCCGTTTCGACGCCAGCGTCAATTCATCCCTGCCCTGGGAATTCAAGGCCAAGGAAAAAGTCCGCGAATACAACATCGGTGTACCGAGCATCGCGTATTACGTGGCGATGAACCCGGGCAGTGATGCAGTCACTGGCCAGGCGACTTATAACGTCAGCCCGCCCGAGGCCAGTTTGTATTTTGTCAAAACCGAGTGTTTTTGTTTTACGGAGCAACTTCTGGCAGCCAATGAAAGCCGCGAGATGCCGGTATATTTTTATATAAAGTCTGATCTGCCCGAGCATATCAAGGACATCACCTTGTCTTACACATTTTACCGGCAAGGCTATGAGCCATCCGATCGCACGGCACATCGTTAACAATCCAGGATAACGAGAATTCACCATGGCACAACACGCTGAAAATTCCTATTACGTTCCCCACGGCAGCAAATGGCCGATCGTAGGCTCACTGGGCATGATCACCATGCTGGCCAGCGCGGCCAGTTGGATGAATGGTTCTGCAACCGCCCAATGGACATTCTGGCTGGGTCTGGCAATCATCATATTCATGATGTTTGGCTGGTTCGGAACCGTTATACGCGAAAGCGAAGCCGGCATGTACAACGCGCAGGTTGATGGTTCATTCCGGCTTGGCATGACCTGGTTCATTTTCTCTGAAGTGATGTTTTTCGCCGTCTTTTTCGGCACTTTGTTTTATGTGCGGGCCCTGGTCGTGCCATGGCTGGGTGGAGAAGGAACGGGCGCAATAACCAACGAAACCCTGTGGCAGGGTTATGTGCCGGTTTGGCCCACCAATGGCCCCGCTAACATCGGCGGTGAATTCCAGACCATTCCAGCCTTCGGCATACCCTTTTTAAACACCCTGATCCTGTTGTCTTCCGGCTTGACAATTACGCTGGCTCACCACGCTCTGAAGAAAGAGCACCGCAACCTCCTGGTTCTATGGCTGGCGGCCACCGTAATCCTTGGTTTTGCCTTCATCGGGTTCCAGGTTGACGAATACCACGAAGCCTATACCGAGCTTGGTCTGACTCTTGGCTCCGGCATTTATGGCGCGACATTCTTTATGCTGACCGGTTTCCATGGCATGCACGTGACCCTTGGCGCCATCATGCTCACCGTCATCATGTTCCGTAGTATGAAAGGGCACTTCAAGCCCAATCACCACTTCGCGTTTGAAGCGGTAGCGTGGTACTGGCATTTTGTCGACGTGGTCTGGCTCGGCCTGTTTATTTTTGTATACGCCCTTTAGACAGGTTCCAGAATGAAGGTACGCCAAAGCCCGCAGATGTGCGGGCTTTGTCAATTTGGAGTCCGGTCAACCCGGGGACTTAGTGAGTTGACTAACCTCCGGCACCATATCTGATTGGACCACCTGAAGACTCAATCCAGCCCAGTTGAAACATGACATAGAGAAGCAGGAGCAGGAACAGGGACAGACCGATTCGCCACATCAGCCGATGAAGTGTGCGTTCACCCTCTCCTTTATCCCTGACCATGAATATAAACGCCGATCCCAGTGAATAAAGAATGACAACCAGGAACAAAATGATAACAGCTTTGACCAACATATCTGAATTCCAGCGTGGAAAAGCCTAGAGTAGATATGCTTCTGAAAGTATTCAAGTCATTCCGGCCATCAAGAATGGCCACGCTGGCGTTATTCCTGCTGGCGTGCCTGTTCGCCACCCTGGGCACGTGGCAGGAGAAGCGTGCATTGGAAAAAATGGCAATTGAGCAGCAGCACGAAACTGCCAGGCCGCTGCCACTTGAATCAGCGATTGCCGGGAACAGGCGTTTTTCATCAATAGACGTCAGTGGTCATTACGATACACACCGCCATATACTGCTGGACAACCAGATCCTGCAAGGACGTGCCGGTGTCCATGTATTCACACCGTTTTTTACTACCAGGGGAATGGCACTACTGGTGAACAGGGGCTGGTTGCCGCTGGCGCCCGATCGGAAAGCCCTGCCTGAAATACCCACCCCGCAGCATGAGGTTGTTCTGAGGGGCATGCTGAATACTTTACCGGTGCCGGGCCGGATCCTGGGTTCAACCGATCAACTCGGGCAGGAACAGTGGCCCCAGCTGGTAACCTATCTGAACCTGGGTGATATTTCAGCATCATTGGGAATACCACTCGAAAACTGGGTGATACAATTGTCAGAATCCGAGCCGGACGGATTTGATGGGCGTGAATGGAAACCGGTATTTTTGAGTTCCGCCCGACACCGGGGGTACGCTTTTCAGTGGTTTGCGCTGGTAGCCGCCTGTATCGTAATGTGGGTTATTCTTGGCTTTAGAAAACCATCAGGAAATAACAAATGAGCCTGTCCCGTCAACAATTCACACTCATTGGCATATTCGCCCTGTTCTTCGGTCCATTGTTGCTGGTGATGCTGATGCGTTCATCGTGGTGGCAATATCAACCCGGCGGATTAAAAAATCAGGGCATCCTCATACAACCGCCGGTGCAGCTGTCGCTGAGCGGAACACAGGCTCTCGATCGCAAGTGGCTGGTTCTTTACGTGCTCGATCAACCATGCGATCAACCATGTATTGAAAACGTAACTGCCTTAAGGCAAATACACCGGGCAGCAGGACGAAATGGTGAGCACCTGGCGATCGTTCTGCTTGGTGAAACGCAGATAGATTCGACGCTGCAGGACAGGCTGGAGGCGATCTACCCGGAATTTAGCCTCGTGGTGGATTCCGACCACACAACATTGGGAACACTGGGATCGATCAATGCAGGTTTGACTGCGGATGATATGTCACCGGCCGATATCCAGACCTATATACTCGATCCCTTGCTGAATGTAATACTTGCCTACCGGACCGGTACTGATCCGACCGATATTCATAAAGACCTGAAGCGATTGCTAAAATGGTCTGATAAGGAAGGCAAATAGTGACCCAGACCATGCACAGACTGGCGGTGATTGCCGTGGTGATCGTTTTCTGTGTCATTGTGCTGGGTGCCTGGGTTCGCCTGTCTCACGCCGGTCTTGGTTGCCCAGACTGGCCGGGTTGTTATGGCCAGCTGACCTGGCCTGAAGCCGCCGAGGAGATTGAATCGGCTAACCTGGCTTTTCCTGAGCGTCCTTTTGAATCCAGCAAAGCCTGGCGGGAAATGGTTCACCGCTACCTGGCGGGTGGTCTTATGCTGCTGGTTTTTGCGATGGGCTGGCTGGCCTGGCGCGGTCCGGAGCAATATCGAAAATTCAGAGCACTTACCACGACCCTGGTCCTCCTGATCATTTTCCAGGCGCTACTGGGTATGTGGACGGTCACGTTGAAACTGAAACCCATTATTGTGATGGCGCATCTTCTTGGTGGGTTGACGAGTTTTTCGCTTATATTGTGGTTGATGTTTTCCAGTCGGCGGCAGTATTCGGATTTGCCAAGCATGGGAATCCGCAGGATGCGTGAGTCGATCGTTGTTGCAATTGTAATACTGTGTATACAAATCGCACTGGGTGGCTGGACCAGCGCAAATTACGCTGCACTGGCCTGCCCGGATATCCCTACGTGTGGTGGTCAATGGTGGCCGGATGCCAATTTCAAAGAGGGCTTTGTACTATGGCGCGAAGTCGGGGTGAACTATGAAGGTGGCTTGCTGGACCAGGAATCCCGGGTCGCCATACACCTCGCCCATCGCATCGGTGCCATCGTAACCTTGCTGGTGCTGGTCACGCTGGCATTTCGCCTGCTCAAAATCCCACGCATGCGAACGGGCGGCCAGGTATTGATGGTCCTGCTCCTGGCACAGTTCACACTCGGTGTTCTGAATGTTGCGTTGTATTTGCCATTACCAAATGCAGTTGCCCATAATGCAGGTGCGGCCTTGTTGTTGGCGACATTACTGGGTTTACTCAACAAGACATCAACCCGGAACCACTAAAGCAGTGTCCAAGACATTCTATCAATACCTGGAATTGTGCAAACCGCGTGTCGTGATCCTGATTGTTTTCACCGCGGTTGTCGGTATGTTCCTGGCTGTACCCGGCTGGCCGCCACTCGTTGCTTTTTTGGCCGGAACGGCGGGTATTGGACTGGCGGCATCCAGCGCGGCGGCGGTTAATCATTTGCTGGATCATCGCATTGACGCAAAAATGGCACGGACAAAACGCCGTCCGCTGGCCAGCGGGCAACTGACTGAACGTAATGTCCTGATGTTTGCGTTGTCACTCGGTTTGCTGGCCATGGCGACCCTGATTCTGTGGGTCAACACACTGACGGCCATATTGACGTTTCTCTCCCTGATCGGTTATGCAATTGTCTATACCGTCTGGCTCAAGCGCGCAACACCACAAAACATCGTGATCGGTGGTGCTGCGGGTGCTGCCCCACCTGTGTTGGGCTGGACCGCCGTCACCGGCAGCCTTGATCCACAGGCCCTGTTGTTGTTCCTGATCATATTCGTCTGGACACCGCCGCATTTTTGGGCGCTCGCAATCTACCGCAAAGCCGAGTACGCGCTGGTGGATATACCCATGTTGCCGGTTACGCATGGCACGGCTTTCACCCGCTTGCAGATCCTGCTTTACACCGTTTTGCTGGTCATTGTCACCACGCTGCCCTATCTCACCCGAATGAGCGGGGTTGTCTACCTCGCCGGCGTCAGCGTGCTGAACCTCGGCTTCATGTGGTACGCACTGCGGATGATGGTCAGCAGGGACATCATGCTGCCGATGTACACATTCGCATTTTCCATCACGTACCTAATGGTCTTGTTTGCATTCCTGCTGGTCGACCACTACGTGAGCCTGATACTGTGAGCAGGTTTTCAACAAATTTTAATCAGCGTAAAATGCGCTTTCCCAACACGAACCTGAATGAGTCCTGAGATGCCGATTGAATCCAACTGCCCTGGCGGCACGACTGAATCACCACTTTCAGACCTGGAAGATAGCGCGGGATTTACCCGCAGACACATTGGTCCTGATGATGCGCAAATCAGCAAGATGCTGAGTGCGCTGGATGTTGATTCACTGGATACCCTGGTCGCAGGCACATTACCGCGCTCAATCCGGCTAAATGAGCCGTTGGCCTTGCCAAGAGCCCGAAGTGAAACAGCAACCCTGGAAAGATTGCGTGAGATCGCCGATATGAATGTGCTGAAACACAGCATGATTGGCATGGGTTATCACGACACCATTACACCGACGGTCATTCTCCGCAATATACTGGAAAACCCCGGTTGGTATACCGCTTATACCCCTTACCAGGCAGAGATCTCGCAGGGCCGTCTTGAAGCTATCCTGAATTTTCAGCAAATGATATGTGACCTGACCGGTATGGAACTGGCCAACGCCTCCCTGCTGGATGAAGCCACGGCAGCGGCGGAAGCCATGACGATGCTTAAGCGCATCAATCGCAAAAGCAAGAGCGTGCGTTTTTTTGTTGACCAGGGCATTTTGCCGCAGACACTGGATGTAATACGCACGCGCGCCGGTCATTTTGGATACGAGGTGGTCACCGGCGACCCCGCCGAAGAAATCAGCGATGGTGATTATTTTGGCGTCCTTCTGCAATACACCGCATCCGATGGCGAAGTCCATGATATCGAGCCGTGGATCAAGGCGGCACACGATGGCGATGCACTGGTTGTGGTTGCTGCTGACCTGCTGAGCCTGGTCCTGTTGAAGCCACCTGGAGAGATGGATGCGGATGTTGTTGTCGGCACCTCCCAGCGTTTTGGGGTGCCGATGGGTTTCGGGGGCCCCCATGCAGCATTTTTTGCCACGAAGGACAATTTTAAACGCTCGGTGCCTGGCCGGATCATCGGCGTTTCCAAAGATCGCCAGGGACAGCCTGCCATGAGAATGGCGCTGCAAACGAGGGAACAACATATACGCCGTGACCAGGCGACCAGCAATATTTGTACAGCACAGGCACTATTGGCCGTGATGGCTAGCATGTACGCCGTGTACCACGGTGCCGATGGACTCAGACGGATCGCGCAGCGTGTTCACAGGCTTGCCAGCCTGCTCGTGACAGGTTTGCGGGCGCTGGGATACGAGAGCGTAAACCAGGCCTGGTTTGATACCGTCACCTTTCATCTGCCGGATGAGCAGGCGGAGGACATTTTTACCCACGCACAGGACGCCGGCATCAACCTCTACAAGGGCAATGGCGGGTTGAGTATCAGCATCAATGAAAAAACCGGGCGTGACCATATCATCAAGCTATGGAGTGTGTTTGCCAATGGCAGGGATGTCGCGGACTTCACCCGCACAGACCAGTCACTTGAACCGGGCTTTACATCGATACCTGGTCAATTGCAGCGTCAAAGCGGTTTTCTGCAACACCCGGTATTTAACCGTTACCACTCGGAAACCGAGATGCTTCGCTATATCAAGCGTCTGGAAAACAAGGATCTGTCCCTGGCCCACGCGATGATATCCCTCGGTTCGTGTACGATGAAGCTGAACGCCACAACGGAGATGATACCGGTTACCTGGCCTGAATTTTCCGACATGCACCCTTTCGCACCGGCAGAACAGGCCAGGGGCTATCACACCCTTTTCCGTGAACTCGAAGAGATGTTAATCGCCTGCACGGGTTACGATGCGGTATCGTTACAACCCAATGCCGGTTCCCAGGGTGAGTATGCCGGCTTGCTGGCAATTAAGGCCTGGCACGAGTCCAGAAATGAGGGGCACCGCAATATCTGCCTGATCCCGTCCTCGGCCCATGGCACCAATCCTGCGAGCGCCGCCATGGCCGGGATGAAAATCGTAATCGTAAAATGTGACGATAACGGTAATGTGGATATTGAAGACCTGCGTGAAAAGGCCGAAAAACACGCCGCAGCACTGTCTGCATTGATGATCACATACCCGTCAACCCATGGTGTTTTTGAAGAACAGATCACCGAGATATGTGACATCACCCACCAGTATGGCGGCCAGGTTTACCTGGATGGCGCCAATTTGAATGCACTGGTCGGCTGTGCAGCACCGGGAAAATTTGGTGCGGATGTCTCACATCTGAATCTGCACAAGACCTTTTGTATTCCACACGGTGGCGGCGGACCGGGTATTGGACCCGTCTGCACCGGTGCACACCTCGCACCTTTCCTGTCCGGTCATTCCGTGGTCAAAATCCCAGGTTCCCATGGCGGCAATGGCGCAGTAGCGGCCGCCCCGTGGGGTAGCGCCGGTATTTTGCCCATTACCTGGACATACATCGCAATGATGGGGCGGGATGGTCTTAAAAAGGCTACCCAGGTCGCCATTCTCAATGCCAATTACATCGCCCACAGGTTAGCGGCGGCATTTCCCGTTCTTTACACTGGCCCCAACGGTCGTGTTGCACATGAGTGCATAATCGATTTACGGCCCTTCAAGCAGTCCAGTGGAATCAGTGAAGAAGACGTGGCCAAGCGCCTTATCGACTATGGTTTCCATGCGCCGACCATGTCTTTCCCGGTTCCGGGAACGTTGATGATTGAGCCCACGGAGAGCGAATCGCTATACGAGATTGACCGTTTCTGTGATGCCATGCTGGCCATCCACAGCGAGATCCGGGCGATTGAAACCCACCAGATGGACAAGGATGACAACCCACTGGTAAACGCACCGCACACACAGCTTGACCTGGTGGGTGAATGGCACCATCCGTATAGCCGGGAAACCGCTGCTTTTCCGGCGTCCGAACAATGGCAAGGCAAGTTTTGGCCAGCGGTCAACCGGATAGATAATGTCTACGGTGACAGAAACCTGTTCTGCAGTTGTCCGCTGCCCGGCGAATGGCAACCGGAAGACTCCGGCGCCTGAGTTCATTCAGGTGATAGCGTTAATTGAGTGAAAAAAAAGCCTCCAATGTTGGAGGCCTTTGACTGTATATGGGTGAAAAATCAGGCGCTGAAACTTGCCCTGATTTTGTTCATCGCATTGACTTCCAGCTGGCGGATACGTTCTGCCGAGACGCCGTAACGATCAGCCAGTGTTTGCAAAGTCGATTTTTCATCTGTCAGCCAGCGGCTGCGGATAATGTCCTGACTGCGCTCGTCCAGCTCTCCGAGGCCCTGGTATAACAGGTTGTGCTGATGAGTCTGCATATCAGACGCTTCAAGATCGTCCGCAGGTCCGTCAGTTTTAGTGACCAGATAAGCGGAAGGAGAAACATATGGCCTGTCGTCATCATCCGAATCGGCCGACAAATCAAAACCGACGTCCTGGCCTGAAAGGCGGGACTCCATCTCCAGTACGACTTCCGGATTGACCCCCAGGTCTTCCGCAACGGTGTTGACTTCGGCCATGCTGAGCCAGCCAAGCCGTTTTTTGGATTTACGCAGGTTGAAGAACAACTTGCGCTGGGCCTTCGTAGTAGCCACTTTTACAATACGCCAGTTACGCAGAATGAACTCGTGCATCTCTGCCCGTATCCAGTGCACGGCAAAAGACACCAGTCGAACTTCGCGTGAAGGGTCAAATCGTTTAACGGCCTTCATCAGGCCAATATTGCCTTCCTGGATCAGATCACCCAGTTGCAGACCGTAGCCACCATAACCTTTGGCCACGTGTACAACAAAACGCAGGTGTGCAAGAACCAGACGCCGTGCAGCATCCAGATCGCCGTCCTCCAGATACCTATGCGCCAGGTTTTTCTCTTCCTCCAGCGTAAGCATCGGGACTTTATTCACTTCCTGGATATACGCATCCAGACTGCCAGTGCCGGCAGGCACCATCAAATGGCTGGGAACAAGCGTTGTACTCATGCATCCTCCTATAGGCAAGCTTACCAGTATAACATCATCGATTTCGTCTTTCAGCACCTAAGACACAAATCAAGACAAGGTACGCGCGTGGCACTCCTTGTGCGTCATATCAAATACAGGCGTACTTTCAAATTTCATAAGCCAAGTGTGACAAGCTGATTCTCAATTCGTTCCCCCGGTATGCTCAGGACCGCCCGAGCCGTCCACCGACCTTGAGCAGCCGAAGGTAGCGCTGTACTGAAATCCAGGCGCCCAGCCAGCCCAGGAAACCGCCACCCAGCAACACCCAGAGGGTACTGTACCCACCCAGACCACGCAGACTGAAGACAGTTCCATAAGTCTCCAGCAAGAGTCCCAGCGGACGGGCAAGGTAGAACATTGTCAAGGCCATCAGCAGCACCGACAAAAGACCACCCATCAGGCCGTACCACAGACCCGTGTACAGAAAGGGTTGCCGTACAAATGAATTGCCGGCGCCCACCAGCGCCAGTATCTCGATCTCCTCGGCATGCGAAGCTACGTCCAGACGAATGGTGTTGGCAACAACGACCACCACGGCCAGGCCAAAAAGAATGATGAGAACGGTCACGGCGGCCCGTCCCAGCTCCATCATACGGCCCAGCCTTTGCAGCCACTTATAATCAAACTGGGTAACTTCTATGCTATCAATGGATTGTAGAAAATTGGTCAGTTTGCCAACGCGCTCTTCCACCTTTTCAGTGTCACCCTGCTTAGGGCTAATCTGCATAACCCAGGGCAGTGGGTTTTCTTCCAGCATATCCAGTGATTCACCAAAACCCGAGGCGCTGCGGAAATCCGCCATGCCTTCATCGGGACTGATAATCACAACACGTTCCGGTTTCAGGTTCTCTGCAAGTTCGTCCTCAACCCGGCTGACCTCCTCGCGGGTGGTGCCGGATTTGAAGAACACGGTAACAGCGCTCCACTCATCCTGGCGCAAATTCAAGCCTTCAAGATTTGTCAGGGTGATGTACAAACCCAAGGGTAAAAACATTGCGATCCCCAACACCAGGACAGTCATCAGGGTTCCCACCTTGTGCTGAACCAAAACACCCAGGCTGGAAAAGAAACTGTAACTGTGGCGGCGCAACCAGGCCCTGTTTTTACGACGTAATTGCCTGACCCAGGTATCGGAACTCATGACCCGTCACTCGCTGGAATATCGTCGGCGAGCCGGCCGTTGGACAACACCAGCACCCTCTTACGCATCTGGCGGATCAGGTCCAGGTCGTGACTTGCGATCAGGACGGTCGCACCCTGCCCGCTGATTTGCTCGAATAACGCAAATAACTCGCGGGACAGTTTCGGATCAAGGTTGCCGGTTGGCTCATCCGCCAATAACAGCGGCGGCATGGACACGATTGCCCGGGCAATTCCTACGCGCTGTTGCTCTCCGCCGGACAGGGTCAAGGGCCAGGATTTTTCCTTGTCGAGCAATCCCACCTTGTCCAGGGCCGCTCTTACGCGTTTGCGAATATCCTGGTACCTCAGGCCCGCTATCATCAGCGGCAGCGCAACGTTGTCCGCCACGGTCTTGTCTTTAAGCAGTTTGTGATCCTGGAAGATCATACCGGTGCTACGCCGTACGAGCGGCGCCACGCGGTCCGGGGCATTACTCAGGTTTCGCTGGTTAACAATGACCTGCCCGCGACTGGCGCGCTCCAGCATCATGATCAGTCGCAGCAACGTACTCTTACCGGCACCCGAGTGTCCGGTCAGAAACACCATACTGCCGCGCTCTATGTTAAAGCTGACATCTGCAAGTGCGCGACTGCCACCTGGATAGAGCTTGCTTACCCGGTCGAACTTAATCATGGGTAAACTAACTATCGCCTGGTGTTGCGGCCCTTATTACGCCGCCCCTGATGAGCCGCCACCGCCGGAACGCGGACCATGTTTGCCGTGTTTGGCGCGTTTTGGAGGGGGTGGAATGGTGATTTCCGGCATCAGATCAGGGCCGGCAGATTCTGTCTCTATCTCGTAACCGATGTAGTCTTCGATCTCAGGCAGGTGAAACGCATAATCCTCACAGGCAAAACTGATCGCATCACCTTTTGCGCCGAGACGCGCCGTACGCCCGATCCGATGTACATAATCGGGTGCGTCCTGTGGCAGATCGAAATTGAACACATGCGTTACATCAGGAATGTGTAAGCCCCTGGCAGCGACATCGGTCGCCACCAGCACCGGTATATCGCCGTCATGAAAGCTCTTCAGCAATTTTTGGCGTTTCTCCTGACGGACCCGGCCGGAGATAATTGCGGCAGAAATCCCATTGGCGTTCAAGGTGCGTCCAACCCGGTCCGCTGCGGCCCGTGTGTTGGTAAACACCATGCTGTGATGGGCGCCAAGCGTTCTCATCAGGCCTATAAGAAGTGATAATTTTTCATCATTGGCCGGATAAAAAACTTTTTGTTCAACCAGGTCGGCGGTGACGTTTTCGGTCTCGACCGTCAATGTCTCCGGGTTGTTCATGTGTTCATAAGCGAGTTCCATGACCCGGTGTGACAATGTAGCGGAAAATAACATCGACTGACGCGCAGCCGGTGGGGGCATTCTGCGCAGCAGGAAGCGGATATCATCGATAAAACCGAGATCGAACATGCGGTCCGCTTCATCGAGCACAACAGCTTCAATGTACTTCAGGTTGTACACCTTTTGTTTGAAATAATCGATCAGCCTCCCAGGTGTTCCAATCAGAATATCCACACCCTCCTGCAGGGTTACGCGTTGCTTTTCATAGTCAATACCACCATAAGCCAAACCTAAGCGGAGGCCGGTTTCTGCGCCTAAAGCCAGTGCATCGCGGTGGATCTGAATGGCCAGTTCACGCGTGGGGGCGACGATCAGCGAACGTGGGTTTTTACCGTAATCATCGGATCTTTGCTTCAGTAGCTGGTTGAATATTACCAACAGAAATGCGGCTGTTTTACCGGTTCCGGTCTGCGCCTGCCCGGCAACATCATTCCCTTCGAGCGCCAATGGCAAAGTCAGGGCCTGGATGGGAGTACAATGTGTGAACTTTGCGATCTTAAGCCCGGCGATAATCCTGGAATCCAGGTCAAGGCTCGTAAAAAGGACGTCGGTCAGTGGGTTGCTTGATTTGTTTTCGGTCATTGTCGGATCATATTTCCAGGCGGGTTCATTTATAATTTGCAGATGGACTTGAAATTAACCACAATCACCTTGAAATTGTCACTCAGGTAATTATATTGGTAGTCCTTGAATCCGGTTTCTGCCCCGACCCCTGTTTAGCGTTCAGACAGCAGCAAACCGAATAGGGCATATTAACCGTGCTGACTTTCTTAAACCAGTCCGGATATAACGAAAATCTTTGGAGAAATACATTGAGCGATAAAATTATTCACGTCACGGACAGTGACTTCGAGCAAAAAGTCCTGAATGCCGATGGCCCCGTCCTGATCGATTACTGGGCAGAGTGGTGCGGACCCTGCAAGATGATCGCACCCCTGATTAACGAACTTGCCGATGAATATGAAGGCAAGCTGACGGTCGCCAAGATGGATATCGATAGCAATCGCCAAACTCCGATGAATTACAATATCCGCGGCATTCCCACCATGATGATATTCAAGGACGGCCAGGTACAGGCAACCAAAGTTGGCGCCGTATCCAAGGGCATGCTGACTTCATTCGTGGACGAAAACATCTGATCGTGGCAATCCGGCTACCGCTTACGGTGGCCGGGTTTCTGAGTTTTTAATTAATTCGCTGGACGCGGAACAGCGAACATGATAATTTTGCGGCATCTGTAGCGGGTATCCCGCCCAAGCTGAATTCCGATCTCACAATGACCCCGGTAACGTTACACGTAATCTGACGGCATGTGACAAATTAATTCGCATTCAATCCTGTGGGTAACCGCGCAATCCAAACAACAACCAAGTCTTATTGATCGAATCAAAAATTTGAATCCATCCCGGGGCATACGTCCGCCAACCATAAAGCACACAACATGAACCTAACAGAATTAAAGCAAAAACCCATCGTGGAACTGCAGGCATTGGCCAACGAAATGGGACTCGAGGGCGTTGCCCGTTCACGCAAACAGGATGTCATATTTTCCATCCTCAAGTCACACGCGAAAAATGGCGAAAGCATTTACGGTGCGGGTGTACTGGAAATCCTGCAGGATGGCTTTGGATTCCTGCGGTCAGCCGATTGCTCTTACCTGGCCGGGCCTGATGATATCTACGTTTCACCCAGCCAGATCAGGCGCTTCTCTTTGCGCACCGGTGATATGCTGTCAGGCAAAATACGGCCTCCGAAGGAGAGCGAACGTTATTTTGCCTTGTTGAAAGTTGAAGAAATCAACTACGAAACACCCGATGCCGCCAAGAGCAAGATACTGTTTGAAAACCTGACCGCCGAATTTCCAACCAGGCAGGCAACACTGGAAAGAGGCACAGGCAGCACGGAAGACATTACTTCGCGCATCATTGACCTTGTTGCGCCGATCGGGTTTGGTCAGAGGGGCCTGATCGTTTCTCCACCGAAAGCCGGTAAAACCATCATGCTGCAAAATATAGCGAGCAGCATCCGGGCCAATCATAAAGATTGCAAGATGATCATCCTGCTGGTCGACGAACGGCCCGAAGAAGTGACTGAAATGCAACGGTCAGTTGATGCCGAAGTGGTTTCCAGCACCTTTGACGAACCCGCCTCCCGCCATGTCCAGGTCGCGGAGATGGTCATTGAAAGGGCAAAGCGCCTGGTTGAACACAAACACGATGTCGTTATCCTGCTGGATTCAATCACCCGCCTGGCCCGTGCTTACAACACGGTAGCACCCTCTTCCGGTAAGGTTCTGACCGGTGGTGTTGACGCCAATGCCCTGCAACGTCCGAAACGTTTCTTTGGTGCCGCCAGGAACGTCACTGAAGGCGGCTCCCTGACCATCATTGCCACCGCCCTGGTAGACACAGGCTCGAAGATGGATGAAGTGATCTACGAGGAATTCAAGGGCACAGGCAACATGGAAGTCCACCTGGCTCGCAGAATTGCAGAAAAACGGGTTTACCCGGCAATTGATATCAATAAATCCGGCACCCGCCGTGAAGAACTGATGATAGATCAGGGTCAATTACAGAAAGTCTGGATTCTTCGCAAACTGCTGCATCCGATGGATGAGATCCAGGCGATTGAGTTCATGCTGGACAAGTTGAAAGCTACAAAATCAAACGAAGAGTTTTTCAATTTCATGAAACGCTAAACAACGGCGTACTGAATAAGAAGTGTCTATATAACGAAACCGGCCCGTAAATACGGGCCGGTTTTTTTTCGCCAGTCTATTCATGTTTTGGAATTGACCGCCCGCTGGGGCGGTCAATTCTCAGTGCGCTGGCATTGTCACGCAGCCTGCTTCAGGCGAGCAGGTGCTCAACTGCCTTTCTTTCCTCACGTAACTCGGCATCAGTGGCATCCATACGGGCACGGCTGAATTCATCAATTGTGAGCCCCTGTACGATCTGGTAATCACCATTACTACAAACACAAGGATAGGAATAGACAATACCGGGCTTGATCCCATAGCTGCCGTCTGAAGGAACCGCCATGGATACCCAATCGCCTTGGGCCGTACCCAGGGCCCAGCTACGCATATGATCGATCGCCGATGATGCAGCCGATGCGGCACTGGATGCGCCTCGGGCCTTGATTATTGCAGCTCCACGTTGCTGAACAGTTGGGATAAACACCTCGCGATACCAGTCCTGGGGCACGAGATCTACGGCTTTCTTGCCGTCGGCCTCGGCAAAGCTGATATCCGGGTATTGGGTCGATGAGTGGTTACCCCAGATCAGCATTTTGCGCACTGACGCATGATGGACCCCGGTCTTTTCGGCCAACTGTGCCATTGCGCGGTTATGATCCAGGCGAGTCATGGCAGTGAAATTTCTCGGATTAAGATCCGGCGCACTTGACTTTGCAATCAATGCATTGGTGTTGGCGGGATTACCCACGACCAGCACCTTGATATCACGGCTCGCATGTGCGTTCATAGCGGCACCCTGTGGCCCGAAAATCTTGCCATTGGCGGTCAGCAGGTCGGCACGTTCCATACCCGGGCCACGTGGTCTTGCGCCCACCAGTAACGCGTAGTCGGTACCCTTGAATGCAACGTTCACATCATCTGTGAATACAACACTTTGTAGTAACGGAAATGCTGAATCTTTCAGCTCCATCACCACCCCTTCCAGGGCTGCTAATGCCGGGGTGATTTCCAACAACTGCAGTATGACAGGCTGGTCTTTTCCAAGCATGTCGCCGGCTGCAATTCTGAAGCAAAGTTGATAACCGATTTGACCGGCTGCACCGGTAATTGCCACTCGTACAGGTTGTTTCATTGAATGCTCCTTTAAGGTGATTGTTGGGCGCTGGAGGAACAGTCAAACAGACATGCCATCAACACCTCGATTATTCCGATTTATTGTACTCTGAAACTCACACCTGAATAGACCAATCCCGGGTGGATGTAAGCCGGGTTTACAAAAAAATGACCTAGATCAATCATACAAACGCGTACTGCACTTCACGCGGCCTCCCTTGCTTGGCTGCAAGCCGGTAATTTTCCAGAAAAAACTCCAGCGAATGACTTTGATCAATTCGGCTGGTGGCAGTCACTGGCATACTTAACCAGTCTGATTTTTAACGACAAAAGGAGTACGTGCCATGTTGAATAAACAAGCTGATCTGGCCGGCCCCGGAATCGGGACCTACGAGGAGGTCGCAGCCGCGCTTCCACAAAACTATGACTCATTGCTCACACCCATGGAAACCATGCATGCCTTGTACGGTATCAAGCAATACATCGAGGAGAACCTGTGCAAGGTATTGGGTCTGTCGATGGTCCAGGTACCACTCATCGTAGACCGTGAAAGCGGTGTAAACGACATGCTCGACCGTGACGGCTCACGCACGCCGGTTGAATTCCCTTGTGGACTGGGACTGGAGCGTCGTCTCAACGCCCAGGTTGTACAAGCCGCCACCAAGTGGAAACGCATGGCGCTCAAAGCCTTCGATTGCGACATCGGCGAAGGTATCTGCACCGATATGAGGGCGGTACGAAAAGACTATTTTCTCGACCATGACCATAGCGCCTACGTGGATCAATGGGACTGGGAAAAGACCATCAGTGACGACCAGCGCAACCTTGATTACCTGACCGAAACCGTCAGAAACATCTGGAAAGTCATCAAGGGGGCGGAACAACATGCCCTGGACATGTATCCGCAACTCATTGATCCCCGTTACCCCGCCCTGCCCGATGAGCTCAAATTCATCCATGCCGAGGAAATCCTCGAGATGTATCCGGACCTGCCACGCAAGCAAAGGGAAACAAGGCTGATCCAGGAATACCCGGCGGTCTTTATCTATGGAATTGGCTGGCCGCTGGCCGATGGTTATCCACATGAAATGCGCGCCGCTGATTATGATGACTGGGTTACTGAAACCCGCTCGAAAGACGGACGGCCGATGCATGGCCTGAATGGGGACATCCTGGTGTGGAACCCCGTTACCAAACGGCGTCATGAACTAACCTCCATGGGGGTCAGGGTTACCAAGGACACCTTGCGCACGCAGCTCGAGATGAGCGGTCAACTGGACCTTCTCAAGCAACCTTATCACCAGGCAATCCTGAATGATGAAATTCCACTGAGTATCGGTGGAGGTATCGGGCAATCACGCGTTTACATGCTGTTACTGAAGAAAGCCCATATCGGTGAGGTGAGCGTAACGGTCTGGCCGGAACAACTGAAGAAGATTTCTGCTGAGAAAAACATACACCTGTTGCAGTAAGCCCGGCTAAACAGGTCGGGCACCGGGTGTTATATGCTATCGCGCGCCTCCTTCAGGGGGCGCGCTTAAACCGGGCTCACGCCAGGTGCGCAAACGCCTCTATCACCTCCGGCGGTGCCTGCACGAGTTCAATCAGCACACCTTCACCACCGATTGGTGAGTCTTCACTGCCTTTGGGGTGGATGAAGCAGATGTCAAAACCGGAAGCACCTTTGCGGATTCCACCGGGCGCAAAACGCATACCACGCGCCGTGAGCCATGTCACCGCGGCTAGAAGATCGTCGATCCACAAACCGATGTGATTAAGCGGCGGGTTTTGCACCTGGGGTCTCCGCTCCGGATCCAGTGGCTGCATCAGGTCCACTTCAACCTTGAAAGGACCACTACCGGTAACCGCGATATCCTCGTCCACATTCTCAGATTCACTCTGATAGGTTCCCGCCAGCTCAAGACCAAGGGTATCCACCCAAAGTGCGCGCAAACGGGTCTTGTCCAGCCCACCTACTGCTATTTGCTGTATTCCAAGCACCCTGAAAGGCCGCTCAATCATGTTTTTCTCCCAGCCAGGATTGTCAATAATTTTATTTCTGCTGCTTCAGAAAAAGCTCAAGCAACTGCCGCGCAGCAATCGTTGGCGGAATTTGGCCTGAACTGGCCGCCGACTCCAGCAGCGGAATCTGTTTACGCACATAGGGATCACTTTGCAGCGCGCTGAGGAGGCTTTCACTCACCTCGGACCACATCCAGTCCCGTGCCTGAGCGGCACGACGCGTTTTCAACTCACCACTGGCTTCATGTACTTCGTGGTGTTGCAATACCAGTTCCCAGGCCTCCGCAATACCGACACCATCACGCGCTGAACAGGTTCGAACCTCGACCTTCCAGTTCATTGAACGGGGGTGCAGCAGGCGTAGGGCATTACGATAATCCGCGACCGAACGCCCGGCCAGGGTCTTTAAATCATCATCGGCCTTGTTGATAAGGATCAGGTCGGCCAGTTCCATGATTCCGCGTTTGATGCCCTGGAGTTCGTCACCCCCGCCGGGCAACTGCAGCAGTATGAACATATCGGTCATATCCGCAACCTTGGTCTCGGACTGCCCGACACCCACGGTTTCGACAATCACCACATCGAATCCCGCTGCCTCACACAGGATCAGGGCCTCACGACTGCGCCGGGTGACACCTCCCAGGGTGTTACCGGCCGGTGAGGGCCGGATGTACGCCTCGGGACGGCGTGAAAGCAACTCCATGCGTGTCTTGTCGCCCAGGATAGAGCCGCCTGAGATAGCAGATGAAGGATCCACTGTAAGTACTGCTACGTGGTGACCCGCATCGATAACATGATTTCCCAAGGCCTCGACAAAAGTCGATTTACCCACCCCCGGCACACCCGAGATTCCCAGTCTTATTGATTTACCCGAGTGGGGCATCAGCCGTTCGAGCAGGTCGTACGCGGCCGTGCGGTGATCTGCGCGTGTCGACTCTACCAGTGTGATGGACTGCGCCAGGGCACGCCGGTCACCCCTGAGCACAGCCTTGGCAAGTTTTTCGTTATCCTGAAGCAATTCCAAACCGGGTTTTGCTGCCACCGCTACTCCTTCTCAAACTCCATGATAATGTCATCAACGGCAAGGTTTGCACCGGGCTTATGAAGAATCTTGGCCACGATGCCATCGCACGCAGCGAGCAGTGTGTTTTCCATTTTCATGGCTTCAAGCACGGCCAGTTCCTGACCGGCGTTAACAATGTCGCCCTCTTTTACGGCGACCGAGACCAGCAGCCCCGGCATGGGTGAAAGCAGGTATTTTGACAGGTCAGCCGGCGGTTTATTGGGCATATACTTCAAAAGCTCAGCCACCTTCGGTGTGACGATACGAACATCAACCTGGGAGCCGCCGTGTGACAGGTGATAGGCCTGACCCTCTCGCAGGACCTGGATAAACACCTGTTCGCCATTGATAGTGCCACTGAAAATGGGCTGTCCAAACTCCCATGTACTACGCACTGCATACGTGGCGCCGTTGTATTGCACATCGTGGCCGCCCTGCACCTGGACAACTGAAACCGGGTGCTGTGCGTTGTTCATCACGACCACCCAGTCATTTGGAACACGGCGTTCATGACCGCTCAACTGGCCATCAATCTGGGCAGCACGATCACGGTAACCACGCATCATGGAAGCCGCAACGGAAATGAATACCGCAGGGTCCTGGTGAGACAGGTCGGTTGCCTGGAAACCGTCCGGGTATTCCTCACCAATCAGATTGGTGCTCATGTTGCCGGCCACGAACCGCGGGTTCACCATCAAGGCTGACAGGAAACTTATGTTGTGGGATACGCCACGTATCAGGAAGCGGTCCAGGGCCGCACGCATGTGGGTAATTGCTTCGTCCCGGTCAGAGCCATGGGTAATTAGCTTCGCGATCATCGGATCGTAATACATCGAGACTTCGCCGCCTTCATACACACCCGTATCCACACGCACATGCTCATCGTTCGCAGGCGGGCGGTAATAAACCAGCCGGCCTGTCGAAGGCAGGAAGTTTCGCGAGGGATCCTCCGCATAAACACGCGATTCAATCGCCCAGCCATTGATAGGCACATCACTTTGCGTGATCGGCAGTTTTTCTCCGTTGGCCACGCGGATCATCAACTCTACCAGGTCAACACCGGTGATCATCTCGGTGATCGGGTGCTCCACCTGCAGACGGGTATTCATCTCCAGGAAGTAGAAGTTACGCTGGCTATCGACAATGAACTCCACCGTACCGGCCGATTGATATTTCACCGCCCTGGCCAGGGCCACGGCCTGTTCGCCCATCTGCTTGCGGGTCGCTGCATCCAGGAACGGTGAAGGCGCTTCTTCAATGACCTTTTGATGACGACGCTGCAAGGAACATTCACGCTCGTTCAGGTAGACGATGTTGCCATGGCTGTCGGCAATGATCTGGATTTCTATGTGACGTGGTTCCTCGATAAATTTTTCCGCGAACATCCGGTCATCACCAAAGCTCGAACGCGCCTCGTTCGACGCCCTCTCGAAACCATCCCGGCACTCCGTATCGTTATGCGCCACACGCATACCCTTGCCACCACCACCTGCGGTTGCTTTGAGCATCACCGGATAACCCAGCCTGTTGGCGATTTCCACAGCATGATCGCCATCGCGCAGCACGTCAGAAAAGCCGGGGATCGTATTCACGCCTGCCGCATCGGCCAGTTGCTTGGAGGTAATCTTGTCACCCATCGCCTTGATGGCGTGGGTCCTGGGGCCGATAAACACGATACCCGCTGCATCCAGCAAATCACAGAAAGAAGAGTTTTCGGACAGAAAACCATAGCCGGGATGGACCGCCTGGGCGCCCGTGTCGAGGCAGACCTGCAGGATTTTTTCCTTTAACAGGTAGCTTTGTGTCGAGGGCGACGGCCCGATATAAACCGCTTCGTCGGCTGATTGCACGTGCAGGGCATTGCGATCGGCGTCGGAATAGACCGCAACCGTCTTGATACCCATTTTCTGCGCGGATCTGATAACCCGGCATGCGATCTCACCACGGTTTGCAATCAGGATTTTGTCAAACACGGGCCAACCCTCCAGTTTTTTGTTTTATCGTTTCAGAGCGGGATGTTGTCATGTTTCCGCCACGGATTATCCAGCTGCTTATCCCGTAACATGGCAAGTGACCGGCAGACACGTACCCGGGTTGCGTGGGGTTCTATCACATCATCGACATATCCACGGCTTCCGGCGATAAAGGGATTGGCAAACTTCAAGCGGTACTGCTCGGTCCGTTCAGCAATCTTCTGCTCATCACCTATATCACTTCGAAAAATGATCTCCACGGCACCCTTGGGGCCCATGACAGCTATTTCCGCACTCGGCCAGGCCAGGTTCACATCGCCGCGCAAGTGCTTGGAACTCATCACATCATAGGCACCGCCGTAAGCCTTGCGGGTTATGACCGTAACCTTGGGAACTGTTGCCTCGGCGTAGGCAAATAACAGCTTGGCTCCATGTTTGATAATGCCGCCGTACTCCTGCGCGGTGCCAGGCATGAATCCAGGCACATCGACGAAAGTAAGGATGGGAATATTGAACGCATCACAAAAGCGCACGAAACGTCCGGCCTTGATGGATGATTTGATATCCAGGCAGCCTGCCAGCACCTTGGGCTGGTTGGCCACGATACCCACCGAATGGCCATCCATGCGAATAAAGCCGATGATGATATTCTGCGCGTGATCCGGCTGTAACTCCCAGAACTCGTTATCGTCAGCCACCTTATAGATCAACTCCTTCATATCGTAGGGCATATTGGGGTTGTCAGGTATCAGGGTGTCCAGTGACATTTCCACCCGGTTGGCGTGGTCGGGCGTGGGGCGGAATGGCGGCTTTTCACGATTATTGGCCGGCAAATAGTTGATGAAACGGCGCACCATCAATAATGTTTCCACATCATTTTCATAGGCCCGGTCACACACACCGGAGACGGTGGAGTGGGTCAACGCGCCACCCAGTTGTTCTGCAGTTACCGTTTCATGGGTTACGGTTTTGACCACATCGGGGCCGGTGACAAACATATACGAGCTATCCTTCACCATGAAAATAAAATCGGTCATGGCCGGAGAGTAAACCGCACCACCGGCACAGGGGCCCATGATCACGGATATTTGCGGCACGACACCTGAGGCCAGGACATTGAGCTGAAACACATCGGCATAACCGCCCAGAGAAGCCACACCCTCCTGGATACGGGCACCACCAGAGTCGTTCAGACCGATGACGGGCGCGCCGACTTTCATGGCCTGTTTCATGATCTTGCAGATTTTTTCGGCGTGCGCCTCTGAAAGCGAGCCGCCGAAGACGGTAAAATCCTGGCTGAAAACAAACACGACCCGGCCATTAACCGTGCCGTAACCTGTCACCACGCCATCACCCGGAATCTTCTTGTCCGCCATACCAAAATCGGTGCAGCGGTGCTCAACGAAAGCATCCCATTCCTCGAAACTGCCCTCGTCCAGGAGCAGGTCGATTCGTTCACGGGCGGTGAGCTTGCCGCGGCTATGCTGAACATCAATACGCTGCTGACCACCGCCAAGCAGCGAAGCTTTGCGCTTCTCTTCCAGTTGTTCAATTATCTGATTCATAAATCAATCCCCGTGCGACGAGGGTTTGCACGTCGCTCACCCAAAAAATTAGAACGAAAGAGATACTAGCTCGGTCGCCGCTCCCGAATAATCCCCAGTACTTTACGGGCAGCAAGCAGTATATTGGTACCGGGACCGAATATGGCCGCCACACCTGAAGCCAGCATTTCATCGTAATCCTTCGGCGGAATAACACCGCCGCAGATAACGATAATATCTTCTGCGCCCGCCTGTTTCAGACCTTCGATCACCTGCGGCACCAGCGTTTTGTGGCCGGCAGCCTGTGACGAGATGCCAATGACATGAACATCATTCTCGATAGCCTCACGCACCGCCTCCTCCGGCGTTTGGAACAGGGGTCCGATATCAACATCGAAGCCGATATCTGCGAAAGCGGTAGCAATCACCTTCGCACCCCGATCGTGACCATCCTGCCCTAACTTACAGACCAGCATACGCGGTCGACGCCCCTCGCCCTGCGCAAACTCAGCCACCTCGCGTTGTATCGCAGAATAATCTGCATCGCCTTCATAGGCGGAACCAAACACCCCGGCAATGGAACGGGTGGTCGCACGGTGACGGCCATAGACCTTTTCCAGCGCATCGGAGATCTCGCCAACCGTCGCGCGGGCGCGGGCGGCATCGATTGCCAGCGCGAGCAAATTGCCGGTTTCTTCCTCAGCTGCCCGGCTTAGTGCCTCCAGGGCGTGGTCGCAGGCCGCCGGATCCCGGCTGTCACGCACCTGTTTGATGCGCTGCACCTGGGCCTCGCGGACGGCCGTGTTATCGATATCCAGGATGTCGATGGACGGTTCCTCTGCCGGCTGGTATTTGTTGACCCCGACGATGATATCTTCGCCACGGTCGACACGCGCCTGCCGCAGTGCCGAAGCCTCCTCGATCCGCATCTTGGGCATACCGGATTCGACAGCCCGGGTCATACCACCCATCTCCTCGACCTCATCGATTAACTTTCTCGCCGTGTTTGCGAGTTCAGCGGTCAGGCTCTCCACGTAGTAGGACCCTGCCAATGGATCCACGACCCGGGTAATACCGGTCTCTTCCTGCAGCACCAGTTGTGTATTGCGGGCGATGCGGGCTGAAAACTCGGTGGGTAGGGCAAGCGCCTCGTCAAACGAGTTGGTATGCAGTGACTGGGTTCCGCCGAGCGCAGCCGCCATGGCCTCGACGGTGGTGCGCATGATGTTGTTGTAAGGGTCACTCGCGGTCAGGCTGACACCGGAGGTCTGACAATGTGTCCGCAACATCAGCGAACGCGAATCTTTCGGGCCAAATTTTTCCATCATGAGTGTCGACCACAGCAAACGTGCGGCCCGCAATTTGGCCACTTCCATGAAAAAGTTCATACCGATGGCGAAAAAGAATGATAAGCGCGGTGCGAATGCGTCCACATCGAGACCACTGGCGATCGCGGCACGGACATACTCGATGCCATCGGCGATGGTATACGCCAGTTCCTGTGCACAGGTGGCGCCGGCCTCCTGCATGTGGTACCCGGAAATGGAAATCGAATTGTACCTCGGCATGTTGGTGGAGGTGTAGGCAATGATATCGGATACGATACGCATGGAGGGTGCGGGCGGATAGATATAGGTATTGCGTACCATGAACTCTTTGAGGATATCGTTCTGCAGCGTTCCGGATAACTTCTCCACGGATACACCCTGCTCCTGGGCGGCAACGATGTACATCGCCATGACTGGCAAAACCGCGCCGTTCATGGTCATCGAAACCGACATCTTATCCAGCGGGATACCATCGAACAGTATTTTCATATCCGCGATGCTGTCGATGGCCACTCCAGCCTTGCCCACATCCCCCACCACGCGGGGGTGGTCGGAGTCATAACCACGATGGGTGGCAAGATCGAAAGCCACCGATAGCCCGGTCTGCCCGGCTTCCAGGTTTTTACGGTAGAAGGCATTGGATTTTTCAGCGGTGGAAAAACCCGCATATTGACGTACGGTCCATGGTCGGCCCGCATACATGGTCGCTTTCGGCCCGCGAACAAACGGCGCCATACCGGGTAGCGAGTCCAGGTGTTCAAGGCCCTTGAGGTCCTTTGCGGTATACAGGGCTTTGACTGGAATACCCTCGGGTGTCTCCCAGGTCAGGGCTTCAACCGGCTTGCCCCTGCATTCTTTTAAGGCAAGTTCGCGCCAGTCATCGAGCGTTTTCTTCGGAAATTTACTCATCGTTTTCGCCACCCAAACCCGCCGTTGAAAGAGCCGAGCCAATCCAGCCCCCTGTGGATATCTTTTTTACCGGACATACCGCAGTGTATTGTCACCCCGGAAAGACCGGAACGCAATTGAGCGAAGGTAGGGGTTGTCAAAACTCGTTTTTTAATTTTTTGGAACCCTCACTTCCGTCTGGTCAGTCAGGCTCCAGGCCTTTGGTCCGGCGCGAAACAACTTCCTGGTCGCACGCCAGACGGTTCGAAACAGGTCCGAATTCCTGTAGACATTCAAATCATCTTCCCCATCCCAGTGAGAATAGGTAAAAAACACACAGGGATCCGCTTCGCCCTGCAGCAACTGTAGATGCGTACAGCCAGGAAATGACCTGATCCTCGTCCTGCTTTCGGCAAATATTTTTAAAAAATCAGGAATCTGTTCTTCTTCAAACTCCATTTGAACAATTCTTATGATCATTCGAACCTTGTCTCTTGCGGTATCGCTACAGTCGTTGAGCCACGCCGCTATTTACCCTGCACAAAAGCTACAGCTTCACTAAGGGACTGGGTGTTAATCGCCCCCATATAGTGTGCCGTATGACCGGTCGCGCGTTGGGTCTTTTTGATGATGCCGGCGAGGTTGGGTCGTTTTCCCTCCGGCTCGGTACCAAAACCGATTCCGCCACCAAATTCAAAAATCACGTCGACTCCGTCGGCAAACGCGGCCTGCAGGTTTGCAAACCACAGCACCGGGTGAAATAGCTGGAAGAATAAACGCGCCCGGATACCCATCGGATCGGGCTCATGAAAAGCACCCGTGAAATTGGAGAGCACCCGTACACCGGAGAGGTCAAAGCCGGCTGTATCAAGCACCTTCCGGTAGTGGCGGGCCGCCTCGACCATGTAATAGGTATGAAAGGCTCCCTCTGTCTTCAGACGCACCGGAGTTTTCCGCTCAAACTGCTCTTGAACCTGCTGCTCAACCAGTGCAAGGTCCTCAGCGCGGCCGCCAATAACAGTCTGGTCAGGCAGGTTACAACCGGCAATCGCGCAATGGAACCTTTCGGCGATAGGCCGAATGGAATCGACAGGCAGGGGGAATGCGCTCATCTCTCCCTCGCCGTGTGTACCCATCAACTCTCCGCGTTTCTGCACCAGTTTCAGTGCACCCTGGAAGCTGAGTGCACCGGCTGCAACCAATGCCGAGTACTCGCCGAGACTGTGCCCGGCAGCCATCGATGGCGTCAGGCGGTCGTCGGTCAAGTCCCTGAAAACCTCCAGGCAAGCGATAGAGTGAGTCAACAGCGCCGGTTGTGTATAGCGGGTTTGATTGAGTTGATCCTGCGGGTCGTTAAAGGAAAGCTCCGCAACGTCGTAACCCAGGACCTCACTGGCCTGGCTGTAGACTTTTCTGGCGGCCTCGTACTCTTTGAAAAGATCGCCACCCATGCCCCTGTATTGTGAACCCTGCCCGGGAAAGACAAATAGGACCTTTTGTTCGCTAGTTAGCACAGCTTTCGCACCTGGAATGTTTGGGGATCAGGAAGAATAGCTAGCAGCACCACTGAAAGCAAGCTTCAGACCCTCTATTGGAGCTTGCTTGCCTGGTGGAATATTTTATAATGGCAGCCTACCCATCAGCGTCATTTATCTTGCTGTTTTTTAATTAAAAACATTGCTTAAAGGCGCCAAAGCGTGTAACTTGCGCGCGCTTAGCCAACTGGAACCAACCGTGATAGAAAACCTCAGAAATATCGCCATCATCGCCCACGTCGATCATGGCAAAACTACACTCGTCGACCAGTTGCTGCAGCAATCCGGCACGATGGGCGAACACAGCGCCACGCTCGACCGTGCCATGGATTCCAATGAACTGGAAAAAGAGCGCGGCATAACCATCCTGTCAAAGAACACGGCAATCAGCTGGACCCGGGGTGAGGAAAAATACCGCATCAATATCGTCGACACACCCGGCCACGCGGATTTCGGTGGTGAGGTGGAGCGTATCCTCAGCATGGTGGATTCGGTTTTACTGCTCGTAGACGCCGTGGATGGCCCCATGCCACAAACCCGGTTTGTCACCCAGAAAGCGTTCGAAATGGGTTTCCGCCCCATCGTTGTAATCAATAAGGTTGACCGCGATGGTGCCCGGCCCCATTGGGTACTGGATCAGACCTTCGAATTATTTGACAAGCTGGGCGCCAGTGAAGAGCAACTGGATTTTCCAGTGGTCTATGCCTCGGCCCTGCATGGCTATGCCGGTCTCAAGGATGACGTTCGCGACGGTGATATGACACCGTTGTTTGAGACAATCTTGAATGAAGTCAAGCCACCGAACGTGGACCAGGACGGCCCTTTCCAGATGCGTGTCACCACGCTTGACTACAACACCTACGTCGGCGTTATCGGTATCGGCCGGGTACAGCGTGGCAGTGTCAAACCCAACCAACGGATAACCGCCATTGACCGCCATGGGGAACAACGTAATGCGCGTATCTTGCAGGTACTGGGTTTCCGTGGTCTTAAGCGCGAGGAAGTTGCAGAGGCGAATGCCGGTGACATCATCGCTGTTACCGGGGTAGAAAACCTGAATATCTCTGATACGCTGTGTGACCGCGAGACCGTCGAGGCGCTACCCGCCCTGACCGTGGACGAACCCACCATCAGCATGACTTTCCGGGTCAATAACTCCCCGTTTTCAGGTCGTGAGGGCAAGTACCTCACCAGCAGGCAGCTGCGCGAACGGCTCCTGCGTGAGGCCAGCCATAACGTTGCTTTGCGGATAGAAGAAACCGCTGATGCAGAAAAGTTCCGCGTATCCGGGCGGGGTGAATTACACCTGTCCATCCTGATCGAAACCATGCGTCGGGAAGGTTATGAAATGGCCATTTCAAGACCGGAAGTCATCCTGCGCAACGTAGACGGCGAGACACTGGAACCCTATGAGTCACTGGTTGTCGATCTCGAAGCCGATTACCAGGGTGCAGTGATGGAGCGGCTTGGACAGCGGCGCGGTGTATTGCAGGATATGCAACCCGATGGCAGGGGCCGTATACGCATGGATTACATTATTCCAGCACGCGGTCTGATCGGATTCCAATCTGAATTCCGCACGGTTACCGCCGGTACCGGCTTGTTATTTCACACCTTTGAAAACTACGGACCCTATAACCCCTTGGCGATTGCGACCCGCAATAACGGTGTCCTGATCTCCAACGGCACTGGCAAAGCCGTCGCCTATGCCCTGTTCGGCCTTCAGGATCGTGGCCGTATGATCATCGTGGACGGTGTTGATGTGTATGAAGGCCAGATTATCGGAGTCCATAACCGGGGCAACGATCTCACGGTCAACCCACTGAAAACGAAACAGTTAACCAATATCCGCACTGTCATAAAGGACGATAATGTATTGCTGGCCGCACCTAACATCATGTCGCTGGAGCAGTCGCTGGAGTTTATCCAGGACGATGAACTGGTCGAAGTCACACCCGAGTCGATCCGTATTCGAAAGCTGTTCCTGAAGGAACACGAACGTAAGGCTGCCGGTCGCGCCAGCAAAAAACTGGAAGCTTAACCCGCGCAAGGCATAGCGATCAGGAGCTGTAGTCGCGGGGTTATTTCCGCGGGTCCTGGCCTAACAGGTTTTGCAGACGCGTGATATCCCGTCTTTCGAAATCGGACTTGAGCACGATTTCGAAATGGTCCGGAATGGCGACATCGAGCTTGATATCCAGCCTGATGATCCTGTCACGGCGGGCGATTAACACTTCAGCCTGCTCACCCGGGCTGAAACTGGTCATCAGGCTATCCAGGTTATCTCTTGTAAGTCTTTCATCACCAATGGCCAGCACTTCATCCCCAGGTATCAGACCGGCAACAGACCCGCCACTGCCATCGAGTACCACGCTTACCACCAACCCTAAATTATCCTCTTCCCAAAGCACGCCAAGATCACTGCGCAACGGCTCCTCATCCGGTTCTCCGGTTACGACCAGCTCACCGCGGTTAAGCTCAAGACCATACCAGTCCAGCGCCGCATCGACATCGGGGTCATTGGTTGTTGTCAATAAAGACCGGAGCAACTCGCCAGCCTGGTCTCCCCCGATTTCAACAACAACCTTCTCGAATGCGTCACTGCTGTAGGGTTTGCTTGAATACTGGCTATACATTCTGCGCATCACTTCATCCAGGTTATGTTTGCCCCTGCTCGTCTTTCTCAGGTGAGTATCCAGCACGAAGCCGATGACGGCCCCTTTTGTGTAGTAACTTATGGTGCTGTTCACAGTATTGGAGTTGGGCTTGTAATGGCGGATCCAGGCATCCAGTGATGCTTCGGTAACCGGGCGTAATAGCCGGCCCGGCGTGGTCTCAAGACGGTGAATATTACCGGCGAGCAAATCCATGTATTCTTTGGGTGTAATCAGACCCGCACGCGACAGCAGCAGGTTGTCGTAGTAGCTGGTCAGGCCTTCAGCCAGCCATAACTGGCTTGTGTATTGTTCATTCTGATAATCATATTCAGCCAATCCGGCCGGGCGCATGTGTCGCACGTTCCAAACGTGAAAGAATTCGTGCGCCATCACACCGAGCCACTTTATATAGTCGACGCGGTCACGCATCTGCCGGCGACCGGTCATGATCACGGTGCTGTGGTCATGTTCAAGGCCGCCGCTACCCTCCACAATAAGATTCATAAACCAATACGGTCTTGTGAGTGGACTGATTTCCCAGAACGATTGGGTCTCAGCAACAATTTTTTCTACGTCCCGCACCGCTTGCTGGCCGTCCCAAAATTCGTTTTCCCCCACGTTCAGCAATACGTATTCCTGTGCCTTGTGGGTGAACCGGTAGGTTGGCGCCCGGGCCACGACAACCGGGTTGTCTACCAGCTCGTCATAGTGATTCGCCCGGAAACCGCCACCTTCGGGCGCGGTCCGCATGGCGGTAAATGGCTCACCCCTGCTTGCATCACTCACGACGTTCAGCAACTGGGGCAGGTCGCTGGATTCGGATGTATAAAGAAAAACCGACGCGCCGTTGATCAGGGAAAAAGCCCGGCTCGCCCAACTTGTCGTGACATTGATAAGGGGCGTGAAAACCTCGTAGTCAACCACCAGCGTATCCGTTTGTCCCGTGCTCACCTGCCAACGGTCTTTGCTGACTTTTCGCAGGGACAGCTCCGAACCATCTGCTGCAGTCGCAGAAATCCGATCCACATTGGCGGCATAGTCCCTGATCAGGTAGGAACCCGGTGTCCAGTTCGGCATGATCAGCTCTGTGACAGTCGTACTGACCGGAAACTCGGAGTGAACCAGGATGAGTTGTTCCCTGTCCGCCGGGAAACTGATTGTATGGCGGACCTCCGCAGCGGCCAGGACCACCTGCGGCAGCAAAAAAAACCCGGCCAGTAAGCAAACCAGCCTGACATACGCAGGCTTACAGAACCGGTCTGGTTGCGTGGCAAAAATCAAAAGCGATTATTCCAGGCTTTGGAACTTTCTAACAATCAGCATCGACAATTCCAACGCCTGCTCATAATTCAGACGTGGGTCAACAATCGATTTATAGGCCCGCTCGAGGTCGACTTCGTTCAGGTTCCTTGCCCCGCCCGTGCACTCGGTAACATCCTCACCGGTCAGCTCCAGGTGCACACCGCCGAGGTGGGAGCCATGCTGGTGATGAAGCTCAATGGCCGTTTCCGTTTCGCTCATGATATTGCGGAAGCGCCGGGTCTTGATACCCGAAGAGGTTGTCTCGGTATTACCATGCATGGGATCGCATACCCACAACACTGGCGAACCCGTATCCTGGGCTGCTTTGATCAATGGCGGTAACCTGGTTTCTATTTCGGATGCGCCCATCCGGTGTATCAGCACCATACGCCCCGGCTCCGAATCTGGATTCAGTATCTTCAGTAACTGTTGAAGCTGTTTCGCATCCGCTCCCGGACCGATCTTGATACCAATGGGGTTGCGGATACCCCTGAAGTACTCGACATGTGCGCCATCAATATGGGCCGTACGCATACCAATCCACGGAAAATGCGTGGTCAGATCAAACCAGCCCACCTGGCGCGGAACCTGGCGGGTCAGTGCCTGCTCATAATGAAGGTGGAGCGCCTCGTGAGAGGTATAGAAATCAACCCGCTTGAGAGACCCTGCGCGACGGCCCGAGATGGTCTCCATGAAATTGACTGCGCGGCCAAGGCTGTCTGCCAGGTGCTGAAACTCCTCGGCGAGAGGTGAGTGCTTTACCCAGCTCAAGTTCCAGTATTCAGGATGATGCAGATCTGCGAACCCTCCGTCAACCAGTGCGCGTACGAAATTCATCGTCATGGACGACATCGCGTGACCCTGGACAAGACGCCGTGGGTCCGGCCTTCTCGCTTCAGGTGTAAACTCCACCGAGTTCACCAGGTCGCCGCGATAGCTGGGTAAAGTCAGACCATCGCGTGTCTCCAAATCCGATGAACGTGGTTTGGCGTACTGGCCGGCAAAACGACCGACCCTGATCACCGGTTTCTGCAGTCCGTGTGTCAGTGCCAGGCTCATTTGCAGAAGCACTTTCAGCCGGTTGGTAATCACTTCCGAGTTACATTCCGCAAAACTCTCGGCGCAGTCTCCGCCCTGCAAAAAGAACCTGCGGCCCGCCTGCGCCTGGGCAATCTGCTTTTTCAACGAAAGAATCTCCCACGAGGTGACCAGCGGTGGCAGGCGCGATAATTCATCAAGCGCCGTCATTAGTTCTGCCTGGTCCGGATAGCTGGCCTGTTGCATTGCCTCCCGGGATTGCCAGGAGTCTGGCTTCCAGCCGTTTACGTTAGCTGGTGATACCGGGTTGTCTGCTTTCTGATTCATTAGTTCTGTTTCCAATTGTTCTGCTTCTTGTTCATTTGCCTGCTTTTTCAAATTTCAGCGCCTGGCCGGACGGTACAACATCCATAAGGTCAGCAAGCCAAGCCCGACATACCAGATCAGGGTCCACTTCGGCATGCTCATACCCATGAAAGTCCATAAGACTTCGGCACAGCTTCCAGAGCCCCTGAGCACCGTTGAAAGCACCTCTGTCAGTGGAAAGTTTTCCAGCATGTAATTCAGACCGGGGCCGCACTCCGGGACCTCGTCGGGCGGTAAGCCCTGCAACCAGATATGTCGGCCTGCAATCAAGGCACCCGTGGTCGCGCTGGCTACGAGCAACCAGGCGTATACCTGCTGCCCTACTCGCCCCGGGTTGTGAATCGCTGCCAATAGCGCAATAACACCCATGCAGAAAAACACGACCCTTTGAAAAATACACAGGGGACAGGGATCAAGGTAATCGATATATTGGTTGTACAATGCAAAGCCAAGCAACGATGCACAACAAAAAGCGACGAAAAAATTCCATATTCTGGGTGTAATTTTGTTCAACATGTCTATTCCACGCATTTGCCACCTAAACGGCAGTGTAATCAATTTCACTGCTATAATTTAAGCAATTATTTTCAAGGTAGTGACTGTACAGTAATGGACACGAAAATTGCACCAATAAAGACAGAAATCAGGGCTCCCAGGGGTACGAAATTGACCTGTAAAGGCTGGCACCAGGAAGCGGCCATGCGCATGCTGATGAATAACCTGGATCCGGATGTCGCGGAAAAGCCGGAGGAACTGGTCGTGTATGGCGGTACCGGCAAAGCCGCCCGTAACCATGACTGCCTGGCGAGGATCATCTCCACGCTCAAACGACTTGAAAATGACGAAACACTGCTGATCCAAAGCGGTAAACCGGTTGGCGTGTTTCGCACACATGAGGAAGCGCCCCGTGTACTGATTGCAAATTCAAACCTGGTCCCCCGCTGGGGCAACTGGGATGTTTTCCGGGACCTGGAGGCCAAGGGTCTGACCATGTATGGCCAGATGACCGCCGGTTCATGGATTTACATTGGATCACAGGGCATCGTGCAGGGTACCTATGAAACATTCGCCGAATGCGCCCGCCAGCATTTCAATGGCAGCTTGCGTGGCCGTTTGACGGTTACCGCTGGTCTGGGTGGTATGGGTGGAGCCCAACCATTGGCTTGCACCATGAATGAGGGCCATTGTCTTGCGGTCGAAGTCGATCCCTGGCGTATCCAGCGCCGAGTGGAAACAGGCTATTGTGACCGCATGGTAGAAAGTCTTGATGAGGCACTTGCGATTTTCAAAAACTCGAAAGAACCGGTTTCGGTGGGTTTGCTGGGGAACATCGCAGAGGTTTTACCTGAATTGGTGCGGCGTAATTTTGTGCCGGATATCATTACCGACCAGACGTCCGCCCACGATTTGCGTGAAGGTTATATCCCGATCGGGTATTCGCTCGAAGAGGCCGCCCGTCTGAGGGAGTCTGATCCGGTTGGCTATGACAACAAGGTTCTGGATTCCATGGTCATACACGTGCGTGCGATTCTTGAAATGAAGGCACGCGGCGCCATCTGCTTTGATTATGGCAACAACCTCAGAGGACAGGTAGCCGACTTCCGTGACATGCCAGAAGCATTTGATTTTCCAGGCTTTGTGCCCGCTTATATTCGTCCGTTGTTCTGCCGCGGTGCAGGACCCTTCCGTTGGGCTGCACTTTCCGGCGATCCGGAGGATATCCGTGTCACGGACGAGGCTATCCTGGAGTTGTTCCCGGAAAAACCGGCCTTACGGCGATGGATCGAGAAGGCGCAAAAACAGATCAGCTTCCAGGGCCTGCCGGCAAGAATATGCTGGCTGGAATATGGAGAACGTGCAAAAGCAGCTCTGAAATTCAATGCGCTGGTACGCGAGGGCAAAATCAAGGCACCTATCGTAATTGGCCGTGATCATCTCGATACCGGCTCAGTTGCCTCACCCAACCGCGAGACCGAAGCCATGCTGGACGGTTCGGATGCAATAGCAGACTGGCCTTTACTGAATGCCATGCTGAATACGGCCTGCGGCGCCAGCTGGGTATCCATTCACCACGGCGGTGGCGTTGGCATTGGCTATTCACAGCACGCGGGCATGGTCTGCGTCGCGGATGGAACCGAAATGGCCGACAGGCGTTTGCAACGGGTACTTACCGCGGATCCCGGCACCGGCGTCATGCGTCATGCAGATGCCGGCTATGAGGATGCAATCGAGATTGCCAATGAACGGGGTGTTGACCTGCCGATGATCAACGGCGAATGAGACCCATGAGCGCCGTCAAGCTGCGTCTGGATCACCTGTATGCCGATCTGGACAAAAGCATGACACAGCTGCGGCAACAGTTCGAGCCGGTCAGGAAGTCGCGAAAAATTGTCGAGCACGCCCTGCTTGACGGTCACGCACACTACGGCATTAACACCGGTTTTGGCGTTCTGGCCAACAAACGCATCTCCAGTGATGACCTGACCACCTTGCAGAAAAACATTCTGTTGAGTCACGCCTGCGGTATGGGTGACCCGGTGCCGCCTGAAATAACAAGGCTGATGCTGCAACTTAAAATTCATTCGCTCAGCCTGGGTTATTCGGGTGTATCCGAACAGACGTTCACACAACTTCTTAAAATGGAGGAGTTGGGTATCCTGCCCTGGATACCCAGTCGCGGCAGTGTGGGCGCATCCGGTGATCTCGCGCCACTGGCGCATATGTGCCTGCCTTTGATCGGACGGGGCGAGGTATGGAATGAGAGCCTGTCTGACAGGGTTCCTGCTGCAGCAATTTTAGAAGCAAAAGGCATTAAACCAATCGACCTGCAGACAAAAGACGGGCTGGCACTGATAAACGGCACGCAGATGATGGCGGCCTACGGCGCCTACGTACTTGAGCGCACACTGGGTTTGCAGCGCGAGGCCGATCTGCTAGCCGCGATGAGCCTTGAAGCATTGCAAGGCAGCGCCGTGCCTTTCGATGAACGAATTCACGCCATCAGACCCCATCGGGGGCAGCAACTCGTTGCCGCCAATATCCGAAAACTGCTGGAAGGCAGCGAGATCATGGCCTCGCACCGCGACTGTGGCAAGGTCCAGGACCCCTATAGCCTGCGTTGTGTACCCCAGGTACATGGAGCCAGCAGGGACGCATTGTCCTATTCCCGCCAGTGCATCGAAATCGAACTCAATTCAGTTACCGATAACCCCCTTGTGTTTGAAGGCGGGGATATCCTCTCAGGTGGTAATTTTCATGGGCAGCCGTTGGCGCTGGCGATGGATTTTGCGGCCATCGCCCTGGCTGAACTGGGCAGCATTTCCGAGCGCCGGACGTATTTGTTGCTGGCAGGCCACGATGGTCTGCCTAAACTATTGATGAACGATACCGGTGTAAACTCAGGGTTCATGATGCCCCAGTACACTGCAGCAGCGCTGGTTTCCGAAAACAAGGTCCTGTGTCACCCTGCCAGTGTAGATTCGATCCCCACCAGCCTTGGGCAGGAGGATCACGTCAGCATGGGCTCCATCTCCGCCTTCAAGTTGCTCACGGTATTGCAAAATGTCGAACGAATCCTGGCAGTCGAACTGCTGACATCTGCGCAGGCGCTGGACTTCCGCAGTGCCTTCCTGCCCGGTCATGGTGTTGCAATTGCCCACAAAGCACTGCGCAAGGAAATCCAGCACGCGGAACAGGATTATGAAGTCAGAAACGACCTGGGTCAGTGTGTTGAAATACTCCGCAGTGGTGCCTTGTTACAACGTGTTGAGAACGAGATAGGCCCCCTAAACTAGTGACCGTTTTACGTAATATCAGACAGCTGGCCACCTGCCCTGTCGACAATACGCAACAGGATGCCGGCCTGGTGAACGGTGCGGCCCTCGTATTTGATGATGATGGCATTACCTGGGTGGGTAGCGAGTCAGAATTGCCCGATTCGTTTAACGATCGTGAATCAATAGACTGTGGTCAGCGACTGGTTATCCCGGGCCTGGTGGATTGCCACACCCACCTGTGCTTTGGCGGTTGGCGTGGTGATGAATTCGAGATGCGCTTGCAGGGTTGCAGCTACCAGGATATTGCCGCCGCAGGCGGAGGTATTCGAAGTACCGTCGCAGCCACCCGGGCAGACCCGGTGGAAAAACTGCAGGAGAAAGCGTTGCAGGCGCTTGGGGACATGCTTGACCTTGGTGTGACAACGGTTGAGTGTAAATCGGGCTACGGTCTCGAGAAGGACACTGAGATCAAGCAATTGCAAATCTACCGTGAGCTCAACGACTTACAGCCCATCGATCTTGTACCCACCTTCCTGGGTGCGCACATGGTGCCTGATGAGTATCAGCATAAACGTGAGGACTATATTCGTTTGCTCTGCGAAGAATTGATACCGGAAATCAGCGAGCGAAAACTGGCACTTTTCTGCGACGTATTCGTTGAAAATGGTGCATTCAGCACAAAAGAGGCCAAGACAATACTCGGCGCAGCCAAACAGGCCGGTCTGGGATTGAAGGTACACGCCGATCAATTAAGCAATGGTGGTGGTGCACAATTGGCGGCTACGCTGGGTGCGGTTTCGGCTGAACACCTGGAATATGCCGATACCGAAGGCATTGAAGCCCTGGCAAAAGCCGGAACGGTTGCAGTCAGCCTGCCATTGGCATCGCTTTATCTGCGTGAGCGCTATTTACCAGCACGGAAAATGCTGAATGCCGGGGTCAGGGTCGCCATCGCAACGGACTTCAATCCAGGCTCGGCACCCAGTTATCACCTTCCACTGGCCATGACCCTGGCCTGCCTGAATCAGCAGATGACGCCACAGGAAGTCATCATGGGTACCACGACGGTGGCTGCCCGGGCGATTTCGGCCGAGCAACGCATCGGTTCTTTGCTGCCTGGGTACATGGCGGATATCACGATTCTGGATGCGCCATCGCTCAACCACTGGCTTTACCACTTCCGTGCCAATGCCTGTTGCGGAGTGGTCAAATCCGGACAGTGGGTGCGAAGATCCTTTTAGCAGTTGGTGCCAGCAACGTTGTATGCATTTTTATGGCTTCGATTCAGACGGTGCGCTCAACAGCCCGGGTGGGCTTTACTTCCCGGGCTATTGAGCTCTTAAGCTGAAAGTCGTGCACCCTGGTTCAGACACGGCGGACGGTTGTGGTCTGGGCGAACTTAGAAGCGCCGAGTAGCCGGACGGGTTAGGGGCGATCGGGCGGGATGCCCGATCGAGGCCGCCCAATACACGACCACAGGGATGTGGGAGGTAGAGCCATGCCGGGAGCAATTGCCGAGGATGTATTGTAAGGCCGGTCCCGTTAAGACCCGGTTCGGCTGCGAGGGTAGTCCCGGATCTCGATCCGGGATCGCTGGCCAGTGAGCACAGGCCACAACCGTCTGCCGTGTCATTGCACCTTCACTACTTTGTCAGAACTACCTGCTAGGAAACAGCGAGGTTGCTGGATATAGCAGCCCATATCGGATCTGAGGCTCTATTCAACCCCGAAACTGCATTTTTCTGTCACTTCAATTTTTTTATTTCGAAATGATTCACATTTAATTGATCTGGATTATGTAACTCGTACATAGAGATGCTTTACAATACACCTGTTAATGCGAATCACTCTCATTTGCGTTTTTAAGGAAAAGTATGACACTTGCAGACTTGGCCAGGGGCGACATCGCCAAACTTGATGAAATAGACACCCAGGACCCTGGTGTTATCCGCTTGATGGTGCTTGGAATGGTTGAGGACATCACTGTCCGGATGGAAAATATTGCCATAGGTGGAGACCCCCTTGAAGTCGGTTTCTTTGGTAGCTCCGTGTCCCTCCGTAAAGAACAGGCCCGTCATTTCAAGGTGACACGGATAACGGCAGGTGATTGAAAGCACCGAGGTAAAAGTATCCGTAAGTGGTATTGGAATCAGGCACAAAGCACGGGCGTCAATAGCACTCATCGGTAATCCAAACGCCGGTAAAAGCACTTTGTTTAACCGTTTGACCGGTTTGCGTCAGACGACCGGGAACTTTCCCGGGGTAACGGTTGAGAAACACATGGGCACCGTGCAACTTGCCCATACGGCGTTCAACCTGATCGATCTGCCGGGTATATACAGCCTGGACGGAACCTCAACCGATGAGCGTATTGCCGTTGACGTAACCTTGGGGCGCGTACCCGGCACCGATCGTCCATCCGGTCTCCTTGTCGTCATCGATGCCACGCACATGTACCAGGGTCTGTACCTGCTGGAGCAATTGCTCGAACTGCAATTGCCCACCATGGTCGCCCTGACCATGATTGATGCAGCTACGGCGAACGGTATCAGTATTGATATCGACGCCTTGCAAGACGCCCTCGGAGGCGTACCTGTTTACCCTGTCAGCAGCATCTCCGGGCATGGTATGGATGCCTTAAAGACAGGTCTCGAGAATATTGACTCCAATCCCATTCCTGCCATTCCTGCCTCGTGGCCGGAATTGAGCGAAACCGCCGAGCAGCTTGCTCAGCAACTGGGACCGGACTGGCAGAGAATCGATGTCATCCAGGCGCTGCTGCAAACACATCCCGGAGTAGCGGGTAAACTGGGGCAGCGTTTGGGCCCGGAGGCCGTCGCGAAGCTGCGTTTGAAGTTATTTGGCGATGCACCACCTGCCGCAGCTGAAGCACGCCAACGATACCAGTGGGTGAGACAGGTGATTGCCGAGGTACAGGAGCACGCACCTTTGTACCGGAAGGTCAGTGCCCGTCTGGCACAATGGACAAACAGGCCCTGGCCGGCCACGCTGTTGTTTTTTGCCGTGTTATTGCTTGTTTTCCAGGCGGTTTTTACCTGGGCTACACCGATGATGGATGCAATCGATGGACTCAGCTCCGGTTTGGGGCGGTTGATCATTGCGCAATTTGGTGAGAATGCTTTCAGCAGCTTCCTGGCCGATGGGGTCATTGCAGGTGTTGGCAGCGTGCTTATATTCTTACCTCAAATCCTGATCCTGTTTTTGTTTATCATAATTCTCGAGGACACCGGATACCTCGCGAGAACCTCGTTCCTGATGGACCGCGTCATGCGCACCGTCGGTTTATCCGGTCAGTCCGTTATCCCGATGCTCTCCAGTTTTGCCTGTGCGGTGCCCTCGATAATGGCGACCCGGGTCATTCCTGATCGGCGCGATCGAATTGCCACCATCCTGGCGGCACCGTTTATGACCTGTTCTGCCAGGCTTCCGATTTATGCACTACTGATCGCAGCGTTTGTACCCAATCAATCCGTTGGCTGGATGAATTTACAGGGTCTGGTTTTGTTTGGTCTCTATTTGCTGGGTATACTTGGGGGCCTGGGTACTGCGCTGCTACTGAAATCCTCAGCATTGAAAGGCCCGAACCCCCATTTTATGCTGGCACTTCCCGAGTTTCGCGCTCCCAATGTCCAGACTGTCGCAATCAAATTATTTGACCGTGGCAGGATTTTCCTGAAACGGGCAGGTACTGTCATTTTTGTAGTGGCCATCCTTGTCTGGACGCTCGCCTACTTTCCTCGTATGGACACCACCGAAACCCCTTCTGTGCTCGCAAACAGCGAATCCGCTGACCAGGCCGGAATCTATGCGAGGTCTGCTGCACAAATGGAACAAAGCTGGTTGGGTCGTATAGGCCGTACCATAGAGCCCGTATTCAAGCCGCTGGGCTGGGACTGGCGGGTTTCATCCGCCGTTATCGCCGGTTTTCCCGCACGCGAGGTTGTTGTTGCGGTTATGGGCACCATTTATGCGGTGGGTTCGGATGCAGATGATCAAAGCCTTTCTGAGAAGCTCAGGTCCGCAAAATGGCCCGACGGCAGACTCATATTCACTTTACCAATGGTTTTGGGCCTGCTTGTCTTCTATGCCTGGTGTCTACAATGCGCGGCCACCCTAGCGACCATTCGCAGGGAAACCAACAGTTGGCGCTGGCCTGTCTTCGCGTGGACCTATATGACAACTATCGGTTATACGGGGGCGCTTGTCATCTACCAGGTGGGCAGCCTGCTTTAAGTTTGATCCTTGCTCGACATACACATCTACCAGAAGCCATTGACCCGTGATTACCCGCATCGATGAGAACGAGTTGTAGGCATTCCCCATAAAAAAAGCCCGGTGTTACCGGGCTTTTTATCTGAATATGGCTGTAAAACTATTCTGTTTCAGCCTGATCATCTGTACGCGCGCGGCCAACCAGTTCGACATAAGCCATCGGGGCTTTATCGCCGGTCCTGAAACCGCATTTCATAATACGCAGGTAGCCACCTGGACGTTCGACGAAACGAGGCCCGATTAGATCAAACAACTTGCCCACTGATGCCTTGTCACGCAGGCGATCGAAGGCCAGGCGACGATGCGCCACGCTATCGCTCTTGGCAAGCGTAATAAGCGGCTCGGCTACACGACGCAGTTCCTTCGCCTTCGGAACGGTAGTTTTAATGATTTCATGCTCGAACAGTGAGTTGGCCATATTGCGAAACATGGCTTTTCTGTTACTGCTGTTGCGGTTCAGTTGACGTCCTGATTTTAAATGACGCATTTCTCTTTCCTGTTTCTGTGTGCTGTGACAGCGCTTGGCTCAAGGCCAATCAAGCGTCTGACAGCGCGGCCGGTGGCCAGTTTTCAAGTTTGGTACCCAGTGACAACTCATGCTGAGCCAGCACATCCTTGATTTCAGTCAGAGACTTCTTACCAAGATTCGGAGTTTTCAACAATTCCACTTCGGTTCTCTGCACCAGGTCACCGATGTATAAAATACTTTCTGCCTTCAGGCAGTTGGCTGAGCGAACGGTCAACTCAAGATCATCGATAGGACGGAGCAACACAGGATCAATTTCCTGGAATTTCTCCTCTTGTACGATTTCCGTACGGGCCTTGAAGTCAACAAATACCGCCAACTGATCAGCCAGGATATTAGCGGCCATTTTAACTGCTGCTTCGCAATCCATGGTGCCGTTGGTTTCAATGTCCAAAATCAGTTTATCCAGGTCAGTACGCTGTTCCACACGTGCTGTTTCAACACTGTAGGAAACTCGACGAACCGGGCAAAATGAAGCATCCAGCATCAGGCGGCCAATGGGGCGGCTTTCCTCTTCGCTGACCAGGTACTGGTTTGCAGCCTGGTAGCCAACACCGCGCCGTACTTTCAGCTGCATATTAATGCTGCCGTTCTTTGACAAAGTGCAAATCAGGTGATCCGGGTTGATGATCTCAACATCGTGATCTACCTTGATATCACCAGCGGTAACGGGACCCTGTCCCTTCTTGCTCAAAGTCAAAACAGCTTCTTCACGTTCATGCATTTGCAGGGCAACGCCTTTGAGGTTCAACAGAACTTCAATAATATCTTCCTGTAATCCCTCTACTGCAGTGTACTCGTGCAAAACACCGTCGATTTCGACTTCCACGATCGCGTAGCCGGGTATTGATGACAACAATACACGACGCAAAGCGTTACCCAGCGTGTGCCCGAAGCCGCGCTCCAGAGGCTCAAGTGCAATACGCGCACGGTTCGGGCTGATCGTATCAACACCAACCGCTCTGGGCCTTAACATGCTTTCAATCACATCCATCATGGGATGTTACCTCACTCTATAGTTAATCTGATAAAGCCTTCCTGCCAAAGAAACCCCGACAGGAAAACCAGGGTATTACTTGGAATAAAGCTCGACAATCAAACTTTCATTAATGTCTGCCGGTAAATCAAGCCGATCAGGATAGGTCTTGTAGACCCCTTCCATCTTCTCATTACTGACTTCCATCCATACCGCGACCAGATCCATTTCCTGGCTCAAGGTGATCGCCTCTTTCACACGCAGTTGATTTTTGGCTTTCTCAGCAATCGTCACGACATCACCCGGTTGGACCTGGTATGACGGAATGTTGACCTGCTGACCATTCACCTGGATCGATTTATGGGAAACCAGTTGACGCGCCTGTGCACGTGTAACTGCAAACCCCATGCGATACACCACGTTATCAAGACGGCTTTCCAACAGTCGCAACAGGTTTTCACCCGTAGCGCCCTTCTGTTGGGCGGCCTTCTTGTAGTAATTGGCGAACTGCTTTTCCAATACGCCATAAATACGACGAACTTTTTGTTTTTCACGCAACTGGGTGGCGTAGTCTGACAGACGCTGACGCCGTGAAGCGCCATGTTGTCCGGGCATCTGATTAAGTTTGCACTTGGACTCAAGTCCACGTGCAGGGCTTTTCAGACTCAGGTCTACTCCTTCGCGACGCGCGAGTTTACAGGTTGGTCCAATATATCTAGCCATTTCTATAACTCCTAAACGCGACGTTTCTTGGGTGGACGACAGCCATTATGCGGAATCGGCGTAACGTCAACGATGTTGGTAATTTTGTAACCCAGCGCATTCAATGCGCGAACGGAAGATTCACGCCCGGGACCCGGTCCCTTGATGCGGACTTCCAGGTTTTTCAGACCGAAATCCAGTGCAGTTCTGCCTGCAGCTTCAGCGGCCACCTGCGCGGCAAACGGTGTACTCTTGCGTGAACCACGGAAGCCGGCACCGCCGGATGTGGCCCAGGAAAGAACATTGCCCTGTCTGTCGCTGAGGGTAATAATCGTATTGTTAAAAGAAGCATGAACGTGCGCGATCCCATCGACCACGACCTTTTTGACTTTCTTTTTAACTTTTGTGTTTGGCTTTGCCATTAGTAATCCACCTGCAACCGCTTAACGCTTGATCGGACGCCGAGGACCCTTACGGGTACGGGCATTCGTTTTTGTACGCTGACCACGCACCGGTAAACCACGGCGATGGCGAAGACCCCGATAACAACCGAGATCCATCAGCCGCTTGATATTCATTGCCACTTCACGGCGCAAGTCACCTTCTACGGCGATCTTTGCAACTTCTGCACGAATATTTTCGACTTCGGGTTCCGAAAGGTCTCTGATTTTTGTGCCAGGCGGAACATTTGCCGCCTCGCAAATTTGCAAAGCGCGTGTGCGTCCAACTCCATAAATGGTAGTCAACGCAACCCATGCGTGCTTCTGATCTGGTATGTTGACTCCCGCTATGCGAGCCATACTACGTACTCCTGCTACTGTTTGTACTGTTGGTACTGCTTAAAGTAAACAGCACATTATATCGAAACTTCCTATCCGGCAAAAGCTGCAAATCACAAAAATGTGAATTGATTCAACCCTGTCTCTGCTTGTGCTTTTTGTCCTCACAAATGACGAATACCACGCCTCTGCGACGAACAATTTTGCAATTCCGGCAAATTTTTTTAACTGAAGCTTGCACCTTCATTGCAGCTCTCCTTAGATAACAAAGGCGGTGGCGCTGTTCCGTTTAAACGGTTTGGCGCATCCCGCCGACAATTGCATGACCGTAGTCATGCTCTCAAATACCACTTTTACCGGCGTACTACACCTGAACGCCCGTAGGACTTCAGGTTCGCCTTTTTCATCAGGTTATCGTATTTGTGCGATATAAGATGAGCCTGTACCTGGGCAATGAAGTCCATGATAACAACCACAACAATCAGCACTGAGGTACCACCGAAATAAAACGGTACTGCCCAAATCACCCGCAAAATGTCCGGTAACAGACAAACTGATACCAGGTATAAAGAACCAACCATCGTCAACCTGGTCAGTACATTATCAATATAGTCGGCGGTATGACGACCTGGACGGATACCAGGTATAAACGCACCGGACCGCTTCAGGTTGTCTGCCGTTTCCTTGGAGTTGAAAACCAAGGCCGTGTAAAAGAAACAGAAAAATATAATCAGTGACGAATACAAAATCGTGTATGGCAAATTACCCGGGGTCAGCGCTGCCGACACATCCGTTAACCAGCCCAGGTTTTCAGAAGTCGAAAACCATGTAGCCAAAGTCGATGGGAAGATCACCAGGCTTGAAGCAAAAATAGCTGGTATTACACCGGACATATTCAGTTTCAAGGGTAGATGCGTTGCCTGGTTCTGATAGGCAACCCTGCCCTGACGTTGTGCATAATTGACTGTAATTCGACGCTGGCCACGCTCAACCCGGACGATAAAGTAGACCACGCCAAGAACAAGCACCAGGATGAACAAGGTGGCAGGTATGCTGAGCTGACCGGTATTCACCAGTTCCAGCGTACCAGCAATTGCACGTGGCAGCCCGGCAACGATACCTGCGAAAATAATCAGCGATATACCGTTACCTACGCCTCTTTCAGTAATCTGCTCACCAAGCCACATCAGGAACAAGGTACCTGCCGTCAGTGTGACCAGTGCTGTAAATATAAATCCGAAACCGGGTGCGAATACCATCGAGGCCTGGCTCTGCAATGCAAGTGCCACACTACCCGCCTGGATACCCGCCAGGACCACGGTGAAAATACGTGTGTACTGGGTGATCTTCTGGCGACCGCTTGAGCCTTCTTTCTTCAATTGCTGCAACTGCGGAACCGCGCTGCTCATCAACTGCATAATGATGGACGCAGATATATATGGCATGACACCCAGCGCAAACAGCGAGAACCGTTCCAACGCACCCCCGGTGAACAGGTTGAACACATCGATAATGGTTCCCTGCTGCGAGTTCATGAACTGGAGCAGCGCTTGCGGGTTAACGCCGGGGACCGGAATGAAGGTACCAATGCGGTAAACAATCAGTGCGGCAAACACGAACAGTAAACGCTGGCGCAGTTCGGTCAAACGACCGATTCCACCAAGCGTATCTGCAACTTGTGAAGGCGTCTTCGCCATTACTCGACCTTTCCACCCGCCGCTTCAATTGCCGCTTGCGCACCCTTGGTAACCGCCAGGCCCTTGAGCGTTACCGCCCGACCGACTTCACCGGTATTAATGACTTTTACTTTGCGTGTATCGTGTTTAACGATACCGGCTTTTTTCAATACTTCCATATCAATGACGTCGGTATCCAGAGCCGCGATGTGATAAAGACGCACCTCAACATTGTAACGTGATGTGAACGAGGCAAAACCACGCTTGGGGAGACGACGTTGCAATGGCATCTGACCGCCTTCGAAACCGACCTTGTGAAAGCCACCGGCGCGGGATTTCTGACCTTTATGACCACGCCCGGCAGTCTTGCCATCGGTAGAGCCGATACCACGGCCTACGCGCTTGCGGTCTTTTTTGCTGCCCTCGGCAGGACTAATCGTATTCAATTTCATGTTCGTACTTTCCTTAAACAATTGGGGTCAGGTTCAATTTCCCTTCGCCATATTCCGGCTCGCAGATGAGGCGGGATCAGGAATTTGAACCTGACCCCACTTGTTCAGACCTCTTCCACTCGTACCATGTAATAAACCTTGTTAACCATACCGCGCACGGAAGGTGTGTCTTCCAATGTCACGGTCTGGTGCATACGCTTGAGGCCGAGGCCGCGAACGCATTCCCTGTGTTTGGGCTGGGTACCAATTGGTGAACGTATCAACGTTACATTTATCTGTTCTTTCTTAGCCATTTTATCTGCTCAGCTGTGGTTCGCCAGGATTTCGTCAACCGACTTGCCGCGTTTGGCCGCAATTGACTCCGGGTTGTGCATGGCCTTCAGGCCCTTGATGGTCGCTCTGACCAGGTTGATCGGCGTGTTGGAACCGACACTTTTCGCCAGTACGTTATGTACGCCAACCGTTTCCAGAACAGCACGCATCGCGCCACCCGCGATAATGCCTGTACCTTCGGAAGCAGGCTGCATATAGACTTTTGAACCACTGTGCGTGGATTTAACCGGGTGCCACAAGGTGCCATCCTTAAGAGAAATGGTCACCATGTCTCGACGCGCTTTTTCCATGGCTTTCTGGATGGCAACAGGGACTTCTTTGGCCTTTCCATAACCAAAACCAACCTTGCCATTTCCATCACCAACCACGCTAAGCGCTGTAAAGCTGAACACACGTCCACCCTTTACAACCTTGGCAACCCTGTTGACGGCTACCAGCTTCTCCAGCATTCCGTCACTATTTTCTTTGTCCATTCTCGACATGTTTATACCTGCTATTCTGATTCAGTCAGTGGGGCGAATTAAAACTTAAGCCCGCCTTCGCGCGCAGCATCGGCCAATTCCGCAATCCTACCGTGGTAACGATAGCCGGAACGATCAAATGCCACATCTGTTACGCCTGCAGCCACTGCCTTTTCAGCTACTGCTTTTCCAACGGCCTTCGCAGCATCCTTATTGTTGGTGCTCTTTAAACCGGATCGCAAATCTTTTTGCACAGTGGAGGCTGCCGCAACAACATTGCCACCCTGCGCTGCAATGACTTGTGCATATATATGACGTCCACTGCGGTGTACAGTCAAACGGGCAACACCCAAACGACGTATGTGTGAGCGGGTTTTCTTCGCCCTGCGCAAACGTGCTGTTTTCTTATCCATTTCCATTACTCATTCCTCTTAAGCAAGCCGTGTCCATCTCAAGACCAATCCATTAAAGACCTGATTTAAGCCTTTTTGGCTTCCTTCCTGGCAACTCGTTCATCCGCATAGCGCACACCTTTGCCTTTGTAAGGCTCGGGTGGCCGGTATGCACGTATTTCTGCCGCGACCTGGCCAACTTTCTGCTTGTCGCAACCACTAACAATAATTTCTGTCTGTGAAGGTGTCTCAATCGTGATACCTTCGGGCGCCGAATATTCAACCGGGTGCGAAAACCCCAGTGCGAGATTCAGTTTACTACCCTGTGCCTGTGCGCGATAACCAACGCCGACAAGCTGTAATTTTTTCTGAAAACCAGTGCTGACACCGGTCACCATGTTATTGACCAGTGCTCTGAACGTGCCAGCCATGGAAAGGTTCTTCTCGTTTTCGTTTTTTACCGTGTACTCGCCATCACTTTCGTCAAAGCTAATACCAGGATACAAAACCACGGAGAGATTACCCTTCGGGCCCTTTACATTCAGGTTTGAACCGCTGATTTTGATATCCACACCGGCGGGCAGTTTAATTGGATTTTTGGCTACGCGTGACATTGGTGTCTCCTAATTCTTAACAGGCACTAGGCCACGTAACAAATGATTTCGCCGCCGTACCCAGCGGAACGTGCAGCCGCGTCGGTCATAAAACCATGCGAAGTGCTTACAATTGCAATACCCAGACCGTCAAGAACACGCGGCAGCTCATCCTTGCCACGGTAGATCCGCAGACCGGGGCGACTCGCACGCCGGATGTTGTCAATTACGCCACGGCCTTCGAAATACTTAAGTGTTACTTCAAGTTCTGGCTTGCCGTTGTTCTCATCCACGCGAAAGTCCGTGATATAGCCTTCGTCTTTCAAAACGGCGGCAATACCCACTTTAATTTTCGAGTTCGGCATATTTACCGAAACTTTATTGGCTGACTGTGCATTCCTGATACGGGTCAGCATGTCGGCAATCGGGTCACTCATACTCATGATTAAATACCTTGTTTCAAATTTCCAGCCAGGTCAAAGACCCGCCTGATGACAGTTACCAACTGGCCTTTCTAAGACCTGGAACATCACCGCGCATAGTTGCTTCACGCAGCTTGTTACGGGACAAGCCAAACTTGCGATAGAAACCGCGCGGACGCCCTGTAATCTGGCAACGGTTACGTTGCCGTGAAGGGCTTGAATCCCGCGGTAATTTCTGCAATGAAAACATCGCTTCCTGTTTCTCTTCGAACCCGACTTCCGGGTCCGCAATGATTTTTTTGAGTTCGGTGCGTTTGTTGGCATATTTGCCAACGAGCTTCGTGCGCCGTTTCTCACGATTAATCATGGATACTTTTGCCATGCTGAGATCCCTACCTATTTATCTTTGAAGGGAAAGTTGAAGGCCTGTAAAAGCGCCAACCCTTCCGCGTCGTTTTTTGCATTCGTGGTAATGGTGATATCCATACCGCGAATGGTGTCAATTTTGTCAAAGTCAATTTCGGGGAACATGATTTGCTCAGTAATACCGAAACTATAGTTACCGCGTCCGTCAAATGATTTACGGCTAAGACCACGGAAATCCCTGATACGCGGAATAGAGATATTCACCAGGCGGTCCAGAAATTCGTACATGCGCTCACGACGTAAAGTGACTTTACAGCCGACTGGCCATCCATCACGAATTTTGAACGAGGCCACGGATTTACGTGAATTAATAACGATCGGTTTCTGACCCGATATCACTTCCATGTCCGCGGTTGCGTTCGCCATGACTTTCTTGTCAGTTACGGCCTCGCCTACACCCATGTTCAGCGTAATCTTGGTGATTTTTGGCACTTCCATGATGTTTTTAAGCTCAAGCTTTTGCATCAGTTGCGCCGCAATGGTCTCTTTGTATTCTGTTTGTAATCTGGACATTTTACTGATCTCTAGATATCAACGGCTTCGCCGGTGGATTTGAAAACACGCACCTTGTTACCGTCTTCCAGTGACTTAAAACCGACGCGGTCTGCTTTACCGGTTGCCGGGTTAAACATGGCCACGTTGGAAATATGAATCGGCGCTTCCTTTTCAACAATGCCGCCCGGCTTGTTACGACCCGGATCCGGCTTGGTATGGCGCTTGACCATGTTCACGTTCTCAACCAGCAAGCGCTCGGTATCCAGCACCTGGAGCACATGACCCCGTGTTCCTTTGCTGCGGCCTGTAGTGACGATGACTTCATCGCCTTTATGTATACGTTTCATTTCTTACTCCTCCCGCTTAAAGCACTTCTGGTGCAAGCGAGACAATCTTCATGAACTGCTCTGAACGCAGTTCACGCGTGACCGGTCCGAAAATACGGGTACCGATGGGCTCAAGCTTGGTGTTCAGCAGCACTGCTGCATTTCCATCAAACCGGATCAGGGAACCATCATTACGACGCACTCCACTTCTTGTACGTACAACCACAGCGTTGTATACCTCGCCTTTCTTGACTTTACCGCGAGGAATTGCATCCTTGACGGTCACCTTGATGACGTCACCAATACGCGCATAGCGCCGCTTGGACCCGCCCAGGACCTTAATACACATCACCCGGCGTGCACCGCTGTTGTCTGCTGCTGTCAACATGGACTGCATCTGAATCATTTTAGTATTCTCCGGCTGTAACCGATGGTCGGGCTATTGTGCCCGCTCCAGAATCTCAATCACCCGCCAACTCTTTGATTTAGAGAGTGGACGGCATTCGGCGATCACAACTGTATCGCCCTCACCACAACTGTTTTCTTCGTCGTGCGCAAGCAGCTTGGTTGAGCGCTTGATGTACTTGCCATACAAAGCATGCTTGATCTGACGTTCAATCAGCACGGTCACACTCTTGTCCATCTTGTTGCTGACAACCCGACCGGTCTGTGTGCGCTTAATATCTTGTGTAGTAGTCATGCCGCATTACCTTCAACTGATTTTTGTGTCATGACCGTCTTGACCCGTGCGATATCACGGCGCACTCGACGCAGCTCATTAACGTTGGTCATTTGACCCATTCCTTTTTGCATTCTCAGGCTGAACTGTTCCTGCAACAGGCGCTTAAGCTCGTCACGCAATTCAACCACTGACTTCGTTTTCATCGTACTTACGTCCATCACATCACCGACCTGGATACAAAGGTGGTTCTAACCGCCAGTTTGGCCGAGGCCAGGCGGAAGGCTTCACGGGCCAATTCTTCCGAAACACCCTGAATTTCATAAAGCACACGACCTGGTTGAATGGGTGCAACCCAGTATTCAACGTTGCCTTTACCCTTACCCATACGGACTTCCACAGGCTTCTTGGTCATTGGCTTATCCGGAAAAACCCGGATCCACAACTTCCCACCACGTTTTACATAACGGGTGATGGCCCGACGTGCGGCTTCAATCTGACGCGCGGTAATAAATCCACGCGTTGTGGCTTTAAGACCATACTCACCGAAGCTGACGCGGTTACCCACCTGGGCCATACCACGGTTACGGCCTTTCATCTGCTTTCTGAATTTTGTTCGTTTTGGCTGCAACATCACTCAGTCTCCTAGTTGGCGCCTTGCTTGCTGCCAGTTTGTTCAGTAGTGGGCGCGTACAGATCAAATACTTCGCCCTTGTAAATCCATACTTTGACACCGAGGATGCCGTACGTTGTGGCCGCCTCGACGATCCCGTAATCAACATCGGCACGCAAGGTGTGCAACGGCACCTGGCCTTCACGGTACCATTCGCTGCGCGCGATATCGGCACCGTTCAAACGGCCCGAAAGCTTGACCTTGATACCCAGGGCGCCCAGGCGCATCGAGTTACCAACCGCGCGCTTCATGGCGCGGCGGAACATGATACGGCGCTCAAGCTGCTGCGCGATACCTTCGGCCACCAGCTGTGCATCCAGCTCAGGCTTGCGGATTTCCGCAACCGAAATATGTGTCGGAACGCCCATGCGCTCGGTCACGTCACGGCGAAGACGCTCAATGTCCTCACCTTTCTTACCGATCACGATACCCGGCCTCGCCGTGTGTATGGTGATTCGAGCTGTCTTAGCTGGGCGCTCAATCTGAATACGGCTAACAGCCGCCTGCTGCAGACGTTTTTGCAGATACGCTCTGACCGCAAGATCAGAATTCAGCATTTCTGCATAATCGCCACTTTCAGCATACCAGGTTGAATTCCAGTCCTTGGATATACCAAGGCGGATGCCGATTGGATGTACCTTTTGACCCATAATATTTATCCCGGTCTATTCGCTATCGGCTACAGTCAATGTGATATGACTGGTCCGTTTCAAAATTCGTGTACCGCGTCCTTTAGCACGCGCTCTGCCCCGCTTCATTGTTGGGCCTTCATCGACCATGATGGTGGCGATACTCAACTCGTCAATATCCGCTCCATCATTATGCTCGGCGTTAGCTATGGCAGAAAGCAGCACTTTTTTTACAATGTGCGCTGCTTTCTTGGTGCTGAAAGCCAGTAGTTGCTCGGCCTTTTCAACCTGCATACCACGTACCTGATCCGCTACCAGGCGAACCTTTTGCGCAGAAATTCTTGCGCCCTTTAATTTTGCTGTTGCGTTCATGGCTATTACCTACTTGGTCTTACGGTCGCCCGAGTGACCCCTGAAGGTCCGGGTTTGCGCAAATTCACCGAGTTTATGACCAATCATCTGATCATTGATCAGGATCGGCACGTGTTGCTTTCCGTTATGTACGGCGATGGTCAAACCAACCATCTCCGGCAGAATCATTGAACGTCTTGACCACGTCTTGATAGGACGTTTGTTATTCGTCTCAACGGAATCTGTCACTTTCTTTGCCAGGTGATGGTCAACGAAAGGTCCTTTTTTAATCGATCTTGCCATGTTCGCTACCCGTTATTTTCCAGACCGACGGACGATATATTTGTCCGTACGCTTATTACTGCGAGTCTTGTATCCCTTGGTTGGAACACCCCATGGTGAAACTGGATGACGACCACCCGAAGTACGACCTTCACCACCACCGTGCGGATGGTCAACCGGGTTCATGGCTACACCACGAACGGTCGGACGGACACCGCGCCAACGTTTCGCACCGGCTTTACCCAGCTTTTCCAGGTTGTGCTCGGAATTCGATACCTCGCCGACCGTTGCACGGCAGCGGGTAGGAATCTTACGCATTTCACCCGAACGAAGCCTCAGCGTCGCATACTCACCTTCACGCGCTACCAGCTGCACCGCCGCACCGGCACTGCGTGCAATCTGTGCACCCTTGCCAGGCTTCATTTCGATGCAATGTACAACCGTACCCACCGGAATATTGCGTAATGGCAGACAGTTACCCGGTTTGATAGCCGCATCACGTCCACTCTTGACCGGATCACCTGCACGCAAACTCTTGGGTGCAATGATGTAGCGCCTTTCGCCATCCGAATACAGCACCAACGCTATATGCGCGGTCCTGTTCGGATCATGCTCAATGCGTTCTACACGACCATCAATACCATCTTTATCACGTTTGAAGTCAATTACACGGTAGTGCTGTTTATGACCACCACCAATATGACGCGTAGTGATGCGGCCGTTATTATTGCGCCCGCCGGTACGTGATTTTTTCTCCAACAGCGCGGCATGTGGAGCACCTTTGTGCAAATGGTCATGTTTGACCTGCACAACACCACGACGGCCTGCTGAAGTTGGTTTTGCCTTAACAATTGCCATAACCAAATATCCTTAAACTGATTCCCCGCCCAGGAAGTCAATTACTTGACCTTCCTGTACGCGAACGTATGCTTTTTTCCAGTCGTTACGTTTGCCGGCACGGAGCTTGAATGTCTTGCTCTTGCCTTTAACCTTTACAACACGAACCGACTCAACATTAACCTCGAACAGCTTTTCAACAGCGTCCTTGATCTCTTTCTTATTGGAGTCAGTAGTAACCTTGAAAACATATTGATTGCTACTTTCACCGACCCTGGTTGACTTTTCAGTCATCCGAGGAGAAAGCAATACCTTGTATAAGCGCTCACTGCTCATCCCAGCCACTCCTCAATCTTCTTGACCGCTTCCACGGTCATGATCACTTTATCCGCAGCCACGAGGCTGACCGGATCCAGACCCGCAACGTCCAACGAATAAACATTGGGAATGTTACGTGTTGCCAGGAACAGGTTACCGTCAACTTCCGGTGTGACTATCAATCCCTTCTCAAATCCCAGCTGATTCAGCTTCTTCAGCATCTCACTGGTTTTCGGTGTGCTGAGGTCAAAAGCATCCAGCACAATCAGGCGCTCCTGACGCACCAACTCTGAAAGGATCGCCTGCAATGCACCGCGGTACATCTTCCGGTTAACCTTTTGCGAGTGGTCCCGTGGGCGGGCAGCAAAAGTCCTGCCACCACCGCGCCACAAAGGGCTACGGATGGTGCCGGCACGCGCCCGGCCTGTGCCTTTCTGGCGCCAGGGCTTCTTTCCGCCACCACGAACTTCTGACCGGGTTTTCTGTGCTTTGGTACCCGCACGTCCACCTGCCAAATAGGCGGTTACGACCTGGTGAACCAAAGCCTCGGAAAAATCGCGTCCAAACGTCGCGTTCGATACTTTAATTGCGTTTCCGCCTGCGACTGTGAGTTCCATTGTCATTCTCCTCAGTGCATCTTCACGGATGGGCGAACCGTTACCTGGCCATTCTTTGCACCCGGTACCGCACCTTTGATTAAGAGCAGATTACGTTCTGCATCAACCTTAACGACTTCAAGGTTCTGCGTTGTGACACGCACATCACCCATGTGGCCAGCCATCTTCTTGCCCTTGAATACACGTCCAGGGGTCTGGTTCTGGCCAATTGAGCCAGGCGCACGATGGGAAACCGAGTTACCGTGAGTGGCGTCCTGCATCGCAAAGTTGTGACGCTTTACGCCACCGGCGAAGCCCTTACCAATACTGGTGCCAGTCACATCGACTTTCTGGCCGTTCTCAAACTGCCCAACGTTCAGTTCCGCGCCTGCTTCCAGGTCGGCCCCTTCCGCATCATTCAAACGTAGCTCCCACAGACCTTCGCCTGCTTCTACACCACCCTTGCTGTAATGACCTGCTTGCGGTTTGTTAACCAGGCTGTTCCGTTTCTTGCCAATGGTCACCTGCAAAGCGCTATACCCATCGGTTTCGACGGTCTTTACCTGCGTTACCCGGTTCGGGCTGACCTCGATGACCGTCACAGGAATGCTTTCACCCTGCTCGGTAAACACCCGGGTCATGCCGCGTTTACGGCCTATTATTCCAATCGTCATTGTTCTGCCTATCGTCCTGTTCTCGTCTAACTGATCAGTACAACTTGATCTGTACGTCAACGCCGGCTGCAAGATCCAGCTTCATTAATGCATCCACAGTCTTGTCATTGGGATCCATAATGTCCATCAGGCGTTTGTGTGTTCGTGTCTCATACTGGTCTCGCGCATCCTTGTTCACATGCGGAGAGGTCAATACTGTAAAACGCTCGATACGTGTGGGCAGCGGAATCGGACCACGCACCTGGGCGCCTGTCCGCTTCGCGGTTTCCACGATTTCACTGGCCGAACGATCGATCAAACGATGATCAAACGCTTTCAACCGGATACGAATTCTCTGTTCAGCCATTTCTTTAACTCGCTCTACTTGTCTTATTCAAAGATCTTGGCAACAACGCCAGCACCTACCGTACGACCGCCTTCACGAATCGCGAAACGCAGACCTTCTTCCATCGCAATCGGGTTGATCAGCTCTACCTTCATCTGGACATTGTCCCCAGGCATCACCATCTCTATACCCTCAGGCAAGGTCACCGCACCCGTTACGTCCGTCGTACGGAAGTAAAACTGCGGACGGTAGCCCTTGAAGAATGGCGTGTGACGGCCACCCTCGTCTTTCGACAGAATGTACACCTCAGCTTCAAACTTGGTGTGCGGCGTGATCGTCTTCGGATGCGCCAATACCTGGCCGCGCTCAACGTCATCACGCTTGGTACCACGCAGCAATACACCTACGTTGTCACCGGCACGACCTTCGTCCAGCAACTTGCGGAACATCTCAACACCCGTGCAGACGGTCTTCTTGGTGTCGTGGATACCCACGATCTCAAGCTCTTCGCCCACCTTCACAATACCGCGCTCAACACGACCCGTCACCACCGTGCCACGACCGGAGATCGAAAACACGTCCTCGATCGGCAACAGGAACGGCTTGTCCGTATCACGTACCGGCTCAGGAAAGTATTCGTCCATCGCCTCAATCAGGCGAATGATCGACGGAATACCAATTTCAGAGGTATCGCCTTCCAGCGCCTTCAACGCCGAACCCGTGATGATCGGAATATCATCACCCGGAAAATCATAAGAGCTCAACAGCTCACGGATTTCCATGTCCACCAGTTCCAACAACTCCTCGTCGTCAACCTGGTCAGCCTTGTTCATGTACACCATCATGTAAGGAACACCCACCTGGCGCGCCAGCAGGATGTGCTCACGCGTCTGTGGCATCGGACCATCGGCCGCAGATACCACCAGGATCGCGCCGTCCATCTGCGCCGCACCGGTAATCATGTTCTTCACATAGTCAGCATGGCCAGGACAATCAACGTGCGCGTAGTGACGCTTGTCAGATTCGTATTCAACGTGCGCCGTCGCAATCGTAATACCGCGTTCACGCTCTTCCGGTGCCTTGTCGATCTGGTCATACGCAACATACGCACCACCACGTGTCTCAGCGCAGATCTTCGTCATCGCCGCGGTTAACGTCGTCTTACCGTGATCAACGTGACCGATCGTTCCCACGTTTACATGGGGCTTTGTTCTTTCAAATTTTTGTTTGGACATGCCAGTTTTCCTCTTCTTAGCCGGTCCGGGACCTAGGCGATCTTCTTGACGATTTCTTCAACAACACTCGCCGGTGCTTCGGAGTAGTGGTCGAATTCCATGGTATAAGTTGCGCGACCCTGGGTCTGGGACCTCAGGTCGGTCGAATAGCCGAACATTTCTGAAAGTGGAATGTTCGCGTTGACTATTTTGCCTGAAGGACAATCTTCCATTCCCTGCAAAATGCCGCGGCGACGACTTACGTCACCCATCACGTCACCCATATAATCTTCAGGTGTTACCACCTCTACTTTCATCATTGGCTCCAACAGTACCGGGCTGGCAATTTTTGCAGCGCTTTTGAAGGCCATTGAACCTGCGACCTTAAATGCCATTTCGTTGGAGTCAACCTCATGATAAGAACCATCATAGAGCTCGACCCGAACATCAACGACCGGGTAGCCGGCGATAACACCGTTCTGCAGTGCTTCCTGAATTCCCTTGTCAACAGAGTTGATATATTCCTTGGGAACCGTACCGCCAACAATCTGGTTATCGAACTCATAGCCGCCGCCCACTGGCAGTGGCATTAAACGAATCTTGACGTGACCATACTGCCCACGACCACCTGACTGTTTGACAAACTTGCCTTCGGCTTCAACCGATTTGCGAATTGTTTCACGGTGAGCGACCTGTGGACGTCCAACATTGGCTTCTACATGGAATTCACGTCTCATGCGATCAACCAGGATATCCAGGTGCAACTCACCCATCCCGGAAATAATTGTCTGGCCTGATTCCTCATCCGTGTGGACACGAAATGACGGATCTTCCTGGGCCAACTTACCCAGCGCGATACCCATCTTTTCCTGGTCGCTCTTTGTCTTGGGCTCTACAGCCACCGAGATCACGGGATCAGGGAATACCATGCGCTCGAGCGTGATGACGTCCTTCAAGGAACTCAGGGTGTCACCTGTTGTGACATCCTTGAGCCCGACGGCAGCAGCGATATCGCCCGCACGAACCTCTTTGATCTCTTCCCGGGAGTTGGCATGCATCTGCAGGATACGGCCAATACGCTCCTTTTTACCCTTGATGGGGTTATAAACCGAGTCACCGGAATTGAGCACACCGGAATATACCCGGAAAAACGTGAGCGTACCCACGAACGGGTCGGTTGCAATTTTGAAGGCAAGCGCTGCAAACGGCGCACTGTCATCACTCTTGCGAACACCAGCCTCCTCGTTTTCAAGAATGCCCTTAATAGGCGGCACATCAACCGGAGAGGGCATCAACTCAACAATCGAGTCCAGCAATGCCTGGACACCCTTGTTCTTGAATGCCGTACCACAAAGACAAGGAACGATATCGTTATTCAGCGTACCCAGGCGCAAACCCTTCACGATCTGCTCGTCGGAAAGGTCACCTTCTTCCAGATAAACCTCCATCAATTCTTCAGAGGCTTCGGCAGCCATTTCCACCATGTATTCATGGGCAGACTGAGCCTCGGCTTTTAACTCCTCGGGAATCTCACGGGAATCATAAGTAACACCCTGGTTTTCCTGGTCCCAGTAAATGGCTTTCATTTTCACCAGGTCCACAACTCCCGCAAACCCTTCTTCAGCACCTATCGGCAACTGAATGGGAACCGGACGGGCACCAAGCCGGCTTTTTATCTGCCTGATCACGCGATGGAAATCTGCACCGGTACGATCCATCTTGTTGATGAATGCCATACGCGGAACTTTATAACGGGTCGCCTGGCGCCAGACGGTTTCTGACTGGGGCTGAACACCGCCAACGGCGCAAAATACGGCGACCGTTCCATCCAGCACACGCAATGAGCGCTCGACTTCGATCGTGAAGTCAACGTGCCCTGGCGTATCAATGATATTGATCCGGTGCTGCTTGAACTGCTTGTCCATACCACTCCAGAAACAAGTGGTAGCGGCGGAGGTAATCGTAATTCCGCGCTCCTGCTCCTGCTCCATCCAATCCATGGTGGCATTGCCATCATGGACTTCACCGATCTTGTGTGAAACACCGGTATAGAACAGGATTCGTTCAGTCGTCGTCGTCTTACCAGCATCAATGTGCGCCATGATGCCGATGTTGCGATACCTTTCGATTGGCGTTATACGAGCCACAATAATTTCCTCTAAATCCTTCTACCAGCGATAGTGGGAGAAGGCTTTGTTGGCCTCTGCCATACGATGTACATCTTCGCGCTTCTTAACTGCAGAACCGCGCTGCTCCACTGCGTCCAGCAGTTCACCTGCCAGCCGCTGGGGCATGCTCTTTTCACCACGCTTACGCGCAGCATCAATAATCCAGCGCATCGCCAGCGTCTGACGACGTTTGGGACGAACCTCAACAGGCACCTGGTAGGTTGCACCACCGACACGACGGGACTTAACCTCGACCATCGGGCTTACGTTCTCCAGCGCGGCTTCAACTAGCTCAACTGCCGGAGCGCTTTTGTTCTTATCTTCGATGGTCGTAATTGCACCGTAAACGATACGCTCAGCCACCGACTTTTTGCCACTTTCCATAACCATGTTGACAAACCGGGTGATCATTTCACTACCGAATTTCGGGTCCGGCAATATTTCACGTGCAAAATTTGAATGTTTTCTAGACATTTTGTTACCTGATCCTTAAAGGTTCGTATTATTTCTTGGGCCGCTTGGCACCGTACTTGGAACGACCCTGGCGACGATCACTGACACCTGAGGTATCAAGACTGCCACGGACGGTGTGATAGCGAACACCCGGGAGATCCTTAACACGACCGCCACGAATTAGAACCACACTGTGCTCTTGCAGGTTGTGACCTTCACCGCCTATATAACTGGTAACTTCAAAGCCATTCGTCAATCTGACACGCGCAACCTTACGTAACGCCGAGTTTGGCTTTTTAGGTGTCGTTGTATACACACGCGTGCAAACACCACGCTTTTGCGGACACCCTTCCAGTGCGGGTACGCCGCTTTTATATGCTTTTGGTTTGCGAGGCTCGCGTACCAGCTGATTAATAGTCGTCATAAACTTTTTACCCGGTAAATTTTTAAAATGGCAAAAAATAAAACGACAGGCCGGATCAAAAACCCCAACCTGTCGAAGGCCGCGAATTCTACGCAGACCTCCTAACAATGTCAAATGCCCAACCCCAGCCATTACGACCTGGATTGAGCACCCATGATTCCGGCCCACGCGCCGGCGACATCGGCTATCCGAAATGGTGATTGACGATCGCGTCAGTACCGTCTTCCCCATTCGGCCCTTCTATTGAAGGGATTGAATTACTTAGCCGGACAATTATGACAGGGAAGACTTATTCACGCAACAGCTAAATCGACATTCATATTGGTTTTGTGCCCGCATGATTTTTTGCATCTTCGAACCCCGCAATAAAAGAGGGGCCCGGACACGATCCGGACCCCGTCTTGCACTTCAAATGACCAGCTTAGTCTTTGGCGCTTGCCTCGGCGGCATCGTCAAGCTCACCAAACTCCTCCGCTGCAACCGCAGCGGCCAGTGCGGCCAGATCGATTTCCGGATCTTCCTCCGGGGGGCGTTTGCGTGAATTGTGAAAGGCCATACCGGTACCCGCCGGTATCAGGCGCCCAACGATGACATTTTCTTTCAGGCCGCGCAGGTGATCACTCGTACCCCGGACGGCTGCTTCGGTCAGCACCCTTGTCGTTTCCTGGAAGGAAGCCGCTGAAATGAAGGACTCTGTCGCCAGCGATGCCTTGGTGATACCCAGTAGCAGTCGCTGATAATCAGCCGGCTCACCACCCTCTCGCTCGGCGATTGCGTTGGCTTCTTTCACACGAACCACATCGAGCTGTTCACGCATCAACAGGCTCGTTCCACCTGATTCACGCACCTCGGCTTTACGTAACATCTGCCGGACGATGACCTCGATATGCTTGTCGTTGATTTTCACACCCTGGAGACGATAGACATCCTGAATTTCCTTGGTCAGGTAATCCGACAGGGCTTCAACCCCCATCAGGCGAAGGATGTCATGCGGGTTCGGTTCACCATCTGCAATGGTCTCACCCTTTTCCACACGCTCACCTTCAAACACGATCAGGTGCCGCCATTTTGGAATCAGTTCTTCATATTGTTCACCATCATCCTTGGTAATGACGATACGCTGCTTGCCCTTGGTCTCCTTGCCGAAACTGAAAATACCGGAAACCTCGGCGAGAATCGCAGACTCTTTCGGTTTACGCGCTTCGAACAGATCAGCGACCCGTGGCAGACCACCGGTAATATCACGGGTCTTGGAAGACTCCTGCGGAATACGTGCGATAACGTCACCCACAGCAATCTCCTGACCGTCCCGGATACTTACGATTGAGAGTGCCTGCAGGAAGTACTGTGCCGGAATCTCAGTTCCCGCCAGGTACAACGGCTTACCTTTCTTGTCACTCAGGCTAACCATCGGTTTCAGATCCTTGCCTACGCTGCCGCGCTGCTTCGGATCGGTAACGATCAGGCTGCTCAACCCGGTGATCTCATCCACCGTTTCATTGACGGTGATACCGTCGACAAAATCGTGGAAGCTGACACTACCGGCCACTTCCGTGACGATCGGGTGTGTATGAGGATCCCAGTTTGCGACGATTTGACCTGACTTGACTTTATCTTCATCACGTATGGAAACGATGGCACCATAAGGAATCTTATAACGCTCTTTTTCACGTCCATGCTCATCAATAACTGATAGCTCACCCGACCGCGAAACCGCGACAAGATGCTTATCTGCATTGATGACGGATTTAAGATTGTGCAGTCGAACTGTACCACCAGACTTGGTTTGAATATGATCAACGGCTGCAGCACGTGACGCGGCACCACCAATATGGAAGGTACGCATCGTCAACTGTGTGCCGGGTTCACCGATTGACTGGGCAGCGATTACGCCGACAGCCTCACCAAGATTAACGAGCTTGCCTCGGGCAAGATCACGGCCATAACAATAGGCACAAACACCATAGCGGGTCTCGCAGGTGATTGTTGACCGGACGAGGAGACGATCCACGCCTTCTTTCTCAAGTTTTTCAACCCACTTCTCATCCAGAAGGGTGTTACGCGGGCACAAAATGTCTTCGGTGCCCGGCTTCTGAACGTCGGCCGCCGTCATACGCCCTAGTACACGCTCGCTCAGCGCCTCCACGACGTCACCACCTTCAACAATCGGCATCATGGTCAAGCCATTTTGGGTGCCACAGTCAATTTCTGTGGTAACCAGGTCCTGCGCCACATCCACCAGTCGGCGTGTCAAATAGCCCGAGTTAGCGGTTTTCAAAGCGGTATCCGCAAGGCCTTTTCGAGCACCATGGGTCGAGATAAAGTATTGCAGAACGTCCAGACCTTCACGGAAGTTAGCGGTGATGGGTGTTTCAATGATCGAGCCATCCGGCTTGGCCATCAAACCACGCATACCGGCCAACTGCCTGATCTGTGCCGCAGAACCACGGGCGCCTGAATCGGCCATGATGAAGATCGAATTCATGGAATCCTCTTCAACATCTTCCCCCTTGAGGTTCTTCGCGGCAGTTTTACCCATACCGGCCATCATGGCCTTCGCAACCTGTTCATTGGTGCGGGACCAGATATCAACGACCTTGTTATAACGTTCACCGGCGGTTACCAGACCTGAAATATACTGGTTCTGTATTTCAATGACTTCGTTGTCCGCTGTTTCGAGAATAGACTTCTTCTCATCCGGGATGACAAGATCTTCGATACCAATCGAAATACCAGCGATGGTCGCATAGCGGAACCCGGTGTACATCAGGCGATCAGCGAAAACAACCGTCTTTTTGAGCCCCAGGCGCCGGTAGCATGAGTTGATCAGACCGGAAATCTGCTTCTTCTTCAAGGCTTCATTCAATAGACGGAACGGCATGCCTTCAGGTCGAATTTCGGCCAAAAGCGCGCGGCCCACAGTGGTCGTTACCAGGTTGGTCTCATGGCGCTCATCACCGAGCTCCGAAATAATGGTTTCGTCGATACGCACGTGAATTTTCGCATGCAAATCGACCGCACGGTTTTCATAGGCACGATGAACTTCTGATATGTCAGAGAAATACATCTCTTCGCCAGGGACACCAGCCAGTTCACGTGTCATGTAGTAAAGACCAAGTACAACGTCCTGTGTCGGTACAATAATGGGCTCACCGTTAGCCGGTGACAGGATGTTGTTTGAAGACATCATCAATGTGCGTGCTTCAAGCTGGGCTTCAATCGAAAGAGGAACATGAACAGCCATCTGATCGCCGTCGAAGTCCGCATTGAAAGCGGTACATACCAACGGGTGCAACTGGATTGCCTTACCTTCAATCAATACCGGTTCAAAGGCCTGAATACCGAGGCGATGCAGGGTCGGAGCACGGTTTAACAATACCGGGTGCTCACGGATGACCTCTGAAAGAATATCCCATACCTCGGCGCGCTCAGTCTCCACCAGTTTCTTGGCGGCCTTGATTGTTGCTGCCATACCACGCAACTGCAATTTGCTGAATATGAATGGTTTGAACAACTCGAGCGCCATTTTCTTGGGCAGACCGCATTGATGCAACTTCAGCGTCGGACCAACTACGATCACCGAACGGCCGGAGTAATCCACACGTTTGCCAAGCAAGTTTTGACGGAAACGTCCCTGCTTACCCTTGATCATATCTGCCAGGGATTTCAATGGCCGACGATTGGTGCCAGTGATAGCGCGACCGCGGCGCCCGTTGTCCAGCAACGCGTCCACGGATTCCTGCAACATACGCTTTTCATTGCGTACGATAATATCCGGCGCGTTCAATTCGAGCAGCCGTTTCAGACGGTTATTACGATTGATGACGCGGCGGTAGAGATCATTCAGATCCGAGGTCGCGAAACGTCCGCCATCCAGCGGCACCAGCGGACGCAAATCCGGAGGCAATACCGGCAAGACAGTCAGAACCATATACTCAGGACGGTTACCCGACTCGATAAATGCCTCTACAAGTTTGACACGCTTTGAAAAACGTTTGAGCTTGGTCTCGGAGCGCGTTCCACCGATCTCTTCCCGAAGTTTAATCAGTTCTTCATTCAGGTTGATGGTGCGCAGCAATTCGAAAATTGCCTCTGCGCCCATTTTGGCCACGAACTCATCGCCGAACTCTTCGACAGCGTCAAGATACTGCTCATCTGTCATCAAGGCTCCACGCTCCAGCGTGGTCATGCCCTCATCGAGTACGACATAGGATTCAAAATACAGAATCCGCTCGATGTCACGCAGGGTCATATCAAGCATCAGGCCAATACGGGATGGCAAGGACTTGAGGAACCATATGTGAGCAACCGGGCTTGCCAGGTCGATGTGAGCCATGCGCTCACGACGAACCTTCGTCAGGGTCACTTCGGTTCCACATTTCTCACAAACCACGCCACGGTGCTTCATGCGCTTGTATTTACCGCAAAGGCACTCGTAGTCCTTTATTGGACCAAATATGGAGGCACAGAACAGACCATCACGCTCCGGCTTGAACGTCCGGTAATTGATGGTTTCAGGCTTTTTCACCTCGCCAAACGACCAAGAACGAATCAGATTCGGCGGAGCCAACCCTATCCGGATTGTGTCAAAATTCAGCGGCTGGCGCTGACGATTATAGAGATTTAATAAGTCTCTCACCGCATATCTCCTCTGATCATGTTTCTTCAAGTTCGATGTTAATTGCCAACGAGCGTATTTCCTTAACCAAAACGTTAAAGGACTCGGGCATGCTTGCCACCATCTCGTGGTTACCATCAACTATGTTTTTGTACATCTGGTTACGACCGGAGACATCATCGGATTTAACCGTCAACATCTCCTGTAGCGTGTAGGCTGCGCCATAGGCTTCAAGGGCCCAAACTTCCATTTCACCAAAACGCTGACCACCGAACTGGGCTTTACCGCCGAGTGGTTGCTGTGTGACGAGGCTGTAAGGACCGGTTGAGCGCGCATGCATTTTGTCGTCAACCAGGTGGTTCAGTTTCAGCATATACATGTAACCAACCGTAACTGGGCGATCAAACGGATCACCTGTGCGGCCGTTGTATAATGTCGTCTGTCCGGATACCGGCAACCCAGCCATTTCCAGCAAACGCTTGATTTCTGATTCCGCAGCACCGTCAAACACCGGTGTGGCCATCGGTACGCCAGCCTTCAGATTTCGCGCCATCTCATGGATTTCACCGGCAGAAAAGCTGTTCATGTTGACCCGGCCTTTCTGATCGCTGTTATAGATATCACTAAGGAACTGACGTATTTCCTCAGTTTTGGCGTTTTGCTCCAGCATCTCTGTAATCCGGTGCCCAAGGCCTTTTGCCGCCCAGCCCAAGTGCGTTTCCAACACCTGCCCAATATTCATTCGCGACGGAACACCAAGTGGATTGAGCACGACATCAACGGGCGTGCCATCTTCCATATAGGGCATGTCTTCCTGCGGAACGATCATGGATATAACACCCTTGTTACCATGACGGCCGGCCATCTTGTCACCGGGTTGGATACGGCGCTTGACGGCCATGTAGACCTTGACCATTTTGAGAACACCGGGGGCCAAATCATCACCCCGTGTAATCTTGCCCTTCTTCTCTTCAAATCTTTCGTCGAATGCTTTGCGCTGATCTTTAACCTGGTCAGCGAGTTGCTCAACCAGGTCGTTCGTATCATTGTCCTGCATCCGTAACTTGAATTTATCTTCAGTATCGAGGCCTGCAAGATACTCGGCGGTGATTACAGTGCCTTTCTTAAGACCCTGGGGACCTTTATTGGCCACCTTGCCCACCAACACATTTTCCAGTCGCTGGTAGATGGCGGCCTCAACGATCCTCAACTGGTCATCCAGATCCTTTCTGACCTGGCGTAACTGGTCTTTTTCAATTGAAATCGCACGCTGGTCTTTTTCAACACCATCACGGGTGAAAACCTGTACGTCAATAACGGTACCGTCACTACCAGAGGAGACACGTAACGAGGTGTCTTTTACGTCCGAGGCTTTCTCACCGAAGATCGCGCGCAGCAATTTTTCTTCAGGTGTCAGCTGTGTTTCACCCTTAGGTGTTACCTTGCCGACCAGGATGTCGCCCGCTTTAACCTCAGCGCCAATATATACGATACCGGACTGATCGAGCTTGTTGAGGTTGTGTTCGCCAACATTCGGGATATCCGCGGTTATTTCCTCAGAACCCAGCTTGGTGTCACGCGCAACGCAGGTCAGTTCCACGATATGGATGGTTGTGAAACGGTCTTCCTGTACGACCCTTTCAGAAATCAGGATTGAATCCTCAAAGTTGTAACCGTTCCACGGCATGAACGCGATCAGCATATTCTGTCCCAACGCGAGTTCACCGAGATCGGTTGACGGACCGTCAGCCAGCACATCACCCTTGGTGACGATATCACCAACCCTGACCAGCGGACGCTGATTCATACAGGTGTTCTGATTGGAGCGCTGATACTTGACCAGGTTATAGATATCCACACCGGGATCACCGGTGGGAACTTCCACTTCATTAACATGGACAACGATACGCCCGGCATCAACCTGGTCAACAACACCACCACGCTTGGCGACGGCGGTTACACCGGAATCCGTTGCAACCACGCGCTCCATACCGGTACCCACCAATGGCTTTTCAGCAATCAGCGTGGGTACAGCCTGGCGCTGCATGTTCGAACCCATCAATGCACGGTTGGCGTCATCATGCTCAAGGAAGGGCACCAGTGACGCTGCCACAGAAACAATCTGCTTGGGTGACACGTCCATGTAGGTAACTTCACTTGGTTCTTTCAGCGTGAACTCACCCATGTGCCGACAGGGGATAAAATCGTCTACAAATTTACCACTGGCATCGAGTGCGGCATTTGCCTGCGCAATAACATAGTCACCTTCAACAATGGCTGAAAGGTATTCCACTTCACTGGTGACTTTGCCATTAACCACTTTACGATAGGGCGTTTCCAGGAAGCCATAATCATTGGTCCTGGCATACACGGCAAGTGAGTTGATCAAACCGATATTCGGACCTTCAGGGGTCTCAATTGGACAGACGCGGCCATAATGGGTCGGGTGAACGTCCCGGACTTCAAAGCCGGCGCGCTCGCGGGTCAATCCGCCCGGGCCCAGTGCGGAAACACGGCGTTTATGTGTCACTTCGGACAGGGGGTTGTTCTGGTCCATGAACTGGCTAAGCTGGCTCGAACCAAAAAACTCCTTGATTGCAGCCGCTACCGGTTTGGCGTTGATTAGCTCCTGCGGTGAAAGATCTTCGCTTTCGGCCACTGACAAACGCTCGCGCACTGCACGCTCTACCCTGACAACACCGACGCGAAATACGTTTTCCGTCATTTCGCCTACGCTGCGTACACGCCGGTTACCCAGGTGGTCGATGTCGTCAACGGTACCATTACCATTACGAATGTCGATCAGCACCTTCAATACGGCAAGGATATCTTCACGATCGAGGACACCCGGGCCCTCAATCTCTTCGCGCCCAACGCGGCGATTGAACTTCATCCGGCCCACCCCGGACAGGTCATAACGCTCTTCGGTGAAGAAAAGGTTCTTGAACAGGTTCTGCGCCGCTTCTTTAGTCGGTGGTTCGCCGGGGCGCATCATGCGGTAAATTTCAACCAATGCTTCAAGTTCATTGGTTGAGGCGTCTATATTCAGTGTATTTGAGATATAAGGGCCCTGGTCCAGGTCATTGACATACAAGATTTCAAATTTCTTGACGCCTGCCTCGCGAATCTTCCCGAGCAGTTCCTCGGTGATTTCAGCATTGGCATCTGCCAGTACTTCGCCCGACTCTTTGTCGATCAGGCCATGGGCAATAATTTTGCCCAACAGGTAATCATCAGGCACCTGAAGCGCCTTGATTCCTGCCTCGTGAATCATCTTGACATGACGTGCAGTGATGCGTTTGCCGTAAGCGACAATCACACTGCCTTGCTTGTCAACGATATCGAACAATGCGGAATCGCCACGCAAGCGCTCCGGCACCAGTTCGAGTTTTGCACCTTCTTTGAGCAGTGAAATATTGCTGGTTTCAAAGAATGTATCCAGTATTTCCTCGTTGTTCATACCCAGAGCACGAAGCAACACGGTTACCGGCAACTTTCTGCGTCTGTCAATGCGGGTAAAAATCCCGTCTTTGGCATCGAATTCAAAATCCAGCCATGAGCCACGATAAGGAATGACCCGGGCAGAAAAAAGAAGCTTGCCACTTGAATGGGTTTTGCCCTTGTCATGATCAAAAAATACGCCCGGTGAGCGGTGCAACTGTGAAACGATCACGCGCTCGGTACCGTTGATAACAAAGGTTCCGGTCTTGGTCATCAGTGGCAGGTCGCCCATATAGACTTCCTGCTCCTTCACATATTTCACCGGCTTTTGCTTGGCCGAACTTTCCTTGTCATAAATGACCAGACGGACCTTTACACGCAAAGGTGCCGCATAAGTCATGCCACGAAGTTTGCATTCGCGCACATTGAACGGTGGGTTCCCGAGTTTATAGCTGACATATTCAAGTGCAGCATTACGGGAATAGGAAACAATCGGGAAGACCGACATGAGTGCGCCGTGGAGTCCACGTTCACGTCGTTCATCCGGTTTTGTTTCAAGTTGCAGGAATTCCGCATAAGACCGGATCTGGGTCTGCAAAAGATTGGGGACTTCCAAGATCGCCTGGCTCTTGCCAAAATCTTTACGGATACGCTTTTTCTCAGTAAATGAGTAATTCATGTTACCAACCACCTCTTTGCGACCCGGGCAATGGTCGCGTCATAAAATGACAAGCAGGAACAGGCCGGGGATGTAAATCCCCAGCCGGATCCGTCTTACTTCTCGTAAATCAAAAAAATTGACTTACTTAACTTCTACGGTAGCGCCTGCCTCTTCGAGTTTCTTCTTCAACTCTTCAGCTTCAGCTGCCGGAATACCTTCTTTCACTGCGGTCGGTGCACCTTCAACAAGATCCTTGGCTTCTTTAAGGCCCAGTCCAGTGATTTCACGAACAGCTTTAATAACCGGAACCTTGCTGCTGCCGAAGGAAGCCAGAATCACGCTGAACTCTGTCTTTTCTTCCGCGACAGCTACTTCAGCTGCAGGACCAGCAGCCACTGCAACCGGAGCAGCAGCGGATACACCAAACTTTTCTTCCATGGCGCTGATCAGATCAACTACATCCATAACGCTCATGTTAGAAATTGTTTCTAAAATATCTTCTTTTGAAACGGCCATTGTCGTCTCCCTTGTGTCGATTAAGGTAACCTCGCGGTTACCGGGGTTTAGTTAAAAATTTCAGGCAGCTTGTTTTGCATCACGAACTGCGGCAAAAGTACGAACCAGTTTGGTATGCGGCTCGGCCAGTGTACGGACGAATTTCTCGACCGGTGCTTTCATTACGCCCATCAATATTGCAATCGCCTGATCGTAAGTTGGCAGACTGGACAGACGGTCCAGTTCCGAAGCTGGATAAACCTCTCCACCAACAGCAACAAGCTTTGCAATAAGTTTGCCATTCGACTTTACATAGTCTTTGACAAGACGCGCAGCAGCACCTGGATCTTCCATACTGAAAGCCAGGAGCAGTGGTCCCGTCAGGGAGTCCTGCATGCATTCAAACTCGGTACCTTCTACAGCCCGGCGCACCAACGTGTTCTTGACCACCTTGAGGTAAACGCCACCTTCACGTGCCTTAACACGCAAATCTGTCATTTCCCCAACGGTCAGGCCACGGTACTCCGCTGCCACAGCAGCCAATGCGACCTTGGCAACTTCCGCCACTTCCGCAACAACTGCTTTCTTCTGCTCAATACTCAGAGCCATTTGATACCTCCAAGAGTCAAATAACCGGTTTCCCGGCATGGTTAACGACTCATGACACCCGCTTTCGCGGATGGCACAGGACCTACATCGGTCCTTCAGTGGCTACCCCGCTTCTCAATCGTGCTATCTCAAACTCAATTGAGAAGCGGGGGCTCCACCATCTGCGTAGGCAGTGACCGGTCTCCCGGAACACGCTTAAACCTGCTCGCTGCTATTAACAGCAAGCCGATACCTACGGTCTTTGACGGCCTACCTCCCGTTATACATTTATCGGATTACCCGATAACAATACAACCGGAATCAGCCCGCCGTTCCAACCGCTTTCACGGATGAAATTCCTAAAATTTTATTGCTGAATGATCCACCACAAGACCCGGGCCCATCGTGGTCGATATCGCGACCTTCCTCAGGTACTGGCCCTTAGCTGACGCCGGCTTCAGTTTTACGAGATCTGAAAGCAGGGCTGTGAGGTTGCCGCGTAACGCCTCCACCTCGAAATCCACCTTTCCAATCGTGCTGTGGATGATGCCGCCTTTGTCGGTTCTGAAGCGAACCTGTCCGGCCTTGGCATTCCTGACCGCTGCAGCCACGTCGGTGGCAACCGTTCCTACCTTGGGATTCGGCATAAGGCCCCTTGGCCCCAAAACCTGGCCAAGCTTACCTACAACACGCATTGCATCCGGTGTCGCGATGACGACATCGAAGTTGAGGTCTCCACCCTTGATCTGATCGTGCAGATCATCCATGCCGACAACATCCGCGCCCGCTTCGAGTGCTTTTTCGACGTTGTCACCCTGGGTGAAAACAGCAACCCGCACTGACTTACCGGTGCCATTTGGCAGCACGGTTGCTCCGCGTACGTTCTGGTCTGATTTTCTTGGATCGACACCCAGCCGGATAGCCACGTCGACAGATTCCTTGAATTTAACACTGCTCAGCTTCTTGAGAAGTTCGAACGCGTCATCAACCAAGTAAACCTTACCTGCTTCAAGCTGTTCACGAATCGCTTTATTGCGTTTAGTTGCACTGACCATCAGATTACACCCTCCACGTTCAAACCCATGCTCCGGGCCGAGCCCGCAATGGTGCGCACCGCTGCATCCAGGCTGGCTGCCGTCAGATCGGGCTGTTTTGCCTTGGCAATTTCCTCTAACTGTGCGCGCGTCACCGTACCAACCTTATTGGTGTTAGGCTCACCGCTGCCTTTCGGAATACCCGCAATTTTTTTCAACAGCACCGCTGCCGGAGGGGTCTTGGTGATAAAGGTGAAGCTGCGATCGGCGTAAACCGTAATCACGACTGGCAATGGTAAGCCCGGTTCGGTTTTCTGGGTTGCTGCATTAAATGACTTGCAGAACTCCATGATATTCACACCGTGCTGTCCAAGCGCCGGACCAACTGGAGGACTGGGGTTTGCCTGCCCTGCCTTAACCTGCAACTTTATGTATGCAGTGACTTTCTTAGCCATGTTTTACTCCCCGGGTTCAAGCGCCCGCTAACTCAGTAGCAAGGCTCCCCGTATTTGTTATGACACGCCTGAAGAACTATCGCCTTCATTTGTGCCGGTTCATATTCGCTCGGCATCTCTCGCCGGCGAAAAATTCAATATGTCAGGCTTTCTCAACCTGGTGGAAATTCAGCTCCACGGGTGTCGAACGACCGAAAATCAGCACTGCAACACGCAGGCGATTTTTCTCGTAGTTGACTTCCTCGACCGTGCCGTTGAAATCATTGAACGGCCCGTCAACAACACGCACCATCTCGCCTGGCTCGAACAGTATCTTCGGCCGCGGCTTGTCCACACCTTCCTGAACACGGCTCAAAATGGTATTGGCTTCCTTTTGAGAAATCGCCGCCGGCTTATCAGACGTACCGCCAATAAAACCCATCACCTTGGGTACTTCTTTGACCAGGTGCCAGGTCTCGTCATTCATTTCCATTTCCACCAGCACATAGCCGGGGAAAAATTTTCGATCTGAACGGCGTTTTTGTCCGCCCTTCATTTCAACCACTTCTTCTGTCGGTACGAGGACATCACCAAACATGTCTTCCATGCCGGCCCGCGCAATTCGTTCCTGCAAAGAACGCTGAACCTGTTTTTCAAAACCTGAAAAAGCGTGTATTACATACCAGCGCTTACTCATGATCAGCCGCCCCCGCTTAGCAGGCTGCGCACCAATGCACCAATCATCCAGTCGACCGCTGCCAAAAACAGCGAGATGATGATCACCACGATAATGACCATCAATGATGTCTGCACGGCTTCCTGATGGGTTGGCCACACCACTTTACGGCGTTCAATATCAGACTCTTTCAGGAAGCGGAAAAACGTTCCGCCTTTCTGTGTTTGGGCTGCCACCCATGAGGCAAGCAAGGTCACAACAATCAAAGCCGCTACCCTAACCGGTGTTATCGCCAGGTCCTGATAGTAATAGTAAGCCGCGATCCCACCCAGCAACATGATGATTGAGACCAACAGCAATGACGTGTCTGCAAATGCTGATCTGCTATTTTCTACTTTGCTGTTCATATTTCGCCGCTCTGTTCATTCCTGTGCTTGTTGTTACCATTCCGGCTGACCAAAGCAGCCGATACCATGTCCGAATGCGGTGCTGGCAGGCCAGGAGGGACTCGAACCCCCAACCTGCGGTTTTGGAGACCGCTGCTCTGCCAGTTGAGCTACTGGCCTTTCATTACCGCATCAGACCAGAAAGCTGACAAACCCTGGGGTACGCCAGCTTCCTGTAGAACAACAATATGTTAATCTGCCTTATTCAAAGATCTTGGCAACAACGCCAGCACCTACCGTACGACCGCCTTCACGAATCGCGAAACGCAGACCTTCTTCCATCGCAATCGGGTTGATCAGCTCTACCTTCATCTGGACATTGTCCCCAGGCATCACCATCTCTATACCCTCAGGCAAGGTCACCGCACCCGTTACGTCCGTCGTACGGAAGTAAAACTGCGGACGGTAGCCCTTGAAGAATGGCGTATGACGGCCACCCTCGTCTTTCGACAGAATGTACACCTCAGCTTCAAACTTGGTGTGCGGCGTGATCGTCTTCGGATGCGCCAATACCTGTCCGCGCTCAACGTCATCACGCTTGGTACCACGCAGCAATACACCTACGTTGTCACCGGCACGACCTTCGTCCAGCAACTTGCGGAACATCTCAACACCCGTGCAGACGGTCTTCTTGGTGTCGTGGATACCCACGATCTCAAGCTCTTCGCCCACCTTCACAATACCGCGCTCAACACGACCCGTCACCACCGTGCCACGACCGGAGATCGAAAACACGTCCTCGATCGGCAACAGGAACGGCTTGTCCGTATCACGTACCGGCTCAGGAAAGTATTCGTCCATCGCTTCAATCAGGCGAATGATCGACGGAACACCAATTTCAGAGGTATCACCTTCCAGCGCCTTCAGCGCCGAACCCGTGATGATCGGAATATCATCACCCGGAAAATCATAAGAGCTCAACAGCTCACGGATCTCCATGTCCACCAGTTCCAACAACTCCTCGTCGTCAACCTGGTCAGCCTTGTTCATGTACACCATCATGTAAGGAACACCCACCTGGCGCGCCAGCAGGATGTGCTCACGCGTCTGTGGCATCGGGCCATCGGCCGCAGATACCACCAGGATCGCGCCGTCCATCTGCGCCGCACCGGTAATCATGTTCTTCACATAGTCAGCATGGCCAGGACAATCAACGTGCGCGTAGTGACGCTTGTCAGATTCGTATTCAACGTGCGCCGTCGCAATCGTAATACCGCGTTCACGCTCTTCCGGTGCCTTGTCGATCTGGTCATACGCAACATACGCACCACCACGTGTCTCAGCGCAGATCTTCGTCATCGCCGCGGTTAACGTCGTCTTACCGTGATCAACGTGACCGATCGTTCCCACGTTTACATGGGGCTTTGTTCTTTCAAATTTTTGTTTGGACATGCCAGTCTCCAAAAACAACTGCTGTTAAATTTTAAAAAATACTTAATAACCAATATCATATCAATGGTGCCCATAACTGGACTCGAACCAGTGACCTCTCCCTTACCAAGGGAGTGCTCTACCACCTGAGCTATATGGGCCAAATCATAAAAGCAATCTGACTTCATTGCGTCACGCTCTTTACCCATCGCTCCAAGCCGGATAATTTGGAGCGGGTGATGGGGATCGAACCCACATAATCAGCTTGGAAGGCTGATGTTCTACCATTGAACTACACCCGCCTTAACTTCCAAAACCTGAACAAACCTCAGGGTTTCTTCACCATCAAACGATGGTGGAGGGGGGAGGATTCGAACCTCCGAAGGCATAGCCAGCAGATTTACAGTCTGCCCTCGTTGACCGCTTGAGTACCCCTCCGTCAAGCAAGCCGGGTATTGTCCCTTAGCCAACGTGCGACTGTCAATACATCACGGGCGATTTACCCGAATTTAGCCGCCACCATTCTGCGGCCTGACTTACACGTTGAATCGAAAATGCATGACATCGCCTTCCTGGGTGATGTATTCCTTACCCTCAAGGCGAAGTTTTCCGGCTTCTTTCGCACCGTGCTCACCGCCGAACTTGATGAAATCATCGAATGCAGTCACCTCGGCACGTATAAAGCCACGCTCAAAATCGGTATGAATCCGGCCCGCAGCATTGGGTGCGGTCGCACCCCGGGTAACTGTCCATGCCCTGACTTCCTTTTCACCCGCAGTGAAAAACGTCAACAGATCCAACAGGGCATAACCTGCTCGAATGACACCTGCCAGACCCGATTCCTTCAAACCAAGCGCGGCCAGGAACTCCTGCCTTTCCTCGCGATCGAGTTGCGCAACCTCGGCCTCAATTGCCGCACATACGGGCACGACCCTGGCGTTTTCGCCGCTGGCATACTGCCTGACCTGGTCAAGCAATGGGTTGTTTTCGAACCCGTCTTCAGCAACATTGGCGATATACTCTACCGGCTTCATTGTCAGCAGATTCAGGTCTTTCAACTGTTTTTTCTGTTCCTTATCAAGCCCCAGGTTGCGGGCGTTGCCGGTTTCGCTGAGGCTGGTCATGACCTTTGTCAGTAACGCGACCCGGGCCAGCGCATCCCTGTCGCCACTGCGGGTTTGTTTTTCCGCTTTTTGCAGCGCCCGCTCGACGCTATCCATATCCGCAAGCGCAAGCTCGGTATTGATGATCTCGATATCGGAGATCGGATTAACCTTGCCGGAAACGTGAATTACATCATCATTTTCAAAACAGCGCACCACGTGAGCAATCGCATCCGTTTCCCTGACGTGCGACAGAAACTTGTTACCCAGGCCTTCGCCTTTTGAGGCACCGGCAACCAGACCGGCAATATCCACGAACTCCATGGTCGTGGGCAGCACCCTTTGAGGCTTAACAATGGCGGCCAGTTGGTCCAGACGCAGATCCGGCACTGGCACGATACCAACATTCGGATCAATGGTACAAAACGGGTAATTCTCCGCGGCAATACGGGATTCCGTCAACGCATTGAACAAGGTGGACTTGCCCACATTTGGCAGTCCGACAATCCCACATTTAAAACCCATGATCTATATCCAGTTCAATTGACCGGCGACTCTTCACCGGTATGTAAGTCTTTGATGGCCTTTGAAACATTACCCGCGAGCAGGTCCGGCATGACGTTCATGGCATCGCCAATAGCATGCATGATCTGCTGCTCCTGATCGGCCGGCGGCCGGCTTAATACATAGGCGGTGACAGCATCCTTGAAACCCGGGTGACCAATACCGATTCGTAAACGTAAAAAATCCGTATTGTCGAGATGCCTGAATATATCCCGCATACCGTTGTGGCCACCATGACCCCCACCCTTTTTCAGACGCGCGGTCCCGGGGGGGAGATCAAGATCATCGTAGGCAACCAACAGGTTTTCAGCGCTGACATTGTAGTAGTCCATTAACGCCCTGACAGCCTGGCCACTGTGGTTCATAAAAACAACCGGTTTTGCGAGAATACAGTCTTTCCCGTAAACACTGCCTTTACAAATTTCGGCAGACACCTTTGCCTGTAACCTGAGCCGGGCGTCACCCGCCACTGCCCCGTTATGCAGGGCGTCCAAAAACCAAAACCCGGCATTGTGCCGGGTTTGGCTGTACTTGGAGCCGGGGTTACCGAGGCCAACAATGAGGAGCAGTCCGGACAATATCAGTCCTGTCTGGTGTCTTCCCTATCGTCTTCGTCTCCGTCTTCGCCTTCGACCTCGCCATCAACTGCATCTTCAAGCAGATCTTCCTCATCAACTTCCTCACCTTCACCCTGTGATTCCCTGATGACAGACGTGTTGGCAATCATGATTTCGTCCGCGTCTTCCGTTGCCATTGCAGGAATTTCAACTCCCTCAGGCGGTATGACATCGGACAGCATCACAACCCCGCCCGCTTTCAGACCGGAGAGATCCACTTCCAGGAACTCAGGCAGATTGCGCGGCAAGGCCTCGATTTCAATTTCCGTCACCAGGTGCTGAATAACAACACCGGAAGCCTTACCCGCTTCGGACTCGTCTTCACCGGTGTAGTGAATCGGCACATACATACGCAGGATCTCTTCATCGGATACACGCATGAAGTCAAGGTGTAGAATTTGCGCCTTGAAGGGATGGTACTGTATATCACGGACAACGACTTTCTGCGTTCGGCCGTCAGAAACCTTTATCTCCAGGATGCTTGAGAAAAAAGATTCCCGTTCAGTGGCATGCTTCAGTGGGCCGTGCTCGATTTTCAAGGTGGCCGGATCTTTACGGCCACCATAAACTACGGCGGGGACCATACCCTGATGACGCAGGCGGCGGCTCGCACCTTTCCCTACATCCTCACGGATTTCCGCGTTGATAATGTTTAAATCTGTCATGGTATTCCTCAAAATAATAGTGTATCTGCCCTTGTGCGGAGACCCTCCGAACCCGGGCAAAAACCGTTTTAAACGGCAATTCATCCATCCCCGCGACCAAGGGTGGCACAAAAAACTAGCCGGGCATTATAACGTATTGAAGGTGGGTGGGCGCAATACAAATTGAAATAAAATCGGGTGTTATACCCCGCGCTGGTCTTGCAACCGATGCGCCGCAGCTAATTAATCGACGTAGAGGGAGCTCACTGACTCCCCGTGCGCCATGCGGCGGATGGTTTCTGCCAGCATTTGCGCGACACTCAATAGACGGATCTTGCCACATTGCTGCGCCGCAACACTCAAGGGAATGGTATCGGTGACGACGAGTTCATCCAGCTCGGATTTGACAATATTGTCAATTGCAGGCCCTGACAGCACCGGATGCACACAATAAGCCACCACCCGCTTGGCGCCATGTTCCTTGAGGGCGCTGGCAGCGGTACAGAGTGTACCCGCTGTGTCGACCATGTCATCCACCATGACACAATTTTTACCTTCAATATCACCAATGATGTTCATGACTTTCGCAACATTGGCGCGTGGCCGGCGTTTATCGATGATGGCCAGTTCCGAATCCAGACGTTTGGCGATTGCCCTGGCCCTTACCACACCGCCCACGTCCGGTGATACAACAACCAGGTCTTCGCCCCCCTGGTGTTGCCAGATATCTGCCAGCGTCAATGGCGAGGCGTAGACGTTGTCCACGGGGATATCAAAGAAACCCTGTATCTGATCAGCATGCAAGTCGATCGTGATCACGCGGTCCGTACCCACGGTGCTGATCATCTTGGCTGCGACCTTGGCAGTAATCGGCACACGTGCAGACCGGGGCCGGCGATCCTGTCGGGCATATCCAAAATACGGGATTACGGCCGTGACCCGGGATACGGAAGCACGTTTCAGGGCATCCACCATAACCAGTAATTCGATAAAGTTATCGGCGGTTGGCGCGCAGGTTGGCTGTATGAGGTAAATGTCCCGACCACGAACGTTTTCCATGATCTCGACTAAAACTTCGCCATCGCTAAACCGGTCAACAATGGCTTTGCCCATGGGCACGCCGAGTTCACGTGCAATGTCATTTGCCAATTTTAGATTGGCATTACCTGCGAAAATCATCAGGGACGCAACGGCCATTGTCTCACCACCTGGACTGAGTTATTTGTCGTTTTAAGAAATGGCTGGGACGGCAGGACTCGAACCTGCGAATGCGGGGATCAAAACCCCGTGCCTTAGCCAACTTGGCGACGTCCCAATCGTTTTCAATCGTTTTCAATCGTTTATATTCACAACTCTTCGGACAATCTGTCCAATAAAAATGATTTGTCTACCCCGCTGACAAGCCGAACATTATATCGGCATTCTAATTCGCTTGCTGCGTTGATTGCAGTTTTTTTATCATCAAATGACAAAAAAAACGTGCTGCCGGTGCCACTCATGTGGGGCTGACCCCAGGCGGATAAATCCTGCACAACCGTTTTAAGTTCCGGGTGCATCATTAAGGCCACAGCTTCGCAATCGTTCCGGCCAGGCCGCAGGCTGAGCGATGACATATCTGCCGGTAATGAATCACGCTTGAGCAATGGATGACGGAAAACTTCTGCGGTGGAAATACTCACGCCCGGAAAAAGAAGCACGTAAAAACCTGGCCCGATGGACACTGCTTGCAGCTTTTCGCCCCGCCCTTCAGCCAACGCACTGTAGCCGTTGACAAACACCGGTACATCGGCGCCCAGTTCCAGGCCCAGTGCAGCGAGTTGTTGCCGCGTGATACCCAGTGACCATAACCGGTTCAAGGCGCACAGCACCGTTGCGGCATCTGAACTGCCACCTCCAAGACCCGCCCCCATCGGTATTCGCTTGAGCAATTCAATCTGCACACCTTTTTTAACCCCAAAGCGATTTTTCAGCAACTGTGCGGCCCGTAGGCAGATATCGTCCGATTCCGGAATGCCATCAACAGGATTGGCCCGGCTGATTTGCCCGCTTTCATTGACATCAAACCGCAGCTCGTCACCCCAATCCAGCAACTGAAACAGGGTTTGTAAATCGTGATATCCATCCGGGCGACGCCCCGTAATGTGCAGGAACAGATTCAGCTTGGCCGGAGCAGGCCAAAATCCGTCCCTGGTTTCAGTTCGAGGGATCACGGCTCACATCCATCTGCCAGCGACTGACAGCCAATTTGACCCGGTAACGATCCCGTGTTGCATTCAAACGGACTGGCAACTCCAAGGCGCCGACTGAATCATAACGGGTGAAATCCACATCCCAGCCAAACTGACGCAGGCTGATCAGCAGGCCATCAGGTCCAATCAGTTCTTTTTCAGCCATTCCGGGCGCTGCAAGGCCCCGCACCCACCATTGCAACGCTTCCAGCGGCACGGGCCAGCCCATGTGCTCCTGGATCAACTCGCCCACGCCCGCCGCAGCCTGTTCTGTCCCATCCGCCATCTTCAGCAGCGCACCCTCCGGTCCGATTTGCAAATGCCATGCACCACGCCCCATGGCTCCATGAAAAGCAAGCTCACTGCGACCGGGCTTGACATCCCACTGTAATCTGCCACTACCGCCCTGATCGCCGTCATCCAGTGAAATCTTACCTGTCATACCCCATTCAGCACTGTCTTTGAGCACCGCTGTGCGTTCCTGGTAGGCTGAAATATTGGCGAGATCTGGCGCCTTTACAGGAACAGCGGTGCAGGCATTCAGGAAAAGAACCAGGAAAAAGGGCCAATACCACCGCGTTAGAACAGTTTGCGTCAAGGCAACTCACCAAATCGCTGCATGGTGCTGATCAGTATTTCGTTGTCGCTTTCCAATTCGAGACCCAACTGCCAAGTGGTGCGCGCCTCATCTTCCTGCCCACGAACCCACAGTACTTCTCCGAGGTGCGCGGCGATCTCGGCATTGCGCAGCATTCTCCAGGCTTCCCGCATATAGGTCTCGGCTTCAGCCAATCGCCCGAGCCGGTAGGAAATCCAGCCCATGCTGTCGATAATGGACGGGTCGTCAGGTTGCAACTCGTAGGCCAGCAGGATCAACTCCTCGGCTTCATCGTATCGATCTGTCAGGTCGGCCAATGTGTAACCCAGGGCGTTAATTGCCGCCGCGTTGTCCGGGTCGAAAGAGATAATCTGGCGTAAGTCATTTTCAGCCATCTCAAGCTGACCCATGCCGACTGCGAGTAACGCACGTGTATATCTCACCGGTATATCATCGGGCAAGGCTCCCAGGGCGGAATTCAGAACCTCGAGTGCCTCGTCCGTGTTGCCGGCATCCTGAAGTATTTGTGCTTCGGCCTGGTAACTTTGAGATTTGAGTTCAGTGTCAGCCCGGATCCTGAGTTGCGCAAGCAGGTTCCTGGCTCCCTCGATATCGCCGAGACCCGCCAGCAGGAATGCCTGGCGCATGATGGCGCGGATCGATTTTTCACCGGTGACCTGGCCGTACCAGTCGATGGCCTCACGCGGGAGATCAAGCAACTCGGCACTTTGTGCAGCCTGGAAAGCGGCTTCTGACTTGTCGTCGTATTCCACGGCAGAAAAGCCAGCATACAAGACCTCTGCACTTTCATGGTCGCCGGCGTCGATTGAAAAAATTATCCGGGCGAACCTCATGTCGGGGGTATCCGGCAATTGTGCTAAAACCGCCTGCGCAGCCGTGAGGTCATCACTTCGCTTTAAAAGCTCCGCATAGGCCAGCGCTATTTGTAAATCAGACGGGCTGGCCTCCCAGGCTTGCCGATAACGGTTCAAAGCCATTGATTCGTCACCAAGATTGATGGCAAGCCTGCCCGACCAGGCCAACAGGTCCGCTCTTTCCGGTTCCAGCTTTATCGCCTGGTTGGCGAGTTCAAGGGCTTCTTCCAGGTTACCGAAGTTAGCAGCGAGACGGCTGCGGGCATACAGGGCGCTGACATTCGAGCCACCGTCATTCCCTTCCAGCAGCCGTTCCAGGATCTTGTAAGCCCTGGTCTGATCTTCCACCGGCGCCAAAAGCGCGATGACAATACCCCAACCGGTTTCCGGATCATCTGCAGTCAGCCTGAGTACCCGCTCAAGCTGAAACTCGGCGCCCGCATAGTCACCCTCCTTCAGCCTGGATCCTGCAGCGAGTTCATGTGCGTCCAGGCTTTCAGGGTCCAGCATGGCCCAGCGGTCCGAGGCCAGTGCGACCAATTGCCACTCCCCGGCCGAAACAGCTACCCGGGCGGCCCGCTCGGCGATCTCGGGATCTTCTGATTTCAATGCTGCCTCAAGATAAGCAGCCGCTGCGCCGGAAAAGTCTCCTTCAGCGCCCAACACCTCCGCAGAGAAAACATGGTACATCACGTCAGGATCAGTTGGCGGCAAAGCAGCCCCGGGTGCCCCTTCGTTTACGGATTCCACTGGCAAAGACCCCCCTTCGCCTGCCGGGCCGGATGGTGATTTCTGCGCGGTTGAGCACGACGTCATTAAAAACATGACGAAAATGAACACCCAAGGCACCCTTTTCATGAAACAATAGTCACAATTCATGAGAGACAGGATAACTGCTTGAAGCCAGCTAACCAATCCCTGCGAGCATACTATGCTGATAATCGGGCACTGAACCGGTATCGCACCTATGCCAGACTTGAATTCACCGCAAATGACCAGCATATTTGCTAGGTTTCTAAATATAATAATTACCCATGCCTCTGCTCATAACTGGAATCAGTCATCACACCGCAACGTTGGAAATTCGCGAGAAAATTGCGATCACGCGTTTGGACTATGCAGCGCGTGTAAAAGAATTGCATGGACTCGATGGTATCGAAGAAGTGGTGGTAGTCAGCACCTGTAACCGCACCGAAATTTACAGTATCGGCCCAAAGCAAAGCCGGCAGCAGGTTCGCCAGTGGTTGCAGGCCAAGGGCGGCTTAAGCGATGCTGAAATGGAAAAACACTGCTATGTATGCGATCGCGAGCAAGCAGTGCGCCACCTTTTCCGCGTGGCTGGCGGGCTGGAGTCATTGGTCCTGGGCGAATCTCAAATCGTTGGCCAGTTAAAAGAAGCCTGGCAGATGGCCAACGACGCCGGCGGTGCAGGAAAGGTCCTGGACCGTTTGTTTCAGCATGCCTTCGCAACCGGCAAACGGATTCGCAGCAAGACCCATATCGGCGACCACCCGGTTTCGGTCGCCTACACAACCGTGATGCTTGCAAAGCAAATTTTCGGAGACCTGACCAGCAAGACCGTCATCCTGGTCGGCGCCGGCGAGATGATAGAGCTGTGCGGCCGCCACCTGCATGACAAGGGTCTTTCCAGCCTGATTATCGCCAACCGCAGTATCGAACGTGCGGCTGACCTGGCCGAGCAGTTCGGTGGCCTGGCTGTTTCATTAACCGACCTTCCAGGCGTATTACACAAGGCCGACATATTGATCAGTTCAACCGCCAGCCTGGAGCCTGTCATACACGCAGACACGGTGAAAACGGCCCTCAAGCAACGCCGCAACCAACCCATGTTCCTGGTCGATATCGCCGTCCCAAGGGACATCCACCCCGACGTCGGCAAACTTGCGGATGTGTATCTCTACACCATTGACGACCTGCAGAAGGTCGTGGATAAAAACCTTTCCAAACGCAGCGAGGCCGCCGAGGCTGCCACCGGTGATATCGATGAGTCCGTCGACGAGTTCATGCGCTGGCTGAACAGCGCCCGCGCGGTCGTTTACCTGCAAAACCTGCACAAACACGCCCGTATGAACAGTGATGAACTGGTTGCCAGGGCATTGAACAAAATCAGGGCCGGGAAGGATCCGGAGAAGGTCGTAACACAGCTGGCCAATACCCTGACCAAACGAATCCTGCATTTACCCACCACACGCTTACGCCAGGCAGCAGAGGAACAGGATGATGATCTGCTCCGGGTCGCAAACCGCCTGTTCGAACCGGAAGACGATTCATGAGCCTTTTACCTTCATTACACATCCGGCTGAACCAGGCCAGGGAGCGGCATGAAGAAATCGGCATTCTCCTGAGCACACCGGAAATCCTGGCTGACCAGAACCGGTTTCGCGAACTATCGGTCGAGTATTCGCAACTGGGGCCGGTGGTGGAAACCTGGGATCAGTGGCAAAGGGCTGGCAGATCCGTCGAAGAGGCAAAAACCCTGTTAAGAAGTCCGGATGTCGAAATGCAGGACCTCGCCAGCGAAGAACTTGCCAGCGCCTCCGAGCAACAACAGTCACTTGAAGAACAGCTGAATATCCTGTTACTGCCCAAAGACGATGACGATGACAACAATATCTTCCTGGAAATCCGCGCCGGAACCGGTGGCGATGAAGCCGCCCTGTTCGCCGGCGACCTGTTCCGCATGTACCACCGTTACGTCGAAAACAACCGATGGCAAATTGAAACCATCAACACCAGCAATGGTGAACATGGCGGCTACAAGGAGATAGTAGCCCGAATTATTGGTCACGGCGCCTATTCGAGGTTCAAATTCGAATCCGGAACACACCGTGTCCAGCGGGTACCGGAAACCGAGTCGCAGGGTCGCATTCATACCTCGGCGTGCACCGTTGCGGTGCTACCGGAGCGGGAAAGCATCGAAGGTGTAGATATCCAGACTGCGGATCTCAAAATAGACACCTATCGTGCCTCCGGTGCGGGTGGACAGCATGTCAATACCACCGACTCGGCCATTCGTATCACCCATCTTCCCTCAGGTCTCGTCGTCGAATGCCAGGATGAACGATCGCAGCATAAGAACAAGGCACGCGCGTTATCGCTGTTGAGCGCCCGCCTGCTGGAAAAAGAAAAGGCCGAGCAGGCCCGCGAACAGGCGGAAAGCCGGAAACTGCAAGTCGGTTCCGGTGATCGTTCGCAACGTATACGCACCTACAATTTTCCACAGGGGCGTGTAACTGACCACAGGATTGGTTTAACGCTGTATAAGCTGGAAGAATTGCTGGGAGGAAATCTCGATATGCTCATCCAGCCTTTAACACAGGAACACCAGGCTGAGTTGCTCAACGAGTTGGCCAAGTGATGCGCGCCCGAATCATGCTGTTGCTCTTGCTCTCCGCCTGTGTTGGCAACACGCATGTGAGCCCCCGGGATAGCAGTTACACGCTCTACCTTGTCCGTCATGCCGAAAAGCAGATCGACAGCGGCAGCGATCCGTTTTTAACCCGTGCGGGCATAACCCGTTCGGAACAGCTTGCGGCCTGGTTTCAGGACAAGGACATCAGGGAAGTCTGGTCGAGTGATTACAACCGCAGCCGTGATACCGCGGGGCCGTTTGTTTCTGGATCCGGTCTGGAGCTGAGTCTATACGACCCCCTCGATCTGCCAGCGCTTGCCGGACAACTTCTGGACGGGCGGCGCAATGCCCTCGTCGTTGGACACAGTAACACCACCCCGGAACTCGCCCGTTTGTTATGCCGGTGTGTTATCGCCGACATTAACGAAACCGAGTATGACCGGCTGATCGTTATATCGATTACCGATGGGAAAGCAAAGGCAGAAACGCTAACGCAGGACGACCTGTTCACGGAACCGGCTAGCCCCTGATCGCAGTAAATACAAGGCAACCGCAAGGTTTACCGGACTTACCAGTGCAATTACATCGAGATTGTATTGATGTTCCGGCAACATCAGCAGGCCAATAGCCAAGACATTCCCCCCAACCAGTACTGCCGCAAAGAGGCGCTGCAACCCGGGCATCAGTGCCAGGATCAACAACGGATTCAGCAGCAGTACGTTCGCGTTGTTCCTGCTCACCTCATGATCGGTTAACAACCAGAGGGCGGTGAGTATCAACCCCACGGTCGCGTTTACCAGCAGCCAGGCGCGACACAGCCCGGCAAGCCAGACCGGCGGCATGAACCGGCTGCTCAACCAGGCCAGCCCGACGATTAACAACCCCAGTGACAGGTAGCGATGCCAGGTGGTTGTTGGTGTGGCTGTTGGCGGGGTAGATGTCGACGTAAAGAACATCGTATCTTCCTCTACCAGGGGTCTGCCGGATTCAGCCGTTGCCGTGGAAATGGCAGCAATCTCCTCGGCCACAACCATCGGTATGAACATCTCATCCCAGCGAGAGACCGGGCGGTCCACTGGAAAACCCAGGCCTATCTCCAGGCCCAGGTAATACCAGAATTGCATCTGTGTCAGGCGACGGGTCTGATCCCGGAAATTCAATGTTGCCGGGATCTGCTGCGTTCGCGCTGACAGTGCGCCATCAAGTGCGATATCAAGCGCGTCACGGATCCGGGTTGAACAGTTGTTGAGGTAATAATCATAACGGTAGTTACGATTCTCCGGACGAACCTCGTTCAACAGGTGATCCCGTAGCTGTTGATATTGAAGAGGTGTCAAATTGAGTTTCTGGGCACGAATACTGCGGTTATCCTGCCGGTAGTAGGCAAACTCCCTGGTCGCCGGCTGCGCAATCGAAAAATACAGCATGCGGCCACGCATGAACCGCAGGAAAAAATCTTCCTGTTCGAAATCAAAATAGCCAAAATTAAAGGTATGGTCCAGACCAATTGCGGGCTCACGTAACCAGATTGCATTATGGCCAAAACGCTCGAAGTAAAGCGCACCGGGACCAAACGTCACCAGCCAGGCCTCCGTACCATCGGCAGGGACGGTCGGAATATCTGGAGTTTCAGATGCGCGGCCGGTTTGCGACCAGGCCAGGATAACTAGACAGAGACAAAACCAGCAGGTAAGAAAAACACCCGGTCGCGACTTTCCGGCAAGCGGGTTACCCGGATTTGGTATCATTCATTTCCAGCATGATGATCCGGCGGCTATCGGCTGAGGTGACACGAAAAAGAAAACGCTCTGCCAACACGACTTCCTCGCCCATTTCCGGAACACGGCCAAACTCCGCCAACAACAGACCGCCAATGGTGTCGTAGTCCTCATCGCTCAAGTTGCATTCAAATCGCTCATTGAAATCTTCAATCTCGGCCAGGGCATTGATTCGAAACGTGTCACCACCCAGGGACTTGATGGGCGCCTCTTCCTCTTCATCGTGTTCATCATCGATCTCGCCGACGATCTCCTCCAGCACATCTTCAATAGTGATCAGGCCGGACACGCCGCCGTACTCATCTACCACGATGGCCATGTGGTTGCGACTGGCACGAAAATCCTTGAGCAGCATATTCAGGCGCTTGCTTTCGGGAATCACGACCGCCGGTCTGAGCAGCGCCTTGAGGTCGAAAGTTCCACTGTCTTCCGCGTAGTGACGCAACAGGTCCTTGGCAAGCAGAATACCCGCAACTTCATCGCGGTCCTCACCTATAACCGGAAAGCGCGAATGACCGGACTCAAGAACCAGCGGCAGAAACTCATCCAACGGGGTTTCGAGTGAGATGACGACCATGTGTGAACGCGGGACCATGGCATCACGAACCTGCATTTCAGATACTGCCAGCGCACCATCGATCATGGCAACAACTTCGGCGTCAAGTATGCCCTTCTCAAAGGACTCGTTGATCATTACTTTCAGTTCTTCACGATCCCGTGGCTCGGAAGAAAACACCTTGCTGATGCGTCCCATCCAGTTTTTGGGTCCGGAACCGTTACTCGATTGATCTTCGCTCATGTCGATTTAAATGACGACGCCAATTGCGCCCTTGATAACAATGAATATTACCCAGTAAACCGCGTTTTACCAGAAGCGTGCAAGCATTTCAGCACATGTATTGGAAAATCTGTCACGCAATTTCCAGGTAGGGGTCAGATATACCCAGCTTTTTCAGAATTTCGGTTTCCAGGGATTCCATGACCACGGCCTCTGCAGCCTGTTCATGATCGTATCCAAGCAGATGCAACACACCGTGAATGGTCAGGTGTGCCCAGTGATCCTCTTCAGGACGTTTTTGCTCCACGGCTTCACGCGCCACCACCGGCGCACAGAGCAACAGGTCACCCAGTTGCGACAACCGGACGGCTTCGGGCAGGCCTTCAGGCAGTTCCGCGGGAAAAGACAGGACATTGGTGGCGTAGTCCTTTTTCCGGTATTCCCGGTTGATTCGCAGCGCTTCGGCTTCGTCGACAATACGGATGGTCAGGCCGGAGGTGCGGTCCTGCATGGCCGGAACCGCGTTGACCCAGAGTTGAAACTGATCATCTCCAGGTGTACCCGTGGAAATTGTGGCCCGTTGTATTTCAAACTCAACCGGCATCCGGGTCCCCATCTGTACCCGCCTTGTCATAGGCCATGACGATACGTTGCACCATCGGATGCCTGACCACATCCCTCGCGTTGAAATAACTGAAACTGATACCTTCAACCCCTTTCAATATTTTCACGGCCTGCTTCAGACCGGAAAGCTGGTGTTTTGGCAAGTCGATCTGCGTGACATCGCCCGTGATGACCGCTGTTGAACCGAAACCCGTCCGGGTCAGGAACATTTTCATTTGCTCGGTCGTCGTGTTCTGGGCTTCGTCAAGAATAATAAACGCGTCATTCAGTGTGCGCCCGCGCATGAATGCCAACGGCGCCACCTCGATGACATTGCGTTCAATTAGCCTTGCCACGTGGTCAAAGCCAAGCATTTCGTAAAGCGCGTCATACAGGGGCCGCAAATAGGGGTCCACTTTCTGGGCCAGGTCACCGGGCAGAAAGCCAAGCCTCTCACCTGCTTCGACCGCCGGTCTGACCAGTACGATCCGCTGCACGTTATCCGCCTGCAATGCAGCCACGGCGCTGGCGACCGCCAGGTAGGTTTTGCCTGTGCCGGCAGGTCCGATACCGAAATTGACTGCGTGTTGATGGATATTACGCAAATAAGCCTTTTGATTGGGCCCGCGACCACGAACGGCGCCGCGTTTGGTAATAATGGTGATTTCGTCGTCGCGCGGAGAACTCTCATCGGCATCCGCGATCTCGATCATTCCGGATTCCTGGAGATGCAGGTTGATAAGTTCAGGTGTCAGGAATTCTGTTTCGGAAAGCTTGTATAACTGCTTCAGCAAGCGACCAACCGCTCGCGACTGACGGGATTCACCCTGTACGGTAAACAGGTTCCCACGGCAAAAAATATCAACGTGCAGACGACCTTCTATCTGCTTCAGATGCTGGTCAAACTGGCCACACAAATTAGCCAGACGCTCGGTATCAGCAGGTTCCAGTTCCAGGCTTAGTCTTTGGCTCATGCGCGTATCAGGCCACGGCGCTCGATGGCTCATCAATCGCAACGATGCGCGCCCGCAAGGAATTCCTGAGCGCCTCGGTGATGGTCACCTCTGCAAACTGCCCGATCAGGCGGGGATGACCATCAAAATTCACAACCCGGTTGTTCTCCGTTCTGCCGGCAAGCTGTTGCGAATCTTTCTTACTGAAGCCTTCAACCAGTATACGTTGCACACTGCCGACCATGGCTTTGCTGATTGCGAACGCCTGCTTGTTGATCAGCGCCTGCAGACGTGCAAGACGTTCTTTTTTGACTGCCATTGGTGTGTCATCCGGCAGCGATGCCGCCGGTGTCCCGGGACGGGCGCTGTAGATGAAACTGAAGCTCTGATCAAAATTGATCTCTGCGATCAATCTCATCGTATTTTCAAAATCACGTTCAGTTTCACCGGGAAAGCCCACGATAAAATCGGAGGACAGGCTGATTTCCGGCCGTTGCTCGCGTAGACGCCGGATTTTCTGCTTGTATTCGAGCACGGTATGACCACGCTTCATCATCGCCAGCACACGGTCCGAACCGCTTTGCACCGGCAGGTGGACGTAATTTGCCAGTTTTGGCACTTCCCCGAATGCATCGATCAGGCTGGTTGAAAACTCAACCGGGTGCGAGGTCGTAAAACGGATTCTTTCTATACCGTCAATGGCGGCAACATAGTGGATCAATAAGGCAAGATCAGCCTTACCACCCTCAAAAAGCTCACCGTTGTAGGAGTTTACATTCTGCCCCAGCAGGTTGACCTCCTTGACACCCTGTTGTGCAAGACCTGCGCACTCCGCAACCACATCGTCCAATGGCCGGCTGACTTCCTCTCCCCTTGTATAGGGTACAACACAGAACGTGCAGTACTTTGAGCAGCCCTCCATGATCGATACGAATGCACTTGGACCTTTTGCACCGGCGGCGGGCAGGCTGTCGAATTTTTCTATTTCCGGAAATGTAATATCGACAGCCGGCTTGCCGGTGCTGCGGATAGAATCGATCATTTCCGGTAACCGGTGCAGGGTCTGTGGTCCAAAGACCAGGTCGACATAGGGTGCGCGCTTGATGATGGCTTCACCTTCCTGGCTGGCAACACAACCACCCACGCCGATGACCACTTTGCGGCCATCGGATTTCAACTTTTTCCAACGACCCAATTGTGAAAACACTTTTTCCTGGGCTTTCTCACGTATCGAGCAGGTATTCACCAGGATCACGTCGGCATCCGCTTCCGTATCGGTTAATTCAAGACCGTGCGATGCCGCCAGCACGTCCGCCATTTTATCGGAATCGTACTCGTTCATCTGACAACCGTGCGTCTTGATAAAGAGTTTGCCTTTCATTCACTACCTGCCTTTGACCTGGTTACTTTTCAAATTCTATTCTGCCCGACCCGCTGACCTTTATCAGGGGCTAATACTTTACGCAGAACCGGATAGAATACACCCAGAACCCATACTTAGCCACATAACTGAACCATGAAACACAACAGCAACGCTATCGAACTACCTGCAGGTCTGAAGACAGCACTTCAGCACGCCAGCAAAGTACTGGTACTGACCGGCGCCGGGATGTCCGCCGAGAGCGGCGTGCCGACTTTTCGTGATGCCCAAAGCGGTTTGTGGGCCAACTACCGGCCGGAGGACCTGGCAACACCGGAAGCGTTCATAGACCACCCGCAAACCGTGTGGGACTGGTATGCAGAACGCCGTAAAAACATACTCAAAGTCCGTCCCCATGCAGGTCACTTTGCGCTGGTTGAAATGGAAAAGTATTTCGAAAGCCTCGTGCTGGTTACACAGAACGTGGATGGCCTGCACCAGCGGGCGGGCTCGACCGGTATTATTGAACTACATGGCAATATCACGCAATCGATCTGCAGCAGAACCGGAAAACGAATCGAAGACAGCTGGATCGAATCCAACCCCGGCCACCCGCCCGCGTCACCGTATCACCCGCAGGGCATGGCAAGACCGGCTGTCGTCTGGTTTGGAGAAACATTGCCGGCAGGCGCTATGAACCGCGCCACCACGGCGGCGCTGGAATGTGATGTCTGTTTTTCCATCGGCACCTCGAACCTCGTACAACCCGCAGCATCCCTGCCCTTTGTTGCGCTTAATGCAGGTGCGGTGGTCATCGAGATCAACCCGGCGCCCACCCCGTTGAGCTCCATGGCCCACTTCAGTTTGCAGGCAACGGCGGCCGAAGCGTTGACTGCAATATCTGCAGAGCTGGCGCGCTGTAAATGAGCAGCCTGATGCGCGCTCCGGTATAATCGAAAGAAAGATGAGCATCTGATCTATTCATGAACCCGCGCCTTGCGTTTTGAATGAGTCAGAGGCTTCCTGAACCACCACATCATCTCAGGAGCAGTCATGTCCAAGACCATGCGTGCATTGGTAAAGCGCGAGTCCGCCAGGGGTATCTGGATGGAAGAGGTTCCGATCCCACGGGCCGACACCAACGAGGTGCTGATTAAAGTCGAAAAAACAGCGATCTGCGGCACGGATGTACATATCTATAATTGGGATGAATGGTCGCAGAGAACAATTAAGCCCGGCATGATCATTGGCCATGAGTTCGTCGGCCGGATAGTGGAACTGGGTGAGGGTGTGACCGGTTACGAGATCGGTGACCGGGTTTCGGCAGAGGGCCATATCATTTGCGGTCATTGCCGGAATTGCCGCGCAGGAAAGCGTCACCTGTGCCCGAACACCATTGGAATAGGTGTAAACCGGGACGGTGCGTTTGCCGAATACATCGTCGTTCCGGCAACCAACCTGTGGCCGATCCCGAATGCCATAGCACCGGAACTGGCCGCATTTTTCGATCCTTTTGGCAACGCCGCCCATTGCGCACTGCAGTTTGACCTGGTCGGTGAGGATGTACTGATTACCGGTGCCGGCCCAATTGGCATCATCGCCGCCGGGATTTGCAAGCACGTCGGCGCCCGCCATGTCGTTATTACCGATGTAAATGACTACCGCTTAAACCTCGCAGCGGAAATGGGAGCGACACGCACCGTCAACGTCAAACGTGAATCCATCGCCGATGTGGTGAAGGAACTGCGTATCGAAGGTTTCGATATCGGTATGGAGATGTCAGGGCAGCCCGCTGCGTTCAACGATCTGCTCCATCATATGTTCAACGGCGGGCAAGTCGCATTGCTGGGCCTGTTGCCAGCCGGAACCGGTGTCGACTGGGATCAGATCATATTCAAGGGTCTTGAAATCCACGGCATCTACGGTCGACGCATGTATGAAACCTGGTACAAGATGACCCAGATGGTGCTGACCGGCTTCCCGCTGCGCAAGGCCTTGACGCACCACATCCCGATCGAAGAATACGAAACCGGTTTCCAGTTGATGATAGCCGGGCAGTCCGGCAAAGTGGTCTGCGACTGGACCGGCACAATTTAAGCTGACCTGTTCTGGCTGAATTCGCCGGGCCTCAACCCCCGACATTCAGACTGCATCCGGGTTTCCGCTAGGAGGTATTGATATGGTTTCACTTGAACACCTGGTAACGACACTGGAAGAAATCCGTGCTGCCGGTTTATATAAAACCGAACGTGTGATCACCACACCTCAAAGCGTGGAAATCAGGGTTCAGGGTGGCGGAGAGGTTCTCAATTTTTGCGCCAATAACTATCTCGGCCTTGCTGACAATCCCGAAGTGATCGCCGCTGCGCACAAGGCGCTGGATAATCACGGCTTTGGCCTGGCCTCGGTCCGCTTTATCTGCGGCACACAGGATTTGCACAAACAGCTCGAAAACACCATCTCGGAATTCTTCGGCACACAGGACACCATCCTTTACACCTCCTGCTTCGATGCCAATGGCGGGCTGTTTGAAACCCTGCTCGACGAGCAGGACGCGGTGATCTCAGACGCATTGAACCACGCTTCAATTATCGATGGCATCCGCCTGTGCAAAGCGCAACGCCACCGTTACCCCAACAGCGATATGCCGGCCCTCGAAAAGGCATTGCAGGACACGCAGGGCTGCCGCACCCGTCTGATCGCCACCGACGGTGCATTCAGCATGGATGGATATGTCGCCAAACTGGACGAAATTACGGCCCTTGCTGAACGTTATGACGCCCTGGTCATGGTTGACGACAGTCACGCCACCGGTTTTATGGGCCCGGGCGGACGCGGTTCCGCCGAACACCACGGTGTCATGGACAAGGTAGATGTATTCACCTCGACACTGGGCAAGGCGCTGGGTGGTGGCTCCGGAGGTTTTACAACCGGACGCCAGGAGATAATAGACCTGTTACGCCAGCGCTCACGCCCCTACCTGTTCTCCAATACACTGCCACCCCCGCTGGTCGCCGCATCCATCAAGGTGTTCGAGATGCTTTCGGGCTCAACCGAAAGACGCGACAGGCTGGAAAGCAACACACGCTACTTCCGGGAAAAGATGAGCAGCGCGGGATTCGATATCAAGCAGGGTATCCACCCCATCGTGCCGGTCATGTTGTACGACGCCCCGCTCGCGCAGGAATTCGCCGCACGCCTGTTGGATGAAGGCATCTATGTCATCGGTTTTTTCTTCCCGGTGGTACCCAAGGGTGAAGCCCGTATCCGTGTGCAGCTATCCGCCGCACATCAGAAACATCACCTGGACCGCGCAGTGGAAGCCTTCGTGAAAGTCGGTAAAGAGCTGGGAGTCCTGTAATCAAATGAAACAAAAAATCATCGCCGCCCTGCAACTTGGCAATGATTCTGGCGGAACCGCAGCCACGCTGGAAAAAATCCTGGGCCGTGAGCAGGAAATCAGGCAGTCCGGCTGTGATTTACTGGTGATGCCGGAAGCACTGTTAGGCGGCTACCCGAAAGGTTCTGATTTTGGCACACGCGTGGGTTACAGGACTTCTGCGGGGCGTGAGGAGTTCCTGCAATACTGGCGGCAGGCGATCGATCTGGACGGCCCTGAAGTGACTGCGCTTTCGGAATTGGCCAAAGCATGCAACAGCGCGGTTGTCATCGGTGTTATCGAACGCAGCGGTGCAACGCTTTTCTGTACAGCCCTGTTTATTTCCAGTAACGGTGAACTGCTGGCGAAGCATCGCAAAGTAATGCCAACCGCCAGTGAGCGGCTTATCTGGGGCCAGGGAGACGGCTCCACGCTGCCGGTCGTCGATACCGTGGCAGGACGGATTGGCGCCGCCATATGCTGGGAGAATTACATGCCGCTGCTGCGTACTGCGATGTATGCGAAAGGTATTGAAATCTGGTGTGCGCCCACCGTTGATGACCGCGACATCTGGCAGACCAGCATGTCCCATATCGCCTATGAAGGCAGAAACTTCCTGGTCAGCGCCTGTCAGTATCAGCCACCGCCCGTGGCTGGCCACTGCAAGGATGAAGACTGGCCAAAAGACAAACCGCTGATCAGGGGCGGCAGCGTTATCATGTCCCCTATGGGTGAAGTGCTTGCCGGACCGCTGTATGACGAGGAGGGTCTCATCTTTGCCGGGATCGATCTCGACGACATCATAAAAGCCCGCTACGACATGGACCCGACAGGCCATTACTCCCGGCCGGATATATTCAAACTGAGTGTTGATGAACAGGAGCGCCCGCCTGTTTCCATCGTTTGACCCCGCGCTCAGCGACCTTTTACGGTTCCCTTGCGCGGTTTCTTTTTAGGAGCGGTCGACGTTTCAGGTTTGTATACAACCGCCCTGCCACTGCGACCGTCTATCAGGATGTTCATCGGTCGCTTCAGACGCACGTGCCTGACATACTCGGTTTCCGAAACGGCCTTGATTGAGTTGAGCCAGTCCCAGTCGAGAAAGTTGTTCTTGCTTCCACTGTTAATCGTCAGATAGCCAATCTGGAAAGTAATCAGGTTCTGGAAAAAGTGTGTCCCGAATGACGGCTCAACCACGAAATCGCCGTAGTCTGCCTCAACGATTACACGTGCCGAGGAAATCTGATCCCACTTTGTCGGGATGCCAAGCCACGGGTCTGAAGTGCCCCATCTGCCAGGGCCCAGCAGCATATAGGGCGTTTTTTCGTCTTTGAATTTCCGGTTGTAGTCAGCCACGTGATCTGCCATCCGGACCATGTTCGCACGCTTAAAGTTTTCGCCCTTAACAAATACGATGTCCTGGATATCGTCAATCCGGCCATGACTGAGCGCCTGGTCTGACTGGCAAAAAACCTGCCCGTTATCGCCTTCGAATTCCAGGATTTCCGAAAATGATGAATCCACCAGCATCGGGCGGATCTGCAGGAAGCGAAAATTATTTGGTTCATTCGGGTCGGAATTGATCTCCACGGCAAATTCGATTTCAACAGGCACGTTCATTGCACGGCTGCCGAGCTGAAGCAGGTACTGGAGAATCTTATCCAGCGGGAATATTTTTGATTTCAAAATCGGATCGAAGGTAATGATCCGGGTGCCCTTACGCCCTATCCCGGGGTAGATCCTGTCATTGTCAGCGGAGTAGGTAGAGCCAACATACTTGAGCACGCCGTGTGCCTCAGATTCGCTCATTTTCAGCTTCACCAGGCCATCATCCCCGCCCTTCTTCGGAAACACCGCAGGTTTGTTCATATTGACGGCGAAAAACTCCCGCTGGGTATTTCTCAGGTAATCCTGCGGTTTTGAGAACTGCGGTAATACCTGTGGATTGGCTGGTGAGAAGAACAGGCAGTTTTCACCTTCCATCACGGTTTTGCCAAGCCCGAGTGCGATGTAGGCAATACCTTCTTCAGGTTTGATCCGTCCAACCGAATAAAAATTGTAGGACCTGGCCAAACCGGAAAGCACCGGGTAAAAATGACCATCCCGGTTCTGCCCGACGATCTCCTGCAGGATAATGGCCATTTTCTCTTCTTCAGTACGGTTACCGGTCGCTTCGATATAGTGCTTTGAATTTTTACAATATACCGATGCATAGATTAACTTGATGGCGGTCAAAAGCCGGGAGACGCGACTCCGCAATGTCGGGTGGTTATTCGGCAGAAAATAGGTGTCATAGATTCCGGCGAACGGCTGGTAATGTGAATCCTCCAGCAGCGATGAAGACCTCACCGCGAGAGGATAATCAGCTACCTTCAGGTAAGACTTCAAATCCTTCACCAGGTCCCGTGGAATCCTGGCACTGGTAAACGCTTTGATTATCTCTTTATCGGGACGATCACCCAGGGCAAATTCGTGCAGGTTGTTATCCTTCATGAACTTATCAAAAGCGCCGGTACAGATGACCGCGGAGCGCGGCACCGAAATCCGCGCGCCAGGAAAAGCGTTAGAAACGGGGAAACAATTGATCAGGCTGTTTACGAATGCCAGACCCCGCCCCTTGCCGCCCAGCGAACCCTCACCAATCCGCAAGAACTCTGCCCGCCCATCACAATGAGCACGCGAGAAATCGGTTATCACCCCCATCTGCCTTTCATGCAGGAACTCTTCGAGAGCTTCAAGCAGGTAAGCACGCATCTCATCGGGCTGTTTGAACTCACTGACCTGTCGTGGGCGTAAGCGGGCAGCAAGGCCAAATTCGGTCCTGGCCATCAGCCAGTTGGAGAAATGGTGTCTCTCAGCATGATAAACCAGGGACCTGATATCAACCCTGGCCGCAATTTCTTTCATTTCACTGAAATTGCTGGCGCGGTCGAGTTCTGTTCCATCTGGAAGCTTGAACACAAAATCACCAAATCCAAAGTTCTGATTGATAAATACGCCCAATTCGCTCAGCAGTGTCGGGGATCTCTTGTTCAGGAAGCCGGCATCACAATCAGCGGCCATTTCTGCGTTTTCCTCATTCGAAGACTGCAGCAATACGGGCAGGTCACTGATCTCTTCCTTGATCATTCTGGCCAGTTGGATACCGGCCGTTTTATTTATCAGGCCATCTTTTTTGTACTGGATATCTGATATGACGCCCAACAGGTACTTTTTATATTTTCTGAATAGTTCGAGGGCCTCTTCAAAATTCTGCGCAAGTAGTATTTTTGGCCGTGCACGCATACGCAGAAGCCGGTTGGCGGAATTGATACTTTCCGAAAGCAGCGCCGAGGTCTGCTGCATGGTCTCGGTGTAAATCAAGGGTAAGAAAGATGAATAAAACCGGACTGAATTCTCCACCAGGATGATCACCCGGACACCGATCAGGTCCGTGTCGGCCTCCACATTTTTCTTGTCTTCGACCATCTTTATGATCGTCAGGAATATCCTGGATTCGCCGCTCCAGAAAAACACCTCGTCATATGCCTGACCGCCCAGGCTTCGGGTCAATTCGAGTTCACGGTGATGAAATGCCAACAGGACAATGGGGATATCCGGATGCAGTTGTTTTGCCCGCTCGCTGAACTCAACAGGATCGACATCGCTGAGTGAGCGAAAGACAATGATCAGGTCAAAGCGGTTCTTCTTTAAAGTTTCAAGTGCGGCCGATCCAGAATCAACACGCCTAATCATGGGTGCACTTGAAAGCCTCAGTTCGGCGTATTCGGACATGACCAGGTCGGCCAGTTGTCCATCCTCCCGAAGGCTGTAAATATCGTAAAGACTTGAAACCAGGAGGATATCCCTGACCTTGAAAGGCATCAGCGCGTCAAACTTTAGTGACTCCTGTTCGAAATCTTTCAGGTCAATTGTTGATTTCATGAAATTACAGTAGCAAAGCTCTTGGGCATATAACAGCTGCTACCGCCATAGTGGTAAAACATTCGGCTCGCACAGCCCCGGCCAAAAAAGAGCCGGATATCCTTGCACTGGACATCCGGCTTCATACCGTCTGGTCAGACGACGCCCTGATCCATCATGGAGTCCGCAATTTTGCGGAAACCGCTGATATTGGCTCCAAGCACATAGTTGCCAGGTTTGCCATACTCCTCCGCGGTGTGCCTGCACGCTTCATGAATGGAGATCATGATGTCATGGAGGCGTTTGTCCACTTCTTCGCGAGACCAGCTCAAACGCATGCTGTTCTGGGACATTTCCAGACCTGAAACCGCCACACCGCCCGCGTTGGCGGCCTTGCCCGGGCCATAAAGAATTCCGGCTTCGAGGTATTTGTCCACGGCGTCCGGTGTGCTGGGCATGTTGGCACCTTCAGCGATACAGAAACAACCGTTCTTCAAAAGGGTAGCCGCATCGTCGCCATTCACTTCGTTCTGCGTGGCGCAAGGCAGCGCAACGTCGACCGGCACATTCCAGACACCGGTACCTTCATGGTAAGTCGCGCCTGGATACTCATCTACATATTCCTTGATCCGTCCCCGGCGTTGGTTCTTTAACGCAAAGACAAATTCGAGTTTCTCTTTTGAAATACCCTCTTCATCGACAATATATCCACTTGAGTCGGACAAGGTGATCACCTTGCCGCCGAACTCGGTGGCTTTTTCGGTGGCGTACTGCGCGACATTACCGGAACCGGATATTGCAACCCTGAGACCTTCAATTGATTTACCCTGGGTGTTGAGCATTTCTTCGGCGAAATAGACCGTGCCATAACCGGTAGCTTCCGGCCGGATCAGGCTGCCGCCCCAGTTGAGGCTCTTGCCCGTCAGAACGCCTTCAAACGCGTTGCGACAACGCTTGTACTGGCCGAACAGGTAACCGATTTCACGACCACCAACACCAATATCTCCAGCCGGGATATCGGTATTCGGACCAATATGACGGGACAGTTCCGTCATGAAGCTCTGGCAAAAACGCATAACCTCGTTGTCAGACTTGCCCTTGGGATTGAAATCAGAACCACCTTTGCCACCACCCATGGGCAATGTGGTCAGGCTGTTCTTGAATACCTGCTCGAACCCCAGGAACTTCAGAATGCCCTGGTTTACGCTGGGGTGAAAACGTAACCCACCCTTGTAAGGACCGATGGCGCTGTTGAATTCAACGCGAAAACCGCGATTGACCTGGACCTGGCCGGCATCATCGATCCAGGGAACACGAAAAACGATCATCCGTTCCGGTTCTACAATGCGGTCTATGATTTTAGCCTCGACGTATTCCGGGTGCATCTCCAGCACGGGAGTGAGCGAATCCAGGACTTCTTCCACCGCTTGGAGGAACTCATCTTCCCCGCGGTTTTTCGCCCTGACTGTTGCCATAACAGAGTTGAGATACTGGTTCATTATTGTCTCCTTGAGTACCAGTTGAACCTTTCGCTATTATAAAGAACAGACCCTTGCGGATAACCAAATATCTCCACTTAAATCAGGCTTTCTTGATGCAGGTCAATCGTCGTTTTAAATTGCCTGTGATACGCGTTTTTGAGCAAGCTTCCACCACCAACGTCCTGGCGAACGGCTTCCTCTCAAAACTCAGGTAGGGTCAGGGGGGGCCGCCAATTCAGAACGCACCACTTCCGCAAGTTCCAAAGCCAGTCGATTGACCTGGGCCTCGTCAACGCCTTCCAGGGTCACGCGTATCAGGGGTTCGGTACCGGATGGCCTCAGGATTACCCTGCCGGTATCACCCAGTTGTTTTTCAACAGACTTTACGGCGTCCCTGATAGCCCGTGAGCCATCAAGATCGGTTACCTGGCCGTTCACAGGCACATTGATCATTGTCTGTGGCAATTTTTGTATGTCCGAGGTCAGTTCGGCGAGTTTTTTGCCTTTGCTGACCATAACCTCGAGCACCTGCAAGGCGCTGACAATGCCATCACCGGTACTGGTCCTGTCCAGGCACAGGAGGTGACCGGAGGCTTCACCACCGAGCGTCCAGCCCTTGCTGATCAGCGCTTTATGTACATGGCGATCACCAACGGGCGAACGCAAAAACGGGATGTTGCGTTTTTTCAATGCCAGTTCCAGCCCAAAATTACTCATCACCGTTCCAATCACACCACCCTGGAGCAAACCCTTGTCCTGGCGCGCCGTGGCGAGAATGTAGAGCAACTCATCTCCGTTTACCACTTCGCCCTTGGCATCCACCATTACGACACGGTCACCATCACCATCCAGTGCGATACCAAGGTCAGCACCGTGCTTGAGCACTGCCTCGCTGACGAATGCCGGATAGGTGGATCCGCAGCCCTCATTGATATTCAGTCCGTTCGGATGCACGCCCACGGGAATCACCTCGGCGCCAAGTTCCTCAAAAACGGCTGGAGCCACCCGGTAGGTCGCGCCGTTGGCGCAATCGACAACAATTTTCAGGCCACGTAGCCGGATTTCAAACGGGATCGTACCTTTGCAAAACTCGATATATCGGCCTGCAGCATCTTCGATACGGGTCGCCTTTCCCATTTTTTCAGATGCAACGGTCGAGAAGGGTTGTTCAAGTTCTCTTTCGATGGCACGCTCGACATCATCCGGCAATTTTTCACCTTCGGCTGAAAAGAACTTGATGCCGTTATCGTAAAACGGATTGTGCGAGGCGCTGATAACGATTCCGGCGCAGGCATACAAGGTCCGCGTCAGGTAGGCGATGGCAGGTGTCGGCATTGGGCCAAGCAGGGCTACATTGGCGCCCGCAGCAGCAAGACCCGCTTCCAGCGCTGATTCAAACATATACCCCGATATGCGGGTATCCTTGCCAATCACGACTACGCGCGAATCCCCATCGGCCAGCACCTTGCCGGCTGCGCGCCCCAGGCGCAACATAAAATCGGCCGTAACCGGCGTGTCACCAACACGGCCACGTATGCCGTCTGTTCCAAAGTATTTATTTTTCATGACCGGCATTTTACGCCCAAGTGTTGCAAAGTGCATTTGCAACTACGAGCGCATCACGTGTTTCGGCTACATCATGGACCCGGACTATCGCTACACCCGCCTGCGCAGCAAGCGCCGCAGCCGTGATTGAACCAGCAACCCGTCCTGTTACCTCGCGGCCGGTCAGCTGGCCAATCATGGATTTTCTGGATATGCCAACCAGCAGTGGATAACCGATGGCTACAAGATCCCGCAAGGCTTGAAAGAGTGCTATGTTCTGCTGCAAGGTCTTGCCAAAACCAAAACCAGGGTCAAGTACGATGTTTTCCCTTGATATTCCATTGTCCCTGCACAGTTGAGCGCGTTCCTGTAAGAACCCGGCAACCTCGGCTGCAACATCATCGTACAAAGGATTATTCTGCATCACGCGCGGGTCACCCAGCATGTGCATCAGGCAAACCGGGACCTTGAGTTCGGCCGCAGCGTGCAGGGCGCCATCCAGGCGCAGGGCATAGACATCATTGATCATTCCTGCCCCGGCCGCCACCGCTTCGCGCATGACACCGGGCTTACTGGTGTCAATGGATACCGGAACGGAAAGTTGCGGAACGATGCTCTCAATGACCGGGATAACCCGGTCCAGTTCCTCTTGCAGAGTCACCGCCCGTGCGCCGGGGCGTGTGGATTCTCCGCCAACATCAATGATATCGGCGCCTGCGTCCTGCATGGCCAATGCGTGTTGAATGGCCTCTTCCCGCCCCAGCCATTGTCCGCCATCGGAAAAGGAATCCGGCGTCAGGTTGAGAACACCCATGATCCTGGTCCGGTCGAGTAGCAATCTCCGTCCAGCACAGTCGAGCATACGAACAGGTGAATTGGATGCTGCGGGATCTATCACTGTCATTGTCTATACCCAAAAAAACAGCGCTGTTGCAGCGCTGCCTTCTGTTAACCAATAATCGCTATTGGCAATTGCCTCTAGTGTTGCTCAGCCGCATCAGCAGCGGATGAGCCATCAGCTAAATCTTCTTTTGGTTTGCGTTTTTTCTTCTCACCGTTGTCAGAACCGGAATCATCCCAGCCTGCTGGTGGGTCAGGGATTTTACCCTCCATGATCTGGTCAATCATCGGCATGTCGATGGTCTCATATTTCATCAATGCATCGGTCATGATTTCCAGTTTGTCCCTGTTGGCCAGAATCAGGTCTTTCGCCACCTTGTGTGCCGCGTCAACGATGTTGCGTATTTCAATATCGATCTTGCGCGCGGTCTCATCAGACACGTGTTTGTGCTGTGTTACGGAACGGCCGAGAAAAACTTCCTCATCCGCTTCGGCGTAGGTCAAAGGCCCCAGTGCCTCGGATAATCCCCAGCGGGTTACAATGTTGCGGGCGATCTGGGTGGAGCGCTCGATATCATTGGATGCACCGGTCGTCACGTTCTCAACCCCGAACACCAGTTCCTCGGCCACGCGACCACCAAACAGGCTGGCCATCTGGCTATCCAGTTGCTTGCGTGAAATGCTGTATTTATCCGCCTCGGGCAGGAACATGGTCACACCCAGGGCGCGGCCACGCGGAATGATGGTCACCTTGTAAACCGGATCGTGTTCCGGCACCAACCGCCCGACGATTGCATGACCTGCTTCGTGGTAGGCCGTCAGCTTCTTTTCTTTTTCTGACATGACCATTGATCGGCGTTCGGCACCCATCATGATCTTGTCCTTGGCCCGCTCGAAGTGGTCCATGGAAACTTCCTTGGCAGTTTCCCTGGCAGCGAACAACGCCGCCTCGTTCACCAGGTTGGCGAGATCGGCGCCGGAAAACCCGGGGGTGCCGCGTGCTATCTGTCGCGGTTCGACATCATCGGCCAGCGGCACTTTGCGCATATGCACCTTCAGAATGCCTTCGCGGCCACGAATATCCGGCAACGGTACAACCACCTGGCGGTCAAAGCGACCAGGCCTTAACAAGGCGGGATCCAGCACGTCCGGACGGTTGGTTGCGGCAATAACGATAACGCCCTCACCACCTTCAAAACCATCCATTTCAACCAGTAACTGGTTCAATGTCTGTTCACGCTCATCATGACCGCCACCAAGACCTGCGCCGCGGTGACGACCGACCGCATCGATTTCATCGATGAAGATAATACAGGGCGCATGCTTCTTGGCCTGGTCGAACATATCGCGTACACGCGATGCACCCACACCAACAAACATTTCCACGAAATCGGAACCGGAAATTGAAAAGAATGGCACCTTGGCCTCACCGGCAATGGCGCGCGCCAACAGGGTTTTGCCGGTACCGGGCGAACCCAGCATCAAAACACCGCGTGGGATGTGGCCACCGAGCTTCTGGAACTTGCCCGGATTACGCAAAAACTCGACCAGTTCTTCGACCTCTTCCTTGGCCTCTTCTACACCTGCCACATCCGCAAAGGTCACCTTGATCTGGTCTTCACCCTGCAGCTTCGCCTTGCTCTTGCCAAATGACATTGCACCGCGACCACCGCCACCGCCCTGCATCTGGCGCATGAAATATACCCACAGGCCAACCAGCAACAGCACCGGTATGATATTGATCAACAGGTCGAGGATGACAGAACGCTGTTTGGGTGGTTCGGCAGAAATTTCTACATCGTGCTCGACGAGGTCATCGACAAGGCGTGCGTCCGGCATGCCAAACGTCTGAAACTCCTTGCCATTAACATCGCGACCCTGGATTGTATTGCCTTCCGGGGTGCTGCTTATCCTGACTTCAGCAACCGTGCCGTTACGCACATTGTTGAGAAAATCCGAATAGGTGAGCTCGTCGGGGGAGGTTCCTACATTACCGTAGTGATTAAAAACAGACATCAGCACCAACAGGATGATGCCCCAGGTAATCACATTTTTTAACATATCATTCAATCGTTTATCCTCAACTAAAACACAACCAGGCGCATCCGGTGCCACTGATTACACATTTTCATTGTAACTTGCGGCGATGCCCCAGTATATAAACTTCCCTGCTGCGTGGCCGCGAAGCGGAAGGTTTACGGATCTGAACCTTGTCAAACAGGGACCGGACATCCTTCACAAATTCGTCAAATCCTTCACCGTGAAACACCTTGACAACAAAACTGCCGCCAGGCTCCAGCCATTTCTCTGCGAAGGCCAGCGCCAGTTCAGCCAGGTACATTGCACGTGGTTGATCGACCGCTCCCATTCCACTCATATTGGGTGCCATGTCAGACAACACAAGGTCAGCATACTGACCGTTCAGTGCCTCCTCCAACAGTGCCAAAGGTCCGTCCTCCGTGAAATCCCCCTGTATAAAGGTGACGTTTTCCAGCGGGTCCATCGGCAGGATATCCAGTGCGATAATCTGGCCGCTGTCAGCCAGCGCCTGCTGTATCACCTGGGTCCAGCTACCAGGGGCCGAGCCAAGGTCTACCACCCGCATACCTTTGCGTAACAGGCGGTATTTTTCATCCAGTTCCATCAGCTTGAACGCTGCCCTGGAGCGCAGGCCCTGCTGCTGTGCCTGCTTGACGTACTGATCATCAAAATGCTCTGCCAGCCAGCGGCGACTGCTTTTACTTTTGGCCATCAAACTGTTCCCTTCAATTCAGAGTCGCTGCACTACTATATGCGACGCAGGGTGTTAAAATGGTAGTTTGCCATAACAGGAATAACCAGATGCCATTAATAGCAGCGCAAAAAAAGAATTTGCGGGGCCTGGCCCACCATCTCAAGCCGTTCGTAACCGTCGCCGACAAGGGCCTGAGTGAGTCAGTTGTCGCCGAAATCGAGCGTGCGTTAAACGACCATGAACTCATCAAGGTCAAACTGCGGGGTGACCGCGAACAGCGCAAAGCATGGATGCTCGGTATCGCCGGGCAATGCAAGGCTGAGTTGGTTCATAGCATCGGCCAGGTTGCCTGTTTTTATCGGCGACACCCGGAAAAGCCGGTCATCAATCCTGATTCCGGCACCGCGTGAGTGGCGTGAAATCTACTGAATAGCACGTTTTTCAACTGAGGGAGTATCAGGCGCGTGGAGTTCAACCTGGAGATACCGCAAGATCAGTTCTTTATACGTTCGGTCAGCGAGCAGGGTATCCGTGTTCTCAATGATTATTTCAAAAAGCCGTTCATCATATCCGGTAAGCGCATCATCCCTGAATGGAATGTCACCTGTGTAGAGGATATTGACGAGGAAAGCCTGCAAGTCATTTTCGATCTGCAACCGGAAGTGGTATTGATCGGAACCGGCCACACCCAGGTATTTTTGTCACCGGCCATCCAGGCGGGTTTCTACCGGCGCAATATCGGTATTGAAATCATGACAACAGATGCTGCCTGCCGTACTTTCAATGTGCTTGTCGCGGAAGGACGCCAGGTCGTTGCCGCGTTACTGCCGCTCACTCCATAAAGGGAGTTTCCATAATACCTTCGCGCTTGGAAATTTCACGTAACCTCGCCAGAGCAGCAAGCTGTACTTGCCGCACCCTTTCCCGGGTAACGCCGAGTAACTCACCAACCTCCTCAAGCGTCCTGCGCCCCTGGCCATGCAGGCCAAACCGGTGCTCAACTACAATTCGCTGTTGCATTGGCAATAAATCCAGCCACTGCCCCAGTAATTCACCAGCGGCCTTTTCAGCGTATTCGTCTTCGGGTGTGTTGCTTTGCTCGTCCGCAATGGTATCGAGAATTGCCTTACCATCGCTCGAGGTGCTGTCAGCAGATGATGACTCATTCAAGCCAAACATCGAGTAGACGGCGTCGCTCGATTTATCCAGCTTGGCAGCGACTTCATCTGCCTCAGGCCGACGCCCCATCTCCTGTTCCAGCTCACGCATGGTGCGCAGGTAGTTGGTGAGTTCGCGAATCACGTGAATTGGCAAACGGACAGTGCGGCACTGATTCATGATCGAGCGCTCAACCGATTGCCGGATCCACCAGGTGGCATAAGTGGAAAACCGGAACCCCTTTTCGGGATCGAATTTCTCAACCGCACGTATCAGGCCCAAATTGCCTTCTTCTATCAGGTCCAGTAAGGGCAGACCCCGGTTGATATAAGCACGGGCAACTTTCACCACCAGTCGCAGATTGCTTTCAATCATGCGTTGGCGACTGGCCATGCAACCCTTATTGGCGGCACGCGACAGCGATTTTTCCTCGTCGGCGGTCAACAGCCGGGCGCGTCCAATTTCACTCAGATAAATACGGGTAACATCGCCGTGATGCACCCTGTTGCGCTTTGCATAGGCATTTTCAGATTGATTGAATTTGAGGTCCTTTTTTACAGACCTTCCATTCAAATCTACTTTGGCCCTGTCACTTATATTCTCTTTTTTCAATCCCCAAATCCTTGTCCATGCGGGTCAATTCAGACCTGAACCATGCTACAACAAGATAACCCGACCTTGACGACACAGGGTGAATCCGGCCGGGTAATTAACAAAATTATCATATCCTCGTGCAAATTCACAAGCATGGAAGTTTGCAACCATATTGTTTTCAAGTACGACTGGCTTGAATAAAAGTTGGTGTTCTACTGTGCGGGGAGGTAGGTCAACGGGTTGACCGGCTTGCCAAGCGCCCGGATTTCAAAATGCAGGAGTTGCTCATCACTGGAGTTACGACCCATTTCAGCAATCTTCTGACCGGCCCAGACCTGGTCGCCTTCCTTCACAAGGCGAACCCTGTTATGGGCATAAGCGCTGAGCATTTTCTCGCTGTGTTTAACGATGATCAATTCACCATATCCGATCAGGCCATTGCCACTGTAAACCACCTGGCCACCGGACGACGCGGTAACATCCTGTCCTTCCTTACCGGCGATATCCAGTCCGTTTCTAGCCGGGTCCCCTGCGACAAACCCTCTTATGACGCGCCCTTCGGTGGGCCATTTCCAGCTATCCGGGTCCGCCTGGCTGCTAACGGCGGGGGCCGGCGTGCGTGTACCGCCAGCAGGGGCCACCGACGGGGCGGGTTTTGCTGCTGCCACATCTTTAGGCTGTGTATTTGCCGTGACTGAAGGCGCCGGGCTTTGGACCGTCTTGGTTGTCACCTGGCCCGGTGTTTTCAGGGCGGTAATCTGTACGCCGGATGAACCCGTCGAACTCGAGGTGCCGCCGGGCGGTATTAACTGAATTTTTTGACCCGGATAAATAGTGTAGGGGCTGGGGATTCCATTTTTCTGGGCCACATCCATTGGATCGAGACCGTAACTGAATGCTATCGCCCACAGCGTGTCACCTGACCTGACGTAGTAAAACCCCTCTGAGTCCAGCTGGCGTTTCACAATGGTGGTCGGCGTTTTGGCAGCTTCTGGCGGCCGATGATGACGATGACAGCCCGACAACACGAACAGGCTGACAATTAGCAGTAATAGCGTGAGCCTGGCAACAGCCCGGCTACTCCAACCAACACCCAATTTGAACCTCACTATGGATTTACCTTGATGAATGCAAATACTATTGCTGCAAGCGCGATCGTAAGCCAGCCTATCAGATCAATATACTTTCGCATTCTCGATGCAATGTTTTCACCACCCAGCCGGATCAGCGCCGCAACCAGGAAAAACCGCCCGCCCCTGCCAATGACTGAACCCCCGACAAACGCCAGGATCGGCATTCCCACCACACCCGCGCTGATGGTAAAAACTTTGTAAGGTATCGGCGTAAAACCCGCCAGTAGAATGTACCAGAACCCCCAGGTCTCAAACGCCGCAACAGCACCCGTAAATGTACCTGCATAGCTGGATGCCATCAACCATGGCTCTATCCAGGTAAAAGCCAGTTTGCCAATCAGGTATCCAGCCATACCGCCCATGACGGAAAACAATGTACACAGTGCGGCATAAGACCAGCCCTTTGCCGGCCTGGCAAGGCACATGGGTATCAGCATCACATCCGGCGGCACTGGGAAAAAACTGGATTCGGTAAAGCTCAGCACAGACAGATATGCGGGGGCTCTGCGATGCGCAGACCAGGAAATCACGCGATCATATAGTTTCAAAAACATATCCGGGCCAGTCCTGCTTAAGCCAAACCACTGAGCAGAGGCACAAATACAACACCACCAAGATCAGTCTCTTCAAAGCCGTCCTGTTTGCGCCGTATGGTGATCAGTCTTTGTTGACCGTTGCGCTGGACAGGCATCACCAGCAATCCGCCGATACCGAGTTGTTCCAGCAGTTCCTGGGGCACGCTCTGTGCTACTGCGGTCACCATGATGCCGTCAAAGGGCGCCTGGCTGGGCCAGCCCAAATGACCATCGGCATAACGGATATAAATATTATTCAGACGCAGACTATGGAAACGCCGGCGCGCGAGCTTAAGTAACTCGTCAATTCGTTCGAGCGTGAATACCTTTGTAACCAGGTGCGAAAGGATCGCGGCCTGGTAGCCGGAGCCGGTACCCACTTCAAGAACTTTTTCAGGCTGACCACCATCCAGTATGGCCTCCGTCATCCGGGCGACGATCCATGGCTGTGAAATAGTCTGGCCCTGTCCGATAGGCAGGGCTGTATTTTCATAAGCACGGCTGGAAAGCGCTTCATCAACGAACTTGTGCCGGGGCACCTGGGTGATCGCTTTCAGAACCCGCTCGTCCTTGATGCCCTCCTTCCGCAGCGTCTGTACCAACCGGTCGCGCGTGCCCTGGGAGGTCATGCCGATACCGCGGTCATCACTGTGGAGTTTGCGTTTGTGAATCATGAAGGGCTTGTTTCCCGTTTCAAACCGGTGTCGATTGCGGTCACCCAGCCAGCGACCTGCTCAAGTGCCTGGTAGCGGGTCAGGTCAACATGGATTGGGGTCACCGAAATGTACTTGCGCCTGATGGCGTCAAAATCCGTACCGGGTCCTGCGTCCTGTTCCGCACCGGCCGGCCCAATCCAGTACATTTCACGTCCGCGGGGATCCATGGTCTTGACGACCGGTTCCGCGCGGTGACGGTAGCCAAGCCGGGTTACTTCAAACCCCCTTATTTCCGACCAGGGGCAATCGGGTATATTGACATTGAGTATGGTATCCGCAGGCAAAGGGTCGCGCTGCAACTGCTGTACCAGCCGGATGGCCGCCTCACCGGCCGTATCATAATGGTGATTTTTTGAGTTTTCGTTGAGCACCAGCGAGAGGGCCACTGCAGGATAGCCAAGAAAGCGGCCTTCCATCGCCGCCGCCACCGTGCCTGAGTAGATAACATCGTCACCGAGGTTGGCGCCGGCGTTGATACCGGAAACAACAATGTCGGGGTCCTCATCCAGCAGGCCGGTCAATGCGACGTGTACACAATCCGTGGGTGTCCCTGAAACCCGGTGGACCCCAGGCTCCATCTCCTTGATCCGGATAGGAGAATCCAGCGTCAGTGAATTACTGGCGCCACTGCAATTCTTATCCGGGGCAACAATGGTGACATGCCCCAGGCCACGCATGCTGTCCGCCAGTACGCGAATACCGACGGCTTCAATGCCATCATCATTGCTAATCAGAAATTTCATTCGGGGTTTTTAATCCGGTTCTAATTGAAAATCATAGCCGCCAACCGCAAGTATGTCTGCTATGGCCAACACATGCACGGATGATATTGTACGGACTTAAGGCGGCTTCCGAAACGCGAAATTGGATGAAAAGTGGTTAAAAAACTAAAAGACCCACTACCGGATGATCAGTTGTTCCGGCAGGAAATGACCGGAGTCACTCCGCTAAGAACCGCGCCCACGACCGATTCAAAGGCGCCCCGCCGTGCAAAGCACGCCAGCAGGCCGGTCGTTTTGTCTGCAGATCCGGAGCTGTCTCTTCTACCGGCAACGGATGACCGCACCCATATCAATTCAGAAGACGGTTTCTCGCACCGGAAAAACGGCATCCAGAAACGGACCTTGCAGAAATTGAAAAGAGGCCGTTTCAAGGTTGGGGCGGAATTGGACCTGCACAACATGACCACAGGAACCGCTTACCTGGCACTGCTGGGGTTTATTGCCGATGCACGATCCAGGTCGCTGGAGTCCGTCAGGGTCATCCATGGCAAGGGTTTACGCTCTGAGAGCGGGCCGCGCCTGAAACTCATGACACACCAGGCATTACGCGACCATCCCCTGGTGCTGGCCTATACCAGGTGTAAACCGGCCGATGGTGGCGATGGCGCAGTGGATATACTGTTGAAATCGTCATGATAGAACTTTTTATCTTTTTACTTGTGACGGCTTGCATAGTCGCGTGGTGGCAGCTGATGCAAGGCAGGCAAAAAGCCCGCAAAGCCGCTGGCCAGGTTTGTGGCAATCATGGTTTACAACTGCTGGATGACACGGTTTCGCTCAGCTCGATTACCTGGAACCGCAGAAGCTCGACCCCCCGCATCCTGGTCAATTACGGCTTTGAATTCGCCATCAATGGCGCAAGGCGCAGAAGCGGTGTGGTTACGACCGGCTTTCCGTCAACATTGAGCGTGACACTGGATCTGGAAGAGGGCCGACTGATTGAAAACCTGGGGACGAATCCGTTTCCTGAAGGCCCGTAAACCACTGCACGAACATTTTGAGCCGGGCGTTTTGTCTTTACTTGACGACCTTCAGGTGTGATCTTGACGGCGGATCATCCGAGCCATCCACCGGCGGGGGTGTGGAATCATCCTGGGCAAACATCATGCCCTGGCCGTTTTCACGGGCGTATATGGCAATCACGGCGCCCATCGGTACCGTGATGTTATAGGGCTTGCCGGAAAACCTGGCTTTAAAGTAGATGGTTTCGTTCTCCAGCTGCAACTGCTCGGTCGCACTGGAGGCAATATTCAGAACGATCTTGCCTTGCGCAATGGCGTGACCCGGTACATCGACACCATCAATCTCGGTATCGACCAGTACGTGAGGGGTCAAACCGTTATCGGTGATCCATTCATACAGCGCGCGCAACAGGTAGGGCCTGTTTGAGGTCATGCCTTGTGGAGCAGAACTCATCAGGACACCTTAACCTTCGAAGTACATCAATCAGGCCGCATTCAGAACCATTTCACGCTCGGCACGTGTAAGACTCTTTTTGAACGACCGGCGTGAAATCAGGCGTTGAATATAACCCTGAACCGAAGCACCGGGCTTGCCCAGGTCGATGCCATAGACCGGCAGACGCCAGAACAATGGAGCCAGCGTGCAATCGACAAGACTCAATTCGTCGCTGAACACGAAATCGGATTGCTTGAATAATTCGTTGGCCGCAACGATGGTCTCTTTCAGTTGCTGCCGGGCTTTTTCAGCTTTCGCAGCGGAGGCATTTTCAATTTCATCCACCAACGGATACCAGTCCCGAATGACCCGGTGGTGGATCAAACGCAACCTGGCACGTGAAACCGGGTCTACCGGCATCAACGGCGGATGTGGGTAACGCTCATCAAGGTAATCATTGATCACGCTGGCATCGTGCAACAGCAGATCCCTGTCGACCAACGTCGGCGTTTCGTTGTATGGGTTCAATTCGGCTAGGTCTGCCGCGGCAGACTCATCATTACTGACATTGATGATATCGACATTGATACCCTTTTCTGCCAATACGAACCGTACCCGGTGACAGTGAATGTTACGGTCGGATGAGTAAAGCGCCATGGTAGAACGACCTTTAATAGCTGCTGTCACCAAATTTCTCCTGTTGGCTTGATTGTCGGACATTGAGGGACCCTTGATACCTGCTTAATGGACATCACGCCAGTATTCTGCTTTTAACAGATAAGCGACCAAGGTAAACAAAACCAGAAACAAAATCACCCAAACACCGACACCTTTACGTTTAAGCTGGGCGGGCTCGCCTGCGTATACAAGAAATGCCGCGATGTCACGGGCAGTCTCTTTAAACTCCTCAGGCGACTGCTTGCCCGACCTGGTCAATTCGAAGTGGTCAATAACTTCGTGGGTAAACCCGGAAGCATCGGTCTCCTGCCGGTACACCGGTGTCTGGATACCCTGCAAAGACCACAAAACGTGGGGCATGGAAGCGTTTGGCAGCAGGGTATTATTCCATTCGCCATTTTCGTCCTGGTAAAACCCCTTTAGATAAGAATACAGCCAGTCCGCACCGCGTGAACGCCCGATCAGTGAAAGATCCGGCGGAGTTTTTCCAAACCAGGCCATGGCCTGACCCGGATCCATTGCAATATCCATGGTTTCTGCAAATTTTGCATTCGAGAAAACCAGGTTGTCCATAACCATATCTTCACTCAGATCAAGATCTGCGGCGAGGCGGTTATAACGCATATAGCTTAAGGAATGACAGCTCATGCAGTAATTCACGTACCACTTGGCACCGCGCTGCAAAGAGGCCGTATCACCGATGCTGGCACCCGAGTGTTCAACACCTGCACCACCCGCCGCACAAACCGTAAGGCTTGATAAGGGTAGTAACAGGACTGCAAAAAACAGAATTGTGGCTAGTTTTTTCATCAGTGGGTCACCCGATCCGGTTCCGGTTTTGTCTTGCCACGCGGGCTCATGAAGAACAGCAGGACAAAAAACATGAAATAGACCAATGTCCAGACTCTCATCTCCCAGGTCTGTGCAGGTGTACCTTCCGCCATTCCGAGCAGACCCAGGCGCACAAACGCGATGGTAAACATCGTCAATAGCACCTTGTACCAGAGCCCTTTGTAGCGAATGGATCTGACCGGAGAGCGGTCAAGCCAGGGCAGAAAAAACAAAATCAACACCGATGCGCCCATCGTCAGCACACCCAGCAGTTTATCCGGGACAGCTTTCAAAATCGCGTAAAAAGGTGTGAAATACCAAACCGGTTTAATGTGCTCCGGTGTCACCAGTGGATCAGCCGGAATAAAATTATCGTGTTCAAGGAACAATCCGCCAACTTCAGGCCACAGGAAAAGGACGAAGGAGAACAGGATAAAGAACATACCGACACCGAAAATATCCTTGACGGTGTAATACGGATGGAACGGAATACCATCCAGCGGTTTTCCGTCAGCATCCTTGTTCTTCTTGATATCAATACCATCAGGGTTATTTGAACCGTTCTCCCGCAAGGCCACCAGGTGCAACAGCACCAGGCCCAGCAGCGCCAGCGGCACCGCGATGACATGCAAGGCGAAGAACCTGTTCAGGGTTGCGTCGGATATAAAGTAGTCACCACGTATCCACTGCGTCAGCGGTTCACCAATTTTCGGAATCGCGCCGAACAGGTTGATAATAACCTGCGCACCCCAGTACGACATCTGTCCCCACGGCAGGATATAACCAAGGAATGCCTCGGCCATCAATGCCACGTAAATGAAACATACCGAAAACCCACAGCAATTCACGTGGCGCCTTGTGAGAACCGTACAACAGGCTGCGGAACATATGCAGGTAAATCAGGATAAAAAAGAAGGAGGCGCCGGTGGTGTGCATATAGCGAATCAGCCAGCCCCATTCCACGTCACGCATGATGTACTCAACCGATGCAAACGCCTCGAGTGCTGATGGCTTGTAATGCATCGCCAGCAAAATTCCGGAAAAAATCTGGATTACCAGCACCAGCAGGGCCAGTGAACCCATGTAGTACCAGAAATTGAAATTCTTGGGGGCCATATAGCCCGTCATCACGTTATTCCAGAAAGCCGTTACCGGCAGACGATCATCGAACCAGTTCAAAAGCGCGCTGGCCTGCCTGGAAAGACTGTTTGCAATTTTAGCCATTACACTGCTCCTTTCGGACTAACGCCGATGATCAGGGTATTTTCATCGAGAAAGCTGTAAGGCGGGATTCGCAGATTGGTCGGTGCCGGAACCCCCTTGTAAACACGCCCTGATAAATCGAACTTGGATTTGTGGCACGGGCAGTAAAATCCGCCGTTCCAGTTCGCATCAAATGGCTGCGGACCAACCTCGGGGATCATCTGCGGAACACAACCCAAGTGCGTACAGTGCATGTTGACAACCAGGAATTCAGGTTTCAAAGCACGTGGCTCACCATGTATATATTCCGGTTGCTCGGCATTCTGTGATTCCGGATCAGACAGTTCGTCATCCGTTTTAGCGAGACCGGAAACCATTGCATCGGTGCGACGCAGGACACCGATCGTTTGACCACGCCACTGTACCTTGAGCAACTGGCCTTGTTTCAATTTAGCCACGTTCACTTCAACCGGCACACCAATGGCCTGTGCCCTTTCACTCGGCATCCAGGACTTGATAAATGGTACGGCAGCAAAACCGACGCCAACACCACCCACGACGGTCGTGGTGGCAACCAGGAACCGGCGCCGTCCCTTGTTTACGTCATCAGATGACATTTAGTTCTCCAACAGAAATACGCCCCACGCAAGGACTATTACTCATGATCGGGAAGTTCAAATTCTTTTGATTAAAGCAAGCACGATCGAACAGGGGGCTTGTAACTTTCAAAGCAATCATCCTGTCCCTCACCTGAATTAATCTGATATTTTACCGAATCGAGCCATGCGAAACAAACGATTTGCCGATAGAATTGCCGATATATGCACCCGATTTTTGAAGAAAACCGATATTGAATTCAAATTGATGGAAAATGACCGGATGAATAAAGCTGACAGAGCAGTTCCTGACAGGAAAAAAACAGTCGGATCAATACTGGACTTCTTGACCCGTTCCGTCATCGCGGGCCTCGCGCTGGCATTTATCATTTTATACCTGTGGCCAACGGTCAGTGACCGTTTCAACCCTCCGCCGGAAGTCATCGACAACGTACCGGTGGCTCCCGTTTCCTATGCCGATGCAGTCGACCGTACGGCGCCCTCGGTTGTCAGCATTTACACCCGGACCGTTGAACTTCAACAAGTTAGCCCGCGCTTACAGAAACTCCTCGGTAGTTCGTATGTGTCCCGTTCACGCCAGGACATGGGTTCGGGCGTGCTGGTCAGCGAGGATGGCTATATCCTGACCAATAGCCACGTGATCAGCCAGGTGCAGAATATCAGCGTGGGTTTGTGGGATGGGCGCTTCGCCACGGCACAGGTGGTTGGCAACGATCCGGAAACCGACCTGGCAGTACTTAAAATCGACCTGGACGGCCTGCCGGCAGCACCGTTGGCGGAGGATGCCAACGTGCGGGTGGGTGACGTGGTTCTGGCCATTGGCAATGCATTTGGATTGAGCCATACGGTGACCATGGGCATTATCAGCGCAACCGGCCGCAATGACCTGAGGTCTGTCCTCTACGAAGACTTCATCCAGACCGATGCCGCCATCAATGCTGGTAACAGCGGTGGAGCGCTGATCAATTACCGCGGTGAAGTGATCGGCATCAATACCCGCAACCTCGGCCAGATGCAGGGCGCACAAAATATCGGCTTTGCGATTCCAATCGCGATGGCCCGGGATGTCATGCAACAAATCGTTGAAAACGGAGGTGTCAGGAGAGGTTCACTCGGCGCCCTGTTCAGCGACCTGCCCCTGTCGCTGCAAACTGACGGCAGTGCGGTACGGCGAGGTATCCAGGTGCGGGATGTCACCCCGAATGGCCCGGCCTGGAGTGCCGGCATCCGGCCCGGTGATATCCTGCTGACGCTCGACGGCATCGAATTGGATGATGCCAGGGCGCTGTTGCTTATGATCGCCCAGCGTCAACCGGGCAGCCGGGTCGAATTCCAGGTACGGCGCGGCGAGGAGATGTTTGAAACCTACGCGACCCTGATTCAGCAACCACCGCTACGTTAGCTGTGAATTCCAGCAACGCTGTATTCACCAATGTGTGGGACCTTTCAGAAACAGATAGTGCTTAGAAGTCTTGAAGGTGCAATGACACGGCTGACGGTTGTGGTCTGTGCTCGCTGGCCAGCGGTCCCGGATCAAGATCCGGGACTACCCTCGCAGCCGGCCGGGTCTTAACGGGACCGGCCTTACAATACATCCTGTATTGGACGGCCTCGATCGGGCATCCCGCCCGATCGCCCCTAACCCGTCCGGCTACTCCGCGCTTCAAAGTTCGCCCAGACCACAACCGTCCCCCGTGTCTGAACCAGGGTGCACGACTTTCAGCTGAAGAGCTCAACAGGTCGGGTGGTATTCAGTGCCCGTTTATCCGCCGAAGACAGGATTTCGCCCGGGGCAATTTTCATGGATGAAAATTGAGCGCTGACGGTACATGGATGTACCGCCAGCGCGGTCCCGATCAGGCGGAATCCTGGCTGAGGGCACCCCGTAGGGGCGGATAAGACCGGGCACTGAATACCACCCGGCCTGTTGAGCGCACCGTCTGAATCGAAGCCATCAAAACGATAAAAACGTTGCTGGAATTCACAGCTAGCCCTGCTTGCCCCGCAGCTTGTACTTTTGCCGGGTTCTCGGCTCGTACTCTTTGGGAGCAACTATTTTCAGGCCATTGCTGTCCTTATTCTCGCCGACACTGACCCGCACCGTGTATTCGCCCGGTATCGCGTACAGTATGTGACCCAGCCTGACGGATTCAGCATAGGGTGTGTCTTCGAGACCAACAGCCTTTTCTTCCTGGCCCTTGTTTGCGTCTTCCTTTGCCTTTTCCAAGCTGGCGGCCTCTGCAGCCAGTGCCATTTCCTGATCGACAAGCAGGTCCCATTCCATGCTGTTCATACCGCGCACCGCTTCACTGCTCAAACGGCGTATGACGGTATCATTCCCGTCAAGTATTTCGATAGAGGCGCTCCCGGCGCTGTTGCTCCAGTACTTGATGGTTGATTTCGGCGCCTCATCGGGACGGAAATACCAACGGGAGCGCTCACTGCGCCAGCCGCGACTGGCCGTCACCTCATCGATATAAAATACCTTGAGCGCGGTATCGGTCCCTGCTTCCACCAGGTCCTGCAATGGCAATACGTCGACGATCCAAATACTGCGTCCGTGGGTGCCGGCGACCAGTTCGCGCTCACGCGGGTGCACCACCAGGTCGTGCACCGGCACATTGGGCAAGCCACCCTGCAGGGCGGACCATGTGTCGCCGCGGTCAGTCGAGACATACACGCTCCGATCGGTGCCGACATACAGAATATTTTCCATCAACGGGTCTTCCCGTATGACGTTGACCGCCTCGGCCGGCAAGCCCTTGCTGATGTCCTTGAAGGTTTTGCCGAGATCATCGGTGCGGTAAACATAGGCGCGGATATCATCATCACGATAACCATTGAGCGTGACATAGGCACGCTCGCGTGCATGGCTGGATGCCTCGACGCGGCTGACCCAGCGGTCCTTCGGCAGTTTTTCGGAAACATCCTGCCAGCGTATGCCGCTACTGTCTGTTACCCACACCTGGCCATCATCGGTGCCAGCCCAGATCAGGCCGAATTGCAGGCTTGATTCAGACAGTGTTGTCAACGACGCAAAGGGTACATCGCCACGGTTTTTTGACCGGCTAAGGTCACCGCTGATGGCAGTCCAGGTTTCACCCTGGTCCATAGAGCGGTAGAGGATATTGGTGCCGAAATAAACCACGTCGGCGTTGTGCGTCGACAGGATGACCGGTGTATTCCAGTTGTAGCGCAACGCCGTATCGCCAAAGGCGCGGCGCGGCCGCACCTCGGCATCGCCATCCGGACTTTGCCGATCGTAGTAACCGAACTGGGAGCCCGAATAGACGGTTTTGTAATCACGCGGGTCCACCGCCACGTACATGCCGTCCCCGCCGTTGATGCGGGTGCAGTTGGCCCCGGTCTGCCAGCGGTTGGTCGATGGACAGCGGATCGTGCCGTTGTCCTGCAGACCGCCGTAGACGTTATAGGGCTCCGCCATATCGACATTGACGGTGTAGAACTGCCCGAGGGGCTGGGCATCCAGCTTGACCCAGGTCTGGCCGCCGTCATAACTCACATCAGCTCCGCCATCATTGCCGATCATCAGGTGCTCGGGATGCTGGGGGTTGATCCACATCGATTGATGGTCGGAGTGCACGTCAGGACCCTGTACCGAGAACCAGGTTTTACCGCCATCATCGGATTTGACTATAGGTACACCCAGGACATAAACCTGGTCCGCATCTTTAGGCGAGACCCGGATTTCACCAAAATAATAACCATAGGAATAAACCACCTGGTCAAGGGGGCCATCATGCGTCACTTTCCAGTTGGCGCCGGTATCATCGGAACGCCAGACCTGCAAACCGACGATATCGGTATTGAAAAGATCGGCGTTGGCATCACCGAGTTCATCGATGATGTCCTGGATGCTGACCTTATCGGTCCTGACCCAATCCATCAGCTTATCGGCATCGACGCTGACGTCAAAGTCGGAACTGCGTATAAAGCCTTCGATCTCGTTCCTGTCCTGGGCCAGGAACGCTTCCTTGCTCATGCCGCGCAGACGCTTGGCATTAACCGGGCGGTCACCCAGGTTCCACTGATCCTCAGGCAAGCGTTGCTGGTTGTCGATGCTGGCATAAAGCGTATCCGGGCTGGCCGCGCTGACCGCCAGACCGATGCGGCCGACAAAACCACCGCTGGGTAAGCCACCTTCAAGCTTCGTCCAGTTGTCACCACCGTCGGTGGATTTGTATATGGCCGAACCAGGCCCACCCTCGGTGAAATCCCAGGGCCGGCGCTTGCGCTCCCAGGCCGCCGCGTACAGTGTTTTTGTATCACCGGGTTTGAACACCAGGTCGATCACACCGGTCCAGTCGCCACCCTTGAACACCTGCTGCCAGCTTTTTCCGCCATCGCTGCTGCGAAAAATTCCGCGTTGCCCGCCGGGTGTATACAACTTGCCCAGTGCAGCCACGTAGATCGTGTTTGAATCACTCGGGTCGATCAGGATACGGCCTATGCGGTCGGTATCGCCGAGCCCCATGTAAGACCAGTCCTGACCGCCGTCATCGGAGCGGTAAACACCCATTCCACCGTAAGAGGAACGCGATGAATTGTTCTCACCGGTGCCCACCCAGACGGTCTCCGGGTTGTTTGGATCGACCGCGATATCACCCATGATGATGGTCGCCTGCTTATCGAAGAGGGGTTCGAAGGTATGACCGTTATTGGTTGTTTTCCACAAACCGCCGGAGGCATACGCAGCGTAGAAGGTATAAGGCTGGCCGGGAACCACTTCCATATCCACCAACCGCCCGCCCTGCACCACCGGACCGACACTACGCCATTCCAAACCGGTATAGGGCGAAGCGGCAACCAGCGCCTCATGTTTCTGCCATGCATCCTGCCGGGCCGAAAAATCCGCCGCGGCGTCGGGTTGTGGGCGGGCTTGCGCCGTTGCTGCCAGCGCGGCCGAGAAGAGAATAAAAAGCGAAAATAACTTACTTCTTTCCATCGTAGTTTCCCTGTTCATCGTGGCGTGGGGGAGACTCACGCCTTGGGTAAAGTGACACCTCTTTGTCCCTGATACTTGCCCTGCCGATCGGCATAGGTGGTTTCGCACTGCTCATCCGATTCAAAAAACAGGAACTGTGCAACACCCTCATTGGCATAGATGCGCGCCGGCAGCGGTGTGGTATTGGAAAATTCCAGCGTCACGTGGCCTTCCCATTCCGGCTCCAGCGGGGTGACATTGACGATGATGCCGCAACGCGCATAGGTGGATTTACCCAGGCAGATGGTCAGCACGTTGCTGGGTATACGCAGGTATTCAACCGTGTGCGCCAATGCAAACGAGTTGGGCGGAATAATGCATACATCACCCGTGACATCGACAAAGCTGTTTTCATCGAAATTTTTTGGATCCACTATTGCGGAGTTGATATTGGTAAAAATCTTGAAATGGCTGGCGCAACGAACATCGTAGCCATAGCTGGATGTGCCGTAGGAAATCACGCGGTTGCCGTCAGGTGCCGCCCTGACCTGGCCGGCCTCGAACGGCTCGATCATACCGTGTTCCGTCGCCATGCGACGGATCCAGCGATCGGACTTGATGCTCATCAGTTCTGGACGACGATCTGCGGCATCTGCACCGTCATGCTGCGTGGCATGACCGACAGTACACCTGCCGCGCGCAGGGCCAGGCTGCGATAACTTTTCGTTATCGGCGAATCCAGGTCCTGCATCATGGTGGGTGTGCCGGCGTCCAGCGAGGAGCGGATTTCCATCGTCAACGGCAGTTGGCCAAGCAATGGGATATCGAAATCCTTTGCCATCTGCTCACCGCCACCGTGCCCGAATATCGCTTCTTCATGACCACAGGCCGTACAGATATGGGTGCTCATGTTTTCAACGACACCCAGCACCGGTACACCCACCTTGCGGAACATGTGGACGGCGCGCCTTGCATCGAGCAGGGCGATATCCTGTGGCGTGGTAACGATCACCGCACCCGCGACCGGTATCCTCTGTGCCAGGGTTAACTGGATATCACCGGTGCCGGGCGGCAAATCGATGATCAGGTAGTCCAATGGTCCCCAAAGCGTGTCACCCAGCAATTGCTGCAACGCGGAGGTCACCATCGGCCCACGCCAGATCATGGCGGTGTCTTCCGCGACCAGGAAGCCGATCGACATCACTTTAAGCCCGTGGGCCTCTTTTGGAATAATGTGCTCGCCGTCGGTACTGGGCTGACCCTTGACACCCAGCATGGACGGTATGCTCGGGCCGTAAATATCGGCATCCAGCAAACCAACGCGTGCGCCTTCGCGTTGCAGCGCAAGTGCCAGGTTCACCGCGGTTGTGGATTTACCCACACCGCCCTTGCCCGAACCCACGGCAATAATATTTGCGATTGAATCCAGTGGCTTGAGGTCTTCCTGCACCTTGTGGGGCATCACCTTGCAACTCATATTCACACCCGCCGTGTCGATACCGGGATCGCTTTCAAGACGGGCCTTGATCCGCTCAGCAAGTTCCGCACCGTTATCGGCCAGTGGATAACCCAGGCGGACATCCACGCTCACGCGGTCGTCGTGCACACCGACCTCGCGAATATTGCCTGCCGAGACCAGGTCACGGCCTGAGTTTTCATCAATTATGTTGGCCAGTAAGGCCATCACGGTTTCTTTATTCATGGATATTCACTCTCTTAAGTAATACGCGGTAATTTCATCAAGCTTGACATTGTACCCGCTAAATTAGCGCGATTGGCAACAGAGCGCACAATTGGGATTCAATTGGAAAATCGTTCACCGGGTGCTACAGCTTGCTTGACCGGCGTGCCATAATTGCGGAATCCACTATTAGCCCTGGAATGGGCGGCACTAACACGACTATGAATAAACAGAAAAGAAGAATACTGGTTACCAGCGCCCTGCCCTACGCCAATGGCGCGATCCACCTGGGTCATATGCTGGAATATATTCAGACCGACATCTGGGCCCGCTTCCAGAGAGCGCAGGGACACGAGTGTTATTTTGCCTGGGCAGATGATGCGCACGGCACACCCATCATGTTACGCGCCCAGGCAGAGAATATAACTCCGGAAGAACTGATCGAACGGATGAATGCCGAACACCAGCGTGATTTCAGGGATTTCGGTCTGAGTTTTGATAACTACGCCACCACGCATGGCGAGGCCAACCGTCAGTGCGTGGAAATGATCTATGAACGCCTCGAGGAGGGCGGCCATATCGAGCGGCGCAATGTCTCCCAGTTTTATGATGAGAAAAAAGGCATGTTCTTGCCGGACCGCTTTATCAAGGGAACCTGCCCCAAATGCAAAACCCCGGATCAATACGGCGATAGCTGCGAGTCCTGCGGCGGCACCTACAGCCCGACCGACCTGATTGACCCGCGTTCGGCCGTCAGCGGCACAACGCCTGTCATGCGTGATTCCGAGCACCACTTTGTGCGGCTGTCCGAATTTGAAAACCGCCTGCAAAACTGGATGGGCTCCGGTGTGTTACAGGCGGAGGTGGTCAACAAGATGCAGGAATGGTTCGATGACGGTCTGCGCGACTGGGACATTTCCCGCGATGAACCCTATTTCGGCTTTAAAATTCCCGGCACCGAAAACAAGTACTTCTATGTCTGGGTCGACGCACCGATTGGTTACATGGCGAGTTTCAAGGAACTGAGCGATCGTATCGGTCTTGATTTTGATGAATGGTGGGATACTGATACCCGGACCGAACTGTATAATTTTGTCGGCAAGGACATCATTTACTTCCACACCCTGTTCTGGCCGGCCATGCTGATGGGATCGGGTTTCCGGGTTCCGACTGCTGTTTTTGCACATGGCTTCCTGACCGTCGACGGCGCGAAAATGTCCAAATCGCGCGGAACGTTTATCCAGGCCCGCACCTATCTCGATCACCTGAATCCGGATTACCTGCGTTACTACTTCTGTGCACGGCTGGGGCCCGGTCTCGGTGATATCGATCTTAACCTGGACGATTTCGTCTTCCGTGTTAATTCGGACATGGTGGGTAAGGTTGTCAATATCGCCAGCCGCTGTGCCGGCTTTATCCAGCGCGGATCAAACGGACGGCTGGCTGCCGCATTGCCCGAGCCGGATCTGTACAGGAAGTTCCTGGACCAGCGAGAGTTTATCGCCGACGATTTCGAGCATCGTAATTACCAGTCAGCCATCCGCCGCATCATGGCGCTTGCGGATGAGGGCAACCGCTACATCGACGAACACAAACCCTGGACACTGAACAAGCAGGAAGGCCAGCAGGCGAAGGTGCAGGCAATATGCACCCAGGGCATCAACCTGTTTCGCGTGCTGATGACCTACCTGGCGCCGGTGGTTCCCTTCACAGCCCAAACCGCTGAGCAATTCCTGGGTGTGCCGCTGGACAGGTGGTCCGCGCTCGACAGGCCGATGCTGAATGTGTCCATCAATGCCTTTCTGCCATTGATGACACGGGTTGATCCGCTCAAGATCGAAGCCATGATTGAAAATTCAAAAGAGAACCTGCAGTCCACCGAAGTACCTGTCAGACCTGCCCTGGACCTGGCCGATGAGATCGAAATCGGAGACTTTTTAAAGGTCGATCTGCGTATCGCAAAAATCGTCGATGCCAAGGCCGTGCCGGAAGCGGAAAAACTGATACAGCTCACCCTCGATATCGGTGGCGAAACCCGCAATGTATTTGCCGGTATCAAGTCCGCCTATGAACCGGCTGACCTGGTTGGCCGGTTTACGGTCATGGTGGCAAACCTGAAACCACGCAAGATGCGTTTTGGCGTATCCGAAGGCATGGTCCTGGCCGCCGGCCCGGGCGGCAAAGACCTGTTCATACTCAGCCCGGATGCAGGCGCGGTACCGGGTATGCGTGTGACCTGAGGTTCGCGTTGATCATATTTCTTTCGCATGAGTGAACACTTACTGATCCTTGTAAGCACGGTACTGGCCAATAACTTCGTCCTGGTTCGATTTCTTGGCCTTTGCCCGTTCATGGGGGTTTCAACCAAGCTGGAAGGTGCGATGGGAATGGCGGTTGCAACCGCCTTTGTGCTGACCCTGTCATCGGTTTCCAGTTACCTGTTACACCAGTACCTGCTCGTACCGCTGGAGCTGGAGTACCTGTCCACGCTGAGCTTTATCCTGGTTATCGCGGTCACTGTGCAACTGACCGAGATGTTCATGCGTAAAAGCAGTCCCGTGCTCTACCGTGTGCTGGGCATTTTTCTGCCACTGATCACCAGCAACTGCGCGGTACTGGGCGTGGCGTTATTAAATGTCCAGGAGCAACACAACCTGCTGCAATCCGCCCTGTACGGTTTCGGCGCAGCGGCCGGTTTCGGAATCGTGCTGGTCCTGTTTGCAGCGATGCGCGAACGCATTGCCCTTGCCGATGTACCACTGCCATTCAAAGGCGCGCCTATTGGCCTGGTGACGGCCGGAATGATGGCCCTCGCGTTCATGGGGTTCAAAGGACTGGCCAACCTGTGATGGCCCGGCCAATCAAACCCGGTTATCAGAGATGCTGACATCCGTCCTTGTACTTGGCGCATTGGGTGTGGCCTTCGGCCTCGGCCTGGGTTGGGCTGCGCTGCGTTTTCGTGTCGAGGCTGATCCGCTGGTTGAGAAAATCGATGCCCTGCTGCCGCAGACCCAGTGCGGTCAATGCGGCTATCCCGGTTGCCGGCCCTATGCCGAGGCAATATCCCGTGAGGAGGCCGATATCAACCAGTGCCCACCGGGTGGCGATACCGCTATCCGCGAACTGGCCGATCTGCTTGGCCGCGAAACCAAGCCGTTGAACCCCGACAATGGCGTAGAGACACCAAAAACCGTGGTGTTGATCGATGAAACACGTTGTATCGGTTGCACGCTGTGTATTCAGGCCTGCCCCGTGGATGCCATCGTCGGCGCGACCAAGTTGATGCACACCGTCATCAAATCCGAATGCACCGGTTGCAACCTGTGTTTGCCACCCTGCCCGGTGGATTGCATAGACATTGTTGAGGCCGGTGAGAATCCGCCGCTTTGGCACCGGCCGAGGCCGGTAGTCGCCGCGGACAGGGGCTTGGCGCGATGACGCTATCCCGCCAGGTCGAACCTGCGCAAGGAGTGGGCACACGCATCCATCACTTCCATGGCGGCCTGCACCTGCGGCATAACAAGAAGGCCTCATGCCAGGATCGGGTCGAACGGCCACCCTTGCCCGGCTTGCTGGCGGTACCGCTGCTGCAGCACGCCGGCGATATCGCCGAACCGCTTGTGCGCGTTGGCGAAAAGATACTTAAGGGTCAGCCAATCGGCCAGTGCCAGCCCTTTGCAGCAGTGCACTCCCCGGTTTCCGGAACAGTTGAAGCCATTGAGGAGCGGCCCATGTCTCACCCGTCGGGCCGGCCGGGCCCCTGCGTGGTGATAAGACCTGACGGCCGGGAAAAATGGGCCGATCTCAAACCCCTCAGCGACTGGCAGAACGCCTGCCCGGACCGTCTTATCGAGCAGATGCAACTGTGCGGTCTTGCCGGTCTCGGTGGTGCGGTTTTCCCGACCCACGTAAAGATGCGCGATGGACGTGACAGGAGAATCCATACCCTGATACTCAACGGTGTCGAGTGCGAGCCCTATATCAGCTGTGATGAAATGCTGATGCGGGAACAACCCGGTAAAATCATTCTTGGTGCGCATATCCTGCGGCGGGCGCTCGGCGCCAGGCGGGTGGTCATAGCGATCGAAGACCAGATGGGGGCCGTGCAAGAGGCGCTCACCACTTGTGCTGAATTTACCGACAGCGAAAACCTATCGGTGGTCAGGGTACCCGCGCTCTATCCCGAAGGCGGCGAAAGACAGCTGATCCAGGTATTGACCGGATTGGAAGTGCCTGCAGGCGGACGTCCGTCCGACCTCGGCCTGGTGTGTCAGAACGTGGCCACCGCTGCCGCGGTAGCTGAGGCCGTGACCGAAGGCAAACCGCTGATCGAGCGTTACGTCACGGTAACCGGCAACGGTATATCCCACCCACGGAATCTCAGGGTGCTGTTCGGAACCCCCATTTCCCACCTGGTGGAATGTTGCGGCGGGTACACGCAAGATGTCGCCAGGCTGGTGGTGGGCGGGCCGATGATGGGCTACCCGCTCGAAAGTGACAGCGCGCCGGTGGTCAAGGCGAGTAACTGCGTGCTAGCGCTTACCCGGCAGGACATCGCGTCAAGCCAGCCGGAGATGCCCTGTATACGCTGTGGTGAATGCGCGAGGGTTTGCCCGGCCATGCTGCTGCCACAGCAGCTCAACCTGCAAGTACGCAACAAACTCTGGAAGCCGCTTGAAGAATATGGCCTCAAGGCCTGTATCGAATGCGGCTGCTGTGATCATGTTTGCCCGAGCCACATTCCGCTGGTGGAATGGTTCCGCTACGGCAAGGGTGAACTACGCAAGCGCGCCCTTGAAAGCGAGGCCAGCGAACTGGCCCGCAAGCGCTTTGAAAACCGCGAAGCCAGGCTGTTGAGGCTGAAACAGGAACGGGCAGAGAAGATGGCGCGCCGTAAGCAGGTGCTGAAGGATAAATCTTCGCAGCAGGATCGCATCCAGGCTTCCATCCAGCGCGCGGAGAGCAGAAACCGCTCAAAACCTGCCGCGCAGAACAACGGCACAACCGATGACACGTAGCTTCCAGACCAGCGGCGCACCGCATATACCACCGCCGACAAGCGTGGCAAAAGTGATGCTGCAGGTATTGCTTGCGCTCGTGCCCGGTGTGCTGGCCCATAGCTGGTTTTTCGGGACGGGTATTCTTATACAAATTACCCTGGCCACGATATTCGCGCTTTTATTCGAAGCCCTGATGCTGCACCTGAGGGGCAGATCACTAAAACCCTTTATCAATGACTACAGCGCGGTTGTGACCGCCGTTCTTTTTGCCCTGTGCATACCGCCGCTGGCACCGTGGTGGATCAGTTGTATCGCCATGCTGTTTGCGATCGTTTTCGCCAAGCACCTGTACGGCGGTCTCGGCCAGAATGTCTTCAACCCGGCCATGGTGGCCTATGTCGTGGTGCTGATCAGTTTTCCACAGGCCATGACCAACTGGCTGCCACCCCTGGCCCTTGCCGAACACAGCCTGGGCCTGGCGGACAGCCTTGCAATCGTTCTTAGCGGACAGGTACAGGCGGCAGGCGGCTGGGATGCCATCACACAAGCGACACCGCTGGATACGCTGAAGACCGGCGTCGAAGCCGGCCTGCTGATACCCGAGATACGCCAGTCACCCCTGTTCGGTCGCCTCGGTGGCGAGGGCTGGGAATGGATAGCCTGCTGGTTTGCGCTGGGCGGCGTGTTTCTCCTGTACAAGCGGGTTATCGGCTGGCAGGTGCCGGTCGCAGTTTTCGGCAGCGTATTGCTGTTCAGCCTGCCTTTCTGGCTGCTCGATCCAGCTACCAACCCTTTACCGTTACAACACGTGTTTTCAGGCGCCATCGTACTGGCGGCGTTTTTTATCGCGACCGACCCGGTCAGTGGCTGTGTAAGTGACCGGGGCCGTCTCATTTTTGGCGCCGGTGTCGGCATTATCACGCTGGTTATCCGCCGCTGGGGCGGTTATCCGGATGGTGTTGCGTTTGCCGTGCTGCTGATGAACATGGCGGCGCCGTTGATCGACCGCTACACCCGGCCGCGGATGTACGGCGAATGAGCAGCAATACACATCCGGCCCTCCGCAGCGGGGCATTACTCGGCCTGATTGCCTTGCTGGGCACCTCGCTGCTGGCCGGTGTCAATGCGCTGACACATGAGCGCATCATTCAGCAGGAGAAACTGCGTATCCTGCAACAGCTCAATGAGATTGTGCCGGCAGATGCATACAATAATGACCTGCTCGAAGACAGCATAGAGGTTGCCGATGCAGCGATCTTTCGCCACCCGAATCCCGTCACCGTTTACCGCGCCCGCCTGGACGGGCAGCCGGTAGCGGTTTTGATGCTGGTGACCGCAGCGGATGGATACAACGGTGATATACGTCTTTTAAGCGGTATTGATGCCGGCGGCACGGTACTCGGTGTGCGTGTCGTGTCCCATCGTGAAACACCGGGTCTTGGCGACCCGATCGAACTTGAAAGGAGCGACTGGATACTCGGTTTTACCGGCAGGTCCCTGCTCAAACCCAAGAGCAGCGGCTGGGCGGTTAAAAGGGATGGGGGGGAGTTTGACCAGTTCACCGGCGCCACGATTACGCCAAGGGCCGTGGTGAAAGCCGTTCACAACACCTTGTTATACTTCGAAGCCAACCGGCAGTTACTGTTCAATACAGCCGTAATAAAGGCAGATCCGGATGACAGCTAAACACCTGAAAACCATACTGGCCGATGGTGTCTGGCGGCAGAATACCGGCCTGGTGGTCCTGCTTGGTCTTTGCCCGTTGCTGGCGGTTACCAATACCCTCATCAACGGACTGGCACTCGGCCTGGCCACCCTGCTGACGCTGATGGTATCGAATTTATCGGTTTCACTGCTACGCGGCTTATTGAAGCCCGAAATACGCATCCCGGCGTTCGTACTGATTATCGCCTCGGTGGTGACGGTGATCGAATTACTGATGCAGGCCTACTTTTATGACCTGTTCAGGGTGCTGGGTATATTCATTCCATTGATCGTGACCAATTGCGCCATCATCGGGCGGGCCGAGGCCTTCGCCTCGAGGAACGGCCCGTTGCCCTCATTGGTCGATGGCTTTGCCACCGGCCTGGGGTTCTGCGTCACGCTGGTGTTGCTGGGTGCCTTGCGGGAACTGGCCGGACGCGGTACCTTGCTGGCCGGTGCGGATATGTTGTTCGGTGATTGGGCTCATCAGCTGGAGTTGACCGTCATCCCGCAGCACCCCGGTTTTCTGCTGGCCCTGTTGGCGCCCGGTGCCTTTTTTGGCCTGGCTTTACTGATTGCCGCGCGCAATGCCTGGCAGGCGCGCAAGCCATCAACCACTTTTACCAGCCTGATCGGGAACACCCATGAAAGCTGAAGACCGGCAAGAATTCTTCCGTCGCCTGCAGGCCATCGACCCGCACCCGACGACCGAGCTTGAGTACCAATCAACCTTCGAACTGCTGATTGCCGTCATCCTCTCGGCGCAGGCCACCGATGTCAGTGTCAACCTCGCCACACGGCGTCTGTACAAGATTGCCAATACACCGCAGGCCATCCTGGATCTCGGTGAGGACCGGCTCAGGGACTACATCAAGACCATCGGCCTGTTTAACTCGAAAGCCAGGAATGTCATTGCCACCTGCCAGGCGCTGATTGAAAACCACGCAGGTCTTGTTCCGTCAACCAGGCCGGAACTGGAGGCATTGCCGGGCGTGGGCCGAAAGACGGCCAACGTTATTCTGAATACCGCGTTCGGCCAGCCCACAATGGCCGTCGACACGCACATATTCCGCGTTGCCAACCGCACTGGCCTGGCCCTGGGTAAAACACCACTGGAGATCGAACGGAAACTGCTCAAAAGCATACCGCAGGAATACCTGCTCGATGCCCACCACTGGTTGATCCTGCATGGCCGTTACACCTGCAAAGCGCGCAAACCAAATTGCTCCGAGTGTATCGTCCGTGACCTGTGCAGGACCGGAAAGCAAAAGGGTTTCTGAAAGACCTGTCTCATCCTGACGCGGAAAACAGGCGTTTCAGCGTGTCCCGATACCGAACTGCAAATCAAGTGTAATAATCCCCGCCGTATACCGGTCTATAGACCTGAATACGGAATATACCTTGATATTTCCGTGTCAATTGCTAGTCTTTAAGGGTAACCCGGAACGTCGTTAACCCTTGAAGCCATGCAAAAGGAAGACGTAAATAAACCTATAACGGGTTAAGCGTCATAACATCTTTTAAGTGTGTTGAGTAATTTCCCGATCATTTTTGACCGGTTTTTTTTAACTGTGGAGGCTCTAAATATATGTCTAAGAATTCAAAGTTCGTAAATCCCGTTGCTGCTGCCGTAGGCGTAGCTTTTGTATCATCACTGGCTGCATCTTCGACCGTGGTCGCCGCTGACAACCCGTTCTCTACCTCCGACCTGGATGCCGGTTACCAGCTGGCTGGTGAAAAAGGTGAGGAAGGCAAATGCGGTGAAGGCAAGTGTGGCGGCGACAAGGGCAAAGAAGGCTCCTGTGGTGAAAAAGGCGCTGAAGGCTCCTGTGGCGAGAAAGGCGCTGAAGGCTCCTGTGGCGAGAAAGGCAAAGAAGGCTCCTGTGGCGAGAAAGGCGCTGAAGGTTCCTGCGGCGAGAAAAAGGGCAAAGAAGGTTCCTGTGGCGGTAACGCCTGAGAACTGAGCCGATGAGTCACCGCAAACACCCGGTTACGGGCGCGGGACTTGGTTTGAGGCGGGCCCTTCTGGGTCCGCTTCACGCTTATGACCTGGAATCTGTCAGCGCAATCGTCAGTTTCATGGAGGTCGCCCCGGAAAACTGGATAAACGTGGGCGGTAAAAGAAGGCAGTTTTTCGAATACTTTACCGATCACTTTCCGTTTGTCTGCCACGGGCTCTCGCTGTCCATTGGCGGGCCCTCCCCGCTGGACCGCACCTTTATCCACAAATTACGGCAGTTTATGGATGACTACAAAATCCGCGCCTACAGTGAACACCTGAGTTACTGTACCGATGACGGTCACCTGTATGACCTGATGCCGATACCGTTTACGGCGGAAGCCGTCACCTACGTGGCCGGACGTATCAAGCAGGTGCAGGATATGCTGGGTCAGCGCATGGCGATCGAAAACGTATCGTATTACGCGGCGCCCGGCGCCGAACTCAGCGAGATAGATTTCATCAACGCCGTGATCACCGAAGCGGATTGTGACCTGCTGCTGGACGTTAATAACATCTACGTGAACAGCGTCAACCACCGCTACGACCCGGTTGAATTTTTGCAGGCGCTGCCGGGGGACCGGATCGCCTACGGTCACATCGCCGGTCACTATAATGAGGCCGAAGACCTGATCATCGATACACACGGCGCCGACATTATCGGCGGTGTATGGGCCTTACTCGATAAGGCTTACGAATTGTTCGGTGTATTCCCCACCCTGCTTGAGCGCGATTTCAACCTGCCACCCGTTGCCGAACTTCTCACCGAGGTTCAGCAGATCCGGCAGATCCAGGAAAAATGGAATACGCACGCTCAACCGCATGAAGAACAGGAAAGCACAGATGACCAGCGACGCAGCGCCTGAGAAGCTGGCCAGGCTGCAAACCGGTTTTGCAGCCCATATCCGCGACCCCGAAGGTGTCGCGGCGCCCGAAGGTATCGAAGACCGGCGCATGGCTATCTACCGCAACCTGTTCTTCAATAATATCTGCAATTTCTTATCGAGCAATTTTCCGGTACTCAAAACCCTCTACAGCGATTCCGGCTGGATAACACTGTGCCGTGAATTCTTCCGGGACTACCGCTGTCGCACACCCTTGTTCCCCGAACTGCCCCGGGAGTTCCTGCAATATCTGCAGGACCACCGCCAGGGCCACGCCAGTGACCCGCCGTTCATGCTCGAGCTTGCGCACTACGAATGGGTGGAACTGGCATTGTCGCTCGATGAAACAGATGTCGACGAAATTGAAGCCGACCCGGATGGTGACCTGTTAAGTGGAATTCCGGTTTTGTCACCACTGGTCTGGCCACTCAGTTATCAGTTTCCAGTTCACCAGATACGTGCGGACTTTCAACCGCTTAAAGCACCCGCCCAGCCAACCCACCTGCTGGTCTGGCGGCAACAGGATTTCAACGTGAAATTCATGCAGCTGAACGAAACTTCCATGCTGCTGGTGCAAAAAATGAAAGAAGAAACGGTTTTGACGGGTCTTGAATTACTGAACACTGTTGCGGGAATCATCAGGCACCCCAAACCGGAAGTGGTCCTGGAAGCAGGCAAAGCCCTGTTGAATGAACTGAAAGAAAAACAGGTCATCCTCGGAACCCGGCCCTGACAGCTAAAGCGGTTACTTCCGGCAAGGCCATTTCTACCAAGGTACAATACCCATGTCCTTACTCAAATTTTACGATGATCTTACAGCCCGTTTGCGTGTCTCCGGTGATTACCTTTGGCCCCTGGCGCTCAGGCTCATCCTGGCCTGGGAGTTCTGGGAATCGGGGCTGACCAAACTGCGTGGCGAGAACTGGTTTGCCGAAATTCCGTGGGCGGACTGGCAAAAGGGTTTTCCGCTTCCGTTTGACCTGATTCCAACTGACCTGAACTGGTTCCTGGCGACATGGTCCGAGCTGGTTTTTGCGTTCATGTTGTTGCTGGGTCTGTTGACGCGCTTCGCGGCCATTTCCCTTGTTGTAATTACCATGGTTGCGACCGCCGCCGTCCACTGGCCAGCCGAATGGAACAGCCTGGCAGAACTCTGGAATGGTTATGTCATCACTGCCCGGGGTGACGGAAATTTCAAACTGCCGCTATTGTTTGTGATCATGCTGATGCCGCTGGTCTTTCACGGTGGTGGCAAGCTTTCCGTCGACCACCTGCTGACCGGCCTGTCGGGAAGGAACCATCAACCGCGAGTCCGAAGCGGTGGTCTGCAGGCCGGCGGACTGGCTTTGCTGGTACTGGGCCTGGCAAGCATCTGGGTCGAACCCGTCTGGGGTATCACCCTACTGTTTGGCTCGGCCGTTGCGATGTTGATACCGGCTATCAGGGGTAACTGAAAAAGGTATTTCCAGCGGGCTTAGAACAAAACCCTCGCGACGCAGGATATTCAGCAGGCCTTTCTCACCCGGCAGGTGCAATGCACCCACGGCCACGAATACCGATTTGTTTTCAAGCTGACGTAACAGGGAATCAGCCATCCGGTAGTTACGCGCATGGATACCCTCTTCGATAAAGTAATCACCGGCGCTCTTGCTGACCGCCAGGAGTTGATCATCGGAAAGTGCCTGTAAAACCTGCAAGTCGTTTTCCAAATAGGCGTCTACCATCTGGTCATGAACCTCGATAACCTTGCCAACCTCGGCAATGGCCTGATCCAGCAATGACAATTGCATCGCCATTGGCATGTTTTCCAAAAAGGACAGTTGCTGTTCCAGGGTTTCCAACCCCACCACTTCCAGGCCACCCCCGGATGCGCGCAGGGAGAGTGACAAATCCATAAAAAAGCCGGTTTGTGGTGGCGGTGTGCTCAAGGTCATCATGGCAGCCCACGGCTTCAACCGGCGGACAAGTTCTGCCGGAACATGGTAGGCCGAAAGTGCTGTTTCGAGTGCGCTGAAGCGTTCATTCCCAATCACCGTTTCCAGTCCCTGCCCCGGCGGGTAGTACATGTATCCGGACAGGCGTTCCAGCAGGTTGATATCCGGGACCATTTCCAGCGCAAACACTTCGCTTGTCCTGAGCTTGTCGAGGAAGTCTTCCGAAAATTCCAGCACACGCGGGTCTTCGCTGTGTATGGTGCCCAGCAGGTAACCGGCCGGAAGACCATTTTTCTGAATCGACCAGAACAGCGCGCGGTCTGTTCCCTGACCCGGTTCTGCCTGAACGGCAGCCGCGACCAGCGGTAGCAACAGCCCCAGAAACAAACCGGCCAATTTCAGGGCCAGGGCGTTTTTACATGGTATTTTGAAGCGCATTCCCTTATTCTCGCAGCCTTTATCAGCGGAATCCAATATGCCTCGAATTTCTGATCGTTTCAGAGGCTTTTTGCCTGTTGTCGTGGATCTCGAAACGGGTGGTTTCAACCCGAAAACTGACGCGATCCTGGAGATAGCTGCGTGTATCCTGTGCATGGACGATTTCGGCCGCATCAAGATTGCGGAAACAATTTCAGCGGAAGTTGAACCCTTCCAGGGCTCCCGTATTGAACCAAGCTCGCTGGAGTTTACCGGTATTGACCTCGAACACCCGGATCGAACATCGGTCAGTGAAAAAGAGGCCATTACCAAAATATTTTTACCAATCAGGCAGGAGTTGCATGCGACCGATTGCCAGCGCGCCATCCTGGTAGGGCACAACCCCTCGTTTGACCTTGGCTTTCTCAATGCCGCCATCAGCCGGGTCAATTACAAACGCAGCCCCTTCCATCCATTCAGTTCCTTTGATACCGCGACACTCGGCGGCCTGGCATTCGGCCAGACCGTGCTGGCGCGCGCCGTACAGGCTGCCGGCATCGAGTGGGACGAGTCTTCGGCTCATTCAGCCGAATACGACACGGTAAAAACGGCGGAATTATTCTGCTCTATTGTCAACCGCTGGAAGATACTCACCGGTCTCTAGAAGCCTGTCGGCTTCCCCTCGCTACGATCGGTCAAACCCGACAGGCTCGCCGGACGGCCGTAACCACCGCCGCCCGGCGTTTTTATCGTCAAAACCTGACCTGCAACCGCGGAAAACTGTATCTTCCCGGGTAATTCATCCGCGTCCAGCTGGTTATGCCCACGCTTTCCGGGCTGGCCGCCCTGCAGGCCCCAAGGCGGGTGCTTTCGGCGCTCTGTCAGCAGGGAAACCTCGGCATTTTCGAGAAACCGGTATTGACGGACGATGCCATCACCGCCACTGAACTGCCCTGCGCCACCCGAACCCCGGTTGATCGCATAGCGCTCGATTCTCAGGGGGTAGTTCAATTCCAGCACTTCCACGGGTGTATTCAACGTGTTGGTCATGTGGCTGTGACGGGCCGAGCGCCCATTACAATCATGGGCCGCGCCCATGCCTCCCGCCAGGGTTTCATAATAGTCCCAACCGCCGCGACCGCGCCGGCCCATCGCCAGGTTATTCATGGTGCCCTGGCTGGCTGCGGCAAACCTTTTCGGCAATGCCTGCGCCAAAGCACCACAGACCGCATCAACGATTCTGCTGCTGGTCTCCACATTGCCCGCCGCAACCGCAGCAGGTGAGCGGGCGTTTACGAGGCACCCGGCTGGCGCGCTGATCGAAACACCCTGCAATGCACCGTGGCAGGCCGGTGTATGCGCCGGCATCAAACAACGGAATACATAGAAAACGGCGGCTGCGGTCACCGGCATGGGACAGTTCAGATTGCCTTCGACCTGTTGGGCCGTGCCGGAAAAATCAACCCCGACGCCGTCTTCCTGCACACTGACCGTTACCCTGATCGGTATATCCGTATGACCATGACCGTCGTCATCGAGGTAATCTTCAAATTGATAACACCCTTCAGGTATGCAAGCCAGGCTTTGAAATACCAGCGATTGCGCCCAGGACTGCAAACTGCTTTGTTGTTCTTCAAACCCGGCCGGGCCCAGGGCAGCGACCAGTTCCTGTAAACGACCCGCACCGAGCAGATTGGCTGCGACCTGTGCGTTGAAATCCCCCCTGGATGTATCCGGGCTGGTTAGCCGTTGCAGAATGGATTGCAAAAAACCCTCATCCAGCTGTGAGCCTGTCATCAACAGCGTTGGAGGTATCAGGATGCCCTCTTCGGCAAGCGCCCGGCTAACCGGCATCGAACCGGGAGCATCCGAACCGATATCCGCGTGGTGCGCCCGGTTGGCACAGAAACCCACCAGCACATCCCCGGAAAAAACCGGGGCCACCAGAGTGATATCCGGCAGATGTGTGCCGCCCTTGTACGGATCATTCAGGATCAACATGTCACCCGCGATGCCATTCGCGGCTTTCAACCAGGTCAACCATGGCGTAGGCCATGCTGCCGAGGTGCACGGGGATATGCGTGGCCTGACCAAGCAACTGGCCCTGCCGGTTGAAGAGCGCGCAGGAATAATCCAGGCGATCACGTATATTGGGTGAAAACGCGACCCGGCCCAGCAGTGCACCCATTTCTTCGCAAATGGCTGCAATCCTGCTGGAAAACAGACCCAGCTCAACGCTATTGAATGACCCGGGTGTTTGTTGTTTCATATCCCGGTTTGACCCAGGATGCTCTCGAAATCCAGCTCCGCCGCCACACCAAGTTCACCGGCGAGTTGAGTGGCCCTGGCTTTCAGTTCAGTTTCACTTACGCCCGTCACCGTCACGTGGCCGATCTTGCGACCCTCGCGTGGGGTCTTGTGATAGTCATGCCAGTGCAGCCCCGCCACTGGGAATTCATCCTCAGACTGCTGCCTGGCGTACGCCGGCATCTCCCCCAGCAGGTTGAACATCACGGCAGGTGAAGAAACACCGGTATCACCCAGCGGCAGCCCGCAAATCGCCCGCAGGTGGTTTTCAAACTGCGAGGTGTGTGAGCCGTCGATCGTCCAGTGACCCGAGTTATGCACACGTGGCGCAAATTCGTTGGCCAGCAACTCGCCGTTCACCAGGAACAACTCCAGGGCCATCACACCGGTGTAACCGAGATGGTCCAGCAGGCTTTTAATCATAGCCTCCGCTCGCCCTTGCAGGCCCGGCTCAAAGGCCGGCGCCATGCTGATGGACAGAATACCGCCACGATGCAAATTGCGCGTCAACGGCCAGTAGACCGTCCGGCCATCCCGGCCACGTGCGGCGATAATCGAGCATTCGGCCTGAAACGGCACGAAGCCTTCACATATCAGTTCGCTATCGCCAAGCGACTGCCAGGCCCGCTCCATGTCCTCCTGGAACCTTAATACGGCCTGGCCTTTGCCGTCATAGCCAAAACGACGGGTTTTAAGAACACAGGGCAAGCCGATCTTCTCCACGGCGGCGACCAGGTCCGGCCGGTTTGAGACCGGGTGAAACGGCGCCACCGGGATGCCCAATTCCTGCATCATCGTCTTTTCGCGCAATCGGTCCTGGCTTTTGTATAGCGCACGGGGTGGCGGATACACCGGGCATAGACTTTCGATGAGGCTGGCCGATGCTTCCGGGACATTCTCAAAATCAAAGGTCACCACATCGGAACGTTGCCCCAGTTCTTTCAGTGCCGCCTCATCATCCCAGCCGGCGCTAATATGTGTACCGAATTCGGCCGCACAGGCATCTTCGGCCGGATCCAGGAATATGAATTCCAGACCCAACGACTGGCCGGCCTGCGCCAGCATACGGGCCAACTGGCCGGCGCCGAGGATACCGATCGTTTTACTCATCCCGGATCAGGCTGGTTCAAAACAGCCTCGGTTCGCGTGGCCCTGAACTCTTCCAGTGAACGCCGGATCTGCGGGTACTTGATACCCAGGATCGCGGCCGCAAGCAGGGCGGCATTGGTCGCACCGGCATCGCCTATGGCAAGTGTCCCAACCGGGATACCCGCCGGCATCTGGGCAATAGAGAGCAGCGAGTCGATGCCGTTTAAAGTCTTTGATTTCACCGGCACACCGAGCACGGGCAAGGGTGTCTTTGCAGCCACCATACCCGGCAGATGGGCAGCCCCGCCGGCGCCGGCAATGATGACTTCCAGACCACGGTTCACCGCGCTTGAGGCATACTCAAACATAAGGTCGGGCGTGCGGTGGGCGGAAACCACCCTGGCCTCAAAGGGAACGGCCAGCGCTGAAAGGGTATCGGCCGCGTGCTTCATGGTGTCCCAGTCAGACTGCGAACCCATGATCAGACCAACCAAAGCTTGTTCGTTTGCCACATTAACTCTCCGGCAGAAAACGGATAATTGTACCAGTGTGCCGCTTCGGCAAACAGGGCCGTTCATCAGGCGCTTAAGGCCTGCTACAATACGCGCAAATCTACCACCCGGATCGAAACATGCCTGTTAATGGAAAATTACTCGAAATCCTGTGCTGCCCGGTCAGCAAAACCCCTCTGATGGCTCTCGGCCAGAAAAAGCTGGATAAACTGAACCAGGCCATCAAGGCCGGTGAAGCCCTGTATATCGGTGGTGAAAAGGTCACGGATACATTGCAGGAAGGTCTGATCACCGAAAACGGCAAGGTGATTTACCCGGTGCAGGACGATATCCCCATCCTGTTGGAAGAAAAAGGCATCGGCACGACGCAGTTCCAGGATTTCTGACCGTCCGTTAACTCACAACCGCATTAATCCCGAGTTAGTAAGCCCGCGAATGATGTGCCCCGCTGCTCTTATTCCTGTTTAGCCGAATGGTTTTCCGGCTCACCGGGGAGTTTCCTGAATAATTCTGGTTCGCCGAACAACCCGGGGTCGTCGCGGTTGGCTGCAAAAGCCGCCTGTAAGCTAGCGGTATCTGCAAGGTCTGAATCGACCAGGTCGGTGTTGAGTGTCCGGACCGTGAGCCCGTCATTGTTCAAAACGTAGAAGACAACGGTGAACAGATCGCTGTCTTCGGCCCCGACAGAACCCTCCTCTGTCCCGGTGAATTCCAGCTGCATAAAGCGTATTCCTTCGAGTTCGGCCAGCCAGCCTTTGAAATAATAGATCGACCCACCTTCTGCGTACTCAATCGCAAACAGGTTCGCACTCTCCTGATGTATCACGATACGCTCCAGTGGTTCCTGCCCATCCCCAGCTTCGCGGATGATTTCCCACGTGCCCAGCAGTGCCTGGTCAACTGTTATGGTGGCTTCTCCGACCAGTGGCGCGTCGTAGTTGCACGCAGCCAGGACGAGGAGGATAAGTGCCGTGATTAATGCATGCTTTCTCATAGTAATTCTCTTTGTAATTTGCATGTTCGCCAGCCCGGGTTACTCATTTCCTGACTAATCCAGTTTAAGATCGCGGTATGACCATGTCTCAGTATCATACAGGCGTGCCACCTTCTCGGTGGTGATCAATAGCTGTTTACCATTCGGACTGAACCGCACGACACAGCTGTATTGCCCCCTGGGGTTCAGGCTTCTTGAAGTTGCCCCGGAATCCAGATCGAATACCTGGATGATCTCCTTTGTGATTCCTGGATAGACATCCGCGAGCCACCGGCCATCGGGGCTGATGGCCATGTTGCGACCACACCACTCGGCCTGCTCTGTTTTCACCGGGAGGGTTGCAACTTCTGCGCTGGCCTGGGCAAAACCTGCCACTGCACTACCATCTCCAGTAAAAACGGCCAACGGAAACACAAGAACGGCCAGGGTACCAAGCGCGACTGCCCCTGCAACACGAACTGCAATCTGTCCGTTGATCTGGCCTTGCAGGTCAGGATTGTCGAATTGACTCGCCTGTTGCTCATCCACAAATGTCCAGAAAGCGATGTCTGATCCGGCGACCAGCAAACGGTTTTCACCAAACAGTTCAAGATTACTCACATAACCTTTTGTGGGTAGCTCACCAACGTTCTGGCCGGTTTCGACTTCGCGGATGACCACACCTTCGCCATCGCCGGTTGCTGCCAGGTATTTTCCATCCCGGCCAAATACCAGGTCACTGGGTACCCCCTCAAAGCCGGGCACGGTTCGGACTGTACCAAAGCCCTTGTCACCGATTGGGACCACACTTACAGGTTCCCTGGTCGCACCGGTAGAGAACGCCAGCAGATGACTGGCCGGTGACCATGTAATCGCCCTTGGACTGAGCATCTTACTGGTGAGGTTAAGCCGATCCGTCACCCGCTTCTGGCGGAGGTCCCACAGCAATATCGCACCGTCGGCGCCTATGGCGAGACGGTGGTCATCGATAAATTCGAGGCTTTTTTTGCCGCCAAACCGTGTGTTCCGCGGATATGAAATGCGGGCCGCTATATCCTGGTTGGCCATGTTGACCACCCAGATTTTTTCACGTGAACCAATCGCGAGTTTACTTCCGTCGGGTGTGAAAGCGGCACCGCTTGCGCCGATCGCGTAAGCCCTTTTGATCTCCAGTTCAATGCGGTCTGTTTCGATTTGTTCCTCGGTTTTGAACGCATCAGCGCAGCCGTTGATGACGAGGAGAACCGTCACCCAGAAAACGAAAAAAAAGTTTTTCATCATGATCAATGCTCCCATCCCCAATCACACGGCACTGGTGCTGCGTCACACATCGAGTTCGGGGAATCGATTATCCGATGCGGGTGGTTGTTCAGTTAATACCTTGTTGATCTGGCGCGCAATGTCTTTGACGCAGTAGTTCAGCTCATGTTCGATGGTGGCAGCTTCGTCACTCACCCACTCATTGATCGGCCGTAAGCGCTTATCACATGAGAATGTACGTAAGGATTGTTGTGGGCTTGGCTTATTGAGACTCCACTCGTAGCGGGTGTCGACAGCCAGGGAAAACACGATACTCCGGCCAAACCCCTTCACCACTCGAAGGCTTTTTTTATCCAGGCTGATGCGGGCGTCGGCGACGCCCGGTGGCGCGAGACTTGATACGGGTAATACTTCAGCAAGGGCCGCTGCGATTTCCTGGCTCACGTTGCGATTGGCCTGCAAGGTTTCCAGATGTGAAATGATTTTCGCTGCGTCTTCATCCGAAATACCGGACACACCCATAGCCCCGCCAAGCAGTGTGGTAGCGCCTATCGTTACCGGAGCGGCAGCAGCAAAGCAAGCGGGGAAATATGGTCCACAAACCAGGCTGGCGAGGAAACTGGCCGTCAGCCCACCGAACGCCCCCGCTGCTGCACCAGTTGCGGCGGATTCGCCCCTCGATGGGAAAGACTCAATCGAGGTTTCAGAATCGTGCGCAATGATTTCGATACGTTCGAAACTTTGATAAGGCGTGGAAGTGTTGTAAGCGCATCCGCCCAGCAAGGACGTTAACAAGAAACACGTCAATAATTTTGTGTTATTGACGTGTTTCATTTTTCTACCCAATCAGGCACTTTTCACTAGGGGTTAATGGCTTTCAATTGCCATTTCGGCCTGCTCAGCAATAATACTGTGTCCTTCTTTGGTCGGGTGTTGAGCATCCCAGAAAAGGTAGCGCCCCCAGTTAGAACAATACGCGTGCCCCTGAGTTTCCGGAACTACACAGGCCTCGTCGACGATCTGCAGACCATATACTTCAGGATTGGCAACAATACTGTTCATAACGCTGAATACATCCAGGCTGATAACATCCATACCTGGCAGCAAGGACTGCATATACGCCAGGTTTCCAGCCAATGCCTGGTTGTAGCCCACTGACGCCAATGTGATGTTCTGCAGCAAGTACTCCTGAACAGGGGCAGGATAGCCGGAAACAAAATCCAGTACCCGGGGTGTTAAGGCAAAATTGGGCATATTGAGGATTAGAAAGTGACGCGCTCCGTGTGCGTAGAGTCGTTGAATTTGAGTAAAGGTGTTCAGCAGGGCAGCACCCATGATATCAGCCGGGTTAGTTGCAAACAGCGCATCAGCCACATCATTGGACCCAATCCAGATGATATACAGTGCCGCATCCGGCGCCTGGCCATTTTCATCGGCAAGAAAACTGTCTACCTGCGTGGTGAGATTAACCTCACTGAATACATCATCGAGCAATTCGGCCCGTGCTCTCGATCTGCCCACTGCGTAATTTCTAAATTGCCCGGGAGACACCTCGGAAGGCTTTCCACTTTTCGGGATATGCAATGTCCTGGTCAGTTTCTCGACCCAGGTTGCACCGTTGGTAAAATGATGTCCGCCAATGGCGTAGGGTGCGCTGGGAACATTCTCCGTTTCATAAGGCTTCTTGGACACTTCACCAAATATGGCAAAGTAATTACCCGAATCTGACAAACTGTCGCCAAATACGATGGCTTCACTGTAACTGGCAGCTTGGCACCAGGCCGCTGTCAGCAAGCTAAAGCAGAAGATAGCAGACTTAATTAGTTTCTTGTTCATACCGATTTACTCCCATCAGATTGACTTAAAGCGGTGGAAATCCATTCCGCTGAGCACAGCCTGGAGTCATGTCGTTTAAACAACCTGATGAAGACCATATGGTTTACTGATTTTTTCTTTGGAAAGCTTACGGGTGATGAGTAAATGCGCGCAATCGGGTAACAGGCAGGATGGCTGGGGCAGCAAGGGGCCGCTTTTTTGCTTTGCTACAGGTTCGAGTACTATGCGTATACTGCTGGCAATCGGCCTGGCGCGGGACAACCTGTGAATATCGACAGGCAACTGGGGTTTCAGTTAGGAGACTGGGGTGTGTATCCCGACCAGGGTCTGCTTGTAGGCGAAAAAGGAGAGTTACACCTTGAACCCAAGGTGATGGAAGTGCTGATCTACCTTGCCGAGCGGCAGGATCAGGTCGTGCGCCGTGACGATCTTATCAAGGACGTCTGGCATGGGACGTTTGTAAGCGACGAAGTGCTTTCCCGGGCTATTTCCCTGCTGCGCACCAGCCTGGGTGATGACCGCATGACGCCCTTCTACATTCAAACCCTGCCGAAGGTGGGTTATCGCCTGTTGATGGAGGTGACCCCACTGGCGGAGCCCGAATCTGAACCACAGCCCGAACCCGGTTTATCACAGAAAGAAAGCCGTGTCCTTAAACCGTATTCTCGCCATCGCCGCCGCGATGATTATTATCGCTGTCCATCGTGTTCTGGTCGACAAATGGAAAAACGATTGACCCACGCTCGCCGGCGGCTTTTGCGACTATCTCGGAATGGTTTGATTTTCTGGCAAAGGAAAAATAAGGTACAGAAGGCGTCACCTCCATCGCCGTACTGCCATTCGAAAATCTTGAGCGAAAACAATGACAGCACGTATTTCAGCGAAGGTCTGACGGATGAACTGACCATGACATTGAGCAAGGTCAAGGGTCTGAAGGTCGTGGCAAGACGTTCTTCCTACAGCTTTCAAGAACCGTATCGATGACGTGCCAACGATTGGCAGGTTGTTGCATGCTGACGCAATTTTTGAAGGCACGATCCGACGTGTTGGTGACCAATTGCGAATTAACGCCCAGTTATGCGCCGTCAGTGACGGTTACCTGATGTGGTCTGGGCTGTTTGAGCGCAATGTCGGTGATGTCTTTGATGTGCAGGAAGAAATAGCGACAGCGGTTGTCGAGGCGATGCGTGAATATTTCGAGGATGGCAGTTTGCAATTACCCCTGATGAACCAGGCACCACCGGATATAGAAGCCTACCAACTTTACCTGATGAGCGGGAATTTCTTGTGGAACTTACGCGGCAATGAACCGTTACGACAAAGCATTGAACTCTACCGCCAGGCATTGGCTATAGACCCGAATTTCTCACGCGCTGACCATCGGTCTTGCCAAGTCACTGGTACTCCTGCCCTTTTATTCCGCTGAACCGATGGAGCCGATGTTTCAACAGGCATTGGAGGCGTTAGCGGGGCATACATTTACCGACCTGCGAGACCTTGGTGAGGTGGAGTCTATTTACGGGTTTATTGCATGGAACCGCTGGCAATGGATCAAATCGGAGGAGCATTTCCGTAAGGCACTGCAACTCGCACCGGATAGCCCGAATATCTATCAGTGGTACTCCCAGTTGTTGTCCTCGGTCGGCCGTCATCGCGATGGTCTGGAAGCGGCCATTCGTGCCAGGGAAATCGATGAAATCTCACCCGGTCATCAACAATCGCCTGGCTGTTGCCTATCTTTGGGCAAACGACAATCTCCGTTCCGCTGAACAATTTGCGATTGCCGCTCAATTGGGTTTCAGAAATGTCATCAATTCGGCGTACCTGCTCTTCCTGCTACGCCAACAACGATTCATTGAAATCAAGGCTGTTTTGGCTGCGCTTTATCAAAACTGCCCCCAACCCACCGCTCTGGTTGATCGATTCCGTAGACACCCTTTTTGACCCCGAAACTCGCGATGAGGCACTGCAGATAGCGATACAGGCAAAACAGGATGGGAGTTTTTCAATTCCCCCAATTGAGTTTGGTTTTTGGCTTGTGGTCGGTGGTATTGATCAAGCTTATGAAACATTTGAATGCGATGCGGGAAATCGCTCCCGCAATACCTGCAAATGGAGTTTATTTTTAGCGAGGAAGGTACAGAATTTCGCCAGGAAATCGAACAGGCCCAGAATCAAAAAGCACAGGAACTGAGACAAAGGGCAAAAAATCTCTACCTGCGAGGCCGTTCTTATGCGCTACGCGCCATTGAGCTGAAACAAGGCAATTTTATTGCCGGTTTACGAGAGGATCCTGTCACAACTTTATCGGTGTTTTCGGCACAGGACATTACAGCGCTCTATTGGTTTTCCCTGTCCTGGGTCGCAGCCATCGCGGCAGACAAATCCGACATGGAGATGTTAGCTGATCTCAACCTGGTAGAACCCATCATTCTCAGATGTCTTGAACTCGATGAAAGTTTTGATCAGGGCGCATTGCATACATTCATGATTGCATACCAGGGCGGACGCTCACCGGTGCAAGGTGGTGGTGCCGCAAAGGCCCGTTTACATTTTGCAAGGGCCGAAGTCTTGGCCAGTGATACTAATGTCAGCCCGCTGGTATCACTCGCGGAATCGGTATCAATCGGTGAACAAAACCGCCATGAATTTGAGACGTTCATGGCCATGACAGCCACTAGCCAGACAGAAAAAATTCTGATATTCAACCTGTTCAATCCATACACGCTACTCCAGATATACGTTTATAGATACAAATCTTCGCGTCACGCATCGGTTTCGTGGAACGCATCGATCGACTGAAGCATTGAGATCACCATGCCCGGGTCCTGATGGGTGACCGCTTATCTTTCGTGTTACCTTCTACCTTTCCTAATTTTGGAGCGGGGTGGGGAATGCTACAGATTATCGAACGTGCAACTGAGCGCACAACCGCTGTGACTGACCTGATCCTGGCAGTCGAATTTTTACTGTTCGCGATTTTCTTTTTTAAATCTGCTGCCAACAACAAGCGGGCCGCTGCCTGGAGCATCCCCTTCCTACTGCTGGCCGGAGCTTTTTTGATCGGCGCTATTGCACACGGTTTCCAGATGCCAGAAAAAACAAACAAGCTGTTATGGCTCCTCCTCGCCATCAGTTCAGCATTTGGGCTGGCGCACCTGGTTTCCGCATCTGCCGGTGAGTGGAATCCGGCATGGTATGTAAAATCGGTGATTGGCATGTCGCTGGCAGCGATCATTTTTATTGGCATCACCGTAAAGTTTTCATCGTTTACAGTCTATGTTGCTTTCATTGTGATCACCATGGCAATTGTGTCCCTGCTCAATTCCATGTGCCTTAGAAAATCGGGAAACAAGAAGCATCTATTGATTACTATCGGGGCTGTACTCACGGTGGTTGCCTCACTGGTGCAATTGATCAAGAGCATTCATTTCACCATCATCTGGGAATTTGATTACAACGGCGCTTTTCATTTGATACAGATGCTCGCTGGTATCTTCCTGGGACTCGGCATAAACGGTTTGTTGAGATCAGCGTGTTTGCAAGGCGACTCGCCGCCCCATCTTCAACATTCTTCAAAGAGGAATTGGTGATGCCAGATACCGGATACGTGCTTAAATCCAAACGCCTTGGGTTTCGGATGCTCGAAAAACATGACTTCGAGAACCTGATAAAACTGGACATGGATCCGGAAGTCAGGGCGTTCTTCCCTGGTGGGGTTAGCACCCCGGAACTGTTGCAGGAGAAGATTGTACGGAGTTGTACTGGTTTCCTTGAAAAAGGATTCGGTGAATTCTCAATTACTGAACTGAAAACAAATAAATTTATAGGACGGGCAGGGTTTGCAGAACTCGATGATGGAGAGATCGAAGTGGGCTATCTTTTCCTCACAGAGTGTTGGGGTCAGGGGATGGCAACAGAGGCTCTAAGAGCGCTACTGGACTGGGCCAGGAATACGCTGTTGGTCGCGCGTATCCTGGCGTATGCACCCGTTGACCACCATGCGTCCATCAGTGTTATGAAGAAAGCCGGAATGCGGTACCTGAAAACAGAAATCAAAAATGGCGGAGAATTCATATTCTATGAGTATCCGCTCAATCCATCAGCACGGTCAGATCAATCAGTTTTCCATTGAATCAATAAAAGCGTTGGCCTCCGCGATGGCTTTTTGCATCTGCTCGATCAGCCTGGCCGTATCGCGTTCAATCGTATCAAGCTCATTACGCAGTGCGCCGATCGCGCGCGCGTTGAGGTTGTGCTTGAGGAACAGCACCTGGTCATGGAAGGCCTCGAGTACCGGTTCCATGCTGCTTTCCGCACGCCGCATGCTCTTCATCAGCTTGCTGTAACGTGAACGCGTATCCTTGAGCAACCTGGCGCTGTTGTTGCGCATATCCGACCGTGAATACTGCTCCAGTTCTTTCTCCCATTCGCTGAACAGGTCTTCAGCCACATCCTCGACCGCCTCGATACGTTCGCTGACATCAGTGGCCTCCGACACACTGGCCTGGTACTCACCATCCAGTCGGTCATAGATTTCTTCGAGATCGCCGCCATCGACCGCCACCGTGGCACGGAACTGCTCAAGCGCCGAAGCGAACTGTTCACTGGCGGAATCCTGGGCATCGCGCGCCTCCTCTACGCGGTCGACGAGGATATCTCGCTTTTCAACGCCGAAACTCTCCATGGTCTTGTAATAAGCACTGGAGCAACCGCCCAGCAGGGCGAGAACAAGAACAGCACCTGCCAGGCAAATGGATTTCCGTAACACTTAAGACTCCTCGAGATCCGGGATGACCAGCACCTGGCCCGGGCGTATCTTGTCCGGATTCTTCAGTATTGTTGTATTGGCTTCGAAGATTTTCATGTATTTGCCACCGCTGCCGTACATTTCCTGGGCAATCGCCCAAAGGGTGTCACCCGACTGCACGGTGTAAGTACGGCCCGGCTTTTCGCCCTGCGGGTTGGCGGCAGGGGTTTCGGAGGCTTTCGGTTCGGGTTTGGCTTCTGGTTTAGCTTCCGGTTCCGTCACGGGCTCCGGGGCGCCTATGATCATGTCGTTGTTCACACCCTTTACACCGGGTATTCCCCCGACCACCTGGCAAATGCGATCGCACTCAGACTGATCACGGGCATGACCGGCAACCGTTACGCTGCCATCCGGGTTAAACGAGAACTTCAGGTTTGAAGGATCAATACCATGATCCCGTAGAGTAGCGCTCGGTCCTTTAACCGTTTCGGTCGCTGTGGACTTGCCGCCACCGAGTACTTTGCTGAACTTGTCCATGAATCCCATAATGCCATGCTCCTTTGCGCAATTTTATGAAGGCTTTAGTCTAGCCCTGAATTTGCGCTTGTAAAGGATTAATACCCCTCCATGGTGATGCCAAGTGTGTCATGTTGTTAACTGTGTGAACTATTGTTAACAATCAGGTTTGGTTCTTTTAATTTCTCGTAAAGCTGATAAAGTTTGGGGGTCAATAATGAGAGACACACGTTCGGGGCCAAGTCACCCCGACAACCTCAAAAAGGAGATTAGTAACATGAGCGTAGCAAGAAATACTGAAATATCAGCATCGTCCAAAAAGGGTTTTGAAGATGCCATCGAAAAAGGCATAAAACGTTTCTCACAAACCATCGACAATGTTGAAAGCGCGTGGATCAAGGAACAGAAGGTCGTGGTAAAGGACGGACAGGTTTCCGAATACCGCGTCACCATGAAGGTAAGTTTTGTACTAAAAGACTAGTCGTTGATCGTTTTACTTTAAAGAAAGGAGATATAGAAATGGCAGGTAAATTTGAGTTTTATAAAGACAAGGCAGGTGAGTACCGCTTCCGTCTGAAAGCAGGCAATGGCAACACCATTCTTTCCAGCGAAGGTTACAAATCAAAATCGAGCTGCGCGAATGGCATCGAATCCGTCAGGAAAAACAGCCAGGATGCCGACCGGTTTGTCAAGGCAGTCACAGATAGCGGAAAATTCCGGTTCAACCTGACAGCTAAAAACTCCCAGGTCATTGGCGCCAGCCAGAATTACGAATCAGAGTCCGGCCGCGACAACGGTATGAAGAGTGTTGCGAGCAATGCCCCTGATGCAGCGGTAGTCGAACTGGACTAGACCCAACCGCTTATCGACGCGTAAAAAAGACGCAGCCCGGTATGAACTGCGGCTGCCGTCTTAAGCGACACGATCCAATTGCGGATGCTCCCGTCGTTTTCACCAGTTATCAACCACAAGAGAGAAACATCAGATGAACTTACTGGATCTATTGAATAGTGCCGGCGGGCAACAAAGCCTCGGCAGTCTTGCCGGCAACCTCGGTCTCGATACTTCTAAAACGAATGAACTGGTCGCTGCCCTGGCGCCGGCGTTGATGGGTGCACTGAAAAAACAGACGAATTCACAGGATGGACTCGACGGTTTTAAAAAGGCCCTGCAAAGCGGCAAACACCAGGTTTACCTCAACAAACCGGAAAGCATGTCCTCACCGGACACCATCGCGGACGGCAACAACATCCTTGGCCACATTCTCGGCAGCAAGGATGTCAGCCGGAACGTAGCCGCCCACGCCGCGAATTCTACCGGTATCGATGTCAGCCTGATCAAACAGGCCTTGCCGTTGGTGGCGAGCCTGGCGATGGGGGCTATGAGCAAGAACAGCAATGCGGGAAAATCACTTGATACCGGCTCCACCAGTGATCTGCTTGGAAGTCTTATCGGTGATGATGGCTTTGATATGGATGATGTATTCAATATCGCGAAGAAATTCTTCTGACACCCGCTCTTTTACGTCGTCCTGACCAGGGATTGCTGGTCAGGGCAACCCGCTCAGGTCTCTACTTGACGCGAACTATCCCCATTGTCAGCCCAGTAACTTACCCGGATTCATGATATTCATCGGGTCAAAAACGGCCTTGATACCCCGCATCCTTTCAATATCCGCAACTGAACGCGTATAGCCCAGGTAGCCCTGTTTCAAAAGGCCAATACCGTGCTCAGCCGAAATACTGCCACTGTGGACACGTGTCAGTTCAAAGACATCGGGGTTCACCCGCCCGCAGGCCTTTTCAAACGCCTCCACCGGCATATCCGCCGGCTTCAGGATATTCATATGCAGGTTACCGTCGCCAAAATGCCCATACCAGAGCACTTCAAAATCCGGATAACGTGAGCGGGCAAGCTGGTCCAGGTCACGTAAATAATCCGGGATAGCTGAAATACGTACCGACAGGTCGTTTTTGTAAGGTGTATACCGGGTTATGGCTTCGGATATACCCTCCCGGTAACGCCACAAATCCGCGCCCTGGGCCTCGCTCTGTGAGATCACACCATCGAGCACGGCGCCTTCTTCGAGACAGTATTCAAAACGCGCGAGCGCCAGCTCCTCTACTGCGGGATCGGCACAATCGAATTCAAGCAGTGCATAGTAGGGCGACTCGGTATCCATGGCCGCCGGCAGGTCGTGCCCGCTGCGCACGTAACGCATGGCTGCTCCGGATAAAAACTCGAACGCCGTCAGACGCAAGGCATCGTTGAACTGCCGGAACACGGTCATCATTCCATCAAGACTGGCGACTGCCAGCAGCATAACCCGGGAAGGCTCGGGCGGGTCGGTCAGACGCAGGCTTGCTTCCACGATCAGGCCCAGCGTGCCTTCACTGCCGATGAACAGATGCCTCAAATCATAACCGCTGGCATTCTTGACCAGGCCGGCGTTGCACTCGAGCAAAGCGCCGCGACCATCGACCACCTTGAGGCCCACCACCTGGTCGCGGGTCAATCCATACCGTAAAACACGAATACCACCGGCGTTGGTGGCGATATTGCCACCGATCTGGGATGAGCCTTCCGAGGCAAAGCTGACCGGGTAGTACAGGTTCCGCTGCGCCGCATATTCCTGTATCACCTGCGTGATCACGCCGGGTTCAACCGTCAGCGTGCGGTCCACCGCGTTGAAATCCAGGATGCGCCGCATCCTGTCAAATGAAACCACCACCTCACCGGCGTCTGCAACCGCACCACCGCTCAGCCCCGTGCGCCCGCCGGAAGGTACCAGTGGAATACGGTGTTCCGCTGCCACACTGACGAGTTTTACGACCTCGTCCGTGTTGCGCGGGAAAACCACCGCCGCAGCGTCCGGTTTGCGGAAGCGGGTCCAGTCGCAACCATGGCTCTCCAGGACTGCCGTTTCGGTGTTGATATCGAGCTCCGGGCAATGCGTTTTCAGGTGCTGTAACCGATCGTTCTTTTGTTTGCTTCCCATTCCCTGTTTCCGGTTGATATCAGGCTTGGCTGACGCGACAATGAAGCTTAAATCATCTAACGGAAGCATGACCACACCAATGCGCAATTCTGATCGAAATTACTCGCTCGACAAGGCCAAGATCAAGTTTCTTTTACTGGAAGGCATCCACCCCCAGGCCCGCGAAATCATTGAGAGTGCCGGTTACACGAATATCGTGGAAAAATCCGGCGCCCTGACCCCGGAAGCATTGCACAAGGCATTAAAAGGCGTGCATTTCGTCGGTATCCGCTCACGCACGCAACTGGACGCCGCCGCCATTGAGGCTGCCAATCGCCTGACCGCCATCGGTTGTTTCTGTATCGGCACCAACCAGGTGAAACTGCAGCACGCGGCGCTGGCCGGCATACCCGTTTTCAATGCGCCATTTGCCAACACCCGCAGCGTTGCGGAACTGGCGCTGGCAGAGATCATCATGCTGATGCGTGGCATACCCCAGAAGAATGCGGCTGCACACCGGGGTGAATGGCTCAAAACGGCCACCGGTTCGACCGAGATACGCGGCAAGACGCTCGGCATCGTCGGTTACGGTCATATCGGCTCACAGCTTGGCATCATCGCTGAAAGCATGGGGATGCGTGTCATTTTCCAGGATATTGAAAACAAGTTGCCGCTGGGTAACGCCGAGGCACGAAGTACGCTTGAAGACCTGTTGAAGGACGCGGACGTGGTATCCCTGCACGTGCCGGATACCAGGGAGACCCGCAATCTCTTTTCTGCCCGCGTTATCAGGGGTATGCGTAAGGGCAGTTACCTGATCAATGCCTCGCGTGGCACGGTGGTTGATATCGATGCCCTCGCCAAGGCCCTGCGATCCGGCCGTCTTGGCGGCGCCGCCATCGATGTTTTCCCGCTTGAACCCAAGTCGAATGACGACCGCTTTGAGTCACCACTGGTCGGCCTGGATAATGTCCTGCTGACACCGCATATCGGTGGCAGTACGCTGGAGGCGCAGGCCAATATCGCCGTTGAAGTTGCCAGCAAACTGGTGCGCTACAGTGATAACGGCACGACCCGTTCGGCGGTAAACTTTCCCCAGGTATCCTTGCCCGACCACGGGCTCACACGCCGCATCATGCATATACATCACAATGAACCGGGTGTGCTCAAAAACATCAACCAGGTGTTCTTCGGCAGTCATGTCAATATTGCTGCGCAATACCTGCAGACCGAAGGCGGTATTGGCTACGTGGTAATGGATGTTGAATCCGACGATGTGAACGCGCTGATGGAAGATCTCGCGAAAATCCCGGCGACCATCCGCACCCGCATACTGCACTGACATCTGTATTGGCTGCTAAGCTGATAATATGATAGAACATAGGCTACTTGAATTAAGAGCGAGACACCTGATGAGAATGAATCAACGCTTTTCAGTATTCATCTTACTGCTTGGCTTTCTGCTGACCACGCCCCCAATATTTGCGGCAGAAGAAGCCAAACCACCCAAACTTTTCAGTGACTCGAATGAAATGCAGGTCGTACTCACCGGCCCGTGGAAAACCATCAGGCGAAACATCAAGAAGGACGACCTCTACCCGGTAAAACTGACCTATACAGGCGCGGATGGGGCTCAGCACACGATTGATGCAAAGGTATCATTGCGGGGCATCACGCGCAGGCGGGTATGTGATTTCCCGCCATTAAAACTGCATTTTGACAAGGATAAAATGAAGGGCACGGAATTCAGGGGCAACAAGTCACTGAAACTGGTGACCTACTGCGATACCAACACAAAATTCGAGCAATACTACCTCAAGGAATTCCTCGCCTACCGCATCTACAACCTGGTCACCGAATACAGCTTCAGGGTCAAGCCGATGATGATCGACTACAAAGACAGTGAACAGGATGACCAGTCGATCACCCGCTTCAGTTTTCTGATCGAAGATATCGATGACGTGGCCAAACGCAACGACGTCAAAGAACTGTCCATCCCCAGGGTGCTCTACCGGGAGCTCGACCCTGTCGTCACCAGCCGTTTAGCGCTTTTCCAGTTCATGATCGGCAACCTCGACTGGGCAGCGACCGATGGCCCCAAGGAAGATACCTGTTGTCATAACTCCAGGTTGATTGGCGCCGGGACCGAAATCAACCCGAAATACACCGTGCCTTACGATTTTGATTCATCCGGACTGGTCAACGCACATTACGCTGCGCCACCCGATGGTCTGAAAGTCAGGAATATCCGCCAGAGACTCTACCGGGGGTTTTGTGCCTTCAATGACGAATTACCGGAAACCAGGACGTTGTTCAATGAGAAAAAGGCGGATATCCTCGCACTGTTTAAAAACAACCCGCATTTAAGCGAGCGTTCGCGCGATGATGCGATTGATTATATTGAAGATTTTTACAGTATTATCAACAACCCGAATCGCCTCGAAAAAGATATTACTGACAAGTGCCGGGGGAAAGAATAGTTTCCCCATTCAGGGCTTCACCTGCTTCAGCACTTTCAGCGTCTTCAACGGCATCCGTCACATCGGGTGGCGGTGCCAGCATCCTGGCCAGGCGCTCTTTAAGTTCCGTATTGTTCGAATCGGCTTCGATCACGGCCCGCAGGTAATCCTCGCGACCGCCGTTTTGGGTTGGAAGCGGTATCCGCTGATCACCGTAGATGGCGGTTGCACCTTCCGAGGTGAGTTCCAGCAGGCCTTTGTGCGCACCGTAATAGGTCGCAATACCGGTATCATTGGCCACCACGCGCTGGTCAAAGCGCGGCCACACGACCCCGCCCGTCGGCGTATGGCCGATCACGATGCGGTTGGCGCCGTAGCGTTTGAGGATATTGTCCAGCGTCTGGCTGAACAGGTCCGTTTCTTCCTCCAGCGCCAGGCCGCGGTACCAGAGCGGTCCCAGCGGATCATTCACGATCGACGTAACAGCCGGGTCATAGTTCTGCATTGCGGCAATCACCTCTTCGGTCAGTGAGCGGAGACTGAGCTTGCAGTATTCGGCGCTGATACCACCATGCAGGAAGATGGTGTCGTTGATCTGCACCGCCACCTGGTTGCCCTCGACCCATTTGCCATACTCGCCATTGAATGACCACGCCTGGCGGTGTTCGACCCACCCCAGCGGTACCTGTTGATTCCACTCCTGGCGAAAGGCCTCCAGGTCCAGCGCTTCGAAATCCGGGGTATTGACCCGCATCCATTCAAGCTGCCTTTCCCATTGCATTTCCTGCAAGCGCGCCGAGTTTTTCGTTTCGAATGCCTTGTATTCACCGGGTGACACATAGCGGAGATCGCCGACTACATTCATCGTCTCGTGATTGCCAATCAGCAAATGAACGTAACCGCCTTTCTTCTTCGCCTGCTTTGACAGCTTGACCAGGTGGTCAATAATTTTGCGGCTATCCGGTCCGCGGTCGGTGATATCACCGGTCTGGACCAAGTGGGTTTCTCCGCCGCTCCATTTGCCAGACTTGTCAATCAGGCCGGCGGATTGCATTACATCGATGTAGCGCTCGTAGTCACCATGCAGGTCGCTGATGGCAACAACCCTTTCCACACCGGTCCAGTGGTAGTCATCGAGTTTTTTCGCCTTGGCAACGGCCACGCCATTTGCAAGCAGTGCCAACAACAAGATCAGAACAGGCAGAGATTTTTTCATATGAATTTCCAAATCCGGGTTACAGGATCAGTCGAATACACCCGTGTCTTTTTCCTGGGCTTTCTGACGTTCAATTTCACGTGGGCTCTGGCGCATATAGGTTTTTGAATCCTCGTAGCCGCCATAGTTCAACTCCCACAGGATAAGGAACGTGTAATTGAAGATCGCCGTCATCACCGCTGCCACCAGCAGCATACCGATACCACAGGACAGACCGACACCGACTGCCAGGAAGATAAACAGGGAATCCGCCGTGCTCTTCAATGCATAGCGGTAACGCACACCCGCCACCACGCCGGCAAGACTGAACGCCATGGCCAGGCTGTTGTGAACGATCAGCACGATGCCGGTCACCGCGATCGGCAGCACCAGTATGGTTTCCAGCAACGACTGGTCCATCTTGGCCTTGCTGCGCACCGCCATGTAGGTCCACGACACCGGGATCATCAGGCCGACAGCACCGATGATGGCCATCACCAGCCATATCAGCCCACCCACCTCATCGGTCACATTCGAGGCATGGATAACAATGCCGCCAATGTCGCTGTCTGAATCCTGGTTAAACAGGGTTTCAACCACACCCAGCGGAATGTAGCGATGCAGATCCGGCACCAATTGATAACCACCCCAGATCAGGGCGGCCAGGATACCGTAAAACAAATTCAATCGTAAAAGCAGTCTCATATTCTTCCTTTATGCCGGGGTCAGCCAATACCCGCAATACCTTCGTTTATTATGCTCATTCCTGTCAACTGCACCCGATCAACCAACGCCGAACACGGTGCCATCGTCGAGCAACTCAATCTGCTCCGCAATCGGCCGTTTCGGCAATCCCGGCATACGCATGATTTTGCCGGTCAGGATAATCAGGAAACCTGCACCGGCGCTGACCTGGATATTCCTGACGGTGACCTCGAAGTCGCGCGGTCTGCCATGCAGCAACGGATCATCGGAAAGTGAACTGGGGGCCTTGGCAATACATACAGGCAACTTGTCCAGGCCAAGTTCCGTAATGGTTTTCAGGTCTATCTCGGCGTCCTTGGTAAAGGCCACATCATCGGCGCCGTACATATCCTTGCAAACCTTGATGACCTTCTCATATATCGTGTCGTCGAGTTCATACAGCGGTGAAAACGGTTTGTTATGCGCAACGGATTTGATCACTTCGCGGGCCAGGTCCTGTGCACCCTTGCCGCCTTCGGCAAAATGCCTGGATTCCGCGAACGATACGCCATGCGCCACCGCGCGCTCCCGGATGATACGAATCTCATCATCGGTATCATGCACGAAGCGATTCAACGCAACCACGGGATGCTTGTTGAAATGCGAAACGCTCTCGATGTGCTTGTCGAGGTTCTCCAGGCCACGCCGGACCGCCTCTGTATCAGGCTGATCAAGTTGATCACGGCTCTTGCCACCGTGCAGTTTCAGAGCCCGGACGGTGGTCACCACCACCACCGCATCCGGGTCGAGACCATTTGGACGGCACTTGATATGGAAAAACTTTTCAGCGCCGAGATCGAAACCAAAGCCAGCCTCGGTCACGGTCCAGTCTGCAAAGTGCATCGCCATGCGGGTAGCAAAAATGCTGTTGCAACCATGTGCAATATTTGCAAAAGGGCCGCCGTGCATGAAGGCCGGTGTACCCTCCAGCGTCTGCACCAGGTTGGGATGAACGGCATCCCTGAGCAGGGCCATCATCGCCCCGGTTATATTCAGCGCCTTCAGGAATATCGGCTTGCCTTTCCAGGTGGTCCCGACAAGGATGCTATCCAGCCTTTTGCGCAGGTCATCCATACTGGTAGCTAGACACAGGATGGCCATGATTTCAGACGCCGCGGTGATATCAAAACCACCTTCCCGCGGAATGCCCTGCATCCTGCCGCCGAGACCGGTAACGATATTCCTCAGCGTGCGGTCGTTCATATCCATCACCCGGCGCCAGACCACCTGGCGGGGATCAAGCCTTAGCTCGTTACCCTGGAATATGTGATTATCAATGGCCGCTGCCACCAGGTTGTTGACCGTCGTGATCGCGTGAAAATCACCGGTAAAATGCAGGTTGATACGCCCGGCCGGGACAATCTGGCTGTAACCACCGCCAGTGGCGCCGCCCTTGATACCAAGGCACGGCCCGAGGGATGGTTCGCGCAATGCCAGGCAGGCGGATTCACCCAGGCTGTCGAGTGCCTGCGCCAGGCCGATGGATGTGGTTGTCTTGCCCTCGCCGGCCGAGGTCGGCGTGGTTGCCGAAACAAGGATCAAACGGGCCTTACCCGGGCGTTTTCTGGGCCGTGTCAGTGCCTTCAGGTTAACCTTGGCGATCTCACCGCCATAAGGCATCAGGTCCTCGGGCTCAACCCCGAGCTTCGATGCGATGTCACTGATCGGCCGGATGCCGGCTTGCCTGGCAATTTCATAATCACTGAGCATGTATGTATCCCCGGTCTCTTATAATGATGGCTGTCGCAATTTTCTGTAACGGCCGCTTGTATTTTCCTGGTCGGACAAGAGTAACCTTTTTTGCAGGAGTCTGACGAGTCCTGCCGTTCTGCGCCGTGGGTCGTCCCGTAAATTCAAACCGGCGGCAACAGCCGGGCCCTGATGACATGTTCCGTACGATTAATGGCCTGCATCACATCTGCTCCCGGTTCGTTTTCCACGTCGATGATGCTATAGGCAAAGTCACCCCGGCTGAGGTTAACCATGTCAATAACATTGAGGTCGTGGTCGGCCAGCACAGTTAAAACATGGCCGAGGACCTTGGGCACATTATCATTGCAAAACGTAATCCGGTAACCACCGTTCCGGGCCATCTGGGTATCCGGATAATTGACGGAATTCCGGATGTTGCCGTTTTCAAGGAAATCCATCAGCTGGTCTGCCGCCATCATGGCGCAGTTTTCCTCGGCTTCGGCCGTGCTCGCACCGATGTGGGGCAGCAACAGGGTATCTTTGCGCCCGAGTAACTCCGGGTGTGGGAAATCGCTGATATAGGCCGATATCCCCCCGGCGTCGAGGGCTGCGATCACGGACGGCAAATCCACGATTTCATCACGCGCAAAATTGAGCAGACGTGCGCCCGGCTTGAACCGGGACAGCACTTCGCTATTGATCAGGCCGAGCGTGGGAGGGATAGCCGGCACATGCAGGGTCACAAAATCCGAGACAGCCACCAGTGAATTCAAACTATCCATTTTCTGCACCCGGCTGGAGAGCCGCCACGCGGATTCGATTGAAATGGCCGGGTCGTAACCTGCGACATGCATACCCAGCTCAAGCGCCATATTGGCAACCAGCGCGCCTATCGCACCAAGACCGACAACCCCCAGTGTCAGACCGGAGATTTCCGAGCCTGCGAAGCGCTTCTTGTTCGCTTCCAGCAATTTGTGCATCTCCCCACTGTCGTTGATTTCGTCCAGGCTCTGAACGTAGTTCATACCGCCGAAGATATCCCTCGACCCGAGCAACAGGGCCGCCGCCACCAGTTCCTTGACGGCATTGGCGTTGGCGCCCGGTGTATTGAAGACCACGATACCGCGCTGTGCATATTCTGCCACCGGAATATTGTTCACACCTGCACCCGCACGGGCCACGCCGATCACGCTCTTGTCAATCACCTCGTCATGCAGTTTCTGGCTTCGCAGCATCAGGGCGTCAGCACCTGGCAGCCCCGGGGCCACCTGGTATGTACTTGAAGGAAAGCGGTCCAGGCCTTTTGCGGCCAGGCTGTTATAGGTTCGGATTTTATACATTGTCAGGTCTACTCAAATCTTTGGAAATGGGAAAGGATTGCAGACGGATTGTACGTCAAGCCGTTGCGGAACTGGCACGTATTTTACCGATATGCGTGATCGAATTAAGATATATTTGAGCGATAGTCCATTTGTGATTTTTTTCGGAGGAGAGTCTTATGAAATTCAGCGCAGCCTTTAACTTTCTGCTGATTGCCTCTCTGGTCATGCGCCAGTCAGCCCGTGTGTTGCCCAGCAGGAAAGGGCCGAATTCACCGTCGAGGGCCTGCAACTGATCGAGGATTCCAACCTGGCCCTGGTGTACGCGCAGCCGGGCATTGATCTGCGCCGCTACCAACGGATTCTGCTGGATGACCCCTACGTCGCGTTCAAGAAAAACTGGCAGCGCACACAGAACAGGTTCCATTCAGGATCGATCACCGACGATGACATGATAAAAATCAAGTCTGAGCTTTCCCTGTTGTTCATGGAGGTGTTTTCAGAAACCCTGGAGAAAGGCGGTTATGAACTGACCCTCGAAAGCGGCGAAGACGTACTGCTCATAAGGCCCGCCATCATCAACCTGGATGTCGTCGCCCCCGATACCGGTTCCCCCGGTTTCAAACGCACCTATTCAGAAACAGCCGGTGAAATGACCCTGTACATGGAATTGTATGACTCGGTTACGGGCGAATTGCTGGCCAAGGCACTCGACCGCAAAGAAGACCGCACGATCGGCTATTTCGAATGGCAGAACCGTGTCACCAACCGTGCGGCAGCCAATCGTATACTGAAGACCTGGGCCGGCGTGCTCAAAGAAGGGCTGGACGATGCCCGGGGTGTTTCCACACGCAGACGCTGAACAGCAGTTACACCCGGCGTTATTGGTAGGCGCTGAGTGCGTCCTTCAGTTCCTCATCAAAAACGATATCCTCGATGAGGTTGTCAATGGCCTTGCCCAACACCTCGGTCCACGTCTTGACATAACCGGCAGCAGTTTTCTCTTTATATGTGCCGGAATAGCTCGAACTATAGATGGAGGTGTCTGTTTTTGGATCGATAAAATCCAAAGTACATTGAACATCACCGATAAACTCCACCGACCAGAAATTTATATCGGTGTCAAACCAGAAGCGATCAACACTTCCCGTGATCCTCACCCGGCCGTCGTCCGCAATGGTGTGCCCGTTGTCCTTGATCGCGTCAATGATGGCATTCTCAACAATCACATCAACGGGCTGTTCGGTCGTGATTTCCCCCATGTTCATGCCATAACCATTCTTCTTCCACCCGATACGGGCCTTGTCGAGCCTGGCATCCTCCAGTTGCGGTGCCGAGAAGGCGATACCCCCGGCCTCGCTGATGGGGCCGGTGATGTTGACCGCCGGATCGTGTTCAACCTGGAGGGTCGAATCGGTAAGGGCACAGGCCTGCAGCAGCAAAATCACCATCAACACAAATAGCTTTTTCACAGCATTCACTCCTTCAAACTGTAGATGATCTTATTTGCAAGTCGCCTTGCTGCTTTTTCCAGGACCACTTCCAGGTCCGAATTAACGGGTGAATTTTCTTCCAACAATTTTTCGTAGGGGTATTGATCCCTGTTGGTAATGTAGTAAGTTACTTTTTCCATGTCCTTTGCGTTTTTCTCATTTTTAGCTGAAAACCCCGCTTTGAACTCAACGTAAGCAGAAACCATTCGCGTGGTGGTATCGACCATCCGGTAGCCGTAGCTTTCAGGGTAAATATTGAGAACGACACCATCACCGATATCACGCGTATTTTCGACCCAGACAGCGTCGAAGCCCTCCGCTTCAAGTGTGTCATTGAGGGTGTCGAGAAACCGGGTCTTCCAGGTATCTTTTTTTATTAGCGGGCTCAGTTCCTTTACCTTGTCCCCGTCCTTGCTGGCCTCCACGCTCGACTGGATACCTGCGCCGATTGCCCCACCGATGGCTGCGCCGATGGCGTTTGATAATGCCCGGTGGTAGATGACCTCAAAATTTCCTGCACCGATGATTTCGATATGGATGGTTTTATTCGGGTCAGCGTTAGCCGAAGCGAATAAGAGAAATATCGCGGTAATGCCGACAACAATGAAGCGTCTCAACATTATTTTCCCAGGTGATGGCGACTCAACCCATTTGCTCAAACCCCGAACTGGTGTCGGGCGCCTTTTTGTCTGGCTAGCCTCAAGATATTGTGCGCCGGAGCCCTCAGGCTGTCTAGAGATATTCCCCGCCAACCGCCATCAGTGTAATGTTGACAGGTCTGTTTTAACCTCTGCGGGGTTGTTACCTTGCCATCTTGCCAGGTACAGCCATGTTTATCACTTCTCTGATTACGTCACTGCTTCGCTCCGGAACTCATTGGGGAAATACGGTTACGCTACCGTAACCTACTATTGTGTAAGTTACCCTGCCGTAGTAAGATTATCCACATGCAGAAAAAGAACAAACCCTCAGGAAGACTGACAGCGGCAGCGCGACGCGCCCAACTGATCGACATCGGACGCGAGGTTTTCGCAGAACGCGGTTATGGGGCGACCTCGGTTGAAGAAATTGCCACACGCGCAAAAGTCTCAAAACCTATCCTGTATGATCACTTTGGTGGCAAGGAAGGTCTTTACGCCGTAGTGGTCGATCGTGAAATGGAACACATCCTGAACCGAATCGCTGAAGCTGTAACATCCGGATCACCGCGTTCACGCCTCGAGAAGGCAACACTCGCCTACCTTACTTACGTGAGGGAACGTCCACAGGGTTTCGCAGTTCTGCTTCGTGACGCTCCCCAACAGCAACTTAATGGCAGTATGCCGGCCTTGATGTACGAACTGGCGGATCGTATCGGTGGTGTTTTCACAGAGCAGTTCCGGGAGGCGGGCTATGACCCGAAATCGGCACCTATTTACGCTCACGCGCTTGTCGGCATGGTCGCCTTCGTTGGTCAGTGGTGGACGGAAGTTGACAAACCACCATCGGTGGAAAACGTTGCCAGTCATATCACAGCGCTGGCATGGAGGGGGCTTCGTCAATTACCCAAGAAGCCAAGCTTGCTGAAGTGACCACTACTGCAAACACTCCCTCCAGCGCAGAGGAAATAAGCCAACAACTGCTGACCCTCCACCTGCAACATGAACTGGCCACATTTGATGAAGCCTCTTTTATGAGTTGGCTGACTGAGGAATCTGAAACAATTCTTGACTGGCTGAGATCGATTAAACTGAATCAACTGGTCACAGCCAAAACCATTAAAGCGGTGATCAAAAGGAATGTGATCAAGCGGGAGATTCCGGACGCAGTTGTTGAAACAGTAGTGGCAGCCACTGCCTGTTTTGTTGACTCCCAAAAACTTAAAAACACGCATTTAAGTGAAATAATCAGCAACGGCATATATGAAGCGTTCGTCGATGAGATGCTTGATCTGGAACAACCTCACAGGGAATTCCTGGCGCGAATCATAGACCTGCCAATCTATAAGGGCCTTATTTCAGGGGTGCTTTACCAGGCGATCATCAATTACATTTACGAACATAACATTGTCAGCAAAAATGTTCCCGGCGTAACTTCCCTATTGAGAATGAGTCAGCGTGTCGTTAACTTTACCGCACCAAAACTGAGTGGCGCGGTTGAGGATAGCGTAAAAACCTACATTTCAAACAACCTGAATTTCCTATTGGGTGAAAGCAAACTTTTTTTGACCGAATCGTTACCCGTGGAAGATATTAAATCCTCGGCAATGGACTTTCTTGAAATGTTGGATGATGAAACCCTGGGCGAATTACAGGCTGGCATAGACGGTGATAACGTCCGGGGTCTTGTACTGTCGGGTTTTGAGTTCTGGCTCCAGTTTCGTGAAACACCTTACTTCCGTAACGCGTGTGACTTGATGGTGGACTTCTTCTTCAAAAAGTATGGAAACCATAAGCTTGGAATCCTGCTCGATAACTTCGAGATCACACAGCAGCAGATAATTGTTGAAGCCGGCGCTTTTGCGCCCCGGGCACTCAATACCCTGAAACGCAGTGGCCAGCTCGAAGGACTTATTCGACGACGTCTCGGTAGCTTTTATTCATCCAGTGCTGCACAGGATTACCTGAATACCGTTGTCTAGTTGTTTCAAGCAGTATTCCTGAGCTTATTCAATTGCTCAATATGTGCGGGCCCAACTTCGCAACACCCGCCGATGATCCGCGCGCCTGCCGCCAGCCAGTTGGCGGCATGTTCTGCATAGGCTTGGGGAGTGATGTCGGTTCTTGATGGCGGGATGGATGCATCGCCATGGAAATCCCACTTTTCAGGTATCGGTGTGAACGCGTTGGCGTAGGCGCCGACGGGGATATCACTCAGCGAAACCAGTTGCGGTAACACCTTGCTGATGGCTTCCGGTGGTGAACAGTTAAGCAGTACCGCGCTGACATCCAGACCATCAAGATCATCCCAGGCAGCAGCGAGGGATTCACCACTACGCAGCTTTGCTTCACCGGAATCCTCTAGCGACCAGGATAACCAGACCGGCTTTCCGGTGGAGGCTGCCGCAACTGCCGCGGCGCGTGCTTCCCTGATGCAGGACATCGTTTCACAGATAAACAGATCGACATGTGGCGCCAAAAACCCGGCCTGCTCACGGTAAAGCGCCTCGGTATCGTCATACGAACCCACCAGGTCAGGGCGGTAGCTGCCATTTTGCGGTCCCATGGAGCCTGCGATCAGAACGTTCCTGCCAACTTTGTCCCGCGCCCGTCGCGCCAGCATGGCAGCCAGTTCGTTCATCTCACCGAGACGATGCAGCAGGCCTTCCGGTTGAAAATTATTACGTATGCAGGCGTAAGAGTTGGTGGTGATGACATCGGCACCGGCGCGGATATAATCCTCGTGCACGGCTTGTACGGCTGCCGGGTTTTCGAACAGGGCTTTTGCGGACCACAATGCACCCTGCCCCGATACCTTGCGGTTGATCAGTTCCTGGCCCATACCGCCGTCAAGAAGGACCAGGCCATCGGGCAGCCTGTCAAATATCGATTTCATGTTTGCACCTGATTTAGCCGGGTTAGTTAAACAACACGAATGGAATCACATCTACACGGTCACCCTTTTGAATATCCTCATCGGGTTTTTGCACGACAAAGCCGTCGCCCCAGGAGGTCGAGTAAAGCACACCACTGCTTTGTTTCTCAAACATCTCGACGCCGTCGGCCGTCGAGCGTACACGCAGATACTCCTCACGAAAGCTGCCCTTTTTATCAAATAACGCCGTTTCCCTCAGCGGAACGATTTCGGGATGACTGACACCCTGGCAGTCGAACAAAAACGGGCGCGCGATGACCAGTGCCGTGACAAAAGCGGAAACCGGGTTGCCGGGCAAACCCAGAAACGGCGTTCCCAAAACATCACCAAAAGCAAAAGGCTTGCCGGGTTTGATCGCCACACGCCAGAGATCGATATGGCCAAGCGATTCAACCACCGCTTTGACGTGATCCTCCTCACCCACTGAAACGCCACCCGTTGTCACGATGGCATCGGCTTCGCGGCTGGCTTCGGACAGGATACCGCTGATGATCTGCGGATCATCCGCCGTGATACCAAAATCCACCGCCTCGAAACCCCAGCCTTCGATCAGGGCTTGCAGCATGTAGCGGTTGGAGTTGTAAATCTGTCCCGGTTTGAGCGCATCACCCGGTTCTACCAGTTCTTCACCGGTTGAAATGATGGCGACTCGCAAACGGCGCCTGACATCAACACGCGCAATACCCAATGACGCAATCAAGCCGAGATCCTGTGCGCGCAGGCGATGGCCTGTCTGCAGCACCGTAGCGCCTTTCCGGATATCCTGGCCTCTTGGCCGTATGTTGGCGCCGGTTTCGCCGACGCTCTCCATGTACACGCGGTTTCCGTCCGCCCTGCACTTTTCCTGCATCACCACGGCATCCGCACCGGCGGGTGTCTCGGCACCGGTGAATATACGTGCGACAGTACCTTTTTCGAGTGGCGCCGGTGCCTTACCGGCCGTTATTCTCTGGCTGATTTCCAGTGCATGATCCGCTCCGGCCCAATCCGCACGGCGCAGGGCATAACCATCCATCGCGCTGTTATCCGCCGGGGGAACATCGATAGAGGACACAACATCGGCAGCAAGCACACGTCCCAGGCAGGCTTTCAGGTCGACGCTTTCATCAGCAACCCGGACGCGGTTATTACTGCGCAGTCGTTCATGTGCCTCACGAACGGTGATCATACTCATGGCAGTTTTGCACCCGAACGTGTCTGCGCGGCAAAGTTACAGGGCCGGTGACTGCTGTCGAGTTGCTCTTTCAGTATCCGGTTCCAGCCGGTACGGCAGGCGCCGGTCGAACCGGGCAAACAGAAAACCAGGGTCTGGTTGGCGAGACCGGCGAGCGCCCGCGACTGGATAGTGGATGAGCCGATTTCATCGAAGGAAAGCTGGCGGAATAGCTCGCCGAAGCCCTCAATATTCTGATCGAACAGGGGTTTCAATGCCTCGGGTGTAGAATCGCGCCGGGTTAAACCGGTACCGCCGGTTGAAATAATGACATCGATACCCGGATCGGCAATCCAGGCAGAGACAATCGCCCGGCTTGTGTAGATTTCATCCTTGCACAATTCCCGCGCGGCAAGTTTGTGACCGGCGGCTTGCAGGGAATCTACGAGTGCCTGGCCGGATGTGTCGTTTTCAAACGTGCGTGAATCCGACAGCGTCAGGATGGCGATATTCAAGGGGATAAACTCGGCGTCTATGTGCAATGTTCCGTACCTTTTCAAATGGACCCAAACAGCCTTTCATGATCGTTCTATGTGTGCATGCGGTCAAGCCATACTGCGGCAGTTTTGAGTTCGTCCGGTGTGTTGACATTAAAAAAAGGTGACGGCTCGACTTCCGCCCATTCCACGGTCTTGTGTGGCAAAGAGGTCAGCAGGTGTTTCAGACCACCCCGGCCCTCGCCGACCACCGCCTGCCGGACTGCCGGCAGATGATGGCTCTGCCACAGGGAAAAAGTGGGTTGCAACACCCCCTGGAAGGAAATGGCGATCACCGGTTTTTCTTCACCCTGATCCGCATCCAGCAAAACCTGTACCAGGTTGCCAGGAATGAAGGGAGCGTCGCAGGGGCACAGGACCAGCCCACCGTTGTGGCCCTTATCCTCGAGGTATTGAAGCGCTGAGTACAAACCCGTCAATGGCCCGCGATAATCCGGTAACAGGTCGGCCACGATCGCCAAACCGAAACTCTCAAAATCCGTGGTTTCACTTTCGCAGCTGAGCAGCAGCGGGTCGAGGTGTGCTTCCAGGCAGTCCATGACATATCTCAGCAGGGGCCGGCCATTGAGTTCAAGCAGCGCCTTGCGGTTGACACCCATGCGGCTGGAGCGACCACCCGCGAGAATGACACCGGCCGGTTTAGCCATCACGGTTACTGCCGTAGTTTGTGCAGGGCGGGCAACAGCGCATCGCTCAAGCCCTGGCCACCTTCGGCAGCGTGTTCGAGTAACAGTCTGCGCATGCGGGGCGCCCAGAACCGGTTGATATGGTCGGCAATTTTCTCGGCGGCATCACCCTGGAAGCTGAGGTTGGCGGCAATATCATTTGCCATCGATACCAGGTGGGCTGTCTCGGAACTTGCCATTTTATAACTCCACAAACGGGCGATCAGACATCGCTGACCCGGCTTTCGAACGTATAGACATTGTGCCGTCCCGGTCGCGCAAAACCAACCAGTGTGATACCACTGCGGTGGGCAAAATCAATGGCCAGTGTCGTGGGTGCGGAGACCGACACCAGGATTTGCATACCGACCGCTGCGGCCTTGTACACCATTTCATAACTGGCACGGCTGGATACCAGCACAAAACCGCTTACCGGATCAAAACCGGTCCGTGCAAGAAAGCCGATCAGCTTGTCCAGGGCATTGTGGCGACCAACATCCTCACGCGCGGCCAGTATTTCACCATCGATACCGCACCATGCGGCGCCGTGCACTGCACCGGTAACAACCTGTAATGGCTGGTGCGCATTCAACGACAGTACTGCCGTCTGCAAAGCTGCTGCGTTCACGGATACACCACTGCCTACGACCGCCGGTTTGCGCATGGCCTGGTCGAGCGATTCTGCGCCGCACAGACCACAACCGGTGCGCCCGACCAGGTTGCGGCGCTGGCTGGAAAGCAGACCGAAACACTCTTCAGAAACCGTCATGGCCGCTTCCAGACCGTTCTCGCGTTCTATGACAGCAATATCCAGAATATCCGACGGCTGCCGGATAATACCCTCGGTCAGGCTGAAGCCGATGGCGAAATCCTCGAGCGCCGTTGGCGTGACCATCATGACGACGTGGGAGCGTTTGTTATAGGTCAGTGCAAGCGGCACCTCTGCTGCCACTTCATCATCACGGCAGCTGGTATCACCTTTTTGCCAGTAAATTACCGGAACCTGGCGTGAAATCGACATTACAGTTTGACCACTTCAGGCACCTGATTCACGTGCCTTATCCAGGAATGCCTTTTGTTGCCGGTTGAACTGTTCCTGCTGTTTCTGCCATTCGGAGGGCTGCGTGACACGTGTCGCCTGTACCGCGGTCACCTTGTATTCAGGGCAATTGGTGGCCCAGTCAGAATTTTCGGTGGTGACAATATTGGCGCCGGTTAGCGGGAAATGAAAGGTGGTATAGACCACGCCCGGTTGCACCTTTTCGGTTACCACGGCGCGTAACACCGTATCACCGGCGCGGCTCTGGATACCGACCCAGTCACCGCTGTTGATACCCCGGTCTTCGGCGTCCACCGGGTGGATTTCCAGTAGATCCTGATCCGCCCACGCCGTGTTTTTCGTTCGCCGTGTCTGCGCACCGACGTTGTACTGGCTGAGGATTCTGCCGGTGGTCAGCAGCAATGGGTATTTACGTGTCGAGCGCTCGGAGGTCGGCACGAAACCGGTAATCGCAAAATAGCCCTTGCCGCGCACAAATTCGCCAACGTGCATGGTGGGTGTGCCATCAGGGGCCGCCTCGTTACAGGGCCATTGAATACTGCCCAGTTCATCCAGCTTTGCGTAATTCACACCGCTGAAAGTGGGTGTCAGACGTGCAATCTCGTCCATGATTTCAGATGGATGGGAATACTTCATCGGGTAACCCAGCGCATTGGCAAGGTCAACGGTAATTTCCCAGTCCTCTTTACCACTTTTTGACGGCAGAACCTTGCGCACCCGGGAAATGCGGCGCTCGGCATTGGTGAAGGTGCCGTTCTTCTCAAGAAAGGTCGAACCCGGTAAAAACACGTGGGCGAAGCGTGCGGTCTCATTCAAAAATATATCCTGGACAACCAGGCATTCAAGCGCCTTCAGCGCCGTTTCAACGTGATGTGTATTGGGGTCGGACTGGGCGATATCCTCACCCTGGCAATACAGCCCCTTGAAGTCACCACAGATGGCGGCGTCAAACATGTTCGGGATACGCAAGCCGGGCTCCGCTTGCAATTTCACCTGCCACTCGTTTTCAAAAAGCCCACGCACTACCGGGTCGGAAACATGCCGGTAACCGGGCAATTCATGCGGGAAGGAGCCCATGTCGCATGAACCCTGCACATTGTTCTGACCACGCAAGGGGTTAACACCCACACCTTCACGGCCGAGGTTGCCGGTCGCCATCGCCAGGTTCGCGATGCCCATGACGGTGGTCGAACCCTGGCTGTGCTCGGTGACACCCAGGCCATAGTAAATGGCCGCATTGCCGGCATTGGCAAACAGCCGTGCTGCTGCGCGTAGTTCCGTTGCAGGAATACCGGTCACCGCCTGCAGGTGTTCGGGTGAGTTTTCCTCGCCGCGGATGAAATCCGACCAGTGTTGCCAGGCATCGATTTCACAACGCTCACGGATAAAGGTCTCGTCTGCGAGGCCTTCGGTGACAATCACGTGCGCCATGGCATTGACAAAAGCCACGTTACTGCCCGGCAACAACTGCAGGTGATGGGCCGCACGGACATGCGGGCCATCCACCAGTTCGGTTTTGCGCGGATCAACCACGATCAGTTGCGCGCCTTCACGAAGACGGCGCTTCAGACGTGAGGCGAAAACCGGGTGCGCATCGGTCGGGTTGGCGCCGATCAGCATCACGACATCGGCTTTCGCGACCGAATCAAACGCCTGGGTGCCGGCGGATTCACCCAGCGTGGTCTTTAAACCGTAGCCGGTGGGTGAATGACAGACGCGTGCGCAGGTATCGACATTGTTATTGCCAAAACCGGCGCGCACCAGTTTCTGCACGAGGTAGGTTTCCTCGTTGCTGCAGCGTGAACTCGTGATACCACCGATGCTGTCCCTGCCGTAGCTGGCCTGGATTTCCCTGAAACGCCGGGCGGTGTATTCAATGGCCTGCTGCCAGCTGACCTCACGCCAGGGTTCATCGATGCTGTCACGGATCATTGGTGTGGTGATGCGGTCCCTGTGGCTGGAATAGCCAAAAGCAAAACGTCCCTTGACACAGGCGTGGCCTTCATTGGCCTTGCCGTCCTTGTAGGGTGTCATGCGTACGACTTCATCACCGCGCGTCTCGACCTTGAAAGCACAGCCGACCCCACAATAAGCACAGGTCGTGACGGTGCTCATCGAAGGCAAACCCAACTCGATAACGGATTTCTCCTCCAGCGCCGCCGTCGGGCAGCTGTTGACACAGGCGCCGCAGGAAACACACTCGGATTCCATGAAGGATTCCATCTGCCCGGCGGTGATCTTCGACTCAAAACCGCGGCCATCCACCGTCAGTGCAAACGTGCCCTGGATATCATCACAGGCACGCACACAGCGGTAACAGACGATGCACATCGACGGGTCAAAGGTGAAATACGGGTTGGATTCGTCTTTCACAGCGTGCTAGGTGATTGCGGCCGGTCAACCCATAGCGGCTGTCTTCGACACCCAGGTCCTGCGCCACATCCTGCAACTCACAATCGCCGTTGGTCGGGCAGCTTACGCAATCCAGCGGGTGGTCGGAAATATACAATTCGAGAACGTTCCTGCGCACTTTTTCGAGTTTGCCGGAGCGCGTACTCACCACCATGCCCTCTTCCACGAGCGTGGTGCACGATGCAGGCATACCTTTACGGCCCTCGATTTCGACCAGGCACATACGGCAGGAACCAAAGGCATCGAGACTGTCAGTTGCGCACAGTTTGGGCACATTGATACCCGCCAGGGCCGCGGCGCGCATCACCGAACTGCCCGCATCGACCCTGACCTGCTGGCCATCGATCTGCAGGCATACCTGCGCGCCGGCAGACCGTGGCGGTGGTGTGCCCAGATCGTCCAGCGGTGTGTGCAGTTCAGCCATGTCTTTACCCTTCAAAGCCTGTTTCGCCGCGACTTTCAAAGTCCTTCGGAAAATACTTCACTGCGCTGCGCACCGGCATCGGCGTCAGACCACCCATCGCGCACAGCGATCCGGCATCCATGGTTTCACATAAGGCTTCCAGCAATTCAAGATTAGCCACCCTGTTCTCGTTTTTACCTATCTTATCAATAATTTCCACACCCCGAACCGAGCCGATACGGCAGGGCGTACATTTGCCGCAGGATTCGACCGCGCAGAACTCCATGGCGAAGCGGGCCTGCTCCAGCATATCGACACGGTCATCGAAAACCACCACCCCACCGTGGCCGAGCATCGCACCAACATCGGCAAATGCTTCGTAATCCAGCGGGGTATCCCATTGCGATTCCGGCAGATACGCACCCAGGGGTCCACCGACCTGTATCGCACGCACAGGACGGCCAGTGGCGGTGCCGCCGCCGAAACCTTCGACCAGTTCACGCAGGCTCGCACCAAACGGCACCTCGACCAGGCCGCCACGGCGAATGTTACCCGCCAGTTGCACGGCCAGGGTTCCGCGTGAGCGGCCCGTACCGTAATCCCGGTAATAGGCCGCGCCCTTCGCCATCACCGTGGAAACGGCAGCCAGCGTCAGGACGTTGTTGACCACCGTGGGTTTGCCGAACAGGCCTTCGATGGCCGGCAATGGGGGTTTGAAGCGGACCAGGCCGCGCTTGCCCTCCAGGCTTTCGAGCATGGAGGTTTCTTCACCGCAGATATATGCACCCGCGCCGACCCGGATCTGTATGCGGAAACTCCGCCCGCTGCCGCAGATATCGTTACCCAGCAAGCCGGCAGCCTCCGCCGTTACGATGGCCTGTTTTAGAACCCGCAGTGCTTTCGGGTATTCGGAGCGCAGGTAGATGTAGCCCTCGCGCGCACCGACGGCCAGCGCGCAAATCGTCATACCCTCGATCAACTGGAACGGATCGGCCTCCATCAGCAGACGGTCGGCAAAGGTACCGGAATCACCTTCATCCGCATTCGCCGTTACATATTTCTGATCCGCCGGGGTACTCAGCACCGTGCGCCATTTAATCCCGGCTGGAAAGGCCGCCCCGCCACGGCCACGCAAACCGGACGCGGTGACCGCTTCGACAATGTTTTCAGGTGACATTGCCAGGGCATTTTTGAGACCCTCGAAGCCACCGTGTCGTTTGTAGTCATCCAGGCTCAGCGGATCGGTGATACCCGCGCGCTTAAAAGTCAGCCGGTCCTGGCGGGACAGCCATTCGATGTCATCCACCCTGCCCAACGAAAGAGGATGCTGATTCAAGCCGGGAAAGCCGGCCTCGAATAAACCGGCTACATCACCCGGACTCACTGGTCCAAAGGCGTAACGCTGCCCGTCATTTTCGACTTCCAGCAGTGGTTCGAGCCAGAATGCGCCACGTGAACCGTTACGTATCACTTCAACATCCAGCCCGCGGTTTTGAGCCTGCGATACCACTTCGGCGGCGACCGCATCTGCGCCCAGTGCACAGGCCGTGGTATCTGCAGGGATAAATATTCTGGCCATGCTCACAACGAATCCAGTAGTTCATCGAAACGGTCTGGATCGACCCGTGCATACACCTCGTCACCGATGCGCACTGATGGCGAACAGGCACAGTTGCCAAGGCAATACACCGGTTCCAGTGAAAACCGGCCATCACTGGTCGTACCGCCATAATCAATACCCAAGCGGGCTTTAGCATGCGCTTCCAACCTGCGCGAACCCATCGCCTGGCAGGCCTCGGCGCGGCACAGGTGGATGGTTTTCCGGCCCCTGGGTTGATTGTGGAAATCGTGGTAAAAACTGATAACGCCGTGCACCTCCGCCCTCGAAAGCCCCATGCCGGCAGCAATGGCCGCCACCTGCGATCCGGGTATACAACCCAGCGCTGCCTGGATTTCATGCAATAACGGCAGCAGGCCGCCGGGAACATCCGCAAATTTGCGGACTGTTTCTGAAACGACGTTGGCCGGGTTCCCGTCTGCGGACCGCATACTGACTTCCTTGAGATTAGAAATTTTTCAGGCAATTTACCCCCATTCCGGTACATAAACAAATATAATCCCCCCGGAAAAAATTGGTGGTTACCTGGAAAAACTGTTTAGAGAGGATTTATTTTGATCAATATTCTTGTAAAAGACCTGGATGGCCAGGTCCATGAAATTGAAGCCCGTGAAGGGGACAGCCTGATGGAAGCTCTGCGCGAACACGAGTGGGGCGTGCCGGCTATCTGTGGTGGATTGTGCTCCTGCGGCACCTGCCACGTATACCTCGATGGGGACTGGGTGGGCAAATTTTCACCGGCTGATTCGGATGAGCAGGACCTGCTCGATGTATTCGATAGCGCAGCGAGCAACTCACGTCTGAGTTGTCAAATTCAGTTGCAGCCGAAACATGAAGGCCTTAAGCTAACCATCGCTCCGGAAGAGTAGTCCGTATTCAGACGTCATTCGCCATCTGGATAACACATTGGATTCTGTAACTCACCTAAATATCAATAATCTATATGAACTCTTTTAAATTCGCTTTGTTCGCGTGCTGGTTTCTCGTGTGCGGTTCAGGCATGGCGGCAGAGCAGTTTCAATTGCTGGATAATGCCGGGGACGCGCAACTGCAAAAAGAGCTTGAAACGCTCATCAGCCAGCAGAATCTCACGACCGCAGTGCGGACCAAGGAACTCGCCGTGGTCCTGGCGATCGTCACAGACCCCGACAAACCCCATCTCGCAGAACTGAACGGCCGCAACATGCTGTACGCTGCCAGCCTGCCGAAAATTGCTATATTGCTGGGTGCCGCCGTTGAAATCGATGAAGGCCGTTTGGTGCTGGACGACGAGTTACAAACGGATCTGGATAATATGATCCGTTATTCTTGCAATTCCTGCGCAACCAATGTTCTCGCCCGCGTGGGCCGTGAAGACCTGCTGGATATCCTGCAGTCACCCGAGTATAAATTTTACGACGAGAAAGGCAACGGCGGTCTGTGGGTGGGTAAGGATTATGCCCCGGGCACCGCTTACCACCGCGACCCGCTGGCTAACCTTGTCACATGGCGCAACGGCATTCCAGACGGCACGTTTTTACTACAAGTTGCAAAATGGCTCACTGGTCAGCCCGAAACGGACACAAATGATGCTGGAGGCGCTCTCCAATCCGGGCTTGTCGCACAAATTTGTAAAAGGTCTTAAAGCCTACCCCGGTCTTGAAATATTCAGAAAATCAGGCACCTGGAGAGCTTACCACGCGGACAGCGCACTGGTGCGTGGTGAGGGACTCGCCTATATCATTGTTGCTCTCACGCATAACCCGAAAGGCTCTGTCTGGCTCGAACAACTGGCCGCACCCCTGCACGAACTGGCGGTTGCCTATAACTCAAAACTGCACTGATCCCTGTTTCAGGGCACTCCGTTTGCGTATTCGTTTTTAAGCAGCCTGTGAATTTCAGTTCCCATAGCCTGGTGGACTTCTGCTGAATTCCGCCGCAGGACGTTTGATAACACGACCACCATGTAGTGCAGTTTCACACCATTGATTTCCTGCTCAACGATAGCAGCGGAATTCATGTAATTGACGACATTGCCGTGGTACTTGGTACACTGGAAACCCTCTTCTGGCTTGCACTTGTAAAGCGAACCCGATTTGAAATAAACCGCAGCTTCATTCAACTCAGGTGAAGAGGCGTAACGCACACGCCGTTCGGTCATGTAGAGCAGCCTTTTCAGCTCCTGGCTGCTCCACTCATCCACCAACTTGCCTTCTTCCATCTTTAACAGGAATTCCATCAGGGAACGTGCGCTTGCGTAACTGTTGCCACCCCCGTTGACGTGCGCCTTGCCCCGGTAGGTAAAAAAACTCCCCTGGCGGATTTTGTCCAGCGACAATCCGTTACGGGTCTCGGGTTCCCAGAAGGTTTTCTGGAACAGCCGGGTCAGGTCACCCGCCGGTGTGGTGGAAAAAAACGTCTTTATACTCTCTTCTGATACCGGGTATTCCTTTCCAAAATGCCTTAGCAGCATGGCGTCCCGCTGGACCATTGCCGCCGCCGAATTCGAGCTGACGGAAAGCATCCAGTCCAGGTATTCCCAGAGCGAACCCATGTCGCCCACTTCCATAGGGCGGCGTATCAACTCCCTTGTCTCCACGTTGAAAATCCGGATGGTGTGATGGTCGGAGCGCGAAAAATCGTCCGCCGTGATCATGCTGTCGCGAAGTACCGCCTTCCTGCGCTCGATGTCATCCGGCCAGGTGTCGGCCAATGCCTGGAACACACCAAGCGCAACCAGCAATTTGCCTACGCTGCCGACATTCTGACTGAAATCGGCGTGGTGCTCGGCATAACGCGGATGGTCCGGATCGGTGATATCCAGCACAGCAATACCGTAGCTGTCAGCATCCTCGCCTAGCAATTCCTTGATCTGAGCTGTAAATGCGGGGTCAGCGGGTGGAATCGACACGCCCTTGCCCTTTAACCTCAAATCCACCTGTTCGGTCGTCAGCAATGCGCCAGGCAACTGAAAACCACCAATCGCCAGACCTTCATTCGCGAGGCGGGCACCCTCAACACGACGGATGCCGGTTTCCTTGTAGCCATCAATGGGATAGGCCATCAGTGCACCCGTTGCAATCAAAAGGGCCAGGACCATCACCGATATGCTCGTGTGTTTAACGGTTTTCATAATCCGGGCACTCCATTCATGTTTACGATTACCGAAGCGGTATTCTTCAACTGAACATCCATCTGTTGCAGGTAGCTGATACCTCTTGCCATTTTACTGTCCAGAAACGGGCGTATCTGAAACAGGCGCAAATCACCGTTCACAAAACCGAACTCGACATCGGCCGGGGCGGTGTTCCCCTCGTCATCCGTAATGGCGGGGAACTTCTCTGGCAAGATGCTGGGTAAAATCAATGAGCTGTTCGATTTCAGCTGCTTGCAGCACGGTATCACTGCCACTGCCGGGCAGCAATATGAGCCCACCATCCGGATCCGGCACCCTCCGCCACGGAGCGGTCGCAGTCGCCAGTACCTGCACGGCTGAACCATCCAGCGGGATACGCAGGGATTCCGCAGCCTGTCCGTCAACCGCACCCCCCAGGCCCTCGTTCACCGCCACCGAGACGATACCCCGGTCACCGCTATCGATATCCTGTGTCACCAGCACACCGGATTTATCTGATGCCACGGATTCAAGCAGCAGTATAGAAGTATAAACATGCTCCGGTTGAGTCATGAGCGACTGGCGCCAGGCGAATGCACGCGCGGTAAAAGGTGAAGCCCATACCCTCGGGATGGCTTTGAGAAGATTGCCGTAACCCACCACATTTGGCAGGGTCAGGTTCAGGCCTGCACCGGTGAACCCGGCCAGGTCCTCCACATTGGTATCCGATCGGACAAAAACCCCGGGCGGATCATCTGTACCGAAGGTGGTCTCCAATGCCAGGCGAAGCGATTCCTGGAATGCCGGGCTCAACTTCGTATTGACAACGATGTTGTAAAGTTCCTCCCGAAAAGCTTCTGTCTTTTTAGCGCGTTTCGGACCGTCCGGCGGAATCGAGGCCAGTTTTGCGTAGCTTTCACGCATCCACTCGAACACACTGCCGTCGCCATCCGGATAAGGTTGTTCAAAGACCTCCTGCCTGAAAACACCGAACGGTATCGCCACACCGCGGGAAACATGACCCGGGTAACGGGCGCGCAGTTCACCGAGTTTCGCGGCCTTGGGGCCAACGGTGCGGCCCGAGTCATCGGCCCTGAGGTCATCCAGCTGCAGTGGCGTACGTACCGACAGGTCGAGCTTTTCGAGATCCGGCGTGATCAGAACACCCCGCGTGGTATCTGCTTCGACAAACACCTCTTTCCATCGGTCCGACCACGGGGAGATTTCGACCAGGCCTGACTTGCTGACGGCCATCACCACCTGCTCACCGTCGTGTTTTGATAATTTATCGATCACCTCGTTATCGACGGTCACATTCGGAATACCGAGGTTACGCGCCAGCAACTGGACATGTGACAGCGGGTTTCCTTCACCCCCTGTCAATATACCGGCCACCGGCGGCAGTTCGGCCACCGTTTCAGGCAGCAGGTAGATACCATCGGAGCTGAAGTTTTCCAGCGCGCTCAAATCCGGTTCGACATGCAGTGTTCCCCGCGCCAGGCCCGGGTTCAACGCGATGAATCCGACACCGATATCCTCTTCAAACAAATGATGCTTTACACCCGCAAGCTGGTTCGCGTCGCGTAACAAAACATTGAGCACGTTCGAGAAAAACAACAGGGAACTCCCGCGCAGCTGATCCTGGATAAACAACTGGGCCAGTGGCTCGATTTGCGCCAGTTTGTCCATATCCTCGGAAAAGTGCATCCGTAAAGCCTGGGTTCCCCAACCGGGCGCACGTCCAAGATAACCGAGCTGACGCATATAGGTGTCCAGGCCAACCTCGTTCACCGCCAGGGAGTCCAGTGTTTCTTTCATTTCCTCGAGCAGGCGCGCATTGATCACACCGGTGCCATACGCCGCCACTCCGGCCGACTTAAGATAACCCGCCATCTGCCGGCGGCTTGCGCTGCCCAACTCAGACCGTAGAACTGATGCCTCACTGAAATTTTCAACTTCCACACGCAAGCTAAGATCCAGGATATCCAGCCGCACTGCAGGTGACTTGATTTGCGGCAATGCCTCGCGCAAATCGGCCAGCAACTGGCTGGTCGTGATGTACCTCGAAGCACCGGGACCCCCATTACGCAGCGACCGGGCCGATGCTCTGAGCATCTCCTGTAACCAGGGGGCAGCAGTGTAGGCCTCTGCCCGATTGTCAAGCTCAGTTTCCAGTGGTGCAGCCTGGTAAATTGCGTCAATCTCATCAGCAAGCTCCAGGTAGGGGCCTCGCTGTGCTTCGGTCGCCAGCCCGGCCGCATACTGGCGGACACTGGCCGCATCCTCGGCACCCGGTGTACCGTGAATCTTGGCCCGCAGCGGTTTGAACCCGTTGTCCTGATCTGATAGCGAAGCGGACACCTGGCGCACTTTCTGAACCGAGGCACTGCTAGTACCATGCGGAAGTAATCTGGCGCTGGTCCTCAGCGCCGTGAATCCGGGCCCGATCCAGTAGTCGCGCGAACTCATTTCAATCAAAAGGGTGCGCGCGGCAGCCCGCTCATCCTCTTCCTGTATCGCACCGCGGTAAAACAGGGCCTGCCCAAATATCCAGCCATTATCGGCTCCGATCAGGAAACGTTCTATCAGGATCTGAGCAAGGCGGCTGCGGAAACCGGGATCATCGACCCATGCGCGTGCATCGAGTCCGGCCAGCACATTGGCCACCAGGTAACCCTGCTGACGCAGTTCCAGAGTTTTTTTGCTCCACTCGCCGTGTTGGTATCCGCCACCATGATCTCTACAGGCGTATGACTGGGGTGGTAACACGGTACCATCCTTGCAGAACCACCGGATTCGTGAAAACGGCCCGCGCTCAAGTTCCCGCATCTCGTTGACCCAGGCCCGATATTCCAGGTTGGCGGAAGATATTTCACCCGCTTTGAGCGTGACTGGAAGCATTGGCAGCAAGCCGGTCAGGATCAGGCTTAAGCTAAGGAATCGGCGCATGGTAAACTCCTGGTTTGTCCTGCTAATGTCGTGATTCGGGCAGCTGATCCAGACCCAATGCCAGTGCATTGGGACGCCTGGGGTCGGCCGAGCCCTGGAAAATACCGTCCTGCCACATAATGGACTGGGTGCTGCCGATGGTTTGCTGCATCTCCACCATGTGCCCCATTTTTTTGAGCAGGTTAATCACTTCCGGGTTCATACCGGTTTCAATACCGAGCTCCTGGGATTGCCAACCCTGCTGGATACGTGGCTGATGGGTGGCCTCGGCAACATTCATGTTGTAGTCGATCACGTTGACCAGTATTTGCAAAACCGTGTTGATGATACGACCACCACCGGGTGTGCCGGTTACCAGTAATACCTTACCATCCTTATCCAGCACGATGGTGGGTGTCATGGTGGAGAGCATACGTTTACCCGGTTCCAGTGCGTTCTTATGGTTGTTGTCAGATCGGTAACTGAAATTACGCATCTGGTTATCGAATAAGATCCCGGTACCACTGGCCACAAACCCGGAGCCGAATGAATAACCCAGCGTATAGGTGTTGGATACGGCGTTGCCGTATTTATCCATGACCGAATAGTGGGTGGTGTTATGACTTTCATAACGGTCAACCGGCTCAGCCCCGATGGTTTTTACATCGGCTGCGCGTCCGGGTTTGATCTTTTTGGCCATTTTTCGGGCAAGATCCCTGCTGGTGTAGGTTTCGATGTCCACTTCTACAAAGTCGGGGTCACCCAGCAGGGAGCGACGGTTGGCAGCAGCACGTTTCATCACCTCTGCCAGTGTATGCAGGCTTTGGGCTGAACCCGCGCCAAACTCTGCCATCGGAAAGTAATGCAGCATGTTCAGCATCTGTATCAGCGTCACCCCACCGCCGCTGACCGGTGGCATGGAGATAACCTGCCTGCCGCGGTACTGTGTTGTAACCGGCACACGCTCTTTTACGGTGTAGCCCGCCAGGTCTTCCCGGCTTATGATTCCGCCGGTTTCTGCGAACGCCTTGACGATACGATCCGCCAGTTCACCCTCATAGAAAGCGGCGGCGCCGTGCTCCATGATCTGCGCGATAGACCAGGCCAGTTCTTTCTGAACGAGTTTGTCACCTGCGACCCAGGGCTGACCATCCTGCTTGAGATGGGCGGATTCCGGGGAATGATGACCGAGCACCGCAGCCGCCAGGTTCAGCACATAGGCAAGATCATGCCCGACTTCAATCCCCCCGGCTGCGAGTTGATAAGACGGTTCCAGTATGTCTTTCCAGGCCAGTGAACCAAAACGCTGCCAGGCCCGGTACATACCGGCTACCGTGCCTGGAACCGCTGCCGCCATCGGGCCAAATGTTAGTTTGTCCCAATCCAGTTCACCGTCCGCCTTGCTGAACTTCTCAACACTGGCGGTGAGTGGCGCAACCGAACGGTAGTCAAATGCAACGGTTTGGTGTTCTGCCGCCATGTGCGCCAGCATAAAACCACTGCCGCCGAGGTTACCGGCTCTCGGCAACGTGACGGCCAGGGCAAAACCCATGGCAACGGCAGCATCCACGGCATTGCCGCCCCTGGCGAGTATGCCCTGCCCCACCATGCTGGCAAGGCTGTTTTGGGATACCACCATGCCATAGCGGCCCTTGACGGGATGGTGTATCGAGTCGTATCGGATAATAGGCTGTTTGAGCCCGGAAGCAGGGCTTGCCGTCTGCGGCCAGGCTGTACCTGCGCAAAGCAACAGCAGAAACGTACAGGCTGAGAGCAGGATCGTTCTTGCCTTCAGGGTTTTGGAGGAAGTTGAATATCTGGATCTCATGCTATGTTTGCCCATCCGCTACCTGGAACGTAAGGCACGCCCCGGCCGTTTACCCGTCATCTGACCCTCTTCAAGCACCAGTTCACCATTGACCAGCACGTGCTGCACACCGGTAGCATACTGGTGGGGGCTCTCAAAGCTCGCGTGGTCCTGAATTGTTTCGAGATCGATGACCGCGATATCCGCCATTGCACCAACCTCAATACGGCCGCGATCGGCCAGACCAATGCGTTGCGCCGGCATTTTTGACATCTTGTAAATGGCCTCGCCGGTCGAAAGGATTCCGGTATCACGCACATACTGTGCCAGCACCCGGGAGAAAGTACCGTAATTGCGTGGATGCGGAACACCTTCCCCCGGCACGTGGATACCGCCATCCGATGCGATCATGGTGCGCGGGTGTTGCATGATGCGCGTTACATCCTCTTCGGACATGGCATGAAACACGCCCATGCAACCGCCTTTTTCAAGGATTTCCATCGCCAGTTCGGCCGCGGTTTCCATGTTCACCGCCTGCCCCCGCTCCCGCAATATTTCGGCAAAGTTCTTACCGTTTAACGAGGTATCCCATTCACATTCTGCAATGGCAACCCGGGAAGGATCGTCACCACCGCGGTCGTGGATCAAGTTAAAGACAACACCCTCCTTGATACGGGCGCGGGTTTCCGGGTCTTTCAACCGCGCCATCTGGACTTCACGGGTACCGGCAAGACTCCAAGCCGGAAACAGCACACTGATACCGGTGCTCGATGCCGCGTAGGGGTACTGGTCACTTGAAACATCCACACCGCGAGCATTGGCGTCATCGATAAGTGCAAGTGTTTCCAGGCTGGCGCCCCAGGTCTCGACACCCATGGCCTTGTGGTGGGTTATCTGCGCTGGCAGGTCGGCTTCTTCACCGATGCGGATGGTTTCCTGCACGCTCTTGATCAGGTCCATGCCTTCCTCGCGCATATGGCTGATGTAGATGCCCTTGTAAGCAGCCGCAACCCGGGCCAACTCGATCACCTCGCTGGTTTCCGAGTAGGCCCCGGGAATATATTTCAAACCCGATGACAGACCGTAGGCGCCTTCCAGCATTCCGGTCTCGACCAGTTGCTTCATGGCGTCGAGTTCAGCCGCCGTTGGCGCCCGGTCCTCGCGGCGCATGACCGCCTCCCTTACCGTGTTGTGACCGATGAAAGTTCCAAAATTGACACTGGCGGGTGTGCTTTCAAAATCGTTGAGTAGTTTCGCAATGGAAAGATCAGAGCCACCGTCAGGTCCGCCGATGACCGTCGTTACACCCTGGCGGATGTAGTTTTCAGCATCCGGATGTTTGAACAAACCGCTTGATTTTCGTGAGCCGCGCACGGCGTGGCTGTGGATATCGATAAAGCCCGGCACCACTGCAAGCCCACCCACCGGAATCCGCTGATTGGCGCTGAAGCCGGACAGATCACCGATAGCGGTGATGCGGTCACCGCTGATACCGACGTCCGCGTTGGTCGGGGCTTGATCCCCAGCCTTTCCAGACTGAACCACCCTCCAGCACGATATCAAACGAAGGGGTATCCGCCGGCCTGGTTTCAGCCGCCGGTGCGCAGCCGGCAATAACAAGTACAAATGCGGCCAACCAGCCAAGGAACGATCTTGGGCTCATCAAAACTCCCCAGTGTCAAATCACGAAGTGTGTGAATACATGGTACCCGACAGGTCAGCCTCGATGAATACCCGGTGTCCGCAAAGACGAAAAAAAACCTGCGTCCGGGTGGACGCAGGTTTCTCTTCAATACATTGATCGGCGGGAGGACCCGCCGATCAGATGGCTAAACGACTCAGAAGCCCATCCTCAGATCGATATAGAAGTAGCGTCCAAGGTCGGTATGCGCATCGCCGAAGTATGCGAAATAGCGATCCGCCAACGGCGCGCGTTCATTGGTAAAGTTATTGATACCAAAACGCAACCGCGTATCGCTCTTCCACATGTCGAACCGGTAGTCGATGTTTGCGTTGTAAGTGGTCATGGATGGTATTACCCACTTGCACTGATCCACGCAACTGATGCCTTCGGCCAGTGTTAGGGAGGTCTGGATAAAGTCGCTCAGATAGAAGGCACTGACATTGGCGCCCCAGGCATCCTTTCTCCAGGAAAGGCTGAAGTTGTACTTGTTCCGCTGGTTACCGTCCTGACGTATCAGGTCAGCAAACCCTTCAGGGAAATATCCGGGGGGCAGAACACCCTCTTCACCTGCCTGGATCAGCAACGCGGCGGCGCCGCCGGCTTCCTGCTCATACTTGTCATAGAATGTGCCGCGGGCTGTAAAGTCCCAGGAACCCCAACCCGTGTCCAGCGCGTAGTAGATGCCGATGTCGTGACCCTTGACCGTGCGGGTGTCGAGGTTCTGGTAACCGTCTTCGACGTACTCGGTCTGACCGATCGGGCAAACACCTGCAGCGAGGTAATACGGGATGTCTTCAGGATCAATCGGTCCGTATCCAATCGCCGGGTTACCCACAACGCTGGCACAATTGGACGTGCCTGCCTCAAGCCGGAGCAAAAGATCCAGCAGGGTTGCATTTTCCTCGCCAAACAGACCGATCGTGTCTGTCTTTTTGATGGACCAGAAATCCAGTGTCAGCATCAGGCCATCGAGTGGTTCCCATACCGCGCCGATCGAAGTATTGGTTGATTTTTCAGGATCCAGATCCTGGTTACCTTCAGCCCGGCGTTGAACCCCGGAACTGCAGACCAGTTCGTCCACTGCACCTTCACCGCCAAAATCTTCACCGTAGGCACAAACCTGGTTTTCGATCGTGTTGTTACGCACGACCAGGTCCTCGTTGACCGTGATCAGGTTAGGTGCACGGAAGGCCTTGGACCAGGACCCGCGGAACAGCAATGGTTCAAATATCCGCCAGCCAATAGCAACCTTGGGTACCGTGTAGGAGCCGTAATCGGACGCGTGTTCATAGCGTGCGGCCAGTTGCAAATCCACGGTGCTGAAAACCGGAACCGCAAACTCGGCGAAAAGTGAGGTTGTTTTCCTGCTGCCTTTGCTGTCACCCGACGGGCTGGAGTTCATCACGTCAGAAACAAATGGATAGGTTTCACCATCCAGATTGGTGAACGTAATGGTGCCATCCAGTCTTGGGTCGCGGTCGTCAATGAACGATTCTTCACGCCATTCGGTGCCGGCGACAAAACCAACCGGGCCTGCGGGCAGGTTGAACAACTCACCCTTGCTGACCTTGAAGTCGGCCATTTTCAATTCGGTCTCGTTCTTACGATAGACATCTATCTGAGCCCTTTCGACGTTCGAGGTAAGACCCCCGCCATTGAACGGGTTATAAGCTGCCGGGGTCGGGTCATTCAGGGCTTCCTGCATCAGCGTATTGGATATACGGTTGTGGGTTATATCATCACGCTTCGCCTGCGACCAGACCACTGCGCCGTCCCAATCCCAATCGCCCCAGGAACCCCTGAAGCCCTGCAGCACACGCCAGGTTTTGGCCGTATTATCCACGAGCCTGTTTGCCTCGGCGAAGCTGTAGTAATCAAACACCAGAGCCCGGCCGGCACATGGGAAATTGGCCCCGATAATTTCGGGTGGTAGACGGTTGGGAGAACCGCAGGGACCAAACGGGTTGTAATAGTTCTGGGCGCCGACTTGCAACTCAACACCGGTGGTCATCGTTGAAGGCTGACGGTTAAGATTGGTCTGGGCTTCGTAATAGGAAACCTCTGTATATGCCTCGGTGCCATTTTCGAATTCATGATTAATGAACAGGAAAATATTGTAGCGGTCGAGGTCCGAGGATATGTCGCGGTTTTCATTTGAGTTGTAACGATAGGGACCGGCCAGGCCATCGGCCAGTCTACCGGTGCCGTCCGGCAGTCCGCACATGACATCGTTGATAACCCAGGCCTGCGGGCGCTGGCAATTGGGATCACCGATCGGCCAGGTTTCAAACTCACCCGCCGAATCGGTGACACCGGAGACACTGCCGGTCATATCAAACTGGCCGAACAACGAATCGATACTGTCATTTCTGAAGCTCGTGACGGCTGCGCCAGTGACGGGGTTCACCAGCCAGGGTGAATCGGCCGGCAACAGCCCCCTCATGTCAGAATTGGCCCACTTTTTATCATCCTGGGAGTTGACCCGGTCGCGGTGGTAATAATCGACGAACAGGCTGACATTGGTGCGGCCGTCGTTGAAATCATGACCCCATTCAATATTCGCACGGATATCATTACGTGGAATGTTATCGTACCAGTCATAGCGGGCTCTGACGGTCAGGCCTTCAAAGTTGTTTTTCAGCACGGTGTTAACAACACCGGCGACCGCATCGGCGCCGTAAATAGCGGAAGCGCCGTCACGCAGGACTTCGACCCGCCGAACACCCAGGACCGGGATCTCGTTGGAGTTGACCGAGCTGACAGGTACGAAACTGCCGCCGACCTCTTCGGTCTGGTAACCGGCCGACTGCACCATGCGGCGCCCGTTCAGCAGTACCAGCGTATTACCGGTACCCATGTTGCGCAGGTTGAAGGCACCGATATCACCACGAACGGAGTTTACACCGCCGGAGATATTTTCAGATTCACTCTGGAAGTTCTGGCCCTGCTCGGTCATCGTCTGCAGGAGTTCATCACCGGATGTTGATGCCGAAACCTTCGATATCCGCGGAACTGATGACAGATACCGACAGGGCCTCGGAAATGGCGGCGCCCTTGATCTGCGTACCCGTCACGACGACTTCTTCCAGTACCTGCTCATCGGTTTCGGTGGTGGCTTCTGCCTGTGACAGGCGGGTTGCCCGTGAAAGGTCACCACCGGCGCTGATCACGAAGGTCTTGTTGTCGACCAGTGTTACCTGCAGACCGGAACCGGCCAGCATCGCCTCGAGCGCCTGTTGTGCGCTCATGCTGCCGGCTGACCGCTTTGCTGGTGAGACCGTCAACTTCACCGGCCGACCACTCAATGTCAAAACCGGTCTGTGCGCGGAAAGCCTCGAAGGCAGATTTGGCCGGCATGGCCGCTACGTCCAGGCTTACGAGTTCACCGGCAGCATGTGCCGGACTGGCTAGTAAAGTAAATAACAAGAGGGTAAGTAAAGTGGTAACGCGTGATATTTTCTTGTTTATTTTTAATAGCCTGTCAGTGACTGGCCGGGGTAGCTTCCGCATGATTAAGACTCCCTGCGTGAAAAAGTGAATGCCAAATAACGTTATTTTTATAACAAACTACTTATTAACAACACTTGTGGAGCGAGACTTGCAGAGCAAGACCTTCAGATCAAACCCAGGCGGACATTGCATAGTCTTCAGGAAAAAAGACATTTGATAATACCCGTAGCGCAAACTATAGCCCTCGTTTAACGACTTTTAAACATTTATTTCCACATAAAGATAACAACTCCCATGATTCTTTTTACGTATTTAATAGACTGTGGTTATGGCAACAGGAATAAAAAAACCCGCGTCCGGGCGAACGCAGGTTTTTTATCAGGCATCGGCCGGGTCATGCGCCCGGCCATGTCGCAGACTAACTCAGAAACCCATCCTCAGGTCGATGTAGAAATAGCGTCCCATATCGCTGTGTGCATCGCCAAAATACGAGAAGTAGCGATCAGCCAGCGGGGCCCGCTCGTTGGTGAAGTTGTTGATGCCAAAACGCAGACGCGTATCACTCTTCCACATATCGAAACGGTACTGAACACTTGCATTAAAAGTGGTCATTGAAGGTATAACCCACCTCGTGCCATCGGAGAGCGTCAGGGAGGTCTGGACAAAATCGCTCAGGTAGAAAGCACTTACATTGGCGCCCCAGGCATCCTTACGCCAGGCCAGGCTGAAGTTGTACTTATTGCGCTGGTTGCCATCCTGACGCAACAGGTCGGCAAAACCTTCGGGGTAAAAGCCCGGGGGTAAAATACCTTCTTCACCGGCCTTGATCAGCAACGCGGCTGCGCCACCGGCCTCCTGTTCATACTTGTCGTAAAACGTACCCCGGGCCGTGAAATCCCAATCACCCCATTTCGTATCCAGGGCATAGTAGATACCGATGTCATGACCCTTGACGGTGCGGGTATCAAGGTTCTGGTAACCGTCTTCGACGTACTCGGTCTGACCGATCGGGCAAACACCCGCTGCCAGGTAATAGGGGATATCCTCGGGATCGACAGCTCCATACCCGATCGCCGGGTTACCGGTGAAACTGCCACAATTGGATGTGCCCGCCTCGAGCCGGAGCAGCAGGTCAAGCAATGTGGCGTTTTCCTCGCCGAACAGGCCGATCGTGTCTTTCTTTTCAATCGACCAGAAATCAAGGGTCAGCATCAGGCCGTCAAGCGGCTCCCATACCGCGCCGATCGACGTATTGGTGGATTTTTCAGGCTCCAGGTTCTGGTTGCCCTCGGCCCGGCGTTGCACGCCGCCGCTGCAGACCAATTCATCCTCGGCGCCTTCACCGCCATAGATTTCGGAGTATGCGCAAACCTGGTTGATGATCGTGTTGGTACGCACCACCAGGTCTTCGTTGACGGTGATCAGGTTAGGCGCGCGGAACGCTTTCGACCAGGATCCGCGGATCAGCAAGGGTTCAAATATGCGCCAGCCAAAGGCGACTTTGGGCACTGTGTAGGAACCATAGTCGGACGCATGTTCATACCGTCCGGCAAACTGCAAGTCCAGGTTGCTGAACACGGGTACAGCAAACTCGGCAAACAGGGAGGTGGTTTTCCTGCTGCCGCTGCTGTCGCCCGTCGGGCTCGAGTTCATCACATCGGCAATGAACGGATAGGTGTCTCCGCTGCGGTTGGTAAACTGGATGGTGCCGTCCAGGCGTGGATCGCGGTCGTCATCGAAGGATTCTTCGCGCCACTCGGCACCGGCGAGAAACCCGACCGGACCGGCCGGAAGGTTAAACAGGTCGTTCTTGCTGACCTTGAAGTCGGCCATCTTAAGATCGGTCTTGTTGGTGCGATACACATCGACCAGCGCCCGTTCGAGGTTCGAGGCTGCAAAATCACCACCATTGAACGGGTTGTAAGCCGCGGCAGTGGGATCGTTCAATGCCTCCTGCATCAGCGTATTGGAGATGCGGTTGTGGGTAACGTCTTCACGTTTCGCTTCTGACCAGACAACCGCGCCGTCCCAGTCCCAGCTACCCCAGGTACCGCGGAAACCCTGCAGTACGCGCCAGGTGGTCGCCGTATTATCGTTAATCCTTGGCACTTCGGCATAGCGGTAGTAGTCCATCAACAGGCTACGCCCGGCAGCGGGAAAGTCTTCACCGATAATTTCGGGGGGCAGGCGGTTTGGCGAGCCAATCGGGCCAAACGGGTTGTAATAGTTCTGGGCGCCCACCACCAGTTCAACACCGGTTGTCGTCGTGGACGGATGGCGATACAGCTTGGTATTGGCCCTGTAATAGGAAACTTCCGTATAAGCCTCGGTTCCGTTTTCGAACTCGTGGTTCAGGAACAGGAAGACGTTGTAACGGTCGAGATCGGAAGACAGGTCACGGTTCTCATTTGAATTGTAACGGTAAGGACCGGCCCTGCCATCGGGCAACCGGCCTGTACCATCGGGCAGACCGCACATGACTTCGTTGATATACCAGGCTTGTGGCCGCTGACAGTTGGGATCATCAGTTGGCCAGGTCTCAAACTCACCTGCTGAATCCGTTACACCGGACACGCTGCCGCTCATATCAAACTGGCCGAACAGGGAATCGATGGAATCGTTTCTGAATGCTGTTCCGGAAGCCCAGGGGGAATCCTCGGGTAAACGCCATCTCATGTCGGAATCGGCCCACCTTTTATCGTCCTGTGAACTGACCCGGTCACGGTGGTAAAAATCGGCGAACAGGCTGACATTGGTGCGGCCACCGTTAAAATCGTGGCCCCATTCGACGTTTGCACGTATGTCATTACGCGGGATATTGTCATACCAGTCGTAGCGGACCCTTACATTCAGGCCTTCAAAATTATTCTTAAGCACGGTGTTCACAACACCTGCCACGGCATCGGCACCGTAAATGGCCGATGCGCCGTCACGCAGGACTTCGACGCGCCTGACACCCAGCACGGGAATTTCGTTGGAGTTAACGGAGTTGACCGGTACGAAACTGCCACCGATCTCTTCCGTCTGGTAGCCCGCTGACTGCACCATGCGACGGCCGTTCAATAACACCAGCGTGTTACCTGTACCCATATTACGCAGGTTGAAGGCGCCGATATCACCGCGTACGGAGTTCACGCCACCGGAAATGTTTTCAGACTCACTCTGGAAGTTCTGACCCTGCTCCGTCATCGTCGCCAAAAGTTCATCACCTGAGTTTATACCGTAGGCTTCAATATCAGCGGAACTTATGACCGATACCGACAGGGCCTCGGAGATGGCGGCACCCTTGATTTGCGTACCCGTCACGACAACCTCTTCAAGTACTTGCTCGTCAGTTTCGGCTGCTGCCTGGGAAAGACGGGTCGTCCTGGAAAGCTCTGTAACAGGCTCAATCGCGAATGTTTTGCTGTCGAGAAGCGTTGCCTTCAGGCCTGAACCGGCCAACATGGCCTCAAGCGCCTGTTGTGCGCTCATGCTGCCGCTGACCGCCTTGCTGGTCAGGCTGCTAACATCTTCCGCCGACCACTCAAGATCAAAACCCGTCTGTGTGCGGAAAGCCTCGAATGCCGACTTGGCAGGCATGGCTGACACATCTACATCGATGAGCCCGTCCGCGGCAAATACCGGGTTTGCAAGTAGTGTGAATAAAAAGAGAAGTAGTAAAGCGATATTTGTTGATATTTTCTTATTTGTTTTCAATAGCCTGCCAGTTGATGGCCGGGGTAGCTTTCTCATGATAAAGACTCCCTGCTTAATAATAGTGTCTGCCAATAGACTCAGTTTCTCTTCGAAGATACCGAAATTAAGGCGGTTCAAACCCGCTGATTCCCGCATAAAAAACAACCGATTGTGAACGCTGATACGCGATTCCCAACCTGCGTTTAACTTTATTTAAACAATCTTATCCCCATCGAAGAAGAATTCCAATGATTCTTGAAGCGTAACCGATAACCTGAGGTTATACTTTAGCGAAATAATATCACGGGACCTGGAATGCGTTTAAGGCATATCGAAGTTTTTCACGCGGTCTACACCAGTGGCTCTATCACCGGTGCTGCAAAGCTGTTAAACGTCTCACAACCCTCCATCAGCAAGGTATTGGCACACGCTGAACAGCAACTGGGCTTTGATTTGTTCGACCGCCACAAGGGCAAGATCGTACCGACCCGCGAGGCGGAACGACTGATCGACCACGTCACCGAAGCCTACCGGAATATCAACGAGCTTCGCCGGGTTTCAAAGAACCTGGGCTCCGCGGAAACCGGCCTGATCCGGATTGCGATGACGCCGGCACTCGGTATTGATGTCATCCCCGCCACGATCGCTTCCTACCTCGCCCAACACCCGGATACGATGTTCGAAATTGAGACACTTCACCAGCACCAGGTTGTTTCGTGCGTTGCGGGAACTACGTGTGGATTTCGGCGTTGTGTTCGGCACGCCTGTCATACCCGGCATCAGGATCGACCCGCTCGCAACCGCTGAATATGTCGCAGTCACACCCCCATCAATGAACCTGGGCAGCAAGCCGAAACTGACCCTGGAAGACCTGGATGGTGAGCGTTTTATTAACCTCAGCACCCGCAGTCCGCTTGGGCAGATACTGGCCACCCATATTGAGACCAGCAATATCCAGCTACAAACCGTCGCCAACGTGGAAACCTACCAGATGGCCAAGGCATTGGTGGCACACGGCGCGGGTGTGGCCCTGATCGATGAGATCACTGCCAGGTCATCGGGGCACGACAATGTTTGCGCCCGCTACCTGGATCCACCATTACATTTCGACGTGTCGATACTGCACAGCGTGTCCGATCCGACGTCAATCCTGACCCAGCGGTTCATCCAACACCTGAAGACCGAAGTGAATCAATTCCTGCAATCACCACTAAATAGCTCATAGACCGGAGATATGAGGTTCTTATAAATCGTCATTGGAGAAGGGAAGCCAAGGCCAAGTAGAATCTGTTAACTTGCAAGTCCCGATTTTTGAACAGGTGACGCTATGCATGTTGTTGTCCTGGGCGCGGGTGTCGTTGGTGTCACAAGCGCCTATTATCTGTCCGAACGCGGCCACAGCGTCACGGTGGTAGATCGTGCCGATACGGTCGCAGCCGGCGCCAGTGCTGGCAACGGCGGGCAGCTTTCCTATAGTTTCACCGATGCCATGGCCAGTCCTGCGTTGTTGTCAAAAATTCCAAAAATGATGACCGGGCTTGATCCCGCTTTTTATGTACGTCCACCTCTTAACACCCAGCTTGTTTGTTGGGGTCAGGCTTTCCTGCGTCAGTGCTCCGGTCACCAAAGCCGGCAAAACACGATGGCGGTGCTGCAGCTGGCGCTGAGGTCGGGCGCACTGATGAACGAATTGCGGTCACAGACCACGCTGGAGTTTTCATTCCGGCGAGCAGGGAAACTGGTGCTGCAGAGCGAACACGCGGCATTGACCCAGGCAGCGAAACTCTGTGCACTCAAACGTCAATATGGCTGTGATGCGCGGGTCGTTACATTTGCAGAGGCAGCCGAAATTGAACCGGCCCTCAAACACCTGAAAAACGAATACGCGGGCGCGGTCTATTCCCAAAACGACGAGGTCGGCGATTCGCTTGAGTTCACAACAGGGCTTGCTCAATGGCTGAGCACGAACCGCGAAGTCGAACTCAAACTCAACACCACGGTTCAAAAGATTGTCACCCACGCCGGCAAACTGACAGCGGTTGAGACGGACCAGGGAACACTGCAGGCGGATGCCGTGGTGATTTGCCTGGGTGCCTGGAGCGGCAAACTGCTGGATCCGCTCGGCGTTAAAACAAACATCTACCCGATGCGCGGTTACAGCGTAACCCTGCCCGCCTGCGAAACCTCGAACGCAGTCAGCATTACGGACCCGGGTTGTAAAATTGTTTTCAGCCGGCTTGGTGACAATATGCGTATTGCGGGTTTTGCGGATTTTGTCGGTTACCGCACTGATGCGGATCACGCAAGAACACAAAAACTGCTGGAAACTGCCCGCACGATCGCCCCGGCAATCGCGAGTTACGATGTAAGCTCAACCGCTGAATGGGGCGGATTCCGGCCCATGACACCCGATAGCCAGCCTTTGATCGGCCCGAGTTCAATTGAAGGTCTCCATCTCAACACCGGCCACGGTATGCTTGGCTGGACGCTGGCCTGCGCCAGCGCTCACGATGTTGCTGCCGGTATTTAAACCCGGGCTATGACGCGTCAATTCACCGACCTGGCTTACAACCAGTCACAACGTCTGGATTTACATCTGGCGCAACAGCCCGGACGCCCGCTGGTTGTCTGCTTACATGGCGGGGGATTCCATGCCGGCAGCAAGGACGACAAGCGTTGCAAGCAATCGGCCGACCTGCTGATAAAGGCCGGTTTCAATTGCGCATCGGTTTCCTATTCACTGGCAACACGCGACAACCGCTTCGCGATGTGGCCCCGCAACCTCTTCGACGTGGCCGATGCGCTTACCTGGCTTCACGACCACGCCCCGGAGCACGGCTATCGCTTCGACCGCTTTGGCATGCTGGGTTTCTCGGCCGGCTGCTGTCTCTCGAATCTCTATATCCAGGGCGGCAGCAGGCTTTTTAGCCACTTCGGATATGAAACCCCGGTGTATTGCCCCGCTGCCCTGGTCGGGTTTTACGGACCTTATGATTTTCCCAGCCGGCAAGCCGAACGGCGCTCAAGCAGTGCCGAGATCGACCGGGATCATTCACCCGCCTACTGGTTAAGGCAAAATACGGCAACCTGCACGCCGCCGGTGTTACACATCCAGGGGGATCGCGATACCGTGGTTCAGCCGCAACAGCACGATGCCTTTCAGAGCGACTACCTGGAAAGGGGCTGTGACTTCAGGGAAATCATCGTTGAGGGTTTCGGCCACGCCTTTGCACCGGTTGATTCAAACACCGCTGGCAAGACCATCGACCTGAGGTCGGAAATTACCGGACTTTTTTACGCAGCACCTGTGACGCGGGCAGGCTGATTCAGATCAGCAGGTGGCTTGCAACCAGGGTTGCGATAACCCCGCCTAACATCGGCACCACCGTCCGTTTGGCGATCGCAAAAGGCGTCACATTGGCCGCCCCCGCTACCGCGATGATGACACCGGCAACCGGTGAAAAACTCCTGAATAAGCCACCGGCAAGCTGCGATGGAAGCATCAGTGACTCGAGCGAAACGCCAACGCGGGCCGCAATACCGGGGATCATACCGGCAAAACTGAACAGCGCCGCATTACCGCTGCCCGTCAACAAGGCCGTGGCGCCGAGCAGCACGACCAGGACGATGGCCATAACACCGCCACCCATCTCATTGCCCTCGACCAGCGACACGAGCGAGCCAATCAGACCGGTGGCCTTGACACCCATTGCAAACACCTCCGCGGCAACGATCAGGGTGACGACCGAACTGAACATATCACCCATGCCACGGAAAAAATGCGTGATACCCCCGAGTGCCTTGCGCACGCTCCGGTGACGGATACTCTCAAATACCATGGCAATGGCAAGGCTGATCAGCATGGTGGTGACCACGTCCAGCTGGATTGTCATAACAACCAGAGGGCTGAAAATAACCAGCAGGGCCAGCGGCAGAACAGGTAGAAAGGCATAGGCACCCGGCACGGTGCTCCGCCTATCGTCCTCATCGGGTAAATCGAGAACCCCAACAGTTGATTCACCAGGCTCCCGCCGGTCACACCAGCGTTGCCAGAAGAAATGCAAAGCCGCGACAACCGGCACTACCACTGCGGCAACCAGCAATTGGTAACGCACAAAATACTCGATCGGGGAAATACCGATCACCTCCGCAGCCACGTTTGAAACGGGTGATGCCGGCCCCAGGTCCAGGCAGGCCGTGGTTCCAATCACGGCGGCCGCCGCAACAGGGCGAACACCGAGCCGGACCAGTGTCGGATACATTGCAACCAGCAATAACATGGCAAGACCGGCGGCACTGGGTATGAAAATGTTCAGGAACTGGCCGGCCACATAGGTAATGGCCAGCAGCAGATAGGGGTTACTGATACGCGACAGCGGTTTGATCGACAGGTTAACCAGTGCCGTGGATGCCGAAATCGATGACATGTACCTGGCAAAGCCACCCGCCGCCATGATGATCATACCGATATGGGCTACCCGGTTTGAGAAGGCCTCGCTGACCATTGCGAACAGGTCGAAGGCGAACAGACCGGTCAGGGAATCCTCGGCCTGGGTCCCGCCAAACCAGGTCCGGGCGATATGCGCCGTGGTCAGTAATGCAAAGCCCGCCGCGAACAAAGTTGCATGCGTCTGGTAACGCCTGGCAATCAGGAAAACGGTGATGGCAATGATGAGCAGCGCGATGATTTGCATGATCGTCGGCAGTATAGGGCCCATTGAAGGCCTTTACCATCCGGCCGGGGGGATGGTCAGCGCGGGTGCTTTGTACGTTTGAGAAACCGTTGCAGGCTTTGCTTCAGATGACCGATAAAATCCCTGCAGGCCAGTGACGAGGCATTGTGATCCGTATGCAATGCGGCAATCCGGAACTTCAGTGTTGGCTTCAGTTCCCGGATAACCACGCCGTCATGGCTGCGTGAGTGTGCGGTCATCTGGTCGGCAATACAAACACCCATGCCATGCGATACAAAGGCCTTGGCCAGCAGGTAGGAACCTGCGGTAACCACCGAATTAAGACGGATTTCACTCGTCTCGATATGCGCGGTCAGAAAGCGATCCAGCGGCCCCTGGTTGTCGAGCTTGATAAATGGAAGACCCGCCAGATCCTTAAACTGCAATGGCCCTTCGATACCCAGCTCCATATCAGCCGGAACGAGCACCACGAAGCGCCCGTACCCCAGCAGTTCACCGCTGATCCCTGGCAGGTTGCCCGGGTCAAATGCCAGGGCGATGTCGACCCGCCCATCCATCAGGGCGCTGGACAATTCTTCATGACGCAGCGTTTCGAGACTGAACTTGATATCACCATGAAGCTTGCGATAGCTGGCAATGGCGCCGGGCAGGAAGTCGATGCCGAACGCCGGTGTGGCTGCGATCCGGATGGCGCCCTTTTCCATCGTACGCAGGTTCGCCGCGAGCTGACGCAATCGATCCACACCGTCGCTGACCTGTGAAACCTGCGCGAATAGCTGGCTGGCTTCGGATGTCGGTATCAGCTTGCCCCTGACACGGTTGAATAGCGCAAAACCCAGTTGCTGTTCAGCGTGCGCCAGCACCTTGCTTATCGACGGTTGAGATACCTTCAAAACCTCGGCTGCACGCGTCACCGAGCCACAGGAATAGACTGCGTGAAATACTTCGATATGACGTAAGCGCATGATGAAAGCCCGTGGTTCAACAGACCCGGCGAGTATACATCTTTAATAGCGCGTATCACGCAAACGGTAATACCCTTGACGGTGAAAGTTTGCGCTGTCGAAATTTCAGGCCTGGACCGGTTCCAGCTTCCAGCGTTTGTGTGTGAACAAAACGGCGAAGAAAAGTGCAAGCGCGGGTATCGACCAACCGATACTCATCCGTGATGGCGCCATTTTGCGCGGCGGGCCATCATAGGGTATTCCCACCCGGTTACTTATGGATTTCACGTTCAGCATATGGATCACCGGAATTTCATTGCGCAGGGCGTAGCCGATGACACCATTACCCGTTGCACCGATGTCACCGGCGGGAAGCAGGCCTGCCTGTAAACGCAATACCTCTTCAGCATCACCCAGGTTGGCCTGTGAACCGCCAATATTGATAAACACCCTTGGCTGAAAACCTTCCAGCAACTCCGACTTCAAAGCAATCATGTCCTTCAGGCTGGCAGCCGACAGCAGTTCCACCCCGGCATCTTTGGCCGCCGCGCGTAACAGCATCTCGCCTTCCGGGGCCAAGCCATGCCCCAGTTCCGCACCACCGCCAAGCGTGTAGTAGTCGGCCCGCTTGCTGATAAAGCCGATGCGTCTCAGTTCAGCCGCCAGAACCGGCCAAGGCGCCTCGGGGTGGTTCGCGCCCCAGGTTGATGCCCCCAGCGACACGATCAGCAGCGGTTCCAGTTGCATCGCCTCGGCTGCAGCAATGGCATTGAGAAGCAGACCCGGAAAAGACCCTGAAGAATAAATGGCAATGTGATCACCCGGTTTGAGCTCAAGCTCATGGAACCAGCGGCTGAACTGTACCGCCCATGCAGGGTTACAGCCTGTGCGCTTGGAAGCCAGTTCGCCGAGCGTCGTGGTGAGCCCGCTCCACTCGAGCCCGATCAGGCCGCAGCTCCAGGGATCATCATCAGGCAGGCTAGCGTTACCGCTGGCCTGTCTCCATTGCGACAAGTGTAACTGTGCCGCCCGCACCCTCTCCCAAAGCAGGTCTTCTTCCGGGCTCAGAACGGAAGGGTTGGCCAGGTACCAGAATACGGCCATGACGGCGGCCATCAGCAGTAACCTTGCTTTATTGATGAAGGTAAAACGCGCCTGCGCTGAACCTGCCTGAGCGGCAGTACCTGCGGCGGTTTTGCCCTTTATCATCTGAACCAGGCGCTTCAAAACAGACCCCATTGCAACAGCTGGACACTGATCGCGGCGGCAATACTGACGGCAACAACCGCGGTGAGGGTCGTCACCACACCCTGCCTTTGTATATCGGCCCCGATCAGCCCCGGCACCACCCAGCCGAGCCACAGCGATGTTTCACCCCATACCGACACCAGCGGGTAACGCAGGGCCAGCGCGATCAGCATGGCGGTGGCCAGGCGCTGTCGGCCGTATAGACTGAATAAGCGCGCGAGGCTTTCGAGCAGAACCCAGACCAACAGACCTGCGGCGATCGAAACCGCCACCTTGCCCGGGTCGCCGATGTACATGGCAATGATGCCCGGTGTGATTATTCCGCCACAGGACCATCCGGTCCTGTGATAGTAAAACATGCCGAGCAGCATACCGGACGCCAGGCAGAAGGTTTCGTGGTCGTACGGCATCGGTCGGTGGTTTTACTGCACGCTGCTTGAGTTTTTAGAGCGCCACTCGAACAGGTCGGGCTTGAGTTCAAAATTACGCAGCGCGGCCTCGGTCACGGGCGATGCTTCATGCAGCCAGCGCCCGATCGAATCCTGCCGGTCGGCCGGTATATCGGTCATGGACACCACTTTTACCGTCACATCAGATTGCAGGTAACGCTGCTGCAAGGTAGCCGGCAACAGGAAATCGATCATACGTGTGTTCGGATCGAGAAAGGCGCTTACTTCGACACCACGTGTGGCGAAAGCCTGTTTCCAGGACGCCATCGAGTAGCCGAAATGCGTACAGTTGAAGCTGACCGACAAGGGGCCATCCGTTTCACCCAGGCTGGACAGTGCTTCATCGACATAGGCATCGATCAGCATCTCCGTATACTCGCTGTCGTAACCCTGCTCGATGTAGAGGGTTAGTTGTGGACAGGACTGCGTCATGATCTGCGCATCGGTGAAGCCCATTTCGATCAGCAGGTCCTTGTGTGTTCCTTCATCGACGGTGGTCTGTGTCGCGAAAATTATGTTTCTTGCAGTGGTGTTGTCACGCAACTGCTCGGCGATCTGTTCAACACCATCCGCGACAATCCCCACCACCGGCACGCTGGATGTCCTGGCAAACTCCGTGTCCGGTATCAGCACGGAAAGGGTGTTACAGGCGACCAGGATGATATCGGGTGCATAACGGTCCTGCATGCTCTTAAGGGCGCTACTGAAAACGCGCAGCTTTTCATCGCGTGTCTGCAGGCTGTTGTAACCGGCATCACCACTGAACAGGGCATTGAAAAACACCAGGTTCACCTGTTTGAAAACGGGGTTTTTGCGGAATTTTTCAGCTGCATCGGCCACCACGGACAGACCACCAAGCCCGGAGTCGGTAATCACGATGGTGATACTTTCCTTCTCCAGCAGACCGGGCAGCCATGCGGGTGCTTCCTCCGCCTGCGCCACAACGCTTGCTGATACGAAGGAAAAAACCAACAGGATGAGGGCGCAAACCCCGGCCCGTAAGGACATGGCGTAGAGGGTGATGACCGCGGGTTTCTCAGGATTCATTTCAAAGCTCCCCGGGATGTCAATAACCGATGGCCTTACCATCACGCCGCGGGTCGGCGCCACCGTGCATGACACCGTTTCTCTGATCAATCACGATGCCCTGCGCACCACCGAAGTAAAGGTCAAAATCCTTTTTCACCTGCAGTTCATGACCCTTTTGCTTCAGCGCATCCTGGACATCAGCAGGTATCCGCGCTTCGATTTTCAAAGGCCCGTCTTCGTAATTGTTGATTCGCGGCGTATTGATCGCCGACTGGATATCCATATTGAAATCAACCAGGTCACTGATCAGCATCGCGACCGTGGAAAGTATCCGCTTGCCTCCGGGCGAGCCGATGGTCGCGAACGGCTTGCCGTCCTTCAGTAACAGGGTCGGGCTCATACTGCTCAGCGGCCGCTTGCCGCCGGCGATGGAATTGGCCTGGCCCGGCCGCTTGTCGAAATCGTCCATCTGGTCGTTCAGCACAATACCCGTACCCGGAGTGGTGATACCCGAGGCAAAAAAGTGATTGATGGTCTTGGTATATGCCACCATATTCCCGTGGCTGTCCACAACGGAAAAATGCGTTGTGCTGCCGCTGCCGCTATCCACAGTCCACGCGTCACCGTTGGGGGGCAGGTCCAGCACGCTGTCCATATCGATGCGTGCGAACTGTTCACGTGCATATTGCTTGGATGTCAGGCCCTTGAGCGGCACCTCGACATAGTCGCTGTCACCCATGTATTCCTCGCGGTCGCTGTACATCAGTTTCTGGGCCTCCGCCCAGGCATGGATGCTCTCGGCGGAATTGAGACCCATGGCCTTCACGTCGAAATTCTCCATGATATTCAGCAGTTCGATGACATGTGTGCCACCGGAACTGGGTGGTGGGGCGGAGATGATCTCATAACCACGGTAGGTGCTGGAAACCGGTGTACGGAAACTCACTTCAAAGCCGGCCAGGTCTTCCAGGGTTATCAGTCCGCCGTCTGCCTGCACCGCATCGACGATACTTTGCGCGACCGGACCGTGATAAAAGGCGTCGCGACCCTGGTCAGCAATCAGACGCAGCGTGCCGGCAAGCTCGGGGTTACGGAGCGTATCCCCCGCCTCCCTGGGAAAGCCGTCTTTCAGGAAGGTTTTCTCCGATGCAGGGAACGTCGCCAAGGCCTCGTAGTTCTCAGCGATGATACCGGCGAGAACCGGCGAAACGGCAATACCCTCTTCTGCATAATCGATCGCGGCTTGCATCACCTGGTGGCGGTTCATGCTGCCGTACCTATCCAGTGCCGCCAGCAGACCCGCGACCTCGCCCGGAACCGCGACCGACCGGCCACCGATAACCACGGGGTTGAAACCCCGCGCATCGGGCTTGACCCTGCCGTTGTCGTCCAGCTCAAACATATCCGCTGTCGCCGCCGCCGGCGCCCTCTCCCGGGAATCGATAAAAACCACCGTGCCGCTGTCGGCGAACCAGATCAACATCAGACCACCGCCGCCGATCCCCGAGGCGTTAGGTTCCACGACACCCAGGGCAAAGCCAACGGCCACCGCCGCATCGACCGCATTGCCACCCGCTTTGAGTACATCAACACCCACTTGGGATGCCAGTGGATGAGCTGCTGCAACCATACCGTGCAGCCCCCTGGCTTCGCGGGACGGGTCCGTAACCTCGAGGCTGGCACAGCCGACGAAGAAAAAGACGAAAACAGACAGGAACAGGGTGAATTTATAACGGTCCAGGTACTTCCTCATAACAACAACTCCTTTCAATTCATGCCTGTTGAACGCTTATTATTGATCCAGAATGGCAGCCAGTGACAGTGGTAGACCGGCGATATTACCGCAGCCGAATATCCGGTCACCGGGCTGGAACAGCCGCACCAGATCCTGCGCGCTTTTTACGTTCAGATAACGGGCGAAGCCCAGGCGCGCTCGCGGCCTGTCGCCGATGACGATCACCTCGCGCCAACGCGTCTGGCCCAGCCAGTCTACAAAACTTTTGAGGCGACCGGGGCGGTCTGCCCGGTGGTTATAAATCAATCGGGTCTCGTCCAGGTGACCACTTCAATGACTCAAACAGCATCCGGGTGCTGCTGATGTCGTTGGCCGAAAAGGCCATCGCCACCTGTGCACCGCCACAACGGGCGATGTGAAAATCGTAACGGTCCCGGGGCATCGCGAGCATCGCCTGCAAGGCCGGCGCCGTGGCCAGGCCCAGTTGTTCAAGCGTGGCCAGCGCCAGGCCCAGGTTGATATCACGGTATTCCTCTGCAACGGCGTTGGCGGGTTCGGCAAAAACAAGCCGGCAACGTCTGTGGCTTAGCAACTCCATTAAATACTGATCGGCTTGCAGGCCGGCGGGCAGGACAACCTGGCCCTGCTCGGGTATCCCGGCTGCCAGCACCCTGACGGCGTCATCCGCGCCCGGCCCCCATAACTCCTGGTGGTCCGGCAGGGTATTGGCCAGCACGGTAACATCCGGCTGTAACCAGCGGCCGCCCAAAGCCTGGAATTCCGCAGTAATGGCACTGTTTTCCAGCACGATGGCCTGCGTCGATGCCGGCAACTGCCCGAGCCACCAGCGCATTTCCTCGACATGTGCGCCGGCGGAACGTGAAATGTTGCAGATGCCATCCGGACCCAAGCTCGCGCGGCACAACCCCGGTGATACGCGCCCAGGTCTGCAGACCCGGCAGCCTGCATGGCCGTGTACAGCAAACGCACGATGCTGCTCTTGCCGCGACTGCCGCTCACCAGGACACGCCGCTGCGACCCGGCTTCTGTTCGGCTCATCGGCATAGCAATCTGATTGCTAATACCTGGGCCATTATTCGGACAGGAAGGCACCGACCCCGAGACCGGACAGCTCCTGAAAACCGGGAAGTCCGTCGATAGTGATGCCCTTTCCTTCACGGACGTACTCGAGGTTATCGGCCAGCAGTTTCACCGTTGTCACATGCCGCGCAACCCGCTCTGCTATCGGCTCGTTGCCGCCTTCGTACGGTACATAGAGCCTGCCGAGGCCAGATGCTTTCTGATAGGCCTTATCGGCGCCGGTCAGGATAAGCGCTTCATCGGTCCTGCCGCGGAAACGGCCGGCGCTGGGGTTGCTTGTTTCAAGAAGCAAGGCCAGCACATCCGCGTTGTCACCCCACTCGCGGTGGTTCAGACCGCGCAGGTTTTGCGGCGAGGGTTCGAGCCGTATCGGCACGCCCTCGTATTCCAGTTCCATGGCAACCATGGCCGCCAGTTCCATCGCGTTTTCATGGGCCACCATGGCCTCGACCACCGGGTACTCGGGGGAGGCCTCGTGCAGATCGATCGCCAGGTCTACCTGTTCCGCTTTAATCAACTGCATGAATCCGTAGGCCAGTCGCTCGGTAATACCGCCATCCGCCACACCCGGGTGGGCACGGTTCAGATTGCTGCGTTCCATCCCGGCCATGGTCTGACCGGACGCCGGATGGATATAGATATCCGGGTTCGGCCATTCGTACACGGGGTTGGTGGTGCGCGCGCCATAACGGAATGTGCGGCTGTTCCCGTCCGCCGTTGCAAAGCTGAAGGTCTGTGGATGCGCGTCCTGTGGAAACGTATGTGAGCGCCCCATCATGTTGGCATAGGGGATGATGATCATTCTGCCGCGTTTGACCGCAGCCCGCTCCAGCATCACCACCGCCGCGATGACACCCGCCGGTTCATTGGCATGTGTGCCACCGAGGACCAGGATGGTGCCACCCGCCTCATCGCCTGCCTGGATATAGACATCGGTGTCTGCCGGTGTGCCCCGGATTCCCTCGAAGTAATCACTCAGCAGCCTGTGTTCAAAACCCGCGTGGGGCACGACCCGGTCGACACCGGCGCCGGGGTTGCGCATCTCCAGGTAACTCTTGCCGCTGATCACGGCAATGACCACCGCGAAAACCAGCATCGCCGTTGCCGTAAAAACCGTGCCTATGTTTTTCTTCTCAAACATCGATCCGCCTTACTTGATGAATAGAGCCCGCAGTATCAACGGCACCAGCACCATGGCTGCGACAAACTGCTCGCGCAGGGAATGTTCCCGGTAAAGACTGCGTACGACCAGAACAATGGCAAGCACGTTAATCGCCCAGTAAATCCATTTCAGTTCCATGCAAATCCTCCGTAAACAGACCGTCTCAATACAGGTTGGCGCCGAGAATGATCAAAATGCCCCAGATCGCGGTCACCAGCGCCGGCAGCAGGCACACCTTGAGAACCGTAAAGTAATTTTTGACACCGACCACCTGCGCAGCGAACAGACCAGCCAGCGCCGTGGGCGGCATCAGGTCACCGAGGCCGGCAATCAGGCTGAGCGCGGAACCGACAACGATCTCGTTTCGCCCCAACAATGCCAGCAGAAACGGCACACCCAGCACCGTCGCCGAACCGAAGGACGACACCGCGCCGAAAACCGGCATGGAGGTGGCAATACCGACATACAGCAGCCATTCCGGCAATGCCAGGGCAGATACCACGAAAAATCCCCGCACACCGGTGAGTGTCATGATCTGGATAAACATACCGACACCGACCAGGATACCGGCTACCGGCAGGGCGGCCTGCACCGCCTCGGTTGCGGCCTCGAATGGCTTCCATTGACGCCCGACCAGCAGACCGCTGGCCGCGGCCAGCAAGAAGGCCAGCGGCATACCGAGGGATGGTGCATATTCGGGAAACAGACGTTCACCACCAAGCAGCACGATCAGGACAAAAAACGGCAGCATCAAGCGCGGTGTCAGCGCGACCCTGGACATACGTGATCAATTCTTCATCCAGTGCGTCATTCTCGACAGCGCCCTGGGTCGCGGATTTTTTCAGCGACGGAAAAATCAGCAACATACCGGTGAAAATCGCCAGCGGCACGGTGCAGATCAACAGCGGAATACCAAAACCCACGTAGGGCATATCGATACCGCCGCCGATGATCATGGCCGGGATATTGATGGGCGGCGCCGTCATACCGTAGATCGCTGCCATGGCAATCGCCGCTGCGGCCTTGACCGGTGACACACCCAGCTTGAGCAGTGCCGGGGTGACAATCGCGCCCGAGGTCAGAACTGCAGCAGAAGAGGAACCGGTGATCATACCGGGCAGCATCAAGAGGCCGGTAATACCCATGGTCAGGCGGAAAGGCAGCGTGCGGAAGCGGCGGATCATCCAGGCCGCGGCGGACTCCATCAGGCCGATATGCTGCACGGTTTTCATGAAGATCATGGCACTGAAAATAATGAGAATCGTATCCAGGTAACCGAATGACCCCTCGATCAGCTGATCAACCGGTACACCATTGCCGGAAACCAGCGCACCCGCAATCGCCGCAATGGCCAGCGCCACCGCGATCGGCTGCTTGAAAGCAAACGAGGCAAGCGCGAAAACACCAACCATGACAATGGTGTAAAAACCTTCCGGCCAGAACCATTCCATCGTATTGCCGGGCTCCTCTCTAAAGTGGTGAAACGGGTAATGTGTGCATCGTAATTCTTTCGGGTCAGTTCAAAAACTGACCGATATCCCCGCCAAGCAGATCCTGGTATTCCGGCAACTTCTCAATTTTGAGCGGTTCGCCATTGTAATCGGCATAGGCATCGGCCAGGTGTCTGAATATGGCCAGGTGCAAACCGACCCGGTGTGTCAACGGGTACTTCGGATCATTGATGACATCCGCATCTTTGCGGCCGCGGTCCTGCCCCGGGTTGGGGCTTTCACTGAGAAACGACAGGGCCTTGGTCGCATCCCCGATTTCCAGGTGACTCAGGCCGCGATAGGTTTTATTGGATTCCTCGAGCTTCATGCTGATCCGGGTATCCTCCTCCATCGCCAGCAATGCAAAAGCCGCGATTTCCAGACCGCGCGGATGGGCGACCAGCGTGTAGGATAGACGCTTGTTTCCACCCGGTGTGTAATCACCGTCATCCTGCGTATCCGACTCCGGGGTATTGGCTTCGTGCATATCGAGGCTGAAGTCGACCTGCTCCTTTTCAACCAGTGAGATAATCGCAAAAGCCAGTTGCTCGGTGCCGGTGCCATCCGGTTTGCCGGGGTAAGTGCGGTTCAGGTTGCGTGATTCCTCGCCCTTTTTCAGCACGTAACCACCCGGATTCTGGTATTCATCCGGGTCCTCGGCCTGCTGGTCCGCCGGATCGGTGCGCCGGTCACCATATGGCAGATACCGTTCGCCGCTACGGGACTGGATCAAATGCCCTTGCGCAACCTGGTTGCGGCTATCCGCCATCGACTGCGCGCTGCGGTTCGTATAGGGAATAACGATCAGTTTCCCCTCCGTGACGATGCTGTTCTCCAGCGCCACCAGCGCTGCAACCGAACCTGCCAGTTCATTGCCGTGGGTGCCGCCGATCATCAGGGCCGTGGCACCCGGCTTGCCGCTGTCGAGGATAAAAACGTCGGTGTCGAGGTTGGTGTCTTTAAGCGGCCCGAAGTAATCGGACAACATCACTTGACCCGTCACACCGGCGCCCGGCCGGATATCCAGCTTGATATCCTTGCACCAGGCACTCGGCGGCAACAGCAGGCAGGTCACGGCCAGCACCATCAAGTTGAACGATCCCCGCCTGGCTGATTTCATACTGTTCATTTCCCTGTCTGCATCTGTGGCGCCGCCGCACCACCTAAACGTCTGATTGAACCCACACCGGTCAAAAGACCATCCTCGCTCACCTCGATGGCATTCGGGCCACCAAAGTAAAGGTCCGGGTGTTGATAGCGTTTCACCTCATGGCCCATTTCCAGGAGGAGTTCGATGGTCTTGGCCGGAAAATCATCCTCCAGCTGTATCTGCTTGTAGGCATCGTAGCCGGTGAACTTGGGTGCCCTGATCGCATTCTCCAGGCTCATATCAAAGTCGATGACGTTGACCAGGATTTCGACAATCGTCGAACCGATACGGCCGGCACCGGGCGAGCCGATGACCCATTGCAGCTTGCCGTCCTTTCTGACGATCAACGGGGCGATGGTGGTGCGCGGGCGACGCCCCGGCTCCAGGTTGATCGGACTGCCTTCCTCGGCTTCACCCTTGAAATTGCCCAGTTCGTTGTTCAGGAAATAACCATCGACCATGTTACCGGTGCCAAAAAAACTGGATATGGTCTGGGTCCAGGAAACCGCATTACCGGCCTTGTCGACAACCGAGAAATGCGTGGTCGATGGCGGCTCATCCTCGACCGTGCCCTCGATCACGGCCTTCTCCCGTGCTTCGAGCATCACCTCGACGTAGCTTGCGCCATTTTCATAAGGACCGGGATCACCCACCCGCTCGCTGTACCAGGAAGACGGATCGGAGGCTTTTGACAGGTCGATCTGCATCAAACGCTGCCGTGCATAATCCTTGCTGATATAGCCTTTCTCCGGGATGTAGGCATTGGTTTGGGGATCACCCATCCAGCGGCGTTGATCCAGCGATGTCAAAATCAGGGCTTCCTGCATGATGTGGATCGCAAGCGGATCATCCCAGCTCATGATGGCAAGGTTGAAATGCTCCAGGATATTGAGTGTAGCCAGGATACGCGGCCCGCCGACGGGATTACCCGGCACGGTGAGTTCGTAACCACGGTAGCTGCCCTTGACAGGCGTTTTGGATAACGCGCGGTAAGCCTGCATGTCGGATTTGCGCGCCCAGCCGTCATTTTCCTGCATAAAGCGGTCTAGATTGTCGGCCAGTTCGCCGTTGTAGTATGCATCGACACCCTTCTCGGCGATGATCTTCATCGTACGGGCGAGCGCCGGGTTGCGGTAAACCGACCCCGCCATCCACGGCATGCCTTCGTCGAGGAATTCAGGCGCGTTTTCTGTCAGGATTTCAAACGCATCCATATTCACCCTGGCAAAGGTTTCGTTGACCTCGAAACCTTCTTCAGCAAGGCGGATCGCGGGCGCGGCAAGTACTGAAAGGGGCAGACTCGCCAATTCAAGCGCCTGGCCTATACCCGCGGGCACACCGGCCACACAATAGCCCTTGGGTGTGTACTTGACCTCGTTGAGCTTACCCGCTTTGTCCAGGTTCCCGTAGTTGGCCAGTGCCGGCGCCGTGCTGCGAAAATCAATCGCAAGCTCACGCCCGTCCGCCATCACCACGACCATGTAGCCTTCCCCGCCGAGCCCGGAGGCGTAGGGTTCAACAACCCCCAGGGCCAGGCTGACGGCAATCGCCGCATCTACGGCATTTCCACCTTTTTCCAGGATCTCGGCACCGGCCGCGGCCGCCAGCGGGTGGGCTGCCGTTACCATACCTTCTCTTGACTGCAGGATCGGTGCAACACTCACGGCAAGGGCAGTCGGCACCGCCACCAACCAGCAAATACCGATTAAAAGCCACGAGAAACGCTGTTTCATACGTAACATTCCTTTATTCAAAAACCAGCAATCCACCCGCTATGGGGCAAGCGGGTAGTTTCTGCGGAAGATCGCTATGGCTGGAGGACACCCCATTGAGTCAGCACCTCTTTTAACGGTGCATCGGTCTCACGAACGGAACCTGCCGGCAGTAGGTTCACACCTGACTCTTCTGCGAGATTTGTGAACAGACCATCGAAATCACCACCTTCAACGACGATCAATTGATCCGCCATCGGAACAGCCTCGACAATAAACAGGTCGGTCAGCGTGCCGCGGCGACCTTTGCCGCCGATATGCATGACCAGTATTTTCATGCCCTTCGCCCTGGCGGCGTCGGTAACGGCCTGCATCCGTGCAATTTCTGCATCCTTGTCGATACCTGCTTCACCCAGGCCCTTTGAACTGCCTGCGACCACGGTGATGAGAACTTTTTCGTTGGTCAAACCATCCGCCTGCAGCAGCTTCTCCAGGCCCGCGTCAACCCCGAGTTTCTTGAGAACAACCTTGACCATCATGGCATCGGGGCTTTGCCCGAAGGGTGTCAGGACAACATCCGAAGCCAACGATGCGCTGCTGAAGGCGGCAATTGCGGAACAGGCCAAAATCGCCCGGAATATACTGTTTTTCATGGCATTTCCTTTCATCTGGTAAAAGCTTTAATGATAGCCGACATTCTTTCGTAAATAGATCGGGGTGTAAACAGCTATCACCCGGAATATCAGCGAACACGTCGCTAATTCGCTGATTTCCCTGTATCAGGATTTTAACGGTTGCCTGCACGGATTCTCCAATGACCTTTTGGGCCTCGCCCATAGCGCGAGTCTATGTGCCGGTATTTGTCCCTGCATATCACCCGGTGTGCCCGATGAGTGCGGCAGCCAGTTGTGCAAACGATGCTGTGGCAGAAGGCTTCTTCGGTATGTGTGAGCGAGAGCGGGTCCACTCTATTTTAAACCGTCCATGGAAACGGCGTAGAACCCGTTTTCAAGATCGTTGGCCCCACCAAATGACAACATTGAGCGTGATCGTGGTATTTTCAGAATTTTATTACGTTATGAAACAGTGTATTACGGAGTAGTATGGTGCCGATAAGAGGATTCGAACCTCTGACCTACGCATTACGAATGCGCCGCTCTACCGACTGAGCTATATCGGCTCCGAAGGGCGGCAAGTATATTCAAATCAGCACGCTGCGACAACATCGGCGGTGGGTTAATTGCCTACCTGATATTCAAATTTGGCTGACAGATCTTCGACGCGGTTTGAGCTATCGCTGTCACCCTGCAATCCGGAGAATCTAACGACATCAACAACACGCTGACCAGGGGGGCGCAAATCGTGGTTGTATATCCAAAATGTCGAGGATCTTTTTGGTCCGGGTCCAGCCGGTTCAAAAATGCGAATGCCGGATTCAGCCTACTTGAGGTACTTGTCGCGACCACCGTATTTTCTCTCGGGTTGGCAGGTTTCGCCGCTCTTTTACTGAACAGCATCATCGGTTCTACACAGGCTCGCCGGGAAGGCATTGCAGCCATCGCCGCAGCCAGCCTGTCAGAGCAGATCCGTCTGAACCCGGTCGCGCTGGGGCGCTACCTTGATCCACCACAAGACATTTCCGAATTTTGCGCAGGCGAGAACCTGTGCACACCCGAACAGCAAGCCGACTATGATTTCAGGCTCTGGCAACTGGAACTCGCCGATAGCATCCAGAATGCCAGGGGGTTGGTGTGTCGTGATGAAACCCCACAGGATGGTGTTGAGGGAGACGATCTTTGTGACGGCACCGGTCCCCTGGTGATCAAGATCTTCTGGAATGGCCAGGGTAACGATGAAGCCGGTGAATCGAACCAGCACCGGTTCACCCTGGGTGTGTCCTGATATGCGGGCGGCCAGAATCGACCGTGGGTTCTCGCTGATCGAACTGATGATCGGTGTATTCCTCTCCATGATTCTGTTAACCGGCATCGTCCAGTTGCTGGGCGGCAGTGTTTCAGCCTACCGTTTACAGCTGAACCAGAGCCAGCTTGAAGAATCCGTTCGCTACGCGCGTGATGTCCTGATCACACACATTGCCCAGGCAGGCTACCAGCCGCAACCATGGCAAAACCTGACGGGTATACCGGCGGTGACCGATGAGGCCCTGAACGGTGGTTCTGCAGCGCCCGACCAATTGGGTCTGCAGCGTTGGTCAAGGCGCAACTGCTACGGCAACGATAACCCGGTCAACGATGGCGATGGCCAACCGGCATTCTATTTGCTACAGGCCCGCTTCATGGTCAACTCCAGTAATAACCTCGCGATTACCTGCCGTTACGGGGCGGATGTTTCCAGCTTACAAACGCAGATGAACAATTTCGGCCTGGTGGAGGATGTAGAATCAATGCAGGTTCTGTACGCGGAAGACCGGAATGGCGACACGCTAGCGGATGGCTGGGTAACTGCACAGGCATGGCAACAGGAGAGTAATATCCTGGCGGTGAAAGTGGCGCTGCTTCTGTCCACAAAACTGCCATTCGACCAGGCCAACAGTACGCAAATCACCCTGCTGGATGAATCCATAAGCCCGGCCGCAGACGGTCATTTACGCCGCGTCAGAACACTGACAACAGCCATCCGCGGAAGGCTGAGATGACCACCCACGGGGCACGTCGTGCGCACGGCGCTATAAAAACCCGGCCAGGTATGGTCTTGCTGCTTTGCCTTATCTTCCTGATGGCACTTACCCTTCTGGGCCTGTCGGCTTCTTCTGACACCATTTTGCAGAACAAGCTTACCAGTAACCTCCAGCAAGCCGAGCACGCCAAGCAGTCTGCTCTTTCAGCTCTTTCATGGGCAGAACACTGGATACTGAATATGGAGGGGCCCGCCCCCGCAGTCTGCACCGCACCCTGTAGTAACTTGAAACTTCATGCCACCGGTGATCTGCCGCCCCGTCCGGAGTTCGAAAGTTTTTCATGGTGGGAGGAACACGGGCACGAAGCGGGTATCGATCCCCTGAATGGAAACCGGACTGCAGCGCTCTCCAGTAGCGGCTTCAACCCACCCGTCTGGATTGTTGAAGTTGCTCAAAGCGTTCCACCCGTCGAAAACGGCACCGAGGATTTACAGGTCTGGTACCGGGTTCTGGCGCGAGGCACTGGTCAGACAGAAACTGCTGTTTCCGTAATTGAAAGTACCATTGTACGTTCCTGGCCAGTGATCGAAGACAAGCAATCACCGGACAGCAATCTTACAAAACCTTGTCCGGGCGCTGAACCGGCAGCAATCTGCGGGCGTTTTTCATGGCGTGAATTGCGTTGACCAACATGCGCACCAGGCCCGCACGAATATCAAGTCATGGCATGACACTGATCGAACTGACCATCGTGGTCGCCGTGATTGGCATACTGATGGCAACGGCAGTGCCCAGCTATCGCAGCCACACGTTGAGGGTCCATCGCTCCGAAGCGATCAGGATGTTGTTACAGGCCTCCATGTGCCAGGAGCGCCTCAATGCCAGCCGTGGTTACTACGACACCAGCCTGTGCCAGACGGCTTCCGAGCAGCAGCGCTACCGCTTAAGCTATGACTCACCGGATACACAGGGTCAGACCTATGTTGCAATAGCCGTCCCCGCGGGTGCGCAACTTGCTGACCCCTGTGGCAGCCTGTTGCTGGATCAGAGCGGTGTCCGCAGTATCAGCGCCCAGGATATCAGCGCTGTAAAGTGTTGGAGCGGCCGCTGAGAAAAGACCCTGGCAGGGATTTTCATTACGTCTGCTGCGTAAGTCACGTTCTTCGTCCCCGGTTTAGTGAACACGCAAAACAACGTCTAATCGAAATTGTTTCGGCGACTGTGGCCCACCACGTCTTTGACCACTGCCTTGCCGTCAGCAATCTTGCGTTTGATCTTTTCGAGCCAAACTCGGGCCCACGCAAACTCGATGGCGAGAATCGAAAGCCCCAGCGGAATCACGATCACGGCGGGACCAGGTAAAACGATCATAACCACACCGATCAACAACACCGAAGATCCCAGTAAGAGAATGACGGTCCTGCGCGCCTGCCTGTACGATGTAATCGCCAACCGCTCAAGTTCATCAGCCAGCGGGGAGAGCAATGCCGCGGTGTCTTGTACCGATCTCAACGATGCGATGACACCCACTGCCAGGATCGCGCCGATCACGGCCAATGAGACCAGGTTTGGAATCGGGTAATGGTGAACCAGGATCATCTTGATGCCGATATAGGCGAGTAGAAAAACCAGGCTCATCTTTATGTAACGGAACCTGTCCATTAATCCCGCCAGGACGAAATACAAAGATCGCAGTCCGAGAATCGCAAACACGTTGGATGTAAAAATAATAAAGGAGTCGCGCGTTATGGCGAAGATTGCCGGTATCGAGTCAATCGCAAATGTAACGTCGCTGGTCTCAACCAGAACAAGCGCCAGGAATAGCGGTGTCGCCGTTCGTACGCCGTTGATATGTACGAAGAACCGGCTGCCGTGAAACTCTGCCGTGACGGGATAGACGCGACGTACAAGCCGAATAATGAAGTTTTCTTCCAGCGCAGCGCTATCGTGACGCATCACCAGCATACTCGCCGCGGAGAAAAGCAACAGTGCGCCCAATATATAGACGACCCAGTCAAACCGCTCGATGATTGCAACGCCACCAAAAATCATTGCGCCGCGAAGCACAATCGCGCCGAGTATTCCCCAGAACAGGACCCGGTGCTGGTCTGCGAGCGGCACACGGAAGTGGGCGAAAATCATTGCGATGACAAAAATATTGTCAATGGACAAAGACTTTTCCACTACGTAGCCGGTGAAATACTGAATGGCCGCCTCGGCTCCCGTTAGCCGATCCGTGTCCATGTCCCAACCCGCCGGATTGAGCTCGTAAAGGTAGTAGACACCGATATTGAAGACGAGCGCGAGGCTGACCCACACTGCCGTCCACCCTAGCGCCTCGGGCAAAGTGACGACGTGCGCCTTCTTATGAAAAACGCCAAGATCCAAAGAAACAATAACGACGATCAGTACAAGAAAACTGATCCAGACGAGTGCGGTAAAAGAGATCATCAATCTGAAGCTGCTTCTTCGGCCGCCGCAAGAATCGCCGCCTTACGTTGACGTGCCCGGCGCGCCAACATGTTCAGGCCTCCTACGAGTGTCGAGAACGCCAGTGCGAGCATCAGCACAACCGGGTTTGCGTGTACGAATCTCCCAACGGCTTCGAGAACAGGCTGATTAATTCAGCCATTGAACCTCCAAACGCATCAATTCGATAAACATATCCATGATCGACAGTCTACCTTATGAAATGCGATACCGCTATTGCATCGTAGACGGGGCAAATCCCTGCGAAGGACCGCCTACTCGACGGTCTTGATACGCAGTTGTTTCGGCAGGGCAAATACCATGCTCTCCGCCACGCCTTCGACATTCACGACACTGGCAGGACTATATTGACGAAGGCGCTCGACAACTCCCGCGACCAGGCTCTCCGGTGCCGAAGCGCCCGCCGTAACGCCAATCCGCTTCGCGTTCACCAGCCATTCGGCTTTGATGTCTTCTGCACCATCGATAAGGTAGGCTGGCACACCCTTCTTTTGTGCGAGTTCACGCAAACGGTTGGAGTTTGAACTGTTGACCGAGCCGACGACCAGCACCAGGTCAGCGTGCAGGGCCAACTCCTTGACCGCGTCCTGGCGATTTTGCGTGGCGTAGCAGATATCGTCGTGTTTGGGCCCGACAATAGCGGGAAATTTCGTTCGTAATGCGTCGATAACACCCTGGGTATCGTCAACCGACAGGGTTGTCTGGGTTACATACGCCAATTCGTCCGGGTAAGTGACTTCCAGTTTATCCACATCCTCGGGTGATTCCACCAGGTATATCCGGTTGTTACGCGGTGGTTTCTTGTACCACTGCCCCAGCGTGCCCTCCACTTCCGGATGCCCTGCGTGCCCGATAAGTACGGCGTCGTACCCGGACTTGCAGTGTCTTGCTACCTCGAGGTGAACCTTGGTGACCAGGGGGCAGGTTGCATCAAAAACCTTCAAGCCACGCTGCTTACCTGCCTTGCGTACATTCTGTGAGACACCATGGGCGCTGAAAATGACGGTGGCATTATCCGGTATGTCATCCAGTTCTTCGACGAATATGGCGCCCAGGCCAGCCAGGCGGTCCACCACGAAACGGTTATGTACGACCTCGTGGCGCACATAAATGGGTGCACCGAACAGCTCCAGTGCACGCTCAACGATTTCTATTGCCCGGTCGACACCGGCACAGAAACCGCGTGGATTGGCCAGTAGAATTTCCATCAATCCTCAACACCCTTCTTGCTTGAAACCGACAGGAACAGGCCATCCAGCAGCAGAAGCACCACGCCACAGGTGATCGCCGAGTCAGCCAGGTTAAATGCGGGCCAATGCCAGTCGCGGTAGTAGACATCTATAAAATCAACTACATAGCCGTAGTTAATCCGATCGGCGAGGTTACCAACCGCGCCCCCGATAATCAGCCCAAGTGCCGCAGCGGTCAGCTTTTCCCGTGCGGACAACCTCAATAACCAGACAATCAGCACCACCGTCACCACCGATGAAAGACCGGTAAACAGCCAACGCTGCCAGCCACCGGCATCACTGAGAAAACTGAAGGCAGCGCCATAGTTATGCGCGAGGGTCATATTCAGCCAGGATGTCACCTCGACCGGGCGGTAAAGCTCCAGGGCTTGCGTTGCCAGGTCCTTGGTCCATAAATCCAACACCACGACCAGCACGGATAACAGCAGCCAAACGAATGCCAGCGGGTTTTGAAACATCACCCGGGGTTCTTGTGTGGGGCTGGTCATCGTCATGCGAGCCTGCGCTTCTCACCGGCGCCGGCCACGTTTTCGATACAACGTCCGCACAACTCCGGGTGTTCTTCCGACTGGCCCACGTCCGCCCGCTGATGCCAGCAACGCACACACTTCTGATCGGAGTTCTTTTCGATCCAGACAAAGTACCCCGGTGATTCATAGCGGTCCCCAGGTACGGCGGCCCCATCAGGTTCTATGCTTGCTTCAGAAACAATCAGGATGAAACGCAATTCATCACCCCATTTTTCCAGGAACTTACGCTGGCTGTCACTGCGCGGCTGGATACGGACGGTCGCTTCGAGCGAGCCACGGATAACCTTATCCATTCGCAAAGGCTCTATGGCTTCGTTCACCGTATTGATAAGACTGATAGTCTCCTTCCAGAACGCCTTGTCGTAATCACCGTCATCCAGGGCGAAAAGACCCTCGTACCATTCACTCATGAACACGCTGTCGTGCCTTTCACCCGGCATGACGGCCCAGATTTCCTCGGCCGTATAGCTCAGCACCGGCGCGATCCAGCGCACCAGGCTTTCCAGTATGTGATACATCGCGGTTTGCGCGGAACGGCGCGGCAGGCTATCCCGCCCGGTCGTGTAGAGCCGGTCTTTCAGCACATTCAGGTAGATCGCACTCAGCTCCAGGGCGCAGTAATTATTGACCTTCTGATAAACCTGCATGAACTGGTAGTCATCATAGGCCTGGCTGATCTCGTTCTGGATCTGCAGGGCGCGGTCTACCGCCCAACGGTCAAATGGCAGCATCTGCCCTGGCGTCAGCGCATCGCCCGGCGTGAAACCATCCAGGTTACCGAGCAGGAATCGCGCGGTATTACGGATGCGCCGATAGGCATCTGAAACCCGTTTCAGAATCTCGTCAGATACCGTCATTTCCTGGCGGTAGTCCGCCGCAGCCACCCACAGCCTGAGTACATCGGCACCCAGTGAGTTCATTACTTTTTGAGGGGCGATGACATTGCCCATCGACTTGGACATTTTCTTGCCATCGGCATCCACGACGAAACCGTGGGTCAGCACCTGCTTGTATGGGGCCTCACCATGCATGGCGACCGAAGTCAGCAGGGAAGACTGAAACCAGCCACGATGCTGATCGGAGCCTTCAAGATAGAGATCGGCCGGTCGGCACAATTCTTCACGCTCGTCCAGTACGCATCGATGACTGACACCGGAATCAAACCACACGTCCAGGATATCCGTGACATGAATATATTCGGATTCATCAACACCAAGCTTTTGATAGATATCGTCCTCATACCAGCAATCGATACCGTGCTCTTCAATAAGGCCGGCTGCTTTATACATCAGGGCATCGGTTTGCGGATGCAGTGCCTCGGTTACACGGTGGACAAACAGCGTGATCGGCACACCCCAGGTCCGCTGCCTCGAAATACACCAGTCCGGCCGGCCTTCAATCATACCGGTGATACGTTCCTCACCCCAGGCCGGCACCCAGCGTATGTGCTTGATTGTTTCCAGTGCGCGTGATCGCAAACCGGCTTTATCCATATCGATAAACCACTGCGGTGTAACCCGGAAGGCGGTGGGTGTCTTATGCCGCCAGCAGTGCGGGTAACTGTGTAGAAACGATTCGTGATGCAACAACACCTTCTTTTCTTTGAGCAGTGCAAGAATTGTAGCGTTGGCGTTCCAGACGAACTCGCCGGCAAACAACTCGGTATCGGGAAGAAACAGGCCATCGGGGCCCACCGGGCTGGTCACCGGCAAATCGTAAGGCTTGCCAACAATGAAATCGTCCTCACCATGACCAGGGGCGGTATGCACGGCGCCCGTGCCTGCCTCGGTCGTGACGTGCTCACCCAGTATCACCGGCACCTGGCGTTCATAAAAAGGATGCTGCAAGGACTGGTATTCCAGTGCCGCCCCTTTGCAGCGACCCAGGACCGCGGCATCTTCAAGGCCGATACGCTTGATAACCGCATCTTTCAGCTCATCCGCCAGCACCACTGCCAGCGTTTGTCCCTGCCATACACCCTTGACCAGCACGTAATCCAGTTCCGCATGCAGGGCGACTGCTTCATTCGCGGGCAGTGTCCACGGTGTTGTTGTCCAGATAGGTATGCCGACACTGCCATCCACGGATTCAACCCCAAATGCAGCAAGCACTCCCTTCTGATCAACCGCGGTAAACAGGACATCAATGGCGGGGGATTTCTTGTCCTGGTATTCAATTTCAGCTTCGGCCAGTGCTGAACCGCAATCAAAGCACCAGTTAACCGGCTTGACACCCTGATCCAGGTGGCCCGCCTCGATGATTTTGGCCAGAGCACGCACCATATTGGCTTCATAGGCAAATTTATTACTGGCATAGGGATCATCCCAGCTACCCAGCACACCAAGACGTTTGAAACCGTCACGCTGCAGGGCGATCTGTTGATCGGCATATTCGCGGCATTTTTGCCGGAATGTGCGGGCATCAACCTTGCGGCCGACCTTACCGACCTTCTTTTCAACCTGTAATTCGATGGGTAAACCATGACAGTCCCAGCCCGGCACATACGGGGAGCTGAAACCCGCCAACAGGCGCGACTTGACCACCATGTCTTTCAGAATCTTGTTAACCGCGTGACCGATATGGATATCACCATTGGCGTATGGCGGTCCGTCATGCAGGATAAAAAGCGGCCGCCCGGCAGTATGCGCCTGGATGCGTTCATAGAGACCGCTTTCTTCCCACTGCTTCAGCAGTTCGGGCTCGCGGTTGGCCAGGTTGGCCTTCATCGGAAAGGCCGTTGCCGGCAGGTTGATCGTGTCTTTATAGTCCATGCTTATCTGTACTTTTTCGCTTTTCAGTTTTCATCTTGTGACTGGCAATGCCTCGCCTGTCGCTCATCTTCCCGCATTTGCACTACGAGGTCATCAACATCTTCAAAATGTGCTTCGTCGCGGAGTTTTTTCACAAACTCCACTTCCAGTTTCCGGCCGTACAGGTCACCATTAAAATCAAACAAATGGGCCTCGACCAGGAAACCTTCGCCACCAACGGCCGGACGTGTTCCAAGGTTCGCTACACCATCGTGCCAGCCTCCATTACCCCAGCGCGCCCTTATGGCGAACACACCCTTTAAGGGGCTGGGCTCCGACGCCAGTCGGATATTGGCTGTCGGGTAGCCCAACTGGCGACCCAGTTGACGACCCTTTATAACCCGGCCTGACATGCTATATGGCCGGCCCAGCAGGCGTTTTGCCTGGTTCAGGTCACCGCAAGCAAGTGCCTCACGGATATTTGAGCTCGATGCCCTGCAATCACCAATATCGACCATAGGAACTGCTTGTACCCCGAAACCCAGCATCTCACCTGAGCGGCGCAGCGATTCGATATCGCCCTGCCTGCGCTTGCCATAGCGGAAGTCCTCACCCACGACCACATTTTTTACGGCCAGGGTGTTTACCAGCACGGACTGGACAAAGCTTTCCGCATCCATACCGGCCAGGGCCTGGTTAAACCGCATCATCCAGACCATGTCTATGGCCTGCGTCGCGAGGAAATCGAGCTTCTGGCGCACCGACATCAGGCGCGCCGGTGCAGTGTCCGGCCGGAACCAGGCCTGGGGTAATGGTTCGAATGTTACAACCGCAGTCGAATGCCTGTCGCCAGCCAGGGATTTACAAAGCCGGATCAGCGCCTGGTGTCCAAGGTGCAGGCCATCGAAGTTACCGATGGTTACCACCGAGGACCGCAGCAACTGCCTGCCCGGATTGTCCCTGATTACCCGCATGTACCTGCCTGCCCACAAAACAGCGGATTATAACAGGCACAGACCGTTCAGCGATTAAAATTGACGCGGGCCGGTGCTATTTTGCACCACGCACGAGGTGATGGGGCCTAAGCCCTCCCGCCAAGCAGATCAAAACATAGATAATGACACCCAGGGCAATACTCAGCGTGAGATTCCTGACCCTGACCGCCGCACTCGCCAGGTGCCAGGCTGAGATGTCGTGTGTCATAAAAAACAATAGCGCCGCCATCGCCGCGCAGGCCAGCCCGACTGCAATCCATAACCTGAGCCAACCGTGCTCAGGTGAATACACACCGCGATTTCTGAGCCCACGGAAAAGCAACATAGCATTCAGATAGGCGGCAGCTGAACTGGCCAGCGCCAGGCCTGCATGCGGACCTTCAAAACCAACGTACAGGAGCATACCGACAAACAGCACATTCAGGCCCATATTCGTCACCATGGCCGCAATTCCTATCTTGACCGGCGTCATGGTGTCCTGGCGCGCGTAATATCCCGGTGCCAGAACTTTAACCGCGATAAATGCCGGCAGGCCGGTAGAATACGCGACCAGGCTGTAAGCAGACATGCGGACATCATTCAGCTGGAAAGCATCGTACTGGAATAGCGTAATCAGTATGGGGGCTGCCAGCACGACCAGGCCGACAGCAGCAGGCACGGTTACGATCACGGCAAACCGCAGGGCCCAGTCGAGCGTCGCTGAAAACTCCGCGGTACTGGCACTTGCATGCTTTTGGGACAGGCTGGGAAGAATAACCGTCGCCAGAGCGATACCCAGCACGCCGAGCGGAAACTCCAGCAAACGGTCGGAATAGTACAGCCAGGAAACACTGCCGGTTACCAGGAAAGTCGCGATCATGCTGTCGATGAGTAAGTTGACCTGCGCCACCGATGAGCCAAACAGCGTCGGAATCATCAGCTTCATGATGCGGCGAACACCCGAATGATGCCAACCCCAGTGTGGCCGTGGCAACAAACCCAGCCGCATGAGCGCCGGGATCTGGATCAGCAACTGGGCAAAACCGGCTGCCAGCACACCCCACGCAAGAGCAGTGACAGGCACCTCGAGATGGCCCGCGAGTAACAGGGCCGATGCGATCAGGGAAAGATTGAGCAGTATGGGCGTCAATGCGGGGACCAGGAACCGCCCAAAGGTATTAAGTATTCCACCCGCAAGCGCCGTCAGGGAAATCAGCATGATGTAGGGGAAAGTGATGCGCAGCATACCGGCAGACAGGCTAAATTCAGGCCGGTCATCCGCCACCCATCCCGGAGCGAATATCGACAGGACCAGGGGTGCTGCGAATATCCCTGTTGCAGTCAGCACCAGCAATATTGCGGCCAGTGTACCGGTAACGTGATCAATCAGGTCACGCAATGCCTCGCGGTCGCCATTGGCCTTGTACTCGGACAGGACCGGTACAAAAGCCAGTGAAAATGAGCCTTCGGCGAACAGGCGGCGCATGAAATTGGGTATCCTGAAAGCCAGGAAAAAAGCATCGGTCTCGCCGCTGGCGCCGAACATCTTGGCCAATACGACATCACGTACAAAACCTAAAACACGGGAAAGCAGGGTGGCAGCGCCAACCGTTGCGGTCGATTTCAGCAGTTTCATACCTGTGTGTACCCTGAAACCCGTCGTGCCACGAAAAAAATCATACGAATACCTGTTAAATGATTGACCCAGCGAACAAAAAATACGATACTGCGCGGCTATATTCTGAACCAGTATTTATGGAGATTTACCTTGGCTAACAGTTTATCAGCACGCAAGCGTGCACGTCAGGCCGAAAAGCACCGTTTGCGCAATGCCAGCCAACGCTCGCACGTGCGCACCACTATTAAAAAAGTTCTCACTGCGATTGAGTCCGGTGACAAAAGCGCGGCCGAGGAAGCCTATAAGGCGGCTGTGCCAGCCATTGACCGCTCTGTGGCCAAGGGCCTGATGCACCTGAACAAGGCGGCGCGTCATAAATCACGTATGAACAACCACGTCCGTAATATGTAATCCACTGGGTAATCCACTGGCTTGACTCATTCCGTATGAATTGAGTCAACGCATACAGATTACTGAAAAGCCCTGTCAAAAACAGGGCTTTTTCATGTCCGGATTAAGGCAAAGACGGTATTTACACATCCCCGCCAGGCACCGGCTCCCACTGCTTTTGCTGCTCCGCTTCGAGTTCTTTCATTTCATCCAGCTTCTGCCCGATACGCTGCATCAATTCATCGGTGCCGGTTCGCGTTACCGAGGAAATCATGAACCAGGGCCCAGTCCAGCCCAGGTCTTTTACAACCCCGGAGGCAATCGCTTGCGCTTCTTTCCTCTCCAGAACATCGATCTTGGTGAATACCAGCCACCGCATCTTGTTGCCAAGGTCGCTGTCAAAATTAACCAACTCCTGCTCCAGCTTGCGAATGGCTTCCCCAGGTGGTGTTTCATCCATTGGCGCAATCTCAACCAGGTGCAACAACAGTTTTGTCCGTTGCAGGTGTTTAAGAAACTGCACGCCCAGACCGGCGCCTTCGGCAGCACCCTCGATCAGGCCGGGGATGTCTGCGATCACAAAACTGCTGTCCAGGCCAACACTGACTACGCCGAGGTTCGGGTACAAGGTCGTAAAAGGATAATCCGCCACTTTCGGCCGGGCTGCTGAAACCGTGCTGATCAGTGTTGATTTACCCGCATTGGGGAAACCCAGCAAACCGATATCAGCCAAAACCTTCATTTCCAGGTGCAACCGAATCTCTTCCCCCGGTTCACCCGGTGTAAATTTTCGCGGCGCCCGGTTGGTTGAACTTTTGAAGTGCACATTGCCCAGGCCACCCCGGCCGCCGCGGGCGACCAACAGGTGCTGACCGTGCTCGGTCACATCCCCCAGGGCCACTCCACTCAACTCATCTACAACCACCGTACCCAACGGCACCCGGACATAGATGTCGGAGCCCTTCTTGCCGTACATTTGCTTGCCCTTGCCCTGCACACCGTTTTCTGCCTTGTAACTCCGCCGGTGCCGGAAATCGACCAGGGTGTTCAAGCCGGAATCCCCTTCGAGGTAAACACTGCCGCCATCACCACCATCGCCGCCGTCAGGCCCGCCAAACTCGATGTATTTTTCCCTGCGAAATGATGCGGAACCGTTGCCACCTTTGCCAGCGGTTACATGAATGGATGCTTCATCAACAAATTTCATAGTGGGTCATTCCTGGACGGCCTATATCATACATCGGTTGATAATTTTACACCGTACATAAAAAAACCCTGCCTTGGCAGGGTTTTCTGTTCTCTGTGGGTCAGAGCGTTTCAGGCGTCTGAAGTTACCACGCTGATGAATCTGCGCTTGGGCAGTCCGCGGTTTTTAAACTCCACCTTACCTTCGCTCAGGGCATACAGGGTGTGGTCACGACCAACACCCACATTCTCACCCGCGTGAAACTGCGTGCCACGTTGACGGACCAGGATGTTGCCTGCCAGGACGTTCTCACCACCGTAACGCTTTACACCAAGATATTTTGGGTTGGAATCGCGACCGTTGCGCGTACTACCACCAGCTTTCTTATGTGCCATGATTCAATTCCTCTGCTTTAGGCTTCGCTTTTGGCTTCAGCTTCAGGCTTCTCGGCCGCCGGCTTTGCAGCCTTGGCTTTGGATACCTTCTTCTTAGGCGCTGAAGCAGCGATGCCGGTTATTTCAATCCGGGTGAAATCCTGCCTGTGCCCCATTTTTTTCATATGGTGCTTACGGCGCTTGAATTTGATAATCCGGATCTTTTCCCCACGGCCGTGCTCGACCACCGTGGCTGTGACTTTTCCGCCTTCCAGGTAAGGGGTTCCGACTTTTACATCTTCACCTTCACCTACCATCAGCACCTGGTCGAGTTCAACCGTGGCGCCCTTTTCAACGTCAAGTTTTTCAATTTTTAAAATATCTCCAGCGACAGCACGATACTGCTTGCCACCGGTTGCGAATACTGCGTACATGGTTAAATGCCCCGAGTTCGGAAGAGCCCTACAAAAGGGCGAGAATATTAGCGGTTTTATGCTGGCTGGTCAACCACTGTAGATGATTAATAATCAATCTAAGTGAAGCGCTTTGATAGATTTGATACAACATCGACCCCGCTGGGGTGATGCAAAACCTGCCGTGCGGACTGATGTTGCAGCTACTCCCGTCTTGCCCCAGCACATAACATCCACTTTCAATGCGAAAGGGGGGTATAGTACGTGGTTGGAAATCGTTTTGGCATAACGCATGGATACCATAAAAATACGCGGCGCCCGCACACACAACCTGGCCAATATTGATCTCGATTTACCGCGTGACAAGCTGATCGTGGTAACCGGGCTTTCAGGTTCAGGGAAGTCATCGCTGGCTTTTGACACCATTTACGCAGAAGGCCAGCGCCGCTACGTGGAATCACTTTCCGCCTACGCCCGCCAGTTTTTGTCGGTCATGGAAAAGCCGGACATCGATCATATCGAGGGCCTCTCTCCCGCCATATCGATCGAACAGAAATCGACTTCACACAATCCGCGATCCACGGTTGGTACGATCACGGAGATTTATGATTACCTGCGACTGTTGTGGGCACGCGTAGGTACGCCCTGCTGCCCCGAGCACGGGCAACCCCTCGAAGCCCAGACCATCAGCCAGATGGTTGACCAGGTGATGGCGCTTCCCGAAGGTGCGAAAATGATGTTGCTGGCACCGGTTGTGCGTGACAGGAAGGGTGAACATGCACAGTTGTTTGACGAATTGCGGGCGCAGGGTTACGTCCGTGTCCGTGTGGATGGCACCGTATACCCCATCAATGACGTACCCGCGCTTGAATTACGCCGCAATCACACGATCGAAGTTGTCATTGACAGGTTCAGGGTGCGACCTGACCTCAAGCAGCGTCTCGCCGAGTCTTTTGAAACAGCACTGATCTTATCCGACGGCTTGGCCCTGCTGTCGCCGATGGACGATGAGCAAGACGGTGAACCCGGTGAGCCCGGTGTCGCGGCCGAGAAGTTGATGAGCTCCCGATATTCCTGTATCCACTGTGATTACAGCCTGCAGGAAATCGAACCCCGCATGTTCTCTTTCAACAACCCGAACGGCGCCTGTCCGGGTTGTGACGGGCTCGGCATGGCCCAGTTTTTCGACCCGGAACGGGTTGTCAGCAACCCCCATGTAAGCCTGGCTGGCGGCGCAGTGCGTGGCTGGGATCGTCGCAACGCCTACTACTTCCAGATCATCAAGGCGCTCTCGGAGCATTATGGCTTCGACATAGAAGTACCGTTCGAGGAATTATCAAAAAAACACCGCGACATTATCCTCTACGGCAGCGGTGATGAGATCATCGAGTTCACCTATTTTGGCGAACGGGGCACACAGAAACGGCGGCACCCGTTTGCCGGCGTCATACCCAACCTCGAAAAACGCTTCCGTGAAACCGATGCAAGCATCGTCCGCGAGGAGCTATCCAAGTACATATCCCAAAAACCCTGCCCCGAATGTGATGGGCAACGGCTGAACCGGGAAGCCAGGCATGTATACGTAACAGATATCAACCTGCCAACCGTCACGGCATGGCCAATTTTGCGCTGTCTGAAGTTTTTCGATGAACTCACGCTGGCTGGAAGCAAGGGAGCGATCGCGGAAAAGATCGTCAAAGAAGTCCATCAACGTCTCCAGTTTCTCGTCAATGTCGGTCTGGATTACCTGACCCTTGACCGCAAGGCCGGCACCTTGTCCGGTGGCGAGGCCCAGCGCATCCGGCTTGCAAGCCAGATCGGGGCCGGACTGGTGGGTGTGATGTATATTCTCGATGAACCCTCCATCGGTCTACACCAGCGGGACAATGAGCGCCTGCTTTCAACCCTGGTACGTCTGCGTGACATTGGAAACACCGTGATCGTGGTCGAACACGATGAAGAGGCCATCCGCATGGCGGATCACGTGGTTGACATGGGTCCGGGTGCTGGAGTCCATGGCGGCGAGGTCGTTTTCAGCGGAAAACCTGAAGACCTGGTCAACAGCGATGCCACGCTGACCGGAAAGTACCTTTCCGGCAAACTGGAAATCGAAACCCCCAAAAAGCGTACGACAGCCGACCCGCAGCGGGTTTTCAGGTTGATCGGCGCCACCGGGAACAACCTCAAGAATGTCACCCTGGAAATCCCCGCCGGTCTATTGACCTGCGTGACCGGGGTTTCCGGTTCGGGCAAATCAACCCTGATCAACGATACCCTGCACCGCCTGGCAGCCCAGGAACTGTACGAAGCCAGGACCCAACCGGCCCCCTATGAAAGCGTGGAGAACCTGCATCTTTTCGATAAGGTGGTTGATATCGACCAGTCACCTATCGGTCGCACACCCCGTTCCAACCCGGCCACCTACACCGGCCTGTTCACCCCGATACGCGACCTGTTTGCGGGGACCCAGGAAGCGCGAGCGCGTGGTTATAAACCCGGACGATTCAGCTTCAACGTCAAAGGCGGGCGCTGCGAAGCATGCCAGGGCGATGGCATGATCCGCGTTGAAATGCATTTCCTGCCGGACATTTACGTACCCTGTGACGTATGTCACGGCAAGCGCTACAACCGTGAGTCCCTCGGCGTTCATTACAAGGGCAAGAACATCCACGAAGTACTGGGTATGACCGTTGAGACGGCCCTGGAGTTTTTCGCTCCCGTGCCGGTGGTGGCGCGCAAATTACAAACACTGATGGATGTCGGTCTGTCCTATATCACGCTTGGCCAGAGCGCCACGACGCTGTCCGGTGGAGAGGCGCAACGTATCAAGCTGGCCAAGGAACTGTCCAAACGCGATACCGGGCAAACCCTGTACATACTTGACGAACCTACCACCGGATTACATTTCCATGACATCAGGCAGTTGCTGCAGGTACTTAACCGCCTGCGCGATCATGGCAATACGGTGGTGGTCATCGAACATAACCTGGATGTCATCAAGACCGCTGACTGGGTCATAGACCTTGGCCCGGAAGGCGGTGACAGCGGCGGTGAAATCATTGCAACGGGAACGCCCGAGCAAATGGCGGGTGTCACCGGATCGCATACAGGTCATTTTCTGGCGAAGCTATTTAACCGGAACAAGGCGATTCACAAGAAAACTGCCTGAACGGGTCGGCCAGGCTAAGAAAAAAAGATGCCGGTTCAGCTTAGCCGGTTTTCGGTTCTACCGGCCGGGAGGGATCACGTATCCATTCGCTCCATGAACCCGCATACAGTGTTGCACCGTGCAGCCCGGCCAGTTCGGCTGCAAACAGGGTATGGCAAGCCGTGACTCCCGAGCCACACATATACACGACATCTTCGGGAGGGTGATCTCCTTGCAGCGCCGACAATTCCTGGCGGATGTCCTGCACCGGTTTAAAATGGCCGCTCCCGGATAGATTCTGCTGGAATGGATAATTGACAGAACCAGGTATATGACCGGCCACGGAGTCGAGCGGCTCAATCTCACCCCTGAACCGCTCACCGGCACGGACATCTACCAAAACCGTATCCGGCCCAGCCAGCCTCTCCAGGATTTGGGTGGTGGATACCACTAAATCACTGCGGGCACTTAAGCTGACAGGTGTTTTACCGCTAACGCTCAGAGGACCACTTTCCAGCGCATAACCGGCTGATTGCCAGGCAGGAAAACCACCGTCCAGCAAAGCAGCCCCGTCATGGCCGAAATACTTCATTACCCACCACAGCCTCGCGGCGATAGCCCCACCCATATCATCATAGGCAATCAACCGGTCACCCGGCTGCCAGCCAGAGCGGGCCAGGAACGCAGCAAACCTGTCCGCACCCGGTAAAGGATGGCGGCCACTGCTGCCGGTTACCGGACTGGAAAGATCGTTATCGAGATGTGCATAAACCGCACCGGGAATATGCGCTTCGAGGTATTTCCTGTACCCGGCTGCCGGGTCGCCCAGGGCAAAACGGCAGTCAAAGACAACACATGCTCTCTTTTTCAGTGCCGCCAGTAAGTCCTGTGTGGAAATCAGTATATTCTGCGTCATAAAATTTGCTCAGAAACAGGTTGAATACTAGGTGTCAATGATACCGGTGGTCTCACGCGAGGAGTGCTCCATGCGGCTACCCAGGTTCAACAGAATTGCGGCCGTGATTCCCCATATCGTATGGCCCTTCCAATTCAAGGAGGATACTACCATTGTCTTCCCGCCACGCGTCACTTCCTGGTGGGTGTACTCCCGGTGGTTTATGGCCAATTCCAATGGCACAGTAAACACCTCGGATACCTCGCGCAGATCTGGCTTCCATACGAACGAGGCACGAACCAGTCCGACGACCGGCAGCACCCTGTAGTCTGAAATCGTGTCCACGCGATCGAGAAAACCCAGCGGGGAAACCTGGGAGAAGTCCAGGCCGATCTCCTCCTCCGCCTCACGTAGCGCAGTAGAGACGGCTGAGCGGTCGGTCCGGTCAACCGACCCACCTGGAAAACTGACCTGCCCCGGGTGCTGTAATAACAACTCCGAACGCACGGTCAACAGGATTTCAGGCTCCGGCTTATCCAGCACGGGCACCAGCACGGCGGCAGTTCGATTTGGGCGGGAATCGGTACTTCGAAGAGCGTTGAGCTTGAGCGCAGACACGCCCTTATCAAAGGGTGAGACTGCTTTCAACAGCATATGGTGCAACTCAGATGGCATATCTCAACATCGCATCAGGACTGGCAAGTGTCAATAGGTTCTGCTGAACGCAGAGCCGAAACAATACGGGAAGACGGTATCGCCGATTCACAGGGCAAAAAAAACCGGGCGGCTTACGCCACCCGGTTTGTAAATACTTACTTCAGGATTTCAACCAGTTTAAGGTCGAACATCAACGCTTCATTCGGGCCAACCGGCGGGTTGCCACGGGCGCCAAATGCCAGTTCTGGTGGAACAAAAATCTGCCAGGTAGAGCCGGCTTTCATCAGGGGCAGTACTTCCTGCCAGCCTTTCAGAACGGCATTGACGGTAAACTCTTCCGGCGTACCGCGAGCGAATGAGCTGTCAAATTCACGTCCGTCCAGCTTTGAGCCACGGTAGTGAACCGTTACCCTGCTTTCGAGGCCAGGACGGGCACCGTCACCTTCTTCAATAACACGGTACTGAACACCACTGGGAAGGGCAACAATTCCGGTTTTGGATTTATTGGCTTTTAGAAAATCCTCGCTGGCTTTCTGGTTTTCTTCAGACAGGATACGGAACTGCTCAACCTGCTCGGCACGTACTTTCTCCTGAAGTGCTGTCAGCAAAGCACGCATTTCTTCAGCAGTGACCTTTGGATCTTTCTCTGCAACAACGTCACGGATAGCGGCGATAATTGATTCCACGTCAAATTCAGTACTGCGGCGTGCGATGTCAGCACCAATATCCCAACCAACTGCGTAGCTGAGCTTGCCTTTTTCTGAATTTACGTCCTGAGCCAGGACAGAACCGGTAGAGAGCATTAATGAAACTGTAAATAAAACTGTTAGCGCGAGTCTGGATCGCATTGAATATTCCTCCAGAGGATTTCTGTAAGCCGGCCCATTGCCAGTCCATAAAGGGAGGCTATTCTACATGAGTAGCCCTGAATATGTCATGCCCGTTACAACAACATTTTTTGCACGGACCGCAAGATAGACTGTGCAATGATTATCAAGTTCCACCACCTGTTGGTAAATTTAACCAACTGTTTACAGATGGCCGATCTGAGATCTTAATATTGATTTAATTTATGTCTATATATCATAGTCTTAACAAAAAGAAAAAGATTGGCATGATGCGTGCATTACAACAGGTACAGTACAGAATGCAGGAGCATAAACCATGAGTGTCTTTTCCAGATTTACCGATATTATTAACGCCAATATCAATTCCTTACTAGAAAAAGCCGAAGATCCGGAGAAAATTATCCGCCTGATGATCCAGGAAATGGAAGACACGCTGGTGGAAATCCGTTCTGCTGCTGCCAAATGTATCGCAGACCGGAAGGAACAGCGCCGCTACGCGGAATTTCTTGAACGCGAACAGCAGGACTGGGCCAAGCGTGCGGAGTTGGCGGTTCGTCAAAACCGCGAAGACCTGGCACGGGCAGCGCTTGCTGAAAAACAGGCATTGGCAGATGAAGCTAAACAGGTCGCGCATGAAGCGAAGATGCTTGACGAACAACTTGAAAAATTCAACTCTGATATTTCCCAGTTGCAAAGCAAGCTGACTGATGCAAAGACCCGTCAGCGCAGTGTCGTCATACGCCATAAGACGGCAACGTCACAGTTGGCGGCACGCAAACATATACATGATGACAAAATTGACGAAATGCTCTTTCGTTTCGAAAACGCGGAACGGCGCATTGACCAGGTGGAGGCTCAAGGCGAAGCACTGAATATGGGCAGGCGCAAAGGCCTGGCCGATGAAATCGCCGGATTGGAGGATGACAGCCGGGTCGAAGATGAACTTACAGCATTGAAGGCGCGGGTCAATAAATCTGGAACGCCGGATAAAGCCGCAAAAGGAGAATAAAAATGTCTGAAATCGTTCCCATTCTGGCTCTGACGATCTGCGCACCATTGTGGATCATCTTTCACTACATCACCAAGATGAAAACGGCCAAGGGCTTAACCGCCGAAGACGAGAAAATGCTGACGGACGTATGGGAGTCGACCAAGAAAATGGAAGAGCGCATCGTGACACTTGAACGTATTCTTGACATCGAGTCCCCAAGCTGGAGACATCGTCATGAGTGATCTGTACGAGCGCAAGAACCCGCACAAGCTTTATCGCGACAAGGAAAACGCCATACTGACAGGTGTATGTGCCGGCCTGGCAGACTATTTTGGGTTGAACCGGAAAGGCTTGCGCATGATCGTGGCGGTAAGCACCCTGTTCTTTTTTCCCTTCGTGGTGCTCGCCTACGTCATCCTGACGATTGTCGTTCCGGTTAAACCACAGGATCTGTACAAGGATGAAAGTCAGGAAAAATTCTGGCGCGGTGTAAGCATGGCTCCCAGTGATGTGTTCAGCAACCTCAGTCACCGCTTCAAGGAACTCGATCTGCGTCTGCAGAAAATGGAAGCCTTTGTCACATCAAAGGAATTTGATATGGATCGTCAGCTGGGTCGTAATTCACGCAGGTAAATACCAACAAAAGGGGCCGGATTAGGACAGGGCGAACGCTTATTGCGGCGTGATGTAACTTTTTGGGCCCCGGGCTCATCAACTTTTACAAGCCTGGATTGTCTTTATATATAACTAAGGCCGAAAACCGGCCGGAATCAGCCACGGGATTGTAGAAAAATGACAAACCATGACACTGACAACGATGAAACGCTGCTCGCGATGAAGCCAATGTTTGGATCTACCTGGATGGCATTATTCGACCAGCTACGCAGAAACTACAACGGAAGGCATGTTGCCGACCTATCGAAACCAGCTGGTCTGAAGCCTGCTGACAAGACCCAGCCAGGCCGGAAAATAAGCTGATTTCAAGCCAGGATATTCAGCTGTGATCTGTGCAGAAATGTTCGCGTTAGTCCGAATCAGGATGAAAATCCTTTTCGCCCGCCGTCACGAACAAATCCATACGGTTTCGCTGCGGCGGTATCGGGCAGGTTGAATAGGGATTAAAAGCACAAGGCGGGTTATAGGCCTTGTTAAAATCCACCGTCAAACGACCGTTCTGTGGCATACCGTCAGTGTATAAATACCGACCGGCTCCGTAGGTTCCGTGACCGGAGGTGCGGTCAGCAAAAATAAACCAGAGGCTTTTTGAATCCGCCTCACCCAAGCCAAGCAGGCTATGGGTTTCGCCATCCATGTCAAATTCGAATGTGCCAAAAACCTGTGACTCACTGACCTGGCCCAGCACGTTGGTAATCTCAATGACCTCATCTTCCGCCGCCGGAATAAAGCGGCCATCAATACACCAGGATTCATTGATCGGGTAATTGTCCACACCCTTGAAACTTTGCAGTGCCTTTGCATGGGAATCCTTGATCCGCAGTGCATAGGAGCCTCTGAATATGGCGTTGATACTCAAATTTCCACTAGAGATGACCGTGGGTTCACCTGCCGTATCCGGCACCAACTCCGCATGGGATAATGGTTCACCATTGATTCTCACATTTTCCGGATCATGATTCTTGAAGTGTAAGCGATCGTTTTCCAGCACCACGCTACCCCAGAAATCCGGACCACCACTCAACTGGATATCGTTATCCGCCGCGCTGCCAATCCGGCTTTCCCCCTCCTCGAGCCATTCGAGCCCCACCAGGGTCAACCAGCCATCAGGCTGAATCAGCCTTTCATGCCGGCTCGCCCTCCAGGCTTCAACCGCCTGTTGGTGGCTTTCTGTTTTAACGGTGACAACAACCTGCTCGTCAGCCATCAAAACCGGGGCCAAAAGAGCATAACCAGGTACGAATAGCAACAACGATGTGAGAAAACACTGCGGGAAAGAACTACCCCTATTCATCATCTTATCCTGCCGTATATGTCCTCAAGGCGTTCTATATCATCTTCGCCAAAGTAATCACCGGTTTGCACTTCGATCAGGTGGATATCCTCATCACCCGGGTTTTCAAGCCGGTGCAGCGTTTCAGTCGGCACATAGGTGGACTGGTTGGCCTTCAATATAAACTCATCATCACCCAGCCTGACCTTTGCGGTTCCGCGTACCACGGTCCAGTGCTCTGCCCTGCGATGGTGGCGTTGCAGCGACAGCACCTGGCCCGGCTTGATAACCAGCCGTTTGACCTTGCAGTCCGCCGCATCCTCCAGGACCGTATAACTTCCCCAGGGCCGGTGCACGGTCTTGTGAAAATTAACCGCCTCGTGCTTCAATTTCGATAGCTGCGCCACGACTTCCTTGACGTCTTGGGCCTGGCTTCGATCGGTGACCAGGACCGCATCACCGGTATCGACGATGATAAGGTTTTTCACACCCACGGCGGCGATGATCCTGTCCTCGCTCTGAACAAAGCATTCGGTTGAACCCACCATCACGGCTTTGCCCCTGATGCGGTTACCCGCTGCATCAGACTCATACAGCTCGCTGATGGCCTGCCAGGAACCGATATCGCTCCAGCCAAAATCACTGGCGACGACGGCCGTATTATCCGCTCTTTCCATCACCGCGTAATCGACCGAGATGGACGGACACTCGCTGAATAACTCCGCAGGAAACTCGATCGGTGCCCGCGTCTTGTCGGTCGCCTCCCACACCCGGCTGGTTGCCTCGTAGACATCGGGCGCGTAACGTTGCAGGGATTTGAGAAACGTGCCTGCCTGGAAACAGAACATGCCGGAATTCCAGTAATACTCACCCGATTCCAGGTATTGGATCGCCGTGGTTTCATTTGGTTTTTCGACAAACTCGGCGACCCGGTAACCACCGTTCGTGCTCAACGCTTCGCCCTGGCGGATGTAGCCATAGCCCGTCTCCGCATGTGTCGGATGGATACCGAAGGTTACCAGCAAACCCTCGTTTGAGAGCTGCAACGCCTCTTTAACCGAGCCTTCGAAGTTTCGAATGTCCGCTATCAGGTGGTCTGCAGGCATGACCAGCAAAGATGCGTCCGCGTGCACAGTATCGCGCACACACATGGCCGCGAGGGCGATCGCAGGTGCTGTATTCCTGCCCATGGGTTCGAGCAGAAAATGTTCTTCACCGGTGCTATTTTTCATGCCGGCGTACAAATCGCGTGTATAGAAGTAATAATCACGACTGGTGACGGTAATGACCGGCGCATTACCCGCAACCACCTTGGCTCTTGTCAGTGTTTTCTCAGCCAGGGTCTCACCATCGATCAGTTCCATAAACGGTTTGGGATGAGCGCGTCTGGAAACCGGCCACAGCCTCGTTCCCGCGCCACCGGAAAGAATTACGGGAATCAGTGGATATTTCTTATTGGTTCGGCTCATTTTTTATGCCCTGTTTTTAATCTCGTCGATGACCGTCTTCAGAGAGTGTTCGAAGGAAGCGGGCCGTATGTTAAATACACGGGTAATCCTGCCGGTATCCAGCACCGACCATTTGGGCCGTGTCGCTGGTTGGGGGAATTCTGAACTGGGCACCGGCGCCAGACCCGGTATGTCATTCAGCAATCCAGCGCCAAGTGCGAGGCCGAATATTTCGCGGGCAAATTCATACCAGCTCACGCTGCGGTCATCGCAATAGTGAAACACACCGTGTTGTGCAGCAGACCCGGCAGTTTGCCAGGCTTCGATCACGGCAACACTGGCAAGTGCCAGGCTGCCCGCCCAGGTCGGGCAGCCACGCTGATCATCCACGACCTTCAACGATAGACCCCTTCGCGCCAGGTCCAGCATGTTGAGTACAAAATTCTTCCCATGCGACGAGTATACCCATGAGGTTCTGAGAGTGGCATACCGGCAACCGGCCGTCTCCAGTGCCCGCTCTCCGGCGAGTTTGCTCTCACCATAGACACCCAGTGGATTGGCAAGGTCCGTCTCGATATATGCCCGTTCGGCCTTGCCGTCGAAAATATAATCGGTGGAATAATGCACCAGGCGGGCATCGTTTTTCTTCGCCCAGTTTGCCAGTCGCGCGGGTAGTTCCGCATTGAGTTTGAAAGCGGTCTCCGTATCTGCCTCTGCCTGGTCAACTGCCGTGTATGCAGCCGTATTGACAATCAGCCCGGGCCGTAATCGATTCAGTAAAACCTCGAGCTCAACACCGTTGCAGATATCCAGCTCTAACCAGTTACCGGTAGCTGCAACAGGTATGCTGCGATCGGTGGCGGTGACACTGCCCCGTGCGGATAATAATGGAAGCAATTCACTCCCAAGCTGGCCGGCGGCGCCCATCAGCAGAATATTCAAATTACACCCTGTGGCAGGCGCTCTGGCGGCAGGTCACGCAAGCGTGGTGCATCGCGGTCTTTTCCGGAAAAGGAGCTGGGCTCACAGGGCCACAGGATACCAATATCGGGGTCATTCCACGCGACTGCGACCTCGTATTGCGGAGCGTACTCGGTCGTGCAGAAGTAATGGAAAAGGGCGCTGTCGCTCTGAACGATAAACCCATGGGCGAAGCCCGCAGGGATATACATCTGACGATGGCTCTTGGCACTAAGCTCTACACCCGCCCACTGCCCGAACGATGCCGAGCCTGGCCGCACATCCACAGCCACATCAAAAATCCGGCCTTCGAGCACGGAAACCAGCTTAGCCTGGGGTTGGCGGTACTGGTAATGCAAACCACGTAAGACGCCCTTTTCAGACCGCGAAACATTGGATTGCGTAAAGGCACCCGGCAGGCCGTGCGCACTATAACTGCTGGCCTTCCAACTCTCCTGGAAAAAGCCTCTCTCATCACCGTGCACCCGGGGCTCAATAATGACAACACCATCAAGGCCGGTTTCAAGAACTCTCAACCGTCCGGCCCCCGCTCCAGCAATTGCACCAGGTATTCACCGTAACCGCTGTTGCGAAGCGGTTCCGCCAATTTGAGAACACGCTGCCTGTCAATCCATCCTTGCAGAAATGCAATTTCCTCCGGGCAGGCAACTTTTAGCCCTTGCCGGGCCTCGATGGTTTCGATGAAACTGGATGCCTGTTGCAGCGATTCATGCGTGCCCGTATCCAGCCATGCATAACCCCGGCCTAAACGTTCCAGACACAGGCTGCCATCTTCCAGGTAACGGCGATTCAAATCGGTAATCTCAAGCTCACCCCTGGCTGACGGCCGCAACTCGCGTGCAAATTGGCTGGCGCGGCCATCATAAAAATATAAACCGGTCACCGCGTAGTTCGAGCGTGGCCGCTTTGGTTTCTCTTCCAGGCTAAGTACACGCATAGCTGAATCGAACTCGACCACACCATATCGTTCCGGGTCACGGACCCAGTAACCAAATACGGTACTGCCTTCTTTGCGTTTCATGCTGCGGGTAAGCAATTTCTTGAGCTCGCCACCGTGGAAAATGTTGTCACCAAGAATAAGGCAGGAAGGGCTACCGGCGAGAAATTCTTCACCGATGATAAGCGCCTGCGCCAGGCCGTCAGGGCTTGCCTGGACGGCAAATGAGATATCTATTCCCCACTGGCTTCCATCACCCAGCAACTGCTTGAAAAGCACCTGCTCGTGAGGTGTTGTTATAACCAGTATTTCCCGAATGCCCGCTTCCATCAGCGTGGATAAGGGATAGTAAATCATCGGTTTGTCATACACCGGGAGCAACTGTTTGCTAATAACCCGGGTAATAGGGTACAAGCGGGTGCCGCTTCCCCCCGCCAGGATGATGCCTTTTCTAGTTTGTGCCATCGGGTAAACCACCGTTCGCTGTGTTGTTATACCGGCGTTTCACAGAGTCAGCTCACGAGACCGGGATACACTTAATCGCTCTGAGGGGATATTCCCTCAGAAGGGGATATCGTCATCGGCGAAGTCGTTGTCAGGTGCTGCCTGGGACGGTGCCTGTTGTGAGCCTGCGCTCTTCCGGAATCCGCCACCGCCACCCTGCGGTTGCCCGCCGGAATCAGCGCGGCTACCCAGCATTTGCATATCGTTGGCGACAACTTCCGTCGTATAGCGATCCTGGCCGCTTTGGTCCTGCCATTTACGGGTTTGAAGTTTGCCTTCGATGTAAACCTGGCTTCCCTTTTTCAGATACTCACCCATGATTTCTGCGAGGCGCTGAAACGCCACAACCCGATGCCATTCGGTTTTTTCAACTTTCTCGCCGGTTTGCTTGTCGTTCCAACTCTCTGAAGTCGCAATAGTCAAATTTGCGATTGCCCCACCACTGGCGGTGTATTTGATTTCCGGATCTTTGCCCAGGTTACCCACCAGAATTACTTTATTTATACCTCTTGCCATCTAGCCTCTCCTGCTATGCGGAGCCTTGCTCCACAGTTCAAATTCAGACCCTCAAGTGTAGCATACACGGTCACGTCTGCTGCCTGTTATCGGCGTACCTCAACCACAAAAGCATGGCCACGGCCCATGAGGTGCAAAACAGTCCCGCTGCACTCAGCGTGACCATGGCACCAGCCAAACCCAGCAACCAGCCACCACAAAGTCCACCGGCAAATGCGCCCAGGAACTGGAACGTCGTGTACAAACCCATTTTCCGGCCACGACCGGCCGTTCCACTCATCTGACTGACCACCGATGGCATCGCCGCTTCCAGCAGGTTGAATGCCAGGAAGAAAGCCATCGCAAACAGCATCATTGCAATCAATGACTGGCCGAGAGACATCAAGCCCAGGGCCCCGCCGAGCACCAGGAAAGCCAATGGCATCGCGCGCTTTTCCTGTTTACTGGCCGTTATACGTCTCAATAACGGAAACACCAGTATTACCGAGCCCAGCATCGATGGAACATATATCCGCCAGTGGTACTCCAGTTCGAAACCAAACTGGCTGACCAGCACGCCCGGCAACACCACGAACAGCAAGGTCATAACTGCATGTAACAAGAATACCGAAAGCGCGAATAACCAGATAGTCGCCGATCTCCCGGGTTCCTGTAAGGGTTCTTCCCTGGTGATGTGTTCTTTGGGCAGGCTGAGGACCAATAACATGCCCAGCACACCGAGCGCGGCAGTCAGCCAGAAGAGACCACGCAATCCCAGCAGCGTGGATAAGGGCACCGAAACCATCATGGACAACAGGAACGAAGCGCCAATACCCATACCGATAATGGCCATGATCACACTTCGGTTCTGTACCCGTGTGTGGTCGGCAGCGAATGCCAGCGCGACACCGGCAACGGCACCGCAACCCTGCAATGCGCGTCCGGCGATAATCACTTCTATCGTATCGGCCAGGGCTGCAACAACACCGCCTGCAGCAAACAATGCAAGACCCACGAGCATGACAGGCCGGCGCCCGAAGCGATCGGACAGCTTTCCAAATGGCTGCTGCAATGCCGCCTGGGTAAGACCATAAATTCCAACGGCGAGACCGGCCTTGGTGGGACTGAACCCCGGCATACCTGCCGCCAGCAACATGAACACCGGCAAAATCATGAACAGGCCAAGCATCCGGAATGCGATGACACCCGCAAGTGTTAACCCTGTACGCAGTTCAACTGAATCTAATTGACCAAACAAATGTGAGATCCTTTTTTATTATCCCGAATGGCCGCACAGTATATGGTGCGTAGTTCAATAATTCATGAGAATTGTTAAAGCCCGCAACACAATCATCTATAATCCCCAAAACAACAGAGCATCCATATGACTTTCAGCCCCGAATCAGCCAAGCCGGATACACAGACCCCGCTTGAAAAAATCATTTCGCTGAGCTCGCCGGATATGGAGCGGGTGAACGCCTGTATCCAGGACAGCCTGAAATCCGACGTGGTGCTGATTAACCAGATTGCCAGCTATATTGTGGCCAGTGGCGGAAAGCGTCTGCGGCCAATGCTGTTGACCCTGTGCGCCCACGCCTGCGAGTACCGCGGGCAACACCATATACCACTCGCGGCCATTATCGAATTCATCCATACCGCCACGCTTCTGCATGATGATGTCGTAGATGAATCTGACCTGCGCCGTGGGCAGCAAAGCGCGCACGCGGTATGGGGCAACGCGGCCAGTGTACTGGTGGGTGATTTCCTGTACTCGCGCAGCTTCCAGATGATGGTTGGGCTCGATTCGATGCGTGTCATGCAGGTGCTGGCTGATACGACCAACACCATCGCCGAGGGCGAGGTACAGCAACTGCTGAACATGGGTGACCCGGAAGTTGATCAGGTCCGCTACATGCAGGTGATTGAAAACAAGACGGCCAAGCTGTTTGAGGCTGCCTGCAAACTGGCTGCCATCATCTCCGGTCAACCGGCTGAAATCGAACAGGCGCTGGCGCTGTACGGCAACCGCCTCGGATCTGCTTTCCAGATCGCAGACGATGTGCTCGATTACAAGGGCGAAGCAGGCACGATGGGCAAAAACGCCGGCGAGGATCTTGCCGAAGGCAAGCCAACCCTGCCACTTATTTTGGCCCGTGATCGCTGTAATGAAATGGAACGGGCGTTGCTGGATGCAGCTATCCGTGACGGTGGCGCCGATGACCTCGACCCGGTTCTTGCCATCATCGAAAAAACCGATTCAATCAACTCCGCAATGGAGATAGCCAGGAAGCACGCTTTCGAAGCACGACAGGCGATCGGCATCCTGCCCGGATCACCCTGGCGCGCAGCGCTTGAACAACTGGCAGACTACAGCGTTAGCCGCAACCATTAAATCGGCGAACCCGGTTGTCCGCCAATTCAATGATCACTGTTTACCTCATGGATAGGATGATTGGAGAATCAGCGATCCAGCTTGGCATTCCAGGCAGATACACGTTCTGATTGCTGCTCGAGCAATTCGTCACCACCGGTGACCGTGACTGAAATAATATCGTCACCACCGGCAACTGCATTAACAACTGCCTGGTCTTGGGCAGATACAACACTTCCAAATACCGTGTGCTTGCCGTCCAGCCAGGGAGTTTCAATATGGGTGATAAAAAACTGGCTGCCGTTGGTGCCGGGACCGGCATTCGCCATTGACAGTTTGCCAGGCGTGTCATGCCTGAGTTCAGGTGTGCACTCATCCTCGAACTTGTAACCTGGTCCGCCTGTACCGGAACCGAGCGGACAACCGCCCTGGATCATAAAATTATCAATAACCCGGTGAAAGCTGAGTCCGTCATAAAATCCACGCTTTGCCAGGTTAACAAAATTGGCCACCGTGACAGGTGCCTGCTGCGGGTACAGGCGAAGATGAATCGTACCCTTGCTGGTGCTCATTTCGGCCAAAATCTCCTTGGATGTATCTGTCATGTTACGACTCCATTTAATTTACAAAATATATGAAACTAATCCCGTGGGGTGAGTGTCTATGTTACGCAGAGGCCGCGGGCAATTGGTCTCTCCCTCAGCCCAATGGGTATATGCACTCCTCACCCTTGTCCCGCGGCCTTTTTTATGGGTGCTGCAAGGTCATTTTTCAATGGCTGGGCACCTACTAAAATCCCGAGAGCTTTTTAAATTGTTCCCCGCGGTCCTCGTAGTCCCTGAAGCGTGGAAAACTGGGTGCGCCCGGGGAAAGCAGGATACAACCCTTGCCCGGCACCAGCATTTCCGCCCGCTCCACCGCCTCTGCCAGGCCCGCAACTGCGTGCATACCACCCTCGGGCTCAACACCCGCTGTTTTAAAACAGTCAAAAATCCTCTGGCCGTTATCCGGCATGGTAATAATGGCGAAGGGTGTACGGACCATCAGCGACTGGGCAAACCCATTCCAGTCCAGCCCCCTGTCCATACCACCGAGCAACAGCACGAGGTTCTCGTATCCGGTTGTCTGTAAAGCCGCCGCCACTGAAACCGGTGTCGTTGAAATACTGTCATTGATGTAACGGATACCGCCTTTTTCACCGACAAGCTGCAAACGGTGCGGCAGGCCGCTAAATGATGCCAGCGCCGCATCAAGCCGGGGAATATCCAGACCCGCTGCCTCGATCACCGTCAGTGCCGCAGCTAGGTTCTTCATATTATGCTCACCCGGCAGTGTAGCCGGCGCGGTCACATCATTAATACCAGACAGGGACGAAACCCAGGCAGGATACCGCCCCTGGTTGTTCCGGCGAAATACGCTGGTCTTGCCGGCCTGCCAGGTACCGTCTTTGTTGAACCAGGCAATACCTGGGCGATTCTTTAAGTTTTCAAGCAGTATCTCGTCAGAAAAATTGGCGATAACCAGGCCGTCGGAAACCAGTTGGGCGAGCCTCAACTTGTCAGCCTTGTAATGTTCAAACCCCCGGTGCCAGTCGAGGTGCTCTTCACTTAGATTCAGCAGTACGGCCATATCCGGTTTTGCTTCAAGATCTGAAATCTGGAAACTGGAAAGTTCGATAACCCACCAATCCACATCCCCGCCTTCGCAATCCAACATCGGTTTGCCTATATTTCCAGCGAGACAGACCCTGACACCCGCGTGCTGAAGCAGATGCGCGGTCAGCTTGGCCGTTGTACTTTTACCCAGGGTGCCGGTGATGCAGATGGTCTTCGCCGCGGGATTTTCCGCAAACCAAAGACTGCTGGCGCTGGTGAATTTAACCCCCTCTGAACGCAGTTGCGTAAGTTCATCACGGTAGATACTGAGCCCGGCAGAGCGAACCAGAACATCAAACTTCCTTAGGGTAGCAAGCTGCAGTGGGCCAATATGAAGTTCATCGATCGCGGGATCCAGCTGCCTTATAAACTCGTCGTCAATGGCTGATTCTGAAAAAAGCGCTAGTGGTTTATGCGGATAGCGCTGCCGAAACTTGCGCCATACAGCCCGGCCTTCCCTGCCCAGTCCGAGGATTGCGACTATGGAATCTTCGATATCACTGAAACGCATCTATTTTGGCCATGATGGCTGCAGGTATGCAGTGCTCCGCTGCAGAATCCGCTTGTAGTTCAAGCTCACCGGCCGATTCGATCTCCGGCAACCCGGCCAACATACGGACAATATATTTACCCTGCCATTGGGGGTCGCCTGCAAGGTACTTCATTGCTGCACGGCTCTCGGAAATACGACCAACACACTCAAAAGGCTTGTGCTCCCCAAGACCGCAAAGGGCCCTGAACCCCTGTATTTGGTCTTCCCGGTCCAGCAGGTCAGCGCCCTGGATGGCGAGCAAAGCCTGCGGTGATAAAAACGGCGCCAGCGCCAGGGCTGCGAACCGGCACTTGGGACAGTCCTGGCACCAGCGACCCGTGATATGTGAGCCATCCTGATGGAAGTTGCGGTTACAGCTCGAAAACACTTCATGAAACGCTGTCATTTGCGCGAACTGCCGACTAATGGCTATTTCGCCGAATGGCCTGAGCAGGGAAAAATACTCGATACCGGGCGAAATATGCTGCTTGATCACCGCAGCAAAAGACTGTTCAAACGCAAGGCTCTTGCTGTACTGGTGGTTGACTTCCCGGCCCTGCCCGTCAGTCAGTGTCGCTTCATTGGCTGAAGATTCATTGGCAAACACGACATACCGATAGCCGTACAACAGACCCGCACATAAAAGGATGGCCGAATTGATGGCGGTTACGGGTACGTGTCCATTCCACGCGCCGTTTGCATTCATTTCGGTCAGCCTGGCTGATAGTTCCCGCCGGACCCGTATCAGTGGCAGGCCTGCCGCGCTGACGGTTTCACCAATCAGGCTGGAGCCTCCGACACATGCGGGTTGGACCTCCACACCGGCATCCCGCAGCATTTGCAGACATACCAGGCTGTCCTTGCCGCCACCCATGGCAACCAGCGCCCGCTCCGGCAGATCAACCGGGTGAGAAAGCACTGGTTGTGGCGAATTGTCGTCGAAGCCCTTGTCCATAACCGCCGGTGCTCCAACCGCGTTGGCTTCAAAATCGATCAGCCCTGATAAATCCAGCCTGTTGATGTACGCAAACTCGGCCAGGCCATTACGATACAAATCATTCAGAAAACCAGCAATTGACCTGTCGATTTGACTGCCACCCGTATCAATCTGAGTAGCCAGACCGGCTTTGTAGTAGCTGATACCGGCGACCAGGTGAAGCAATTCCAGCGCCCGGAAAAATGCCGCCTGCCGTGAGGCATCCACGGGCCAGGGCGCCCATGGAAAAGTGATTGTTTCATCCAGGGTCTGATCATCAATGGTATAGGAAAGTATCGCTTCACCAACCGCGGGATCAAAACGATAGCCCGAAAAACCGAAATGCTTCGCCTGCATGTCGCTGACGCGGGTATCGCCCTTTTTTAATACCAGCAAGGTTTCGGTCACACCGGGAAGCCTTCAACGAATCAGGTTGTGAAACGTTACCCGAAGGCGCGAAGGGTGTACAGCGTCAAAGCATTGTGTGCCGGGGATTGTCACCGTCCTGACCCGGGAAGGTCACAATTGCACCGGGGTTCAAAAAAGACGGCGGTGCCGGAGATTGGCACCGCCCAACAAAACAGTTCTCAGTTGAGGCCCTGGAACTGCAGGAGTGTATGAGGTCTTGTAACGCACTCAAAATGAACTACGAAACCAACTTAGCTCAGAGCCAATGAACCAGAACTGAACACACCAATGACATATGTCATTTGAAGCACCCGATCAAACGTAATACGATTACGAATCCATTCGTTTTCAGACACCAAGAAAAGGACTGCCGCATGCCCAGTTACCGCACAAAGGATATCCGAAACATTGCTCTTGTAGGTCATTCAGGATCAGGAAAAACAACACTTGCCGAGGCGCTGCTGGTCAAATCAGGCGCAAAGGGTGAGGCCGGCACGATTGAGCGTGGCTCGACAACCATGGATCATGACCCGATTGAACAGAGATACCAGCACTCGCTGGAATCGGCGATTGCCAGCATGGATTATAAGGGCATGCATCTGAACCTGATAGATACAGCAGGCATCCCCGATTTCCGTGGGCCAACGCTCGCCAGCATGACTGCAGTGGAAACCACCGCAATCGTGGTCAACGCGCATGCCGGCATCGAGATGTCAACGCGCCGCCTGATGCGCAGGGCGAAACAACGACGCCTGTGCCGCATGATCATTATCAACCGCATCGATGCTGAAGGCGTGGACCTGACACGACTCGTGAATGATTTGCAGGAGGAGTTTGGGCCGGGTTGTCTGCCGGTCAATTTGCCATCTGAAAACCTGACCACCGTACGGGATTGTTTTTTTCACACCGAGGGTGAAACAGATATTTTTTCCCTGGCAGAGGCGCACGACGCCATCATCGACCAGGTTGTCGAAGTCAATGAAGGGCTGATGGAAAAATTCCTTGAGGGTGAAGAGTTATCACGCGAGGAACTGCATTCCGCATTTGAGCAGGCACTACGCGAAGGCCACCTTGTCCCGATTTGCTTTGCATCGGCTCTAAGTGGTGCAGGTATCGAGGAGTTGCTGGATTTCTTCAATGAACTGGCACCGAGCCCGAGAGAAGGAAACCCTCCTGAATTTTTCAAGGGCGAGGGTACGGATGCTGTCAAGGTCACCACGACAAGCAACGCCAATGACCACGTGGTCGCCCATGTATTCAAAATGACCAATGACCCGTTCGTTGGAAAATTGTCCGTCTTCCGGATTTACCAGGGCACAGTACGCGCCGATTCACAATTGCTCATTGGCGATGCCCGAAAACCATTCAAGGTCGGTCACCTGTTTAAATTGCAGGGCGGCAAGCATTTCGAAGTTGACGCCGGTATACCGGGCGATATTTGCGCCGTGGCCAAGGTTGACGACATCTACTATGACGCGGTCCTGCATGACTCGCACGATGAGGACCGCTACCACCTGAAGCCACTGGATTTCCCGGAGCCGATGTACGGCCTGGCTGTAAATACAAAGAGCCGTGGCCAGGAACAAAAACTTTCGACCGCGCTGCAGCGCCTGCAGGAAGAGGATCCCTGTTTTCTCGTAGAGCACAACCAGGAACTTAACGAAACCGTTATGCGTGGTCTGGGTGAACTATATATGCGTATCACCCTGGAACGTATACAGGAACGCTACAACGTTGAGGTCACCACCCGCACTCCGCGTATTGCTTACCGTGAGACAATCACGCGTGCTGCGGAAGGCCATCACCGGCATAAGAAACAAACTGGTGGTGCGGGGCAATTCGGCGAGGTTTTCCTGCGTGTACAACCCAAGCCGCGTGGTGAGGGTTTCGAGTTTGTCGACAAGGTAGTCGGTGGATCAATACCCTACAACCTGATTCCAGCAGTTGAAAAAGGTGTTATGCAGGTCATGGCCGAAGGTGCTATTTCCGGTTTTGCCATGCAGGATATTGAAGTCACTGTATACGATGGCAAATACCACCCCGTAGACTCAAAGGAAATCGCGTTTGTGACGGCCGGTCGCCATGCTTTCCTCGATGCAATCAGGAATGCAGGACCACAGATACTTGAACCAATCGTAAGTGTGGACGTAACCGTTCCCGATGCCGTCATGGGCGACATAACAGGCAACCTGGCTGGTCGCCGGGCACGGATCAGCGGCACTGAAACTCTGCGCGGTGGCCAGGTCACCATTCGGGCCGATCTGCCGTTAAGCTCCCTGTCCGACTACCATACCGAGCTGAAAAGCCTCACCCAGGGCCAGGGCACCTATACCATGGAATTCAGCCACTACGACCCTGTTCCATCCAATATCCAGCAAGACCTGATCAAGGCCTATAAGGCGAAAGACGAAGAATAGAAAAGGGTAATTTTTCTATTGAAGCACGCTGCAGGCGGTAACGGACAAGCCGTTACCGCCGCCGGTTTGCCGGCCGTCAGCATTACTTTTTAGAACCTGGAGTATTGGCCGGATCCAGGTGTTCCCATTAATTTCAAAGCATTCAAAAAAAATGATTGCGATTGGCCGGAACTAGTGGTCTGCTAGGCAACCTATGAATATCCATATCATTTTTGTCGCACCTTTCTGCATGGAAACAACGCTACGTTTTGTCAACGGCGCGGCCAGCTTGCCAGGTGTCAGCCTCAGCCTGATAAGCCAGGAAGGGGCTGAAAAACTGCCCCCTGACCTGCGCGCCAGGCTCGCAGCACACTGGCGTGTTGATAACGCGCTTGATCCGGAACAACTCGTTGTCGCCGCGCGTGCACTGGAAACAAAACTCGGGCCTGCAAAAAAGCTGATCGGCGCACTGGAACAATTACAGGTTCCGCTGGCCAAGGCGCGCGAAACCCTGGGTATCGACGGGTTGGGCGCCGAAGCTGCCAGGAATTTTCGGGACAAATCCCGCATGAAGGATGTCCTGCATAATGCCGGTTTGCCATGCGCCCGCCACGTGCTGGCACAAAGCCTGCAGCAGGCCCAGGCGTTCGCCGCAAAAACCGGGTTTCCGCTGGTGGCCAAACCACCTGCCGGCGCCGGGGGAAAGGGTACCTATCGTCTCGATTCGGCACAGGACCTGCATACACTGCTGCACCGTTACCCGCCCTCGGACTTCGAGCCGATCATGCTGGAGGAGTTCGTCTCCGGCACCGAGCATTCGTTCGACAGCATCGTGATCAATGGAAAGCCGGTCTGGCATTCAATATCCCGGTATATGCCCGCACCGCTCCAGGTGCTGGAAAACCCGTGGATTCAATGGTGTGTCTTCTTACCGAAGGACATCGGCGGCGAGGAGTTTGCACCGATCCGTGACGCCGGTTTCAAGGCTGTCGAAGCACTGGGGCTGCAAACGGGGTTAAGCCACATGGAGTGGTTCCGACTGCAGGGCGACCGCATAGCAATATCGGAAGTGGGCGCCCGCCCGCCGGGTGCACAGATCACCAGTCTCCTATCCTGGGCGCATGACCTGGATTTCTATCGGGCCTGGCCGCGCCTGATGATCTTTGACGAGTTCGAACCACCACCACGCAACCATGCTGTTGGTGCAGCCTACTTCCGGGGCCAGAGGAGCGCATCAGGTGGCAGCCGTGTGCGCGCCATTCACGGTCTCGATGAAGCCCAGCGGCGCTTTGGCCACCTGGTCGTCGAAGCCCGCCTGCCTTCGGAGGGGCAATTCGCTTCGGACAGCTACGAAGGCGAGGGTTACGTGATCATTCGCGATGCTGATTCGAATGTGGTTGAAGACGCATTGAAACAGATCGTCGGACTGGTCCGGGTGGAGCTTGTCTGAATCATGGTCATGCAAATCCTGCTTGGCCCCCAGAACCCGGTCCCCAATATCAGGCAGGCGATTGAAGCCATCAACCCAGATGGACCGGTGGTTGTCATAACGGCGGGATGGCGTGACTCCGAAGGGGAAATCGACGAGCTGCAGGAAACGGTTGGGCGTCCGCTTGAAGACCTGAGGCTTTACCAACGGGCCGAGGAAGTGTTTGCCAATGAATCGGCCCTGCACGAGTTGCAACGCGAACGGCAGAACAAACTGTCCGAACTGCAACGGCTTTACCGGATCCGCCTGGCGCCGACCATGGCCGCCGCCCGCAAGCTGATGCGCACCCGGGCTGAGCCCGAACTGCTGCGCCTCGAGCAACGTGCGGCCATCACCCAGTTGCGTGCACTCGACACCCATCACCTGCGGCGTATCCGGGGCATTCACCAGAACTTCAACCAGCGCCGCGCCCTGTTACAGGTGCCACGGGCACTGGATCAGCGCGAACAGGTCCATCGCCTGGTGGAGAACGCCGGGTTGGTACTGATCGCCGGCGGTCATGTGGCCGTGCTGCTCAACCGGATCCGGCTATTCGGCCTCGATCAGCTACTGGCGCAAAAACCGGTAATCGCATGGTCGGCCGGTGCGATGGCGATGAGTGAGCGCATCGTGCTGTTTCACCATGCCGCACCACAGGGTAAACGCGATGCCGAACTGCTGGATGCCGGGCTTGGAATCGTCCGCCGCCGGGTATTGCTACCACATGCCCACACCCGCCTGGACTGGCGCAACCGCCGGAGAATGGCTTTATTCAGCCGTCGATTTTCACCCGCAGTGTGCTGCACGCTGGACAATGGCTCGATGATCCAGCTCGAAAATGAGCGGGTAGTCGCCTCAAAAGAATCATCTATCGTGATGAGAACAGGCCATAAAAAGGCCCTGACCAAGTCATGAACCCGATGATTGAAAAACTTTATATCGATGGCGCCCCATCGGCAGAGAAAGTCCGCGAGTTCATTCAGAACAACCGGTTTCCACTGGTTGAGCCCGGCCACGTCACCTTCGTTTTCCAGGGACAGGCGGATGAGGTCAATCTGCGCCGCTGGATTGCCGGTCTGAGTACGGCGCAATCGATGCAGGCGCTTGAAGGTACCGGCCTGTGGGTACTGCGGATGGAACTGCCCGATCAGTCCCGCTTTGAGTACAAGTTTGAAGTTGTCCGGAATGGGAATCGCGACCTCGTTCTCGACAAGCTCAATGGCGTGAAAGCGCATGATCCCTTTGGCGCCAATTCGGTGTGCCAGGGCTACGGCTACACACGTCCAGCCTGGACCCTGCGACAGCCTGACAGCCGCAGAGGCGCGCTGACCGGTTTCCGGATGCACAGCGCGGCCTTCGAAGCACAGCGCGATATCCAGGTGTATCTGCCCGCCAGTTACAGACGCAGCCGCAGCTATCCGTTGCTGGTTGTGCATGACGGAGCGGATTACCTGCGCTACGCCGATCTTGAGACGGTTCTGGATAACCTGATTCACCGGCTGGAAATACCGGCGATGATCGTCGCCCTGACACAGTCCCCCGACCGCCTGGTTGAGTATACCGGAGACAAACGCCATGCCCGTTTTGTCGGCGATGAACTGCTGCAGGAACTGGATAAGAAATACCCCCTGATCGACAACAACAGTGCCAGGGGTCTCATGGGTGCCAGCCTTGGCGGCGTGGCGACCCTGCACACCGCCCGCCAGTACCCGCACCGGTTCGGCCAGTTACTTTTACAATCGGGTTCGTTTGCTTTCAGCGATCTCGGTCAACACCAGAAGGGACCGATATTCGACCCGGTGGTGCGATTTGTTAATGACTACCGCAAGAATCCTTTTGCACTGGCCGAAAGAATCTACATGAGTTGTGGAATTTATGAGTCCTTGATTTACGAAAACCGCTCACTGTTGCCATTGTTACAGGCGCAGGGTATGCACGTCCGGTTTGAGGAGGCGCGCGATGCCCACAACTGGGAAAACTGGCGCGACCGTTTGCGCAATGGTCTTTCATGGCTTTTCCCCGGCCCGCTTTGGATGGTGTACGAGTAAGGCATAGGGCAAATGATGAAAATCTGGTTCAAACCAGCTGAAGGACGTATGATGATTGGCAGGCAGACAGAGGAATAATTTGTGGCACATATCACCCGGAAAATCGGCTTATCACTCGGCGCGGACATCTGCTGGCCCATCTGTTATGAGCAGCTGCTCAAAAAGCTCGACCTGAAACTGCCGATCGATGGGAATACGGTCAGCATCGAATCGTCACGGGTCAGTATCGAACCTTTCGATCTTGGCAAGGGTTGTAACTACGATGTGGTTATTGACCGCCTGACCCACTGGTACCACACCTCGCGCGAGTGGATCAAAACACAAATACTGGTCAACGACCTATACGTATTCAACAACCCCTGGTCGCTACAGTCGATGGAAAAGCAGACCACCTATGCCGCCATGATGCGGCTTGGCTTCCCGGTTCCGGATACCTGGATGGTGCCACCGAAAAGATACCAGGAATCCAGCGACCTGCAACCGACCCTGAGACGCTACGCAAAGCTTTTTGACCTGGGTGCAATCGGCGACCGCATCGGCTACCCCCTGTACATGAAACCCTACGATGGCGGTGCCTGGGTGGGTGTGACGGGTATTAAAAACCGGCAGGAGTTGCTCAATGCCTACGAAAGCAGCGGCACTCGCGTGATGAATCTGCAAAAGGGTGTTGAACCCCATGATGCCTTTGTGCGTTGCGTCGGGCTCGGCCCGCAGTTCCGCATGGTCAATTACGATCCGGGTGCCCCGCTGCACGACCGCTATCAAATGGATCACGATTTCCTGCCGGCAGACCAGGCCCGCAAACTACGTGACATGACGATGGTCATCAATGCCTTTTTCGGCTGGGATTTCAATTCCTGCGAGGCCCTGCGGCAGGATGGCATTTGGTATCCGATCGATTTTGCAAACGCCTGCCCCGATTCGCAGGTGACATCCCTGCACTATCACTTCCCGTGGCTGATCAAGGCTAACCTGCGCTGGTCCATTTTCTGCGCAGCAACCGATCGTGCCATGAAGACGAATCTCAATTGGGAATCCTACTTTGCAATCGCGGATCAGGACATACCCTTCGAAGAGAAAGTGGCCGGGTACGTAGCGCTGGCCCAGGAACATTTCAGCGTGGACGAGTTCGAAGATTTCTGTGCAACCCACCTGTCACAGCTTGACGAAATCGCGTACGAATTTTTTGCCACGGATACGGTTCACGAGGCCATCAGGGAGAAAGTCACCGTGCTCTACCCGGAACACGAGATCGACACTTTCGTCGAGTTGTTCTGGAACCGGGTGCAGAAGTGGCGGCAAACCGAGGGATCAGGCGCTTGAAGCACGTTTACCGGTGGTTTTCACCGCATGTTGAACAGGAAGTCCAGCTGGTACGCTGGGGGACCTTTGGCACCCCGGTATTGCTGTTCCCCACCGCGGGCGGTGACGCTGAAGAAGTAGAACGCTTTCACCTGATCGGGGTGCTGACACCACTGATCGAAAGCGGACGCATCAAGGTTTACTCGACCGATTCCATCGCTGGCAAGGCCTGGATATCCAAACAGCATTCAGCGGAATACTGCTCATTGCTGCAGAATCGTTTCGATGCGCTGATATACAAAGAGATCGTTCCGCGGATACGTAAAGATTGCGCATCTGCCGATATCGAGATCATAACCGCGGGCGCATCGATCGGTGCATTCAACGCGGTCGCCACGATCTGCCGTCACCCGGATGTATTCCGCGTCGCAATCGCCATGAGTGGCACCTACGATCTTTCAAAATATCTCGAAGGACGCTTTATCCAGGACTTCTATTTCGCATCGCCACTGCACTTCCTGCCCGGTCTTGAAGGCCCGATGCTGGAACAACTGCGTAAACGGCTGGTCCTGTTGCCAAGCGGAGAGGGTGATTTCGAAGACATCGGCGAATCGTGGCGCATGGGCAACGTGCTGGGTGCAAAGGGCGTGCCCAACCGGGTTGACCCCTGGGGTACTGAATGGCGGCATGACTGGGTTACCTGGCGGGTAATGCTGCCCAAATATCTTGCCGAGTTTTCTGACTGGAAACCCTAGGGATTATTCGGACCAGCGCTGAACTCCAGTAACAGATAGATCTGACGAAGTCGTGAAGGTGTAATGACACGGTGGATGGTTGTGGCCTGTGCTCTCTGGCCAGCGGTCCCGGATTATAATCCGGGACTACCCTCGCAACCGGCCGGGTCTTAACGGGACCGGCCTTACAGAACATCCTGTTCTGGGCGGCCTCGATCGGGCATCCCGCCCGATCGCCCCTAACCCGTCCGGCTACTCGGCGCTTCTAAGTTCGCCCAGACCACAACCGTCCGCCGTGTCTGAACCAGGGTGCACGACTTTCAGCTGAAGAGCTCAACAGCCCGGGTGGGATTCACTTCCCGTTTATCCGCCGAAGACGGGATTACGCCAGGGGCAATTTTCAGGATGAAAATCGAGCGCTGACGGTGCAGGGATGTACCTCCAGCGTGGTCCCGATCAGGCGAAATACCGGCTGAGGGTAGCCCGCAGGGCCGGATAAGACCGGGAAGTAAACCCCACCCGGACTGTTGAGCGCACCGTCTGAATCGAAGCCACCAAAATGTTTACAGCGTTGCAGGCATTGAGTGCTAGCCCGCGTACAGATGCAGTTCTGAACCGACCCGGTCCGCCATTTCCATGGTTGCATCGAGATCCGGGTGGCGGAGCATGATGAAGCCATCGGATACCAGCGTTTTACGCCAGTCGCGGCGCCGCTCGCCGACCGCTTGCAGGGTGTTCCAAACGACATGCCGGCCAAACTCCTGCTGCAGTTTGTCGATGCCTTCAATGGCCGTGATGCGGCCAACACCACGGGCGCGCTTGTAAATATTCGCCACGTTGTATTTGGGCTTGATACCCTCCGAGACCCGGCCATGGGTAACGGCGTTGGCCCATTCGCGAAACACATCGAAATCGCAGACATATTTCATCTGGTCGACCTGGTGCGCGCCGGGAGGCCGGGCTCCGATTTCGCCGAACACGACTTCGCCATCGGCTTTTCGATACCATTCCATGTGGGTGAAGCCGGTGTCGAACTGCAATGCCTTGATGACATCGAAGCCCATCTTTACGCCATCCTGCAAATCGGGATGGTCAAGGTCACGCAGCGCAATAACCTGCGGGCTGATCCACTCGTTGCTGCGTGCGACCAGCGGTCTTGGCCGGTACCAGGCAATATTGTAATAGGCGATTTTTCCGTTAACGGTGATCGTGTCGAAGGTGTACTCCTCACCCTCGACAAACTCCTCCACGCTCACAGTTTCCACATGCCGCAGATGCGGCAGCACGGCCCTGAGTTCGTCCGCGTCATTTACCCGGTAGGTATCTGCCGAACCGGCCCCGTCGATGGGCTTGAGTATGATCGGAAAGCCGATAAACTCCGCCGCATCCCAGACGGCGGAAACCGATTGTGCGGCCACGTGACGGGGTGTGCGGATACCCGCGGCATCGAGCGCCTGCTTCATCAGTTCCTTGTCGCGAAACCGTTGTGCCTGCGCAACATTCAGACCGCTAACACCAAAGGTTTCCCGCAGGCGCGCGGCCAGCAGGATACCTGGTTCCCAGAGGCATTCGATCCGGTCGATCTGCTGCCCGCGCAATTGTTCACGCAAGGCAGCAATCACCGCGGTCTCATCCCACAGCGACCGCACCGGTATATACTCAGCCAACGAACGGCGCACCAGTTGCGGAAGACTGTTCGCGGGTGAATCGCCCACACCGAACACACGGGCACCGACCTGCGCCAGGCCACGGGTGAATTCGGGCATGTCGGCCGGGTATCCGGGAGACAGTAATAATATGTTCATCATTTAGTGCGCTTCTTGCCCTGCAATGGGTAGAATAACCCGCTAGGGCATGTTGTCCTGATAAGAGGTAATAACATCATCATGCCACAGGAACCATTGAAAATCTGCCTGGTGTCATCGGAGTTGACGCCCCTCGCCAAGACCGGCGGTCTGGCCGATGTTGCCTCCGCTTTGTCGGTCTTTCTCGACCGCGAAGGACACGACATTCGCGTACTGATCCCGTTCTATTCCTCCATTGACACATCGGGCATGGAGGTTACACCGGTCAAGTACCTGCAAAAGCTGCCCATGGAGATGGGCAACCACGAGATCCATTATTCCATCGATACCGCCAGGCTACCCGGCACGGAACTGGTGATCTACCTGTTGCGCTGCCCGTGGCTTTATAACCGCGATGGAATTTATACATCCGATGCAGATGAACACCTGCGGTTCATCCTGTTATCCAGGGCTGCGATCGAAATGTGTCAGCACATGGGGTTCGCCCCGGATATTTTTCATTGCAATGACTGGCACACCTCGCTGGTGCCGTTGTACCTGAAAACCCGCTACGCCTGGGACGGGCTTTTCCGGAACACGCGCTCGGTGCTGACCATCCATAATATTGGCTACCAGGGTGTTTTCGGCGCTAACATTCTGCCAGACCTCGGCCTGCAGCACGAAACCGGCAAGCTGCACCAGGATGACCTCTCCCATGGCATGATCAATTTCCTTAAAACCGGTGTGATCTATGCAGATTTGCTGACAACGGTCAGCCCGAATTATGCAAAGGAGATACTCGGTCCGGAATACGGCAGGGGTTTACAGGATCTCCTGCAACAACGCCGCAAATCACTCGTCGGTATTTTGAACGGGGTGGATTTCAATGAATGGAACCCAGCCGCTGACCCATTGATTCCGCATGCCTATGACAGCCGCCGAATCGCGGGCAAAAAGAAAAACAAACTGGCGTTGATGAAAGAGCTGGATTTGGATTGCAGTGACGATATGCCATTGATCGGCATGGTTACACGCCTGACGGGACAGAAAGGCCTGAACCTGGTCGAACAGGTCATACCCGAGATGATGATGCAAAGGCGTTTTGCGATGGCCATACTGGGCAGCGGTGAGTCGCACTACGAACATTTTTTCGGCTGGTTGCAAAACCGTTACCGTGACCGGGTCTGCTTCTACCGCGGGTTTAATAACAAGCTCGCGCATATGATCGAAGCCGGCAGCGACATGTTCCTGATGCCATCGCTGTTTGAGCCGTGCGGTCTGAACCAGATGTACAGCCTGCGCTACGGAACCGTACCGATCGTCCGGCGCACCGGTGGCCTGGCCGACTCCGTGCAACAGTTCGATCCATCCAGCGGCGCGGGTACCGGTATCGTCTTCAATGATTACAATGCCTCGGCACTGGGTTGGGCGATCAATTTTGCGTTGGATATCTACCCGGATAAAACCACCTGGCGCAAACTGATGCGCAACGGAATGGCCATGGATTACTCCTGGGAACAGCAGGGGAAACACTATGTCGACCTGTTTTACCGGCTCACAGGTAAATAGCAACATTCCTTCAAGACAACGGAACACGATTAATGAACATCATTTTCATCGAACCCTCTTTCCCCTATAACCAGCGAGAGTTTGTACGTGGCCTCCACGATGCCGGCGCCAACGTCATCGGCATCGGTGAACGCCCACAGGAATACCTCGCCGATGACGTCAAACACTGGCTCAGCCATTACGTCCAGGTGCAATCGGTGGTGCATGAACCGTCCCTGCTCAAAGCAGTTCAGCACGTCCAGAGCCTGGTCTGGGTGGATCGCCTGGAAGCCACGGTCGAAGCGCATATCATGGCGGCAGCCAGGGTGCGTGAAGCGACCGGAATACCCGGCACTTCCGTTCGCACAGCCTATTTGTGCCGTGACAAACCAGCCATGAAGGAAGTCCTGCGCGAGGCCGGTATAGCCTGCGCCCTGTCAACGCGCGCCGATACCGCGAAAGAGGCACGGGATTTTGCCAGCAAGGTTGGCTTTCCATTGATTATCAAACCACCGGCCGGGGCCGGCGCAGCGGGCACCTGGAAAGTGCGGGACGCACGTGAACTGGAAAAGGTATTGGTGGAGTCGGGGGTCGTCGATGGTAACGAAGTGGCAATCGAGGAGTTTATCGAGGGTCACGAAGGCTACCTGGACACCCTCACCATCAATGGAGAGGTAAGCCACGAGTTCATCACACACTATTACCCTGGCGTTCTGACAGCCATGCGTGAGCGCTGGATTTCACCACAGATGGTGACGACAAACCGTATCGACGCACCGGGTTACAAGGAAGTCCGGCAGATGGCGCGCGATGTCATCAAGGTCCTGGAGATCGGCACGTCCGCCACCCACATGGAATGGTTTGCAAGCCCCAAGGGGCTCAGGTTTTCTGAGATAGGCTGCCGGCCACCGGGTGTCGGGCAGTGGGATGTCTATAACACGGCCAACGATTTTGACCTGTACCTCGAATGGGCCAGCGCTTTGACCCACGGCAAACCGCACCGCCATCCATCACGCCGTTTCGCCGCCGGAATGATTGCGCTGAGACCCTCCTGCGATGGCCGGATCACCGGTTACTCCGGGCTCGAGGCCATCCAGCAGAACTACGGCGACTGCATTGTCGCCTCGCATTTGCCACCCCCCGGCTCAGCCACCCAACCTGTAGAGGGTGGCTACATGGCCAATGCCTGGATGCGCGTACGGCATCCCGACTATGACGCATTACGCCATATCATGAATACGATTGGGGAAACGGTGAAAGTTCATGCTGCCTGATATCAATGACGAATTTACACAGCTGCAAAAGAAGCTGCTGCCAATCTGGACCTCGATACGCCAGGATGACAACTTTGCACACACCTCGCTGATCATTCCGTCCCTGAGCGTTGACCAGGAGGAACTCAGCAAGGTCCAGGGCGCATCATTTTACGAAGAGCGGCTGATGTTCGCGCTGATCCGCCTGCGCAACCCGAACGCCCGGCTGATCTATGTAACCAGCCAACCGGTCCACCCCGATGTGGTCGATTATTATCTCCAGTTATTGATCGGTGTTCCCGCCGCCCACGCCAGACGGCGTTTGCAGATGCTTAGTGTTTTCGACAACAGTAACCGGCCGTTGACCCAAAAGGTCCTTGAGCGACCCAGGGTGTTGAAGCGATTGAGTGAATGGATCAGTGAACACGGCCCGGGCTACCTGACCTGTTACAACACCACCATGCTGGAAAGACGCCTTGCATTGGAACTGGGAATCCCCCTGAACGGGGTCGATCCGGTATTGCTGCCATTGGGCACCAAATCCGGCAGCAGGGAAACCTTCACTGCCGCAAACGTACCGCACCCCGCCGGTTATGAGAACCTGCACACCGAACAGGAAATTGTTTCGGGGCTTTGTGCGTTGGCGCAACAACGCCCGGATATCAAGCGGGCTGTCGTCAAGATCAACGAAGGGTTTTCAGGTGAAGGAAACGGGGTTTTCACCTACCCGGAATCGAAAACCGACCCACAGGCGGTACAGCAGTCGCTGATGCAACTCGAATGGTCATCAGCAAGTGAAAACACCCGTTCCTTCCTGCGAAAGTTCGAGCAGATGGGTGGAATTGTCGAAGAAATGATCGAGGGGGATGAGGTGCGCTCCCCCAGTGTGCAAATGCGTATCCACCCGGACGGCAAAGCCGTGCTGGTCTCCAGCCATGAACAGGTGCTGGGCGGCAAAACCGGACAGGTGTACCTCGGCTGCCGTTTCCCGGCCCGTGAAGAATACCGCTCGATGATCCAGGAACAGGCCCGGCGGATCGGTGAAGTGCTCAGCGGGAAAGGCGTGCTCGGACGTTTCGGTATCGACTTCCTGCTGACCCGCCCGAAAGACGGTCAGTGGCAATCACACGCGCTGGAAATCAACCTGCGTATGGGTGGTACAACCCCGCCCTATCACGCGCTTGAGTTTCTGAGTTCCGGTGAGTTGAATCCGGAAACCGGCATCTACTGTTCACCCACCGGGCAGGAGAAATTCTACAGCGCAACCGATAACCTCAAGTCGCCTGCCTACCGCGGTCTGTTACCCGAAGACCTGTTCGATATCAGCATCCGCAACAAGATTCATTACCAGCCCGATAGTGGTACGGGTGTGTTGTTCTACATGATCGGGGCGCTGTCACAGTATGGAAAAATCGGCATGACCTGTATCGGTAATTCACCGGAAGAGGCGAACGAACTATTCAGACGTACGGTTGCCATTCTCGACCGCGAAACGGATTTGGGCGCCCATGACCATGGTGCGCTCGAACCGCTGTTCGATAACCGCGCAAATATGGAGTGATCAAGTGTATTAATCGGCATCCGATCTGACAGGCGTTGCTCTGGCACTTTAGTCCCAATTATAGAAAGATCAGGGCGGCAAGCGGGACAAGCAGCTCACAATGTTCTCCTGCTACCACATGTTCTCATCGGATGAGCGGTGTCATCTGTCGCAACAGCTCCGTCATCTCTGTCTGGCTGACAGTAATCAGTCCCTGCTGTGGCCGGTCAAGATCAACCATGATCATCAGGACAGCAACAAAGGCCAGCGCAAAAAGCACAATCGCGGCAACATCCCGTTTCCGGTCGGCACTGCTGGCCACGCCTACCAAGAGGAAGCTCACTAATATGGTACTGATGAGCAATATCCCCAAAACCCGAGGCAGACGCTTGGTTGCAGCAGCCAGGCGTAATGAATGCACATCGATCACTTCATTGACGGATTCAACAAGGGTCGCCATGATGACGCTGTCATTACCCTGCCTGACATTGTCTTCGATGATGCCCCACATTTCGCCGTGAATCTGCTCAGAACGCGCCACGGCGGCTGGATATTTACTATGATCCGCCACCGCTTCCAGACGCACTTCAACATAATCACGTAAGAGTTCGCGTAGCGACGTCGAACTCGGTTCATCGAGAAATCCGGCCCGCAGCCAGGCCGTGCCGATAGCATTGGCTTCCGTTACGACCATACTCTTGCGATCGCCGTGTTGCCCTATCGCAATCCCGATGGCAAAGGCCATTAGGAACCCCATCAGGCTCAGTATGCCGCCAACCACCAGGCCGGTCATGCGGGTGTCCCGCTTGTCTGTACTTCGGTCCTGCAGCCAAATGCCGATACGAAAGCCGATCTCCGCAGACACGAGAACCAAAAAAACGATGATCACAAAAACAGCCCAGACCGGGAACCTATCCAGGTATTCCATAATTTTGAGTCCCTAAATTCCCATCAATGTACCGAGTCGGTATTTATGATTATCCCCCCGGGGGAAGTCGTGGGATTCTATCAGTTTGCAGCTAAGGGTCAATGAAAAATGAGAGGCTCGCAAGCCTTGTTTTTTGGGCCTATCAACTTTTCCTGATTTTCTAATTCATATCCAATATCTACAGCCAATTCCACTCTCTCAGGTTGCTACCATCAACTTTCATGCCACTCACTGACAATTGCCGGGAACAATCTCGTGCGAATGTACAAACGTGATTTTCTGGCCGGTTCCGGGCTATCCGCAATTGCGCCAGCGATTGGCGCCTTTTCAACTGTAATGGCAACTGAGTCGAATAAACAATTGAGCTCGATTGTTCGCAATGTCGTACTCGTCAGCGTGGAAGAGCGTTTGGCATGGATCCGCTGTTGGCAGGTTTCAGTTAATCACATTGCTGAAAATCAAGCCTAGGCTACCGCCGCTTACTGGTCAGCACCTGCCCTTCAGCTCTGGATATGGCGTTGCGCAACTTTCGGCCAAAACCCGCCCATTGGCACCTTCCAAAACTACCGCGAACAAATACACCTGTGACTGATTGCTACAGTTTGCTCACAGTAATTTGAGAATGTGGTCATTATGTTTTGCCAGACCACAATGCACGTTCTGCAGCAACAGTACAGTTGCCGGATTGCCGGGTTTCGCCTAACCAGCCATTCGTTTGTTCGATTGAAGAGAGTTGTTAACCACGGTACTGACCTGCTACTCCCGTTTTGGTAACGGTATGGCTGATCTCATCCCGGGTTCAAGGATTGGCTAAAAATCCAATTGTATCCGACTCATATTTAGATCTGAACGTTCAAAGTTGACCAGGTTGCGTATTTAGAACTCCATCTGATGCCGGTCATGAGCCCCTGACCCAGTAACCTTTACAGACATGTATCGATTATATATTATTATTTAAAAATATAACTTGATATTTAATATATATAATGATAAAAAATATATAGTTTAAGTATAGATATATATTTCGTAATAATCCTGAAAACCTGAGCCTTATCCAACAAACATCAGCAAACGCCCAAGCAGCAAAATTAGCCACGACTGAAATTTAATAGAGGAAATTTAAAAAATGAGAAAGTATATTGCGACTTTAGGGTTGCTCATTTGCGTTTTACTACTACCCTTGGCGGCAAATGCCAAAAGTAATTCCAGTAACCTGAACAAGGAACGACTTGAGGTTGGTCGAGCTCTGATCGAGGTGACATTCGACAACCTGGATTCCATTATTCCTTATTACACCAATGACATTGAGTATCACGACCCCATTGTAGATATTTACGGAATTGAGGATATGTCTGATTTCCTCTACCGCTTATTCGGCTCCACCCCTGACCTGATCACCGAGGTGGAGGACGAAATTACCATTGATGGCATCTACACTTCGACCTGGACCATGAGGGGTATTTTTATTGCCGATCCCAATGACCCTGAAAATTCAGGTGTTCCATACGAGGCCAAAGGCATGTCGATTATTAAGTTTCGCGACAAAACCACCGATGTCTATTATCAACGCGATTACTACACAGAAGGGGACATCATGATTGCCATTCCGGGGTTAGATGGAGCGGTCTATGGCTTCAGGGCATTTTATCTATGTGCCGTTGATCCGCAGTTCGTGTGCCCGTTTTAAGCGTTTTAAATTGAGTAATTGATAAGAACGACCTCGCAATTGCGGGGTCTTCTTTGCTTCCAACGACCGCACCTGGCCTATATTGTTGAAAAACTCGGTTATGAGATGAACGATTTTGCGACTCAGGTTTTGATGCGAGGTCTTGGCTCCGGCTGATGCCGGATTTTGATGTTTATTTTTGCTTTTATTCGTTTATTTCATGTTTTTCGATCACTTTCAGGCCATTCCGGGTACAACAGGCGGATCTGTCCCAAGGTACATGGCCATGCGTCTGAGATTTTGCGCTGTGGCGGTCAGTAGGAACTCATCCTGAGCACCTGTCAGTCCGCGTAGTCGTAAACGATCCATCTTCAGAATACGTTTCATATGGCCAAAGAGCATCTCGACCTGTTTGCGTTGGCGTCGGGTGCGCCGGTAAGCCGGGGTTTTTGCTACTTCCCGGGCTACATCCCGTGCAGCTTCATGAACGCTGCGAGTCACCTTGCGTTTAACGGTGTTGGGACAGCACTGTTCCTTTAACGGACATGCTTTGCAGTCGTGCTGACTGGAACTTTATTTGATCGTGTTGTCTTTGGTGATCCCGCTACGTGGCTTGCTGAACCGACGTCGGAACCGCTTTAGTTGTTTACCGTTCGGGCAAGTGTAGTGATCCGCGTCTTCATCGAAGCTGAAGTCTGAACGACTGAAGGTGCCGTCGGTACGTTCACCTCTTTCCCATATCGGCACGTGTGGTTCGATGGCCTTATCGTTAACCATCCAGCCCAGGAACTCGGCCGTACCATAGGCAGTATCACCAATCAGCTTTTTAGTCTTCATCGCAAAGCGCTCTTCAACTCGCTCGATCATGGTCCTGGTGGACTGCACTTCCAGTGTCCGATGGGCCGGTGTCGCTTCCACATCGACAACGATGCCGGCATCTGTATCGATCAGATAGTTGGTGGAGTAGGCATAAAAGGCTGGACCTCCCGGTGCTGCCGTCCAGACGTGCCTGGGGATCGCTATGTGAGACCTTCTTTGGCGGTGCAACCGCTGTCGTATCATCTTCCTCCAACCCATCGAGATACTCACGGATCGCCGGTCCACCACCCCAGTCATCATCGTCTTCGTGATGGCTGGCATCAGGGTGACTCTGTGCCACTTGACCGGAGACGGCTAATGGGTGACCCCATCATTTGCAACACGGCCTAGTCCGCACCGGGTTGGGCGGATTTGCCGCGCCAGAAAGCATCGAAAACATAGATCGCGGCCACACCGTATAACGTGGCCCAACCCATCATGACAATCCGGTCAAAAAACTTCGCGCCCGCGGCATCGCCAAAGGCACCATCCAGTAGCGAAGGAACAATGATGACCAGCATCGTCAGGAAAGCATATGACCAGGTGTCCGCCGTTGCGGTCATGCCTTGACCCTGGAATATTTTTCGGCCCATGAGAAGCCCGCTCACTGTGACCAGTAATGTCAGGTTCAGGAGCGACGGCCAGATGCTCATCAGATTCCATAGGATGAGCGCACCGATCCCGCCGATCAGTGTCGACAGCAACAGGGACTTGCCCACTGCTTTTGTTTTCTCGTTCTCTGCCTGCTGCCCCATGCTGGCGACCTTGATCATGACGGCCAGGTAGGATGCGCTGCCGGCGTAAAAAAGGAAAAATACGATCACCGGCAGGACGATGGCGGTTGAACGCCAGGCGCTGCGTATGGCCTGTTGACGCGACGGGCGCCCGGTTTCCGGCTTGGGTTTTGGGCCTTCCTCCGAAGGTTTCTCCGGTATCAAAACAAACGCCAGCCAAAGGATACCGATGGCGATAACCGCGTTCAGGGTTAGTGCCAGGTTAACCGCCATCACCGCGGCGATCGAGTCTGAGCCGACGGCCGCGACGATCGCCAGACCCATGGTCAGGAAGGCGCCTAGGATGGGCGAACCGCCGCTGGCACCGTAATAGAAACACAAGAAACAACCTGCGATCAACAACAGCAAACCCACCATGGGTTGGTAGCTTAATACCGGCAGCAAAATCCAGGTCGTCAACCATACCGGTATGACCAGCGCGAGGAAGAATATCAAACCCTGTCTAAGCTTCAGCCCGGGTAGAGGAAGCGCCAGTAGTATGGACAGCAGCACGGGTGTGATAAAGGACACGCTCCAGCCGACAGCTTGCGAAACGAACAACGCGAACGCCGTGACGAACGCCAGTCTGAAAATTCTCCGCGTCGCAACCGGATGCATCTCAATAGGCATAGCTCAGGTAAGCATGCACGCGGATATAGATTCTTCCCAGGGCATTCATGATCCTGTTGTCACCGGTATAGACGATCACCGACGCCTGTGAACCGACACGCAAATTCGACATGGACAGGTCACTCGCATCGAAGTCAATCGTCACCGGGAAGCGCTGCTCGGCACGCAACCAGTTGCGGTCATTGTCGATAGTTGGCAGTGTGCCCAATGCATTGGAATTGACCTCGACACCGTAACCGGTTTGCCTGACGCGGCCCTTGAAAACCTTACCCGGCCGCACATCAAAAGTGACTTCGGCGCGATCGCCCGCATCAACATGACCCAGGTTGTTTTCCGACAGGTCGGCCTGAATCCAGGTATCGTGGATCGCGATGAACGTCATCAGGGGTGCTCCCGATGCTGCAAAGTTCCCCTGGTCGACACGCAAATCGGTAATCATGCCATTGCGTGGCGCATATACGACCGTTCTCTCCAGGTTCAGCCGGGCATCTTCCAGATTGGTACGCACCTGCTGAATCTGGGCGTTATTGTTATCGGTGGCGCCCAGGGCGCTGATTGCAGCCGCCAGCGTCGACTGGGCGGCTGACAGCCTGGCACGGGCAGATGCAAGCGCCGCTTCGGACTGCTGGATACGTCTTTCAGAAATTGCGCCGGCGTCCTCTTCACGAATACGGCGCATACGCGATGTATCCTGTTCCGCACTCCAGACTGAGGCCTTGGCCGACTCGACATTGGCCCTTGAAGCAGCCACGTTTGAAATACCGGCTTCAATCGACTGCTCGGCATTTTTTAACGCAGCTTCCGCCGCCCGCACCGCCAACTCGTAGGACCCGGGATCGATGCTAAACAGTTTTTGTCCTGCCTTGACCAGTTGATTGTTTTCAACATCTACGCTTATCAACCTGCCGGAAACCTGCGGCGCAACCGGAACCACGTAGGCATGTACCCTGGCCTGTGTGGTAAACGGGGTCAGCCGGTCACCCGCCAGGTAAATGATCATCAAGACGACACATAGCACCAGGACAATGAATGTCCAAAGACGCACCGGGTCTCTCTTTTTTTTACTGGTCATCCAATAAATCTCCCCAATCAGTCCGCTCACGCATGACGGTCAGCGTATTTTCATCCACAAATGGCCGTCCGTCCCTGACCTCCCAGCCACCGCCCAGGGCCTTGTACAACTGCACTACGCTCTGCACCGCCTGACCCTGGCTGGACGCATAACGATTCTGTTGGCTGAATAATGACTGCTGGGCATCCAGCACCCTCTGGTAGCCGGAGAAGCCCTCCTTGTACTGCAGCATCGACAAGTCGTTGGAGCGACGGGCAGCCTCCACCCCTTCCTTCAGGATCTCTTTTTGTGCCTGCGCACCCACCAGTGACACCATCGCGTCATCCACTTCCTGTGCGGCCTCGAGCGCCGTCTTCTGATAAGACACGATCGCCTGTTGCAGGCGCGCGTCCTGCACCCGGATGTTATTGCGGATACGTCCGTAATTAAGAACGGGCCACGTAAATGAGGCGCCGGCATTGAAATTAAGACTATCGGTACTGAAAAGGTCCGACGCACCGCCGCCGCCTGCATCCCTGGAGATACTGACGACACCAAACGAACCCGCCAGCGCAATACTCGGGTACAGATCAGCGGTTGCAACGCCGACCTGTGCATTCTGCGCAACCACCTGTAATTCGGCTTGCCGCAGATCAGGACGGCGGCGTAAGAGATCGGCCGGTATGCCGACTGCGATCTGTACAGGCACATCCGGTATCGTGCCGTCAACGATCAGGTTTTCAACGAATCCGTTGGGCTGACCCAACAAGGTGTTCAAGGCGTTCTGGGCCAGGCCGAGCTGTGTTTTCAGCTGCGGGACCGTCGCCCGTGTGCCAAGCAGCAGGGTTTTGGCCTGCTGGACATCCAGTTCCGAATCCTGGCCGTTGCGGTAAAGCACCTCCGCGATGTCATAGCTTCGCTGCTGTAATTTCAGGTTTTCACTTGCAATTCTGAGCTGTTCTTCAAGGAGGCGGACCGTGGCATAGGTACTCGCAACCTGAGCGGTTACCAGCACCATGGCCTCGTCATAATTGGCAATCGATGCGGCCAGCGCAGCGTCCGCCGATTCGATACCACGCCGGAACTTACCCCAGAAATCAATTTCCCAGGCCAGTGATGCACCGAGGTCATACTGATTGAAATTCGTACTACCCTGGCCGGCATTTTCACTCGGCGAGATTCGCGTTACGCCACCCGCAGCCAGCTGCTGCTGCGGGTACTGAATACCGATAGCAACGCCCAGCTGTGCACGTGCTTCCAGCACTCTTAGGCCGGCCAGTTCCAGTGAATAGTTGTGCCGATGCGCGATATCAACCAGCTGATTGAGTACGGGATCATTGAAAACTTCCCACCATTCGACAAGCTCGTACTCGGTTGCTTGCAGGCCTGAGTCCTCGCCCACCTCCCAGGCGTCAGTCACCGGTGCCCCGGGCTTGACATAATCCGGCCCGACCGCTGCACAACCGGCCAGTGCCAGGGCAACAATGATTAGCCATGCCGAAGGCTTGACATGCTTGTATCGCTCAGCTGACATGCATCTGCCGGGGCTTCGTCCATGCTGCGGGCGAGATCATCAGCATGTACCATCGTGTTGAATGGGTTTGCGTTGTGTTCGCCTTGTTCATCGGCCAAGCATAAGCAGTATTTTTCCCGGTTACCAGAGAGTATATGTAAAACAAACCGCTATATTCATATAAAACCCAAAGTATCAAACAGCCATTCATATCGGACTTCGATAGTGGATAATGGGGTCATAGTAAAGGGATAGAGTAAAAAGGGAGCAGGTGTTTAATTGCGGAGATGTTACGCATGGTCACAAGGTGGTTCAACGAGCGACTGTAATGCAAAGGAAAACTAAGCGACCAGTCCAATTTGAAATATCTGATCAAACTCGACTTGCGATCAGAAACTTGATCACGCAGTTTAATCTCACGCCAAACCGGTTTCTTTTTCCGAGTCGCATGAGTTCATCACCCCACCTCTCAACCCGGCAGTATGCCAAGATAGTGAAAGATTGGGTGACTGACATTGGTTTGGACCCATACGCATATGGGACACACTCATTGCGAAGAACCAAGGCAACTTTGATCTATCGACGGACAAAGAACCTTCGGGCTGTTCAGTTATTGCTCGGGCATACCAAATTGGAGAGCACCGTACGATATCTGGGAATTGAACTAGACGACGCTCTTGAGATAGCGGAACAGACCGAAGTTTGAAGTGCGGGAGCGGAAGCGGCTTTTATAGCCGCTTTCGTATTGGTACCCCTGGAACCAGATAAGTATCACTGAGTGAATAACTGGAATCGGCCTCAAAGCAGTTATTGGTTAAGCACAAAAATCGACGCTGCGTATAGCCGGCCTAGGCCGAAACCAGCTGGTCATGATGCTGAAATCCAGGTAAGACGTATAGCCGCTATCTGGCGAATAGCGGATGATTAAGCAACCACCTGAATTGTGCTTATGAAATCCCGCACATTGAGATTTACTTGTATTTTCGCACCAGCAACACCAATCTCCCCAGCGTCAAGGCGCCGGCGATGCTGGCCGCAATACCGGGTCCGATAAGCCCTAACGGCAGTGTGAATACGTAGAACAGGCCGAGGTATATAATCGAGCTCAGGGCATAAATTCGAAGCACGTTACCCGCACCACCCAGGGCATACGCAGCAGCCCGCAACGGTGAACCCGCCAGTTCAAAGGTGGCGGCAAGCAACATCAATGTCAACAGGGGTGCAGCGGGTGTGTATTCGGGCCCGATGATATTCAGGATCGGCGCAGCCAGGGGTATGGACAGAGCCACCAACAGCAAACCCGAAGCACCGGCTATCTGCACAGCACGTAAACCGAGCTCGTGAAAACCGGTATCCTTGTTGTGCAACATACGGCTCAAGTCCGGAAACAACACTTCGCGCAACAACAGTCCCGGCTTGCTCAGGACCGTTGAAAAGTCATTGGCCAACTTGAACATACCGGCGGCAGCCGGCCCCAACAGGTTACCCGCAAGCAGCACGGCGAGATGCTTTGGAAGCAGATCGACATTCGTCTGCCAGTAAATGACACCCAGAAAATGGCGGAACTCCGGGGTGGTTTCACGCAATTCACGGAAACGGAAACCCCTCCAGATCGACTCGGACATCTGCCGGCGAGCCTCGTGGTGTCCACGCACGTATATCCAGCCGTTTTCGAACACGAAAGCGGCCGCCCAGATGCCAATAAAGACACCCATTGGTGCGTCCAGGAACCAGGCGATAACGACACCCGACAAGCGCACCGCCGGGCTGATCGTATACCAGGTGCCGAGGGCATCGAAGCGGTCATACAAACGCAAAACACCATTGGGTGTACCGATGGCGGTGGTCAGCATGGTCAGGCTGTAAATTGCAGCGATGGTGACCATCTGGTCGTCCCAGTGCAGGAACTTGCCCGTGATCGAGGCCGCACCAACCCCCAGCAGGGTGGCCACGATACCGGACACCACGTCAACCGAGGTTGTAATCCTGAGCAATTTTCTGAGCCCGTCATTATCACCGCTTTCGTGCAGCGGAACGCCATACTTGACGATGGCTTCAAATGTTCGGAAGTTCAGAAAGCCGCGTATGGCCAGCACATAGGTATGCAACAGTACGACCAGGCCAAACTCCACCGCGGACAAGGCATTGGCCATCAGCGCCAGGGCGAGCATGTTGAGTACCGCCGCGATACCACGGCCGCGCAGCATCACGCCGAAGTTTCTGAATACCCGCTGCGCGCTGGTTTTTGACATCAGGGGGCAACCTGTTCCGTAAGCCTCATGGCGTCGCGCTTAGCTTTTGTATTTCGTCATGATGATTCATTGGATACCGTGGTTGACCCGAAAACAGCATAGGAGCGCGCGTTCGGCCCGGTTGCAACATCCTCTTCACTCAACCACGAACTCAGTGGCCCGTGCCTGAGCCTGATAACGGCCGCGTACGCCAGCCGAAGGTTGAGGATTAACGTGGTCAACACCGTCCAGAACACGACGGCGATGTAACCCCAGTCGGGCCGGCCGGCCAGTACGCCCAGGGTAAGCAGGATCATACAGGGGTTACGCCGGGCGGTGACCAGCCTGAACCAGGCATCGGCGGGCCGCCAGGTAAAAATCTCGCAATTTCCCATTAACGGGAATAGCCCTTCGACAACACGCCCCGAAACATAGGCGATGATAATCGCCCAGTTCATCTGATCGAGGCTAAGGCCCATGGCGCCGCTGAAACCCAGCAAAGACCCACCCCAGATGATGTACCACACCGGCGGGTGGAACAGGTCGATCAGGTGATCGTACAGATGACCGAACTTACTGGAATTAATGGTGACGCGTGCGAGTTTCCCGTCGACCGTATCTAGATAGGTCATGATCCAGCCGGCCAGCAGACCCCAGGCATAATAGCCATGATAGAAGAGATACGATGCCGCGATGACCAGCAGCAGGCCGAGGCTGGTGACCATGTTCGGGGTCATGCCGAGGCTGGCGCAGACGTGCACCGCCTGCTTCGCCGGTCTCGGCCAGACGAACTTGGTCACCAGGTCGGTAATCCCACGGTAAGCGTTGCCGTATAGCTTGTTTTCCAGTTCGGCCTTGCGCTGCGGAGAAACCGGCTCCAGCAAGGGTTTGGTCGATCTGCGCAGGGTTGAATCGAATGATTTCAGGTCATCTGTACCAATAAGCGTAAAACCATCCGGCAACTTGTGGCCAGGCTCCCGCATCGTGTCAATGACAGTGGCCGCCTGCGCGGTATCGACAAACGCAGCGGCAGTTTGGCCTTCATATTGCAAAACGCTGCCAGGTCTGTCGAGCACGCCCTTTATCGTGCGGTTCTCAAACACGAAGCTGCCGTTAAACAACAAGACGTTGCCGCTGGCGGGCAGATCGCCGGCAGTTTGGACACATTGGACTTGTTCCATCTCACCTTGCGATGCCTTGGTGATTTCATTGAGCTGCCTGTGCAGGCGCTGCCCGGCATCCAGGCCCCAGAGCCTGACGTCTGAAGTTTCAAAGACAAGCGCGTAAATGGTCATGTTCTATCGGAACCCTTGTTCATGTTGCAGGACGCCGGCGGTGAATTACCGGAGATGACAAAAGTGTGGATTATAGTCAGTGCGGCAACCATCGGCATCACAGCACTGCGGGCTCCAGCAGCGAGATCCTGCCGCTGTCAGCATCAATTTCAGCTTCAACACCCAGGGGGATTGTGAACTTGTCCTCGATGTGCCCGATCATTGAGCCGTACCAGGCAGGTATACCCAGTGGTTTGATGTGATCGTCGAGCACCTCTTCCAGCGTGAGAGAGCCATAACCCCTGCCCGGCTCGCAGTCGCTGCACCTGCCAAACACGAAACCGGAAATACGGCCGAGAATACCGGCGAGCTTGAGCTGGGTCAGCATACGGTCAACACGGTAAATATCCTCCCCGACTTCCTCGAGGAATAAGATGTTACCTTCGAAATCAGGAAGATAATCAGAACCAACCATGGCGGTGAGTACGGATAAGTTACCACCCAGCAACTTGCCTTTTACCTTGCCGCCGTTGATGGTCAACACGCGGTCCTTGCGCTGGGCGAGGTAATCACCGAGCTCTTTGGGATTTTCCATGCTGAATGCCTCTGCATTAAACAGGAGCTTTTCAACAAACTGAGTGGAATACTGATTCCAGGATGATATACCGACAGGGCCGTGGAAAGTGACCAGGCCCGTCCTTGCATTCAGGGCCAGCAGCAGGCTGGTTATATCGCTGTAACCCATCAGGATTTTCGGGTTTTTTGCGACGAGCGCATAATCCACAAGATCCAGCAGCCGGTTACATCCCCAACCGCCCCGGAGTGTCAGGATGGCCTTGACATCCCCATCGGCAAACATGCTGTTGATATCCGCCGCCCGGTCTTTATCCGTACCAGCCAGGTATCCGTACCGGTCCAAAAGATGCGCACCGGCTTTCATTTTGAGCCCGAGGGCTAACAGTGTTTCGCGTGCAATAGCCACATCATCGGGGTGAAACGTGGCGCCTGCCGGGTTGATCAGACCAACGGTGTCACCCGCCCGTAGCCGGGGCGGCTTGAGTGTTGACCAGGAATTCAGGCCGGCCGCGCGGGACGTCGTCACGCGACTGGCGATCAGGCCTGCTCCAAGCATTTGTAATATCTGTCTCCGCGAAATACTCATGACGACCTCGTTCAGATTTGCGGCTATATGCTACTTGATAAAGCCCGGTACCGCACGGCCGGGAAAGACCGGGTTTGACGGTCATCTATTTTTTGTTTAACAGCACTTCCCGGACTCTGCGTTTGTCACCGATTGCAAATATTCGAAGGCTTTTTCCGCTACGGTCTTCAACCTGATCAAGAGGTATCACGGCATTGAATCCAACTTCAACCACCACACCATAAGCGTGCGTCTCCTCGCGTAACATGTGGGTCTCACCCTGCCAAATCAGCTTGTCACCCTCGAAGATCAGCACGGCCTCCAACACCTGGCTTCGTGCTGCATCGATACCCCAGCCGAACACTTCGAGTGAAGCAGCGCCCCGACTTACATAATCCAATCCGCCTTCTATTCCTTCACTGTCAGGTATCAACGCGCCTTGCTGGTCGCGAACGATTGAGGCGTCTGCATCCCAGGCGTAAGCCGACTGGCCGGTTGAAGCCACTCCGCGAACCAGTTCAAAACCTTCACCGGTACCAAGCAAGGCCAGAACTTCGAGAACATTGATACCGGCACGAAAATTCGATTCCGGTAACATGGCGGAAAACCTCCATACCCCCTTGTCCAGATAGGCCGTACTGACTGCCACAACCCTTCCATTCAAAACAAAAGCCAGGTCCGCGGAATCATGTCCAGGCCAGAGAATCTCCCCGTTGGCATGGGCAGGAAGAAAATCATCACCCGGGTCTACGTCCTGGAAATAGCCAGCGTGGTTCAGGGTAATTTGCATTGCAGGATCATACACGGGGGTGAGTTCCTCCAATGTTTTTCCAAGCAGAACACTGCCGGGTGCTTCCCATTCCTGACCGGCCCAGGCAGAACCCAGGGCTTCGTCCACCCGCTCCAGCGTGCTGGAATAAGGTGTCATTTTTTCGTGCTCGTGCACCGCCCGCTTTTCATCGCGTTTGCGCTGACCCAGCAAGGACATGCCATCTATCTCCCAGGGTACACGCCGTTCCAGAGCCTGCGCCAACGTGGGCATGATATCGATCACTTCCGCATTACGCGGATCCCTGAGACCGCGGGGCTGATGTGGTACCTTGATAATCAGCGGTACGGGTAATATGTTCGCGTCCAGATTGCTCTCTGGCGGCGCATCCCGTCGCCCGGATCCCGGTTCAAAGGAAACACCGTGGTCTGCGGTAAGAACCACCAGGCTTCGCTCATACAGGCCTTCTTTCTTCAACTTTTTCACCAGTTGACCCAGCCACTTGTCAACTGCGCCGACTTGCATCACCAGGCGCTCATAGGCTTGCCTGGACTGCAAGTCGCTGCCAACCCAGGTATTGCTTGCGAAGTCCAGGCCTGGCATCAACCAGCCATCGTTGTAACGCTTGCCAGATGGCAGATATTCATATGGTATGTGAGGAAAGTTCACGTGCAGAAAATCCAGGCCCGGCTTTTCCGTAGATTGCGCTTTATCGAGAAAAGCATCCAGTTGCTGCAGGCGGTGTTCATACATTCCCCCGCCCTGAATGGCCCCGCCCCAGAATCCTTCCCAGGACTGGTTTATCGCAGGCAAGTCGGGAAGAAGCTGGTTTGCTGTCATGTTCAGATAGATTGCCGACACATCCTGCATCATGGCCTGCCACCGATGCCTGGCCGGTGGCAGGCGTTCAGTGCTGCACAGGCTGGCCGGGCACATGGCAGATACCGCTTCCTGAACATGGAGATCGTAATCATCACCCAGCCAGGTGAACAGGTTGTCCGGGTATTCACCATGGTGAGGCATGCGATAGGTGTCGGGGTAACGACCGGTCAGTATCGCAGGTATGGCCAGAACGGTACTCGTGGCAACCGTTGTTGCGTTGGGAAACCAATAGGCGTCCTTTGATAATGCACTGAAATTTGGAAAGCGATCGGCGTCGATGAATCCTTCTGCATCCAATAAAACATTTGACGGGAACTCGTCGAACACGATAAACAACAAGGGCGATAGTGTTCCGGAAGAAGCCGCTGACTGTGCACTCACGGCTTTCGTTGGCGCCAACACGGGCCTGATCCCGCTATTGAGCAGGAACACAAGGGGAACGATCACAATGGCAGGCGACAGAAAACTCAAAAATAGTTTTCCGGCTTGCGTACGCACATAGATGAAGAACAACCCCACTGCAATGATCACCGCCCAGGCGATCACGTGACCGGAAGGATTCGTCCTGTTCGCAATGAGCAGACCCAACAGGAAAAGCAGCAGTAAAACTACCAACCCATAGAGCATTTCACCCAATATCCGATGAACCCGAAATGCGAACACCTGGGTTCCCACAAGCAACAGGGGTAAAGCCAGGCTCAAGGCAACCACGAGAAAGGCGATATCGCCCGGGAAGGCCTGGCGCGCCACGAAAAACTCCGGAAAGCGTGACAAAAGATCGTACAACGGCCAGGCAATGACCAGCTGGGTCAATGCCGTGATATGCAGGCAACGGACTAACGGTCCGGGAATGGCCGGTGATTTCTTGTACTTGTCAGTATTCACTCGAGGACCCGATCAAGGGGAAAGCAATATACTATAACCTTACCATGCACCATAATGAAAACCATGGTGGTTTGCTTCCCATCGTGGCGATAGAAACACAGCCCTTGAAACCCGTAACGTTATTACTCAATCAAAACTATATAAGGCCATAGAAAGATGAAGTTCCGGACCGGATTGTTCTGTATCCTGACCCTCGGGTCAGCTGAATCAGCCTTCGCATACCTTGATCCGGGAACCGGTAGTATGCTGCTCCAGGTTATCCTGGGGGGTGTTGCCGCAGTCGGCGTGGCGATCAAACTGTACTGGCATAAAATTCGTGTCGCTTTGGGGAGTAAACGCAAACCAGAAACCGAAGATGAATCCGGCTGAAGTGAATTCAGCACCATCCCCTGCGGTGGATACGGGTTCATTTCGGGACCGGGATGGCCGTATCTACCGTTTTGAAAACCGTATCATCCGGGGCGTCAGTGCGGGTGCACTGGCCGAATTCAAAAAACTCGAGTCTACTGCGTTTTACACTGATTTTTCGCAAAACAACCTGCTCGTCAGCAGCAATTTGCTAAACCCTGAAGAGGTGGGGTTACCTACTGAGATAAAGCAGCAGTGGGCGGGATTCATCGAGCACCGGCGAATCCCGGTTATTTCCTACCCTTACGAGTGGACCTTTGGCATGTTGCGCGATGCCGCCTTACTGCAACTTGACCTGCTGGAAGCGGCCATTGCGGAAGGAATGACCATGAAGGACGCCACCCCGTACAACTTCCAGTTCGATGCCGGAAAGCCGGTATTCATCGACATCGCGTCGTTTGAAACCCTGGCCCCCGGAGCGCCATGGAGCGGTTATCGCCAGTTTTGTGAAATGTTCCTTTTTCCGCTGATGCTGCAAGCGTATAAGGGAATTCATTTCCAAGCCATGATGCGCTCAAGTATCGATGGCATAGGTGTGCAGACGGCTGCAAAGTTGTTTGGATTCAGAGACCGGTTCCGCACCGGCGTGCTCAGTCACGTGTGGTTGCAGGCCAAGCTTGATCGCCGTTACTCAAGCACGCAGCAGGACGTACGCTCTGACCTGAAGTCGGCAGGGTTTAACCAGGCGTTGATCCTGGCCAATGTCCGCAAACTGGGTAAATTGATAAGGAAGCTGAACTGGCACGGTGAGGGGTCTGAATGGGGTGCCTATGAAGAGTTTCACAACTACAGCGAGGTCGATCATCGACTGAAGGAAGACTTCATCCATGACTGTATCGCCGGCAGCAAAGCCGCCATCGTTTGGGATATTGGCTGCAACACCGGGCAGTTTTCAAAAATCGCCGCACAGCATGCAAGCTGTGTGCTGGCCATGGACCTGGACCATTTTGCCGTAGAACGTCTTTACCGCGAGACCAGGGAAACCGGTATGACGAAAATTCTGCCGTTGGTGCAAAACATCGCAGACCCGTCCCCGAACTGGGGTTGGCGCAATCGTGAACGACGGGATTTGTTGACTCGCAACCGCCCTGACCTGGTGCTCTGCCTGGCGCTCATCCACCACGTAGTCATCTCGGCCAACGTGCCCATGGAAGAGTTTATAAGCTGGCTGGCAGACCTGTCGGATCAACTGGTGATCGAGTATGTGTCGCGCTCGGACGACAAGGTAAAAGCACTGCTGCGAAACAAGGCAGACAAGTACTCAGATTACAGCAGGGAAGAACTGGAGAAAAACCTGGTTAAATACTACAGGATCGTCAAGCAACAGGAAATGGAATCAGGTAACCGTCACCTATACTGGTGTGCGCGGTTTGAAACTGGTCCGGATGACACCCGCTTGTAGTCAGGCAAACATTGCGATGGTTTTCTCAAGCGAGTCCGCCAGGATGTCTATCTCGGCAAAGGTATTGTAAACACCAAGCGAAGCACGTGCCGTTGCCGGCAGCCCGAAAAACTGCGCGACCGGCATGGCGCAGTGATGACCGGTGCGGATTGCAACACCGTGCAGGTCCACCAGCGTACCGACATCGTTGGCGTGAATATCACCCAGCACGAAGGACATCACACCAGCTTTATTTGCAGCGGTGCCAATCATTCTGAAACCATCAATTTGCGTCAGTTTTTCGGTGCCATAGGCGAGTATCCGGGATTCCCAGGCTGCGACATTGCGCATACCCAGACCTTGCAGATAGTCAACTGCAGCGCCAAGGCCGATGGCGCCGGCGATATTCGGTGTACCGGCCTCAAATTTGCCCGGTGCGTCATTGAATGTCGATTTTTCAAATGTCACGTGGCGGATCATTTCACCACCACCCTGGTAAGGCCGCATCGCCTGCAGGTGTTCGTAACGCCCCCACAGGACACCGATACCGGTCGGGCCGTACATCTTATGACCGGAAAAACAATAGAAGTCACAGTCCAGGGCCTGCACATCAACCGGCTGGTGCGGCACCGCCTGGGCGCCATCGACGAGCACCGGGATACCTTTGCTGTCTGGCCATGGCACAGATTTCGGCCACCGGGTTGACCGTACCGAGCGCATTGGAAACGTGGACAACGGCAAGCAATTTGACACGCTCCGTCATCATCTCCGCCAGTGCATCCATCTCCAGTTCACCACGCTGGTTCATCGGCGCCACTTTTAACACGGCACCGGTTTCCTCGCATAGCAATTGCCACGGGACAATATTGGAGTGGTGCTCCATGAAGCTGATCAGGATTTCATCCCCCGCCTTCAGGCGCGGTCGCAAAAAGCCGTGGGCAACCAGGTTGATCGATTCAGTCGTACCACGGGTAAACACGCACTCCTGGTCAGAGGGTGCGTTGATAAAACCCGCCACCTTCAGACGCGCCTGCTCATAGTCTTCGGTGGCCTCCTGGCTCAGCAGGTGCACACCACGGTGAATATTGGCATTGTGGTTCCGATAAAAGCCATCGATCGCGTTGATCACCGCGAGCGGGCGCTGCGCCGAAGCCGCGGTATCGAGATAGACCAGCGGTTTGCCATGCACGGTACGCTGAAGGATTGGAAAATCCGCACGGACTTTCTCTACATCAAGCCCGGGCTCATCAGCCGTTGATACGGTTTGCGTCATTTATTCGGCCTGCGGCATGACGTCCATCATGCGTTGTGAAATAACCTCGCCCAACACCGGGTCGGCGAGCCTGTCGCTGACGGATTTGCAAAAAGCGGTTGTCAGCAACTGGCGTGCGTCCTGTTCGGTCAAACCGCGGCTGCGCATATAGAAAACCGCCAATTCATCCAACTGCCCGACGGTTGCGCCATGGCTGGCGATGACTTCATCGGCGTAAATTTCGAGTTCCGGCTTGGTATCAACTTCCGCGCGTGCAGATAGCAGGATATTGGCGTTGGACTGCCTCGCCTCGGTGCCATCAGCACCCGGATGTACACACACGGCGGTATTGAACACGGCCTTGCCACTGCCGCCGGCAACACCGCGGAAGTACTGATCGCTGAAACCACCGCCTGCGAAGTGATCAACCCTGGCATGATTATCCACATGGCGGTTGCCATCAAGCAGGTAGGCGCCGTTGATGGCGGACTTTGCAGCACTGCCCAGCAGGGATGTATGCAAATCGTGACGCACCAGGCCGCCGCCCAGGTCAAACCCGTAATAGGCATAGTTGCTACCGGCCTGTTGTGAAACCACTGTGCGTGTAATCAACACGGCGTTTTCAGCTTCCTGTTGAAAGCGAATATGCTGCAGGTCGGCCTCTTCACCCAATACGGCCTGTAATACGATATTGCTGGTATTGGCATTTTCATCCGGGCTTTCAAACTGTTCCAGCAACTCCAGTTTCGCACCCGCCTCGAGCATCACGCAGACGCGCGTATTGAACAGCAGGGGTTTTTCACCGGACGTTGTGGACCAGATCAAAGCCAGCCTTGCAGCATCGATTCCGGCGGCGACATGAATTACCACACCAGAATCCAGCGTGGCGGAATTAAGCGCACTGAAGCCGTGACCGGAACCCCTTTTCGGCGGTTGAAGAGAAAGTGACTCCAGCAAACCCTGCAGACCGGTGAACCCCTGTTCCAGTGCATCGGCCAGGGACAGCACGGTCAGACCGGCCGGCACATCTCCGATGCGTTCCTGGATTTGTCCATCCAAAAGCTTCAGCTGCAGTGCCGATTCCGTCAGCGGTGACGGGCTTGGCCTGCCGGCAGGCGGCTTGTCTGTTGCGGCTGCCAGTTGCGGCCCGGCCTTATCAAGCGCGGCGAGACCAGTGTATTTCCATGCCTCATCCTTGCGGGTCGGCAGGCCGTTGGCGCGGAACTGCCCGGCACCCGCTTCGCGTATCGCCCGGAGCCACTCGGGGCGGACACCGGTATTGTCTGGCAGGGCCGCTGCCAGCTTTACTGACAGTTCGCTCATGGCGTGGCCGTTTGCGTCGCAGAATCAGCATCCAGTGGCGTAATACCACCGTCCTCCAGCCAGGCGTAACCCTGCTCTTCCAGTTTCAGCGCCAGGTCGGCGCCGCCGGTGGCAACCAGCTTTCCATCGGCCAGCACATGGACTTTATCCGGCACGATGAAATCCAGCAGGCGCTGGTAATGGGTGATGACAATCATGCCGCGGTCCTTGGAGCGTAGGCGGTTAACACCCTCCGCAACCGTTTTCAGTGCGTCGATATCAAGACCGGAATCGGTCTCATCCAGGATTGCAAGCGTCGGTTCGAGCACCGCCATCTGGAATATCTCGTTTCGTTTTTTCTCACCACCGGAAAAACCTTCATTCACTGCCCGGTGCAATAACTCGTCTCCGATGTGCAGTACTTCCAGTTTTTCGCGAACCAGGCGCAAAAAACCCGCGGAATCCAGTATCTCCTCACCACGGTACTTGCGCTGTGCGTTCAGGGCGGCGCGCAGGAAATAGGTATTGTTGACACCGGGTATTTCCACCGGGTACTGAAAGGCCAGGAATACACCTTCGCAGGCACGTTCTTCCGGCTCCAGTTCCAGCAGGTTTTTGCCATTGAAAATGACTTCGCCCTGTGTCACCTCATAGCCTTCACGCCCGGCCAATACGTTACCCAGCGTGCTTTTGCCGGCGCCATTCGGACCCATGATGGCGTGTACTTCACCCGCCTCCAGTTCCAGGTTAAGACCCTTGAGTATTTCCCTGCCTGCCACCTTTGCGTGCAGGTTTGTGATTTTTAACATGATTGACATAGTCCTGATTGATTCCTTCGTATCTCTTGAATTTCCACCGAGCCCCTGTCCCGCCGCTAGCCGACAGCGCCTTCGAGGCTGACTTCCAGTAAAGCCTTTGCCTCCACCGCAAACTCCATCGGCAACTCCCTGAACACTTGCTTGCAGAAGCCGTCGACGATCATGGAAACGGCATCCTCTTCGGAAATACCGCGTTGCAGGCAATAAAATAACTGGTCTTCACCGATCCTTGACGTGGTGGCTTCGTGTTCAACCTTGGCGGTCGGATTGCGAACCTCGATGTAGGGAAACGTATGCGCGCCGCATTTTTTGCCGATCAGCATGGAGTCGCACTGTGTGTAGTTGCGTGCATTCGCGGCCCTCGGGGTAATCCTCACCAGGCCGCGGTAGGCGTTCTGGCCGTGTCCGGCCGAGATACCCTTGGATATGATCTTGCTGCGGGTGTTGCGACCGATATGAATCATCTTGGTGCCGGTATCGGCCTGTTGAAAATTATTGGTCAGAGCGACCGAGTAAAACTCACCGACGGAATCGTCACCACGCAAAATACAGCTCGGGTACTTCCAGGTGATGGCCGAGCCGGTCTCTACCTGGGTCCACGAAATCCGCGAGCGTGCACCGCGGCAATCACCGCGTTTGGTGACAAAATTGTAGATACCGCCCTTGCCGTTTTCATCACCGGGATACCAGTTCTGCACGGTTGAATACTTGATATTGGCATCTTCCAGGGCCACCAGTTCAACCACCGCGGCATGCAGCTGATTTTCATCACGCATGGGCGCCGTGCAGCCTTCCAGATAGCTGACATGGCTGCCTTCCTCGGCAACGATCAGGGTGCGTTCGAACTGGCCGGTTTCAGCCGCATTGATACGGAAATAGGTGGACAATTCCATCGGGCAACGGACACCCTTGGGTATGAACACGAAACTGCCGTCGGTGAATACTGCGCAATTGAGTGCGGCAAAAAAGTTATCACGCTGGGGCACCACGGTACCCAGGTATTTCTGCACCAGTTCCGGATGATCCTGCACCGCTTCTGAAAACGAGCAGAAAATCACACCCGCCTTCTTCAGTTCGGCCTTGAAAGTCGTGCCCACCGATACCGAGTCAAAGACCGCGTCCACCGCCACACCCGCCAGGCGGGCGCGTTCGTGCAGGGGCACACCGAGCTTGTCATAGGTTTCCAGCAACTTGGGGTCGACCTCGTCCAGGCTCTGGGGCCGGTCCTTATCCGATTTGGGCGCGGAGAAATAGGAAATCGCCTGGAAATCAATGGCATCAATTTTCAGGTGCGCCCAGTCCGGCTGCTCCATCCCCAGCCAGTGTTCATACGCCTTCAACCGCCATTCGAGCAACCATTCGGGCTCGTTCTTGCGCGCCGAGATTGCCCTGATGACGTCTGCTGACAAACCCGGTGGAAGGGTGTCGGACTCAATATCCGTTACAAAACCGTGCCGGTATTTCTGCTCGACCATTTTGTCGATGGTGGATGTTTCGCCGCTCATATTTCTATTGGTTCCTGTTATACATTCGGTTGGTTCATGCATTCAGCGTGGTGATGTGCAATGGGCCGGCTCCCGGCTTGACCGGTTGTGCCATTTCCGCCAGCGACACATCTTCCATCGCTTTTGCTACCGCAACGGAAATGCGTTGCCAGTTGCCACGTAAACCGCAAATGGACTCCTGCGCGCACAGGCCTTCTTCCACGCTGCACTCGGTCATCGCTATCGGCCCTTCGATGGCGGCGATGATCTCGGCTACGCTGATGTCTTCAGCCTTCCGTTCAAGGCGGTAGCCGCCACTGGCGCCACGGAAGGAGTCAACCAGGTTCATTTTAACCAGTAACTTCAGCACCTTGCTGACAGTCGGCAACTCCAGGCGGGAACGCTCTGCCAGCGCATGCGCGGTCAGCACTTCACCACTTGAGGCGTGCAGTTCGACCATCACCATGATGGCGTAATCCGTCATTTTACTGATGCGTAACATACCCGACCATAATTCCCTGGCGCAGAAACCCGTGTTGAATGCGATATAGTACCATATTAGTACACTTTAAAAACACCATCACCGGCATTTCATCGCCCGGCGGTTTACGGCAAAATGCCCCCCATGGAATTATCCCTCGTAAAATCAACAAAAAGTGACCCGCGTCTCGACCAGGCCCGTGCCTGGTTACATGATCTGGGTGTTGATCTGCAGTCCGATCTTTACAACGTTGCTGGCGACGCCAGTTTCCGGCGCTATTTCAGGGTGCAGATCAATGGTGAATCTCGGATCCTGATGGATGCACCACCACCCGGGGAAAACGTCGAACCCTTTATCGATATTGACCAACGCCTGAAATCTGCCGATTTGTATGCACCGGAAATTTTTTACGCGGACCCTCCCAATGGTTACCTGCTGCTGGAAGACCTGGGTGATGATCTTTATCGTGACCTATTGCATGAAGACAACGCTGACGCCCTGTTTCCAGGTCTGTTTGATGTGTTGAGGACGATGGCGCTAACGGTAGATACCGCTGGTCTGCCGCTATTTGATTACCGGAGATTGCGCAGGGACATGGATCTCTTCCCGGACTGGTACCTGGGCCACCACCGGAAAGCAATACCACCGGGGCTGCCTGATTCAGTCTGGGATGAATTTTGCACACGGGTTATTGACCTGGCCCTGGAACAGCCACAGTGTTTTGTCCACCGCGATTTTCATTCCTGCAATCTGCTCAGGTATCGCGGTGATGTCATTGGCATCATAGACTTTCAGGATGCCGTATTGGGCCCGGTCAGTTATGACTTCATATCATTGATATGGGATCGCTACATCAGTTGGCCGCGGGCCCAGGTTGAAATCTGGATGGAGGAGGTCCGCGTGCTGCTTGGCCTCGACATTGAACCCATGCAGTGGCAGCGTATCTGTGACCTGATGGGCTTGCAGCGCAACTTCAAAATCGTTGGTATCTTTGCCCGGCTCCATTACCGGGATGGCAAAAACGGTTACCTTGAAATGATCCCGCGTTTTTATGAGTACATCACCAGCACTTTACGGCTTTACCCGGAATTTGCAGAGGTATTGGCTTTCATGGAGCAAGCCGAATGCGCGCCATGATCCTGGCCGCCGGTCGCGGCGAACGTTTGCGGCCACTGACGGATACCACACCCAAACCCTTGCTGGAAATCGGTGGCAAGCCGCTGATCGCACACCACCTTGAAAAGCTTGCAGGTGCCGGATTTCGTGAGGTCGTTATCAACCTGTCTCACCTGGGTGACAAGATCCGCGATACGCTGGGCAGCGGATCGGCGTGGGGCTTGAACATCCACTACTCACCCGAGCCCGCAGGTGCTCTGGGTACGGGTGGCGGCATACAACAGGCGCTGCCCCTGTTGGGCGAGTCTCCGTTCGCCGTTATCAACGGCGATGTATTCAGTTCCTACCCGTTGGCGAGGCTGAGGGCCATCAAATGTGATCACGCACACCTCGTGCTGGTCCCAAACCCAAGCCACAACCCCGGCGGTGATTTTGTGTTGCAGGGCGGTTACGTCGCCGCAGATGGACAGACACGCCACACCTTCAGTGGGATTAGCGTATACCACCCGCGATTCTTCAAGTCAGCACCAGGCGGTAGTTTCTCCGTGGTGCCGCTATTGCAGGCAGCAATGGCCGCGCAGCAGGTCACGGGTGAACTGTTCAAAGGTGTCTGGCACGATATCGGCACCCGTGAACGACTCGAAACACTGCGTGAACAGTTCGCCTGACCCGACCGGTTTCAGACGCACCCGGAAGCCATTTAATCGCGACACAATGAGGATTTATTGACCTAGATCGCAAAATCGTCGGGTTTTGCCGGTATACTCCCGATCAAATTAATTTTTCAGCAGATCAGCTTTTTACTGAAGTGTTGATCTATACAGAAGAAAGAGATCATTGATTGAAGTAACCCAGGCTTTAAAAGACAAATCATCCGGAGATTTTTTATGAGAATCGGTGTACCGAGGGAGCTATACGCGGGCGAAAAACGCGTAGCCACAACCCCAGATGTGGCCGCCCAGCTAATCAAGATGGGCTTCGAAGTAGCGGTTGAATCCAATGCGGGTGCCGCTGCAAATTATTCTGATGCGAGCTACGAGGCGGCCGGTTGTTCGGTCGTTTCCGGCGATAAGATCTGGAGCGATTCGGAAATCATATTGAAGGTCCGTGGCCCCGATGATGATGAGGCGGCCCGGCTGAAAAGCGGCCAAACACTGATCAGCTTCCTGTGGCCGGCGCAAAACCCGGAACTTCTGCAAAAGCTGACCGAGAGCGGTGTTACGGCACTTGCCATGGACAGTGTTCCACGTATATCCCGCGCCCAAAAAATGGATGCTCTGAGTTCCATGGCGAACATCGCCGGTTATCGGGCGGTTGTTGAAGCGGCGCAGCATTTTGGACGCTTTTTCACCGGTCAGATCACTGCCGCCGGCAAAGTGCCACCTGCCAAGGTACTGGTAATCGGCGCAGGCGTAGCAGGCCTGGCAGCCATTGGTGCCGCCAAGAGCATGGGCGCCATCGTTCGTTCCTTCGATACCCGCCCCGAAGTGAAGGAGCAGATCGAAAGCATGGATGCCGAGTTCCTGATGCTGGACTTCAAAGACGAAGACGGCTCCGGTGAGGGCGGTTACGCCAAGGTCATGAGTGATGAATTCATCAAGGCCGAGATGGCGCTGTTCGCAGAACAGGCCAAGGATGTGGATATCATCATCACCACCGCGCTGATCCCGGGCAGACCGGCTCCACGCCTGATAACGGCGGAGATGGTCGAATCCATGAAAGACGGCAGTGTCATCGTCGATCTGGCCGCCGAACAGGGTGGTAACTGCGAACTGACCCAACCCGAAAAAGTATACGTGCACAAGGGTGTAACCATCATTGGTTACACGGATATGCCAAGCCGGCTGGCAACACAATCCAGCCAGTTGTACGCGACCAATCTGCGTCACCTGCTGACCGACATGACCCCCGAAAAGGATGGCCAGATCGTTGTCGATATGGAAGACGAGGCGATTCGTGGCGCAACCGTGTGCAAGGATGGCAAGACCACCTGGCCGCCACCTGCGCCGAAACTCTCGGTGGCGCCCTCCAAGCCGAAGAAGGCACCCGTGGCAGCCCCGAAGGTTGAAAAGAAACGCTCGGTGGCCGGGCCCATCATCGGCATGGTTATTGCCGGTCTTGCCCTGCTTGGCCTGGGCGCTGTTGCACCGGTTTCCTTCATGGCGCATTTCACGGTATTCGTGCTGGCCTGCTTTGTCGGCTACATGGTGATCTGGAATGTCACAGCGGCATTGCACACACCCTTGATGAGTGTCACCAACGCCATTTCCAGCATCATCATCATCGGCGCCCTGATACAGGTCAGCTCAGATAATGAAGTGATCAAATGGGTCGCCGTTGCAACCGCACTGTTAACAAGCATCAATATCGCGGGCGGTTTTGCCGTCACGCGCCGTATGCTTGAAATGTTCAGGAGATAAGGTCGTCATGAATATCGAAGGAATCATTTCTGTGTCGTACATCATTGCGACCATCCTGTTTATCCTCGCCCTCGGCGGGCTCTCCAACCAGGAAACAGCCCGGCGGGGTAACTGGTACGGCATCATCGGTATGGCGATCGCACTGATTGCAACCATACTGGGTGTTGTCACCGCCAACTACGTACCCCTGTTCATCGCGTTGCTGGTGGGCGGCAGCATCGGCCTGATCGCTGCACGGCGCGTGCAGATGACCCAGATGCCGGAGCTTGTCGCTATCCTGCACAGCCTGGTCGGTCTGGCCGCGGTGGCCGTCGGTTTCGCCAACTTCATGGACCCGGACCGGCTTGCGCACTACCTGGGGGTCGAACTGACAATCCATGATATCGAAACCTATCTCGGCATCCTGATCGGCGCCGTGACCTTCTCGGGTTCCGTCATCGCGTTTGGCAAACTGTCAGGACGTATGAGCGGTTCGCCACTGACCCTGCCGGGCCGGCATTTATTCAATCTCGGCCTGTTGATCGCCGCATTCTGGTTCGGATACCAGTTTGTCGTGCAGTCAGCCGACGGTGGTGGTATGCAACCGTTGATCATCATGACGGTCATCGCGCTGGTATTTGGTATCCACATGGTGATGGCCATCGGCGGCGCGGATATGCCGGTCGTGGTTTCAATGCTCAACAGCTATTCCGGTTGGGCAGCCTCTGCAACGGGCTTCATGCTGGGCAACGACCTGCTGATCGTCACCGGTGCGCTGGTCGGTTCAAGTGGCGCCATCCTGAGTTACATCATGTGCCGCGCGATGAACCGCAAGTTCCTTTCCGTTATCGCCGGTGGCTTTGGCACCGGTGGCGGCACGGCGGCAGCAGCATCCGGTGAAGACCAGGGTGAGGTTATGCCGATCCTGCCGGAGGAAACCGCCGAATTGCTCGCCAATGCCAGGGAAGTCATGATCATTCCCGGCTATGGCATGGCCGTCGCCCAGGCACAGCATATCGTTTACGAAATCACCAAGACCTTGCGAGACAAGGGTGTGAAGGTCCGCTTTGGCATCCACCCGGTCGCGGGCCGTATGCCCGGCCACATGAACGTTTTGCTGGCCGAAGCCAAGGTGCCCTACGATATCGTTTTCGAAATGGATGAAGTCAATGACGACTTCCCGAAGGTCGATGTGTCGATCATCATCGGCGCCAACGATATCGTCAATCCTTCGGCATTAACCGATCCCGATGGTCCGATCGGCGGCATGCCGGTGCTTGAATGCTGGAAAGGCAAGACCTCCATCGTGCTGAAGCGCAGTATGGCTACGGGGTACGCGGGTGTGCAAAATCCGCTGTTCTTCCTCGATAATACCCGGATGCTGTTTGGCGATGCCAAGGATACGCTGGAAAAGGTGTACAAGGCACTCTAAACAGAGCTTTACGTCCCTCACAAGAAACCCCCAAAGCGCAGGCGATGGGGGTTTTTTCTTTCATAGCCATTGATTGGTAAGAGAAGATGCAAGGAGGCTACGCAGTACCTTATTTCGGGGATCGCTTTCTGGGTTCAATTGATCGGTGTGGAAGCCAAGGTGATGTGGTGTCTTGCTTCAGGACACGGCGTAAATCCTTCCCTGGAGCCTCTGGCGCGACGTCCTGTGGCCCAGGCCAGCCTCTCGACCGTTTCACGGTCTCACCTCCTCGCTCAAGGTCCTGAATCAAGACACCACACCCCCTCGGCTATGTGCAAAACCGAAGGTCAATGGATTCTGAAAGATTCGCACGGCGTATGCTGGACGCAGGGGCGGGTAGTTGGTTTCGGGACCGTACGAGGCAGGAAGCCGAGTATCGAGCGCCACAAGGATGTGACTAGCGCGTCCCGGAAGTAACTACCCACCCCAGCGGCCCAACCACCGTACTGACAAGAGTGAGCGAAACCGAACAACCCGGTTGCGAAGCTGGCCTGCTGGACAAAGAATTTTGCACGTTCAGCTGCATTCCTTGATAAAAATATTTGTCTTTAGTGTTGTACTGTGGTATAACACCTATACATAACTCGTTCACAGGACATCAAGACCATGAAATTTACCCGAACATTAGTACTTATCTTCAGTGCAACTTTACTGCTTGCCGGATGCAATAAGGAATCTGATGAGGCAGTTACCACCGCTAAAGAAGACAGCAACCCGCTGCTTGCTTATGTTCCGGCTGACACGGCCTATGTGTTCGCAGGTCTTGAACCGGTTCCGGCGGAGATCACCGATGCCTATGTGACACGTTTCCAGCCGGTTCTGGATGTCATGTCCAAACACATCGAGCAGTTCCAGGCCGAGTACCAGGCGGGTGATCACCAGGATAGCCCGGCTGCACAACTCGCCATGGCGGTTCTTGACGAACTGGGCGGTACCCTGAGCACCGAAAACCTCGAAAAACTGGGAATCTCCCTGCAGGCCCATCACGCGGTATATGCAAAAGGCGTGTTCCCGGTTATCCGGCTTGGCCTGGGTGATGAACAGTTGTTACGGGATGCCATCGCCAGGATCGAAGCAAAAATGGGCTATGAATTACCGGTACAAAACCTCAATGGCAGCACTTACTGGCGTGTCAGCGATGACGATATGCCAGTTGGAGTTTACATCGCTATCCTCGATCAGCAACTGGCACTCAGCGTTTTCCCCGTCACTGCGCAAGCGGGTATGCTGCCAGCGTTTCTTGGGCAAGAAATGCCCGCACAGAGCATGGCTTCCAGTAATGCCCTGGGCGCCATGAATAAGAAAAAAGGCTACCTGGCTTACGGTTCGGGGATTATCGATATTCAGAAATTGGCTGATGAGATTTTGAATCCGGAGAGCAGTACGCGCAACGCTCTGGGCACGCATATGGATGCGCACATCGCTTCCCTCGATGCGGTATGTGTTAGCGAGATCAAATCCATCATCGCCAAGGCACCGCGTATGACGGCAGGAACCACGAGGCTTAGCGCCAATGAAGTGGCCGTGCGTTATGACCTGGAAATCGAGAACTTACTGGCAAGTGGCCTGGCTGCGCTGGTGTCTGCCACACCTGCCGCAAGTACGGGAAACCACCTGCTTTCCGCATCGCTGGCAATAAAAGTCGGCAAGTTGCGCAGTTTCGTACTTGAACAGGCCACGGCTGTCGCCACGACGCCCTATCAGTGCGCAGAATTGCAGGATTTGAATGACCAGGCAGCGCAACTGATGACGCAACTGAATATTCCGATGCCCCCAATGGTCAATAACCTGATGGGTGTTCGTGTCAGGGTGGATGATTTCGATCCTTCCATGGAAATTTCCCAGGCCAATGGCCTGTTGGCATTACACGTCGACAAGCCTGAAATGTTCGTTGGTATGGCCAGCATGATGCTGCCCGGCTTCGAAAAACTTGACCTGGCCAATCAAACCGAGCCTGTCCGGATTCCCCCGGAAATGACATACATGCCAGGCCTGGATGTTTTCGCCTTGATGAGCGACACCGCAATTGGCGCATCGGTTGGTGAAAAACACGTCAAGGATCTTGCAGGTTTCCTGAGTGCGAAACCCCAGGACGACGGGACCTTCTTCTCGATCTCCCACGATATGGCGAAACAGTTAGAAGTGCAGGCAGCAGTAGCTGAGAAATTCCAGATCGACACCGAAGCGGGTCATTCCGCCCCACACGAATATTCCGAAGCTCTGAAGAAGGCCTACACGGATATGCTCGGTTACTCCCGCGTCGATATGCGCCTGACCCCCGATGGGCTGATGATAGACAGCGCCATGACGTTTAAATAACCGTATTCAACTTGCTTAAAAAGGCCGCGTTTGCGGCCTTTTTTTTGGTGGCTAACCCGAACATTTCAGCAGTATCCGGGATACTGCTGAAATGTTCGGTCTAATAACGAAAATGCTTGATCTGCTCGCCCTTCTGGCCGATTTCGGTCATGGCTTCGATTCCGATTTGCAAATGCAGGTCAACCCAGTTTTCAGTGACTTTTCTATCCGATTCCTCGGTTTTTACACCTTCAGGCGTTACCGGCACATCTGAAACAAGCAACAGCGCACCGTGGGCAATCGCATTGGCATGGCCAACGATGAACAAAGTCGCGGTTTCCATATCGATACCGATACAGGTCATATCATGCAGTTTCTTATGGAAGGCCTCATCGTGCTCCCAGACACGGCGGTTGGTGGTATAAATGACACCCGTCCTGTAATCAAGCCCGTGTTCCATAACCTTGTCCGACACGAACTTGTGCAATTTGAATGATGGCAATGCCGGTACTTCGGGCGGGAAATAGTCATCACTGGTGCCTTCACCGCGAATGGCGGCTATCGGCAAAATAAAGTGGCCGATTTCAGTGGATTTTTTCAGACCGCCGCACTTTCCCAAAAACAGCACGCCTTTTGGCATGACCGCTGTCAACAGGTCCATGATGGTCGCCGCATTACTCGAGCCGATGCCGTAGTTGATGATGGTCAGGCCATTGTCGTTGGTCGCCGCCTGCATGGTGCGGTCCTCACCATAAATTTTACAATCAAACATCTTTGCGAACCGCCGCACATAGTCACCGAAATTCGTCACGAGGATATATTCGCCGAACTGTTCTAGCGGCATACCGGTGTATCGTGGCAGCCAATTACGGGTTATTTCCGATTTTGTAAGCATCCGTTATTCCTTTTTCATTCTGAGCACTTCACGGGCAAGCGGAATGGTAATTCTGCGTTTTTGCGTTAAAGCTGCCTGCTGCAGTTTTTCCACGGCATGAATCAATGCGGTCATACTTCGATCATGGTGCTTCAGCAGGTATTGCTGTACGTCTTCAGGCAGGCTCAAACCAAGCGCATCGATATGCAGGTTGATCACCTCCAGTTTGTCGTGGTCCTCCAGGGGCTCCAATTGCAGGCGCAAACCCCAGGCCAACCGGGAGGCCAGGTCCGGCAGGCCAAGGTTGAGTGCCGACAATCTTTCGCGGCTGCTGACAAGCAAGCGACCATTGGCCTCCCTGATACGGTTGAAACAGTGAAACAATGCTTCTTCCCACGCCTGGTCACCGGCGATGACATGCAAATCGTCTACGCAGACGAGATCCAGTTTCTCCAGGCCCTGCAAGGACGCAATGGCGTCCTTTGGCAAACGTTTCAGGGCCAGGTAGAATGCGCGTCCATCGCGTTCACGGGCCTCGACACACACGGCATTCAATAAGTGGGTCTTGCCGCTGCCTTCGCCGCCATACAGGAAAACGTGTGAACCGGGTTCATCCGGCAGGTGCTGTAGGGCCTTGACTACCGCGCGGTTGGGCCCGCTTACAAAATTCTCGAAACACTTGTCACGCGCGGGTTCCAGTTGCAAAGGGATTTGTGGAGAAAACAACATACCGGTCAGTTTTCCGCGCCCCGCTGCGAATTATACAGTCCGCTTTGCCGGTACTTCTGCAGCATGTGCCGGACGAGCACGTTGAGTGCTGCGGCAACCGGCAGGGCCAGCAAAATACCGAGGAAACCGAATAACTGCCCCCCCGCCAGCACTGCGAAAATGACCGTCACGGGATGCAGGCCGATCTGGTCACCGACCAGCTTCGGGGTCAAATACATGCCTTCAGCCGACTGTCCCACGGCAAATACGAACAGAACCATCAACAGGTGGAATACATCCTGAAACTGAAAAATGGCGGCGCCGGCCGCGACCAGCACACCGACAATCGAGCCCAGGTAGGGGACGATGCTGAGCAGGCCTGCGCCCATCCCGATCAGAACTGCCAGGTCTATACCCACCAGCGATAAACCAACCGTATAAATCAGGCCCAGGGCCAGCATCACCATCAGCTGGCCGCGGAAAAACGCGCCAAGCACCTGATCCACATCCACTGCCATCCGGCTGATTTCAGCTTCCATGTTGCGCGGCAGTAAATCGTGAATGGCCCGGACCAACGGATCCCAGTCTCTCATCAGATAGAATGTGACGACCGGGATCAAAATCAGGTTCGTTATCAACGCCGCCACGGCCAAACCACCCCGGGATATGTAATCGACGACCTTGAAAGCAGCGGTACTGATTTCTCTCCAGTAGTCCCTGAACACCTGGACAAACTGTGCCGAATCGAAATCCTTCAATCTCAAACCCGAACTTGCCAGCCAACCAGGGCAGCGCGGTGCTGGAGAACCATTCGACCCAGCGTGGCAGGAGATTGATCAGCAGACGGATTTGCTCAACCAGCAGCGGAACCACGATAAGCAACACGACGGTCAACAGGGTCAACATCAGAACAAATACGATGCTTACAGACAACACCCTGCCGAGTTTCCATCGCCCGAGCGAGACCTTCTCCAGGCGGTCAACGACAGGATCGCCCAAATAGGCCAGCACGGCTGAAATTGCGAAGGGTGTAATGACCGGCGCAAGCAGGTAGACGAGCCAGCCGGCACCAACCAGCAGAGCCAGCATCATCCAGTTTCGGGAATCACTTGTCATCGGGAAATCTTAACACGTGGCCGGTCATAAAAACTCGTACTCGTAGCCGCTGCCGGCCTTTGCACGCAACAGCACCGAACCACGCTCGAACGCCTCTGACAGGTACTCCACCGAGGCATTCAGTTGCAGCCTGAAATATACACGTCCGGGGTCAGCACCCAGTATTTCAACCGCATTGACCAGGCTGAGGTTCTGCAGGTATTCAAGACAGCGTATGTAATCATCGGCGCCGTTAATTTCACCGATGCTGATGTCAATGGTCCATGCCTCCTGTTCCGAGGCCGCTATAGTATTACTTGCCGCGATCTGGTCGGCCATCTGGTGCATACCCTGGGCCAGCGCATACATCAGCTCAAGATCGGTGTTTTGCCAACTCCAGTTCTGACCACTGCTCGCCAGGTTCCAGCGCACGGTCCATTGCGGCCCGTCGCGACGCGCAGCGATAATCGCAAGCCCGTCCGCAGGGGCACCACGCTCGACCAGGTAGTCGGTAAACCCGCCCCAGACGAGACTCATATCGACCAGTTGTATCTCTTCCTCATCCAGGTCAGGCCAACTGACCGGCAAACCCCGCAATGCCGCAATTTCCTCTACGGACTCCCAGGCATAACCGAACCTGATCGGTTTCAGCTCCCTGCTGAGGCCATCATCGATGATCACCCAGATTTGTACAGCCGGTCTTTCCTGCCGCCATCGGGGTAAACCAACTTGCTGCATGATCCGGTCCACCTCTGCCTGCATAAAATGCGCAACCAATCGCAATTCCTGGGAAACGGCACCGTCTGCGGCAGTTAGGTCAACTCTTGAATAACGGTATGAGCGCAGAAACCTGGCCGCATTGCTGAGTGCATCATCGAGCGCCGGGGAAGCCGGCAACTCCCGTTGACCGCTGAGTTTTTGCAAAACCTGGATAAGTGCTTCCGGTATCGCCTCGTTTCGATCGGCCTCGGACTGGCTGGCTACGGCCACCTCACCTGCATACAGATTGACATCCGCAGCAGCCTGGGCAACGGACAAACACAAGGTGACAATTATCAGCAGTATTTTTTTCATCTGCACAACCGGGTAAAAATTGGGTTATTTCAAGCCCCAATAAGATAACATAGGAGACCACGAACTCGCATGAATAAACGGATCCTGTCATTGAATATCAAAACCGAAAACCCCGCCGGATTGAGTTATCTTGATGCCGGCGTAGACATTGACGCGGGTAATGAGCTGGTCGAACGGATCAAACCTGCCGTCAAATCCACCCATCGCAAAGGCGTCGTCTCCGGACTGGGCGGCTTTGGCGGTCTGTTCCAGCTCGATACCGGACGCTACAAGGAACCCTTGCTGGTATCCGGAACCGATGGTGTTGGCACCAAGTTACTGCTCGCGAAACAACTGGAACGTCACGATACCATCGGAATTGACCTGGTCGCCATGTGTGTTAACGATATCCTGACCTGTGGTGCAGAGCCCCTGTTTTTTCTCGATTATTACGCCACGGGCAAACTGCAAATTGATAATGCCCAGGCTGTCATTGAGGGTATCGCAGAAGGCTGCAGGCAGGCCGGTTGTGCATTGATCGGCGGCGAAACGGCCGAAATGCCGGGTTTGTATGACCAGGACGAGTACGACCTGGCCGGTTTCACCGTGGGTGTGGTCGATCGCTGCAAGCTGATCGACGGTAGCAAGATCAGGGCCGGGCATATGGTGCTGGGTCTCGAATCGTCAGGGCCGCACTCTAACGGCTACTCGCTGATCCGGAAAGTCCTGGAACAATCCGGTGACAAACCATCCATGCCTCTCGGCGAGAGCACACTGGGGGCAGCCTTGCTCGCACCCACAAGGATTTACGTAAAAACACTGCTGACCCTGTTTGAGCAGTACCCGATCGATGGGCTCGCGCACATAACCGGCGGTGGTATCAGTGAGAATATCACCCGTGTTATACCCCGGGGCCTGGGTCTTGAAATTGACCTTTCGGCCTGGCCTCAACCGGCGGTTTTCGAGTGGCTGCAATCACGCGGACGGATTGAAGAAAAGGAAATGCTGCGCACTTTCAATTGCGGAATTGGTATGGCGCTGCTCGTAAGTGTTGATTTTGCCGATGAAATTTGCGGCGCGCTGGATAGTGCAGGTGAACGTGTCTATCGAATCGGCCGGGTAACGGAGTGTTCAGATAGCACCCACAGGGTCACCTATATACGCTCATGAAGCAGGATACCCTGAAAGCTGCCGTACTGATTTCCGGTACCGGCAGCAATCTGAAAACGCTGATTGACGCCATAGCGGCAAATAGCCTGGACCTGAACATCGTTCGGGTCGTTTCCAACCGCGCCAGCGCCCCCGGGTTGGACCATGCAACCGCTGCCTCAATACCCGTCAGCGTTATCAGCCATGCCGATTTTCCAGACCGCCAGGCGCACGACGCCGCGGTTGCAGAAGTCCTGCAACAAAGCCAGGCTGAACTGATCATCCTGGCGGGTTACATGAGGATACTGGGTGAGGATTTCACCAGCCGGTACGATGGCCGCATGATCAATCTGCACCCTTCCCTTCTGCCTTTGTACAAAGGTCTGGACACCTATAACCGTGTTCTGCGCTCGGGTGACACCGAAACCGGCGCCAGCATCCACTTTGTTACTGCGGGTCTTGATTCTGGGCCGGTCATCTCGCAGGTGAAAATGCCCGTTTTGCCCGGTGATGATGCAAGTGCATTGAAAGCAAGGCTGGGGCCGCTTGAACATAAATTGCTGAAAGCGACCGTCGGATTGTTCTGTAACCGCGAAATAGCCTACAGGCACGGTGCGGTTTTATACCGGGGCCGGGAAGCCAGGGAGCCTTTGCAATTGAAACCCGATGGTAGTTTTTAAATAGGCTATGTCGCCGATCGCCTGAATACTGCCCGCCTATTTTTCGGGTAACTCTGTGCGCAAACCCAGCGCATGAATTTCATTCCCCATCAATGAACCCAGCGTCGCATATACCATCCGGTGCCTTGCAAGGGTTGGTTTGCCCGCGAAGGCAGCGTAGCGAACCACCGCCTCAAAGTGAACCCCGTCATCACCGGTAACCGTTACATCCGCGCCTGGCAGTCCTTTAAGTATCATTTGCGCTATCGTCGTGCTATCCATAAACTAACGTCCTTTATTACCGATCTGTGTCCATTGAAAAAAGAACATCGAACGGTGAAAACATTCAAGATTTTTAAATCCAATGGCCAAGAGGGCAAACGGACTTGACCTTTCAGAAACGTTTATCATAGTGGATTGCTTCGCCATTAAAAACACCCGTGACTTGCGGATATCTCACCCTGGCTGCATAAACTGCGGCTTGAGCATCATCCGGGATTACGACCCCGCGTGCTGATAGCGATCATCCAGTTGGTTGCAGGCTTCCTGTTGCTGGTCTGGGGGGCTGATCGCCTGGTGGCCGGAGCATCGGCAACCGCGCGAAACCTCGGCGTGTCACCCTTGATCATCGGTCTGACCATTATTGGCTTCGGTACTTCGGCACCTGAACTGGTGGTCTCGGCTGTTGCCACTTTAAAGGGAAATTCCGGCCTGGCGGTTGGCAACGCGATTGGTTCCAACATCGCCAATATGGGCCTGGTGCTGGGTGCGACGGCACTGATTTATCCGCTGAGGATGGAATCCCACGCGCTGAAACGCGAATACCCGATGTTGCTGTTAATCATGTTGATTTGCTTCCTGATGGCGCTGGATGGCGTTTACAGCCGGCCTGAAGGCTGGTTACTGATCATCGGTTTGTTTGCAGTTGTCATCTGGATCATCCGTATCGGTTTGCACCGCCCGCTTTCTGACCCACTGGCAGAAGAGTTCGATGCCGAAATCCCCAAAGACACCCCCACTAAAGTGGCGCTGTTCTGGCTCATGGTGGGTCTTGTCGTCCTGCCGATCAGTTCGACATTCCTGGTCGAAGGTGCGATCACCATCGCCCGTATCCTGCATGTTACCGACACGGTCATAGGCCTGACAGTCGTTGCCATTGGCACCAGCCTGCCGGAACTGGCAACTGCAATCACAGCCGCATTACACAAGGAAGACGACCTCGCCATAGGCAACATCATCGGTTCAAATATTTTCAATCTGCTGGGTGTTCTGGGTATTGCAGCGGCCATCCAGCCGATAATCCTGTTACCTATCATCCTGGCACGTGATTTCCCTGCAATGTTCCTGGTGACCGGCGCGCTCTACCTGATGGCTTCTGATTTTCGTGGACCAGGCCGCATCGGCAGGAGGTCAGGAATCGCCCTGCTGCTGATGTTTATCGGCTATATCCTGCTGGTGTGGATGAGTTCCACCCGAATTGAACTGACCCTGCCGGGTTAAAATTTTAAGTGCATCAATATTCCGATCAATTGCCAGTAATCAATTCGGGTTAGAATAACCATATGGGCAGGATCGTCGTGCTGAACTTTAATGAACTGCTACAGGCCGGGGTAATCTGAATGGTCAAGATGGATGCTGCACTCAGGGAACGGGCCTCTGAAATACGTATGCTGATCCTTGATGTGGATGGCGTTCTCACCGATGGCAAGTTGTACTTCGATCACGCCGGTAACGAAATGAAAGCGTTTAATACCCGTGACGGGATGGGCATGAAAGCCCTGCAACGTGCCGGTATCGAGGTGGCCGTCATCACGGGCAGAAAATCCAGGGCGGTCGCGCATCGTATGGACCAACTGGGCATCCAACACGTTTACCAGGGACGTGAGGACAAGCTGGGCGCGTTCCTGGAGTTACTTGAAATTACCGGACTGGATGCGGAGCAAGTCTGTTTTGCCGGCGATGACTGGATTGATTTGCCGGTACTCATGCGTGTTGGCCTGGCGGTTTCGGTGGCGGATGCCGAGGAACGTGTCAGGCAACAGGCGCACTGGATAACCAGTCGCAATGGCGGTGATGGCGCGGTCAGGGAGATTTGCAACCTGATCCTGGCAGCACAGGAAAAAGAGCAGACCATCCTGGATGAAATTCTGGCATCATGATCACGCGAAAAACACAACGCGGTATTGCTATCCTGGTATTTCTCAGCGCCGTGACATTCTGGGTAAGCCGCTCACAGAATGAAAAAGAACCGGCACTGGTAGCGGGTCTTGATCCAAAGCTGAATTACGTATTGCACGAATTTGAACTACAGTTCTATGATGAGAATGGACAACCCACGATCAATATGCGTGCGCCTGTATTGAGAAACGATCCCAACCTTGAAATGGGCACAATCGAATACCCGGTCGTCAGGCTGAACCAGGCGGATGCCGTGTGGGATATGACAGCCGACATGGCCACTATAACTGCGGACAAAGAGCATGTTAAATTGATTGGGCAGGTAAATGTGAAGCGGAATGAACCCGCATCCGGAAGCTGGGTCGAACTCACCACCCGGGAAGTCCAGATTGAAGTCACACCGCAAACTGCCGTTACCGATCAGCCAGTCAGTATGTTTGACGGCAGGAACCGGGTTGATGCGATCGGCCTGGAACTGGATATGACAACTAAAACATACATATTAAAACAACAGGTTAAAGCCACATATGCTGTTAATTGACCGGTCAATTTCACGCCACTTTCGCCTGTGCCTGTATTCATGCCTGCTCTGCCTGAGCCTGCCTCTCATGGCATTGGAGTCCGACCGGCAGAAACCCCTCCAGGTGAGTGCGAACTCCACCGACGGAACACTCGGTGATGGCGTTACCACCTTGCGCGGCAGCGTCGATATACGCCAGGGCACCTTACGCATCAACGCCGATGAGGCGGAAGTCGAAAAAGTTGACGGCCGCGTGAGCTCAGTAACCTTCCGCGGCCAACCGGCATTTCTTGAACAGGAAATCGAGGAACAGGGCCTGGTGCAGGCCACCGCCAATACCATTGACTACCAGGTGGCCAGTGGAATAGTGACACTGACGGGTAACGCCGATGTCAAGCATCCGCAATACCAGATCTCCGGCGAATTACTCACTTATGATCTCAACGTGCAGCACTTCCAGGGAAGCGGTGATGAAAATGGCAATGGCAGAATTCATATTCTGCTGGATCCCGAGGTGATTAACACCAAGGACAAAAAGGGCAAGAAAGATGACGCGGAAGTGAAGGATCCAGAGCCGGATCCGACAACACCGGCACCGGATGCTGATGCACCGGTGAAGGACGGAAACTGACATGCTCAAAGCTATAAACCTGCATAAGACTTACCGTAAAAAAGAGGTCGTACGCGGTGTAAATATTGAAGTTGAACCTGGCCAGGTTGTCGGTTTGCTTGGCCCGAATGGCGCCGGTAAGACAACCTGCTTTTATATGATCGTCGGCCTGATCCCGACCGACAAGGGCAGCATTACGGTCGATGATGTCGATATCACGCATAAACCGGTGAACATCCGGTCAAGTCTGGGTGTAGGTTACCTGCCGCAGGAAGCATCCGTTTTCCGCAAGCTTTCCGTGCGGGACAATATCATGGCCATCCTGGAATTACGCCGCGGCCTTGACCTCAATCAACGCAACGAAATACTGCAGACGTTGATGGAGGAACTGGGTGTTTCACACCTTGCCGACCAGATGGGCCAGGTGCTGTCAGGCGGCGAACGGCGCAGGGTGGAGATTGCCCGTGCGTTGGCAGCGAGACCCCGGTTTATCCTGCTGGATGAGCCTTTCGCCGGAATCGACCCGATATCAGTGAGGGAGATCCAGGGCATCATCAACCAGCTGTCAGAACAGAATATTGGTGTGCTCATCACCGACCACAATGTCCGGGAAATGCTGGGTATCTGCCATCATGCCTACATCCTCAATGAAGGCCGGGTATTGGCCCAGGGCAACGCGGAAACACTGCTGGCCAACGAGGAAGTGCGCCAGGTTTATCTTGGTAATGAATTCCGGCTGTGACCACAGGAACCCATTTAAAGAACATCCATGGCTAACCCATCATTACAACTCCGACTAACGCAGAAACTGGCGATGGCGCCGCAGTTGCAACAGGCCATCCGCCTGTTGCAACTCAACCGCATCGAATTGCGGGACTACATCCAGGAAGTGGTCGATGCCAACCCGCTGCTGGACCATGAGGAAGACACCAGGCAACCGGACCCGCTCCGCAAGGAGAAGTCCGCCGAGTTTGAAAAGAAAACTGAGTCCCGTGAATCCGAAAGTGAACCGGAATACGCGGCTGACGATTATGAGGACCCATACTGGCAACCCGAACAGGATCAGTGGACCGATAGCGCGGGCTGGTCTGATGATTTTTCCGAACGGCAGTTTGAAGACACCAGCACCACGTCCTTGCGTGAGCACCTGCTGGCACAGGTCCGGCTCGCCCACTTCAATGAGGTGGACGCAGCCATTGCCACCGCCATCGTCTATGCAGTTGATGATGACGGCTTCCTGACTGACGATATCCCTGAAATACGCGCATCGCTGTTACCTGAGCTAAGGGTGGAAGATGACGAGGTACTCGCCGTCTTGCACCGGGTGCAACGGCTGGAACCGGTGGGTGTCGCAAGCCGTGATCCGGGTGAGTGCATCCGTGTCCAGTTGCGCGCTCAACCGACCGGAACACCCGGGGTTGAGTTGGCGCTGCGATTGGCCCGTGATTTCCTGAAATTGGTCGCCGGCAATGCCTACGAGGAAATGCTGCGTGAAACCGGCGCAACTTCGGAAAACCTGAAACAGTCACTGGAACTCATCCGGAGCCTGGAGCCGCGGCCCGGAGCGCGTTTTGACAACCGCCGGGATGAATACCTGATACCCGATGTTTTTGTTCGCCGCGATGGTGATACATGGGTGACCACACTGAGCCCGGAAAGCAACCCGGGCCTGCGTCTTAACAAGTACTACATCAACCTGTTGCGAAAATCCGGTGGCAAAGACGCCGAGTATTTGAAGGGGCGTTTGCAGGAAGCACGCTGGCTGCTATCCAGCCTGGAAATGCGAAACCGTACACTGCAGAAAGTATCCCAGAGCATCGTGGATAATCAGCGCGGATTTCTCGACGATGGTGAGATTGCCATGAAGCCCCTGATTTTAAAGGATGTTGCAGACCAGGTCGGGGTGCATGAATCGACCGTATCCAGGGCAACGACGCGAAAATACATGCTGACCCCAAGGGGTATTTTTGAGCTCAAGTATTTTTTCTCAAGCCATGTCCGCACAACCAGTGGCGGTATGGTCAGCGCAACCGCCACCAAGGCCAGAATCCAGATACTGGTTGAAAACGAGCCTCCAGCGCAACCGCTGAGTGATCAGGAAATTTCGAATCTTTTGCGTAAAACCGGTATCCGCGTGGCCAGGCGCACAGTTGCAAAGTATCGCGAATCGCTGGGCCTGGGGTCATCCGGTGAACGCCGCCGGGCAAATCGGCGAATGTCTGAATTTTAATTTCGTGCTTCATTACTAATGGCACTGCGCCAGAAAGGGAAACCATAGAAAATTGCTTACCTGAAGTATAGACTGTAAATATACCGGCCAAAAATTCTAGCAAGTTGATTTTGAAGTTTTTATGCACCAGGCGTTTCAGCAACGAGTCTATCCTGCTCTATGACCGCTTGATGACGCGCCTGACAGACCTTACATTTATGGGTAAGGACAACACAAAATAAGGAGATTGTTGATGCAAATCGATATTACTGGACACCATGTTGATGTCACTCCGGCACTACGTGCTTATGTCACTGAAAAAATGCAGAAAATAGTGCGTCATTCAGACCAGGTTATATCAATTCGCGTTATTCTGAACGTGGAAAAATTACAGCAACTGGCCGAAGCCACGGTCAAGGAGGCCGGGCGTACGACATTTGCCTCGGTAACTGCAACGGATATGTATGCTTCCATCGACGGACTGGTGGACAAACTGGACCGCCAGATTCGCCGGCGTAAAGATCGCATCACCAACCACGCGCATGTCAGGCCAGAACCCATAAGCTCGGAAGGTGGGTACTGAACAAGCCCGGCCTGACCGTAAAAACTGACTTTGAAGACCGGCCATGCTGGATAGTGACTTACTGAGCCCGGTCCGCATTCTTGCGGGCGTCAAGATAAACAGCAAGAAGCGCTTGTTCGAGCTTATCAGTACCACACTTGCCAGGAAGAACCCGGATCTGGACGCAAGGGAAATCTTCGAAAGCATTTGTGCCAGGGAACACCTTGGCAGTACTGCACTGGGTAACGGCATCGCCGTACCACATGGACGTATCAACGGGACCGAGGACGTTCAGGCACTATTCCTGCAGTTGATTAAACCCCTGCCCTACGACGCCGAAGATGGACTACCGGTCGACCTGGTTTTTGCCCTGACCGTTCCGAAGCTCTGCACCGAAGACCATACAAAGCTGCTTTCGGGTATCGTGGAGCGCTTCAGTGATCCGGAGTTGCTGGAGCAACTACGCCAGGCGGCAGACGTTGGTGAACTCTGGCAATTGCTTTCCAGTTCACACGCTTGAAGGGTTTGAATGGATAACACAAACCAGGACATCATCATTGTCAGCGGCATGTCAGGCGGTGGTAAATCCACTGCCCTGAACGCACTCGAGGATCTCGGTTATTACTGTATTGATAACCTGCCCGGGGCCATGTTGCCGGACTTCGGGCCGCAAATTTCCGCCAACCCGGTTCTATATAACAAAGTCGCACTTGGAATTGATGCGCGCTCACGAGAATCGGATTTACAGGTTGTACTCGACTGGATGTACTCTCTCAGGGAAGCCGGCTTCAGTTGCAGATTGTTGTTCGTCACTGCGGAAAAACCGGTCCTGATCAAACGTTTCAGCGAAACCCGGCGGCGTCACCCACTCACCGGCAGCGACAAGGTTTTACCCGATGCCATCGAAAACGAAGCCAGGCTGCTTGGAACCCCTGAGACGCTGGTCAGACCAGGTAATCGACAGCAGTCACACCAATATCCACCAACTTCGGCGACAGGTGTTGAATTTCGTTAACCGGCAATCCAGTGATATGACCATCGTGCTGCAATCGTTTGCATACAAGCAAGGTGTACCGCAGGATGCCGACTTTATATTCGACGCACGACTCCTGCCCAACCCTTACTGGCAGGATGAGCTAAAGGCGCTCACTGGCATGGATGAAGCGGTCAGTTCGTGGCTTGAGAGCGATCAGCAGGTTATAAGGATGTGCCGGGATATCGAGAATTTTTTTCAAACCTGGCTGCCTGCCATCAAGGATTCACAACGCAGCTACGTGACGATCTGCATTGGCTGCACCGGTGGCAAGCACCGCTCGGTTTACCTGGCTGATAAACTGGCAAAGTCGCTGGGCAAGACCCATGAAAACGTGCTGGTCCATCATCGTGAAAAACCGTCCTGGGGTAAGGCCTGAGACCCCGAGAAAAGGCAGCTTTGCTGTTTCGAATTTTTCTCAATGAAAACCCGTATTGCAATATCCCCCTTAAATCTGGCTCCTTGATACAATAGACCCGTTTTCCAGACCGGCCATTCACGATTGACGGTTTTCTGTAAATCTCACCAGGGGTTGACATAAAGATGCGGGATCATCAGCACGAAGAAAAAACAGCCCGTCATCTGGATTGGCTGTCCGAAGCGCTGGACAGTGGTGTTCAGTCACAGGTCAAGCACCTGCTCAGCAGTCTCAACGGCGCCGAGATCGGCGATCTGCTCGAGTCATTACCGCAACCCCGGCGCCAAATCGTCTGGGACCTGGTCAAAGTCGACCTTGATGCCGATGTACTGCTCGAGGTAAACGACGAAGTCCGTGCCGGCCTGATCCGTGACATCGCACCCGGTGACCTGGCCCAGGCCGTGGGTGACCTGGATATCGATGATCTTGCGGATATTCTGAATGACCTGCCGGGTGCGGTAATCACCGAAGTGTTACACGCGATGGACCGGCAGGACCGCGAGAGACTGGCACAGGTGATGTCCTATCCGGAGGACTCGGCCGGCGGCCTGATGGACCCGAATGTCGTGACCGTGCGACCGGATGTCACCCTGGACGTGGTTTTGCGCTACCTGCGGGTCAGGGGTGAGTTACCGGAAGTATTTGACCAGCTATTTGTCGTTGACCGTGCCGGCAAGTTCCTGGGCCAGCTCAAACTTGCAGATGTACTGACCCGTGAACCCGCCAGCCTGGTCCATGATTTGTATGACGCATCAGCGGAAGCGATCCCGGTCGATATGCCCGCACGGCAGGTGGCAATCGAGTTCGAACACGACGACCTGATATCCGCTCCGGTCATTGACCCGAACGGCTTTTTGCTTGGCCGGATCACCATCGATGACGTCGTTGACGTCATCCGCGAAGAAGGCGAACACATGGTTCTGACCGCCGCCGGCCTCGATGAAGAAGATGACATGTTTGCACCTGTCATGCATTCGGCACGAAAGCGCTGGGTCTGGCTGGGCGTCAACCTGCTAACCACGCTGATGGCTGCGGTCGTGTTATACGCTTTCCAGCCCACGCTGGACGAACTGGTGGAACTGGCGATTCTTTTCCCGGTGGTGATGAGCATGGGTGGTATCGCGGGCACGCAGACACTGACATTGATGATCCGGGGCATGGCGACCGGTCAGGTCAGTGCGCGTAATTCGATGGCTATCTTACGCAAGGAGCTCGCCGTTGGTGTACTCAATGGTATCCTGTTTTCGGTCATCATCGCCGCCATCGCCTATCTCTGGTATGGCAACGCGGGGCTGGGACTGGTGATGGCCTTTGCGATCGTAATAAACCTCGTCGCCGGCGCACTGGCCGGTGCCCTGATCCCGGTCGTTCTGAAACGGATGTCAATTGACCCCGCCCTGGCAGGCGGAGTGGTGTTGACGACGGTGACCGATGTCATTGGTATCCTGGCTTTTGTCGGGCTCGCCAGCTACCTGCTGCTCGCAAATTAGCACCGGCTGAAGACTACGGACATGCAGATATTACTTATCACCCAGGAACCGCCTTTGGCGTCTGACGCCATCGCGACCGGTAACGCCATTCGCACTGCCCAGCTTTCAGGCGCCCTGGCCCGTGCCGGACACGTGCTCTCGCAAACATGGCTGGAGCATAAAAAAAGCGGGCAGAAAAACAGGCATCCACAAGCGTTTCGAAGCCGCGACGAGTTACAGGCAACCATTAACCGGCAACGGCCCGATGTCATCCTGGTCTCGTACTGGGAACTGCTCGAACTGCTGCCATTTGATTTGTCACAGCCGGTGGTCCTGGACTTTGTCGCGCCCCGTCCACTTGAGACGCTGTTCGAGCACCCTGAAAGGGTCAAGGCTGACCTTCAAAGACTTCAGGACAACCTGTCAAAGTGCGATGTGCTGCTGGCCGGCAACCCATCGCAGCGCGACCTGCTTTGGTTTACGTTGTTACAGGCCGGCTTCGACCTGCGTGATTGCGATCCGGTGATGGTCGTACCCTTGTCAGCCGAGGTTGCAGGTGCACCCGGTTCGAACCCCCAGCTCAACGGCTGGACACTGGTAAGCGGCGGGGTGCACTGGCCCTGGCGTAAATCGGATGACTACTGGCGGGCGATCCAGAGCATGAAGGCTGACGCCGGGCTCAAGGCACCGCGACTGGTTCTTTTTGGCGGGCCGTACCGCTGGCAGGAAGACGTCCCTGAAGACAACAGCCCCGAAGCGGAAGATGAGTATGAGGGCGACACCAGTGCGGAGCTTTCAAACGATGAGCCATTTCAGACCCAGGGGCTCGCGCCCTACGCTCACTTCAGCCGTTTCCTGCTGGAATCCGCCCACATCGGGCTCGAAGTCGCACAGGTGAATATCGAAAGAACCTATAGCCAGTCGTTCCGTTCACTGGAATTTCTGCGCCATGGTTTACCACTCATTTGCAATGATTACCTGCCGATAGCCAGGCTTGTCAAACAGTACGAGGCCGGTTGGACGGTCCGCGGACCGGATGAAATTGTCGAACTTTTACACCGTATCATGCGAAGCCCCGATGAATGGAAGAAACGTTCGGAAAATGCACTACGCCTTGTTGAGGAGGTCCTGAACCCCGACAAAACCGTCCGGCCTTTGCTGGATTGGCTTGGGTCACCGGCCAAAGCACCCCGCTTGCCGGTGATAAGGAGACAGGCTGCACCTGTCACGCTGGGCACACCCGCCTGGCCGGAACGCCTGAAGCGGCAAGCCCGCCTGTTAAGGCGTGTCGTCCTCAGCCGGCTTTTTCGAGCCGGGAAGACCGGCAGTCCCGGTGACAATATCCTGATCGTGACGCGCAGTGATCTTTTTCCGGCAGATCACGGCGCTGCGGTGAAAATCGTTGAAACCGCGAGGGGTCTGTCACAACACGGTCGCAAGGTCGGTATCGTCAGCGATGACCGGAGCCGTTGGTGGTTATTCGAAAACGGTCATAAACAGGCCTGCCGCCTACCGTTCTGGCTACGTCTTCTCAGTTTGCCACGTTCATTTAGCCGCCTGCTACATTTCAGCAAGGAGTTACCGGAGAGCAACAGTTTCCTGTATCTGCCTTTGACCGACACCAGTTTTTTCTGGCATTGCCTGTATGCTGCCAGGAAGCTGGATGCAGGTATTTTGCAGGCCGAGTTTCCGGCCTACGCCAAACCCTGTATCGAAGCCCGGGAAATCCTCAATGCAGCCGTTGTGCTGGTCGAGCACAATGTTGAATACGCCCGGCTCAAAGCGCAGGTTGCCGAACTGACCGATGAGCAGTTCAGGAACCTGAGGGCCATCGAAATTGACCTTTGCAACCGTTCAGACGCGGTCGTTTGTGTATCGGATAATGACCGTCAGCGACTGCTCAGGGATGGTGTAAAACCTGGTTTGCTCAATACCATTCCACATGGTTTTAATCCCGAGCCCTACAAACTGCCGGCCCAGGCTTCGCTGAGGGAGAAATTCGGATTGCCCGAAAGCGCGATACTGATCGCGTTCCACGGGACATTTTCCTATCCGCCCAACCGTGATGCCCTGCAGGTTTTTGCCGATATCCTGTTACCGAAACTGGCACGCAGCCACTTTGTCTTCCACGTCATAGCCATAGGACGAAACCCACCGGATGAAAGCATCCACCCCAATATTCACTTCACCGGCAGTGTGGATGAAGTCGGTCCGTGGCTGAAAGCCTGCGACATTGCGGTCATCCCGTTACGTGAGGGTGGCGGCACACGGATGAAAATTATCGATTGTTTCGCAGCCGGACTGCCGGTTATCAGCACCTCGAAAGGTATTGAGGGCATTCCCGTCGTGAATGGCCGGGAGGCGTTCATCTGCAATGAATGGCTAAGCATGACAAACCGGATCCTGGAGTTGTCCGAATCGAAACAACTCCGCGACCAGTTATCTTCAGCAGCCCTGGAGTTCACTGCTGATACTGGACTGGAAGAGTCTAAGCAAACGCTACCTCGAAATTTATTCTGCCGTGCGGCGTGTTCCCAAGTGAAAAAATGCCGGTTTCATGGCAAGCTTTACACTGACAGGTGGGGTGGCCAACGGCACATTGGAAAATAATGCATGAATAATCCTTCCAACAAGAACCTGGAGATCAGGGAGGTTTCCGGAAAAAGGGCGCTTAAGACCTTTATCCGCGTTCCCTGGAGCATCTACAGGAACGACCCGAACTGGGTACCACCGCTGATGATCGAGCGCCGGGAAGCGTTCTCACCCAGGCATCCTTACTTCAAGCACGCACGCTGGCGTGCTTGGATCGCTTACCAGGACGGCAAACCGGTCGGCCGTATTTCAGCGCAGATCGATCAGTTACACCTGGACCAACACGATACAAAAACCGGCTTTTTTGGATTAATCGAAGCACCCGATGACGATGAGGTTTTCATGGCCCTGTTTAAAACGGCGGAAAACTGGCTGCGGGACGAGGGTATGCAGGAGGTTATCGGGCCGTTCAACCTTAGCATCAACCAGGATCTGGGTGTCCTGGTAGAAGGCTTTGACTCACCACCCTACGTCATGACAGGCCATGCACCGGCCTATTATGGCGCTGCGATCGAACGTTGCGGCTATCGGCCCGCACAGGATTTACTCGCTTACGGGCTTGATTCCGGAACCCTTGCAATACCCAGGGTGATGAAGTCGCTGATCGATAGAAGCGGTGACCGCATCAAGGTCAGGAACCTGGATTCAAAATCGATACCTGCCGAACTGGAGTCAATGCGTGACATTTTTAATGACGCGTGGGCAAACAACTGGAACTTCACCCCGTTTGTGCCGGAAGAGTTCAAGCTGATCGGCAAGGAACTGCTTCTGGCGGCGCCGCGAGACTTCATCCAGATCGCTGAAGTGGATGGTGAGGATGCTGCCTTTATCGTTCTGCTACCCAATATCAACGAGGCTATTGCTGATCTGGATGGTCGATTATTGCCTTTCGGCTGGGCCAGGTTGTACTGGCGTCTCAAGGTGGAATTCCCCAAATCAGCCAGGGTCGCCCTGATGGGTGTAAGGCAAAAATACCAGAACACCCGCTTCGGTCCGGCGCTGGCTTACATGATCATCAACGGCGTTATGGAAGCGGGCAAGGCCAAGGGGCTTGAGCGTGTCGAAATGTCATGGATACTGGACCATAACCGCGGTGTCAGAAACATAATTGAAAGTGTCGGCGGCCTCATAACAAAGCGCTACCGCATGTACGAGAAAGATTTGTAGTGAGTCCGCTTGCACCGAGCAGGCCGGCCTGGCCGAGGAGCACCGGAACAGCACATGCCTGATCAGACCAGCCGTTTTCGCGCTGTCATACTGGCCGGTGAGCGCCCGGGTGGAAGCCCGATCAGCCATGCTTTCAATATTGAGGCCAGTGTTATGGTGCCAGTCGCGGGCAAACCGGCACTGGCCCGTGTCATGCAGGCAATTGAAGAGAGTCAGTGCAGTGGCGGCGCGATCATCTGTGGTCCCTCGGCTGATGTTGTAGCTGCCGGCGGAGAACTGGAACGCCTTCTGCAGAATCCGCAATTTGAATGGCTGGCACCGGCCAGCGGACCCGCTGCCAGTGCATTGTATGCATTGGATAAACTGGATCATTTTCCGGCCTTGCTGACCGCAGGTGACCACGCACTACTCACAGGCGAGATTGTGGATAATTTTTGTACCCGGGCGCTTTCAAAAAACCTGCACGAGGGCTCCGGCCAAGATGCCCCGTCAATTACTGCCGGTGACACGGCTTATGACCTTGTCATCGGTTTCGTACCATACGCACTGGTAAAGGCTGCATGGCCGCAGTCCAGACGGACCGTACTTAAATTTTCGAACGGGCAGTTCTGCGGCAGTAACCTGTTCGCGATCCTTAGCCCGGAAGGCCGCAAGGCCCTGGATTTCTGGCGGCAGGCGGAGGCCGACCGGAAACAGCCCTGGAAAATCGCACGCCGCTTTGGTCTCATGGCACTTGTTCTGTATGTGCTCAGGCTACTGAGCCTGGAAGACGCCTTGCGCGGATTGTCAAAAGCCGCTGGTTGCCGGATCGGCCATGTAGAAGTGGGGTTTGCCAGGGCCGCCGTGGATGTCGATTCCGTGGAAGACCAAAAATTGGCCGAGCAGATATTGTCCTCCCGGAAGTAGGCTCTTCAGACCATCAACCCTCACCCCGTAAGCAAGGGGAACAGGTCCTACCTGGCCAGCAAACCATTGAGATGAACACCAAGGCGATGCGTCAGTGCCAGCAGGGTCAGCGTCGGGTTGGCCCAGCCACCCGTTGTAAATACTGAACTGCCGGCGATGTGCAGATTGTGGTAGCCATGCACCGTGCAATTGGCGTCGACCACGCCATCGCGGTCTGAAGTGCTCATACGGGTTGTACCCATGTGGTGATAACCGCCTATGGGGTGGTTACCGACGGTGGGATCAACCGGCCACTCGGGTTTGCCGTCTTCCAGCCACTCGCAGGTCGTCACCTTACCCAGGCCGAGCCGGTCGAACTCCCCCTGCAGGGTTTTGCCGAATTGCAACATGGTTTCCTTGTCCAGGGCACTGAGCCGCCAGTCGAGATCTGCCCTGGGGCAACCCAAAGCGTCCCTGTCAGTCGACAGGCACACACGGCTATTCGGATTCGGCGCCTGCTCAGCACGCGCCATCACGTACAACTGCATGCGATTCACTTTGGAAACAAAGCGCAACACTGGCATCGAGACATGACGTTGCAGCCAGTTCAGCCCACCGCGCCAGGTGTGCCAGAGACGCCGCCCGGACTGGGTGGGTGACAAGCTGTGCTTCAGGTTCATATAAACGCGACTGCTGACGGTTGCACCTTTTGCCGGGTTCTTTTGAATCTTGAACGTGGCGGCGCTGTTGAGAACACCCAGTTCGCGCTGCAGAGAGGGTGGCAAAACCAGTGCCGGCGCCACCGGCACACCTGCCGCCGGAAAGCGTTTACGGTACAGGGCCCAGAAAGCCGCCGGGTCGCGGGTTGCGATATGGGCAATCCTGCCGTGCGGGTGCTCCATGAAGTAGCGCCCGACCTGGTCATACCGGTTGCCAATCCCGTTGGCTTCCAGCTTATTGGACATCAACAAAAGACGCGCATTCTCAATCGCGCCGCAGGCGAGCACATAGTGCCGGGCCTTTACCTTCAGTTTGCGGCCTTGCAGGGTTTCAGCATCCAGGCCGGTAATGCCCGAAGCATTTTCAGCTGACTGTAAGCCAACCGTGTTCGCGTGCAGGACGATACGTACATTTTCTGCCTTGACAAGATCTTCACTGCGACGGTTGTTAAAACGCTCTTCAAAATCATCGAAGCGCCAGAAACGGTGGACGATTTTTGCAGGATCAAAATCAATGGGGCTCAGCTTGAGCTTCCCCCAGTTCCCGGTCTCGTAATCATATTCACCGAGTTCGAGTGAATCGTGCGCAATACGATAATAGGGTTGCAGGTCCTCCAGTGTGATCGGCCAGCCGCTATGCGGCACCCAGTCGCGTTTTTCAAAATCGATCGGATCCAGCGGAATACTACGGCCACCCCACACATTGGTTGTGCCACCAAAAAAACGCAGCCGGGAATGGTCAAGGTCATAATATTCCATGCCGATATTGTTGCCCTTGAATATCGACTGCGTGCGTTCGTCGTAATCCATCCCGCCGGCTTCCAGCAGGCACACATCACGCCCGGTGTTCATCAGGTCACGCGCCAGTGCCACACCCGCCGCCCCGGCGCCAACGATGCAGACTTCAGCTTCCAGCAAAAGGTCGGCGGCGGCCTCTTCAAGGTCAATTAACATATTCTGAATCCATGGTCTGTTAAGCTATTCAACCATCTGGTCCTTTGGTGATACTGCGATCATCACGACTGCAGGACGAATCGGGTACCAGTTTGATGCTAATTGTACCAATTCTATATTTTGTAGATTGATCAAATCATGTTCTAATGCACCAGTTTTCTCACACTCTGAACTTAATACTGAAGGAATTCTTTTGAAAGCGATCATACTCGCCGCAGGACAGGGTCGCCGGTTATTGCCGTTGACGTCGAATATGCCAAAGTGTTGCCTGCCGCTGCACGGTACCTCTATCCTTGAATGGCAATTGAGCCAGATTGCACAGTGCGACATTGATGAAGTCGTGGTGGTATCCGGCTTTGAAAGTGAAATGGTGGATTCCGTAGTAAACCGCGTCAATGGCGTTAGTGTCAGGACTCTGCATAATCCAATGTTTGCCCATACCGACAACCTTGGCACCTGTTGGGAAGCCCGTTTTGAAATGACCGGGCCTTTTGTACTGATGAACGGCGATACGCTGTTTGAAGCCGCGGTTCTGCAACGCCTGCTCGCCAGTGATACGGGCTTCCCGATCACCCTGGCCACCGATACAAAACCCCATTTCGATCTTGACGATATGAAAATCATCACCGATGGCAACCGCCTGCTCAAGGTCAGTAAACAACTAGACATCAGCCTTGTCGACGGAGAGAGCATCGGCCTGATGGTCTTTAACCAGGCCGGCGCAGATGCGTTCACCGAAAAGCTGGAAGAAATGATGGATAAGTCAGATGCGCTAAAATTGTGGTACCTGTCTGCTATCGACCAGCTTGCCAGCCGTGGTATTGCAGGTATTTGCCCGATTCACGGCCTGAGCTGGTGCGAGGTGGATGATGCAGCGGACTATAAGAAGGCGGCGGATGTCGTCAAATCGTGGTCAACGTGAAGCAAATAACTGTCCCGATTAAATCGTTGGTTCAGGCCATCTGAGCCCGATCGTTAATAAATATTTTGAGGAATAATATGAAATCCCCGGCCAATTTGTTTTTCCAGGTACTCGTAGTCATGACCTTCATGCAGTTTGCATACGCGGATGAAGCGGCTCCGGCGAACTCACCTGCTTCTGGACAGGACGCCGAAGCGCGTGTTCAGGCGCTGCAGCAGGAACTGTCTGCGGCGAAGGACAGGGTAGCAGAGCTTGAAGCGGAACTCTCTGATGCGCAGAGCACCATTGAGGAGCTTAATAACAAGAACACAGCGATCGTTGCACAAGACACCACGCAAGCCACAGACGCCGTCGATAAGACCGTACGGGGACAACCTCTGTACGATGCATCCAATCCGCAGACCCCGGTGGAACAGGAAGATGTCATCGCGCAGAAGTTCACACCGGCATCACAAAGCCAGCCGGCGGCCGTCACGAACCTGCTGGCAGATGATATAGCACGCAGCCAGATCCGTCACATTACCGGTATCGCGGACGAGGTGCCCAATATGCAGTACGGACAATCGGGTAACGAGGCGCGTATTGCCATTCGCGGCACCCGCACCAACCGCACCGGCTCCGAGGCAGAGCAGGTCGTGGGTATTTACGAGGACGGTATCACGGTGCCGACCACAACGCAGGCCCTGGAACCTTACGTCGATATAAAGAAGATCGAAGTCCTGCGCGGCCCACAGGGCGTGATGTATGGGCGCAATGCATTTGGCGGTGTCATCAATATCATAAACAATGAGCCGGACCCGAGCGGTTGGGATGCTGCCTTCGAAGGCGAGTACGGTTACGCCGACGGCACCCGTTTTGACGCCATGCTGAACGTGCCGATCCTGGAGACCCTTTCCAGCCGGTTCGCCGCCCGCTTTGATATGCATTCGGGCTACGTTGGCAATTATGTACTGGATGGTGACGCCGATGACCTGCGCGATCGCAAGCAACAGTACGTCCGCTGGATGACCAAATGGCAGCCTACGGATAAATTCAGCCTGATGGTCAACCTTGTTTCCTATGATCAGAACCAGACCGGTTCCGGCATGTGGGGCTACCAGCAGATCGGTGCCTACGTCGATGGACAATATCAACCGGGGCACCAGTTTGCGCCTGACGGCGCCCGCGCCGATATTGACGGCTGGAATGTCGGCAGGAATTTCGCCTCGCTGGAAGACCAGGAGAACCTCAGCGGAACACTCAAACTGAACTGGGACATCGGCTTTGCCAACCTCGACTGGTACATAAATAAATCGACATTGGAAAACATGCAGGTGTTTGACAGTGATTACAGCGACGGTGGGGATCCTTACAACAGCGACTTCAATGGCTGGAACTCGTTCAACGATACCTACTCCAGTGAACTGCGACTGACATCCAACAAGAACGACCGCTTTGACTGGGTCACCGGTGTGTACTGGCTCGATATGCAGTCGAACTGGGGATGGCTCGAAACCGATAGTGGTGAATTCTTTCAACCGGAGTGGGACTATACCGGCAACTACAAAACCGACTCCATCGCCGTTTTTGCCAGCGCGGGTTATGACATCACCGATTCGCTGCGGGCATCCGCAGGTCTGCGCTGGTACGACGACAGCAAAACCCTGCGAAACGGCAGTCAGGACAGCTGGAGCGGCGTACTCTGGAATGCCGCTATCGAGTACAGTTTCAGCGAGGACATCGACTCTTACTTCAGTATCTCGACAGGCTACCGCCCCGGGGGCATCAATGAACACGCGGGAGAACCCATGGGTGTTCCGCTCAGCTACGACTCCGAAAACGTAACCGCCTACGAGGTGGGTCTCAAGACCATCCTGATTGATGGCACCCTGGCACTGAACCTTGCAGCTTTCTATAACGACTACAAGGACATCCAGGCGCAATCATTCAGGATACTGCCGTTTCCGGGAACAGCGGGGCTGATGGACTATATGAGCACCGGCGGCGACATGGAATCCAAGGGCTTTGAAGCTGAAATCCAATGGCTGCCGGGAACTCGCTGGAATATTTCCGCCAACCTGGCATGGCTGGATGCGAAGTTTAACAATTACCTCGTGCCAGCCATCGCCGGGCTGGGCTACATCGAAGGCCACAGCATGGGTGACATGCTTTCCCTCGAAGGCTGGCGCCCCGCCATGTCACCTGAGTGGTCATTCGGAATGCAGGTTAGTTATATTTTTGACGTAGGCAAAGGCGGCACGCTTACACCGATAATCCAGACCAACTATGTCGGCGAACACTATGTCAACGACCTGAACCTGGAAGGCACGCGTCAGGGCTCATATACAAAAACCGATCTCCGGCTGGTTTGGGATCTGCCCGGCAACAAGATCAAGTTGCAGGGGTACATGACGAACAACGAAGAGGAACTCAACCTCAACAACGTGATGATCTACAATCCCGAGGAAAGACCCGAAATAGCAACATTGCTTGCCAACTGGGGTGATCCGATGACTTACGGGGTACTGATGACCTACAAGTGGTGATTCAGGGTTTTTAGCAGGCCCTAATCGACCGGCGGAACTTCGATAAGCACACCATCCGCACCACCGGCCTGATACCGGTTGGTGCTGATATCGTATTGGATATGTTTACTGCGGATGACTTCATCACCCAGCATCAACGTCGCCTCCCCGGACAACACCAGCCTATTGTCAGCGCGAACATACTCCACCTCTGATGCCGAGGCCGTGATCCGGCCCGCATCGGCGCGGTCAGCCTGGTAAACCGTGAATTGCGCAGGTGTTCCTTCGAGCCAGACCCGGTCCGGCTTATCCGGGCTGCCATAAACGGTCGCTGTCGCAGCGGTCAGTTGCCAGTCGTCGCTCTGCATCCGGAAATGTCCCAAAAAATGAAGGATATCCGCCTGCTCATCCTCATGGGCCTCGTCTGCGCTTATACTGACCATGTCAAACGCACCCTCACCCAGGGGCGCCGCAATGCAGGGAGCACAGGTGAAAGTCAACAAGCAGCATAAAACCGTTTTATTCATATTTAATTAAGATGCACTAAACTGGCCACATGATCATAGCAAGTACCAGCGATGACAATGTCAAAAAAAGCTTTAATCCAGGAAATCAGCGTAGCTAAAAGAATCATCGATCACTACCTGATCCGGGAGGTGACCCAGCCATTCGTGTCCATTTTTACGGCACTCGTTGTCATATTTATCACCTTCAGTTTGAGCCGCTTCCTGGTGGACGCCGATGCAGGCTTATTGCAACCGGCTGAAGTCGCCAGGCTGACGCTGTTCAAATCCATTATTTCACTTGATGTCCTGCTGCCGCTTAGCCTGTTCCTGGGCATCATGACCGGGCTCGGGCGCCTCTACACCGACTCCGAGATCTACGCCATGCGTGCCAGCGGCATCAGCGAAGCGAGCCTGTTACGCCCCCTGATGCGGCTTGCACTGGTGCTGGCAGTGTTGGTGGCCACACTGTCTGCCTGGGCACGGCCATGGGCCTATGCGCAATCCTTTGAAATCAAGGCTAGGGCCGAGGCCTCGGCGGAAACCGGACGGATACGGGAGGCGCGGTTTTACGATTTTGGCAAGAACAGGCAAACGGTTTTCATAGAGCGCATTGCCGAAAACGGCCGTGACCTCAAGGGGATTTTCATACGCACCCGCAAAGGCGACGACCTCCAGGTTATCACTGCCGCTGAGGGTGAGTTTGAATACTTCCACAAACCCATGCTTCACCGCCTGAGGCTTGATGACGCCCGCATACTTAAAAAAGTACAGGATGGCGCTGATCTTTCAGGGCAGTTTGGCAGCTTTACGCTGTACCTGCCTGCGCGGAGCCCGAAACCTCCGGGTTACAGGGTTAAATCGGCCTCAACCAACAGCCTGAGACAGTCTTCCGATCCGGTTGAACGTGCGGAGTTCCAGTGGCGTATGTCTACGCCGGTTTCTGCGCTGTTGCTGGCCTTGGCAGCCATCCCGTTGAGCCGCAGCCGCCCCAGGCAGGGCCGTTATGCAAAGATGTTGATGGCCCTCGGTATTTACGCGATTTACTTCAACCTGCTCGATGTAAGCCGCAGCTGGGTGGAACAGGGAAGCAGTACTTACATCTGGTGGGTTCCCGGCCTGCTTTCATTGGTGGTTGCAGTCCTGTATGTACCGGCAATCCTGAAAATCAGAAAGGATAAACGTGCTCAGGATTGATCGTTACATCATGACGCAGTTCGTGAGCGGTATCATTCCGGTATTGCTTTTACTGCTGGCCCTGTTCAGTTTCATGGCGCTGGCCGAAGAACTGGAAGAGGTCGGCAGCGGCAGTTTTACGCTGGCCGATGCCCTGATGGTCGTATTCCTCACTTCCCCCAAGCGCATCGTTGAATTGCTGCCGGTCACCGCACTGCTGGGTGGTCTGATCGGTCTGGGTGCGATGGCCAATCACCGTGAACTCATCGCGATCCGCACCATCGGTATATCAAAGCAACGCATTGGACAGACGGTCGCGGTGCTCGCTGTATTCCTGGGTATTTTTATAACCGCATTACAGTTTTTCGTGGTACCCGGGTTTGAACGCGAAGCGGCCAGCCTGCGTGCGCAGGCATCGCAAAACACGGAAGTCAGTGCGGGCGACTCAGGTGCGATCTGGACCCGCAACGACACCCATTTTATTCGAGTCAACCGTGTGCGGTCTGACCGGACACTGGCTGATATTGAAATCTACACGACCGATGCGCAGGGCCGCCTCACCCAGTTGATCCAGGCGGCAAGTGCACTCTACATCGAGCAGGAAAACTGGCTGTTGATCGATGTGCTGGAAAGCCGTTTTGAGGGTGAGCAGGTGCTCGATACAAAGCGGGCCAACATGCACTGGGATGCATTGCTTTCAGCCGATCAGGCCGCAGCATTGATTCTGCCCCTTGAAGCGCTGGCCCCGAACGACCTGCTCAAGACCATCGGCAACATGAAGAAAAACCAGCTGGATACCCACCGTTACGAAATCGTGCTCTGGCAGCAGGTCAGCCTGTTACCCAGTTTGCTGGCGATGGCGCTGATGTCGTTGCCGTTGCTGCTCGGCTCGGTGCGCACGGTATCAGCCAGTCAACGGGCCTTGACCGGCGGCCTGATCGGCATCGGCTTTTACCTGTTGCAACAACTAAGTGGCCACCTGGCCGGTATATTCGGGCTGAACCCCTCACTGCTTATCCTGACGCCGCCATTTATCCTGCTGATCATCGCGATCGCTGCGATTCGGCACCATAAGCTTTAGTGAATAATACTATTTTGCTAGCTGCCAGCTTTGCTCATCGATCGTGACAAATGCCAGTTCTCCCCCGGTCTCGATAGCACACGTTTTTAGACGCATGCGAAGCACCCGCTCATGCCCTTTATCCTCGATATCTATCACGCGATACGAGGCATCGCTGACACTGGATGCTGCCGCAGTACAGTAAATCCGCGTGTCCCCCCATTGCTGGTCGCGGTTATAGTGCAGATGTCCGTAAAAGATCAAGACCGGTGGATATGGCTTCAATACGGCCTGCAGTTTCGAGGCGTCGCTGAGTGCCTTGCGCCAATTGGTCATACCAGGCAATGGCGGGTGGTGGATCAACAAAACCACCTGTTGCCCTTCCGCGGCGGCCTTTTTCAGCAATCCACCCAGCTTTTGTAACTGCTCATCGCCCAGCTTCCCGCTGGCCATGAATACCGGTGTAACGCAGGCAGTTGAAAGCCCGATTAAACTGAGTTTGCCCAGTTTACGAACAACAGGAAATTGATCTGCAGGCTGGAATGGATTCGAAGACCCCTCCGACTGAAAAAGATACTCTGACCATGCCTTGAAGACCGCGTCGGCACTTCCATTGCTGTAAATATCATGATTACCCGGCACCAGCATGACTTGCCCGGGCGGGCCCAGCGCGGTAAGCCATTGGGTGGCTTGCGCTATCTCGGTTTCCAGACCGATATGAACCAGGTCACCGGTCAGCAGAATCTGATCAGCATTTTCCGCGCGGACCGCATCCGCCAGTTTATCGAGTACTGCGCGCAAATAGTGCTTGCGCCGGTTTTTGCGCCAGGACAGGTAGCCGGACCAGCGCTTGCCGCGGAGTTCTGAAAGCTTTATACCATCCAGCGTACTTAAATGAGGATCGGTCAGGTGAACTAAACGCATACAAACACATACCTGTCTTTGCTGATGTTTACGGCACTGTCTATAATCCGGTCTTGCATGGACACTTTATACCGCCAGGCGGTTTTCTCAGCATTAATCCGGGTTGCAATATACCATGACCATTTACACGCCTGTTTCTGAAATTCGCCCGAATGCAAAGTAATCACCGATCGATCATGCTGATAAGCCCGCATACCCGGGTGTGGTGAAGACATGCAAACCAAACCCCAGGCAGATCCAGAGCAGCACTCCAGCATCCAGCCCTTGCTAGATGAGATCAGGCAGAAACACGGCGATGCCTTGCTGGCCATACTGGTTTATGGGTCCTGGCTACGCGGCAAACGCGATACCATGCTGGATTTTTATGTGCTGGTGGATGGTTACCAGACACTGGATTCCGCCTGGCAAGGCTGGATGTGCCGCCTGCTGCCCCCCAACGTCTACCACATTCACCACAAACATGACGAACAGCAAGCGGAAGGTACAGAGCTACGCGCCAAGTACGCACTGTTGACGCTCAGCCGTTTTCGCAAAGCCATGCAACACGATTTTCACTCCTATTTCTGGGCACGCTTCGCGCAGCCCTGCGAAATCCTCTATGTACGGGATGATCTGACACGTGAGTTATTGAGCAGAGCCTTGCACACCGCAGCGACCACGTTTGTGCAGCGTGTATTACCCGCCATGGGTGACCAATTCAGCAGTGCTGACCTATGGACGCGGGGTCTGGCGCTCACCTACCAGTGTGAACTGCGTACCGAGAGCAGCAACCGGGGTGAATCCATTTACGAGTTTGACCCGGCCTATTATGACGGCGTAACCAACGCCTACGCGCTTAACAACACCTCGCTTTCAAACGAAGGAAGCCTGTATGCCAACCGGAGCGGTCGCATTGCCAGGAGGCTGTCGCCGTTAACCTGGTGGCTGCGGCGCGTGCAGGGCAAAGTGCTATCGGCATTGCGGTTGGTGAAGGCAGCCTTCACATTCAATGAGCCGCTGGAATACCTGCTATGGAAAATTGAACGCCATTCCGGTATCTACATCGAGCCGACTCAGCGTCAACTCAAACACCCGCTGATCTTCGCCTGGCCGCTGTTGTGGAAACTTTACAGGCGGGGTGCGTTTCGTTAACGGGAATCGCGCTTTTTTCCAGGTTTTGAATGGTGGTGGGGCCGCTGGGGTGGGTAGTTACTTCCGGGACGCGCTAGTCACATCCATGTGGCGCTCGATACTCGGCTTCCTGCCTCGTACGGTCCCGGAACCAACTACCCGCCCCAGCGTCCGGCATACGCCGTGCATAGCTTTCAGAAACCATTGACCTGCGGTTTTGCACAAAGCCGAGGGGGTGTGGGGTCTTGATTCAGGACCTTTATGTTCAGGATGAACGGTACTTCGCGATAGAGCACATGGATGTGCGGCGCGAAGCCTCGCTGAGACCACCCATTTTTTCATCGTGTCCTGAAGCAAGACACCACATCACCTTGGCTTCCACAACCGATCAACGGAATTCAGTAGACGTGCCCCGAAGTAAGGTACTGCATGGCCTCGGCGCCCACACAAAGTGCGAATCACATTCAAGTGCAAGCAGTGTCCAATCAGGGCTCTTACTTGAACTTCTGGGACATTAAACTAAGCGAGACAGTAGGTTTACGATCGTTTTAAAGCCGCAAATTTTTCAATTATCGTACCGATCTGTTCAGGCGTGTGCGCCGCGCTGATACTGCAGCGCAGAAAACTTCCACCGCCCGGGGTGGCAGGCGGCAGCATCATGTTGACGTATACACCGGCTTCCAGCAGTTGATTCCACTGGGCGAGTGCCGTTTCCCTGTCCTGGCAACGGACCGCTATGACCGGGCTGACTTCGGGGCCCAGTTCGAAGCCCAGGTCCTGCAAGCCCTTGTAAAGACGTTTCGCGTTTGCCCACAGGGTCTCTTTCAGCTCCGGCCGCGTACGCAATTGCTTAAGTGCTTCACGCGTCGTCGCCATCACGGCCGGGCTTGGGGATGCGGTGAACATGAATGGCCGGGATACATAGCGGAACAAACCCAGTACATCGTGGTTGCTGACACAGAACCCGCCCATCGCACCGAGGCTTTTGCTGAAGGTTCCGACGGTAAAATCAACCTTGTCCAGGACACCCTGCGCTTCCGCCACACCGCAGCCGCGTTCACCAAAAACACCCAGGGAATGCGCCTCATCGACCAGCAGGCTGGCGCCGTAGCGTTCCTTGATTGCTACGATTTCCTTCAGCGGCGCACAATCACCCAGGACGCTGTACATACCCTCTATCACGATCAGGCAACGGTCTGCGCGGTCACCCAGGCGGGCCATGCGGCGCTCGAGGCTTTGTACATCATTGTGTTTGAAGCGGTAGATATCCGCTTCGCTCATTCGACAGCCATCGTAAAGACTGGCGTGGGCGTCTGAATCAAGCAACACGGCGTCGCCTTTACCCAGTAGCGCACTCAGCACACCGAGATTGGCGGCATAACCGGTTGAAAACACCATGGCATTTGAGCAGCTAAAAAAATCGGCCAGCTCCGCTTCAAGCGCACCGTGTGAAGCATAGCTGCCATTGGCCATACGGGAACCGGTGGTGCCGGTGCCCTGTGATTGCAAAGCGCCGACACCGGCGGCAATACAAGCGGGGTCGAATGTCAGGCCCAGGTAGTTATTGGTACCCGCAAGCGTGGTTACGCGCCCCTCTACGACACCTTCGGTGGCCGAGTTGAGTTTATCGAACACGACACGGGTCGGGTCCTTACCGGCATCGGCCAGGCCTGATTTCAGCTGCTTCGCAACGGCGAACTTTTCAAGAAGTGACATGACCGGTCAGTCCGGGTGCGCCGCAATAACTACACCGGCGAGGTCGTTGATGGTGTGGATATTTGAGAGACTGTCGAGATCAACGGCGATGTCGTAATGATCTTCCACCTCCAGCATAAATTCCATTACCTGGAAGGAGTCCAGTTGTAACTCGGTCACCATGTTGGTATTAGCGGTTATCTTCTTGTTGCTGGAGGATGAGCCTGCCCAGTTATTCTTGAGGTATCTGGTCAGGATTTCAGCGAGTTTTTCACCCACTGCTTCGGTTGTATTGGTCATTCTGACTCCGCCAATTTACGGCTGTATGAAACGGGAATTGTAGCTCAGGAGAGATGCTTTTGCGTTAAATTTGCGTGACTCAAGTGGATGTGTTTTTGTTGTCTGGCCTGAATAATTGCTGTGCCCCGCGCTTTAGATCCAGTTCTGGCTGCCAACCGGTTGCCTCGGTAAACGCCCTGTTATCACATAACCATTCGGGCTCGACGAGTTCACGCACTTTGCCGGGTGAAAGCATTGGCGCATAACCCAACAGGCCTGACATCAGCAGGTTGAGTTTTGCCGCACCACCCAGGATAAAGCGCGGCACTCTCAGCATGCTGAATTTTCCGTCATTGACCGCATTGCCAATGGCGCTCCAGTTATACCCGTCGGGTGTTCCATCATCGATGGCATAGGTTTCGTGCAGGCACTTTTGCGGTGCGGCAAGCCAGTTGATTACTGCCTTAACCAGGTCATCCACGTGCAGCAGGGACAAGCGCTGGTCAGCCGGGCCCACGTGCGCAAGCACACCCCGCCGGATCATTTTCAATACCGGCAGCATTTCCCGGTCACCGGGGCCGTAGACCGCAGGCGGTCGCAATATCGTCCAGGATAACGCCGGATGATCATGCAACAACTGTTCGCCCGCGTATTTGCTGTAAGCGTAGTCGGACAGGTCCGGTTTGCTCGCGGCCAGTGAGGAAAGAAGTAACAGCGGCGGGGCGTTGTCCGAAAGCTCTAACGCTTCCAGCATGGCCTTGACACCCAAAGTATTCGCAACCGAGAAGTCCGCAGGCCGACGACCCCTGACGCTACCGGCGCAATAGATCACCGCATCACATCCTGCGACGATACCCGCCAGTTTTTCAACGTCTGTCAGGCCAACGGGAACCGGCTCACACGCCTGCGATAACCGGCTATCAGTGTGTTTATCCGGACGGATCATCGCACGCACGCGTACGCCCTGCTCCAGCAATGCGGATACCAGGCGCTGGCCTATAAAGCCTGTAGCGCCGGTAATGAATACGGTTGTGGGGGTCGCCTGCAAATCAGGCGGACAGTTTATCGCCAACCCTGTTCGTCGACTTCTCAACATCCTTCAAGGTCTTACGTGCGAGATAATCCTGCTTGGATTGGGATCTCGAAAGCTTACCGGAAGACGTTCTTGGCAGTGTTCCCCGCGGGGTCAGATCTATCCGCACGTTGATGCCAAAGTGGGCATGGATGGAACTGCTGATATCTTCAACAATATGGCGACGGCTATCGGCCTTCTTCTCCTTGGTTTCAACAACCAGGACAGCCTGTTCTTCATTATTGTCCAGGCTTACAGAAAAGGCCGCGACACCACCCAGTTTTACACCACAGGTCTGCTGTGCCAGGACTTCGAGATCATAAGGCCAGATATTGCGGCCCTTGATGATAATGACATCCTTGCTGCGGGATGTGATAACGAGGTGATCGTCAATACGGTAGCCGATATCACCGGTTTTCAGCCAGCCATCCGCAGACAGTACTTCGGCGGTGGCTTTTTCGTTATGAAAGTATCCACGCATCACGCTGGGGCCTTTCAGATTAACATGTCCGCAATGCCGGTTTGGCAGTTCATTGCCCCCGTCATCCAGGATTGAAAACTCGAACCCAGGCAGCAACTTGCCGCAATCAACATACGCGGAAGTGGAAATGGAATCACCTACCGAAGGCCGTGCCTCACCGGTATTTGCCATGATTTTCCGGTCGACCACATCGACATTCAGACCCTCGCCCAGGGGCGCGAAACTGGTGGCCAGTACACACTCGGCCATGCCATAGCAGGCGACAAATGCGTTCTTGTCAAAACCGCAGGGTTCGAGAATTTCCGCGAACTCCTGTAAAGGCTCCGGGTTGATGCGTTCAGCACCGACGCAGGCCGCACGCCAGTTGCTCAGGTCATAGCCATCAATATCGGAAGGCCGTAATCGCTTGGCGCACAGGGCGTACCCGAAAGTAGGCGCGGAGGAAATGGTACCGCCGTTATCGGATAATATTTTCAGCCACAGTCTTGGACGCATGGCAAATGTACGTGAACCAAGATAGTCAACCGACAGCTGGCCAATCAATGGGACCAGGATAAAACCAACCAGGCCCATATCGTGATAGAAGGGCAGCCACGACACGAAACGGTCTTTCTTGTCCAGTTTCAGGCCGTAACGGGCGATCTCCATCAGGTTGTTCAGTACTGTTTTTTGTGTAACTTCAACACCACGCGGGAAACTCGTGCTGCCGGACGTATATTGAAGATAGGCCGGGTCATCAGCACCGAGGGGCTCAAACTCAACATCGGCTTCGGGCAGTGCATCAAAGTCCGCCTGCCTTCCAGCCATCAGTAAATCGAGGCCTTCAACCGCTTCAGCCATGAAGTTGGCGTGGGTGTCCGGTGCAACCACGATGGACGCACCGCAGCTCTTCAACATCCGCCTGACCTGACTTACATATGCGCCATGCGCACCCAGTTGGATGCCTGCCGGCAAAGCAACCGGGATCAGGCCGGCGTATTGACAGGCGAAAAAGAAGAGATGAAACATGGGCTCGGTCTCGGCAATAATGCCAACCCTCGCGCCCCGCTCACAACCAAGGCTGAGCATGCGCCTCGCGATAACTTTAGCCTCGTCTCGCAAATCCGCATACGAAAGAACCGCGGACAGGGAACCACGGCCGTCGTAGAAATTAAAACCCGTATCACCTTTAGCAGCATACTCAAGCGCATCCACCAGGTTGGTGTATGGGGAGATTTTGACTGGTAAATCAGTGTTGGCGGGAGTTGGTTTGATGTGCTTCATGGTCAACAAACCACCGTGCAATTCGCACTCAACAAAGAGTATTTAAATACCACCACGTAGGCCTCTATATCTAAAGTTATTGGTTTCTGTTCATTTAAATTTATATAAACCAAAATGTCCCCGACCCCGCTTATTAAATTTATTTTCGCAGATTTAACTTACAAATACGTTAATTAAATGTAATTCACCCTGCATTATTTTCACACCTTTGTAACAAAAAGGCGTTTTAGTACAAAGCGAGCTCAAAAAACAGCTGGTTAAACCGACTGCCTCATCCAATGGCGAATTATACCCAACCCAGACATTATATGCGCTATTTGTCGTGAAAATTTTATTTGTTCCTGATTCCAATTTCCAGTTCCAGCGAAATTACCTGCATTTGGCCGGTGCATCCAAAACGGCAATGCGTCAAACTTCGGCACCATGACAATCACAATGTGGCTAACCGTAGTGTCCATCTGCCTGCTGGGTGCAATGTCGCCAGGCCCGTCATTGGCCGTGGTGTTGCAACAGACCCTCAGGGGCGGGCGTGAAACCGGGCTCGTGGCAGCGCTAACCCATGGATTGGGAATCGGTCTTTACGCGATGCTTTGCATCTCGGGTATCGCGGTCGTGATAACCGCCTCGCCATTGTTGTTCACATCACTTCAGTGGCTTGGTGCCGGCTACCTCATCTGGATCGGGATCAAGGGCCTGCGGGCGAAGCCTGTGACAGATGCAACGCTGGCGAACCCGCCAACGACGGGCAGCGCCGCCCGTGACGGCTTCCTGGTGGTGTTTCTGAACCCGAAAGTAGCGGTGTTTTTTATTGCCCTTTTCAGCCAGGTTATTGGCAGTGACACCAGCTGGCTGGATAAAACCGTCTATGCCGCCACTGCCATGCTCATCGACATGGGGTGGTACATGATCGTCGCCTGGTCATTCTCGAATCCACGCTGGTTAGGGCGGTTACAGCGAAATGTTGTCTGGCTCGAACGTGCCTTCGGTGCGATTCTCATTGCATTGGCCATACGCCTGCTGGCAGGCGGACTGTCAGGCTGATTATTGTTCTGTCGTTTTTTTAGCCACGTTGTCGCGCAGGTAAACCGGTTGTGCCTGTTCCGCCGCCAATGGTTCGTTGGTTTTCAACCACTCCTGCGCCTGGCGGAGCACGGATGAAGCTTTCGGCCAAATGTCGGGGCGAACTCCCGATAAACGCCCCGAGAGCGCGCTTAATGCAGGGTAACGGTCAAAACCATTGCCTATACCGATTACTCTGGGCCGTCCTGGTACCTCGACATCTTCGGGCGGACAGACTCTCTCGGCAGCTACCGGAACCATGACCCCGTTGCCATTTACCTCAAACGTGCCGGTAAAAACCTCGTTCATGCGTGCATCAAGAGCCACCAGTGCGAAATCAACCCCATCGTCCACCGCGGTTTGCGCGGTTGCAGCGAGACTGGAAATGGGTATAACCGGGCGTTCAGAGGCCCACGCCAGGCCCTGAACGATACCGATACCAATACGCAAACTGGTAAAGCTCCCCGGCCCACGGGAGAAAGCGATGGCATCAATGGCGGCGAACCCCAGGCCCGCCTCCGCCAGCAACTGCTCGATCCATGGCAGCAACAGTTCGGCATGTTGCCTCGGCGCGTGCTGGTAACGCTGCAGAACCTCGCCTTTTACACCAAGGGCGACAGAACAGGTTTCTGTAGCCGTTTCAATCGCCAGTAGGTTCATTTTTAAAAAACTCCACGACACGGTCACGATCCGGTGTCTGTTGCATGGGTGGCAGGCTTTCCAGGAAGACACTGCCGTAACCCTTGGATTTCAGCCTGCGATCACAAATGACCAGTACACCCCGGTCGTTGACATCACGTATCAGGCGTCCGGCGCCCTGCTTGAGCGCGATGACCGCCTGCGGCAAAAACAACTCCATGAAAGGGTTACCGCCATGCTGTCGCAATTGGTTGCTACGCGCAACCATGACCGGATCGTTGGGTGGTGCAAATGGCAGTTTATCGATAATCACCAGTGAAAGCGCTTCACCCATTACATCCACACCACCCCAAAAACTGGCGGAGCCCAGCAGAATGCCGTCGCCTGACGCGCGGAAAGCTTCCAGCAGCATACTGCGGGGCATTTCGCCCTGTACAAACAGGGGGTGATCAATCGTACCTGCCAGCAACTCCGCAGCCTGTCTTAGAGCCCTGTGTGACGTGAACAGCATGAAAGCGCGGCCCTTGCTGGCCTCGAGAACCGGGCGGACCTGGCGTAGCAACTCGGGAACGAAAGACGGTTCACGCGGCTCGGGCAGGTCGTCCGGGAGCCACATTAGCGCATGGTTTTGGTAGTCAAAGGGAGAGTCCAGGTGCAGCGTCTCGGCATCATCAAGACCCAACTGCCGGATAAAGTGATCAAAACCACCATTGACCGACAGCGTCGCTGATGTAAACACCCAGGCTGCATCCAGCTGTTCGCAAAAACTGGAAAACAGGCTCGAGATATCCAGCGGTGTCGTGTGAATCGAAACTCCCTGCCCGCGGCGCTCGAACCAGCGCACCTCCGTATCCGGTACGGGTTTATCGAGGTGGTCAAAGTGCGCCTGTATCTCAGCCAGCCTCTGCAGGCAGGCGTCCAGGCCACGGCTGGCGCCCTGTAACGGCTCGACGACTGGTTTCAGGCCAGCCACTGCCGTGTCCAGAGACTGCAGGGCATTCCTGACCTCTGCGCGGTTCAGCATCTCGTCCCATGTTCCGCGGTCTTCCAGGTTGTCATGGCAGGCAAGCTGGAACTCCTTGATCACCTGCCGGCAATGGGCCACCTCATCACGCACCACCGCCATGCCGCCGCTGGTTTCGGCTGCTTCGGCCAGGATATCCCTGCACAGATCCGAAATTTGCCTGGTTGAAACCGACGAGCTGAAAAACTGTGAGGCGGTCTCGGGCGCCTGGTGCGCCTCATCGACAATAAACACCGACGCACCAGGCAACACTTCACCAAAGCCGCTGTGCTTGATCGCCATATCCGCAAACAGCAGGTGGTGATTGACCACCACTACATCGGCGTCCTGTGCTTCGCGGCGTGCCCGTGCGACAAAACAGGCATCGAAATCCGGACAATCCGAACCCAGGCAGTTGTCGGCTGTCGATGTCACCATCGGCCACAGCTCACTGTCCTCAGCGATAACCGACGAAATCGAAAGATCGCCATCCACACTTGCAGGCGCCCATTGCCGGATGGCTTCCAGCTCGCCGATGGAATCCCGCGAAGGCAGCCTGCCATCCTTGCGCGCCTGCTCCATCCGATACAAACAAAGGTAATTTGCACGTCCTTTGAGAAGCGCGGTTTTGAGCGTGCTGCCCAGCGCTTTTTTAACCACCGGCAGATCACGGAAATAGAGCTGGTCCTGGAGTGTCTTGGTTCCGGTTGAAATGATGGTGCGCTGGCGCCCCTCCAGCACTGGCACCAGGTAGGAAAGGGTCTTACCGATTCCCGTTCCGGCTTCAGCTACCAGGGTACCGCCCGTTGCAATGGTCTTTTCTATCGCGGCGGCCAGCAGCAGTTGCTCCTGGCGCGGGGCAAACCCCGGTAGTACCGATTCAAACGGCCCGCCTGAATCCAGCAGCTTCGCACTACCTCCGGCTGAGTTTGGCACCTGTTTTACTCAGAACCCCTTGGGTCGCGTGTTCATGCACTGCTTTGCACGTTTCGCCGCATCGCTGGCGCCACTGGCATCGTTGAGATGCTCCCTGGCCACACTGATGGTGCGCCAGTTCCTGCTGCAGATCTCTCCAACCCGGGGACCGATATCGTAGGACCTGACGGCAAAGTTCAAGGCCTGCTGGTAGTCTTCCTTTTGCAGTTTGATCTCTGCCATGTGCTGCAACAATTGCGGATCCCTCGGCTCGATACGCAAGGCACGCTCGATGTAGCCACCGGCCTGGTCGAGATTACCGGCGCGTTCGGCAACCACCGCCTGGGCTGTCAATTCTTTCACCGCAGGGTTCTGAAGTGAGTAAACCTGCACACCAGCGCTATCTTCGCTGGCCGGTGTCCTCACCCGGGAGTCGACTTCAGGCTCTCCGACCGGTACCGGCGGCTGGGTGCTGCACGCAGCCAGCAGCAGGAGAATCAATATCCCCGACAGTTTAATCTTTACGTCCAAACCACTTTCTCCATAAGGATTCCTTGTTTTTGCTGACCTCGTATTGCAGGCATTTTGTACTGACCTGCGGTTCGGAACCAATAATAAACGGTATCTGCACGGCACCCGGGCAGGATGGGTCAGTCAAAGCCCGCTGCTGCATATCAACCCAGACATAGTTCGCACCGTCGGGCATGCGCAAATCGACCGGTTCAATGGGTATGGACCTGAACAATCCTGCCCATAGCCGCATGGCCGCATTACCGCCGGTGACACCTGCGGGTCGGTTATCGTCGAGCCCAACCCAGGAAACCGCGACACGGTCACGAGTATATCCGACAAACCAGCTGTCACGTTGCTCATTGGTAGTGCCGGTTTTTCCGGCAATCAATGTGTCATTTCCAAGCAACCCATGCAACGCACTGGCAGTGCCATCCTCCACCACCCGGGTCAGCGCAAAATTGAGCAGGGCAACCGCGTCACGGTTCTCAAGTGGCATGAACCTCAACGGGTAACGGCTCAACAATTCCCCCTGTGGCGTCAGCACGGCCGTCACCGAACGCAGGGGCACGCTGTAACCACCCGCTGCCAGCGACTGGTAGATCTGCGTCACCTCGATGGGGGTCAGCTCGACCGCGCCTAACAGGCTTGCAGGCACCGCAGGTACTTCAGCGGCAACACCCAACTGCTCGATTTTACGGATCAGGTTGGCAACACCGATTTTCAGACCGACCTGTACCGTCGCCTGATTATACGAATGAACCAGCGCGTCCATAAGTGGTAATTCACCATGAGACTTGTGGTCATAATTCTCTGGTGACCACAGCTTGCCGTCCGCCTGCCTGAGGGAAATCGGCTCATCCTTTACCGGCGTGATCAGGTTGTAATCATTGACGTGCTCTAGTGCCAGCAGGTAGACCAGCGGTTTGATAACCGAGCCGATTTGCCGGCGTGCGTCCAGGGCACGATTGAAATAATTGCGACCATCCACGCGATCACCAACCAGGGCGCGAATCTCACCGCTTGCCACGTCGGCGAGCACCATGGCGGCCTGCAAATCGGCCGGCAGGCCACGCTGTTTCAGATCATCCAGCCCAAGGGAAACCGCGCGCTGAGTGTATTCCTGCTCCGACGGGGCCAGTGTCGTAAAAATTTTAAGCCCTTCCGAACTTAAATCAGAGGCATCATAATCACGTCTCAATTGACGCCTGACCAGGTCCACGAATGCAGGGTACCGGCTGCCACCGGAACGGGGTGTTGCGGTAACTCCCAGCGACCGGCTTTTTGCCGTTTTGACCTGGTCTTCTGTCAATAAACCCGTGAGGCCAAAAATATCCAGCACCTGGTTCCGCCGTTGCAATGCGCGCTGCGGGTTTCTTCTCGGGTTGTATAGCGACGCACCACGCACCATACCGACCAAAAGGGCAATCTGCTCGGGCTGCAAGTCCTGTAACGAGTGGTCGAAATAAAACTCGCTGGCACGTCCAAAACCATGAATGGCGTGCTTTCCCTGCTGTCCCAGGAAAATCTCGTTGATATAGGCCTCGAGAATTTGCGCCTTGTCGTAGTGCAACTCCAGCAATACGGCCATGATGGCCTCGTTGACTTTACGTACCAGCGTTCGCTCGCTGCTCAGAAAGTAATTCTTGACCAGTTGCTGAGTTAATGTACTACCACCCTGCACCGCCTGACCGGCTTTGATGTTGGCCACGAAGGCGCGTGCAATACTGCGAAACGCCACACCATGGTGGTGTTTGAACTGCCGGTCTTCCACGGCCTGCAAACCGGTTATAAGCAATTCCGGCACGTCCTTTAATGCCACCAGCGTGCGATCCTCTTCGTGCAGCGGGTAGATCGAGGCAATTTCAGCAGGGTCCAACCTTATAAGGCCGAGGTCTTTAGAGCCCGACACGCCAGACAGGGACTTGACGGCATCGTAACTCAATTGCAGCCGGAAGCGGCTTGATGGTTCCGCGCCATCTTCAAACACAAAGGCGCGGCGGTTGATATCAAAGCTGCTACCGTTAACAGAATAACTACCGGGAACGGAGGCATCCGGCGTTTCACGGTAGCCCGCTGCGTCCAACTCTAGCAACAGGGTGTTTTTTGAAATGGGTTTTCCGCTGTAAAGACTCAACGGACGTGCGTAAACACGGCTCGGCACATCCCAGACGCGCCCTTCAAACTCGTCACGAACCTGTATATCCAGCCACATGACCCAGGGAATACCGATACCAATACCAAGACCGACCAAAAGCATCGAAAGCCTGAACAACCGCCGCAATAAACCCGGCTTTTGCCGCGTGGTCTTTTTTGACCCGGACCTGCGTGTTTTTGACCTGGATTTTGTTGCTTTCGTGACCATTCGTTCCTAATTTATGACATCAACCGGACCATTATCCATAATGCCCGCGTCTTGTCTTGGTATAATCCGCCGGTCAGACATTAAACTGGCATTTTTCACATGATTTTTAAACAAAGGCCATGACGCCATTATTGCAGACAACCGGTTTCATGGTACAAAAATGACTAACAAAAAAATGCCCAAGCCAGCACCCGCAAAACCCGTGATTTATGTTCATGCGAAAGGCCATGGACAGATCGCCATGCATTCGGTTCCAAAACTCCTGGAGCCGGGTTTGCCGGTGTGCAGCCGACTTGCTTACGAAGGGCTGATACAAACCGAAAATGGCTACGATCAGCCCGGTTTGCTTATCACCGAAATGGCCGAGCGCTTCCCCGGCAGGCCCATCATTTTCGTGCGCACCGGACTGGAGTTATCGGCAGCATTGATTGAACAGCTGACCCTCCTGCTGGACCGGTCTGATCAACCGCTGGCCCTGACCCTGCTTTCCAATGCCGACACCCGTGTGAATCCATTCGCGGGATTGCAGGCCCCGCCCGGGGGTCTGAAGTGCGATCCCGGTGAACTTGTCAACCTGCTGGCGCCGGGGCGCACACATACCCTTAATGCCTGGACCGATCATTTTATCCTGCTGTCTGCCGATCTTGTCAGCTGCCTCGCGGCAAAAACCTCAAAACGTGACATGATGCACCAGCTGTTGGAGGCGGGCGCCACACTAAGGGTTCCGGACCACTTGTTTCTGCAAGACCCCCAAAGCAGGCTTTTTGCAACGGTAGACCTGCAACCGCATGAATCCACTTACCCGCCGCCGTTTGGTGAGCTAAGCGCAAAGCTGCAGGCCTGGTGCAACGCGGGTATTGCAGGTCTGCCACTGGTACCCGGGAACGGGAAACCCGCGACATTGCATATCACCCATAGCTGGGGTGGCGGTGTCGCCCAATGGCTTAAAGCATTTATTGATACCGACCGTGACCGGCGTAATTTTCAACTGCGCTCGGAAGACCCCCAGTCCGGCTACGGTTACGGTCAAAAGATCAGCCTGTATGCGGGCAATGAATTACGTTGCCCAGTCGCAAGCTGGTGGTTGACACCCGCGATCGGGTCGGTCGATGCCAGCAACACCCGGTACCGGGAAATATTGGCTGAAATCTGCGAGCGTTATGTCATCGGCCGGATTTTTATCTCCTCGCTGGTCGGCCATAGTCTCGACGCCTTGCGCAGCGGCCGCCCGACCGTACAGATATTGCATGATCACTTCCCGGTATGGCCCTTACTCAGCGTCAACCCGCAACCCTACCTCCGAGCCGACAGCACCCCGAATCTGGAACTCGCCTTGCAGGAGCATGCCAGGACACGGGAATTCCCGGACAAGGATGCCCAGGCCTGGTCATGGATTTGCGAGGCGTACGTACGCGCGCTCCGGGAATTTGATGTAAGCATAGCAGCACCCGGCCGTTCGGTACTGGAGTTGCAAAACCAGCTTGAACCGGCATTCACAAAGCTCACAACCCATGTCATTCCGCACGGTTTTCCAGCCATCGAAGGCCTGCGGCCCATTATACCCAGAGCACGCCAGGATGGCCGCCGGCGTCTGCTGATCCTTGGCCGCATGCAGGCCGGAAAAGGCCAGCAACTACTCGCCCGTGCACTGCCCAAACTGGTCGAACACGTCCAGGTTTACCTGCTCGGAACCGGTAAATCAGGCGAGGCGTTTTTTGGTATCAACGGGGTGGACGTCATCCTCGAATACAAACGGGAGGAACTGGCTTCAATAGTGGCTGAAATAGGTCCGGATTTTGCCGCACTTTTATCGGTGGTGCCGGAAACCTTCAGTTTTACCTTGTCCGAATTGCAGCAAATGCATGTACCCGTCATCGCAACCCGCGTCGGAAGTTTTCCAAGCCGGATCGAGCACGGGACAACGGGCTGGCTTGTTGATGCTGAACCGCATGCCTTGATCAAGCAGGTTGCCGATTTATGTGGCTCGCCTGAGCAGATCGATACCGTCCGCTCGAATCTGCCGCGTATCAGCGCCAACACGCTGAAAAACATGCTCGCAGCTTTCGATGAGCTTTGTCCCGTGCCGGCAGAAAGCCACCCCTTCGTGCCCGCAGAGCCAGACCCTGCCCAGGCGCTTTACGCCGCTGCACAGTTCGAGCGTTTGCTGGCTGGAAACAGGCTTCAACAGCTTTCCGAAAAACAGGCCACGCTCAAAAAGGAAGTCGCCGAGAGAACGGAGTGGGCACTCGAAACCGGTAAACAGCTAAAGTATGAGCAGAAACGACGAGAGGAATGGGTTGCACTACTTGAAGCAGAAATGACCCGTTTGCAGCAAATGGTCGCCGAGCGGCAGGCCGCACTGGTGGACAAGCAACTGGAACTGGAAGACAGGCAGAAGGAATTCCAACTTGCGTTGAATGAAAAGCAGGCTGTGCTGAACCAGCTCGAATCGGACTACCAGCGCATCAATGACCTCAATGAACTGATCATGGGAAGCACCTCCTGGAAGATCACCCGGCCACTGCGCGCCGGTCGCAGGGCAGCCAGGAATTTCATGCTGGCACGAGCCTGGAACCCCGCAAGATGGCCGTGGTTGTTATCGCAATTGATCAGGAACCTGTCCACCCTTGGTATCAAGGGGACATTACAACGCCTTCAATACACCGGCCCTGAGGCCGCACCAGAACCGCAAACGGTGGTGCCAATAACGGGAACGATCGGTGAAATCCAGGCACCTGCGGCTTTTCCGGAAACAGCTCAACCAAAAGTCAGCATCGTCATCCCGGTGTATAACAAATGGGCTTACACGGCCGCCTGCCTTCGCAGCCTGCTGGAGGTCAAAGGAAAATATTCATTTGAGGTGATCGTCGTGGATGACCAGTCCAGCGACGAAACGGCAGAACAGCTGGCGAATATCGATGGTCTGATTCATCTCAGAAATGACAAGAACCTTGGTTTTGTCGGTAGTTGTAACCGCGGTGCAAGCCAGGCCCGTGGTGAATACCTGGTTCTTTTGAATAACGACACGCAGGTGCTGGAAGGCTGGCTGGATGAACTGATCGATACCTTTGGGCGTGAACCCCGGGCCGGCCTGGTCGGCGCCCGCCTGGTTTACCCCGATGGCAGCCTGCAGGAATCCGGCGGTATCGTCTTCAAAGATGGATCTGGCTGGAACTACGGCAGGGGACAACAGGCAAAGAACCCGGAATACCTGTTTCTGCGCGAGGTCGATTACTGCTCCGGCGCCTGTATCGCACTGATAACACAATACTTTAACCAACTAGGCGGGTTTGACGAACGCTACGCGCCGGCCTATTACGAAGATACCGACCTGGCATTCCGGGTTCGCGAATCAGGTCTCAAAGTTTTAGTGCAGCCGATGTCGGCGGTAATCCACCACGAGGGCATCACGTCCGGCACGGATACCGCCAGCGGCGCCAAGAAGTACCAGCTGATCAACCAGAAAAAGTTCATGGAGCGCTGGGCTGACGAGCTCAAGTCACAGCCGGAAAAAATATCCAACCCGGACAACCACGCACAAGTCCTGCGGGCAAGCCAGCACCGCAGCAAGGGGCATATTCTTTTTATTGATGCCACCACACCCGAGCCCGACAAGGATTCCGGCAGCGTACGCCTGACCAACCTGATGCAATGTTGCAGGGATTTGGGTTACAGCCTGACTTTTTTCGCGGATAACCGCGACTATGCGGGCAGTTACACGCGTGATCTGCAAAAAACCGGTATCGAGGTCCTGTACCACCCGTGGCTGGAGTCCCTGCATGATTTCTTCCGCGACCGCGGCAGTGAATTCGACTATGTCTTTATCAGCCGCCACTACATCGCCATCAATTACATTTCCCTGCTCAAGCGCTACTGCCCCCGTGCCCAATTCATTTTTGATACGGTCGATCTGCATTACCTGCGCGAGCAGCGCCTGGCTGATCTGGAACAAAGCCTGCCTTTGAAGCGCACCGCCCAACAGACGCGCCGTGCGGAGCTCTCGGTTATCAAGGCGGCAGATGCCACGCTGGTCGTGAGCACGGTGGAGAAAGCGGTGCTTGAAGAAGATGCCCCCGGTGAGAAGGTACACATACTCTCCAATATTCACGAGGTACCGGGCCGCGACAGGAATTTTACGGACAGGAAGGACATCTATTTTGTCGGTGGCTACCAGCACCCGCCGAATGTCGACGCGGCCTTGTGGTTTGTCAAAGAAATCTGGCCGCTGGTGCACCAGCAACTGCCAAAGGTGCGTTTCCACCTGATCGGCAGCAAGGCGCCCGAGCAAATCCGTACGCTGGGTGGTGATGGTGTGATATTTCATGGCTTCGTGGAATCGTTGCAACCGTTCCTCAGCAACTGCCGCCTGGCGGTGGCGCCTCTGCGCTACGGTGCGGGTGTGAAGGGCAAGGTCAATATGAGCATGGCCCACGGGCAACCTGTGGTGGCAACACCAGCAGCGGTAGAAGGCATGTTCGCAGAACACGAGAGAGAACTGCTGGTTGCACAGGACGCGGCATCTTTCGCTGCCGAAATCGTCCGGCTTTACCAGGATGAGGAACTGTGGAACCGGCTTTCGGATGCGTCTGTTAAAAATGTTGAAGAACATTTCTCACTAGCAACCGCACGCGCCAGCCTGACCGCGCTGTTTGACTCATTTGAGACTGCTTAGCTGTGAATTCCAGTAACGGTGTATACACCAATGCGTGGTTACCCCCCAGAAACAGGTAGTGCTTAGGAAGTCGTGAAGGTGCAATGACACGGCAGACGGTTGTGGCCTGTGCTCTCTGGCCAGCGGTCCCGGATCGAGATCCGGGACTACCCTCCTATCCGGCCGGGTCTTAACGAGACCGGCCTCACAGAACATCCTGTTCTGGGCGGCCTCGATCGGGCATCCCGCCCGATCGCCCCTAACCCGTCCGGCTACTCGGCGCTTCTAAGTTCGCCCAGACCACAACCGTCCACCGTGTCTGAACCAGGGTGCACGACTTTCAGCTTAAGAGCTCAACAGGCCGAGTGGTATTCAGTGCCCGTTTATCCGCCGAAGACGGGATTTCGCCCGGGGCGATTTTCAGGACGAAAATCGAGGGCTGATGGTACAGGATGTACCTTCAGACCGGTCCCGATCAGGCGGAATACCGGCTGAGGGTACCCCGCAGGGGCGGATAAGACCGGGCACTGAATACCACCCGGCCTATTGAGCGCACCGTCTGAATCGAAGCCTTCTAAACGATCAAAAGGCGCGCGAATTCAGAGCTAAGCGGTCTCCGTCAGCCTGCGCGCCTCGAACACATTGGGGATGGTGTTCATCCGGTTCAACAAATCGCTGAGGTGCTGATAGTCCTTGACGGCTACCTGCAGGCGAATGGTGACTTCTTCGGTGGCTTCATCCAAATGGCTGTTGATATCGGTTACCGATACATCGGACGTCGCCATCATCGTTGAAATGTCCTTGATCAGCTCACGACGGTTGTAAGCCCTGAGCAACAGGTTCACGCGGTAACCCGAATCCGGCTGTTTTCTCCAGCGCACCTGGATCAGGCGGGGGTTATCCTCCCTTACCCAGCGCAGTGCGTTGGGGCAATCATCACGATGGATGGTCACACCGCGCCCGCGTGTAATATACCCGCAGACCGGATCGCCCGGCACCGGCTCACAACAACGCGCCATGCTCGTCATCAGGTTACCCACGCCCTCGATGGTGATATCACTGGCTGTTTTCTCTTCCCGCGAGCGCCGCCGTTTTGGCGTGCGGCTGACCAGGTCTTCCAGGGTCAGCTCTGCATCCTTTTCCTTGTACCGCTCAACGGCGTGGACCACCTGGCTGACGGTGAGATCACCGTTACCCACCGCGGCAAACAGGTCTTCCACGGTATTGAAGTTGAACCTCACCGGTACGGTTTCAAGATCCGCGACCGTCAGGCCGAGACGTTTCAGATCGGCCTCGACCACCTCCTTGCCCTGACGCAGGTTTTCCTCGTGACTTTCGCGCCGGAACCATTGACGCACCTTGGATCGCGCCCGCGCACCACGGATGAAACCCAGGCGCGGGTTGAGCCAGTCACGGCTGGGTTTTGCATGCTTGCCGGTGAGTATTTCGACCCGGTTACCGGTTTCCAGACGTTGCGTCAATGGCACGATTCGGCCATTGACCTTCGCACCCTGGCAGCGGTGACCCACTTCGGTATGCACCTGGTAGGCGAAATCCAGTGGGGTTGCGCCCAGGGTCAGATCCAACACCTGCCCCTGCGGTGTCAACACGTAAACCCGGTCCTCGGAAACTGCGGTCTGGAAACTTTCCAGCAGGCTTTCGTCATCCAGCTTGTCATCACCGGAATCCAGTAACTGCCGCATCACGGCGATCTTGTTATCGAATGCGGGATCGGTGGGGCCACCCTCCTTGTAGCGCCAGTGCGATGCTACACCGAGTTCGGCGTGTTCGTTCATTTCATGGGTGCGGATCTGGACCTCCACTACCTTGCCTTCGGGGCCGATCACCGCGGTATGCAGCGATTGGTAGTTGTTGCCCTTGGGCATGGTGATGTAATCATCGAACTCACCCGGAACGGGCTGCCACTGGGAGTGAACCAGTCCCAACACGCTGTAACAACCGGGTATGTCATCCACCAGCACACGCACGGCCCTGACATCAAACAACTCGTGAAAATGCAGACCCTTGCGCTGCATCTTCCGCCAAATGCTGTAGATGTGCTTGGGCCGGCCCATGACCTCACCCTTGATGCCGGCTGACGAAATAGCCGTTTCCAGTTTCTTGATGAACTGGCGAATAAAGCTTTCACGGTCGGAACGGCGTTCGCTGACAAGCCGCGCAATACGCCGGTAATCATCGGGCGAATCAAAACGGAAGGCCAGGTCCTCCAGTTCCCATTTCAGTTGCCAGACACCCAGGCGGTTCGCCAGTGGCGCGTGAATCAGCATGGCTTCCCGCGCCAGCATCACGGCTTCCGGGTCGTTATCCTTTACGCGGCGCAGTTTCACCAGTTGCCAGGCCATCGCGATCAACACGACACGGACATCTTTGACCAGCGCCAGCAGCATCCTGCGCAGACCTTCAGCGCTGTGGCTGGTGCTGGCCGGCAAATGTTCTGTTTCCAGTTCAATAAGGTATATCAACTGATTCAGCTGGTCCTTGACCTCGCGGGATATATCAGCCTGGATTGAATCGGGACTCAGACCGCATTCGGTAGCGACGAACAGCATCGCGCAACTGACGGTGTGCGGATCCGGCGACAGACCTGACATCACTGTCAGCAACTCCTGCAACAGGGAGAGGTTTTCCTTCGTTGCCATCTTGCCCTGGCTCAGGGCTTCGTACAGCCGCAGGCATTCGTCGGCGCGGTTACCGGCCGAATCGCGGTAGGCCTGCAACCAGGCTGTAAGCGCTTTATCGGTATTAAATGTCATTGTCTGAACTTTTTCTTGTCGAGCCTATTTTGCTGGCTGTTCTCACATGATACCAGTGCCGTTTGGCACGCGTTCAACGGATCTTTTGCCATGCTTGTTGTAAGCGCTTGGTGGATACCTTTTCACGGGTGCCCAACTGTTGCGCAAAAATTGATACGCGAAACTCCTCGAGCAGCCAGCGATACGCATCTACATTTTCATCGTATTCGCGTCCCTGCTCCAGCAGGTGCAGGTACTGTTGCCAGAAGGGTTTTATCTCCTGCATCCTGACGGCATCGCGGCGCGGGTCCTCTTCCACGCTTGCCAGGCGAATGGACATGGCCTCGAGATAACGGGGGTAGTGTTTCAGGCGGGCCGGCGGCAGATCCAGCAGGAATCCCTCGTACAGCATGTCATCGAGCTGCGTGCGCATATCGTTGAAGACATCCGGACGCCTGTTGTAATAACTATCATCCAGTTGCTTTGAAACTTCAGCCCAGGCCTTCAGGGTCTTGTTGAGATATCCGGACTGCCTGCGGAACAGCGGACCGAGCTCCGCGCGAATACTGTCCAGAAAAGCCTTGAATGCGGCTTCATCACGGATTGCTACCGGGCGGTTTCCGGCCGCCAATATCAGGCTGCTGTGCAGCAGGCCGTCGACAAGCGATTCGGGTGAGCCAGCCGCACTCCATGCCAGCAAACCGGCCGCGCTCACACCATGGTGTTTACGCAGGTCGCGCAACTTGCTACCGAGCTGAAGCGCCAGCAGGCATAACACACCGTGGTGATGCTCCAGGGCAGCCTCATCGTGCGTATCAAACACCCGCAGGCCAACCGCCTCGCCCTGGTCAACGATGGCCGGCCACGCTTTCACACCCTGGCCGCTGCCGTCCTCGGTAAGGATCGATAACGGCAGTTCATCAAACACCCAGTCGGTTTCATTGTCACGCTGGTGACCAGTACCCAGGCGATCCATGAAATGACGCCTGGCCTTCTCCCCGAATTGCTCCTGCAATTCGGACAGGTTCCGGCTCACAGCAATAATCTTCCCCTCGCCATCGACGACCTGCACCCTGAAGCGCAGGTAATCCGGCAACTGGCCTTCATCGAATGCGCTTGCATCAACTTCGATACCCGTCATCGCTTTCAGGGCGCCAGCCAGTGCCGGTAACAGCGGTGCCGGGTAGAGTTCCTGCAAACGCTCCAGCGCCGCATCTGCAAAGCTCGGCACCGGCGTGAGCGCGCGGCGTTGCGGCTTGGGCAGGTTCTTGATCAGCGCAATGACCTTGTCCCTCAACAAGCCGGGCACGAGCCATTGCAACTGCCCTTCAACCAGCGTGTTGAGCCGTTCGAGCGGAACCGTCAGGGTAACGCCATCGGCCGCGTCACCGGGTTTGAACTGGTAACTCAAAGGCAAGCTCTGCACGCCCACTTCAATCGAATCCGGGTATAACTCCGCAGCCGCCTCGCCGGCGTGCTCCTGCATGAGGATATCGTGGCTGATGTAAAGTTGTTGCCGGCCCGATTCTCCCAGTTGTTTGAGCCATTTTTCAAAACTGATGCTGTCGCACACATCCTCGGGAATACGCGCGTCAAAGAACTCGAACAGGACGGATTCGTCCGCCATCACATCGTGTTTTCTGCGCTTGTGTTCGAGTTCCTCTATCTCTTCCCTGACCTTCTGGTTGTTTTCCAAAAATCCGGATCTCGTATTCAGCTCACCGCGCACCAGCGCCCCGCTTATAAATATCTCGCGGGCCTCCGCCGGGTTTATGCGGCTGTAATTCACACGGCGTTTCTCGACAATCACCAGGCCGAATAGTGCCACCTGCTCCCAGGCCAGCACCCGGCCCTGCTTGCGTGACCAGTGGGGGTCAAAATAATGGTGTTTTAACAGGTGCGCGGCCTGCGCCTCTATCCATTCCGGTTTTATCACGGCATTGCTGCGGGCGTAGGTTTTACTCGTTTCGACGATCTCGGCGGCCATCAGCCACTGCGGTTGCTTACCAAACAGACCGGATCCCGGAAAGATATAAAAGGTCTTCGAGCGCGGCCCCATGTAACTGTTATCTTCAGGGTTCTTGTGACCGATGTGGCTGAGCAAGCCGGCCAGCAGGGCCTGGTGGATGTGTTCGGGAGCGCCCGCTTCCCTGCTGAACGGCAGTTTTTCTTCACGGGCCTGTGCATATAACTGGCGATTCAGATCAAACCATTCATTCACCCGGGTCCAGTTCAGAAATTCAGTTTTGCAGAGCTTGCGAAACTGGCTGGAGGATTTTTCCTTGCGTTGCTTCTTGAGGTATTCCCACAGGCGTAGAAACGCCATGAAATCTGAATTGCCATCCTCGAAGCGGCCATGAGCTTCATCCGCGGCGGCCATTGCATCCAGGGGTCTTTCCCTCGGATCCTGGATGCTCTGCGCCGTGGCCAGCACGATCAGCTCATGTAGACAGGCTTTGCGGGATCCTTCGATCAGCATACGGGCCAGGCGCACATCCAGCGGCCAGCGTGCCAGTTGACGTCCCAGTGGCAACGGCTGACGGTCGGCATCAATTGCACCCAATTCAAACAACAGGTGATAGGCATCGTTGATCATCCGCGGTGCCGGCGGATCCAGAAACGGAAAATCTTCAACGGCGCCGAGGTCGGTGGTCAACATCAGCAGAATGACCGAAGCCAGCGAAGTGCGCAGGATCTCCGGCTCGGTAAACTCAGGCCGCAGGTTGAAATCCTCTTCACTGTAAAGGCGGATGCAGGTGCCGGGCCCAAGACGCCCGCAACGGCCCTTGCGCTGGTTTGCAGAGGCCTGTGATATTGCCTCGATCGGCAACCGTTGCACCCGGCTGCGATGCGAATACCTGCTGATACGTGCAAAGCCGGTATCGATCACGAAGCGGATACGCGGCACCGTCAGGGAGGTTTCTGCAACGTTGGTACACAGGATGATGCGCCGTGCGGCTCCCGGGTGAAACACGCGGCGTTGCGCTGCAACCGGCAGCCGTGCGTACAGCGGCAGGATCTCGGTATTGCGCAGGTTCTGCTTTTGCAGAAAATCACCCGCTTCCTGTATTTCACGCTCACCCGAGAAGAATACCAGCATGTCGCCGTGGGCATCGATGCGGCTTAACCTGTGAACCGCCTGTGCAACCCCGGCGTAGAGGTCGCGACCCTTGGTGGGCTCCGCCACCCCGACGCCCTCGTCATCTTCATCCAGTGGCTGGTATTCAACTTTGACCGGGTAACTGCGGCCGGAAACCTCGATGATCGGGGCATCATTGAAATGGCTGGAAAACTTCTGTGTGTCGATGGTTGCCGATGTAATGATAATTCGCAGGTCGGGGCGGCGGCTTTGTAACTGCTTCAAATAACCCAGCAGGAAATCGATATTCAGGCTGCGCTCATGGGCCTCGTCAATGATGATCGTATCGTAGGCATTGAGGTTGCGGTCATGGTTGGTCTCGGCCAGCAGGATACCATCGGTCATGAACTTGATGACACCGTCCCGATTCAGCTTTTCACGGAAGCGGACCTGGTAACCCACAACCTCACCCAACGGGCTGTTCAGCTCTTCCGCAACCCGCTCGGCCATCGCCTGTGCAGCGATCCGGCGCGGTTGCGTACAGCCGATCAAACCGCGCACACCGCGCCCGGCCTGCATACACATTTTCGGAATCTGGGTGGTTTTACCTGAACCGGTCTCACCCGAGATAACCACGACGGGGTGTTCCCTTATCGCCGCTATGATTTCTTCACGCCGGTCAACGATCGGCAGTACTGGGTCATAGACCGGCTCAGGCAGTGATAGCTTACGCTGCTGACACTTCTGTGCGGAAATCGTGCAGCGGTCGATCAGCGACTCGAGGATGGAATCGACCGGTTTTCCTTTCTTAAGATACCCCCGGGCTGTTTTGATACGTTGCCGGCACCATGCAGCATCGGATTGCATGATGCCGTCGAGCAAACCTGCAATCTGATTGAGTATTTTGGCCGGTTTGATCGCAGTTCCCATGGCCGTGCATTATCCCAGTGCTTCACATTGCCTTCCACCATTACACGACCAGCGACAAGCCAGCCAAGCCTGCCTATAATTCGAAGCATATTTAAAACCCTACAACCCGGAATCCTAATGACTGCAAATTTCCGTAGTGACAACGAAACACCTGTTGCACCCGCCATCATGCAGGCGATACTCGATGCCAACCAGGGCAACGCATGGGCTTATGCTGATGATGATTGGTCCAAGCGGCTTAACAAGGTATTTTCAGAACTGTTCCGGACCGAGGCAGTCGTGCTGCCCGTGCCCACCGGCACGGTCGCCAACTCCATCGCGCTCGCGACCGTCACCCCGCCCTGGGGCAGTGTTTTTTGCCATAGCGGAGCGCATATATATGGTGACGAATGCGGCGCGCCCGAGTTTTTCGGGGATGGCCTAAGGCTGGTTCCCATTGCCGGCGAGAACGGCAAACTCGCACCCGCAGCCCTTGAACATGCCGTTCGCGCCAACGAGGGACACGGCGTTCACAGTTACAAGCCATCGGCCATGAGCCTGACACAGGCCACCGAAGCCGGAACCATCTATTCGGTCGACGAGGTTCGGGCCCTGTGTAACTCCGCCCACGCACTGGGTATGAAAACCCATATGGACGGCGCCCGTTTTGGCAATGCCATCGCCAGCCTGGGTTGCCACCCGGCCGAAGTCACGGTCGAGGCCGGTATCGATATGCTCTCTTTCGGCGCCAGCAAAAACGGCTGCATGGCCGCCGAGGCGTTGGTCATTTTTAACCAGTCGCAATGGTATGAGACGGCAGAACGTCTGCGTAAACGTTCCGGCCACTTATTGAGCAAGATGCGTTATGTTTCCGCCCAGTTACTCGCTTATGTTGAAAATGACCACTGGCTGGAAATGGCGGGGCATGCGAACCGGCAGGCCGCAAAATTCGCTGAAGCGGTGGAGCGCCATAGCGAAGCACGTCTGGAGTACCCGGTCCAGGCCAACGAAGTATTTCTGAACTGGACAAAGGAAGGATTTGATCACCTCAGCTCAAAGGGCATCCAGTTTGGCCTGTGGCCTGGCCGGGATGACCTGGCCGGTTTGTTTTTGGGCATTCGACCAGTGATGAGGAGGTTGAGTTATTGGTGAATAGCATGGGGTAGCGACAGTTTTCTGCCTAATATGGTCCTTTTTAAACAGGTAGTACTCGTGAGAATTCTTATGTACTTTGAAATTGTTCGTAGAATTGATTGCGAGTAGATGTTGGATCACCACGTTAAGGCCCTATGGTTGCCTGGATGATTAAATGAATTTTCACGCAATACAGAAGCGAACTTGGCACTCAGTGCCACCCTGGACTTTGAACTGTCAGGAAAGATCAAGTTTCCATCTTTTACATGTGTAGTCACCATTGGCTTTGCTAAAACTGATGACTTCTGAAGTTTTGATTATTCTTATCCGGGCTGAACAATTCTAAACGTGGCCATTTGATCATCTGATTCAAATGACGACTCTCAAGGCGCAGGCAAATACGCGGGCGAAATTTCCAGGTTCTGAGCAGTAACTCGATTAAATGGAATTAGTAAAAGATAGTCAGACCAATTTCCTTTGAACATTAAAACCGCATGCGCCGTCTTCTTTTAGATCTGCAAATATTGCGACGACTCAATACTCACCATTTACATTTGGGCAATCCGGATCCTGGTAATGTCGACTGCGAAATATTCCAATCCACGGGTGGATCGGCGTCGGAGGAATTTCCGTGGCAGTGCTGCGGAACACACCGGCCATGATCGACAGCGAAGGCTAAAGAGAATAGACTTACCCTTATCCATTAGTCAGCTCTCCTGAAAAAAAGGTGTCTCAATGATCAGGTATTAAAGAAGGCAACACAATTGGACGTAGCTAGAAAGCACATTAATGGCATTGTCGGAATTCGACCTAACATCTGTCGGTGAAAACCTGAGAGAGTTTTACTGGTGCCAGTCGAGGTTGTAGAATACGGGCTGATTTAGGAAATCATGAACGCCCGCAAATCCTTCAACAATATGAGTCAGTAAGCCACCCGGTTTGTAACGCTTTCCGAAAACTCAGCCCTGTTCCACCCTGGAGACCACCCTAGCGGACTCGGTCTTCCGCCCAAGGGCTTTGAAACTTGATATATGCATTAAGCGCTTCAGTTTCCGACCCACCACGATCCAGCGCTTTTTGCCCAGTTTCTGACCCAGTATTATATTCAAGTCGAGCCCCTCCAATTTTCCCTTCAATACCTCTGAGCCCGGGGCTTTCGCCAATTTGGCCAGGACGTTCCACGCGAGTGCTCGTATTGGTACTGACGTAAGTTGCACATTAATCGAAAGTGGCCGAAGATATCAGAGCACCAAATATCAGGCCATTTTGAATTTTCTCCCCATAGATTTCCGATGAAACTCCACTGGCCAGGCTATCGGCTGCAACTCGTTTTAGCAGAATAAGTGTTACCAAAATGTCCAGCAACACCACCCATGATTGCACCTGAAAACGCGCCCATCACAGCCCCTTTTAGGCTGCCATCCAAAATAGCCCCTCCCACAAAACCCGCTGCTGCACCGCCAATTGCTGCTGAGCGTATAGCAGCAGTTGTTGCAACTCCCGCAGCAGTCGATGGCATCAGGCCCCAGCCCAGGCTGAAGCCGCACCAAAAGTGAAATAGGAAGCGACGGCGGCGACTATTAATGGACCCCATTTCTTGAGAAATTTTCCTATGCTGAAATAGCCACTCGGATCCGTGTAACTCAACGGGTTGTTCAGCACGTAGCTGTAGCGGTTCAGGCTTTGGCTGTTCTTGGGCGCCTGTACTATGGGGTCTGCCTGCAGGAACCTGCCCAATTTTGGATCGTAAATACGGCCGTTCATGTGGATGATACCGACCGAATCCACCTGTTCATGGCCTGTAAAGCCGCGCGTGGTGATCTGATTGAGTGGCGTGTACAGAAAGCTGGTCAATGGGGTCTTCCAGTCTGCACCCTGACGTTCTCCAAACGCGCTGAAGTGCATGGTCGCGGTGATCAAGCCGGATGAATCCAGCACGCTATGAATCGAACCGATGTGGTCTTTCAACAGGTAACTCAGCTGTTGTACGCCACTGGCAGGGTAAAAGTTTGCTATCGCTACTCCACCAAGATGACGTTTGAAGAAGGTACTGCCGTTCTCAGTGATGCGCTCGACGGAACCCAGGTAAAGCGTACTCTTTTTTAAACTGGTGCCATCAAAATCTTCCCTCTGGTAGCGGCTATTGCCGACACCATAGGAAAACACTGCGCGGTTGGCGCCCTTGGCGATACTGTCCGGTTTGTCAAATACGGTATAGGTGATGGTTCGACCGCCGCCCGATACCTGGTTGCCATTGGAATCGTAGCTGTAGCCTGTTCCACCGGCCCTGCTGACAGCGTGCGGCTGGGCAGCGTTGTACTGATAAGAGCCTACATCGGACTTGTAAATAATATTGCCGGCAGCATCGTAGACCATTGCCAGGGTTTGCGCTGTCGCACCGTTGTTGATGGATAGCCCCACACTCTTGAGCCGGTTGAGATCGTCATATTGAAATACTTCTTTCAGGTTGGTATTGACCGATAAATCATGCCTTTGGGTTAGATTACCCAATACGTCGAACAGGTAGTCCACATTCATCAGTTCCACACCGGAGGCATCAAATGCAGAGCGATTGATCAGCTGGCCTGTGTCAGCTTCATAGCTCGCGTATACATCCACGCCGTTGCCCAAACGCAAAGCGGTGACGTTACCGCGGGCATCCATGGACTGAATGTCCTGGTATACCGTGCCGGAAAGCCCTTCGCGGGCCTCTCTTATCTTGCTGACATAGCCGTTTTTATATTCATAACGCAAGCCGTGATCGTCACCGGATGCGTCAAACTGCTGAAATACCCGGCTGTACTGGTCATAGGTCGTTTGCTGAACAAACTGTTCCGCACCGATGGTCGTAGTGACCAGATCGCTGCGCCCATAGCCGTCATAGGTGAACTCTTTTTTGTGCAATACTGCACCCGACGAACCACTTCGATAGGTCACCGAAACAGGCTGGCCTTTGCCCGGACTGTCGGTCGAATAGGCGCTCGATTCACGGTTGAGGGTGGTAAAAAAAGCATCCGCGAGGCTGGACACGCCGGTGAGTTCCCGGCGTTCGGTAAGCCTGCCCAAAGCGTCGTAGGTGAAATCGATCGCCTGGTTCTTGCTGTCCAGTTGGCGGCGTAGCTCACCAAGGGCGTTATAAGCATATTGCCAATGGCCTTTATCCGGGTCATTCATTGCGGTTTTACGTCCGGCAATGTCATAGGTCATCGTGACGCTTTCGCTATCCGCACCGGTCACCCTTGATAGGTTGCCAAGCGCATCGTATTCATAGCTGACCAAACCGCACTGGTCGTCGTATACCGCCTCGGTTTCCCCTTTAACATTTCTTATCTCAACGCGCTTCTGATTCAGCCCGTTGCTGATGAGCGTTACGCGTGGTGCCGCCGCAACACATTGATTAGCGGCAAGGCCATCGTAATCCTGCGAGAGATCATCACCACCGGCGCTTATTACACCGGTAATCCGTCCCAGGTCATCATAGCCGGTGAAGTTCCAATGGCGGGTGGCCCCGGCGAAATAGGGCTCGGATATCCTTGAGATCCGACCGGACGCATCGTAGTACTGATCTGTGTAGATATAGGAACCATCCAGCCCTTCTACAGCGGTGCGGGATTTGCGGCCCGTAAGATCATAGCAATGGACCTGGGCCGCACCACCGCCGCTTGTAGTCACAGTATGGTAAGCCGTCTCAAGCGGGCAATTATTGCCTGTCCCGCTGTAATTCCTTATCTTGCTCCAGGCGCCGGTTTCGGTGAAGCTTGCGAATGGTTTTCCCATGTGATCTGCGGCAGCGATGGTAAGAACACCATCGATGTTTTCCACTTCAAGTGGATTCCCGAACACATCCCGGGCATTTGTTTTTTGGGTAACGTGGTTGAAAGTATTCAGGCTTTCGGTGACAAACCTTCCTAAGCTGTCATACCGCTCTTTCGATTTACGTGCAGGCATATTGGCGCCAGTTACCGTTGTCTGCGTACGATTGCCGAATTTATCAAGCAGGTAATCGGTCGTGACCCTGAGATCGTTACTGTATGGATCAGTAATTTCCTGGTTCAGGATACCGGATACAGATTCGTAGGCAAAACGGGACTGACGGGTGATCGATGGCTTGCCTGCTCGTGAAAACGTTACGCTGCTCGCTGAAAGCTGACCGATGCGCCAGTTACTCTCGTTGATGGACCAGGTGTTGCTCGTCGTCTCGCGGGCGAAAATGCTCCCGTTTGTGGCGTAGATTGAAGTGCTTGTATAAGTTTCATTGCCATACGCGTCGTAGAAATTGCTGACCAGTTGCTTGCTGTCAAAGCTGCCCTGGAGTGTATAGCGGAGCTCTATGGAACCGGTTACATGTTGAAATATTGCGTTGCCTGTGGTGCTTCGTGACGCCCATTGGTTTAATACATAACCGAGAGGTGTACCGCTCACCCCTGTCGGGAAAGATGTCGAACTGCTGACCGTTCCCCAGTTATTGGGATCATTTGTCGAAGTATCGCTGACCGGGCTGAACCTTGAACCGGCTGCGTTTGAAACACGGGTGGTATCAAGCAGCATACCTATGAATGGAAAGTCCTGCCGGTATCGGCTGTTGGTTCGGATTTTCGTTTGCGGATCATAGGAAATCACTTCGCCGAAACCGAGGAAACCACGTCCGCCCGCCTGTAACTTGGCGCCGACATAGTGATACTGAACCTCGCTGCTCGCATCCGGATCGTTAAAAACCGGCGCACTGTTTTGCACCCGACTCACCACATAGACCGGTGCGATCATGTCGTATACCGCCGAGCCTTGACCCCAGTCCGCGTTAACTGAGTCAATCATCCGTGTGTAAACACTACCATCGGTCAGCGGCTTATAAACAATTTTCGTTTCCGCACCAAAACCGTTTGTAATCGAAGTGATCACATTAGCGGGTGCCACGGCGCGACTGCCGTTGACGTTCATGCCCTTGCGTATTGATGCGGAGAGGATTTCGCCGTTTTTGTTGTTGTTGATTAGCAACTGGTCGGTTTTGCCATCGCCGTTAAAATCAGCAAATATGCTGGAATCATTTTCTATCGGGTCTACACCCTCACCCCCGACATTGCCCGCCGGCACCAAGCGTATTACTGACTGCCGCAAATGCACGACCGAAGTGGTTCTGATTTATCAGCCACCGGGCATTGGCATTGAGTATGCCGGAAGGGTAGATCAAATCGGGATATGAATCACCGTTCCAGTCTTCGAAGCGTGCCAGCTTGTTGGTGCCTTCGGGCACCTGGCCAATCAGTTCGGCAGCGCTAAACCCCTTGCCGGTATTGAGCCGGAAGTACCAGTATCCACGCGTATCACCCCAGGCGAGATCAGCCAGGCCATCGGTATTGATATCGACCGGCCATACATGGCCGCTGCGGGGCAGGCCGTCATAATCCGAATCCTGGCAAACAATTGCCAGGGTGCAGTCATCACCCACTGCCACGATACTGTGACGGGTGAAGGCATTCTGGCCGTTGGATTCCATCAGCACCCAGAAGGAGGCAAACCTGTATTCATAGACCGGGTCCAAATCACTGCCGGAGCCACTTCCGGAACCAGTACCCGCCGGTGGCGGGCAGTTTGAAACGCATCGGCGATAGTTGCGCCACACTTTCAACAGCAGGTCAACTGCACCATCTCCATTGAAATCAAATATTCGGGCATCGGGGATTTCATGTTCTCCAAAGTCGTCGGTGATCCACTCGAAAAAAGGCGGCCTGATATCGATATCCCAGACCCGGGAGTTATCGAACGGAAACAGGTCCGTATTGGCGACATCAACCTCAATCGACGCTGAAAAGGCCGGACTGCCACCGGCTGCGGTTTCATTTAAGCAGCACCGTTAACTGCCAGGTCTCACCGTACACATCGGTATGCGCATGCAGGATGTCGCTTAAACCATCACCGTTAAAATCCATCACCTGGAAGCGTGATTCCAGTTCCTCATCAGCCAGGAAAAAGCGATGCCCGGGGTTCAGCCGGTGTTCGGCAGAAAAGCCATTGCCATCCGAGATCAACGCGACCCACGTATAGTCCTTGGAGTTTCTCTCGTAGTCAGCGTAGATGACGTCCTGTATTCCATCGGAGTTGATATCAATGGCCAATACCCGGGGCGGGCTACCATCCGCTTTTTCAGGTAGTTCATGGCTTGTCGTCCATCCGGTGAAACTGCCACTGGCGGTCGCTTCGGAGACGTATAAAAAATAGTTCCCCCTTTTGAGCTTTGTATAAAGCAGATCCGGTCTGCCGTCACCACTGACATCTGCCAGCAGCAGGCCTGCCAATGTCGATCTTGGCAATAGTCCATTTTGTACCGTTCCGAACAAGTCTATTTTTGACTCACTCTTCAACCAGCCAAAACGTGTGGGCTGATAGCAAATGCTGCGACTGACGGACCGGCATTCGGTCAGGCTGGTCAGTATGTTTCGCCCTACCCCGTCCTGCTCGTAACTGAGCTCATAAAAACGCAGGTCCTCCAGCGGGCTGCCCGCATTGAGCCGCCCCTGAGAGCGTATGCTTTGCAGCAACTGGCGCTGTTCCACCTGAACACCCGCAAAGTAGCTGTAAGCCAGATCCTCCGCGGAACTACGTTCACGATACGCGAAAGACAGGCGTGCACTCGGCGAGGTACCGGCACGGGTATTGCCGGTGTAGTCAATTGCCTGTAATACGAAGGCGACCGGACCCGTGCCGTTTCTCAAGATAACTGTAAAGAATGTAGTTGCCGGCACGGTCCTCAAAGCGGTTCTGCGCCCAGGTAGATACGCTTGCCGGGTTGGCGGCGCCACGGGCCTCGATGCGGGAATCGGAGCTGTTGCCATACTCGAGCACCGAGCCGTCCTTGCGTTCCACCTTGAACCAGGCCGGGCCGTTGCCGGCCATACCGTAGGAGGTGATGCGGGCGAAACTGTCGATTTCCGTGCGGTAGCGGGTTCCGTTCTTACCGTATTCACCGCTGGAAGGGTCTACGACCAACCGTTGGCCATCCAGGCAGAAGCGGTCTGTGCCATCCAGTTTTATACCCCGCGAGCCGGAGATGCCGTCCTGTTCGATGGTCTGCGGGCACAGCGAGATGGCTGAGACGCCGCCGATCGACCAGCCGACACCCACCTCGCCATTACCGGATTGCGAGTTGTAGTTCAGTGATACCTGCGGCGCAACACCACCACTGGCCGGCGCCGTGAGTATCGGTACGCTGTAGCTTGCGCTGCCTGACTCAACCACCCGGAACGATCCCGCCGTGGCCCCTACTTTCGAGGAACTGCTGCTGGCGCTCATATTGGGTGGTGAAGCCGGTTCGGGTGGTGTTTCAGGCTGGGGGCCGATCACATTTTCAGTGACGGTGAATGCACCCGATCTCGCCATCAATGTTGTTTGCGGGTTATCACCCATGTGTAATTCAAACTCGTACACACCCGCAACGGATAATCCAAAAGGGATATCAACCATGGCCGCCTGGGTGGACGTTGCCACCTTGTTGTAGGTATTGTTCGAAACATCATGCGCGTAGACCGTCGCATCCGGATAATTTCCGTCCGTATACCAGGTGAGAAGCACATCGCATCTCGAGGATGCACCCGTTAACTCACACGATGAACCACCGGCATATTGGTAGCTTACCCCGTGAAAATTCGCTGTTTTTTCCAGCTGAACGGGTGCGGCGCTACTGCCGATACTGATCGAACCGGATGAATATGCGGTACCGGGCAAGGTGAAATCCGCCCAGTAGTATTCATGTTCCAGACCAGAGAAATAGCGGCGACCGTTACGGTTGGATGTGTCCACGGCCTGTGCGGGATCGCAACCTGACATATACCAGCCCTGTGACCAACCCGTTGGCGGCCCGGACTGCGGTGAATAACCCTCTCGCAGGAAGGCCAGGCAAAAATTGGTGGAGTTTGAAACAGCTGAACCGCCAATAACCGCCTGAACCCAGGTCGGGTCGCCGGCATCGTCATGAAAGACCAGTGTTTCGACCTCCGCAATACCACCGATGTTTGTCACAACCAGGTAGCGGTCATCACCGTTACGCTGCCATAAACCGCTGTAGTGGGAAATGTCGTTGGTTTTCGCAGGGTCAGAACCCAGCAGTAACACCAGCGGATCGGAGCCGGAGAGGCTTTCCTTTTTAAAGCTTGCACTCCAGTTGATGGTTGCACTGGCGTTGTTGGCGCCGAAAATGACATCGGCGCTGCCGACCCAGATCTCGCTGCCATCGTCCCTGCTGACAAACAGGCTACCGCCATAGGAGTCCAGCCCGGTCGATACCGCCCTGAGCTTGAGGGCGACCGGGCGGTAGGCGCCTGTGACCGGCGGGCAGGCACTACAGCCCGCAGCAGCCCCTAAATATTTGGCCTCGAAGGTATACCAGATACCGACCAGGTCGTAGTTGTTGCCAAACAGGGGGTCATCCTGCGCAAGCGCCAGGCGGTTGGACCAGTAAAAACTCCAGCCATGGCCGCTCTTCGCCGGGTTATACCAATGACCGGGTTGCATTTGGCCCGGACCACCGCTCGTATTCAAATCCGTGTTAATCGGTAGCTTCTCAACGTTTAACTCATCCAGTAAAGCGGTAGGTGGCACTTCGTTCACCACCAGGGTCAGCGGATCAGAAGCGTCGCCGCAATCCGGTGTGCTTGCATTGGCTTTCACACAGTGCTGCAGCACAAAGCCGTACTTACCCGGCGCTGCTCGCCTGGCCCGTAAACGGGTTGATTCGGTATAGTGAATACTTACCTCATTTCCAAACGTTTCAGTGATCTTGTATAGCCCTGAGTTTTCACGCTGTTCCGCTTCCCAGGCGAGCGTCGCGTAGCCATCGCCTGATACCTGGTACAGCGGTACCGTCCAGCCAGGAGCCGACTGGCCCGCAACCACAATACCCGGGACTTGAAACACGAGTAAAACCAGCAAAACCCAGCCGGATAATCCCGGCCTGGCCACATTTTTAACGCGATCTGTATTGATGCAGGCATCACCCGCCGTTAACCACTGAAACATGAGAATCCCCCTTAGATTCCTGCCGGTGACAGGAAGCCATCCGGCAAATTCTTTTCAGTTGTTATTTTGCTTGTCAGTGCATTGGGACGTCTGCTGGTGAACTGCGACGACTGTTGTCAGATATACGCTCGAATACGTGCAGGCCGGGAAATCAGGAGAGGGCATTTGCCATTCAGCAGAACGCGGTTTTGCGCTGCCCGCCGCTCAGTCGGTTCGAGGAACCTCGTGGTGCATCAGCCAGCAGGCAATACCACCGGGCAGGCTCGCTAACAGAAAGGCCAGGCCAAAACCCAGCGAAAGAGAAATCGCCGACTCGGTGGGCATACACACCATCGTCGTTCCCATGGCCAGTGTGTATTTGAAGTGTGCGCCGGAGGCTGCCAGTATCTTTTGCCATCGCAATGCCTGCGGAAGCACGAGGGCGAATAACAGACCCACAGCAACGGACACCAGCCACGGATCGGCTGTTTTCATTTTCTCCAATACCAGCTTCAGGTCTGCTTTTGAGAACAGGTAGGCGATAATTGAGACGGAAACAAGAAACTTGACGACCAGTTTCACAATCCGTGCTGTTTTTGGCTTACTCATAAGCTAAAAGGATTGCCCACGATCAGCCCAGCCAGACCGCCGTCAGCATTCTGCCAGTCTGCCCATCGCGGCGGTATGAAAAGAACCGGTCCTTTTCCAGGTAAGTGCAGTATTGCCCGCCCGAGACCTGCGTAACACCTGCCCTGGCAAGCGCAAGCCGTGCAAGCTGGTAAAGATCGGCCAGCCAGCGGTCGCGGTGCGGTTTGAACGCGGTAGCGTTATCGGGGTGCAGGTTTACAAATGCGTCATAAACGTCTTTGCCCACTTCAAAAGCCTGTGGCCCAATCGCGGGGCCCAGCCAGGCCTTGAGTTCATCTGGTTCGCACCCCATGGCCAAAACCGTGGCCTCGAGTACACCGGCTGCCAGCCCGCGCCAGCCGGCATGCGCGGCGGCGATACGGGTTCCCGACCGGTTGCAAAAAAGCACCGGCAGGCAGTCTGCAGTCAATATCGAACACACCTGCCCCGGTTTACGGCTGACAATGGCATCGGCCGTTGTTGCGGGGCCGTTGGTCTTGTTACAGTCAGCCACGTTTACCCCATGAGACTGGTTTAACCAGCGCGGCTCGCAAGGCAGTAAGCTCAAAATTAAACGGCGGTTCTGTTCCACGTGCTGCGGATCATCGCCGCAACTTTTACCCAGGTTCAGGCTGCTCCACGGGCCCCGGCTAAAACCGCCGTTACGGGTCGTGGTAAAAGCGTGGACATTTGCGGGTGCCGGCCAATCCGGCCGGATCAGCTCAATTTCGGGCCGCTCAGCCATTGCTCATCGCATGTTTAAGTGTTGCGATCAGTTCGCTCATGTCATCTGCCAGCGGCGCGTGAAACTCGCACAACTCTTCACTTTCAGGATGAATCAACTTCAATGTCCTGGCATGCAGGGCCTGGCGCGGAAAACCGTTGATGGCCTCGATAGCGGATGCAGGCAGGCCTTTTTGCTTGATGGGCCCGCGGCCATAGAGCGGGTCACCGACGATGGGGTAGCCCATATGCGTCATGTGCACACGTATCTGGTGGGTCCGGCCTGATTCAAGCGAAACTTCAACATGGCTGGTGCCGGGTAGACGCTGTATCAGCCGGTAATGGCTGGTGGCGGTTTTACCACCTTCACGGACGGCCATTTTTTTGCGGTCACGCGGGTTGCGGTCGATGCTGGCGCTTATGGTGCCAGCCGGAGGTATTTCACCTTTTACCACTGCCTCGTAGACACGGCTCATGCTACGGGATTGCAGCTGGTTGACCAGGCTGGCGTGCGCCTTCAGGCTGCGCGCGACCACCATGACCCCACTGGTGTCCTTGTCGAGCCGGTGCACGATGCCCGAACGCGGCAAGGTATCGAGTTCGGCATCAAAATTTAACAGGGCGTTTTGCAGAGTCCCTTCCCAGTTACCCGCAGCGGGGTGCACCACCAGGCCAACGGGCTTGTTAACTACCAGCAAATGCTTATCGGAGAAAATGATATCCAACGGGATATCCTGCGGTTCAACTTCACCTTCGGATACCATCGTCGCTTCAATACGCAGGTTTTCGCCACCCGTCACGCGCGTGCTGGGCTTGGTCTGCTTGCCATCGATGGTCAGTTCGCCCTTCTTGATCCACTGCTGCAAGCGCCCCCGGGAAAAGTCAGGAAACAATTCAACAGCCGCCTGATCCAGCCGCACCCCTGCCGAATCTTCACTGACCTGCTGGCTTAAACTGATATGCTTGGGCATTATTTATTTTCCGCAAATTCTTTTTAGTATTATCGCACGGCTGTATTCTATGGTTTTAATTTGTCTTTTTCGCTATCATTCCGCCTTCTGTATTTCGCCAGGCCCAATAATGTTCTCATCCCCGCTTTATCCCAGGTTCCCAAAGTTTTCCAGGCTGCTCGTTGCAGCACTGGCCACGCTGATGCTGGTCACGGTTTCAGGCTGCAAGAAAGACAAGGATATCGAGGATGGCCGCAGCGCCGAGGAAATGTATGAAGCCGCCAAGGGCTACCTGGTATCGCAAAACTGGGGGCGGGCCATCAATGGATACCAGACGCTTGCCACACGCTATCCATTCGGCCGCTACACCGAGCAGGCCCAGCTGGAGCTGGCCTATGCCTACCACAAGGGCGGCAACCCGGAAGCAGCGCTATCAACTGCTGACCGTTTTATCCGTACCTACCCCAGCCACCCCAACGTGGATTACGCGTATTATATCCGCGGCCTGACCAATTATGAGCAACGCGTGGGTTTTATGGAGCGCATGATGCCTTCGCGTGTACGTGACCGCGACCAGACCGCGGCGAGAGAGTCGTTCCGGGATTTTGACGAACTGATCCGGCGCTTCCCGGATAGCCGCTATGCACCCGATGCCCGCCAGCGCATGGTGTTTTTGCGCAACAACCTTTCCTTCTATGAGCTGGATGTCGCCCGCTATTACATGCGTCGCAAGGCCTATGTGGCCTCGGCCGCGCGCGCCCGCTATGCCATCGAAAACTACCCCGGCTCTCCTGAACTGGGTGATGCGCTCGAAATCCTGCATGTAAGCTATACCGAGATGGGCTTACCGGAACTGGCGGAAGATACCTTGAAAGTGCTGGCTTTGAACTACCCTGACCACCCCTACCTGGTGGGTGATGACAAAAAGAGCTTCTGGAATTACCTGTGGCCGTTCGGTAAGGACTAGGAGCCGGTCAGGTTTTTTTGATACTTTCTTCATGCCAGCCCGAGGTGATCGGGTAACGCCGGTCACGCCCAAACGCCTTAGATGTAATCCGCACACCCGATGCCCCCTGGCGCCGTTTGTATTCATTCCTGATAACCATGGCGGCCACGCGGCGCACCACCGTTTCTTCAAAACCCGCATTGACAATATCGGCGATCGACCAGTCCTGTTCTATGTAGTGATACAAGATCTGGTCCAGCAGTTCATATTCCGGCAGGCTGTCCTGATCCAGTTGCCCCGGTGCCAGTTCGGCGGAGGGCGCACGGTCGATGACCTGCTGGGGAATCGCGGCTGAGAGTGTATTTCTGTAACTGCTGAGTTCATAGACGCGGGTTTTCAGGCAATCCTTGATCGGGGAAAAACCACCGCACATATCGCCGTAAATCGTACTGTAACCGACAGCAAGCTCACTCTTGTTGCCCGTTGCCAACACCATCCAGCCAAACTTGTTGGATAAGGCCATCAGCAAATTACCACGCACCCGGGCCTGCAGGTTTTCCTCGGTAACATCTGCCTTGCAACCCTCAAATGATGCTTCCAGGGAACCGAGCAAAGCCCCGAAGGCCGGCTCGATCGGGATTTCACGGTAAGCAACCCTTAACATTTCCGCCTGTTCACGGGCCAGCACCAGGCTCAGTTCCGAGGTATGCCGGCTTGGCATCATCACCGCATGGACGTGTTCGGGGCCTAAAGCATCGACCGCGAGGGCCAGCGTCAGGGCGGAATCGATACCACCGGATAAACCAAGCACCACATCGGTGAAGCCGTTTTTAATGATGTAGTCTTTCAGGCCACGTACCAGCACCGTGTAAATACAGGCGGTGGTGTTTTCACCCTGCAAAACCGCAGGCGCATCCAGACCGGACCGGTCTTCACAGCCTTCAAACCACAGCTCACCCGTTTCCGGTGTAAAACAGGCGACCGGCAAACCCTCATCGCAGGGATCGGGAAGGATGCTGAAACCGCCGCCGGCATTCATCAACATGGAGCGGCCATCAAACACCAACTCATCCTGGCCACCGACGAGGTTGCCATAAACCACCGGCAGGCCGCATTCCCGGTGGCGCTCGGACAATGCCTTAAGGCGCACTGCCAGCTTGTCATCACGGTAAGGCGATGCATTGGGCACCAGCAACAGTTCGGCGCCGGCAGCTTTTGAGGTTGAAGCCGGGCCTTTCACCCAGGCGTCTTCACAAACAATAACCCCGATAGATACACCTTTTATATCTATTACCAGGGGCTGATTACCCGGCGTGAAGTAACGGCGCTCATCGAATACCGCGTAGTTGGGTAATTGCTGCTTGAAATACCGCCCGAGCACCACCCCGTCACGCACCCAGCTAACCGCATTGAAGCGCTCATCACCCACCATCCAGGGGTGGCCGACTACAACATCGATACCCTGTACCCCCGCGACCAGTTCGCCCATCACCTCGTGACAACGACGCATGAACCCGGGACGCAGCAACAGGTCTTCCGCTGGATAACCACTGATGGCCATCTCGGGGAACAAAATAACATCTGCACCTTTTTCAATCGCTGAAGCAATGCATTTGCGCGCACGTGCGAGATTACCGGTCATATTACCCACCGGGAAATCCTGTTGCGCCAGGGCGATTTTAATCATGAGAATGGGAATGGGATGGAGATGAACCTGCCCGTCAATACGGGCAGGTTACAAACGCGTGGAACTTGCCGGGATCGGCCCGGCAAACTCCTGGCATCAGAGTTTTTTCTGAATCGCATTACCAAGATCGGCCGGAGAGCGAACGGTGGTGACACCCGCTGCTTCCAACGCCTCGAACTTGGCTGCTGCCGTGCCCTTTCCACCTGCGATAATCGCACCGGCATGGCCCATGCGCTTGCCCGGAGGTGCGGTTACACCGGCGATATAGGCGACAACCGGCTTGGTCACATACTGGGTAATGAATTCAGCTGCGTCCTCTTCGGCAGAGCCGCCGATTTCGCCGACCATGATAATACCTTCGGTCTGCGGGTCATCCTGGAACAGCCGCAGGCAATCGATGAAATTCATACCCTGGATCGGGTCGCCACCGATACCGATCACCGTGGTCTGGCCGAGGCCAGCCTGGGTGGTCTGGTAGACGGCTTCATAGGTCAACGTACCTGAACGTGAAACCACGCCGATTTTTCCGGCGCTGTGGATATGCCCGGGCATAATGCCAATTTTGCATGCGCCAGGTGTAATAATACCGGGACAATTGGGGCCAACCAGCCACGTATCCGGCATGTTTTCGAGAACCGCCTTCACCCGTATCATGTCCTGCACGGGGATGCCCTCGGTAATCGCAACGATAACCCTGATACCCGCATCGGCCGCTTCGAGAATGGCATCAGCGGCAAACGGTGGTGGCACATAGATAACGGATGCATCAGCACCGGTTTCAGCCACTGCCTCGGCGACGGTATTAAAAACCGGCCGGTCCAGGTGTGTCTGCCCGCCTTTACCCGGTGTTACACCGCCAACCAGTTGAGTGCCGTACTCGATGGCCTGTTTGGAATGAAAGGTACCCTGGCTGCCTGTAAACCCCTGGCAAATGACTTTTGTATCCTTGTTAACCAGAACGCTCATTGGGCCACCTCACTCTTGTTGGCTGCCGCAACTGCTTTTTTCGCGGCATCATTCAAATCGCTTGCAGGAATAATGGTAAGACCGCTTTCGGCCAGCAATTTCCTACCCTCTTCAACCAGTGTGCCTTCCAGGCGTACGACCACCGGCACATTCACACCGACTTCCTGCACGGCGGCAATGATACCCTCGGCGATCAGGTCGCAACGGACTATGCCGCCGAATATGTTCACCAGTATCGCTTCAACGTTATCCCCGGAAAGAATGATCTTGAAGGCCTCTTTAACGCGCTCCGCGGTGGTGCCGCCACCGACATCAAGGAAATTGGCCGGCTCACCACCATTGAGCTTGACCACATCCATGGTAGCCATGGCCAGCCCCGCGCCATTCACCATGCAGGCAATGTTGCCATCGAGGGTAATGTAGTTCAGGCCATGACGGCTTGCTGCCGCTTCGGTTGGGTCTTCCTGCGCCTCATCACGCATCGCCGCCAGGTCAGGATGCCGGAACAGGGCGTTTTCATCGGCGTTGATCTTGGCATCCAGCGCGACCAGATTGTCTGCGCCATCAATAATCAGCGGATTAACTTCTAAAAGACTCAGGTCTTTATCCATGAACAAACGGTAAAGCGCCGACATGATCTTGGTCAATTGACCGACATGCTTTGCCGAAAGCCCCATGCCAAAACCCATCTGGCGGCCCTGGAAGGCCTGGAAACCAGCGGTGTTGTCCACGTGAACCGAGACGATTTTGTCCGGATCCGTGGCGGCCACTTTCTCGATATCCATACCGCCGGAAGCTGAACCCATGAACGTGACACAACGATTGACACGATCGATGAGGATGGAAAGATAAAGCTCGCTTGCAATTTCCGTCGCCTCGGCGATCATCACCGAATCGACCGGTAAAGCCCGGCCACCGGTCTGGTAGGTGCTGATTTTCATATTCAGCATGCGATCGGTTTCAGCCCTGACCTCATCGAGAGAACGAACCAGCTTGACACCACCGGCCTTGCCGCGACCGCCCGCATGCACCTGTGCTTTAACGACCCATACTCGGCCGCCTAGGCCCTGTGCCGCCAGGACTGCCTCATCAGGCGTACGTGCTACTGCGCCTCCGGGGACAGGTACTCCGTAACTGGCGAACAATTCTCTCGCCTGGTATTCATGGAAATTCATGCTTACTCCTTCACAAAATGGCTGATTCGAAACCCTTGAACTGTACTAATTCTGTACTTGGCCAAAAAGAAGGTATTTTCCCCTGAAACGGAATTTAAAGCAAAGGCAAGCTGAACCAATTACCGGGTGATATACTGCAGCGGGTGGCAGACGCCCAATGGATACCGAAAAAAACCGGGCTGCATTTTTGGTTTCTTAACATCTGCAAGGAAAAAATGAGCCAAAAGACATTTTTCTCAAATTTCCCACTTCCCGAGGCGCTAACCCACCGGGTTATCTCCTATCTGAGCATCTTCAGGCTGTTGATCAGCCTGATCCTGTTATTCACATTGTTTACCGACATGGTCGTAGCGCCTTTCGTCTTCGACAGGAGTGCGATTGGCGGCACGGCGCTGCTCTCCTATTTTGTCATGGCGGTTTTCCTGGCCTTCGATATCCGGCGGCGAAAGACCAACCCCTATCCCATCGTACTGGCAACTTTGTTCACCGACATTCTTTTCCTTTCCATCCTGCTTTGCGTTTTTGGCCGGTTGGAAAGCAGCATAGCCATCTTGCTGATTTTCACCAGCGCCACCGCAGCCGTATTACTGCCACTGCGGCTTGCCTTGTTCTGCGCATCGTTGATCACGATGACGTTTATCGGTCAGTCTTTGTTTGGCTGGTTAAGCCAGGATGAAACACCAACACAGCTGATACAGGCCGGTGTTTACGGAGCCACGACATTTGGCGCGACAATCGTCGGAAACCTGCTGGCGCGCTGGCTGAAGGATTACCGTTTGACCGCAGAGCGACAGGCTGTTCAGCTGACCGGCATGGAGCAGGTGAACGAACTGGTCATCCGCCGCATGCGCAACGGCGTGCTGGCCGTGGATGCCGATGGCCGAATTCAGTTGATGAATGAATCGGCCTGGTTCCTGCTGGGCTCTCCAAAAGCCGACCAGCGGATATTGTCGAGAATCTCCCCCCAGCTCAACCGGGCACTGGGTGACTGGCATGACAACGCGACAGTCGAAATTGCCCCGATGACCATGTATGGCAGCCAGGCCCGCGTGGTGCCCAAGTTTGTTGCCCTGCCCGAGGGATCGGGTATCAGTGTGCTGATATTTCTCGAAGATAACGAGGTGATTTCACAACGTGCCGTGGAAATGTCAGCCCATTTGCTGGCAAACCTCTCCGGCAGTATTGCACATGAAATCCGCAACCCGCTGGCCGCCATAAGCCATGCTGCACAGTTGCTCGAGGAATCGGATGAAATTGCCGAATCCGACCTGCGCCTGGTGGATATCATCCACACCCAATCGGGCAGAATGAACGGTATTGTTGAAAATATCCTGCAGCTTTCACGACATGAAAAATCACGGCCTGATATTTTTGAGCTCGTGCCGTTCCTGAAAGAAATGTCAATAGAAACCAAAAACTCGCTACCCGGCATACGCCTGACGCTGGATATCAGCCCGGAACTGGATGGAACACTGGTTTTATTTGACCAAAGCCAGTTGCACCAGGCCGTGTGGAAACTGCTGGAAAATGCCAACCGGCATGCGCGTCTCGATGCCGCAATGCCACAGGTGATACTTTCAATGAAGCACCTGCCCAAGACAGGCTATTGCGTGATTACGGTTGAAGATAACGGCCCGGGCATACCGGACAGCAACATGAAGCGAATTTTTGAACCCTTCTTCACCACGCACAAACAGGGTTCCGGTCTCGGTTTGTATATCGCCAGGCAACTTTGTGAGGTTAATCAGTCTGAACTTACTGTAGACTCCGTACTTGGCAGTTACTCCCGCTTTCACATACGCTTAGCGCTGGCGCGGAGCGAAAAAGCAAGGGCACTTAAGTAGTGAATACCCGGGAAATCGAAAAGGAAACAGGTAAAGCGCAATGCAACATCACGTATTAGTTGTTGATGATGAGCCCGATATCCGGGAATTACTGGATCTCACCCTGTCCAGGATGGGTCTGCAGGTTACCACCGCCGAAGACCTGGGCGTGGCAAGACGCGAGCTGGCAAAACAAAGTTTCAGCTTCTGCCTTACCGATATGCGCCTGCCGGATGGCAACGGCCTTGATCTTGTAAGGGAGATTGCCCGGGATCATCCGCAATTACCCGCAGCCGTCATCACCGCGCACGGCCGGGTTGAAGACGCCGTGATGGCACTGAAAATTGGCGCCTTCGACTTTGTCTCCAAGCCCGTGGATTTGTCCATACTGAGAAAGCTGGTCAACACGGCACTCAAATTGCGCAGCGAAGAAACCCCTCGGGAGGACTCGGATGCCGACGATGACAGCCCTTTTGTCGATGACAAGATGGAAAAACTGACCGGCAACTCCGAAGCCATCCAAAAATGCAAGGCCATGATCAGGAAACTGGCACGCAGCCAGGCGCCCGTGATGATTTCCGGCGATTCCGGTTCGGGTAAAGAACTGGCCGCACGGCTGATACATGACCTCGGCCCACGTGCCGACCAGGCGTTTGTGCCGGTGAACTGCGGCGCCATTCCAACCGAATTGATGGAAAGCGAGTTTTTTGGCCATCTGAAAGGCAGTTTCACCGGTGCCGGAACCGATAAGGAAGGTTTATTCCAGGCTGCCGATGGCGGCACCCTGCTGCTTGACGAAGTGGCCGATTTGCCGTTAAGCATGCAGGTAAAACTATTAAGGGCGATACAGGAAAAAGCCGTTCTGCCGGTGGGCGCCCGCAAGGAAGTACCCGTTGATGTACGTATTCTCAGTGCTTCGCACCAGCAATTACGGCCACTGGTTGAAGAGGGCAAGTTCCGCAGCGACCTGTTTTTCCGCCTTAATGTGATCGAACTGCATATGCCTGGGCTGAGTGAACGCAGAAGTGACATAGAGCAACTGGCAAAACGTTTCCTGAAAGAAATTACCGAGCAATGGGACGAATCAAGCGCACCGGTTATTTCGCCGGAAGCCATGGCCGCACTCAAAAACCATCACTACACCGGCAATGTAAGGGAACTGATCAACATCCTGCAACGCGCTATTACAATGTGTGAGAACAACACCATCGGCGTTGACGACCTGATGCTGGAGCACGTGACCATCAAGAAACAGGACCCGTCCGTTTCCGGACGTGATGATGAACAGACCCTCGATACCTATATCGAGGACATTGAAAGAAAGATGCTTGAAGACGCATTGGAAAAGGCACGTTACAACAAGACCCGCGCGGCCGAGTCGCTGGGTATCAGCTTTCGGTCGTTTCGTTACAAGCTGAAAAAGTTTGATATCGACTAAACGTTTAGCGTGTCACGGGTGGATTCTGCAGCGTTGAACAAGACAGGCAGCCTTGCTTTAGCGGTTGTTATTTCGCTCGGTTTATACCTGGTTATCACCTCTGCGTTTTATCCTCTCGGTTTTTTATCCGTTTTTGACGCCAAGCGTGTACTCCAGTTGGCGCTTTTTGCGGCAATCATGATTTTTGCCGTAGCCTGGGCCCCGCTACGTATCGCAACGTGTGCGCAATTGGGCCGGCTGTCGGTGATTGAACCGCTACGCTTTGGGTCTCTTCTTCCTCATCGGTGTTATCTCTTCGCTAAGGCTCGAACACCCCGCCTATGCCCTGGTCGATGTTTCGATGTTGTTTGTCATGATGATATTGATTGCCGTCACCGCCGCCAGTCGAGAGCTTTCGGGTGGGCGCTTTGACAAGTGGGCTGTATTGTTACTGGCCGCGATGGGCTTTGCGGTGGCCGTCCAGGAGTTCATGGGTTTTGTTGCGGGGTGGGTTTTCGGATTTGAATTCGAGCTATCAACCAGGCATTTGATGCATTTCGCACACCCGCGTTTTTACAACCAACTCCAAACCTGGTCCATACCCATCCTTGCTGCAATACCTTTGCTTTTTCCGGACAAGGCGATGGATAAAATTGACTTGTATGGTGTTACTTGGAATGCAGTGGTTTCTGGTTATAGCAGCTGGCTGCTCGAGGTACTTTCGTTGGTTTAGTCGTTGCCATGCTCTTTATTGCTTTGTGGTTGCCTGAACAACGCAAGTTCTGGCTGAAGTTTCAACTGGGCGGGTTTGTTTGCCGGGATCGTAATTTACGCAGGTGTTTTGTTTGCGAATGGTGTGCTGATTCCAAAGCCAGAGTCCAAACTTGGGGACTTCTACGCAAATTCGGTAGGCAGACCATGGTGCATACCTCGGGCCGGAGCACCTCTTTGGCGCTTTTCGGTTGAAGATGCAATCAAACACCCATGTTTTAGGCTCTGGTCCAACCCGGTACGCCTGCGACAGTGAAAATCATACTTCCGGCACATCCGCACAGTTTCCTGCTCACCGATTATGGGTGAATGGGGGTTTACTGCATATTCTTGTTTTATTCTTGCAGATTTCAATGAGAATTGGCCTTGCAGCTTTTTAAAACACCGTCAAATCCTCAGACAAAGCAAGTCAAACCGATTCACCGTTAAAGGCGATGCTGGCCATAAGCCTGATCGCAGGGGTGATTCATGCCTGTCTAAGCGGTCTGCTGATCATGCCTGCAAGCCAGGTAGCCATGATCCTGATAGCTGGATGGACATTAAGTCTTTCCGGAAGCATTCCGCTACAACCCGACTCGCCAATATATAGCAGGCTACTTGTATCAGTTGACGGGACTTTTTATCTGCAATCTGCCATGCTGTTATTTGCGACTTCCGAATTGAAATCCAGTATTACCAGACAGAACAAGCTATTCCAATCATTACGGTCCGATGGTCCCCAGGTTTTGGCAAGATGGCAGGGTTTGTGAATACCGCTATAACGTTCTCCCATTACAAAGCGAGTGACATATTTTGTCACTTTATGACGTTTTACAAGGTGTTTGCGCTTATGTGAAAACCTAACCATACACTCATCTCGCTGTTTTTATAAGATAATAATATTGTCGGCATGTTACTTGCATTAAAGCTAAGTGCATCCTGGCGTTATTAGGGGATTAAACGACAGTCTGTTAATGACTGTCAAAACACGACAGTTATTTTAAACAGTCCGTCAAACCACCATTGGAGGGTTATTATAGTGAAAAACATGAGACGCAATATACAACAGGGTTTCACCCTGATCGAACTGATGATCGTTATCGCCATCGTAGCCATCCTGGTTGCACTGGCCGTACCGGCTTATCAGGATTACACCATTCGTGCGAAAGTTGGCTGAATGTGTAAATGGCGCTGCAGTCGCCAAGCTATCAATTTCAGAGTTTTGCGAAACAATAGGTGAATTGGCCAGCAGATGAAGATGAAGCAGGTACAACAGGCCCTGCTGGTGTAAGCCAGTTCTGTGACGGGTTTACGTATTCTGACGATGCTACCGGTGCATTCGATATCCTCGTAGATGAAACTGCTATTAACCCAGGTAGTACACCTGCGCAAATTGAACCGCAGCTACTGACACCAACTGCCTCTGGAGGAGCCGTGGATTGGCAGTGCTCAGCGTGGCAATACAAACGTCTGCGTCATATAAGTATTTGCCATCTACCTGTCGTCAGTCATAAGGTAGTTCTTGACTTGACAAAGTCAGAAAAGCCCCTGCAAATGCAGGGGCTTTTTTATATTGCTTTACTCAAAACATCTTGATGATTCAAATCGCACTCCGAATCCAGTCGTGCTGCATATTGGACTATATGATGAGGCCTTATAGAACCGAAATGTTATAAAATAGCCCTTACAATTGAGAATTTGAATTATTTGCCTGAATTCAGACACGCGTCTCAAAAGTTGCTTATCGTAAACATTGCCGCTAAATTGCTATCATTGCAGCCAATGTAATTGTACTTTTATAACCTGGAAACTGGAAGCCAATCGATAACATTTAAGTGTAATGCAAAGAGGAAGCAAGGAGTGACCTGCATATGAACACAGAACTAAAACCAACCGGTCAATTACACGGTTTTGCCCGTAGGCTGGTTGCTGAGGGTCTGATGGACGACAAGGTCGCTCTTGACGCGAGTGAAAATGCAGGCAAGAACGGGCTTACCGTTCTTGCCTGGATGATCAAGAGCAAAGCTTTAGACCCTGAAGTTCTGATCAATGCAGCATCAGTTGAGTACGGCGTTCCCATTATCGATATCAGGGCTGTTGATCTGAGTACTGCCCCAGTCAGTCTTGTCGATGAGAGACTGATTGAAAAGCATCACGCATTTCCTCTCTATCTGCGTGGCAATTCACTTTTCCTTGCTGTATCTGATCCGACCGATCAGGAAGTCATCGATGCAATATCATTCAGTTCCGGCTTTCGTGTTGAACCGATTCTCGTTGCGCCTAATCTTCTCCACGCGGCAATAGAAAAAGCACAAGGTGCCGCAGGGGCGGTATTTGATGATTTTGAAGATGAGGGCCTGGAAGATCTTGGTTATCAACTTGATTCCGACCTGACGGAGGATGATTCATCTGACCCGGCGGTTGATGAAACCCCGGTTGTCCGGTTTATTAACAAGGTCTTGCTTGATGCGATCAGGAAAGGTGCTTCCGATATTCATTTCGAACCCTACGAGGCAAGTTACCGGATTCGCTATCGCCTTGATGGTGTGTTGATACAAGCCGCAACCCCACCTATACAGATGTCCAGGCGATTGTCTTCAAGGCTCAAGGTAATGGCAGGCTTGGATATCGCTGAAAAACGTGTTCCGCAGGATGGCCGAATCAAGCTGAACCTGTCACGTAAGAAATCTATCGACTTTCGTGTCTCCACCTGCCCGATCATGTTCGGCGAGAAAGTTGTGTTACGTATTCTCGATTCCTCCAGTGCGCAATTAGGCATAGAGCGTCTTGGCTTCGATACGGCGCAGCAGGAGACTTTTTACAGTTCTGTGACAAAACCTTACGGTATGATCCTGGTTACCGGACCGACAGGTAGTGGTAAAACCGTAACGCTTTATACCGCCCTGAATATTTTGAATGATGATGGACGTAATATTTCAACCGTTGAAGATCCGGTTGAAATCCGGGTTGCAGGTATTAACCAGGTTCAGCAAAACGCAAAACAGGGTATGACATTCGCACGCGCCCTGCGATCTTTCCTGCGTCAGGATCCGGATGTCATCATGGTCGGGGAAATTCGTGACCTGGAAACCGCTGAGATTGCTATCAAAGCAGCGCAGACCGGTCACCTTGTGTTTTCAACGCTCCATACCAATGACGCCCCGCAATCGATTACCCGTTTAATGAATATGGGTGTACCGACCTACAATATTACCTCCGCGGTTAACCTTGTTATTGCACAGCGTTTGATGCGACGCCTGCACCAATGCAAGCAACCGGATGATATGCCCAAGGAAGCTTTATTGCAGGCCGGCTTCAAAGAAGATGAAATCGACAACCTGACAATTTATAAGCCCGTGGGTTGTGCAGAGTGCAATTCAGGATATAAAGGCAGAAGTGGTGTATTTGAAGTCATGCCAATTTCAGATACTATAGCCAGAATAATATTGGAAGAAGGCAATGCGATGCGCATTGCCCAACAAGCCAGAGAGGAAGGCATCAATGACTTGCGCCGGTCTGCCCTTTACAAGGTAGCTGAAGGCGTAACTGATTTGATTGAAACCAACCGTGTAACCAAGGACTAGGTTTATGGCTGTCACACAAGCAGGGCCCATCACATTTCTTTGGGAAGGACGCGATAAACGCGGCGTCAAACTCAAAGGTCAACAGGTCGCGTCCAATCCCAACCTGGTGCGGGCAGAACTGAGACGCCAGGGAATCAACCCTATCCGGGTCAAGAAGAAACCCAAACCACTATTTGGCGGCGCTGGCAGCCGTATATCAGCAAAAGAGATTGCAGTCTTCAGTCGCCAGTTAGCGACCATGTTGAAATCCGGTGTGCCATTGGTGACTTCTTTTCAGATCATTTCTGGCGGAGTCAAGAATCCGCGCATGCGTGTCATGGTGGATAAGATACGGGCCGAAGTGGAAGGTGGCGGTAGTTTATACGAAGCGCTTTGTGCTCATCCTGGCCAGTTTGATGAACTCTTCACTAACCTCGTGAAGGCGGGTGAAAGTGCGGGTGTACTTGATACCATTCTGGATGAAATTGCGTCCTACAAAGAACGTATTGAAAGCATCAAGGGCAAAATTAAAAAAGCACTGTATTACCCAATTGCGGTCATTGGTGTTGCCATTGTTGTTTCTGCTATTTTGCTAATTTATGTGATTCCGCAGTTTGAAGACATCTTTGCCAGTTTCGGCGCCGCCTTACCGGCTTTCACGCAAGCGATTATTGATCTCAGTCGCTGGTTAAGATCAAATGGTCTTTTTGTTTTGTTTGGCGTAATAGCTCTTATTACAGCTTTTTTCCTGGCCAAGAAACGATCCAGGCCGTTTTCACATTTCATCGACCGGATTTCTTTAAAAATTCCGATTATCGGTGACATTCTTGAAAAGTCAGCTATTGCAAGGTTCTGCAGAACATTGGCCATCACGTTTGCAGCGGGTGTGCCATTGGTGGATGCTTTGAAAATTGTAGCCGGAGCGACCGGTAACGCTGTATACAACGATGCATCCGAACCGTATCCGCGAAGATGTTGCCGTTGGCCATCAGTTACAGCTTGCCATGCAACAGACCAACGTATTCCCAAGCATGGTTATCCAGATGGCGGCCATCGGTGAAGAGGCCGGCTCGCTGGATGAAATGCTTTTGAAGGTTGCCGAAGCCTACGAAGAAGAAGTCAATAATGCAGTGGATGCATTATCCAGCCTGCTTGAGCCACTCATTATTGTTTTCATTGGTGTGATTGTCGGCGCCATGGTTATCGCCATGTACCTGCCGATCTTCAAGATGGCGGCTGTCATTTAGTCTTCAATGCTCGAATTGATCGTAGCTAACACACCCCTGTTTCTGACAGGGGTGTTCATTTTTGGGCTGCTGATAGGCTCTTTTCTCAATGTCGTCATATTGCGGCTCCCGGCACGTCTTGAACATGACTGGCGATGCCAGTGCAAAGAACTGCTTGAAATCGAAAGCACCGGCGATGAATCGTCTGAACCGCCTCCAGACATTGTGTGGTCACGTTCGCAATGCCCGAAATGCGGCCACCTGATAAAGTCCTATGAAAACATCCCACTGATAAGCTATCTGTTTCTTATGGGGCGTTGCTCATCCTGTAAAACACCTATTTCCAAGCGCTATCCATTGGTTGAGCTTATTACCGCCATCATGTTTCTGGCAGTGGCCGTGCATTTCGGCCCAACGCTGCAATCATTGGCTGCGATTACTTTGACCGCTATCCTGATCGCGTTGACCGTCATTGATATTGATCACCAGCTATTACCCGATGATCTGACCTTCTTCCTGCTATGGTGCGGTCTGTTTGCCAGCCTCTTTAACATCTTCACAGACCCCGTGAGCAGCATCATCGGTGCATTGGCGGGCTACCTGACACTCTGGGTCGTTTATCACCTGTTTCGCCTGCTAACGGGCAAGGAGGGCATGGGCTACGGTGACTTTAAACTGCTGGCAGCTATAGGTGCATGGTTAGGCTGGCAGATGTTGCCGCTGGTTATCCTGCTCTCGTCCTTGGTGGGTGCAGTGATAGGCCTGACCATGATAGGCCTGAGACGTCACAAATCGAGCCAACCCATGCCATTCGGGCCATTCCTGGCCTTAGCCGGCTGGATAGCACTGATATGGGGCGAACAGATCATTGACGCATACCTCAGGAGCAGTGGCCTGGGGAGCCTCTGATCGTTTCTTGAACTCAGATCCCACACCCCGATACGACCATCGCCCTTACATTGTTGCGTTAACTGGTGGTATTGCCTCGGGCAAAACCCTGATCTCCGATGAGTTTGCGTCGCTGGGTGTGCCGGTTATTGATACCGATGTGATCGCGCATAAGCTGGTTGAACCAGGCGAACCTGCCCTTGAAGAAATTAAAAGTGAATTCGGGCCGGAAATCATTGACGATTGCGGACGACTTAAAAGACGTGAATTGAGATCCTTGATTTTTTCAGACCCGGATAAACGCAAAAAACTTGAGTACATTCTGCACCCCAAAATCAGGAAGGAAGTGATCGCGGCGATCACTGAAGTCACTTCCGGTTATTGCATCCTGGTCATTCCGCTTTTAACCGAAAGGCAAGCTTACCCTTACGTTGACAGGGTGCTGGTTGTTGACGTTGAACCCGAAACCCAGATTAGCCGATTGATGGCGCGCGACAAGAGCAGCCGTAAACAAGCGGAACAAGCCCTTGCCTCACAGATTAACCGGTTGGAACGGCTAAAGCTTGCGGATGACATCCTGGATAATTCCGGTTCACCGCAGCAGGCGCGTCAGGCTGTGGCTCAATTACACCAAAAGTATTCAAAATTGGCGTTGGGTGAATAGCCCGTTACTGTCCTTCTATTGAATCTGGTTGGTGGGTAAGCAGTTACCCACCCTACGCCAGCTTTCCGTGGCACTGCTTGAACTTCTTACCCGAACCACAGGGGCATGCCTCATTCCGGCCAACCTTACGGCCTTCACGCACAAACGGTTCGTCATGGACTGCGGCCTGGCCTGAACCACTCGGAACAGCCGAGGCCTGGTCATGGTGGTATTCCATCTGTGCTTCCTTCCGGCGCCGGGTTTCCACGGCTTCGACGTCTTCTTCTGCGCGCACCTGCACACGCGCCAGTATCCGCACAACCTCGTGCTGGATGTTCTCGAGCAACGCGGTGAACATCTCAAACGACTCGCGCTTGTATTCCTGCATCGGTTGTTTCTGGGCATAACCACGCAGATGAATACCCTGGCGGAGGTAGTCCATGTTACCGAGGTGGTCTTTCCATTGCTGATCCAGCACGTTCAGCATCAAGGCCTTTTCAAAATGCCGCATAACCTCGACACCGGTCTGCTCTTCCTTGGTTTCAAAGTGCCGCGTAACCGCTTCGGAAATACGTTCACTTGCATCGGCTTCGGTCAGGTTCTCGTCGGCTTCCAGCCAGTCGTGAATAGGCACCTTGATACCAAACTCGCCTTCCAACGCCTTCTCAAGTCCAGGTACGTCCCATTGCTCGTCAATACTGCCCTCGGGCATGTACTTGTTGACGAGATTGCTGAAAACGTTCTCCCGGAAATCAAGAATCGCATCATGCACATCCTCATCTTCCATCAGGTCATTACGCTGCCCGTAAACAACCCGGCGCTGATCGTTGGCGACATCATCGTATTCCAGCAAGTGCTTACGGATATCGAAGTTATGGGCTTCCACTTTACGCTGTGCGTTTTCAATGGCGCGGTTCAGCATGCCGGCCTCGATGGCCTCGTCTTCCTTCATGCCAAAACGCTGCATCATGGATGACATGCGGTCGGATGCAAAAATACGCATCAGGTTGTCTTCAAGCGACAGGTAAAACCGCGAGGAGCCCGGATCACCCTGCCGGCCCGAACGTCCGCGTAGCTGGTTATCGATGCGGCGGGATTCGTGGCGCTCGGTACCGATGATGTGCAAACCACCGGCCTTTATCACGTCGCTGTGCTTTTTCTGCCAGGCTTCACGCAGGCTTGCTTTCTGTTCTTCGCTCGCGTCTTCACCGAGCTCTGCCAGTTCGGCAGCCAAACTGCCGCCCAGCACGATATCGGTACCGCGACCGGCCATATTGGTCGCAATCGTCACTGCGGATGTGCGCCCTGCCTGGGCAACGATGGTTGCCTCACGTTCATGCTGCTTGGCGTTCAGTACCTCGTGCTTGATTTTCTGCTTTTTCAGCATCTTTGAAATCAGCTCGGAAGTCTCGATAGAGGTTGTACCCACCAATACCGGCTGACCGCGCTCTACACAATCCTTAACATCGTCAACAATGGCTTTGAACTTGGCCTCTGCTTTCAAAAAGACCAGGTCGTCATTGTCGATCCGGATCATCGGCTTGGCGGTTGGAATGACCACCACTTCGAGACCGTAAATCGACTGGAATTCGTAGGCTTCGGTATCCGCTGTACCAGTCATACCGGACAGCTTTTTGTAAAGCCGGAAATAATTCTGGAAGGTAATTGAAGCCAGGGTCTGGTTTTCGCGCTGGATTGGCACGCCTTCCTTGGCCTCTACCGCCTGGTGTAAACCATCCGACCAGCGTCTGCCCGCCAGCGTGCGCCCGGTGAACTCATCGACGATAACAATCTCGTTATCCTTGATGATGTAATCAACATCCTTGGCAAACAGGTGGTGGGCGCGCAGTGCAGCGTTGAGATGGGAAACCAGGTTCAGGTTCTGTGCATTATAAAGACTTTCTTCGGCCTTCAGCAGACCGGTGCTGACCATCAGTTTTTCAACCTTGGCCATACCGTCTTCGGTCAGGTAAACCTGTTTTTGCTTCTCATCAACCGTAAAATCACCTTCGGGTATCTCTATATCTACTTTGATGATGGCAAAATTGCCGGAGTTGCTGAAAAAGTAACACCCTCGATGCTGGAGGTAAAAATCACAAGAGCCAGAGTAAATGGGAGCAAATTGCGGAGCGACAAAGGAATTAATCTGCCTGACAGTCACCTTGGCGTAAATGCGCTCTCTGATGATGATCTCAAAAACCTGGACTTCGCAACGCAATATGTCGATATGGTTGGGCTCTCATTTGTAAGGGAACCCGCTGATGTTGAGTTCCTGCAGAAAGAACTGGACAAAAGGACGGAAAAACGAATCGGAATTGTTCTCAAAATAGAAACTGCAGCGGGATTTGACAATCTCCCCGCGCTATTGCTGGCCGGATGGCGCAGACCTCCTCTGGGCGTAATGGTGGCACGAGGTGACCTCGGAGTTGAACTGGGATTTGAGAGAATGGCCGAAGTGCAGGAACAGATACTTTGGCTGAGTGAGGCAGCACATGTACCAGTGATATGGGCCACACAGGTGTTGGAACAAATGAACAAAACTGGTCTACCGACCCGTGGGGAGGTAACCGATGCCGCCATGAGCGCTCGGGCCGAATGTGTGATGCTTAACAAAGGGCCGCACATCCTGAACACAGTAAAGCTTCTTGACAACATCCTGACCAGGATGCAAGACCACAATCATAAAAAAACACCGATGCTCAGGCGATTAAAAATTTCGGAAGGCCGTTGGCGCAGGTCTACATAACCATTCCATCCCCGGCCATCCGGCTCCCTATATTTGAAGTACGTTAATTCACCTGGAAATCATCCACTTCCGCATAAGCCTCAACGAGTCGAAGCTCCCCCTCCTTTCCCGGGCGTGAGATTCCGTGTTCCATCCCCATTATAAGGTCTGGATTCCGATTATAGATATGTTTGAACACATTCTTGTAGTTGATCTCTCCAGTAGTAGGCTCCTTTCTCCCGGGATTATCTCCAATCTGGAAATAGCCTATCTCATCCCATGCCAAATCGATATTCCTGATGAGGTGCCCTTCATTTTTTTGCATATGATAGATGTCGTACAATATCTTGCATGAAGGGCTATCCACTGCCTTGCAGATCATATAGGATTGCTCGGAAGTACGAAGAAACAGATCCGGATTATCACTGAGAGGCTCAAGTACCATCACCAAACCATGAGGTTCAAAAATATCGGCGCCTCGCCGGAGCGCTTCTATCACATTGGCGGTTTGTATTCCCATCGGAAGGTTCCTTTCAAAGTACCCCGGGACTACGGTCATCCATTTCGCATTTACGCGCTTGGCTACCTCTACACAACTTTCGCAGGTCCTGACGAATACATCAAGAAATTCGTCCTTACCTGTAGTAAGTGATACTTTCCAATTTTCGCCTCCATCCACCACAAATACGCCCATAGCCATGCCAAGACGGGCCATCTCATTACCAATCTTTTCCTGATCCTCTACCGACCGCTTCAACATTCCATTATCCTCCCAGGCGGTGAATCCGACATCTGCCGCAAATTTTAACTGTTCGATTGGATCATCACCGGCATGATGCTTGAACATGCCAAAATGGGGCGCGTATTTTAGCTTAAACTGATGTTTCTCCTGTAACGGGTGTGCGCCAAGCTCGGTGGGCATAAAATTTCCTGCAACCAGGCCGGTAGCTCCAGCGGCTGAAAGGCTCTTGGCTAAAAAATTTCTTCGTTTCACAATCTTTTGGTTTAAGTGAAATATTATACACCCTCCTCAAAATGCACGGGCACGTCGACAAAGGGACTCTAGAAAATGAAAAGGGCAACCTCATTTGGCTGCCCTTATGTGCTGCTTTTACGGTTAAATCACTTTTGTAATTCCCGGTACAGCAATGGGATACTCACCATTTTCATCAGGCATGATCGGTGGCTCATCATTCCAATCGACAACAGCTGGCATCAGCTGAATGGTGGAGTTGAGCGCCTCATCCCAGGTGACCATCTGGCCGGAATATGTGGCATAACGACCCATAATGGCCGTTAAAGTGCTTTTAGCGCCGAATTCAAGATCATTTATCACGGCCCGTTCTCCCCTGATTGCCTTGAACAATTCATCATGCTCAACCTGGTAAGGATTCGGATCATCCTTATCACGGTGGCTATAAAGTGTATTGCCTTTCAAATCAACGATCATACCACTACTGTCGGCACGCCCCTTAGTACCGACGATATGCTCAGCAACCTTATTCATGCAACCCTTAATATGACGGCACTGACTGTTGAGCATGGTGCCATCCTCATACATGTACTCCACATAGTGATGGTCAAAGATCTCCCCGTGGTCCGGTCCCTTGCGCACCTCACGGCCACCCATTCCCTGGGCCTTGACAGGATAACTATCTTTTGCCCAGTTAAAAACATCCAGATTATGGATATGTTGTTCAACGATATGATCACCGCAAAGCCAATTGAAGTAATACCAGTTGCGCATTTGATATTGCATCTCTGTCTGGCCGGCCTGCCTTTCGCGCACCCAGACACCACCTCCATTCCAGTATACCTGGCCCGAAACTACCTCGCCAATATCTCCCCCTTTGATGCGCTGCATCAGTTCGATATATTTCACCTGGTAGTGCCGCTGCAGACCGACAACAATATTTAGTTTTTTTGCTTCGGCGATCTGCGCCAATTCAAGCACTTTGCGAACCCCAGTCCCATCTGTTGCCAAAGGTTTTTCGCAAAATATATGCTTATTGCTATTGATGGCCTCCTCGAGGTGATAAGGACGGAAACCGGGAGGTGTCGCAAGAATCACCACATCGGCCATGGCTATGGCCTTCTTATAAGCATCAAAACCAACAAATTTCGCATCATCCCCCACGTTGATGTTTTTCTTGCGATCTTCGGAGAGGTCTTCAGTTGTTAAAATGCTATTTAGGCTGCTTTCCAGCCGGTCTGAAAAAGCATCGGCCATGGCTACCAATTCGACCTTCGGATCGGCACTGAGAGCCTGGACCGCTGCGCCAGTGCCCCTGCCACCACATCCTACGAGTGCAAGTCTGAGCTTCTTAGCTGATGGATTTACGAAGGCGGAGGCCTCTACAGGCAGGCCGCCAATCATTACTCCACCAGCGACCACGGCTGACCCTTTCACAAAATTCCTTCTATTAATAAGGGATGATTGCTTCATTTTGCTTTTAGTTAAAGTGTCCGATAAAATTAATGATCAAAAAAATATTTGTACAATTTACTCATCTAAAGCGATTGAAAAAAATTCTTCGATTTCTTCTTTCGTCATTTCTTTGGCTGGCCGCACTACCCGAAAGCCCAGGAAGGGAGCATCGGTGTTCCACCAGAAACTTTTGGGGATCTGGGGATCGCGTTTCTGCCACTCCCTTTTTGACTCTATCCGGTTTGCCGAACGCAATGCGGCGGCATCATCATCCCAGGCCCCGCCCCTTACCGATCTGGGGTAAAGTGCTGTCGGCATTCTCCATGGATTTTTAGCTCCCGGTTGTATGGTGGCGTAGTAGTCCGCCTGGTAGTGATCCATAGTCCACTCTGCCACATTACCATGCATATCATAAAGACCCCAGGCATTGGCTTTCTTGAGCCCTACTTTATGATACTTGTCCTCGCAATTATCCCAGTACCAGGCATAGTCGCCCAACTGCCCCACATCATCGCCAAAAAAATATGCCGTCGTACTTCCCGCTCTGCAGGCGTACTCCCATTCGGCCTCCGTCGGCAGGCGGTAGAACTTCCCTGTAATCTTTGAAAGCCATTTACAAAATGTGAGGGCTGAATATTGTGTCATGCTGATGGCCGGAAATCCGTATCTACCCATGCCAAAACTCGGATCGAGGTATGGAGTACTTGGGCGTGTAATGGCATCTGCGATCATCTTAAGGTCTTCCGAACCGTAATCAACTTTAGCACTTTTGTCTTTGTCTATAAAAAGTTCAAAAAGATCCCAGGTGGTTTCGGTAGACATCATCCAGAAGGCATCCATAGACACCTCCTTTTGCGGACCTTCATCATCCTCCCGATTGACCTCGTTTTCCGGGCTGCCCATCAGAAAGGTCCCTTCGGGTATGGGTGCCATTTCGAATGAAACATCTGTCCCCGCAATGGTTTCAGAGTAACTCTTGAAAGCAGGCGCATCACTGTCACTGACAATGGCTTGTCCTTCAACTTCCGCTTGCGTCGATCCGCTAGCAGGCACTGGAGCAATGGAGACCTGGCTTGTTGGTTTACAAGAAAAGATCAAAGCTAGAGTGAGTAATAATAAATGCCGATTCACTTTATAAAACATTATCCACCAATTCATTTATTGTACATTAAATATCAGTTCAAAATTAATTTCAACTTCCTCCCCTGTGACGATCTGCCCAAACATCGCTGAGGGTGGTTCCATTTCAAAATCCTTCATGTTTAGCTTTTTCGAACCCTTGAACCAGTATCCATCGTCATCGGTACGCCTGGCCTCAACCACCAGTTCAATTGCCTGCGACACCCCTGCCATGGTCAAATCTCCTTTTGCTTCCACCATGAAATTTCTGCCATCCACTTCTGTTACCTTACTATTGGCAAGTTTGAATATTATGTAGGGGTGTTCTTCAGATTTGAACGCCGCGTAAGTTTTCTTATCCATCGTGGCACCTCTCGGACTGATGATGCTCAACACAGGAATGGTGATCGTAATGGCCTTTATTTCATCGCCCTTTTTTACCGATCCTCTTGACACCATCTTGCCATCGAGCAACATGGTGCCTTTCACTTCAGTAACGTCACTGGTCCAGTCATGAATGGTTGAGGTGCCGGTAATCGTCATAACAGCCCCTTCTGCGACGGCATACCCCCGATCCTGCGCATGCGCCTGCATTGCAAGCGGCAGAACAATTAATATGACAATAGATAGTCTCCTGATCATAACGTTCACTTACTTAAATAAAATTTCTAACACTCCACAGATTAGTATTACAGATCAAGCATCTTTGCCCTGTGCCCGCACCATCTGTACCTCCTTCTCTGTAACTGGAGAATCCAGTTCACCAAATACCTTCCGTACATAGGTAAGCACCTGGGCGATTTCCTTGTCCGTGAGGTAGTCAAGCGGAGTCATAATATTGTTGTATTCTTTACCATTAACAATAATCGGGCCTTGCTGTCCGTAGAGCACATTTTTTATCAGCCATGTTTTATCACCAACCACATGTTCAGAATTTACGAGTGGAGGATACAAACCGTCCACCCCTTCCCCATTTTCCTGGTGGCAGCTAAGGCAATACTGCATGAACACTATTTTACCGGGATCCGTCGCCGGTTTCTTTTCCTGAGCACTTGACGAGACGGTGGCAGGGGTACTCTTTGGTTGCTTTACGTCTGTACACTGCCAGGCGACAAGAAAAATATATAGTATAATAAAAACAGGAAGAGACCGCATAATCCAGGTATGGTTGAACCCCGCGCAAAATAACAGCAAATATGTCTTAAATGCAACCAAAGAAGGCCCTAGTCAATACTATAAACGGTTACTTCCGAAATTTTTCCCTTCAGGTGTATTTTGCCCAATTCAGTCTTTCGATAAGCCAATGCGCCATTAATCTTGCCTGCCATGTATTCTGAGGTAAGAAAACTTTTACCAAATTCATTGCATGAACTTCTCAGCCTCGAGGCGGTATTAACAACGTCGCCATGATAGGCGATTTCTCTTTTGATATCACCTATTTCCGCCACCGTTACGAGTCCGCCATGCATCCCGGCCTTAAATTCCGGTATCAAACCGTACCTTGCACGATAATACCTATCCTTCCCGTGCAGTTTCTTTCTGAATGCATAAAACAGCTGGACCGGTTTGATCGCTGAATTTTCGCTTCTTAACGGCCAGGTAACCACTACCTCATCACCCACATACTGATAGATTTGCGCCCCGGAACTTGGAATCAATTTATTGAGTTCAAGAAAACAATCCTGTAGCAAGCGGCTGTATTTGATATGCCCGAGCTGCTCTGCAATGGTAGTGGAATCATCGAGGTCCAGAAACATGAATATCCTGTCCTCAACAACCGGGCGATGATATTTTCCAAGAAATATACGCGCCATGTTTCCCGGACCGAACTTTTTGTTGATTACGGCAATAAAATTTATGAGTAGCGTTGACAGCAGAAAAAATGCAATCATACCAAGCCACAAGGAAGTAGGTACCGAATTATTAATGAAAAATACAAACCAGTCGTCCGGGGTAATATCAAATCCTTCAAGTATTACTACCATCACAAGGAATACAATGACCATGGAAAGGGAATAGAGCACGGTTTTTATAAGGATTATTCTACCGGCCGGCTGTTTATGGATGGCGGTCTTGTCAACGAGGTAGTTGATCCCAAATGTGGCCGATCCAAAAAATATACCGAACAGTGCAGACTCGAGGTATTGGTAATTGGAGATGATATAACTTTTTACTTCATCGTTACTTATGACTTTTTCGAGCTCGAGCAAAATAACGATAGACCGGATAAAACTCAATAAAATAAAAGTGAATATCGTCGTCAGCAATGTCCAGGATATGACATAGAAAAGCCAATCCTTCAATAAAAGCCTGATATTGACTGCACCTACCATTTGGTCAGTGATTTGAATTCATATTTTGTATAATTAAAGAGGATGCTTTAAAAGCGTATTCTTTTTATATTAGTGGCCAAACATGACCATAACAAACCGTTCAGATAATATTGGAATCACTATATTTCATCCTAAAATAAAACCTGTTAACGTCAATTAAAACCGTATTGGAAAATTCTTACCTGGAAGAGATCAAAAAACTTTTTCATGATTGGTCTGGCGAAAAAGTGCGCAAATTGGAACCCTTGCCTAAATCAGGTTCGTACAGAGAATATTACCGGATTCACGGGGAAAGAACAACAGCTGTTGGCACCTATAATGCAGACCTGAAAGAAAACAAAGCATTTCTCACTTTTACCAAACACTTTTTTAAGCTGGGAATTCCCGTGCCGGAGGTCCTTGCTGAAGGATCCGGAGGCACCACTTATTTGCTCACCGATCTCGGAGATGAAACAATTTTTGATCTTTTGAAAAAGCGTAGAAAGAAAACAGGTGTATTCCCCGGGACAGTGATCCGGCTTTACAAGAATGCTTTGGAAAAACTACCTGAGATCCAGATTCTCGGCTCGGCAGACCTTGACTACAGTGTGTGCTATCCCAGGTCTGCCTTTGATCGCCAATCGATGATGTGGGACCTCAATTATTTCAAGTACTATTTCCTAAAACTTGCCAAGATCCCTTTTGATGAACAAGCACTGGAAAATGATTTTCAGACGCTCTGTGATTACCTCCTGAAAGCCGATGATGGTTACTTCCTATACCGCGACTTTCAATCCAGAAATATAATGGTCAAGGAAAAGGATCTGTTTTTTATTGATTACCAGGGCGGACGCCGGGGCGCCCTACAGTATGACGTGGCCTCTCTCCTATTCGATTCAAAAGCCAATATACCGTTTGAAGTTAAAAATGTGTTGTTCGATCATTATCTGCAGGTTCTCAAAGGATTCATAAAATTTGATGAAGCCCAATTTACCGATCAATATAAGGGATTTGTCCTCATCCGGTTGATGCAGGCCATGGGAGCCTATGGTTTCCGCGGTTTCTATGAGAGAAGAACACAATTTCTACAGAGTATCCCGTTTGCACTCAGGCAAATGAATTATATCGTTAAAAACTTCAGAGTACCGTTGGAACTGACCCAACTTTGGGGTGTATTGGAAAGCCTGCAGGAGTCACCCGAACTTCAGAAATATTCAAGGGAATTTAGGACCACAAAGCCCCTCAAGATTGAAATCAACAGTTTTTCCTACCACAAAGGTATTCCGGAAAACTCAAAAGGACATGGGGGCGGATTTGTATTCGATTGCAGGTGCATTCACAACCCGGGAAGATATGAGCGCTTTTCCAATCTCTCCGGTAAGGACCCTGCAGTGACGGAATTTTTAAAAAAAGGTGGCGAGGCTGATGCCTTCCTGTTTCAAATAAGCCAGATCGTCGAACAGGCCGTGGATAAATATCTCAGCAGGGGCTTCAGTGACCTCCAGGTAAGCTTCGGGTGTACCGGCGGGCAGCACAGATCGGTATATTGTGCAGAAGAACTTGGGCGACATCTTTACGAAAAATATCCCGACCAGGTCCAAATCTCCATCAATCATCAACATAAGCAATGAAAGCAATGATCTTTGCTGCCGGCCTGGGCACGAGGCTGCGCCCCATTACGAACAACATTCCCAAAGCGCTGGTACGGGTGAATGGTGTGCCGCTGCTTGAATTTGCCATCAATAGACTGAAAAAAGCTGGTGTTGCAGAAATCATCATCAATGTGCACCACCATGCCAGCCAGGTGATTGATTTTCTGAAAGCCAACCGCTATTTTGATATCCGGATTGAAATTTCCGATGAGAGGGAGTTTTTACTTGATACGGGAGGTGGGATAAAAAAAGCGGCTTGGTTTTTTGATGACGGAAAACCTTTTTTTATTTACAACGTTGATATTTTGTCCGGAACCAACCTGCGCGCGCTCTACGATCATCACCTTCAGAATGAAGGGCTTGCCACCCTCCTGGTCAAGCACAGAAAGGGCAACAGGTACTTTCTATTTGACGATAAGATGAGGTTATGCGGCTGGACCAATACGTCTACCGGTGAAAGCATCATGGCTTACGAGCCTTCCGTAAAACCCGCACTTCTTGCATTTTCATCTATCCACATGGCAGATCCTGCTATTTTTGATCTAATGGAAGAAACTGGAGCATTTTCTATCCGCGATTTTTATCTTAGAATAGCCAGTCAAAACCCTATTTTTGGATACCTTGACGACGAGACCCCATGGATTGATGTCGGGACACCAGAAAGACTGAAGCAAGCAGGAGAAGTACTTAAAAAAATGCTCTGAAATTTAAACCCCAAAATGATGAATTTTTTTGACCGGAAAAATATTGGTTGGATTATCTTCATCTTTCTTGCAAGCCTTGGTTATGCCATTTTGAGATACCATATTTTTAAAGGCGTTGAGTGGGGCCATCTACCCCTTTACACTTTAAATAAAGCGTTCAGCCTGACTGGATTGATATTGATTGCATTCAGTTATACAGCAGGAAAGCTACGTTCAAAAGGAGTAGCAAAGGAAGAAAAGCTCCTCAACCTTAAAAAAAGCTTCGCCTTCACAGGATTTATGCTTATAAGCGCCCATATTATCATTTCGCTCATGATCTTAAATGCCGGCTACTTCCCGAAATTTTACGAGGGAAATATGCTGAACATCAAAGGAGAAACAAGTATGCTCATGGGGGTTGCAGGCATTATTTTTTTTGTAATACCGGCCATTGCCAGCCTTCCCGATATGATTGATAAGGTTGGCAAAAGGCGTTGGAAAAGAATGCAAAGGATTGGGTATTTTGGTCTGTTTGCAGTAAGCCTCCACGTTCTGATCATGGGATGGTCGGGATGGTGGAGCATTGCGGAATGGCCGGGATCCCTACCCCCCATCACACTCATATCGTTTTTCTTCGGGATACTCCCTCTTTTATATCTCGCCGTAAAAAAGGACTATTAGTCCTCTGAAAACTCTTTCAACATATTGCGATATTTCGAAAAAACCTTGGCCCTGGATACAAAACCCACATACTTACCGTCCTTAAGTACGACCATATTGTATTGGGGTGTCTTTTGAAATTTTTCAACGATCTCATCCATAGAGTCATCCATCTTTGCCGTGGTCATTGGAGCATTCATCAGATTCGCCACTTTCATTTCGTCATATAGAGCAGGTTCGAAAATAACATGCCTGATGTCATTCAGATGCACGACTCCGTGAAAAACCCCATCGGCATCCACAACCGGAAATACATTGCGCTTGGATTTTTTTATGATTTTCACCAGGTCCCTGAGAGAAGCGCCCTTGTCAACGGTCAGAAATTCTGTTTCGAGCAGTTCATTCACATTCATCAGGGCAATGACCATTTTATCTTTATCGTGTGTAAAAAGTTCGCCCCTTCTGGCCAGCTGCCGGGTATAAACGGAATTCTTTTCGAAGTGACGGATGGTGGTATAGGAAATGACGGCCACAATCATGAGCGGCAGAAACAATTGGTATCCTCCGGTAAGCTCAGCAATGAGGAATATGGCCGTGAGTGGCGCATGTATGACGCCAGCAATAAGACCGGCCATGCCCGCAAGGGCAAAATTACTGGATGCCAACTGGCCAATACCTAAATAATTAACGACCTGGGCAAAAAACAGTCCGGTATTGGCGCCAATCAACAGTGACGGAGCGAAAATACCCCCGATACCGCCTGCCCCGAAGGTTGTGGAGGTGGCAATACTTTTAAAAAGCACGATGGCTATGAACATCAACATGATGGCCATCGTGTTCTCACGGTACTCATAGAACATACTATTTTGAAAGAGGTAGCCGTAATCACCATGCAGGCATGAACTCACAACATCATATCCTTCTCCGTACAGCGCCGGCATCAGGAATATAAGGAGTCCCAGTATCATGCCACCAACGGTCAATTTTAAATACCAGAGGTCTAATTTCCTGAACTGGCCTTCAATGAATACATAGATCCTGGTAAAATAGAGTGATACCATCCCAGTGGCAACACCCAGAATAATAAAGAATGGAATATCCTTGAACTGAAAGATCTCATCGACCCTGAAGTGATACACAAAGGACTGGCCAAGAAACAAATACGATACCAGTGCTGCCGTTACGGAAGCGATGAGCAGGGGCACAAGCGCCGCCATTGTGAGGTCCAGCATGAGTACCTCAAGGGAAAAAATAATTGCGGCAATGGGCGCCTTGAAGATGGCTGACATTGCTCCGGCAGAGGCACAACCTACCAGCAGGGTTACCCTGCGATAGTCTAGATTCAAAATCCTCCCTATATTTGAACCTATGGCTCCGCCGGTTGATACCGTGGGCCCCTCCAGGCCCACGGAGCCGCCGAAGCCTACCGTAAGCGAACTGGTGATGATGGACGCATACATCTGGTAGGGCCTGATGATGCTGCTGTTTTTAGAAATGGCATATAGCACATTCGGTATACCGTGCCCCACTGGCTTTTTTAGCACAAATTTTATGATAAGCACAACCAACAATATGCCAATGGTTGGAAAAATGAAATAGAGATAATTGGTATACTCGACACTAAATCCTCCCCGGAGAAGGTCCTGAATAAAATGTACCAGTCGTTTGATGACCACAGCGCCCAATCCTGCTGCTGCGCCAACAAGAATACTCAAAAACATTTGAAACCTGTTGTCGCTAACGTGTCTTCTCCGCCAGATCAGAAAACTTGTGAGTGGTGTGGCTTTTTTCATTTTTTACATAATGGCCGGGCTTTTAGCCAGTTGCCAAAAATCCGTACAATGCTGATCAATTCAAAGCATAAAATCCATAGATTTGGCCGGCGATGCCTTATTGCCCGCTCACCAAAATAATTTCGGCGGCATAAATCACGCTAGGTTCCGATAGAACCACCAATATTTGCAAACTATTGACATGAGTGCAATATTTCCACTACTTTACTGTTAATTGTAGCAGAAACTCTATGCGAATCCTATTATTTTTACTTCTAGTGCTGCCGGTCAACGATGAACTACCGGAGCTAAATAAAAAGATCGTTGAATACCTCGACCGGGTGGTCGGTCACACGGTGAACCGGGGAGAATGCTGGGATCTTGCTGCTGCGGCGCTTGACTATGCAAACGCCTACCTTGACCAAAGTACAGAACAGTCAATATATGTGTTTGGACGCGTTATTGACCCTGAAACGGAAACTGTATATCCGGGTGATATCCTGCAATTTGAAAATGTTGTGGTCGAATATCAGACCGAGGATATGATCGCCCGAGAAACCATGCCGCACCACACTGCCATCATCTACGAGGTTTTAGAGCCGGGCAGCTTCCGAATTGCCCACCAGAACACGCGTTTTTCCGGGAAAAAAGTGGGGCTGAGCGCACTGGCAATGGAAGACATAATCAACGGCCATCTTATTTTTTATCGCCCGGTTGAAGGACCTGGGAGGTAGAGTCCAATGGATTTGCTGTTTCCTATATTCCGGCAATCCGAGCATAGCGGGCGGCGCAGAAAAACCACCTCGCTGAATGACACCACCGGCATGTTTCCTGCCGCTCCAGCGGGCTTTTGCTTGGGCATATCCGCAACCCCGATGTAGGTGGTGCAATGCCTCACCTCCTTCTCACTGCTATTCATATCACAATAAATTCAATTCCTGGAGGATATTTGCTTTTTCACACCTTTCCTTTTCATATTTTTCTCAAATGCTGGCAGGCAAAATCATTATTTGATCTGAAGCCGGAAAGCTGAATATTTTAACAAACAAGCAAATTTTGTAGTGGTATCGGATCAATAATTTTACTAAATGAACAGGATCAGAAGTTTTTCAATTCTATTTTGGGCCACTAAAGCCAGTAAGGCTAAAAACACTAAGACCACCCAGAAATCTCAATTACCCGCTTCCGAACGTATGTCTTCGACCTCTTCCATGGTTTTTGGTTTTGGTTTGCCCAGTCGTTCAGCGCCGTTTACGGTCATAACAAAATCCTCTTCATTCCTGATCCCACCAAAATTGCGAAAGCGGTCTACCTTTTCCCAGTGAATAAAATCGTTGAATCTGTTTTGTGACCGCCATAAATCGATCAGCTCAGGAATAAAATAGATACCTGGCTCAATGGTAAATACATGCCCGGGTTTCAGGGGTTTTGCCAACCGAAGGGACTTCAGGCCAAATTGTGTGCTTTTTGCCTGCCCGTCGTAACCAACCCAGACTTCCCCAAGATCTTCCATATCGTGCACATCCAGTCCCATCATGTGCCCGGTACCACATGGGAAAAACAATGCGTGGGCTCCTGCCTCAACTGCATCACCAGTATTTCCTTTGGCAAATCCCATGGTTTTCAACCCATCGAAAATGGTGGTGCAGGCTGCAATATGTGCATTTCTGAAAGGAAGGCCCACCCCCAGGGCATCAATAGAAGCCTGATGGGCGTCAAGGGTCAACTGGTATATTTCCCTTTGTTCCGCAGTGAACTTCTTGCTTACAGGTATTGTGCTCGATAAGTCGCCCGCATAGCACATTTGATTCTCAAATCCGGCATCAATCAAAAACAGGTCTCCTTCTTTGATGGTATTCCCATGATAATGATTGTGCAAGGTCTGTCCGTTAATGGTAGCAATGATCGGGAAAGAGACATTACCGCCTGCTGCTACGACTATTTTCTGAACTTCTGCAGTCACCTGCGCCTCGGTCATTCCCGGCCTGGCAAATTTCATGGCTGCCACATGCATATCCACGGTAACATCCACCGCCTGGTTGAGTTGTGCGAGCTCCTCTTCGGTTTTGAATTCGCGCTGACTTACGACTGCTTTTACCAGGTCAATTGAGTATTTGGTGGCCACCTCACCTGGAACAATGCCAATCAGTTCCTGCAACTTTATTTTGTTCTCAGGTCGGTATAAAGGCAAAAAATGGATGATCTGATCCATCTGCTTTGCTTTATCAAGCACTTTCGCCAGTTCACCAGTGATGAGCACATTGTCAACACCACACTGTTCCGCCCTTTCAACAATGGTTGGCTTTGGCCCCATGAATACGATATCATCGATGGTGAAGTCATCTCCGAAAATCATCTCTTTGTTGTTATCAATATCAATGATTGCAGCCATTCCGGGATGCTGAATACCAAAATAATACAGGAAGGTGCTATCCTGTCTGAAATGGTAAGTGTTATCGGTATAGTTCATGGGTGATTCATCGTTGCCGAAGAGCAACACCAGTCCTTTTCCCACCTTTTCCTTTAATACTTTTCTTCTTTCGATGTAGGTGCTTTGTTGAAACATGGTAATTCTTTTATGTTTTGTTTTTTACCCGTGCCGGGAAGGCTACCGAATTGTTAATTTAAGCGTGATCAGTTTTCCCTTCTGCAGGGATATTTTTCTACTGCTTCCTTCGCCTGTCTCACTTATAATACCCGCTTCATCATCATCTTTAATGCTTACAATTTCCGATGGTAAATCAAGCGCCACGTCCTGATCCTTACTTGAAATCAATTGGACCGTTACACTTTTTTTATCCCATTCAAGGTTTTTAACTTCAATTTGTCCGCGGCATAAAACCCCTTGTATCGACCCCTTTGAAAATTTGTCCGGTAAGGCAGGCAATAATCCAATTCTCCCGGGTTCCGATGCCACCAGCATTTTAATGATTACCGCCGGCATACCTCCGCTTATATCCATATTGAACAAAGAACGGTGATTGTGCATGGAAGCCAGGTTGTTTAGCCAAAAGCGGTTGACCAAATGTTGAAGGCATTCGTAGGCCAGTTCCCCCTCACCAAGGCTGGTCGCTGCCTGTCCGAGTTGCACAAGCCCGAACGACATAAATCCCCTGCGGTCGCCCCGCCAGTGTTTGTCAAGTTTGTACTCGATGCTCTTTCTGAAAGCCTCCTGTAATTCCTCATTCGCTTCTATCTCACTGGTAATTCCATCGTAGAGTGCATAAAGTTGGGATGAGTGCCTGTGTGCATCATTATTATCCAGCTCGGGCGTCAGCCATTCTTTTATGATGCCATCCTCATTGATCATATAGGGAGGCATCTTCTTGAGCATCGAATTCCAGACCGGAATTTTATCGGCATTGATCCCCAATTCTTCCGAAACAGTGATGAGGTTGGTCAACAATTCCTTTGCTGCTGCCACATCCATTGTCGCGTTAAATGAACCCTGCGAATCGGTATTCCCCGGGGTATTTTCAGGCGACTGAGTGGGCGAAAAAACATAAATTCCTTCCTCGTTCTCGTACAGATAGTCTTCAAAGAAAAGTGCCGCCTTCTCCATAAATGGCAGGCAATGATTCATAAGGAATTCCTTATCGCCAGTATATAGATAGTAATCATAAAAAAAGTGTGCGGCCCAGGCAGCACCTGCCACCCAGAATCCGCCGGCAAAACTCGGAGCAAGGGCGTTGTTGTAGGCGTTGGTTGTTGATCGTGACGGCAAAACAATTCCCCTTGAATTAAAGATGTGTTTGGCATTGATTTCCATATAGGGCACTACCGATTCCATATAGGAAGTATACGCCAACATGAGTTCAGGCATATTTCCCATCAAGATGCTCGCGATGGCTGAGGGCACATTGCCATTATGGGTAAAATCGCTTGCCCATCCGGGAACGTAGGTCCCACCCCATACACCTTGCAATGTCGGTGGCAATTCGCCAATACAGGAAATTATATTGTACCTGGCAGCATCGAACTCCTTTTCCAGAAGTGCCATGTTCATGTTATCATTTGTCGATTTTTCTATCAGGTCCTCCGTTGTCAGGCTGTGGTCTTTCCCACCGCCCAGATCCAGTTTCATTCGATTGAACATGTCTCCGTGAATGCTGGCATGACGCTGCAAAAGCTTCTCATAGTCGGTTGTCAGGCCAGCCATAAATTCCTTCATTTGCTGCGCTTTGGATTTTGCAGGGTCATAAATAACATCGAGGTCGATAAAAATCAGCACCTTTCCGGCATTCTTAATTTCTATCGACTCAGCTCCTTCAACTATACTCCCATCATTCATGACCACTTGAGCCACTCCTTCCAGTGCATGGATACTTCCCGGATACGCTTTTGTGAAACTATTTTTATATGTAAAAGAATTATGATCAGTGGCTTTGACAATATCGGTGACATGCTCTTCAAAAACCTGGTATGATCTGCCAATCGTTCGCGAATCAAGATCGTCGCTCGGCTTTCGGGGATTAATACTAAGTGTAAAATCTACAGCCCCCGCCGGGCCTGTTACTGACAAAACAGCCAAGCCGTCCGACCTGGACACAAACATCTTTCGTTCAAATACGCCCCTGTCGTCCTTCCATTGAACAATGGCTTCTCCGGTTTGAAAATCCACCGACCGCATATAATCCTCTATTTCTCCTTTCGATCCCATATTCAGGTTTAAATCAAAAGCCGGCACAAAAGGATCAGGATACATAAAACTCTCCTGGCCGGAAAGGTCGAATGCAAGTTCAGTGGCCTGCCTGTATAGGCCTCTGTCTATCAAATTTCTTATCTCGAACAGCAAGTGTGCATTATCGGGGGGTACTGTAGGCGCGCCTTTGGGAAGGAACAACCTTTCATGAGTAAAAATGATGGTCTCGTTCACTGGCCGGCTCAGGATGTTAATCCCGATGGTACCGTTTCCACAAATCAGTCCCTCTTCCCATGTTTTGGCTTCCATCGAACTGATAAAGCCACGTTCAGGTACTTTGAGCTTATTGGACCTGGCTGTACCGGTCAATGAAAAAAACGTGAGCAGCATTGGAATTAATACTGGTAAAAAGTTAATCGACCTCATGTTCTTTAGTTTTTGTTTTGATATTTAACATTGATTTGGTGCTAGCATTACTTGCTGATACTACTTTTCACGATATTCAAGATTTGCCTCATTTGGAATTGGCGCTTTAATTTCATTTTGCCAATGAATCAGCTGCTCCAGCAATTCGTCCCTGATCTCCGGTTCCGATTTTACCATATTACGCATTTCACCAATGTCGTTTTTCAAGTTGTACAGTTCAATTGCATCGTTGGTATCCACTTTTTCCTCTCCGCCATCCAACACCCACTCCTCATGGAACATCATCAATTTCCAGTCACCTTTTCTGATAACACTAACGGGGCGGGTTCTGAAAATACTATCTCGCGACGCATCCTGTAAACCTTCATAGGATTCCAGGTAGGCCGGAAAGTGCCAGTATAAAGCATCTCGTTCAATTGATTTTTTCCCGGTCAAAAGCGGCACAATGCTCTTACCATCCAAGGGGTAATTGTCAGGATGATCTTCTCCCGCCAGTTCGAGAAAACTGGTATAGAAATCAGTACCGATCACTGGCTCGTCGCATTGGGTGTTCGCCTTTATCGTTTCAGGCCAATAAACAAACATGGGCACACGAATACCGCCTTCGTAAAACATGCCCTTGCCCCCCCGCAATGGCTTCTGACAGGTGTAGGCACCATGTCCGCCATTATCAGAGAAAAAAATCAAAACAGTATTATTGCTCAAGCCCAGTTCTTCGAGTGTCGTATTTATCTTGCTTACACTTTGATCCACACTTTCAATCATGGCGGCATATTTGGCATGGCCATGGCACCCTACTGCGTCTTTTGCTTTGTACCTTGCAGTGATACTTTCCTTCGCCTGTATAGGTGTATGAACTGCATCGTGTGCCAGATACAGGAAAAATGGCTTGTCTTTGTTTTCGGTAATAAACTTCACAGCCTCGTTGGTAAACCTGTCGGTCAAATATTCTCCATCGTTATTAAAATGTCCATTTTCATAGCCATTGCCCAGATCGTATTTATTGATACCCAAATCAAAGCCTTGCTTAAGTGGCGAATCAGCAACATGCCATTTACCTATTGCCGCGCTGACATAACCGGCAGGTTTCAAGGCTTCGGCAATGGTGATCTTGTCAAGTGATATTTTTCTTCGGTTCTCAATCGGTATCAACCTGCGATCTTCAGATCTTCCCCTGGCCGGGTTGGCAACCGTGAACACCCCGTGCCGCGGTGTATATTGCCCGCTCAGTAAGCTGGCACGCGTTGGTGCACAGTTGGCCGCATTGGCATAGGCGTTGGTAAATATCATCCCCTGCCGGGCCAGCCTGTCAATATTAGGAGTTTCATAATACTCTGATCCCATATAGCCCAGGTCGGTCCACCCGAGATCATCAATAAAAATGAATACGATGTTTGGTTTTTCCGCTGGATGAATGCTGCTACAGCTTTGTGTAAAACCCACGGCTACCACTATCAAGAACAACTGAATTCTTATCATCCTTGTGTTGTGAATGTATGCGCCAATATTTCTCATACTTTTATTCCCGGATCCTTTCCGAGAGCAATTTCGTGGCAATAGAATCGCATTTGTGGTTGTAATCATCAATCTTCTTAGCATATTTTTCATCCAATGCCAGATTCAGGGTTTCATCAAAATCTTCACTATGATTATACAATTCAACAAAATCAGGGTAGTCTTCATACCTGATAAACTTCCAGGTATCGTCCCTGAAACATTCTGTTTTCAAGAGCAGTGCATTGTTTTCGAGCCGATGCTCGCAAAAAACGGAGGAACGCCAATCCTTTGGGATTTCATCATAAAATGCCAGTAGGCTTTCGCCATGGTAACTGCCGGGAATATCAACGCCCGCAAGTTCCAGAATGGTGGGTGTGACGTCTAAATTCAACACCATTTCATTAATGGCCTTGCCCTTTTTGGCCTCCGGTTGCCTTGGATCATAAATGATCATCGGTACCCTTATCGAATGCTCGTACATTAGCCATTTCCCGGCATATCCTCTTTCCCCAAGGAAATAGCCGTTGTCACCCATTAAAATAATCACGGTATTTTCAGCCAGCCCCTGCTCCGCCAGCTCCATTTGAATTCTTCCAATGACATGATCCACACCGCTTATCATTCTATAATATCCCTTCACCATTTTCTGAAACTTTTCCGGTGTATCATACCTCCAATACCATCGTTTCCGGTTCATGGTCGTTTTCAGAAATTCAGGCAATCCCTCAAAAAATGCAGGATTGGCCGTTTCGGGTGTAGGTATTTCAATGTCTTCATACAAACCATCGCAGTATGCCGGCCAGAAATATTGTTCCTCAGCGCCATCATTGGCGTGCGGTGACCAAAACGAGAGCGAGAGACAAAATGGCTGATCCTTATTCGTCTTTATAAAATCGATGGCATGGTTGCCGTGAATATCGGCCAGATGTACTTGCTTTCCATCTACTTCCTTAAAATAAGGATAACTTGTAATTACACTGGAGTTGAACATAGAATCAACCATACCATCATTCACTTTAACTCCGAACTTTCCGACAAATCCTGTCCTGTATCCTGCTTTCCGCAATAAATAAGGGTAGCTGTTGTGCATATATGCGTTGTTCAACTTTGGTTTACCGAATGTGTAGTTATGTGTTCTCTCATATAATCCTGTAAACAAAGACGCCCTGCTGGCTGCGCAAATGGGTGTGGTTACAAAGGCATTTTTAAAATAAAGGCCTGAATCCGCCAATTTATCCATGTTGGGTGTCTTTATTATCTGGTTTCCCGCATAACCAAGTGCATCCCAGCGCTGGTCGTCGGTCAGGATAAATATGATATTTGGCTTCGTGGTTTTATTTCTGCAACTGCCGATGAATCCGGCTAAAACGATCACAAAAAACATCAATGCTAATCTTTTCATAAATATTAATTCTTTTAAGGATCAATCCTTCAATCTTTTTGGCCGTACCAGTTGGCCGACTCAGCAGGCATGTTTCCGGTGAACCTGTCGATCGACTGATTGGCAACTTTGTTCCTGACCTTAGCTTGATCAAATCGCAACAATTCAGGAACATCAAACATGAACAGCGGCGTCCGCAGGATCCCGACTGTTCTATCGCTAATGAAAACCTCCGCCTCAACAAGGCTTAAATCAATATTCTCAGCAGTATCCCACATATCCTCACCCTGAACGAAAATAGTTCTATTACTGCCTTTGGTTGCTGAAAAATAATTGATCCCCATTTTATTACTTCGGATTACTTTCAGAAAGCTCAAATACAATATTCCCCTCTTCCGGCCTAATAATTATCCCGGATCCGAACTCACGGCCAAAATTCCCCGATAACAGCCCTACGGAATAATCAAATCCGCGGAATCGACAATCAAGTGATTTGTCATGAATACTGCCAAAAGGGAGCAACTTTTCCTTATCGTAAGAAAGTTCAAGAAACCAATCATTTTTATTCGTCGTTTCCAGGGAAACAGATATTATGTGCTCTTCGAAAACAATTTTCAGCTCCCCGCCAGGAGTTGTAAGCGGCCAACTTACAGAAAGCTTACCAGCCAAGCCGTCATCAATAATTGGTGCTCCTCCTTCAATATCCACGATGTCACCTTTTGATTCGGCCTTAAATCTCAATCCTGCAATCAAGTCCCCGGAACTCCACTCAAAACCATCCACAACGGGCAGGGTATAATAATCACACTTACTTGATGTCCCTTTTTGAGTAAGGTAATCAGAAGTCATATTTTCATTAAATACATGGATATCCCTGAAACGCAAGGTTCCGCTTTCCCAAAGAAGATTGGCCCTGTAGTATCTGCTGTTGAACCAAACCGTCCTTAGTTTTTTTTCAGAGTGGTCCTTAAGCACGACAACGGAAGTGGGTGGTGTAACACTATAGTGTTCCCTAAACCACGCACCCGATTCGGCAAGAGTTTCTACCCTGACCTTGCCTTCCTCCATCAGTGCTGAAATTAAAGGCATTTGAATGCCAAAAACTTTACTCATTCTGTCCCAGGTAAAAGAATTTTCCTGACCGGTCTGCACATAGGCATATTCCATTGCCTCACCATCCAGAAACTCCTCAAAATACCAATTTACCCAGGCTGAATCGCCGCCACCTTTTTCATAGACAGGTTCGAGCGAAACAACACGTTGAATGTTTCCCCCAAGCCCATTATCATACTGGTGTATGGGATCACTCCCAAGCATCCTGAAAATAGGGACCGGTATTTGGTTCTCTTCATTCTGGGCCGGCATATACGCGTTCTTTTTACTTGGATAATACGCCTGATTCCAATAGCCTCCCCAAAGGGTATAACCGTCGGTGCCTATCTGGTCCTTACAATTGCAGGAAGCTATAATCCCATATTTTACGTGTAGATAGTTCAATGTATGAGCGTCGATAAACCATGAGCCCACTGATTTGGGGTAATAACCAAATATCTGCTTGAAATCGACCATATAAGTATCCACCAGCTTTTCGCGCTCGTCGGGTGAATACCCGGTAGCAAAACCTACATCGGCATGCCAGTCCCAGGGATAACGACCCCGCCATTTCATGCCTGCATGCTCAACCAAAGGCTGAGGAATTTCCCACCAGGCGCCAATTTCAAAGGTGTCTGAAGGGAGTTCTTTTAAAAGCTTCTGATAGTTTGAATCCAGTAAGGCATCGTATTGCAACAGGAAGGTGCCTCCAAGCCTGTATTGTCTCATCATTTTCACCTGCTCCACTACCGTCTGGTACAACACTTCCTCCGTGAACTTCTCTATCCTTGGTTCGCAGAGACGGATGAAATTGACGATGTTTACAATTCGCGGAACTTCCGTTCCCTCCTTATTGGCTTCCTGTTTCTTATTTATATCAATACATGAAGGAGCAGCAATCAATTCCAGCATTAAAAGTACAGATAGAAATTTGGGCATAGTATCTTTTGTTAGTTCAGATTTCCCTCAGTATGCTCCTATTTGACCAAGCCAATACTCAAAGATATTAAGATAACATTAATATAATTCCATAAATCACTGCCAGTGTTATAAAATAGGAAGAAAGTCATCTCAAAATACTTAAATATTGCGAAAATTCAAGACATAATTATCTTCTTCGACTATATATTTTTTATTAATATCATATTATAAAGTGGCATTCTTATGAATAATTTATGATGAAGCTCAACTCAAAAATTAATCCTCTTTGATTTTTTGCATTCAGCGACTATGTGCTTCCAGGTAACACGTTCATCGTGCTGGTCGGGAGCCATGCCCTTCTAATGAACCAAATGAAAGTAGCCTTATCTATATTTCTTATCCTCATCCGATATAACTTCCGGATTTTTCTGATTCTCCAAATCAGCGAGGTCCGGGGGGCAGATGCCTGAGCAGATATCTAACCATATGTATTCTCAGATGCAGTGGCGTACCTATGCCTTCCCTGATACCGTGATCCCTGTTGGGATAAACCATATAATCGAACTGCTTGCCTAGTTCTATCAGACGGTCCACCAGCCCTTCTGTGATCTGGATATGTGTATTGGTCTCTCCACTGCCATGGACGATCAGCAGATCTCCCCTGAGCCCCTCTGCAAAGTTGATGGGAGCCGAATTTTGATACCCTTGAGGGTTCACTTCGCGGGTCTTCATATAGATCTCCTGGAACCATGCATTGTAAAGATGGGGTTGAGGTTTGGGTGCAACGGCGATACCGACATGATATACGTCCGGCTTTCGGAACATGGCATTAAGGGTATTTGATCCGCCTCCGCTCCAACCCCAGATCCCTACCCTGGAAAGATCCACATATGACCTTGTTCGTCCCAATTCCTTAAGCGCCGCAGCCTGTTCCTCTGTAGAGAGCGGGCCTAAACTACCCGCCACAGCCCGTCTCCAGGCCGCTCCTTTGGGGCATGGCGTGCCACGGTTATCAATGGAAACCACTAAATATCCAAGATCGGCAATAACACGATGGTAGTCGGCCATGGCCTGCCCCCAGGCATCAAGGACCGTCTGCCCGTGCGGCTCACCGTAAACATACACAAACACCGGGTATTTGCGCGACGGATCAAAATCCTTGGGTTTGATCATCCAGGCATCCATGACAATTCCACTACCAATATCAAGCTTTATAAACTCTTTGGATTGAATATCCAGTGAATCCATTTTTTCACGAAGTGCCTTGTTGTCCTCGAGTACACGGACCACCCGGTGCTCCGGGAGTGATACAAGTTCGGTGACTGGCGTCCTATTTCCTGACGAATGGCTATGAAATGCCCATTTTCCATTGGGAGCCATATTGTAATTGTGCGTACCGGGCTGACCAATGGGGGAAATCCTTTCTGGTTTTCCTTTTCCATTGAGCCGTACACGGTAGAGGTACTTTTGAGTCCCGTTATCGGGTGATGCGTTGTAGTACAGCCAACCTCCAATATCATCAACCATCACACGTTCTATGATATCGAAATCACCGGGAGTCAATAATTTCTGTTCCTTTCCGTCGCGGGAACATACGTAGGCATGCCGCCACCCATCCTTTTCGCTCAATATCAAAAAATCTTTGTGATCATTGATCCATTCCAGTCCGATATTTTTATGATAGCTGGCGACTACCCATGCCGGATCGGATTCCTTGTAGAGAATCGTTATTTCACCACTGGTGATATTGGCCAGAAGAAATTCCCTTTGATCGCGGAAGCGACTCAGTTTTTCCACCAACAGCTCATTGGAATTACCAGCCCAGCTTACCTGTCCCAGGTAATACCCTTCAGCAGGAACAGGGAATGAAAGCCACCGTGACTCTTTTCCATCCCCATCGACAACACCGACCCTCAAAGAAGTGATGGTGCCCCCTACCCTTGCAAACCTGGTTTCCCTCACTTCAGGATAAGAAGGATCACCAGGGACAAGTGACGATCGCAACCTGACACCGGAAGCATCCGAGCGAACAAAAGCGATCCTGGTTCCATCGGGACTCCAACTGGCCCTTCCGTAAGTAGCTATTCCCGGTACCGCATCCGTAGTAATCTGAATCGTTTTTTCATCCATTAATCCATACACATACAGATTCCCATCTTCAGAGAACAGAATACGCTGGCCATCAGGAGCTATACTCATGTCCCCGCCTGCGTTAACCTTATTTATGGATCCTGTTTTCGTATCCAGCATCCAAAAAGTATGATCATTATTCGCTTTGTCGGTACCGGTGGCCTCAATAAGTATCTTTCTGCCATCAGGCGAAACAACAAAACTTTCAATGGCATTGCTGCCCTTTTCTCCGGGAGACGGAAGATCGGAGGAGGAAATCAATGCCTTACTCTCGCCACTGACCACTTGATAATGCACCAGTGATTGATTGTCAGTGCCCGGGATTTTTTCCAGGGCAAGGTAACCCGAGCCATCAGGCAACCAGGTCGCCTCAAAGGATTTTGCAGAGAATGTTTTCCCCTCAAAAATTTCCCTCAACATTTCCTTTGTTCCATCAGGAACATCGGCCGGAAAACCTGACTGATTCGATGTCTGTGCATAAGAAAATAAACTGGCCCATAGCAATATTGCCTGCATCATTGCAATTGCCTTAAATAATTTTTGAGATTTCATGGTTTTGTTCATGTGTAAATATTTTTTGTTGCTCTTGTAAATTATTTCTGCTGCTCCAGACAAAATCAGAATTTAGCAGCTGACCATCCTTTTGAAATTTATATCTGATATTGGTATTTGTAAACAATTTTTTGCTTGGATTTTAGAAACATAAGCCAAAGAACACAAGATTTGAAAAACACCTTAGTGAAACTTGTGTATCCGTCCGGTAAACCCCATACCCCGGTCTTGTATGCAGGGGGTCAGTATGATCCGGAATCTTCATTTTTGTGATTGACGGGTCTTCCAATCATTTGGAAGCAGTTGATCAATCCCGTTGATGGGATGATCCTGTATTCTGGTCAATATGTCTTCCAGCCATTCCATCGGATTAATATCGTTTTTCCTGCAACTGCCAATAAGGGAGTAGATCATGGCAGCCCTCTGTGCCGCTTCATGTGAGCCGGCAAACAGGTAGTTTTTCCGGCCTACCGCCACCGGTCTGATGCTGTTCTCTACCCAGTTGTTGTCAATTTCGTGTCTTCCATCTTCCAGATATATCTCCAATCTGCTCCACTGGCCCAATGCATAGCTTATCGCTTTGCCAATCTTGCTGCCGGGCAACACCTTGTGATGGGCCTCCGGTGCGTTGTCCAGCAGCCACTGTTTCAGCTCTTGCATTACAGGCAGGGATTCCTCTTGCCGTAGCCGGTATCTATGTTCTGCATTCAGACCTTCTTCTCGTGCCTGCCGCTCCACCTGATAGAGCTTCTGTATTTCGGTCAATACATAAGACGCCCTAGTCTTGTCATTACCCAATGAGTCTTCAAATTTTCTCCTTACGTGTGCCATACAGCCCAACAGCGCAATACCATCCTTTTTGCCGAATTTATCATACACCTGCCAACCATCCGCCTGAAGACTCCCCCGAAAGTCTCTCAAAAACTCCTTAGGCCCTTCCCGGCCCCGGCCTTTGCGGTATTGAAAGCACACCAGCTTATCGAGCGGTGAATAATATACCCAGTAATACCCTTTATGGGTCTCTCCCTTCTTGTCTACATCCAATACCTTGATTGGTGTCTCATCCGCCTGGATATAATCCGACCCCTGCACTGTTGCCATCAGCCGCTCATATGCCGGGGTCAGAAGATCCAACCCGGCAGCCGTCCATCCTCCGATCGTGGAGGCCGATATTTCCAGTCCCAGTCGTTCAAATTGCTGTATCTGTCGGTACAGGGGTAAATGATCGATATACTTGCTACCTATCACATGGGCCAGAAGCCCCGGACCGGCATTGCCTTTCGGGATGGGCAGCGATGGCAGATTTGCCGTTTTTATCCCTTCTTCATTAGGCAGGGCGTATCTGGGCCGCACATACCTTTTCACATATATCTCTGCCTTCTTATACTCCAGGATCTCTGTGACTTCTTCTCCGATCTTTTTGGATCCTTGCGGAAGGTCTGCCGGCTCCAGGATGATCTCTTCTCTTCTCAGGTGGGCCGGTATGGGCATCCTTGCGTGTCCCGGCTTCTTTTCCTGTCCTCCCACTTTCCGCTCATACTCTACTTTGCGGGTCTTCTGCTCCAGCATGGCCTCGGCCATTTGACCAAGCTCCAGGGACATCTGGGCAGGATCGGTAGCAATGAATCGCTCGCTCTTGCGGCCAAACATCTGGCGTTTCAAAAAATCAAGCTCTTGCTGGGTGAGTTGGTACTTTTCCTGTAGCTCGGAAAATACTTTTTCAAGCTGTGCATTCCTGGCGGCAAGCTCCTGAGTTTGCTTCTCAAGTTCCTGGGTTTTCTTCAGTAACTTCCGGAAGTTTTCCTTGTTGAACGCTATGTTTTCCGGGCTTTGCATAGTGCAAATATACAATAGAAAAAGGCCCTCCAAATGCCCTAAATCATTGTTTTTTAACTGTTTTTGACAGTATATTAACTTGCTTCCAGGAGTCTATGGCGCACCCTTCGTTCTACCTTTTTTAGCTCTATACCCTCGATCATCATCACCAGGTCCGGCCAGCTGATCCGGCAGGTACTGCCACTATCGTTTGACACAGGAAGCTCGATGGTGCCCTTTTCCAGGCGCTTGTAGTATAGTACGAATCCACCGTCCTGCCATTGCAGCAATTTTATCCGGTTACGGCCCCGGTTGATGAATACAAATACCTCCCCGGAGGTTGGGTCACGGTCAAGCTCGTTTCTGACAATACCGCTCAATCCGTCAAATCCTTTGCGGAAATCGGTGATGCCCCGGTACAACAAAAACCGGTGGGCCGAAGTAAGGGCAAACATGAGCGCTATATCTGCAGGTATGCCCGCACAACCGGTAACGGTGTCCCTACAGGTAGTCTCAGGGTAATGCCATTGGGGTACCTGATTTCAATTGCAGTGCCGGGATCTGAGAATCCCTCCACCTCAATGGGCACAAATCCACCCGGACTGTGGCTTTCCCGGTACTTACGGCACCAGTACTGAAATACTGAGATGGGGATTTGATGCTGGTGGCTGAATGCCTTCTTGGTAAGATCGCTTGACTCCCACTGCCGAATCAGTGTGAACATTTCTGTTTGAGTGCGTGGCTTGTTTTCTGATTGCATAATGGTTTTTCTACAAAATTAGACCATTTTGCAGCGGCAGAATAGATGGGGTTTACCGGATGC
>CAVPHY010000003.1:0-7078 GCA_963704855.1 uncultured Gammaproteobacteria bacterium
TCAAGCTCTTGCACCATCTTCCCGTCGTTGGTCAACCAGCGGTTGGCAAACATGGTGTCGACGCGTTGCTTGAAAGCCGCTTCGTTGCCGATGTTGGGCTTGCCGACGAGAAAGCTTTTCAGCACACGACTCATACAGTATTTTTTCCTGATTTCAGCGAACGGATCCTAGAGCCTAGCCCAAGCCTATAACGACAAGCAGTTATGCTTGATACGAGCGGTTGCGCCACAATAGATAGGATAAATCGACAAGACAAAAGTGGTAGAGTGCGAAAATTACGCGACAGAACAATTTTTATAAGTCCAAGGTTTTGCCACCATTGACTAATCACCGCCTTGTCCGGGTCGAAGTTGATCATCATGGAATAAACCCATAGTTCACGCTGATTTATTTCACGCTGATATCGACCAGTAAAGTGATTCAACAATATATCAGTGACCTGGTGCGTGGCCGCGATCTGCTGTTGCTGTTTCTTACCGGTCCAGGCGCCACCATCATGTCGTCGGTAATAGGAAAGCTCCTGATCAACGAATCCACAATTTCCCTTTTCCGCCAAAAATGATACCAGCAGAGTATCAAGCGCATGAACCGACTCATAACCAACGAAATCGGGGACATCCATTTCGCGAAAAAAGAGCGTCGATGTGTGAAAGAGATACCTACGAAGGAGATCCGGCAGTTCATATTCCGCCCTGGGGTCTTCCCAGAACTGCCTGTTTTTAGTTCGTCCAGCACACAATGCTAACGCAGGATTCGCCTCCATCAGATCGAACTGCGCCTGCAGTTTCGTGTCGTCAGTCCAATAGTCGTCACCTTCCAACATGGCGATGTACTTGCCTTTGCATGCACCAACGAGCCTGACGAAGTTAGGAGTGATGCCCAAGTTGACCGGACTTGATAGCACATTAACTACTTCCGGGTACTTAGCCTTAAGTCGACTGGCTATCTCCAAAGTATTATCTGAAGAGCAGTCGTCGCCGATAACCAGCTCGAAAGGGAAACTAGCTTTCTGCTCAAGGACACTCTCCACGGCTTGGTTTAGATACTTTCCATGATTGTATGTCATCATCAAAACGCTAACGACAGGCTTTATTTGGCGATCAACACTGGTCATATGCAGCTACTTGGTCGCCTCCATGATTATCTCGCCATGGTAAGGCCTTTTCTCGATACCCCGAAATACCTCGTGACTACTCTGGCCCCAGTCTAATGACTCAATTTTGCTAAATCCTGCTTGCACCAGGAGAGCCTCAAGTTCGCGCACGTCGTAAACAAACTTGTGGTCCCATGAACGGAAAAATTCATTCATCATTCTACAAGGCGTCTCCGGCTTCCACCTCACATCCACCCATTCGTCCAAAACGTCATCATTGTAACTTGCTACAACCTGGCTGAGGTTCGGAGTAGTTATTCTTATACATCCGCCCTCGATCAATAATCGATAGACCTCCCGGAGAAGCTTCAAAGCTTCTAGTCTTTCAATATGCTCGATAAAATGTTCCGTAAAAACATACTTAACGCTGGCAGCGCGTACTGGAAACGTGCGAGTAAGATTCCACCTGATAACTTCTTTAGGGCCATAAAGATCAATGTTCGCCCAACCCTTCATTACATTGTTCCCACACGCCAGATTGTATTTTTCCAGCCCCTCTAATCTCTTCCCTGCTCGTGTAAACTCATAGTGATTCTTTACCGTTTGCCAAAAAGCAACCAATGTCGCCGGCACAGAGCCCCCGTAGAGAATTTGTCTAATCGCATTTTTCATATCAGATTCTGTACTTCAAGCTGACGATACATTTGTTTTACGGAGCAGACGGCCAACATGCAGGCTGTTCTAGTTACCAAGTTTTTTGCGTGGTGAAAAAAACGAATTGCGGATCAGCGAGCCGAGCATGCGCGCTAAAACCCCTCATCACAATGAAGCGCATAAGGAACCAAAATTGGCGCGTCGTAAACCTATTCACTAACTTGAATCCTCTCGCTATTTGTTTTCAGGTTTATTAAGCCAACACTTCTTTCCGAGAAATCCTCCCCCCACCTTTCCATGACTACAAACCTAGCTATATCGTCACTATAAAACCACTCTCCAGTCGACCTTCTCTCCCCGCCTATTCGAATGGTATAAGTGCCCGGACGCAAAAATTTCCCCGGCACTGCAATCCTTGAAGTGAACGGCCCAGCATGCAGTGTTGTACCCGGCGCACTATCATGAAGCGTAGCAACTCTTAGTCCATTTTTGTAAATCACAGCCATCAGATCAAAGTCATTCAGTGTCGACCGACTTTCTCCTTCAAATTCAATTAGCACCTCCTCAAGCGGATTGGAAACAGCAGTATCAGTCAAACTTAGCCCATTAACATTGAGCGAAGATATGGATACATCATTCAAGAAATTGCCGGTAAAGTTCTGCCGACCGAGTGTAACTGGTTCGCGGCTGTCACCGCCAAGATACATTTCAACCGCCTGCGTCACCTCACCATCAAATGCGACGCCGCCCTGTTGAATTACGATTCCTCTACTACATAACTGAGTAACCGACCCCATGTTATGACTAACAAATATGATCGTACGGCCGGTTCCAGCCACATCCTGCATTTTGCCCAGGCATTTTTCCTGGAAGGCGGCATCCCCTACCGCAAGTACCTCGTCGAATATGAGTATCTCCGGATCGAGATGTGCAGCCACCGCAAATGCCAGCCTCACTGTCATTCCGGAGGAATAGCGCTTGGCTGGCGTATCAATGAACTTTGAAAGCTCAGCAAATTCAACGATCTCTTCAAGCTTCTTGTCTACCTCCAGCTTTTTCATTCCAAGAATGGCGCCATTGAGGTAAATATTTTCCCTACCTGTTAGTTCAGGATGAAATCCTGTTCCCACTTCAAGCAAACTGCCAACTCGCCCCCTAATAATCGCCCTTCCTTGCGTGGGTGCGGTAATTCGCGACAGGATTTTTAACAAAGTACTCTTACCGGCCCCATTGCGCCCTATGACGCCAAGTATTTCGCCTTCATTTACGTCAAAACTGACATCCTTAAGCGCCCAGACCTGGCCACCCCTGCGATTGCCATGATCTATTTCGCCTATCTGAAGCAGATCTTCAGGCCGCCCGCACAATTTTGCCATCCAGCGATTAACATCCTCACGCAACGTCCCTCCGCCAATAGACCCGAGACGGTAGTATTTTGACAGGCCTTCTACCCTGATAACGTTACTCATCTTTGGTTATTCTGACTTATGCAATATTTGTTCTAGTGTTCAATTTTCTTCGTGTTTCATTGGAGGACTAAATCGTATCCATAAAAGTACGCTCAACCCGGTTGAACATAACCGTCCCAACAAGAAGAATGGCAAGTATCATGACCGCGCTTACGGCCAGCATACTGATATCCAGAACGCCCTGCCCCAGGTAAGCATAACGAAATGTTTCTACCACCGGGGCTATCGGGTTGAGCGACGCCCAGAATTGCCACTTCTGTGGCAAGCTGGATAGCGGGTAGATGATGGGCGTTGCGTACATAAGCAACTGCACGCCAAATCCCACAAGTATCATCAAGTCCCTGTATTTCGTTGTAAGCGAGGAAATAATAATACCGCCACCCAGGCCGATAGCCGCCATCATCAGTAAAAGAACAGGCGTCATAAGTACCCAGGCATTGGGCGATACAGTCGGGTTTCCGTAAGCGAAATAAACAAGAAAACCAAGAAAGAAAACAAACTGGATCGCGAAGGCGATCAATTTTGAAATCAGTGTGGAGACCGGTATCACAAGCCGTGGAAAATATACCTTGCCGAAGATATGGGCGTTGCTTGCGAAAGTGCCTGACGTTGCGGTGAACACATTGGCAAAGTAGGTCCAGATAACAGTGCCCGCCATATAGAACAAAAACGGCGGCACCCCGTCAGTGGAAAGCTGTGCGATCTTACCGAATACAATGGTGAACATTACCGTGGTCAGCAGCGGCTGGATGATATGCCAGGCAGGGCCGAGTATGGTTTGCTTGTACTGGGCAACGAAGTCGCGCCGCACGAACAACATGATCAGGTCGCGGTAGCCCCACAGTTCTCGCAGTTTCAGATCGAAAACGCTGCCGTGGGGCTCGATGATGGTTATGTGTTCGTGGCCGAAGAGTTCTTCGTGTAGTTCGGCGCTGCTATCGCTCATGGCAGCCAACGTCAATGTAATGTGTCATAAACCCGCTGCACCTGCCTGGCCGCGCTCTCCCAGTTGAATTTGGCCGCCTGTTTAATGCCCCGGTCAATCTGGCCAGCCCGGTAGTCCGCATCGAACAGCAGCTTCTCTATCGCAGCAGCCATGCCCTCGACATCGTCGGCCTCAAAGGTGGGGCCGGCGTCTCCCATTACTTCCGGCAGGGAGGCCCTGTTGGATGTCACAGCTGGGGTGCCGCAGGCCATGGCTTCGAGGGGCGGCCAGCCGAACCCTTCATACCACGAGGGAAACAGCAGGCAGTCAACCGTGCTGTAAAGCCGGATGACCTGCTCCGCAGTAAGGTTGCTCAACTGCATGATCTTTCCGCTGAAAGCACTGTTCTCCAGGCAACCCTGCCACTCGCGACTGTCTTGTCCCAGTCGGACCAGCGCGATCCCATCACCATACCTTTCCTGCAGCAACTGCATAACTGCGAGACTTGTCGGGTGGTTCTTGTAGTATTCCGCACCCGTTATCAGCACGAGCTTTACCGGCTCTCCGGGAAGGCCAAGTGCCTTGCGGGCGTCGACCTTCTCCTCCTCACTGCGCCCAAACCCATTACCCAGTCCGGAATAGATGACCTCTATTCTTCCCGGCTCGCAGCCACAATAGCGAATAATGTCCCGTTTCGTATTTTCACTCACGGCAATGATTCTTGCCGCTCGCCGCAGATAGGTAGAAGAATACTCCGCCAGCCAATTCCGTCGCAGGGTCACACCCGGTATCAGCCCCCTCCCAGCCAGCAGCGGTATCATGTCATGCACAGTAACAATCGCTTTTGCCGGATCCAGTACTTTAAGCAAGTGGGCATAGCCGTGATCCACTATGTGGAATATGTCGGCGCTGACTTTTTTGGACTGGCGCGGATAATCAACATAACGGCCATAGCGCATCCGCAAATTTGCTACTTGCGGCAGTTTTCGAGTTAAGGAACCAAGGCGCGGTCTGTATTGCTTTACTACGTAGTTTTCGCGGTCTGTTGCTTCAAGACTGAACGCCAGTTGGTCAGCGTAGCGCTCCATACTGGTACGCCCGTCCTCAACAAAGTCCCGGAACAGCGTCACCCTCTTCATGCCGCCCTGATCAATTCGAATTGCCCAGCCACATCGGTCGCCCAGGTGCGGGACCAGTGCTGGCGGGCACTGTTCGGAAGGTCTTTGTCACTTGCAGTTTTCATCCAGCTGCGCATCGGCGTAGTAAACCCGGTCTTGTCCCGCTCTATGAGCTTTGTCGAAAGTGGCGGTACCGGGGAGTTGCCCAGCCAGGTTTTACCCAGCACTGCTGGTGATACCGCCAGGTACGGTGCCAATGTTCGCAGCAATCTCACATCCACCAGCGGCACCCGTATTTCAACCGAGTGCGCCATTCCGGCCCAGTCGGCGTCGCGCAACAACTGGTTGCGCATGTACAGGGTCGACTCCAGCGTGGCGACTTTGGCAAAGGGCTTTCGCGGCTCCGCATCCAACATATGGCCGATGGCCTCCAGCGGGCGCAGGCGGTTCATACCCTGCTCGATGATCGCCTGGGGCAGCAGCTTCGCCAGCTCCCAGGGCATGAATATGCCCCGTCGCAGCAGCCAGGCACCCGCCCAGGTGCCGCCATACTGGATAAGGCCTGCCGCCTTGGCTTTTTGGGTACTGCCCAGCAGCAGGGCGCCTATCCGGGTGGCGGCGTTCCCCAGCAGGGGCATTCCCGCAAAGGGACTGAACCGTCGCTGCCAGCGCGGCACATCTTCAAACGCCGGGTAGCCGCCGAACAGTTCGTCGCCGCCCAGGCCAGAAAGGGCTACCTTGATACCCAGCTCCTTTGCCGCCTTGCTCACAAACCAGGCGTTGATGCCGTCGATGCTGGGCTGGTCCATGGCGGCCAGTATATTTGGCAGATCTGCTTCAAATTCCTCTCGGGTTACTATCCGCCGCGTGTGCCTCGCACCGTAGCTTTCCGCCACTTCCGACGCCAGCGGGCCTTCGTCGTTGTGGCTGCCTGCGTATTCCTCAAAAACCAGGGTAACCGCCTGTATTTCCCTGTCCGGCGCCAGTTCTCGCATCAGGCCCAGGATGGTACCCGAATCGACTCCGGCCGAGAGGAATACGGCCACGGGCACGTCGGCCACCATGTGATGCTTGACCGAGTCCAACATGGCGTTCCGGATGGTTTGCTGAATATCCTCATGGGGGGCTGGCTGTTGTTCGGCTGCAGCCCAGGTTTTACCTATGGAGAAGTACTCGACTACAGCTTGTGGGCCGTTATCAGTCAGCCATAGGGTGCAACCGGCAGGCAAGGCTTTGATGGCGGCGCAGGTGGTAAAAGGTTCGGGCACACTGCCGAGCAGGTAAAAGCCGACGACTCCAGCGGGATCTTTATCCGGCGCAACAGTGCCACCGGCAAGCAGTGCCTTTACCTGGGAGGCAACTCGCACTGTACTGCCATCGTCAGCGTAGTACAGGGGTTTTATGCCGTAAGGGTCGCGGGCAAGCAGCATCGATTGCTTTTGTTTGTCCCAGATAGCGAAGGCGAACATACCGCGCAGCTGGTGCACCATCGCCTCGCCCTTGTCCCTGTACAGGTGCAGCAGCACCTCGGTGTCGGAGTGGGTTCGAAATTCATAACCTTTGGCAACCAGCTCATCGCGCAGGGCCTGGTAGTTGTAGATTTCACCGTTGAAGCTGATGACCAGCTGGCCGTCGTCGGTTTGCATGGGCTGGCCGGCGGCTTCACTCAGATCAATGATCGAGAGGCGGCGGTGGGCCAGGCCTACCCTGTGGTCATCGCTTAACCACTGGCCCTTGCCGTCGGGGCCACGCGCCGTCATATGGTCACGGATGCGGGTCAGCTCCCCGGGGTCGACCGGGGGGGCGCTGTTGGCGTATG
>CAVPHY010000004.1:0-417226 GCA_963704855.1 uncultured Gammaproteobacteria bacterium
GACAGAGACCGGATACAAGCGATTTATCTGGATTCTATGAATCGTCGGGCAGGTACCGGGGCGGCCACAACGATCGGGAAACGGCCGAGACTGTGTGAAAACCCCACCCTTGATATAATAGTACTCACCCGCTGAAGGACTCATAGGATGAGTGGATTTATTCAAGGCGAGGATCGTTCCCAGGCCACCTTATTCCCCGAACGACTCGACGATTATGTTGCAGAGGACAGCTCGGTACGCGTGATCGATGTCTTCATCGATGAACTGGACTTATCCGGTATGGGATTTAAGACGCAACCGAACGATACAGGCCGTCCAGCCTATCACCCGACCACCATGCTCAAGCTGTTTGTATATGGTTACCTCAACCGGGTACATTCGAGTCGGCGACTGGAACGCGAAGCCCAACGCAATGTAGAGCTGATGTGGCTGACCGGACGACTGGCACCGGACTTCAAGACCATCGCAGACTTTCGCAAGGACAATGGGATGCCCATTCGCCTGGTGTGTCGCCAGTTCGTCATCCTGTGTCGCAATCTCAACCTGTTCGCCGATGCCTTCGTGGCCATTGACGGCAGCAAGTTCAAGGCGGTCAACAACCGCGACCGCAACTTCACGCGGGCCAAGATGAAGCGACGTATCGCCGAAGCGGATGCGACGATCGAGCACTACCTGCAGCAACTGGCTGAAGCGGATCGGCAGGAGCCTGATGAGGATAAGACCAGGAGTCTGGAAGACAAGGTCGCATCATTGAAGAAGGAGATGTCGCGCTTAAAAAAAGTCGAAGCCCGGATGCTTAAAGCACCGGGCCAGCAAATCTCACTGACTGATCCCGATGCGCGTTCAATGAAGAGCCGGGGTGCTGGTGTGGTGGGTTACAACGTACAGACTGCCGTGGATACAAAGCACCACATGATCGTAGCGCATGAGGTGACCAACCAGGGTAGCGACCGGAGACAGTTGGCGAACATGGCCAAACAGGCCAAGTCTGTCCTGGCTACCGAGTCATTGACAGCCGTTGCTGATCGCGGCTACTACCGCAGTGAGGACTTGCAGGACTGCGAGGAGGCGAACATCAAGACTTACCTGCCCAAGCCGAAGACCTCACCGAATCGGGCCAAGGGCCAGTTCGATCGGGATGCCTTCCGCTACATCGCAGAAGACGATGAGTATGAATGTCCGGCTGGTCAACGTCTGGTGTACCACACAACGATACAGGAAGGGGGCAAGTCAGTATCTCGCTACTGGACCTATAAGTGCAGGATGTGCAGTATCAAGGCCCAATGTACTTCAGGCGCCTACCGCAAAATGACCCGTTGGGAGCACGAGGCAGTACTGGAGAAAGCCCAGGCTCGTCTGGATCGGAGTCCAGATATGATGCGTATCCGTCGAGCGACAGTCGAACACCCGTTCGGTACCTTAAAAGCGTGGATGGGATCGACTCACTTCCTGACCAAAACGTTGGATCGGGTGAGTACAGAGATGAGTCTGCACGTGTTGGCGTACAACATGAAGCGAATGATGAACATCTTTGGTGTGAAACCTCTGATAGAGGCCATGGGGGCGTAGAAAGCCCCTTTTTACTCACTAAATACCTCAAATATGGGCAGTCTCAGTTCCTTCTGAGCGCCGAAATAATCCCCCGGACAGATCATCCTAGCCGAAACAAACTCCAATTCAATCCCGTTACAGAGCAACTGATGCTGGCTGATGAGGTAACTGGAGATGAATATCGAGTTATCACACAACCTCGGCCAATAGCAGAACTTCGTAACGTAAGAAAAAGGGCCGTCCTTAGTTGACGGCCCTTCAGAACGATTGTCTCCATTAAGAGATTATTGCCTGCCTGTTAATTTATGTACTTGAACGACACCTGCATCCATACTATCAACAGCCCTACGCAATTGAACAGCCTCGGCGGGGCACGGGATCCGTTCGGGATTAGCGGTCGAAACTATGGCAGTCCCGACAATCCGCGCGCTTTTCACGGTGCTTCTTGTGATGCGCCATGAACTCCTCGAGATCACCAAGTTCCCACTCATACGCCTTTTCAGCTGAGTGACAACCTGAAGCACAAGTGGTACGAGCATTGGTAGGCGCAAAGCCTAAATCGCCCTGCAGATCCATCCGTGCAGTATTCAGGTGGCATGCGGAGCAGTTCAAGGCATCGTCACTGGGGCTCACCTGGTGGTTGAGTAGTTGATAGGTGTCGGTGGTCACCCATTGATACTCGTCTTCCCTGTTGAAGCCCATGTTTTCCAATCCGGCGATGGCCGCAGCATCTGCATCTGCGGTTGCAAAAAATACGCTGGTATCCAGGGCGATGAGTTGGTTGGACTCGGTCCGCAGCGGATAGTCGGATGTTTTGTACTTGAATGGATAGAGCTTGCTGCCCGGATCGTTTACTGCACCATCGGGAATACTCGTGTGGTACGTACCTGTTTCCGGGTCTTCATACACTTGGTCGAATAACAGGTAATTGTCGCTCATTCGATTCCAGTAGCGGTATACGGGCACCTGGTTGTTGGCCTTTACCAGCACCGGGTGTAAGGGTGCATGAGCGTGCTCGGTACCCGCCTGCCAGCTGCGATGCAATTCCGTGGCTTCGGTCGCATCGGAATCACCGGCATTCTTGGCATAGATGGGGATGTGGCAGGATTGGCAAGCGACCTTCGCAGTATGCTGGTTGATTTCCGAACTGTCATGCGGTGCAGAGTTGTGACAACCGCCGGAGTTGCAGTCCAGATCCACACCTGCCAGGTCGGTGGGCCGAATATCGGAACCCTTGCCCGGGAAGCGGTGGTTCTCCGGCACGTGGCAGGACTGGCAATTCAAATTTGCACCGGTGGTCGCCATATGCACGTCGTATTGCTCGTCAGCAGTATGGGCAGTCGCCAAAGCCAGGTCGCCTCGCTTCACGGCATCGCCGCCTCCAGCCTTTGCATGGCACTGAAGACAGCTCGCACGCGTGGGCTTGTGCACGGTTTGCACTGCCTCATCCATGCCGATACTCATATTGGCCGTGTCCGGCTGATAAACACCGTCCACTTTCTTGCGTTTGTATGCATCCTGGTGGCAGATCATGCAATCGATATTTTCGAGTTGCGCTTGCGAAGGTAGTGCTTCAGGTTCAGCACCGCGACCGACGTGACAAGAGCTGCAGCCCTCCCAGTTACCGGTAATGTTTCCACAATAGGTATTCACGCCTCCAGCATGCTTGCCCTGCAACCAGCTGGCTTGGTTGAGCATGTCAGGGGCTTCCCCCTTCCATTGGTAGTGGGTGGACTCGAACACGTCGAGGGCGTGTTCGCTGTGACATTCAAGGCAGGTACCGGGCCCAGCATATACCAGGTTGTCGTGATCGCCACCACCGTTGTCTTGATCTCCGCAATCTGCCGGCGCCTCTGCAAGTGGACGAGTTGCGCTGCCGCCGGGTGTTTCAACCTTGATGTTGCATGGCACGACTTGCCCGGAGCTCAGAGAGATTTCTTCCTCCAACCTGCCCCTTTTGTCGGCACGGAAAGTGTCCAGGACCTGACCAGTCTCTACTCCCGAAACAGTAACAAGAGCCCTTCGCCCAGCTTTCAAAACCGCCAGTTGAATCTTGTTGTCGCCATCCTCAAACGCGCTTTTCGTGATCACAGGATCAGCGGCGTATGCGGAAAAACCAACGAGCAGAGCACAAGCCAGAATGGCCATTTGTGAGAAAACCCGAACCTTTCCAATAGCGATGTCCTTTTGCTTGTTCATAACTGTTCTCCTCCATGAGACAGACGTTTTCAGCGGTGCAAACTCGATAGGTTGGCAAGACTTGCGAAAACATACATTATTTTATTCTAATATAGGCTATCACGCCCGGGCGTACTGAAGTCAACTCATACCTGTATAAATATTTGATTAAAATCATTGTCTTCCAAAAGGCCAGAGCGAGCAGAGCGAGGACAGTCATTGAGATTTTGAGAAAGGAAGCCTGTGAAACGTTAAGAATGACGCCACTAACCTGGCTCGGAAGACAGGGGGTGAATCATATAAGGACATGGACTGCAGGCGTGAAAAATCTGTTCTGGAAACTTCCGCTACTGGCCGCTTGTTGCTGCTCACAATATATAGAAATTTACATCTAATGAATGGCGGCTTCGTGTCGCAAAGCAGTCATAGAATAACGACGATCCTCATCGTTGCGTATAGCGGGAAGCGGCCATGAGTTGCCCCTCAGAATGCTCAATTCACACACCGACCAACAGCACCAAAGTATGTTCTCAGACGTTAAAGGGCATCTATATTCGTGTGCCTTGAACAGGCTTTTAAACTAAACCAGCCCCAGGCTAGTAACCCACACAACAAAACCAATACAAGCAAGGTTAACAAGTGAATAGTGAATACGGCCTGTCAAACTCCACCAACGGTCCTTCCAGGCAATTGCTGTAAACACCACCAGGACAATCGTGCCAAGGGTAAAAAACCAAGGTAAAACAAACAGCGGACTTGCCTTGCCTGGCACACCAAAGCCCAGGAGAAGCGGGTTGTCTTGTGCCGTTTGCAAAACAATTAGCACCAAGCCAACCAGAAATCCAAGACAAAGCAATGATGTGATCGCGGAAAGCCAGCGTGCCTTATTTGCCAGGGCTGGCATTGGGTTCTGTCGTTTCCGGAAGATACGCACTATCCAGGAGCCTGGCCAAATGAAAATGGCCGAGAGCATTAACAGTGCGATCAGTCCCGGGCTGACCAAGCGGGCACTGACCAGATCGCCTTGAAGCAACTTGGCAAGCCGGTAAACACCAGGGTTCAAGTAAGCATCAGTTACAAATTTAGCCGGACTAATTTCCGAGGTGCAACTGGTGTCAGGTGGTTGTGCTGGATCACTTAGAAAACTGGCCATGATATTTTCCCCACAATCACTATAAGGAATAGCTGAATGACCCGCAGCAGGAATTTCAAAATAGGTGCTGTTAGATAGGGTAGATGCTGCGAGTTTGGCGTATGCAGGTGGCGTGATGGGGTCGAACTCACCTGCAGCAACCAGTGTGGGAATATCGCTATGCACCGGCAGTTGCCATGACTCATCAGCGCGATTTTGATGCAGGGCGTTACAGATGGCGAGGGAATTTGCCGTGTTTTTCCAAACTTTAAGTTCAGGATGTCGCGACTGGTCAGCCAGTCTCATTTCAGGCGTAATTCGAGGAATCCACTCATAGCAATCCACAGCATATTGAAGTCCGGAGCTATATCCTGGTTCCTTGACCAAACCATCTGCCAGCGCAGCCAATACATTCATGTTTCGCTGACCCACTTCCCGCACTAACATTGGGAAAACCTCAATGAAGTCTGGGTCATAAAGGCCCTGGAAGATACCGCTGACCACAAGGTTTCCGGTTACGACCATTCGCCCATCTGGAAACCGTTTCGGGGTCACCCAGTTCCAGGGTCACCGGGTTTTTTTCATAATTTTCCAGCATTGAGAAAAAGTCTTGCCGCATGGTCGGAAATGCAGTTTTACAATCCGCATTTGCCGCACATTGCTCAAACACCAGATTCAAAGAGCGCATCAATCTTTCATTTTCATCTGCCACTGGCGCATTCGGCGGCCATACGGAATCAATGATGACGCTACGAATACCTTTTGGTGTATCCCGCATTGCAGACAGGGCCAAAGTGGTGCCATATGAAATGCCGATCAAATTCCAGCTCTCATATCCCAGCTGCTGTCGCAGATCATCAAGATCGAGGGCGCTGGTCGGTGTATTGTAAAAACCGAAATCAACACCGTCGGCCAGCATTTTTTCACGACACTTTTCTACGGATTCAACGACAATGGCTTGTTCTTCATCGGCTGACAGGCCTCTGAAGGCAGTAGACTGAATCGCGAAATTCATCTCCTCGCAAAACTCTGGCTGTGAATATCCAGTTCCGCGCTGATCGAAAAAGATAAGATCCCGTTTTTCCCTGAAAGGGGTCCAGAAAGAGTTTCCCAAACGGAACATCGAGTATTTCACTGAAGGGCCACCCGGGCCACCGGAAAGGTATACCAGGGGATCTGCCAGGGGTTGATCGCTGAGACTTTTCAGTATGGATACAGCTAGTCGAAGCGTCCGTCCATCAGGTTTGCTACGATTCTCCGCTACTATCAGGTAACCACATTGAATATCATCGCGATCCTCGGCACCTTCAAAGGGGCAGCCTGCAGGTTCAAAGCGGGGAATGTTTTCCTGTGCACCAACCAGGCCTGGCATGATGAAAATGCACAAAATCAGCAGGATTAAGCTCTTCATAACACATGCCCCGAAATTTCTTCTTTGTTTTGTTCTGTTTATTGTAGCAGAGGAAGAATGTCAGACATTTTCGGAGTACTGGCAGAGCCCACACGATTAGTCAAAGACCTGTGAGTCAGCTTCAATATCCCACTTTGGGTTTCTGGTATTGAATTTTCACACACCCTCGGCCGTTAGCGGAGGTTCATGACCGCCAAATTGATGCTTTTTGAATGGCTGCCTTACGTCGAAAAGCAGAAGTCCAGCTATTGAAGTGGCTCAATTCTGCTACCAGCTAAAGGCCAAAGTTCGACTATACTGATTCTGAAGAGCGGGATATAAGCCACGGCGATCAATCAAATCTTTGAACAAAAGGAGAGTCATTCATGAGCAAGATTCTGGAGACCGGCAAAAATGTTTTTTGAAGCGTGCGAAACCGGCAAGGGGTGGGATGCTTGCAAGGCATTCTGTAATCCATCTGCCACATTTTCCTCACAAACCAATGCCTTGTCTGAGGTAACCACGCTGGAAGGTTACTGCGAATGGATGAAGAATCTTTTTACACCTGTCCCTGATGGACGCTATGAGTTGAAGTTTTTTGGCGCCGATGAAGCAGACAAATCCGTGGTAGCGTTTGCGATCTTTCATGGTACGCAAACAGGGGAGGGCGGGCCAGTTCCAGCGACGAATAAGTCAATTGCTGCCGACTATGTATACCACATGGTTTTTGACGGTGAGCGCTTGCAACACATGACAAAAATATGGAATGACGCTTTCAGCATGCAGCAACTTGGTTGGGCTTGAAGTAACTCACATGATCGGCCGGGCCACTGGCTGCCCAGGCTGATCAATTCCTCATCGATGGCATTAGTTCCAATGTAGCGCATAATACATACATGGTTTTCGAGTATCTGACCGTTCTTATATCCGTTGTTGTTGGGTTGTCCGTGACGTCCTTTCTGACCAACATCGTACGCATCATTCACGTTCGGAGTGACGTGACGCTTTCCTGGGTGCAACTTTTGTGGGCCATTGCGATCCTGATCTGGACCATTGCATTCTGGTGGTTTACTTTTGTACTCGCCGAACAGCCGCAGTGGACGTTTCCACTGTTCGTATTCCTGCTTGCCTATTCGACTCTCCTTTTCCTGTTAATGGCTCTCCTGTTTCCGGAGGGCGTGCCGGCGGATCACAACTATCAAGCGCACTTTATGCGAAACCGGGTTTGGTTTTTTGGTGTATTGCTGCTTTTTCTCTGTGTTGACCTGATCGACTATCTCGTCAAGCTGGGCAAAGATGTATCGATCCTTGGGCATTTGCCATATGCAGCGTTTATAGGGCCATTGATGGTGCTGTCCTTGATCGCATTGCGCACCGACAACCTGGTGTTTCATCGTGTTTTTGCGGTCTATACGGTACTGGCCGTATCAGTAATGTGTGTGACAACACTTGTACCGCTGGCGGGCTGAGCCTTCATCTTTTCCCTGTTGCAATGGCGACGCCATGTGACAGGTCCCCAAAATAGCGCTTGGCGAAAGTCACTAAAGTTGCTATGTTTCCGCAACTCAATCCGGGCAGTGCAGGCAACTTTGATTCCCCATCGCAACTCAGGTCTTCGTAGTGCTTCGATCTCAGGCCTGTTGCGTGCAAACTGCAAGCGCTGGGTGCGGGGCCTGATTTTCGGTCTGGCGCTGGTTTCAGCCGCACTCAATGCACAAGACAGTACATTATTCCCACGACCCGCGGCGCTGGAACCGGCCATAAATTTTTGGGTCAGGGTTTACACGGAAGTCGATACCAAGAGTGGTTTTTTGCACGACAACCAGAATCTTGCAGTGGTCTATGAACGCCTGCCGTTGGATAACGCCAAAATTGAAGATACACGCAGGCGTATCCAGGCGGATCTGCGGATTCTCGCTACCGGCAAGCGCACCGGGCTCAGCGGGAGTCAGCAAAAAACCCTTGCGCAATGGCCTGCAAACGTCGCCAATGAGACGCTGTTGGCAGCAGTCGATAACGTTCGCTGGCAGTTGGGTCAATCCGACCGTTTCCTGGAAGGACTGCAGCGCTCAGGGGCTTATCGGCAGTATATCAATACCGTCATTCGTGACATGGGCTTGCCGCTGGAGTTGGGCGCCTTGCCCCACGTGGAGTCCTCGTTTAACCCGGGGGCCTGGTCAAGCGCATCGGCTGCCGGGATGTGGCAGTTCACCCGGGCGACCGGGCAACGGTTCATGCGTATCGATCACATTGTCGATGAACGTATGGATCCGTACATGGCAGCCAATGCCGCGATGAGCCTGCTGCAATATAACTACCGTGTTCTGGGCACCTGGCCTTTGGCATTGACTGCCTACAACCATGGTACCTCCGGGATTGCCCGGGCAGCACGGGAAACCGGCACCACCGATATTGAAACCATTGCCGCAACCTACAAGGGACTTGCTTTCGGATTTGCCTCGCGGAATTTTTATGCGCAATTCCTCGCGGTACTGCAGGTGGAGAATGATGCAAGCAGATATTTCGGAGATGTGCGGATGGAACCGGCGCCCCGATTTGTCGAAGTCGAAACCGATTCTTTTATTGATGCAGAGGTATTTGCGCGTTCCGCAGGCACAAGCCTGGAGCAGTTGCGGGCCGATAACCCGGCATTGCGTCCCGTCGTATGGGAAGGCAATAAGCGGATACCCCAGGGTTTCCCGGTAAAACTACGCGCCGGGGTGGTGGGGTCGGGCGATGTACTGGCGCAGGTACCCGATGATTTCAAGTTTACAGTACAGGTTCCCGATGTCGACTACGTGGTCGTGGGTGGTGACAGCCTTTCGGTTATTGCCCGCCGCTTTAAAACAACGGTTTCAATGCTCGTCGCTCTCAACCAGCTACCCAGCAGCCACCGTATCAGGATCGGGCAGCGTCTGTTGCTGCCACAAGACAACACGATTCCAACACAGTTGGCGGCAGCTTCCACCAAGAGTGCGGAGGCTTCGCCGGTGACCCTGATATCCACGGTGCAAATCCCTCAGTCCACCCCGGATTCCGCGTTGCTACCCCCTGCAGCAGTACTTCCGGATGACCAGCAACTGGCAACCCTGGTCACTGAAGCAGAGGAATTGGCCATTGCGCTGGATCCAGCAGCCCTCGACCCGATACAGAGCAATGCGCAATTAAGCGAGGCATTGGCAGCGGATCCATCTGACTATTCTGTTGCCATCAATAACAGCATTGAAATTCAGGCGTCAGAAACGCTGGGGCATTACGCGGATTGGCTCGGTGTCCAGGCGTGGGACATTCGCCGCTTGAATAAACTGGCCTTTCGCGATCCCGTCATAATCGGTGGCCGTTTGTACCTGGATTTTTCCAGGGTGAGCAACGCGGAGTTTGAATTGAAGCGGCGCGAGTACCACGCCGCACTGCAAAGAGACTTCTTCGGTAATTACCATATCAAGGGTGTAGAAGCGTACCAGGTAAAACCAAACGACAATATCGGCAGCATTGCCCGTAAGCGCTATGAGACTCCGATTTGGCTCCTCAAACAGTACAACCCCGCTCTGGATTTCAACCGTATCCAGATCGGGCAGAAAATCGTATTTCCGCTGCTTGAACTATGGGGGCCCCTCGGTGCTCCGCAATCCGGACTAAACAGTGTCCAGGGTTTGTTGGAGCAGCCGTGAAGCTGCGGAAGCAATGTTATGGCAACAATGAAACATTGATGCTGATAAAGGCCCGGCAATCGTATTCGTTTACGGCAATAGTGGCCTGGTCAATATCATCACTCCTGATACGAAACCCCGTTGCCCCCGTATCCTTTTCCCACATCACGATCCGGTATCCAGCTGCCGGAAGGGCCTTTTCATAATAATCAAACAGCTGATCCCGGGTGCCCGGGGTAATGAATTCAATCGTTGCAAAGGGATAAGGGTTATATTCATCAGCTTCGCCAGAGCTGGCGCTCATTACAAAGCGTTCCGAAGGTAAGGGGATCGCGGCTGGGAACAGAGCCGGAATGTCCATTGCCGGGTTTTCATTTTCCACACCCTCTGGGACACAATCAGTTTCGGCATAGGCCAAATTGCAGGACAGAGCCATCGTCAACACAAAAAATGAGCTGGAAAAATAGTGCTGCGCTTTCATTGTTAGCTTAAGAATATTCATATTTGATCCATGTAAGTTAAAAAATTAACACCGTTGGTTATTTGTTGCTTATCCGCGTTCACTCTCACACGTCACAAGAAACTCGCCTGGAACCCATGCCATACCGGAAGAACCCATCTTGGCAAAATTGCCACGTACCGAAAATGTATTGCCGGCCGCCGAGCTTACAGGTTCACTTTCATTGCCCGTCGGGAAGTTGAGATTGTATTGATCCAGACCATTGTCGCTGACCGCTTGATAGGTGGCGGAGCCCTGTGCCGGAACCTGTGAAGTGTCTATTTGCAGGGATGCAAATGTACCGTTGTCCGCCATGTGTTCAAAGCGGTAGTAAGAACCCTTTATTGTGCATTCCCCTTCAAGCATCGTCTTTTGCTCATTGAAAATCAGAGTGGCGCTGCCCTGGCTTTTCAATTCTGTCGCTGCCTGCTGCCGGTCGAACGACACCGAACGTTGGGAGATGGTTAATGATATATCCAACCCGTCATCAACACTGACATCAATGACATCGCCATTGCTGCCAACGACCGTGATAAGTGAGCCTTCACCGTCAATCAATTCCCAATCATTTTCTGCGGCCCAGGCAGCAATCGACTGACGTTGTTCAGAAACGGTCACGGTAGGACTCTTGCCGCCAAGATTTTTCTGGCCATCGGCCTCGATTATCAACTGGTAAATAGCCAGATCCGGGGGAAGAGGGAAGGCTGCCGGGAGCCAGGCGGGCGGCTTGAGATTCTGCCCGACTTGCGCGTTACCACCAGCAATGTCTCCACCAAGGGCCAGGCTGCCGTCTTTACTTTCAACAGTCAATCCAGCGGTTTCAAGACCGGCTCTGACATGGGCCTTCGTTTGGGCGATCGCAGCTTCCTCATCGCTTGCGGATAGCGATTGCTCACTATTGTCACAGCCGTATAAAGCAAATATTACCAGTGAGGTGACAAAAAGTGATCGGGGAGTTGGGAGTGTAAATATTGACCTGAGAGCCGTTCTCAATGAACTGTCCTGCAAAAATTATTGCAGATTTTGAGGGTTTCGCCCCGAGACTCGCGCTGTATTAACATATTCGCCCCCTACGGAATTGTAGCGTGTCATGCTAGCCCAGGTGATCTGGCAAACACAAGGTAATTGTTGGCCCCGGCTAACAGCCACTTTCCGCGATACGGTCATGAGTAAAAACGCGGCCATATCCGCCTGAAGCCAGGATGATCGCGATGGGCCCTGGCTGACAAGGTCCTGTTATAAAAAGGACAGCTGGATTGAATCGTTACGCTGCAACGGTACTGTATTAAATGCGTTTATTGTGAAATCTATATCGCCAGAATTAACCGCCACTGCAACCCGGTAGCGCTCTGCCATCGGCGTGCGCCAGAATTGCCAGTTCGTTGCATCGTCCTCCAGGTCAGGCTGTGTCTCAAAACCACTGAGGCGGTTGGCCTCGAATTGAAAACTGAACTTGTCCAACGGTATGGCGAGACCCATACCGCGTGCCTTGATATAGGATTCCTTGAGCGTCCAGTAATCAAAAAACCGCTGTTTTTGCTGGTCTGCGGGCAGGCGGGCCAGTGCGGCGATTTCAGATGCTGAGAAATAACTGGAAAGCCCGTCGAAGGCGGCCCGCGTTGACCTGAGCGCGTCCTCGACATCCACACCGATATCGTGGTCCCGCGTGATACCGCACAGGATCAGGCCATCGCAGTGGGACAGGTTGAAGCGCACCGGCCATGCTCCATGCGGAGAACTGATCCCGGGCTTGCCGTATGCGTTCCTGTCAAACCGCCAGGTCTCGGGTTCGACCGGGAAATAGCGGGAAAGGGTCGTGCGTATCAGCGCACGGGTAAGCAGAAACTGGTGACGGTGGCGGGCAAAATAAAAACGTGGCATCTGCGCCAGCTCATCGTCGCTCAGCAGCGACTCGTAGCGTTTTAAGAGCCCGGGGTCTGAAATTTGATCAGGAAATGAAAAGTAGAGGTGTATCTCGTTGTCGGGCAGTTCCATGTCAGTACCGCTTCAGGTTGAACATTGGATGTCTATTCGGGTTCACGATGAGCTGTTTTCGGCTTTACCATTGTAGATCATGATAAATCCGACTGGCTCCTAGCCCCAGCGGCGGTGCATCCACAGCCATTGTTCCGGGTGCTCGCGCACCCAGCCCTCGACCACGCTGGTGACAAGTTCGGTGGTGCCCCTGATATCCACATCGCCATTTTTATCACGCGGCAAAACCAGTTCATCGGTGATCTCCAGGCGGAAGCGGCCATTGGGCAAACGTATCGTACGGGCACCGTGCACCGGGCACTGATAGCGTCTCGCCAGCTTGGCGAGCAGGGGGTTGGTCTTGGCCTCTTTTCCGAAAAACGGGACCTTGATCCCACGGCGGAACTTCTGGTCGACCAGCAGACCGACATGATCACCGCGCTCAAGCGCGCTCATCAACTGGAACGACGCGCCGGCACCGGACGCAACCAGGTTTTTGCCGTACTCCTTACGCGCTTCCGCAACCTTTGACGCGGCGTGCGGGTTGTTCGGGCGGCGGTACATCGACTGGATTTCCAGACCGAAGCGTGACGAAACTAACGGCAATAACTCAAAGTTTGCGATATGGCCGGTGAACAGGATCGCGGGCAGGCCATCGTCGCGCAGCTTTAAAAACTGTTCGGCATTGACGATTTCAATACGCTCTGACTCCGTATTGTTTTCGTCCATATCGAAAATTTCATCCAGGTAGATGTACTCGAGCAGGCTGCGGGCCATCTGTGCCCAGTTGTCGCTGGCAAGTTGCTTGCGCTCCTCGAGGCTTTTTTCAGGAAAGGCGATCGCCAGGTTGTCCATGACAACCTTGTGACGCCAGATCTTGGGGCCCAGCCAGCGGGCAAAACTCTCAAACCAGCGACTGGCAGTCTTCAGCGGTATCAGCCGGATGAGTTTCAGGGCCAGCGATATCAACTGCGCGGCGATCCAGTTACGGATTCCGATCAGGAATTGCATGAACCGGTAGCGCAGGGGCAAAGACATTGAACGTCCTCAGCCTCTGAAAGTGCCATTAATTGCGATGCAGTACACTAGATGGTAACGATAATCTTACCGAACACCTGGCGGTTTTCGAGCCGTTCGAGCCCCTTGCCGATCTCCTCCATGGGGATTTCGAGATCGACAATGGGTTTGACAATACCGCTCGCCAGTTTCTGTAGCGAGGTTTCAATATTGCGCAGGTTGCAACCGAAACTGCCAATCAGCCGCAATTGCCGCTGGAACAGCTGGAACAGGTTGATCTCCGCCTTGATACCGGTAGTGGAACCGCAGGTCACCAGGCGCCCGCCGATTTTCATCGAGAACATGCTGCCTTCCCAGGTATCGACACCGACGTGTTCAAACACCACGTCAACACCCTGTTTTTTGGTCAGTTTACGCAAACGGCCCTCGAAGCGGTCGGTCTGGTAGTTGATGGCGTGATCAGCGCCCAGAGCAAGTGCCTGTTGCGCTTTTTCGTCATTGCCAACGGTGGTGTAGACGGTACAGCCGATGGCCTTGGCCAGTTGGATTGCAGCCGTGCCGATGCCACTGCCGCCGGCATGCACCAAAATACTTTCGCCAGGCTGCAGCTTGGCGTTATCGAACAGCATGTGTTCAACGGTGCCAAAGGTGATCGGTGTACAGGCCGCCGCCACCGGGTCGAGACCTTCTGGCGCCGGTACGAACAGACGGGCGGGGTAATTCATCATCTCCTGGGCGAAACCATCGATATGAAAACCGAAGACACCGTTGACGTTTTCACAGAAATTATCACGGCCTTCAACACAGGGTTTGCAGGTGCCGCAGGTGTTGGCGCCGTAAAGCGCACCGAGCTGGCCGACCTTCAGGTTTTTCACGTTTTTACCAACGGCAATGATCTCACCGGATGCTTCCGCACCCACCGTGATCGGCAGTTCGCGCTTGGCAAAAGCCATGCCGCGCCAGCCCCAGACATCGATGTGGTTGAGTGCAACGGCACAGATACGTACCTGGATTTCGTCATCGCCCGGTGGTGGCGGGGCATCGACCTCGGTGATTCTCAGGTCGCGTTCGCCGTAGTTTCTTAATGCTCGCATGTGTCTGTCTGCCGGTTTGTTAATGAATGGGTTTTCAGCGTTGTATCAGCAGGCCGGCGGTAAGACCGCCGTCAATCGGAATGATGCTTCCGGTGATGTAACCCGCCAGCGGTGAAAACAAAAAGCTGGTCAGGGCGCCGACCTCTTCAGGTTGCGCAAAGCGGCGCAACGGAATCTGACCCTCCAGCTTCTCACGATAGGAGGCGTAGGGCGCCAGCAGTTCGGTATCGACGTAGCCCGGTGCAATATAGTTGGCAGTGACACCCTTGCGGGCCATTTCAACCGCCAGCGTGCGGATATAACTCAGCATCGCGCCCTTGCTCGCAGCATAGATGGCATTGCCTGAAACAGCCAGTTGCGACGTGACCGAACCCATCGCGATGATGCGGCCAGCCTTGGCGCGCATCAGCGGTCTTGCAGCGGCGCCGGCCAGCCGGGTCATCGCCCAGAAATTGAGCTGAAACAGTGCCTCGGCCTTGTCCTGATCGGCCAGTGCTGCGAGGGTATCGTAGGAGCCACCCGCGTTGTAAACCAGCCCGTAAAGCGATTCGGTTTCAGCGATCACGTCGGCAAACTGCTCAACCTGTTCGCGTTCGGACAGGTCCACCTGGTAGCTGTTGATCGTTTGCTCCGGGTATTCGGCCTGGAGCTCCTTGCTGACCTGCGCCGCTTCGGTGGCCGAACCACGGTAGGAAAACGAAACATCGTAACCATCCGCCGCCAGTGCCCTGAACGATGCCGAGACCGATACCCTTGGCGCCACCGGCGATAAATACTGTTTTTCCGTGTGCAAAATTTGTCATTGCACAGACGCCTAGGCCGGTTCCGCCGAGAAGATCAGGCAGACATTCTGGCCGCCGAAACCAAAGGAGTTGGACATTACGGAGTTCACCGCCTTGACCCGCTTTTCGTTGGGTACGACATCCATCAGGATGTTCGGGTCCTGTTCATTGCAGTTGATGGTCGGCGGAACGACACCGGCCTGGATCGTCAGCAATGAGATTGCAGCTTCGATGGTGCCGGCCGCACTCAGCGTATGGCCGAGCATCGATTTGTTGGAACTGATCGGGGTGCTGGCCAGTTCGTTGCCAAGCGCCGCATTCAGCGCAAGGTATTCCATCTTGTCGTTTTCCGGTGTGCTGGTGCCGTGTGCGTTGATGCAGTCGATTTCAGCCGGCGACATACCCGCATCGGCCATTGAGCGGTTGATGGTATCGATGATGGCTGAGCCATCCGGTGTGGAACGGGTGCGGTGGAACGTATCGGCGCGTTCACCGGCGCCGCGCACGACCCCGAGGATTCTTGCGCCGCGTGCTTTTGCACTTTCGTAGGATTCCAGCACGAGCGTCGCTGAACCTTCTGCCATGACAAAACCGTCGCGGGTTTTTGAAAACGGTTTGGATGCACCCTGCGGATCGTCATTCTGCGTCGAAAGGGCCGACAGCAGGTTGAAACGGACGACCATTTCCTCGCAGATGCCGCCATCGGTGCCGACACACAGGGCCGCATCGGTATCACCACGGCGTATCGCCTCAACACCAAGCTGAACGGATGTTGCGCCGGAAGCGCAGGCGGTCGTCAGTGAAATGGGCTGGCCGCGGGTGCCGAATTCGTCCGCCAGGTGTTCGGCGATACTGGCAAACTGGAAAAGCCTGTAGTACTCGGAGAAATTTCCTGCCCTGACGTTTTTCAAAAGGCGCTCATAACCGGTGGTGCCGGCGCCGGCCTTGCCGTGATACACGATCATGCGCTGGTCCCAGTTGGTTTCAGCAGGCGAGTTGGCGACGAACAACGGGCCGGGGAACGAACCACGTGAACCGATTCCGGATTGTGCAATGGCCTCGGCGGCAGATTTCTTGGCAAGGCTGATCGAATGCAAGGGTGCGCAATACGGCTCTTTTCCTTGCCAGTCGATGGTGCCGGCGATCTGGGTGCGCAACCCCTCGGTGGGGAAGCGGCTTATCTTGCTGATACCGGACACACCGGCCGTCAGGTTCCGCCAGTTGTCCTCTTTGCCCTCACCCAGTGAGGTAATGATGCCGATGCCTGTTACGACAACAACCGGACGACCCCTGTGATCTTTTACTGATTGCGTCATGCTATTGATCTCCCCGCAATGCGACGTCGGGCTTGTCGACCAGGGCGAGGGCTTCGCCGCGCCAATGGCCCCAGGTGCTCAACAGGATACGATCCGGGCTGCCGGCAAATTTCTTCTCAACACCGGTCGAGTCAAACGGCTCAAAAAACGCGCCCCGGGATATGGCCAGCGACGCCAGGATGACGTTGACCGGGAATTGGGCTTCCAGTGTATTGCCAAGCACCGTGGTGACACCGCGGATGACCGGCTCGATACCACGCGCCGACAGGCTGTCCAAAAACTCGTGTTCCTCTTTCAACTGCGGTTGAACCCCGCAGCAGCCCGACAATACGGGCAATGGCCCCGCCGGCACCTGCCCGCTGATCTTCTCAAATAAACCTTCTGCCGCTTTCCGGGCTTCACCGGGTTGCCGGTTGCTGCGGTCAGAAACCACCTTGTTGAGCCGTGCATAGGGCTTGGCGCCGCGTGCTTCGGCGTGCTGCCTGGATTCCAGGATAAGAAAGGCGCCGGCGCTGCCCATGACCATACCGCCCGCGGTGTCTTCGCGAGACCATATTGAACCGTGTTCCCCCTGCCAGAGGGTATGATCAAACTCCATCAGCATCATCATGTCCGCGCGTTCGGCAATGTAGGCGCCGCCGACCAGAAAGACTTCACCCTGGCCGTGCTGAATCTGCGCAACCGCTGTTTCGATGGCGGATACACCGGCAGGTTCCTCACCCATGAACGTGCGGGAAGAATCGGTGACGCCGTGAACGATGGAGATATTTCCAGCCATCAGGTTGGAGAGTTGTGCGAGAAACAGGGTAGGGCGTAACTCTGTGTTTAACGAGGCATTCAGTATCGGCCCCGGGTTTTCGACGCCATCGATCTTTTCCATGATCACGCTATCGACATCCAGGTCGCGCTCACCACCACCGGCGGCCACGATCATGTTGGTCGCAGCCAGGAGTTCAGGCTTATGAGCAATACCGGCATCGTCCAGGGCCAGGCCTGCGGCGTAGACACCCAGGTGCTGCCATGGGCCCATCTGGCGCTGGTCGCTGCGCTTGGGGATCTGCGTGTCGACATTGATATCGACAATCTTGTGCACGAGGTAGGGGGCCTGGTCTTCGGAATCCACCGATGGCACGGGTGTTTTACCTGAGGTCAGTTGCGCCCAGTGGGTTTCTGGTCCTTCGCCCAAAGAAGTAACAAGTCCGATCCCAGTGACCCAGACTTCTGTTGTTTCAATACTCATTTTGTCACCCGGTTGATGCTTGGTTTATCTGGCTGTACCGGTCAAGCATGTTGTTTTTCAAGGTCGCGTTTGGAAACGGCATGATCCGGAACATCAGTTTACTGTCGCAGATCTTTTTACCGTCACACGTGATACTTGCTTTGGTTGCTGCAAATCCCGAGCCGTCGTGCTCCAGTTGAGCCTCGATACGAAGAACCTGGCCCGGTTCAACAAACGTCCGCATCTTGGCGCTGGTTACATTCGCCAGGAATGGCATCTTTTCAAACTTCAGACGCGACAGCAGCATAAAGCCCGAAGCCTGCGCCATTGTTTCGATCAGGAGCACACCCGGAACCAGGGGTGACCCGGGGAAGTGTCCTTCGAAAACGGTGCTTTCCATCGGTACATCTGCGCGTGCGATAATCCTGCCGTTGTCCGGATCAAGGTTCTCGACGGCGTCGATCATCTGGAAATATTCGAGTAGCATGCAGTGGTGCTAAATCAAGCGTCTTTGGCCGCGATAAGCTCGTCAATCCGGGCGCACAATTTGCTCAGAATAAAATACTCATCGACGTCTGCCTTGTTCTCATTCAGCTCTTCGGTCCATTTTTCCAGCGGGATCTTGATACCGAAATTCTTGTCGATGGCGAAAGCAATATCCAGAAAGTCCAGGCTGTCGATGCCAAGATCGGTGAATGCATTCTTTTCAGGAGTGATTTCTTCCAGTGGGATGTCGCTGGTCTCAGAGATAATCTCTGCTACAGCCTCAAATGTTGTCGCCATTTCTATTACCTGTTTCTGTGTAAATTGATCGGGTGTCATCATAACGTGGCGTCATGTACCGTTTCAACGATACAATCAGACTTTACGCTGATGGCGGTTGGGTTGTCAGATTTTAAACTTCAAGTGTCGTATTGTATTGCTTATACGGGCTATCGGCCATACATTTACCAGTGCAAACCGGTCATTTTCCGGATTGAAACGGGAGAGTTCCATGACAGACATAGATAACGAGACCGGATTGTCGGCGTTTTTCGAGCAGGATCACCGTGATTGTGATGCGCGCTGGGCGGATGTTGAGGAGCTTCTGGACACCCAGGATGTTGACGCAGCCCGGCCGGCCTGGCAAAAATTCGAAACCGGTATGCGCCGGCACATGGCGATGGAAGAGGAAGTCCTGTTCCCTGCCTTAGAATCGGCGGCCCGGATGGGCGGTGGCGGCCCGACTGCCGTCATGCGTATGGAACACAAGCAGATGATGGGGCTGCTCGATCAGATCGGCGCCGCAATCGAGTCCGGTAAAGCAGAACAGGCAATGGATATCGGCGATACGCTGCTGATGCTGGTTCAACAGCATAATATCAAGGAAGAGGGCATGCTTTACCCGATGGCCGAGAACCTACTGGCGGAAAGCTGGCCCAAGCTGGTCGAACTCCTCGAGGAGTACTGATTTACTCTGCCTTGCAGTGAGTGCTTTTTTTACAATCTGTTTGTATCTGCCTGCAGGATTGATACACAATCAGTAATGAAAAAATTACTCACGCGCAACTACCAACGCATCATCCTTCTCACCCTGTTAGTCAGTATTACACCCGCCGCTAGCGCCTATGATGCTGAACACCTGTCCGCGTTTACCGAGCGTGGTATGGATTTATGGCACGTGCCGGGTATGTCGGTGGCCGTCGTCACAACGGATGAAACCCTGTTTCAGAAAGGTTTTGGCAGCACTGGCATCGATGACGGCCAGGCAGTGGACGAGCATACCCTGTTTGCAATTGCCTCAACCACCAAGGCGATGGTGGTTGCCGCCATCCTGATGCTGGTCGATGAAGAAAAGCTGACACTCGACGATCCGATCATCAAGCACATTCCGGAGTTGCATTTTGAGGACCCGACGCTCACCAAGCAGCTGACGGTAAGGGATCTGCTTGCGCACCGCACCGGGCTGCCTTCAACCGATTACTGGTCTTTTTTGCAGGATATGCCGCTGTCTGAGCAGTTGAAGCGTCTGCGCAATGTGCCGCCTGAGGCACCGGTGCGCACCCGCCTGATCTACCAGAACACGATGTTCGAGATCGCCGGCTTGCTGATCGAACGGCTCAGCGGCCAACGCTGGCATGACTTTCTGACCGCACGCCTGTGGCAACCCATCGGTATGTTGGAAACTTACGGTGAGCGTGGGCAGATCGGGTCGGGCCAAAGCCATGTAACACCTCACCTCTATTTTGAAAACAAGCTTATCGTCGCCGATTGGGACTTTCCCGCCGACTATGCCGATGCTGCCGGTTCGGTCTGGTCATCCATTCACGACATGAGCCTGTGGGCGCAGTTTTTATTGCGTGATGGTGTCACGGTCAAAGGTGAGCAGTTGATATCCGAGGCGGGTATGCAGCAGATGTTTGAACCACAACAACTGTCTAGCCCTGCCGATTTCTACCCGACAGTTGAGCTTACCCGGCCCAACTGGCGCAGTTATGGGCTGGGGTGGTTTCAGCAGGATTTCCAGGGCAGGAAAATCGATTTTCACACCGGTAGTCTTAGCGGTCTGATCGCCATCATCGGGCTGGACCGTGCCAACGATAAAGCGGTGATTGTACTTGGCAATCGCGACCATGCAGAGATGCGTCATGCGTTGATGTGGGATGTGCTGGATAACACCGGTCCTGAAGAACGCAGGGACTGGAACCAGGATATTTTCGATCTGTACGAGGGTCGGGCGGAACAGGGCAGGGAACAGTGGGAAGAAACCAAAAAGAAAAGGCTCAAACATACGAAGCTGAGCTTGCCGCGGGCGGCTTACGCAGGTACTTACCGCAATCCGTCCTTTGGTGACATCCGCATCGAAGGTTCCGGTTCAGAGATGATAATCAAGACCACGCTGGTCGACTTTAAAATGAGCCACTGGCACCTGGATACCTTCCTCGTGGAGCATGATGGCTGGGATATGCATGAGTTCGCGAGCTTTGATATCAACCCGGAAGGTAGCATTCAATCGGTGAAAGTCCTCGGTGATACCTTCGAACGTGTTGAGGAAGAGTAACGCCCGCCTGTTCTCAAGCCTCCGGGCTTAATCGAGCCCCCTGGCAAGGTCTTTTTTAAGATCCTCGATATCCTCGAGCCCGACGGCTATCCGTACCAATCCGTCGGCAATACCGGCCTGCTCACGTTGTTGGGGGGTCAAACGGTTGTGGGTTGTGCTCGCAGGGTGCGTAATGGTCGATTTGGTGTCGCCGAGATTGGCTGTAATTGATATCAGGCGGGTGGCGTCTATCAATTTCCAGCCCGCTTTTTTACCGCCCTTGAGTTCGAACGACAGCAGACCGCCAAAACCCGATTGTTGCCGGGTTGCCAGATTGTGCTGGGCGTGGCTTTCGAGACCGGGATAGAAAACCCGCTTTACCCCTGCCTGCTGCTCAAGCCAGCGGGCCAGTTCCAATGCATTCCCGCTATGTGCGTTCATACGCAGGCTGAGTGTTTCAAGGCCCTTTAAAAACACCCAGGCATTGAACGGGCTCATGCACGGGCCCGCCGTCCTGAGGAAACCGAAGACCTGTTCGCCCACGATGTCTTTCGGACCCACGACTGCACCACCCACACAACGGCCCTGGCCATCCAGGAATTTGGTCGCAGAGTGGATCACGATATCTGCACCGAGCCTGAGTGGTTGTTGCAGGGCAGGGGTGCAAAAGCAGTTATCCACGGCCAGCAGGATATCGTTTTGATGGGCGAGATCTGCCAATTGTCTGATATCCGCCAGTTCCGTCAATGGGTTGGACGGGGTTTCCATGAACATCAGGCGGGTTTCAGGGCGAATCGCTGCGGCCCAGTCATCGATGTCGGTCAGATTAACAAAACTGGTTTCAATACCCAGTTTTGCCAGGTAGTTGGTGAACAGCATCGTGGTTGAGCCAAAAATACTGCGTGATGAAACAATATGGTCGCCGCTTTTGAGCAATCCGAGACAGGTCGACAAAATCGCCGCCATACCGGAGGCCGTGGCCACGCAGGATTCAGCGCCTTCCATGGCAGCAAGGCGCTGTTCAAATGTCCTTACTGTCGGGTTCGTGAAGCGCGAATAGATATTGCCCGGTTGATCATCAGAAAAGCGTGCGGCCGCATCTGCCGCGGATGCAAATACATAGCTCGAGGTTGTGAATATGGGTTCGCAATGCTCACCTTCGGCCGATCGCGCCTGCCCGGCCCTGACGGCAAGGGTGTCAATTTTGTAATCGTCATCATATTCGGGCATGGGTGCATCCAGGTGATTGTGTCGTGGGTCTTGCTGTCCAACAAAGCGCTGTGAACCTACAATATGCATTAATCATTTACCGGAACGCAAGGAGTACGAGTTTATGAAAATCGTTGCAGACATGAGCCTTTATCCCCTAAAAGAAGGGCCCATTCCAGACATCATAGAATTTATCAGGGAATTGCAGGTTCAGGACGGTATCGAGATCGTCACCAACCAGCTTGGCACGCAGTTGCGCGGGGAGTTTGAAGCGGTGACCGGCGCCATCAACCATTGCATGCGCAAGGCCATGAAAGCCACCAATACCGTGGTACTGGTCGTAAAGTACCTGAATATCAACGTCGAACTTGAGAGGGCGCCCAGCCTGACGCCGCCACTAGCTTAAGAAGTTTCGTAGTAGTTTATGGCAAATCCCCGTTTGTTATCTCTTTTTCAGTGAAAGCCTGTCAATTATCACAGTTGGCATGAGTGCCGTTCTGGAGCAAATTAGTAACCTGAGATTCAGCATAGTCATGGGTTATTAAGGCAAGGATGCAGGGGTATTCGACAGAGAGGTCGATTGTGTTGCAAGCAGCACGGCTTAAAGCCCAAAAGGGGTCCGGTAACCAAAAGGATATGGTTGCCGGGCCCGGATAATTTATTCGGGTGTTTTTGTGCCACACAACAACACTTACGAGCGGGTTGGTTGGGGTTCCAGACGCTCCGGGGAAATAACAAAAGGGATTTCGTTATGCAAAATACAACTTCTGAGTTAGATCAATTTCCATATCTTGAAACATATATCGAAAGGGAGTCCGCGCTCGAACTGGCGCGCCGTTCCCTGTTGGGTGCACCGGTGTACACCATCATTTCCTTGATCATGCTGGCGGGAACGCCAATGCTGAAAGACTACAGGGGATGGGCAGTCGCTGAAGTCATTTTGCTGGTCTTGCTGGGCGTTGTCCGGGTCTGGTTCGCGCTCGGGTTTGAGCAGCGCTACGACCGGATTGGAGAACGGGCGGTCAATCAGTTCAGTGCCATGACCGCATTACACAGCCTCACCCTGGGTGTGCTGTCCGCCATGGTCATTTGGCAGTACTGGGAGGTGAGCGAAGTTGTTCTGACGATCGTTTTGTCCGCCGGTTGTATAGCCGCAGGAACCAGCGCGATGTCTGTCAGGCGCAGCGCTCAACTTATATTCCTGATCTGTATTCTGGTGCCATTTGGGGTTTCCGTATTTCTCGTTGGCGGCCTGGCCCGAGCGTTGTTTATCGTCGGGTTCCTGTCGTTAATGGCCTTTCTTGTGCAGGATGGTGGCCAGGCAAAGCGTGCGTACATAAAGAGTTTAAAAGAGCATTATGGAGAAAAGATATTCCGTCGGCGTGCGGCGCTGGAACTACAGGCCAAACGGCAGTTTGTAAACGAAATCGGTCTGGATGTTCGGGCGCCAGTCAATTCAATCATAGGTATGACGGCCTTGTTGCTGGACGAGAGGCTATCCGTAAAATCACGGGAGCTAGCTGAATCTATTAGAAAAAGCGCTGACGCATTGTGGAGGCTGGTTGCAGATATGCCGGGTGCCTTGAGGACCGCGCATGATGCACCTGGCTCCCGGTTGGGGGTTCTGAACCTCAAGTCCTGTATAAGCAATACGATGAACCTTTACAGGCTGGAGGCGATGGACAAAGGGCTTGTACTCTCTATTGATCTCGAGGGTATTCCGGAAAATGTCACGTCCTGCGATCAGAGTCAGCTTGAGCAGGTGCTGGCCAACCTCATGGCCCGAGCAATGCAACAAACTGACAAGGGCTCCATCACGCTCAGCGCATCCTGCGAAGGCTTGCAAAACGGGACGATGCTCATCGAGTTTTCACTAGCCGATACCGGTACCGATATTCCACCAGAGAACCGCGAAGCCATATTCAACCCGTTCAGAGGGAAGGGAACCCATACCGGTAAGGACTCAAGTGATGATGGTTTGGGATTGCCAGTTTGTAAAGGGCTGGTCGAACTGATGGGTGGTGACATCTGGATTGAAGGCAATCACCCCCAGGGAAGCACGGTCAAGTTCACGATTCGAGCGGAACTCGATCCATCTGAAAATACCAGGGCTGACATCGCAGACGTTCGGCTGCCGTCCGCCGATACGATTGTACGGCCATTCGCCGCAGTCACAGAGACCCTGAGTGAGCTCTATCCGCACAACATCCTGGTTGTGGATGATGATGATATTCACCGGCAGATTGTCTGCGTACAACTGCAGAAGCTGGGCTACGCTGCCGATGAAGCCGCAGATGGTGAGCAGGCGATCGCCGCGGTCATGGAGGGTCAATATGACCTGATCTTCATGGATCTGCGTCTACCCAACATGAGTGGTATTGAATCCACTCGATGGATACGTGAGCGCTTCAATGACAAAGGGCTTCAGATTGTTGCACTCACCGGGGATGCCACTATTAAAGCCATGGCAAGTTGCATGCAGGCCGGTATGGATAGTTTCGTCACCAAGCCTGTTCAGATCAAGGATCTGAAAGCCGTGTTGTGCCATACCCGGCACGATCAGATCAAAACGGTTGGTACTGCAGCGCCGTAGTCAAGAGGCCCGTGTCGACACCGCTCGCTATTGACCCGCACAATGCGGGAATCCGGCTACGCTCATGACAACACGAAAACCGGGTATACCCGGTGTGTGATGATGGTTTCAATGCTATGGCTTATTTCAGGATACGAACCCATGTTTGACTGCATACTGGATCAGTTCTGAATTGCTTTTGACATCTAGGGTTTCCATTATCTGGTACTTATGAAAAGCAACGGTCCTTGGTGTGATATTCAGTATCGCGGCGACCTGTTTCATCGTATTGCCTTCCGCAAGCAACTGCAGGACTTCACGCTGGCGGATGGAGAGGTCGCCATGCACTTTCTGGGTGCCCGGATTCTTGATTTGTGCATCTGCCATGCTTTCTGCGAGCTTGGGTGACACATAACTTCTTGAGTCAAGAACAGCGTCTATCGCCTGGAACAACTCCGATGACGCTGAACTCTTGAGCAGATAACCGCTTGCCCCGATCCTGAATGCCTCGGTTACCATATCCGGATCTTCGTTAACGGTCAGAAATACCAGCTTTATATCGGGCAGTATCTTCTTGAGTTTTTCACCGGCGTCAAAACCGTTCAGGTTTGGCATGGCGATATCCATCAGCACCAGGTCTGGCGCCAATTTCGAAACCATTTTTAGCATCTTTCGACCGTCAGTTGCAGTGCCTACAATCTCGTACTCGGGCTCAAGCAGTTTTCTGAAAGCGTCTAAAAGAAGTGTGTGGTCATCAGCTAAAAAGATGCGTGCACGCATCGATTAATATCCCTATTTTGCCCCATTCTCCCTATACTATGCCATTTTGAGAGAACGACTGCACTACCCAAATCCTTATGCGGAGTTGATCAAGGCCCTGTTAATTTTTAGCCATTGAATTTATAGTCAGTCTGAGTCCTTCGCGTACTTGAATAATCAGGAATTGATACCGTGACACGAACAACTGATAAAACTGAACCGCCACTGGGGCATATTCTGGTTGCCGAAGATGATGTAGTAGCTCAAATGGTGGTAAGAAAGATTGTTGAGAAGCTGGGCTACACGATGGACCTGGTGGCCGATGGCCAGGGAGTGCTCAGCGCAATGGAATCCTGTCATTATGACCTGATCCTGATGGACTGTTTGATGCCCCGGATGAATGGCTTCGAGGCAACCCGTGCGATTCGAAGCGCCAGTTCCCCGCGAATCAACTCAGCAATTCCTATCATCGCAATGACCGGTCTGACTGCAGAGGAAGACAAACAACGCTGTTTGGATTCGGGCATGTACGAGGTGATCAGCAAGCCGTTTGATATCGCGGATCTGATTCCGGTGCTCAGGCACTGTTTGGCGAAGAACGAGAGTGCAGTATCCGCGTCAGAATCTGATCAGGTAGCAAATGAACCGACCTGGGACGATGCCTTTCTGGATGGTGTGGTTGACAGGTTTCAGACTGAGTTGCCAAGGGTTATCAGTGAGCTGCAACAGGCGATCAATCAAGGTGACCCGGAAGAGCTTCGGAATATTGCTCACCGTTTTCGGGGAGCATCCGATATTTTGAAAATGGCTGGGCTTTCGGCCCGTTCACAGGCCCTGGAGCAGGCTGCCAGCGCTGGGCAAACCCAGCTTGCGATCACCCACGCGACCGAGTTGATCGAGGCAATGCAAAAACTGACGCAGATGCTGGCCGAATAGCAGTCGGCTTAGGCTTCCTTTTGCGAATACAGGTGAACATCGCGTTGCGGAAAGGGTATGGATATTCCTTCACGGTCAAAGCGTAGCTTGACCTCACGCATGATATCCCAGTAAACCGTCCAGTAATCTTGCGTCTTGACCCACGGCCGAACGATGAAATCAACCGATGATTCACCGAGGTTGTGAAGGTGGATCATGGGTTCCGGGTGCTTGAGTACCTTGTCATGGCTCGTGACAATCTCATGTAAAACCCGCTCGGCGTGTTCGATGTCATCGCCATAACCGATACCAAACAGAAGATCGACACGGCGTTCGCTCTGTGCGGTGACATTTTTAATCACATCACCCCAGATCTTGCTGTTCGGAACAACCAGCGTCTGGTTATCAAACGTGACGATGGTGGTGGAGACCAGGTTCATCTTTCTGACCAGGCCAGACGCGCCCGTCACTTCGATAAAATCATTCACATCATAGGGACGGTACAGGAGGATCATGGCGCCTGCCGCGAAGTTGCCCAGTGAATCCTGAAGTGCAAAACCAAGAATAAACCCTGCGACACCCAGACCTGCAAGCATCGGGGTCAGCGATATGCCGATTTGTGAAAGGGCTATGAGAATACCGATCGTCATGACGGCGCCACCCGAAATTGAAATCAGCATATTCTTCAGCAAATCGGACATGGCAAACGCGGAACGTCCGCTGGCGGCGCGAACCACCTTCCTGGTCACGCGGGCGAGCAATCTGAAAACAAACAGCACTGCCATGAAAATCAGCAAACGGATAAGCAGGTCCGGCGCACTGGCCTTGATGTTGTGTTTTAACGTAGCCCAACCCTGTTTCAGCACTGACAAAAATGCGCTTGAGGAAAACAGGCTAACAGAGATACTGCGCGCTTGTTGTAGCAGGACGGTCTTGTACTTCGAGCTATCCAGACCGAGGCTATCAAGTACTGGCACCATGGATTCCAGCCGCTGCAGGTTGAGCGCGTGGCGCGAATCCAGCTCCATCAGGGCAACCTTGATATCGGCATCGCCGGGTATCTGTTTGGCGCGGGCCTGGACCTGCACTCTCGTGGCGGCAGTCAGCTCGATCCTGCCTGCCAGGGTTTCGGAATACAGGTAAATATTCTCGTCAAGACGATTGCTAAGTGCCTCCGACGACAGACCGAGGGTCTTGCGGCTTGCGACGAGGTTCATCAATGCCTCATAGTATTTAATCTGAATAGCTTCAAGGCTTTGAAGGTATGCCCGCGAAACAGCCTGTGAAACACCACTGAGCGATTCCAGCTCGGCCGTGGATTGCGAGACGCGTTGCTTGATTTCGGTGATGCGATCGAACATTGCCTCACCGACGCCTTCACTTAGCCCGGTTAATCGGGTGGTCAGCTCCTGCTTGGCGGGTTCTTCATCCGGCAGGGCAACGACTTTTTTCACCAGTATTTCAAAATCGCCCAGCAAGCGGAAGCTCAGGTCATCCCGCCTGAAAACCAGGACATCACGGTTTATCTTTTCCGCGCCTTCAATTTTCCCGGAAAGAAAAGCGAGACCGCGGATATCGGAGTCCAGATTCTCAACCATCGCGCGCATATTGCTGGCTGCTTCCGGTCTGTTGCTTTTGGTTTGCGCGGTCGCGGTCATGCACAGCAAGACCAACAGGCCGGCAAGTACTCTTGTCAGTAGGCTCAAGTACTCTCTCCGGTCACTTAACGCACTGGCCGCGCATGTGCTGACCCGCGCAGGATGGCATTCATGAAAATCACGTTCAATCCATCAAGATAGGCGCGCACGTTCGGATCCTGTGTAAAACCGATGACATAGCCTTTGCCGCTGGCCTGGGCGATGACAAACGGCTTATAGGCCAGTTGTTTCCGGTTCTGCTCCCACATGTAACCACTGGCAAGCAATTCATCGGCAGGGTGGAAAACCGCGACATTCACACCCTTGTCCGTTTTGACCGGCGTGTAAATATCGGAACCCCTGACGAGTACATTCAGTGTCGTGGCGACACCCGCGCCGAGCCAGTGATCGGGGTCGACACTGGCCCTGACCAGCACACCGGCGACTGAATCGGGCTTGTCTTTTTCGGGTGTGATCAGGGCCTTGTAGTCATCACTGCTGGTTAAATACTGGCCTTCAACGGTTGTTTCGGGCGCTTTCTCGTCGCTGTTTTTGCCATTTCCATTGGACTTGGCCTTTTCCTTGTCCACCTCGAGCACCGCGTCTTCCCTGCGCACGGAGAGAAGGTCAACTTCGGGGTCGGCGAGGTATCGGTTTGCGCTGCCAATACCGATGAGCACGCCACCCTTTGAAACCCAATCCTTCAGGTTATCTGTGCCTTTTTGACCCAGGGCGTCGATGTAGCTGCCGCCCCAGCCGTTTTCCGGCAGGATAAGCACCTGGTAACGGCTCAGATCCGCATTTTTAAGCTGGTTGACGCGGATCGCGGTCACCGGGTAGTCAAATTGCCGCTCGATGACAAAACGCGTGTTACCGGCACTGTAGGACGAGGTCGGCTGATCCCAGGCGATGGCAACCCGGGGCGGGTTGAACCGCACGACATTTTCACTGCCGAAATTCGGCCCGTCCGTAACCCAGCTGTTGTCGACGGATACCACTTGGGCACCGCTTGCAGCTGCAAGCGCGGTGATGGTGGCTGCAAGTGTTTCCGGGTTGTCGGCCACATCGATGATCAGCGTGCCTGCCGGGTAGCGCCTGCCCGAATGTGTAAAAGCCTTATCCGAACTCTTCACATCAAGACCCGTCCGTAACGCGTTGCTTAAGAAACGAACGGCCGTGGCGGAACCCCATGGCACGAGGTAGGCCACGGAATCGCTTCCGCCTGATACCGTACCGGCCTGCACCAGTTCCGGCCCGTGTGTTGTGAATTGACCGCTGATGCTGCGGTTACAGCTATCCGTGTGTACATTCATCATCAACGGCAGCGACCAGCCGGTCACATCATAGATCTCATCGCCGAGATCCTTGGCACGCCTGCGCTCCTGCTCCGCGATGAAATCCGCTTCCATCGGCACATTGGTGTCCATCAGCGTGCGTATGAAGCGCTTCGCGGGCTGCGCCAGGTTGATAACATAACTGCCGGATTCGTATGATTTGCCGCAGGCCTCAAAGGAGGAGCTTGCACGGCCGACCTCGACACCCTGCTGCACCAGCAAACCCACCAGCTTGTTTGCGGCAGCCTGGTCAGCCTGGGCCGGCAGAATATAGGAGCGCACATCGCCGGTTTTTCCCTCCTCGATTGCGCTGGTCCGGTAATCATAGAAATCGTTCAGGAGCTTCTGACGGTTTGCCACGGTTGTTTCTGCTGTGCTGAGCGAGGTGATAAAGTGATTGCGGATGGTGTACGCAAAGGTCAGGTCGTTTCCGTCGTATTGCCGGGCAACCAGTCCCCTGGCCGACGCCTGTTCGTAGGTCATCGAAATACTGCCGAAGTAGGATGGCCAGCTGGCGCCGTAACCCGGGTAAAACTCGTCAAAAACTTCACGTGTGTAGTAATCCAGGCCAAAAGTATCAAACCAGTGGGCATTGTTTTTCCCGAAAAGATCGAGGCTGCTGCGCTGGTTTGAGGCAAGGTGCGGGTTGTATGGCGTTGCGCCGGGTGCAAAAAAGTAGGTGCTGTCAGAACCCATTTCGTGCGCATCAACAAAGGCCACCGGATACCATTCCTGCAATACCTTTACCCGTCCGCGGGTTTCGGGTTGGGTCATGATGAACCAGTCGCGGTTCAGGTCGAAAAAGTAGTGGTTGGTGCGCCCGCCCGGCCAGGGTTCGTTGTGCTCTGCCGATATCCTGTCCGAATCAGGTACCAGCCCTTCTGAAATTTCGAAATGATGGATGAAGCGGTCACGGCCATCCGGGTTTTGCATCGGGTCAATCACCACGACCGTATCCCGCATGATGTCGGCCACGCGCTTGTCACCCCTCGAGGCCAACAGGTGGTAGGCGGTCAGCATGGCAGCCTCGGTCGATGAGATCTCGTTGCCGTGCACAGCGTAGGAAAGCCAGGTTACGGCGGGTTGGCTCTTGATGATTTCCTGTGCCTCGCTGCGTGGGGTCTTAAGGGGGTCTGCAAGGCGCTGCATATTGTTCTTGATGGTATCGATGCGGGCCATGTTCTCAGCCGAAGTGACCACAGCGTAGATCAGGTCACGGCCTTCCCAGCTTTGGGCATAAGTGGACAGCGAAATCCGCTCCGGCGCCGCTGAGGCGAGTGCCTCGAAATAACGGATGGCATCGGCATGCCAGGTAATCCGTTCACCGGGTTCGTAGCCAAGCACCGTTTTGAATGTTGGTATGGCAGGGTCGTAATCCGCGTTTGGCCAGAATACAAAATCGTCTCCGGCATTAGCATGGCTGCTACCCAGAAGCCCCGTAAAAACAACCAGCATTGTTGCGGTGCGCTGCAGAATGGATTTCATGTTTTCTCCGTGTGTTTGATTAAGCCCTGCACGATCAGGTACTGGGCGGTCATGTAAAAGGACATTATCAGGATTCGCTCGAAAGGAATCTCAAAAGCAAACTTATTCATCGCGATCAGGCCGTCTGACAGCGCGAACAGGATGGCGCCGATCGCCACCAGCTGAAAACTGGCAGAGGAGGTTGCACCCCTGCGTTTGTGAGCCCACACACCCATACCCAGCAGAACCAGAGCGTAGATCAGTACCGGCACCAGCATGTCACCCAGGCCCGGGTAGATGATCCACATTAAAACGACTCCGTAAACTGCGAATTTGAGGATATCCAATGGTCTCAGCTCACCGTTTGCCGCGCCGGTTTTTTGGTAGGCGATGATGTAGAAAACGTGTGCGACCAGGAACGACACCAGACCGGCGATAAACCAATCGCTGGATATCAGGAACACGTCCCCGGCCCAGGAAAAGACCAGCGCTGCCATTACGTAGATAACGCCATCGCGGGTAGCCCTTTGGATGCAAAAACAAAGTACAGCAACAGGGTGATCATCAACAAGGGCTTGGCCACGATGTAAAGCGACGGCAGGTCCAGCAGGAGACCTGCCAATACCGCGACTGCCGAGATCGCATACAAAATCCGCCAGTCTGGTTTCATGCTCGCCAACCCTTTTCCTGCTCTTGAGGGGGTCAGGTACATTTAACTGCGGGCCGGTAGGCCCGCAGTTAAATGTACCTGCCTTTAGTGACCCCCTTTAGTGTGAAATTATAGCCGCATTTGATGCAAGCCTGTGGCATTGGACGTAAAATTGAACAGAATATCTATCATCAAAATTCCAGGGAGTATTTATGTCACGTATCACCGTGGTTGGCGCCGGATTTGGCGCCCTGACAGCCGTTCGAAAATTGCGTGCGGCCGATCCCGACTTACAGATCGACGTTGTCGCGCCCAAACCCGAATTTGTCTATTACCCGGGTACGATCTGGATTCCGACTGGCCTGCGTAAACCCGAAGACCTGGTGGTGCCGCTGCACAACTTTTTCCGGCGTATGCGGGTGAGCTATCATGCCGCTGAGGCTAGCGGGTTGAAGGATGGTGGGCGCACACTGGTAACCAGCGCGGGTGACCTGCCCAACGACGGTCTGATTATTGCCTCGGGTGGACAGTTTTTGCGCAAGTTGCCGGGTATTGAGCATTCGATCACGCCCTGTGGCGGAATCGAAGCGACTGTCAAAATACGCGATCGCCTCGCTGCAATGGAGGGCGGTACGATCGCCTTCGGTTTCGCCGGTAACCCGAAAGAGCCTTCGGCGATGCGTGGCGGGCCGGTCTTTGAGTTTCTGTTCGGTATCGATAACTGGCTGCGCAAACAGGGACGGCGTGACAAATTCAAACTGGTGTTCTTTACCCCGGCACCGAAACCGGGTGCACGTCTCGGCCCGAAAGCGGTTGAGGGTATCCTGTCGGAAATGGCCCGGCGGGATATTACCACCCACCTCGGCCATAAGATGAAAGCCTTTGAAGCCAACAAGGTGATCACCGAGGCCACCGAGTTCGAGGCGGATATGATCCTGTTCATGCCGGGTATGACCGGTAACCCGTGGTTTGACAACACGCAATTGCCGCGTTCGGAAGGCGGTCTGCTCAAGGCCAATGCCCTATGCCAGGTAGAGGGTATGGAGCGGGTCTACGTGGCCGGTGATTCCGGCAGTTTTCCCGGGCCCGATTGGATGCCAAAACAGGCGCATATGGCAGATCTGCAGGCGGCTACTGCGGTTACCAACCTGCTGGCAGAATTGGCCGGCAAGCCCGCCGCTGAGACCTTCAAGGTAGAACTCCTGTGTATTATCGACAGCTACAACAAGGGCATGCTGGTCGCACGCACCGAGAAACGCAATTTCATCCTGCCATCGTCACTGATGTTGCACTGGGTGAAGCGCTTTTTTGAGTGGAAGTATTTGCGGCAGTACCGCTGATCGCGTTGGTGTCCGGTTAGTAAACTTGTTTGCTTGCCCGGGATGTGCCTTGGCGGGGGCTACCGACTGTTTGTCCGCCGGGTCATGATTTATTGGCTTTCTTCTCCTATACTCACCACTTATATCAATAGGAAAAGGCCGGGAGGCAAAATATGGGGGGCATGTTTCGTAAGGCGATAATATTCCAGCTTATTTTCTTGCTTGTGGGTTCTGCGACAGCACAGTTGATTTTCAGGGATGGTTTTGAAGATGGTGGCTCGATGGACCTGCCACCCAACCCGGAAGACATAGCGCCTGCCCGCGCGCCAGGCTATATAACCGGTCCCTGCGAAGCCTCAAGTTTTTTATATGACAGCCTGACACCGGTCCAATACAACGTCGATCAGGCAAAAATCGATTGCCTTTTTATCAGCGTATTGTCCGGACGCGTGCTGGGTCGTAATGACAACCCGTTACCCGGCGTGCAAGTTTCTGTAAAAGATCATCCGGAACTGGGGATGACATTGACCCGCACGGACGGTGAATACGATCTTGCCGTCAATGGTGGTGGCACCCTCACTTTGAAATTTTCCAGCGATGGCCTACTGCCGGCCCAACGTGACGTAAAACCGCCACCACAGTCGGATCTGACGCTCGATGACGTGATATTGGTTGGCTTGGACGCCAGTGTGACCACGGTTCAGGCCAACCAGCCTGCGATGCAAGTGGTAACAGCAACCACCAGCACGGATATCGATGGCTCACGCACGGCCCGTCTGATGATTCCGTCCAACACCTACATATTTATGGATGACGGTGCGGGCGGAACGGACTCAGTGAGTACGCTTGATATACGGTTAACCGAATATACAGTCGGTCCAAAAGGGCCATTGATGATGCCGGCCGAATTGCCCCCTACGTCAGGTTACACGTACGCGATTGAAATGAGTGCCGATCAGGCGCCGGACAAATCGATCACCTTCAGTCGGCCACTGGCAAGCTATAACGAAAATTTCCTGGGCTTTCCAACCGGCACGATAATTCCACACGGTTACCTTGACCGTGATCTGAACCAGTGGGTGCCTGCTGATAACGGCCGGGTGGTTGAAATACTCACCGACTCGGGGGACTCAGTTACATTGGTAATAGACGCCAGCGGGGTTCCCGCAAGCGCCCCGGCCTTGTTGCAGCTTGGAATCAATGCTGAAGAACTCGCGATGCTGTCACAGCTGTATGAGCCGGGCGATACCCTTTGGCGTGTTCCGGTCACTCACTTTTCACCGCATGATTACAACCTTCCATTACCGGATGATGCTGTACCACCTCCATTTCCACCGCCGCTGCCTGAAGATTTTGAAGTGGATACCTCTGATCCCAGGTTTGGACAGATTGAATTCCAGACCCAGACTTTTCAGGAAAACCTCAAACTGGTGGGGGTGCCTTTTTCACTTCACTATTCCAGCGACCGGACACCGGGGCGCAGTGATGGCCGAAATATCCGTATCCCCATTACCCGTGCAGTTGCACCGGCCGGGATGTCGGGTGTCAAGCTTGTCACGAACGTTGGCGGACAGCGTAATGAGTATGTTCTTGGCGCCCAGGCAAACCAGTTTTTTGACATTAACTGGGATGGCAAGGATCGTTATGGGCGACCGGTTTTTGGCACCAGCAGTATGTCTTATGAAATTTCCTACCTGTTCCCGGCGATCTACAGTGTTCTTAATATAAGCAATATTGGTACAGAACCAGCTCGCGTTTTTGGTGCACTGCTTTCGTTCCCTGACTCAAAAACAAGAAGCAATCTGATCACTACAAGGCCAAAAACCTATAGAACCAGGATAAGCGGAATACTGGACTGGCGGCCACTCGGGGTCGCCGGTTGGAGTCCTTCGGTACACCACTTCTATGATGCGGTCGGTGGTGTCGTTTATAAGGGTGATGGAACACGTCAGAGTGATGGGGGCTCAAGCCTGTCCTATACATTGAATCAGTGGGCCGGTCAGGGCGATGACTGGGAATCCGATGGAATCCCGGCCACTCAAGCGCTCATCAGTGCAGATCAAATCGCAATCGCATCTGATGGCACGGTCTATTTTACCGAGGAAACAACCTTCGAGGACGAACTGGGCGAGTATATATCAGATTTTCGTATTCGTGCGATTGACCCGGATGGCACGGTTCGAACCGTCATCCCCGCCGGCGGATCCGAGTACTGCTCGGGGCCCGGTAGCGTGGCCGCCAATGATATCAAGTTGGGGAGTTGGGATTATTTAAGCCCGGAGGCGGTAAACCCGGTGCAGTTGGCTGTCGATAAAAATGACCAGCTTTATATTGCCGCAGCAACCTGTCCTAGCGCCGTCTTTCAGGAAAATGGTGAGGACTTCTATCCCTTCTTTATTTTTCGGGTTGAAGCTGATGGCAGCATCACACCGGTCTTGGGAAAAGCCGATTTGGAGTTTGCCCTCAACGGTAACTATTCTCACGTGCCATCCTCGGAATTTTCCATGGTTGCACTCAATGATCTTGAGTTTTTTCCGGATGGCACGCTGGCGATACTCGAAAATTATCGCTTTTACCGTTTGGAAGCCGACAACTGGATAAGGCGCATCGGTGGCACTGGCAGTTGTTATTCTGTTGGCTGCAGTCCCGATGGCACTCCTGCGATTGATGCGGTCATAGAGGCGCCAGTCAATATGGTGACCATGCCCGATGGCAGCCTGGTATTTACCGGCATCCAGAGTATTGGCTCCAGGCGCACTACGCTGCGCCGTATCACCAATGGTGGCATTCTGCAAACATTGATACCCGGACAAGATGGTCGTTGGTACTACACTCTCACCAGCGCTCCGGACAGTACGATTTATGCCGTCATCAGCACACCTGGCTATCCCATCAGAAGGAGGCTGGTGGCCATAGAACCCGATGGCAGTACCCGGATAATCGCCGGCGAAGATATAGATCAACCCTACTCGTCCGAAGGTGGCCTGGCCCGACAACGGCGGTTCCAACCCTACGAAATTGACATCGGGCCCGATGGCGCTATTTATGGAACCACCGATGGTATCGAGCGAATCGTACCCGGAGATGAGCCCGTGGCGCTGGCGGATGTGCTGGTGGCATCAAACAGCGGTCCTGAAGTATTCCGTTTCTCTGCCACGGGACGGCACCTGGACACACGGCATGTTTTAACCGGCGGGATCATTTGGGAGTTTGCCTATGATCCACAGGGCTTCCTGACAACGGTGACCGATGGTTACGGAAACATTACCAACATTGGGCGCGCCGCCGATGGCGCTCCAACTTCAATCACCAGTCCGGACAACCATGTCACCGTATTGACGGTAGATGCGGCCGGCTATCTGGCTACATCGACAACACCGGGAAATGCAGTCGCCAGCTTTGAATACAGCACTCAAGGGCTGCTCCAACGGGTCGAATCTGCAACTCACGATGTCTATACGATGGCCTACGATACCGAGGGCCGTTTACTTTCGGTAACGGATCCATTCAGCAAGACCCACACGTTGTCGCGTACGCTTGTCACCGGTGGCAGCAAGGTCGAAGTAACCACACCCACCGGGCTTGTGACTGCGTATCAACGAACCGTTGACGACGACCGCACTGTCAGTAGCACGACAACAGGGCCCGCTGGATTGACCTCGACACGTATTACCGAAACGGATGGCCGGGTCACGACCAACCGGCCGGACGGAGTGGAAACCGTTACGACCCTGGCGCCGGACCCGCGCTTCGGTATGCAGTCTCCCTATGCTGCATTAATGACGGTAGCGTTTCCGGGCGGTACGGTGGAAACTCAGCAGCAACTGCGTGCCTCGACCTTGCAAAACACTGGCAACATTCTCGATTTACTCACATTTACTCAAACGGTGACGCTTGGGTCTGAAGTCACTTCCATGGTGTTTGACGGCACAAGCAATCAGCAAACACTGACAACCCCAACAGGTATTACGGAAACAGCAACGGTAGACGAACATGGCACGTTTGTTAGCAGAACCGGAACAGGTGTGCCGAAACTGGTATCTGTTCTGGATGGCCGTGGCCGCATGACCCGTATCGACATGGGTGAGGGTGCAAATGAACGCAGTACCCTGCTTGAGTATGACGGCGATGGATTACTAAACCGGTTAACAACTGCCAATGGTCTTGAGGCAGAAAACACGTACGACGCGGACCTGCGTCTGGTTGAAGTGCTGTTGCCTGACGGCGAATCGCAATATTCTGGATTTGATGCATCCGGTTTTGAAGTGTCTGTGGCACCACCGGGTGGAGCGCCCGTGCTACTCACGCCCGATGCACGTAAGAATCTTGCCAGTATCACTTATCCGGACGCTGGTAGCGGTCCTGCGCAAACCCTATTTGGCTATGATGACGACAAACGTTCTGTGGCAGAGACCCGTGCGAACGGAACCGTTCTTTCAAATACGTTTAACAACCTGGGTCAGTTGACGACAGTGGGGTATTCCGGTGGACAGCTGAGTTACGGCTACGACCTTGCCAGCGGGCTTAAAACACAAATCGCCGCGCCAAATGTGACGCTGGACCGCATATTTGATGGCCCATGGCTTGCACAGGAAAGCTGGAGCGGGAGTGTTGCTGGTGGTGTTGAGCGTCAAATGGATACCAACAGGGTTCGAAGCAAGACGGTTTCTGTCAATGGCACAGACTCCATTAGCTATAGCTACACACCGTTGCTGACCAAGGTTGGCAGCATGGATATGACCTACGACCCTGCCAATGATCAGATTGCCACTACCTCAATTGGGTTGGTAACGGATGAATATCACTACGATGCGGAAAGTCGTCTTGAAAGCTATACCGCAAAAATCAGCGGGTTGGATTATTACAGCTATGACCTGACTTATGATGTGATGTCGCGTATCACTGACATCGCTGAGACCATGTCGGGCATCGGTCATGTTCACACCTTCAGCTACGATGACAGGGGTAACCTGGAGTCAGTTGACATTGATGCTGTCAATGTATCAGGTTTTGTTTACGACAGTCGCGGCAATCGTACTGGCGTCACCTCGGGAATGAGCACGACCGATGCGACATATGATGCGCAGGACCGACAACTGACGCGAGGCGCCTATGCCTTTGATTATGATGAAGATGGAATGCTAACCTCGCAAACGGTGGCTGTCGACACCACCAGCTACGTCTACGACGAGTTTTCAAACCTGCTCCGGGTAACATTACCCGATGGTCGTGACATCGACTATGTGGTTGATGGTGTCCATCGACGCATGGAACGGACCATCGACGGTGTCAGAACGGCAGCATGGCTGTTTGAAAACAACCGTATCGTCGCAGAATTGGACATAGCCAATAGTGTTACTTCGCGATTTGTGTATGCGACGTTTAATGGTGCACCTGATTATATGATTCGCAGCGCCAGAACCTATCGATTCATCAAAGACCACCTTGGAAGCGTGCGGGCTGTGATCGATGTCGGTGATGGTAATATCGCCCAGGAAATCAGCTACGACGCATGGGGGCAGATTACAGGTGATACTAATCCGGGCTTTCAGCCATTTGGGTTCGGTGGTGGTATTTATGACCCTTTAAGCGGACTGACCCGGTTTGGTGCGCGGGACTATTCAGCGGCCTCTGGTCGCTGGACTACCCGTGACCCTATCGGTTTTTCAGGTGGTAGCACGAACTTATACTGTTATGTGGGTAACGATCCCGTCAATCTTACCGATGAAAGCGGCTTGGTGGCACCATTGCTGGTGGCTGCTTTATGGGGTTTGGGTGCCGCAGCAATCTCCGAAAATGTTGCCCTTGCAACTGACAGTTCAGTGGCCGGATTGGCTGTTGGAACACCGCTCAATGGGATTGCCAGTGGCCAGACGGGCGGGGCTGGACCCATGACAGTTCTCCGGAATGCCGCGGTAGCCTATGGGGAAGGCGGGATTGCAGGCGGGATCAAGGCAGGTCTGGGTAGTCTCGGACGCGCTGTGCCTTTTTATGTTGCTGGCAAAGCCTTGGGGTGGGGCGCCAGGATCGCTGGCAGAAACAGTGTTGATGAGGTCAGCGCATCGGCCGATACGTTTGGTATCGACAGGTCACAACTAACCATTGGCGAACAACAGGCGCTGGACGAGTTAATGCGGCGTTACAACGAAAATGATGGTACCGATCATGATGAACTTGAGGAAATTGTACAGCGCCTGTCTGTGCTGAAAAATCGCGCGAACGCGCGTCGCAAAGGATTGTAGGAATATTTGGATTAATTGGTGATGGGCTTTGAACGCAATTTTTTTAGGGACCCGCGTTGCTTCTTGGAATCCATGCGTCTTTGCTTTGCGGCTCGGCCGGGCCGGGTTGGAATGCGTTTACGGGGCACGCGCAGTGCGGCTTTGATCAGTTCGGCAAGTCTTTCCAGGGCCTCGTTGCGGTTCTTTTCCTGGGTGCGGTGGTTCTGTGCCTTGATAACGACCACGCCATCGGCGGTGATACGCTGGTCGCTGGTTGCCAGCAGACGCTGTTTTACAGCATCAGGTAGCGAGGATGCCTGTATATCAAAGCGCAGGTGGATGGCGGAGGACACTTTGTTGACATTCTGCCCACCGGCACCCTGCGCGCGAATCGCGGTGATCTCGATCTCGTGATCTTCAAGGCTGACATTGTTGCTGATTTTTAACATACGACAATTGTAAGGCCAAAAGACAGGTTAGTGGTTTCTGAAAGATTGGCACAGCGTACGCTGGCCCGCATGGCGGCGAGCCTTGCCAACTTACAACGTCAGTGGTTCAGTCCTTCAGGCGATTCAACCCCATCACCTTCAACATCAGCTTCTGGAAAAAAGGCTCAGTGGAGCCGCGCTTGATGTTGAACAGGAAGTATTTCTCAAAGGCGATTTTTGACCAATGAACCCATTTGCCCTGTTTGGCCCAGGTAATGTTGCGTGGCGGAATTTGCGGCACTGCGATGAACGCGGCGCCGGTATCGCCCATGTCTGCCAGGCAGAAGGCGTTCCAGGTGGCCACTTTTTCGGGGACGTTGCCCTTGATATCGTTGGATATATTGTGTGCTGTTGCGGCAACCATGGATTCGATCATGTAACCGGTCTTTGGCGTACCCGTGGGGACCGGTGTGGCTTCTACCGGCGCGATCGCGATGCAAACACCCAGTGAGTAAATATTGTTCCATTTGGGGTTGCGCTGATACTGATCGACCTTTACAAAACCGCGCGGGTTGACCAGGTCTTCGCCGACATTTTTCACCGCATCGACACCGAGGAAGGCCGGCAGCATCATCGAGTAGTTGAATGGCAGTTCATGCTGCTTGATAACCTCACCCTGCGGATTATGCTCATCCACGTACATCTTGCCTTTCTCAACCTTCGTAACCTTGGCGTTGGTTATCCAGTTGATGTGGCGGTGGCGGAACTCGGATTCCAGCAAGCCCTTGGAGTTGCCAACACCGCCGAGACCCAGGTGACCGATATAGGGCTCTGAAGTGACATAGGTTATGGGCACCCGGTCGCGGATTTTGCGTTTGCGCAAGTCCGTGTCCATGATAGTTGCAAACTCGTAGGCAGGGCCAAAACAGGATGCGCCCTGTACTGCTCCAACCACGATTGGCCCGGGGTTTTGCACGAACTCCTGCCAGGCCTCCCAGGCTTTCTCGGCATGCGCAATGGTGCAAACCGATTGAGTAAAACCCTCTGGGCCGAGACCTTCCACCTCGTGGAATGCGAGCGCGGGCCCGGTCGCGATAACAAGGTAGTCGTAATCGAGTGTGTTGCCATTTTCCAGTTGAAGTTGATTGTCATCCGGTTTGATTGCCGTGACTGCGCTGTGAACGAAGTCGATGCCTTTCTTTTGCAGGGGGTTCTTCAGTGAGAAGCCGGTCTCCTCGCGCTTACGCCAGCCAACCGCAACCCAGGGGTTCGATGGCACGAAGCTGAAATCGGCCGTATTTGAAACTACAGTGACCTTGTGATCACCCGGTGTATCCTTCTTCAGGATTTCCTGTATTTCGAATGCCGCGGGCAGACCGCCAATGTTGGCGCCAACGATTGCGATATGAGCCATAAGATCTCCGCTCCTGGTTCGGGCAGAAGAGGACGTGTCAGACGGCCCCTTCCACTTTTTTGGATGTGATAATATTTATATCACAAGTGTTTTTGGGTCGATTTGCTTTGGATCAATTGGTTTTGGATCAAATGTTGCGCGCTGCCGCGCCCACCGGCCATCGGTGACATATTGATATACTGCCTCCAGGTTTTCCCTGGCGCGTGCGCTCATGGCGAGCCCGAGACCGAATTCGTAGGCCCTGATTGTGAGCAAACAGCATGGTGGTGGATCAATTTGGTTGATCTGTTGATAAACAGCCAACACCGCGGCCGGACTCATGGCGTGGGTGGTGAAGCTGTCGTCCCTTTCAGGCTGTAAGCGTCGGACTTCGAACGGCTCGGCGCAAGATACCCCGGCATCTACAAAAAGCACGTACTTGCGGTTTTCCAGGTCAACCGCGTGTTCAATCTGAAGCTGGAAATCGGTTAACAAATCCACATCACCGAGGTCGCCGGTCACCTGCTTGTGCTGTACAAGCCTATCGAACAGGGCAGGGCCCAGGGCATCATCGCCACGCGAGGGGTTGCCATAGGTAAAGATCAGAACGGGGGCAGGTGATTGCCGTCCGTCCATTCTGATGGCTCAAAGGGTTCGGTTGATCTGACCGTTCGCCCTTTTCTCCAGCCGGTCGATCAGACCGCCATTCACATCAAGCAGGTTCAGTTCCATCGGCATCTTGCCGATTGCATGCGTTGCACAGGACAGGCACGGGTCGTAGGCGCGAATGGCAACCTCAACCTGGTTAAGCAATGCCTCACTGAGGCGGTGGCCATCGAGGTACTGGTTGGCAACCTTGCGTATCGACTCGTTCATCGCCTGGTTGTTGTTGGTGGTTGAAACGATCAGGCTGGCTTTCGTGACGATGCCCTGTTCATCAATTTCGTAATGGTGGAAAAGCGTGCCGCGAGGGGCTTCGATCACACCGGTTCCGAAGGATTGCAATTCCCCCTTGGTACGCAGGTCTTTGCCAGCGAGGTCGGCATCTTCCAGCAACTCTGCGATAGCCTCGGCGCAGTGCAGCAATTCGACCAGCCTTGCCCAGTGATAGGCCATGGTTGACTGAACAGGAAGGCCGTCAGCGATCGCCTTGAACTCCTTTCGTTCAGCTTCCGCCAGGGGAGTTGAGAAGAAATCACAGTTGTTGACTCGCGCCAATGGGCCGACGCGATACCAGCCGTCCTCCTCGCCAATAGACGTGATGAACGGGAATTTCATGTAACTCCAGTCCTTGACGCTCTCGCGGATGTAGTCGTCGTAGTCCCTGTAATCGACATGATCAAAAATGGTGTTGCCTTTTGCGTCTAGCGCACGCATACCGCCGTGGTAGAGTTCAAAGGCGCCATCGGACCGCACCAGGCTCATCATGCTGCTTTCGATACTGGCGAATGCCAGGTGGTAGTCGTAATGTTCATGAAAAATTTTCTTGATCAACTCAACAGCGCCCTGGGCCCATTCGGTCATTTGCGCAATATCAGTCTGCAGGTATTGGATTTCCTCCCTGCTCAGGGATTTGTTGACACCACCGGGAATGGCGCCGGTGCCGTGTATGCGTTTGCCGGCGGTAACTCGAATGACCTCTTGTCCGTACTTGCGCAGCAAAACGCCCTGTTTGGCGATTTCCGGGCTGTCCTCGATGACGCCCACGATGTTGCGGTGATGTAAGTCGTCATCGAAGCCGAACAGCAGGTCGGGTGAGCACAGGTGAAAGAAGTGCAGGGCATGTGATTGCAATGTCTGGCCATAATGCATCAGGCGGCGAATCTTCTCGGCGGTGGGTGTGAGTTGGCTGGCACCGACGATCATGTCGGTTGCCTTGGCAGCCGCCAGGTGGTGGCTGACCGGGCAAATACCGCAGAGGCGCTGTACCAGCACCGGTAACTCCCAATAAGGTCGTCCCTGGATGAATTTCTCGAAGCCGCGGAATTCCGTAATGTGCAGGCGTGCCTGCTCGATGTTGCGGTTCCTGCCTTGCAGCAGTGTCACTTTGCCGTGACCCTCGACACGGGTCAGGGGCTCAATGACAATGCGCTTCAGGTCCTGGGGGTTTGTGGCTGTTTCCAGTGCTGATGACATCTCGCGTTCTCTTTGGCTAGTCGTAATGGATCATTGAATACGGGAAGTTGATGGCGTTGCCCTCGATGACATCGGTGAGGAATTTCCACAGGGTGTCCGCACCCGGCGGGCAACCCGGCAGAAAGTAATCAACCCTTACCACTTCGTGTATCGGGTGCACCTTATCGAGCATCAACGGGATTTCCACGTCATTCGGAACATGCGGGTTTTCCACACCGATACCGTGAATGTAAACTTCCTCGAGGCAATCCTTCAACTCGAACTGGTTGCGCATGGTCGGAATGCCGCCGTTAACGGCACAGGCACCCACGGCAACAAGCACCTCGCAGTTGTTGCGAAACTCGCGCAGGACTTCAACGTTATCGACATTGGCAACACCGCCCTCGATCAGACCGATATCACACTTGCCGACGGTCTTGATGTCGGTCAACGGGGTGCGATCAAACTCCACCAACTCGACCAGCTGCAGGATACGTTCATCGATATCGAGCAGGGACATATGGCAGCCAAAACAGCCGCATAATGCGGCGGTGGCAACTATCAGCTTGTCCTTTTCCCTGGTGGGTTCAATTCCGCTTTCGGTTGCAATTTGCAGGTTACTCATCGGAACCACCATTTATGAAATGCTTTTGCACGGAAAGGTGCTTGGCCGCATCACCCACCACGCTGATCGGCAGCTTGTCGTACAGACGTTCACCGACAGGAGTTTCATAGCCAAGATGCTTCGGCAGGATTGCGCCGACCGGACATACGGCCACCGCCTTGTCGGTAATTGCCAGTTTCGTATCGCCGGCCTTTCCGCTGGGTGAGTTGAATATGATCCGGGTTCTGTGGCCGCGACCGCTGAGCGAGAACACCGCCTTCTTGTCGACATCACGGCTGACACGCACACACAGGCCGCACAGGATGCAACGATTAAAATAGAAAACAATATCCGGGTGGGATGCATCGATAGAGCGCTTCGGGAAAAAATGGGTGAAATGCGGACTCATCATGCCGGTGGTATAGGCCACGGCCTGTAACTGACAGGCGCCGCTTTTCTCGCAGGCCGGGCAGATATGATTGCCTTCGACGAACAGCATCTGCAAAAGTGTGCGTCGTTTATCAACAATCGCCTCTGAACTGTTATCCACGTCCATGCCTTCACTCGCCGGCAGTGTGCAGGAGCACTGGTGCTTGCCGTTGACATCGACCACGCAGACGCGGCAACTGCCATGCGGCGGAAAATCGGGGTTATGACACAGGTGGGGTATGTATTCACCGGCCCTCAGGGCGGCGTCCATGACGGTTTCGCCATCTTCAAAGGGTATTTCCTTACCGTCCAATCTGAATGTTTTTTCCGTGCTCATCGTTCGTACCTGATATGTGCAGCCTCATCATCACGCCCGGTAATACGCCTGGAAACCTCCAGCGCGGCATCCAGGTCAAACGCCGGTTCGTAACTCCGGTTGAGCAGGCGTTTTGAATAGGTGCCGGGAAACTTGTTCAGGGTTTCCAGTACCGGGTTCGGTGCGGTCGCCCCGAGACCGCAATGTGCAGTTTTCTGCATGACCTCGCCGATTTTCTTCATCTCGTTGAGATCGTAGCTGGTGGCGTGACCCACCATAACTTTTTCAAGCAGGTCGCTCATCAATCTGCCGCCAATACGGCAGGGTGTGCAGAATCCACAGCTTTCGTGGCTGAAGAACCGGGTGAAATTCTGCACCATTTCCAGCAGGTCGCGCTGCTGGTTGAATATCATGAATGAGCCACCGGTGGGGACGTCTTCAAAGGCAATTTTGCGATAGAACTCCTGTGGCGGAATGGTCAGGCCGGCGGCACCCGATACCTGCACAGCCTGGGTATCGACCGCACCGCAGTCCTTGAGGATCTGCCGGATGGATACACCGTAGGGGTACTCGTAGATACCGGGCCGTTCACAATCGCCGCTGATGCTCAATAGCTTGGTGCCAGCGGATTTCTCCGTACCGGCGGAACGGAACCAGTCTGAACCAAACACGGCAATTCTCGCTGCGGCCACAAAGGTCTCGACGTTATTCACCACGGTGGGCTGGTTCTTGTAACCGCGGGTAGCAGGGAAGGGCGGACGGTTCCTCGGGATGCCGCGTTTACCCTCCAGCGATTCTATGAGGGCGGATTCCTCACCGCAGATGTAGGCGCCGGCGCCCATGTGGATTTCGATGTCGAAATTGAACCCCTTACGGCCAAGGATATCCTTGCCGAGCAGGTTGTCGTCACGCCTGTTCTGCAATAGTTTTTCCAGGGCGCCGCGCAAATAGAGGTACTCGCCACGCAGGTACACGAAGCCCTTGGTGGCGCCGATAATTCCGCCGCAGATGGTCATGCCCTCAAAAACGACATTGGCATAGCTGTTGAGTAGAATCCTGTCCTTGAATGTGCCCGGTTCGCCTTCGTCGGCATTACACACGACATAGTGTTCCTGACCTGGAGCATCACGGCACATGCGCCACTTGGCGCCCGTCGTGAAGCCTGCGCCGCCACGGCCGCGCAAACCGGATTTATCGATGGATTCAAGCAGCGCGTCACCACCCTTGACGGCAAAGGCTTCGATCGCGCTGCCGCGGGTAATCACGTCATCCAGCAGCTTGTCACGGCGCTGGATATTGTCCTCGATGTCAAAGAACTTCCTGGGCCACCGGGTTACGGGGATACCGGCCTCGATGAGACCGACCATCTTGTGCACACGGTCCTCGTCCAGCCTGGAAATGGCCATGCCGTTGACCAGCAAAGCCGGGCCCTGGTCACACAGACCGGTGCAGGATGTCGTTTCAACGCAGACCCGTCCGTCAGACCGGGGTTCGCCGGGTTTGACACCCAGCTTTTTGCACATGCTCTCCAGCAATGGCAGGCTGCCAAGCATCCGGTCAGTAATGTTATCGCTGAAGAGGATATTGAAATCACCACGGGGATGGGTATGCAGGAATGCATAGAAGTATATGATGGAGACGATTTCGACCCGTGGCAGGTTGAGGCGCTCCGAGAGCAGTTGTATGGCCTCTTCGGGTATATGTGAATAATGATGCTGGATGCTGCAGAGGTGCTGTAGTAACCGGTCCGGAGCGTCCCCGGAATCGGACAAAAGTTCGTTTACAAATCTCTCAATGTCTGACATGGCGCGCACCTCCTGAATCAACAAAAAAACCGCTGCGACGCCAACAATATCTACTCATATCGGCATTCCTTCTGCTGTACCTGACGGGACTGGAACGAATACTCTATGGTTGGAGTAAACCATGTATGACTAACGGTTTAATTGACCTGGATCACCTAATTCACCGATTATTTAGACTTGTAGAGTGACGTTTTTTTAGTGTTCAAAAACGAAGCAAAAAGGTCTTAAACTGGCACCGATTTCCACATAAATGGTGCGGTTCCGGGACCCTTGATGGTGATTCTGATTACCAATCAGCTACAATCAAAAAACAATCGCCCGAGAGGGGGCTATAGTGGTTTGAAAACAACGGGTATGCTGATGCCTTTGAAGGGGTTATTGACCGTGACGATACGGAGACCAAATCGATTATGGAACTAAATACGGCATGGGAATTCGGTTCTGCCCTGGGCTTGGGTGTCCTCATTGGAATGGAGCGTCAGCGCACCCTCGGTGAACTTGGTTCTTTTGCCGGCGTCAGGACCTTCTCGCTGGTTGCATTGTTCGGCGCGATCTCCGTGTATGCCAGTGAGCAGTCGGGGCTTCCCTGGATTGTCGGTGTGGTCTTTCTGGCCATCGCCGCACTGGTGTTAACTGCATACTACGCAACAGCCCGGAAAGATGACATCGGTGCGACAACTGAAGTCTCGGTGTTGATCACATTCTTTGTCGGGTGCATCTGCGCCTGGGGTGAGGTGGGTGTTGCGGGTGCTATCACCGTGGTTACGATGCTGTTGCTGGCGCTCAAGGGCTGGTTACATCGGCTCGCCAGTCGCATTGAGCCATCGGATGTCGAAGCGACCCTCAAGTTCGCCATTATCACGCTGATCGTGTTACCGCTGGTGCCAAATACCAACTTCGGCCCGGAGGGACTGGAGGTTATCAACCCCTACAAGACCTGGTTGATGGTGGTACTGATCGCGGGGCTTAATTTTATCGGCTACATCCTGGTCAAGGTGCTGGGCCGTGAACACGGTTTCGGGATCACGGGCCTGCTCGGAGGACTCGTTTCGAGTACCGCGGTGACCCTCGGCTTTTCACAGCGCAGCCGCGTCGAACCGAACCTGACACCCGTTTTGGCGCTGGCCATCCTGCTGGCCTGGAGCGTGATGTTTTTCCGCGTCGTTGTCGAGGTGGGTGTGGTGAATTTCTCGCTGGCGAAAAACCTGGCACTGGGAATGCTGCTGATGGGCACCGTCAGCCTCGGAATCAGCCTGTTGCTGTTCCGGCGGGGCCGCAGTAAGGAGAAGGCGGAGGTTGAATCGGGTAACAACCCGTTTGAACTTGGAGATGCCATCAAGTTCGGTGGTCTTTTTGCCGTCGTCATCTTCGTCGCAAGCGCTGCCCAGGTCTATTTTGGGGATACCGGTTTGTACGTGGCAGGTGCCCTTGCCGGCCTGACCGACGTGGACGCCATCGCGCTTTCAATGGCTAACCTCGCCTTGCAGGATCCGTCCAGTTCCGGCGCCGCTGCCCGGACGATCGTTATCGCGGTGATCTCCAATACCATGGTCAAATGCGGCATGGCCATCTGGCTGGGCGCCCCATCCATGCGCCGCACGATGGTTCCAATCACCATTGCGCTGGCCTTATCAGGTATCGGAGCCGCCTTCCTGGTCTGACCCCGGTGCTTAAAATGGCGGGCAAGTGGTATTTTGCAGGTTTGAAATCCTGGTGTAATCGTGGCTGCCACTTCCATAGCCGGGTAACGTGGAGGTGTAATTAAAATCCAGGTTGTCGCAGTCGGTCCAGTTCAGATTGAAGGTGCCCCAGGGTTGCAGGTCCACGTCACCGGTATTGAAATTACGACCCCAAACAGTCGATGCGGCAGGGTAAATGGCGTCGATGGTCACCGATGTGCCGGTGGGTGTGCCCACACCGAATGTCCAGAACTGGTCACCGTTCTGATCATAGGTGAAAAAAATGGCGACGACATCGCCATTGGTCATCCACTCGACAATCAATCCTTCACCGCTTCGGGCCGGGTTATAGAAAGAGCCTGACAATCCCGCATTGACTGCAGGTGTCTTGCCGCAACCAGTGATGGAAGTGATACGCTGAGCCCGGCTTAGCAGCCCTTCATAACCCAGTTCCGGGCTGCCGGAGTAGGCCACGCTGCCGCCGTCTGTCGCGTCACAATCCGGAAAGATCATCGACATACCGCCAGCATCACTGTAATCAATGGCAGCCGGATCAAAGCCATCACCAAAAGACGTTCCGGTCGGGCGTAATAGTTCTTCAATCACAATACTGTTATCACGGATGTCACCGACACCGATAAACCAGGAAGGACCGGAACCGTCGGGGCGGAAGGAAAAGGTGTAAACCACGGCTAACTCATCACTGAGGATCTCTACATAGTTGCCTTCACCGCTGCGAAGACCGTTGTAAAACGCGCCACTGTGGCCCGCCTGGACACTGCCCATTCCAAGAAATTCGGATGCGCCAGAATCACACTCAAAGTTGCCATCCCCGTCACCATCCTGGGGCCTGGCCATGCCGTTGATGTCCACGTATCCACAGGGCAAAACCGCCAGACCCTGATCGTCGGGGATCATGACCACAGCACTGCCTGCGTCGATCGCCGGGCTGCCCGGGTTGAGGACCGGCAAACCATTTTGGTTCAATGACAACAGCGGGTCCGTATTGGGCTGGTCAGAAAGCTGGTTCAGCGCACAGCTGTTGTCGCTGGAAATGTTGTGGCCTTTTGAGACAAAGGCGCCGGAACCAAAATCGTTGCAGGCAGCCTGCGGTTTGGGAGGGGTGGGTGATTGGGAATTGGGCTGGTTGCCGGGTGCAGGACCCTGAAATACATTGCCTGACAATGCCGCCGTGGCGGTAGAATCAATGGCATTGCCCGCATGAGCAAAGGTGTTGGACGAAACTTCCATTCTTCCAAACGGGTTTTCGATATTTACATTTTCACAGTTTCCTCCCTCAAAAACGTTTTGTTCCAGAGAAATAATACCCGCGGTCTGAATGTTGAGGTCACAACCGAATACACCGGCATTGTTGTCCCTGAAGACATTGCCAACGCTAAAACCGAAATGCGCATTGGCATTGCCTTCCAGGCTGATTGCACCACCCAGATTTGAGGCGCGATTGTCAACATACTCTGAACTCATCGAGCCAATGTAACCCTGTCCCGTGCAGGCGATTGCGCCTCCATTCATATTGGAGAAATTATTTCTAAAAAGGCAGTCCCGACCGAAATATCTACCATTACCCGTCACCAGAATGGCACCGCCGTTTTCTCCATTTATGCCAAAATTCTGGATGCGTAAACCACTGAGATTGAGACTGGAGTCCCCTTCCAGGCTGAAAAGCCGGAAATCCCTTTGTCCGGAGCCAGTAAAACTCACTTGCCGCACGGTACTGTCGTTCAGACGGTTTCTGATAACAATACGCGCTGTGATCGTAGGGAGGGCGTTGTTGCTCGAATCGTAAGCCTCGGTAAAGTCGAATCCGGTTTCCCCGTTAGGGCCGGTTTCAATATCAATAAAGTAGTTGAATAAACTGTCCTGGGCATTGATATCATTAATGGCGTCAATGAGGGCCTGGTTATCGCCGGCCTTGATTTTTATAACGAATGATTCTGCGTGCCCACTGGCAGAAACAAAAAATAGAAATCCGACTAAAGCCCTCTTGAGCATCTTATGCATAGCACTTTCCCATGTTTTGATCACAATACAGCTTGGGTTCTAAACAAATAATGAAACCAACGCAGTTTTCAGGATTGGCATAGGTACGAAGGGTTAGAGCACTAAATTTGTTCAGACCGTTAGTACCAGTTTAGTACAGACCCGGCGGTTTCACAGGTAGGTGGTGTCAGGTGGGTAGGTGGGTCAGAATCAAGTGCCAGAGTTTTTGCTCCGAGCCCGGTTCTGTTACTGAATCTCAACTATGACTCGTTCAACATCACTTATGAACTGCAATCGTTTTTCCATTGCCGGCGTCAGGTAGACAGTGCCATTTTCGTCCACTACGGCGATTTGTTGCAGCTTGAGTGCGCGCGCCACTTCCGGCCATCTCGCGAGACCGGCGACCACCAGTGCAGTGGCTGCAGCATCTGCCAGTATGCCTTCATCCGTGATAACGGTTACCGATGCAATGTCCCTTGCCGGCCAGCCGGTGGCGGGGTCGAGGATATGCGGATAGCGCTCGAGTTGATCCTGGCGGAAGCGCTCGTAGTTGCCCGAGGTGAAAATGGCTTCATCCCCCTCAACCTGCACGGAGCCGACATTACCGCCACCAGGTTTTCTGACCGCGACTCGCCAGGGCCGGTCGCCGTGTGTGCCGATAGCACGTAAATCGCCACCTGCATTCACAATGGCGTTGTCGATACCCAGGGCACGTAAACGTGCGATGGTCAGGTCAACGGCATAACCCTTGGCAATACCGCCAAAGTCCAGTTGCACTGCAGGGTTGTCGGTACTTAACTCCAGTCCATTGATATGGATGTCAGCACTGGAGGGATTAAGGTCAAGAATTTCGCGAATCTGGGCCTGCGACGGAGGAGGGCCCTCGATCGGGTAATCGGAGGTGTGGAAACCCCATAACCTGACCAGTCCGCCGATGGCCGGGTTAAAACGTCCACCGGTAGTTGCCTCGATCACTTGCGAGCGCCTGATCATTTCGACGATGTCATGGTCGGCGGTTGCGGATCTGCCTTCGCTGAAGGCCTTGTTGATGTCCACGAGCCGGCCTGGCTCCCAGGTGTGCCAGTCGCGGTGCATGGCCTGGAACATTCGCTGTATTTCCGCGAATGCATGGCCAGCCTCCTGTGGTGAAGCACCCCACAGTTTGATCTCGACGATGGTGCCAAACACGTATAACTCGGCACTTTGTTCCCCGTCACGCTGGCATGCGCTTAGCAGGAGCAGACACAGAACAAAAATTGGGGTCAGGCTAACAAACCATGATTTATTACCCTGACCCATATTTTCATTGCGACCTGATCTATTGATGACGAGACTTGCCCTCTTTCGAGCACTCGTTTTTACCCGAGCAGTCCGTGCCGGTACAGCCGTGACAGCTTGCCGGCCCTTCTCCGCGTCTATGTGTCAGACCAAAACCGATAAACAGAACTATGAGCAGCAGCAGTGGCGCGATATAAGCTTCCATGTTTCTAAAATAAACCTGCAAAGCCCATAAACGCCATGGAAAGGGTACCTGCAATAATCAAAACTAACCCGGTGCCCTTGGCGATACCCGGTACATCTGAGAATTCGACGGATTCGCGAATGGAGGCCATCAGCACCAGCGCAAGAGTCAGGCCAAGGCCGGCACCAATGGCAAAAGTCAGACCCTGGAGAAAGTCGTAACCGCGGTTAGTTTGGAAAATTGCCAGACCCAGAATGGCGCAGTTGGTGGTGATCAGCGGCAGGAAAATTCCAAGCTGCCGGAACAGGGTAGGTGATAGTTTTTTGATCGCTGTTTCTACAATTTGTACCAGCGATGCAATCACAATAATGAACGAGATGATACGCAGGAAGGGTGCTGTTTCCAAAATGTAGGTGTTCAGAAACCAGGCAGCCAGGGAGGTCAGAACCAATACAAAAATATTGGCAAAGCCCATGCGCAAGGCGGTTTCAACACGTGCAGAAACACCCATGAAGGGGCATAAGCCCAAAAACAGGGCAAGGGTAAAGTTGTTGACTATCATCGCCGAGAAGAAAATTGAAAACAGCGTTTGCTCATTCATGATGAAACCTCCGCTACCGGTTCTTCTTTACGCTCAGCTCTGTCCTTCCTGCGTTGTTCGATGGCACCCATCGCCAGCAAAATAAAACCAAGTGTCAGAAATCCGCCCGCCGGAAGCACCATGATCACCCAGGGCTCAAAGTTCGGGCCGAACAGTGGATAGCCCAAGAAGCTGCCGGTTCCAAGAATCTCGCGAAAACCGCCCATCATGACCAGTGCGATGGTGAAGCCGACACCCGTTCCGATGGCATCCAGCAGGGACCGGAAAACACTGTTCTTAGAAGAAAACGATTCCTGTCTTCCAAGTATCATGCAGTTAACCACGATAAGGGCGATGAATGCGCCAAGCTCTTTATGTTGCGCCGGTGCATAGGCCTGGAGCAGCATGTCAGCCAGTGTTACAAAGGTCGCGATGACGAGGATATAAGCTGAAATTCGTACCTCGTGGGGTATGAATCGCTTGCAGGTCGAAATCAGGACGCTTGAGCAGGACATGACGAAGAACGTGGCACCACTCATGGCCAGTGCGTTTGCCACGCTGTTGGTCACTGCCAGCGCCGGGCACAGACCCAGCATCTGTACCAATACCGGGTTCTCTTTCCAGATACCCCGTATAAAATCCTGTTGTGCGGTTGTTGTTCTCATTGCGCCACCTCCCCGGATGTAGCTTCCGCAGGTGCTTCGGGAATACCCTGGTCCAATATGGGTTTCCATTCCTCAAGTGCATGGTTGATGATGCCGATGACCGCTTTCGAGGAAATGGTAGCACCGGTAATCATATCAATCTCATTAGGCTGTCCCTTTCCGGCACCTGATTTTACGCCCAGAAGCGGGGTTTGAGGGCCTGCAAAGAACTGATCAACAAAGTTCATATCCTTGAAGATTTTGTCACCCAGACCCGGTGTTTCCTTACTGTCCAATATCTTCATTCCTGATAGTGTGCCGGCCACCGGGTCATATCCGAAGATCACCATAATGACATCCTGGTAACCCGATTCACCACGCGAAATTGCGACGCCCCTGGTTTCGCCAATGGCGTCGCGGCCAATATAAACACGTTTGAATTCACTCTCCTTGGCGCCATCGGGCAGTGACAGGGAAAGCGCATCATTCACCAGGTAGTAGGTATCGTAACGTTCAACCTCTGGTAAAACTTCGTAGACGGCCAATTGCAGTTGTTCGGCCTTGTATTTATCAATAATCGGCTTGGTATGCAGATTTACCAACACAATTAACATCCCGGCCAACACGCCTGCAACAGCCAGTGTGGCGACAAGGCGGAAGGTCGAGACCTTTGCTGGTGCCGGTGCGTCCTGTACTGCGGCGCTACCGGAGTTTTCCACCTTGATATCCACGTCGATACGATCCTGGTTGTTGTTTTCCTGGCTCATTTGCCGGCCTCTCTCTTTTTTCCGGAAGTGCCGAACAGACGAGGTTGTGTGGCACGGTTAATAAACGGAACCAGTGCGTTCATCAGCAGGATGGAATACATCACACCTTCCGGCAGACCTCCCCAGATTCGAATGATCACCGTGAGAAATCCAATCCCGAAACCAAAGAGCCAGCAACCTTTCGTGCTCAAAGGCGAGGTTACCATGTCGGTTGCCATGTACCAGGCACCGAGCATCAGACCGCCCGAGAACAACATGAACCAGGGCGAGAACTGCGATATTCCGATGACGTAAAACAGACCGGAAACCACGAAGGTGGTTACGAAGATACTGACAGGAATATGCCAGTTAAGGTGACCGCGCACGGCCAGGTAAATACCACCCAGCAGGATCAATACGGCGGAGGTTTCGCCCACGGAGCCGTTTATGGTGCCTAACATCAGATCCAGCACCGGTGTTGCAACCGGGTCATCACCGAACTTCAGGTTGCCCAGTGGAGTCGCCATGGTAACCGTATCCGGCATGGGCGTCATGAAGGGCAGAGCAAAGTTATCACCCTGCAGGTTCCACCAGTTGGGTGTCCCCGCTGGCCACGTGGTGATAGCAACGGGGAAGGCTGCCTGTAAAAAAGCGCGTCCCACCAGTGCAGGGTTAAAAATATTCTGGCCGAGACCGCCGTAGATCAGTTTGCCAAAACCCATACCAAAAACACCACCCAGGAAAGCCATCCAGAGCGGAAAACCGGGCGGCAGGCACAAACCAAGCAACAGGCCGGTAATCATGGCGGAACCATCCGCAACCGAACCGGGATTGGATCCAAACATACGCTCGGTAATTAGACAGCCCGCAACACTCGCAATTATCACTAGTATGGCACTTGGGCCAAAAAAATAGATCGATGAGGCGATAACCGGCAGCAGGCTTATCACCACCGACCACATGATCTTCGTGGTGGAGTCGGGTGACCGAATATGAGGTGACGCAGTTATTATGACCTTGGTCTTTTCTGTCATGATTTCGGCAGTCTTCTTAGTTGTGTTTTTGACATGGCAAAATACTGGGAAAGTGGAATATTGGAAGGGCACACAAATGAACAGCAACCGCATAGCATGCAATCATTCAAATGCGCCTCTTCGACCAGTTCTTCATATCGTTCCGCCTTGGCCAGGTCTTTCATCCATTGTGGATTCAGGAAAATCGGGCAGGCTTCGAGACATTTTCCGCAGCGAATACACGGCATAATATCCTGTCGCTTACATTCATCTTTTGAAAGTATGAGTATGCCACCCGTACCCTTGAGAACAGGTACGTCCAGGTTAGATATCGCCTGGCCCATCATCGGACCGCCAAATAAAATTTCTGCCGCGTCATCCGTCAAACCGCCGCAATGCTCGATCACATCACGAAGTTTCGTACCAAAGGGGATTTTCCAGTTGCCCGGCTGTCGGATGCCACGTCCGCTTACCGTCATGATACGTTCAATCAGGGGGTGCCCGGTTTGAAAAACTGCAGCGACGTTGGCAGCCGTGGCTACATTCTGAACCATCGCACCAATCGCGCTTGGCAGGGCCCCGGATGGAACCTCGCGGCCCATGACGGCCTTGATCAACATTTTCTCGGCACCTTGTGGGTACTTGACAGTCAATGGCTGAATGGTGGCATCGAGGTCAGCAGGCTTGGTTTTGCGCATTATTTCGATGGCATCGGGCTTGTTGTTTTCAATCCCTATGACACAGCGTGTGATACCCAGTGCTTTAAGTTCGATTCGAATACCTTCGTAAACCATCTCCGGCTGTTCAAGCATCACACGGTGATCCGAGGTGAGATAGGGCTCACACTCACTTCCATTGATAAGTAACAATTCAATCGGCTGGTCTTTTGGAGGGCATAACTTGACATGGGATGGAAACGCAGCGCCGCCAAGACCGACGATACCGGCCTTCGCTATTTCCTTGGAGAGGTCCTCGTCTTTCACGTCCTGCCAGCGCGGCACGATGCGGCTTCTGCGCATCTGCGATGAATTCGGGTCCACCGCGATACGGATTGAAGGCACCATCTGGCCATTGGGGTGAGGCCATAACTCGATCGATTTCACCGTACCCGATGCCGTGGCATGCACGGTCGAGGAAATGAAACCGGCAGCCTCGGCAATTACATCACCCCGCTCAACACGGTCGCCGGCCTTGACCAGGGCCTTCGCCGGCGCACCAATGTGCTGCGACAGGGGCAGGATCACTTCCTTTGGAAACGGGAACCGCTTCGAGGGAATTCCCGAAGTCAAATCCTTGTTTTCCGGAGGATGAACCCCGTGTTTAAAACTCGGCAAACCTTTCATATTGTTAGGGCCTGTTTATCCTTGACTCAATTGAAAGGCTCAGCGCGCTTGATCAACTTCTCCAGATCCTTTTCTTTCGGATTCAGCGGATCACCCGGGTGGATACATTCGGCCGGACAGGCCTCCGCTGCCATCACCAATTGCTTGAAGGTTCCGGCCCTGGCGTCGCCGATTTCGGCCTGCTGATCGGAATTGTAGACAAATACCTTCGGGTTGACCTTCAGGCAGTCATCACAGGACGTACAGCGTATCGTATCGATATACGGTTCGTTACCCATGAATTCCTCAGCGGCTGCCGGTTTGGCTGCAGGTGCTGCCGCCGCAGCCGCAGGTGCCGCTTTTGCTTCGGCAGGTGCCGGTGCAGTTACAGGCGCTGCAGACGGGGCTGAAATACTGAAATCGGCCGGGGTCTCAAACGCAGGCCCATTCCAGCTTTCCGCCTTTTCAAGCAGCTGCGACACGGTTGAATTGGCGTTGCCCTTCAGCAGGCCTTCCGCCATCCTTCTTGCGATCAACAGCGGATACTGGGTCGTCAGCTTGGCAATCTTGGCCTCGTATTCGGCAGTGAGCGCCGTTATCCTGGCTTCCAGTTCGTCGCTCATGCTCTCTGCAACTGAATCACGCATATTGTCCGAAACATCGAGACCGGCAATTTCTTTCAGCTGGGCCCAGTGACGCAAACGCTCTTCGGCAAGTTTTGCAATCTCCTCGGAGACGATCATTTTGCTCAGGTGACGTTTTGCATCGACCGTGTAGATAAAGGCTTTTTCACCCTCGCGATCTTCCTCGCTCATTTCAAGGAACTCATGGAAAGGTATCAGGTTATCCTCGCCATTGGCCTTCTTGTAGTGCTTGCGGAAACGTGCCTCACCCAGCGCCCAGTCGGCCGTTGTGACCGGCAGGGTCAACTTCTGTTCGGCGCCGTTGTCATCGACAAAGGCCAGGTCGTAAGTCGTCCAGGTGTCATGCGGTGACGGGTTGCCTTCCAGGTCAATACACTCCGAGAAGGTCGTGCCCTTATCGGGATCAAAGACGATATTCGGTACCGCGCGACTTTCCAGGGCGAGCCTGGCGGCGTCGGGAGCACCGAAATCAGCCAGACCCCATTCAGGCGGACACGGTGTGTTCAAAATGAACAGGGCAGGCCGCCTGGCCTGAAGGCCCTTCAGCACATTCTGAATCAGGTGAGAAGGCGTGGCCTGTGAAGATTGCATCACGAAGACGCCGCGGTGGGCTATCGCGATCAGTGCAAGCTCTTTACGGACTTCTTCCTTGCCGTGGTGCTCCATGCCGTACTCGGCCATATCGGATACCTGGCTGGTGAAGCCGGATGTACAGGCCTGGCCACCGGTATTGGAATATACCTGCGTATCAACGACCACCACGCGGATCGGTTTGTTGGTTGCCATCACCCTTGAGAGGTTCTGGAAGCCGATATCCATCATCGCGCCATCACCACCGACCGCAAATAAAGGCGGACACAGGGTGAACTCATCCGTGGTGAACTGTTGCCACTCGAAGTCTGCGAAGAACTTCTCGTCCTCATCAGCATCGTAGGAATTGGAAAGCAGTTTTTCAGCGCGACGTAGCGAGATGAAGCCATCGGCCATTTTGCGCATATGACCTTCGAAAATACCGACCGCCACCGACGGTGCATCCTGGAACAGGTGGTTTACCCATGGGAACGGGTAGGGGTTGTAAGGATAGGATGAACCCCATACCGAACTGCAGCCGGTGGAGTTGGTGAAGCCGAGGTGCGCACGGCCACGGCCGCTGGGACCTTCCACATAGCGCCACCTGAGGTCTTTCAGTTCCTCGATGCTCTTGCGGATCAGCAACACGCGTTCTTTCTTGTCCCCGCTCAATTTGACCGGCAGTTCATCCGCATCGGCGGATACGTCCGCCAGGTCCGTCTCTGAAATCAGCATGTCGTGGGCTTTTTCATCCAGAGCCTTGATCAGGCGATCCAGTTCCTTTATGTGCGCAGCAACGCGTGGTGACATGAACGCATTGACCGTGGACAGCAGCAGGTGGATGGTGGTCTTCTCACCACAACCCATGCAGGCGCCATCACCACCTGTCATGGACATGTAGTTGCTCTGTTTCAATAAGAGTGATGACATCACACCAATGCCTTCATCGAGGCTCGAGATCTTGATGTAGTGGTCGTCGGTTTCCGGCAGGTTGCGCCACAGTTTCCAGTTGGATTCCAGGGTCTCCTGGAATGCATCCGTCTGGCGAACGCTCTTCAGGGCGCCATCGGTACAAACGGCGACACAAATGTCACAACCTTTACAGGTTTCCGGGTTGACTGTTATCGAAAGCAAACCGCCCGAACCTTTCTTCTTGTTTTCAGGTAAATCGAAAAAGGGTGCGGTTTTGGCCAACGGGAAGTCGGCTAGCGCTGCATAGACCATGTTGTACTGGGCATCGACCTCGGCGCGCCGCTCGACATCCCAATTGGACTTGCCGGCAACCGTCGTGTAGGCCTGCGACAGAACTTTCGCAAAAGTTTTGAATGCCCCGCTCGAGATGATCTTTCTTGACTCATTGCCAAGGTTCTTGATGAGCTGTGAAAAGCGCGACAGCGGGTTTTCCGGTGTTGCCACCGTCCTGACAGCGGCCTCGAGGACCTCTTCGACCGTGCTGACCACACCCGGGATCGCCGAGTCCGGACACTGGGTCCAGCACTTGGCACAACCGGTACATTTTTCTGCAATAAATTCAGGCACATTGAAGCGGACGGCCGACATGTTGCGCATGCTGGATGTCGCCGCAGGTATGGCCGAGATGGCCGTAAACGGATCGGCAATAATGTCTTGTCCGGTCTTGTACTGAACACAGACCTGGTTCCAGAAGTCAGCCTGGTTGCCAAGACCGCCGGCAGATTCGATACCCGACATCGCATGTGGGATCAATGGCAGCAGTTCTTCGTGGCCTGCGTCCGGCAGGTCTGCAAGTTCAAGTTTGACGACCTCGTCGAATCCGCGGCTGATGACACGTACATTATCTTCAACGACAGTCTGACCGAGGTGACCAAACTTCTTGTTGAGCTGCTTGCGGATACCTTCGAAAAGGCGTTCCCGCGTGAGGTCGTGTGTCTCCATCATCGGTGCTGCGTGGAAGAATGCCCCCATGAACGCCACACCCTGCATACGGAAACGAAGCTCGGCATTTGAGGCTTCCGATAGTGCGATATTGAAACCATCGACGGCCCAGACCTGGATGTTCTTTGCACGAACGGTGCGCTGTGCTGTTTTTGGAAAACTGTTCCAGAGTTCTTCACCAGAAAGTTCGCTCTGGATGATGAAGACACCACCCTCGCATAAACCGGCGAGCGGATTTGAATGCAGGAATACGTTCGGGTCGGGGGACAACACGACGTTGACGTGTTTGAGCTCGCAATTCAGCTTGATGGGCTCTTCCGACAACATCGCATAGAAAGTGGTTGGCTGACCCTTCTTTTCCGAACCGTATTTCGGGTTGGCCTTGATGTGCATACCCAACAGCTCGGCAGCGGTCATCGCGAGGTTTTTACCCATCGTGATGGCGCCCCATCCACCCACGGAGTGGATGCGGAGCTCTACGGAGTCCGGTGGGAAGAGATTCAGATCACCTGCGGTTGGAAGTGCCAGGTCACCGACGTTCGGGTAATCGGCAAGAATTTTCTCCTGCCAGATCTGCATCTTTGGCATGCGGGTGTCTTTCTGGATAAATTCGAAACCCAGATAAAATTGACGTTGCTTACGTCCGCCGTCGAGCATGTTATCTACCGCGGCAACCAGGTCGCCCGGCTGCAGATCGCGACTGCCCATACCAAAACAGGCGGAATAGAAATCCGGCACCTGGCCGGGTAGCAGTGCTGCCAGGCCTTTGTAGGGAAGCGTGACCCTGTGGTCATTGCCGGCACGGCCGTTTTCGGCTGCCTGTGCCATGGCGGCGCGGATTTCGCGTATCATCGGCAATTCAACGGCCAGCGGCTGATCGGTGCGCTCCATGACTACCACGGCTTTTTTGCCAGCCAGCATCTGGCTGACCAGGTCGGCCGGGAACGGCCGGAACATGACCATGTTGAGGACGCCGACCTTGATGCCGCGTTTCTCACGCAGGTAATCGGCGACCACTTCTGCATTGCAGATCACCGAACCCTGTCCGAGGATGACGTACTCTGCATCCTCCATCTTGTAACCCATTACACGCTTGTATTCGCGACCGGAAAGCGCTGCGTATTCCGCCATAGCCTGGTCGGTCAGGTCTGCAATGTGATCAAAATAGAAAGGGCGCTGGGCGGCAACACCCTGTGCATAGGCTTCCTGGTTTTGTACCGTACCCAGCATGGCCGGGAAATCGAAGTTATACAGCTCGGGAATGCGGCGGCGTTGCTTGCCGAACACCGCCCGCTGCGCGCCGGTGGGTGATTCGATGAGGTCCGCCGGGTCAACCAAGGTATTCCTTGACCAGCTCCCGCTCGGGTTCAAAAAACGATTCGATAACGTGGCTCGTCAGGAAGCCGTCCTGCGCGCATATTCCAGGGTTCAATGAAAGTTCCGCAACCCGGTGCGAAATCAGATTCAGGTCGGCAACGCTCTGCACGTCCTTGGCGAATATCTGGAAAAAGCCCGTGTCATCGACGCAGTGATAATCATCATGGCCGGCGTGGACATTGAGTGAATGCTTGGTCATTGCACGGCAGGCGACATTCAGAACATAGGTCAGACGTTTGCCGACGGCCGCGTAAAGCGACTCGTGCATATAGGCAATGCCCTGGCCACTCGAGAAGTTGGTCGAGCGCAGGCCCACCATGCTCATGCCGGCGGTTACACCGGCAGCAGCGTGTTCGCCTTCGGGTTCAAAGAAGATCAGCTGACGGCCGTTGACGTTCTTCTGGCCTCGCGCCACAGCGGATGCCCAGCCTTCGCCCATTTGCGTGGAGGGTGTGATCGGGTAAGCACCGGCCGCTTCACTTGCGGCGGTTTCCATCGTTACAACCGCGGCGCTTCCATCGTCGGTTTTGAAAACTCCGGGGTACTTGGCTCCGGGATTTTTGACCTCTTTCATTAACTGACTCATACGACTTTCATCTCCAGCTCTTTTAAGCTCTCTTTAAACTGTTGACCTTCAACCCAGACGATCGCCCTCGTTGGGCATCTTTCAATTGCTTTGGGACTGGTCAGCGCGTTCTTTTCATAATTGATAACAGCCAGGTTGTTGATCATTTCGATCACACCCGGTTCCGAATCGGCAACACATCTGTTGCAGGTGTTACAGGCAACGCTGCAGAGGTCTTCCGCGGCATCGCCCTTGAGCAAGTTCTTACATTGTACTATCAGCTTCTGCTCGATGGGCATCAGCTCAAAAAGATCCTTGGGGCAGGCTACGACACAGTCGTTACACGCTGTACACCGCTCGGGGATAACCACGGGCAGCAGGTTTTCGTTCATGAAGATGGCATCGAGGAGACAGACCCTCTCACAATCCCCCAAACCAAGGCAACCCCAGTTACAGGCCTTTCCACCACCGGCAACCGATGCGGCGGCCTTGCAGGTTTCAAGTCCGGCGTAATCGGAGTTGCGTGCCGCTTCATTCTTGCCGCCTGCGCAGAGCAGACGGGCCACGCGCTTGTTCGCTTCACCGGCATCTACACCGAGGTAGCTGGCGACATCGGACAAGTCCTCCTCACCCATCACCGTGCAGCCTGACGGCTGTTGTACACCGGCGACCAATTGCTCGGCAAAGGCCCGGCAACCGGGTTGGCCGCAGGCGCCACAGTTGGAGTTTGGCAACAAGGCTTCAACATCGCCGATGCGGGGGTCTTCCCAGACATAGAACTTCTTGTTCGCCATCGCGATCAGGAAGCCGAAGAAGAGACCCAGGCCGCCGAGTATCAGCGCTGAATCCAATATGGGGTTACCGGTCATTTATCAAATCCCGTGGTCAGGCGGACAAATCGGCCAGGTTGGTCTGGCTCAACAGCCAGGCGGATAGCTTGCCGGCCGGGTCAGACGGCGCCTCACCTGCAATCTCAGGTGGCACCGACAGTGATTCCAGCAGCTTATAGTCTTCAGCCTGTTGGGCCGGGCTGATTCCACCGATAGGCCGTTTTCTGACCTCTTTCGGGAAGGCTATGGATACAAAGCGCTCGTAGGTGGTTGAGCCCGCTGACGGATCGTGGATAAAACTGACAGCAGTTTCCGGAAGGAACGCCGCCACTGCAATCCCCTTGAAGGCTGTAAATGCCTTCAAATCAGGTTCGCCGGTTATCTGCTGAACAAAAACCCCTGGGGATATTACCCGTGACAGGGCAGCTGCAGGCGCATCACCGGTCACGTTGAATATGATCTTCATATTGGTATCGAGCAGGGGCACGATTGATGACGGCTTGAAATCCTGGCCGGATACATTGACCACCAGCGCAGGGGCGAGCGCCCGCTCTGAACTGTTCCACGTCGCATAAGGAAACTTTTCCAGGGTCGCCGCGTGCTTGTCTTCCTTGTAGGCGCCGTTCTTGGCGAGGTCGACGACCCTTGCTGCCGCAAACGCGCGCCCAATGAATGCCAGTCTTACACTCAACGTATGCCCGAGCCCCCGGCCTACATCCATGTTGATCATAAAAAGATCGTCACCCATGGCCAGCAGGGACTTCAAAACCTCGTGTGCAGCGCGCACGGGCGACTCTGCATCGGCTTCGACACGGCGGGTCTTGGGCGCAAATGTATTAAAGCGCTCCATGTTCATTTTGCCCTTGGCAAAGTAACCCAGCGCTTCCGACCGGTCTGTCTCGGTATCGGTTGAGCCCGATAGCATGCCCCGTACCTGCTCGGAGGTTATGGTCAGAGCAGAATGAAACTGGTCTATTCGCGTGCGGACCGCTGCAATGGCAAAGGCTTTTTGTTCTTCAAACTGCATAGCGGTCAAACTCCTTTTCAAGTCTCTTAATCTTTTCTTCCGGGGATACGGGTGGCACAGCCCGGATTTCGTCGTAGACCGGAAAGCTGTCATCACGGAAGAATATACCGAGGCGCAACAGGTCTTTACGCTGCGCCAGGGAACGGGCTCCATCAAGGTCTTTAGGGTCATGGACACGTTGTGCCTTGAAAAGTTTATCCAGTCCGGGCACGTTGACGCCATTTTCGTGTACCAGCAACTCGGTCAGGTCTGGGTTCTTGACATTGGCAGTGAAAACATCCGGCGTGAATTTCGGGCAACGCTGCAGGATACGTACGAAGGAAAAGCCGGGGTGTGCGTAGGCAGCTTCCAGGGTTGCATAAAGGTGTGCAGGCACCCAGTCCGCCGTCTGTGCTACAAATGATGCATTCGAAACACCCAGCGTAGCCTGCAGCGGATCAAGCGCTGGCAATACCGAACCACGCGGTGACGTGTTTGACTTGTAACCCTGTGGTGTTGTCGGTGAAGTCTGATTTTTGGTCAGGCCATAGATGTTGTTGTCGAGCAACAGCACGGTCATGTTGGTGTTGTAACGCGTGGCGTGAATCCAGTGGCCAGCGCCGATTGAGGTGCAATCGCCATCACCCATCACGACAAACACATCGAGCTCCGGGCGGGCCAGCTTCAGACCGGTTGCAATCGGCAGGGCGCGTCCGTGTATACCGTGAAACCCGTAGGCATTGACGTAGTGAGGAAAACGGCTTGAGCAACCGATACCCGATACAAATGCCATCTTTTCAGGCCTTAACTGGTGCTTGGCCAACAGGCGTTTAACCGCGTTCAGCGCACCGAAGTCACCACAACCGGCACACCATTTACCTTCTTTCTTCTGGTAATCCTCGGCTTCCAGACCGCAGGCGGCGTCTTCCTCAAGATCCAGCAGGGAAATGGGAATACTGCTCATTTGGACGCTCCTTTCTCACTTTTCGCAATTATGTTTATATAAATGTCATTGGGCCGCAGCGGTTGTCCCGGACAACTCGTCCAGCAATCGATATCAACCAGGGTATGTGCACGCAACAGCCAGGCCAGCTGACCGTAGCGGCGTGTCTCTTCGGTGATGTAGGGGTCGCCTACCGTATCGGAATAATTGATCTCTACCGTCATCACCTTTTTGAAGCGGCTGAATATTTCCTTCAGCCCCGGTTCCAATGGTGACATGAATGTCAACTGGGTGGTTGAAATCTTAAGGCCCTTCGCGCGGGCCCGGTCGACGGCTTCCTCGATCGCACCCTGGGTTGAGCCCCAGCCAACGACCAGCAGGTCGCCTTCGGGGTCGCCATGAACTTCCGGCGGCATCAGCGTGCTCTGGAAGACGGCGAGTTTCCGGCTGCGCATCTTGCAACCGCGCTCATTGCTTTCCGGGTCATAGGAAACATTGCTGTGCTCATCATGCGCCAGACCGGTAACGGTGTGCGCACCACCGGGTGTGCCGGGTACGAAACGCCTGGATAAGCCCGTTTCAGGATCCCAGTCATAGGGCCGCAAGCCTTCCGGTATTGGCGAAAAATCTACCGGTTCCTGTTGCCAACGCGGATCAAACACGGGTTTGGTGAACTGCTGTACACCGGTAGCCAGGTTTGCATCTGTCAGGACGATCACGACGCAACGGAAGGTCTCCGCGATACGTCGGGCGGTTACCATGGAGTGGAAACACTCTTCGATCGACCGCGGTGCTATCACAACACGCGGCGCGTCACCGTGTTGGCCATAAATCGCGGACAACAGATCGGATTGCTCAACCTTGGTTGGCAACCCCGTTGATGGCCCGCCACGCTGGACGTCCAGAACCACAAGCGGCATTTCGGTCATGATGGCAAGGCCCAGGAACTCGGTCTTAAGCGCCATACCGGGACCGGAAGTAACGGTCAAGGCAACTTTTCCACCGTATGAGGCGCCCAGCGCAACACCGGCCGCCGCGATCTCATCCTCGGCCTGGTGAACAATACCACCATAATTTTCAATGATGGAAGCAAGCTCATGTGAAACCGAAGTCGCCGGTGTGATCGGGTACATGGCGCACATTTCCATACCGGCAGCGACAGCACCCAGGGCGGCGGCCTGGTTGCCGTTCATAACAACCCGTTCTTCCTCGGTAGGGATGGTCTCGACCTGGAACTGAAAATCCAGGTTTTCACGCGCCCAGGTCATTCCATTTTTTACAAGCTGAACATTGAGTTCGGTGACCTTGGCCGGCTTTTTCTTGAAGATTTGTGCAATCTGTCTTTCAATGATCGACAGGTCGCGCTGGTAGATTTCCGCCAGCAGGCCGAGAGCGAACATGTTTTTGCCATGCTGGGGATTGTCGACAACCTTGAGGGTTTCCTCCTCAATGGGCACCTGGATAAAGCGGTAGTTCTTGGAAGACATTTCTTCCATGGCCTCCGCGTACATCTTGCGAATGCCTTCGTCTTCGTGATGTTCCCAGGAGCTTTCCTGGAGGATGATGCAGTTATCGGAAAAAGAACCAAGCCGGTGACGTGAAAGGCATACCTGGTCATTAAATGCGATGGCCAGTTTTGAGCGGTCACCCCAGTTGGTGATCTTGTGCGTGCCAAAGCGGATGATGTTACCCGAGGTACTGGTTACCGTATGGTGCGGTGGTTCGATTTCGGCAGGGATAATCTCTACCGTCCACACACCATTACCCATCTTGGCGCATGTCTGGCCAAAAATCTGGGCACATTTCTGTGCACCTTCGCCCGAGTTGGTGATGATCTCAACCGTATGCTCGGAAACCTCATTGATAGTCACGTTGTTGCTAGCTGGCCTGTCCAATTCTACTTACTCCCAGTACCCGAGAAATTTAAAATAAAAATACTGCGTCTTCCCGAGGAAGATGTTAATTCTAAACTTTGATGATTCGGGTTGCATAGTAGGGCATGCATTGGCGCAGTAACTTGATATTTGTCAATTAATTTGGCATTGGTGAAATTCTTTATAATACGTCTTTTCTTGATGGAGACAGACTCATGGCAGGTGTAGAGGGTAGGGTTGCATTGGTAACGGGTGCGGGCCGGGGTATCGGGCTGGAGACTGCCCGGTTGTTGTCCAGCCGCGGGGCGTCGGTTATGGCGGTTGCACGAAGTGAGACCGAGCTCCAGAAAACCGGCCTGGAATACACCGTCGCTGACCTTGGAACGGTTGAAGGATGTGAGCGGGCGGTGGCTGAAACCCAGGCGCGCTTAGGGCCTGTTGAAGTTTTTGTCTGCAATCATGGTATCGGCTCCGCCCACGAAAAAGTGTTATGGGAACAGGATATTTCGACCTGGGACGAAACCATGCGCATCAACCTGGACGGCCCGTTTCATCTGTCACGCCTGATCTTGAAAAGCATGGTCGAGCGCCGTTATGGGCGCGCGGTCTACGTAAGCTCGACCGCCGCGCTGATGGCCGAACACGCGGGCTCCGCCTACAACTGTTCAAAGCTGGGCCTGATTGGCCTGATGCGTTCAGTTGCCCGGGATGGTGGTGAATACAACGTGACGGCCAACGCGGTTCTGCCGGGATGGGTGCGTACGGAAATGGCTGAGCGCTCGGCACGTGCGGAAGCACTGGCATCTGGCATCACGAGCGATGAGGTCTGGCGTCAGCGTGAAGCGCTGTATGCGCCGGGCCGGGTTGCCACACCTCGGGAAGTAGCCGAGATGATCGCCTTTCTCGCGTCGGAAGAATCGAGCGGTGTCAGCGCCCAGGCCATTGCGGTTTCTTTGGGTGGCCTAAGCTAAAAGGGGTCAGGCACATTAAGACCCTAGCGGATTTGCCTGTGCCAGTTACTGACCAGCTTCGCGACATCGATCTCTTCGCCGCCCTTGCTCCATTTCTCAGCGAAGTCGACATCCTGCGAGTTCGGTGGCGGATTCGGCAGATTCATCTGGAAACGCACAGGCATCGGCACGGCCGCACCCATTGCGACCACTTCGCCCCGGCTTAATGAAGTGATGGCTGAAAAAGTACCACGGGCTGAATCCGGCACCATGTCACGCAGGTATTCCTGGTCATCCGGGTTGGCGATACGCAGGCATAAGAAGGTGCCGCACTGCGCCAGTACCGTCTCGGAAACCTCGTGGGGCCGCTGGCTGACCACGCACAGGCCAACGCCGTATTTTCGTCCGGCCTTGGAAATGTGTTCGAAGGTGCGGCGTGCTTCTTTATAACGTGAGTCATTATTACGCGGTATGTACTGCTGTGCCTCTTCGCATACCAGCCAGATCGGAAACTCGAGACATTTCGGATTCCAGAAGTTGAATTCAAAGGCGAGGCGGCCTATCAAGGCTGTCACCATGGGAGCCACGTCATAGGGCACAGCGCTGAGATTCAGCACCGTCACATTGGCTTTCGGCTCACCCAGGCCGACAAAATCACGCATCAGGTCTACCAGCGTGGCGGTGGATGTGCGCTGTCTTGGTTTGAGCATGAAATCATAACGGGTGTCATTCATCATGCTGTTCATACGTACCAGCAGTTGATCGAACTTGCCGAAGGTTGCGCTCTTGACGCGTCCGAAGTCCTCGGTTTCCTGGTTGGCCAGTTCGAATTCGTCACGCAATTCTTCCAGCGAGAAATAGACGGGTGAATCAACCGTGATATGACCGAGGGCAGCGTTCTTATTAGCTTCAATTCTCAGTTCGCCAAGTGCATTGCGCAAAAAGGCCAGTTGCAGCGAGGCGTGGCTGTCATCCTGGTTGATGAATAAATCTGCCAGGTCCGAGTAGGTCAACAGCCAGTAGGGCATTTCAAGCTGGAGCGCGTCCATGCAACGTACCTTGTTGCTTGGAAAAGGTGAGGACGCGAGTTCATCGGTTCTCTTGACACCGTATTCACCATGCATATCCATGATGATGATATGTGCATTGGGCATATAGCGCAGGGCTGACTGGATCAGGCTGGTGACTGTCCAGGATTTTCCTGAACCGGTCTGGCCGAGGATGGCGGCGTGCCGGCCGAAAAAATTTGAGGCATCGAGGTACACATCGATGGACTCGAAGGAGCTCAGCTTGCCAACCTTGTAGAAGACGTCGCTGAAATCTGAAAATATCCGTTCCAGGTTCCAACCGGAAACCATGTGCAACTCCGCACCTACAGTCGGGAAATGGTGGATACCACGATCGAAGTTACCCTTACTATTGAACTCACCCAGTGGTGACAGGCGTATCTTGTAGGTTTCGCGGCCATCGCTACCCACCTCCATCCACATGCTCTCGACCATGCTCAAAATCTTGGTGCCGGATTGCTTGATCATCAGGTAAGAGCCGACCTGGCCAACTCTGACCTTGTCCATGCCGATAATCTTGTCGGAGGAAAGACCTTCGAGATCCGATGTCAATTTGGCGATAAAATAATCACCGGTGACTTCAATCAGGTGGCCAAGTACATTGATGCTTTCACTTTTCACAATGGCAGTCTCCTGGAAGACACTTTTAGTACTTCTTGGCGGGTATTGTTGACGTCCTGTTTTTCCATTCCTGGACCAAATGGTTGATCTGTTTTTTGATTTTCATCACAAAGAGTACGCATATGCAGCGTATTTCGCAAGCTGAAAGGCATAGAATGTTGCTTTGTATTAAGAATTTCCCCTAAATGCACGATTATGATAAAGAATATCGTTTACCGGAGTTACAAATCCACGAGTCTTTTCACCGCTTCGCGCAGGGTGTCGTCGTGCTTGGCGAAACAGAAACGGATGACCTGCTGATCGGGTGCCTTCTGATAGAAAACCGACACCGGAATGGCCGCTACCTTGTATTCACGGGTCAGGCGGGCTGCGAATTCTGTATCCGGTTCGGTACTTATCTCGCGGTAACCGGCGAGTTGAAAGTAGGTGCCGGTTGAGGGTATCAGCTTGAACCGTGAAGGCGCCATCAGCTCAAGGAACAGGTCGCGCTTTGGTTGGTAGAAAGCGCCCAGTTCGCGGTGATGTTGCGGGCAGTCACGCAAAAAGTCTGCGATGGCGTGCTGCATCGGTGTATTGGTGCTGAAATTGATGAACTGGTGTATGCGCAGGAATTCGTCAATCAAGGACGGTGGCGCGATGCAATAACCTATCCTCCAACCGGTGGTGTGGTAGGTCTTGCCAAAGGAGGAAATCACGAAGGACCGGGCCGCAAGGTCCGGGTAACGCAGCAGGCTTAAGTGTTGTAGTCCATCAAAGCAGATATGTTCGTATACCTCGTCTGAGATGATATGGATATCGCGACCGGCAACTGCCTCGCGCAATTGTTGAATGTCGTGCTGAGCCCAGCTGGCGCCGGTCGGGTTATGCGGGTTGTTGAGTATGATAAGGCGGGTGCGGTCGGTGATCGTGTCGCGGACCTGCTGCCAGTCGATAGAAAAATCCGGATAAAGCAGGCTGATGTGTTTCGTTATACCGCCATTGAGGCTGACACCGGGTTCGTAGGTATCATAGGCCGGGTCAAACAGGATTACTTCATCGCCCGGGTGTACCACGGCGGTGATGGCGCAATAAATCGCCTCGGTGGCGCCAGGTGTGACCACCACCTGCCTGTCCGGATCGATAACACAGCCGTAAAGATCCAACACTTTGCCGGCGATCTGTGCACGCAGTTCAGGCACACCGGCCAACGGCGCGTACTGGTTGTGCCCGTGGGCGATGTGCCAGGCGACCCGCTCACGCAATGCCGCTGGCCCATCAAAATCGGGAAAGCCCTGCGCCAGGTTGATAGCGCCGTGGTCCTGGGCCATTTTTGACATGAGCGTGAATATGTTGGTGCCCTTGCCGGGCAGTTTGTTTCTCAACATGGGTTGCCTAATTGAGAGTCGGCTTGATTTAATCGCAAGCCTGCACCTAAATCAACCGAATCACCGTATCGGACCTATGATTCGAGCAAATATTGAGCGATAATCAGGAGCGCATAAAAATAAGAATTGGCTTTGTTTTATTCTGAAAACGACAAGGATGAATTAAATGAAAAAGAGAATCCTATTCGCGATTTTTGCGGTCACCATGCTTTTCAATCTTACAGAAGTGGCGTTTGCCCAGGTTTTAAGACCTGATCTGATGTTTTGCGGAAGCAGTAACAGTTACGGTTCAGATCTTTACCTCGGTGTTGGTCCGTTTAACGAGGTCCAGGGTTGTAGCCCGGATGTTGATACACAAGCGCTCCTGATAACCCGTTCCGGGAGTATAGGTGGCAATGGTGCGGCCTGGTTGGCCTATCTGAACGCCGGTGGTGTCATTATCACCGAGTACAGTGCGGCCAACAGGGTATACAACGAAATATACGGCACGGCATACGCTGCAGGGGCGGGGTTTGGCAATTGCACCGATAATGCCATGCCCTCGCTAAAACTCAATCCGGATCACGAGTTCTGGCAGTTAAATGGCGGGCTCATTGAAACAGCGGCAGGAAATGAAGGTTGCGGGTTTGATTTGTTTGCGCTGGTCAATGGCGAAGCCGCAGTCACTGCACTTGGGGGGATTGTTCAATCCCCTGCCGTTACCTTTGCAATTCGCCCGCAAGGCACAGGCGTACTCTGGCTGTTGGAGGCTGACTGGCAGGACAGTGAAGATTCTTACACCGATATGTCGAGGAACTTCATGGGTGTACTGATCAGTGGCGGTACCTTCAGTGTCGGTTTAACCGAAACCGCACCGGTTCCGGTTTTGTCAACACTGGGTATGCTTCTGCTTATCCTCGGTTTTGTTTATTTTGGCCGCCGGCGCATCCGGGTTTGAACGGGTTTTGTCAAGTTATAGTAAAAAGGGCCGCATCAGCGGCCTTTTTTTAAATCTTTGGAAAAGCCCGCTAAAAAATCTCTAGTGCCCCGCACTCATCCTGTACCTGATGCTGCCGGCAACCGCGTTGGCAAAATCATCGAGGTTTTCGTAGTTCATTTTTTTATAGAGCGCTACCAATTCTTCGACCGGTTGACGCATGGCATCAATTTCCTGGTGGGTGCGACCGCAACCGTCACAATAGATGCCTTGATCGGTGCATTCGCCGTTGCATGGGTTGAATTGCATTTTGTAGCTCCTCTTCCGTTTGTGTCATTGATCTTTTCCAGTGATTTGCCCTGGTCGGCTGTTGTTGCTCGCTATTGAAGCCCTGTGCCGTCGCGTACCCCGTGCCGTGACATATAAAACATGCTTATCAGTAGCAGAAACAGAACCAACACGAGCAGGCTCGCGCCGGTGATAGCGGGAACAGGGCGTGCCGGGGCGGGGGTGAATTCAATACTCAGAAGAGGATTTCCGGGCCCTTCGTGTTCACGGCTTAAGATTCTCCTGGCATTGCGCGGAAATACCTCATCACCCAGCAGGATCCAGCCATGGTTACTGGCGGGGTTATCCACCCAATCCTGCACGGCAGCAACCAATTGAGGGTTGCTGGAGAATATTACGGATTGAGGCGAACTGGATATCGATTCGCTGGATACTGCCATGGCAGAAAAGTCGCCACCCGGGTTGTCCCATGCAAGGGTATCGAAAAATCGATGTAGCCAGGTGGCGTCATTGACTTGCGCCGTGGTACCACGGCCCTCGGCACCCGGTGCATTCGAGGCGCCTTCACCCCAGTTTTGGTTGACCGTGTGCAGGTTGATGATGGCCCCGGTTGCAGCGGGGGGCACCAGGTTGATGGTGAAACTGAAGCTCGCGGAACTGATTGTGGAGCCTCGGGACACACTGCTCAGATCGAATTTGACCAATGCACGTCTGAGCAATGCATCGATGCCGTTTTCGATCCCAGGTACGGCCGACAAACAGGTATTGACCGGAACCGTTACCTAATCTCCCGTTCGCGTCTTCAAACAGGGTGGTGTCCTGTACTGGCAGAAACTCCGCGATGTCCGCCCGAAGGTTTGAATGGGTAAGACGCAAAAAATATGATCACCATCATGGTGAATGTCGTGTATCGTCCCTGCATGGTTTTTTAGTCCTTCGTTGTTGCGCTGATTGTTTACAATGGTTCTGTGGCTGATATCGAAGCCAGAATTATGCTATAAATAATAAACATTCCTGAATCATAATGGTATAAAGGTTCTCAAGGACGAGATATCGAACGGATTCAGTTATTGAATTTAATGGGGTTAACTGTTCAAGGAGGAACGGTCTCATGAGTGATGAAATCGGCAGGCTGTCGCGCAGACAGCTAATAGGCGCCAGTGCAGCTGTGGCTGCAACCGGCCTGGCTTCGGCAACACTACCAGCAGCGGAAAAGATCCCCGAAAAATTTGCCGGGTTCAGACCGTTGCATCCGGCTCCCCAGTCCTCGGTTCTGGAAGGCGATGCTCCTCCGCTGCCTCCCTTTGCTGCGTTGGTGTTGAACAAGGCCGGTTATGGTCCGCGCCCCGGCGATGTAGACGCATTCAATAGCCTGCCAGGTGGTAGCGATGATGCCAGGTTGGGGGCGTGGCTGGATGAGCAGCTCAACCCGGACGATTTACTTGATTCGGATTTGAATAACCGTGTCAGCCCGCTCACCGGCCCCGGTCTTGCCTATGACATGATTGACAAAACCGCTGCTGAACTCTGGCAGATTGCCCGCAGTTCTGATTATGTGACCCGCATGAGGCCGGTCTGGCAAATGGAGCGCCTGACGCTGCTGCGCGCCGCCTACAGCAAGTGGCAGTTGCGTGAAGTGCTGTACGATTTCTGGTTCAATCACTTCAATATCTACGGCCGTGAATTTCCGGCCTACGGCATGCTGCCCGAATACGACCGGCAACTCCGTACCCATATGTTCGGCAAATTCGAAGACATGCTGTTGGCAAACGCGCGTACCTCGAGCATGCTGTATTACCTCGATAACTACGCCAACACCTGGCCGAACCCGAATGAGAATTACGCACGTGAGCTTTTGGAACTGCATACGCTTGGTGCGGTTGAGAACTATTATGGCGCTGTGGATCCGGGTACGGTTGACCTCAATATAAAGTCTGAACGCGCGGGCTATACGGAAATTGATGTTTTCCAGCTGGCCAGGGCACTCACCGGTTGGGGCGTAGCTGACGGCCGCAGTGGTGCTGAAGACACCGGCGAGTTCCTGTTTCGCGCCAACCAGCACTATAACTTTTCCCAGGGTGATATCCAGGTCATGGGCGTCACCATCGCTTCGCCGGGTGGCGGTGAATCGGATGTGACCGATATCCTCTCGGGCCTGGCAAGGCATTACGGTACGGCAAGGTATATCGCCTGGAAGCTGTGCACACGCCTGGTAGACGACGAGCCTGCCGAAGCACTGGTTGCCAGTACGGCGGATGTCTTTTACGAGAACCTTGATGACTCGCAACAACTGCAGAAAGTCTACCGGCACGTGCTGGAATCTGTAGATTTCAAAACCACCTGGGGCAACAAGGTCAAACGACCGGTAGAAATTGTTATCAGTACTTTACGTGCCGCAGATATGGACTTCACGATCCGGATGGACCACAACCCGAGTAACAACCTGGTTTACCGCCTGGACGATACCAGCCATTACCCTTTCTATTACGCGGCACCCACCGGTTTTCCGGATGAGCGGTCTCAATGGCAAGGCAGCGGGCCATTGGTTCAGAGCTGGAGAGTGGTCACCCGCATGCTCAGGGAAAGCACCGAGGTCAACCTGGCCCTTCAGACCAATACTGAAATCCCGGTTGAGGCTGATCGCACGCCGGAAAACATTGTAAATATGTGGATGACCCGTGCACTTGGCTATCCATTGGCGCCGGGCCAGGCGCAGACGGTGGTCGATTTTATTCTGGATATTTCAAATGCTGCCGGCGCAGATCAACCACTTGATCCCGGTGTCGACACCGCAGATACCGGTGCCAACAGCACTTATCAACGCATCATCATGGGTACAGTAGGTCTGGTCCTGATGTCCCCAAGTGCCTTGCGGCGTTAAGGAGGAGTTTCAAATGAGCCTGATTAAAAGACGTGATCTCCTCAAGGGGTCCCTGGTTGCACCGATGGTAGCGGCCGGGCTGGGGCCATCATTGAGTTTTGCACATGATCCTTACAGCGACAATATCTTCGTGTTCGTGTTTCAACGGGGTGGCATAGATGGCCTGAGTTTTCTGACCCCGATGAATGGTCACCCGGACCGCGGCCATTACGAAGCGCTGCGCACCAATGGCACGTTGATCCCCAGCAACCAGCTGGAGGCGCTTTCAGGTGGTTGGGGCCTGATATCCTCGGCCGCGCCCCTGAAGGACCTGTGGAACCAGAAAGATCTTGCCATCGTCCAGGCCGTGGGCCTGCCATGGGCAAATCGCAGCCACTTCGAGGCGGAGCGCTATGTCGAGCTGGGCACACCGGGCAACCGGTTTACGCCCACCGGCTGGCTGACCCGGCATATGCAGACTGCAATCAATATTCCACCTGAAGTACTGATGCCGGCGGTGATGACCGAGTCGACCGTGCGCTATTCCTTTTTGCGGGAACCTTCGGCGGTGACCATGAGATACCCACAAAACTTCGACTTTGACTCTCATGGTTCATATGAAGAAGCGCAGGAGGCGGCGCTGGAACAGATGTATGGCGTGGAAAATGGCGAGTTGGATATTGCGGGCAGCCAGGCCCTGGCCGCGATGTCATTGATCGAAACTATCGATTTCAGTAATTATGAACCAGCCAACGGCGCGGTCTACCCGGAACAACTCAATAACCCGGGGAGACTGACCAGTTTTGCTGAAGAGCTGAAGATCATTGCCCAGCTTATCAAGGAAGGTACGGGTGTGCGGCTTGCACAGACGGATATCGGCGGCTGGGATACGCACAATACCCAGGGCAATGCCGGGCCCAGTGGCGGGTACTTTGATAACGTTCGCGACCTGGCCGGTTCAATCAACGCGTTTTTCAGGGATCTGGATACGCCTGCTCCCGGCAGCGGCAGCTGGGCAGACCGTACCACCATGATCGTCTACAGTGAGTTTGGCCGCAGGGTTTTCGACAACGCCGATGCCGGAACCGACCATGGCTGGGGTAATAACTGCCTGGCCATTGGTGGGGGCGTCAGGGGAGGGCAGTTTTACGGCAACTGGCTTGGCCTGCACGATGATTTCCTCTTCCAGGGGGCCGATGTCTGGGCTACCACGGATTTTCGCAGCGTCTTTGGCGAGATGCTGTTGAGGCGCTTGCACAACAACCGGCTCGGCGACATTTTTCCGGGGTTTACAGCCGAACAGTACAAACCCCTGGGGATTTTTGAAGGTGCGCTATTGCAGCCGAACTTCAATGATCCTGATGTAATTTTCAGGGACGGTATTGAGTAGTTGCAGATCTGGACGAATTTTCATAAAGTCGGAGGGATGAAGCGTTTATTATCAGCTGTCCTGATTGCCTTGTGTCCGCCGGTGTTCGCGCAGGATTTCGACCTGCTGTCACTCGATGTGTTCGCAACCGGGCTCAGTCAGCCGGTTGGTGTCATGCACGCCGGCGATGGTAGCGGCCGAGTCTTTATAGTCGAGCAAGCCGGCCTTATCAAGGTGGTGAAAAATGGTGTGGTCAATGCAACACCGTTCCTGGACCTGACCGGTGTTATCGACAATGGGGGCACTGAACAGGGTTTGCTGGGGCTGGCCTTTCACCCCGATTACGTTAACAACGGCTACTTCTATGTCAACTACACACGTGATCCCGGCCCGGGAAACGATCTGACCACCGTTGCACGTTACCAGGTTTCTGGAGCGAACCCGGATATTGCGGATACCAATGAAACGAGAATATTGGAAATTCCGCAAGACTGGGTTAATCACAACGGTGGTGACATCCATTTCGGACCGGATGGTTTCCTGTACATCGCCATGGGTGACGGCGGGGGTTCGAATGACCAGTATGATCATGCGCAGGATATCCTTAGCCTGAAAGGCAAAATGCTGCGTATCGATGTCGACGGGGCACCCGCTCCTGGCGATGTCCTTTGCGGCCTGATCCAGAACTATGGCATACCGGCCTCCAACCCGTTTGCCGATACCGAGGGTTGTGACGAAATCTGGTCCTATGGTCTGCGCAACCCCTGGCGGTTCAGTTTCGACCGGGATACCGGCGATATGTATATCGGTGATGTGGGTCAAAACACCTGGGAGGAGATCGATTTTGAACCGCCCGCCACCGGCGGTCGCAACTACGGTTGGTCGTGCCGTGAAGGCGCACACGATTTTCCCAGTGGCAATGACTGTGTCGGTGTCACTCCAACCGACCCGATTCTCGAGTTCAGTCACAACCCGCATTGTTCCGTAACTGGCGGATATGTGTATCGTGGATCAAGCACCGAATTGAATGGCTATTATTTCTACGGAGATTACTGTTCGGCAGTCGTTTGGCTGGCGATTGAGGGCGAATCCGGCTGGTCGTCTACGGAATGGCCGTTGGCGGCACCCACCCTCAACAGTATTTCAAGTTTTGGTGAAGACGAGGCGGGTAATCTCTATATCGCCGACCGCAATGACGGCAAGGTTTACCGAATAATCATCGATGACCCGATATTTACCGATTCCTTCGAAGGCGCCGATCTGTTCTGACCTGCTAGCATGGCCAGGCGGTAATTGACGTCAGGGTTGCTCGAAACCATCCTCAAACAGAAGACTTGTACTGGTCAATATGCTGGCATTGAGGCTGTCCGGGTCGCCTGCTTCTGCAATATGTAAAGTGGCTATATCGGTGTTGGGTGGTTTGTTTGCAACGAAACGAAAGCTCACAAGGGAACCCCATTTGAGCCTGTCAGGTTCTGCCGCCTCGAAACTCAATAAGCCGGGCTGGGCGCTGACCGTCCAGTCATTGCCGATTTCGAGGTCGCCATCGAAAAATTCCGCAATGCTTACCGTGACTCCTGGAGCGACTGGAATGTCAAACCTGTCGATTGCCCGGTCAAAATCAAAGTTCATCAGGGTAAAATCGTACTGCCAGCGATCATGTTCCAGTGCTGATACCGCTGATGATATCTGTACAAAGCCTTCGCCGCTGTCAATGATATCGGTCATGCTGCCGGTAGTGGCATTCTGAATTACGAGGTAGTCATCTATCACGGGGCCCTGCTGAAACGGGGCGGCAGCGGAAAATGTCCAGCCGTTATTAAAGGCAGGAGAAATTTCCCTGCGGCCGATGGAGTTGAATATATTCACATCATCCCGAACCAGGTACCAGGCCTCGATAAAATAACGTGCACCGGCTGCGGAAAGCTCGGATTCTGGCACGCTCAGGCGCCGCTCCATTGCGTCTGACACCGGCGCCTCACAGGGCACCTGGCCGCCGAACAATGGCGGATCAGGCATATAGTCACAGTTCCCGTCCGGCACATCCAACGGTCCGGTGAGGTCCCAGATTGAACCATCCCTCAGCCAGATTCCGCGGTGGGCGATAATTTCCTCACGCGGGCCGAGAAAGGCCTGGTCCGCATTGGAACTGACCTGGTACAGGTCTTCACAACCTGACGGCACGACCCGTCCGGGTCGATTTTGCGCGCGGCAGGAGACACTGCCCACGCCTGAATCCGCATTGATCGAGTTGAAAGCGTGCTTCACCTGCGATTGGCCAAGTTGCTCCAGGCGACCATCCACGAAGCGGTACAGGTGATAGACCAGCATGCCACCCTGGTCGTTACCGTAGGGCGCGCAAACCCCGTCACCCTGGTTGGCGCAGCAGGCATCATCATTATGGGTGTCAGCGAATTGTGCAAACCAGGGCACGTCGGCGCTACCGATGTTTTCAAAATAGGCGGATGGAGCGATGGCGACCCGGCCGTTTTCCCGCGCCACCTGGTTGACGTAATCCAGTTTCAACATGGCAATGTCAGCATCGTAACCCGGCAAGGTCGGCCAGTTGGGGTCCGGTACCGGGCATGACGGTGTGATTCCCTCCAGGGAGCCGGATGGATCGGATTGCTGGACTGTGGTCTTGAGATGCGCGGACCCCACGATGAATCCGGCCAGTGCCGGGTCGCCGAGACGGGTGGCGAGATCGCGGCCGATACGGACGTCCAGGTAACGTGCATAAAGCCACTCGCCATCGCGCTCATAGTGGCCATAGTCCAGGTAAAACCAGTCCTCACCCTGCGAGTCCGAAAGCTGCAATGTTGCCTGGGGAGCAACCCTGGGTTCAAGCAGCAGGTGCTCGCTTTCAAGCTGAAATGCACCTGCGGAAATTGTCAGGCCCTTGGCCAGGTGCAGTTGGCCTGACTTGAGTTCCTTGAAGAAGCCCTCGGTGGCAAGAAAATTGAGGCTGCCTTGCGTTGTTATGGTGATGGTCGCCGTATCGTGTTGAAAGTTCAGCGGACGGGTGCCCTCAACCTGCAAGCCGACATCGCGAAGATTACCGCGGTAGAACGTAACGACAAGTTGCCCGCCGTTGGCTGACAGTAGACCGGTATAGGTCGATGCCCCGACATTTGAGTGCCAGGCCATAACGGCCAAAAATATTATTGAGCCCAGTGATCGCAGTACATTTACTCCCGCGAGGAAAGGAGGAAAGGGGTCAGGTACATTTACACGTATTGTCGAACAATACGTGTAAATGTACCTGACCCCTTTCCTGACGCCTTTCTATTTGGTTTATTTATAAGATTGAAACAAGGCTACCATGAAATCCCAGGTCTTGCCGATCGATTCGATTTCTATCTTTTCATCCGGCGAGTGGGGGTTCTTGATGGTGGGGCCAAAGGAGATCATGTCCATGCCGTCGTATTTCGATCCAATAATGCCGCATTCGAGACCGGCGTGAATCGCCTCGACCACCGGCTTTTTATCAAACCGTTTCTCGTAGACAGCCAGGCAGCGCGCCAGCAGTTGTGATTCCATGTTGGGTTGCCACGATGGATAACCGCCGCTGGTTCTGCCATCGGCGCCAGCCAGGCGGGCGACCGACATAACCTGGTCGCAGATCAGCGCCAGGCTGTCCATGTTAGAACTGCGCTGGTTGGAAACGACACGCAGTTGGCCGTTTTCAATCTTCACGGTCGCCAGGTTGTTGGAGGTTTCGACCAGGCCGGCAATATCCTTGGACATCGCCGTCACACCATGGGGATAGGCTGCGATCATGTCGATAGCGCGAAGACTGGTCGCGGCGCTCGCTGCTTTGAAGTCACCTTTCACGGGGGAAAGTCTGAAACTCAGCTTCGGATCGGTTTTCCGGTACTCCGATTGCAGCTTCTGTTCCAGTTGCCTGATGCATGATTGTGCCGCCTCGGCATCGCTCGCTGGCACCAGCACGACAGCCTCCGCATCCCGCGGAATGGCGTTGCGCGCGGTACCACCGCTCAATGATGAGATACGCACATCGGTTACTTTGGAAATTTGCTGAATGCCCCTGAACAGGAGTTTGATGGCGTTCGCCCGCTCCTCGATAATATCGACACCCGAATGGCCGCCGGACATACCGCCACCCTCCAGTTTGAACGCGGCGTAATCCGGCAGGCTCTCGTCGGCAACAAAGGGCAGCGCCACGTGTGCGTCCTGACCACCGGCACAACCGACCGTGAAAACGCCTTCGTCCTCGGAATCGATATTGAGCAGTTGCTTGCCCTTGATGAAGCCCGCCTTCAGTGAGGTTGCACCGGTGAGGCCGGTTTCCTCGTCGGTCGTAAACAGCAACTCCAGGGGAGGATGCGCGACGTCCTTGTCGGTGGCGGCGATCATGGCCATGGCGATGGCGATACCATTGTCGGCGCCCAGCGTTGTCTGGTTGGCGGTTAGCCAGCCGTCATCCGTGTAAACAAACTCGATGGGGTCTTTGTCAAAATCGTGACTGAAACCCTTGGATTTTTCGCAGACCATGTCCATGTGACCCTGCAGCACCAGGGTTTGGGCATTCTCATAACCGGCTGTGGCAGGTACTTCGATCAACACGTTGAGCGCCTCGTCGCTGCGCGCCTCCAGCCCGTTTTCAGCCGCCCAGTTCATCAGCCAGGCGACGATCTTTTCCTCCTTTTTGGAAGGCCTTGGAACCTGGCTGATCTGCTCGAAAGCACTCAGGATTTTCTTCGTATACGCGTGTTCAATATTCATGCTTGATCCCGTTTTCAGGCGGTATGCCTCCAATCCGCTGTCACCATACAACAGTATCTCGCCGGGGGAAATGACAAGGATCAAGGCCCGTCCAAAGAGCATATTTCCTACCGTGAAGGGGACTGATTACGGATATGAATTAGCACGTGCAGCATTTAGTCTGAGTCAATGAAAATCGATGAACTTCGCCCGGGACGAATAGTCCTCTTGCATGTATGATGGCCGCTGTCCCATTACAGTTGTCCGTATTCGAGATTTTTAATCATTCAATGAATTCAATCCATGACACCCTCCACCAGGTTTTTGGCCTGCACGGGTTCCGGCCATTCCAGCAGGAAATCATCGAGCAGGTGCTGTCGGGTGAAGATACCTTTGTGCTGATGCCCACCGGTGGCGGAAAATCACTCTGCTACCAGTTGCCGGCCCTGCACCGTGACGGTCTGGGTATCGTGATTTCACCATTGATATCGTTGATGAAAGACCAGGTGGACGCGTTGCAGGCCAACGGTATCCGCGCCGCCATGTATAACTCCAACCTGGATGCAGAGGAGGCGAGGTCGGTGCTGTCCCGGCTTCACAATGGCGAACTTGACCTGCTTTACGTGGCGCCTGAGCGCATGATGCGGCCCGATTTTATCAGCAGCCTGGAGCAGATTCCGCTGGCTTTGATCGCCATCGACGAAGCCCATTGCGTGTCCCAGTGGGGGCACGATTTCCGGCCGGAATACGCGGCCCTGGGTGAACTCCGGCAATACTTTCCCGAGGTGCCGTTCATCGCACTGACGGCGACCGCCGATCCGCAGACCCGCGACGATATCGTCAATGTGCTGGGTCTGCACAGGGCGCGCTTGTTCACCACCAGTTTCGACCGTCCGAATATCCGCTATACCGTTTTGGAAAAACACCGTCCGCAGAGCCAATTGAACCGTTTTCTTGCTGGCCAGGCCGGCAATTCAGGTATCGTTTACGCCCTGTCACGAAAGCGGGTGGAGGAGATCGCCGGGGCCCTTAACGGTCGGGGCTTATCGGCGGCTGCGTATCACGCGGGGCTTTCCCCGCAAACCCGCAGGGACGTGCAGGATCGTTTTATCCGGGATGATTTATCCATCGTGGTCGCGACGGTCGCCTTTGGCATGGGTATCGACAAACCCAATGTGCGCTTTGTAGTGCATTACGATATGCCACGTCACATGGAAGGTTACTACCAGGAAACCGGCCGTGCCGGGCGTGATGGCCTCGCGGCGGAAGCCCTGTTGCTGTTCGGCGCCCAGGACGTGGCGATGGCGCGTTACCAGCTTGATCAGAACGGCAACGACAACCAGCGCCGCATCGATTCGCACAAGCTCAACGCGATGGTCGGTTTTGCCGAAAGCCTGACCTGCCGCAGACGTGTGCTGCTGGGTTACCTGGGTGAGCGAATGGCAACGGATTGCGGCAACTGTGACATCTGCCTCGATCCACCCGAGCAATACGATGCCACCGAGGCGGCGCGCAAGGTGCTTTCCTGCGTGTACCGCGTGGGGCAGAGTTTCGGGGTGAAACACGTGGTGGATGTCCTGCGCGGGGCGGATAACGAGCGCATACGCAAGTTCAATCACGACCGGCTGACGACCTACGGCATCGGCACAGAGTTCGGCTCGGCCGAGTGGATGTCCATCGTGCGCCAGCTGATCCATCGCGGTTACCTGGTCCAGGATATCGCCGCCTACTCGGTATTGAAGCTGACGCCGGGGGCACTGAGCCTGTTACGTGGCGAGGAAACACTGGAACTGGCCCGGCCGCGGGTGGTGGAGAAGATCAGGAAGAAGAAAAGGAAAGCCGGCCCGGTCGAAGACCTCAGTGATGATGACCTGCGCTTGTTTGAAACCCTGCGGGAAATCCGTAAGCAACTGGCGGAGGAGCAGGGCGTGCCGCCCTACGTTATATTCGGCGATGTGGCACTGGTGGAGATGAGCCGCGAACGGCCTTCAACCGAAGATGAGTTCCTCGAAATCAACGGTGTCGGCCAGGTCAAGCTGGAGCGTCACGGCGCTGTTTTCCTGGAGGCGATTGCCTGTGATGAAGCTTGATATGTAAGGCGGTCAGGTTCATTTTGGGTATAAACCTCTTGTGTGATTGGTGAGGTGCATCGCGGGATATGCACCTGAGTCCTTTTGATAGCGGAGAATAGACCTGACGCGGTTACAGAAAAAAGTAGCAGTCACCGGTGCTTCCGGCCATATCGGCGCCAACCTGGTCAGGGAACTGCTGGGGCGGGGCTACGAAGTGGTTGCGCTGGTCAGGCAATCCAGCCAGGCGCTCGAGGGGCTGGATGTGATCCGTGTCACTGGGGATGTTGCAGATACCCGAAGTCTTTGCAGGGCTTTTAGCGGTGTCGAGCAGGTTTATCACCTGGCCGCGCATATATCGATCCGATCAGGCGAAAGCGAAAAGCTGGAACGGATCAATGTTGAGGGCACAGGCAATGTCATAACCGCCTGCCAATCCGCGCGCGTTGCAACCCTGGTTCATTTTTCAAGCATACACGCGCTCAACCTGGAGCCGCGGGATCAACCCGTAACCGAGGACAACCCGTTACTCGGTGAACGGACCGGCCGTGGCGCTGATTACGATTATTCAAAGGCGCGGGCCGATCGCCTGGTCAGGCAGAATCAGTCTGAAAGCCTGTCCACCCGGATCATTTATCCAACCGCTGTACTCGGCCCGAATGACTTCAGGCAATCGCTGTTCGGGCAGGCTATTCTGAAGATCGCGCGGGGCCGTTTACCGGCGCTGGTTGCGGGCGGTTTTGACTGGGTGGATGTGCGGGATGTTGCATGGGGTGCGGTGGAGGCAGCGGAAAAGGGCGCCGACAAGGACCGCTTTATCCTGTCGGGGCATTACCTGTCGATGCCGGAGGTTGCGGCGGTTATCTGTGAATTGACCGGTGTTGCCGCGCCCCGGCTGATTTGTCCCGCCTGGCTGGCCGGCGTGTTTACGCCACTAATGGGTGCCTGGGCGCGACTGAAAGGTGAGGCCCCGCTCTATACCCGCGATTCACTCGCAGTTCTGAACACCAACAAGGTCATGAGTCACGCACGGGCAGCCGCTAAACTGGCTTACCAGCCACGCCCGTTCCGTGAATCCATGGTTGATACACTATGTTTTTATAGACAATATAATAAATATAATCAAATAAATAAATAGTATAGTTAAGGTAATATATACGGTGGAATTCGTACAGTTCATGAACCAGTCATTTGAGTGGGTTGCCTACGGCACTTTGGCCCTGGCGCTACCGGTCTTCCTGCTGCTGTTTTTCGTCAGGGCACCTTACGGTCGGCACATCCGACGGGGTTGGGGGCCGCTGCTGGATAACCGCCTTGGCTGGTTTATCATGGAGTCGCCTGCGGTACTGGTGTTCGGCGCCATCGTGCTCCTGTATGCCCGGCTGAACATCACCGTGGTTTTACTGTTTCTGTTATGGCAGCTCCATTACGTCCACCGTGCCTTCGTTTATCCGTGGACCCTGAAAAAGGGTAAAAAGATGCCGTGGCTGATAATGGTCATGGCGGTGGTTTTCAATACGACCAATGCTTACCTGAATGCCTGGTCGATCGCAGTGCATAGCGGGAAGTACGCAGACCAGTGGATCAGCAGTCCGCAGTTCATGATCGGGGTGCTGGTTTTCTTTGCGGGTATGACGCTGAACAAGGTATCGGACCGCCAGTTGCACCGCCTGGGCCGGAGCAAGGGTGAAAGCGGTGCTTACCAGGTTCCCCATGGCCTGGCTTTCCGTTGGATTTCCTGCCCTAACTACCTCGGCGAGATCATCCAGTGGACGGGTTGGGCGATAGCGGTCTGGTCACTCGCAGGCTGGGTATTTGCCATCTGGACCATGGCCAACCTGGTGCCCCGTGCGCTGGCCCATCACCGTTGGTACCGTGAGACTTTTGAGGACTACCCAGCCGGGCGCAGAGCGCTGATCCCGTACTTGTTCTGAACAAACATCAACCGCGATGCTGCTTTCTGTGTAACAAATACACTTTGTACTTCGTGTGGTCTCTATACACACAGTTTCCATGCAGAGGGAGTTTCCATGATGAAATGTTTTGTACCTAGAATTCCATTAGCGCTGGTCCTGATGTTCCTGTCTATACATCCAATAACGACAAATGGTGCTGAAAACCTGCCGTCCAATGAGCCAGTTGTCTATTCTGCAAAGGCCGTGCGTGAAGATCTTGCCTTTCTCTACGAGACACTTCAGGTCAGTACTTACGACCTTTTCCTCAACACCACCAAAACTGACTACGACAATGCTTTCAAAAAAGCTATGAACTCAATTACCGGCCCGATGACTTATCTTGAGGTCAATCGTCTGTTCAAGCCGTTTGTGGTTCTTGCGGGTTTTGTTCATTGCACACTGGATTTTCCATCCGAGGTGTACCGGCAGTTCAATCAGAATGGCGGCCGCCGGATTCCATTCAAAATCGGCTTTTGGGGGGAGAAGGTACTGGTGTCGGCGAATTGGTCTGACAACAAGCAGATTGAGGCCGGCGACGAAATCCTGGCAATCAATGGAATTGACATTCACCAACTGCTCGAGAAGATCTATGCCTATAAGCAAGGTGAAAGTGAATATGTCAAACGGACTTTGCTGGAAACCGGTTCACTTATGGATAATTGGTGGTATGTCTTTGGTGATTTTTCATCAGGTACAGTTCGCATCAAAAAGCCGGGCGGGGCGCAAATAAATACCGAAGTTGAAGGATTGACCCTCGAACAATACCGGGAGAGAACACAGACTGTGCAGTCGCCATCGTTCATGAAAAGTGGAAGAGCTTTTAAGTTCATTGGCGATGTTGCCTACTTGCGCCCAGGCATTTTTCTTAATACCGAGTCACGTGACATTTCCTCACAGGAGGCATTCAATAATGAAGAGTTTCTGGATTTCATCGATTCGGCATTTGTCGAGATTGCCAAGAGGAAATCACAGCATCTGATACTTGATCTGCGTGGAAACTACGGCGGCGATAACTCCTTCAGTGACCCAATGATCGCCTATTTTGCAGACAAGCCTTTCCGCATTGCGTCAAAATTCAGTGTCCGGACCAGCCAGGTTACCAAGTCCTTTTGGATGGACGTGGATATTCCCGAACTTGTGGACATGAAGCACCAGATATTGACCCTTGAAGACGGAACCCGATTTGAAGTTGAACTCAACACGACACAGCCAAGAGCCGATGATCTTGCTTTCAAAGGAGAAGTCATAACACTGGTCGACCGTTTCAGTTTTTCAAATACCACATCTGTTGCAGCCATTGTGCAGGACTACAAATTTGGAATCATTGTGGGAGAGGAGACCGCCGACACGCCTTCTTCGTGCGGAGCCATCCATACTTTTAAGTTGCCAAATACTGAGATGGGAGTTGTTTTCCCAAAGGCCTGCATGATACGACCCAACGGCGATGCGAGCGTGCGGGGTGTTATTCCTGACCACAAGGTCAGTGATGATCCCTTTACCCAGGAAGATGAAATTCTTGATATGGCGCTTCAATTGATCCAAAAGGGTTGAATATAACTAAATTGAGAGCCGCTACTAGCCGGTTTCTACCTCCCGTATCGCTGATAAATGTACCTGGCGGATGGCGACTTTTCGGTGAAAAGCAGATGCTTACCAACTACAAAGTCTTAGCAGCGAACAGGTCTGGACTCGGCCATGTCAGATATCCGGATTGCTTTGGACTAAACTGAGTTCTTTTGCGGCCAATAGCGGAACTTTATTCCATCAGGGTGAGCGAATCACTTTCGCTTTGGAGATGTTGGCTCAGTTGGAGCCAGTAAAGGGAGTACTTTACTTACACTGATTTGAGAATGAAGCCATTGTGTGCGCTAAGACCACAAACGAATACTTTCAGTATTTGTTTGAGACATGGGATTGCCTTCACATCAAGTCTGCCAAGTTCAGCCCAATTTACGTGCTGTATATATACGTCATCGTCCCGAAACGACATTGCTCTATCCTTAAAGTGCGGGCGGCTTGAATATGGGTTCCTGAGAGTCCGGTGTGATACTTGTCACGATGAAAAACTAGTAGCATTCAGTTGCAAGAATCGTGGCTTCTGTCCCTGTTGCGGGGCTCGACGTATGGCAGACAGCGCCGCCTTGCTTGTGGATGAAATCCTACCTTATCAGGCTTTACAAAGCCCATGGCACAGACCGGAGCTCACACGACTTACGCATACCATTGCGCGGCGCGTTGGTCGTTTTCTGGAACGACAGGGCCCCGTAATGGCCAGGTTCGCTATGAGTTGAAAACACCCTGGCGCAACGGCACTACCCATGTCATTTTTGAGCCATTAGATTTTATTTCCAGGCTGGTTTCCCTGGTGCCTAAACCACGGGTTAACCTGACCCGTTTCCATGGTGTGTTCGCCCCCAACAGCAAACACCGTAAGCAGATTACCCCAGCAAAACGGGACAGGGGTGGGAAGACCCGGTCACTTGATGAGGACCAAACTCCCGCCGAGCGCAAGGCAGCCATGACCTGGGCAAAACGATTGAAGCGTGTATTTAATATTGACAAGGTGAATTGATGCGCAGCATCAAGAGAGGGTGCCCTGGGGTATATCGAAACTTGCGATAAGTGCGGTGGTGATGTCAGGATCACCGTTCCTGCGCATCCCTGCGCCCACGGCATTAGTGCATCCATGCACGTCATTGCCAGCATCGCCTAAAGGCGCCTACTCTTGGCGAAGACCCTGCACTGATCAAAACTATACTGGCTTTCTTGGATAAGAAAGAGGCAAATGCTGCTGACAGCCTGTTGCCGGATTGCCGGGCTTCGCCAGGCTCATTGTTGGATTTATTGATTTGAGTGAATGAATCCACTCGTGGTTTTGATTTACCGCTTCAAGCCTCTGGTAGCGGCAGGGTTCTCTACGCCCAGATGTCGGAACTGGCGTGAAATAGATTGATGAAGAGGTAGATTTCAGCCTTCACCGGGCAAATAGCGCGACAATTTGCTGATAGACAAACAGCAAATCGATAAAAAGTGCGTTTCAATACATTTGGGTTTCTGGCAATATGGCTTTAAAACGCCTATCCTCCCTTCCGGCTTTTCCTGTTCGGATCTCTTCAAGCCACTTTTATCTTTAGCGGTGGCGGTATCTCGATGCCATCGCCCAGTTTAATGCCGGAAGGAAAATCAAGTTCGGTCGTTATTTCCTCGAGAATTTCTTGACCATAACAACTAAGTTTACCTATTGCCTGGCAACCTGAAACATTTACCTCCAGGATTCGACCTTGTTTGATCTTCAGAATTGTTTTAGCCATGATCAGCGTCAGAGAAATATCGATGATCATTTCCGTCACTTTTTCGTCATAAACATAAAGTGCGATCTTTGGTGAATGTTTCGACGTGATCTTATGCTCTGAAAGCACGAACTTGTGGGTCTTTTTCGAAAGCAGTTTTTCGCCGGTAGCGTACTCCTGGATGGCCACCATCTTGGCCCAGGCACTCACCATGATTTCCATGAGAGAAATATCGAAGAGCCGGTCTGCTGCCCTGGCCACCAGCGAATCAACCAGTTTGCGTGCGTTATCGACCGTTTCGGCGGCCGCCAGATCGGCGGTTTTTTCAATATCCTTGAGGCTGAACAATTGCCTTGCGGAGCCTTTTAAATCAGCACCATAGAATACATCCGCTAATGTTTGACCTTTCATGTTTCATCACCTTTGTCGTCAATGGGGCCCGCTGACTGCTCACCAAGATCAACGGTTACGCTGATTCTCACTGTGTCTCCGGTTGCCGTATCGTTTGTATCACCTTTATCTTGCTTGTCCGTGGTCTGAACGCCATGGTCTTTCGTTACCTGCAGCCGGACCCCTCCCGGATCTTCGGTCCTCGTGAGTTCCCGGGTGGTTGGTGAATCAGGTGCAGGTTTCAGCCACGCATATGCACCCAGGGCAACCATGGTAAGCACTACCCCGATCACCGGCCATAGCCACGGCGGCTTTTCAGCTGATGAAACTAGGCTCAACCTTTGACCCGGGCCCAGTTTGACATTGGGCGCCGGATGCTGGGAGATCACTGTGCCAACTGGCTCAAATGTTAAAAGACTCTCACTTTGATCCACGATGGCATTGGGATACTGGGCGACAAACTCCTGCCTGGCGGTCCCGGCCGGCAGACCTACTGCGGCGGGCGCCACCGGCCAACCAAGGGAAAGTGAGATTGCGACTCGTCGGTTCGCAGGTATCAATGTGTTTGCCGCCGGTTGTTGTTCTATGACCAATCCGGCCGAGAATTCAAAGTGCTCCCTGGGAGCAATCTTAACCAGCGTAACCTTGTTGTCCGTGGCGATGTTGTTCGCTTCTTCTTCAGACTTGCCAATGAAATCAGGTGTTGGCCAGCCGGCCGAAATAATGACAGAAACCTTGCCGTCTGCCGGCAATGGAGCGCCCGGTTTGGGGAACTGTTCGCTGACAAGACCGGCAGATAGTTCCCTGCTCGGTTTTTCCGTCGCATCAAGAATGATATCTTCGCTTTCAGCAAGGGTCGTCGCCTCGATTTTCGTAAGCCCAACCAGTCGAGGGGTCGGTTTGCTGGCAGACACCACTATGCCCACGGCCTGGCCCGGGGCAAGCAGGGTGCCCGGCCGGGGGGTTTGGTCAATGACGACTCCCGGCCGCGTTTCCCTGTCCTGGCGGTGTTCGACGATCCTCAGGATTACCTGTTTCTCGCTGGCAAGTGATCTTGCTTCATCCTCCTCCAGCGTCAGAAAATCTGGTGTAGGCCATCCTTCAGAGACAATAATACTTACAGGCATGTCGAACGGCAGACGTGTCCCGGGCTCAGGATTCTGCCGGTCGATATGGCCCACGCGACGGTGTGGCAGGGGCACGTGTCTTGTGTCAAGACTGAACTTCAGTTCTGACGCTAACCGACGTACCTGGTTTTCTTGCATGCCGACAAGATCCGGCAAAGGGAAACCAAGTGAGACGGTTATGTTGACGGTTTGGTCACGGGGCAGGAGGCCCCCCGCAGGCGGTTGTTGAGAGAAAATGACCCCGGGAGGCACCTCATAGTTATCTTGAGCCGTTCTGTTCAGCCTGATCCTGTTTTCCGCAGCGATCTCTCTCGCATTCGACTCCAACTGCCCGATGAAATCGGGGACCGGCCAACCGCGCGAAACCTTGACTCTAACGGGGCCTCTCAAGGGAAGAAGTGCGCCGACGCCAGGGTCCTGCTCAAAAATCACGCCACTCGGCACGTCGACTCTGTTTTCGCTTTCCTCCTCCAGTCTGAACGCCAGTTTTCGCGCGTCACGCCGGGCATCCTCCAGGGGTCGCCTCACATAGTTTGGTAGCGGGTAGCCGGCGGACGGATAAACGGTAATCCTCCTGCGCGGCATGGGTTGGCCCGCGACCGGTTCTTGCCGTGCCACTATTCCCTTGGGTATTCGTGGGTTGCTTTGACTCGCACCGACGCTCAGAGCCAGTTTTCCCTGCATGGCAACCTGCTCGGCAGCCTCCAAGGTTCTTCCAACAAGATTCGGCGCCAGCTCCGGGCCTGACGACACAAACACGCTGAACGTGACCTCACCGTATTTTCCTCCCACATCATCCAGGTAGGGGCGCATCGGTGTGCCAGGCAACTCCACTTGCTGGATGATCTGACCTGCCGGCCGCGCATCGCTCCGTCTGCCAACTTCAATTACCCGGACGCTGGTTGCCCTTGAGTTTCGCCCCGCGGACAATACCCGCTCCTTCGCCTCGGAAACTGAAAGTCCGATCACGTTGGGCATGGGGAAAGTAGTTCTGGATTGAGCAGGCACCTGTTCCGCTGTGCCCAAATAAAAAATCAGGGTTACCACGAAAAGTGGCATGAAGTGCTTTTGACGAAACCCGGCACTCCGCATATTCACGCTCCCTGACAGCACACCGACCAACAGCTGACCTATGAAACGAAACACACACCTTGCTGCTTGATCTCTTTTAAGTTTAGTCCAAAAGGAAAATAGTTCAACGGGAGTAGGTAGTTCCAGCATGATATTGAATCCGGGCCTATGCCTTGCCCAACAGGATTGATTCGCGCCATACCAGAACAACATGAGTGACATTGTTCTTCCTGTAGCGAATGCGGAGATGATGTCCGCATCATTGCCAGTATCGCCTGAGGGCGTCTACTCTTGGCGAAGCAGGGAAAACGGTTCCCGGGTTCCTATAATCGGGTGGTCATGTCCAAATACTGCCCCAGGTAGCGACTGAGGTCGCGGGCGTCGTCACCGGCGCCGTGGATGAAACTCGATTTCTACTTTAGAAGCTTAAGCCACTGGGTATAGGTTGTGGTAACCCCGAAACGGACAAATCTTAATGCGTTAACCAGCACGCGAATACGAGGATGTTAGTCCACGGTCAAACCTACTCTGGGATCAGACAGCAAAATTCAGGTTGACATAGGGGCGTCTATACGAGGTAAAACAAACGCTATGCAAACTACAACCAATGACATAATCCCGGGTGATTCACATTGCCATCTTAAAGTTGCTTTTCTACGATCTGTCTGGCGTCAGCGGAATGACACGCGTAAGACTTGGCTGACGGTGCATTCCAGATAATCCAGTAGCGCGTATACGAAGACGATGATCCCACCCATCTCGAAGATCTCCTCGATTGTCGCGATAATTCCGTAGACGAGGTCGCGTGTCCCGTACCAGCGCCCAACGACCTCCATTCCCAGGGCACCGAAGACGTACATCACGCCCGCGGTGACGAAAAGCAAGCGTGATCGCCTGGGGAGATCAATCAGGAATCGGAGGTAGGCGAGCCCGATGAGTGCCACGCAGATCAGCGCGGGGGCCACCCATCCCCGCAATAAGCCACTGGCCCCCAGTGCGGTCCCGATCTGCATACCGATTTGCTCGTGCACCACGGTCACTTCATCGAACGCGATATAAAGGAAGATCAGGGAAAGAAGCACCCAGAGTGCCCGGTGACGCTCCCGCTCCTGGAACTTTGCGTACGCAATTATCCCCAGGAGCAGGGCACATGAGAGGAGGGTGATGCCTGAGAAGAACGTCCCGATCTTCCCTTCGGAGCTGACGCTGAGGAAGCTCACGATGGTATTGCGGCCTCTGAAGTTGAGTGCCACGTAGCGCAACCAGAGTGCCACGACGTTCCCGGCGTGGATCGCGGCCACGATCCCGATGTGCCATCGGAGAACCGTTGCCTTCTTGATCGGCAACTCCAACACGCGATCGTTCATAATAATGCCTTTACATTAATCATCGTATTTCTCAGTATCTACGAACCGAACCAGGGAGAGAGGGTAGCCATTTCTCTCTATATCGTAACCAACCCCTCGTTAAGGACTGGATAGTAAATTGCAGAAAACATCAACTAAGAATTGAAGATATTCTTGATACAGGAAGCACTAAAGCTATATTGCCACAAATCTGCATATATTAAACAGCGCATTACTTCAGCACTCGCCTAAAGGCGCCTACTCTTGGTCGGTCAATTCACAAGGAACTGTCTTTCCCGTTGAGTGGTGAAGGCTGAATTCGACACTTTTACAGCTCCATCTAACGCCAATTCCAATCACTGGAAAAAAACCACACCACTCTCAGAGTATAGACTGAATCGCCCCGGGGTATTCCAGAGACTCTTTTGAACAGATGTTCGAACAGATGTTCGAACAAAGATGTTCGAAGAAGATGTTCGAAGAAAGATGTTCGAACGAAGATGTTCGAAGACACCCATGACCCTCTCAAGATGTTCGAAGACACCCATGACCCTCTCAAGGGAATCAATTTACCCGCTGCCAGATTCACTCCTGATCAAAGCGAATGCGCAGCAAATTTAGTGTGTTTCTTGAAAAAATAAGTGGTTTGAAGGTAATGGGCTAGAAGACGGCTGGGTTCAGCTAATCCCAGCCAACCTGGACACAGGTTGGTAAAAAACCAGATTCTGACTAGGTCCTTTCAGGGCAGAGTCTGTTGCCGAACGCGTGTCCTTTGATAAAACTTCGGCCCACCGATTTGGCAAAGGCCTTTAACATGCTGATTGGACCCAGCGCCCCAAACGAAGGGATATCATCTTTCGCAAGGTAATCCAATACCGGCGAAGCGTCCATCTTCAGCCGTGCGAGTATGGGCGGTGCACTGGCAGGAACATAACCGCGCTTGTTGCGTTTGATCTCTCTGCCACCCCAGTCCACCAGTTCCAGATAGTCTTTGAACTTAAACGGGATACCGTCGCATTCACTCTCAGCAAAAGACCTTAAACTGTCACTCTCCGGGTGTTCAATGCGCTCCTGAATAGATGTGTAATCCGATGTTTCTGGGGTTCTTGCCATGGCGGCCCGGATGGGATTCAGGTCTACATAGGCCATACAGGCCAAGACGGCACGCGCATCCAACAGTGCCTGGGACTTGAAGCGTCCCTCCCAGAACCTGCCGGTGCAATGGTCTTCACGATTGGCGAAACGGGCGATGGGTTCATTGATACAGCGCATAAACCAGGATAGATCACTGAGTCTTTCACGCCAGGTGGCCAACAGATCAGCAACGCATTGGAGTTCAGTGTTGGTCAAGCTGGTATTCATCAGGTACTGGCGCATCAACAGGGGACCGGCAAAGATCTGAAGCCATCGATGCGCAACTTCCTCATCAGACCACTGCTTTACCTCATCAGTATTGATCCGCACCACGATGTGGTAATGGTTGCTCATGATGGCGTAGGCACAAAGATCGACAGAAAATACCGAGCACAGCAGCTTGATGCGATCGACGATCCACTGGCGGCGGTGTTCGAAGTCAAAGCCTGTTAATTGATCGGTTCCGCAAAGAAAGGCGCGACGCACGCATCGGGAGATGCAATGGTAATACGGTGTGTCTTCGATTGAGATTTGGCGGTATCTTGGCTCTGGCATGTGCCCAGCGTAGACCAACTGATGGCTCGGTAACTATGGCAAAAGTTGCTGGGTGTTGTAGGAGAGGGATTAAATGTGGCTGTCTTGAATAACTGCTGTTGAATAACTCCCGCCTATCGGAATTAAAGGCGGGAGTTTAGGGTACTCACGCCACTGACCATTAAAGTTAGTGGTGATGGGTGTCCTGACTTTTTGACTTTTCTAGTGATGGGTGTCCTGACTTTTCGCTCCTGACTTTTCGTGATGGGTGTCCTGACTTTTCCTATGACTTTTCTGGTCAGTCTCAATCGCCCCAGTTGCGCGCTCTCTCGTGTTCTACTTCTTGGCGATAATCCCACTCCTCAAGAACATTCCTATATTGAGCAGGTGTAAGTTCATGCATGCACATTCCCAGTTGACGCTGCGTACTTCTCAACTTTCCGCTGAAGTAAGCGTACTGAAACGAAAAAGCAGTAAGCGCTAGGACTACATACAAGATTGATTTGTCGCTGCGGCCCGTTGTCATTTCCTTTTCCTGTTTTGTTCGTCCACCCAGGCATAGCAGCCTTCCCTGAAAGATTGGCTTTTTCCGGTGCAGTCATTCTTACTGTCGATACCTTTTTTTCTTGCCCACTCGTATCCAGCTTTGTGACCGGAACAATTCTGGGTGCATTGATAACCCTTAAATGTTGCAGCATTAACCACCGTTGCCAGCAGACAAAGCAAAGCAATCAAAGCAAGTCGTTTCATGGTGGAATCCCTTTCAAACCAACCTGTAAGCATACGCTTCACGAAAGGCAACTTAACTGACGCATATCAATTTTGAAATAAAGAACACCCTGACAAAAGGGGAGTCACTGGGGGTAGCAGTTACCTGCCAGGGTGCAATGTAATTATCCGATACCTGGGTGCGGTCTGTAGGTTACCTCCTCTTTATCCTGTAGGAACAGTCCTAATTTGTTGGAATGGGGGTACGGGGGGTATGTCGGGTTTTTTGGAGAATCTATATTTTATTAGTTCTACTTGCTAAATCATCTAAAAAAACTAACAGGGTGGAGGGCCAGGCAACACCATTATTTGCAGCAAATGAAACACGGTCACGCAAGTGGCTTACGCTAATTGCTCGCTTAGTGTCCATTTCAGAATACACACCACTCATCAGATCCAATAAGTCAATTGATTGTTTCCGAGCTTGTGATTGGCTTTTCCAGACAAATGGCAAAGACAACAGCCCCAATGAATAGAAATAAGATGAAAATGATCAGTAAAACTTCTGTTCAATCAGAGAAAACTTCCGACTTGACTATTACATCCGATGAGCATCTTCGTAGCAGTGGATAACTCTCTCCCAAAATTTCCATTTACCCGACTTTAATCAGGTGGGTGGAGATTTCCTGATTGACCCAAATCAGTACCCACTGAAGTAACGGCTTTACTTGTCTCTAGTTCCAACGTTGATGGAGGATCAGGTAGTTCAATATCTACGTAGTCCATATCACCTACGCATTCAATTTGTTCATAGGTAGTATTAGTGAAAGTCTCTTTCCCGGATTCCTGATAATTTGTCGTCCAAGTTTCTACTTTCTCTTCTGTTAACCATTCAACACCGTCACCAATAGCTGTAATCACTCCCCCAACCACAGTAACTCCTCCGGCTGCCGCAACTGTAATTGGACCACCAAGCCATGACCATATCAGGGCCGCACCACCCAACCCTGTTATCCCTTTACCGATGTCACCTACAGTATCTGCGGCATTGTTAATACCAGGTGTCGGCTTTGAAGTTTTTTCTACTGTTTCACTAATCTGAGCTGACCAAATCAGAATGTATTCGGTGGCAGTAACTTTATAGCAGCTATCACCCGCCACTCCGAAATATTCTGAAGAACTCCCCACCGTAACATCCCAAGCCAACGATACCTCTCGGTGTAAAACGATGGTAACTCCAGTGCCTAAACTTTCACCTACAATCATTGCATCAAGAGACGTTCCAGAAAAAGTTGAGTCATGTGTAAATGTTTGCAATGGCATGATTTCTTTTCCCTCACCTTTGAGATAAGCCTTCATTTAACTATAGGACAGAGATAAGAAAGCTGCCGTCATTCGGCATTTTGCTGAACACCACGGTTAAGCTATTTTAAAAATGCCTTCCGAAAATAAAGGTTTTATGAGCATCTTCGTAGCAATGGATAACTTTCTCTTTCCCCAGCACCATTTATATGATCATCTTCGTTGTATATTTCCCTCTAAAACACCCCTCAAAGTCAATGGTAGCAAGGGTTCTACCGAAGATGCTCATATATGGAGTAATGGGGAATTGTCTACAGAAGTGTCCAGAGATTAAATACCTGCAATCAAGCAGGTTACTTAATCTCGTGGCACGATTCACCTGCAACGGGCGCTGCAAATACTCGCAATTTGCGGTGTGTCCGAGATCGAGATTAAGGGCAGCTAACCACCGGTAAGCAGTTATGCGATAGGCGCTAATTTAAACGACACGAATAACCGGAACCGGCCAAAACCGGTCGTTTGGTCATAAACACTTAGCCAGACGCCGGGACTTGTGGCAATGTCGAGGTATGGCAACCGACTATGAACAATTCTACCGCAAGAATCGGCACGGTCTTGGTGAACCCACAAAGGAATTTGTGGCGTTTTTCAACACGATTAACCAAGCAGAACTAAAGGTATTGGACGTTGGCTGTGGGCAGGGTCGTGACGCACTGTTCATTGCCAGGCAGAATCACTCGGTGTTTGCCATTGATCTATCACCGTCCGGCATTAGTGACCTGCAAAAGGACGCCGTCGCCGAAGGTTTGGCGATTGAAACAGAGGTCGCGGATATACGTGATTTCAAATCGAGACACCAGTTCGATATCATCTTGCTTGACCGCACACTTCATATGCTTGCCACCGGTGATCGTGTCGCCGTACTCCGCAAACTCTTCGCTCTGTCCAAACGCGGTACATACGTCCTTATCGCTGATGAACGTTCGAACATACCTGCATTTAAAATAGAACTTAAAACGTCTAAGTGGAAGTGGACAATAACGCTTGAGCGGCGAGGATTCTTATTCGCCCACCGCGATTGACCCCTTCTGGCCGGTTTCTGCCTCCCGTATTGCTGATAAATGTACCTGGCGGATGGCGGCTTTTCGGTGAAAAGCAGATGCTTACCAACTACAAAGTCTTAGCAGCGAACAGGTCTGGACTCGGCCATGTGCAGATAACCAGATTGCTTTGGACTAAACTGAGGCCATTTGCTGCTAATGGTCCGAAGCGGACATATGGAGATCGAGATGACGAATGATCGTGCCCGGGCATCGGGTCTTGTGGGCCGCTTTCTTGGAAGCTGGAGATTGGCGATAGGCGAGCTCGTTATCGTCGCCCTCGGTGTGCTGATCGCTCTTTGGGCGGATCAGGCGATGCAGACTCGCCAGGATGCCGACTTGGCAATTAATTACCTCGAGGGTCTGCAGACAGACATTCGTGCGGACATCAACGCGTTGCGATTCAGCAGCAACCAGGCGCGTAACCGACTCGCGATCACCAGGCAGGTGGATGCCTGGCTTCACGACCCGGAGGCCGCGCCTGATCCCGATGCACTCATCATGAATACACATTACGCTGGCGTCACGTTCTTTCCCACGATATCGAGATTCACAATCGAGGAGCTAAAATCAACCGGAGACCTCCGTCTGTTGAGGAACCAGGCGCTGAAGCGGCAGATTGCCGACTACTACAACCAGATCGGCTTGCAGATAGAGCAGTGGATTGCCTGGAGTGACGAGGGGAACATAGAGACCTACTTCCGTGAATTGGCTTTCATTGTAGATCCCGAGTTCCGGATTCGGGCAGGCACAATCGACCCTGCGCTTTTGCAACGGTTCCTGAAGTCGGCCGGCGATGGGGTTCCCTCTTCAATTACCGAGTTACAGCAATCAACGCTGGAGATCGGTGCTACCCGCGCCGATGCAGATCGGATTCTCAGCCGGATGCGAATCCGGCCAAACTTTGAAGGCTATCTCCGCGACGGCATGTATTGGGCTCACTTGTCAACTCAACTGCTGGACGGCGTAGCGCTCTCTGCCGAAGAACTGGATGCCGCGATTGCCCAGGAACTTGAAGAACTCCGGCGGTAGCACATTCTCTATCCAGCAGAGATTAGTGCGGGGGGCGCTTCTAGACGGAGGCGTTCGCTAAGAACATAAAAAAGTTGGTTTGGATGTCGGCTCCCGAACAGATGCCGACGACTTAAGCTGATTTGATTTGGCCTGGCAATGTCTGTAAGACCGAATCTGGATTATACGAATCAACCCTCGGGGTTCAGCCTGTCCTCTAAAACCTTCAAACGGTTATGCAGTTCTTCGAGCTGTGTTTCCAGTTCCGAAACCCTGTCTTCCAGTCCGGTTGAAAAACCGGTGCTCGCGGCCGCCCGGGATGGTGGCGGTATATCCGGTTCACCCGCCAGCAGGTGTGCGAATCGTCCCTCCTTTTGACCGGGCTGTTTCGGTAGCGCAACCACCATCGATGGCTCGCGGTCGATCAGGTGCTGCAGCGCAAACTGCACATCGTCCAGGTCGTCAAAATCAAACAGGCGGTGTGAATTGGTCTTCAATTCATTAAGGGTTTGCGGGCCGCGCAACATCAGCGTTGCCATCAGGGCAATCCCCTGGCTGTGCAGGTTCAGGGTCTTGTTGGCGAGATGCTGGTACTTGGCAACACGCGCACCCCAGTCTTCGCGCACCAGGTCCATGGCCTCGAGTTCACGCAGCGTGTGGCCGACCTCGCCCTCGCTGTAATTGACAACAGGGTAGCGCGAGGTCTTCTGGTTGCAGGCATTGCGCAAAGAGTTCACGGTTAAAGGGTATTGATCGGGCGTGGTTTCCTTCTTTTCCATCAGGCAACCCAGTACCCGTACCTGGATAGGTGTCAGATCGTTCACGGCAGTCCTCTGCTTATGTTTGTGGGTATTATCGAGGTGACAAAGCACCATTGCAATTCCATCGCGGTCTCGCACTGAAATCACGGTAATTTCTTATGAGGGGGGCGAACCAATGAGCGTCAGGAAGACTGCCTGTCCCTGATGCCGTGACCAAGTTGCCAGAGCCCGGCTACGAACAGGCAAAGTGCACTGGTCGTGGTGGCAAGCACCCGGTAACTCCTGCCTTCACCCCCGATGATGTCGCCCAGCGCTGTCTCCAGCAGGAACACCAGCGCCACCGTGGGTAGCACACGCAACATCAGGAAAGGGATGATCCTCATCGGACCCGGTTCCCGCCATGGCCGCAGTGCCACGATTATCATGGGGACGGCCAGCAGGTAGTAATGCAGCCAGACCAGTGTTGAAGTCAGTATTGGTATGATGCATCCCATTGAAATCAGGAAGGCATTTTCAATGAACTCACTGTCCCCACCGGCACCGGGTAGGTCACGTGTACTCGTATTTCTGCGACCCCATGCGTAGATGGCCAGGCAAATAAGACACAGGAAGATCGCCATGCCCAGCTGTCCCGCCGGGCTGATGTTGCTGGAAACCTGGGTGATGATCGCATAGTTGCCGCCCGTCTCGCCCGGCCCACCATCGACGAATTCGCGAATATAGTTGAACCAGTCCAGCCAGGCCGCGGCGCTACCCAGCCACGCGGATGAAACAAGCACCGCCGCAACTGACCCTGTAAATATTCCAGACACCGCAATACCCAGCTGTGAATACTGCCGCCTGGCGAGCCAGCCTCCGCAAAACATCAGGGCCACGGGTGCAAGGTTGGGCTTATACATGACCAGCAGGCTGGTCACCAAACCGCTCAAAAAAACAGTCCGTTGGCTTGCCGGCCGGCTCAATAACCACAGGATCAGGCTGATCAGTGCAAGCTGGATGCCGTTGACATTGGCTACGCGCAGGTTGGAATAGAAGGGTGAAGACCAGACCAGCACCGGTAATAAAAGCGCGAGGCTGGTGGCCGGTGAAAACCCCATCAAGCGACACATAACGAGGATCGCACCCGTGACAAAAAGCAGCGACAGCAATTGCCACAGGGTCAGGTCCTTTTCATACTGACCACTGGCGAGCACGCCCGTCAGCCAGTACAGGAATGGTGTGGCCGTCATTTGTAAATCTTTTAAGATGAGCTGCGGCCTGTTTCTGCCTGGGTGCGTTTTCCGCAGCGTCGGCCAGGTTGTGGTATTGCACGGCCAGTGTATACCTCGATGATGGTTCGTAGATATTGTGCGGGGTATCGTTTTTAACCGCATCGGACGCGACCCAGGTGACATAGTAATCGATACCCGGTGAATCCTTTATGTACTGCCAGGCACCGAGCAAAGCCAGGGCGACAAGGACCGCCAGGATCAGACCGAGGGGATCTTTGAAATATTGACCGGGAGTTTGCATATCAACCGGAATTATGGCGTATTTTGTTCGACGTTTTTCGCCTTTTTTACTATTTCACGCAAACGCCGCGAACCGGCATACACCTCGCCGGTTTGACCATGGATGGAGAGTATATCCCCGGCAACAATCGTGTGTTCAGTCTTGCCATCGGCCCCCATCAGCAGGGCCTTGCCATCGACCACCCTGAGTTCCGTTACACCGAGCACGGCGGTGTAGGGCCGGTCTTCAATGCCATGCACGCAAACCGCTGCATGCGAAGTTGATCCACCGCGGGCGGATAACAGGCCATCGACAGACAGGATCAGGGGGATTTCATCTGGAACCGGGTTTTCCAGCACCAGCAGTACACCGTCCGCTTCGCCGTTATCCCCGGATTCGTGTTGTTTAAACCGGTTGATGTCGGCCTCGTTGAATACAACGCGGCCACGAAAGGCGCCGCCGTTGATACCGATACCACGCCCGGCGGGCGTGCCTGGCTGGTCGAAGGTGCGTGGGCTGGACTGCCGGTTCATCTGTGCGCTGCGGGCCTGCAGGACGCTCAGTACACCGCGGTCAACGGTAAATTCAATTTCCGAATCCGAACCCAGGAAACGCCGCAGACGGGCGCCGACGTGGTTGAGCTTGCGCTCGAGCATGGGCGCAAGGCTGTGTAAGCGCTGGACCGGTTCAAAAGACTTGGCCGCGGTGATTCCGCCGACCAGGTCATCGCCACTGGCACTGAACTTGATATCCCCGGTGAACTCCCGGAAACCCGTGGTTTGCATACGTGTATTGGGAATCACGCCGGTCAGGGAGATACTCATCTCATCGATACCCGGCCTCAGTTCCTGCTTGTTGATGCGGTTGCCCGAGGCCATCTGCTGCACGATGACAGCGGTGTGCCAGCCCTCGCTCAGGTGCTTGATGGCCCGGTACTGCCTGGCCCGCTCCCGGTCCCAGGACGCGTGCACCGCGCGAACGGCGGTTTGCAACTGCAATTCGAGATCCGTGAGTATCGCTTCGAGTTGATCTCCATGGCCTGCGGCACTGGATGGCCGCCTTCGAAGCTTCAACCACCTCACGCATGGCGCTGCCGCTGAGATCAGTTTTGAGTGTGACACCGTGGTGGCGCTTGGCCTTTTCAACCAGGTCGAGCCCTTCGAGGTCAAAATTCCAGACGGCTGCGGAGAAAGACACCAGGAAGCGCCGGTAGGCATCCCATGCGTACCACTCATCCTCCCGGGCCAGCGCTTGTGCAATGGCGTCGTTCATACCGACAAAGACCACGGTTGCCAGCATACCCGGCATTGAAAACACCGAGCCGCCACGAACCGCGAGCAGCAACGGCGCGTCCGGGTTGCCGAGCATCAGCGTCTGGCCTTCGTTGCGTTCGATATCCTTTTCCAATAATCGAAGGTGTTGCACGATCTCACGCTCGAGCTTTTGTTGCTCCCGGTTGTGCAGGCCACGTCGTGGCAGGGCGGTCGGAATAATGAAGCCATCACGCGTGGGAATGCCAAGATAGGCGATGTAGATCAGACCGCTGCCCTTGCCGCCATAACGCCCCTGCAGGCTTACGGCTTGCCGGTTTTCTACACGGTGTCTTATGTCGCTGGCGTGTGAAAGGTGTATAAAATCCCAGGGGTCCCCGCCGGTGCCGCCGGCTTCCGGTTCGGCGCTTTCACGCTGCCTTTCCGACAGGAACGTCCGTGCCAGGTCGGAGAAGTGAACCAGGCTGTTCAGATCATGCATGGTGCGCTGGAAGTTGGCCAGCACCGCGCGCATTTCTTCTGTTCCATAGCCGAGGTGCTCGGCCATCACTTCGTAAGCGTGGCTGACCCGGTGTATGAGACGGTGGTAATTGCGCTGGATCTGCTCCAGCACATCCAGCAGCTCAGAGGAGCTGCGCGAGGGGTTCACCAGCATGGCCGACAGGTCCCAAAGCTCCCGTGAGAACAGACCGTCGCGGTCAAGGTTGCCGGCGCACAGGTGGACGATAGCCAGGCACTGCGTCAGCCTGACGCCATTCTCCATGTATTCAGAGGCGACATGCCGCAGCGCGAAGAAACCCAGTTCTTCGAGGATACAATCCAGCTGGTGCAGCAGGTAACGCTGGCTGACAAATACACCGTTGCCCGCCAGTGTTTCGAGTTCGCGGCGGAGGCTGCAACTGCGCTCGAAAGCTTTGAACTGATCGCCGCTGGCATAAAGCCCAAGCAGTTCATCGAGGGCCAGGAAAAGGGCATCCTGGTGATCATGCCGGATTCGCGAACAAAAGGTGTTCACGGCATCGCGCGCAAGTTTTTCGGTCTTTTCTGCCTGGAACGATGCGTCTTCGGGCCGGGCTTCCTGCAGTTGCCGCAGCGCCACTTCAAACGGTTCACGGGCATCGGCTGTCCACGCGCCATCACGGAGTTTGCTCATCAGGCTGCGCAGGCGGTGTTGGCAGACCCACTGGTTTTTCGCACGGATACCCTTGCTCACCAGCGACTCGAGTTCCTCCTCCAGCGTATTGGTCGATTCACACCGCAGCAACTCGGCCGCGTAGGTGCCACGCCACTCGTCGAGCCGCCGGCTGATTTGCGCGCTGCCGAGGAGTTGTTCGAGGTTGGCGACAATACGTTTGACCAGTTCTTTCACGACCGGGTTTGAGCGTACAGCCTCGTCAGCCGCACCAATGGTTTCACGCTCCGGTTCCGGGAAAACTGCCTCGCCCGTTTCCAGCCACTGCAGGTAGGCACGCGCCAGTTTGAGCGTATGTTTACCCATGGCATGGTGAGTGCTTCTGCGGATTTCGTTGCTGACCGCGCTTCCGCGCACGTGAACTTCAGACAGGTCGATGGTGTCCTGCCACACCTCGTCGATCAGTTTCGGCTGCGATACGAGTCCCGAAATACTGCGTACCAGGATACTGGTTGGCAGACGCAGGCGCTCGGCGAAGGGGCCGTTCATGAATTCCGCCAGCTCAACCCGGACGCGGTTGATCTCGGGTTTCAGATTCTTGGCCCCGGGCATACCCCGGTATGAACTGCTGCACAGACGCGCAACCAAAAAGCGCAGCACATAAACGGCCTCGTGACGGCTGCCGCAGTTGTTCAGACGCCTCAGCAGGCCTGCCAGGTCCCGCAGGCGGGCAACCTGGATGGTCGGCATGTCGTCGACATGCAGGTGATAAATTTCTTGCTCAAGGTCAATGACCGTGCCCTTGATCCCGGTCAATTCGGCGATCAGGGCATCCGTGATCAGCGTACCGTGGGGCAGGCGCAACTGCTTGATGATTTTCTCCGCATCCACACGCACGGCGAAAATCACCAGGCTGCCATGCGCATCGTAGGGCACGATCAGGCTGTCGTCCGCCTTGAAGATACGATGGTTGGCAATTTCGAACATCCGGTAACGACGGCCAAGGAAGGTCATTGTTTCAAGGTAGCGCCGTAATGCGAACTTGTAGTCCTGCTGGTGATCCTGCTCGGTGCCCGGGGTGAGCCAGGCCTTGGCCAGAGCCTTGTTGAGCGTGGCGATGGAGGTCTGTTCCTGCGCGCTGAACGAGTCCTGCTCGCCCGGGACAACCTTCAGACCCGTACCAAAAGGCGCAGGTACCGATGCGGGCTCATTGAACTGGCTATAAATCCCGCTTACGCTGCGCAGGGCCTCATAGAGAGGGACTTTCTTCGTCTCTAAGCGCTTGTTGACCTCACGCAGTGCGGCGACGTAATCTTCAAAGCGGCTGCCTTCGATTGACACGTGATGTACACCGGCAAGGTGTTCGATGATAACCAGCATCTCCTCGCGCAGGAATTCATAGAGCTCCTGTCCACGCACATGCGCAATTCCGCGGGCCATCGCCAGGGAAACCGAGAGTACCCCGTTCATACCGAGATTTTGCTTGCGTTGCATGACACGTATCCCGGTTTCCAAATCGGCATCACCCGGGAGCTTTCCGCGACGCTTTGCGGTGGATAATTCCAGGTTGAGCAGGGCACGATCAATTTCGAGCAGACCCCAGTCTGCTACGTTACGGTGCTCGAAAAGGGGTGCCGCAAACTCGTGTACGTGATCAACTGCGTTCAGGCAGCCTTTGCCATCGTACCGTTCAGACCGTTTGAACAGTTCCAGCAGGGCTTCGTCACCGCTTGATTCAATTTCGGCACGTGTTACCCCGGGATTGAATGCATACACGCCGGTCTCAACTTCATGCAGAAGTTTCCGGTGTTGTTCCACCGCTTCAAGGTACTCGGCGCGTTCAAATACCGCATCGACGAGATGCACCGCTTCACCGGTGCCGGACGAGGTGCCAAGCGGTGTCGCGCCGTGAAATATCAATCTCACACGGCTTTCTGGCGCTGCGCCCGGCAGGGCCAGGTGCACATCAACGCCTACCGTGGGGATGCCCGCGTTGGTTGGCTCCTCGCGTGCCCGCAGGCGCTCGACCGTGGCAAAACCGGGCAGGTCAGGTTCCCTCACATCCTTATCCAGTAACCGGTCCATCTGCGTGCTGACCGCCTGGTATTTGACCAGTCGTTCGGTATTGGCACCGCCGCCGGCCTTCAGGCCCAGCGCATTGGTGGCCAGTGCGATGTGCGCCTCCATGTCGTCATTCGGACTTTTTGAGCGGTGCGAGATAACCAGGTTCAGACCCTTGCCGAGTGTGACCAGCACCGCCAAAAGCGTCTCGTATAAGGTGCCGATCTGGTTCGCTTTTACCAGCACGGTGTTGATCAGGCCCTGCGCGGCGGCAGATTCTATCGTGCGGTCATTGGTGGTTACCAGGTCATCACCGACCACCAGGATACGCTCGCCCAGCTTTTCCAGGAGTTTGCGCCAGCCTTCCCTGTCATCCTCGGAAAAGCCATCCTCGATCGACAGGATCGGAATGTCGTAGTCAAAAATTGCCTTCTCATAGATGGCCAGTACCGCGTCACGATCCATGACCTTCTTGGCGTGGTCGCGCCAGAAAAGGTACATACCGATGCTGTCCGGCACGTCAAACTCTTCACGGTAGGCGATCTCCAGCTCAGACAGGGCAGGGTCGAGTGCGATCGCCACATCGATTCCGGGTCTGAAACCGCATTCCTCGATGGTCTGTTTCATCATCGCCCAAAGACGCAGTTCAGGTATCTCATAAACGCCGCGATCCACGTAGGGGGCGAGTCCGCCTTCCAGGCCGATACCCATGACCCGGCAGCCTTCCGCCTTTTCAAGAATCTCCTTCAGGCGGTTCTGCAGACGCACGGTCATTTCCTGCGCCTCCTGTGAATCGACCGCGCCGAGGATCAGGAACATGGCCTCCTGCATGCTGATGTTCGATTCCGGGTATTCCTTTTCAGTATGGCGTCCGCCCATGCCGCAATTGCGGAACTGCCAGGGCGCCCGCACGGTACCGAGGCGCGGGTGGGTGGCCTCCTGCATGCTGCGTTTGATTATCCGGTTTTTGGCAGCGGCGGCCTTCGCTGCCCAACCGGTGGCTTCCCCGAGCGCGGACGAGGCATCGCTCGCTCGTTTTTCGCGGCGCTGGAATTCACGGTACTTGCCCGGGTCTGCCAGCAGGAAATCCAGCCCGGTCACGATACCAAGGCCGAGCAGTAAGCGGCCAAGGTTGAGGGCGAGACCGATGTCCTGCAAAAGACCGGTGCTCAACAGGATAATGGCCAGCGGCAGAGCCACGCGGGCAACCGCGAGGCTGGCGCGTGGACCGGCGGCGGCGACGGCGAGGTTGTAGGGGGCGTCAGGGTAATAGTTCAGCCCTTCACGTTTAACACCGACCGCACGACCGTAAGGTATACGGATGAACAACTGCAGCAGGTACAACCAGCGCGCCGGGACGGGCGCAGCAAGCCTGGCGTCCACCGCTTCCTGGATAGAGTCGCTCAGCGCACGTAAACGCGCCGCCTCCAGGAAGTGACCCATTTCGTGAAGTGCGATGGCAGCGTGGAAAACCAGGTAGGTGAAGATGGCGGAAACAATGGTTTCGGGGCTGGCAAAAATAAAACGTAACACCTCTGCCTTGCTGGTGGCTGATGCGGGAATCGCCAGCACCGAGGAAATGAACGCGACGTGGAATGAAACAAGGATATGGTTGGCGATAACCCAGCCTTCCTGAAGCCTGGACTGTTGCTTTACTGGGGGTATATGTGGTGAACCGGTTGGAGTACCGGCAAAAGATTCTCTTGCTTGCCTGATCAGCGTTGCGACGAATTTCATGGCGCCCGTACTCTTCAGTTGCCGGCCACTATAGGCACGGGATCAGGATGGCACAATGATCTGGGTCAATCGTCCAAACATGAAGGTATATCGATGCAGCGCTGACCTCAGGGTAAATTAAACGCCCCGACGAATGCGCATCACCAGCCTGGCGTAAGTAATGTCGTTCATGCCGGTCGTCAGATGAGCCAAATCAACGGTAAACACAGCGTGGATAATGTAAGATTAACCATCCGTAAATTCACACATCACAAGCACTCACGTACAGGGAATCAATAAATGCAAGCAACCGAACATCCCTCCGACAGGATCACCCGGATCATAACTTCGGGCACCCCCCTGATCTACGTGGCGACATGGGAAGAAGAGCGTCTGGAGCGTATGTTGAGCGCTGCTTCAAATGCCGTGTTCGGAGATGATCGTCCACTGTGGCAATGGACGGCAGCGCTGGGCTTTACCAGCGGCCCGGGTCAGGACCAGGGCATTCTCGATCCGGTCGAAGCGCTGGCGTTTATCATCCATGCACAGAGCGATGCGATCTGCCTGATGAAAGACCTGCCGGCGCTTTTTGCGACCAACCCGGCCCTGGTACGCGCACTGCGAGATGCCTATGATGCCTTTTCATCCCGGCCCGGTTGCGTGGTGCTGGCGCATCCGTCGATCGATATTCCGGCCGGCCTGGGCAAGGAGTTATACCTGCTTGAACTCGCGCTGCCGGATGCAGCGGAATTGCACGGCTTACTGATGTCCCTCAACCAGGCCTATGCTGAGGACAGGCAGGTCTCGGCGGAGTGGCTCGAACGGATTTCATTTGCCACGCAGGGGCTTTCATCGAACGAGACCCGGGATTTATTCCGCCAGTTGATGAACGAGGCCGTATTGGATGTTGATGCAGCCATCGCTGCGATCAACCGGGCCAAGGCGCAGTTGCTGATGAAGGAAAACTGCCTGGAAGTTATCACGAAAACTTATGATATCGACAAGATCGGTGGTCTGGATAAACTCAAGACCTGGGTCAAATCGCGTAAGAAACTATTCACCAAGGAGGCCCAGGAAGCCAATGTGCAACTGCCCGCTGGTATCCTGATGATGGGTGTCAGTGGCTGCGGCAAATCACTGGCGGCCAAGACCATTCCGTCGGTGTGGGGCCTGCCGCTTATCCGTCTTGACATGAACAAGATCATGTCGGGTGGCTGGGGCGCACCCGAAGTCGCCTGGGAACGGGCCATCCGCGCGGCCGAAAACGCTGCACCGGTGGTGCTGTGGATCGATGAAATCGAAAATAGTTTTGGCTTTTTACACGATACGGCAACCAGTGGAAACATGACCATTTTCTCGTCGTTTCTGACCTGGATGCAGGAGAAACCGGCCAATGTTTTCGTTGCGGCAACCGCCAACCGGATCGAAATTCTGCCACCGGAGATGATCCGCAAAGGTCGTTTTGATCAATTGTTTTTCGTTGATCTTCCCGAGGCGCCGGCGCGTATTGAAATACTGAAGATCCATATCCGCGGGCAGGGTGGCGACCCGTCACAGTTCGATCTGGACCACCTGGCCAAGATCGTGGCCGGATGGACGGCCGCCGAGATTGAACAGATGGTTAAAGCGGCAAAGATCGATGCCTTCACCGCGGGACGTGAATTCAACTACGATGACATCATTCACAATATCTACCGCATCGTGCCCTTGTCCAAGACCATGTCGGAGCAGCTCAATGCCTTGCGGATCTGGTCTCACAACCGGGCTACAAAAGCCCATTAAGCTCATTTTGTGTAGATATATGGGTCCATCTCCTACGCTAAATGATGTATATTAGTATATTATAATATTCGATGATCAGGCCCAGCAGGTAAGCAACAATGTCAAAGCCGATACATGACCCGCTGTCAAAACGATTCGACGAAGAAGCCAGCATAGAAGTAAAGAATACGACCTGCTACATGTGCGCCTGCCGCTGCGGCATTCGCGTCACCTTGCGCGATGGTGAAATCCGCTATATCCAGGGTAACCCGGATCATCCTCTCAACAAGGGTGTGATCTGTGCCAAGGGTTCCAGCGGCATCATGAAACAGTACTCACCGGCGCGTATCACCAGGCCGTTATTACGCAAGCCAGGCTGCGAGCGTGGCGCCAACCAGTTCGATGAGATTTCCTGGGACAAGGCCTTCGAGATCATGACCCAACGGATGTCGCACATACGTGGTACCGATCCGAAAAAACTTGCCATGTTTACCGGGCGTGACCAGATGCAGGCGCTGACAGGTCTGTTCGCCAAGCAATATGGAACTCCCAATTATGCCGCGCACGGTGGTTTTTGTTCGGTGAACATGGCCGCCGGTATGATCTATACCATCGGCGGTTCATTCTGGGAGTTTGGCGGTCCGGACCTGGAGCGTGCGAGGCTGTTTGTAATGATCGGCACCGCGGAAGATCACCATTCCAATCCTTTGAAAATGGAGATTTCCAAATTCAAACGCCAGGGTGGAAAATTTATTTCGATCAACCCGGTGCGTACCGGTTACTCCGCCATCGCGGATGAATGGATTCCGATAAAGCCGGGAACCGATGGTGCCTTGTTCCTGGCGCTGACCAATGAAATCATCCGCCAGGGTCTGTTTGATCGTGAATTTCTGAAGAATTATTCGAACGCACCGGAACTGGTCAATATGGATGAAAACTCATCCGAACACGGTATGTTCGTGCGTTTTGAGATTCCGCACGACGAAGGTTGTTTCGATCCGCAGAACAAGTTGTGGTGGGACCGGGTGCAGAATAAGGCGGTCGAAAATCGCGCAGCGGGCGCCGACCCTTATTTTCTGGGTGAATACCGGCTCGAGGATGGCACAGCGGTCAAGCCTGCATTCCAGTTGCTGGCGGAGCGCGTCAGGGAGTACACCGCCGAGTGGGCATCCGGGATTACCGGCATACCTGCAGAAACGATTGTCCGGCTGGCCCACGAGATGGGTATCACGGCGCGGGATGAGAAGATCGAACTGCCCATTCCATGGACCGATTGCTGGGGTGTGGAGCACGCAACCGTGACCGGCAACCCGGTGGCCTTCCATGCCATGCGCGGCCTGGCGGCGCACTCCAATGGCTTCCAGACCATCCGTGCCATGTCCATATTGATGAGCCTGCTCGGCACCATCGACCGGCCGGGTGGTTTTCGTCACAAGGCGCCGTTCCCGCGTCCGATACCGCCCTGCGCGAAACCGCCCAATGATTCGCGTGCTGTCAAGCCGAATACGCCACTCGATGGCATGCCGCTCGGCTGGCCAGCCGAACCCGACGACCTGTTCGTCAATGATGACGGCAGCCCGGTTCGCATCGACAAGGCTTTTTCATGGGAATTTCCGCTGTCGGTGCACGGCATGATGCAAAACGCCATCACCAATGCCTGGCGGGGTGACCCTTACAAAATCGACACGTTGATGTTGTTCATGGCCAACGTGGCCTGGAATTCCAGTATGAATACATCCGGTGTGCGCGAGATGCTCAAAGACCGGGACGAGAACGGCGAGTATAAAATTCCGTTCATCATCGTCGCCGATGCCTTCCAGTCGGAAACCGTCGCGTTTGCCGACCTGGTATTGCCGGATACCACTTATCTCGAGCGTTATGATGCGATGTCCATGCTCGACCGGCCGATTTCCGAGTACTCCGGCCCGGCCGATTCGGTCCGTATCCCCGTAGTGCCTCCGACCGGTGATTGCCGGCCATTCCAGGATGTCCTTATAGAATTGGGTTCACGTTTAAACCTGCCGGCATTTACCCGTGACGACGGCAGCGCCAAATACCAGGATTACCGGGATTTCGTGATCAATTACGAAACCTCACCTGGCTCAGGTATCGGTTTTCTGGCCGGGTGGAGAGGGCTGGACGGTGAAAAATACATCAAGGGCGAACCCAACCCGAAACAATGGGAGATGTACGAGAAGAACAACTGTGTTTTCCACCACGAGTTGCCAAAGTCCTACCAGTACATGCGTAACTGGAACCAGGGTTATCTTGAGTGGGCCAAGCGTCACGCGCTTTTGCGTTACACCGATCCCATCAATATCCATATCTATTCCGAGGTGCTGCAAAAGTTCCGCCTGGCAGCGCAGGGCAAAACGGATGGCAGGCAACCGCCCGACCACCTGCGTAAACGGGTGGAAAAGCACTTCGACCCGCTGCCGTTTTATGAGCAGCCACTCGAAGCGCAGCAGTCCGATCTTGAGAAGTATCCGCTCAATGCCATCACCCAGCGCCCCATGGCCATGTATCACTCCTGGGATTCACAAAACGCCTGGCTGCGCCAGATACACACCTATAACTTTTTGAATGTAAATACAAAAACAGCCAAGGAGGCCGGCATCGAAGACGGTGGCTGGATGTGGGTGGAATCCATGCACGGCAAGGTCCGCTGCCTGTGCCGGCATTCCGAGGCGGTAGAACCCGGCACCGTCTGGACCTGGAACGCCATCGGCAAGGCCCCGGGCGCCTGGGCCCTGGACGGGGATGCCAACGAGGCGAAGCAAGGCTTCCTGCTCAACCACCTGATCGCCGAAGAACTGCCGCCATCTGCCGATGGTGATCACCTTTCCAATTCAGATCCCGTTACCGGTCAGGCCGGCTGGTTTGATGTGCGGGTACGTATTTACCCGGCCGCCGCCGGGGAAGAGCAGGTCAGTTCACCGCAGTTCGACACGATCGGGCCGGTGCCGGGGCAGATGATTGACAGGAAACCCAGCCGCTGGCTGACCTATTTCGCAGGCAGGAGGGGTGGTTCATGAAACAACTGGCCCTGGTAATCGACCTTAATGTCTGCGTGGGTTGCCACGCCTGCGTTACCTCCTGCAAGGAGTGGAATACCTCCGGCACCGCGGGTTACATGGCCGACATGAACCCCTACGCAAAGGACCCGACCGGCACGTTCTTCAACCGTGTGCAGACCTTTGAAGTGGGCCAGTTCCCGGAAACCGAAACCGTTCACTTCCCGAAGAGTTGCCTGCATTGTGAGGACCCGCCCTGTGTGCCCGTGTGCCCGACCGGCGCCAGTTACAAACGCAAATCGGATGGTATCGTACTGGTGGATAGCGAAAAGTGTATCGGTTGCAACTACTGTTCATGGGCCTGCCCGTATGGCGCGCGGGAGTTGGACCAGCACCAGAAGGTTATGAAAAAGTGCACGCTCTGCGTGGACCGGATCTACGATGAATCGCTGCCGGAAAACGAACGCAAACCCGCCTGCGTCATGGCCTGTCCGGCGGAGGCGCGTTTGTTCGGTGATGTCGGTGACCCGGCTTCGGAGGTCTCGGTTGCCATACGTGAACGCGCCGGTTATCAGCTGATGCCGGAGTGGGGTACAAAACCGGCGAATCACTACCTGCCACGGCATAAGGCCCGTATTACCATCCACGAGGATGAACTGGTGCGCTCGGACAATCCGCTCAAAAAGGAACATAAGTTACCGATGCCAGATGAAAGCGACCCGACCTTTGACGACGTCACGAGTTGGTAGGGGGTGGATCATGATTCGGCCACGGACCTGTATTGTGCGCTCAACACCTGTTTTACCCCTGATCAGATCAGGGCTTGTATTTAGAGGCTAATTATCATGCGCCCCGCAATCTCTATCATTTTCCTGACTACGCTGATCGGTGCCGGACAGGGTCTGTTTCTCGCGCTTTACAGCGGGCAGTTGTATTCGACATTCGAACTGTTGCCGGTGCAGGATCCTCTCCAGTTCTATGCACTGGGAAGCGCCTTTGCACTGGGCCTGCTGGCCCTGGGCCTGCTGAGTTCATTTTTTCACCTTGGCCGGCCGCTGCGTGCCTGGCGTGCAGCCAGCCAGTGGCGTACGTCCTGGATGTCGCGCGAAGTTATCGTGCTGCCGGCGTTTATGGCCGCCGTCGCCGCCTGGGGCCTGATTCATTACAGCGGCTGGAACCCGTCGCTGTTCACCCTGCGTGACACCTACGAGGTCGACCTGGCGCTGGTAACCGGTGCCATTGCGACGGTGCTGTGCTTTTCCCTGTTCCTGTGTACCGGGATGATCTATGCGTGTATGAAAATGCTGCAGGAATGGGCGAGCCCGCTGACAGTTGTCAATTACACACTGTTTGGTTGTGCATCGGGCTTTATGCTCGCGACCGTGTTTGCCGCCCGGCAGGTATCTGTGCAGACCGAGTTTTTCGGTGGCTGGGCCATCATCCTGACCGTGATCGTGTTTATTACACGCAGCATGAGCCTGTTGCGTAACGAACGCATCCGGCCCAAGTCAACGATTCAGACGGCCATCGGTATCCGTCATAAGCAAATTCAGCAAAAGGCCCAGGGTGCCATGGCGGGTTCGTTTAATACCCGTGAGTATTTCCACGGGGCATCGAAGCGCAAGTATAAAAACATCAAGTGGGCTTTCCTGATACTGGTTTTCCCCGTGCCCTTGCTGCTGGTGACCACTGGTCTGACGACGGCGACACCGGGTTTCTACCTTGCCGCTTTCCTGGTGCAGTACATCGGCCTGTTCATGGAACGCTGGTTTTTCTTCGCGCAGGCAAACCATCCGCAGAATCTGTATTATCAGACGGTCTGAACACCGCAAGCTACCAGTTAGAAAGCGGTTCGTAGCGAGCTGCCGTGTTTGAAATCCGAAGGGGTCAATGTCGAGTGATACCGGGTCATGTTGCGTAAGTCTTTCTTAATTGCAGCGCTTGTTTTGCTGGCGGGTTTCATCCTGGCACGCGTAGTGGTTCATTGGTTTGATGCAGGCCAAAGCGAAACGGCCGTATCCGGTCAAGAACTTGCACTGCCGGCCCTTAGCGATATCGATTTCGATTGGATCGGGTCACGTATTTACCAGAATGAGACCGGTGGCCAGGTCGATAAGCTGACCCACTGGAACGAGGGTGAGGATTTTCCCTCCCTCGGCATCGGTCACTTTATCTGGTTTCCAGCAGGTGTGAACGCACCCTTCGATGAGCAGTTTCCGGCCCTGGTCTCCTATCTTGACCGCGAGGTTCCTGACAGTTTGCCCATGCCGGCCTGGTTAGAGCAACTGGATCCGTTGGATGCGCCATGGAACAACAAGGCGCAATTCGATGCGGCCCGGTCGTCCTCCGGGATGGTCGAGTTGAGACTGTGGCTGGACGCAACCCGGTTGTACCAGGCCCGTTTTATCGTTTCGGCCTTTGAAAAGCGTTGGCGGGCGCTCGAGCTGCCGCCAGCCCGGAAGCAGGTATTGACCGGATTGCTGCAGTCCCTGTTCGAAACCCCTGAAGGTCTGTTCGCGGTGATCGATTATTACAACTTCAAAGGCCTCGGAAACAATCCGCGTGAGACCTACCAGGGACAGGGTTGGGGGCTCGTGCAGGTGCTTGATGCACTGGCCGGATTGCGTATGGATGAAGATGAATGTGCCAATGTGGTCGCACAGTTCAGGGATGCCGCCGCCGGCAGGCTGAGCCTCCGTGTCGAATTATCGCCCCCGGAAAGAAACGAAGTGCGCTGGCTGCCCGGCTGGTTAAAGCGTCTGGACGGCTACCTCAAGACCGCCCCGGGCAGGTCTGTGGATAGCGTTTGCGGCTTTCGCGTAACGCCTTACCTGCAGAACCCGGCCGGAAATGCGATGACCTTCAGCTGGCTCAGCAAGGAGAATCGGGCAGGGCAGTTGACCGTATGGAAGCCCGGGCTTGATGGAGATGGGCAGGAAGTGCTGTTCGAATCCAGACCCGTCAAGGCTGCGGCGCTGGCTTATCATCCTGCGGAAGAATGTAGCAACCCAGAGTGCGGCAACCCGGTGTTGCCCTTTCTGCACCAGGTGCGTGTAACGGCACTCGAACCAGGCACGCTTTACCGTTACCGGGTAAAGCAACACGAGGAGCAGGCAGGCGGCAGTTTCACAACGCCGGATGAGGGCAACACGCCCATGCGTTTCATCGTCTATGGCGACAGTGAAACCGAACCGGAATCGACCGGTAAACACACGGACTGGCCGGGAGACGACAAATCCACCCGGTCACGCAAGTACCCGGTGGATCAAAGCACCGGCTATGCCTGGAACCTGGAGGTTATCCGGGCGCGGCAACCGTCATTTGTCGCCATCGCGGGTGACCTTGTACAGTCCGGGGGTGAACAACGTGACTGGGATGAGTTCTGGCTGCACAACGCCGGCCTGGCAGCGTCATCGGTGTTGCTGCCTGCACTCGGCAACCACGACTATTTCGGTGGCCCGGGTGACCTGGGCAAATACGAAACAGCCGATTCCGAGCGTGCGGTGCGTAAATACCAGACCTATTTTGACCTTCCCCCCAACGGCGCAAGCGATGCCACGCAGGCCGAACGGTATTACTCCCTGCGTTACGGCAGTGGTCACCCTGATTGTTCTCGATACCATCGATGGCCTCCCGCACCGCAGTGAGATGGATACCAACTGGAGGCTGCGGGGTGAGGGTGATGGTGGTTTTGCGCCGGACTGGCAGCCGGGCTCAGAGCAGCATAGCTGGTTAGTTGAGGAACTCAGGAAGGCGCAGGAAACCAGCCGTTTTACCTTTGTCATGTTTCACTACTCACCCTATACATCCGGTGTGCATGGGCAGCCGCCAGGGGAAAGTCCGGCCGAGGACATCCTGTCCGCAAAACCACTGCAGGCTCTCTCGCCGCTGTTTCTGCGTTACGGTGTTGACGCAGTTTTCGGCGGTCACGACGAAATGTATGAGCATTCTGTTCTCCCTGGCACCGAGACCACCCCGGATGGGCTTGAACGGTCGCACGAGATTCACTTTTATGACATCGGTATCGGTGGTGACGGCCTGCGCGGGCCGGTTGCAAACCTTACAAACCCCTACCGGGTTTTTCTGGCGCACAGTGATGCGCCTGAAGTATTTGATGAGCATGGCGTCTTACAGGACGGCGGCAAACATTATGGCCACCTCGAAGTGAATATTGAGCGGAACACGGACGGAAACTGGCAGGCTCGTATGGATGCGGTGTATATCTTTCCGACGCTGGAGGCGGATGGCCGGGTGAGCGGTTTCGAAAGACGGGTTTACGCCGACCCGGTAAGCCTCATCGCGCATTGACAGCTTTTGTTTTCCGCTGTGTGTTCTATCTGTTATGTTAGTTGACAAAAATACAATTCAATTTCTGGAAAGAGCTCTATGTCCTGTCTTGTAAAAATGCGTGCGGTGCGGGAAGAACTGTCAGCCAATGAAAAGAAGATCGCTGACTTCATCATCGATAACTCGGCATTGATCAGGGATTACTCTTCACAGAACCTGGCGGCGGCGGTGGGTGTCAGCCAATCCAGCATCATCAAGTTCAGCCAGAAATTGAACTACCGCGGGTTTACGGACCTGAAGCTGGCCATTCATGAGTCCGTTGTAAAGAGCGACAACCATGAAGAGACTGACGAAAAGAACGGTAATAACCATGGTAAACCGGACTCGGGTCCGCAACAGCTTTACAGCATCAAGAACGAGGCGCTGCTGACAACCATGGAACTGAATGATGAGCAGCGCGTTATGTCTGCCGTCAGGCTGCTGGAAGGGGCCAACCGTATTCAGATTCTCGCGCTTGGTGCGGGCTCGCTGGTGGCCCGGAATTTCGCCAGTATGCTGATACAGATTGGCAAATCGGTGATCGCGGAGGTGGATACCTATATCCAGTTATCGAGCGTGATGACCCTCGGCAAGGGTGACGTCGTCTTTGTCATTTCCTTCAGTGGTCAATCAACGAAAATGGTGCAGATAACTCGGATGGCGAAGAAGTCGGGTGTCGCCGTTATTTCTCTGACAAATTACAGTGCTAACCCGATCAGGTCCCTGGCGGATGTTTCCCTGTTTTCCGTCAATATGGAAGGGGCATTTGAATTTCCCCAGGTCATTTCCACCGCATCCCAACAACACGTGGTGGACGTGTTGTTCAGCAGCCTGTTGAAACGCGACAGCAAGGCGCGGGAGTTACTCGCGCTCAGCCGTATTGCGGTGGAAAGTCTCTAGTTGAGGTCCTTGTCGGCCCAGAACTTGGTGCCCTGCAACGTCGCCTGGAGTGCTAAACCGGCCTTGGTTATCTGGTAGATCGAAGTCCCGGGGACCACGGTGACGGAGGCTTCCGCGCCGGCGCCCTGTGTGGATGTTTCCGCATTTGCATCCGCCTGACCTGAGAAATCCCAACCGGACTGCTGGAATTTATCCATCGCATCCTGTGTGTGGAATACGAAAACCACGATAAAATCTTTAACACCCATACCAAGACCACCACCGGCGGAGAACATTTTCATGTAAATGTCTTTGCCGGTCTCATTATTGCGCAGGATTCCGCCGCCATTTTGCGTGGAAACAAGCAGCACATTCACACCAAGGCTCGAGAACACTGCGTAGCCCTTGGCCGACTTCAGTTCTTCACGGGTGGACGGCTTTTCAGCATAGAGTTTGTCCAGTGCCTCATTGCGTTCATCCTGCAATTCCTGGCGCTGCTCGTCCTGGGATTTCTTGTTAAACAAGGCCTGGCTGGACAGGGGTACAGCCAGCAATAAAGCAGAGATCAGAAGCGATGTAAAAACTTTCATGTCATTTTCCTGGTTGGCTAATCTAGCGTTGCGATATGGTAATGCATCCGAATAAAAAGTGGGCAGGATTTTCTGATCGGACCGGCGGGTTTAGCCCTTGGTTCCGTCCGGTGTATCAAGCCCGATCAGGTCGTCGTGACTCGGGCGGGGACGGATGACCGTTAACCTGTCACCTTCAACCAGCACCTCGGGCACCAGCGGGCGGGTATTGTATGAAGACGCCATGACAGCACCGTAGGCGCCGGCATTCTTGATGGCGATCAGGTCACCCGCCTGCAACGGTTGCAGCATCCGGTCGCGTGCAAAGGTATCGCCCGTTTCACAGATCGGACCGACGACCTGGTATGCCTCCGGTTCACCGCCACGCAATTCGGCCGGCACGATTTCATGATAGGCGTCGTACATGCTAGGTCTGAGCAGGTCGTTCATGCCGGCGTCTATGATCAGGAAGCGGTCCCGTTCCCCTTTCTTGATATAGATGACACGTGAAACAAGAATGCCGACATTGCCTACCAGCGAGCGGCCGGGCTCGACCAGGATCCGGCAACCCAGTGACCCGAGAATGTCGGTGGCCAGCTTTGAATAATCGGTGACGGCGGGTGGCAGCCGGTTGCCGTCCGCGTAGTCGATACCCAACCCGCCACCGATATCCAGGACCGAAATATCGTGGCCCTGGCCACGCAGTTCGATGGTCAGGTCGGCGAGACAGCGAAAAGCCTGTTCGAAGGGTTCCAGTTGGGTCAGCTGTGAACCGATGTGCATATCGATCCCCTGCACCCTGATTCCGGGCAACTCCGCGGCGCGTGCATAGGCTTCACGGGCACGTGTCCACGGAATACCGAACTTATTGCTGGCCTTGCCGGTCGAGATTTTCGCGTGCGTGCGCGCATCGATATCCGGGTTGATGCGAAATGCGACGGCGGCCTGTTTGCCTTCTTCCACGGCGATCTGGCTCAGAAGTTCCAGTTCCGGTTCCGATTCGACATTGAACTGGTAAATGTCCTGCCGCAGTGCAAAGCGCATCTCGTCCGGGGTTTTGGCGACACCGGAATAGACGATTCTATTTGCGGGGATACCGGCGAGCAGCGCACGTCTGAGTTCACCTTCCGAGACCACGTCTGCACCTGCGCCCATCTTGCCAAGCGCCCTGATTATGGCCTGGTTGGAGTTCGCCTTAACGGCGAAGCAAATGAGTGAGTTCTCCGGTTTGAACTGCTCGCTGTAGGCGCGAAAATTGTCGCGCAGTGCGGTTGCTGAATAACAATAGACCGGCGTCTTTAGTTGTTCCGCGATCTCCTCGACCGGTACATCTTCGACGTAAAGCCGCCCTTCACGATAAGCTGGAAACACCATGGGTTTATTCTCTTTTTTGATGGTCGTTTGTGGTGAATGAATAGTTAATAATTATATGCGCGTTTCGCTGGAATATATAATTCTAATATCATCACCGGCATCAGAGCTTGCCAATCGATGGCGTCTGACCAGTCCCGGGTAATTCCGGACGGTCTCAGGCTTATCGTTCAGCCCGGCGTAGTATTTCCGGAGTATCTCGATAACTTCAGGACGTCCAAACTCGGGTGGTACCGGTGCGCCCTCTGCCAGCATGGCGCGTTGTTGCGTACCTGAAATATGAATCCGGTCCTTTTCGCCATGGGGACAGGTTTTACCGGTTGCCATGCCGAAACACGCATTGCAGTAGAAGGTGATATCAATTTTCAGTGGCCGGGTCTGCAGTGCCCCTTCCCACAGTGTGTTGAAGATGTGATGGGCATCAAACGGGCCATAGTAATTGCCGACACCGGCATGATCACGACCTACGATCAGGTGTGAACAACCGTAGTTTTGACGGATCAGGGCGTGCAGCAGGGCTTCACGCGGTCCGGCGTAACGCATCTCGATCGGGTAACCCGCCTGGATGACCGTGCCATCTACAAAATAGTGATCGATCATCGCCTGGATAGCTTCGGTTCGCACTTGGGCAGGTATGTCTCCGGGTTTCAGTTTGCCAAGCACCTGGTGGATAAAGACGCCGTCGGTTACTTCAATTGCAATTTTGACCAGGTGTTCATGTGCTCGTTGCATCGGGTTACGGGTCTGAAATGCAGCTACGGAAGTCCATCCGTTTTCGAGGAACATGGCCCGTGCCTGGGCCGGGCGGATATACAACTCGGGATATTTTTCAGGGTATTCACCCTCAGACAGGCAGGTGACGCGTCCGGCCAGGTTGATCGCGCCCTGTTCCAATACTTTTTTAACCCCGGGGTGGGCTGGATCCGAAGTGCGGTAAACGTGTTCACACTCCACGGTCTTGTCCGGAGCGTACTTTTCCGTAACTTCCATGATTGCGAGAATTTCACCGCTTTCACCATCAACCAGCGCAACCTCTTCTTCGACGTGAATGCTGTCTGCGAGGGATTTTTCTGCGGAGAGCGTGATGGGTATCGGCCAGAACACACCGCTTTTGAGCTTCATATCCAGGCAGACACGGCGCCAATCGCCTTTGCCCATAAACCCGTCAAGCGGTGTGTAGGCGCCCATGGCCATCATCAAAACATCCGATACCTCACGGCTCGTCATCGGTACTTTTGTTAACCCCCGGGCGCGGGCCAGTTGTTCCGCGCGTTGGGACCTGGGTGCAAGCAGGGCCTTTAATCCACCGCCACCATGTGGGGATACCAGTTTTGACACGATTTTATTCTCCTTAAGAGGGTGACAGTTCCAACCATATTACCAAAGTCTAATATATTAGCTACTACGCACCTTTCTCTCGTATTTCTGCTTGTGTGGGATTACACCGCGCACCCCACCCCTGGGGTCTTCCATATCGCCTTTGTACCTTGGGATCATATGGACGTGGAGGTGTGGTATTGACTGGCCTGCGGTTTTGCCAATATTGACACCGACGTTGTAGCCATCCGGCTTGAAATCCCGGTCAATAATGGTCTTCATCTCATCAACCAACGTCCAGATCGCCGCTTTCTCCTCTGCGGTTGCCTGGAAGTATTCTGCGATATGCCGGTGCGTAATAATCAGGCAATGGCCGGTGTTGACCGGGTAGCTGTCGTAATGGGCATAGGCCAGGTTGTTCTGGATGACGATTTCGGGCTCGCCGCAAAAGATACAGTCTTGGTGTTCGGACATATTCCTGATTTCCTGCCAATAGAGAATTGCGAGCGGCTATCCCGCATAAAAATACCGCTAAACCGAAGGGCCTTCATGGTGCACTTTCACAAACGGTTGTCTTTTCAATTAAAGACTGTGATACTGCTACATTAGCAAATCATAATGTTAGGCGGATTGTGTCGCGAATGATAAAGATACAAAATCACATTTTCAACGAATAACGCCCAGGGAGGCCTGAAGTAATGTTCACCATCAATCCCTTCACCGAGCTTTCAGCGCTCATCTCTCCCCTCGCAATGCAGGTCTATGTCGTCTTCATGATCCTGCTGGTCATCGGCGGAACCGTCCTGGATATGATCCACAAAAAAAGCGCCGAGTACTTCTTCAGGAATGCCGAAAAGGCCAGGGCTGAAGCATCCCGGAAAGTCTCCGTTGTTGAAAAAGCAACGATTGCGGTCACAACGGTTGCGGTGGATGTGCTGACCTCCGGGGAGTTCTGCAACCAGCGGCGCAGACTGGCCCACCTGCTTACGATGTATGGGTTTATCCTGTTTGCCGCCACCACTGCCATCATGATATTTGGCTACATCGGTGCAGACACGCCCGTCATTCTTCCGCTACTTTGGCACCTTGGAGCCCTGATGCTTTGCGGTGGTGGTTACTGGTTCTGGTTTTTCATCCGGGTGGATGTTGCCGCCGAAGGTAATCCCTGGTATCGCGTTGTGCGTGCCGACCTGTTCGTACTCTCCCTTCTGGCGACAGCGACCTTCGCGTTGATCTGGTCTTTTATGCAGGCGGTAGGCGCCTCGAGCTTGTCAGTGCTGTTCCTTGGTTTGTTCATCCTGTCAAGTACCGTGCTTTTCGGTGGTGTGCTTTGGTCCAAGTTCGCGCATATGTTTTTTAAGCCCGCGGCGGCTTTCCAGAAGCGTGTGGCCAAGGCGGATGGTTCCAGGGACGGCCTGCCTGCGCCTGCGGACAGACCGGAGCAGTTTGGTCCGGGTATCAAGCGGCTTTTACCCAGGAACTACTGATCAAAACCAATAAAGAGTCGTTGAATTAATTAATGCTGGAGACGAAATAAAATGCCAACATTTGTCTATATGACCCGTTGCGATGGCTGTGGCCATTGTGTCGATATCTGTCCGTCCGACATCATGCACATCGATAAGACACTCCGACGCGCCACCAACATCGAACCCAATATGTGTTGGGAATGTTACTCCTGTGTGAAAGCCTGTCCGCAAAATGCGATCGATGTGCGTGGCTATGCTGATTTTGCCCCGCTCGGTCACAAGGTCCGGGTGCTGCGGGAGGAGGAAAAAGGCACGATTTCCTGGAGGATAAAATTCCGCGATGGCCGCGAGAAAAATTTCCTTTCACCTATTACGACCAAACCATGGGGAGAAGGCATAGAAGACCTTGCCAGCCTGCCGGTCCCGGATGAAGCGGCTTTGAACTCACAGTTACTTTGCTATGAACCGGATGTGCTTGGCTATGAAGGCGGGTTGAGGGATTTACCGGGTACACTCAAGCAGGGAGTATATTACTGATGGGTACTAATACCGTTTATGAAGATTGCGATATCCTCGTAGTGGGTGGTGGTATGGGCGGCACAGGTGCTGCCTACGAAGCGCGCTACTGGGGTCGGGACCTGAAAGTTGTTATCGCTGAAAAAGCCAATATTGACCGTTCCGGAGCAGTTGCGCAGGGCCTTTATGCAATCAATTGCTACATGGGCACACAATGGGGTGAGAATAACCCCGAAGACCACGTGCGTTACGCCCGTAACGACCTGATGGGCATGGTGCGCGAAGACCTGGCCTTCGATATGGCCCGGCACGTTGACTCCGCAGTGCACAAGTTTGAAGAATGGGGTCTGCCCTTCATGAAAAGCGAGAAAACCGGTCGCTATCTGCGTGAAGGTAAATGGCAGATCATGATCCACGGTGAAAGCTACAAGCCCATCGTCGCCAATGCCGCGCGCAAATCTGCCGATAAGATATATAACCGCATCATGGTAACGCACCTGCTGATGGACGAAAGCCGCGATAACCGCGTGGGCGGCGCTGTCGGGTTCAACGTTCGCACCGGTGATTTCCACGTTTTCAGGGCCAAGGCGGTGATCGTTGCCGCCGGTGGCGCTTCGCATATCTTCAAGCCGCGTTCCGTGGGTGAGGGCATGGGCCGTACCTGGTACGCACCCTGGAGCAGTGGCTCGGCCTACGCCTTGTCGATCCAGGCCGGCGCCAAGATGACACAGATGGAAAACCGTATCGTGCTGTGCCGTTTTAAAGACGGTTATGGCCCGGTTGGCGCCTACTTCCTGCATCTGAAGACCTACACCCAGAACGCCTATGGCAACGAATACGAATCCACCTGGTATGACGACACCAAGGCCATGGTGGGTGAGTACATCGATCACCACCCGACGCCGACCTGTTTGCGTAACCATGCTTTTATCCAGGAGGTAAAAGCGGGTCGTGGTCCGATACACATGGTCACCAAGGAAGCCTTCCAGGATCCACATCTCGAAGAGGTGGGCTGGGAGAACTTCCTCGGCATGACCGTCAGCCAGGCGGTTGTCTGGGCCTCCCAGGACATTGACCCCAAGTACATCAACCCGGAATTGACCACGTCCGAACCGTACGTGATGGGTTCCCACGCAACCTGCTCGGGTGCATGGTGCAGTGGACCGGAAGACCTGTCCCCCGAAGAATATTTCTGGGGCTACAACCGTATGATGACGGTCGATGGACTGTTCGGCGCCGGTGATGCCGTTGGTGGCACTGCGCATGCGTTCTCGTCAGGTTCCTTCACAGAGGGCCGCCTCGCTGCCAAGGCTGCGGTTAAATACATAAAAGACCTGAAGGACGAGAAGATCAACGTTACCGACAAGCAGGTGGATGAGCTCAGGAAAACCATCTATCAGCCACTGGATAACTACACCGTGGGCCGCAACGAGATCGTCGGTGGAACCGTTTCTCCAAGCTACCTGCTGCCCATCCAGGGTCTCCAGCGTCTTGAGAAGGTAATGGATGAGTATATTGGCGGTATCAGTGTTAACTACATGACCAACGACAAGTTGCTCGAGCGCGGTATTGAACTGCTGGATATCATGGAAGAGGATTTCGAGCACATCGGTGCCGAAGACCTGCACCAGCTTATGCGTGCATGGGAACTGAAGCACCGTCTGCTCACATCGCAGTCTGTTGCTCAGCACACCCTGTTCCGCGAGGAAACACGCTGGCCGGGTTACTACTACCGTGGCGACCACATGAAGCTGGATGACGATAACTGGCATTGCCTGACCTTATCCCGCCGCGACCCGAAAACGCGCGAATGGACAATGGAAAAGGCGCCCGTCTATCACATTGTCGACTGATCTTCCTGAGGGGGAGGAGGGTTAAGTGCCAGGGGGAGCTTTTTCTCTGGCACTTTTCATTGAGGCACGACGGGGTCAGATTCGGTTTAGGGGTCAGGTACATTTAACCGCATTGCTAACAATGCGGTTAAATGTACCTGACCCCTTTTGACCCCCGACCCCGGTTCTGCATAAATTCAGCAAGAGACAAGACCCATGAATTCCACCGAAACCGATACTGAAACAGCCAGCCCTGATTATGTCAGCGAAGCCAGCGCAGCAGCCAGCCGAAAGGAGTATCAGCGAGCCTCCGAGCTTTACGCCCAGGCAGCCACAACCGAGGGTCTCGATATCCGTTCGCAGTGGCAGAATCGCACCCGGCAGGCCCTGATGCTGGCAGAGTTCGGCCGGGAATTTCGCAACAACACGGCGCTTGAAGATGCAATCAGCCTCTATGAAACAACCGTTCTTGAGCTCGCCCCCCGCGACGAACGACCGGATGACTGGGCCACGACACAACACCAGCTTGGCAATGTGCTTGGGCTCCTTGGCCAGCGCCAGCGCGCCACAATCAATCTCGAAAGAGCCATCAGGGTATTCGAAAACCTGTTTTCATTAAGAACCCGTGAGCAGGCGCCCCTGGAGTGGGCCACTGCGCAGGATAACTATGGCAATGTGCTTGGTATCCTCGGCCAGCGCCAGGGCGATACAGACATGCTGAAAAGGTCGGTTAAGGCATTCGAGGCTGCGCTGGAAGTACGTACGCAGGAGCAGGTGCCGATGGACTGGGCGGCGTCACAGAGTAACCTGGGAACCGCGCTGCAGGTACTTGGCCAACGAGAGAAAGACCCCAGGCTGCTGAAGCGGTCGGTTGAAGCCTATAAGAACGCGTTGAAAGAATGGACCCGGCCAAGGGTGCCGATAAACTGGGCAACTACATTTAACAACCTGGGCGCCGTTCTGCGCCTGCTCGGTGAAAGCCGCAAGGGAACGCGTACCCTCGAGCAGTCGATTTCCGCCTTCAGGAACGCACTGGCTGTACGAACCCGCGAGCAAACGCCAATGGACTGGGCCATGACGCAGAATAATCTCGGTGCTGCGCTTCAGTCGCTCGGAAAACGTGAGGACGGCACGCAGTTGCTGGAAGAGTCAGCTGCAGCCTTCGAACACGCGCTGGAAGAAATTACCCGTGAAAAACAGCCGATGAGCTGGGCCATGACGCTGGCAAACCTGGGCGCCGTTCGAATGTTACTGGCTGAACGGGCAGGAAGTGCTGAAACTGCATTGCTGGCTTTGAACGATTTTGATGAGGTCGTGGAGTATTTTCGCGAGGCGAGCCATGCGCAATACATGGAGCTAGCCGAGGAGCAACGCAAGAAAGCGCAGACGCTGGTAAATACGCTTGGCGATTAAGCACCGTCCTTATAATCCCCTCCATACTTGAAAAAAATAATATATTATATTTAGCGTGTTTCGCCGGAATATATAATTACTAATCAAATCCAGTATCCAAGGGTCACGGGATAATTAATGTCTGCTGAATGGTTGTCAGTTCTTCCCCCTGTTGTTGCAATCGCCGTGGTCCTGTGGAAACGCGAGGTCATACTCGCCCTGTTCCTGTCGATTTTTACCGCGGAACTGTTGCAGCAATCGTCTCTCCTGGGCAGTGTTCCACTGGCGGGTCTGTTCACGCTGGAAAGAATCGTCGCGGTATTCGATGACAAGGATAATGCCCGTATCCTGATTTTCAGCCTGATGATCGGCGCGTTGCTGGCTTATATCCGTCAATCGGGCGGTGTGTCTGCCATGGTGAGTTCAATTATCAAGCGGGGTATCGCGCGTAATCCACGCCAGGCGGCGTTGTTGACCACCGGTGTCGGGGCAGCGGTTTTTGTTGAGTCCAACCTGAGTGTGCTGACCGCGGGTATCCTGTCACGGGGGATTTTCGATCGCTTCGGTCTGAGCCGGGCGAAGCTGGCCTATATCATCGACAGCACATCAGCCCCGATATGCATCCTGATACTTTTGAATGCCTGGGGGGCGTATATCCTGGCATTGCTCGGCACTTATGAACTTGAGGTTTCGGCACCGCAGATCCTGTGGGGCACCGTGCCGCTGAATTTTTACGCACTGGTGACCCTGGTGATCGTGGTGATCACTGCCTGGACCGGCAAGTACTTCGGGCCGATGGCAACGAGCCAGACGCTCAAGCACGAGGACAGCGCGGAAAATCTGGAAGTCGAGGCCACCCACCCCAGTTACATGCTGATACCGCTAGCAGTGATGGTCGGGGGGATGGTGGCTTTCATGTTCTGGACCGGTGATGGCGTCATGGCCAATGGCAGCGGTTCACGTTCGGTGCTTTACTCGGTTGCACTGGCCTCGCTGGTGGCTTACGTGATGATGCTGGCGAGTGGTAATTTCACCCACATCAAGCTGGTCAAGATCGGTTTTGAAGGCATGGGAGAAATTCTGCCGCTGGTTACCATCGTGCTGTTCTCATTGGCGCTGGGCGCCAGCCTGAAGGAACTGGGAACCGGCATTTTTATTGCCGGACTGGTAGGCGAATTCCTGCCGGTGTACCTGATCGTTCCGATGATGTTCCTGGCCGGGGCGCTGATTTCATTTTCCACCGGAACATCGTGGGGAACATTTGCGATACTTATACCGATCGGTGTCCCGCTGATCCAGACCCTGGGGCTGCCGCCGTCGCTGGTGCTTGCGGCCATCCTCGGTGGTGGTGTTTTTGGAGACCACTGCTCGCCGATTTCCGATACAACCGCGGTGTCAGCGATCGCATCCGGTTGTGACCTGCTCGAGCACGTCCGGACACAGTTGCCGTATGCATTGGTTGCGGGGGGTATCACGCTGGTAATGTACCTCGTGGTCAGTCTCGTTTACCTGTAAGCGGGGCAGGGGTACAGGCTAAAAATTAAATACGTATTTTCAACCCGGTTAAGGATGAACTTTTTTAAATGACATACTCTGAAACTGACCAGCTCGTGAGACGGGCAGGTATCCGGCCTGTTTGGCCATATATTCAAAGGCTCCTGTGTTTTCTGTTGGCCCTCTGGCTCACAACGGCCGGGGCGCAGGAACGTGAGGGTATCACTGATGTCGCCGTGGCGGAACTCGCGGGCCGGGCGATGTCGGAGTTCAGTGTGCCGGGTATGGCCATCGGTATCGTGAAGGACGGTCAGGTGTTGTTGTCGAAGGGCTACGGCGTGCGTGAGACCGGTAAGCCGGAACTGGTCGATACAGCAACCCTGTTCAAGATTGCTTCCAACAGCAAGGCTTTCACGACGGCGGCACTCGCCGTGCTTGTCGATGACGGCCTGGTTTCATGGGATGGCCTGGTCATCGATTACATCCCTGAGTTCCGTATGAAAGACCCGTGGGTAACCGCCAACTTTACGGTGAAGGACCTGCTGACGCACCGCAGTGGCCTGGCGCCATTTGCCGGTGACATGCTGCTCTGGCCTGAGCCCAATACATTCACCGCCAAAGATATCATCTACGCGCTGCGCTTTTTTGAGCCGGTCAGCAGTTTCCGCACCAGGTACGCTTACGACAACCTGCTTTACATCGTTGCCGGTGAAATTATCCCGCGTGTCAGCGGCAAGACCTGGGGTGAATTCGTTGAAGGCCGTGTCATGCGCCCGGCCGGTATGAAGCGCTGTTTCGCCGACACGATCCCGAAGAAGCAAATGCGAAACCTCGCCACCCCGCACGGTATTATCGAAGGTGAACTGAGCGTGATCGAGCGTGGCCGCATTCCGGCACAACCGCCCGTTTCCGCAGCAGCGGGTGGTGTTATCTGCAGCCTGGATGACATGCTGACCTGGGTCAGGATGCAATTGCGACATGGAACCACACCGGCTGGAGATACGCTGTTCAGTACCGCACAGAGCGAGGAGATGTGGAAGCCACAGATGTTGCTGGGTGTCAGTGAGCGTGATTTTGCATTGAACCGGACACACTTCAAGGCCTATGGTCTCGGCTGGCGGCTGGCGGATGTGCACGGTTACAAGGAGGTTTCACATACCGGCACGCTGGCCGGGATGAAATCCTATGTCGTCATGATTCCGGAGCTGGAACTTGGTGTTGTGCTGCTGACCAATGGTTCGAGTTCGGCGGCACGTTCTTCGGTTGTGAACACCATCGTGCGTTCGTTCATGCCGGTTGAGCCGGTGGACTGGGTTCAGATGATGCTGGCTGAGGAGGGTTCTGAACAAGAAGATAACAGCCCGGCCGTTATCGTGGATGAGCCGGAAGAGGGAGCCTGCAAGCCCTGCAAGCCACCCGACCTGACACAGTTTACGGGGCTTTACCGTGACCCATGGTTTGGTGATGTGAACATACAACTGGAGGACGGTCAGCTGGTGTTCTCGGCAGTCAGGTCTCCCAAGCTCAAAGGCGCCATGCGACACCATGAGGGCAACCTTTTCATGCTGCGCTGGACCGATCGGTCACTCGAAGCGGATGCCTGGCTTGAGTTCGAAGCCGGTGAAAGTGACCGGGCTACCGCTATTACCATGACGAAGCTGGATGACGGTGACTACGATTTTGAAGACCTGAAATTGACGAGGGTGGAGTGAGGCGCGTGTCTGTTCCTTTTCAAAACCTCCGGGTGCTGGCCTGATGCGGCCCACCTCGGCGACAATCCGCCTGGACGATATCGCCAGCAATTACCAACTGGCCTGTCAATTGGCGCCTGATTCCCAAAGTATCGCAGTGATCAAGGCGAATGCCTATGGGCACGGTATGAAGGAGGTTGCGTACCACCTTCAATCCGCGGTTCCGGCATTTGCTGTCGCTTTTATCGATGAAGCGGTACAGCTGAGGGATGCAGGTATCAGCAGACCCATTCTCATATTGCAGGGTGTGAGCCGTGCGGCGGATATGGCCGAAGCGGCCGCCCGGGGCTTCTGGCTGTCGGTGCATCATCAGCAACAGCTTGACTGGTTGAAATCTGCAAAACTTCCCAGCCCGCTCGGGGTTTGGCTGAAGGTAGACACAGGTATGAACCGGCTAGGTTTTGCACCGGATGTGCTTGAGCAGGTATACCAGGAACTGTGTTCATCAGCCAATGTTCAGCAGGACATGGTCGTGTTCACACACCTTGCCTGCGCAGACGAACTGGACAACCCTTTGACCCGTCAGCAGGTGAGGTTGGCCAGGTCCTTTGCTGCAAAACACGAGCTCGCCCTGAGCATTGCCAATTCAGCGGGTGTCATGCACTGGCCCGAGAGCCATGCGCAATGGAACCGACCGGGTTATATGCTTTACGGTCAATGCCCGAGAGGTTCATTTGCCAGCGACTCTGACGGATTACTTCCAGCCATGACCATGAACTCCGAAATTGTTGCCATCCGCAACCTGGCGCCGGGTGGTGGGGTCGGCTATGGCCATGAGTGGGTGGCCAGGCGACCTTCAAAAATAGGCACGGTTGCCATCGGTTACGGTGATGGTTACCCGCGCCATGCACCCAGCGGCACACCGGTGCTGGTCAATGGCCGGCGCGTGCCACTGGTCGGCAGGGTATCGATGGACGCGATCAGTGTTGATCTCACCGATCTCGAATCAGTGTCAGTCGGCGACCTGGTCGAACTCTGGGGCCAGGGCCTTTCGGTCAACGAGCTCGCATCGCATGCCGGCACGATCGGTTATGAGATCGTGGCTGGTCTGACCGGTCGGGTGCCGCTGTATTATCAATCCTGAAAGCAGGAAAACGGCCGGGGAAGGATCGACGCTTACCTGATTCTCTTTATGTTATATACCAGGTCGATATAGGGCGACTCCCTCGAACCGTATAACGGGATGAGTGGTGTAACCGATACGCTGTTTAGCGTGCCCTCGTAATATTCGCCGTTCTCATCGGTGTAGCGGAATATCGACACATCGTGGATAACGTAGGGCTCGCCATCGACATCCCCGATATACATCAGCACGTGACCCGGTACATAGATCAGGTCGCCGATGTCCATGCTTTTAAGGGCTCGCAGTTTTTCCTCCCTGCTGCTCTGCTCTGTAAAGCGCGTGTTCTCCCCAAAGGCACCCTCACCCTGTTGCCCGGTATTGCGGGGCATGAGGATGCCGAAGGTTTTGTAGACTTCCATGACAAAACCGGTGCAGTCCCGTGCATTGAAAGAGTGCCCCCAGCCATAGCGTTCACCCAGGAATTTGAATGCCTGCCGGAGGATATTCTCCCTTGTGAACGGGATGAAGCCCGGGCTGACGTCGTCATTGCGTGCAATCAGGGCCGGTTTGATGTCCAGCCTGCCTTGCGGGTTTCGCAACGGCAGTAAAACCACGTGGCTGGTGTACGGGTTCTGACCGTATAGATCGTTGCCGTAGCTATCCCGATCCGCCAGCGGGATACGAATGCCCATATCGAGCTGCAATTCCGACAGGGCAGGGATTTCGGGGTTGAAGGATGTCCAGACCTTGTCGCCGGTTATGACGATAAACCGGTCCGTGTTTCTATACTGCTCGATGACCTGGCGGTCGCCGACAGCAATATTTTCAATTCGCACCCAGGCTGCGTAGTTATATGACTGCACAAAGGCCCACTCGCTATCCGCACTGGTGTGCAGCACTGCGACGGCGTCACCCGGGAACAGGCCGTTCTCCTGGAAACGGTCCAGGTTTTGATTTTCCCCGGTTTTGTAATAGCGGTCATCCGTGGGGTAGGTGCGCATATCGGAGCGGTTGACGACCAGCGCGAAACGCACTTCCACGGTTTCGGGCAGGGTCTGAAGGCCGAGGTTCTGCGTATATTTCCGGTAAGTATCTGCATCCAGTGTTTCACCGGCAGGGTTGTACAGTTCAGAACGGTTGGGCTTGCTGATAGCGAGGATCTTCTGCTTGACCTCAGTACCCGGTAATTGTTCCGGGTAAAGCGCCAGGTTCACCATGTTCGGGTCAGTTGTAAAAAGCGTCCTGTTGAAATCTGCGATTTCCTTGTGGCTTTTTAGTGGCTGACCCGCATTCTCCAGCTGGTTTAGCCAGTAATCTGCTGATAAATGCATTTCATTGATTCCGATGACATCAGTGGACCAGTGTCCGGCGGGTGTGTTATCCGCCAGCGAGGGTTCGGTCGCGTTGCAGGCATTAAAGAACAGGGCGCTTAAAATAAGTACAATAATTCGCATCGAGAGTAATTTACACTAGCCCATGACCTGAACCAATAAGAGAATTCATCCAGACAATGCAACAGATTAAACCCCGAAAGCTGAGGTCAGGTGCCAGGATCGGTATCGTCAGTCCGGCTTACTGGTTGGAAGCCGAGCGGATGCAGCGTGCGGTTGGCGTATTTGAAGAACTGGGTTACGAGGTGGTTCTCGGCAAAAGCAACGCCCTGCAGGAGAACCAGTGTGCCGGATCACCAGGCCAAAGGGCCGAAGATATCATGGCCATGTTCCGGGACCCGTCGATCGAGGCGATAATCTGTGCACGCGGTGGTTACGGTGGCAACCGGGTGCTGCCTTTGCTCGATTATGACGTCATCCGTGCAAACCCCAAGATTTTCGTCGGCTACAGCGATGTGACTGGCCTGTTGACATCCATGGCTCAAAAATCCGGCCTGGTTACCTTTCATGGCCCAATGTTGACCACCTATGGTAAGCAGACCATCGATTACAACCTGGATGTTTTTCACCGGGTGTTAACCGGGGAGGACAATATCCGGATCATGTCCACGCCCGAATGCCAGGCGCGTTGCCTGAAGCCCGGGTTTGCCAGCGGACCATTGTGGGGCGGGAATCTCACCCTGGTGATCGAGAGGCTGGCAACCAGCGGCCAGATCGATACAGCGGGCTCGATCCTGTTACTGGAAGATATTGATGAAAAGCTGTACGCCTTTGAACGTATGATGCTGCATTTAAAAAGCAGTGGCAGCCTGGAGAAAATCGAGGGCCTGGTCATCGGTGAGATGCTGGAGATGGGCGACAGCAAAACCCCGTTTGGCAAGACCACCGATGAAATCGTGCTGGATGTCTGCAGCGAACTGGACATTCCCATCGTCAGCAACTTCCCATGCGGACATGGCGATTACCAGGCCACCCTGCCGATCTCGCACGAGGTGGAATTACATGCAGACGAGGAAAGCCCGTATATTTTGATCCCGGAGTCCCCGGTCAGATAACCGGGTCGGCTTATGCCGCTCAGCTTCCCTGGATACTAACGAGGAAAACAAATGCTTAACTACATCTGGTTTGGAATGATGGCCATCAGTGTTGTCGCCGGTATTTTGACAGGCAGGATCGATGCCGTGACCGAGGCCGCCATCAACATGTCAAAAACGGCGGTTGAGATCTCCATAGGCCTGATCGGGATCATGGCGCTCTGGCTGGGAATCATGAAGATTGCCGAGGCATCGGGCCTGATAAGAATCATCGCCAGGGGGCTGAAACCCATCACCATACGGTTATTCCCCGACGTGCCCGCAGATCACCCCGCGATCGGTTCGATCGTACTGAATATGTCCGCCAATATGCTGGGGCTTGGCAATGCCGCGACCCCGTTGGGGCTCAAGGCCATGGAGGAACTGCAGGAGCTCAATCCAAAAAAGGATACCGCAACCAATGCCATGGTGATGTTCCTGGCCATCAATACATCGTCTGTCCAGATCATCGTGCCCGCGACCGTCGTTGCGTTGATGGGGGTGACGGCCAGCCAGATATTTATCACCACGATACTGGCAACACTTGCCTCGACCATTACGGCCATTATCATGGTCAGGCTGCTTGAGAAAATGAAAGTATTCTCAGTGGAAAACGCGTCATGATCGAGTCGATCGTTGGCGGTCTGAACGCCGGTTCAAAGTACATCATCCCGTTGTTGCTGGTGGGTATTCCGATGTACGCCATCAGTGTAAAAAAAATCAAAGTCTACGAGGTTTTCGTCGAAGGCGCCAAGGATGGATTTACCATTGCTGTGCGGATCATTCCCTACCTGGTCGCCATTTTGGTGGCGGTTGGCATGTTCCGGGCTTCCGGCGCCCTGGATCTTCTGTTGGGTTTACTGGCCCCGGTGCTGAACCTGATCGGCTTCCCGCCGGAAAACCTTCCATTAGCGCTGATGCGTCCGCTATCCGGCAGTGGTTCCCTGGGTCTGCTGACCGACCTGGTCAATGAGCACGGTGCCGATTCACTCACCGCGAAAATCGGCGCGACGATGTATGGATCATCTGAAACGACCTTTTACGTACTGGCGGTGTATTTCGGCTCCGTGGCCGTCACACGCAGTCGCCATGCGCTGGTTGCAGGCCTGACGGCGGACGCGGTGGGTGCGCTGAGTGCTGTGTATATTTGTAAGTTGCTGCTTGGTTAAGCACGGAGGGCATTGGAAAACCATGCTAGCAGACCCGCTCAAAATCCGTGGCAGAACAGGACACCTCGTGGGCCTGATTGGGGTTGTAATTTTTCTATTGGTCTCATGCAACCAGGCAACACCACCTGCGGAGCAACGCCTGATCATCCTTGGGTTTGATGGTATGGATCCGGTGCTGGCCAGGCGATGGATGGATGACGGCTCCCTGCCCAATTTCCGCAAACTTGAAGCGATGGGCGGGTTTCACACACTTGCAACCAGCAATCCGCCCCAATCACCGGTCGCCTGGTCTGAGTTTGCCACTGGTACTGGTCCTGGAGAGCACGGCATCTATGACTTTCTGCGCCGTGATCCGGAATCGTACCTGCCGGATTTTTCCATTTCCCGGGTTGTTCCACCCGCGAGTTTTCTGTCGTTGTTTGGGATGAAATTACCTTTGGAAGACGGCGAGATCATCAACCGTCGCCTCGGCACGCCATTCTGGAGCGCGGTTGAGCAGCGCGGTGGTCGCTCCACGGTCTTGCGGGTGCCGGTTACTTTTCCCCCCGATCCGATCCACCGTATGATGGCGGGTATGGGTGTACCCGACCTGCTGGGCACCCAGGGCACCTACACGATTTACTCAACGCGACCGTCAGTACCCTCTGACACCAGCGGTTCCCGCTCCGTGCGCATGCGTCCCGACAGCGAGGGTCATATCGAGTCCCTGCTCGAAGGGCCTGCGCACCCATTGAAACCGGGGGCGCCAGCTTTGAATACCCGCCTGCTACTAGATCCCGCCGGGGAAAAGGTCCGGGTCAGGTTAGGGGATGCGGATATTGAGCTGTCTCCAGGCGAATGGTCCGATTGGATTACGGTGAGCTTTAAATATTTTGGTCCGGCGTCCGTGAATGGCATTGTCCGCGCTTACCTGCTCAGTGCCTATCCGCGTGTTCAGCTATACGTGTCCCCCATCAATATTGATCCCCGCGAGCCGGTGGTTCCATTGTCTTCCCCACCGGAATACGCCACCGAAGTGGAACAGCGTTTTGGCCTGTACCACACCATCGGTATGCCCGAGGAAACCTGGTCACTCAACGAAGGTCACCTGACCGATCACGCATTCCTTGAGGTGGTACAGAAGACATTACAGGAACAGGAATACGTGTTTTACGATTCGCTGGATCGTCGTGACAGCGAGGTCATTGTTTCAGTGTTCGTCCAGACAGACCGGGTTTCCCACATGTTCTATCGCGGCATCGATCCACAGCACCCTTTGTATTCGGAAACTGACGACGAGGGGCGCGACGCAATCCACTGGATCTACCGCGAGGCGGATCGTGTGCTGGGCGAAACCATGCAGCGCATGGGTCCCGACGATCGCCTGATCGTGCTCAGCGACCATGGCTTTGCACCATTCAGGCGGGCGGTCAACCTCAATCGCTGGCTGGCAGACCAGGGTCTGTTGGTGCTGACGGATGGAAGCCTGGAATCATCTGTGGGTTTTACCAGCGTGGACTGGTCCCGCACCAGGGCCTATGCGCTGGGCCTGAACAGTGTCTATGTCAACAGGACTGGCCGCGAAGCCCGCGGCATAGTGGGTGAGGTTGAAGCGGCGCAGATCAAGCAGCAGATTATCGCCGGCCTGCCTCAATTGCGGGACCCGCAGAGCGGTTTGGCGGCTGTCAGGGATGTATTCGACGGTGAGTTACTCTTTCCGGCTAATGCAAATAATGATGCGCCAGATCTCATCATCGGCTACGAACCCGGTTTCAGGGCTTCCTGGCAAACGACCCTGGGTGGTGTGCCGGCCTCCCTGGTCGATGACAACAACAGGAAGTGGAGTGGTGATCACTGTGTCTCCCCCGATGCCGTGCCCGGTGTTGTGTTTACCTCTTTCAAAATGGATGCCCCGCTGGATTCGATCCGTGGTGTTTCGAGCTTTACCCGGGAACTCCGGAAAGATTCGCCGTGACCCGTAACCACGTTTCTTCAGGCCTGTATTTTCAGTCCCGGTTTTTTGCGGCCACTAACAAATTGTGGCGACGGCTGGCAGACCTTGAAACCAGGGTTGTTCGCGAGGAAATTGCACAAGGCGTGGTCGACCGCCCGGTTTTCATCACGGGTCTGCCGCGTTCCGGTACCAGCATTTTGACCGAGATGCTGGCCCGGCACCCCGGGCTGACCTGCCACCGCTACAGCGATTTTCCCAATGTCTGGACACCTTACTGGCGTAACTACCTGCTGAGTAAATCCAGGATCGAGACGCCGAAACTGGCAGAGAGAGCCCACCAGGACCGAATCTATGTGAGCAATGACAGCCCTGAGGCCGTAGAGGAAGTGCTGTGGATGTCCTTCTTTCCAGCGCTGCATGATGCCACGGTGAACCAGGTGCAGGACGGGCAGTTGCGTAACGCTGCATTTGACCGGTTCTACAGGGAACACATTCTGAAATTACTGGCTGTTCGACGCGCCGACCGCTACCTGGCGAAGGGTAACTACAATATTTCGCGAATCCGCTATATCCTTGCGCTTTTTCCGGACGCGAAGTTTTTGGTGCCTGTCCGGAATCCCGTAAACCACGTTGCATCCCTGGCGAAACAGCATGCGTTGTTCACTCGCTCAAGCCTGGAGGATACCAGGGTTCCGTTGCAACTGGCTTTGTCAGGGCATTTTGAATTCGGTCCACGGCGAACCCCGGTAAACTTCGGAAACCCCGAGACCACGCAGGCCATTATCCGTTGCTGGGAACAAGGTCATGAAGTGGAGGGCTGGGCGCGCTATTGGGCGGAAACCTACCGGCATGTCCTTGGTCAACTGGACGCGTTCCCCGACGTGCGCAAGGCCTGCCTGTTGTTCCGCTACGAGGACTTGTGTAACCATTCCGCCGGCCTGATAGATTCAATCCTGGCGCACTGTGAATTGCCTGAAAATGGTTTTGAAGCCATAAGGGCGGAATACATCACCCGGCTCACGGAACCGGATTACTACAATGTGGATTTCACCACCCATGAACTGCGTCAGATCGCTGACCACTGTGGCCCTGTCGATGAAAAGCTGTCAAAGTTCTGCCAGAATCCATAAACCTTTTCGGACTGCTGCTTAAATATGTCAAAAACAATTGCTTTTCTACTGCTGACGCTCATGCTGCTGGCGCCTTTCAGTCCTGTGCTTGCTTATATCGGCCCGGGCGCCGGTATCAGCGTGGTGGGCTCATTGCTGGGTATCCTTGCCACCATCTTCGTAGCCATCGGCGCGATCCTGTTCTGGCCGTTGCGAAAATTCATGAAGCGCAGGAAGGACCGGCAAGCAGCATCAGCTGTCACAAGAGCTGAGCCACCAAGTGATGGCAGTAAAAGAGGCGACGTTTAGGGCTGCCCATGGCTTTGTTTGATCTTCCCGCACCGCTGTTCAGCCTCGTTGACGGTTTACTGGCATTGGCCTTGCCGCCCGTGCTGCGCCTCGCCCTATGGGCAGTCCTGGCTGGCTGGCTCACGATGCTCCTCTACCGGCGCTTTTCCAACCAGGAAGAAATTGGTGCGCTGAAGGCAATGCAAAAAACTCAACAAAGAAGCATTGCCGGGTTCGACGGAGAGTTTGCTGAGCTCATGCCGCTCATCCGCCATACGCTGTCACTTGGCTTCAGGCAGTTGGGCTTTGCGTTGGGCCCGGCACTGCTGGCAACCGTGCCGGTGCTGTTTATCGTCATCTGGGTCGCGGGTGAATTTGCTTACGTCATTCCGTCTGCAGGCAGTGAGGTTTATCTAAGCATCGAACCCGCAAGCAGTGAAATCCATTGGTCATCGGCAGGGGAAGCCAGGGTTGAAGACGGCGGTTGGGTTATCAACTGGCCGGCGCCAGGACAGTCACTGGCAATGCATGAAGGTGTAATGAGGGCAGGGGGGCAGCCACTGCTGACCCTGCCGTTGGAGTACGCTATCCCGGTTATTCACAAGAAGAGATGGTGGAACGCGTTGATGGCCAATCCGCTGGGCTATCTGCCGAAGGACGGTAATACGGATGTCATTCATATCGATCTGCCTGAAGCGGAGATAATCGGGTCCGGCCCTGCGTGGATGCGCGGCTGGCTGTTCAGTTTTTTCCTGTTTTTTCTTGTCTCATCTTTCGGTTTCAAACTCCTGTTGCGGCTGGACTGAGAAACCCCATATTAATTCTTCCCTAGTGTGCTAAAAAGGCTTGAAATGAGAAATCCGTACTTGATAAAAGCTGCGACCGCCCCCTGGATGGTGTGCGTATTGGCGCTGATCCTGAGCGCCTGCTCAGAGGAAGCCAGCAGCCCCGGGGCGGTCTCCGGCGCCAAGCCAGAGGGGCCTTCGGTCCTGTTGATCACGCTGGACACGACCCGCGCAGATAGCCTGGGTATCGAGTCAGACAAGGTCGACACACCCAACCTGGAAGCACTGGCAGCCCGCGGTGTGTATTTTGACCAGGCTTACTCGGTAACGCCAACGACGCTGCCGTCGCACACCTCGATGTTGACCGGTCTGTACCCGGCGGATCACCGGATCCGTGAAAATGGCCGGGTCGTAGATAAAAAGCTGGATCTGTTACAGGCGCTTTTAAAGGCCCGTGGCTACGACACTGCGGCCTTTGTTTCGGGTGTTCCCCTTGCCGCCCAGTTCGGTCTTTCGCGGGGCTTCAACCACTACGATGACACCTTTGCGGACGGTGCTGCCGAGCGCACGGCCACCGCTACTACCGACCGGGCCGTCGCCTGGATCGAAGCAAAAACCAGCCCCCATTTCATGTGGGTCCACTATTTCGATCCGCATGATCCCTATGAACCACCCGAGCCATTTTTATCGCAGTACCCCGGTGAACCCTACCTGGGTGAAATAGCCTACATGGATCAGGAACTGGGCCGGCTGGTCACGGCATTTGAAGCGAACAACCAGGGGCGTGCATGGAAGATTATTGTTGTCGGTGATCATGGTGAAGGACTGGGTGACCATGGAGAGGCCTTACACGGGAATTTGCTTTACCAGGGTACGATGCGCGTGCCGCTGATTGTGGCCGGGTCCGGGATCGAAGCCGGAACTTCGCAGAAAGCTGTCAGTATCCGGCAGGTTTTCGACACCGTGCTTGACTGGTCAGGTGAGAGTCGGCCAGGCAGTCTGCTCCGGGAGCCAGCCGAACCGGTGCTGGCAGAGGCGCTGAAGCCTTATATGCAATATGGATGGCAGCCGCAATTCATGGCAGTCCTGAATGGTATCAAGGTGATCAGGTCCGGTGACACCGAGATTTACGATGTTATTGCCGATCCCGCTGAGGCCAACAACCTGGACAGCGAAGTTGAACCGGATCCGGCGCTCTGGGATGCTATCGATGATTATTCGGTCCGCGCCCTGGCAACTCAGCCACAGGAACAACAGAGCCTCAGCCAGGATGTTCTGGATAAGCTGGCCAGCCTGGGGTATGTCGGCTCATCCGGCAGCGGCAAGATCCGCGACAATGCACCCAACCCCCGGGACATGGTCCACCTATTCCATGATATGGATGTCGGGGCCGGACATTTCATTCGTAAGGATTACGCGGCGGCCATCCCTGTATTTACACGGATACTTGAAGCCGATCCGTATAACTTCATGGCTGCCCTCAGGCTGGCGGTGGCTTACTCGGTGACCGACAACGAGGCCCAGGCACAGAAATTATTCGATCGGGCCCGGGCCATCGATCCCGCCTCGGTTGATTTGCGCCATTACCAGGCGATGCACTACCTGAAAAACCGGCAGTGGGATCTGGCCCAGCCATTGTTTGAATCCGTATTGGCGGAATCGCCTGATCAAATTTCCGATCTAGAAGCGCTGGCTCAGGTTTATACCCGGCAGGGCGAGCTGAAAAAGGCACTGCTGGTCCTTGAAAAGATTGTCAAGATCAAGGATTCACCTGGCCTGGAATGGGCCCGGATAGGTCAGTTGCGGATGACGCTGCACGATACCAAGGGTGCGATACGTGCATTTGAAGCGGCCCGTAAGATGATGGGTGATCAATTTACGTTCAACCTGGAATTGGGTTTGCTGTACATGGCCGACCGGCGATTCAATGAAGCTGCGGAAAGTCTCGACAGGGTCTCGCGCCAGCATCCGGCCTACGCCATGGCCTTGTTCAAACGTGCCCAGGCGAGTGTGCTTCTGGGTGAGGCTGATCGCGAGAACCGGGTTCGCCAGGCCTGGGCGCGGGCCGATGAGACCACGCGGCCGCTTATTGAGAACGAGCGACTGTTCCAGGGGATCCAGTTTCGTCAGTGACAATGACAGGTTGCCTGGTTTATTCCACCCAAGTTTAGGCGGTTAAATATCCAGCATCGTCAGGTTTTCAATTTTGCTGATACCAAGCCCCGGCAGATCGGTGATCTTGATTTCCGAATTGTTGAACAGCACACCACTTGTAACCGGGTCATATTTGCCCAGCGCGGGTGTGTCCAGGTCGACCTTGGTGATGACCGAGGCCTTGGCAACCGCGATATGGGCAGCCGCTGCGACACCGATACTGGACTCCAGCATGCAGCCGATCATGCAACTGACACCATAGATACCGGCTATATCAGCAATCTTGATGGCGTTTGAAATACCGCCGGTCTTCATCAGCTTGATATTGATGATGTCAGCCGCGCGTGTTCTGATTATTTCGATGGCTTCCTTGGGCCCGAACGAGCTTTCGTCAGCCATGACGGGTGTGTCGATCCGCTCGGTGACGTACTTCATACCCTCGATGTCATCACCCCTGACCGGCTGTTCGAGCAGTTCAAGTTGCACACCGCTGTTTTCGAGTGCCCGCAACACGGTGACGGTCTGCTTGGGTGTCCAGCCCTGGTTGGCATCCAGCCTGATCAGGGCGCGTTCGTTGACGGCGGCGTAGATGGCCTTGATGCGTTCGATATCCACCGCCGGGTCTTTGCCGACCTTGATTTTCAATGTCTCGAAGCCCAGCTCGATTGCCTTGTGCGTGTCCTCGACCATCTTGTCGATGTAATCGACACTGATCGTAATGTCGGTCGTGATGACGTTATCTCCGCCACCAAGCAATTTGTACAGGGGCGCGCCATAAAGCTGGCCGTACAGGTCATAAACCGCAATCTCAACGGCAGCCTTGGCGCTGAAATTTCTGACGATAGCGCCCTGGATGCTCTTGGTCAGGTTGTTCAGGTCGGCGATGTCCCGGCCAATCAGCGCCGGTGAGATGAACTTCTTGATGGCCTCGATGATGGAGCCATGAGTGTCGCCGGTGATGACCGCAGTTGCCGGTGCGCTGCCATATCCGGTGTGGCCGGTATCCGTTTCAATGATAACCACAACATCCTCGATCTCCTTGACCGTACGCATGGCGGTTTTGAAGGGTGTTTTCAACGGTACGTTCAACATGCCGAAACGGATACTTGTAATTTTCATTTCATGGTTACCATCATAAGAGCCCTGTAGTTGGCGACCGGCCAATCAGTTTGATACTTTTCAAATAGGCTGGGCAGGGCCGTTAAACTCAAGTCTTAAGAATAAATTATTCTTAACACGTACTTACATTAACACAACAAACCTTGTTCTCCTGCAAGGGTTTGTCTGGCAACTGAATATATAATTCGTCCTGTCAGTTACCGGTATGGGTCGTAGCCGGTAAAACGGCGAGCTTTTCCGGACGGTATTTCTCCAGTAACGCATAAAGAACCGCAACGGTTTCGTCGTTGAACTCACCGCTTACCTGCCACGGCAGGAAATGCATTTGAAATGCCCGCACTACATTGCGTGACTGTTTGTCGTGTTCTCCGCTCAACTGTATGTCATAACCATAGGCATTCAAGGCGGTTTGCAAGGTCAAAACCGGTGGTATCTCCAGCCTGAACCGCTCCCAGTATCTGAACACAGTATCGTCGTCATACCACGCGCCATACCCCATACGATAGAGTCTCTGCCAGGGAAAGCGGGGGCCGGGATCAATTTTCCTTTGCGGGGCGATGTCCGCGTGACCGACGATATCGGTCGGGTTTATTTCAGTATGCCGGGACAGTATGCCGCCGAGCAGGTCGGTTAGCATCGTCAACTGGGACTCGGGGAAATCAGGGTAAAAACAGATTCTTGCGGGATCCTGTTCAGACTGATCCGGTGGTACGGGTTGTTCCGATCTGCGGCAATAGGTCTGGTTGACCAGTTCTATACCGATCGACATATCATTCAGGGACGTTTTACCCGCCCAGTAGCTCGAACCCGCGTGCCAGGCCCTGCCTTCTTCCGGTACCAGCGAATACAGCTTCAAGCCCTTGCCGTCATAACTGGCATCACCCGGTTCCGGTATTAAATAGTGTGAACTGACGGGGTTGGAGGAATCCTTGGTGAGGATGTCGAACGAGCCCTTGAAGTTACCGGTGGTATGGTGGATAACCACGATCCTGACCCGTGTATCCTGGTTGGCGGATTCAACAAAGACCGTGTCCTGTGTCGCACATCCGGTGAACACCATCACCAAACCGGTCAGCAAAGATAACACCCGGGTTTGACGTGGCAGCGAAGCTAAGAAACGCTGGATCCGGGGATGGGTGCGAGGGTCGAATTCAATCATCTTATTTCCAGTGATAAACCAGCTTTTTCTGGTCCGGGTTTGAAACCACCGGGCCAGTCCGGTGCCTCGTGACTGTGAGGGTGTGAAAAAAATAGCACAAAGGAATAAATAATTCTTTACTTTCTCGTTGGGAATGATATTTTAGGTCGATACCAATAACAATTTCTTAACTTTATCGTCCGATTGAGGATTACATAATGACAAATCAAACCGCGTTGAGAAGAACAACAGCTTCAGCCTGGAAAACAGCCTGGATGCTGGTACTCCTGGTACTCGCCGCCATGATAAGCACACCCTTGCTGGCGCAACAATCAGGTGATATCGGCGGTCGGGTGACCGATGCGGCCGATGGTTCGGCTATCGCTGAGGTCAGCATCGAAGCGACCAGCCCGAACCTTCCGGGTATCCGTACTACAACTTCTGCGGCAAATGGTGACTACCTGCTGCCATTGTTACCGCCGGGTGTCTACACCGTGACGTATACGTTACCGGATGGCACAACGCGTGTCCGCCAGACACAGGTTCTGTTGCAACAACGCGCATTGGTCAATCTTGCCGTTGATATGTCAGCGGATGCAGCCATGATGGAGGAGGTCATTGTTGTAGGAACCAGTGCCCTGCAGCTGAACCCTGGTGGTGCAGCCATTTCTGCTGCGATTGGCAACGATGCGATTGAAGCGTTGCCGGTCGGGCAGGAATACCGTGACCTCATCAAGTTGATACCGGGTGTCCAATACACTGAAGATGGCAGGCGTGGCCCGAGTGCCGGCGGCAGTGGCCAGGACAACGTCTATCAGTTTGATGGTGTTGATGTGTCATTACCGATGTTCGGAAACCTGTCTGCTGAACCTTCTACCCAGGATATCGACCAGGTGTCCATTATCCGTGGTGGCGCCAAGGCCATCGGCTTTAACCGCTCCGGTGGTGTTAGCACCAATACGATCAGTAAATCCGGTACGGATGAGTTTCATGGCAGCGCCAGCTATCAGACGCAGACCGCGGGTATGACCGCCAGCCGCAGAAACAACACCGCGCAGGACTTCGATGAAGACAAATCCTGGATCGAGGCCAATGTCGGCGGTCCTGTCATCAAGGAAAAACTGTATTTCTACGGTTCGTATTACCGCCCGGAAGTCAAACGTGACAACGCCTCCAATGCCTATGGCGAAGTGCCCAATTACAAGAGTGTCAGGGACGAGTATTTTGGCAAGTTGACCTACGCGCCTACTGAAAACTTCCTGTTGGATGCCAGCTACCGGACCTCAAAGCGTACCAATGAAAACGAAAGTATTGGCACCTACGGAGCCGCTTCTACCGCAGAGGGTTCGGAGGCAAAGCAGGATATCGGTATCGTGGAAGCTTCATGGATCATCAATGATTCCAGCAACGCCTATTTCAAATTCACCGATTTCCAGTACGATACATCTGGAAGACCGGACACCTTGTTCAATCTCTCGATTTCAGAGGGTGACAACCTGAATATCAATAACCTTGATCAGCTGGGCCAGCTTTCCGTACCAACGCCGCGTAGTGGTGAAACTGCTTACAATGCCTTCATCCAGCCGCTGATTGACCAATATGGCTATATTGAAAATGGCGTGAAAACGGGCGGCGGTAATGTCGGCGGTGGTAGTCAAATCAATAACCAGGATTTTTCCCGGCAGAGTTTTGAAATAGGTTACGACTACGTTTTTGACACACAGAACACCAGCCATGAGTTTCACATTGGTTATCACAGGGAAAAAATTGAGGAAGACCTGCTCAGGACGTCAAACGGCTGGGGCTCCATTACGGTTCCTGGCGGCCGGGTTAGTGTGCCAACAATGCCAGGCACTCCGTTGTTTTACCAGACCACCACTTTCCAGGCGGGTTTCGAAGGATTTTCGAGCGGCAATATCAATTCTCAAACCAAGTCGCAGAACCTCGAGTTCAACGACACCATCTCCTGGAAAAACTTCACTTTCAACCTGGGATTGCTGGTCAGCCAGGATACGCTCTATGGACAGGGTCTGAAGAAGAACAAGGACAATGTCTCAGGCTTCGAGGTTTCAGAGGGCCACAGGTACGAGATGTACAAGATCGACCCGATGGTACAGCCACGTCTCGGTATCACCTGGGATGCGAATGACACTACCACCGTATTTGCCAACTATGCCCGTTACTATCCGTCCGCCAGTTCACTGGCAAGGGCGGCTTCATGGGCCCGTAATATTCAGGGCTTGAACATACGTTCCTATTTTGATGCCGATGGTAACTATATTGATTCCGAACAGTTCGGTTCCTCTTCAGGAAAGGTTTTCCAGGAAGACATGGACCCGCGTCATATCGACGAATACCTGTTGGGTGTGAGCCACGAATTCAGCGATCGCCTGACCGGTCGGGCCCACTACCGTAACCGGAAAGCCAGGGACTTCTGGGAAGACACCAACAACAATGCTCGTCTCGTTTATGAACCACCTCCTGGGATACCACGGGAACTTTATGTCGAGAACCTGGATGAGATCAGGGCGGAAATCGGTGGTTCATCCTACGTTATCGCACAGTTGGATGATGCCTATACCAATTACTGGGAAATCAATCTCGAAGCTGAGTGGCGCGGTGACAATTACTGGGTTGGCGCTTCCTATGTCTACAGCGAATATACCGGCAACTTTGACCAGGACAACACGACCGTTGGCAACGATGGGGATATCTTTATTGGTTCATCCAATATTGCCGATGGCGCAGGCCGGCAGTTGTGGGACAACAAGGACGGTACATTACGTGGTGATCGCCCCCAACTGTTCAAGGTGTACGGCTTTTACGAGTTGAAATGGAACGCAGTTTTCGGTGCCTATTTCGTATACCAGTCCGGCCAGCCATGGGAAGCCTGGGATGTCGAGGTTTACCGTAATCTGACCAGTAGTACCAGCGATACCATACGTTATGCGGAGCCTGCGGGTTCGCGGCGGACCAGTACGCACGTCCAGTTGGATTTGAACTACACGCAGAACTTCTACCTCGGTGCTGACGATCGTTATAACATCCAGCTACGTGCTGAGCTCTTCAATGTCTTTGACAGCCAGACCGCTTATGACATCGAGCCACGCGTCAACAACTCCAACTTTGGTGAGCCAAGAGACTGGTTCAATCCGAGAAGGATACAGTTGCAGGCCAAGTTCATCTTCTGAGCAAGGCAGGTTTAACGGCCGTTTTTTAAGTCGTTGTTAATTGAAATCGGCCCGGAATTCCGGGCCGATTTCGCTTCCGGAGGTTGATTTCCGTGTTATGAATTTCTCCATGAACATTCATCCGCTGGACGCTGCAATTGTGATTTTCTACATGCTGGCGGTTTTGGCTTTTGGTTTATGGGTTGGCCGCGGGCAACGCACTTCCGCCGATTATTTTCTCGGTGGACGCTCGATGCCCTGGGGTGTGCTGCTGCTGTCGATCGTGGCCACGGAAACCAGCACGGTCACCTTTCTCAGTTTGCCGGGTATCCCGGCGGCCATGAATGGAAACCTGACGTTCCTGCAGATTGCAATCGGCTACATTGTCGGCCGACTGTTGATTATCTATGTGCTGCTGCCGATCTATTTCCGCCGTGAGAACTTCACCGCTTACGAGGTGCTTGAGTCGCGCTTTGGCAAATTGAGCCGCAGACTGACATCGGTTTTGTTTCTGTTTACCCGTAACCTTAGTGATGCTCTGAGGCTGTTTCTGACAGCACTCGTTCTGCAGATCGTGCTGGGCCTGGATTTGACGGTTTCGGTGATCCTGCTCGGTTTGATAACCATCATTTACACCCTGGTGGGTGGCGCGCGGTCGGTTATCTGGAACGACGGCATCCAGTTTGTCATTTATATGCTGGGCGCTGCCGCCGCGTTCACGGTCATCATCAGTAACATGCCGGGTGGTTTTCCGGCTTTGCTGCAGTTTGCCGATCAGACCGATAAATTACGCATGTTCGATTTCGATTTCAGCCTGACAAAACCCGGCATGACCTTCTGGTCGGGCCTCGTGGGCGGCGCCTTCCTGACCGCGGCGACGCATGGTACCGACCAGTTGATGGTGCAGCGTTACCTGTCGGCCAAGAACCAGCGGGATGCCTCCCTGAGCCTGGGCTTCAGTGGTTTTATCGTGTTCTTGCAATTTGCCGTATTCCTGTTAATCGGTGTGGCACTGGCCGGTTTCTTTACACAATTACCGGGTTCAAATCCAATGACCGACGGCCATGGTGACCGCCTGTTTGCCTTCTTTATCGTCAACTATATGCCCATTGGCCTGGCCGGTCTGACCCTTGCGGCGGTATTTGCGGCTGCGATGTCTACACTTTCCAGTTCACTCAATAGCTCGGCGACAGCCCTGGTCAGTGATATCTGGTTGCCCCTGTGTAAACAGGAGGTTTCACAGGCCCGGCAACTGCGTGCTGGGCGCATGGCGACTGCCGTGTTTGGTATATTGCAGATTACGATTGCCACACTGGTTGGCGCAATTGGCACAACGGAAAGCACGGTGTTCAACGTCCTGAAAATTGCCGGGTTTGCAAGCGGGCCCGTGCTGGGTCTGTTTCTGCTGGCGGTGGCAAGCCCCCGTGTCAAACAGCCTGCCGCGCTGATGGGGTTTGTTGTCGGTGTGACAGGTCTGTCAATGCTGGCCATGGGCACGGACCTGTACTGGCCCTGGTACGCGGCGGTCGGCTCCCTGCTGACCTGGGTTTCCGGTGTCCTGATCCAGTATTTAACGCCGGCAGGTTCTGGTGGTTTACCCGTGAAGGGGCAGGCCGGATGAAGAGGGCGCTTGTCAATTGCCGTGTTTTTGACGGTCAGGAGCTACACACTGACCTGGCAGTTATCCTGGACGGCCACAAGGTAGCCGAGCTTTTGCTGCAAACTGATTTACCCGCATCGTTCACCACCCGCGACGATCTCCAAGGGCGTATCCTGGCGCCCGGGCTGATCGATATCCAGGTCAATGGCGGCGGTGGTGTCATGTTCAACGATGCGCCCACGCTGGATACCCTTCGCACGATGGCTGCGGCTCATCGCCGTTTTGGCACGACAGGTTTTTTGCCGACGCTGATCAGCACCGATTTCGATACCATGAAGCGCGCCATAGTATCGGTCAGGCAGGCTGTCGCCGGAGCTGTTCCCGGTGTGCTTGGTATCCATTTTGAAGGACCGTTTCTGAACCCCCAAAAACGGGGTATCCACCATGCAGAACGTTTCCGGCAGATCGACGACGCGGCGTTTGAACTGCTGACATCACTGCCCGGGGCCTGCACACTGGTGACACTTGCACCCGAGTGCACCGGCCCCGGAATAATCGAACGCCTGACCGCCCAGGGTGTACGGGTATTTGGCGGACATAGCACCGCGACCTACCAGCAGACCTGCGAGGCGCTGAAGGCGGGCATGCACGGATTCACCCACCTGTTCAATGCCATGAGTCCGTTTGAGAGCCGTGCACCCGGTATGGTGGGCGCCGCGTTGGAGGACCGCAACAGCTGGTGCGGCCTGATCGCCGATGGGCAGCATGTGCACCCGGCCGCGTTTGCGGTCGCTGTTGCGGCAAAGCGAAAAGGCTACTCACTGCTGGTGACCGACGCCATGGCAACGGTAGGTTCCGATAAGAAGGCTTTCAGTTACGATGGGCTCGACATCGCGGTCGCCGATGGCAGTTGCCGTCTTGCGTCGGGGGCTTTGGCCGGTTCTGACCTGGACATGATAACGGCGGTCAGGAATGCCGCAAGTTTTGCCGGGCTCAACCCGTCAGAGGCGCTGCGGATGGCTTCGAGCTACCCGGCGCATGCGCTTGGGATGGAGAACCAGTTGGGCTATATCCGGGCGGGATACCGGGCGAATTTTATCGAGATCGATGAGGACCTGAACCTGTACCGCAGCTGGATTGACGGCCAGGTAAGCGCGGGGTAGGTGGCGATGGAAATCATTATTCTCAAGAACGCTGAATCTGTTGCGGCCATGGGTGCGGAGCTGGTTGCCGAACTCCTGCGCGTATCCCCCGCGACGGTGCTGGGCCTCGCAACCGGTGGTACACAGTTGTCGCTGTACCGGAAACTGGTCGAAAAATACCGTGCGGGTGAAATTTCTTTCAAAAATGCGACCAGTTTTAACCTTGATGAATACCTCGGAGTCACGCCGGATAATCCGCAAAGTTACCGAGCCTATATGCGGCGGGAGTTCTTTGACCACATCGATATCGACCAGCACAACACCTTCCTGCCAGAGTGCGATGAGGGGCAGAACCCGGTAAGGGTGGGCCCGGCTTATGAGCGCAGGATCAACGGGGCCGGTGGTATCGATTTACAGATACTGGGTATCGGCAGCAATGGCCATATCGGTTTTAACGAACCAAGCTCCAGCCTGAAATCAAGGACCCGGGTGAAAACCCTTACGCGGCAGACATTTGAAGACAACAGCCGGCTGTTTTCAGCCGATGAATTCCAGCCGACACTCGCGATCACCATGGGTATCGCGACCATCATGGATGCACGCAGGATACTGTTGCTTGCAACCGGCACGAACAAGGCTGAAGCCGTTGGTAACATGATCGAGGGCCCGGTGACGGCCATGTGCCCGGCATCCATCCTGCAGATGCATGAGCGGGTTACCGTATTGCTCGATGAGACCGCGGCAAGCGATCTCAGCAACAGGGATTATTACGATTGGACCCATCTGCAGAATGAGTCTCTGAAACACAGGTTCGGGCTGAACCATGAAACCTGAGACCGGCTTCAGAAAGCTCCGTTTGCCCTCAGGGGTAGATCAGGTACAGCAAACGCCGCTGTTTGAACTCTTCCAGAGCGGGTTTGTAGGCGGCAAGAATTTCGGAGTAGGGACGTTTGTCCCGAATAGCCTCCAGCACAACCGCGTTGCCCAACAGGCGGTCATAGTTTTCGATTTCCCAGGTGCCGGCATACAGGCGCCGCAATTGCAGCGCGATCTCGAGACCGGTTCGCACGGGCTCAAACCGCTCCCGGTCGGTGATCCGGATACTGACGCCGTGGCACGTTTCAGCTTCGAATTTGCTGGCCTCGGGTGTAAATTGCAGGGCGGTAAAGGACACACCCGGCAGCTCAAGCGCACCCAGCTTACGCGCCAGCAGATCGCCATCGAGCCAGGGCGCACCGAACAGTTCAAAGGGCGTTTCGGTGCCACGCCCGACCGACAGGTTGGTGGTCTCGAGCAGGCCGATACCCGGGTACAGCAGTGCTTCCGTCAGGCTGCGCATATTGGGCGAGGGGTTCACCCACGGCAGCCCGGTGGCATCGAAATAATCGGTGCGGCGCCAGCCTTCCAGTTGCACGACCTCGAATTCGAGATCAAGCTCCAGCTCAGCTTTGAACATAAGCGCCAGTTCGCCGGTGGTCATGCCGTGGCGCACCGCAAGTCGATGGAAGCCGACAAACGATTGCCTGCCCTCATCCAGCACGGGGCCGCTGACCGTGACCCCGTTGATCGGGTTGGGACGGTCGAGCACGACGAAACGGACGCCGTTCTCGGCGGCGGCCTGCATGGCATGACCCATGGTCGAAATATAGGTGTAAAAGCGCGTGCCGATATCCTGGATATCGAACACCAGTGTATCGATGCCAGCCAGCATTTCCGCCGTGGGTTTGCGGTTGCTGCCATACAGGCTGAAGACCTTGATACCGGTTCCAGGGTCTGCGCTGTCCTCGATCAACTCTTCATCGAGCTTGCCGAAAAGACCGTGTTCGGGGTTGAAAAGCGCAACCAGGTTGACGTCCAGCCGCCGCATGCAGCAACTGTATGTTGCTGACACCTGCGCGGTTGATGCCGGTCTGGTTGGTGATCAGGCCGATACTGCGCCCGCGAAGCTGCCTGAACCCGTCCCGTTCCAGTACATCGATACCGGTCAGAACCATGGCTCCAGGGGCTTCCGGTCGGGTGGTTTCCCCCGCGTACGCCAGTGTGCCACAGGTAAACCAGGACATTATTACGATTGCGCAATAGCCGGGCAAAAACGACTTCAGCTTACGGACAGACACCATGACAGATTCCATTGATACCTCGCTCGGTTTGTTGACGACAGAGGCGCGTAACCCGCTGACTCAGGATTTGGACAATCTTAGCGCAATTGAGATAGTGAAACTGATTAACTCGGAGGATGAGAAGGTTGCCCGTGCAGTGGGTGAGGTGGCGGAACCTATCGCACAGGCGATCGATGTCATCACAGAGCGCCTTTCCCGCGGCGGACGGCTGATTTACGTGGGTGCGGGAACCTCGGGCCGCCTCGGTGTTCTGGATGCGGTTGAATGCCCGCCCACATTCAATACCGATCCTGACCAGGTTGTCGGCCTGATAGCCGGTGGTCCGGATGGGCTGATGCGTGCCGTTGAAGGCGCGGAGGATTCGGACCAGGCCGGGCAATTCGACCTGCAGCAGATCGGGCTGACGAGCACTGATGTCGTGGTGGGTATAGCGGCAAGCGGTCGCACACCCTATGTCATCGGTGCGCTGGATTACGCGCGTGCCATCGGCGCCTTCGCAATAGGATTCTGTTGCAACCGGGATGCGAAGATCACACGGCACGCCGATTTGAACATCGTACCGCTGGTTGGGCCGGAGGTATTGTCAGGCTCGACCCGCCTGAAAGCCGGAACAGCGACCAAGATGGTTTTGAACATGCTCACCACCGGCGCCATGGTGCGCCTGGGTAAGACCTACAGCAACCTGATGGTCGATCTGCGCGCCACCAATATCAAGCTCACGGAACGGGCAAGCCGCATCGTTGAAACGCTGGCCGGTTGCAGTCAGTCGGAAGCCGGAAGTGTCCTGAAACGTTGTGATGGTGAAGTCAAAACGGCGATTGTTTCGCACCGCCTGGGTGTTACTCCTGAGGCTGCCCGCGACCGGCTCGACGCGGTTCAGGGGCATCTGCGCCAGGCGCTGCAAGCCGGGCAATCCAAAACGGGTAAGAATCCGCTATGACTGCTCAAACCAATAAAAACCGGACGCGTGCAGCTGATGCGCCCGGAACCCGCTATTTGCTGGGTGTGGATGGCGGTGGTTCAAAGACCATGGCGCTTATCGCAGCGCTGGATGAATCCGGGCGGATGTCGGTTTGCGGTCGGGGCCGGGGTGGACCGTCCAACCTGAGGTTGTCAGGCAAAAAACAATCACTGGAGAGCCTTGACCGGGCGATCGATGAGGCGCTGGTTGATGCGGGTGTACCGGGCCGTTGCCTGGACTACGCGGTGCTGGCACTGGCGGGCAGCACCTCGCCCGACGTCCAGTTGGAGATTACGAACTGGGCAGACAAGCGTCATCTGTCTGCCGGGCTTGAAATCGTTCACGACGCCCTGCCTGTACTCGCCCATGGCACCGCTGATGGCTGGGGTATCGCACTGATTGTCGGCACCGGCTCGGTTGCGGTCGGTATAGACAGGCATGGAAAATCAGTCACCAAGGGTGGCTGGGGGCACTGGTTCGGTGACAAGGGCAGTGGTTATTATCTCGGTGACATGGCGCTCGCGGCAGTGGCCGAGGCCAGTGATGAAATCGGCCCGCAAACGGTGCTGTCAGAGCTGGTACTGGAAAGGCTCGGTACAAAGGACCCTCGAAGTATTTTGAAGGAGGTTTCGGGCGGTGGTGATACCCGTCGCGCGGTGGCGGCGCTTGCCCCCATCGTCATGAATGCTGCCGAAAAGCAGGACAGGGTGGCGCTGAGGATAATCAATGGTGCCGTTATGGAGGCCGTTAAACTGGTTGCTGCCGTGGCCAAGGCACTGGCCTTTGAACGTCCTTATCCGCTCGCACTGGCCGGCGGTGTCGTTTGCAGCAGCCAGCTTTTCCGTGATGAACTCCTGTTCAGGTTGAACAGTTTCAAATCGCCGCCGGCCACGGTTATGCTGGTGGATGAGCCTGTAGAGGGCTGTCTGAAAATTGCCCGGACGAAATTGCTCGGTATTGATTCAAGACAGCCCGGAAGCCCGTCCTAGTGGCTGACACCAGGGGTCAGTCTCACCCGGTCGGCGTCACGCGGGGGCCCTGGTCGTGGATACCCAGCCTGTACTTCGCCAGCGGTTTGCCCTACGTGGTGGTGATGACGGTTTCGGTCATCATGTACAAGCGCATGGGAATATCCAACACCGATATTGCGCTTTACACCAGTTGGTTATATCTGCCGTGGGTCATCAAGCCGTTCTGGAGCCCCTTTGTCGATATAATCAAGACCAAGAGAAGCTGGATCGTCGCGATGCAATTATTGATCGGGGCCGGTCTGGGTGGAGTCGCACTGACGCTGCCGGCGCATGATTTTTTCAGGCTTTCACTGGCCTTCCTGTGGTTGCTGGCCTTCAGTTCCGCCACGCACGATATCGCCGCCGACGGGTTTTACATGCTGGGCCTGTCCAAACACGACCAGACCTGGTTCGTGGGTATCCGCAGCACTTTCTACCGGCTTGCAATGATCGCGGGTCAGGGTCTTCTCATCATGCTGGCCGGCCTGATGGAGAGAACCATGCAATCGGCCGGCAGTGCTTCAGAAACGCTTGCGGGCGGTTCCCCTGATCCGGGAATTGCCCTCGCATGGGCCATTACGTTCTACATCATGGCAGGTCTTTTTGTTGCGTTTTTTGCATGGCACCGCTTTGTCCTGCCTCGGCCTGAAAAGGATGTGGCGACACTCCACGAAACCTTTGCAGACATCATGCGCGATTTTCTGCGGACCTTTGCGGCTTTTTTCAATAAACCAAAAATCGGTCTGATCCTGGCCTTCCTGTTGCTGTTCCGGTTTGCCGAGGCGCAACTGGCAAAGATAGCGGCGCCTTTTCTGCTGGACTCGGCTGAGGTCGGCGGGCTCGCATTGAGCACCGGCCAGGTCGGTTTTGCTTACGGAACAATTGGTGTCATCATGCTGACGCTCGGTGGACTACTGGGCGGTTTCCTGGCCGCGCGCAACGGCCTGAAATACTGGCTGTTATGGATGGTGATTGCGATCAATCTGCCCAATGCGGTTTATATCTTCCTCTCAACCGCGATGCCCGAAAGCCTGTTGATCATTAACCTGGCGGTCGGGGTGGAGCAGTTTGGCTATGGCTTCGGGTTCGCGGCCTATATGCTCTACATGCTGTATATTTCCCATGGTGCCCATCAGACCGCGCACTACGCAATCTGCACCGGTTTCATGGCACTGGGTATGATGATTCCCGGGATGTTCAGCGGCTGGCTGCAGGAACTGATCGGTTATCAGTATTTCTTTATCTGGGTGCTGCTGGCCACGCTGCCCTCATTTGTCGTTACGCTGTTGATTCCTCTGGACCGCTCGTTTGGCCGAAAAGAAGGCGGATAATCGTCAACCGGGTCGCGGCTGGTATATAATGCGCACCCAAAATTAACCGGCAGATTCGTCTGCCAATTCCCTTGCAGAAAACTGGAGAATCCCAGATGAAATTGCGATCAGCCGTCATCCTGTCTACCTTGTTGTTAACACTCACCCCGCTTACGCTGGCGGCACAGGACTACGACTATCATCCTGCACTTTCGGACAGCTTCATTGCAGCATTCGGGGCCATGCGCTCGAGCAATTCATTCAAACTGGAATCCGACCGGCTTGGTGATATCGGTGATGATATCGATTTCGGTAACAGTCTCGGTGTCAGTGACCACAGTACTTTTTTCAACGGCCAGTTGCGCTGGAAGTTTGGCAGCGAGAAGAAATGGTCGTTGTGGGGACAGTACTTCAGTAACGACGCCACCGGCAGGGCCGAACTCGATGAAGATATCGAATGGGATGGTCTGACCTTTAAAGCCGGAACCTTCGCGGAAGCCGGTGTCAAGCTGGCGGTAACCCGTGTGTTCACCGGCCGGTCTTTTTTCAAGAACGATCAGAATGATTTTGGCCTGGGTGTCGGTATCCACAACCTGGATATCTCTGCTTACATTCAAGGCGAGGTCCTGGTTGATGAAGAAACTACCGGTGTGCAAAAAGCCAATGTCAGCGCAAGCCAGATATTTCCCAATATCGGTGGCTGGTATAACTATTCACCGGCCAAACACTGGTTACTGCATACGCGCGTAGACTGGATCAGCGCCAACATCGGGGATTACGATGGCGGGCTCTGGAATGCCTCCGCCGGTGTCGGTTACCAGGCGTGGCGGCACGTCGGTTTTGACCTGTCCTGGCAGTATTTCAATTTGCATCTCGATGTCGACAGCAGCGACTGGAAGGGCAGCACTAAAATGACTTACAGCGGACCCGTTTTCTCTGTAAATTTCAACTGGTAATACGCACTGTCAGGCCGGGCGACGTTCAATTTGCGCGCCGAGCCCCTGCAGCTTGGCCTCCAGTTTTTCGTAACCGCGGTCGAGGTGATAGATACGGCTGACCATGGTTTCCCCATTGGTGGCCAGGGCAGCGAGGATCAGGCAGGCGCTGGCGCGTAAATCGGTGGCCATCACCGGTGCACTGCTCAGACCGCCTTTTTTACCGCGCACCACGGCCACCTGCGATTTCGGCGTGATGTTGGCGCCCATGCGGGCCAGTTCCTGCACGTGCATGAAGCGGTTTTCAAAGATACGTTCTGTTATCACCGAGGTGCCGTTGGCCTGTGTCATCAGGGCCATGAACTGGGCTTGCAGATCAGTTGGAAAACCGGGGTGCGGCGCCGTATCGACGTCAACCGCCCCCCATTGCGTACAGGGTTTAACCCTTACCCAGTCCGCACCGGTTTCGATTTCGAAGCCGCAGTCGACCAGCTTGTTGATCAGGGAATCGATATCCTTCGGCACGCAGTTCACAACTTTTACATCACCACCGGTAATTGCACCGGCGATCAGCAGGGTGCCCGCCTCGATACGGTCGGGTATGACCGTGTGGTTGGCTGGTCTTAACTCGTCAACACCCTCAATGGTAATGACACTGCTGCCCTCGCCCTCGATCTTGGCACCCATACCACGCAGACATTGCGCCAGATCGACGATTTCAGGTTCCTTGGCAACGTTTTCCAGGATGGTTGTACCACGGCAAAGTGTAGCCGCCATCATGATGTTCTCGGTACCGCCCACCGTTGCAAAGTCGAAAACGATGCGGTCGCCAACCAGTTTGTCGGCCCGGGCGATGACATAACCGTTTTCAATTTCAATTTGCGCACCGAGTTGACGCAGCGGTTCGATGTGGAGGTTGATCGGCCGTGAGCCGATGGCGCATCCACCTGGCAGGCTGACCTTTGCCTCACCATAACGTGCCAGCAAGGGGCCAAGGACAAGGATGCTGGCCCGCATTTTTCGCACGATATCATAGGGGGCGACGATGCTTTCCGGTCTTTTCACAATAACCTTCATCTGCGTACCATTTCGCCGGGTTTCACAGTTGAGGTGGTTTAATAAAAGCTCGGTCGAGTCGATGTCTTTAAGGTTCGGAACGTTTTCAAATGTGTGTTCGCCTTCCGCCAGCAAGGTGGCGAACAGCAGGGGCAGGGCTGCGTTCTTGGCGCCACTGGTTGCCACGCTGCCGGCGAGCGCTGTGCCGCCCCTGATCATCATAACGTCCATTCATTTATCCTTTCAAAGTATCCAGGAGCTCAATCCAGTGTAAAACCGGACGCTGAGTACCCTTGCGTAAGTGTAGCTGGCAGCCGATGTTCGCGGTTACGATCACGTCAGGCCCGTGTGCCTGCAGTTTCTCCAGTTTATCCACTTTCAATTGCGCTGATAAGTCCGGTTGCAGTACCGAATACGTGCCTGCAGAGCCGCAGCAAAGGTGGCCATCGGCGACAGGTAACAGGCTTAAACCGTAGTGCCGAAGTATGCTCTCGACCCGGCCTGTAATTTTTTGTCCATGCTGCAATGTGCAGGGGTTATGGAATGCGACTTTGAGATTCCGGCTAAGTTCCGGAGCAGGCCGGGATTTTGATATCTCCGTGTCGATGACTTCGGAAATATCAACGGCAAGCCCTGCTATCCGCCTCGCTTTCTGCACATATTCGCGGTCGCTCTTTAGTAACTCGGCGTAGTCCTTGACGGTTACGCCACAACCACTGGCGGTTGAGATGATGGCCTCGATTCCCGCCTCCACGCATGGCCACCAGGCGTCGATTCGTTGCCGGATATCCTGCAGGCCCTTTTCGCGCTCCGAGGTGTGCAAACGCAGTGCGCCACAACACCCGGAGCGGGGCTCGGGCAGCACTTCAATACCAAACCGGTCCAGCACACGGGCTGTTGCCGCGTTGGTCTCCGGTGTCAGGCTCGATTGTGCGCAGCCTTCCAACAGCAGCATTTTACGCGGATGGCTCGTGGCCGGCCGCAGGAGGTTCTTTCCGGGCAACGGCAACTGGCTGGAAAGACCTGGTGGCAGCAATGGACGCAGGGGTTTTGCCAGCCGCACGCCGTTCCGGACCAGATGGTTATTGGGTATCACGCTCGTCATGATTTTACGTTTCAAACGGTCGAGACCGGAACGGGGTTGCTGTTGCTCCAGCATATGCCTGCCCGTCTCCAGTAAGCGCCCATAGGAAACACCGGAAGGGCAGGTGGTCTCACAGGCACGACACAGCAGGCAGCGATCCAGGTGGGCCCGGGTTTGCTCATCGGCCGGCTGGCCTTCCAGTAACTGCGTGATCAGGTAAATCCGCCCGCGCGGACCATCTGATTCATGCCCCAGCAGTTGGTAGGTCGGGCAGGTTGCATTACAGAAGCCACAGTGGACACATTTGCGTACGATGCTCTCGGCCTCCTGTGCCCAGGCCTCGCCGGCGATCTTTTTATCGAGATGTATCTCCATGTGCCCGGGGCCGCCCTAGTATTCGGGGTACAACCGGCCGCGGTTCAAAATACCTGCGGGATCGAGTGCAGCTTTCAAACGCCTGTTCACCGCCATCACATTGGACTCCAGCGGGTGAAACGTGGCGACTTCAGGGTCACCTGCGTAGCATTCTGCATAGCCGCCCAACTGGCTGGCACGTGCCCTTATGCCGGCAGGCGACTCATCGCTTACGAGCCAGCGCTGCGCACCACCCCAGTCAATCAGCTGCTGTCCCGGTGTGGTAATGGGTTTGCTCATGGGTGCGACACTGATACGCCAGAGACGGCCGGGTTGCTGAAAAAAATCCAGCCTGAAATTTTTCAGATCCTGCCAATAACCATTGTCGGTGCTATATTCCCCTCCGATGTGAGCATGGGCATGTTCTATACCTGCGGCGGACCCCGAGAGGCGGACGCGTATGAACTTCCCATCCCAGCAGGCGGCGCTGATAGCCTGCGTTCCACACGGCCAGCGGTTCATTTTCTGCAAGGCGGCGGTTTCGTTGCGCTCTTCATGGAGCAGGGTTTTCTCGAGCTCGGGAAGGGGTGAGACCCTGAGGGCAATTTTTAACAGGACACCCAGCGTGCCCATCGATCGCGCCATCGGGCGAAACAGGTCAAAACCCGCGACATTTTTCATGACCTTGCCACCGGCGGTGATGCTTTCGCCTTTGCCATTGATGAAAGCGGCGCCGAGGATGAAGTCACGGACCGCACCCGCATAGGCCCTCCGCGGCCCGGCCAGACCCGCGGCCACCGCGCCGCCAAGGGTGGCGCCGGTATCGGCGTATGGTGGTTCGAAACCCAGCATCTGCCGGTGCTCGCCTAACACGGTCTCGATTTCCTTCAGCGGCGTGCCGGCGCGGGCTACCACGATCAATTCGGCGGGATCGTACTCGATAATGCCGCTGTGACCGGTGACATCCAGCGCTTTTGCCTTGCTGTCTTGCTGACCCAGGAAAGACTTGGTTCCGGTGCCGGTGATACTGAGGGGTGTCTTGTTGCCGTAGGCAGTTTCTACTGCCGCTGCAATTTCATGGGCGATACAGGGCATCAGAACCGCTCCAGTTCGGGGTGCGGGAGCTGGCCGTGATGCACGTGCATTGCATTGAACTCGGCACAGCGGGCGAGGGTCGGTACGGCCTTGTCCGGGTTCAGCAGGCCATCCGGGTCAAAGGCCTTGCGCACCGCCAGGAACTGGGACAGGGACTCCGGATCAAATTGCACACACATCCGGTCAATTTTCTCGACACCCACACCGTGCTCACCGGTGATGGTGCCCCCCACTGCGACGCACACATCAAGTATCTCACCGCCGAATTCCTCGGCCCGCCTGAATTCATCAGGCTGGTTGGCATCATATAAAATCAGCGGGTGCAGATTACCATCACCGGCATGGAAAACATTGGCGACCCGCAAGCCGTATTTTTTGGATAGGTCTGAAATCCGGGTCAATACATTGCCCAGTTGCTTGCGTGGAATGGTGCCGTCCATGCAATAGTAATCCGGTGAAATGCGGCCCATCGCCGGGAAGGCGTTTTTACGGCCGGACCAGAAACGGACCCGTTGTGTCTCATCACTGGCTAGCCGGATATCGGTTGCTCCCGAGCGTGTCAGCAGTTTTTCAACTTTTTCAATTTGGGCGCTGACGTCCTCTTCGGTGCCATCGAGCTCGCACAGTAGTATGGCCGCCGCATCGGTCGGGTAACCGGCCCGGACGAAATCCTCCGCAGCCTGTATTGCGGCACGATCCATCATCTCAAAACCACCGGGAATCACACCGGCGGCGATGACGGAAGCGACCGCGTCGCCGGCTTTTTCGATATCGTTATAGGCGGCCATCAACACCCGTGTAACCGCTGGCCGGGGCAACAGCCGCACGAGGACCTCAACCACGATGCCCAACATGCCCTCCGAGCCCATCAACAGCGCCAGAAGGTCATAACCGGGCGCATCCAGGGCTGTGCTGCCAACGCTGATCAGGTCGCCGTCAAGGTTCACCATTTTGACCTGCAGGATATTGTGCACGGTCAGGCCATATTTCAGGCAATGTACACCACCGGCGTTTTCGGCAACGTTTCCGCCGATCGTACAGGCAATCTGGGAAGATGGATCGGGTGCATAGTAGAGGCCAAGGTGTTGCACGGCTTCCGAGATCTGCAGGTTGCGCACCCCGGCCTGCACTCGGGCGGTCCGGTTGTCCGGATCGATTTGCAGGATCCGGTTGAGCCGGGCAAGTGACAGAACGATGCCATTTTTATGCGGCATGGCGCCGCCCGACAGGCTGGTGCCGGCTCCGCGTGGAACGATCGGGGTGGCGGTCTGCTGGCAGAGCTTCATCACCGCCTGCACCTGTTCCACCGAATCCGGCAACACTACCACCCGGGGCATTTGCCGATAGGCGCTAAGGCCGTCGCACTCGTAGGGTTTCATCGATACCGGGTCGGCGACGATGCATGATTCCGGCAGTACCGATCTGAGTTGGGCTATGAGCGGGTCACTATCGGGTTTCTTCCGGGACATTGAGGTCTCTGGTGAAGCGGGTGAAATTGGTTGAAATATGCCGCGATATTCAATATTTTACTTGAAAAAATACATCAGGTGGCATTGTATGCTAATACGTGCCACGCCCGTCAATGGCTATTATGGCAAGAACACCAGGAGTGATCATGAGAAAAGCAGTGCCGAAGAAGCGTATCAAGCGTGGTGAAAACTACACCTCCAGGGGAACGGTGAAAAACAGGGTGTACGCACGTGAGCTGGCGCGATTGCAGGTCGAGCTGGTCAAGCTGCAAATGTGGATCAGGCACAAGGGGCTGAAGATCGTTGTCATTTTTGAAGGCCGTGATGCTGCGGGGAAGGGCGGTACCATAAAGAGAATAACTGAGCCCCTGAACCCGAGAACCTGCCGGGTGGCAGCGTTGCCTGCACCAACGGAAAGACAAAAGACCCAGTGGTATTTCCAGCGTTATGCCGCACACCTTCCGGCCGCAGGTGAAATGGTGATCCTGGACCGCAGCTGGTATAACCGCGCCGGTGTGGAGAAGGTCATGGGTTTCTGTACACCGGAGGAATACGAGGAGTTCTTACGCTCCTGTCCGGAGTTTGAGCGTATGCTGGTGCGCAGCGGTATCCTGCTGGTCAAGTACTGGTTTTCCGTCAGTGACCAGGAGCAGGAAAGACGCTTCCAGGCCCGTCTCGCCGATCTGACAAAAAGGTGGAAGTTGAGCCCCATGGATCTCGAATCCAGGAAAAAATGGCAGGAATACTCGCGGGCCAAGGATGTCATGTTTGCACATACCGATATCAAGCAGGCGCCCTGGTATGTGGTCAACTCCGATGTTAAAAAACATGCCAGGCTGAACTGTATTTCCCATTTGCTGAGCCTCGTCGACTATAAGGACCTGACACCCACACATATTGACCTGACCGAGCGGCCCAAGCCTTCGGTTGGTTACGTTCGCCCGCCGATGGAAGACCAGGAGTTCGTACCGGAAGTATTCTGATGTCGCGTGTGCTGGTGATTCGCATTGGCCGGCTTGGTGACACCATCCTGGCGACACCGGTTATCGGGGTCTTACAGGAAGTTTTTGGTGCGGATGTGTTGATTGATTTTGCCGCCAGTTCCGGTGCCTCAACCTTGATACTGAAGATGGACCAGAGGATCAACCGCGTCTTTGGAATTACCCGTCGAAAAACGCCGTGGCGTATTCACCGCGTCAAGCGTGAGCTTGAACGACACTCGCGCCAGGCCCCTTATGATCTCGTGATCAATCTCGAATGCGGCAGGGAGTGTGATGACTTTATCAGTTTCGTGCATTGCCATGAATTCTGCGGGCGGCCGTTGATCCAGCCCCGGCACGAACGACAGCGGCACTGCGTGGATACGGAAAAATCGGTCTACGCGGAATTGCTGGGGCCTGAAGTGACTGCCGCAGCTGAGACCTCATTGCAGCTGAAACCGGGTCCGCAGGTCCTGCCGGTTCCACCGGGTTCGGACTACGTTGTCATTAATCCGGGTTTTTCAGGGGTTCAAAAAACCGGGTATCGAGGCCACCGAGGCTGGCCGGAGGCCCATTGGCATAGCCTTATTGAATTGCTCACGGGTTCCGCGGGCTTGTCGGTACTCATCAACGGCACACCCGATGAGCAGCGGGTTTTTGCCAACCTGCTGCGGTTACCCGGTGTGCATTCCCTGTTCGGCAGTTCGCTACCGGAGCTGGCCAATGCGCTGTTACGGGCAAAGGGATTGATCACGGTCGATACCGGCACCATGCACCTGGCGGTCGCACTGGGTACACCGGTGCTTGCACTATTTGGTCCCAGTAACCCGGAGCTCACCGGCCCATACTCCAAGAGCGTGACCCACAGGGTGCTGGTCAGCGGTTTGGACTGCCAGCCGTGTATCAAGACAACGGCCCAGAAACAATGCCCACTCAACCGCTGTATGACCGAACTCGACCCCGGACAGGTATACGAGGCCTGTCGGCGTCTGTTGCAGGCTTGATGTGTCTGCACCCGTCGACAGTTTCATCGCGCCCGTTTGTACCGGGAAGGTTGAAATACTGTTTCAGGACGGGATTATCCTGCTGGTCAACAAACCCAGTGGACTGCTGAGCCTGTCGGGTAAAAACCCCTTGAACAGGGATTCCGTACATTTTCGGCTGGTGCAGGAATTTCCTACGGCCACCATGGTGCACCGGCTCGATTTCGGAACCTCGGGTATCGTGCTACTGGCATTGAACAGGACCGCCAATGCCAGGCTCGCGAGACAGTTCCAGGAAAGGACGGTGACCAAGTCCTACGTGGCCATTTTGGCCGGGCACCTTGAGTGCGACGAAGGCTATGTCGATGCACCCATCGCTAAAGACAAGCCGAATTTTCCACTTTTAAAAATATGCCATGACAGCGGTAAGGAAGCACGAAGCCATTACCGGGTCCTGGAGCGTCTGGATAACCCACGAAGAAGCAGGGTTTTGTTCACTCCCGAAACGGGGCGCACGCACCAGTTACGGCTGCATAGCCGCGAGCTCGGACACCCGGTTTTGGGTTGCGACCTGTATGGTTCAAGCCAGACCCATGGCATGGCCCCCCGCCTGTTATTGCATGCGGCAACACTGGAGTTCAATCACCCGGTATCGGCCGAGCGGATGAGCATCAGCTGCGATTGTCCTTTTTAGAGCCAAATAATAAATAATTAAATTATCTATAATAACAATTAATTACCATTTATTTCTAATGTTGTATCTTATATTGCTTTCAGGGTTCAATTGCTTCTTCACGGCCCGGCTTTGGTTCTTGCCCAACAGGATCTTGACCTGGTAGTAACTCTCCCTGGCGAGCATCTTCCAGTCCGCCTTCAACCAGTTCCGGTGATAGAGTTTTTTAACGGCGGCAACCGCGTCGGGAGAACGGTCAGTTATCTGGCCGATCAGTTGCCTGGCCATTTGTAAGGGCTGTTTGCCAACACCGGTCAGCAGTCCATAATCCAGTGCAGTTTGAGCAGGTATGACTTCAGCGGTCATGGTCAGTTTCAGGGCGATGTCCTTTTTGGCCAGTTCCCGTAACGCCAGGTTACCACCCATGTCCGGTATCAGACCCCATTTCCCTTCCATGATGGAAAAACTGGCATCCGGCGTGGCGAACCTGAAATCTGCGCCGAGCGCGATTTGCAAACCACCACCCCAGCAGCGTCCCTGGATTACCATGATCACCGGCACCGGGATTTTGCGCCAGTTAAGCGACACCCGTTGTGCGAGATTGGCTTGCCCCGGCAACCATTTTGCCAGCAGGGACAAAGCAGAAGACTTCTTCTGCATCACCGACTTGATATCGAGACCGCTGCAAAAGTCCTCACCCTTGGCCTGTACGACCACGGCCCGGATTTTCCGGTCCTTGCGCAACTGGCGTGAAATATCATCGATCGCTTTGAACATCGCCATATCAAGGGCATTGCGCTTTTCTGCACGGTTGAGCGTGACAAAAGCGACGTTATTCTCCTTGACCAATGTAACGCATTTATCATTCATCAACCTTACCCTCGTGCCATATAACCAATTTTGCCATCACGCCAAAAAACAACTCCGAATCGAGAAATGATTGCAGCCAGGATTGCAGCCTGGGGTAGGGTGCGTGGTCAAACCAGTGTTTATCCACAAACGCGAACTGCCGCACAAACGGGAATACTGCAACATCCGCAAACGTGAGTTGATCATCCACCAGGTGGCGCCTGAGAACCAGCATTTGTTCCAGTTGCAGCAGGAACTTTTCCGCCGCGGCGCGATAGGAAGATTGCGCCTGCCCCGGGTAGCGGTCGGCATACTTATAGCGGTCAAGATGTTTTTTAAAGACCTGGTCGTTTTCTTCCAGCAAAGCATGGGTGCCGTGTTCCAGATCTTTTCGCCACCAGTTGTCAGGGTCATGCTGGGAAAGCGCCCAGCGCATAATGTCTGCACTTTCGTCGATCACCCGGCCATCGGGCAATACCAGCACCGGCACCGTGCCCTTCGCCGACGCCTGCAACATGGAATGTGGTTTATCCTTAAGCAGGATCTCGCGTTGTTCCACCCGCACAGAGGCGTATCGAAGGGCCATCCGTGCCCGTATTGCATAGGGACATCGGCGGAAAGAATACAGAATTGGTATCATCAGGCGGAATTCTACAACATCGCGATGTGAGCCTGCATTATGAGAACATCCAGGGTTATCCATGTGGTCAGTTGTCATGCCGAGGGGGAGGTTGGCGATGTCATTGTCGGCGGGGTTGCAACACCGCCCGGCGATACGATCTGGGAACAGCGTTGTTTCATAGCGAAGGATGAAAGCCTGCGGCGCTTTGTTTTAAATGAACCGCGTGGTGGTGTATTCAGGCATGTGAACCTGCTGGTGCCGCCAAAGAATCCGCGTGCACAGATGGGTATGATCATCATGGAACCTGCGGATACGCCACCGATGTCGGGTTCCAACTCGATCTGCGTGGCCACCGTGCTGCTGGAGACCGGTATTGTACCGATGACCGAACCGGAGACCAGCCTGCTGCTGGAGGCGCCGGGTGGGTTGGTCAGGGTCCGTGCCTTTTGCCGTGATGGCAAAGCCGAGCGGATCACGATCACCAATGTGCCTTCATTTGTCGACCAACTGGCGGTGCCGCTGGAGTTGGCCGGCCTGGGAACGCTCACGGTGCATACAGCCTACGGTGGTGATAGTTTTGTTATCGTTGATGCCGCAGCTGCCGGTATTGAAATCGAGCCGGGTAACGCCCGGGATATCGCGGAACTCGGTGTCCGGATTACCGCTGCAGCCAATCAGCAACTGGGTTTCCGGCATCCTCTGAACGCGGCCTGGGAGCACATTTCATTCTGCCAGTTTACCGGCCCATTGCGCGAGGTGAATGGTGAGATGACCGGCAGCAATGCCGTGGCAATCCGCCCTGGCAAGGTGGACCGTTCGCCAACCGGTACCGGTTGTTCCGCACGCATGGCGGTACTGCATGCCCAGGGTAAAATGAAGCCTGGGGATGTTTACCGGGCACGATCTATCATCGGTTCCGAATTTGTCTGTGGTATCGAGTCGGTTACGTCACTGGACGGCAAGCAGGCAATCGTGCCCACGGTCACCGGCCGTGCATGGATTACCGGCACCCATCAACTGATGCTCGATCCGGATGATCCGTGGCCTGAAGGGTACCGGCTTACGGATACCTGGCCACAACCTGTGCAATAGCGCGATCCGGGTTTCGCTGGGTGCCCTCGTAGTAGTGAAGCACTTGCCAGTTATGAAACACCGTTTTCAGTTCACCCGCCCTGAGCAGGAAATCAGGGTTATTCGGACGGCCAAAACGACTGTTTTCAGTGGTGAATGTCTCGTAAATGATCAATCCGCCCACATCCACTGCTGCCATGAGGTGAGGGAATAACGGGCGGTGAAGATAACGCAAGCAGATCACCGCGCTGAAAACCTGGCCGGCAAACGGCTTGATGCCTGGTTGCTCCAGGTCGATCTGCCATACCCGCCCGGGCAAGTTCTCTGCTTCAAGTTGCTGGCTGATGCCATCCAGGGCGGTGGCTGACCTGTCGGCAAACACCACCGGGATATTTCGACGTGCCAGGACCAGACCGCTTCGGCCTGTACCGCATGCCAGGTCGAGCACGGGCAGTTTACGCTCTGTATCCAGGTAGTCCAGCAATGCTTCATGGGTTTTGTATGACATGGTTTTTATATAATATATAACATTAGCTATATATTTTAACCTTTTGAATCTTTAGAAGATGATAATACTTTTCTATGGTAGATAGAGTAATACCGGAGGTTGCCGGAGGCATGTGAAATGATGCCGGACAAGATAATGATGACCAGTAGCAGAATATTGTCCCAACTGGTATTCAGACCAAGCAGCGCAAGCAGGATCAATTTGAAAAAAATCACGAGACCCCGCACCTGGACTACCCAGACCGGGTTTGAAATGATGTCGATCGCCATCATCAGTACACCACTGACCAGCGCCAGCCACCAGTAATTGATCCACAGGTCTTTTTCCAGCCCGAACAAAATACCACCGCCGACACCTGCTACCGCCACCAGGTGCAGTGTGCGCAGGCTGATTTTTGTCCAGCGCTTAGTGGTGGTTGTATTCATTTCAGATTTATCATGATCAGACTTATTGCTTACCAAACCAGCTGTGTATGCCTATAAAACGACACTAGAAATATCCTGATAACCAAGGCCTGCACGTTACACCAATCAAAGCGGAGATGCATCACAGGTGGTCAGGGAGCGCCATCGACCGCATCAATAAAAACGACCCCATCATCCGGCGAAAGCCGTGTGATGCTAATGACCAACTCATAATACAAGTCACCACACCTTCCTGCTAATATCTGCCTGGTTCCTTAATGAGGCATGATGATGTTTAAATTGAGCTTGATTTGTCTTTTGGTGCTTTTCCCCGCACTTGTACTGGCCAACGACGGTGACCTGGTTGTCACTCCCACTGCAGACCCTGCTGTGCAGCTAATGATCGATGAACTGGGTTTGCAGGAGTCACCGACCGCATCACGTGACCTTCCCGGCTGGAGCGCACCTGGAAAAATAGTGGTCAGGCAGGGCAGCCCGGGTGATTTGGAAGAATACAAGGCGATCGCCCCAGGCGTCGAATTTGTAATGGTTGAAAGCACGGAGCAGGCAAGGCTGGAAGCCGTCGACGCGCAGGCCGTGCTTGGATTCTGCGATGAGAAGATGCTGGCGAACTCACCGGGTTTGTTCTGGATCCAGGTGTATAGCGCCGGTGTTGAGAACTGTGTTGAACTTCCGGCAATGCACACGGGGCATAAATTGTTAACCAATGGCCAGCGGATTGGTTCGCCGGCCCTTGCCGAACACGCCATCGCCATGATGATGGTGCTGGCCCGGGGGCTCGATGTCTATCATGCCAACCAGTTAAGCGGCGAATGGCAGCGTGAAACCGAACTGGACCGGACCGACCACCTTGAGCTCGAAGGCCGCACCTTACTGGTGGTGGGTCTCGGCGGTATCGGCAGCCAGGTTGCAAAACGCGGCCATGGCCTGGGTATGCGTGTCATCGCGACCCGCAACAGCCGCCGCGAAGGTCCGGCGTATGTTGAATATGTTGGCCTGCCCGATGAACTGAATGAACTGGCAAGCCGGGCGGATGTGGTTATCAATACGGTCCCCCTCACTGACCAGACCCGTGGCATCTTCAATGCCGCATTTTTCACGGCGATGAAACCTGAGGCCTTTTTCATCTCTGTGGGAAGGGGTGGCAGTACCGTTACCGATGACCTGGTGGCCGCGCTGAAATCAGGCAGTATCGGCGGTGCCGGTCTGGATGTGACCGACCCGGAGCCCCTGCCAAAAGGCCACCCGCTGTGGAGCATGCCAAGGGTGATCATCACCCCGCACACCGCGGGACGTTCTGACAAAGGCCGTGACCGGCTTTACATGATGGTCAAGGAGAACCTCCGGCGCTATGTGAATGGTGAACCGATGTTGTCGGTTGTGGACATCGAAAAGGGCTATTGAGGTTAGAATAGGCTTTTCCCTGCAGGTTGTATCCAATGTCCGATTTACGTTTTACCGGCACCGACCGCTATGTCGCGACCGATGACCTAACCACCGCTGTCAATGCCGCAGTGACACTGGGCCGGCCCATCCTGATCAAGGGTGAGCCCGGTACCGGTAAAACCCAGCTGGCTGAGGAAATCGCCCGTGGATTGAAACGGCCTCTGCTGCAATGGCATGTCAAGTCGACTACCAAGGCGCAACAAGGCTTGTATGAGTACGATGCCGTCGCCAGGCTTCGAGATTCGCAATTGGGTGACGAACGGGTGCACGATATTGCCAATTACATCGTCAAGGGCCCGATGTGGGAGGCCTTTGAGCAGGATACACAACCGGTTTTGCTGATCGACGAGATCGACAAGGCCGATATCGAGTTTCCCAATGATCTGTTACGCGAACTCGACCGTATGGAGTTTTACGTTTACGAAACCCACCAGACCATCGTTGCCAGGCATCGTCCCATTATCGTGATAACAAGCAACAACGAAAAAGAATTGCCGGATGCGTTCCTGCGCCGCTGTTTTTTCCACTATATCCGTTTCCCGGACCGGGAAACGATGGGGGAGATCGTCGATGTGCATTACCCGGGTCTCAAAAAGGAACTGTTGGGCGAGGCACTGAATGCGTTTTACGAGTTGCGCGAGATACCCGGTCTGAAGAAGAAGCCTTCGACTTCCGAGTTGCTCGACTGGCTGAAGCTACTGCTCGCCGAGGATATCCCGGCGGAAGCGCTGGCCAGCGACGACCGGCGTAAATCCCTGCCGCCGATGCACGGCGCCTTGCTGAAAAACGAGCAGGACGTTCACCTGTTCGAGCGCCTGATTTTCCTGAACCAGCGCAATTCGCGTTAGTGGCATGTCAAGCCTATATTGTGGGGTTCAGAGCTACCCAGATGGTCCAAGACAAGACGCAGTCCACAGGAAATGGCCTGTCCTTTTCAAGGACTGCAACGCCGTATTGGGGCATCTGGGTAGCTCCCTTCGGGCGAGCCGTGAAGCGGCCGTTCGCGGTGTTACGCCTCTGGGCAAGGACCAAGCCATTGCCGGCGAGACGTGCCTTGCGCCCGACCACTTCACGACTCGCTGAACCCCACAATATAGGCTTGACATGACACTAGAACCCATGCTGCTCGGTTTTTTCTTTCAGCTCAGGGCAGGGGGCCTCAAGGTATCCATCACCGAATTCCTGACCCTGCTGGAGTTGCTGAAGCGGCGCCAGATCCAGTTTGATGTCGAGCAGTTTTACTACCTGTCACGGGCTTGCCTGGTAAAAGATGAATCCTTGTACGACCGCTTCGACCGGGTGTTTTCCGCACATTTCAAAGGTGTCGAAAATCTGTTCGGCCCGGACGGGGCTGATATTCCCGAAGAATGGTTACGCAAGCAGCTTGAACTGGGCCTGAGCGACGAAGAGAAGGCACAGGTAGAAGCACTGGGTGGCTGGGAAAAACTCATGGAGACACTCAAACAACGTCTCGAGGAACAAAAGGAACGCCACCAGGGCGGCAACAAGTGGATCGGCACGGGTGGCACTTCGCCCTTTGGCGCCTATGGTTACAACCCGGAAGGTATCCGCATTGGGCAGGAGGGTTCACGTCAGCGCCGCGCAGTGAAAGTCTGGGACAAGCGTGAATTCCGCAACCTCGATGACACGCTGGAACTGGGCACCCGCAATATGAAAGTGGCGCTGCGGCGTTTGCGGCGCTTTGCACGCCAGGGTGCAGCGGAAGAGCTGGATTTGCCCGATACCATTGAATCAACCGCAAAAAATGCCGGTTTTCTGGACCTGAAGATGGTCCCGGAACGCCACAATGCCACCAAGGTGTTGCTGTTCCTCGATATCGGGGGTTCCATGGACGACCACGTGCGGGTTTGTGAGGAGCTATTCTCCGCAGCCAGCAGTGAATTCAAACACCTGGAATATTTCTATTTCCACAATTGTGTTTATGAAGGCCTGTGGAAAGACAACAAGCGCCGCCACAGTGTCAGGATAGCGACGATGGATGTGCTGCATAAGTATGCCGCCGATTACAAGCTGATCCTGGTGGGTGATGCCACGATGAGCCCCTACGAGATACAGCACCCCGGTGGCAGCGTGGAGCACTGGAATGAGGAATCGGGGGCGAGCTGGATGAAACGGCTGCTGGAAACCTACCCGAAAGCGATCTGGCTGAACCCTGAGCCCGAGCAACGCTGGCCACACACCCCTTCCATCCAGATGCTGTCACAGCTGATGGAGCAGCGTATGTATCCGCTGACCGTCAGCGGTCTTGAGCGGGGTATGCGGGAGTTGTCATAGGCGGGGCGGGTACGGCGTAGATAATACACAATACCGCAGCAGCGGCTGCCACGCGTTCGCCGAGCAGCAGCGACAGCAATGCCATGAAGGCAACGGTCATCGGCAGCCTGTCCTATAGCAACGTTTCGTTCGCCGGGGCGCAGTGATAGTAGGCAGAACCAAACCCGACAAGGACAACGCTGATGCACATGAGCAGATAAGCCTGCGCGCTCTCATGGTGAGACAAGCGGGAGTGGCGCAACAACTGCTGCGACCGATACGAATGCGAGAATTCCGCAACGCTTTTCGTGAGATAACATTTTTGCCGCAAGTTGTGGTTGAGTCGCCAACAGTCCGCTAAGAAGCGCCGTTTACGGCGTCTTTCTCCGGATGTCCTGATTTGTGGGCAAAAAACAGTACAACCCCAAAAATGTATTCTATAAATGCACCCGTAAACGCCCCGGACAATGCGGGAGCGTTTGTGTATAACAACAAGAAGCCGGAAATCACCAGGGCAGCTGCGAATGCCCAATAAAGCCGCATTCCATAAAGCGTTGAAAATGTTAAATATCGCCCGCCAATTACAAATAGCATGGCCGGGAAAAACCATTCAATCCTGTAAAAGGCCGCACCAACGGCAATAGGTATGGAAAGCAACATCCAAATAGTACCCTCTATTGCAAGTGGAGCTAATGGGTTGCCCTTTCTGTGCTTACCCGATACGCCAAGCAATTTGCCAAAAATAATTGAAACAGGAAAAATTAACATGCCTCCAAATATGAGAGTTAACATTCCAGCCTTCGGGTTTACCATGAATGAAACCAGGCCGGCCACAAGCCATGCGGAGCCTGAAGAAAAAACCCCGGGCGCGCCGCTGTAATAAGCTTCACGCATGTCCAGCTGTGCATCGGTAATTGAATTCATAATTGACCCTGCTGTATGAGTGGTTGAACGGGGTACGGCCCAGTAGAGCCAGTTTGCTAGGCCACTTTTCGGCCAGTAACGCTATAGATGATCGGAACATCATTCCCCTTGTGGCTCAGGTAGAACCTGCCGGGTTGCCGCTCAATCATGCCTTCGAAACAGTTGTAGGGGCTGAAAGAAAATTCGTTCACGCGCTCAACCTGGATACCTGCGCCGATTAAAGCATTGATTACGCTTGAAAGCGGATGGGCCCATGTGACCAGCTTTGCGACTACCCCGGCTCCATTTTCCGTGTATGTGCCTTCTTCTTCAACATCGGGCGCCTCTGGCAAAAAATATGAACTACCCGCTATGAGGTCATAAATCGGGTGAAACTCAGCCATGTAAAACGTGCCGCCACTCGTGAGATTTAAAGCAACAACCTCGGCCCACTTACTCAGATCCGGCAGCCAGCAAATGGCACCGTATGATGTAAATACAATGTCGTACGGCTGGGCACCTTCGCGCTTGAAGCCATAGACATCTGAGCACACAAACTCTGCGTCAAGCTTCGTTACTTCTGCCAGTTTGCGTGCCTGTTTAATTGCCACTGGCGAGATGTCCACCCCTGTACAGATGGCTCCTTGTCGGCTCCAGGAAAGAGTATCGAGACCAAAGTGGCACTGGAGATGTAGCAGCCTCTTGCCACAAACGCCGGAAAGTTCAGCTAGTTCTATTTCACGTAGAGATGTCTTTCCTGCGAGAAACCCTTCTACATCGTAAAACTCGGATTCAACGTGAGCCTTCACACGCTGATCCCAGCCGATACGGTTCATTTCAAAATACGTGCTGTCTGAAATTGCCATGCTTTAGGCGCCTAACATTGGAATGATGCGGCGCCACAGAGCGGAGCCCGTTTGTATGACTTGTCAGCGCTGATTGTCACCGCAGAATCTTCTGCAGTTCCGAACTGGTATAACCAGTCAACCAGCAGATGATCTCGTCAACGTCTTCTTTCGTACGGCCTTTACGTTCCACCTTCTTCACATACAGCGGATACACTTTGGAAAATTCTGTAGTGAATATGCGATGCTTTGGCATGATCATTCCCCGGAGCGGTGTAGCCGCCCTGCATAAGGCTGCTGAAGAGTTGCAGGGTTTCCGTTTCGTTCATGGTAGATATAGAAACCTAAGGTCCGGTGGAGTGCTGCATGGCCAAACTTGAGCACCTTGTTATACGCCAACATCTGACCAAACTGCAAATTCATTACCACTTGGCTCAACAAAGTGGAATCGGCGGCCACCAGGAAATGAAAATACCGGCTTCACAATTTCACCTCCGGCTCTTTCAATTTCGCGCTGTGTGGCTTCCAGGGTTTTGCTGTAGATAACAAGCAATGCAGCTCCTGACTTTGAAGTTGACGCTAAATCTGATTTAAAAAAGCCACCACTAAGGCCAGCGTTTGAAAATGATGAGTATTCCGGGCCATAGTCCTTGAATGACCATTGAAATACTGCTTCGAAAAATGCCTTCGTGGCGGCTATGTTTTTTGCTGGAACTTCGACATAGCTCAATTTTAGGTGTTCAGCCATTTAACGGGGTCTCCATTTTATAAGGGGGGTAAAAACGACGCTGAAAGCGGTCGCTTTGAACGACTTGTAAACTTTCAATACGCACCTTGCGAGTAAGTTAATTCATAGCTATGTGAATAAACCTCAAAGATAAGTCCAAACGGATCTTCTACGTAGCACATTCTGTAAGGCTTCTCACCTGGATAATATTCACGTATCGGCATTCTTTGTTTGCCACCATGAGCTACGATTTTTTCCACGAGCCCTTCGATATCTGGATCTTGCACGCAAAAATGAAATGTACTTGTTTTCCAGTATTCAAAGTCCTTCGGGGTCTCGTTGTTTTTAAACTCAAACATTTCAACACCAATTTTGTCTCCGGTCGACATGTGGGCAATTTTAAAGGAGCCCCAGCCAACCCCAAAAACATCAATACACATTTGACCGATGGCTGTATCTGACTCTTCGGTGATAACCGTGGGTTCCATAATGTGATACCAACCCATAACATCACTATAAAATTTCGCGGCCTTTTCTACATCCGGAACGGAAATTCCAATATGGGAGAATGTTCTGGGATAAGTGCTCATGTCATTTTTCCTCTGCGTTAAACGATCTGTTAGCTGTCACTCTTGCGCACCATTGGTATGTATGAAATACCATCCTCGGATTTATCAGGGCCGACTCGCGTAAACCCTAATCGCCGATAAAACGGTACCGCGAATACCGAAGAATTAACACTGATTTCTGAGCAAGCAGAATGATCCAGGACCTTTTGCCACAACAATTTCCCCAAACCACAGGATTGCGCATGTGCTGCAACAAAAAGATGAAAAAGGTGGGAAGGATTTCGAAATGCAACAAAGCCACTCAAGCCATTGGAGTCTTCGGCGACTAAGCAGTAGAAATCAGAGGAGGTGATACGGTCGGCTACTGCTTTGACTGAAACAGAATCCCAAAATTTCTGCGAAATCTGTGTAACAGAATCAGAGGCAAAATACTCAGAGAGCCCTACAATTAGTTCACTTACAGCTAGTGCATCTGATTCAACTGCTCTGCGAGTGGAGAATGACAACTTTGGTACAGCTAACGTCTTAGTTAGCTTATGCAGCTTGCACATCTTTGAAATTTTCGTGTTTCTCGAGTAGTTCTTTGAAAAAGGCAAAACAGCTATCGGATGCACTCATCCTGTTCTTTCTGAAAACCTTGTCCTTGAGACTGCGATATTTATCAACTTGCAATACCCACTCTATCTCTGATGTTGGGTCATCTCCCTCTTCGAAATAAGCACAAGCTCCGATCAGGTAACGGTTTCCTTCGTATTCCAGTTCGCTATACCAGCCCCAATCCTCTGCGTCTGGCTTGGTGATCTCATATTTTCCCTTGAGTTCTTCCCTTAACCATTCCAAAAGCGATAACCCATATATCGGGTTTATGGGGTTATCTTTTTCTTTTGACACATCAAACATCGATGTCTTGAAGTGGATTGCTTGATTCATAGCTTTCCTTTGCCACTAACGTTTGAATTAACCGGCGCGTGGATTGAAGTATCCGCGGTCACGCGCCGCGACACTATCCCGCGTCCGGTTGAATGATTTGTCAGGCGGCACGGAGCTCCAATCAACGAATAAACTACAATTCCAACATAATGCTCGTATCTGAGCCCAAAGATCAAGTTCGCAGCCACTCGCCAGAGACCCTTGCAGTTCCACAGCGAAGCCGACAGACATTGCCATGGAATGGTGAGAGGTCCCTGGCAGTTCTATCTAGGCGCCCTGTAATGCCGCTCCAGATCGCCCCCTGCCGGCAAGGGTCGCACCGAGGAAACTCATTGGAATATATGCCAATAGAAGGTCCGCGACGTTGAACCACATTGGACCTCCGAGCATATTGACCGCAGCAATTCCCCCGAGTAGGAATACCACGCCAATGAACATAGCGAACTTCAAATGATGGTTTGCCGCGAACTTAGCAGCAATGAAGGCTCCGACAAGCGTTCCGAGTGCATGAGCCAAGAAGGGGAAAATGAAATTAGCCGGAGTGAACAGCTTCATGCTGTCGCGCAGGTTTTCCATAGTTGAAACGTCAGCGCCCTCGGGAAGAGGTATCACTGTAGGGCCTATGTTGACGAGAACCATATTGACGACACTGCCTACGACAACGCCGCCGACTATTGCCAGAACGTTCTTTCCGATGGAATTCATGGTCACGGTGCTCTCTCCCTAGGTATTGATCCTGATACTTGCTATAGGTCTACAAGTGTTCAAATGAATGCCGCCTAACGTCTTGAGCTAAGCGGCGTAAAACTGCGCAGCAGTTTTATGTCCGGTGGAGCCAGCTTGCTGGCGGTAGGACTTTAACTTTTTGTTATGCGGCAACTTCAATGTATTCAACGAAGCTGCTAGGTATCGGAATCGACAATCCGTCTTCTTTTAAGCCCTCAAGATGAAACTCTATTGCCTCTCTAATTTCTCTTTCGACTTCTTCGATAGTTGAACCCGTCGCAACACAACCCTGAAGATCTGGCACATAAGCTGAGTAGTTTGAATCAGCTCGTTCAATCACCACTGCATATTTCATAATCAGCCTCTATTTCCAACCCGCCTGTTTGTAAATGCTATTCAAGGTACCAGAAGCCAAGTCATCACTCGGTTTCCCGGAAACAGTGACGCGTCCTATTTTAACAGCATGTTTGAATTGACGATGGCTACCCTTCATACGCACTTGCTTCCAACCATCTTGTTGCAGGCGTTTAATGACATCTCGAACTTTCACCCCACCTTTTTATCAAGGTATTCAGTAGTTGGGTATCAGCATATTCCTCTAATGTTTATAGGTAAATCACTGTCACTCACAAAGAGCATAACGTTTGAGTTAAGCGGCGTAAAAATGTGCAACATTTTTACGTCCGGTGGAGGCGCGTAGCGCCGCAACGAATTTGAACGTTTTGTTATGTGTTGCCCGCTTTAAGAGAGTATTTTTCTGGGTGTTCAATAATTTCACTCGAGAGGTCCACATCTATGTCCGGCCAATAAAAATGACCAGGTGATTGCTCTTCAACATTAATGATTGTCTTAACGGCTTGATCCTTAAACCAAGGAAAGTCCTCATAGGACATAAACATCTCCTTGCCGTGTGCCAACAACCAGACCCCATGAGTAGAGATATGGGTTACCTCAACTGCAGAAGTGTCTTTTCCATGCGATATTGAGCTCATCTAGATGCTCCTTGATAAGAGACTCTATTACTTTAAGTTGTTTTGGTGAAAAGTGGTAATTTTTTGCGAGTTCAATTTCCGGCGTTAGCCAGAATTTAGCTTCTCCATCCCCTGAAACTACGTGAACATGCATGCGTTCTTCTTCTCTAGAAAAGAAAAAGAATCTGAACCCGGCTTCCCTGAATACTGTTGGGCTCACATTGTTCCTTTACACATAACGTCTTAGTTAAGCGGCGTAAAAATGCGCAGCAGTTTTATGTCCGGTGGAGGCGCGCAGCGCCGGAACGAACTTGAACGCCTTGTTATGTGTGCTCACAAAGAGTACCGATTGATGTCCAAGGAACCGTGAAAAACCCCGAGAATATCGATATCGCCACCTTCTTTCACTAAATACGCGAGACGGTAATGTCCGTACAAAAGAATTCGGACATGGCGAGATGAGGACTGATAGCGGTAACCTATTTCAGGGTGCTCCAGTAAAACTTGTGCCCGTTCATAAATACCCAAAACAACACTTTGGGCAGCAGTGGGGTTGTCTGCTTCAATGTACTCGAAAATATCCTTTAGCCACCGCTGCGACTCTGCTGTCCAGTTTAAGTTGCCCATGACCGAATTCGCCGGTCCATCTCTTCGTTCGATATGGTTCGGCCAGCTTCGGAGTCAGTTAGGCCTCTCTGAATCATGACGTGGAAAGCCAGCTCTCTAACTAGTTCTTCACTAGAACTGTCTTCCGGTTGTTGCTCAAGCAGAGTTTTCAATTCGTCTTTTGCTGTAGCCATTTCTGATTTCTCACCAGTCGTTTTCGTTGAGAACAGGATACACCCACAGGGCGGAATAAACACATGACTTTCAATTAGGTGGCAATTCAGGCATATCAGGCTTTTTGTCCAGATATGCCTGCCCGGAAACCTCATTCTGTCTAGAAACCCTTTGTTTTGCAAAGGTATATTGTTTGAAAGTAAACTTGTTATCAGTCATTTGTGCCTGCTATAACCCGCGGTTTACCTGTGGAGCATGGTTTAAATCATTGATTCTTGCGCTTGGCCGGGTGCTGAAAACTGGTTTCTGCATGAAATAATCGCCTATGTCGAATCTGTTTGAGTAGATGAGAAGATCCAGGTGTGCGTTGAATCAGTGAAAGCTTCAGCCAAGTAGCCGGTTACGGATTTTAACGCCCAGCCAGCGGGCCTGGCTGATGGCCAGCTTTAGTCTGTCATCAGTGCTTCCTGGTTCGGCCATCAGGGGGGATAACTCAGGAACCAGGTCAGCTATGGATTCACCCCTGAGCCGGTCAAAGGTACCTGTAACCCGTTTAAACTCGCTCATCAGATAAAGGGAGTGCTCACCCGTGCCCAAGTAGGCAAGCACACTGTCGATCTGGTTCAGGCCATTGGCTTCCCCGGCATCGACAAGCCTGGCCCGCAGGGCTTGCAGACGCTCCGCTGCCAGTTTTTTGAGGTCGTCGGGCAGGTGCTGGATATTGAAATAATCCGGTATGGAGAGGTGCACGAGGTTGGGTATGGCGCGGATGAAGCTGAACCGTTCGCGACTGTAGTCGATCAGTTCCTGCAGATGGAAAATATTGTATATCTGCACGGTGACGCTGAGCGTGGCGCGGCCCAGGTTCAGTTCCGCGTGCTGCTGGTCGATTATATCCAGGTTGCGCGCCAGCCTGGTCCATTTTGCCGGGTAACGAATGTAGTCGTTAAGGGCACCGTGGGCGTCGATACTGCAGAGCAGGTTAACCGACTTGAATTGCGGCCAGAGTTCGCGGTGACGCGCGGGGATTTTCGTGACATTGGTGTTGAATGTCAGCTCGATATTGCCCGCCACACCCTGTTCAACACAGATTTCCAGTGCCTTTAACACCTCGGGAATAATCAACGGCTCACCACCGGCGAAATGCAGGTGCTCCAGGTCCTGGCAATGGGCCCTGAAATCGTCCCATAACTGCTGGTTGTGAAACCAGGTCATGTTTTCGAATTCGGCGGCCTGTTTGGCATTGATCCTGAGTCTCGGCCGGGCCACCTCGTTCCACTCATCCAGCAGCAGCTTGCTCGCCCGAGGGTGGCACATGCGGCAACGCAGGTTGCACAGGTTGCCAAGGCGGTAATCGCGGGAACGGATACGTACGGGCGCAAAACCCTGTCCATCGGTGTTGTCCAGTATCCACGGGATATGTTCTTCGAAGTGCTGGTTCTCGGCCTGCCTGCGGCTGCAACCACCCATTTCTTCGGTCAATCTGCAACGTTCACAGGCGGCAGGCCAGCTGCCTTTCAACATCGACACACGGATATCGCGCATATGCCGGCTGTCGCCGATCTGCGCGTCGCTGAGGCCATCGGTGATGTTTATCGGTTTATTGGAATCCTGGCGGATATAGCTGTGATCAAACTCCTCCGCAGTGCAACATAGCTGCACCTCGCCACCCAGGTTGACGAAACGGTGCAGCCATGGCAACACGCAAAACGAATGTTTTGACATCTCGTTGTAATCTTCCGGAAGCATCGCGGAATCCAGTTGCTGTGAATCTGTCATCGGTGCCTGTTGTACGGAAGCTTGGAATTGGTGGTGACCATAGCGGTAGCTTAACTGGTCTTCAAGAGAATTATCAGGCTTCCCGTGTCGGATTAGCGCCGGGTGAGTGCGCACTGGAGGTTACATACGGGCGGTAATAAACTCCGCGTGATCAGGTGATATAGATCAAGAAAAGCAAAATAAAAAGTTCATCCGCGTGATGAAAAACTGCTAAGTTGTACCGTGCACTTTCTGTTCAATGGTCACGCTATGAAAATTGTCGTTACCTCACATAATCCGGTCAAAATCGCGGCTGCCAGGGAAGCCTTTCTCAGCCGCTTTCCAGCACAGGAAATTAACCTGGTGCCCGTTGATGTCAGTTCAGGAGTACCGGACCAACCGATGTCCGACGAGGTCACACGGCAAGGCGCAAGGAACCGTGTCAACAATGCAATGTTGGAGTACACCGACGCCGATTACTGGGTTGGCATGGAAGGCGGCCTGGATTACTTTGATGGTCACCTGATGGCATTTGCATGGATGGTCATCGCCGCTGGCAGTGATCGGATCAGCGAAACCCGCAGTGCAACGCTGCCGTTGCCGCCCCAGGTGCAGGCGCTGGTTATTGGCGGTCTTGAACTGGGTGATGCCAATGACCGGGTTTTTTCAACTTTGAACAGTAAGCAGGGCGGAGGTGCCTACGGTCTGCTCACCGATGGGTTGCTGACCCGCGAGTCTATTTACACGCAAACCCTGATCCTGGCCCTGATTCCATTTGTACACGAACTCTGGTTGTAACTGAAAATATTTTGGGAGTGTCACCATGTTGCTCTTCAATCCACTCAAACACGATCGCGTTTACGCCGACCCGAAAACCCGGGATATGATGCAAAAGCTCATTGATTTTTTTGAAAACAAGGGGCTGGAGAGTATCAAGTCCGACTGGCACGGCAAGGTCTGGAATCATGATTTCGTAGATTTCATGAAAGAGAACCAGGTCTTCGCCACCCTGATGACACCTGCCGGCTATGGGGACAGCGATGCCTGCTGGGATACCTGGCGAAATTCCGTTTTTGCTGAAATCACGGGGTTCTACGGGATCACCTACTGGTACACCTTCCAGGTTTCGATGCTGGGGCTGGTGCCGGTTTGGACGGGCAGCAATGAGGCGCTCAAGCAAAAAGCCGCAAAGTATCTCAAAGAAGGCAGGGTATTTGCTTTCGGCTTATCCGAAAAGGAGCACGGCGCCGATATCTATGCCTCGGAGATGAGCCTGTCACCCATGGCCGATGGCAACTACCGTGCAAACGGCCGTAAATACTATATTGGCAATGGCAATGAAGCGGCCATCACCTCGATGTTCGGAAAGATGGCAGATACCGGTGAATATGTTTTCTTTGCCACCGACAGCGGGCACGAAGCTTACGAATGTGTAAAAAACACCGTGAACGAGCCAAACTACGTTGCGGAACTGGCCCTGCATGATTACCCGGTTAGCGATGCGGATATCATGGAGCGTGGCCCCAAAGCCTGGGACAACATGCTCAACACGATCAATGTCTGTAAGTTCAACCTGGGTTTCGGTTCGCTAGGCCTGGCTACACATGCGTTCTACGAGGCGCTTGATCACGCCGCCAACCGTAAATTGTATGGCGGGTCAGTCACCGATTTTCCACATGTACGGCAGTTATTTGTTGATTCCTACTGCCGCCTGGTGGCCATGCGCCTGTTTTCCGACCGGGCCATCGATTACATGCGTTCCGCCTCCGCCCAGGACCGGCGATACCTTCTTTACAACCCGATGGTTAAAATGAAAGTGACCACCCAGGGAGAGCAGGTTGTGCGCGCCTTGCACGAGATAATCGCTGCAAAGGGTTTTGAGAAGGAGCCGTTCTTTGAAATAGCCAACCACGAAGCCGGTATGCTGCCCAAACTGGAGGGCACCATCCACGTCAACATGGCGCTGGTGGTGAAGTTCATGAAAAACTTCCTGTTTGAGCCGACGCAGTTCCCCGCAGTGGGTAAATGTATCGAAACCGCCGATGATACATTCCTGTTTGACCAGGGGCCCACACGGGGCCTTGGCAAGGTGCTTTTTCATGATTACCGCCTGGCCTATGAAACGGTCGAATCACCCAACGTCGAGTTGTTCAAAAGGCAGATCGAAGCTTTCCGGTGCCTCCTGCTCAAGGCCGGACCGGACAAGAAACAGGCCAGTGATATCGATTACCTGCTGGCGCTTGGAGAGTGCTTCTGCCTGGTCGCCTATGGTCAATTGATCCTGGAAAATGCGCCATATTTCAAGGTTGAAGAGAACCTGCTTGAGCAGATATTCGACTTCATGGTGCGTGATATGTCCGCCGGCGCGCTGAATATTTTCAGTAAACCCAGCAGTACACAACAACAGCGGGACCTGGCCATGGAGATCATCCGCGCGCCCGTTGCAAATCCGGACCGTTTTGAAAAGATCTGGCAACAGCAAGTTTTCGCATTGAAGGGTCAGTACAAAACGGGGCTTTAGGGACACGACCTCAAACCTGAAACCCGGAGGCGGGCGCTTATTCGGTAATCACAGCGATCCGCAGCGCTTCTAGTTTCAAGTGGGTGGAGGCCAGGTAGTGCTGCAACTCAACGGTTTCCGCCTGCAGGTGATCAATTTCTTCCTGGCGTATGTTCGGGTTGACTTCGGCCAGGGCCCGCAGGCGTTTTAGTTCTGATTGCTGCAGTGTTTGCACCTGTTGCCTGGCTGTATCGACAATCGATGCCTCACGTTGTGCCGCGAGCTTTTCCGCATGGTCGATCATGGTGGTGATCTTCTGACGCGTATGCCGGATAAATTCCTGTGCATTGTGTAAGCGTACGGGCTGACCCAGCCTGTTGAAATGTTTCTCGGTGAGCAACTCGCTGAGGTCGTTGGCCTGGCTATCAATGACGATACGGGTCATGTTCAGAGGCAGGTAACGATGCAGTTGCAGGCCGGCTGGGGCAGGGCAACTCGTGGTAAAAATAGCCTCCAGCAAAATCGTGCCTGCTTTGAAAGGGGCGAGTTTCATACTGCAAAAAGCCGTGTTGCCGTATTCGCCGCTCATGACCATATCCATGGCCCCGGTCACCATCGGGTGCTCCCAGGTCAGGTAATGAAAATCCTCCCGTGACAGGGCCAGGTCGCGCTGGTAAGTCGCCGTGAGTCCATCCTCGGGCAATGCAGGAAAACTGTGCCCGGTCATGTGTTCACCGGGACGCAGCACGACACTGTTGGCCGTGTGATGCTCCTGCTCGACGCCAAACTGGTCAAAAACGCGTTCCATATAGCTGGACAGGACATGCCGCTGCTCCTGATCGTGCAAATCCTCGATAATCCGGTCGGCACGGTCGTTGTTGCATGAGTTCAGTTCAAGCAAACGGTCGCGGCCTTCCTGCAGGGTCTTGAGCAACGCCCTGGAGTGCCTGCGGGTCTGTTGCAGCAGGTCTTCCAACGCGTCGGTGTCAGTAGGACGAAGCAGGCACTCGTAAAGGGTGTCCGCAAACTCGTTGAAAACCGTCTGCCCGATTGCACAGGTTGACTCGAACGCGTTGATGCCCTCGTGGTACCAGCGCAGCAATACCTGTTGTGCGCTGTGCTGATAAAACGGCACATGGATCAGCACCTCGTGGCGCTGCCCGATCCGGTCGAGACGGCCGATGCGTTGTTCAAGCAAATCCGGGTTCAGAGGCAGATCAAATAAAACCAGTTGACTTGAAAACTGGAAGTTGCGTCCCTCGCTGCCAATCTCGGAACACACGAGTACCTGTGCACCCTGTTCCATATCAGCAAAATAGGCGGCCGCGCGGTCGCGCGCAACCAGTGACAGGCCCTCGTGAAACACCGCCGAGTGAACACCCTGTTTGAGGTTGAGGTACTGCTCGAGTTCCAGAGCCGTTTCGGCCCTGGCGCAGATCACCAGGATTTTTTCGCCGCGCTGTTGTTTTAAAAAATCGACCAGCCAATCCACCCTTGGATCCAACTGTAGCCATTGTTCACCCAGTAACAGCTCCGCTTTCAGTTGCGGCTCGATATCATCCAGGCCCGCAGGAGCAGCACCTGCCTCCAGGCTCATTTGCGCAGGTGCGTCTAACAGGTGCGGATGAAATTCGCGCTGGGGAAAACCCGTAACCGAGGCGCGCGTATTGCGGAACAGCACCCTGCCTGTGCCGTGCCGGTCCAGCAATTCACGAACCAGGCGGCCGAGTACCGCTTCAGGCCCGGATTCATCGCTCTCAAGTTCGGAGTTCAGCGCCGAGAGCGCCGCTTTACCGAGGAACTTCCCGAGTTGTTTCTGAACGGATTTGCTCGCGAGTTGTTGCAGGCCATCCTCCGCCAGTAGGCGCTGTACCAGTTCATTCACCGGCGCGTAGCGGGTCTCTTCCTCAATAAAACCGTCGATACTGAAGTAACGGGCCGGATCAAGCAGGCGCAGGCGGGCGAAGTGGCCCTCGATACCCAGTTGCTCGGGGGTGGCTGTGAGCAACAACAGGCCTTTGGTGCGTTGCGATAAAGTTTCAATCGCCAGGTAGGCCGGGACTCGCCTGTTGTCCGTTCCATTCCAGGTGGTGGGCTTCATCAACCACCAGCAGATCCCAACCGGCTTGTGCAGCCTGCGCAAGGCGCGCTGGCTGCCCGCTCAGAAACGAAACGCTGCAAAGTACCAACTGGGCAGTTTCGAAAGGATTTTCAGCGCCCGATTCCACCAGTGCAACGCAGCGCTCTTCATCCGCGATGGTAAAAAGCAGGCTGAAGCGCCGCAACATTTCCACCAGCCATTGATACACCAGGCTATCGGGCACTGCGATCAGTACCCGCTTGGCACGGCCGGTAATCAGCTGCTGGTGAATAATCAGGCCTGCTTCGATGGTCTTGCCAAGGCCGACCTCATCGGCCAGCAGCACCCTGGGTGCATAGCGGCTTGCAATTTCGTTGGCGATATAGAGTTGATGCGGCAGAAGCTGAATGCGCGCACCCAGTAGACCCGCCACCGGGCTTTGCTGTTGTTCGCGGTAATAGCGCAAAGTGTCCAGGCGTAGCTGGTAGGCACGGTGCTTGTCGATCTGTCCCGCAAACAACCGCTCCTGTGGTTTACTGAATTGAACAAAGCTATTCAGATCAAGTTCCGGTACCACCGTAAGTTGTCCGTTTTCATCGCTGCCCAGGTAAACCAGGCAACCGTTGTGTTCCTCGACCTCGCTGATGAGCAACTGATGGCCTTCACGGGTGCTTATTTCCTGCCCAGGTTCGTAACGCACGCGGCTCAAAGGCGCATTGTCGACGGCATAGACGCGTTTCTCACCGGAAGCGGGGAAGCTCATCTCGACACGGCGGTGGGCCACCTCGAGAACGATGCCAAGACCCAATTCGGATTCGGTGTTGCTGACCCAGCGCTGACCGGGTCTGAAGGATAAAGCAGGCACAAATACACTCATTTACTGGTTTGGGCGCGGATAGTAAGGGCTTACGGCGGCTGGAACAAGGGCAAATCAATACGCGCGTACATAGGCGTTAAAACGCATTTCCTGACCGATGGTGGTCTCAGGGCCGTGACCGGTGATGACTGTCGAAGATTCATCCAGCTTGTAGATGCGTTGCTGGATCGATCGCTTGAGCGCCGCGGCATCGCCGCCGGCAAAATCCGTTCTGCCAACCGAGCCCTGGAAGAGGGTGTCGCCTGCGATCAGGAGCCTGGTCTTTTCGAAGTAGAAGCTCGTCGAACCGGCGGTATGACCCGGTGTGTGGATACAGCAACCGCCGCATTCCAGGTCCTGTTCATCCTCGATCCAGTGATCGGGGTCAGGCACCGGCGTGTAGGGGATATTGAACATCCTGCACTGGATGTCGAGCGTGTCCCAGAGGTTCTTGTCGGAGCGGTGCAGCCAGACCGGTGCGCCGGTGCGGCGCTTGATTTCGCCGGCAGCCAGTATGTGGTCCAGGTGCGCATGGGTGTGGATAATGCCGATGATTTTCAACCCCATGGCGTCCACTGCCGCCATGATGCTTTCGGCATGACCACCCGGGTCAAAGACATAACCGGTTCCGCTTTCGGTATCGCCCAGGATCGTGCAGTTGCATTGCAATGGCCCGACAGGGAAAGTTCTGCGAATGATATTCATAAATACTGACGGTTTTCCTGAACGTGTATCTGCCCAAACGGCTTCTTGAACGCCTGCATTTCGGCCAGTTTAGTCTCATCTGTGCCGGTTTTGTCGTAGGGCTTGATGTCCGCTGGTGATACCCCTTGTGCAGCCACCTGGCTGGCAAACAGCTTGCCCAATGGCGGGTAATAGATATCGGTGCCGCGCGTACCATTCCGGTGATCAGCATGACCAATTGAGCCCTTGTTCAGCATGATCAGACCCAGCAGGCTGAGTACTATGACGCACAGAAAATTGATCCAGTGAAACAGGCGGGTGGGCAAGTCCCATGACTTGTAGGGTTTGACAGTTTGGTTGGTCATGGCGGTCTCCTGGCGATTGTGTCAACGGTTCTGGTCAGCTGTGATAATAAACGAGAAATATCGTCTATTAATGTTCTCTAATATACCACTCTGCGGGCAAATCATGAGATAATTCCAACCGGGGATTTGCCCGTCAGATGCCTTCAAGTTGACCGTTTATCTGCCCGGCTTCGCCCCGGCTTTGGAGGCTAACATTCATCATGCCACAGAATTATATATTCAAGGATGAAGCTCGTGCCAGAAAAGGACTATCTTAAACCCTGGCGGTGTCTGGATAGCGGTCATCGCTATCTCGATTGGCGCCGCCGGCACCGTATTTGCAGAAGGCATATCGGCCCCACGGCCCGTGATGCAGGCATCCGAACTTTCAGAAGCACCGGTACTGGATGGTGAAATCCTGGCCGACCCTGCCTGGCAGGGCGTAACGGCAGCCACGGGCTTCTGGCAGGTCCAGCCCAACGAGGGGCAGCCTGCTACCCAGAGAACCGAGGTATACATCGGCTTCCTGGGTGACGCGTTGTACATCGGTATGGTCGCCTACGATGACAACCCGGATGGCATTATCGTCACCGATGGCCGGCGTGACCAGGACCTTGGTGAAAGCGACAGTTTCCGTGTCATCATCGATGGCATGCTGGACAAGCAGAACGGGTACATCTTCGGCACGAATCCCGTCGGCATGGAATACGATGCCCAGGTAGTCAAGGAGGCTTCCAACGGTTCATTGGGCTTCAACCTGGAATGGGATGCGAGCTGGGAAGTAACGGCCAGGATTTCTGAAATTGGCTGGAGTGCCGAAATGCGCATCCCTTTCAAGGGCCTGCGTTACGGCAAGGGTGAGAACCAGACATGGGGTATCAATTTTCAGAGAAATATCCGCCGCAACAACGAGGTGGTGTACTGGGCGCCGCTGTCACGGCAGTACAACCTCAACCGGGTCTCCGAGGCCGGTACCATCGAAGGTATTTCACCGTCAGCCACCCGGAACCTTAAAATCACTCCCTATGGCCTGGTCCGTGCAGGCCGGGGTGGTGAACTGGATGGTACGCAGACCGACACGGAGTTCGGGGTTGACGCCAAGTATTCGATCACGCCGAGCCTGACACTTGACCTAACCTACAACACCGATTTCGCCCAGGTTGAAGCGGATGAACAGCAGGTCAACCTCGATCGCTTCAACCTGTTCTTCCCGGAAAAGCGTCCGTTTTTCCTCGAGAACGCAGGGCAGTTTACCGTTGGCAACAGCGGTGAGGCCCAACTCTTTTTCAGCCGGCGCATAGGCATTGGGGATGATGGCGATGTGATTCCGATCGAGGGTGGAGCGCGTGTTTCCGGCAAGGTTGGCGAGCACACCAATGTCGGTTTCCTGTACATGGCCTCCGAGGCGGTCGATGATGTTGCGCCTGGGAACGCTTTTACGGTCGCACGGGTTAACCAGGAGATTGGCAAGCGTTCATCGCTTGGTGCGATTTTTGTCGAACGTAACGGCGATGGCTCCTGGCTTACCCCGGAGTCAGAGGATAAGAACCGCACCTATGGTCTTGATGGCCGGTGGGCTATCGGTGAGTTCACCCAGATCAACGGCTGGCTGTCAAAGACCGATACCCCGGGGCTTGATGACGATGACTTCGCTTACTCAATAAAGGGAAATTATGATTCCCCGGAGTGGAGCCATGGTATCGAGTACACCGAGGTGCAGGCGAACTTCAATCCGGAGGTGGGTTTCCTGACACGTACCGCGTATCACAAGTATGCCTTTAACAGCCTCATGCGAATTCGTCCGGATGATTTATGGGGCCTGCTGGAAGTACGCCCACATTACAGTTACCGGCGTTTTTGGGATTTTGATGATTTCGTGGAAACCGGTTACCTGCACCTCGACGTACACTGGGAATGGAAGAACGGATATGAATTGCATACGGGCTATAACATCTTCCGTGACGGGATCAGGGAACGGTTTGATATTATCGATGATGTATGGATTGAGCCCGGCACCTATTATGGCAGCGAGGTGGCATTGTATTTCAGCACGGATGAGTCACAACCATTGTCGTTTGGAATGAGCGCAACGGTGGGTGAAAAGTTTGGAGGTGACCGGTTGATCCTGTCACCATCGATCAGTTACCGTATCGGTGACAAGTTCAGTTCCAGTTTGTCGGTCAATTACAATAATTATGAACTGCCGGTCGAAGGCGGGGACTTTTCAGTCACGCTGTCGCGTTTGCGTCTTTCTTACTCATTTACACCCAAGATTCTGCTGCAGTTGTTGATGCAGTATAACGATGATCACGAAACGCTTAGCACCAACCTGCGTTTTTCCTGGCTGAGAACGGCAAATACCGGTCTGTACCTCGTCTATAACGAGTTCGATGAAAGCGGAGTCGATGCACTGCCGACCGGCCGCGAAATCATACTCAAGTACAGTTATATGTTTGACGTTTTCAGGTAGCGGCCAGGCCGGGCTCCTGGCCCTTGCCGTATTTCGCATAAATAAGATCACGCTTTCCGGGCTCGATATTCACCTTGCCGAGGTCGCCGCGGATATGCGGTAGAGCCAGCAGGCGCTTATCCATCACCCGGTACCAGAGACGCGGAATGTAGGCGATCAGGTAGGTGCCGAAATAGCCATTGGGCAGTTCGGGAATATCGTCAAAATTTCGCAGGCTCTGGTATCGGCGCGAGGAGTTGGCATGGTGGTCCGAATGCCGCTCCAGCTGAAACAGCACGATGTTGCTGAAGGTGTAAGTTTGCATTCCAGGAATGGTGCGGCTGGCAGCGCTCATACTGGCCGTTGTCGTCCTGCCCGCGTAACAAGCCGTAGTGTTCGATGTAATTGGCGCTGGTCAGCTGAAACCAGGCCCAGACATTGTGGATGGCCAGGAAAGGAACCATGATCCAGCCAAAGGCGATGATCAGGCCGCCCTGTAATAGCAGGCTGCCGGCGTACGACTGGAGGATGTCGTTGTGTACGCTCCAGGTGGCCAGGCCACTGCGGTTGAGACGTTCTGACTCGACCTGCCAGCCACGCCGGAATGCGCCCGGGATCTCGCGCAGGGCAAACCTGTAGATCGATTCACCCATACGCGCACTCGCGGGGTCGCCCGGTGTCGCTACGAAGCGATGGTGGCCGCGGTTGTGTTCCACGCAAAAGTGTCCGTAGGCGGGGATGGTCAGCGCGACCTTGGCCAGCCATTGTTCCAAAGCCGTCTTCTTGTGGCCAAGCTCGTGGGCCGTGTTGACACCCAGACCACTGTATGCGCCGGCGGTAATCGCCATGACCAGCACGGCCCCGGCGCTTAAATCGTGGCTGCCGACAAACCATGCAACCGCCACCAGGGTGACGAAGTGCAGTGGTACGGCAATCCATGTCAGGTAGCGGTAGTAACGGTCCTCTTCCAGTTGCGGAACGATTTCTTCCGGCGGGTTGTTGGTGTCAGAACCAAATAGCCAGTCGAGCACTGGAATCACGATGTAGTTAATAAACAGGGGAACAATCAATAGCCACTCGTAGCCGTAGCGGAAATACAGAAAAGATTCCCAGCAGCGGCAACAGGGGCAGGAATACCGACAGCAACCACAGGTAGCGTTTCCTGTCACGGTATTCGATATGACCCTTTTCGGGGTGCTCTAGAGTGTAAGTAACGATGGTTCGTATCCTTTCTGCCAGGAAAATTATAACTCAGTGTTTATTGATGTCCCATATCCAATATACAAGCATGCCTGGGCCCATGCCGTAGAGTGCCTCCCGGCACCCCCGGCACCCGGTAATAGAAAGTTGGGGGGCTGTTACCAGCTGCCGACACTCGGCATTGAAGCCCAGGGTTCGTGCGCCGGCAATGATGCGCCCTTCTGCAGCAGTTCGATCGAGATGCCGTCGGGTGAACGCACGAACGCCATGTGACCATCCCGCGGGGGGCGGTTGATGGTGACACCCTCGTCCATCAGCTTCTGGCACAGGGCGTAGATGTCCTCGACAGCGTAGGCCAGGTGTCCGAAGTTTCGCCCGCCGCTGTAAACTTCCGGGTCCCAGTTCCAGGTCAGTTCGAGCTGGGCGTCTTCATCACCCGGTGCCGCGAGATAGACGAGCGTGAAGCGACCGGCGCTTGATTCATGACGTTTCAATTCGACCAAACCGAGCTTGTTGCAATAGAAATCCAAAGATTCCGGCAGGTCGGTCACTCTTACCATGGTATGCAAATACTTCATTGCGACACTCCTTGAAAACAGATACACCAAGTTTACCCGCCAACAGGGGGCGGGTGCATATAAAAACATCCCGACCGCCTGTCAGTTGCCATTTTTAACAAAACTGGGACAAATAATGGCCCGGAGCGTAGAATGCGCTGCCTTACTCGCCAGTGGTTCACGATATGCCCTTGCTACGTCTCGACAACGCCTCCCTTCACTATGGAAACCTGGCCCTGCTGGACGGGGTGGATTTCAGTATTACCAAGGGCAGCCGGATTGGCCTGCTGGGCCGCAATGGCGCCGGTAAAACCACGCTGCTGAAAGTGCTGGCCGGTGAGATCGTACCTGACACTGGCGAACGCTGGCTGCGACCCGGCACCCGTATTGCCTGGTTGCAACAGGATCTGCCGGACGCCGATGAGCAGACGGTTTACGATGTGGTAGCCTCGGGTCTGGCCGAAACCGGCCGTCTTCTGGCCGAGTATCATCACCTTATACAATCGGCAGACCTCAACCGATATGAGCGCATTGGCCGCATGTCCAGCAAAAGCTGGAAGCACTGGATGGCTGGCGCTTGCAGCAGCGTGTGGAGACCACGATAACCCAGCTGGAGTTACCGGCGGATGCCGCCATGTCGGAGTTATCAGGCGGTTGGCGCCGCAGGGTGGCACTGGCGCAGGCATTGGTCAGCAAACCGGACATCCTGTTGCTGGACGAACCCACCAATCACCTGGATATCCCGGCGATACGGTGGCTCGAGGAACAACTGCGTAATTTCAAGGGTGCGCTGATACTGATCACCCACGACCGGCGCTTCCTGCAGAACGTGGCCAACTGGATGGCCGAACTGGACCGGGGCCACCTGACCCTGTGGCAGGGGGACTACGAGGGCTTCCTGCGTCACCGTGAGCAACAGTTGCTGGCGGAGGAACGGGCGAACGAACTGTTCGACAAAAAACTGGCCCAGGAAGAAGTCTGGATACGCCAGGGGATCAAGGCCAGGCGAACCCGTAACGAAGGCCGGGTGCGGGCATTGGAAGCACTTCGGCAGGAGCGCGGCGAGCGGCGGGAGCGTTCGGGCCGGGCCGGTTTCATGGTGGAGGATGCGAACAGGTCCGGCAAAATCGTTGTCGAGCTTGAGAATATCGGTCACCGCTTTGGTGATAACCAGGTGATCAGGGACTTTTCCACCGTTATCCAGCGCGGTGACCGGATCGGTATCGTTGGCGCCAATGGCGCTGGTAAAACCACGCTGGTGAAGATCCTGCTGGGTGAGTTACAACCCACATCTGGCACGGTGGCGCGTGGCACCAAGCTTGAAGTGGCCTACTCGGACCAGTTACGCGAACACCTCGATCCGGAAAAAAACCTGATCGACAACGTCTGCGGCGGTCAGGATTTTATCGAGATCGGCGGCAGGCGCCGTCACGCGATCTCCTACCTGGGCGATTTTCTGTTCAGCCCGGACCGCGTGCGTATGCCGGTTAAAGCGCTATCAGGCGGTGAGCAGAACCGGGCCGTGCTGGCGCGCCTGTTCAGTAAATCCGCGAACCTGCTCGTACTGGATGAACCGACCAATGACCTCGATATCGAGACGCTGGAGTTGCTCGAAGAAATACTGCTGGAGTTTGAAGGCACCGTGTTACTGGTCAGCCACGACCGGGTGTTCATGGACAACGTCATCACCAGCCTGATCGTGCTCGATGGCGAGGGCAATGTTAACGAGTACGTGGGTGGATACAGTGACTGGCAGGCCCGCGGCGGCAGTTTGTCAGAAGCCACGGCGTTGGGTTCAAAAACGGCCAAACCTGCAAAGGACAACAGCACCGCCGTGAAGTCGAAAGCGAGTGTTCAAAAACCAAAGCTTTCCTACAAGGACCAGCGCGAGTTGGCAAGCCTGCCGGGAAAAATTGAAAAGCTTGAAAAACAACAATCACAACTGGTCGAGAAAATTTCTGAACCCGGTTTCTACCAGTCTGATAGTGAGACAGTGCAGCGTGTAAACCTGGAACTGGCCGAGGTTCAAGCTGAGCTGGAAGCTGCTTTCAAACGTTGGGGTGAACTGGAAGAGTCTTAGTAATGACCTGTTAAATGACTTTTTTGTATTAAATTCAGAATTATATATCGTCCAATATTCATTACATTTCGTATGCACGTAATGTAATTAACATTTCCATTCCAGCCTCTTTCAAATGGCTAGCCCAAACGCTATGCGCGAAGACAGCGCGCTCAAATATCTCCTGAAAAAGTCCTTCACAGAATTTGGAAACTTAAATTTAGCTTAAAAATTATTTAAGCGTAGGTTAAAGATGCAAATGCTATCTATATATCAAAATAATAATGTTTCACGGAAGGGAATCCATCTGTAACTAGCGAAATGGCCGTTCCGGCGTTTGCCGGGCAAAGGGTGTATTTAGGGCGGCTGGCCGAAATAGTGCAAAGACCAGTCGATTATTTTGCCGATTCTGAGGAGAATTTAAGATGAGACGACTCCGATTTATTACTATCTGTTTAGCTACAGTTGCGATTGCCTTGAGCGGCGCAGCTGGCGCCGATGACGGCGCCATTACCAACAAGAATATGTCGAGGACCATCAATGTCCCGCTCTTCGACCAGGATATTCTGAACGAGCAGCTGCCGGAAGCCGAGCACGCCTTCACCGATATGATGGAGTTTTACGTTCCGGCCCAGAAAGCAAATGGCACGCCTGCCGGCACAGATGAAACGGGACTCATCACATACTGTGATATCGACAACCAGGTGACCGGTGGAGACACGACTGATGAAACCGGTGCTCCTGCAGATTGTACGGTTTTTGTTGAGCAACTAGAGGTTGCCAAACCCCTGGTCAACGTCTTCCTGTACGGACCCCAGTTCGAGGTTCCGCATACCGCGTTCGCCCACCGGTGGTTCGACACCTATGCCGCGGTGAGCCTTGACGACGGCCTGACCTGGAAGAAGACCAACCTGTCCGATTCCGCGGTAGAGAGTTCCTTCAATATCGAGGATGACCACAAGCCCAGTAACAAGGATCCGCTACCCAGCGATCACAAAATCGACCTGGGAACCGCCTTCGTGGTCCCTCACGCTAAGGGTTACGACGCGCCATACACAGCGCATTGCGCCGAGTGTCATGGCCAGGGCCTGCAGGGCGTTGCCGAGGTGCCGTCCTGCTATAGCTGCCATGACGCCGTATGGTCAGAAGAGAGTCCGGTCGAAATCGGCCCGACGATTACTCATGCCATTTGGGACCCTAAGAACAAGAAGATGGGTGACCTCAGTATCGAAGGCGTGAATGCAGTGTACAAAGCCAGGGTCAGCATCATTAACGCCATCACCGGCGAGTTGGTCGCTATCGTCAAGGCCGCACGCGACGGCAGCTTTTCGTACGACAAACTATTCAAAAAAGATACCAATCCATGTGTCGTTGCCGCAGAGTACACAGACAACGATGGCGATGTCTTAATTGGCCCGTCCCTGTCTGTCGTAGATCCGGTGAGCCACGAGCCCATCGAAAATTGCCTGGGTGCGCCCGTTGACCTGAACGACTATCCCGGCGGAAGCTACAACGTGTTCCAGGCCACCGTTGGCAACAAGACCCTGGTGGCATGGCCAAGCCGTTACTGCGATCAGGGCCAGCCAGCTTACACGCTGACGACCGCCCAGGACGATACGGATGCCGATAACGACGGGCGGAGCGCTGAAGAAAAGGCGGCCCAGTTAGCTGCCATCACCAACTTGATTCGTGACGGCAATACCGATCTGGGACTTGACGGTTTGCCAGGTTTTACCAGCACTATCGATGGAGAAACAGTAGTAGACGACCTCTACCTGGTTGACGCCTTTGGCGTTAAAGGAAGCCAGGGCTCGGTCGACTTCGCCGAGGAGGGTTATCCGCAGGCCGGCATAGTGCCCTACGGTTGTGTCTGGACTTCTCGCGGCGTATTGCTGCCGGGCGACGACCCCAGAACTGGAACCGATGAAGAACCTGCCGTGGAATCCTCCCATATGGTGTGGACCAAGGCAGAGCGTCTGACCTCCGGTCGGCGTGATGTTAACCGCATCGAAGTACATGGCGTCAAGGGTGCCGGTTTTGTCATCACCTGGCAGGAAGACCCCGATGGGCTGCGACCCGGCCAGGGCTTAGGCCCGGGTGAAGGCTGGAGTGGCGCAGTTGCCCATAGCCAGACGGATGCCTGGTACTCATTTATCAACGAAGAGTACTTCGATATCGTCGAAGATCCTACGGTGGCCGATGTGGAAGGGGATTACGTTATTCCGCCCATCCGCATTCAGGATGCGAGTCTGGATAAAGACTCAGAGGAAGGTGGCACCGGGCGACCCAAGGTATACGTGCCCATGGCAGTGCCGATGCGTCTGTCCAACAACGCCAAGTGTAATCCGCTTGATGACGATCCAGACACTGGCATCCCGCCCGTCTACTGCGTCTATGAAGCCACTGAAGAAGTCCCGATTGCCGCCTCTCAATTCGGTCTGAAGGACCAGTGCGCTGACACGGTCGAAATAAGAACCGGGCCTGATAACGATCCAGAAGACGGCATTCCTGATAACGTCACTGCAATATGCGTCGCTGACACCAATGGCGACCTCGTTGCAGACCTGCCCAACCGCGCCAACACGTCCCTGACCCGGCCACGTACCTCGCTGCAGAGTTATGACAAGGACACGAACCCAGATGACGATGTCACCGACATTAGCGCCTGGGTGATCATGGCAGCCGAGGAATCCAAGGGTCTTGGCAAGTACTTCTTTGAGCCGGACGGCCTGTTAGCCACCGCAGACGGCTATGCAGATATTTGCGAGGAAGACTCCACGCTGACCTGCACCGAGGAAATCGGCAAGAACCAGTGGTACTTCAGTTTCGACATGGGCACCCCGGACACCTCCGCGGGTATCGATAACCCGAACAGCCTGCTCGAAAACCTGGTCAGCCAGGGCAATATGCTCAACCAGGGTGAGGTCTACTGGGAAACCGGTGAAATGTTCGGCCTGATGAGCACTGCGGAGATGGAGGACTATGGTGATTACAACTTCGATATCATCAATACCGAAATCGCCCGCCGCGCCAGCCTGCTGGCGCAGGGCGTCGGCAGAGCCGAGAACAGTATCGGCCGTCTGGCAGCCATCTCCTCCTGGAAACAGGGAAACATGCGCCAGGGCGGACCGGCCGACACCATGCTGCGGCGTTTCGTGGTGCCGGATCCCTTCGATCCTGCGGTGGACAACCCCTTCGCCTTTGAGAATATGGCGTGTGAGGAATGGGACCTGGTGGTTGGGGATACTAACGAATCGTATAACCCGTATTATCCCAAAGGTATCTGCCTCGATCCGGCCACCAACCTCTCAGGTGTCGTACCGGATACCTGCATCGATGACGGCGCAGATGGTGCCTCGATAGCTTGCCCGACGGTGGACTTCACCACCGGGACGAGTTACGGCATCGGTGACACCAATCCGATCCTGCAGGGCTACATAAAGAACGAGGGTGAGGAATCCCAGCTGGGTAATACCATGCGGGTCCTGACCTGGCATCAGTGCCCATCCGACTACACGGTCCTCGGAAGCGATCTCACGGATGCAGTTGACTGTGCAACGGACGACCGCACGGATGAATTCGTCAACCTGAGGGATCAATCCTGGTACAACCCATTGGATGTCTCCAAGGGCCACAGGGGCTTCATCGACGGTGACTTCGTGATGTTCCTGTATGGCTGGTCACCCAACTGGCGTCTCAACGCCAAGGGCAACGACCGTTATGACCTGTACGTACGTCGCTCCTTTGACGGTGGTGAAACCTGGACTACAACGCCGGCAGAAGGATCGGCCAGTGATGGTATCGCATTCGGCGGCGACGGCACCGTCACCTGTGAGTCTTACCGTCCCACAGAGACCATTCCGGGTGAACGCGAAGAGCCGACAGCCTGTTACGAGTTCGCGGCAGGCGCTAACGAGCATGCCCGCAACGTGACCCAGCACAGGGCAATGCGTCTTACCACCCTTGATCCACGTATGGCAAAAGCCGGCGGACCAAGGGGTGTAAGCATTGTAGAAGGCTGCACGGACGGTCTGTTTGCAGTAGTGCCTGAAGAAATGGCCGCTGGAGAAGACGGGACAATCTTCACCTGCGACGACCTGTCAGCTGACTACGACTCTGACCTCAGGGATCCATCCCGTTACTTCATGGTTTTCGAGATCGGTGACAACAGCACCGTGGAAGAGGGTGAAGCGGAACCGCTCGACCTGTTCTACAGCCGCGCCGAAAGCTTCGGTGATGACTATGTAGTTTGGACGGAGACGGATACTGAATTCGCCAATCCGGACGAGTGCTACCCGAGCGATCCGCACGAAGACGAGTTCGTTATCGGTACGGTGGTTGAAGGCTCGGGTTTCTGCAACGAGTTCGACAACATGAACACCGGCGGCGATACACACTCCAGCGAGGCCAACCTGGTAGCCAATCCAGACAGCTCCAAGCTTTACGGTGTCTGGACGCAGTGGGTCTTTGCAGACGACGACGACTACGAAAGCGAGATCGCCGAGTCTGCAGCCATGGCACGGCGTATCTGGTGGATCGATGACTGGTTCTGTGCGACAGAAGGCTGTGATTACACCCTGCCGGGAACGCAGAAAGAGGTCACGGACGAGTAGTGGTTTGTAACTGAAAGCGCACGAAAAGGCGTGCAAAAAACCAGCGGGCCACCCGGAGGTGGCCCGCTTCTGGCCAAAGTAATTTTCGAGGAGGTTAATCATGAACGTACGACGTAATGTCAAGCTAAGACTATACGCCTCCATTCTCGCCCTGATCACACTGCCGCTGGCAACCGCGTCGGCGCTGGATGATCAGACCAAGGCGGTTGAGGCTTCCTATCACGGTCAATTGGGCTACGGCACCGGCACGGGCATGCTGGAGAAGTGGTGCGCCCTGCCCAACTTCAGTTATTACCAGCAGGGTGGTATTGAAGGCTGGTACGACACGACCAAGCGCGACTGCAGCACCTGTCATATCGGCGCTGCCTGGAGCACTGACGCCGACAAGGATGAGCCCATCTGCACCAAATGCCACATTTCGGCAACACCGACGGATCTGGACCATGAAGTGACCGTAGCCAAGTGTATGGGCTGCCACAAGAAGGATATTTCCAAGCGCGGTGACGATTTTGATGCTTTCAATGATGTGCACATCGCGGAGGGTTTACTGTGCCAGAGTTGCCACTTCAACCCCAAAGAAGACGGCATCAGTACCCACCAGTTCAAGAAGGGAACAGCGATGGATACCACTGAAGAGACGATGAAGGGAACGCTTACCTGCATTCAAGCCTGCCACGATGGCGATGAAACGCTAAAAGGTCACGGTCCTCTACCCCACGACGATAGCGCGACAGGGATAGAACTCAATTACCACACCGAAAAGGTGGCTTGCGAGACCTGCCATACCGGCCTGCGGCCGAATGACGCGCTTGCAAGACGGCAGTGGAACGTATTCACGAGTACAGGAAAACCGGTAACCACCTTGCGTAAACAGGGCTGGCTGCCGGAGCACAAGTGGTACGACAATACCGGCCCCGGGGCTTCCGGTGATTTTGACCTGCCGATACTGGGTTATACCGAGCGGCGCAATGCGCCAGGTGCCAAGATCTATCCTTTCAACGCTGTGAGCGTGGATTGGTTCGTCAGGACGAAACGATCAGCCTATGACGATATCATCCCCGTGCCGGAAGTTAAGGCCGCAGATGCTGATGGTGACGGCACCGTGACGGTTGATGAAATGCGCAAGGTCTATAAGCATGCGACACTGAAGACAGAAGATATGAACTTCAGCATCACCCACTCCGTGTTGCCGGCAGAGGATGCGTTCAAATGCCAGGACTGTCATACCAGCCTCAGCTGGGTGCTTAACTGGGAGCAGTTGGGTTACGCGGGTGATCCATGGGCAGAACCCGAGGATAACGGTAAACCACCGAAACCCAAGAAGAAATAGCCGGAATATGCGGTTGTATAACCTACAAGGGTCTGCGATCGATCACAGACCCTTGTTTGTTATAGAGCAGGTAGAACTTAACGTCAGCTTAAAGCGGCCTTCAGCTTCCTTTAATGAGCTACATGATAAATTCTTAATATATTAATTCGCTGCGCCAGTCCCGACGGACGAGGACGGGCCCCACCAGGTCTCTCGCGAGGTGAGATATGAGAAACAAAGCCAAATCAATATCAATATTTAGTGGTCTTTTAATTCCACTGCTGTACCTGGGGTGGTCCACTACTGCCCAGGCCAAGCCTGAACCGGAAGCCTGCATTACGCTGGGCGCCCTGGCCTACGACAACTGGACCAGCACGGATGGCGGCGGCAGCGGTATGCCGGCCGGTGAAACGGAGAAGGATTACCTTCGCTGCAAATCCTGCCATGGCTGGGATCGTCTCGGCATTTATGGCGGTTACGTCCGCCGTACGCGTACCGCAGAGCGGCCCAATGCCGGCCTCGGTGACTCGAATACGGTCTCCCGCCTTATTGCACCGGGCCTGGGTAATTACTACCACATCAACACGGAACAAATACTGCATACCGGCACCGGTCGTGCCTTCGAGGATGGCTCGGGTAGTTGGGTTGAGCTGAGTGTGGACCCCGTGGCCCATGCGGCAGGATTTAGCCTGGGTAACTTGCACCCGGACTTTTCCACCACCGGCGCCAATGCCGGTGATATCGTGCTGACCCAGGATCAACTCGAATGCCTGGTGGACTTTATCAACTTCGGCGATGCCGACCCCAAGTTCTATTTCCAGGAAGTCGTTCAAGACAAGGACCCCGTGGAGTACATCATCAATAGCGGCGCCAACGCCACGGACGGACTCACGTTTTATGCAACAAACTGCCAGGCCTGCCATGGTGATCCTGCCGTGGACTTTCAGGGTGCTAACGGCGGTCATCCGGAGGGCGGTATGCTCGCCTACCTGAGACAGGACGGCAAATACAGCGAATTTGTCCACAAGGCCCGTTGGGGTGTACCCGATACCATCATGACTCGCTCGACTATCGGTACTCCGGACTCACAGGACATGCTCGATGTGATGCTGTACCTGCAGGAGCTGGTCGGATCTGATTTTGTCGTCACCAGCGGTATCAGTGGCACCTGGTATGAGCCGGAACGCAGCGGTGAGGGTTTCATGATTGATGTTTCAAAAGACGGCGTGGTGGCAGTCAGTTTTTACACCTATGACACACTGGGTAAGCAGTTGTGGCTTGTTGGCCCGGGTATGCTCAACGGTGACAGCTTTGAGGTTGAATTTGAATTAACCGAGGGCGCGGTCTACGGTTCCGCGTTCGACCCGCTGGATGTAACCCGCTATCCGTGGGGGACAGGCAAATTCACCTTCACATCATGTTATTCCGGTACGGTGGAAATTATCCCGAACGGGAATTACTCAGCCGAATTTGAAACCCAGACGATCTATCTTTCACGTCTGACAATTCCGGAGAACTGTGGTGGTTAACAGTTTCAAAAAAACCCATTGAGACTTGCATGGGGGACTCGCACGGACATTTCCCGTCCGTGACGACCGGCTATTTCGAAGTAAGCATTCCCGCACACGCGGGAATGTTTACGAATGCCCGGTGTCGCGCGGGATTCCGTTATTTTGCAGTTAATGCCTCGGAGGTGCCGGGGTACCGTTGCAAACGGTTAAACCTTGACCTAGGTCAGCACCACTGAAAGGCCTTTGTTGGAGAATACCATTGGAGTTGGCTCAGTTAAAAGTTCTACGGGGGCGGTACATGAGAGTGCTAATTGTTGAAGACAACGCCGAGCTTGCCGGTCAGGTTAAGAGCACGCTCATACACGAGCGATTCGTTGTCGATGTCGCAGGAGACGGCGAGGAAGGGCTGTTCCTGGCCGAGACAGAACCTTACGATGTCATCATCCTGGATCTCGGCTTACCCAAACTTGATGGTCTGAGTGTTCTGCAGCGCTTGCGCTCATCCGGAAATGAAGTACCGGTATTGATCCTGACATCCCGTGATACCTGGCGTGAAAAGGTCACGGGTTTAAGGGCGGGGGCGGATGACTATCTTGCGAAACCATTCGAGTTTGAGGAGTTGTTGGCACGGCTCGAAGCCCTGATCCGGCGCGCATCCGGACATGCCAGCCCGGTTCTCAGCTGTTGTGGTGTAGTTCTGGATACCAGCAGTGCGCGTGTCACCTTGCATGGCAACCTCATCGATTTGACCGCGCTTGAATACCGTACGCTTGAATACCTGATGCAACATCCGGACAAGGTGATATCCAAGACCGAGTTGACTGAACATATCTACGATCAGGATTTTGATCGGGATTCAAATGTCATTGAAGTGCTGATTAACCGGTTGCGCGGGAAGCTGGATTCTACCCTGATCAAAACACGCAGGGGGCTTGGTTATCAGATAGGCGGGCTGGATGACGGTGCGTAATACACTGTCCTTCCGCATTATTGTCTTTTCCAGTATCTGGGTCATCATTGCCCTCGCTTTCACCGCCGCCATGCTGGTGGCAAACCATCGTGAACATACTGCCGAGCATTATGATGCGCACGTGCGTATGCATCTCGAGGAACTCATTGGCGCCAGCCACTTTACAGCGGATGGCAGATTCAGGTTGTCATTCAACCCCAGTGATCCGCGTTATCGGGAGCTCTATTCCGGGTGGTACTGGGAAGTCAAACAGGCAGGAAAGACGCTGAAACGCTCCCCGTCGCTGGGAGAGATCAACCTGGACCTGAAAGCAGCGGAACCCACCACCAGTTTGGATATTCTCGAAATCGCCGGCCCACAAGATGAGATTTTGCGTGCCCACGTAGTTGAAATAGCGATAGACCCCCAACGTGCGCCGCTGGTGTTCCTGGCGACAGCACCGACGGTGGGTATTACCGAAGATGTAGCGGATTATTCAAATCACATTCTGTTCAGCTTCCTGGGGCTGGGTCTCGGTTTGTTGCTGGCTGTGGTGTTGCAGGTTCGTGTCGCACTTAAACCCCTGAAAGCGATCAGTAACCGTATCAGTGAGATCCGTGAGGGGAAAGCGACCAAGCTACCCGAGGACCAACTCGAAGACGTGCAACCGCTGGTGGATGAGTTGAACAATCTTCTCGATCACAATGCCGTACTGGTAAAGCGCGCAAGGAACCAGTTGGGTGACCTGGCGCATTCCGTAAAGAACCCGCTGACGGTAATCAATAACGCTGTGCACCAGATGGAAGCCGGGCAAAGAGACCTGATTCTCAAGCAGACCAAGGATATCAGCCGCAGCGTTGATCATTACTTGTCCCGCGCCAGGACCTATGGCACGGAAAAGGTCCTGGGCTCACGCGCCAGCATCAAGAGCGCGACCGAGGACCTGGTCTACGTAATGCAACGGATATACCAGGACCGTGACCTGGCATTTGATCTTTCCCGTTTGCAGGGGTGCTGGTTCAAGGGCGAGGGCCAGGATCTTGAGGAGATGCTCGGAAACCTGATGGATAATGCCTGTAAATGGGCAAAAAGCCGGGTACGCATCAGCTGTGGCACCTACGATGGCCGGCTTGAAATAGTGCTTGAAGATGATGGTCCCGGTATTGTCGATGAAGAATTTGAAAATGTAACACGGCGAGGCAACCGCCTGGACGATTCCAAGCCCGGCCATGGTCAGGGCCTTGGTATTGTGAAAGATATTGCTGCCCTGTACGGCGGATCGTTCAAGCTCGCGAGAAGTGAACTCGGCGGATTGACCGCTAAACTCGATTTACCATCCGCCTGAAAACCAACAAAATCAACCCGGCTTAAAGTGCAGGTGCTTTTAACCGGGTTGACATCTACATGCACACAATCTGAAGCAATAGTCGGGTTTGCTCATACCCGGATTGTTATCACGGCTTATGCGGCCAGTCATCCAGGTGGACATCCTTGCGGATAACCTGTGATGGTGAGCCCACGATCAGCGGGTCGGGTGTGGATACGACTTCCATATCCTTGTCCGGATAGTCAAGCCTGCTGAGGAAATCCTGCATACAGTTGAGACGGGCGCGTTTCTTGTCGTCCGACTTGATAATGGTCCATGGGCACGCAGCGGTATCCGTATAGAAGAACATGGCCTCCTTGGCCCGTGTATATTCACTCCACATACTGACGGCAGCCAAATCGACCGGGCTCAGTTTCCATTGCTTCAGAACATCATGCTCCCTGGATATAAAGCGTTCGCGTTGTTCCTTCTTGGTCACGGAGAAGTAGTATTTGAATAACTTGATATTGGAGTTGACCAGCATTTGCTCCAGTTCGGGGCACTGGCGCATAAACTCGAGGTACTGAACCTGCGTGCAGAAGCCCATGACCCGCTCAACGCCAGCGCGGTTATACCATGACCTGTCGAGGAATAAGATCTCACCACGGGTTGGCAGGTGCTCGATATAGCGTTGAAAATACCATTGGCCCAGTTCATGCTGGGTGGGTTTTTCAAGCGCCACGACCTTGGCGGCACGGGGGTTAAGATGTTCCATGAACCGCTTGATTGTACCGCCTTTGCCCGCGGCATCACGGCCTTCGAAAATCACGACGATTTTTTGACCGGTCATCTTCACCCAGTTTTGAACTTTTAAAAGCTCGATCTGGAGTTTCTTCTTTTCGGTTTCGTAAGTTGGCCGGTCAATCCTGTCGGTGTACGGGTATTTACCCTCCTTGAATAATTTGCCGATCGATTCCGGAGATTCCCGAAGTTTCTTGATGGTCGCTGATGAATAATCACCACCCAGGTATGCGTCTTCCAGATTTGGATGCGTGCTGAGAATTTCGGCAGTGACGTCGTCCGCGTTTTCTGCTTCGGGGGCTTTTTCTTCGGCGACTGCCTTGCTTGTTTCCGGTTCGTTATCTTCCTTTTTCTCGGAAGCAACAACTTTCAAGTCTGAACTCATGAGCCTGGTCTCCTTGTATTCCACATTCTGAAGAGTACGGCTCTTTGTTTACCGCTATAAAGCCGAAATCCATAACAATATTCTATCGCGGTTGTTTTCAGTCAGTGTGTCGCATAAAACAACCGTGTCGTTGAAACATATTATCAACTGCCGGGAAACACAAGTTTTTGACGCAGGTCAAGCAGTGATCAGGAATGGTTCAGTCTTTTTGGTTAGGGTGCATCACCGGGCGTTGGTGGCTGGGGAAGGTAGCGGATCAGAAGTGAAAACTCATCGATACAGGCGGGCTCCATACCCTCGGGCAACGGGATTTTAACCACGTGTCCGGAGCCAGGTGCAACACCGGTTGCAATGCCATTGATGTCGATGATGGTTGGTAGATCAAAGGAAATGTTTCCCTTCGTGGTCATAAGTTGCAGGCGATCAGCCGTCTCAAAGCGGTTCTTTACATCCACCGTCAGCCAGTTTTCATCGCATTCAAGGATCGCCCCCACGAACTGCTGTTTGTCACTGGTGGAAAACCCGCGTTCGTAATTCTGATATTCACCGGGCGGGTGGCGCCGGTAAAACCCCTCGGTGAAACCGCGGTTGGCCATGCCCTCGAGTTCATCCATCAGACCCATGTCGAATGGCCGGCCTGCCAATGCATCATCGATGGCCTTGCGGTAGACCTGGGTCGTGCGTGCGACGTAGTAGATGGATTTGGTGCGGCCCTCGATCTTGAAAGAATCAATACCCAGCCGCGTCAGTTTCTCCACGTGCTGGACCGCCCGTAAATCCTTGGAGTTCATGATGTAGGTGCCGTGTTCATCCTCATAGGCGGGCATCAGTTCGCCCGGCCGGTTCTGTTCTTCGAGTAACACGACGGGTATTTCAGTTTCCGCGCTTGAGGGTGTTGCGGCCAGTGGCAGGGTGTCACCGGTACCGGTTTCCTGTGCCTGGTGGACATCGTATTTCCAACGGCAGGTATTGGTGCAGGCGCCCTGGTTGGAATCACGGTGCGACATGTATCCGGACAAGCAGGCAACGCCCCGAATAGGCGATACACAATGCACCATGAACAAAGGTCTCGAGCTCCAGGTCCGGACATTGTTCGCGGATTTCTCCGATCTCTTTGAGGGATAACTCACGTGACAGGATGATGCGTTTAAGCCCCATGCTCTGCCAGAATTTGGCGGCCGCATAATTCACGACATTGGACTGTACCGACAGGTGAATGGTTTGATCAGGCCAGCGTTCACGCACCATCATGATCAGACCCGGGTCTGACATGATCAGGGCATCCGGTCGCATGTCGATGATGGGTTCCAGGTCATTGATATAGGTTTTCAGCTTGCTGTTATGCGGTGCGATATTGCTGGCCAGGAAGAATAACTTACCCATGGCATGCGCTTCCTCGATACCCTTGCCCAGCACCGCCTCGGTGCTGAATTCATTGTTGCGCACACGCAGGCTGTAGCGGGGCTGGCCCGCATAGACCGCATCGGCGCCGTAGGCGTAGGCAAAACGCATGTGGTTCAGGGAGCCGGCAGGGGACAGGAGTTCTGGTCTTTTCATCTGGACAGGCCGTAAAATGGGTAATGCAGATTTTACAGGATTGGAACAGCTAACGGGTCTTTTGCCAGGATGCTTTTGAGCCAGTCTGAAAGAGCGTGGCGAAGCCCTTAATCCGGAGAGTGTCATGATCAACTTGAGTAAATACATTGCAGCGGGACTGCTGGCGGTTGTTACAGGTTTTTTTGCGCTGCATAGCGCGATGGCGGGGGAAGGGTCCAAAGCCGGTCCTGCACCATTTTCGGTGTTTGACATGGATGGCAATGGTTCCATCAGCGAGGCAGAGTTCTATTCCGTTCGGGAACAGCGCATGGCCGCCAAAGCCTCTGAGGGCAAAAAAATGCGTTGTGCGGCAGATGCACCGTCATTTACCGATCTCGATACCGATGATGATGGCCAGTTGAGCCCGGACGAGTTGACCGCAGGTCAGAATGCCCACATGGCCAAGTGCCAGGCAATGGGGCAGGGTGCGGGCCATGAAGAAGGTCATGGCGCGGGCATGAAGGGCAATATGCCGGCCTTTTCTGATTTTGATCTCGACGCTGATGGTGTGATAGTTGAATCCGAATTCAATGAGGCCCATGCCAAGCGGATGAGTGAAATGGCCGCCCAGGGTCACAAGATGAAACACGCGGGCGATGCACCGGGCTTCTCAGGTATTGATACCAACGGTGATGGCGGGATCAGCGAGCAGGAGTTTTCAGCCCACCAGGCAGCGCATCACCAGCAAATGCAAGAGAACTCGCAAGATCAAAACTGATTAAGGGCGCGGTTTAATAACAAAACTTGCATTTTTGGAGTTTTCTGATTATACTTACCTATAAGTAAGGTAATCGGAACCAGCATGACACGGATAAACGACACCCGCGAACAGATCATGGATCGGGCAGCCCACCTGCTGATGAGCCGGGGGTTTAACGGTTTCTCCTACCGGGACATCTCTTCGCACCTGGGTGTCAAGAACGCTGCAATACACTACCACTTCCCGGCAAAGAAAGATCTGGCGCTTGCCCTGATCGATGAATACAGGAAAATCTTGCGCAAGGGTACCTCCGAGTTCATGGCCTACGGTGGTTCCGCCCTGCAGCAACTTGAGGGGTTTTTCGCGTTTACTACCAAGCAGTGTCACCTGGGGCGTTGTATTTGCCCATTTGGCGCGTTCTCTGTCGATTACAGCGAGCTGCCCGAAGACCTGCGTGAAGCAACCCGCAGTTTCATGGACGAGACCATCAAATGGTTAACAACCGTCATGGAAGTTGGCAGGAGCAGTGAGGAGTTCAGCTTCGTCGGCGATCCGCGAGCAAGAGCGCTAATGGTGCTTACTTCTTTGCAGGGCGCCAGGCAGCTGGCGCGCATACATGGCATCGAGCTTGCTGAATGATGTCGTCTTGCAGGTTCGCCAGGATCTGGGCATGACAGTCTAAAAAAATTTGGCTATTAATCTTACTTATTAGTAAGTATATTCACAAAAGGAAAAGATATCGTGAAAACATTTGACGCATCAATATGGCAAGACCAGGTCTTACGGCCCGTTGTTTCGAACAAACTCACCCTGCTAAAGGACGCTCCCTTGCGAAGCATCATGGCATTGGCCTGGGCCTTGCTGGCGGCGACCACGATTATCACATTGTCCGTTTGGGCTGCCGGTCTGGAAATCACCGCCATGCTGAGCGTTGGCACCTGGGGTACAGGCTTCGTCTTCCTTGGGTTAGCCGTTGACAACCAGGGAACAGTTGCCCGTCTCCAGGCCATGACCGGTATTATCCTGGCGGTGCTTGCATTGCTGCAAAACAGCGTCTCACCGGGCTTCATTATTGTTTCAGGCGTCCTGCTGGCCGCCTGGTTCAGTGCCTTGTTGCTAAGCCACCTCTGCCGTCAGGAGGTGTAGTGACCGGCCAGGACACCGTCAATTGCCCGTAATGCATCATCATCGAGCCTGATTCCTGATGCGGCCGCGTTTTCCAGTACCTGACCTGGTCTTGAGGCTCCGATAATGGCAGCAGCCAGGTTCGGTTCACGCAATACCCAGGCAAGGGCGAGCTGGGTCAGGCTGATACCCAGATCCTCTGCAATCGGTCTTAAGCCGTCGATGCTTTTCAGCAGTTCTTCACCCATCCATTGATCCATGAAAATATTCATCTGCGGATTGACGGCCCTTGAATCAGGTGGCGCCTTGACACCCTTGCCATATTTGCCGGTCAGCACACCCTGGGCAAGTGGTGACCAGACGATCTGGCCGATGCCATTTTTCGCGCACAGCGGGATAACCTCCGCCTCGGGCACACGGTAGAGCATCGAGTACTGCGGTTGACTGGATACGAATGACACAACACCCGGTATATCCATCGCGGCCTGGATTTGCGCTGCGGTCCACTCGCTGAAACCCACGTACCTGACCTTTCCGGACTCGACAACCTCGGTGAGCGCCTGCATGGTCTCTTCCAGCGGCGTGTTTTCATCGTAGCGGTGACACTGGTAAAGATCGATGTAATCGGTGCGTAATCGCCTTAGCGAATCGTTCAGCTGTTTGTGAATTTGCACGGCCGACAGACCCTGGTCCGTGTCGTTCATGGGGAAAAACAGCTTGGTGGCAAGGATGTAGGAATCACGTGCACGGCCTTGCAAGGCGTCGCCGAGGAACGCCTCTGCAGCACCCTTGCCATAGACATTCGCCGTATCGATAAAATTGATGCCGCAATCAAAAGCACTTGCGAGGCAGGCTTGCGACCTATTGGCATCCACCCCGACACCGTAAGTCAGCCATGAACCCAACGCGATTTCCGATACGTTCAAATCACTGTTACCGAGTTGGCGATAGTGCATGAGCATTTTCTCCGTTTATCTGCAGGCGCGATGAATTTCGCGAAGACTGTGAAGCTTAGCAAATCAGGCATGGTTGTTTAAACCGGTAGCACACTAGCCTGAGCTGCGTTTTGCCAGCATTTTGAAATACTGCTCAGGAAACCAGCGCTTCATTCTCCACGCCGTGCGGGTCTGGCCGTGCGTGAGCAGCATAAATTTATTTTTCGTAACTGCCCCGGCGATATCTTCGGCAACCTGTTCCGCGCTGACACCGGATGTCTCCATCCAGTTGCTGACCTTGGCGTGGCTATCAGGCCGGGTCGAGCGGAATGTGTCGAGTAAACCTGTCTTGACAAAAGCGGGGCAGGCAACTGTAACCCCGACACCGTGCGGATGCATTTCTGCCCGTAATGCTTCCGACAGCGCCACGACACCCGCTTTGGCAACGCCGTAGGCCGCGATGAATGGCAGACCCGCAAGACCTGCGAATGATGAGATATTGACGATGTGGCCGGCTTTTTGCCGCTTCATGACAGCAGCGAACTGGTGGCAACCGCGTACAACACCCATCAGGTCTATATCGAGCACCCAGGCCCAATCCTCGATGCTGGTGTCTTCTATATTGCCGGCGTTGGCTACACCTGCATTATTGACCAATACCTGCAGACCGCCCCATTTCCCGAGAACCGCATCATGCATCTGCTGCCAATGAACGGGGTTGGTGGTATCGAGTTGCATGCAGATATTGTCACCCTGAAACATCTGTATTTCGCTATAGGTCTGCCGGGCGCGCTTTTCATCTATATCGGTGACGGCGACATTCCAGCCCCTGGAGGCATAGTTACGCGCAAGTGCAGCGCCAAATCCGCTACCGGCTCCGGTAATCGCAATACTGTTTTTCCACTGGGTTTGAATCATGAAAAAATTCTTCCGGTTACATGCAGTTCATTGTGGGCATAGTATCGGGCAACATGCCTGACCCGCAAACGTATTGCAGCACCGGTCTGTTTTATTCGTAGTTGAGTTGAGCGGGGCGGTTTGCTAAAAACCTGGATATAGTCAAGAATTGGCTAAGTCAGCTGGAATTGCGGCTTGCGCAATCGTGCAAGCTCCCCCGGTGGTCGGATGGCAGTAGTCAAGTAACCGGGTACTGTTACCGGTTACCGGTTACCTGTTTTCGCTGTGAAGCTCTTTTTCGGCGGCTTTCACCGGCTCCGAGGAGGCCATGAGTGCTGAGTGCTTCGCTGACACGATAAAATTGGATGACATTTCAGCGATATCTCGTGAATCCGGCTCAGGGGCAACGGATAAAAAGATCAGGGTGGTTAATAGCAGGGTAGACTTCAGAAATCCGTTTTCTATGCTGTGGTTCTTCATTTTAGGCCTCCATTCCGGCTGTTTGACAGGCTTGTTTCCCTGTCTACGATGCGAAAATCCTTTTCGTTCGTTTACGGTCAAATTATGGTCGTAATGCAGCAACTGGACTACTGTAACTTTTAACAGACTTTCAGATACCCAACTCATTTGCGATCTCTTCAATCTGTTTCCTGGTTACGCCGTCTGTCGTGGCGATCCTGCCCCAGTCACGGCTGGTTTCCGAGCCAATTTTATGAGTCGCGTCAATACCCATCTTGCCGCCAAGGCCCGGCTTGGGGCTGGCGAAATCCAGGTAGTCGATCGGCGTGTTTTCAACCAGGACGGTGTCACGTACCGGATCGGAGCGTGTTGATATAGCCCAGATCACCTCTTTCCAGTTGCGTATGTCGATGTCGTCGTCGGTGACGATGATGGTCTTGGTATAGGTGAATTGCCGTAGCCAGGACCAGATGCCGAACATGATCCGGCGTGCGTGGCCCGGGTACTGCTTGCGGATGCTGACGATGGCCACACGGTACGAGCAGGCCTCCGGCGGCAGGTAAAAATCCACGACCTCGGGAAATTGTTCCTGTAGAAGTGGGATGAACATCTCGTTAAGAGCTGAGGCCATTATGGAGGGTTCGTCTTCCCCGGGTTTGCCCATATAGGTTGTCATGTAAATGGGATTATCGCGATGACTCACGCGCTCCACGGTGAATACAGGAAAAAATTCACGCGAATTGTAATACCCGGTATGGTCTGCAAAGGGACCTTCCTCGGCCATTTCATCCGGATAAATAAAACCATCGAGAACAATTTCGGCACCGTGCGGAATGGGCAGGCCGGTTAGCTGGGACTTGACGATCCTGCTGCGGCGTCCACGCAACAATCCCGCGAACTGGTACTCAGACAGCGTATCCGGTATCGGCGTGACGGCGGCCAGCAGGGTGGCCGGGTCGGCACCGATTACGACAGAGACCGGGAATGGTTTTCCCGGAAACTTCAGCTGAAATTCGCGCAGGTCCTGGGCACCGCCGCGATGTGGCAGCCAGCGCATGATCAGCTTGTTTCGGCCGATGAGCTGTTGACGGTAGATGGCCAGGTTAACGCGCGGTTTGTTGGGTCCGCGTGTGATAACCATACCCCAGGTCACCAGGCGACCGGCATCTTCGGGCCAGCAGGTTGATATCGGCAGTGTTTCAAGATCGATATCCGTAGCCTCGCTCACGTGTTCCTGCCAGGGAGCGTCAGCCATGGTTTTTGGTGTGACATGGGCGAGGCGGGCAAAACCCGGTACGACGTCCAGTGCCGACTGCCGGTTTTCCGGCAAATGCGGATTCCTGCAGGAAAGCCAGTTCGCGTCCGAGTTCGAACAGATCCTGCCGCTTCTCCAGTTCCAGCGCGGCCAGGACCCGCTTTTCATTGCCAAACAGGTTACCCAGCACCGGCATTGAGAAGCCCTGTGGTTTTTCAAACAACAGGGCAGGGCCGTCGTTGACCAGGCTGCGATGGCACAGGGCGGTGATCTGCAGATGCGGTGATACCGGCCTGCTCACCGTTTTCAATTGTCCGGCTGTCACCAGCGCCTCGGTGAACGGGCGCAGATTGGTCCAGGCCTTCCGGTTGACCTGGCGACGGTGGTGGTCAAGCAGTTTGTCGAGACCCATGGACGCTCTCTGAACCGTAGTGCATACCGGCCTGGGCAACCAGGTAGCCGTTGCATGCACCGATCGGAAGATAATTCACCAGCTGTTTTTCCAGCGGTTCCAGTGTGGCGCCTTTTCGGGCGGCATCGAATAACTCAATAATCTCCATGGTGTGGCTGTGTTGTGGGCTTATCCTCAGGACATCCACTCCCAGCGCCTTCAGTTCAGGTAGCTGGTTCAGCACGTGGTGGGTCAATGCGGATTGGGTCTGAATGCCATTGAGGACCAGGAAGTCCTGACCTTCCCGGGTTTTCAACAGGCTCCCGTCAGGGTAGTCCAGGCATTTGAAGCGGCAGTCGTCCTTGGGCAGGTTGTGCGAGCGCGCGGTGTAGCAGCGTGCAGAGTAGGCCAATGGCAAGCGGCCCAGCGCGAACACCTCTGTTTCCACGCCTTCTGGACGCTGCATCTGTAAATCTTTCAGGGTATCAAGCCCCAGCTCAACCGGCAGCACCCAGCGTACCAGGCCTTTCCCCGCCAGCAGTCCCAGGCTGCGGGAGTTGTAGATATTTACACTGGGGCCGGTAACGAAGCGCCTGCCCGCGGCGGACAGGAGCTGCACTGCCGAAATATCGTTGGCCTCTACCATGAAAGCATCGTTGCTGCATAATCGCTTCAGGCTGGACATCTCGGATGCGGCTTCCAGCAGCGTCAGGGAAGACAGGATCACTTCCTTGCCGGCCTGTTCAAGCTCGCTTCCGATGGCCAGCCAGTCTTCGAATTTGACCAGGCGCCGTTTTGAACAGATGACCTCACCCAGGTAGATGATGTCAGCAGCGCTGTCGGCAGCGTGCTGATAGAAGTCCAGCACCCGCTCACGCTCCCAGAAGTACTGGATGGGCCCGATCGAAAGTTTCATCGTATTTACCTGCTACTGCCAGGGCCGGTGATAGGCGCCAAGGGTAGTCTGAGAGCCCTCGGAGACATCCGCCAGTTGGCGCATCCACTGGTCCTTTGGTTTATAGCCATCGGTGTTGGCCAGGCATTGATCAATGGCGGCGCGCATCACCGCGGTTACCTGCGCCACGTAGGCCGGACTACGCTGACGCCCTTCTACCTTTATCGCGCTGACACCTATTTTCTTGAGTTCGGGCAGGATGGACAGTGTATTGAGGCTGGTGGGCTCTTCGAGGGCATAAAAGGTGTGTTCACCGACCTGGAACCGGCCTTTGCACAAGGTCGGGTAGCCGGCTTTCTCGCCCTCGCCATAGTGGTCGATCAACACACCGTTGAGCCGCGTGTTGGTGCCGTCCCCGGTTTCCTCCCAGCGGACATGTGATGCCGGTGAACAGGCGCCGTAGGTGTTTGGTGATCTGCCGGTTGCATAGCTTGACAACAGGCAACGCCCTTCCACCATGACGCACAGGCTTCCAAAACCGAAGACCTCGACAGGCACCGGTGATTCGGTGATAACGTGCGCGACCTGGCTGACGGATAGAACACGGGGCAGCACCACGCGCCGGATGCCAAAGTTTTCGTGATAAAAGCGAATGCCCTCAGCGCTGGTCACCGATGCCTGTACGGACAGGTGCAAGCGCAGATCCGGCCATTTTGAGGCGGCGTAATCAAGAATACCGATATCCGCCATGATCAGGGCATCGACACCGAAGGTCGAGGCCTGGTCCACGGCTGCCTTCCAGCGATCAAACCCGCCGGGCTGGGGGAATGTATTGATCGCGACGTAGACCTTGCGGCCCTTGCCCTGCGCGTAGTTCACGGCTTTCTCGAAGGTGCGCTCTGTGAAGTTCAGACCGGCGAAATGACGCGCGTTGGTATCGTCTTTGAAACCCACATAAACCGCATCCGCGCCGTTATCGACAGCGGCCTTCAGGGAGGGCAGGTTGCCCGCCGGACATACCAGTTCCATAGTCAATCCAGTCAGCGCTACTCGCAACACATTCTAGATACAGAATCTGTGCTCACATTGATCTGTATCAACACATCACCGTAAACGGCAAATATACTGATAAAAACTCCCCGTGGGACAGACCATGTTGCCAATTCCCGAGTTCGTACGACCCGTTGCCAGGAGCATCATCGGTATTCCCGGACGCTTCATCCCCTATAAGGTTCAAAAGCAGGTGTTGTCGCTGGTGCTGAACCAGGCGTTCAGGGAGCCACTAAAGCAGGGTGAACTGGACTTTCTCGAAGGGGCGAAGGTCAGGATCAGGGTGGCGGATTTACGTATAGACTGGCTGATACGCGTCGGCAAGGACAAATTTACACCGATTGAGCGCACACTGAAAGACGATGTAAGCATCAGCGGCGAGAGCCCGGATTTTATACTGCTGGCGACCCGCCGGGCCGATCCGGATACCCTGTTCTTTCAACGGCGTATTCGAATTGAAGGCGATACCGAGCTTGGCCTGGGTATCAAGAACACCATGGACAGCATGGATTGGGAGGATTTGCCCCTGCCGCTGCGAAGGCTGTTGCAGGGTGTCAGCCTGGTGATAAAAAAACTGCAGGAAGCAGGCCTGAACAAACACTCTTGAGTGTTTTCCAGCTATACGCGTGTGGATCAGGCCAGGCGCTGCGCGGTCAAAACCTGGAAGTTATCGAAAAGAAAGGTATCCTTTTCTATCCTGTAAGACCTATCCGCTTTCTCTCCAAGGGCTTCTGCCAAGTCAAAATTATCCCACATTTCAGTTGCATAGGGCTCGAAAATATAAAAGTACATGCGCCCAAGCACCTCCAGGATTTTCAACCTTGGTTTGTGGAACTCACCGAAAACGACTTTGCCACCCGGCTTTAAGACCCGGTGGGCCTCTTCAACGAGTTTGACTTTTTTATCGAATGGCAATTCGTGGGGCAGGAAAAATACAACGACATAATCGAATGACTGGTCTTCAAACTGCAGGTTGGTGGCATCCTGCTTGAGAAAAGTACATAGTTTTCCAAAACGCTTCAGCTTTCTTTCGGCGTTATCCACTTCACTTTGCATGATATCGGTCAGTACAAACTCCCTGGCGTCCTGCCTTGCACAGCTTTCGGCGATTTTCTCAGATACGTTTCCGAAGGCACAGGAAATCTGCAGTACCCTTTTGTCCTTCAATGAGGGGTTCAGACGCTTAACAACGCAGCTCACCAACTTACTGTACTGGAATAGCAATATGCTGGAGACGACGAACATCCGGTCGGTTAACCTGATAAAAAACGGACTCTTATAAATCCAGTAAATATGCGCCGTATCGGGGTCTGATTTGGCGCTGTTGGCCTGAAAAATCAGGGAAATCCTGGTCAGGATAAGAAAAAACAAACCGATTGAAGCCAAAACTGCAACAACGATCGTGATGGGAGCAATCAGGTTATCCGGTAATGCATTCATATCTCATTTACTTCTGTTGTCAGCGCTAACAGGTTTTTTTGGATGGCGCATTTTGTCAGCCAAAAAAGCGATTGTTACTTGAAAATTGATTTTTATCGTGATGCCGCGGTGGGCAAGCTGTATACATCCATTGTCTACTTGAGGAGGGGTCAAACCACTTCATTCCTGACGGCTTAATTTTACTTTTATGGGGTTACAGTAACAACAGGGTATACCCGGTTTCACTTGACTTACATCAATATAACGATGAATCCGGGCGCCTTCGAAAAAGCCGCTGAGCTGGCCCTGTCCCGGGCTGGAAATTACTTGAATTGCTGAAGCTCTATTCGGGTTGGAGAGGACTGGGCCCCCATTTTCGTCGTGGCAAGCGCACCCACCACGCAGGCCAGTTCCAGCGCTGCCTGTGGTTGCATGCCGCTTACCAGTGCGATCGTCAATGCCGCGGTGAAGGCGTCACCCGCACCGGTGGTGTCCACGACTTCGACTGCAGGTGGCTTTGCACTGGCTATCGGCTGGCCATTGCGGCTCAAAACTGCACCCCGGGCGCCAAATGTGCTGGCGAGCAGGCCATGATAACTGTCGAGCTCTGAGCCCAGCGCCCTGGCCTCGATTTCGTTGACCACCAGCAAGTCGACATGTTCAAGCAACTCCAGGGGAACAGGCTTGACGGGCGCCGCGTTCAGACAGAAGAAATTATTATGTGCCCGTGCGGCCTTAAGAATGGTTTCCATCGGTACTTGAAGCTGGGCGATACAGGCGTCTGTCCGGGGAAGCTCAAGCTGTGCTGCATCAAAAGCCGCGTTGGCGCCGGGTGCGACGACGATCTGGTTTTCGCCGGCCTCGTTAACCACGATCAGTGCAAGGCCGGTCGCCTGGTTCTCAAGCGGTTTGCAGTAACTGAGGTCGACTCCTTCCTCACGCAGCGTATGCATCGCCTCATCTGCAAAGGGGTCGCTACCGACCCTCCCCACCATGAATACCGATGCGCCGAGGCGCTGCGCTGCGACGGCCTGGTTGGCGCCTTTACCCCCGGGGGAACGGCTGACCACGGCATTGGTTATGGTTTCACCCGGTAATGGGAAATTCCTGACACGGGCCACGATATCAAGATTGATTGAGCCGATGACGGTAATTGAGATTTTCTTGATCATTTTGTCATTATTTTCAAGGGCGAGTTATCCCGTGAATTTTACGCAATGTTCAGCGGTTTGTCCGGATCAAATACACAAAGCATTTGACTCCGGGCTGATTTCGCTGGATTCTTGAATACCATCCAGTCTCAGCAAAATGAAGAAAAAATATGAGCCAGATTGCAAACGAGCAGAAATTCCATCCGGGTGAAGAGTTCTGGGGACAACCCAAGGGTCTTTATATCTGCTTTTTCACCGAGATGTGGGAGCGGTTTTCATTCTATGGCATGAAGGCCCTGTTGTTTTTATACCTGATCAAATATCACATGTTCGGTGACGCGCCAGCCTACCAGTTGCTGGGCGCCTATGGCGGTATGGTCTATGCCATGCCGGTTATTGGCGGCCTGCTGGCGGACCGCTGGCTGGGTATGCGCAAGGCCGTTATTGCCGGCGCCGTCTTGTTGTGCGCCGGGCATTTTGGCATGGCTTTTGAAGGGGAGCAGGCGCGCCTGGTCAGTGGTGAAGTACAACGTGATGAAGGTGCTTTGCAAATTTTCTATTTTTCCCTGGCGCTGATTATCGGTGGTGTCGGGTTCCTGAAACCGAACATCTCGACCATCGTCGGCAAACTGTACCCGCAAAATGATCCGCGCAGGGATGGCGGCTTCACGATTTTCTATGCCGGTATCAATATCGGCGCGTTGTTCGCCAGCCTGATCTGTGGTTACCTGGGTGAAACCTTTGGATGGAAGTACGGTTTCGGTGCCGCCGGTATAGGTATGTTGCTGGGTCTCACGGTGTTTTTGACGGGTCAGAAATACCTGCATGGCCACGCTGAACCAAAACAGCCCGAGTTGTTAAAGGAAAGCGTGCTCGGGCCGTTGAACCGGGAATGGACCATCTACCTGGGCTCGCTGCTGGGCGTGGTTGTGATCTGGCAGTTAATGCAGCACACCTGGACCGTATCCGGCGCGATGCACATCATGTCGGTTGTCCTGGTGGCCTGGTTTGTCTGGTTTGTAACGGTTAAATGCAACCGTGTTGAACGTCAGCAGATGATCAGCCTGGTCATGCTGATCCTGATGGTGCTCGTATTTTTCACGCTGTATGAACAGACCTACGGGTCCTGGGTCGCTTTTACCGACCGCTTGCTGACCAAGGATTTGTTCATCGTTTCAAATGTCACGGCTGAACCGGTGCTGCCGTGGACGATCGTTCCGTTGTTGTTGAGCCCCCTGGCCATGTTGCTGGCCTTAAGGTTGGCCGGTCAAGGGTAAACTCCGCCAGGGTGAAATCTTACTCGGTTCGGTCGCCCTGCTAATGCTGGCTGCGTTTATCCGCGACATGTCCTTCGTGCAACAGACGGCGGGTTCTTTGACATTCCTCGGGGCCTTTTTCATCGTTGCTTTTACACCTTTGTTCACCTGGTTATGGCCATGGCTTGACAAGCGCGGCTTGAATCCGAGTAAACCCGGGAAGAGCGTCATTGGGCTGTTGTTCGCCGGTCTTGCGTTCCTGCCGATGGCGTACGCGGCACACCTGGCCGGTATCAATGGTGTTGCAAGCGTATGGTGGCTGGTGCTGGCCTACGCCATTCTCGAGCTTGGTGAACTCAGTATTTCGCCCATTGGGCTGAGCGCGGTAACGCAGTTGTCCGTGCCCAGCGTCGTCAGTGTCATGATGGGCGCATGGTTCCTGGCAACGGCCTATTCGGAGGTGCTGGCCGCGCGTTTTGGTGAATTGACCGCGATGGATGTGCCCGAGGGCGAAACACTGGATGTGGCGGTTGCCGCTGCCAGTTACGGTGATCTATTCATGATGATGTTCTGGATTGGAATGGGTGCGGCAGCGCTGGCGCTTGCATTGACGCCGCTGGTCCGCAAGGGGATGCATGGCGTGAAATAGCGCTGTCAACCGCGCTTTAGCCGGTACTCCAGGCACGTGGCTTTATCATGCCGGCGATCTTGCACGCCTGTTTTACGTAACCATAGGGAAATAGTTCAAAAACAAGTTGCTTTGCCTCTTTCTTGCTGCAGGCATTTTCGACTGCCAGGTAACTGATCAGGTGACGCACATCCGGTGCAATATTGTGCTCGCGAAGGTATTCGCGCATAAAATTAAGTGCCAGCCAGTAGCTATCGTTTAACTCTATGCCTTCCTCTTTGGCAATTTCAGATGCGATGGTTTCATCCCAATCTTCGGGATGAACCAGGTAGCCTTCCGCGTCCCTTGGTATGTCTGCATTCATGTCAGCTCCCTTTCTCATGGTCCAGGGTAGCTATTATAATTTTATTTATATCGCCCTCGCGATTGAATTTGTTTCCCAGGCACACAACAGGACAACGAGGCTCAGAACTCGAGTAACACCCCAAGTGCTGGCACGATGCCCAGCCAGCTGTCCACGGATCGCTCGAGCAGGGGGACTTGTTCATCCTCGTCGTTGATGTCGTAGTCCGCACAACATTCGTTTTGCCTGTTGAACAGGTTGGAAACTTCGACAAAAGCAGTAATGCGGAATTTTTCAAACTGCCATATACGGGAGGCTTTAACATCGAAGCTGGCAAAAGTGTTCAGACGTGCCTGGTTGCGGGGGGCAAAAACCAGCTCCAATTCATCGGCATCGTCTATTTCAAGTGTTGCCAGCGTGGTTGGCCAGCCGCTATGGATATTCGCCGCGAAACCGTATTCCCAGTGCTCTGTGCGCCAGGCAAAACCGGCCTGCAAAGAATGGGTCTGATCCCAATTGCGCAGTTCATCCACACCATCGATACGATCGGTTACCCGTGAAAGTGTGTAGGAGGTCCACCAGTTGAGGTGGTCTCCCGCGTTATATTCCAGCGTGAGTTCCAGGCCCCGGGCCCGCCCACTCGAGGGATTCAGTGCGATCCGGTCGGGCGCCAGTTCAGGAATGAGTGGTACAGGGTCGAGCAGGTTTTCAAATCGCAGGCGGAGGTCATTGTAGTTCTTTTGATAGAGTTCGGAGCGCAAGGACCAATTGTCATTGAAACGCACACTTAAACCTGCAATGAGCTGGTCAGCCTGTTGTGCCGGAAAGTAATGCTCAACACCGTCTTCCACCTGCAGCTGCCCGATCCCCTGGGATTGGTGGAAACGCCCCCAGGACAGGCGGACATCCACCTTGGGGTCCAGGGTATAGAGCATGCTGATCCGGGGGCTGATTTGCGTATCGTCCCGTGTCCCGGTATAGGTTTGCTTATCCCATCTCAGACCGGCGTTGATGGTAAGTTCAGGTGTTGGTTGAAAGCGGTCGGAGACATAGGCGGCATAACTGTAGCCGGAAGGGCGGGTTTGAATATCGCGTTCAAGTGACTCGGGAACACCCGGGTACGCCAGGTAAAAGCCCGAGTAGTCGGCCCGGCTGCGGTAATCGAACCGGGCGGTTTGCCTACTGGCCAGAACACCCCACGACAGGATATGGGATTCCTCATGTAAATATTCGAAATCGACACGCAGACTTTGGATATCGACTTTGCGGTTATCTTCGACAAAACCAATCAATTGTGTGGGGTCGGCGGCGAGAGCGCTTCGTTCATTTCGCATGGAACTGCCCGAGAGAACCGCGGATATGCTAAGTGTGGACGGCCAGGTTTTCAGCAGTTGCACCCAGGCGTTGGTGTTACGTGTTTTGCTGGTGGATTGTTCGCGGTCATCACTCTTGTTTTCGGTAATGATCAACAGGTTGTCATTGGCCTGCAGGATATTCATCGTCAGGCGTGTATCTGACGAAATATTTAGTCCCAGTGTTCCAAAAACGTCGTAATAGTCCGGTTCGCCGTGCTTTTCCTTGTCCAGGAACAGCCCCAGGTTGCTTTTGCGTGCAGAGACCATCCAGTCCACATTTTGCGAGTCGGTGTAACCGGATGACAGTAGCGAGGTGTTGAAAAAACTGACCCCCAATTCATAGTGACGTGGCTCCTCCGGCTGGCTCGATTGCAACAGCAAAAGACCGCTCATGCGGTCGCCATATTCAACCGGAAACCCCCCGGTATACGCTTCGATTCCGGAGATTGTCCGTGCATCGATCGAGCTGAAAATGTTATGGAAATCACGTACGTGAAAAGGATCGAGGAGTTGCAGGCCGTTGAGGAAAATGGCCGATTCGTTCTCTTCACCGCCCCTGAAATGGCTTTTGGCGGACCATCCTCCCGCCGCTATCCCGGGTAAGCGCTGCACGGTGCGGATCGGATCGTCCCCGATCACCGGCAAGTTTTCAATGGCCCTTTGGTCGATAAAAAATAGGGAGTTTGAGAAAATCAGGTAACGGCTGGCTGAAACGGACAGCACTTCAAGCTTATCCGGGGCGGATACAAGCCTGACCTGGATAATCGCGTTTTCCCCGGGTGCAATATCCAGTGTCCGGGTGGCTTTTTGATAATAGGGCGTGGATATCGCCAGCTCATATCGTCCAGCGGGGATGTTGCTGATGCTCCAGACACCCGAACCGAGGGCCAAGGCAGCAGGAAGCCCGGGCCTGGTCGAAATAGCCACGGGCTGGGTCAGGAGAGCTGAGTCCTGGTCTCTAATGAAGATCAGGAGTGAACCGGAATCCCCCGACGGCGGGTCCCGCGCACCCCTTATGACCAGGTAGATTCCATTCGCATGCTTGAGCTCCAGTCCATGGGGCTCAAGAATCTCCGTGGCGATTTCCAGCGGTGAATGACTGACAGGCTCACTTAAAACCAGCAGAGTGTCCGGCACCAGGCTGGTGCTGTATGCGAATGGGTAACCCTGTTCACGAAACTGTTCAAGCACCTCGAAGATGGGTCTGCCGAGGTAGCGTGGTCCTGTTGGCAGGGGCTCGGCCAAAGAACCGGCAGGCAGGCTCAAATAAAAGGCCAGACCGTACAGCCAGTAAAGGGTTCTATCTGGGTGATAAGCCATCAAAGCCGGGTTCTCATACGAACCAGGATTCTGCCGTCCACGCTTACGGCCTCAATATCACTGGTCTGCAGAACCAGTTCAAGCGCGCGTTCCGGTGTGAGGCTCACTCTGCCTCTCAAGTCGGTTTCCATAGCGAGATCCTGTGTGGCCGCATCAATGAACTCTACTTCGTGCCCGGTCTCTCGACCTGCCCAGCGGATCAGATCAAATGCACTCATACCGTCCAGGATCAGCTCAGGTGTTACCAGGCTGGTCCATTCCCACATGGTGCCAAAAACCTCAATCGGTCGAATATCAGGTCGACCGGAAGGTCCAACGCTGGCCAGTTCACCTTTCTGGATTCGGATGTCGCTCTTCCCGGCGCCCAACAAGACCTCACCTTCACGAACGGCCAGTATAACGGTCTGGCCTTCGATGCCAGCGAGGTACTGGGTGCCTACATGCCGGATGGGGCCCGCGACAGTCTGGATCACGAACGACCGCCCGGTTCCTGTCGCGTGGTGGGTGTCAATATAAACACGACCCGAGATCAGCTCTATCTCCGAAACCGACAACAGCGCCAGTTTTGAGTTCTCGTCCAGACGGATGGATTCGCCACTGTTCCACGCGAGGGCCAGTCGGGCGCCGGCATTTGTCGAGATAACCTGGCCCGCGAAGAGCGTGTTGTTCTTCAATAGATGCGCTGTTGAATCATCGTCCCTGAGATCGTGAACGAATACTTCACCGGACTGCGCATCCAGCTGCGCGAGCTGGTCGGTTGCGACCGGGGAGGGCGCCGGCTTTTGCAGGCTTACAACAAGGGTCACTGCCAGGATGATAGACGCGGCAACAGCAAAACCTGCCAGGTAACGCCTGTGTTTGCGCTGTCGTGAAACCTTTTGCCATTCAGTGTATGTTGCAGCGCGGATCGCGGCTTCGACTTCGGCCGGCGCCCTTGGGCGGCGGCTTGCGTGTTGGAACAATGAATCCAGCATCTCATCCTTTTGCGGATTCCCTGGTTTATCGTGCATGTTTTTGAAGTCTGTCATGATCAAGTTTTCCGTGTCTGCAATTCACTCACCAGTGAGCTGGTCAGTGTGCTGTAAATCTCCCGAAATGCATTCCTCGCACGTGCAAGCATCGATTGGGTTGCCTCCGGACTCAGGTTCATACGTTGAGCGATCTCCTTGACGGAGTATCCTTCGATATATTTCCACTCCAGTGCATCGCCATATTTGGGTGGCAATCTATCCAGCGCGACCTGGATGAGGCGACACACTTCGTGCTTCTCATACTGCCTGGCCGTATCGTTACCTGCAGGCAGGACCAGCGCGTCCAGGACCTCTCTGATCCCGGGCAGGTCTTCCATCAGCACGACATTTTTCCGGTAAGCCCTGTTGCGCCGCGCCCAGTCGACAATCTCGTTTCGGCAAATCACGCACAACCAGGTAAACAGGGCGGCCTCACCCCGGTAGGTGTCTATTTTTCTTAAAGACTTGGCCAGGGTGGCCTGGACTATGTCATTTGTGCTCTGTTGGTCGCCTGACAGGCGCGGCAGGGTAAACCGGTACAGACGTGAGAAGTGTTCATCAAAAAATTGCGAAAAAGCGCGTTCATCACCCGATAACAGTCGTTTGGCCAGGTTTTTGTCTTCCCGGTAAATCGGCACAGTAAAATTCCCGTCAGCTCACTATTTAATAGACGCCTGGAAGAGCGAAAATCAATCGGCTGTCATTGGAATTAAAGCAGTTTGGGTCCGGGATTACAGCCTTTTAATGTGACTGGTTTTTAGCCAGTGCTCGGAACTGTCACGACCGCGCCGGATTGCAACGGGTTTACAGGGTTGGAATCATGGCCTTGGTGGCGGGTGAATCGCCGGTATATTTTTATTCCTGTTTTTGCGTACACTGGGGGTATGCAATGTCACTTTTACCCCGCGATTGCCGATATTCCGTCCTCGTTGTGGAATGGGCTTTTTGACAGTGAAAACCCGTTTGTCCAGCACGCCTTTTTATTGGCGCTTGAAGAAAGCGGCTGTGTCGGTCCACAAACGGGCTGGCAGGCGCAGCACGTGGTGCTGATGGATGAGAGCCGGCCTTTGGCGGTTATGCCCTTGTACGTCAAGCACAACTCCTACGGTGAATTCGTATTTGACTGGGGCTGGGCCGAGGCTTATCAGCGTTATGGTCTGGATTACTATCCAAAACTTCTCACGGCCATACCGTTTTCACCGGTTGCGGGCCCACGTGTCGGTATGTTATCCACTGCAACACCGGGCGAGGTGTTTCCAGCACTGCTCGATGCTTTACACCAACTGGCCGAACAACGCCATTATTCAAGCTGGCATCTGCTGTTTCCGGGTGAGCGTCTGCGGACAGCCTTGGTGGAGATGAAAGAGGAGGGGGCATTTTTGCATCGCGAGGCTGTGCAGTTTCACTGGTACAACCGGGGTTATCAAAGTTTTGATGGTTTTCTCGCCACGCTGCGTTCTTCCCGGCGCAAGAATATCAAGCGGGAACGACGCCTGGTGGCAGAGCAGGGCGTCAGCTTGCAAAGAAAAACCGGCGCCGAAATCAGTGATGAGGAGTGGCAGGGTTTCTTCCTTTGCTATATGAGTACCTACCGCAAGCGCAGTGGTCATGACGGTTACCTCAACCGCGATTTTTTCGATCGTCTGCGTGCGGCGTTTGCCTCGCAGTTGATGCTGGTGGTTGCCCGCCGTGAAGATGAAGTGGTCGCCTGCTCGCTGTTCCTGTTTGACAGCAAACGGCTCTACGGCCGTTATTGGGGCGCTTTGCAGGAATTTTCCTGTCTGCACTTTGAAGCCTGTTTTTACCAGGGTATCGAGTTTTGTATCGAACGTGGTTTGCAGGAGTTTGACCCGGGAACCCAGGGTGAACACAAACTGATGCGGGGTTTTGAACCCGTCAAGAGCACTTCCTACCACTGGATTGCCGATAGCCGTTTCCGCCGGGCCATCGCCGATTTTCTGAACCATGAAAGACGCAGCACTGAAAGTTACAAGAAGCAGGCCGAGACGTTTTTACCTTACCGGAAAGCCGGCTTATAAGCTGATCACCCTTGCTGGAATCAAGCCTGGCGGGGCCGGTCTGAAAACCTGCAGGTCAGCGTAGAACAGGTCGTCATTTTGTTCGTCTGCCGGCCACCAACCGGGGACGCCTGCAAGTGGCAGGGGTGACAGGCCAGCCGGCTTTTCAAGGATCTGGCCATCAAGCATCAACCTGGCCAGTTCCCGGTCGAGGTGCTCGAGTATTTCCGGTCGCGGCAACTCCAGAAAACCACGATCAACGTGCACGTATAAAGCCTTGGCCGTCATGGCCTTATAGGGTGACAGGTATTTTTCCAGCATTGCGTGACCACAGACAGATAAGGTAACCAAAGTCCCGAAGGCCTGCGCACGGAATGCGGCGGACCAGCGCCGTTCCGACAGCGCTTCGAGTATCTCCAGGTGACTGGAGATAACGATGACACCGCATTCATCAAAAAGGGTCAGCGCATCACGCAACCGGCCCCTGCTGCCATTTTTCTGCTTTGCCCCGGCCCGGTAATGCAGGCTGTTCATCGCAAGCTTGATATTCGGATAGCGTATCCACACCAGGGCATTGAACAAATCATGCCAGCTGTCTGCACGCGTGCTCACCTGGCCTGTGGTGTAAATCCGGTGCTCATAACCATCATCGGCAAGCTGTTCACTGGGGACAAAACGGATGGCTGGTCCGCCACGTGAACTCAGACCGGCGGGAAGCAGTTCATTGAGCTGGTTGCAGGACGGGAATTTGCGGCCGGTCAGCAGGTTCAGATAAGGCAGGTAGTCCTGCCAGCAGGGCTGGAGCAGGTCAAATTGTGAGCTTGATGGAATCACCAACGATTTCCAGCGCTGTCTGGTTGCAGGGCGCCAGTTCTGCAGTGCTCTGCTTCAACGGTACCGTGCGCTCACCCCAGCGGAGCAGGCCGGCTGCACGCGTCAAACCGGCACCGAAGGCCGCCAGCAACAGGCGGTCGCCGGGGTTGATTCGACCGGCCTCAAGGGCTTCGACCAATGCAACCGGTATGGTCGCGGCGGAGGTATTGCCATATTTCTGGATATTCACCTCGACTCTCGACATATCCACCGACAGGTGTTTTGCCAGCGATTCTATGATGCGCAAATTGGCCTGGTGTGGAATGATCCGGTCGATATCGTTTTGTGTCAGCCCCAGTTTTTCCAATACGATTTCAGTCTCCTGGGTCATGCCCTTGACGGCACGGCGAAATATCTCGCGGCCGTCAAACTGTACGCCAAAGGCTGCATAATTCTCGACGTAACGATTACCAGCTGTTCCAAAGTTAGGTATCTGCAGGGCGTCGGCGACCTCGCCATCGCAGCCAAGGTGTGAATACAACAAGCCGGATTCCGTTGCCGACGGTTCCACCAGAACGGCGCCGGCGCCATCGCCGAACAAAACCGCCGTATCACGGTTGGACCAGTTCAAAAACCAGGTGATACGTTCCGAGCCGATGACCAGGGCTTTTTTATAGCTGCCGGATCGGATCATGGAAGTGGCAACTTCCAGGCTGTAAATAAAACCACTGCAACCGGCGTTGAGGTCGAACACGGCGGCGTTGTGCGCGCCGATCTTGCGTTGTACATGCGCAGCGGTGCTGGGGATTACGGTATCGGGTGTACAGGTGGCGACAATCAGCAGGTCGACATCCTCTGCGTTGACATCGGCAGCAGCCAGGGCGCGTTGCCCGGCAACACAGGCAAGATCGCTTCCGGGCACATGTGAAACCCGTCGTTCACGTATGCCGCTGCGGGTGCGAATCCACTCATCGGAGGTATCAATGACGCTGGCGATCTCATCGTTGGTCAGAATCGCGGGTGGAACACATTTGCCCCAACCGGTGATAGCAGCGTACTCAGCCATTTTCTTGTTATCCTGCACGGGTATATGCGTGAGACTATCAGTGAAAATGGTAAAACTCAATCTCCGGCTTGCCCAATGAATGCAGTTGCTGCACTCTGCGTTTCTGAAATGTCTGACAGGTGACAAAAATGACAAATCCTCTCCCATTGGAAGTACGTTTCCTGAAGCGCTATGCACGCCAGTTACACATGGCCGGTGTTCCGGCGCACCAGTTTGAACGCATGATGACAACGCTGTCCCGCCGCCTGGGTTTTAATTGCCAGGCCTTGTCCTCCCCGACTTCGATATTCCTGTCTTTTCAATACCGGGACGATGAGGAGGACAAGCGGCCGATACCGATGCAATTGGATCGAATGGAACCACCCGCCATCAATCTCGGCAACACGGCAGACCTTTACGACATGGGCAACTGCCTGCGGGATGGCAAAGTCAGCCTGGAACAGGCCTACGAAAAGCTCAGGTTCTGGCAACCGCAACAGCTCTATCCGGTATGGCTGCAGATCATCTGCTGGGGTCTGACCGGGGGTGCGGTTGCGGTGATGCTGAGCGCCAGTTGGGTGGGCGTCGCGGCGGCCGCATTGAGCGGTGCGCTGACCGGAATGCTGGTGACAATGGCCGGTGCCGCTCTGCGCGAGGGCGGCCTGGAAGCCATCGCCGCATTGTTCAGCACGTTCCTGGTCTTCGCCCTGAACAGCCTGGTGCCCGGCCTGGATGTATTTGTCATTATCATGTCGAGCCTCATCGTATTGATCCCCGGTTTGAGCCTGACCATCGCGGTTACTGAATTGTCTACCGACCACCTGGCATCGGGTTCCGCGCGTTTTTCAGGTGCGCTGGTCACATTGTTGAAACTGTCGTTGGGTGTGCTGATTGGCACGGTGATCGTGGGTTGGTTCGGCTGGTCAGCAGGTACCGGGCCCGCGACCAATCTGTCCGTACCACCGGAATGGTTCCGCTGGCCGGCCCTGCTGGCCGCGGCTTTCAGTTTCGGTGTGCTGTTTTCGGTACGCGGCAAGGAGTTTCATATTGCCATGCTCGCGGCTATCGTCAGCTATGTGATCAGCCGGGGTGGTGTTGCCGCCGGTGGCCTGGAATTCGGTGTTCTGCTGGCCTCGATGTCTGTGGCGGTGCTGGCCAACCTGTATGGGCGTATTTTCAAGCAGACCGGCGCCCTGATCAGGGTGCCCGGTGTCATATTGCTGGTGCCCGGCACCATCGGTTATCACGGTGCAACGGCGTTACTGCTCGACGGTGGCGCCGATCTGACGGAAACGAGCCTGTTGGCGCTGCGCCTGCTGATATCCCTGGTTGGTGGCCTGTTATTCGGTAATACGCTGCTGCCGCCCCGCAGGGGGCATTGAATGCGGCCTAATCCCTGCGGGTACCCATCATCGATTTTTTCATTTCGGCCCACGTGAGACCGGATTTCCTGTCGATACGCCCGTCTTCCACGTCTTCCGGCCATGGATGGCTACCACTCAGAAACTCACCGTCGATGAAGTGATGCAGGGTGGGAGCAGCTGCGCGGTTGACGGTTGATGGCGCAATATTTAACCCCCGGCTTGCAATCAGCTGGTGGGAGTTGGCGTTTGCCATGTAGACCGGTACCTGGCCGATACGACCGCACAGATCCGTGTGGCAATGCCCGCAGATCAACAGCTTCACGTGGCTGTGCCCGGCCAATGCCGACTTTATGCCCTGGAACCACGCGGAGCCACCCATGTCGATCAGCTCGATTCCGGTGGTCATGGGCGGATGGTGGATTGCGATCAACACGGGCTTTTCCGAACGACCGAGCTGGTCACGCAACCAGGACAACTTCTGTTCGTTGAATTCGGGTAGTTCAGTGCCATCAGAGTGGCTGTTGAGCGCCAGTATCCTGAATGGTAAATCTTCGATTGCATACTGAAAGGTCGTATCTGTCGCTGGAAAGTGACCTGAGTCCGCAAAAATTTCCTGCATCATTTGCGGGTCGTCGTGATTCCCTGGAATGACCCAGGCAGGCATCTTAAGGGGTTCAATCAACTCGATGAAATGCCGGTAACCGGATTCGTCGCCTTGCTCTACAAGGTCACCCGTGAAAAGCACCGCATCAGGCTCTGGCCGCATACGGTTGATATTTCGAATCGTTTCACGCAGGTGCAGTGCGGAATCAATGCTGCCATAAAGCATATTTCCCGGCGCGAGAATATGGGTGTCGGTGATCTGTAAGAGAAGCGTCATGTCGGAAGTGTTTTTATCATTTTCCTGAAACAGAAGTCTGTCGCTCCATAGCACCTTAATTACATAAACTCCGTGGGTGCTCAAGGATTCAACGTACCGGCGTGAAGACTATACACGAATCGATCGCGCTGATCATATTGTGCCTGCATCACCCGGGGTTGATTCCTGTCCCGGTTGTGGCGGCGTAAATTCTTAGCGGTAGAAACGGCTGAAGAATTAACAGACAATAGCGGCCAAACAGGGATTCGTAGTTTTAAACTACCTGCGTTGCTTGCCATTGGCCACGTGCTTTCACGTGGGGGCTAAACGGGATCGGACTCCTTTTTAGGGAACAGTGGCAAACACATGAATAATAAGAAAATATGAGTAAATATTGCGTATATTTTTCGTTGCTGCTTACGTTGGTGGTTAACGTTGCGTGCACGACCCCGGTTGAGCGTTTGCCGCCTGCTGACGATGCCGCTGCCTGCTATATCATCTACGACGCGGGCAGCAGCGCGACCCGTTTGTTCATTTACGAAGAATCCGCGACGGGCTGGATAAAGCACACCGGACCGGAGACCGGCGCACTATCAGACCCGGTGCGAAGAGACCGCGGGAAATCCATGTCCGATGCCAACAGCGTGATCGCTGATGCGCTCATCTCCCTGGATGATATACGTCGCAATGGCCCGCCGGGCAAGAATGGAGAGCTGTTGTGGACTGCATTTGACTGGCAGGCGCGGTGCAGCATAGAAGGCGCCGCCGTATACGCCTCTGCCGGAATGCGGCTCGCGGAACAACAGGATGCCAGGAACAGTGCATTGCTGTGGAGGAAACTCAACAAACGGCTGGAGAAAAAACTGGAAATAAAAGTGATCACACGCACGATCACGGAATATGAGGAAGGTCTGTTTGCCTGGCTGGCACTGCGTGAATTACAGATGGATGGAGACTTTGGTGTTGCAGACATGGGTGGGGCTTCGCTACAGGTTACGTTTCCCTGTCCGTCCTGTGAGAATGCGCGGCAAGTGAGGGTGAAGGACGAGACTTTAGCTGTCTTTAGTCACTCATTCCTTGGTTGGGGTCAGGATGAGGCCTGGAAGCGATCCAGGAATATTCCGGCCTGTGCCCGCGGAGCCGGTTTGAAACAATCGGATTGGCAGGTGGATGACTGTGCGGCCGAGAAGACCGGGTTTGCGGCTGTTGCTGATGATGTCACGGGGATGATGAAAGGCTCAAACGACTTTCGCTGGTACCTGACCAGTGCATTCCGGTTTATACAGGACACCGACATCGATAACTTCTGCCGGAGGGGCATCAATAGCGGCTTCGAGCCGGAGTCGTCATGTTTTCGGGCGGTTTACCTGGACAACGTATTAAACACCCTCGGTATCCCGGTCGATTCGGCTAAAACCGATGTGAACTGGACACTGGGTGCCGTGGTTTGCACGGCCACCCGGTGTCTTGAAAGCCAATAAAAATAGGCTCCGGCAGCACAGTCTGGATGATTGAGAACACCCCCTAGTCAGTCCCTGACCGGAATATCCACATCGCCTTCAACATTGCTGGCGCGGATGTCGCCGCTGCCGTCCTTCAGTACGCGGAAATCGCCACCGATATCATCGGCGCTGATATCACCGGAAGAGTCACGCTCGACCACGAAGTCCTTGCTGACACGCGCAACCTCGATATCGCCGGAACTGTCTGACACGACAAGTACACTCGCGTTGACGTCCATGATATCGATATCACCGGAACTGTCTGACTCAATGGTCACATCACCCGCTGCATTGTCAACTTCGATATCTCCGGAAGAGTCAGCGATCGATACCGTGCCCAACGCATTCTCGATCTCAATTTCTCCGGAGCTATCCTTGATTTTCACTGCAGCAACGTTCCTTAGCGACATATCGCCGCTGCTGTCCTTGATATCCAGTGCCAGGTTCTCCGGCACCTCTATGCGTAGATGTATCATCGCGTAACGGTTGCCGAATGAGTTCCAGCCACCCTCCGTGTTGGGCAGGCTGACTTCGATCCTTGCCTGTTTCCCGGGCGTGGTGATTATCTCTGACTGCTCCAGCCAGGACTCGCTGGAGGCGCAGGCCAGGCCGTGGATAACGGCCAGCGCGGACGCGGACACGCCAACGACCTCCAGGTCGCCTGCGTTTGCGAGAATATGCAGCAGTTCACTCTTTGAAAGGTCCATTGTTGTTTCGATTTTCTTTTCGAATTTGCAATTGTCTGCAGTTGCCTCGGTGCTGAACTGGTAGATCAGCAGGGCGGCAAGCAGCATCGTCCAAAACCGGATCGGATAGCTCATGGCGGTTGTCATCTTTTTCATATGTCCTCACTCCTGAAAAGTCACAAGTCTTCACATGTTTCAATGCAAGAATAGCGCCAGTGAAAACACCAGCCCCGGTCATGCATCAATGATGTGATTACAGTGCATATGACGTAAGCGGGGTTCGATTGGTTGCGGAAATATCAGGATTTGCCGGGGCGTGATGAGTGAATTTCGCCACCGGAATGCAATTTTCGCCAACTTTCAGGGTCTTGCATTCGTGATGAGTTACAGTCCCGTCAGGAAATAATTGTCAGGTCACGTGGCAGGCAGCTTATTTCAGCCGGTGAATTGCCGCAGAACTCACCGTCCGGTCCCAGCAGCATTCCCCCGGGCGAACGGATGGTGATGCGGGTGGCCCGGCAGCTTGACACCTCTTTGTACTCGATATGCCGGCCGTTATAGATGGTTGGAAAAAGCTTGAGCAACCGGGAGCGTGGCAGGTTTTCAAGGATGGTCAGGTCGAGTTGTCCATCATCGATTTTCGCATCCGGTGCAATCAGGAAATTCGTACCGGTATAGCGGCTGTTGGAAAAGGTGACAAACACGTTTTCGCTGCTCACTGGTCTACCGTCTACTTCCAACAGCAGTGGATAACTTTTCAATTTCAGAACCTGCCATAAAGTTGCCAGTGTGTAAGCGGTTTTACCGAGGAACTTCATCCGCTGTGCCGTGAGTCCGGCGTCAACTGCGAAACCCATCGAGACGATATTTATAAAGTAATAACTTGCATCGGCTGAATTCACCAGACCGACATCCACCTGCCGGGTTCGTCCGCGCCGCAACACTTGAATGGCGTCTGTCAGGACATCCGCGCCTAAATCCAGTTCACGTGCGAAGGCGTTTCCCGTACCTAAGGGTAAAAGCCCCAGCGGTATTCGCGCGGATTTCGGGTGCTGGTAAAGACCATTGAGGACTTCGAACACGGTGCCGTCACCCCCGGCCGCGACCAGGCCGTCAAATTCTGAAAGATTGGCGCTGGCGACCAGTTCCTTTCCATGACCTGCGTATTGGGTCGGTATGAAAGTCGCCTCAATACCCTGGTGTTCAAACCTGGCCTGGATGTCCGCGAGCTTCCTGGCCGAGCGGCCATGAGCGGCATGGGGGTTGAAAATAATCAGCAGCTTCAAATGGGTAAGTTCCTGAGCGTTGCAGGTTTTAGGGCAAACCATTCTATGGCAGTTGTATATAGTTTGGTATCCTTAAGCCGGTTTACTGGAAGGAACCAGGGTCCCGTTACGGAAATGGCAGTACGGAAGACGAGTTTCAGTCGAAAATTGCACCTGGCATTCGGTGCGATGTTCATTATTACGTTGGCACTGGCGTGGTATTTCTATGACAGCGTGCAGTGGTTTGAATATGACATGGAACGCATTACCGTTGCCAATTCCGTATTGAATGGGCATCGTATTCTTTCTGCACAAACCACGCAAAAACTAAACCTGATCGAAGAATGCGTTGCCAATGAGCGGATCGGTGATTTGCCACGCTGGCATGACAACGTCCGGTTTTTACGCGCCGCCATTGTTGAGATCCGTGATGCGCTGGCCAAAGAAGCGGAATTGCTTCTGCCGGGTGACGATACAGCTGAGATTGAAGCGCTCAACGAGATCGAGGTTCTGGTTGAAGCCATTATCGCCTCGGGTGAGATCATCCGGACTGCCCTTGAGGAGCAGCGGCCAGCGGATGCGAGGGCCGAGTTGCTAACATTGCACAGCAGCGGGACGGCCGAGCTTATCAATGAGCTGTTGCTCGGGGCGCTCGCCGACAGCAGCAAGCGACTGGCCGAGGCAAATACCGAAACCGTATCACTGGCGCATTATATTACCGGTGTTCTGCCGTTGTTTATGCTGACGCTGGCGGGGCTTACCGCGCTGATCGCCTGGCTTTTTTCACGCAGCCTGACACGCTCCGTTACCGAGCTGCACCATGGCGCCCAGGCCTTCGCCAACGATGACCTCAACCACCAAATTCCGGAATTACAAGAGCGCGAGTTTGAGCAACTGGGTGCGGCCTTCAACACCATGGCGCGTCAGCTCGCAGAACACCGGACAGCCATGCGTGATTCCAATATCCGTCTTGAAGCAACCATCGAAGAGCGGACGCGTGCATTGAAGAGCAGCAACGCGACGCTTGAGATGGTTGATGAGAACCGGCGCAAGCTACTGGCGGATATATCGCATGAATTCCGCACCCCGCTGACGGTGATCCGTGGCGAGGCCGAAATTGCACTGCGGGGTAAGGTCAAGACCCTTGAGGAATACCAGGAAACACTCGTGCGGATCATGGAACAGGCGGACCAGACCACACGGCTGGTTGACGATCTGTTGTTTATTGCCCGTGCCGATGCCGGCGAACCCCGTTTGAAGGTTCGGCCGGTTTCGATCAACAAACTGTTGAGTTCCGCCAGCGCCGATTTCGGTGCCAGGGCCGAGCAGGACGAAATCCGCATCCAACAGGAGTTGGGTGAGCATGACCTCATGGTGATGGGCGACGAGGGGCGTTTACGCCAGGTTTTTTCAATATTGATCGATAATGCACTGCGCTATTCCACGCCGCATGGCATTATCACGGTGAGTCTGAACAAAGGTGACAAGGAGGTCATTGTGAAGGTGAAAGACACGGGTATCGGTTTGACCCAGGACGAGGCCAGGCAGGCTTTTCATCGCTTTTTCCGGGGAGGTAAGGCACAGAGCCACGCCCGTGGCACCGGCCTGGGCCTGCCCGTCGCCAAGGCGATAGTTGAAGCACACAAGGGCCGGATTACACTGGAGGGCAAACCGGGTGAAGGTGCGTTGGCAACCGTCATTCTTCCCGCGGAACAGAAGTTGAGGGCGGTCGCATGAGAATACTGATTGTTGAAGATGAAACACGTATCGCTGATTTTTTGCAGCGTGGTTTGCGTGCCGAAGGACATTTCCCCGTTATCGCCAACGATGGCGAGGCCGGGCTGGCATTGGCGCTGGAAGGTGATTTTGACCTGATATTGCTGGATTTGATGTTGCCGGGTGTTCACGGTCGTGACATTTGCCAGCAACTGCGTATAAGCAAGATCAACACGCCATTGATCATTCTCTCGGCAATGGACAGTCTTGATGATGTTATCGCCGGCTTGCGCATGGGCGCAGATGATTACATGACAAAGCCGTTTTCATTCGAGGAGCTGCTGGCGCGTATCGAAACCGTCATGCGGCGCAGTTCCCAGGTTGGCACTCAAGAGCAATCACTGGCAGTTGGTCCGTTGGCGTTCGATCGCGAATCGCTGCGCTTTAGCGTCGACGGCAAGGAAATCAGGATGACAGCCAAGGAATTGGCGATCATCGAGCTGTTGATGAGTCACCCCGGAACCTTGTTCAGTCGTGAGCGCATACTCAGCAACGTCTGGGGCATGAATATGGATCCTTTGACCAATGTTGTTGATGTATATATCGGAAAATTGCGCAAGAAGATTGACGGTGACAAGTCCGAGTCGATCATCGAAACGGTGCGCGGACTGGGATACCGGTTGAACATTTAAGCCATTAAATCAGTTTCATTGAAAGTTTAGCCAGCGTTCATCCTTGTTTCAATACCCGTTCAGTGGTTCAGGATAGTATGGGTATGAGGTTCCTGAACACTATTTCAGTTTACCCCTTGCTGACTTCCAAAGTGTGCATGGAACCTGATGGACCCGACCGCCACCTGGATGTTTATATTCGGTGGCCGAAGCAGGCAGCCAGGCTGGTGGAAAGGGTTTCGGTGACTTGACGTGACTGTAGCGCTGTGGGCAAGTAAGGATGCAAACCCGCAGCGCTTTTGGTTAGGGCACCAGGAGTCACGACAGCATTACCGCCTCACATGGATGCTGGGGTGGTGTGTTTTTATTCCTCGATGTCGTATCGCAGGTGTTGGAAAGTCAAGCTCGCCGTGGCGCTGTACACCGTGCTCCCGTACCCAATGGTGGCCGGTGCCAGGTGAATTTTAGTTGGCAAGGCTTGTATTATCAGTTCTGTCTGACCCTGGAAAAACGCTGCATCATCACCCGAAATGGCCTGTTCCACCTGGCTTACTGTCAAACCGATTTTGCAATTGGCCAGCAATTGAGGGTTATCCACGAACACGGACTCAAGCGGCGAGGGGCGGGATTTGAGCGTGACTCCAAAACCGGACCAACTGGCCGTCAGCATGTCAGGATTTCGTTCGAATTCGCTCAGCAGGCTTGTGAGTGTTGGGGCGCCTGTTAAGCGGCTGGCGAATGGTTTACTCCAGGCGGCAATGCAATTCGCCAATGGCGCACTGACATCCGTCGGCTCGAAATACAGGTCACCGTCCAGTTGAAGCCTGGACTGCAGGCTCAAATCCATTTTCAGACCATCCAGGTCGTTCTCGAGCATGAAGTTGGAAAAATTCGCGGTGAGGCTGCCCTTGGCCAGTGCGCTGGCGCTGATGATTGCCAGTGGTTCATTCGATTGAAGCGCATTCAGGCTGGTTCTTACAGACTCGCAGGCAGACTCTTCAAAACCCGATTCAATCTGGCAACTACTGAGCGCCTGGGCATTCAAGCGGTCACATTCGCGCTTTTCATGCTCAGCCTGGGCAATACAGGCGTTGCGCTCTTCGTCGTAGCGTTCATTTTGACGCTTGCGTGCAGCCTCGCATAAAGGATCAACCGCTTCGCTGATACAACGATTATTCAAAGGGTTGCGGAACTGACAGGAAGAACAATTACGACTGTCCCTGAGACGCTTGCACTGACCCAGGCTGGCCTTGCAAACAGGGGCGGGTGAGCATTCGCGATGTTCACAGAGGACCATTTCGGGATCAAACGATTGAAGTCGGGTTGAAAACTGCAGGGCGGACAGCGTGGAGGAGTCAAATTCCGCATCGATACTCAAGCCCTCCAGCGCAGCCTGTAGCACCTCCTGTAAAAACGAATGCCTGGTTTCAATGAGTGCGATACCGGGTTTGTCGCGAATGATCGAAAACACTGATGTCCGCTTGCTGAATTCATGGCTGAGCCGGGTGAAGGTCTGCGTTGCCTGTTGCTGGTTGACCCAGGGTGCCGGGATTTCCGGCTCAAGCGTGCGTATGGATTTTGAAGCCAGTATGCAACCGGATTCCTTCTCGACCACCAGTACCTCCCACTGCGAGACGTTGCTGTTGGCAGCACCTTTCGACGACCAGGTTCTCCAGCGTTCACTTGCGCCGACCGGCAGTTCCTCAGCAGCAACGGGCAGACCGTCTGCAAACCAGTAATGGATGATGGTCAAGGGGCGCTCGGCTCCCGAGATCTCCGAGAAAAAATAGCCGACATCCGTTGTGTTGCCCATGTTCCTGGCGATACCAACCGGTTCACGGGATTGAATATCCCTGGCGAACTCCGCCCGCGAGACCAAAATATCGGCCGGGCAGGTGGACAGGTCGGCAATAAAGGCCAAATCCAGGGCTATGCTTGTCACTGAGGGTTCGATCAGTACCGCACTGCCCGCGATCCTGAACACGCCCCGGAGTGACTGCGTGTTGCGGGCGGTTGATTCAGCAAACCCAGGGAGTGACGCGCCGACCTGTATCTCACCCAGTGGCACGGGGTTCAATGAAATCGTGTTCACACCACTTTCAACGACCGCCTGCGCAATGTCCCTGTTCAGATTCTGAAGCAGCGTTTGGGTCAGTTCCGGGTCCGGCACAACATAGCTGTTTCCGGCAAAAACAAACTCTTTCGAATTGATCTGAAGTTCATTGAAGCGGGGCCGCCATTCCAGGCCTTTGTCCCTGTATAGCAGCAACACATCACCCCACAGCGTTGCTGTCGAGCCTATTTCTATCTTCATCATATATATCAACTACAGCCTCTAATCCAATGATTTGATTTGTAAATATGGTTCGAATATTTCGTATGTTATAAGTTCTCCCCAACGCGGCCCGAGACTGGAGTGCGGTTTCGAAGCGGTTGCCGAGCCATTGGTTATCCAGCCTGATCAACGTGTCAATTTCTTCCATCTCCGACAGGTCAGAGAGTGCTTTTGCGGCGCGCTGGTTCTGCAGGGGGGCGGTTCCTGTAAGGGGTTCTCCTGGCACAAAGACGGAGCAGGCAACCATGAGCTGAAGGCCGACTGCCAGCAAAAAGAGGTCTGCCAGGTGTCGATGGGACCGATTGCTTGTTTGCAGTCTTTTTGGGTTCATCATCCCTGGGTGTAGTTTTCCGGCAGTCATTTCCAGCCGCAACCTATGAGCACCAGGACCAGGACGCATCTGACCTCGGTGCCGTACTTCGTGCGCCAGCCAAATTCGGGTGTAATGACATCCCAGAAACGTTGTAAGTCGCCTTTAACGCCCGGTTCGTATGCAAAATAGACCAGTCCGGGGTTGTAGGCAAATGGCACGTCCGGAATGGGTTTATCGAGCATGCTTATCAGGTCTGGCCTGAGGGGGTAATGAAAGCCCTTGTACAACTCGGTGGCCGGTTGCTGCAAAGGTGTGCCAAACAACTGGTCTGCCGCGGATTCCTCTGTGAAAAACTGCCTGGCCAGGACCGTATTGGTCAATTGAGTTTTCTCAGGTTCACTCAAACTGTCCAGATCGCGTTGCCATGTCCGTGCAACCAGGCTTGCCGGAGGTGGTGGTTCCTCTGTCACGGACTCAACCTCTGCTTCAGCTGGTTTCTCAAGTGCAACTTCCGGATGTTCAGCCACTGTCTCAGGCTCAGGTTCGGGAGGCAGGATTTCAGGTTCCGGATACTCAGCCGGCGGCACAGGTGCTGGCAAGCTGATAGTGGTCAATTGCAACTCTATGGAAGAATGGTGCTTGTCATTAACCGGCATTTGCCGTGCGATCGGCAGGAACAAAATAATGGCATGCAAGCCCAGTGCAATGGACAGGGCCAGCCAGATACCGGTTTTTCTTCCAGTCCTGTGACGTCCTGATTTTTGCCTGTCATCGTGCATTGCAAAATGATAACAAAATCGCGTTAAGCGGGTGTTAATCTCTCATTCTGCGGACGCCTGTGATAACCTTGTGATTGGTATTTGAAGCGGGAAATCCATCGGATGAAGCATACAAAGCCAGCTGATTTTACTTCCTTTTACAATCCTCGTCCCACGCTCCGGGCAAGACTCGTGGCGACCGTCGTTTTTGTCCTTATAAGTGGATTGCCAGGCCAGCTTGTGGCGGCCGATACACACGATGCGAAGGTGCTGGTACGTGCAGCCATGGAACACTGGCGCGGGGTGAGTTCCTATTCCGAAATGACAATGACCATCCACCGGCCCGATTGGCAGCGTTCCATGTCGATGCGGGCCTGGAGCCAGGGCGACAAACTCTCGCTGGTACGGGTTACCGAGCCCAGGAAGGACGCCGGAAACGGTACGCTTCTGAGGGACAATGACATGTGGTCCTACTCACCAAAAATTAACCGCATTATCAAAATACCGTCATCAATGATGAACCAGGGCTGGATGGGTAGTGATTTTTCCAACAAGGACATCAGCAAATCCACCGATATCCTTGACCAGTACGAGCATACCTTGACCGGGCAGGCACAGGAGGACGGTCATACGGTCTACACGATTGATGCCATCCCGCATGAGGACGCCGCGATTGTCTGGGGCAAGGAGACGCTTAAAATCCGTGATGATCATGTGCTTCTGGAGGAGCAGTACTGGGACCAGGATGGCAAACTGGTAAAGGTGATGCGGGCGCGCGAAATAGCCGAAATGGGTGGCCGCCCGATCGCGCGGGTTATGCGTATGGGCAAATTGGAGACACCGGACGAATGGACTGAAATGACGGTATCCGCGATAGAGTTTGACATTGAACTACCCGCGAGCATGTTCACGCTTTCGAGCCTTGGGAACCCAAGGCAGTAGGTTTACGATGAAAGTATCGCACGGACGCCGGAGAGCTTATGGACTCAATTTCCGGCTTGCCTGGCGAAACATCTGGCGCCAGAAACGGCGTACCTGGCTGACCGCATTGGCGATGGTTTTTTCCAATATATTGCTGGTCTTCATGATATCGCTGCAACTCGGCTCCTACGACATGATGATCAACAACACCCTGGCCATGTTCAGCGGCCAGGCCCAGGTGCAGCATGAGGGCTACCACGACAGCCAGAAAATGCGTCTGGCCATAGACGATATCCGTGAACTGGCCGGCAACATCCGCAAAGCGTTTCCACAGGCCAGCGTGGCCGCCCGCGCCAGTGCCTTCGTACTGGTTTCGAGCGAAGACCGTTCCTTTGGAGCACGGGTGGTGGGTGTGGAGCCTGGATTTGAACCGGCTGTGTCGAGCATTCCGGGTCTGCTCACCGATGGGCGTTACCTGGGCGAGTCGGCTGCGGCGGAGATTGTCATCGGCGAGGTGATGGCGAGGAACCTGAAGGTTAATGTGGGTGATGAACTTACATTTCTTGGCAGCGGCATGGAGGGTTCATTCGCCGCGGGTGTGGTGACAGTTGTGGGGGTTTTCGCCTCCGGTTCCCAGGATATCGACAGGAGCCTGGCCGAAATGCCGCTGGCTTACTTCCAGGAATCGTTTTCGATGCAAAACAGCGGCCATGTGATCGCACTGTCCGTGCCTGAGCTCAACGATATGACTACGATGCTCGCGCCGTTGAGAGACGTTATTGCTGGCCAGGAGGACTTGCTCGTACTGGATTGGGAAGCGTTGATGCCGGGTCTCAAGCAGGCGATACAGGCGGATATGACAAGTGCCTGGTTCATGTACGCGGTGCTTATCATGCTGGTGGCCTTCAGTGTGCTCAATACACAGCTGATGTCGGTGCTGGAGCGCACCCGTGAATTCGGTGTGATCATGGCGCTGGGTATCAAGCCCAGGCGGCTCGCATTACTGGTGTTGCTGGAAACTTTCATGATGGCCTTGCTGGGCCTGGTTATCGGCGTGCTGCTCGGTTCGCTGGTTTCCGCGTGGTTCGCCCACGCGGGATTTTCCTATCCCGGCATGGATGAGCTGGCAGCGAAGTTCAATATGTCGCCGGTTATGTACCCGTCACTGAACCCGGTATCGATGCTACTTGGCCCGTTCGTCGTTTTTGTATTCTGCCTTTTCGCAGCCCTGTATCCGGCGTTGAAGCTATATGGCCTGCGGCCGGTTGAAGCGATGAGGGCGGTCTGATGGCCATGCCGCTAAGGGCAATGTCGGTGCTGGCCTGGCGTAATCTCTGGCGTAACTATCGCCGTACGCTGATCATGTTGCTGGCGATAGCGCTGGGCGCCTGGGCGATGATCTTCATGACGGCCCTGTTGCGTGGCATGGTCGATGACATGGTCAGGCAGGGGATTGTTGCCTTGCCCGGTCATATCCAGGTACATGCGGCGGCTTACCGGGATGATCCGTCGGTGATACACAGCCTCCCGGCACCGGATATGGCCTTACTTGAGGTGCTTGGTGGGGAGTACGTGATGGCCTGGAGCAGTCGGATCAAGGTGCCGGCTATGATCTCAAGTGAGTACGAGAACCGCGGCGTGACCTTGCTGGGTGTGGATCCCCAGGGTGAACTGGCCCTGGGGTTCAAACCGGGGGAAATCGTTGAAGGCCGGTTTCTCGACAACGCGGATGACCCCGGTGTCGTCATCGGAAGAAAGCTGTTGCAACGACTCGAGACGCGTCTGGGGAAGCGTGTCGTCCTGATGAGCCAGGATCCCGACAATGCCATTGCCGAAGGCGGCTTCAGAATTGTGGGGGTATTCAAGGCTGAAATGGAGGCCCGCGAGGAGGGTTTTGTCTACGCAGGCCGTAGCGTGGTACAGGATATGCTGGGTATCGGAACCGATGTTTCCGAAATCGCGGTGCTCGGGCGTGACTACCAGGCGCCGGAACCGCTCGCGGCAGCCATCCGGGCGGTCGTGCCCGCCGGATACGAAGTACTGTCGTGGCTGGAACTCGACCCTTACCTGGCCACCATGATGAGGGTGATGAACGGCTTCGTGCTGGTGTGGATGGTGGTGATTTTCCTTGCGTTGTCCTTCGGCCTGGTCAACACACTGATGATGGCGGTTTTTGAACGCGTCCGAGAAATCGGTTTGATGCGCGCATTGGGAATGCGGCCCTCGGCCATCGTTTACCAGATACTCGTGGAGTCCTTGATGTTGCTGGCGCTTGGCTTGCTGGCAGGCAACCTGCTGGCAGTTGCGACGGTTATTCCGTTGAAGGACGGCATCGATGTATCGGCTGTGTCACAGGGTATGGAGATGATGGGTGCTTCCAGCGTGTTGTACCCGGTGCTGTTATGGCCGGACCTGGTGCTGGCCAACGTTGTTGTTATCGTGCTGGGTATGATTACCAGCCTGCTGCCGGCATGGCGCGCCGCGCAATACCGGCCGGTCGAAGCCCTCAGCAGGACTTAGAGTATACGTTTGAAATTGCAGATGGAAATAGCGAAATGTTAAATGAACCGGGGCCAGGGATATGTCTGCCATAAGCTGTACCGAACTGTGTAAGTACTACCAACAGGGCGACGCCGTGATCAAGGGGCTTGACCATGTCAGCCTGGAGATCGAGCAGGGTTCGTTTATCTGCCTGTCCGGGCCTTCCGGTTCCGGCAAGACCACGTTGCTCAATGCCATTGGCGGCCTCGATTCGCTCGACAGCGGAGAAATATCCATCGATGGTGAAAGGGTCGACCTGCTCGGTAAAGCCGCCCTGGCGGATCTGCGTCTTTATCGCATCGGCTTTGTATTCCAGGCCTACAACCTGATCCCGGTGCTCAGCGCACGGGAAAACGTCGAGTTTGTCATGCAGGTGCAGGGTGTTGGCGCACCGGAACGAAAAGACCGCTCTTTAAGGATATTGCACGAGGTTGGTCTCGAAGGAATGGAGGACCGGCGTCCGGCCCAGTTGTCCGGCGGCCAGCAGCAGCGGGTGGCGGTGGCCCGCGCCATTGTCAGTAAACCCAAGCTGGTACTGGCCGATGAACCGACCGCCAATCTCGACTCCGCCAGCATGGAAAAGCTGATGGAGCACTTCCGTGAACTCAACCGCGTACACCAGGTTACCTTTCTCATCGCGACCCACGATCAGCGGGTCATGGCGTGGGCGGAGCGGCGTATCAGTATGGAGGACGGCAGGGTGATCCGGGATGAGTTACAGCAAGCACGTTAGATGCAGGCCATGAACACACGCCGCCTGATCAGACTGTGCCTGCTCGTGCCCGCGATCAGTTGTGGGCCGGGTTCATCCGTGTGGGCATCCGGGCAGGGTGGCGATGTTTCCGACTGGAGCTTTGGCGGACATACGAAATACCAGTTCAACCATACCAGGCTTCCTGGCAACAGCATCCTGCAAGGTATCGATGGCGACAGTCTGCAGGACCATAACTTCGAGGCGCGATTGAAGCTTTCGGCCCGGCGTGAGCGCCTGGATTTCGAAGCGCACGCACAAATCATTGCCGTCCATTCCGACAGTCTCCCGGTTTTCAGCGCGTTACCGGGGCTTATCAATCCCGGCCCCGATCTCATCAACGATGACAGACGCTGGTTTAATCTTACGCATGAACTCGGTAACAGCGGTAAGAACGCCAGCCTTGTGCGTCTTGACCGGGCCAGTATTGCCTATGCCGGTGAAAAGACCGTGGCCCGTTTTGGCCGCCAGGCGATCAGCTGGGGCAACGGCCTGTTATTTACACCGATGGATATTTTCAACCCGTTCGACCCGGCCGCGGTGGACAAGGAATACAAGTCCGGCGATGACATGCTTTACGGGCAGTATCTGCAGGATAACGGCAACGATTTACAGGCCGTGGCGGTGGTGCGGCGCGACCCGGTCAGCGGCGATGTCGAGGCCAGGCAATCATCCTTCGCGCTGAAGTATCACGGGTTTTTGGGGCGTCATGAATACGACCTGCTGGCGTCTGAGCACTATGGGGAGCTTGTACTGGGTCTGGGGGCCAGTACAGATCTGGGTGGCGCCGTCTGGCGGGCTGACCTGGTGTGGAGTGATGTGCAGCGGGGCTCTGTACTTTCTGCAGTGGCAGGTATCAGCTATTCAGGCGTTGCGGGCGGGCATAACTGGACAGGTTTCGTGGAGTACTTTTACAACGGTTTTGGCCAGGCGGATGGAAACTATTTACCCGCCGCGCTTGCAACGAACCCCGAACTTTTACAGCGCCTGGCCAGGGGTGAATTGTTCAACCTTGGACGTCATTACCTCGGTACCTCGGTCAGCTTCGAGATGACCCCATTGCTATTGCTTACCCCCAACCTGTTTGTCAACCTGCATGACCCGTCCGCATTGGCGCAGCTGGTGCTTTCCTACGACTGGAAACAGGATATCCAGGTACTGGCCGCGTTGGGTATCCCGATCGGACCGGATGGCAGTGAGTATGGCGGTATCGAAACCTCACAGGCCGGTTTGTATCTTTCTACCGGGCCCTCATTGTTTGCGCAGCTGGCCTGGTACTTTTAAAAGCCCGTGATACTCAGTATTGATCTGTCGAGAGGCTCCGGGGTCATGTTTGCCTGTTTGTTTTTCTGCCGGCGGATGCGAGATAAAGCAGGCTGCCCAGCGCAAAAAATACCGCGGTGGTCAGCCAGGCAGTCACGGATGCAAACGTGATCAGCCACAGGCATAACACCAAGGCGATTACGGGCACAAGGTAACCACCATGCAGACGGAACTGACCCTCTGTTTTTTCGATACGTTTTTCGAGTACGGGCAGGGCGGCTACGCCCAGGATGTAGCTCAATAGCCGCGCAAGTGTGCTGACCACCGCGAGCCAGACAAAACTGCCGCTGAGTGCCAGCACCAGGCCCACGGCCGCATAGAATACGATGGAGTTCAGCGGTGTGCGTGTGCGTGGGTGAATTACGCCGAACCAGGCTGGCAATGAACCCATCCTGGCCAGCGCGAAAGTCATGCGCGGTGCCGAGAGTATCGATGCCGAACAGTTTCCGCCAATAGAGAAAATCGCGCCAAGGGTTAACAGCGCGGCACCGGTTGCACCCATCAGGATTTCTGCGACATCCGCCAATGGCGTTTTGCTATCGGCCAGCCCCGGCATAACCGAGACTGATATCAGCTGGATCATGAAATACACGATGGTGATGGTCAGCACCGTGAAGGTAATGGCGCGGGGGATATCCTTACGCGGGTCGCGGGCTTCCCCGGCGGGCACCACGGCACTCTCGAAGCCTACGAAAGCATACAGCAGGACCAGTATTGTCTCGCCGAGGGTGCCGGTTACCGGCAGTTCCGCGTGCAGCAGTATCTCGGGCTGAATATGGGACAGACCCAGCAGGATCAACAAAAATAGCGGCACCAGCTTGAGGGCTGAAAACAGGAACACGACATTCATGCTCTGACGCACGCCGATGATATTGAATATGGCCAATAGTACAAACACCAGCGTAACGGCCAGCTTGTGCCCCATGCCGGATACCAGCGGCGCCCAGAACCAGCCCGCATAAGTGACCAACAGGGAAATATTGGCGCCGATGGCGGCCAGTCTTCCGATATAAACCAGCCAGCCGGTCTGGAAACCGGCGAAGGACCCGAAGGCCAGGCCGGCATACTGGATGGGGCCGCCGGTATCGCTGAAGAAGCTGGCGGCACGCGCAAAGCACAGGACCACGGTCATGATCAGTACCGCACACACCAGGAAAAGCCATGGGCTGAAGTTACCACTTTTTGCGGCAGCAATTGCGGGCAGGGCGAAAATGCCGGCGCCGATGACACCATTGAGGGCGATCGCCGCGAAACCCAGTTGACCGATTTCGCGGTTCAGCGAAACATCTTTATTATCGTTCATGGTTTTTCGTTCCGCGTGAATGCTTTGAGCACTCTAACCAAAATCCAGCCGGCGTTCCAACCATAGTAGTGTCGCGGACAGGATCAGTGTCAGCCAAAGCCAGAAAAGCCCGAGTGGTTCCGAGACCCGGTTTTCTGTTGGGCCTGCCAGCGGGTGCCTGTCGCTGAGGGCCCTTGCCCGGGTAGCCTTCACACGCTGGTCGCGCTGCTGTGCAAGCCACTGGTCCTCGCGGAAAATGTAAATTGCCTGTTCATCAAGGATGGTTTCGTGATCGGCCGAAAACAGCTGCAGCCGGTGCCAGCCACCCGAGTCCGGCCAGAAAAACCCGCATTGGCGCGGTGAATCAAGGGCGTCCTTTACGAGTTGCAACTCAATGGGATTACTCCCTTGCCGGCTTGCCGGCGCGGTGATCACAACGTTCGTATTCACCTCGGAGCTGAACGCGCAGACGGCCGTTCTCCTGTTGACACGGAAGAAATCTGTTTCGGATTGGGGCAGCAGGAAACTCTCTTCGCGCTGCCTCGCAAGCGCACTGAGCAGCGCCGCCCAGTACTCACTCCAGTCTGCACGGTGACCTGCTGTCAGCCAATCGTGGCTGTGGCTGATGAGACTGATGGCGATATAGCCAAGGCCTCTTGTGCGTCTGACCACCAGGTTTCGGTCATGGCCGTCATCCACGAGCACATCCGCATCGGCTGAGTCCAGTTGCATGGTTGCAACCGTGAGCGGTTCCTGCCAGTGGCCTGCGGCGCCCGTGAGCAAGCGGGGAATGGCCGTGTTCTCCATTTCGTTCGAGGGAGACAGTTGAAAGCCGCTCAGAAGGTTGGTATTGAGTTCGCCGATGTGCTCCAGCAAGGCTGAATCTGCCAGTACCAGCAGACCCAAACCGTTATCAACGGCTTCTGTCAGCCATTGTCTGCGGGAGGCGGGCAGGTTGACCAGTGCCCGGCCATCCATGATCAGCACGTCCTGTACGGCGAGGGTCGGCGGGGAAAACGCGGTATCGGTTTCAGTAGGCAGGTTGGTGCTTTGACTGATGGTCTTGTCTTTGCTGATGACCGTGTTGATACGGAGTGCGTGACCGCTTGCGGCGGCGTAGTTTTTCAAGGCGCGTGTTTCAAATGAAGGCGCGGACTGTTCAATCATGATGTTGAGCCGGGTGAGCGTACCGACTTCTACCGGCACCAACTGTTCCGATTGCAACGTGTCCGCGACCCGCGCCTGCAATCGGTATTCTAAGTGTCCGCTGGCCTTGACAGACGTCGCCAGTTTGAATGGCTGCCCGCCCTTCAAGCGGGTTTCATCGACAATATTGGCAGCCGGATCAAGCAACTGCAGGTCGATGATGTTTCCAGTGGCACTCGACCGGTAGTAACCGCTGACCTGCAGCGTTTCACCTTCAGCCAGGACCCGCTGCCAGCGCATACCGGTGAAGCCGCTGATACCTGGTGGTTTGAACTCGATACGAACATTACCTGGAATATCCGGCCACTGGTCTTGCTCCAGGCCGTAGCCCGCCACTTCGATTGTACTGAGTGCGGGTTCCCTGAGCTCAAGCTGGCCGACATCCAGCAACCAGTTTGCATCCACAGGGTTCTGGCTCGACAGTGCAGAGGTGACGGCACCCGGAGCCACAAAGTAATTCTCGCCGGCTGCGCGATGGGTGTCAGATATATCAGCGCCTTCCGTTATCAGGACGATGGATTTGTCCACTGTGCGTAAGTACCGGGGTTCGAGCAGTAACAGCAGCACCACGCAGTAGGCGACGAGGTTCAATAACATGACTGCCAGGGCCCGAAGCGGGGCGCGCTGAAACAGCCTTCGTGCGACCTGGCCCAGGCTCAGCAGCAGGGAGGCAAGCAACAACACGCTCAGGGCGATATACACCGGGTTTGTAAAATCGATTTGCCAGCCACTGAAGCCGATCATCGCGGCTCACCACTCTGATCATCTGCGGCAGTGCCCGTGTCCTTTTGCAACACCCGTTGATAAGCCTGGATCAGACCGTCATCGGCGTACCAGCCAGTGTTGCGGTGTTGAAATTGTGCGGGGCTGTTCTCCACCAGGTTCCAGATGGCGGTTTCGAGATCCTGCAGGCAGTTGTCGCAGGCCCCGGGGGACAGGCGGCCGATAAGCGAAAGCTTTTCAAGGTTGGCGGCGTGCCGGATCAATGCGGGTCGTTGTTGTGACTGATGGGTGAGTTCCTGGCTCAGCCGGCGCAGTGATTCACGTTGTTCCATATTGAATTCATAGTCTAAGGAATGTGTTTTAAGTAGTTGATATACATGTTTTAAAAGTCTCTGTTTCCACAGGTCTCCACCCAGGTCCAGCAGCGGAGCCGGCGTGGATAAGCGATAGCTGAGAATTTCATCGCGCTTACCGCTGAGGCGGCGGTCTTCGCTGACCGGCGGTGGTTCAAACCCCAGCCTTTTGACGTAGATGCGGTCAGCCTGGCGTGCCAGCTTCAGGTATTTGTAGGCTTCGTATTCATATGGCAGCGCCAGTGCCGGCTCGGCCTGCATCAGGTGTCTCTCGGCCTGCCACATCTCGCTAACAGCACGCTTCATCAGCGCCACCGGGTTGCGTTGTGTGATGGGACCGATTTCAGGATCACCGTGATCATGGCCGAAGAAGCGGATGATATCAGCGGTGCTGTTGATGCTCATGCTGCGGTTGTCTGGGCTCGCCGAGCCATGCTCGTCTCCATGCTGATCTTCACCATCGCCCGCTTCATGTTGCCCATCGGCTGGTGCGCCGGGACCTTCGCCGAATTCATCACCGAGGTATTGCCCGTATTTCTGCTTCAGGTCCGCCTGCGCCTGGCCAATCCCGTAAGAACTATCCCTGAATGCCTGTACGGGCAGTTGCGCCGTGTCTTCGATCAATTGTTCGGTTTCGATGATGATCTGCCGCTGGCTTTTGAAGAACTCAGGAATAAAGTCGATGCCAAGTCCATCGGCGGCGAGACCTTCCTGCTGGTCATCGAGCCAGCGCACGATCAGCGTTTCGGAACGACCTGTATTGGCCTCGGGGAGCCGGTTATCGGTCGCGATAACGGTGAAATAAACCTCATCACCCGGTTCCATACCGAGGGCCCGGAGGTCCCAGTGCTTTTGGTACAGAATGCCATTGCCCGTGTCAGAAAATTCGTCAAAGGTGAGTATTTGGTCTCGAAATTTCACACCCTCGCCTGAACCTTTAGCCACCGAGGCCAGGATTTCGACCGCCCCGATAGCGTAGTCATCCTTCACAAGTGCCTGGCTGTCAAAGCGCGGCGGCGCTGTGCCGGGTATTTCAAGTGTTGTAACCACCGGCTCAAGCATCCTGATGTCAGGCGCGCGGTCCAGCTTGACCGCCAGTGAATATACCTGGCCAATAGTTTGATCCGGCCCGCTATCGGCCCTGACGATGCGATACAGGTCGGTGCTGTCGACCACGGTGCTGGCGTGCAGACGCCCGTCGTTGCCCGGGTTTAGGTCGATACGCTGCCCGGCCGAGAGTTGCAGGGCGTATTCGTCACCGTTGTTGTCAAAGACCAGATCCCATTCAACCCGGCTACCCTGTGGAAGCTCAAGATCCAGCTGCCCGGTTTCAATGACCGCAAGACCGGTATAGGCGGGTGGCGTGATGCGTACGGCAATACTGTCGAAGCCTGCCACTGCAGACACAGGCTGGTTGAGCGCAGACGAGTCCGGGTGATCCGGCAGTAGGTGGCCAAGCCATACACCAAGCCGGTCCGCATACGCACCCAGGAGCAGGCAACTTGCGCAAACCGCAATTACGGCACGATACCTGACAGGTGCTTGCCAGCGTGTCACCTGCGCTTGGGTTTTCCGGTAGGCGGCAATGGCGCGCTCGCGCTGCATGGACTGCAATGGAGTCAGTTCGGTTATATCTTTCAACAGTAATTGGGCGCTTTCCTCAAAGTCGGAAAAACAGCGGTTGAGGTGCTGCAAAAAATTGTCCGGGGTCAAGCGGCGCCATTTCTGGCTCAGGCGCAGATGTAAATACCAGACCAGGCCAACGGCAAGGACCTGTTGGAGCTGCACGGCGAATGGTGTTGTAAGCAGTCTCCCGGCCAGCAGGACCACCGCAATGGCGGCAAGTGTGTACCAGCCGCGCTGTATCAGGAGCCCGCGCCGCCACACACGCAGGTGTTTCTGCACATCGGCAAGAACCTCGTGCGTCACATCGCTGCGAGGCTCAGCGATTTTCACGGGGCTTCCTTTCACTCAACCAACGTTCCATCATCCACAACACGGCCAGCAGGGTGGCCAGCAGACCTTGCAGTGACCGCCGTGGCAGGGGGGTTGACGCATTCGGGACATCAGGGTCAGGGTGCAGGTCCGCAGGATCGATCCTGGCGTTGGCAAAACGATCTGTTTCCCGGGCCGTGCCCATCATCAGTTGCAACAACAACTCGGGAAACTCTGGCTGTTGCGTGATCGAACTCCACTGCGGGTCGAAACGGCTGCTAAATTTCAGCAAGCGCGCCTGGCCGTTGTGGAATTCCTGAAAGACCGGACTGCCATCAGCGGTTGTCGCCAGCACGGTTCCATCACTTGAAGCCGGCTCGTCCGCCACGCTGTTTGCATACCGGCTGTATTGATCCAGCCTGAAGGTCGTGAATGGAAAAAAGGGCAGGTGGATTAATTGACGGCTTTCTTCGGCAGTACCTCCACCGGCATCCGACAGGATGACCGTCGCCGTGTTGATACCAGCAAGATGCCCGGCAACAGCTTCGCTGCTACCCAGCAGAATCAGCCAGTCGGTTTCAAACGTAGTTTCACCGGGCCTCGAGGTATCCATGCTCTCCCAGAGCAGGCCCGGCAGGCGGTGTTCCCTGAGCGTTGCCAGCGCGGCGCTTATCGTCGCGGCGTCGCCTGCGCGATCCGTGTCGTGGACGATAAGCGCCCGGGTTGGACGATTGCTAATTGCGGGCGCCTGCCCGGGGTGCGTTATGCGCCAGTCAACATCGCGGGGCAGGGTGGCTCTGCGTGAACCAAACTGCAGCATGTAGTCGCTTGCAAAGACCGTCACTTCGCCGCCGTGGTGCTCAAGGCTGAGCCGTTCCGCTAAAAGAGCCCAGGCGTTGTTGAAATCATCGTTGCCCGGGTACGCCGGTTGCCGGGCACTTTCAATCTGCCGCAGATCAGCTGCCGGAAACCCGGGTTGAAGCAGGAAGACCCGGCTGTCAGGCGCCGCCTTGAAGGCGTCCAGGGCGAGCTCGATATCCTCCTGGCTGGCGGTCATGACCCAGGCGGGTGCGAGGTAGATCGTGGGTGCACTGCTGCTGTTCAAGCCTGCGGATGAAAGCCCGGCAAGGATCAGCGCGGCCAGTGTAAAAATCGCCATTCGCAGCATCAATAGAAGCCAGCGGGTCAGCTTGATCTCGGTTACCTGTGTTTTTTGGGCAGGCCTGACAAGATCGATATGGCCGATACGGACCAGGCGCCCGCGGCTGCGGCTGAACAGGTGGATCAGCAGGGGAGCAGCAAGTGCCAGCAGGGCCCACCAGGCGGCAGGCGTTATTACCGACAATGGGGATAGCGCGGCCTGCATCTCAATAACGGAGTTTTTGCCGGCTGGTCAGAAAATCGTACAGGGCCTGGTCCATCGGCTCGTCGATATTGATGCGGCTCAGCGACACCTGCTGCCCCTGCAGGAAGCGCTCCAGGTTTAGCTGGTGATCAGCAAGCGATCTGAACCAGGTTTCACGTGCAGCGGCTGCGGATACCAGTACCTGTTCGCCGGTTTCCAGGTCTTCAAAACGGATTGCACCCTTGTAAGGAAACTGCAGTTCATCACTATTCTGCAGTTGCATGGCAACCACCTCGGTGCGACCCGCAGAGACCTGTGAAATGAACTCATCCAATTCATTAGATAATTGATAGAAGTCACTGATAATAAATATTAAACCAGTTTTTTGAATTCGCCCGATTGCGGATTTTACAAGACCGGGGTCGGGAAAGCTGTCACCACTACTGACCGATGCAAGTAATTTGAGCAGGCGATGCCAGTGGCGCTCACCACTGGCCGGCGGAAGCAGGTATTGCCGGTCTCCGGAAAGGGCCAGCAGTCCGACGTGGTCACCCTGTTGCTGTCCGATATAGGACATTGTTGCCAGCAGGTGGCGGGCATACTCGAACTTGCTCCATGCGTCTTGCCTGTCTTGTGTGGCCAAATTCATCGAGGCACTTGCATCGAGTACGAACCACATGGCAACCTCGCTTTCACGTTCCGCCTCGCGCACGAAGTATCGGTCGGAGCGTGCGAACAGTTTCCAGTCGATACGGCTCAGTGGATCACCGGGCTCGTAGGCGCGGTATTGGCTGAACTCTATACCGATACCGCGTTGATGGCTCTGTTGCAGACCGTGCAGAAAACCATCGGCGACCGTTTTTGCGATCAGCGGCAGATCCCTGACACGGGCCAGTGTACGGGGGTCAATAAACCGTTCCATGCGGGTCAATCAAGCGGGCTGGCAGGTACCGGAACCATTTCAAACAGGTTTTCGATGATATCCCCGGTGGTGATATCACTGGCCTCGGCCTGAAAGTTGAGCAGAATGCGATGCCGCAGTACCGCGGGTGCGACGCGGCGGATATCCTCGATGGTGACGGCGAAATGTCCTTTCATCAGCGCCCGCGCCTTGGCGCACAGCACCAGGGCCTGGCCTGCGCGCGGACCTGAACCCCAGCGCACGTAGTCCTTCACCATCGCATTATCGCTTTCACCCGGTCTGCTGGCCCGGACGATTCGGGTGATATAGGTCAGCAGGTCCTGTGAGATCTCAACTTCGCGGACCAGTGATTGCAACGCGATCATGTCACCGGCATTGAGCACGGTGTTTACCTGCGCGTCGCGGTTTCCGGTCGTACGGTTGAGTATCTCGACCTCTTCGGCCTCCGAGGGGTAAGGCACGCGAATGAACATCAAAAACCGGTCGAGTTGTGCTTCCGGCAGCGGGTAGGTGCCCGCCTGTTCCACCGGGTTCTGTGTTGCCAGTACAAAGAAAGGCCGTGGCAGCACATGGACTTCGCCGGCGTAACTCACACGCTTCTCCTGCATGGCTTCAAGCAGGGCCGCCTGCGTTTTAGGGGGTGTGCGGTTGATTTCATCGGCCAGCAGGATGTTAGTGAAAACCGGTCCTTTCTGAAATTTGAAAAAGCGCTTGCCGCTGACGTGGTCTTCTTCGAGGATTTCCGTACCTATGATATCGCTCGGCATCAGGTCCGGTGTGAACTGCACACGCCGGAAATCCAGTTCCAGGCTGCGCGCCAGCGTGCTGACCATCAGGGTCTTGGCCAGACCGGGGACGCCCTCCAGCAGGCAGTGGCCGCCGGCCAGGACACTGATTAAAAGCTCTTCCACGACCTGTTCCTGTCCGACGATCAGCTTCGCGATTTCAGCCGCTACCTGCGGCAATTTTGCCAGCCTGTCCTGGATTTCCTGCCTCTGTTCTGCCTGGTTTGTCGCTTCTGTTTCCTGCATTGGATTGAACCGGTCCTTGTGTGGCGCGAGGGTAAAGACCCTAGGCCGTCATTGAGTAAATTACGATATTGACCGCAAAACGGGTATTGTCGGTCCGCATGAAACGCTTGTTCCTGAAATCATAGTCCCATTCACAACCGAGGTCCTTGTTCGAATAAAGCACGGCAATGCGGCCATCGATTACGATGGCTTTCAGGTACTTGTGAACCAGGTCATCACCCCAGCCGTTGAGTTCCTGGGAAGTGTTAGGCGGGCCGTCAAACTCGAAGAAAGAACTGTAAATGGCGTGGTCGTTGGGCAGTGTCTGCATAGCATCCGGGCCGAACAGATCGGCCATTTGCTGCTCGAAACTGCGTGCGAACATACCATCGATGTCGTGGTTGCAGTCGTCGACAAACACAAAGCCGCCGTTATTGACATAACGGCTGAAATTTTCGCGCTCCGCATGGCTGAACTGCACCAGCCTGCGACCGGCCAGGTAGCAGAATGGCGCACTTAGCATCGCAGGATCAGCCAGCGCAATGACCTGCTCGGTGGGATCGACACGCAAGGTGGTGTACTCGATCAGTGAATTGAGCATATTCGCCGGCATACGCTCATCGACATCCCAGTCGCCCGATTCGTAGCTCAGACGGGTAAAGACAAAATCATATTCAACGGAACTTGAACTTTTTGCCGGCGCAGGCAGCGTGCCGGTCGCCACACCGGCACCCAGCCATGCCAGGCTGTTCAGAAACAGACGCCTTTGCATGCGCTAGTGGCGGACACAGGTGCCCGCCTTACACCGCGTCGGACAGACTGCTGAAGGTGAAGTCACGTATCCTCATGGGCGGAATCATGCTGCCGTCGATACGCACGGGCTTACCCAGCGCCTCGATGTTATTCAGCATGACAATCGGACTTTCGTTAAAACGGAAGTTCTTGATCGGATACTTGATCTCGCCGTTTTCAATATAAAAGGTCCCGTCGCGGGTCAGACCGGTGTAGAGCAGGGTTTGCGGATCCAGCTGGCGGATATACCAGAGCCGGGTAACCAAAACCCCGCGGCGCGTATCCTTGATCATCTCTTCCAGCGATTGCTCACCGCCGGTCATGATCAACTGCTGGTTGCCGCCAAAAATATTGCCACCGGCAAAGGCGACCGGGTAGTAATCACTACCGGTCTTTTCGGCCCAATAACGTGAGTTGGGCATGGCCTTGATGACACCCTTGTCAATCCAAAGGGTTTTGCCAACGGCATGGCCGTCAGCGGCAAATGGTGCGGTCGGGCATTCGGGGTGTCCCGGGTCGCTGTAAATGCTGACACGCTCATCAAACATTTTTTCACCCAGGCGGTTCGTCGGGGCGCCTTCCACGGCTTCTTCACCCTCAGCCGGCTTCTTGCTCAGAAAGCTGCGGCCCTCGTCCGCGGCGCGCTGGTTCATGCTGCCAAACATATTGGAAAGCAGCGTTACCGACGCGGCCGGTTCCAAAATGACCGTATATTTACCTGGTTCCATTTCCTTTGCGTCCACCGAGCTCATCGACTTTTTAATGGCGATACCCGAGGCTTCGCGTGTATCCATTTTGGCGGAGTCGTTGAAATCGCGTGAAACCCAGCCGGAACCCGTGCCATCCTCGGTGCGGATGGTCGCAGTGAAATTGATGTTGGTCGACAGGTAGTAGGCAAACATGCCTTTGTTGTTCATCAGTGCGTAAAACGACTCTGCATTGTCCAGGTAACCTGAGGCGATCAGCTTGTTCTCACGCGAGGGCACGATACTGGCCTCGGCTGCTGCGGCACGGTCTTGTGGGGTAGTGGACGCGGTCGATTTGAACCAGCCTTTCACCTGCTCGTACTTGTGAGGGCCGAGATTGGGCATGTGTTCCGGGTTTTCCGGTGACAGTTTTGCCAGTTCCTCGCTGCGTCTTACGACTTTCTCGAGAGAGGCGTCATCAAACTCGTTAATGGTTGCCGTGCCGGTCTGTTTGCCGTAGCAGGATTGCACGGCAAGCGTGACATCCCTGACATCACCGGCGGTTGAGACGGTATTGCGTGCATAGCGGATGTTGCCGGCGTTGGAACCGGTCATATTACATTCGCACTCATCAGCCCTGGACAAGGACATAACCTTGGTCATCAGTTCTTTGGCTTTCTGTTCGTTAAAAATTGCCATCACTAAACCTCTTGAATACTGTTGTCTGGGCAGTGATCAACCGACACTGCGTGCGGTGTTGATCACGTTGATGTTATTGAAGCGCGTCGTCGGGCAACCGTGTGAAACCGCGCTGACCTGGGAAGGTTGGCCCTTGCCGTCGAAGAACGAACCGCCCAGGCGGTAATCGGACTGCCCGGCAAGTTTGGCGCAGCTGTTCCAGAACTCCTGGGTGTTGGACTGGTAAGCCACGTCCTCGATCTGCTCCGTGATTTTTCCATCCTTGATCTCGTAAAACAGCTGGCCACCAAACTGGAAGTTGTAACGCTGCTGATCAATCGAGAAGGATCCCCGGCCGACGATATAAATACCGTTCTCAACATCCTTGATGATGTCGTCTGCTGAAAGGTCTTCGGCGCCCGGGCGCAAGGAGACATTGGGCATACGCTGGAACTGCACATCCGACCAGCTTTGCGAGTAACAGCAGCCATGCGATTCTTTCTGGTCGATGATGTGCACCTGGTCGCGGATCGCCTGGTAGTTCACCAGGATGCCGTTTTTGACCAGGTCCCATTCTTTGGTCTTGACGCCCTCATCGTCATAGCCGACGTAACCGAGCGAGTTTTTCTGGGTTTTATCGGCGACCAGGTTGACGATTTCTGAGCCGTACTGAAAGGTCCCGCTGCGCCATTTATCCAGCGTGGCGAAACTGGTGCCGGCGTAGTTGGCCTCGTAACCCAGCACCCGGTCGAGTTCGAGCGGGTGTCCGACGGATTCGTGAATGGTCAGCATCAGGTGGTGGGGGTCCAGCACCAGGTCATACTTCCCGGGCTCCACCGAGCGCGCCTTGAGCTTGGCCTGTAACTGCTTGCCGGCATCCCGGGCATCCTGGACCATGTCATAGGAGTAGCGGTAGCCGACATTGGCGCCCTGTACCCGGATCTGCTCAGCCGGATCACCATCGAGGTATTCAAAGCCCATGCCTACGGGGTTACCCAGGCCGGTGCGCTGTTTGAACCCGGCGGGCCCGACCGCCGTGGCGAAGAATGGCGTCCAGAGGCGGTGCACGTCCTGGTCGATATAGGAGCCATCGGTCGAGGCAAAATATTTTTGCTCGTTCACGAGGAACAGAACCGAGGTGATGTAGTTTGCGCCATTGTCCATGGCGGCATTATTGACCTCCATCAGCAGATCGACCTTGTCCTTGATGGGGATTTCCATTGCATTCTTGACAATAGGTGTCTTCCAGGAAACCTCACCGACACCGGTGACCGGCGCCAATTGCACCGGGTCGGTCTGAAACTTGGAGTTGGCCATGGCGACCGCAACGGCCCTCTCAGCGGCCTGTGCAATACTGTCGGGCGACATATCGGAGGTGGCTGCAAAACCCCACGTACCATTTGCGATCACCCGCACACCGACACCGGCGGATTCCGTGTTAACCACGTTGTCGACGCGTTTTTCCTGGGCCGTGATGAACTGGTTGAGATAGCGGCCAATACGCACATCGGCATAGGTGGCGCCCTTTGCCTTTGCCGCATTCAGTGCGATATCTGCCATGCGCTTCTTAAACGCCACATCCAGCGGGTTCGCTGTCAGCTCCGCAGCCGAGATATAGCTGCCGGGCAATGCGATCATCAGACCGCCCATGCCGATACCCGTGAGTTCAATAAATTTCCGTCTGTCCATCTCACCTGCCTCTGTTTGTAATAATGTAGGTATTCTTTCGGATTTTTTCGTACCAAAGGCCGGGATCATTCAAAGCCCATCGGCGAGTTAGCACTTTAACACCAAATTGCGGTTAACTTGGAAAGCTTAGGTGCCCAGCAAGGCTGTGGACAGTGGAAAAAGTCACGGACGCTGGTGGGAATGTCAATATACGGGTTTTTACAACTACGATCTTACCGGAGTGTATTGCTTAAGTGATTTTCTCCACTGTTTCCAAAGCTCGGCTAACCCTGCAGGGTGGTGGGACCGCTGGTGTGGGTAGTTACTTCCAGGACTCGCTAGTCACATCCCTGGTGTCGCTCGATACTCGGCTCCTGCCTCGTACGGTCCTGGAACCAACTACCCACCCCAGCGGTCGGCAGACGCCGTGCAAATCTGTCAGAAGCCATTGACCTTTTTGCTCGCACAGCGCAGAGGGTATGCGGTACCTTCGAAGCGCGTACAAGGATCATAAGTTAGATAGGGCAAGGGTGGATTATTGCCTTTACATCGAATACAACGATTAATTCATGCTTAAATGTCTACTGGTTTTAACTCATATCAATCGAAGATAACTGCTGCACGATTTCAGCACAGCAGATAAAGCGGTAGCATTCGCGTATGAAAAATGTACCTGCACAGGTTTGGCGGCTAATGGTGGCCTATGCGCTGATGATGGCCGGGACCTCCCTGATGGTTCTGATCGCCGGCATCATCGGTACGCAGTTTGCACCTTCGCCGGGCCTGGCCACCTTGCCGGTCGCCCTGACCATCGTGGGAGTTGCTCTTTCGACCTTGCCGACCGGCAGTTTGCTAAGCCGCTTCGGGCGCAGGAAAGTGTTTATCAGCTATGGCTTTCTCGCAGTTCTTGCAGCGCTACTGGCATCACTGAGCCTGGTGTACCAGAGTTTTGGCGGGTTTTGCATGGCGGCGATATTGATGGGCTGGTCGGGTGCGGCAGGGCATCAGTACCGGTTTGCTGCGATGGAAAGCGTGTCCGCTGAGCAGGCGCCCAAGGCGACCTCGGTATTGCTTTTTGGCGGTATCCTGGCAGCCGCCGTCGGGCCTGAGATTGCAGTGGGGGGTCAGCATTTGCTGGCAACCGAGTTTGCCGGTTCCTACCTGTTGCTGGCCGGAGTTTATGCGCTGGGTATCATCCTGATCAGTTTCTACAGGGAGACCCGGGTCAGCACGGGTTCGCAGAAGATCCAGGGACGACCGCTGTTGCAGATCATGCGTTCACCGGTCATCATCCTGGCCGTTGCCGCTTCCGCCGTGGGCTACGGTGTGATGAGTTTCGTGATGACCGCAGGACCGGTCAGTATGCACGAGCATGCCGGGCACGATATGCAGGCAACCAAGTGGGTGCTGCAATCGCATATCGCAGCGATGTATTTGCCCTCGCTTGTGTACCCCTGGTTGTTCAGCAAAATGGGCTACAGGGGCATGATGTGGGCCGGCGTGGCGGCCTTGTTTTTGTGCCTGCTTATCGGCTCGATCAATACGGAATTTATTCACTACTGGCTGACGATGGTTATCCTCGGTATCGGCTGGAACTTCCTGTTTTTAAGCGGCACCAACCTGCTGCGTCACGGTTATCGCGATGAAGAGCGTTTCAAGGTGCAATCCTTCAATGATTTCCTGGTTTTTTCAATACAGGCAACCGCCAGCCTGAGTTCGGGCTGGTTCCTCTACCACTGGGGCTGGCAGGGCGTGCTCTATGCCTCGGCGCCCCTGGTTTTGGCTTTCGCTGCATTGGCCGGTTTCAGTGCGGCTTTTGCGGCAACGTCCAGGCATCGCTCATAAGGCTCTCAAAAGGCTGTCCGGGTGCTTTGCAGTTGCGGGCTTGAGGGTTTTCAGAAGCCGGATATGCCCAAGTGATCGCATTTGTGACTACAATGTAAAGGTGGATACCATGGCTGTAAGCAACGATTTTTCCAGCATTCCGGCGGGATTATGAACAATGCCTTCCTCCTTGTTGAGCGTCAGCCGGACAGGCTGATTGTCAATGTTAAGGGTCGTTGGGTGTTCGATGAGGTGCTGGCGCTGGAGGATGCAACCGCATCGGTACTGCCTGAACCGGGGCAAGCTGTCAGCTTTCAGTGCGCGGACCTGGAGGAGATTGATATCGCCGGTGCGTGGGTGCTCTATGATCGTACGCAACAGTTGTCACAGCTGGGAATAAAAACTGAACTCACCGGTTTCAAGGCGGCTCATTTAAAGTTTCTACAGAATATTATCGATGCGGCGGCTATCCGTGATTACCAGGAACCGGACAGGGAGCCGGTGCGAACGAGGCACCTGCAGGCGGTCGTCGAAAAACTGGGAAAGCATTCATCGGTTGTGATCGAAGACCTTGGTGAGATCGCCAGGTCGATACTGGAAGGCGTATACCGGCCGTCGTTGTTCATGGTGGGTGAAACCATCAAGCAGGTTTATTACACCGGTGTCCAGGCCATTCCGGTCGTGGTCGTGATCACTTTTCTGATCGGTATTGTCACGGCCCACCAGGCTGCCGGGCAACTGGAGAAATTCGGTGCCATGGTGCTGGTTGTAGATCTCGTGAGCATATCGATCACCCGTGAAATGGGCGTGTTGCTGGCGGCGATCATGGTGGCGGGCCGATCCGGCAGTGCTTTTGCTGCCGCACTGGGGGTGATGAAACTCAACGAAGAAGTGGATGCGATGCGGGTGCTAGGTCTCAACCCCAACCAGATGCTGGTGATTCCGCGAATTCTCGGCTTGGTGATCGCGTTACCCATTCTGACTGTTTTTGCAGACGCAGCCGGCATCGCCGGTGGTGCTTTGATCGCCGTGGGTAGTCTGGGTATCAGCGGATTACAATTCGTTGAACGTGTTGCTTACAGCACCGATTTGACTGATTTTTACGTGGGCTTGAGCAAGGCGCCGGTGTTTGCGCTATTGATCGCGATGATCGGCACCTTGCGGGGTATGCAGGTCAAATCGTCGGCTGAAGAACTGGGGCTCAAGACCACGATGGCGGTGGTACAGTCGATCTTTATGATTATCGCTGCAGATGCCTTGTTTGCGGTCCTGTTTACACGGATGGGTATCTGATGGAAACGATCATTTCAGTCAAGAACCTGGTGAACCGTTTCGGCAGCCAGGTCGTGCATGACGGGCTTTGCCTGGATATCTACCGTGACGAGATACTCGGCGTAGTGGGTGGCTCCGGCAGTGGGAAATCGGTCCTGATGCGCAGCATCCTGGGCCTGCAGAAACCAACCAGCGGCACCATTACCGTGCTGGGCCAGAAGATCGAGTATCACAAACCGGGCCCGAGCCGTTGCTGGGGTGTGTTATTCCAGGCCGGCGCGCTTCTATCGGGTCTGACCGTGCAGCAGAATGTCGAGTTGCCGATCGCCCTGTATTCGAATATGCCGATCGAAACCCGCCATGAACTGGCCAGCCTGAAACTGCTGATGACCGGTTTGTCGTTGTCGGTGGCTGACAAGTATCCATCGGAGTTATCCGGTGGTATGCGCAAACGGGTTTCACTGGCAAGGGCGCTGGCGCTTGAACCGAAGATACTTTTCCTGGACGAGCCGACTGCGGGGCTGGATCCGATAGCAGCCACCGAATTTGACCAGCTGATCACTTACCTGCACGATAACCTCGACCTGACCATCATGATGATCACCCACGATGTTGACAGCCTGCTGGGTATCAGCGACCGTATAGCAGTGCTGGTGGATGGAGGTGTCGTCGTGGGAAGCGTGGAAGAAGTGCTGGAATCTGATCATCCGTGGATAAAAAGTTACTTTGGTGTGCCGCGTGCTCAAAGGGCCCGTCAGGCCGCAAGAAGGCCAGCCAATGACTAACAAGAACTTTGCCGTTGGTCTGTTTGTTGCCACGGCACTGGCAGCATTCGTGGCGACGACCATCTGGTTAACGGGTAAGCAGGGTTCTGAACCGACGGTATCCTATTCGATTTTCTTTGAAAAGGATGTTGGCGGCCTGATGCTTGGTGGTCCCGTGTTTTACCTGGGTGTGGAGGTTGGCACCGTCACTTCCATGAAAATCGCCCCGGGAAACCCGATGCGGGTGCGGGTTGATGCCAGGATCGTGAAATCTGCACCAATCGATTCAGGGACCTATGCCAGTCTCGCTTTCCAGGGAATAACAGGGGTTGCCGTGATCAAACTGTATGCCGAACCGGGTGTGCACGAACCAATAGAGATGGGGCAGGATAGTCCTTACCCGGTGATCGCGGTGAAAGATACCGGTTTCAGTGCTTTACTGGATAGGGCGCCCGGCATCGTTGAGAGGCTGGATTCCGTACTGCTGTCGGTCAATGAAATCCTCAGCGAGGAAAACCGCGAACTTGTCAGCAGGATACTGGACGATCTGGAATCTGTCAGTTCAACACTCGAGGCGGAAAAAGCGTTCATCAGCGAACTGCCCGTATTGCTCAGAACGACCATCAATGAAATGAATGCCACGATTGCCCGGATAAAGTCCATGACCGAAACCCTCGAACCGGGGCTTGCATCCACGCTCGATAATCTCGATCAGGCAACTGCGAACCTGGCAAAAATGAGCGTACGAATGGAGGCCTGGACGGCAGCCAGTGATTCCGAAATGAGTGCCTTCATGCAGGATGGCCTGGGGCAGTTTCCGGTGCTGGTTGACGATGCACGCGCAACACTCAGGGAAATCGATAGACTCGTGAAGGAGTTGCGCGATAATCCCTCTGTGCTGCTTTACCAACCGCGGGAGGACGCCGTTGAAGTGGAGCGATAAGGTGATCATCAAACATTTAAAAACAGGTCCGGTAATATGCATGTTGTTCATGGCATACGTTCTGGCTGCCTGCAGCGGTCTCACTCAAAGCGACAAGCCGGTGACAACCACGTGGTGGCTTGAGCCCTACGTTGGCGTGGCGCAGACGGCGGTTACTGAGACGGTGATTCCTCTTAGCTTAACCGTGACCGTAGTACCCGGGTTGGATACCGATCAGATACTGACGCTTTCCGATGCCGGTGAACTCAAGCCCTATGCCGGTGCCCGCTGGGCGGATAACCTGCCGGAGTTGATCGCCTCGCTGGTTGGGCGGACACTCGAGTCATCCGGCCGTTTTGACGTTTTGACCAGGCGCGCCGGTCGTGGTGCCCGGGGCTGTGACCTGCAACTGGAACTGCGTGAATTCTTTACCCGCCTCGATTCGCAGGGCAACAACACCGCGACCAGGGTTGCCATCCATGGCCGCCTGCAGTGTGGGTCAGCCGACCCGTTAATTATCCAATCGAGTACATCGGTGCCTGTCGCCGCTGAACGCATGAGCGACATCGTGTCGGCCTTTCAGCAGGCTATGGACTACGTGCTACAGGACATGCTTAATAAAATACAATAAATACAATAAGATAAATATCATATCTCATCTAACATATAATATACAAACCCGATCAGGCCACTGTTACATGGTCATCCTGCAGTTTGTGAATTGGCGTGCCTGTGCCCCAGCCAGTTTCCGATTGCGATAGCCAGCAGGGCCATGGTCCAGACGATCACCGCACCGGTCGGCAGATCAAACAAGGCGGACAGAACGATGCCCGCAATATAGGCTACGGTCCCTAATAGGTAGCCGGTAGCCAGGCGACGCTTTCCATGAAGCCTTTGTGTCGCCAATGCCGGTATGATCAGGCTGGCAAAAACCAGGTAGACCCCGACGAACTGCACGGATGCGGTCACTGCGAATGCAAAGATAATATAGAAACCCCTATGACCGATCCGCTCGTGCCATTTGATCCAGACAGTCAGCAAAACGGCGTACAACAGGGTCATATGCAACAGGGAAGCCCAGGTCGACCAAAGGATTTGCCCGACCAGCAGGTCTTTCATGTGCTGGGCGCCATGCGGGTTTCCCGCCAGTAGTAGAATACTTCCGGTCGCGGCCAGGACAAACAGGATACCGATCAGGGGTTCCTGTGAATGTGGCCAGCGTTTTTCCGACCAGCTTAAACCGGCCGATGCCAGCAGGGCGGCGCCCACGGCGGAAAGCTGGACGGCCCACATGTGATCTTCCCAGCCAAGTACCCCGGCTGCCAGTACGCCCAATCCGGCGATTTGTGCGATGGCCAGATCAATGAAGATGATACCGCGCTTCAGAACCTCCTGACCCAGTGGAACGTGGGTACTCAGCACCAGCAGACCTGCAAAAACTGCCGGACCGAGTATGGACCAGTTGAGTGATTCCATATTTACACGTCCCCTGCGCCAAGCAATCGATTGATAATATCATCGAACCACGTAAACAGGTTGGTGGCCTCATCGCTTCCACCGACCGTCAATGGCAGTAGCACGGCCGGTATGCCGGTGCGTTGCGATAACCATTCAGAGGGTTTCTCGCTCTGGAAAGGCGCGCGAATGATATAGTCGGCGCCCTTGTCGCCAAAACGATCCAGCAGGCTTCCAAGGTGGCTGGCGGTGGGTGGTATGCCCGATACCGGCTCAAGTGTCGCCACCTGGATTAGCCCCAGCCAGGCCTCGAGATAGACCCAAGACTTATGATGGGTGATCACGGTTTTACCGCGTAGAACCGTCGCGCGTTTTTCCCAGTTGGCAATCGCGCTAGTCCAGCGCTGACTGAAATCCGCCAGGTTTTGTTGATAGAGGCCCTGGTTAGCGTGATCAAGTTCCACCATGCGTTCTGTCATCGCGGCGGCTACCAACAGTATATTGTGCGGGTTGGTCTGGATATGCGGATTGCCTTGCGGGTGGACATCGCCGCGGGACCGGTCGTAATCGGCGCTGACATCCAACCGTTTTACATACTCGCTGGCATCGAGAAAGCCCGGGCTGCCGGGCATGACATCGGGGTTATTGCCTTTTCTCAACAACATCGGTAACCAACCTATTTCCAGCTGCGCACCGCTACAGACGATCAGGTCGGCACGGCCCACCTTCGCTATCAGGCTGGGTCTCGCCTGTAAGTAGTGCGGATCCTGCAGGGCATTGGTCGCACTGCTAACTTCAACCTTACCCCCGCCCAGTTCCGTAGCCAGTGCCGCCCACTCGGGTTCACAGGCGAATATATTCAGGTCGGCGTGGGCGGTCAGCGGCGCCAACAGCAAAAGAATCAAAGCAATTATGTTTTTCATGAGTTTTTCCTAGAACGAGTGTGCGCCGTGTGCGCCGATACTGAATATGTACTGCAGCCCCCACTGGCTATCATTGTCGAAGCCAGCCTGGTCGAGTGTGTACTGAAAACGCAGACGGCTGAACTCGCTGTTGGACCAGTCCGCCATGATGCTATAGCGGCGCGGGTCACTTGAGGCGGGCATCAGCGGCGTATCTTCCCAGGCTTGCCCGGGATTGTCGGATGACAGCTGGTCATAGCGAACACCGAGGCGCCAACGGGGGAACGGCTGGTACACGGCCTGCAGGTACCAGCCTTGCTGGTCATTGTCGTAAGGCAGTGCATTGCTTCCCGGCAGCATGTAGCTGCCATTTTCATTACGCCACATGTATTCGGCCTGGAAAATGAAGTTACGCTGTTTGCTGTTACCGTTGGGTGCCCACTTCCAGACGAACTCGGCCATCCAAAGATCAGTTTCACCGGTAAACAGGAGCGGATCATCCTCGCTGCCCGATTCCCTTTCATCCGCATCGGCCTGGAGATAGGAAAGACCGGCCTGCCAGCTATTGCTGAAACCAACATCGCCACCGGTGCGCAGATGCAGGGCATAACTGCCAAAGCCCGAATGGGCGGCGCCGCCTGCCGGGTACTTATCACCCCGGGTAACCTCCGCACCAAGTTCGAGGTACAGTTCGGTGGGCGCCAGCCAGCGCATCTGCAAGCCATCATCGAGGTACTGGCCGCCCAGGAACGCCTGGTATGCCAGCGGCTGGTCGGTAAAGTCCCAGCTGTGCGAGTGCTTGTCGTTCAGGTAGCCGATATTGGAATAAAATCGCCCCATACGCAGCGACAGACCGGCCGGCAAGGTCATGGTCTCTATCCAGGCCTCCTCCAGTTCAACCACGACTTCACCGTCCTCGATGGCGATGGGTACCGTTAGCCAGGTAGTGAATTTATCATCCACGTTAGCCGAGATATTGATCTCGGTTTCTCCCAGCGCCAGGCCCTCTGGCAAGGGGCCGGCCTCACCACCAAGCGGGAAACCCGGGATCTCGTAATCGTCCGGGTCATCGTTATAGCTCCAGACCTGGCCCTGGAATATCACACCGATCGCCGGGTTCGAGGAATTTGCAGCAGAGTCTGCCATCTGCCCGGCGTACGGGTCAGGCTGCCACGGGTCCGGTTGGGGCGGCACCCGGTTTTCCGGTTGCACGGAAACGACCGGTTGATCAGCAGCTTGCTTCTCGGCTTCGTCCAGGCGTTTTTCAAGCTGGGCGATGCGCAGTTCATAGTCAGCGCGCATTTGCGCCAACTCCGCCCTCAGGGCGTCCAGTTCAGATTCGGTTTGTGCCAGCGCTGGTATCGCGCTGCTCATCAGGCATACCCATATAACTCCAAGGGCCAGGGTGCGCATTGCGTCTCTCCAATAAAACTATCTTTGAATACCACCCGTCGTTGAATAACATGACGGACATTTTGAAATGATACGTCAGGCGAGGAGAGGAGGAGCGCGGCTTTGATGAGCATGTAAAACCACGGGACGAAAGTGGTTCGGTGTGTGGTCCCAGGTGAAAGTAAATGCTTCCAGTCTGACGAAAAGTGCACCGGGTTCATGTGCAATGGCGGTATCGGGCCCGCCGGGATGAATACACAACGAACACAGACCGGAATCGCTTGCTGTATGGCTGGACACATGAGCGCTGAACACCACGTTGGCAAAAGCCAACAGAAGCGACATCAAGAGACACAAAAGCTTGTTTTTGTTACTCATGTTTGCATGTGACGTCAAATATAAAAACCACCGGTCGAGATTAGTCTGGTTACGGTTATTAACGATATTATGTTATACGACTAACGAACGTGTGTCATTGGTTCTGAAATGATCCGAAGGGCTGAGACCAGCAGCCGTAATTCACTCGCGATTGAACCCTGCAGATCTGCGCCAGTGGAATTATCATCGTGGACCCGCTTTCTTGACGTGCTAGTATTTCGGACTGCTTCCAGCAGCGCGCCGAACAGGTTTGAAAGTATGAAAATCAAAGTCAATGACTTAAGCCAGCAACAATCTGTGTTCAACCAGTTCATGGCTGAAATCAGGGATGTGACAGTGCAGACCGACAGCATGCGGTTTCGGCGCAACCTTGAACGGGTGGGCGAGATCATGGCCTTTGAAATCAGCAAAACACTCGCGTATGAGACGCGGGTGGTGACCACGCCCCTGGGTGTTTCACGATGCAATGTACTTTCCTCTCAGCCGGTGCTGGCCACCATCCTGCGGGCCGGCCTGCCATTGCACCAGGGATTCTTGAATTACTTTGACCGGGCTGAAAATACCTTTGTTTCTGCTTACCGCATACACCATAACGATGACGATGCATTTGACGTGGAAGTCGAATACCTTGCGAGCCCCGATCTCAATGACAAGACCGTCATCCTGTGTGACCCGATGCTGGCAACCGGTTCTTCCATGGTGCTGGCCTACAAGGCTTTACTCGAGCGGGGCACACCCAGGCACATACATGTGGCGACGGTTATCGCCTCTGAACAGGGTATTCGTTTCGTGCAGGAGAATATGCCATCGAACACAACCCTTTGGGCAGGCGCGGTGGATAAGGAACTAACACCGCGGTCCTACATCGTCCCCGGCCTTGGTGATGCGGGTGATCTCGCTTACGGTAGCAAACACTGACAGGAACCAACCTGCGTGCGTCCGCTCTCAGTTTTCTTTACCGCGTGATATGTGCAAGGGTACCCATGCCGGAAGGGGCGGGTTGAAAGCCCCATCATTCATGGTACGGTGAATCGGATATCGGTCCTTTATACTTGAGCCAAATGAATCGGCGCGTCTCTCCAAGATCCTATCCGCTCGGCCTGGTGCTGTTCGCGCTGTTGCTTGCCGTTTACAAAGCGAGCTGCCTGGTGACTGAAATGGGTGGCAGTGGCTATACATTTTTCGTATTGCTTGGCCTGGACGGGCTTTTCCTGTCACTATTCTTCATGGTCGCCCTGCTGCAGGGTTTTTCCCGACCAGGGTGGTTGCGTGCGATCGGCTCGCTGGTGCTGGTATCCCTGGCGGGTTTCTACCTTGTAGACTGTTTTGTCCTGCTGGCGTTGGATGAACATGCAGGCTTGTTCGAGATCTCACGATATGCCCCGGAATGGCGCGTCGTTCTGAGCTTTTTTGATAGCGTGACCTGGCTCGCGATCCTGTTATGGTTGGTGTCGATGTTTGTGTTGCGAAGGACTTCGGCGGCAACAGTGAAATTCGGCCTGTTCGTACTGGTTGCAGCGATTCTATCCGCGGTCTTGAGTATCGTTTATGCGCCACAACCATTGAGGTCTTACGCGGCATTTAACAGCCATCAACTGTTTGAGAGGAGTGGTCCGCAACAGGTGGCGAAAAGCTACTCCGAGGCCGAGGTGGCGTTCTATACCGGGTTGCAGAGGGAGAAAGCGGTCATCCCGGCGTCGAAACCGGACATTATTTTGCTGATCGTTGAATCCCTGTCGTCCATCAACTCCAGGAAATTGTCGGCCGGGCCCGGTCTGCTTGGCGATTTCGACAAAATCGCGCAAGCGGGTGTTTTGTTCAGGCATTTCTTTGCCAACCACCAGGCGTCGGAGGGTGGTCTTATCGCCTTGCTGGGTGGCTTCCCGCCGATGCATTTTCCAACCGCCAGCCCTTACATGTTTGATGAGTTTGCGATCCAGGCATCGGTAATCGATGAATACCGGCAGCAGGGATACTTTACGGAGTTTTTAACCAATGCGGACCTGACGTTTATCGGTTTGGATCGTTTTCTCAATGGCCTGGGTATTGATCTCAGCCGGGGCAGGGATGAGGTCGATGAGATGAGGACGGCGCCGCGTGTGGTCCAGGAAGCACCTTCAGATGCCTGGCTTTACCGCGAAGCCTTGCTGTCGGTGCGACGCCTGATGGCCCTGCCTAAGCCGTTTTTGTTGACCATCGCCACCACCAGCACACACCTGCCTTACACCCACCCGGAAGGCGGGCCGGATACCCCGGAGGCGGTTTGGGCCTGGAGTATGCAGCAACTGGTTTCCTTTTATACACAACTGTCCGCCGATGGCTTTTTTGATAACGGTGTTTTGCTGATCACCGGTGATCACCGGCAAATGCGGCCATTAACCGATGCGGAAATCGAGCATTATGGCGATAGCGCCCGTGCGCGGGTACCGTTGCTCGTGATCGGAGATGCGTATCCGCGCGGCCAGATCGACGAACGGTTCTTCCAGCAATCGGACCTGTTACCAAAGCTGGGAAAGATCAGCCAGGCAGAAGCACGACTTTCACCTCAACCGATCTGGGTTGAACGATATAACCGCAAATATGGACGCATTGAACTCATCAATCGCCTGGGAGTTTTTGATGAGGCGGACCAGGGCCGCCATGAGTACCGGATCAGTGTTCCGGGTAACCGTGTTGAATGGCTGGATGCCGAGCCCGGGTTTGCGCGCGCTGTAGAATCACGTATACACAACCAGCGGAGTCTTCATCAGCAAACACGCAGCGTCTATTATCAGCAGTCCGCTGACGGTCACCGGGTGGATTAAAAGGCTGGATACCTGCTCAAGGAACGCTTTCGGCCGTTTAAATCAGGCAGGCCCGTGTCTCGGTGTAAAGGGGATGCGGATACAGATCGTCAGGCCATGTGGATCGGTCTGGCTTAACCGGATTGAGTGTTCGGAGCCGTAAATTGCGGCAAGACGTTCGCGTGTGTTTCTCAGGCCAACACCCTTGGCATCGGGAATGTTGTTATTGACCAATTCACAACCCGGTCCGTCGTCACTCACTTCCATCAGCAGGTCGCCGGCAAATACCTTCGCTGATATTCGCAGGTGTCCGCCACCTTCCGCCCGCGCGATACCGTACTTCACTGCGTTTTCAATCAGGGGCTGCAACAGCAGGCTGGGTATCAGCGCGCCTTTTGCGTCTTCCTCGATGTCCACCTCCAGTGACAGGCGCTCTTCGAACCGAACTTTTTCGATGTCAAGGTAAAGTTGCAGGGCCTGCAGTTCCTGTTCCAGCGTAATTTTCTGCATGGGGTCGTTATCCAGTGAATAACGCAGAAAGCTCGAGAGCTTGGTGACCATTCGGTTGGCCAGTTCCGTGTTTTGTTCAAGCACCAGCGTGGAAATGGCATTGAGTGTATTAAAAAGAAAATGCGGGTTTAGCTGGTAGCGCAGCATCTTGAGTTGCGCCTCGTGCGCCATTGCAGCCGATCGCAGAGCACTTTCGCGGACCTCCTGGAAGACGCGGTATGACTTTATTGCGAAATACAGGGCGCTCCAGGTGAGGATGGTCGTAATGCTGCCGCTGTAGCCTTCTGCAAATGTCACCTTCGAGTAGATTTCAGCCGCTTCGCCCAGTTTCTCATACCAGGCTTCCATGTCCTTGGCATTTTCGATCCAGCCCATGTAAATATAGCTGCGTATCTTGATCCATAAATATCCGATGAGTGCGCTGCCACCCAGCAAACCGATGGACTGAACCCAGATGGCACGGTTCCATAAAAAACGATACAGATATCGCAATGGCAATGAGATGATCATTCCGAAAAGGGTAATCACGGCGACGTAGGCGGCGTAGTTCGGCGCGATATCATCCAGCATCGTCGCCGTATAGAGGTACTTGCCAACAATTCCCCACGCGGCCCAGCCACCCAGGTGGAGCATCCAGAACAGGTTTGGCTGTTTCTTTATTATGGTTCTTAGTTTCACGTTGCGATTTTACACGTTTGCACCGTTGCCGTAGCGTAACTTAACCTTCTGCGAATGCGGTTTGTCTCAAAATTATCGACTGGTGAATCGGGCAATGTGCTTTAAGGGCTGCTTTATCAAAAACCCGGTGGACAGCGGCAACTGCCAGGGCTAAATTGACACGCTCCGATGCCACTGGTATTGCAATGATTCATGATTCAAATAGTGCGGGTTTTGTCCTTGTCAGAGGTTTGCTGGGTGTGTTGATGTTGCTCACGGCATTCCCGTTGAAGGCTCACGACGCCCGCATCCAACCCGTTAATATTTTTGGTGATGGAAATCCGCTCAATGGTATCGAAGACAGCCGCGAGCCAGTCGGTGTGGATAGCGGCAGGGACGGAGGTGCGGGCCCCCGGCACATGGGCGCGGGCACCATCAGTTGCGATGGGAAGTTCCGAGGGACCGCGATTGTTGTCGACACCCGTGAATTTGTACCGGACCTGCAGGGGGTTGTTCTGGCGAGTGCCGCTCACGTGCTTTATGACCTGGAAAAGGACAGGCTTTTCAGACGCTGTAGATTTAACTTCATGGGTTGGGACAGGGACGCCGATTACCGTTCAAAAGTTGACCTCAAGAACATACGTATGGGTGATTTCGATCCCACGCAGGCGACAGGGGAGTTGGAGTTTGGCGAGGGTGACTGGGCCTTTCTCTATCTGCGCAAGCCCTGGAAGAAATTCAATCCGGAGCAAAGCCTGCAGCTTCGGGACTTTTCTTTCGCACAACTGGAGTCCTACCGGCAATCCGGCGGTGAATTCAGGTTGCTGGCGTATGACGCGGATACCGACGTGATTTCTGAGAGCAGGAACTGCACGGTTTTAGAGAGCGAAGGGGATGACATTGGTGGCGGCGCCTGGAAGGGTCAGTTACTGGATGATTGCGATTCAGGATATGGCGCTTCCGGTGGCGGGATTGTTGCCGTGTTTAACCAGGAATATTATTTGATCGGTATACGGAACGGATCGCACTGGAGTGAAAATATATACCCTGCAGACAGGTATCCTTTGGGCCCTCCAGACGGTTCTGCATGGGATCGGAAGTCCAATACCAATTTTGGACGTGCAATTGACGTTAATTTATTGCAGGAAATAAATCTATTTATTCAACTGCTTAAACAAAAAGACCTGTAGTAACCCATGCAAATTCGGCTATAAATTATGTTTTTTTTGTAACATGCTTGAAAAAAAATAAAAGTCTTGTGCTATACTGAATGTGAAGGTTTGCTGTCTAGATAGTTCAACGTAAAGGAAGTTACGTTCAGGGGCAGCGAAGCAGATAAGGGGCTTAGCTCGGAGTTGTAATTCCGTTGCAAAGCAGTAAAGCCACGTAAGGCACTTCCTGATGGTCTTTTTTGATCCTCAGGAACAGACATGGAAGCTAGAGGCAACTCTCGTCAGGCTGTAGCCGGTGAAGACCGGTCGTTTCGGTATATACAATCCTCTCCGTACCAAGCACTGCGAATATGAGTAATTGTGCTCATACTTTAGGGATTTCGAAAACAGGGATTTAGGGGAGAGGAGGATCACCATGTTTTTTTATACTTCATTATTTGTAGGTAGCTTGATCGCGGCGTTTTTAATTCTTTATCTTTACAATGCACTGATACATGTGGGTAAAACGGCTTACAGGGCCTGGTTTGAAAATTCAGAAGACCACCTGACCGGTCACTTGGATGAGGCAAAATACGGCACGACTCCATGGGGATGGAAAAGCCATGCAACACCCGGGACTTCAGCGCGTACGCATCCCGCAGCGGCAACTCCAAATGCGGCAGGTTTTGATGATTTCCTGAACAGCAATCTCGGTGCTTCCGGTTCACAGGCTACCCAAAAATCAACAGCCAGTTGGCCTTATCGCGAAGAAAAATCTGAAACTTCCGGCAAGGCTTACAAGGTGTCACGCAAAGCCAGGCCACCAAGGACAAACCTTAAAGAAACAGCCAAGCCTTGGGGTTGGTAAGCCCAGGCTGAGAAAATCTTCTCTAACGACGGTTCAAAGTCCCCGGTAACGCGATATTCTCGTTCCCGGGGATTTTTATATCCATCGGCACCATTTCAACCCCCATGCTTTCCTCTGGGAACGGCTGAAGCAGTTTCAGGGCCTCCGGTTTTGGCGCTCTTAACCAGCGCCCAGCCTCATCGGGGCTTCTCAATAGTGCAGGAGAGCGGTTGTGCCCGATGGATTTCAGCACATCGTTTGGTTCAACGGTAATAATGCTGACGCTCAATTTCCGGATTCCATCTTCTGTTTTAAACCAACTGGCCAGTCCACACATTAACCAGAATGCCGCATGCAGAGGGAAAACCGCGTAAGGGATCTGCGGCCGTACACGGCTATCATATTCATAGAACCAGGACACGGGTATCAACACCCTGCAATCCTTTGACCAGGCCCCCATATAGGAAGGCGCGAAAGGGCGCGCGTCGAGACGCAACCTGGCATTTGCAGTCGAGATAAGTTTGCCATCCCTGTTGCGTGGCAAATGGCCGTTTGACCAGTGGGGCAGGAATGGCCAAATCGCTTCGGTTGGGCGATCTGCTTCCCCATCGTTGTATATTGCCGGTAGTGTTTCCCAGGTCATCGACCCTGGATCGGATATTCTGCGCAGACGGGAAGGGGATATATTGATCCGGCTCTCCGGATCAGGCGGCAATGCTGAAGCGGGGGTGAGACTGGTGGCCCAAGCGTAAACATCTTTCCATTTCAGATGTGAAACCGCTGCCTTTCCACACATGGCCCTACATTCTCTCGCCGGCGGTGTGCCGTCCAGGCGTTTTCAGTCTCATCCCGATGTGCGGGCGGAACTCAACGTTTCATTTTTGCAATAATTTCGTTCGGCGTACGGCCATCCAGCTTTTTGTACATTTTTGCCTTATCACGGCCAAGGCTGAGATCGTAGGTCAGTATGTACCCCAACGCATTGTTCAGTTTAAGAGCCTCGAGTTCACCCGCCTGCTGCCGGACTGTTTCGATACTTTTTTCGACGTTCTCGGGCGATGAAAAATCTACTGGAAGATCCATCACAGACACCTCCTCATCAGCTGGTTCCGCTACTGCTTCTGTCGCTTCGGTGCCCGGGGTTGCCGTATTTGTTTTCTGCGTGCTGCTCACAACCGCTTCAGCATCTTTATCCTGTTCGGCGCACGCCGGTGTCAGAAGCAGGGTCAGGGTAACAATGGAGACCGCAATGATGAGTTTTTTTAACATGTCGTGTTCCTTTCCAGGTTTAATTGGGATACAAGCCGTTTTATCAGCGAACGTTTCGACCATTCTAGTTCAAGATGATTCCATGCTGGCTATTTTTTCGCGATGATCACCTTGTAGCTGTCATTTGCGGCCAGTTCACTGCATCTTTTAAATTGTTTTAACATCCAGCTTTCGTAGGGTAAGTGGATATTAGCCACCAGGATGAGTTGACCACCGGGCCTGATATGTTCCGTTACTGACTCCAGCAGTTGCATACCCAGGCGGTTGTCGGTTTTGACGCCCGCATGTATTGGCGGATTGCTGACAATAACATCAAACTTTCGGTCGACTTCAGACAGGCCGTCAGAGGCTACTACCAAACCGTCTAAATGGTTTATTTCCAGGGTTTCGCTGGATGCCCTTAAGGCCAACGCGCTGGAATCGAGCAGGGTAACACGCGTATTTTCATGACGGGCGGCGATGCAGGCTCCCACCAGACCTGCGCCACAGGCAAAATCCAGCACATCTCCCTGTAGGTCTATTGATGAAAGCGCTTCCAGTAATAGCGAAGTGCCGTCATCAAGCCGGCCATGTGCGAAAACCCCCGGGTAGGATAAAACCTCCAGCCTGCAGCCGTTGCAATCCAGTACCCATTGCTCGCGGTAGTCCACGGGTTGAATGCATCCTGATAGATGTGGGCGCAGGCCTCAAACAGGCTACAGTGACGGGCGTTATCGAGTTTCCTGACCTTGCGGAAATGCGTTTTCAGCAGTTTGTCCGCCGACTTGATGCCGGCCTTGTTCTCGCCGGCCAGCCACAGCACACCATTGCGTGCCAGCAGAGAGGCTGCGCAATCCAGCATCATGGCCAACAGGGCTTTCTGACGGGGTAAATTTATTATGACCCAGTCATATTTCTTTTCGCCAGCATGTGGAAACGCAGCGAACTCGATGTCCGCACCGGTCCGTTTCAGAAATGTGTAGCAGGCGTAATCCTGGCTGAAGAGCTTCAGATTCCGCGCAACCGGGTTTTACTGCACGCCAACAGTCATCCGCCTCGGGGTTGATCCACAGCGCAGAACCGCCGCTAGTATGCCTGTGAATATTTCTCCCGATTATCTGGCTGACGGCATTCACGCAGGTCGCTACTGATTTTCGCTCAGAATACCGCTGAGGTCGTATTCATCCGCATCAGTTATTTTTACATTGACCCGGTCACCGGACCTGAGGTGCTGACCATCCACCACATAAACCTGTCCGTCAATTTCCGGCGCATCCGCAAAACTCCTTGCGGTCGCACCGTTTGCGTCAGCACCATCGACGAGCACCTGTTGCACGCTGCCAATTTTGGCCTGTAGCCGGTTACGGCTAATTTCGGCCTGTAGTTGCATGAAAGCGCTGTTCACGCTCCACCATGACTTCAGACGGTACAGGGTCTGGCAATTCGTTGGCGCGGGCGCCATTGACCGGTGAGTACTGGAAACACCCAACGCGATCGAGTTGCGCCTCATTGATGAAGTCAAGCAATTGCTCAAAATCGTCCATCGGTCTCACCGGGAAAGCCGACAATAAAGGTGCTGCGCAAGGTCATGTCAGGGCAAATCTCGCGCCACGTTCCGGATGCGGGTCAGTGCGTTCTCAGCTGCCGCCGGGCGCTTCATCAGTTTCAGGATGCGCGGGCTGCCATGCTGCAGCGGTATATCGAGGTAGGGCAGTACCAGGCCCTCGGCCATGAGGGGTATCAGTTCATCGACGTGCGGGATAGGGGTATACATAATGCAACCTGATCCAGGCACCCAGGCTGCCGAGTTCGCGGCATAATTCGGTGATGCGGCTCTTCACCGGTTTACCACCCCAAAAATCACGACGGTATTTCAGGTCTGCGCCGTATGCAGAGGTATCCTGCGAGATCACCAGTAGTTCTTTCACCCCGGAATCCACCAGCCTTTCGGCCTCCCTGAGCACGTCACCGGCCGGTCTTGAATCCAGTTTGCCGCGCATGGACGGGATGATGCAGAACGTGCACTTATGGTTACAACCCTCTGATATTTTTAAATATGCATAATGTCGTGGTGTCAGCTTTGATACCTTGCGGCGGCACCAGGTCAACAAATGGGTCATGGCCTTTTTTGAAAGGTGCATATTGATGCACCGCACCAACCACCTGCTCGTACTGTTGTGGGCCGCTCACGGACAGGACGGATGGGTGTAGTTCACGTATCTCTTTCTCATTGACACCCATACAGCCGGTGACGATAACCCGGCCGTTTTCATTCAGGGCCTCGCCGATGGCATGCAGGGACTCGGCACGTGCGCTGTCGATGAACCCGCAGGTATTGACCACGACCACATCCGCACCGTCGTAGGTGGGCGCGATTTCATAACCATCGGTCCGAAGTTGGGTCAAAATGCGCTCGGAATCGACCAGCGCTTTGGGGCAACCAAGACTTACAAAGCCGACTTTGGGATTGCTCACAATACTAATTGTCCCTGTTGTCAGGTTCGAAAAAGAGCCACATCGTCATCGGAAAGGCCTGCCGGAAATCACGTTCAACACGGTTGATGGCATTCAGAAGTTCTTCTTCTGAGCCAGTCGGATGCATTTTAGCCTTCACCGCGACCATGGCGTCCGGCCCCATCTGCAGGGTCAGAAGGTTATACAGTATATCCACCTCGGGCCGTGCCAACAGAAACTTCCGCATGCTGTCACTGATGTGTATTTCGACACCCTGGCCGATAAGCAATTCCTTGACCTCGATGGCCAGAAGGACAGCAATGACAATTAGCAGTATACCAATCGTGATAGTCCCCATGGCATCGTAAACCGGGTTGCCGGTGATGGCCGCGGCAAGCACGGCCAGCAGCGCGAGGACCAGACCAAGCAGGGCGGCGATATCTTCGCCGAATACCACGATCAATTCGCTGCTTCGGCTTTCACGGAACCAACGGGTTATACGTCGTCCATAACGCTCCTTATTAACCGCCTGCATGCACCCCCACAGGGATACGGATTCGGCGATGATGGCAAATATCAATACGCCGATTGCGATCATGGGGTTCTTCAGCGGTTCGGGGTGCGTAAATTTATGCACACCTTCATAGATGGAGAACATACCGCCCAGGCTGAACAGGATAACGGCGACCAGGAACGACCAGAAATAGATGCTTTTACCATAACCAAGTGGGTAATCCAGGTCCGGCGGGCGCCTCGACTGCTTCATTCCAAATAGCAGTAAAAGCTGGTTACAACTGTCGGCGAGCGAGTGGATCGCCTCCGCCATCATCGCGCCTGAGCCTGTCCAGAAGGCCGCTCCCGCCTTGGCTATGGCTATGGCGAGGTTTGCAAACAGGGCATACAGGATGGACTTGATGGAATCGGGTTTCGCAGACATATTTTTAGCGAGCCTTTGGTTTATCGCTCAGTTCATTGAGTGCAGGTAGATACGGTTACCTTCAGTGTCATCGATGATTGCAAAATAACCAATTTCCGGCGATATCCGGGTTTTGTCCTGTACCACCGTACCGCCCGCAGAGGCTACCCGGTTGAGTACCTTACGTAAATCATCCCCACCGTTCAGGTAAAGCTTCGCGCCAACGGTGGAGGCTTCGTAACCATCCCCTGGATACAACGGCACCTCCTGTGCCGCTGCCCGGAGTGTGCTGAAAAAAGCCCATCCTGACATGGCCCATATCACGGGTTGGCATGTCGAATGCGTATATTTCGCTATAGAAACGAACCGCGCGGTCAAAATCGGCGGCTGGAATTTCAAACCAGTTTATGGCGCTTTTAAGTTCTTCCATGATGCATCTAACCGGGCGGATGTCAGAATGGGAAGTATAGCCCAGGACCTGCGAGCCTGCTCACAGGTCCTGGGGTTTTTAGTGGGAGGTGGTGATGGTGAAGGTATGGAACTTGCCGTCGCCCGGGAAGAAAAACCGGACCGGTTTTCCGGCAGGGTGGTTCTCAATGTGCGGTCGCGGCGATTGCGCTTGATATCCATGACGAGGTCGTCACCGGAATTGAAGCTCCTCAGTGCACGCATGAATTCAGCAGGGGAATTGACCTCGGTGTCACCTACCTGCAAAACCACATCCCCGGATTCCAACTGGAGATCATTACCGGCCCTTGCTTTCAATACCAGTACACCGCGGTCAGTTTTAAAGTATTCACCCAGGCCCGGGTTCATTTCCGCCAGTTGCAAACCCTGGGCCATGGGAAGGCCGAACCAGGCATTTGCGTCCTGTATAGCAAAGCTACCCAGTTCGGACAGTTCATGGAGTTCAATTTCCCACTCCCCATCACCTGGCTCGATCAAGGCCGCCTCCCCCAGGGCGCGGCGCTTTTCAATCTCGGCTCGCATCTGTTCTATCTGCGCAGTTATTGCCACGCTGTCGATCTCAGGAACAACGATGCGCTCGACTGTGATGACCTTCCCCGGAGCACTGGGTGCGTTTGCAGGCACTGGCGCACGCGGGGCGGTAGGGAAGCGTGTCACGGATTGCCAGCTCAACGGCTCACGGACCTCTGGCACCACGCTCAAGTCCAGCGCCTGATTTTCGCGTTCGACTGAAATAATGAGTGGTTCATCGGCTTCGATATCGTGCATCGCGATGCGGAGCCCATTGCTTGCATCATCGGCCCCCTCGATTGAGCTTAGCACGCGCCCCCCGATCGCGACGATGACATCGCCCTGCTTTAAACCCGCCCGTTCGGCCGGTCCATCCGGTGAGACACCAAGCACTTCAACACCCCGGGTATCCGCTTTACCAGGGATAACGCCGATGACCGGTGTTCCGGATGTTCTGATAACCCAGTTAGTGGAGTGACGGTCTGCCTGGGCGCGCGCCACTTCGCGGTTGACACGTACAATTTCACGTGTGGTTTCCTGTAGTTGCCTGTGGGCGTGGTTGAGTTCTTCGTGCATCATCGACATTTCGGCCTTGTAGCGTGCCCGTGCCTCAGCTTCCTGGCTGGCTGTTAACTCCGCTTGCCCGGAAACCTGCTGCAGTTGCTCACGTGCTTTTTCCACCGAAGTCTCTGCAGAGAGCCTTTGCCGCTCTGCTTCGGCCATGGCTTTCTCGTACTCAGCCTCAAGCCGGAGCTGTAACTCCACCTCTTCGGAGTTACCTGCGGATTCATCCTCCGCCGATGCGTACATCGGGGTTCCGGTACCGAGCAGCAGCACCGCTGTAAAAACCATCAGGATATTTCGATATTTCATCAATATTTGCCTCGTTAAGTATCAGAGTGACGCCATGCGACCGTAATCGATTTCCCATTGCTGCTGGTAAATCTGGGCCAGGTCCAGCAACAGGTTGACGCGTTGGCCCCACAGGTCGATCGAATCGGGCGTCAGGCTTAACTCGTTGTCCACCTGCGCAATCAGGTCTTCAAGTTCGGCCACGTAGATCGCGGATTCGGCTGGCATCGAACTGGTTTTCCGTCTCAGTTTCGCAACCTGTTCTTCCATGCTCTGTGATAAACCGATCAGCGCAGAAACATTGTCTTGCACTGGTACAGACGCAGAATTCACAGCAGACGTCGCAAGCGCGTGTGACGGCAGGTTTGTGGGTGTGTTGCTCCCGGTGGTGTGCAGGACCACAGCGACAACCAGTACAATCCCCGCAGCCGTCGCCAGCCAGGTGCCGTGTCTTCGCCAGGACCGCTTGTTGTCATTGTGGGTCTTAAGTGCAGATTCGATCTGGGCCCAGCCGTCGTAGCCGGGTTCGATGGAATCAAGATCACTTAGGCCCAGCGGGTCTGATTTATTTTGCTTCCATTGATCATGTGCAGTCATACATTTCTCTTTACGCGGTCGCGTTCAATGTTGCGTTCATCGCCTGGTCTGAAACGTTGGCTGTATCAGCGTCCGTGATCAGTTCCCTGAGCCTGGTGCGGGCGCGGTTGAGACGGGTCTTGGAGTAACTTTCCGTCTTGCCGAATAGCTTGGCTATTTCCCGGTGCTTATAGCCCTCAACATCGTGCAGCCAGACCACCATGCGGTCTTCATCACTCAGTTGCTGCAGGGCCTGTTCGAGATCCATGCAGCGACCCAGGCCATCCTGGTCGCCTTTGCCGGGAGCCATGTAGTCTTCCAGTTCAACGGCATCATGACGCGGCAATCTGCGCAACGCACTGATGGCGTGATTGACAATCACCCGTCTTAGCCAGGCCCAGAAAGGTGAGTCGCCACGGTACTGCTTCATCCGCTTGAACGCGCTGATAAAAGCCTCCTGGGTTACGTCCTGGGCCAATTCCCGGTTATTGCAAATTCTCACAGCCACGGTAAATGCCTGTTTATGGAATTTACGGTAGATTTTTTCGCAGGCACGCATATCTCCGCGTCTGGCGCCAGCGAGTGTCAACTCGTCGAGGTCTGTGTCGAAGCCTGATCCCTTCATCGTTCAGTAAGACGTTGGCCGGTGGAAAAACGTCGCAAGCGTTGCAAGATAATTAAAATATGGTTGCTGAAAATGAAAACGGCCGCAACAGCGGCCGTTCTCGATCATCAAGGGTCTAAAACCCTTACCAGATCTTGACCCGTTCTTCGGGTGCCAGGTACATGCCGTCACCCTCTTTAACATCAAACGCCTCGTAAAAAGCGGGTACATTCACCGCCGCTCCATTGGCGCGGAATTTTGGTGGTGAATGGGGGTCGACGGTCAGGCGTCGCTTGGTTTCCTCGGCGCGTGCCTTTGAGCGCCAGATCTGTGCCCAGCCGAGGAAGAAGCGCTGTTCACCGGTCCAGCCGTCGATGACTGGTGCTTCCTTACCATCCAGTGACATCTTGTAAGCCAGGTAGGCAATGCTCAGGCCACCAAGATCACCGATGTTTTCGCCTGAAGTGAACTGGCCATTGATGGTCAGGCCGTCGATGACATCATAGCTGTCATATTGAGCGGCCAATGCATTCTTTCGTACATCAAATTTTTCGGCGTCTTCTGACGTCCACCAGTCACGCAATACACCATCGCCATCGAAGCGTTTGCCCGCATCATCAAAACCATGGCCGATTTCGTGGCCGATAACTGCGCCGATACCGCCGTAATTGACCGCATCGTCAGCATCCACATTGAAAAATGGCGGTTGCAGGATCGAAGCCGGAAACACGATCACATTCCAGACCGGGTTGTAGTAGGCATTGACCGTCTGAGGAGTCATGCCCCATTCAGTCTTGTCGACCGGTTTATCGAGTTTGTCGATCTCACGGTTCCAGGCAAAGTTAGCGCCATTTTTGACGTTGGCGATCAGGTTGCCTTCTGCAACTTCCAGCTTCGAGTAATCGATCCACTTGTCGGGATAGCCGATCATGGGTCTGAACTTGTGGAGCTTGTCGAGCGCCTGCTGCTTGGTCTCTTCGCTCATCCAGTCGAGTTCAAGTATGGAAACCTCGTAGGCCTTGATCAGGTTCTGGATCATGATATCCATACGTGCCTTGGATTCAGCCTGGAAGTGTTTTTCAACATAGAGCTGACCGAGCAACTCGCCCATGTTGTTGTTGACGGATTCAATCGCCTGTTTCCAGCGTGGCTCCTGTTCGTCCACACCGGTTAGACCCTTGTCGAAAAACTCAAACGACAACTGCGCATACTCGTCACCCAAAACAGCCGCGAAGTTACTGATGGTCTGCAGGCTGAGATAGTCTTTCCATGTTGCGAGGGGCGTTTCCGCCAGGATTTTACCAGCTGCCTCGAAATAGCTCGGCTGGGAAACCAGGAATTGCGAGTCGACCGGTATCTGAGCAGTTTCAAAACCCAGCGCCCAGTTGATCTGCGGAGCCAGCTCATTCAGCTCGTTGATATTCATCGGGTTGTAACGTTTGCTCCAGTCCCGGTTCTCTTCCTTGGTCCACATCACCTCGTGCGAGACTGGTCTCCAGCGCGAGCAGGCGTTCGGCGCGACCGGCGCCATCTTCAAAACCGGCCAGGTTAAATACATCCGTGACGTATGTCAGATAGAGCTGGCGGCCGTTGACAAATTGCTCATCGTCCAGCAGGTAGTAATCGCGGTCGGGCAGTGTCAGGCCTGCCTGCACTACGTAGATGGCGTTGACATCGGGGTTTTTCATGTCGGAAAAAATGCCGAGTCCAATGGGCGAGTTAACACCGTATACACCCAGTGAACTGAATGTGCGGTAGACGCCATCCATGCTGTCTATGGCCGCAATGGCATCAAGATCCTCACGAATGGCTTCAATGCCTTTTGCCGTAGCGGCTTCGGTATCCAGGTAAGCGTTGTAGAAATCCCTGATCTTTTGCTTGGGGGTTCCATTAGCAACGTCTTCGGCCATGCTGACCTCTTCAACCAGTGCACGGACATCTCTCTGCGATTGTTCACCGAGGGCATCAAATGTACCCCAACGTGCCTTGTCAGACGGTATTTCGGTTTCCTCGAGCCAGGTGCCGTTCACGTAGTCAAAGAAATCATCCTGTGGGCGCACGGACGTATCAAAACCGGATGAGTCGATACCGCTGCCGAGTTCGCCGGTAACGCCCGCAAGCTCGGCGGCAGCTGATGCTGCGCTGGCTTCGGCCTGTGTTGTGGCGGTGGCCTGCCCGGTTTCCTGTTGACAGCCATAAAGACCAATCAGGACGGCCAGGGTGATGGTTAACTTGTAGTTCATAACGAAATTTCCTTTAAGGAAGGTGGGAAAATGAGGCTACTATATACCTTCGTGACCTCTGTTGCAGGTGTCGAAAGTTGGGCTGTTTGAAAGGAGGATTGATGGGCAGATGGCGGCAGGCTGAAAAACCAGGAAGCCCGTATATCACGCCAGAGGGTGCCAGTCGCCTGCGTGAGGAAGTGCAGTACCTGTGGCGGCAACTGCGGCCCGAGGTAGTCAAGGCGCTTGCCGCTGCCGCCGCCGAAGGTGACCGTTCTGAAAATGCGGAATACACCTACCGAAAGAAGCAATTGGGGGGCATCGACCGGCGCATACGTTACCTGAGTAAACGTATCGATGTGATGCAGATTGTCGATCGGCCGCCGGTTGATACCTCGGTCATCCGCTTTGGCGCCCGGATAACATTGCACACGTCCGCAGAAGGCCGTGTGAACTACCGTATCGTGGGTGTGGACGAGACCGATGCACAGAAGGGGTTCATATCAATTGACTCCCCGGTCGCGCGTGCATTGCTGGGCAAAAGTGTTGGTGACATCACCAAAGTTGAACTCCCCGAATGCCATGTCAGTTTCGAAGTCATCGCGATAAGCTACCCGCAGCGCGGGTGACAACCAGTCACGCTGATCTTACAGACTGGGATCAAAATATTTTTGTTGTCAGACTTGAAGCCTGAAAATAGCGTCCCCATATTTTTTTCGTGGCAGCCTTCGGGGGCCACAGGCAGCTTCCGACCCGACGGGTGGAAGTTTATTTAGACTTTATTGCTTCTATAGGAGAATAAGGAAATGACTACTTTTGATTTCTCACCGCTATACAGAACTTCAGTTGGTTTCGATCGCCTGGCCTCGTTGATGAGTTCAGCAACACGCCAGGACCAGGGTAATAGCTACCCTCCTTACAACATTTACATTACCAGCGAAGACCACTACCGGATAACCATGGCAGTGGCAGGTTTTTCTGAAGAAGATATCAGCATCACTTCGGAACAAAACCGTTTGCTTGTGACCGGAACACGCAATGATGAGCCGGAAGAGCAGGGCGAGTACCTGCACCGGGGCATCGCCAACCGTTCTTTCGAGCGCCGTTTTAACCTGGCCGATCACGTTAATGTTATGGGCGCCAGCCTCGAGAACGGTTTGCTGCATATCGATCTGGAGCGTGAAATTCCCGAGGCCATGAAGCCGCGTACGATAAGGATTGGCAAAGCTTCAACACGTCTTTTGAATACTGAAAAGGAAGCCTTGGAAAAGGCGGTTTCAAAGAAGAAAGACAAGGCAGCCTGATAAATCCATCCGTTATTGCCGGGTACAAGGGGGTGCGTCTGACGCACCCCCGTTTCCTGTTGGGGAGCACATCCTTGATTCAGTATTTGCACCATGCCCGATCTCTCGTTAGGCTCATTGCTTTCTAGCGGGTCAGGTATCAAATGAAACGCATCGCCTTTTGGGTGTACCAGGTTTACGTCGTGCTGGTGTTAGCGCCCGTCGGCCTTCTGCTCACTTTCATAACGGGGTGGGCCACCGTGCTGGTTGCAACGATAGCCAGTCCACGGATTGCAAGCCGTTATGTTGCCGCCAACTGGGGGAGACTGATTTGCTGGATGACGCCGGTCCGGGTCACGGTTGAAGGTGCTGAAAATGCGGATCCCGGCAGGACCTATGTCGTGGTCTGCAACCACCAGAGTCAATACGATATTTTCCTGGTCTATGGATGGTTGAAGCTGGATTTGAAATGGGTCTTGAAAGCGGAATTGCGCAAAGCCCCGGGTGTTGGCATCGGATGTGAAAAGGCCGGTCATATATTCGTCGATCGCACCAACCCGGAACAGGCACGTAAGGCTGTAAGCGATGCGCTTGAAAGCGTTGGCGATGGAGTGGGTGTATTGTTTTTTGCAGAAGGAACACGTAGCCCGGATGGCAAGTTAAAGCCATTCAAAAAAGGCGCATTTCGCGTGGCGGCGTCACAGAAACTGCCGATATTGCCGGTAACCATCATCGGTACACGTGACATTCAAAAACCAAAGTCGCTGGCAATTTTCCCCGGCCGCATACGTATGGTCATACATCCCGCGATCGAGGTGAGCGGGGTGGATGACAACGAGGCAATTCGTGATTTAATGGCCCAAACCCGGGACGCCATCGCTTCGGCTCTGCCCGACGAGTTGCGCTAACTTCCCCATGCACCTTGGCAAACCGGACCCCCGCTTTACCACTTCGCCAAGGGCGCAGCGCAGTTTTAAACTGGCCCTGAAAATTGCCCTTTGGTTTTCTGTCCTGTTGTGGGTAATCCTGATCGTCGATTCGGTTCTGGGTCTGGGCCTGGCGCGTTACGGTTTGCGTCCGCGCCACCTGGATGGCCTGGTTGGTGTTGTTACGGCGCCTTTGCTGCATTCCGGTGCGGAACACCTGTTTTCAAATACGCTGCCGCTGATCATCAGCCTGACCACCGTGCTCTACCTGTACCCGAGATCCGCAATACGCGTAATCCCGGTCATCTGGATGGGCTCGGGGTTGTTGGCCTGGATGATCGGCCGGCCGAGTCTGCATTTCGGCGCCAGTGGTTTCGTTTATGGCTTGCTCGCTTATGTATTCGTCAGTGGAATATTGCGCCTGGATATGCGTTCAGTAGCGGTTTCGGTGATGGTCTGGTTCCTTTATGGCTCCATGATCTGGGGATTGCTGCCGATTCGACCGAATATGTCATGGGAACTCCACCTCGGTGGCGCCATCCTCGGTGTCACGTTGGCGATTATTTATCGTCGTTGGGACGTAACACCGGTCAAACGCTACAGCTGGGAGGATGATGACAGTGTGCCGGAATGGTTCCCCCAAAAAGAGCCGCCTGTGCAGGACCTGTCACGTGAGGTGGCAGAGGCGGACAAAGCCGGGGTAAAACTGCCCGCCCGTCCCGATTCGAAAGACCCTGAGCCTGAATAGAAGTCATCTTGACCTGTGAGCGCTGTACTCTTACGCTAACCACCTTCTTCACAGGCAGAGAATATCTTGAAAAAAGTCGGCGTAGTTATTTTGTTTTTGATTGCTGCGTTCATAGTGACCGGCTATCTGTTACCGCGGCAGGTACATATCGAACGCTCGATTGTCATTGAGCGTCCGGCTGCCATGATGTTCGAATTGCTCAACAGTTACCGGTACTTCAACGAATGGTCCCCATGGGCCGGTCGTGACCCGAAGGCCCAGTTCAGTATTTCCGGCCCGGAATCCGGTGTTGGTGCCCGTATGAGTTGGGTCGGCGACCCACAGCTGGTTGGTAGCGGGTGGCAACAGATCGTGGCCAGTAAGCCCTATGAACAGATCGACATCAAACTGGACTTTGATGCCCAGGGTATTGCGGACACGGGATTCCTCCTGACCACACAGGGTGACTCAACCCAGGTGACCTGGTTCTTTGACTCCGACCTGACAGAAGGCGTGAATTTTCTGGATTCTTTCATGGCGAGATATTTCGGTCTTTTATTTGACCGATGGGTCGGCGGTGATTATGAGCTGGGCCTCACCAACCTTAAGAAGTTCGCCGAGTCCCTGCCGGTAGCCGATTTCAGCCAGTTACAAATTGAGCGCGTCAATGTCACGGCGCAGAACATTTTGTTTGTAACCACCAGCAGCAGCCAGGATCCGGCTGATATTGCACTGGCCATGGCGGAAGCATATTCAGAAATCAGCGCTTTCATGAACCGTAATGGTGTCAGCATGAGCGGGCAACCAATGGCAATAACACGGGCATGGGAAGAAGGCAGCTACCAGTTTGATGCGGCGATCCCGGTAGCTAATATCCCGCCGGAACTGACTGGCAATATTGAATCGGGCCTGTCACCTGAAGGGCCGGCCGTCAGGGCTGTGCATCACGGCGCCTATGACCAGATGATGCCTACTTACGCCAAGCTGGCCGCCTACATTTCAGCCCATGGTTTGCAGCAGGGGCTGGTATCCTGGGAACACTATATTTCCGACCCCGGTTCGACAGCGCAAACTGACATGATCACGAATGTTTATATCATGCTTGAAAAACCGGCTGTTGTTGAATAAAGCCTGAATGCCGGTCGCGGCACCGTCGCTACCAACGTTTTGAGGCACAAAAATCCTTCCTCCAGCAATCCTCATCACGGGCTGCCGGCAGGTAGCCCTCGAATTCCCGCCGCGAAATTTCCACCGCACCCATACTCAACAAGTGGACATTGGATACCTGGCAATCAAGCAACGAAAAGCCCCATTGACCCAGTTGCCGACAAAGTGCCACCAGGGCAATCTTGCTCGCGTCCTCCCGCCTGCTGAACATGGATTCACCGAAGAACATACCGCCCAGGGCGAGGCCATAAATGCCACCGGCCAATTCGCCATCAAAAAGGACCTCCACCGAATGCGCCACACCCATTTCATGCAGATGGATATAGGCCGCTTTCATCTCGGTAGTGATCCAGGTTCCCCCATGGTCACGCCTCGGTCCCGCGCAGGCTTCGATGACCTCCGTGAATGCCTGGTCGGCCGTGAGGGAATATCTGCCCTGGTTGTAGCGGCGGCGCAGGCGGCGAGAAACATGGACCGCATCGGGGTGAATCACACACCGGGGCGCAGGTGACCACCATAAAATGGGTTGGTCTTCAGAGATACCAGGGGAAGATTCCACGCCGGTAGGCATTGATCAGGCGGGTAGGGCAGAGGTCTCCACCAACTGCGAGCAGGCCCTCGGGGTATTCCAGGGCCTGCTCAGTTGGCGGGAATGGTGATTCCGGATCCGGCGCAAGTATCGGAATCACTTGATCGGTTTCTGCAGGCTCAGGCTACTGCGTCTTTTCGTTCTTCCAGCCAGCGATCGGCGTCGAGCGCTGCCATGCAACCAAAACCTGCGGAGGTTACGGCCTGCCGGTAAACATGGTCGGTTACATCACCCGCCGCGAATACGCCTGGCACGCTGGTCATGGTTGCGAGGCCTTCTGTTCCGCTCCTGATATTGATATAGCCGTTTTTCATATCGAGCTTGCCTTTAAAGATTTCGGAATTCGGGTTGTGGCCGATCGCAATAAAAACACCTTCCACTTCGATATCGCTTAACTCACCTGTTTTCGTGTTCTTCAGCCTCAGGCCGGATACACCGCTGTCACCACCCAGTACTTCCTCGACATTGTTATCCCACATGAAGCTCACATTGCCTTTGCGGGCTTTCTCAAACAGGCGGTCCTGCAGCATTTTCTCTGCGCGCAGTTCGTCACGACGGTGGACTACGATAACTTCCGATGCCAGGTTGGACAGGTAAAGCGCTTCTTCAACCGCCGTGTTGCCGCCACCGACGACCGCTACTTTTCGATCGCGATAGAAGAAACCATCACAGGTCGCACAGGCCGAAACACCCTTGCCCATGTACGCCTGCTCCGAGGGCAGGCCCAGGTACTTGGCGCTTGCGCCGGTTGCGATCACCATGGCATCACAGGTGTACTTGCCGGAGTCTCCTTCCAGCAGGAACGGACGCTGATCAAGGTCAACGCTGTGTATGTGGTCGAATATGACCTTGGTATCGAAACGTTCCGCGTGCGCCAGCATGCGTTGCATCAATTCCGGACCCTGAACACCCTGTGCGTCACCCGGCCAGTTGTCGACGTCGGTGGTGATCGTCAGCTGTCCACCCTGCTGCATACCGGTGATGACAGTGGGTTTGAGATTGGCGCGGGCTGCGTAGATGGCAGCGGTGTAACCGGCCGGACCGGATCCGACGATTAACAGCCGGTGGTGGGTAGTATCGCTCATGTATAATTGCTCCGTTTGGAAAGCAGACGCCCGATCTATTTGCCAGGTACCTGAATATGCTCGTTGTATCGCGCTGCATTATCCGGCCTAGCGCTGGAAATACAGATTCAAGTACTGCATTTTAACTGATCGGAGTTACATTCCATATGCCCGATTTCAGGTTTAAGCCCATGTTTGGATTTGATTGTGGCATTATGGCTTGAATTGTATTCTTTACAGGGTAATATAGCCCTGGCCCTGCTTGTATTTAACTTCAAATATAAGTACTTAAATAATAGTCTTTATAAGGTAGATAACATTGCCGCAAGCTCGTAAGAAAGCCATTAAGACCGAGTCTGCCCCATCCCGGCTGACTCACCATCTGAGGGAGAGCGTATTTTTGCTTTCCATCCTTGTTGCCGTATTCCTGGTCGCCTGCCTGTTCACCTACAGCCCGACCGATCCGGGACCGTTCAGCACCACGAATTCTGACTTCGTCCAGAATGCCGGCCGAATTGTTGGCGCCTGGATTGCAGATGCATTCTTAGGCCTGACCGGCTATATCGCGTACCTGTTACCGGTCATCACGGTTTATGCGGGTTGGCGGGTATGGAGCAGGAAGTCGATGGAACCCGGCACGGGTATTATCGAAGTGGTTGCGGTGATCACCGGACTGGCACTTTTTCTGCTCGCCTCGACCGGTCTGAGCGATATGCATTTGCTTCCACCTGCAGGTAGCATGCCGGCCAATGGTGGCGGGGTAATCGGTGCGGTTGTTGCATCGCCACTTCTGCAGTGGACCGGTATGCTGGGTTCCACACTGTTCCTTTTATCAATGATGCTGGTGGGTATTACGCTGTTCACCGGTTTGTCCTGGTTCCTGGTCATGGATGTTACGGGAAAGATCACCCTGGGCATCATCGGATGGCTGGTGGCCAACATCGTCAATATGCGTGACTGGTTCGCCGGGCGCCGGGCCAAGGCAAAACGGGGCGAGGTCCGTAAAACGGACTCCATCCGGCAGAAGGGCAAGATAGAACCAAAGATAGAACCGCAGATCAACATGCCGCCGGAGAACACCAGCAAGCGCGTTGCCAGGGAAAAACAGCGGCCCCTGTTTAACAATATGCCAGCGGATGCCTTACCGCCACTTGATTTGCTGGATGACCCGCATGACCAGTTGCCCGGTTATAGTGAGCAGGCCCTGAAGGCGCTTTCCAAGCAGGTCGAACTGAAACTCGCTGATTTTGGCGTACAGGTTGATGTGGTGGCCGTGCATCCTGGCCCGGTGATTACACGCTTTGAACTGGAGCCGGCGGCCGGGGTCAAGTCCGCACAGATCATGAACCTGGCAAAGGATCTTGCGCGTGGGCTAAGTATTGTTTCAGTGCGAGTCGTGGAAGTCATTCCCGGCAAGTCCACCATTGGCCTGGAGATACCCAATACCAACCGGCAGATGGTTTTTCTGTCCGAGATACTGCGCTCCGAGGCCTATGAGAAATCCAATCACCCGCTGACACTTGCATTGGGCAAGAGCATTTCGGGGCGTCCCATCGTAGCGAACCTGGCCAAGATGCCGCACTTACTCGTCGCCGGTACAACCGGTTCGGGTAAATCCGTCGCGCTCAACGCCATGATATTGAGTCTTTTATACAAGTCAGGTCCGGAAGAGGTCCGCCTGGTAATGATCGACCCGAAAATGCTGGAGTTATCCATTTACGCGGATATCCCGCATTTGCTCGCGCCGGTTGTTACCGACATGAAGGAGGCTGCCAATGCCTTGCGCTGGTGTGTGGCGGAGATGGAGCGGCGTTACCGTCTGATGTCGGCAGAGGGTGTGCGCAACCTGGCGGGCTTCAATAAAAAAGTGCGCGATGCGGCCGAGGCGGGAACTCCGCTGAAAGATCCACTTTTCAAGCCCGATGAATTCAACCCCGATGAGGAAGCGGCAGACCTGGAACATTTGCCATACATCGTTGTCATTGTCGACGAGCTTGCCGATATGATGATGATCCTTGGCAAGAAGATCGATGAACTGATTGCCCGCCTTGCACAGAAGGCGCGTGCCTCTGGTATTCACCTGATACTGGCAACACAAAGACCGTCGGTTGATGTCATTACCGGTCTGATCAAGGCGAATATCCCGACAAGAATCGCTTTCCAGGTATCCTCCCGTGTCGACTCACGGACCATCCTGGACCAGATGGGGGCGGAACAACTGCTGGGTCACGGTGACATGTTATACATGCCGCCCGGCACCGCAATACCCGAGCGTGTGCACGGTGCTTTTGTGGATGACCACGAGGTGCATGCGGTCGTCGATTATATCAAATCGCTGGGTGAGCCGAATTACGTCGAGGAAATCCTGGAAGAGAACCAGATGACCACCGATGGTTTGACCATCAATGCCAGTGGCATTCCAAAAGAAACACCCGGTGATCAGGATGAACTTTATGACGATGCTGTTGCCTGGGTTACCGAGTCCCGCAAAGCCTCGATATCCAGCGTTCAGCGGCATCTGCGGGTCGGTTATAACCGCGCTGCCCGGATCATCGAGGAAATGGAAGCCAGTGGTGTGGTTTCCACGCCCGAACACAACGGACAACGCGAAGTGCTGGCACCGCCACCACCACGGGATTAATTATGAAACTGATGGTTAAAACTCTATTGTCACTGACTCTTTGCCTGCTTGCTCCTGTTGCCGGCGCAAATGATTCCGGTCCTGCGCGCGGCGAACTCGAACGATTCGCTAGTGAGCTTGAGCGGTTTCAGGCCGATTTCACACAGACGGTAAAGTCCCAGGACGGACAGGTTCAGGATCAAACCCAGGGGCAGGTCTGGCTTCAGAGCCCGGATAAACTGCGCTGGGTGTATACCGGTGAATTTCCGGAGACTATCGTCGCTGACGGCAAAAATATCTGGATTTATGACGAATCTCTCGAACAGGTAACCGTCAAACCACAATCCGACCAGGCCAGTGACTCGCCCCTGATGATCCTGGTCGACGTCAGCCGTCTGGATGAGCAGTTCCAGGTCACCGAACTGGGAGACTTTGAAGACATGTTGTTGCTGGAGTTGAAGAGCCTTGAAGGCGAATCTGAGTTTGAACGTATCCTCCTGGGCCTGGTCCCGGGCGGGGTTCGCATGATGACAATGGAGGATGCTTTCGGGCTGCGTACGGAAATCCAGTTTGAAAACGTGCTTAAAAACCAACCGGCGAATTCCGATCTGTTCCGTTTCACACCGCCTGAAGGTGCAGATGTTGTTGGAGTAGCCGCGTTGCCTGATTGAAGTGTTACAATTCCGCTTTTTTACAGACTGAAATTTCAATGCTTGATCACCAAATTCTGAGATACGATCTTGATGCAACCGTCAAGGCACTAAAGACACGGGGTTACACCCTGGATGCTGCGGCCTACGAGGCCCTGGAAGCACGTCGCAAAACGCTGCAAATGGAGGTCGAGGAATTGCAGAGCAAGCGCAATTCCAGCGCCAAATCCATTGGCCAGGCCAAGGCCCGGGGTGAGGATATCCAGCCCTTGCTTGCCACGGTCGCCCAGCTTGGTGACGACCTCAAAAACGTCGAAACAGAATTCAGGCAGGTTCGTGATGAGCAGTCTGCGTGGCTGCTGGATATGCCAAACCTTGCGGCAACCGATGTTCCGCTGGGCGCAGATGAGAGCGAGAATATCGAACTGCGCAAGTGGGGCACGGTACCCAGTTACGACTTCCAGCCCCGCGACCACGTCGAACTGGGTGAGTTGCATCAAATGATGGATTCGGAAGCCGCCGCAAAACTCGCGGGCGCCCGGTTCACGTTGTTAAAATCATCTTTCGCCCGTCTGCATCGTGCACTGGCCCAGTTCATGCTGGATGTGCATACACAGGAACATGGTTATACGGAAGTTTACGTGCCTTACCTTGTCAAGGGTGAAACCATGCAGGGTACGGGCCAGTTACCCAAGTTTGCCGACGATGCATTCATCACCACCGATGAGCCCCCCAGGTACCTTGTTCCCACAGCCGAAGTACCGGTGACGAACCTGGCGGCAGATTTGATATTCAATGTTGATGAATTGCCTGTGAAATACGTAGCGCAAACACCGTGTTTCCGGCGAGAGGCGGGTTCTGCCGGTCAGGATACCCGTGGCATGATCCGCCAGCACCAGTTTGAAAAAGTGGAGCTGGTGCACATAGTGCAGGCGGAACAATCGCAAGCGGCGCACGAGGAACTGATCGGCAATGCCGAAAAGATTCTGCAGAAACTGAATCTTGCGTACCGCACCATCGTTTTGTGTACCGGCGACATGGGGTTTTCCGCTGCCAAGACCTACGATATCGAAGTCTGGCTACCGGGGCAGGGTGCTTACCGGGAGATATCATCCTGTAGTAATTGCACCGATTTCCAGGCACGCCGCATGAAATCAAGGGTTCGTAATGCGGAAACCGGTAAACCCGAACTGGTGCATACGCTCAATGGTTCCGGCCTGGCGGTCGGGCGCACACTGATTGCGGTACTGGAAAATTACCAGCAACAGGATGGATCGATTCGGATTCCGAAGGTGTTGCAACCGTATATGGGTGGGCTGGAGGTCATCAATCCATAGACCCGGTTACCATTGCAAAAATATGACAGATAAAAAAAGACCCGCATTTTGCGGGTCTTTTTTATATAGGGCACTGAAAACTCAGTCTTCACCAAACCCGACACCGAGCAGGTGCAACAGGCTGGTGAACAGGTTAAACAGGCTGACGAACAACGTTACGGTAGCCATGATGTAGTTGGTTTCACCACCACGCACGATTTGCTGCGTCTGGAACAGGATCAGACCTGCCATCAACAGTACGAACATGCTTGAAACTGCCAATCCAAGTGCCGGCAACTGGAAGAACAGGTTGCCGATTGCGGCAAGGAAAGCGACCAGGATACCGATGGCCAGGAATTTACCCATAAACGAGAAATCCCGTTTACTGGTTAACGCCAGGCCGGACATCGCGAGGAATATGACACCGGTACCGCCGAGCGCCATCATGACAATTTCGCTGCCGTTGCCAAAACGGTAGAGATACATGTTGATGATCGGACCAAGGGTCACGCCCATAAAGCCCGTCAGGGCAAAAACGGAAAGAATGCCGTAGGCGCTGTTACGTAGCTTTGAGGTGAGAAACAGAAGACCAAAATATCCGACCAACACAATTATCGGGCCCGGGTAGGGCCAGTTGTAGGCCATGGCGATACCTGCCATTACGGCAGAAAACAGCAGTGTCATGGACAATAGTGCATAGGTATTTCGTAATACCTTGTTCATTTCCAGCGCAGAGACAGGCAGTGCGGTGGCAGTTCTATACTGTGATTGATTCATACTCTGGGCAAAGCTCCATGGTTGTGTGTAATGTGATTGTACATAAGATAAGGTATTTTTTCGTAAGTTCAATACATCATAGCGTTCAGACCTGGACAAAATTAGCAGATACTTTAATCATAATTAAATAAACTGTCATATGCCGGATGACAGGGGTGGTACACAGGCAAGTTTTTCTGTATTCTGCGCGTCTCAATTATTTGCCGCAAAAACCTGGAGAGGTGGCAGAGCGGTTGAATGCACCGGTCTTGAAAACCGGCAAGGGTTAATAGCCCTTCGTGGGTTCAAATCCCACCCTCTCCGCCAAATAAACAACCCGCCTACCGGCGGGTTTTTTATTTGCCTGGCAGGGCATATCACTATGCCCGTCGACGATTTCTGACAACGAACCATTCCGATTACCCATATCCGGCCGATACCTGCCTGTTTTAACCTGTTTACATACTAAGCGGGGTATCCAGGTATGAAGAAATGGCTGATTTTCATGTTGTTATTATCGTTGTGCTGCGATGTATCTGCGGGCAGTATCAGATGCGGAAGAAAGGTCGTGAAGTCGGGTGATTCGGGCAACACCTTGATTAAGAAATGCGGCAATCCGTCGAGGAAATACAGCAGTAAGGAATCAGTCAGTGATCAGGGTCGCCTGTCAAGCGTGTCGGTATCGAACTGGGTTTACAAACGCCATGGGAAAAGGGACATGATCGTATCGGTTCGAAGCGGAACGGTTGTCAGGATACAGGTCGAGTGAACCGGGTAAACCGTTTCAGTTCGACCATCCGGTTGGGTATCGAGCCTTTCAAGGGCCGATGTGGGGGTTGGGCAGAGTGACTTCAGATGTTCTTAACGGCAAAAATGTTTGCATTCAATTGCGCAATCACTTGCCCGCCAGGTGCAAGGTAGGGCCGCAATGCAATATCGGCAGCGCTTAGAATCTCCTGGAGGGACTCTTCATTCAGCTTGTCGAATTCGCCAGCGAGTCGCAAATGCGCTTCTATGAAGGTTCTCATCGAAGGGTAACTCGCCTTGCCTTTGCGTTCATGGCATTCATATTCGTTGACCCCTGCAGACAGCAGCAGGGCATCCATGGTGCCGGGTTTGCCAAGTGTCCATGGAGCTGACAGCTTTAAGGATGCATGCGAACCTGCGTGTTTTTGAACCAGATTGATCAGTGCGTCGTAAGCGCCGCCTCCCTGTAGTGGTCCCCAGGTAGCTATGACGACGAGCCCGTCCGGTTTGCATACCCTCAGCATTTCCTTGATTGCTGCCACCCGGTTGGAAATAAACACCAATGAGAACTGACACATGACACGATCAAAGCGATTTTTTTCAAAGGGGATGGCAGTAGCATCTCCAAGCTGCCATTCAATTTTGCTTGATCGCTTGTATGCGGACTGCAGCATTTTCTCACTGATATCAAGACCGATCACCTTACCGGTCAGGCCGGTCTCCAGCTGAGCTGTCCGGGCCAGTGTACCAGTACCACAGCCGACATCGAGTATATGCTGACCGACTTCAATAGCAGCAATTTCAGTCACTCGGTTTGCCCATTGGGCAAAGATGGTCGGCACGAGGGTTTGTTCGTGTACCCTGATCAGTTCGTCTGATATCTCCGGTGTAGACTGCAACTTTGTCATGGTGTCCTCTGACGATGATTGCATTCTAATTATGCTCGAAAGCCAGAGCATTGCAACCTGTTACACAGTTGCCGTTGAATTCACATCGATAAGCTAACAGAAGCTCCATGCTGGTCCATCGGCAACTGACAGGAGATTAAGAGGCTGTAGGTAATCGGCTCGACATGCTGCATATGCCCATCCGTGGTCGACAATCATAATTTCAATGTCTATAGTTAAATGGCCCATGATTCAATTCAGTTGGGAAGTGGACGTGGGGTTTCCGGCTTAAAGGGAGAACGGGTCAAAGCCTGAAAACAAAAAACCGAATCAATCCTAAGGGGGGAAGACATGATTCAAATACTCATCATCGATGATCAGGCGTTGGTCAGAACCGGTTTGCGGCATATTCTTGCTCACAGTAATGAAATCACAAAAGTCACCGAGGCTTCATCCGGGGAGGCGGCGCTGAGTCGCTGCAGAAATGTACGCCCTGATGTTATTTTGCTCAGCATTAATCTTCCAGGTTTAACGGGGTTTGAAATCACCCGGAAACTGGTCAGGAGCCATCCCAAAGCCAGGATTATCGTGTTGGCAGTACACGCTAAACCACCGTACCCGACAAGGCTTATGGATGCCGGGGCCAGTGGATACCTGACACGGGACTGTGAAGCTGACGAACTGATACAGGCCATAAAAGTAGTCGCGGCGGGTCAAAAGTACATTGGAAGTGAGGCGGCAAAGCAGCTTGCACTGTCGATGTTATCCGGTTCTGCAAGCGAATCACCGTTTGAAGACCTGTCCGCCCGTGAAATGGAGGTGATGCTGAAAATTACCGATGGTCGCCGTATTCCGGATATTGCTTCATTGATGTGCTTGAGTCCCAAAACCGTATCCACCTATAAATACAGGATTTTAGGCAAGCTGGGTGCGCGCAGTGAGGTTGAGCTCGTGCGCATGGCGATGCGATATGGTTTGCTGGAAAGCGCCTGAGATTACTCTTTAAGCTTGGGGTAGGGTCAAGCGCCATGCAACTGTGCGCGGCCGCCTGTTGACGGCCGTGCACAGCGCGTTATAAAACGTTCGCAGCTATTTTGCTGGGCTTTGTTCCGATGGTGGCGGTTTCAGCGTATAGATACCTTTTGAATCCTTTTCAACCGCTACCACAGGGCTTGGGGCGGGTGCTGGATTTTCACTGGCAGCAGGCTTTGAGCTGACCTTGGTGGCCTTGCTCTTGGCTGTTGTCTTTTTCCGTGCAGGTCGTTTTCTTGGTTTAGCCGGTTTTGCAGCCTTAGCGTTAGCTGCTGCCTCTGACGCCGGTGTCGTGCTCTCGTCACTTTTCGGTTTTTCCTCAGAGGCGGCTTTACTCGCTGGCGCGGAGCCAGCTGGTCCGGTGTCCGGTTGGCCGGTCTTGTTCTGCTTTGGTTCAACAGGCTTCACATCTGTATGACTGGATTCAGCGGACACCGACTTCGCAGGCTTTGTCTCGGGCGTTGCCGAAGCAGGAGTATCCGATCCACTGGCGGCAGGCTTGGAGGTTTCGGCTGCTTTAGTTTCCCGTTTTGCAGGAGCGGGGTCTGCCTTCGCCGCCTGCTGAGGTTTATCTGCTACCGGCGGTTTGCCACCTGGTGAAGATTGTTGCGGCTGACTGTTATCCTTAGGCGAATCGCTTTGTGGTTCAGATTGCTCCGGACGCGGTTTTGCACCGCCTGTCTTGTATGGTGAACGTCTTCTGCGGCCACCCCTGCGGCTACCACCTTCCTTTTGTGCAGGTTTTACATTTCCATCAGTATCGCCAGCGGTTGAAGGGGTCTGATTGGCTGGATCAGCGGTCGCTGCCGTGCTGGCGTCCACGGTTTCCTGCTTGGGCTGTGGTTTCGGGCCACGCTTCTGATCGGGTTTGCCCTGTTGGGCCTGTTTTTCATCTGGCTGACCCTGGGCTGCCTTGGGTTGCTTCTTCCTGGGTTGCTTCTTGGATTTTCGTTGTGGCTGTGGTGAACGGTTGTCGTTCTGCGCGCCTGGGCCAGCCCGTTTACCACCCGGCTTCCGATTGGACTGCTGGCCTGAGGATTGTGTTTGTTTTTGCCTGCTTTGCTGACTGGAGCGTTGCATGGGTGCTTCAGGCGCGCTCTTCTTTGCTTGTACCTGTTCGCCTTTCTTTTCCTCTTTCGAGTGTGAGAAAAGAATTTTAGCCAGGCGTGAAAACAAGCCCGGTGCCTTCTCCTCGGTACCGCCGTCGATGTCGCTCTCGATGACGCGGGAAGGCGCAGGCCGATCCGGCACGATACGTTTAACTGCCGGCGCCGGTGGCGCGATTGCATTGGTCTGGGTGCGCTCATTGGCCACTACTTGTGCTTCTGGCAAATCAACCCTTGAGTAGCTTGGCGCATCAACAACGTCAGACTTCCTGACGCGGAGGATCTCGAAGTGAGGTGTCACCAGGTGCGGATTGGCAAGCATCACGATCGGCACCTTGTGGCGGGATTCGACCTCAGCCAGTGCGGCACGTTTTTCATTGTGAAGGAAATTAATCACTTCGGTTGGCGCCTGCACGATAATCTGTCCCGTGTACTCCTTCATGACCTCTTCTTCAACCAAGCGGAGGATGGAAAGGGCGAGGGATTCCACGCTGCGGATGTTACCGTGTCCCTCACAACGCGGGCAGGTTTCCTGGCTGGATTCACCCAGGGAGGGCCTTAACCGCTGACGTGACATTTCCAGGAGCCCAAAACGTGAAATGCGGCCGATCTGAACCCGGGCCTTGTCAATTTGCATGGCTGTACGCAGGCACTCTTCAACCTCACGCTGATGCTTGCGACTGGTCATATCGATGAAATCGATCACAATCAATCCACCGAGGTCACGCAAGCGTAACTGGCGGGCGATCTCATGGGCCGATTCCATGTTAGTACTGAATGCGGTGTCTTCGATATCAAGGCCCTTGGTGGCGCGGGCCGAGTTGATATCGATCGAAAGCAAGGCCTCGGTATGATCAAATACGATCGCACCACCCGAGGGTAAATGGACGGTACGCGCGAATGCCGATTCAATCTGGGTTTCGATCTGGTAGCGGTTAAAAAGCGGTACCTGGTCGTTGTATAACTTGAGCTTGTTCAGGTTATGCGGCATGACCTGCTGCATGAACTCACGCGCATCGTTATAGACACTCTCATTGTCGATGAGTATTTCACCGATATCATTTCGCAGGTGATCACGCAGGGCGCGTATGAACAGGTTGCTCTCCTGGTGGATGAGGAAGGGGGCAGTGCGGCTGGCCGCCGCCTGTTCAATCGCTGTCCATAACTGCAAAAGGTAATCGAGATCCCATTGCAGCTCTTCCGCATCCCGACCGACACCCGCCGTACGAATGATGATACCGACATTGTCCGGTGTTGTGACCTTTTGCAGTTGCTCACGCAAATGATCACGATCGTTACCGATAATCCGCCGTGAAACACCACCGGCTGTTGGGTTGGTGGGCATCAGCACCAGGTAGCGGCCCGCCAGCGAGATGAAGGTGGTCAGGGCTGCGCCCTTATTACCGCGTTCTTCCTTTTCGACCTGGACGATAATTTCCTGGCCTTCGCGAACGACATCACGAATGGCTATCTTGCCGCCCTTCTTCGAGGCGCCTTTAAAATAGGCGCTTTCGCAGATTTCCTTGAGCGGCAGGAAACCGTGCCTGCTTGAGCCGAAATCAACAAAACAGGCCTCCAGCGATGGTTCAACCCGGGTGATTTTACCCTTGTAAACGTTTGATTTCTTTTGTTCCTGGGAGGGTACTTCTATATCAAGATCAAATAGTTGTTGGCCATCAGCAATTGCCACGCGCAACTCCTCTGGCTGAGTTGCGTTAATCAGCATTCTTTTCATTATAAATTCCTCAGGCACCCCGGTACGGGGCGGCAGTGAAACAACATGACGTTTCTGCGCCACGGTCCCACTTTGCTGACCCGGCAATGTCATGCATTTTTGCCGGGGGTACCAAATATTGTTTTCATAGCCAGGCCAAAATTATTGGACCGGTCCTAGGATGGCAGTTTGTCGGTCTGCCATCAAAAATAAGTTTTCCCTGCTGCTAAGCAGTATGTGAATTCAAGCTTTCCGCCAGAGAAACAACGTGTAAACTGTCGTTGTGTCTATGCGTTCCGGCCCTTTTAAAGCACGGCTTAGGTGAGATAATCAGGCGGTATCGGAGGGCAATTCGGCAGGGCGAATTCCTTACCGGCACAATATAGCAGTGTTTTCATTTTCTATCAATGAGTTGGGAATCGTTGCCGATGAATAAGGTAAGTTCTACAGTCAGCCTGGTTGAGGTGACACAGGATCGAGAGGGTCAGCGCCTTGATAATTTCCTCAGTGCGAGGCTGAAGGGACTACCCAGATCGGTCGTCTATCGCATTATCCGTACCGGCCAGGTGCGTGTGAATGGCGGCCGGGCAAAACCCGCCACACGGCTTGAAGTGGGTGACATCGTCCGTGTGCCACCGGCATCCATCCGGGAAAGCCAGCCGGGTGACTTTCCCCCGGCCGTGTTGGAATTGCTGAGAGAATCCATTTGTTATGAGGGCCATGGGGTCATGGTGATAAACAAACCGGCCGGTATGGCTGTGCATGGAGGCAGTGGCCTGACCTGGGGTGTTGTTGATGTCGTCCGCAAGATGCGCCCCGGTCTGAGTGTGGATCTTGTTCACCGCTTGGACCGTGAAACCAGCGGTTGTTTGCTACTGGCACTCGATGGTAACGCATTAAGGGATCTGAACACGCAGATCAACGATAACCAGGTCGAGAAACGTTATCTGTGTTTGCTGGACGGAATACTGAAACAGGACCTCATCGAGGTTGATGAACCCATCGGTCAATTTGAACGCTCAGGTCAAAAATTCATGCGTGTGGATCCGGATGGCAAGCCGGCCCGGACCACTTTCCGCTTATTGCAGAACTACGCTGGCTTCAGTTTTGCAGAAGCCGAGTTGCATACCGGGCGAACACACCAGATTCGTGTGCATGCGGCACACCTCGGCATGTCACTTGCTGCTGATAACCGGTACTCACCTGCAGCCAGGCAGAAATTCTGGAAGGCACAGGGGCTCAGGAGGACGTTTCTGCACGCCCACCAGCTCAGGTTTTATACCGAAGATGGCGAGCAACAGCTGGTCAGTTCACCCCTGCCACCCGATCTGAGCCAGTTGCTCGATAAATTGGCATCGCCTCGTAACTGAGCAGGAGCTACAATGGACAAACACCTACAGTCCAAAGCGTAAATTCAGCTGGTTGAGGCTTTGGCGTTATGGTCTAATTCCCCGTATGTACAAACCACTAGCTGCATTCATTGGCCTTCGTTACCTTGGGGCCAAGAAACAAAATCACTTCATCTCATTCATTTCCCTGACTTCCATGTTGGGAATTGCTTTGGGTGTGACCACCTTGATTACCGTTATTTCAGTGATGAATGGCTTCGAAAAGGAATTGCGTGCACGTATCCTGGGGGCAATTTCCCACGCCACCATTCAGCCGCTCGAAAAGCCGCTCGATGAATGGCGTGAGGTGATCAGGGATGTCAATACACGTGACGATGTCATCGCTTCAGCGCCCTTTATCGAGGTAGGCGCCTGGTTGCAGTCCAATGGCTCCAGTGCGGCGCTGGTGCGCGGTGTTGTACCTGATTACGAGGCAACCGTGTCGGATGTCTCCACCAGTATGGTCAGCGGTGAACTGGCTGACTTGCGTAGCGGCGAGTTCGGTATCGTGCTCGGTATCGGCCTGGCGGTGCGTCTGCGTGTCGGACCGGGCGATAAGGTCACCGTTATTGCGCCCCGGCTCAAGTCGAGCCCGTTCGGCGCCAGTCCATTGATGAAGCGCTTTACCGTGGTGGGGATGTTCGAGTTTGGTGAGCACGAGAACGACAGCGGCCTGGCACTGGTGCATATCGAAGATGCCGCGAGGTTGCTGCGTATGCCGGAGGATTCCATCGGCGGTATCCGGCTCAAACTGGAAGACCTTGATTCCGCCTGGTTGGTGGCCCGGGATATTTCCGACCAGCTTGATGGCGCTTATCGTGTAAGGGATTGGAGCCAGGAACGAGGAAACCTGTTCCAGGCCGTGCGGACTGAAAAGACCGTCATGTGGGTGATCCTGTCACTCATAATCGCCGTGGCGGCTTTCAATATTATCTCCATGCTGGTCATGGTTGTAACTGACAAGCAGGCGGATATTGCAATACTCAAAACCATGGGCGCCCACGCCAGCACCATCATGCGGGTGTTCGTAGTGCAGGGTAGTCTTATCGGTATTATCGGTACGATTTTCGGGGTCGTGGGTGGTATTTTGCTGGCTCAGAATATCGGGATCGTGGTGCCGTTTCTCGAACGTATTTTCGGGTTTTCTCTGTTTCCGTCAGATATCTATTACATCACCGAGCTGCCATCGGATTTACGCCGTTCAGACGTGATTGCATTTGCGATGATGTCGCTGGGTATGTCATTGCTGTCAACATTGTATCCGGCCTGGCGAGCGTCCAGGACTGACCCGGCAGAGGCGTTACGCTATGAATGAGCCAGGCAGCATCGTGATCCAGGCCAACGGCGTCTCCCGTGGTTTCAGACAGGGGCCAAAAAGGGTGCAGGTTTTGTCTGAAATTGAACTGCAGGTGCCGGCGGGTACATCGATGGCGATCGTGGGCGCATCGGGTGCCGGTAAAAGTACCCTGTTGCATATATTGGGCGGACTGGACAGACCGGATGAAGGTGAAGTGCTGGTCGATGGACAGTCATTGTGGGAGATGAGCGACACCGAGCGCAGCGATTTACGCAACTCCCGTATGGGTTTTATCTACCAGTTCCATCACCTGCTGCCGGAGTTTACCGCCCTTGAAAACGTTGCGATGCCACTATTGATTCGTGGCGAACCCACCTCGGTTGCAGCGAAACGGGCCTCAGACCTGCTTGAGAAAGTGGGGTTGGGCCAACGAATGGATCATAAACCGGGCGAGTTGTCAGGCGGTGAACGGCAGCGTGCAGCGGTGGCGCGGGCGCTGGTGGGTAACCCGGGTTGTGTGCTGGGCGATGAACCTACCGGTAATCTCGATGAACTGACAGCCAACCACGTATTTGAGCAGTTGCTGGAGCTCAATACCGAGTTAAATACGAGCCTGATACTGGTCACGCACGATATGCGCCTGGCAGCCAGGATGAATCAACGTTTCGAGTTACACATGGGGAGCCTGAAACCGTTTTAGGTCACTGAATTAAAGGGGGGATCATTGAAGTTCTGGGCCCTGCTCATTATGGGAGCGGTTTCGCCATTCCTGTTTACATCTACGCTACCGTCGGGCATCGCGTTTATATTCCTGCTGTTAATCTTGCTATGCGGTTTAGTGCTCACACCCGCCATGAAGATTCTTTGCGTGTTCCCGCTCTTCTTCCTGATAACCACCCTGGCGCTGAATGACCGGGTTTCGCAACGCCTGCCTTTTTCGGAAAACAAACCGAGCTACCTGATAAATGGCGTTATTGGCAGCCTGCCGATAAGCGATGGCGACGGCGTGCGCTTTCTTTTTCTGCCGGAGGATCAAGCCCCGCGAGTGCCGTCGAAGATATACGTCAACTGGTACAGGGACCGGCACAGGGCTGATGGTCCGGAGACGGAAATACCGAATGTCCGCGCTGGAGAACGCTGGCAACTGCAGTTGGTGTTGCGTGCTCCACGTGGCCGGGTCAACTTTCATGGCGCGGATGTTGAACGCTGGTACTTTACCGAGGGCATTGGTGCACTGGCCTATGTGCAGGACGGTGAAAATATTCGCCTTTCCGGACCGGCATGGTTCAACCTTGAATATTGGCGGGAATCGATGCTTGAGAAACTTGACGAGCAAGCAGGGGAAGTTCCCGCGTTTCGTATGCTGACCGCCCTGGCTGTTGCCGACCGGCGCGGCTTGCTTGCGCGTGACCGGGAGGTCCTGTCAGCCACGGGTACCGGTCACCTGCTGGCCATCTCCGGCTTGCATATCGGGCTGGCGGCGGTTCTGGGTTTTTACACTGGCAAACTGACTCTCGTGTTACTGCGTGCATCACTCAGACAAAGCCTTGCCGTTGTTTTGCCTTGGGTGGTGTCGTGGCTTGCGGCTTTCCTTTATTCCGCCTTATCGGGATTTGGTGTTTCCACACAGCGGGCACTGATCATGCTGACGGTAGCAACGGTGGTTGCCCTGAGCCGGCGAAACGTTCATCCATTGCAGGCCTGGATGATTGCAATGTCGCTGGTATTGTTAGCAGACCTTTTTGCGCCGTTGCGCGCCGGGTTCTGGTTTTCGTTTGTCGCGGTGGGGGTGCTGATGATGCTGTTTTCTCCTCGCTACGGGGTCATGCCCACCTGGCGGAGAATGCTGCTTGCCCAGCTTGGTATTTCCCTGTTGATGGCGCCACTTGGCATGTACTGGTTTCAGCAGGCCAGCCTGCCAGGCTTTTTTGCCAACCTGGTGGCCATCCCTTTGGTCAGTTTTCTGACCGTCCCGCTGGTGTTGGCAGCAATGATAGTTGCCTGGCTGCCCGGGCCACTGACTGGCTGGGCGCTCACGGTGGCAGGCTACTCGGCTCATTACTTGTTGATGTTTCTGGAGTTCGTATCGGCTCTCCAGCCGCTTAGCTTCAACTCGACCCGGGTTCCCGCGCTTGCCGCAATCGTGCTGGCCATGCTGGGTGCGGCGTTGGTCATGCTGCCGCGTGGAACACCCGGCCGCTTTGCAGGTTTGCTTTTGATATTTCCCCTGTTTTTACCTGCGGGTGACTCCCCTGACACGACTGAGACCCAAATCGATTATCTGGACGTGGGGCAGGGGCTCTCGGTTTTGCTGACAACGGCGGACTACCAGCTTGTCTACGATACCGGTCCGGGTAATGGTCTCGAGGGTGAGGCAGGGCTGGATATGGTGGCAGGAACCATTCAGCCCATGATCAGGGCAACCGGCAGGCAGCCGGACCTGGTCGTTGCCAGTCATGCAGACCTGGATCATGCCGGTGGACTGGAGCGACTGCGTTCCACCTACCCCGGTGCTGCCTACCTTGCCAGCCTGCCGGTAAGGCTTGCCGGTGTTGATTCCTGCGTTGCCCCTAATGCCTGGATGTCCGGTAAGCTGGAATTCAGGATACTGCACCCCTCAGCCGGTCTGCCGTACCTCGGAAATGACAGCTCCTGTGTTATCAGCGTAAATGGCCCGGGTATGAGCCTGCTATTGAGCGGAGATATTAGCCAGGCAGTTGAGCGACGCCTGGTCGATGCGGGGCTCGGCGAGCACGCGGTCCTGAGCGCCCCGCACCATGGCAGTTCGACATCGTCATCGCAGGCTTTCATCGATGCTGTACGGCCGTCGTGGGTCCTGGTTTCTGCTGCTGCCGGCAACCGTTTCGGTTTCCCGCGCGCGGATGTGCTTGAGCGCTACGCGGTCGCGCACATCTCCGTTTTGAATACAGCCCAGTGTGGAGGCATCAGAATCACGGTTGACGCAACGGGCGCTTTCAAAATCCATTCCGCCCGAGTCGACCGCAAAGCTATCTGGCGGTGGCCGGCTGATCCGGGTTGCCCGTGATCACAGATCAAATTCGGGGGGATATAAAAGCAGGCTTCAGGTATTATTCCGAAAAGCAATGAACTGAGGAGTGAAACTGCGTGCTGGAAATTATTCTTGCCGGTGGCTGGCTGATGGTACCCATCCTGCTTTGCTCGACTTTGTCGGTCGCTATCATTATCGAACGATTCTGGACCTTGCGCACAAGCAAGGTAACACCGGCGGGTCTGGGCGCCACCGTTGAAGACTGGGCGGCCCGGCATGAACTGGATCAGAGACACATAGCTCAACTGAGTGTTGAATCTCCCCTGGGCCGTATTTTTTCAGCAGCCCTGACCAACCGGCACCGCTCCAGGGAAATCATCAAGGAAGCGGTTGAAGACACCGGGCGTCATGTCGTTCATGACCTGGAGCGGTTCCTGAACACACTGGGCACCATTGCCGGCATATCCCCGCTATTGGGCTTGCTTGGCACGGTTGTCGGTATGATCAAGGTGTTTTCGGTCATCATGATCAGCGGTGTTGGCGATGCCAATGTGCTGGCCGGCGGCATCTCGCAGGCATTGATCACCACGGCCGCGGGCCTGACTGTCGCTATACCCAGCTATTTCTTCTATCGCTTTTTTCGTGGCATGGTCGCTGAATACGTTATTTCGATGGAAGAAAAGGCCATCAGCCTGATCGACGCCATTGAACGTGGCAACGCCTCACCGGCAAAGTATCCTCCTTTCGAGGACTAGCCCATGCAGTTGCGCAAACCCCAGCCCGAAGATCCGGAGGTCAGCCTGACCAGCCTGATTGACGTGGTATTCCTGTTGTTGATCTTCTTCATGGTGAGCACCACCTTCGAGCAGCAGGCCGTGTTGAAGGTTGATCTGCCGGAAGCTAAAAATGTCAGTGCACCCCAAGACCAACCCAATAGCTTCGAGTTGGTCATCGACACGAATGGCCAGTTCTATCTCAACGACCGGCAACTGGTTGATGGCAAGCGCGCCACCCTGGTGGCTGCGTTTATTGAAGCGGCAGGCGAGGATCGGAACATCCCCGTCATCTTGAGGGCGGATGCCGAAACCCCGCACCATTTTGTTGTAACCGCGATGGATGTAACGGCACAGCTCGGTTTCTCCCGGCTATCGATTGCAACTGAACAAATTACAGAAGAAGAATAATGCCCCCAACCCATGTATCCGCCAGCGCGACAGCTGTTTACTTGCGCCTTTGGAGTTATACGCGAAAGTACTGGCCCATGTTCCTTATCGGAATACTCGGGGTCAGCCTGGATGCCGGTATGCAGGCGATGTTCATTGGCTTTGTCAAACCACTGATCGACCGCGTATTTGTCGAGAAAGATGCCGCCTATGGGTTATGGCTGGCGGCCGGTGTGATGGGTGTCGTATTGTTACGTATCCTGGGTTTTTTCGCCGGTAACTACGGCATGGAGTGGACCGGCAGACGCGTGGTGGCTGATCTGCGTAAGGAGTTATTTGCAAGTTACCTGCATTTGCCGGCAACTTTTTATGACCGCAACTCACCCGGACAATTGATTTCAAAACTCGCCTACAACAGTGAGCAGGTTGCACACGCCGCGACCAAGGCCATCATTTCAGCGTTCCGCGACATCATGCTGCTGGTTTACCTGGTTATCCTGATGCTCAGAACCAACGCTCAACTCACGGCGGTGCTGTTGATACTGGTACCGGTGATCGGCGTGGTGGTCACCGTGATCAGCCGCAAATTCCGTAAAATCTCCCGAAACATCCAGAATTCGATGGGCGACGTAGCGCATGTAACGGAAGAAGCGGTTGTCGGACAGCGGGTGGTGAAAGTGTTTCTCGGGCAGGAGACCGAAAAAAACCGTTTCGACCGTGTCAATGAGCGCACACGCCGCTTGCACATGCGTATGGTTGCAACGCACAACTTCAGCTCCTCGCTGGTGCAATTCTTTGCAGGGATCGCCCTGGTCGTACTGATGTTGATCGCGACCCGCCCCGAGATGCTGAGCCAGATATCGGCGGGTACGTTCACCGCCATATTTTTCGCCATGATCGCGACCATACCTCCGTTGAAACGCCTGACGAGCGTACAGTCGCAAATGCAAAAAGGCATCGCTGCATCCGAGAGCATATTTAACGTCATTGATACCGAAAAAGAGCAGGACAAGGGGACCCACCGTGTCGAACGTGTGAGAGGTGAGATCGAGTTTCAGAATGTCAGTTTCCAATATGACACCAGCCACCAGCCGGTACTGGACGATGTCAGCCTGCGCTTTCCGGCGGGTAGCGTGACTGCGGTGGTTGGGCAAAGTGGCAGTGGCAAAACCACGCTGGCAGGTCTGTTACCGCGCTTTTACAACTATAACAAGGGACATATCCTGCTCGATGGCTATGAGTTGGCGGATTACCAGCTCGACAATCTGCGCAAACATATTGCACTGGTGAGCCAGGATGTGGTTCTGTTCAACGATACCATTGCCGGCAATATCGCCTACGGCGCACTTGAAGGTATCGACCGTGAGGCCATTACCCGCGCAGCAGAAGCAGCATACGCGATGGAGTTTATTGAACAATTGCCGGAGGGCCTGGATACCGTGTTGGGTGAAACGGGCACGCTGCTGTCAGGCGGTCAGCGTCAGCGACTGGCGATCGCCAGGGCCTTGCTGAAAGACGCACCGATACTGATACTTGATGAAGCCACCTCCGCGCTGGACTCAGAGTCGGAGCGGGCCATCCAGGACGCGCTGAAAGAAGTGATGAAGGGCCGCACGACGCTGGTGATCGCACACCGGCTTTCTACGATTGAGAATGCCGACCAGGTTATCGTCCTGGGTGCCGGCAAAGTGATAGAGCAGGGCACCCATGCAGAATTGCTGGCTAAAGGCGGCGCTTATGCGCGCCTTTATCATACGCAATTCGAAGACCAGGACCCGGCGGTGGTCTAGATGTCCGCCATTCGTGCAGGTATCGAAAACTGGCTCGTCGGACACTGGTATGACACACGACGGCCACCCTGGTTTCTGCGCTTGCTCGAACCGCTATACCGCTTCGCATTCTTCCATGTTCAGAAAAAGGGAAAGGTCGCAACAGCGCGCTTTCGTCCGGGTTTGCCACTGATCGTGGTCGGAAATATCACGGCGGGTGGCAGTGGCAAAACGCCATTGGTTATCCGTTTATGCCAGATTGCGCTCGATATGAACCTCAGGCCCGGGATCGCCAGTACCGGTTATGGCAGGCAGGGCACTGATACCCGCGTGGTCACTGCCGCAAGTGACCCGCGTCTCTGCGGTGACGAACCGGTGCTGCTTGCGCGGTGCACCGCTGCGACGGTGGTTGTTTCAAAACATCGCACAGACGCCGTCAGGAAACTGGCTGAAATGAACCTGGATCTGATTTTTTCGGATGACGGTCTACAGCAGGCCCGCCTGGAACGCGATATGGAGTTTTGCGTTGTTGACGGTGCGCGTGGCCTTGGCAACGGCCATCTTTTGCCTGCAGGCCCCTTACGAGAACCCGCCGAACGTCTTAGGCTGGTTGATTATGTCGTCACAAACGGACACTGGAACAGCAAACCGGATAACATCGATACCTGCCTGATGCAATTAGTAGCTGGTAATTTTTGCTCGCTTGATAAGAAAACAATACTTTCTGTTGGTGAATTCCGGCAAAAATATACAGGAAAAATAATTCACGCATTTGCAGGCATAGGTAATCCACAGCGTTTTTTTACCACGCTCCATACACTGGGTATTGAAGCAGTTTCGCACGGGTTTCCTGACCACCACCGGTTTACGCGGAAAGATTTTGATTCAATAATGCCCGACTCAGTTATTGTCATGACGGAGAAAGATGCAGTTAAGTGTGGTTCTCTCGGACTTGCCGATGCCTGGTACATACCGGTTGATACCCATTTGCCGGAAGAATTTGAAAATGACTTTAAGGATCGCCTGGCGAACATGATGAAGGAGCGTTGCTAAGCGTGGTTAAAAAGAGTGCCTACAACATCGTCATTCCCGCGCGGTTTGCCTCTGAACGTTTACCGGGCAAGGTGTTGCTGGATTTGGAGGGGCAGCCGTTGCTGCAGCACGTCTGGCAGCGGGCCTGCGCGTCGTCCGCGAAAACCGTCATCATTGCAACCGATGATGAGCGTATTGCCGGGGTCGCAAAAGGATTCGGGGCACGGGTGGTTCTGACACGCACGGACCATCAAAGCGGCAGCGACAGGATTGCGGAGTGTGCGCAGAAGATGGGCTGGAGTGACGGACAGCGGGTTGTCAATCTGCAGGGCGACGAGCCGCTTATGCCGCCAGCCTGTCTCGACCAGGTGGCGGCGTTGCTGGACCAGCGCCCGGATTGTGAAGTCGCGAGCCTTTACTGGCCGATTTCGGAGGCCGCCGAGGTGCTGAATCCAAATGCTGTGAAAGTGGTTACGGATTCGAAGAACCGGGCCCTGTATTTCAGCAGGGCGCCCATCCCTTACGCACGTTCGTACGAGTCAATCGATGAAGCCATGGATGCCGGGCTTGAGTGGAAACGTCACCTGGGTCTCTACGCCTACCGTCTTTCAGCCTTGCGCAGGTATACCGCGTGCGCTCCAATGCCATTGGAAACAAGTGAACGACTTGAACAACTGCGCATCATGGAGCAGGGTGGCCAGATTGCCATGGCGGCTGCCTGTGAGTTCATTCCGGCAGGGATTGACACTCCGGAGGATTTACAGCGGGTGCGGAAAATAATTCAGGATAACAATAGAAAAGATTAATAAGCATATGATTAAAATACTATTTGTTTGCATGGGGAATATCTGCAGATCACCTTCGGCTGAAGGCTTTTTTGCCAGGGCCTTGCAGGCTTCAGAATACAAAGACCAGGTGTCGATTGACTCCGCGGGCACCCATGGCTACCACGTCGGTCATGCGCCCGATTCGAGAGCGGTTGAGACCGCCATGAGTTTTGGAGTTGATATCAGCCAGTTGCGCGCCCGCAAGATCGATGCCTCTGACTTTAAAGAATATGACCTGATCATAGCGATGGACCATGAGAACTTCCGTGGTTTGCAACATATCCGGCCGGCCGGTTCAAAAGCCGTTTTGAAAATGATGATGCATTACCACCCGGAGGCAAGGCCCGAAGAGGTTCCGGATCCGTACTATGGTGGCATGGATGGTTTTAGCTATATGTGCAAGCTGTTGGCCGCAGCCACGCAGGGTTTGCTGAAAGAGGTTGAGGGGCGTTTGGGTCAGAAGTGAAAGACCCTGAGCTGAAGCAATCCAAAAAGGACTTTGACGGCAAAAAGTTTGCCCGTCGTGTACCCGCTGGCCCCGGTGTTTACCTGATGCGTGATCCCGAGGGTGTTGTTCTGTACGTTGGCAAAGCGGCCAATCTGCGCAAACGTGTCTCGAGTTATTTTGACGCCCGTCCCAAGATCGACCGGATCATGCGGATGGTGGCGCGGATTCAATCCATTGAAGTCAGTCTCACCCGTACAGAGGCCGAGGCGCTGTTGCTCGAAAACGAGTGGATCAAGTCGCTCAAACCTCGCTATAACGTGCTTTTACGTGACGACAAGAGCTATCCCTGGGTAATGCTCGGTACCGATCATGAGTATCCGCGGATCGCCTTTCACCGGGGTGGTAAGGACAAGGGCCGGCAGTACCTCGGGCCCTATCCGTCAGCCAGTTCGGTGAGGGAAAGCATCAACCTGATCCAGAAACTGTTTCTTTTACGAAACTGCGAGGACAGCTATTTCAGCCACCGTACACGGCCTTGTCTGCAATACCAGATCAAGCGCTGCACCGCACCCTGTGTGGGCAAGGTCAGTGCCGGGGAGTACGCAGGGCAGCTTGAAGACGCCCTGCTGTTTTTGCGCGGCCAAAGTCAGAAGGTGATCTCACGCCTGATCCGGCGTATGGAGGCTGCTGCGGGTTTACAGCATTATGAACAGGCAGCACAGTACAGGGACCAGATCAATCATCTGAAACAGATGCAGGCGCGCCAGTTTGTCTCGGCGGGTAATGGCGACCTGGATATTATTGCCCTGGCCAGGGTAGACCGGAGTGTCGCCATCGAGGTGATTTCGGTGCGTGGCGGTCGCAGTTTGGGCCAGAGGGACTACTTTCCCACGCAATCCGAGGGTCACTCTGATGCTGAAATACTGCACGCGTTCCTCGGGCAGTATTACAGCGAACGTCAGCCACCCCCCGAACTGATCGTTTCCCACGTGCTGGAACAGCAGAAGCTGTTCGAAGACGTCTTCACCGAGCGCTGCGGACGACGGGTGCACATCCAGTCCCGCCCGCGCAGCCACCGTAAGCAATGGCTCGAACTGGCAGGCAGAAACGCGCTCAATGCCCTGCATATGCGGTCCTCTGAATCGTCGCGCAGCAGCAGGCAGTTTGCGGAACTGGCAGAGTTGCTGCAGCTCGAAGAGGCGCCCGGCACCATCGAGTGTTTCGATATTTCGCATACATCCGGACACAAGACGGTCGCCTCCTGTGTTGTTTTTGACGTGAACGGCCCGGTTAAATCCCGCTATCGACGTTATAACCTCAAGGGATTTGAACCCGGTGACGATTACGCCGCGATGCGCGAGGTATTAAACCGTCGCTATCAGAAATTACAGAAAGAAGAGGGCCACCTGCCGGACCTGATCCTTGTCGATGGCGGTAAAGGCCAGTTGGGGATCGCCATGGAAGTACTTTCAGAGTGCGGCCTGAGTGACATTCCGCTGATGGGCGTGGCCAAGGGGTCATCCCGGCGCGCCGGGTATGAGGAATGGGTCCTGCCGGCCTCGCCTTACAGTCTCCAACCCGGTCCGGAATCCTCCGCGTCTCACCTGGTGCAGCAAGTCAGGGACGAAGCGCACCGTTTCGCGATTACGGGGCATCGTGGCCGGCGCCAGAAAGCCGCAGTGCATTCGGTGCTGGAGGATATCCCAGGGGTGGGTGCACGCAGACGGCGCGCACTCCTGACACATTTTGGGGGTCTGCAGGGTGTACGCAAGGCGGGTATTGAAGAGTTGTCAGGGATCCCGGGGATAAACCGGCAATTGGCCGAACGCATATTCAAAGCACTGCATTGACGGCGAAACGAAGTGATTTGGAACTTCCTTGAAATCCCCTGCTTAATTACCTGCAAAAAAGTTCATCCGTCTGCGATAATAGGCGAATAACTCCGAGCGGACTGAATCAATGAAAATGACGTTTCCGATGATCCTGACACTGTTGCGTATCGCGCTGATTCCCGTGCTGGTGTTGTTTTTCTACTTACCCTACCATTGGGCGCCGTTGGCTACGGCGGCGGTTTTCATCCTGGCTGCGATTACCGATTGGCTCGATGGACACCTGGCGCGACGCATGGACCTGATGTCGGATTTTGGAGCGTTCCTTGATCCGGTTGCCGATAAGCTGATGGTCGCAACGGCTTTGGTCCTGATGGTGCACATACCGCCACCGATCGCGTTCCCGGAAATTTTCCTGACCCTGTCCGCAGCCATCATCATCGGCAGGGAGATCGCGATTTCCGCACTAAGGGAATGGATGTCAGAAATGGGCGAGAGCGGAACGGTCAAGGTCGGAGCTCTTGGTAAATTCAAGACTATTTTCCAGATGACCGCGATAAGCTGCCTGTTATACGAGTATGACCTGTTTGGTTTGCCTGTTGCACTGGTTGGTGAATTGCTGCTTTATCTTGCAGCCGCGCTCACGCTGTGGTCAATGTGGATGTACTTACACGCCGCCTGGCCGGTTATGAGCCGTGAGGGAACCAGGTCTACAGATGATAGCGTCTCCTGAAGCTGCAATAGCATGAGGCCGGATGCGGACATACAGACACGCCGCGTGTCACCCACTGTCAACGTCGGCGGAGTACTGATCGGCTCCCAACACCCGGTCGTGGTGCAATCCATGACCAATACGGATACCGAGAACATCCGCGCAACCGCCACGCAGATTGCCGAGTTGGCGCGCGCCGGTTCTGAACTTGTGCGTATAACCGTGAATACCGAGAACGCGGCCGCATCGGTCGCCGGTATCATGGAACGCCTTGAGATGATGTCCTGCGATGTTCCGGTGGTCGGTGATTTTCACTACAACGGTCATCACCTTTTACAACAGTATCCGGAATGCGCCCGCCTGCTGGCCAAGTACCGCATCAACCCGGGTAATGTGGGTTTTGGAAAAAAACGCGACGACCAGTTTGCCACCATCGTCGGCCTGGCGATCGAACATGACAAACCGGTGCGTATCGGTGTTAACTGGGGCAGCCTGGACCAGCGCCTGCTGGCCAGGCTGATGGACATCAATGGCCAAAGCAGCTCCCCGCAACCGGCCGATGCGGTCATGCGTGAAGCGCTGATCCGTTCAGCACTCGAAAGCGCGCAGCAGGCCGAGGAATTGGGCCTGGCGCATGACCGGATTATCCTTTCGTGCAAGGTCAGTGGTGTGCAGGACCTGATACGCGTATACCGGGAACTGGCAAAACGTTGCGATTACCCCTTGCACCTCGGTCTGACCGAGGCCGGTATGGGCAGCAAGGGTATCGTTTCTTCAACGGCTGCGCTGGCCGTGTTGCTACAGGAGGGTATCGGCGACACGATCCGCATTTCCCTCACACCTGAACCCGGCCAGTCACGCAATGACGAGGTGATCGTCGCACAGGAACTGCTGCAAAGCATGGGTCTGCGGGCCTTTTCACCGATGGTAACCGCCTGTCCCGGTTGCGGCCGCACCACCAGCACCTTTTTCCAGTCCCTGGCGCTCGATGTCACCAACCATGTCCGTGGCCGGATGCCGGAGTGGAAGCTTAAGTATGAGGGCGTGGAAAGCCTCAGCCTTGCGGTGATGGGTTGTATCGTTAACGGTCCGGGCGAAAGTCGGCAGGCCAATATCGGTATCAGCCTGCCCGGTACGGGTGAGTCCCCCGTGGCGCCGGTTTTTATCGATGGCGTCAAGGCGGCTACGCTCAGAGGGGAAGACCTGACCGCCGATTTTCTTGCATTGATTGATAAGTATGTTTCGGAAAAATACCAGGGCCTCTGACCCTGAAACCGCGCAGACGATGGCGGCCGTGGCAGACCGCCACCTGCTGTATCAGTGCGCGGTCCAGGATGTGGAAACCGAGATTGATTTTGTCGAGCAGACCTGGTCTGAACTGCGGCAACGACCGGCAATTTTCTTGCGGGAGGATTTTTGCGGCACCGCCAATACTGCCTGCGAATGGGTTCTTCGGGATGATAACCACCAGGCGGTGGGTGTTGACCTCGACAGGGAAGTGCTCGACTGGAGCCGTTTAAACAGGCTCGCACAGCTGGATGAAGAACAGCTGGAACGCATCGAATTGCTCAACGAGGATGTGCTGCGAACCCGTCCCGGTCTTGCGGATATCATCCTCGCGATGAATTTCAGTTATTACCTGTTTATGAGCCGTGATGATTTACGTGAGTATTTTGCCAATGTGCTGGATGGGCTGGTTTCTGATGGCATTTTGTTTCTGGATGCCTATGGGGGTTACGAAGCGCCCATGGTTCTGACCGAGTCACGCGAGTGCGAGGATGAGGACGGAAACCCATTCACCTACATCTGGGACCAGGCTTCATTCAACCCGATTGACTCGTGTATGAACTGCCAGATCCATTTCGAATTCCCGGACGATTCGAAAATGGACAAGGCCTTCAGCTATCAATGGCGTTTGTGGACCCTGCCGGAAATTCGGGAGATTCTGTACGAGGCCGGTTTTTCAGTAGTGGATGTTTACTGGGAAGGCACCGATGAGACCCGGAACGAAGGTAATGGTATTTACACACCGTCGGACATCGGCGATGCAGACCCGGGTTGGGTGTGTTACATCGTCGCCCAGCCCTGAAACCATTTCGCTTTAAAAGAACACGCCAACCCTAAAAAACGTCTGCGGTTTCATCCCCAAATTCGATACGCTGGGCCACCATCTCCGGCTCCATGCGTGTGATTGCCCGTAACCAGACCTTTCCATCCCTGTCCGTCACGCAGTCTGCGATGTCGGCCTCATAGGCCTGGCCATCGCTAATAATATCGACCTTGTCCATCGGTGCCGGGCATAGTGCGAGTCCGCAAGCCAGCAAACGGGAGTGACGTTTTACCTTGCCGAGGTAGTGCGTTCTGGCAACGATTTCCTGACCTGGATAGCACCCTTTGCGATAATTGACTGCACCCAGTTCCTCGAAACCGAGCATCTGCGGCAGGAACTCCCCGCTGGTCGGCGGGCTCAGCCAGGTGATACCGAGGCGCAGTTCCGCAACCTTCCATTCTTCCTGCAGTTTTTCGTCTGTGTCCGGGCCATCTTCAGCACTCGTCAGTACGAGCCAACGATCACTGCCAGCGAGCTGGATGGCCTGTGCGGGCTCCAGAACCGGTTCCGGTGGTTTATCCGCCTGCAGGCCCGACACGGTGAACCTGTTCATAAATTCTATATCCACTTTTGCCCGCATTCGGTAGATCTTCAGACGGTCGGAAACAGCAGTTGCAAGCGCGCGGGACATGATGACGTAGTAGTCGTCATCATTCCTGTAAACCAGCAACAGGGCCAGTACCCGGCCCTTGGGCTCGCAGTAGCACGCAAATGTGGACTCGCCGGCGGCCAGGGCAAGCACATCTGCACTCACCTGGGCGTGTAAAAAGCTACCCGCATCCTCGCCTCTGAAACGGATGACTGACAGGTAAGAAAGTTTGACCATATGTACCCGGACCCTGTTGACAACGGTAAATGATTCGCACTCCCATTTTAACTCAATTTTGCTTCCAATCAGTGACTATATAAAAGAAAACCGGACTCGCAAGAAACCACCTTTGGCGTTACACTTGATGCTGGAGAAACAGATCTGAAGGCGTGGGGTGTTGTTAGTGGAAAATAACCAGTCAACAACGTCCGCTGTGTCATCAAAAGACTCCGGGAAATTAAAAAAGCAAGCCGTCGTGGTTGATAAACCTCCAACAAAACCTGTCGAAGTCGGTGGTCCAAAAGGGCCTGAGCCCACCCGTTACGGCGATTGGGAAAAAGCAGGCCGTTGTACTGATTTCTGATATTACGAACAAGGGATAAAGGCAGTCAATTATGAGCACATCGAAACGCCCAATGTCACCGTACATGCTGGGGCCGTATTACAAGTTCCAGATCACCTCGGCGCTTTCCATACTTAACCGTCTGACCGGTGTGTTCATGTCGGTCGTGAGTGCGCCACTGTTATTGTGCTGGCTGATTGCCCTGGCCAGCGGGCCGGAGGCCTATGCCGCGTTGAGCGCATGGCTGGGTAGCGTGATGGGCAAGCTGGTTATTGCGGCCAGCGTATTCAGTTTCAGTTTTCATCTGTTCGGCGGTATCCGCCACCTGGTCTGGGATGCCGGCTGGATGATGGAAATGCCACAGGTGCGTGCTTCGGGTTGGCTGGCCATTATTGGTTCAGTATTGTTGTCAGTCATCGTATTGGGGGCAGGTCTATGAGCATGCAAAATCCGCTGGCCCGGGTCCGTGGCAAGGGCAGTTCGGGTGGCGGCACCCACCATTGGCGTTCACAACGTTATTCGGCACTGATACTTTTATTATCGACCGCCTGGATACTGTGGCTGGGTGTATCACTTGCGGGCGCAGATTACGCGACTGCCCGCGCAGCCATGTCTTCGCCATTAAACGCGGGTATGGCAATATTGCTGGCCGGGGCTGTTTTCTATCATATCCAACTGGGTTTGCAGGTCGTCATTGAAGACTACGTACATATCGCCGCATTGGAATTTTCCCTGCTTATATTCGTACGATTCGCCTGTCTTGTCGCATTTCTGATCAGTGCCATTGCAGCTCTGAAACTGGTACTGGGAGCCTGAACCATGAGCAACGACTATTCAATAACAGAACATAAATACGATGTCATTGTGGTGGGCGCCGGTGGTGCCGGATTGCGGGCGACCATGGGTCTGGCTGCGACCGGTTTGAAAACCGCCTGCATTTCCAAGGTATTCCCGACCCGCAGCCACACGGTGGCGGCGCAGGGCGGTATGTCGGCGGCACTCGGTAACATGGGTGAAGATGACTGGCGTTGGCATATGTACGACACCATCAAGGGTTCGGACTGGCTGGGTGACCAGGATGCCATCGAGTACATGTGCAGGGAAGCTGTGCCGGCGGTAATTGAGTTGGAGCACTATGGTGTGCCGTTCTCCCGTACCGAAGACGGCAAAATATACCAACGGCCATTCGGCGGTATGACAACCCATTTTGGTGAAGGCACCGCACAGCGTACCTGCGCGGCAGCGGACCGGACCGGTCACGCCATACTTCACACGCTGTATCAGCAGGCCTTGAAACACGACGCCACTTTCTTCATCGAGTATTTTGCCCTTGATCTGTTGATGGATGATGATGGTGTCTGCCGCGGGGTTCTGGCTTGGGATTTGGCAGAGGGAACCCTGCACCTGTTCCGTGCACACGCGGTGATACTGGCAACCGGTGGTTACGGCCGCACCTATTTCTCCTGCACCTCGGCACACACCTGTACCGGTGATGGCAACGGCATGGTTTTACGGGCCGGCTTGCCCCTTCAGGACATGGAATTTATCCAGTTCCACCCGACTGGAGTTTATGGCGCGGGCGTACTGATAACTGAGGGTGTTCGTGGTGAGGGTGGTTTCCTGACCAACTCCGAGGGCGAACGTTTCATGGAGCGCTACGCACCCAATGCCAAGGACCTGGCCTCGCGTGACGTGGTCAGCCGTTCAATGACCATCGAGATCAGGGAAGGCCGCGGTGTAGGGCCGAAAAAGGACCATATCCATCTTAACCTGCAGCACCTCGGGGCCGATGTCATCAATAAACGGCTTCCGGGTATTGCCGAGAGCGCCGAGATTTTTGCGGGCGTGGATGTGACCAAGGAGCCCATTCCCGTCATACCCACCTGCCATTACAACATGGGTGGTATTCCGACCAACTACCACGGCGAGGTGGTGCGTTTAAAGGATGGCGACCCGGATTCGGTCGTACCCGGTCTGTTCGCCATTGGCGAAGCGGCCTGTGTTTCCGTGCATGGCGCCAATCGCCTGGGTTCAAACTCCCTGCTTGACCTGATCGTATTCGGCCGCGCCGTGGCCCATCGTTGCGCTGAAGTGATCAAACCCAACCAACGGCATGACAACCTCGACAAGAAAGTGGTTGATTCCCTGGTCGCCGATTTTGACCGCATTCGCCATGCAGACGGCAACAACAGTGCAGCCAGCGTCAGGGATGAAATGCAACATGTCATGCAAAACAATGCGGCAGTGTTCCGTACCGGTGATGTGCTGGAGGAAGGCTGCAAGTTGATTTCGGATGTGTACGCGAAGTTTGACGATATCAAGGTCAGTGACCGTTCCATGATCTGGAATTCCGACCTGGTCGAGACACTGGAATTGCGCAACCTGCTGGGTTGCGCAAAGGTATCGATGTTCGGTGCTGAAAACCGGAAGGAAAGCCGGGGTGCGCATGCCCGTGAGGATTTCCCTGACCGGGATGACGAAGACTGGATGAAGCATACACTGGCCAGCGTGGATGCATCCGGCAAGGTTGCCATCGATTACCGGCCCGTGCATTTATACACGCTGACCGACGACGTTGAAGTTGTCCCACCAAAGCCAAGGGTATATTAGGAGAATCACATGCTTGAATTAAGATTGGCTCCTGAATCCCGCCCGCTTAAAGGACAAAAACATTCCGCACCGGAGGGATCGACCAATACACGCACCTTCCACGTTTACCGGTGGGATCCGGACAAGGGCGAGAATCCACGTATCGACAGTTTTGAAATCGATCTCGATGATTGTGGCCCGATGGTGCTCGATGCGATTCTCAAGATCAAGAATGAAATCGATCCGTCGCTGACATTCCGTCGTTCCTGCCGTGAGGGCATTTGCGGTTCATGCGCGATGAATATCGATGGAACCAACACGCTGGCATGCACCAAGCCTATTACGTCGATCAGGGGCGATGTGAAAATCAACCCCTTGCCGCACCTCGAAGTGGTCAAGGACCTGGTGCCGGACATGACCCATTTTTACGCGCAATACGCCAGTATCAAACCCTGGATACGTACGCAGAGCGTGCCTCTGCCGGATCAGGAGAGGTTGCAGTCCCAGTAAGACCGCGAAAAACTGGATGGCCTCTACGAATGCATTTTGTGCGCTTGTTGCTCCACCTCCTGTCCAAGCTACTGGTGGAATGGCGATCGGTACCTGGGCCCGGCGATTTTATTGCAGGCTTACCGCTGGCTGGTTGACAGCCGTGATGAAGATACCGGGGAACGTCTCGATGCACTGGATGATCCGTTCCGTCTCTATCGTTGCCACACGATCATGAACTGTACCTCAACCTGTCCAAAGGGTCTGAACCCGGCCAAGGCAATCGCCGAAACAAAAAAGATGTTGCTGGAAAGGCACGGGGCCTGAGACCGGTCCCGGTTTATGCGAGGCGGTCACGACAGGGTAAAAATGCTGCGTTGGCAAAGCCGCCGTGGCATGAAGGAACTGGATGTGCTTTTCGAGGCATTTTTCTTGAAACAGGCCGGACCCCTGCTCGAGGGTGCCTGGCCGGAACTCGAGATGTTGCTCAAGCAGGAAGATGACGTGTTATTCGACTGGGTGTCCGGCAGGGATTTACCGGAAACCCCCGCCTTATTGAAACTGATAAATGCTCTGACGCATGCTGCATAACAAACCCCTAAAACTGAAAGTTTCGAATGACAGGGATTTGCTGGTTCCGGTTTGTGTGCTGCATCTGCTGGTCGTGTTCGCAGCGCTTTTAAGTCCCCATCCGGTAGTATTGACGGTATTGGCCGTCCTGATTTTTGGGGCAGGGTGGGTCGCTGATACATTAAAAAAGTCTAAACCAAATAATATTGAGTTGATCTCGGTCATTTTTCCGGATGGACGGGTGCGATTAGAATCTGCTCAGGCAGATACAATCGAGGGAGTTCTGGAAGGCCAGCAGTGGTGTACTCGCTGGCTTGCCGTTTTGCGGGTAAACATTGATGACACGACCCGTAAACTCGTCATCCAGCCCTCGCAACAGCGTCAGGCAGATGATTTCCGGCGTCTGAATATGTGGCTGCGACAGAATTTGTTCGACAACACCGGGGCGAGAAAGGTGTTGGATAGTTGACCCGCTGTGCGGGCTCGGAATGAGGTTTCCGGAATACACCCCGGAGACATCTGCGGTGGTAACCTGTATCCGGGTTATCACCTTGTTTTTAAAAGTGAGGGAAGAGTTCAATCATGACTTACAACGATAAGGTTGTTAGACAATTCGTCATAGCGACGATTCTCTGGGGTATCGTGGGGATGCTGGTGGGTGTCATTATTGCTGCGCAATTATGGCTGCCGATTTTGAACCTCGACATACCCTGGTTGACCTATGGACGTTTGCGTCCGCTGCATACCAACGCGGTTATTTTCGCCTTTGGTGGCAGCGGCCTGATAGGCACTTCATTGTACGTCGTACAAAGAACCTGCCATGTGCGCCTGATATCCGACAAGCTGGCGAGCCTCGTATTCTGGGGCTGGCAACTTGTCATCTTGTCAGCGGCTGTAACACTTCCACTGGGCTGGACCCAGGGTAAGGAATACGCCGAGCTCGAATGGCCGATCGATATTCTGATCACACTGGTGTGGGTCGCGTATGCGGTGCTCTTTTTCGGGACGATCGTCAAGCGCCGGGTCAGCCACATCTACGTGGCCAACTGGTTTTATGGTGCATTCATCCTGACCATCGCCGTGTTGCATATCGTCAACAACCTGTCGTTTCCGATCGAAATGGGCAAGTCTTATCCGATTTACACCGGTACCGTCGATGCGATGGTGCAATGGTGGTATGGCCACAACGCCGTTGGGTTTTTCCTGACTGCCGGCTTCCTGGGCATGATGTATTACTTCGTGCCAAAGCAGGCAGAAGGCCCGGTTTACTCCTACCGTTTATCGATCGTGCATTTCTGGGCCCTGATCGCCATTTACATGTGGGCAGGCCCTCATCACCTTCACTACACAGCCTTGCCGAACTGGTTACAGTCACTGGGCATGGTGTTTTCCCTGATCCTGCTCGCACCCAGTTGGGGCGGCATGATTAACGGCATCATGACGTTGTCCGGTGCATGGCATAAGTTGCGTACCGACCCGGTCCTCAAATTCATGATCGTCGCGCTGAGCTTTTACGGTATGTCCACTTTTGAGGGGCCGATGATGTCGATCAAGACCGTCAATGCATTGAGCCACTACACCGACTGGACCGTCGGCCACGTGCATTCCGGCGCCCTCGGTTGGGTTGCCATGATGACCATCGGTTCGGTGTATTGCCTGATTCCGCGCCTGATCGGTGAGAAAAAAATGTACAGCATCAAGGCCATTGATATCCATTTCTGGACGTCGACGATCGGTGTTGTAATGTACATCACCTCCATGTGGATCGCCGGTGTCATGCAGGGCCTGATGTGGCGCGCCTTTAACGATGACGGCACCCTGACTTACAGCTTTATCGAGAGCCTTGCAGCCACCAAGCCGTACTACGCAATCAGGTTGTTGGGTGGTTTGTTATTCCTCACCGGTATGTTCTTCATGGCATGGAACACCTGGAAGACACTTGGCAAAAAGGAAATGAAACCAATTCCTGCCTCAGAACCCGCAATTTGGGGAGACCACTAATGAGCACGGGACACAAAAAACTCGAGACAAATATCAGCCTGATGGCCATATTTATCATTGTCGCCATCAGCCTTGGCGGTCTGGTCGAAATTGTTCCACTGATATTCCTCGACCAGGTAAGACAGCCTGCAGCCGGTGTTGTGCCTTATCCAGCACTTGAACTCGCGGGCCGTGATGTTTATGTGAAGGAGGGTTGCTACAACTGCCATTCACAGATGATCCGCCCTTTCCGCAGTGAAACCGAGCGCTACGGCCCTTACTCAGTTGCCGGCGAGTCCGTATATGACCGGCCGTTCCAGTGGGGTTCCAAGCGAACCGGCCCTGATCTCGCCAGGGTAGGAGGGCGCTACAGCGATGAATGGCATTACATACATCTGAATAACCCGCGTGACGTGGTGCCTGAATCCAACATGCCGAACTATGGTTGGCTGACGGACAGGATGGTCGATGGTGACCTGGTTCAAAAGAAAATGCGCGCCCTGAACACCTTGGGCGATCCGTACTCCGAGGAAGATATTGCCGCAGCACCTTCCGTGGTGGCTGGTAAAACTGAGATGGATGCCGTTATTGCGTATTTGCAAAGCCTCGGCCATGCCAGGAGTGGACGCTGATATGGATATTGATATTTTTCGCGGCGCCATTCTCCTGATCCTGCTTTTCGCGTTCTTAGGTCTGTGGGTCTGGGCGTGGAGCGGCAAACGCAAAACGGCGTTCAAAGATGCCAGCATGTTGCCACTTGAAGAGGACAACGGTGTAATTCCGAATGATGTAAAACCGACTGATGAGACCCGGCCAACGGGACAGGGAGTGAGACATGTTAACTAGTTTCTGGCACTGGTATGTCATTATCATAACCATCGGCACCGTCCTGGGCTGTTTCTGGTTGTTACAGTGGACCAAGGGTGTCTCCAACCGCGATGAAAAGGGTGATGAGGCTACGGGTACCACCGGTCACGTCTGGGACGAAGACCTTGTCGAACTCAACAACCCGTTACCAAAGTGGTGGTTGCAGTTGTTCTACGGAACGATCGCCTTTGCCTTCATCTACCTGATTCTTTTCGGTGGTCTGGGCAATATTGGCGGGGTGCTGAATTGGAGCCAGGAAGGCCAGTACGAAGCTGAAATGCAAGCTGCAACCGAAGCACAAGAGGCCATTTTTTCACGTTACCGACAAATGGATAACGAAACCCTGATCGCGGACGCCGAGGCCAATGCAACCGGTCAAAGGCTGTTTGCCAACAGCTGCGCGATGTGTCATGGCTCTGATGCCCGGGGTGCGCGTGGATTTCCGAACCTGACCGATAACGACTGGTTGTATGGCGATGGTTTTGACATGGTCATGCAAGCCATCGCCAATGGTCGTTCGGGTGCCATGCCCGTGATGGTTGCAGGCCTGGATGACAAGGCTATCAGTGAGCTGGTTGTTTACGTGCAAAGCCTTTCCGGTCAGAAAGCTGACCCGGTGATGGCGGCGAATGGCAAGAAGAACTTTGACATGCTGTGTGTTGCCTGTCACGGGCCTGACGGCAGTGGTAACCAGGCCCTTGGAGCCCCGCGTCTCACTGATAATATCTGGCTATATGGTGGCGATCCTGCGGCCATCAGGCAAACCCTCACCGAGGGCCGCAACGGCAACATGCCCGCGCATAAGGACCTTTTGAGTGAAGACCGGCAACGTCTGATAGCAGCCTATGTTTTAAGCCTGTCAAAATAGCAGGATGACAGGTTTGGGGCGGGTAATATGACACAGCATCCGGTTAACCGGCGGTGGAGCAGGCGGCAGCGCGATTGGGCTGTCGTTCTGTGGATTGCCTTTCTTTCGGCGGCAGCCGGCGCTTTTGTGCTGTTCGGCCTGGTTGATCCCATGCATTTAGTCAGCGACTGGGCAGACGAATACGATATAGGCGTGCGACTGGCTTATGGGCTTGCATTCGCATTCCTTTATCTGATTTGCCTGCTCGCAGCCGCATTAACAATGTTCATGATCAGGACGGGTCCTTCCCGCGGGCACTACAAAGGCAAGGGAAAGCATCCGATACCACAAGTGCATGACCCGTCAGAATCCAATCCGGATATTGACGACGAGGACTGGAAATGAGTCAGAAGCAGGATGCTACGGACTCGCTGTATCGCAAAGATCCAAAAGTTTATCCGCGTGATGTGAAAGGAAGTTTCGCCAGTTTGCGCAAGCTTGCTGTCGTCGTACTGCTTGGTTTGTATTACGTAATACCCTGGCTTAACTGGGGTGGCCATCAATCGGTCCTGTTCGATCTGCCGGCCCGGAAGTTCTATATCCTGGGTCTGACGTTCTGGCCACAGGATTTTATTTTCCTGACCCTGATGCTGATTATTGCCGGCCTGTCGCTGTTTTTCGTTACGGCGGTTGCCGGCCGGCTCTGGTGTGGTTATGCATGCCCTCAAACCGTCTGGACCGAAGTCTTTTTGTGGATGGAGCGACTGGTCGAGGGTGACCGCAGTAAGCGCATGAAACTGGACGCTTCCCCCTGGAATGCAAATAAGATTCTGCGTAAAACTTCAAAGCAGGTCTTGTGGATCTTGTTCGCCTTGTGGACCGGGTTCACCTTTGTCGGCTTTTTCACACCGATCCGGGGCTTGGGTGAATCGGTTGTTGCTTTTCAACTGGGTGGCTGGGAGACATTCTGGATGCTGTTCTACAGTTTTGCCACCTACGGCAACGCTGGCATTCTGCGGGAACAGGTGTGCAAGTACATGTGTCCTTACGCACGTTTCCAGAGTGCGATGTTTGACAAGGACACACTGGTCATCGCCTATGACGAAGCGCGCGGTGAGCCCCGTGGCGGACGCAGCAAGGCAGAAAGCGCGGCCGAAAAGGGTCTGGGGGACTGCATCGGCTGTACACTTTGTGTGCAGGTTTGCCCAACCGGCATTGATATACGAGAAGGTTTACAGATCGAGTGCATCGCATGCGCCGCCTGTATTGACGTATGTGACCAGGTCATGGAGAAGATGGATTACAAGAAAGGCCTGATCAGCTACACCACAGAGCACAGGCTCAGCGGCAAGGAAACCCACGTATTGCGACCGCGAATTTTGGTCTATGCCTTCCTGTTGCTGGCCCTGGTTAGCGGTGTTATCTGGTCGGTCAATAACCGTGTATTGCTGCGCGCCGACCTGTTGCGTGACCGCAATGCCCTGTACCGCGAGTTGCCGGACAACCAGATTGAAAACGTTTATACACTCAAGCTGATCAATATGGACTTCAAGCCCCACCAGTATAAAATCGAAGTTCTGAACAACGAGGACATCCGTATTCTCATTTCTCCCGAGCCGCGACTCGAGCCGGAAGAGGTAGGGAACTTTATTTTACGTATGCAGGCGCCTGCGAGCGCTGGCCGGGGTTCAATGAAGCTGGACGTGCGGTTTTCGACCCTGGATGAACCCATTATTGAACGAACCGTCAGTGCCCGCTTCCTGATGCCGTTTGAGCAGGAATAATCACTAAACCATGAATTCAATCGAACAAGTGAAAGACTCGGGACAGGCAGCGGAACATGGACTGCCATGGTACAGGCAATTCTGGCCATGGTTCATCATCGCGTTGCCTGCATCCGCTGTGATCGCGAGCTTTGTAAGTTTATGGCTGGCGGTGAGTAACCCTGACCACCTCGTCGTGACTGATGATGAGTACCAGCAGCTAAAAAGCGAATTGCAAGCACAAGCACCTGCTCAGGAAACCGAAGAAACCAAGGCGGGCGACCCCGATCTCAAATCAAACTAGGAGCCTGTCGGATTTAACATGATCTACTTACGATCGGTCAAACCCGACAGGCTCCTGGGATCATGACTGAGAATGCCCGCTTCTGTTTCCATTGCGGAGAGCCTGTTCCAGCCAGTTGCAATCTCACCGTTGAAGCAGAAGGGGCTATTCAGCCTGTGTGCTGCAGTGGTTGCGAGGCTGTTGCCAGGCTGATACTGCAATCCGGCCAGTCCCGTTATTATCAGTTCCGTACCGAGAATGCAGTCAAACCCACCGAGGAGGACGCGGCTATCGTGGACTCGTGGAAGCGCTATGACGATCGTCATTCGCTCTGGGGGAACCCGCTGAAAAACGGCCGATACGAATTGCTGCTGCAGGTCGAAGGAATCCGCTGCGCGGCCTGCGCATGGTTGATCAGGAGCCAGTTGGAAACACGTGACGGTATCGACCACGTGCAGGTGGATGTCGCCACCGGTTTTGTCCGTATTAACTGGCGCCCGGCCAGGCTTCGCCTGAGCAAGGTGGCCGCTATCCTGGCTGGTGTCGGATACCGTCCGCATTTGCCACTGGCCGGCGCAGAAGCAATGGGCAGACAGCAGGAGCGTCGCGACGCCCTTAAGCGCCTCGGTGTCGCCGGGCTCGGTATGATGCAGGTAATGATGTATGCAGCGGGTTTGTACGCGGGCGATGCGATGGGCATATCCGAAGGTCCTGAACGCTTTTTGCAGTGGATCAGCCTGGTCGTTACAACACCGGTTCTGCTCTATTCAGGCCGGGTTTTTTACAGCAGCGCCTGGCGTAGCCTGTCCCATCGTAGGATCGGTATGGATGTGCCGGTTGCATTGGCCATATCCATCGCATTTATCATGAGTTGCATCAATTTTCTAAGCGGCGATGGTCATGTCTATTTTGATTCCGTGGTCATGTTCATTTTTTTCCTGTCGCTGGGAAGATATGCAGAACTCGTTATCCGTCATCGCAACCTACAAACCGGCCTGGCGCTTGCCCGCCTTTTGCCCGAGTGGGCTGAGATGATCAGGGATGGTGAAAGCCAGCAGGTGCCTGCAACGGATTTGCGTATCGGTGACCGCGTCCGGGTCAGGGCAGGGCAGACGTTCCCGGCCGATGGACTGGTATTCAGCGGCTTCACCGAGGTGGACGAAGCCCTTTTGACCGGCGAATCCCGGCCGGTTGTAAAACACACCGGTGACAAGGTGATAGCCGGCAGCGTCAACCGTTCGCAAACAGTTGAAGTAGAAGTGGAGAAGGATCCCGGTGATTCCACCGTTTCGATGATGGGGCGGATGTTGCTGAAATCGCAGACGCACCGCAGCCGTTTCACTCAGCTGTCGGAACGTTATGCCGGCTGGTTCGTCGCGGTTGTCCTCGCAGTGGCCAGTCTGACCGCCCTGTGGTGGCTGACCCACGATGTAACGATGTTATTCCCCGCGACCCTCGCGGTACTGGTCATCAGTTGCCCGTGTGCATTGTCACTGGCCACGCCTGCTGCCATCGCCTCTTCGAGCCGGGCGCTGCTTGAACACGGTGTACTGCTGACCCGTGGCGCAGCGCTTGAGGCCCTGGATGGTATCGACACGATCGTATTTGACAAGACGGGTACGCTGACGACAGGCTCACCGTCGATAGTTGACACGGTGATCAACCCCGCCCGCCAGGGATACGATGTTGAAACGGTATTGCGAATCGCTGCTCTGCTGGAGATCGATTCTTCTCACCCTGTCTCGAAAGCCTTTGCAGACATCGAGGTCAAGCGAAAACCGGGTCTCAATACCATCAACCATGATACCGGTGTCGAGGGATTGGTAGACGGGGTGAGGTACCGGCTGGGTAATGCTGCTTTTACCAGCGTCAATGTCATCGATCTTGCCGGAGGATTTGGCAGGTTATGGCTCGCTGATGATGCCGGCTGGGTGGCCCGTTTTGACCTCGATGACGGCCTGCGGGACTCTGCCGTGGAAACCATCGCGGCATTGCGTGGCTGCGGACTGGAATTGATCATACTTTCCGGTGACCATCCTCAGGCCGTTGCGTCGGTGGCGGAGCGTACCGGTATCGGAACCTGGTATGCCGAACAGAGCCCGAAGATGAAGATGGATAGACTGGAATCACTGCAAGCGGACGGTAAATCTGTACTGATGGTGGGTGATGGAATCAACGATGCACCGGTTCTCTCGGTTGCCAATATCTCCATGACGGTCTCCGGCGCGAGTGAGCTGGCCAATAGTACGGCTGATTTCATTGTTACCGGCAAGTCATTGAAATATATATTATATGCACTTGAAACCGGCTACAGAACCCGATCGGTTATTCAACAAAACCTGCTTTGGGCCCTGGCGTACAATCTGCTGGCGGTGCCTTTTGCAGCGGCTGGTCTGATCGTGCCGTGGATGGCCGCCCTGGGTATGTCACTGAGCTCCTTGCTGGTGGTGATGAATTCCGGTCGCCTGGCGAAGCAGGAACTTGCAAACCCTGGTATTCCTGACGCGAAGAAGGTAACGCAATGAGCATACTCTACGTATTGATCCCGTTGGCAGTTATGCTCCTGGCACTCGCCGTTTGGGCCTTGTTATGGGCCATCCGAAATGGCCAGTTTGACGACCTTGAAACACATGGCTGGAGTGTCGTGCTTGATGATGATCAAAAGCCGCCGGCCGCTGGATGAAGAAAAACCCGTTGAGAAGGAGAGGTGGAGATCAATGAGCTCCGTTTTAGATATTTCAGCCTTGTTAACTGTATTTCTGGTGGGTTTACTGGGTAGCGGGCATTGTTTCGGAATGTGTGGTGGTATCGCGGCAGGGCTGGGTAGCCTGCCGGCTCACAGCGATACAGGTACCGGTGCGCAACCACGGGCGATGTCAGCTTTTTTATTTAACCTGGGCAGGGTATTGAGCTACACCGTCCTGGGCCTGGTTTCGGCCTGGCTGCTGGCGAGCGCCGGAGCAGTTCTGAATGTTCCGAAATGGAGCATGATATTGCGCCTGCTTACCAGCCTGATGATCTTTTTGATCGGTCTTCAATTCCTGTTCAACTGGCAGTTGCTGGGACGTATAGAACGGGCCGGTGCAAAAGTATGGAAGTTCGTTTTGCCCATGGCTGTGCGGGCTTCGAGCATACCGGGCGGGGCAGGGCGTCTGCTGCTTGGCTTGTGCTGGGGCTTTTTACCTTGTGGCCTGGTATACAGCGTGTTGCTGACCGCTTCCGCAGCAGGTTCGCCGTTTGCAGGCGCCCTTATCATGCTGGCCTTCGGTTTTGGCACCTTGCCATCCATGCTGGGTATGAGTCTCGCTGCACCGGCGCTGAGTTCGTTATTAAGTGATCAATGGACTCGCAAACTGATGGGAGCTGCGATGATTTTACTGGCAGTGTTAAGTGTCTTGCTGATGACCATCAACCGCCAGGCTAAACATCACCACGCGTATGCAGAATCGGTTGGCGTAGTACCGGTCTGGATTTGCCAAATCGTTTGAAAGGTGATTAGCTGAAAACGAATTTCCGTCTGACATCCGTTGAAGGAGTCCCATGAATCGTACGGTTACGTTAATTACTTTGTTAATTACTTTGTTAATTGCTCTGGCTGAATCTGTTTCGCGCAGGAAAAGACCAGTTGACCCGTCACCTGACGTCGCCGAGCCAGGATCGATTGCGGCGATTGCAGAATTCACGACTGAGCCCCGTTTTCTTAGCCCCTGGGTTTCCTATGTGCCTGCCTCTGCCAGTGTGCCTTCACCCACTGCCGTTCTCGGACACCTTGTTGGCGCACCGGGGGAATTGACTCACTCGGCGAAGATTGTAGACTACGTCCGTCAGGTTGCGGCGAGCACGCCCCGTGTTCACGTGGAGACGCTGGGGTTGTCGGAGGAGGGCAGGGAAATCGTCCTGGTCGTAATCGCCGACGAGCAGGGTATAGCTGACCTGGACCGGCTCAAGGCGGCAAGTGCGGCGCTGGCGGACCCGCGAAAGACCAGTCCGGCCCAGGCTGAGAAAATCATCGCAGATGCCCGCCCGGCCTATTACTTCAACTGCAACCTGCATGCGGATGAAACCGGTAGCGGCGAGATGTGCATGGAACTGGTTTATCGGCTGGCCGTATCCGAGCAACCGATGATCAGGGCCATGCGTGAAAACCTGCTGATACTGATCAACCCGGTCTCAGAACCCGATGGACGTGATAAGGTAACCGATTGGTTTTACCTGTATCTGAAGGGCAAGACCGATTTTGATAGCCTGCCGCGTCAAAGCCCGCCTTACTGGGGTCGCTACGTTTTTGTCGATATCAATCGAGATGCCCATCAGAAGGCCTTTGCCGCAACCCGCGCTGTTCACAAGATGTTTTTCGATTATCACCCGGTTGTTGTCCATGACCTGCACGAAGGCATCCCGCTTATGCAGAGCTGGAATGGTACCGGCCCCTACAACCCCCATATGGATCCGATTGTGACATCCCGTTGGCTGGAAATGAGTTTCCACGAGATGACAACGATGAGTTCCATGGGCATGCCGGGTGTATGGACCTGGAATTTTGGTGACGGCTTCGGCCACCATTACCTGGATTCCGTCGCCATCAATCACAACGCGATCGGGCGTGGTTATGAAACCTTTGGCAATGCAACAGCTGAAACGGTGACACGCCACGCCGATGACGACAGCCTCACACGCGAGTGGTACCGGCCCTGGCCGTCCGATCCAAGTTTCAAATGGTCCATGCGTGACAACGTCAACTACCAGCAAACGGGCGCCCTTGCGATACTTGACTGGTCCGCCAAGCACGCCAGGCAGATGCTGCGTGATTTCTACCGTACCGGTTACAACGCCTGGCGTAAGGGCGTAGACGAAAAGCCCTTTGCCTACGTGATCCCAAGAAACCAGCCAGACCGGCTCAGGTTGGCGCAAATGATCAACCGCCTGCGTGATCAGAAGATAGAAGTGAGGACATTGGCTTCATCTTTGAGCGTTGCGGAAGGGGAGTTTGAGAAGGGTGATTTTCTCGTCAGGCTTGATCAGACCTATCGCAACTATGCGCTGGATGTGCTTGAACCACAAGGCTTTCCTGCTGAATCTGAACACCTGCCGTACGATGATGTCTCATGGGCCTACCCGGTTGGATTTGATGTAGAAGCAGTACGTATCGAAGATGAGCGTGTCAGGGATGCAGCCAGTGCCTTGCTCAGTGCCGACGTGGCGCCGGCGGGCGCAGTCAAGGGCAATGGGCCGGTTTACCTGTTGAGGGAACAGGGTCAGGAGTCTTTGCTGGCGGCACGTTTCAGGCTGAGCCGCTTCAAAGTGGAGATCGCGGAGAGGGCATTTAGTGAGGGTAGGGTGACCTACCCGCCCGGTTCGTGGATTATTTCTGCCTCCGATTCCCGTCCGTCAAACGAGTTGAAAGGCGTTATTGACAGCCTGAGCGTCGAGCTGGCGCTTGATTTCCAGTCCAGCAGTGTCGTGCCCGATGTCCCGCTTCATGAGGCGTTGTTACCACGCATCGGTTTATGGGTACCATGGGCCGATACTGATATGATGGGGTGGATTAGATATATCCTTGATAAACAGAGTGTTAGGTACATTTATTTGAGAGACGAAGACATTCGCGAGGGCACTTTGAATGACCGCGTCGATGTCATTATTTATGGGCCTTTCTCGCGGCTGGGCCTGGCCGGACAGATACACGGCATTGCTGCTACACAGGGTGCGGTTCCTTTTCGTGCGAGTGATAAGTACCCCAGTCTTGGTGTACCCGTCGCTTCCGACGATATAACGGGTGGCCCAGGCTACACCGGCCTGGCGGAAATACAGAGATTCGTAGAATCCGGTGGGGTATTGCTTACACTCGGTGCTGGTAGCGCCCTGGCGTTGGAGGGTGGACTGGTTCGAGGTGTGTCGCGCTCAGCAGCACCAGCTGTGTTCACACCCGGTGTGGAGTTACGCGCCACGTTTAAAAGACCAGATCATCCCATTGCCTATGGATATTCTGATGAAACAGCAGTTTTTCGCACAAACTTGCCGGTATACGACAAACCAAGACGCTGGCTGACTATGGGCTATTGCACATCATGCCTGACCGGTCCCGTGGACGAACGTCATATTGTTCTCAGCTGGGGTGGTGAGAAAGGTATGGTCGTCAGCGGCGGTATGCGTGGAGAAAGTCAACTTAAAGACCATCCAGCCATCCTGGACACGCCGGTCGGGAACGGACACATCATCAGTTACAACTTCAATGGTATACATCGGGATATGAACCGGGGCGATTTCCGGTTGGTCTGGAATGCGGTGATCAACTGGAACGCACTGCCCGAAGCAACAGACTGACAGGAATTTTATTTTTCTTTCGAAACCCCAAACCAACCGGTTTAGTTTTTCCAGGCCTTACTCATGAAGGGGATGGTGTGCGGATAAGGACTGGCTTCGCTCTGGCAGAGTGGTTTTTGCGATCCGCTCCATTGCGTATAATGTATATTATGTTAAATAGAAACACTAACGAGACATCCATATCCTGGCAGGACGACAATATTTATGTTTACTTGCCCTATTTGATTGGCACACATAAAGGTACATTCACCAAGGGATTTCACCTGTAGGGTCACGACACTGATAGTTCTTCTCTATGCTTAAAGTATTTTATTATTGATATTAGATTCAATATGATAATGAATATACTTAATTAGTATTTTAATATCAGGCACGCCACAACCTGCGGGCTATGCGCTTTGGTTATAGATAGTTGAAGCTGAGTGTTGCGACTGGATTTATACATGTCCAAGCAAATAGCACTTAGGGAAGTATCGATCAGGAACCTGGCATCACCCGCTACGCGATTTACCCGCAAAAGAAAAATAAGCTGCGGGCGGAGTACCCTACCCCTTTTCTCTGGGTGATTTTTTGTTCGGCCCTATTGCTGCTATTCGGAGATCCAGGCTATCAGGCTTTCCTCGAGCATGGGTAAGGTGATGCTGCCGGTGCCCAGGACCCGGTCATGGAACTCGCGTAAATCAAACGCTTCTCCGAGCTTTATCTCCGCCAGCGTGCGCAGACGTCTGATCTCAAGCATACCCAGCATGTAGGCATTGGCCTGACCAGGCCAGGATATATAGCGGTCAACCTCCGCCTCAATATCAGTTGATGGCCAGGCCGTGTTGGCCAGAAGATAATCCACAGCCTGTTGGCGGGACCAACCCTTCGTGTGTATACCACTATCGATCACGAGGCGTGCAGCGCGCGCGGCCTGATCCGATAACAGCCCCATCTTGTCGAGAGGACCGCTGTAAAGCCCCAATTCGTCGGCCAGGCGTTCTGCGTACAAGGCCCAGCCCTCGCCGTAGCCTGAATTCCACAAATACCGTGCGACCGGGTGTATACGATCACCTAATTCAAGTGCGATAGCACCTTGCAAGTGGTGGCCGGGATAGCCTTCGTGGTAAAGGACTGATTGCTGGCCCGCGATAGAACGATGGGTTGGATCAACCACCGCTATGTAATAAATACCGGGCCGGGTACCGTCCTCAGAAGAAGAATGGTATTCGCCGGTGCCGCTGGCTTCGCGATACGCGGGGTAAGGTTTGATCAGCATATCTGCTTTTGGTAACAGACCAAATGCGCCCGGCATCGCCGCTTTTGAAGCCTCCAGGGATGCAAGGGAATAATTCAGTACGTCTTCGCGGGTCCCAAACGTGTAGCGTGGGTCGTTGTTGAGGTTTCGCATAAAGGTCTCGATGCTAGTACCTGCGAAATGTGCATCGATAATCTCTTGCATCTCGGTCCGTATCCGGGCAACCTGTTCTAAACCAACTTCGTGAATCTTATCGGCTGTAGGTGAAATGGTCGTATGAAAACGAACCAGTTGCGGGTAACACGCTGCGCCGTCAAGGTTCGCGCTTATGGCAATCTCATCTCTTGCCTGTGGCAGGTACTCATCTTCCATAAAGCTGGCGAAGCGTTCGATTGCCGGTGCCGCAGCCTGCTCGAACACATTTTGCAGAGCTTTGGTGAACTCCGGGTTTTCTGCACGTGCAGCAGGGCTGAGTAATGGACTGTCCTGCGCCAGGAGACCGCGTACGGCGCCGGGCACATCTACGGCCGTTATTCGTGGCGTACTGTAGCCCGTTTCAAGTCCAATGCGTAAATTGATGATCTCGGTATCAATATAGGTAGCGAGCGCAGCAAGACGATCCAATGCCTGTTGCTGCAGGTCAGTGGTGTCTACCGGTTGTATTTCGAACAAAGAAGGAATCGCGTTATACCAGGCTGTCATCGCACTCGCAGACCACAACTCGTTGCGGCACAAGCGTTTCGCTTTTGATGCGGCAAGATTTTCATGAATCACACCAAAACTTACCCAATCACGGCTGCCGATATCTTCCGGGGCGCCGATCTCATCAAGCTCAGCCAGCCATTTGTCTTCCCTGCCCTGCCAGGCTTCAAGTGCCGCTGCTGAATTATCAAATAAACGATCATGCCTGGCATTTGGCAAGCTGTAGTTGGTGCCGGTCTGTGGATAACGTTCGAGGAATGCCGCAAGGAACTCATCGGCAATGGTTTCCACGCTTCGTTGTACGGTCTGCGCAGGATCAGTTGCATCCGGGACGGGTGTTGAGACAGGTGTTGTATTGCCAGATTTTTCGTTACAGGCAATCAATACGAGACTTATCAGGAAGCTGTAGGCAAAGTTTCGCACGTTGTTCTCTCTGGTGATCAAATGGCAGTCGCTTGACTGAAAAAGGAATTCGCGGAACGGTAGTGTACAAAAATACGGCCCCACGCGTTACTTTATTATTGTTTCGTGACGGTTCGTTACAAAGCGTTAACTGGCGAATTGCAACCTTAATGGTATAGACTCCGCGCAGGCACTCAACCTGACTCAATGGTAGTACGATCATGAATGACAGAGCAGATAAAACAATCAGAATCATCGGTGTACCCATGGATCGGCGCCAGTCGCCGTGGCACAGACATGGGTCCGTCCGCAATGCGAATCGCCGGCTTGGGCGCAGCCATACGCGGCATGGGTTTTACGCTTGCACGTGAGGAGGATATCTTTGTCCCGGCCATGGAAACACGCTCCCTTGAAGATAGCGAGGCGCGCTATAAACCTCAGATTTTGAGTGTTTGCACGCAGTTGGCTGAACGGGTAAAAGTACTCATGGACACCGGGGAGTTTCCACTGGTGATCGGTGGTGATCATTCGATTGCAATGGGCACGGTTTCAGGCGTATCCGCCCATTACCGGGCTCGCGGTGAGGAGATGGGTCTGATCTGGTTTGATGCCCATGGTGATATGAATATCCCCGGCGTTTCACCCAGCGGTAATATCCACGGCATGCCACTGGCCCATCTGCTGGGCCGTGGTGATCCTGATCTTGCAGGCATTCTCGGTTTTAGACCAAAATTGAATCCTGACAAAGTGGTTTTGATCGGTATCCGGGATATTGATGCGGGCGAACGAAAGATCATCAATGAGTCCGGTATCCACGTGTTCACGATGCGTGATATCGATGAACGTGGCATGGCCAAGGTGGCACGCAAAGCCATGGAGATCGTTACGACAGGCACCGCCGGCTTTCATGTCAGCTTTGATGTTGATGGTTGTGATCCATCGGTAATTCCGGGTTCAGGAACGCTGGTGCCCGGTGGTGTACGTTATCGCGAAGCCCACTGCTTCTTGGAATACTGCGCAGACAGTCGTCAGATGACATCGATGGAAGTGGTGGAACTGAACCCGTTTATGGATCATGGTAATGTCAGCGCCGAACGTACGCTACACCTGATTACCAGTGCATTGGGGAAAAGCATTCTCTAGCGCTTGCAATACAGGTACAATTCGCATTCGAAAAACTGCCCGGGTGGCGAAATTGGTAGACGCAAGGGACTTAAAATCCCTCGGTAGAAATACCGTGCCGGTTCGATTCCGGCCCCGGGCACCACTCTAATTCAAAGACACATTATTTCAATCTGAACAAGTAAAAAAAGCCTCCGGCAAGCAGGAGGCTTTTTGTTGGATTAGGGTTGGCCCCGGTGTTCAGGAGTCGTTGTTTTTCAGGTTGCTCTTGATCAACTGGTCCAAAGCGGTGAATGTTTCGTAATCGGGATCGGTTGGTGAGAATTCACCGTGAGCAACGGATGTCTGGATGGCAGTATTGGCACTTTCCCAGTCTCCCAGTTGGGAGTGGGCCAGGGCGATCTGGTAGTAAGGCAGATAATCAACAAACCACATGCCATACATCCGTTTACCGCGGCTTGGGTCATCGAGGGCATTGGCTCCCATTTCGAATGCACTGATCGCCTTGTGTGCATCCCCGGCTTGCATCAGTACAACCCCGCATTGATAGTAGAAGAACCAGGGAAGCTTGTCATCGGCTCGAATGATCGTGGATGCGCAGCGTTTTTGTTTCCTGTCCGCATCAAATCCGGAATCCGAATAGGCCATTGTGTCATCTGGCGAAACTGTTTTTTCATCTGAATCAAAAAGAGTTCGATTCTCAGTTGCGCTGACTGGAACTGCTATCACAAACTGTGACTCATCCAGCGGCGCCGACATTATCTCGGCCGCATAACGATTCAGTAGTTTCGTGCCGGTTTCTGTACTTGCTGCCACACCGTATACCTGGCTTTGAATCAGGGAGTCCCTGGCGGCGCGTGTCTGGCCCATTTCGAACAGGGCGATGGAAAGATTAAGATAAGGCAGATACTCGTTTGGACCGGCTTCAGGTTCAGGGTCAAGCGCGATCGCCTGATAGAATGACTCAGATGCCGCGTGTAATTCGCCACGTGCCAGCTGCTCAATTCCTGTACGGTAAGCCTCCTGGGACGGTACAAGGGTTTCGGCCTGTGCTGCATCCGCCATAAACGCTAGCAACAACCCCAGAATTATCATATTTGTCTTCATCTCTCTATTCCCTTAGATTGATATGCGAAGGATATTTGCATAATTTGTTACCAGTTCGTTTACAGTTCAGCACAGACCGAGTCACTTAGCACCTCAAACACCTTAATGGTCTTTCATTTTTAGCGGCCTGGCTGTGAGCCAGTTCACACCTCAAAAAAAAACGGCGGTCAAATGACCGCCGCTTTTCGTATTACAACGACCCGGGACTACCTGCGGGAGGTCGTGGTGTTCCTGCGCAATGGCAGTGAATAAGCGCCCATCGCCAGAAGTAACAGGACCAGCAGTCCCATGGCCCACTGGTTCAATGTCGGTATCGGGATCGGATCTTTGATCGTAACGACACCTTCTGCCTTACTGACAGTTGCACTTTCACCCTGAACACCGGTGATGGTGACGTTAAACCACTCGTCCCCCTCAACTTTGGCATCGGGTACGATTCCTATCGTGATGGTTTTTGTGTTGGATACGTCACCATCAAGCCACACCAGTTCACCACCATCAGAAATGTAGTCGTTGTCACCATTTTCATCCTCAGCCGTTCCGTTTAGGGTTTGCCAAAACACGGAAGCTGCGGAATCATTATCGTTGATGCGTGTCACCGTAACCGTAGCCTGTTGATCGATCTCATAGACCACAGTGTCACTGATACTGAAGCTGCCACCGCCGTCATTGTCAAAAATCGTTACATCCGCCGTGCCAACGTTGATTGACGCACCGCCCTGTGCATTACTCAGCGACACCGCGAATACTTCTTCAGGTTCAACAATAGCGTCATCCAGGATCGTAATCGGTATGGTCTTTGCGGTTGAATCCCCATCGGCCCAGTTTAATGTGCCATTGGTGGCCGTGTAGTCGGATCGCGGCCAAAGCGGTCCCAGGCGTAGTATTGTAGTCGACTGAAACAGCCCCACCATTGCCGCCGTCACGGGTTACGGATACATTGATCACACCGTCGCCTTCAGTGACATTCTTGGGAATGACACTAAATTCACCCGGGTCGTCAGAATCGTTGTCCGTGATACTTACCGTTGCCGAGCTTGCACCTAAGGTTGGGTCACCTTCGCTACCAGTTTCCGAGTTCGCCACAAACTGAACCGTGAAGGATTCAGTTGGTTCAACAACGCCGTCTTCAATAATAGGCACATTGATAAGTCGGATTCCGCCCGATCCATCGGCCCACGAAGATTGTTCCGGAACTCGCAGTGAAATCTGCCGGAGAGGTCGCTGATCCTGGCTGGGTTTCCCAGTCGATTGAAACGATACCATCAGTACCGCCGGTACGGTTTACAAAAAGCGTCGCCGTGCCACCACCTTCACTGATCTGAATTGAAGTCGGGCTAAATGCCAGCGTACCCGGTGTTGCTTCGATGACCTCACCTTCTTCAACAGTGACCGTGGCCTGCCCGGCAACAATCGAACAATTGTTACAACCGGAAAGGTCAACTGTGAAAGTTTCCGGACCTGTCTCGTCAGCATCAGCCAGGATCGGAATATTGATTGACTTCGAGACAAGCTCGCCAGCCGCCCAGTTCAAAGTACCGCTGGTGGTGGTGTAATCATCCCCTGCTACCGCGGTACCGTCCGGTTAGTCGTGTAATCCACTGCGACCGGATTATCGTCCACATTGGCGCGTGCCACAAAAACAGTCACCGAACCGCCATCTTCACTGACGGTGTAATTGGTCGGGTTAAAAGTAACGGTCGGATCACCGATGATCGTTACGATACCTGAATCAATACCGACAACCTCGGCAACATCGGGTGTAATGGTGACCGTTAAGGTCTCATCCGGCTCACCTGCGACGTTGTCTTGAATGGCGATATTAAAGGTCTTGAACGCATCTGCGTCATCCAGGGCCCAAACCAGGGCGCCATTGGTGTCCGTGTAATCACCAGGCTCTACGGCGGTGCCGTTTGCCGTTGCGTAATTGATGGTTGCGGCCGAGTTCACGGTATTACCGATACGGCTCACCGTCACTATCACCGTTCCCGCGCTTTCCATGACAGGGTTCGGGCTGATATCGGTAATCGAGAAGGTGCCGTCGTCCGATGCGTCGTCGTCCGCTATGGTGGCCACGGAAGCACCACCACCTGCCAATGTAACGAGGTCAAATGATTCGCTTAGCTGCACGGAGAAAGTCTCGTTGCCTTCCGGATCATCATCACCGTTGACGTTGACCGTAATCGTTACCGGCGCGCCGTTTGCCGGTAAAGTCAATATTGGTGGCACCGACAGAGTCGTAGTCCGCGCCACCCGAGGCTGTGCCATCCACGGTCTGCCAGGAGATCGTCATCGGGCCTGCCAGTGTGCCGCCGGAATAGGTGACATCAAAGTCGACCGGAACGTCCGCATCACCGGCATCACCCTCGGGCACCGGGTTAGGATCGGGTGCGGAAATGGCAATCGTAACTGGATCGCTCGGGCTGATGGTGACTGTTTGAGTGTTGGGTGTAAGCAGTGTTGCACCGCCGCTTATGGTGTTTCCCAATAAGGCAACGGTGAAGTCCTCTGCGGTCGGCTCCCACAGCGTGTCATTTACGAGGTCAATCGTAATGCTCTGGGTTCCTGACACACCCTCACCCCAAGTCAACGTGGTTGATGCGGTGGTATCGTTATAATCCGATCCGGAGGCTGAACCATTGGTAATCTGGTAATCGATGGTCACTTCACTGGAAGAACCATTGATCCGCTCAACCAGCAACACAAGGTTGTCACCCTCAAGACCGCTCTGGCTGCTTTGGGTAAACCTGAGCTGTCCCGGTTCATCGTCATCCGCGTTAACACCATTGACCGGGCCGGCAACCTTATTGTTGTACTTGTTGTCCGCCTCGGTGGTGGTCATAACACTCACCTGGTAAGCGGCATTACCATCTTGGGTGTCATCATCCTGACCGGTAATGGTAACTTGCTGCCCGCTGTTCCAGTTTCCGGTCGTAAAGGTCAGTTCAAGCATGGCTGCTGGTGCGCCGCCACTGCTGATAAGTGCTTCGCCGGAATCACTGACTGCCAGGTCGACCGTGATAGCGGAGAGGGCTGTGTCGCGAGTTCGACCCAGAATGTGTCCGTGGTGCCAGTCTCGGATGTTTCCTTTTGCGTTAGCACGATGGAATCAGTACCGTTCCAGTTGCTGTCAGTTACGACCAATGCAGCGCTGTCGTTATCAGCTTATGGTGAAATTCTGGTTTTTGGGGTCTTTGACCGATGCGGAAGGATCCAGTGCGAGGTTCAGTCCTTCGGTGTCTTCATCAATCATGTCATCCACGGCATTGATGGTGATCACACAAATGAATTTGCAGGGTTGAGATACAGGCCCTCCGGAAGAACAGGTGAGGGCTGAACCGCCCAGGGTCATATCATATGTATTGGACCCAGTTGAACTGGCGCTGAATGTGATCGTGTCAGTTCCGCTTCCTACAACCTCACAAGTAGTCGGGAAGCTTAAAGTGTAAATCACCAGTTAAGCTGGCGACACCCGATGCGGTTAGGCCGACAATCAGGTTGTTGGTATCGCCACCAGGTTCTGCCTGAATCCAAAATTCTGCGAGTATCGGGGCTTCCATTGGATACCTCCGGCTGCAGTGTCGTCGCCACTGGGGGCTGTTTGACTACGTATAAGACCAAAGGACGTTGAACTGAAAGCCAGAATCGGCAGAGCAAGAAGAAAGTTTTTGAGTAATTTGAAACGCATAACCGTGTCCTCCTGACAAGGATTCACATTAATTAATAACTATTTTTAGTCTAATTACCAACAGCATAGATGAGTGCAACTTGCACCGTCAATTGGATTATCACATATGCTGTTTGTTCTTTATACCTATAATCTGTTGATAATTAAAAAACAAATCAACCTATTTTTTGAAACTCCTCAACAAAACCGGCCTGCAAGCAGGCCGGTTGTTTAACATAGACCAGGTGTCCGTATTTGCCAGAAGCCGGATTGCACATCTTAGTTGAAACGATACACACCTGAGACCGAAATCGTGTCCTGGTTCTTTGAAAAATCAGCTGCGAAATCCATTTGGAATTTCTCGAAGAAGAATCCAAAACCTACAGACCAGTGAGTTTCACTTGAACCGCCAGGGAAGAAAGCCGAGTTAGCATTTGCGGCAGCCTGATATCCGGAGTTGGAAAAAGTCGCCGGACCGCTATCTTTCAATGCATGATCCGGGTCATACCAGGCACCGGCACGCAAGGCGATCGGTTTATTCTTCAGTACATATTCTGCACCCAGGTGATACTCGGTGCCATTGCTGAGTCGACATGCCATCAACGATCGTCTGACCTTCGGCTGGTGCTGGCTGCTCGAACGCCCAAAACACCGGTTCTGCCAGGTCTGAGTAATTGATCCGCATGATGTCAAAGTTGATTGTCAGGTTGTCATTCGGTTGCAGGGAGAAACCGATACCATACGCGTCAGGCACATCAAAATCGTATGCCCGGGTGAAGTCAGACTCAGGAAAATCCGGTACTGTTTGGGTATGGGTTGTACTGAAGTCCGGTGTTGCACGGTAAACAAGGCCAATGGAAAGTTTCTCCGTGGCACTGAACAGTGCACCAATTGTAAATCCCCAGCTGTTGTCACGACCGCGTTGTACCTGCTGATTGGTCAGCGGACCATCATCGAGGCCATAACGGTAGGTGCTTGCGTCCATCTTGTAATCGTAATAGGAGATACTGGCACCGAGAGAGAAACGGTCACTCACTCTGAAGGCGGTTGAAAAACCATAATTGACAATATTGACATCAACGGCGTTGTCGGTGGGGAACGCGAAAAAGTCGTCCGGGAGAGCAATCTCGTCAGTATCAAACCTGGAGCTGAAATCCATGAACTCCTGGCGGTACAGGGCAAACACCCACTTTTCCATCGGGTAAACAAATGACAGGTAGGAAAGGTTGTTGGCGCTGTCGCTTGCCGTGGAGCGGTCCACATCCGGATAAGTACCGCCTGATGTGTAGGGTGTGTCAAAATCGTTGAAACGATATTCCGCTGCGATCTCTGGGCTGAATAGGTTGGTGAGTCCGGCCGGGTTCGCAAAGGCAGCGGTCGAGTCGTCGGCGCGCCCCAGGAATGCTCCGCCCATCGCCAGAGAACGGGCTCCGGGTGCGGAAAAATTAAACTGCAAACCTGACATGCCTTCTGTATTTGGCAACTCCCCCGCCTGCATCAAACCGGGGACGGCTGCAGCCGCCAGCAGCATACAAGTTTTCTGTATCAACTTCATTTGTCCACTCCTTTTATATTTTATGCAAAATAATTGCTTCTGTTAAGAAAGAGTATAGCTGAAAAAATCTTCAACGGTAGCGATGTGCGCTTGTTTTTTACCTAGGGTATGACATTGGCCCGAAATCAGCTTGTTTGTATAAACAAGTCCAGAAAACGGGGTGAAAACGCGGCAATATAGGGGGAGAACTTGCTATTCATTTGCTTTATGGCCCGGATGTCGCTTTGCACCTGGCGCAAGGTCGCCTGGTCCTGCTCGCCTGAGCGGATATGCAGCTTGTAATTTGCAGCAGCGCGGAAAAGCAGTGCCTGGATTTTTGCCCTCTCCTCGTCGAAACTCGACGGGTTGGCCAGTTTGACAGCGGACTCATAATCGCCGGCAAAGTAGACCTCGGCGATACGTTTCAAATCCGGTGGTGGCGTTCGGTCGGCGATGCTCTTCTGTTGCGCCTGCCAATCCTGAACAGACACGTTGTAGCGCCTGAGGACATTATCGATGATCTGTGTCTGTGCCTTGATATTGGCTGCAGATGCCGTTTCCCCGAGGCTTTCGCCGATAGTGATCTGACGCTGCAGGTCGGCTATCAGGCTGTTCATTTGGGATGTGCCACCTTCGTGTTTTTCTGCCGCTTTCGCCATCCGGGTTGTGTCCTGCAACTCACGACGTGCATTTTCACGGGCGATGCGCTCGGCTTCCACATTTTGTGACTGAAGCGCCTTGACCTGGGCTTTCGCCAACTTCTCAGTGCCGGTGAGCGTGCTGACACCGTCTTTGGCTTCATTAATTATGGCTTCAATGGCATCGGGGTCTCTTTTCGCCGTCGCGTCATCCAGGCGCTGCTGTAAGCTTCTGGCCAATTGTTCGCCGCGGACCAGTTCCGGTTGCCATTTGGACGCCCACTCCTGCTTTAGCAGGTTTTCGTTCTTCAGGCTGGAAAAACTGCGGTTTGCACTTTCCAAGGCCCCAATTTCCGTCTTGGCCTGCCCGGCTATTCTGCTGACATCGACCGCCTCGACAACATCGACTTTGCAGGCGGCCATGTTCTTCTGCATCGAACTGTATTCATCAAGGCCCTGGACTACGCCGCTCTGCAATGCCTTTTCCCACGCCGCCATGGCCGAAGTGCAATCGTTCTGCCTGAAATACGCTTCACCGAGATAATAGTGGGGAATGTATGAGTCGTAACGCATACCGTATATTTTGACCCGCGCAGCCGGTTCCGGATTGTCCTTAATCGCGTCTTTCAACTTGCTGATTGCTTCGGAGTAATCACCGTCTTCAAATGACTTTTTAGCGAGCGTGTAATCCCGTTTGAACTCGGCTTCGGCTGCCGATGCGACTATCAGCAACAACACTGAGCACGCCATTAGAACTAAAAGCCTGGTTCGATTCATGGCTACCAGCTGGACCTCTCGAAGTAGTCTTCCGCCGACAGGGAATCAAACTTTGCAGTTGCAACAGCTGTTTTCTGGGCCACTACATTGACAGTCAGGTCCTGTTGCGAACCACCATTGCTGTCACGTATTGAAACCGTGTAGGTCCCTGCCATCAGGCTTACCAGCAACGGTGTGGAACGACCACCCTGTAACTCGTGGGTTTTCCCGGCAGAATCCTTGATTTCTGTGATCTCACCCCAGGGCACTGCATCGATGGCCAGTTTCCCCATCAGCGCGGCCAGGCGCCTGGCCTCCTCGGCAAGACGGTCTTCCCTTGTTTGTTCCAATGCGTTCCTGGTGCTGAGCAGTTGCGGGTTACCTTCATAGTGACTCAGGGCACGGTCCAACAATAAGAAACCGGATTCTTCGTTACCGCCCGAGCTGACCTGTTGTGCACGGGTGCTGACGGCCCTGATGAAATCATCCAACTGGCCTGCCGCCGTCAGATTGCCTGGGAACTTGGTATTGATTTCAGCAAATGTTTTTGCGGCCTGGTCGATCACGTCAAGCGTCAGCGGCTGGGTGGCGATCAGCTTTCCTGAAGACTCGATCAGGTCCTGGAGCAGATTGTCCTTCTGCTGCTGAACGATGGCATTTTCCATTTTTGATTTCATTTCAGCAAACCTGGATTGGTCACCAAATGTTGTCTGTGCAATTTCCATCAAATCCCTGGCGCCATCAAAATTTCCCAGCTTCTCTTGCTGGCTGGCCTCTTCAAAAACCTGGTCAGGCAAACGCGCAAGAGCCCTGGCCGCCTGCTCGTTGCCCGGGTCGAGTTCTTCCACGCTTTTAAACGTATCCAGTGCATTTTCGCCGGGGGGCAGGAAATTACCTGACAATACCAGTCTCTGGGCCTCCTGGAGCCTGGACTGTATCTCCTGGTCACGGGCGCTCAACTGCCCGGTCGACTGCGCCTGGATGGCTAGCAGTTCAGCATTGTCAGGAACCGCGAGCAGGCCATTATCGGCCAGTTTCAATGCGGTGCCGAACTCCTCACGCGCCAGGGCTTCCTTGGCCTGCGTGGTAAACCGGGTGGCTATCAGTGTAAGGCCGCTAATCGCTGCGGCATTATCCGGTTGACGGTTGAGCACCTGTGTAAAACTCTCCAGCGCATTATCGGATGCCGGCTCGATCAATTTTTCCTCGTCCATTTGCCCCTGGGCAATACGCAGGAATTCTTCAACTTCGGCCTGCTCACGAACCTCGCGTTCCTTTGCTACAAGTTGAGTTCTGATCTCGGTTACCTGTCGGCTATTCGGAAACAGCGTATCGACACTTTGCACCTGGTTTCCTGCCAGTTTCAGATTGCCGCCGGCAAGGCTTTTCTTCGCATCATCCAACAAGCTAACGAGTATGGATTCAAGCCCCTGGTTGGCGATACGATTCTGCCGATCGAGTTCAAGCACTTTCTTGTATGCAACGTAGGCATTGGTCTCCTCTGGCTCGATCAACATGCCACGGGACTGGTAGTTCGCTGCGAGGCTCAAGGCCTCGGCGATATCTGCCTGAAGTTTTTTAGCCGCCAGCATACCGCCGATTTCTTCTTCGAGGAGCATCAGGTTTTCGTAACGCGGATCTATCTCGAGCCCCCGCTTGATTTCTTCAAGCGCTTCCTCTGGTTTATCTGCGTCGATCAGGTCGCGGGCGTCGGTTTCGTAAAACTCGGCAATCTGACGTGCCCTGTCCAGCGCCGGTCCATAGTTTGGGGCGAGTGCCAGGGCCTTTCGCAACTCAAACACCGCATTATCTTCAGGCGGGCTGTCGATCTGCAGTTTCAGCAGGCCTGCATCGACCCGGCGAAGGTAGTTGTCCACCCTGCGCTGATCGGCGTCTGAAAGACCCGATGAGGGCTCGTACCAGAGGGTGAAATATAAGCCCAATGACAATACCAGGGCCAGTAGGGGCAGACCAAACATCAGGATCTTCTTCAGGTTGCCTGAAGCGGCCCTGCCCTGCTGACCCGTCATCATGCGGGTCGCTTCGTAACTGCCGGAAGGATGCTGGCTATCGGTACGGCCTGTAAACTGTCCTGAATGGCGGTCGGAAAACTGACCGCTGTGCCTGTCGGAGTAGCGGCCGCTGTTTGACCCTGATCTAAAACTGCCTGAACTCAGTTGGCTGGGATCGTATACCCTTGTTGCGCCTTCAAGTTCCGAGGCAAACTCCCGGTCAACGACCGACAGGCTTTGCACTGCTTTGCAAAACTCGAGACAACTCTGGAACCGGTCCGCGGGATCTTTCGCGAGCATTGCATCCATCACCGGTTGTATATCCGCCAGATGCTGGGGCAGCGGTGGCGGTATGTCCTCGCATTGCATGCGGGATAAGTCGTACTGGCTGTTTGCCACAAACGGCAGACGTCCGACCAACAAACGGTAAAACATCAAGCCGAGTGCATAAATGTCCGAGCGGTGGTCAACATGCATGCCACGAATTTGCTCGGGGCTCATGTATTGCAGGGTGCCGAGTATATGCCCTGTTTGTGTCAGGCCGTGCTCCTGGTCGGTCTCACGGGCGATACCGAAATCGGTCAGCAACGGTGTATTGATATTGCGTAACAGGATATTCGACGGCTTCAGATCACGGTGCACGATGTGCTTCATGTGCACGGCATGCAGCGCCAGGCCGACCTTTGAGCAAATCTGGATGGCCTGGTCAACCGTAACTTCCTGTTTCTTTAACCAGTCGGTCAGCGTGCCATTTTCAACATACTCCATGGCCATGTACAACATGCCGTCTGCTTCACCGATATCGATGATCGAGACGATGTTGTCATGCTGCAGTTTGGCCAGAACGCGGCCTTCGGTAAAAAACCTCTTTTTGAATTCTTCGCTTTCGGCGGACAATCTTTGGTGCAGTATCTTGATGGCGACTTTCCGCTCAAGCAAGACCTGCATACCGAGATAAACCTTGGCCATACCACCGGCTCCGATCTCTTCGATCAGCTCGTATCCGGGGATTTTGATATCAATCGACATTCATGGAACCAGTAGTTTTCCCGCTATGCACACGCCAAAACAGGTCATAACATATGACCTGTTCCCTGTCTTTATTCTACGTCAGTTTTTATAGATAATTCGAGATTGCAGATGCATATTTGTGATTTTTTTTGACCCTGTAAAAAAATGAGCTCTCAAGTCAGCAGTCTAGCTGCTATCCTGAGTGTAGAACAAGCGATTATGTCTTTTGGCTACGGGATATCGGAAATGGCAGGTGGAATAGGTTTTGAATTCAGTTATTCAGCGGGCGACAAGTCTAAACGCGTGGAGACATCCCCCTTCGTGATGATGGTCCTGGGCGATTTTGGCGGACACACTGATAAAGATGCGGACCCGGCCTGGCTGATGCAGGTCCCGGTCAGAAACGTGGATATCGACAACATCGATCAACTATGGAAGCTGTTCTCACCAGTCCTTGAAATCGATATTGACAGTGTCCCGCTCAGACTCGAGCCCCGGGATCTCGACGATTTCCACCCGGACCAACTATATAGCCAACAACCGTTGTTTGCAGGGTTGCGTCAATTGCGCAAACGTCTGCTGGATCCCGCGACGTCGTCTGACGCACTTGCAGAAGTAATCCAGTCACGTACGGCGCCTGCGGATGAATCCCCTTCTGCTGCATCAGCGGACAGGTCCGCACCGGAGGAAAACGGGGATAACATGTTTGAACGCCTGCTTGGGGGGGCTCGGGCCCAGCCTTCCCCTGTTGCCGCAGCAAGCTCAAGCCTCGACAAGCTGTTGAGCAAAGTGGTTGGGCCACATGTTGTTCATGAACCCGATCCAAAAGTTGATACGGCCATTGAAGCCGTAGACCAGGCCATCGCTGAAAGTATGCGACGTATACTTCACCATCCCGGGTTCCAGGCATTGGAAGGGGCCTGGCGGTCACTTTATGACCTTGTTCAGGAAACGGAAATCGGCGAGGAGTTACAGCTCAAGGTATGCAGTGTCTCCAAGACCAGCCTGCTGAACGGCCTTCCAACTTCGGCCGAAGCGCTCGAGGATAGCGGCCTTTACCAATTACTCGTTGGCCGTTTCCGACGCGCAGCTGATGATGATGGTTTTTCGGTGTTGCTGTGTAATTACTTTTTCGGGGGCGGTGCGGATGATGTCGCCCTGCTCGCATCACTTGGCATGATGGCCGAGGCACATGAAGCGGCGGTAATCGGAGCAGCAGAAAGTGAATTGGTCGGTAGTCATTCGCTGGTCCAGCAACCGGCTTTCAATGACTGGTCACGACAGGACAACCCTTTCTGGCAGCAACTGAGGGAAAGCCCTATGGCCGGGCGTATCGGGCTTGTATTGCCCCGTATACTTGGCAGGCTGCCCTATGGCCGGGAAACCGATGAGATCAGCAGCTTTGAATTCGAAGAAGTGGTTTCATGGTCGCATGAGGGTTTTTTGTGGCTCAACCCTACCCTTTCATGTGCAAGACTGCTGGCGCAGAGCTTCGCGCTTGGCGGTTGGGACATGAGCCCGGATGACCATACGAATATTGAAGGTCTGCCTGCTTATACGTACCAACAAGATGGCGAAAAGAAAATGCTGCCCTGCGCGGAGCTGTTGCTGCCGGAAAGGTCCGCCGAAGCCATCCTTGGACTCGGCATCATGCCGATTGTCAGCTTCCGCAGTCGGGATATGGCGAGGTTGTTGAGGTTTCAGTCGATTGCAGACCCTGTATCGGCACTTGCCGGACCCTGGTGAGCTGGCACTGCCACTGGCCTTTCTGCAGATCAACTGCTATTAATAACGTATCAGGATAGAGATCGTATTTATGCCCAAGGCAGTTCGACAAGTTTCAAAATCCGCATCGACTACCACGAAAGCCGCGGAACCCGGCATTGTCCATACCGACACCGGCCGGGAACTGATGCAGGCCGTGCTTGCAAAACCGCGTAAGACTGAAGCGATTGAAACCGCGAAAGAAGAACGCATCAACGGAGTGGTCATCGGCACCTTGTCCGAAGTATCGAAAGATGGGATGCCCATGGTCTACTACCCGGGCATACCAACGGGTAAGCCACTTCCAGCCATTTCAACCGGGGATTTGGGTCAGCACAAATGCGGACAAGAGGTTGCCCTCGGGTTTGTTAATGGCGATCCTGCCTTACCTGTTATCCTCGGATTTATTCAGAAAACAGGGGCTCAGGAACAATCAACATCGACGGAAAGCCCTGCGGAGGAAAGTGTAAATGTTCAACTTGACGGAGAACGACTCACGTTGAGCGCCAAACGGGAAATCATTCTGCAATGTGGTAAATCGAGCATCACCCTCACCAGTGCCGGGAAAGTCATACTTAAAGGCGCCTATCTTTCGACTCACTCCACTGGCCTGAACCGGATCAAGGGCGGTTCAGTACAGATCAATTGATCATGCCGGCAGCAAGAACCCCCATTATTGAAAATATCGTTGACCTGCATTTCGAAGAGGCCGCATTTTTGTGGTCACAACGCGATGCCGCAGCAACTGCAAGCAATTATTTCCCGTCGGACCTGGCATATCCTTGACGAACGTGTCGAAGCACATATCGATGGCCTGAGGGTTGCCGGCGATTCCGGTTGGGAGTTTTGTGAAGCTGGAATGGACCCGCAAGACCCGGGAACTGTATTTGCAGCAGCCGTCATTGCATTTGAAAGTGGTGATACGGATCGCATTGATCTGGTGGTCGGGGCCAGCACCCAGTCTCGGGAAGCTTTCCGGGCCGTTGTTTCCGGACTGGGCTGGATGAATAACAAGCGGTTCAATGCATTAATCACCGGGCTGGTCAGTGCAGAATCGCGGCTCTATCGCAGGCTGGGAATCGCTGCCTGTGGAGTACGTCGCATCAACCCCAGGGGCTACCTTGACCAGGCAGTGAATAGCGGAGATCTGTTTCTCAAGACCCGCGCGTTTAAAGCGGTGGGTGAGCTGAAACGGGCAGACCTGTTACCGCAATTACAACAGCATTTTCAAGATGAGGATCACGACTGCCGGTTTGAAGCTGCAAGGTCTGCAATATTGCTCGGTGACAGATCCGCCATGGACACCCTCAGCACTTTTGTCCATTCCCAATCGAGGCTCACACTGCCAGCGATGCACGTCGCATTGCGGGTTGCCGATGCACAAACAGTCAGGAATTGGCTGAAAACACTGTCAAAAAACCCCAGGGCGAGACGCCACGTACTACTGGGTGCGGGTATTGCCGGTGACCCGGCTTACATACCGATGTTGATCAAGCAAATGGCAAGTCCGGAATTGGCCCGCGCCGCGGGTGATGCCTTTTCAATGATCACCGGTGCGGACCTGGTCGAGGAAAGCCTGGAAGGTGAGTGGCCGGAAGGGTTCGAGGCCGGCCCTAACGATGACCCGGAAGATAAAGCGATTGACATGGATGATGATGATGACCTGAGCTGGCCGGATATGGCTCGAGTGACGCAATGGTGGAAAAATAACAAGGGGGCATTACCAATGGGTTATCGATTCCTCACCGGGGGGCGCGTCTCCCTTGAACACTGCTCGCGAGTATTAGAAGACGGTAGCCAACGTCAGCGTCAGGCTGCAGCACTGGAACTTGCCCTTGCGCAACCGGAGGCCGTCTATATCAATTGCAGAACACCCATGCACAGGCAGACTAAAAGGTATTAGACGTTGTGGATAACCCGGATGGGGGTTTGCCTGTTTTTGGACTGCCTGAATCGTTTTTATACCACTTCAACAGTAATAACATTTGAGACATGATTAAAAAGCGAGGCGCTAATCCAATACTTGTTGGGCTGGCGTAGAAGATTGAAATGTGAAAACAGGTCGATATTGAAGTGGCCGAATATCAATCCGTTTTCACGTCTGACATCATTTGGAAACAATAACTCGCCCTCGCCCACCTGACGTGACGCCGGATAGGTGCCACGTATTAATACAACCACCGCTTGCAGGATATGAACGGTGGTTTTACTTTCCTCGATTTCAGGAACGACAAAACTGCCGTGGAGTGGAAATATGGAAGCCCCCCCCGATTCCACAAGAGAAGGCGAGAAAATTTCTATTTGCGCGGTGACTCCCGAACTTATTATCGGAGAAACTGCTTGAGGACGATAATTGGGGAAAGTCTGCACAGTTTGCAAAGTTCTAATTTATACCTCTGTTAAAAACCCTGGTTGCACCACATTTAATTTGTGGCAGATTTACCTGAACGAAACCGTCATAACGTTCGACTTGAACTCTTCGAAAGACGCATAGACATCATAACTTGTTCTATTCTCCGGCAGTTCGATATATTCAAGTGCATTGATATTGTAAAAATATCTCATGACGCTATCCTCCATTTCCTGTTGGGTAAACTCATGCTTTTCCATTGGAAGCGTGGGGTTTGATTCCATCAAGTTAGCCGTATAGGATTTTCCGCTTTGTTGATCGACAAAAATTAAATTAATCCCCTCTCTTTCAAATTCATACCCTGCAAGCCGGTCCAGGGTTAACTGGAGCAATATAAAAACTGGCACCCTCATTTGTTCAGGGTGTAGCAACCCATCTGCCGCACCGGACAGCGAAACCTTGTCAGGCATATTAATTTTTATCCCGCGCCAATCAAAATCAAACTCGTCAATTTCCGGGGAACATGGGTCCTGCATCGCTGCATGCTCGGGAACCTTCTCAAAATCGCAATTTGATTTAGCTGACATAATTTCTTCTCTCTCCAGACTGACTGCCTCCGGGGCAGAACATGCGCAAATAGCGATATAACAAAACAATACAAAACCAGGCCTTAAGAAATTAAGTTTCTGCATTTTCAAAACTGGGTTCGGAGACCAATATTATTACTACCCCGAAGGTCGAGTTTTCGTAACGATTTTCCGCACTCTGCACAATAGGTGGACGTGTTGACACCCGCATTGCCAAACATGGTGCAATCGGGTGTCACCCCGGGATCGCCAATATTCAATGGATCGGGCAAGGGACTGGCCGTTACACCATGAGAACAATGATTCCCGGAATGACCATGGCCTGTATATTGGGTCGCGGTTTGTATATCCAGCACGCGATCAGATTGGGTGCCTGGCACCATGCCTATTTTATGCCCGATTTCGTGCACCAAAACAGCCATGATATAGCTGGAACTGTATGCACTGCCACTGACCACAAAACGGGTGCCAACGACCGTAAAATTACTGCCGCCATAGCTCAGGCCCGAGACCATGTTTACAATCACCTTGACGGTGTAAGATATTCTGCCAGCACCCCTCGCCAGGCCGGTCGTATCAATAACGATATCGTTATTTCCTGACCGCGTACATTTAGGCTTGGTTATGGTTTGTGTAACACCGCCTGTCTTGGTCCAGTTTATTCTGACGTAATAATTAACAGCAGGGTCAACAATGTCCATTAGTGTTTTGAGCGTAGTCAGAGTGTAATTGGATGCGCCGATTGTCGCCGAAAATGCACGCGTTTCCGAACCGGAACCACCTACCCTGTTCACCATAACTGCAACAAAACAATTGGGCACCTTGGAGTTATCGTACACCCCCCTTGCCTCTCTCTTTAATGAATTTACTACTCCAGTGAGATTGTAATCATAGTTAACCCTTGCTGGAATTGTCTGGCCTGCCGCGTACTCGACCATTTTCAGATATATTTTCTTGGCAGTGTTCCAGTACTCGTTCTTCATACTGGTTATGTTAGCGGCGGTGGGCGCTGTAACATCGGCCATTCTTATTATCTGAAAATAAAGTTTACGCCTGGTCTTGATGACATCAGACCTTAGCTCGTTTCCTGAACCATCCTTCACCGAAATCGTAAAATCGTTACCCCCTGCTGATCCGACATTGATGTTGGTTTCAAACTTGCCGGCATCATCGGTTTGAAACTGCCTCATATTAAAATTTGGAAGTGTGAATATTGCGTTTCTTCGGGGAATTTCGGTAGCGGTATAAGTGCAGTTCCCTGAAACCGGTTTAACTGAAAGAAAACCGGTTGCTCTTTCACGCTTGTCGAACTGGATGGTCACTTTAACGGACTCGGTCGTGCGCTCAACATCCGTCAAACCATCGCCAAACCATTTTGTATGACGGGTCACGTTAACCCATTGTTCCAGATCTGGCATACTTTCGCTCCTTACTCTTTAAAGGCTTCTTGTACCGGTCTATATACCAAGTTTTGTTACCTTGTTTTTCTTCTCTTCATCCGCCAGGTCGACCGTGGGCGGCATTGCGATAATCGGTGCCTGCAGCACGGGAAAAGGTGGTGTGTTTTTGTCGTTGTGTAACATCAGGTCAAAAGCACGGGGTACGTTTTTGCCTTCAAACTTGGTATCAAACGAGAAGTTTACAAATTCCGCTTTGCCCTTGATTTTACTCGAAACAATACCCAGCGCAACGCCGGCTTCATCGCCCGTACTCATCTTGAAGTTTGAGTCTTTTATGCAAACGGAGTTACCGTCACACTTGACTTTCATGGTTCCCTGGGCCGTATCCGAAGACATAGCGATATTGGGATAAGGGATGGGTACAGGTACCGGCGCGGGGGGGGCTGGTGTTTTACAAACGTCCGGAAAAGCCGTTGTGATACCCATACTAGACTTATGGACAACCGACAGGAAATTAACACCGACTGTTACGGGCATACTATGCTCCTCTAGAACTGACTGCAGAAACTACCATTGCCGCACGTTTACCTTCATCATCTGAACACCAGATCAGGCAATCATTTGCCGGTGCATACTCCTTCTCAAATGCTTTTATCACCAGGCCGATCAGCAAGCCACCGGTGGCTGCACCCACATCTCCAAAACAATCCGCGGGATGCCACACGCTGGCTAAGCCTGATAAGACATCATTTGCCTTTACCTGTGTCATCCCCCATTCGTAAGCCCTGTAGGTTTCACCATTGAGATCACAGACAATCCACCGGGGCTTAAGCTCACCGGCCTGTTGGCAGGCCTGCCTGATAGCGTTTGACAGACCCAAGCCGCTGCTTGGCCTGTCTGAAGATATCGTGTTCTGCTCCATCGTTCCGGCAATGGCTGATACGGTGGCTAAAATCACTGCATTTCTCGCCAGTGCGTGCGCTTGTGTTTCAACAATGATTGCTACCGCTGATTCGCCCGGTATCAGGCCGCTTGGATTTTTCTTGCCCTTGATACGCTCCATTTCGTCAAGACCCTTCAAGGTCTCAAAACTATTGAGGGAATCGACGGCCAGCAAAATGCACGACTCGCATTGACCCGATTCTAACAAGTTTTTTGCTGCAATCAGCATTTCTGCAAAGCCGGTGTTCCCGGCCTTGATCATTTTCCTCTTGGCAGCGCAGTTCAGGCTCAGTTTCAGTATTTCCTGCCTGTATGCCTCGAACAGTCTTTTTTCATGCTCGGCGCTCACGCCAGGTGAAACGGCGGTCAGAACGATCGTTGAGTCAAACATTTCCCTGCTGATGTCTGAGTTGGAAATCAGATCCTGTAAAGCAGGCACAATTAACCCGGGTGCCCGCAACTCCTCCATTTGAGATCCAATTAATGGCGATCTGGCCGCTGTCAATGGCTCCGGTTCACTGAAGTCCATTTCTTCATTCTCGGGGTAAAAATCCTCATACGCCAAAAACTGGTTAACACCTGCCCGGTGTGCGGCACAGGACTGCTCCCAATCGTTGCCGATAGCACTTACCATTCCAACACCTGATATTACGATGTTTTTCTCAGACATTGGCCCTTACCCGGGTAAACCATAATTTGTGAACCTTTTGATAAACATCTTCCGTTGCTTTCCAGAGCAGGGTAACACGCGGTTCATCGGCTTCTATTACAACGGTATTCAATTTGGGCTCGAGAATGGATCTTCTGGATGACCTGCTTACATTGACAATATCAAGCACAATTCCCGGCAACTGAAACTGAAGTTTCCTGTTCTTTCCCAGGTTAATCAATTGTATGGTCTCAGTGCCCTGGAAGTAGCTGTCTGAAATCAGCTTTGGGTTGGCCGAGTTATAGAAACGGTGGTCAAAATCCTCGGGCAATAAGGGCGCACGTTCATCTTGCCATTGTTGATCGTAGGTGCCGGCAAATGAAAACCTCGGTTGCCACAGTGGCGCCAAAAACCCGAAACCGACAGGACACGGGCGGTCTGTCAGGCTGCTTATTAACTGGCCCGGGTCTTCAATGGAGGGAACCCGAATTGCCTCAATTGGCAATTTCGACTTGTTTGCAACAAAACCGCAACCGATCGGATTGCGGCTTTCTGATTCATGCAACTCCGGTTTTTCGTTACTGGTATCAAAACCACCAAATGAATTCTCGTAGGTAAGCGAAACCTGTTCAAAAGGCTTTGGATCTGAAAGGGATGCACCGCCTGTTTTCTTTATCCAGTTTCTTTCACCAAACACCCTGCACACGTTCCTTAAATTACCAACACGAATACCGGCGTCAAGCTGCTTAATACCCGGTCCACCAAAAACGTGGCCATTTACGATCACATCCGTGGTCAGTTTGGGCAGCGTGGCCTCACACTCCCTTATTATGCTGGATGATCCGGGCTCCCCTGCAAATTCGTCCTGCATCAGAACTTCAACCTGCTCTTGTGCGATGGATAAAACCCCGTTCTCACCGATATCAAAGGTCGCTTTTACTGCAACCACCACCTGGTCTCGACCGTTCAAATCCTGCAGCAACATGGTTTTTACCTGGAAGGGTGATTTATTGATCACTTCCATTAATAGACACACTCACAGATCACGGTTTTTCCGTTCACATTAACAATGCAATGAAAACTCATCAGTTTTGCAGCACCTTTGATCCCTTGATGGTAACGGTGCTCGATGCCTTGACTCCAATCTTGCCGGAACCTTCCACGACAACGTTTTTGCCCTTGATACTGATGTCGCCGTTCTTCTTCAAGGCGATACTGGCGCTACCACATTCCAATAGAATTGAATCGCCCGCCTTGATGACCAGCTGTTTGCCAATGTCGCGATTCTCATTCTTTCCAACGCTGATCTCATGGTTTTCCGCAACGGCGAGGTCGCGGTTTTTTCCGACGGCGATCCCCATATTCTTGCCTATCTCGACATTCTGGTCATCCGCGATCGTAATCGTTTCATTTTTGCCAACGTTGTGTTTCCTGTCCGACCCGATGTTGATGGTTTCGTCAACACCCACATTGCGTTCACGATTGTTACCAACGTCCAGGGTTTCATCGTGTTCAACCTGTTCCTTACGATCATTTTTGACGGTGATAGTCTCGTCATGCCCTACAATTTCCACACGATCGTTACCGATGTTAATGGTTTCGTTGTTGCCTACCTTCTCACCCTTGTTGTGCTTGACCAGGATGTTTTCATTTTTCTCGGCCTGGATATACAACTCCTCTTCGCCCAGATAATCTTCCATGCGAATTTCATTGAAGTTATCCGGTCCACCCTCCAGGGTGCTGCGGGACTTGATGCCACTCTGGGTCTTGTTCGCTTCCAGATCGTACGGAGGCATGTTGACCGCGTTGTATACCCTGCCTGTGATAATGGGCCGATCAGGGTCGCCTTCTATGAAACTGACAATGACCTCCTGACCGATGCGCGGTATATGCATTGCGCCCCATTGCTTGCCGGCCCACAACTGTGAAACACGCACCCAGCAGGAACTGTTCTCGTTTTTCTTCCCATAACGATCCCAATGAAATTGAACGATCACGCGACCATACGAATCAGTGGTAATTTCATCACCTTCACGACCGACAACAATCGCGGTTTGAGGGCCCTGCACAATGGGTTTTGGAGTGATGCGTTCGGACCGGAAAGGCTTGTCCTTATCCATTACCACGATACTGCAGTGATACAACTCCATGGAATCGCCACTACCTGAATCGAACCCCTTATTATTGATGGTATGAACGACTGAAAGTACCAGGTACTCCTTCTTCTGATCCGCACGCGGGTGGTCAGTCAAGGTGAACAGGCAACCCGGTGACATCCCCCTGGCGGTACCGCCGGCATGTATTCTTTCCTGCTGGCACTGAAGTTCCTCAAGGCGAATCTTTACATAATTATCCCCATCGGAACTTTCAGAATATTCACCGGGATAATCATAAATCTCTGCGTCAAGTGTTGGAGGCATATCATGTTTGTTTGGCTTCACACTTTTTACGATCAACTTTGAATTTGGATTCTCAAAATTAAAATCCCGCAACATATATTTGCTGGGCATGATTGATTGAGTCGGCGTCCAAATATCGAGGTGGTCCTCGAATATCTCACCCCGGCTACCCGAGGCAGCGTGGAATGTTACCTCTTTGTAATCTGGAAATGCGCTGTGTGCAGAAATATCATCAGCCATGACCAGCACATGTTTATCAGCTTTGTGCTCAAAGTAATAGTAAATGCCTTCCTGTTCCATGAGTCGGCTGACAAAGTTGAAATCCGACTCGCGGTATTGAACACAGTAGTCCCACTTCCTGTATTTGTTTTTCAAGAGAGGTTTGAAATCAGCCATACCATTATCGCTGAAGACCTGCTTGATGATATCCGGTACCGTCATATCCTGGAAAATTCGACAGTCCGAGGTTCGTGTCAGGAACCAGAACCAGGGCCTAACCGTCGCCTGGTACCTGCTGAATCGGTCTCTGCTACCTGCATAGCGGAATTCGGTTATATAACCGTTAAAATATCTCTCACCCTTTTCAAGCATGAGTGATATGGAAACCTGTTGGCCCACCACTTTATCGAAATGCAATTCGGGGTTCTCACTCATCAGTTCCAGGTGAAAAACAAATAACCGGCCCATCTGTTCTTCGCCCGTCATCGAGTCCACCAGCAAATCACCAGCCAATGCAGATGTGATTCTGACGGGGAAATTTGTGTCTTCAGTCTTTTTTAATGCCATATGAGCAATCCAAATTGATTATCTAAATACCCTGTTTCATTCTAGCAGTTAATTTTCATACGTTACTTCAACTGCGGGTATGAACCGGGTCACAGTTTACGGGGTTACAGCCCCTCCGCTTTACGTTGCAGGCGTTCCGGCTTCAATAGCGTGATTTTACCCTTCTCGAGCTGGATGATACCCTGCCCCTCCCAGTCCCGCAGTTGCTTGTTGACGCTCTCTCTTGACGCGTTGACCAGTGTGCCCAACTCGTACTGCGATAAATTTACATTCAGACTTCTTTGCGCCGGAACCAAGTCCTTGTCTGCGGCACTCGCGTTGAGGAGGAACTTGGCCAGGCGCGCCGAAACATCGAGAAACACCGAGTCCTGATAAAGCTCATCCGTTGCCCTCAGGCGGTTTGCTAGCGTTAACAACAAACGGGTCAAAAAGTGAGTGGCCGTATGTGGATGATTCTGCAGCAGGTTCTGGTACTCGGCGTGACCCAACACCAGTAACTCGGAAGCCTCAATTGCAGTGACGGTGGCGCTGCGTCGGCGACCATCGATCAAGGACAGTTCACCAAAGTAGTCGCCCTGACGCAATACCACGAAGGAAATCTCTTTGCCCTCGTCGGACAATACCGATACTTTCAGACTGCCGGATACCACGATAAACATGTCACGTCCGCGGCTGCCCTGGCTGACTATGACCATGCGGGGACCAACCGTGCGCCGTGTGCACTGGTCAAGAATATTCTTGCGATCAAGCTCAGACAGTTCTGAAAAAAGAGTATCCCGATTTCGCACTCTGCCCCCGGCAATCGTGAACAAATATTTAGTAAACTACAGCAGTAGTAACTCTGATTTGAATGTTTGTATCGCTCATGGCGATAAGTCGCTCGTGTTCATAGTATAGTTTAGAACAGGCTGAAAATTTTGTACCTTGAGGCTCAATGACCATTGATCGTTTTTTTTGATGACTGAACCCGTTCCCAAAGGCTTGACCATTCTGTTCTCGGATATTTGCCGAAGCACCGTTTTATTTGAGACGATTGGTGACGAGGCTGCCCTGGACCTGATTATGGGGGCCTTGAACCTGGCTGCAGAAATTGCCAGGAAAAACCATGGAACCGTGATTGGCACGATAGGCGATGAGGTCATGTGCACCTTCAACACACCCGAAGACGCCCTGATAACAGCTCAACAGATTCACTCCGAAATGCAGAAAAACGTCTCAATGCAGGAGTATCAACTGGCTATGCGGGTGGGTATCAACAGCGGTGCGGTGGTCAGCGTAAGCAATAGCGTATACGGGGACACGGTTAATATCGCGGCGCGTCTCGCGCAACAGGCGAAGGCTAATCAAAGCCTGATTTCAGCCGTCACCATCGCTTCAATCAGGGAGAACCTCCGCGATCAGCTACGCCGGGTCGGACAAATAAGCCTGCAGGGTAAATCGGGGATGCTCGAGGTATATGAATTACTGGTGCCACACGACCAGGAGGCCATCACCGAGGTCGCTTCAACCAGGGAAGTCCCGAACAGGTCATTCCTGATGACAGCCCGGTATCTCACGAGGCAAATGCGCTTCGACCCCATGCTTGTACGCTTTCTTTTTGGCCGCGGCATGGACTGTGACCAGGTCATCGATCATCCAACCATATCGCGTGAACACGCTGAGTTTCAGTACCGCAACGGTCAATTCCTACTGCGTGATTTCAGCACCAACGGCAGTGTGATCGTAAGCGGCAATACAATCGAAAGCATCCACCGCTCCAGCATGGAGCTGAAAGGCAGCGGGAAAATCTACCTGGGGAAAACCCTGCACCAGCATCAATATTGTATTGAATTCACCTGTATTGGCAGCAGGTAAACGGTTTTCCTGTCAAATGCTTGCTGGCCACCTGGCGCCCGCCGGTTTCGGCGGGCGCTTGTACCTCAGCTGAAGTTATAAACGAAATTATCGTCCACTGCATCAATTTCAACCGCCGTCAATGGGGTGCCCTGGGCCATACGGGACAACAGTTCCCGGCTGATCTGGGGCAATACCGTATTGGTCAGGATGGCATCGATCATACGTCCCCCGCTTTCAAGTTCGGTACAACGTGCCGCAATCAACGCCAGTACTGCATCGGTATAGGTCAGTGGAATATCGTGGTTTGCGGCCATCCGCTTAACGATGCGTTTCAACTGCAGGACGATGATCATGTGCAGCACCTCGTCGCTCAGTGGATAGTACGGAATACTGACAATACGACCCAGCAAGGCCGCCGGGAAAATCTTCAGCTGGGGCTCGCGCAAGGCCTTGGCAATGCTTTCTGGATCGGGCATCAACTCCGGATCCTTGGCGAAATTCATGATCAACTCGCTGCCGACATTCGATGTCAGCAGAATGAGCGTGTTTCTGAAATCAATCATGCGGCCCTCGCCATCTTCCATGACACCCTTGTCAAATACCTGGAAGAAAATCTCATGCACATCCGGGTGAGCTTTTTCCACCTCATCCAGTAACACCACGCTGTAAGGACGGCGGCGGACAGCTTCGGTCAGAACCCCGCCCTCACCATAACCCACGTAGCCGGGCGGTGCGCCCTTGAGGGTGGAAACGGTATGGGCCTCCTGGAATTCACTCATATTGATGGTGATCAGGTTTTGCTCGCCGCCGTATAACGACTCGGCAAGCGCCAGTGCAGTTTCTGTCTTGCCCACACCACTGGGGCCACACAACATGAACACACCAATGGGCTTGGTCGGGTTGTCCAGTTGGGCACGGCTGGTCTGCACCCTGCTTACGATCATTTCCAGTCCATGATCCTGTCCAACTACGCGTTGGCGTAAATGGTCTGTCATGTGCAGGATGCTTTCGATTTCGTCCTTGACCATGCTACCGACCGGAATACCGGTCCAGTCTTCAACCACCGAGGCAACTGCGGCGGCGTCAACACTATGGAATACCAAAGGTTGATCACCCTGCAATGCCTTCAGTTCGTTCTGCAGATTATCGAGCGAAATTCTGAGCGAGGCTTCATCGTTTACCGTTCCCTCATCCTCTGCTGCCGCACTGTCACCTGCGTCAGCCACCGCTGCCGTTGGCGTTGGCTCAACAGCAGCGCCCGTATCCGGGAGCCCGTCAGCGGCCGCCGGATTCTCGCTACCGGCGGCGGCTTCCGCGCCAATAAGGCTGACAAGCTTCTGGCGTAGTTGAAGAATTTGATCGACCAGCGCTTTTTCATTGTTCCAGCGTTCGGTCAAGTCCGCACAGCGTGCGTGCTCCTCGCTTAACTCCTGTGCCAGTTTTTCCGAGCGTTTTGCATTGGCATGCCCGACGGCGCTTTCACGCCCCAGAATCTCCTCTTCCAGTTCCAATGCCGTGATGCGATTCAGCGAGTCCTCCAGGGGAGCCGGTGTCGCATGCAATGCCACTGCAACACGCGCACAGGCGGTATCCAGCAGGCTGACCGCTTTGTCGGGTAGTTGCCGGGCAGGAATATATCGATGTGCCAGGGTCGTTGCAGCGGCGACGGCTTCGTCAAAGACCTGTACCTGGTGATGACGTTCCATTACAGGAGATATGCACCGCAACATACGGATACATTTATCCTCACCCGGTTCACCGACCTGCACGGTCTGAAAACGCCGCGTCAGGGCCGGGTCTTTCTCTATGTACTTTTTGTACTCGGCAAAGGTCGTTGCAGCAACCGTACGCAAGGTGCCGCGGGCCAGGGCCGGCTTCAGCAGGTTGGCAGCATCACCGGTGCCCTCCTGGCCACCTGCGCCAATCAGGGTATGTGCCTCGTCAATAAACAATATGATGGGTACTTCCGAGGCGTGAACCTCGTCAATGATCGTACGCAAGCGCTGCTCAAACTCACCTTTCATACTGGCACCGGCCTGTAACAGGCCAAGATCCAGGGCTTTCAGGGCGACATTTTTTAACTGCGGAGGTACGTCCCCGGCCGCCAGGCGCATTGCGAAACCTTCCACGACTGCGGTCTTTCCGACACCTGCCTCACCGATCAGGATTGGGTTGTTCTGCCGGCGCCGCATCAGGATGTCAATAATCTGCCGGATTTCTTCATCGCGACCGACGATGGGATCCAGTTCACCGCTACGGGCCTGCTCGGTCAGGTCGACGGTATACTTTGCCAATGCATCACCTTTTCCAAGCGCTCCAGCCGCTTGCCCCCCGGCACCACCGGCCGATGCCAGGTCGGTACCATCCGATGCGGCCAGGCGGTCTTCCGGGGACCCGCCCGTGATCTTGTCAAACTGATCCACCAGTGTATCGATCTTGATGCTGTCAAATTGCTTTGAAATACCCAGCAGTTCACTTCTCAGGGCCCGGCTTTTCAATATCCCGATGACCAGGTAACCACTGCGGATCTGCGGTGACTGGTACATCAGGCTGCCATACACCCACGCGCGCTCCACAGCTTCTTCAAGGTGTGACGACAGATCACTGACTGAGCTCGCGCCCCGCGGCAAACGATCCAGCGCCTTGGTAAAATCAGCTGCCAGGTGACCGATTTCAATATCAAAATGGTCGACTATGCGCCGCAGATCGGAGTCCTGTAACTGCAGAATCTGTTGCAGCCAGTGAACCAGTTCAACGTACGGGTTACCGCGCATCTTGCAAAATACAGTTGCACTTTCAATTCCCTGGTAAAGCAAACTGTTCAGTTTCCCAAATAGTGCCGTTCTGCTGATTTCTGTCACGGTTCTAACTCCTTCCTACTGGTGTGGTTAATAATTGATATGGTTGTAATTCTTAGTGAACATAGTTCTGAACCTGCAACAGCAGGTCTTCAACATGGTCGACCTGGCTATCAGTTTCAAGCCAACTGGTCCAGCCCAGTGCGCCGCGTTTGCCAAGGCAGGTCACGGGTTTTTCTTCTTTTTTGAGGACGAGGCTGATCTCCCATAAAAGCTCCATGCCGACATAATTCCTGACAGCGGATACCAGCGCGTTAAAGGACTTGCCCGTTGGCAGAAAGGATTCATAGCGCTCAAGACCGAGCGGGCCCACGCGAACCTGGAACTTGTCCTGACGTTGCCAGACCCGTTCGCCAATGATCGTATCCTGACCCAGGCAGCCTTTCATACTGCTCTCACCAAGCTGGAAACGATCGTTTTTAGGTATTCTCATCCAGTGGGCGATGAATTCACGTACTTGGACCGGCACATCAAAATATTCGCTGACCAGAGATCTCAGGCCACTGACATGACGTGGCAAACTGCTCAGGTGACCGGCAAAACCCAATTTGGAAATATGGTGCATCGCATCGACATTGCGCAGGCTGGGCAGACCAAGTCCGAACAGGGAGCCAACATACATTGCGAACCGGTCTTTGTCAGGCCGGTCAAATTGTACAACGGGTTGTGACTGCGCCCAGGCGGCATAGAACAAACTCACTACCCGGTGATGAAACATATCCGCAAAGCGCGCCATGGCGTGATCGCGATGGTGCCGTGAGCGATCCCGTGCATACTCTGTCAGGTGCAGTGGCAAGGGGCCATTGGGGCCAAACAGGCCAAGAAACCGTTGCGATAACCGCGGATACTGGCTGTTGCTGTCAATCTCCAGTCCGGCCAGCGTTGCAGGTGCAAAAAAAGTATAGGGTTCCTGGGTAAACCTGATGGGGTCATCCGATGGTCTGAAAGCGTGTCCGGTAATCGGCTTGTCTTTGTAGAAGCAATTGATACGCCGAACCGTCTGGAAGAAACCATAGCGATATGGCTTTTCACTGACCTCGGTGAGAAAACTTACAACAGAGGTCTCAGACCCGCCTTCACTGGCCATCTGGCTACCTCGATTTTGTTATCTGTTAACACGATAGTTTCGGTCATGTGGTTGATCGACACGTACTTACGGAAAAACTCTGTCAGCACCAAACCGAACAAATACATCCCGCCGGCTTCAAACCCGCCCGGATCCAGTGTAATTGTAATCTGCAGACCCCGACCGAAGCTGATCGGGCCCGGAATGGGTAAACGGCATGTTATCGCCTTGGATGAAACGCTCAGCAACCCCCGGATCTGGCGTTCGCCAACGGTATGACCATTGCTGTAAAGCTGCAGCAACTCGCGTAAGGCAGCGGCTCCCTCGTCCGGGTTGTCATCGATTAACGACAGGAAATTTAGCGACAGGTGATTGATAAGCCGCCACGCGTAATCACCGGTCGTGGCTTGCACATCGGGTCGTGTTGGCCCTGCCACACAGCGTATCTTTTCAATCGGTGCATTCGCATCCAAAGTGAAGTCACCATCCTTCTGGCCGAGGGGCATCTGCATTGGCAGGTCGCGATTGCTGCACAGGGTGTCTATGCCAAGTTGCGCCAGTTTGGAGCTATAGGGTGATTCATTGGAATCCACCAGCGAAATAAATACCTCCTGACCGAGGTACCCCGAGCGCGCACCCCTCGAGTGTTGTTTGGATGACAACATCCGGGGTCGTCTCCGGACCGAGAAAAACGCCGAGTGTTCAACCGGGGAATGGTCATCCTTGAGGCCATAGAACGGTAAAAAGTTCTGACGCTCATCGGCTTGTTTGCCATAACCGACAACGGATCGAACCTGGTGCACCTCGTAGTCCAGTGGCCGGCTCCGGTCAGCCAGAACATGAAATTCGTGGTCCCGTGAGTTGAGCGTTATGCGGTCGGCGCGCTTGGTAAACAGGTTGATGGCCGGCACGCAGAAGGGTATGAAGTTGTTTTTACCAATGATGTTTTCCAAGTCATTGTTGCGGTTATCCAGGTGAATCACCAACTCGAATTTCTGCCCACTGGCTTTGCGCAAAACCTTGTCGAGACCGGTGAAATTGATAAACCGGAAGCGCTCAGGAAAAGCAAAATACTCCCTTAACAGCCGGTATCCTTCGAATGATCGCGACTTGTAATTGAGCATGGCCTGTTCGGGCTCAAACCCGAACGAACTCACATTGTCCCTGGAAAGCGGAAAAACCTGCCGGTCTTTTTTGTCGCCGGTGATGATCGTAAATCCACACACGCCAGCCAGCATGTGCTCATATAAAGCCATGGGCACGGTGCCACTGCCGCCGAGAAACAACGGTAATTCCTTCATTTCCAGCATGGCAATATCGACGCCTTTGGCTGCCTCTATGCTGATGCGTATACCGGCTGAAACGTGGCGTCCGGGTTTGATCCCAAGATTTGCCAGGGCCGCACGGGTTCCCAGGTATTCCGCTTCGGCGACCGTCACCGGAAACAACTTAACATCATGCGAAGTTCTGTACTCGCACGACGTTTGCATGTTGGGTCCAAGACCACTCTTTAGAGAGGTTCCCCTCTCGATAGTGACCCCTTTCGCCAGGTCCGTATCACCACAATCGGGTTGCAATTGCACAACCGTCATGGATGGAAGCGGAGCCAGGTAATCCGGGTAAACAATTTCCAACAGATGCTGGCAGAACTTCGGGTACTCTTCTTCGATCTTGAGCTGCACACGCGCGGTCAGGAAAGCAAAACCCTCGAGCATGCGTTCGACATAGGGATCCGCGCATTCCAGGCCTTCCATACCCAGCCTTCCCGCAACTTTCGGGAAATGATGAGCAAACTCATTGCCCATTTCACGCATGAAGTCGAGTTCAATGTTGTAGTGGTGTAATAATCTTGTATCCATATCCGATCAGCCGCTACTTTCCGCCAGTTTGAATTCACCGCATTCGAGATCCAGTTCACTTTTCAGGACAACCTGGAATGGTGAAGGTTGACCAAAAACCGCGCCTTCGATCTCAAAAACCATCGAATTATGAGACATGGCATCAGGGTTTGAGTGAACCTTCACTTTAAGGCTATTGCGTAAAATACGCGGCTCAAACTGGTGAATCGCTTCCCGTATTGATTTTTCCACGCTGCGGACATCGACCGTGGAAGACGTATGCCCGGACAGGTCCGGCAGACCATAGTTGAGCACCGAACGGGTAACTTCGGGGAAACGCTCAAGGTCAACGCATACATCAAGCGCTACGGAATTGAGCAACCAGCCAAGGTCACGGATAACCGCCTGCTTGAACTGTTGTTGGCTCATGCTCTGTTGCGAACTGCTCTCCTGGCTTTTTTCGGGCTCTAAATCCGTCAACCGGTCCAGCAAGGAAGGTTGCAGTCTTTCTTTAAGGGACCATTGTCCCATTCTCAGTCATTACTCATCGAATTCAATACTGCGAACTTCGAGGATCGGGTAATCCTTTACATCGGTCGCAAACAGGCGTTGCCCCGTACCCTCGGTGATGTCATCGCCATGTGAGAGCCAGTCGGTGCGGCGACCCAATAAACCAGGCCCGGATACCCCTTCAATATGCGGGTAACGCGCGGGTACCATCACCATCAGTTTACCGCCGTTGATCCACATCACCTCGGCGGGCAACCACAGCAGATCGCGCAGGTCTGTTGGTTTGTCGGTGTGCAATTTACGCAATCGGGACATTGGAACCCAGTAATACTGTCCATTGAAAATAAACTCAAAGACCGGGCCAAACCGCTGGTCCGCATCAGCCAGCCAGCTAAAACCTTCGTCATTAATCCGGCCGCTGCGTGTATCCGCTTTTTCGAAGGCCTGGGCATTGAGACTCGCAAACAGTGCCATGTCACCCTTTGCAAACGCCTGTTGTGCTTCGACCAGGGATGCAACCCATTCCTCCGGCTCACCAAATATCAACGGTTTGCTCTTACCTGCAAAAACGGCTTCCCGGTGTAACTCGCAGTTGAGCACATCCCGATAGGCCTGCACCATCGGATCGGCTTCCGGATCTAATTGACCAGCCAATTCGAGTTGCGTCTGGGCACGTTTCCACTGCCCGTTGACGGCCAGTAACTGAAAAAGAAAAATACGTAACTTGGGATCGGTGGGATTCTTTTTGACCTGCGCCTGAAGCGCCTCAAGGGCACCCTTCGGATCGCCGGCGTGTATTAATAATTCGGCAGTCATGGTTTAATCCGGTTTCCGGGTAATTACCCGGTTTGGCTAAATTCAGATTGACCAAGGCGGACCGGTAGCCGGCCCGCCTTGAAAAGGTTTTCAGTAGTGAAGAACTGCGTGGGGATACCCCTCGTGTTACTGGGTACCTTTGGTGCCCGCCACATCGTAAGTCTTCACACCGCTGCTCTTCAGTTTACCCTTCTCATCCTGTACAAAGACATCAACTGAGAGTTCCTTGAAGGCAATCGTTACCGACTCATTGCCACCCGGTTCGAAAGACGAACCATTTTCCTGGCAGGAAGTAAAAATACAGTCAGTCAGTATAATTTCCAGCCATACTTCGGGTTCATCGTCACCCTGTACCGAGGTGCAATGCAATTTCATCTCCGGGTAGACCTTGCCGGTACAGCAGGAAATGAAAATTTTGCTGCTGGCACTGTCCATGACTTTCTGAACACTCAGGTCCTGGATACTCGACGTACCCCGGCTCATACCGGTACCAACGCCTACGCTGGAACTATTGCTAACGCCCCAGCTCCAACCTTGCAAGTCGATCCATTTTTCGTGCTTTGATGCCGTGCACTCGCCGTCGATTCCATCAATTTTTAAATGAACACCCATAATGATAATCCTCTTGAATTTATATGTTAAAAAACCAGTTAAACACTTACCTGGGGATTGCTGAGAAACTTTCCTGCCAACTGCAGGCAAAGCAACCTGTCCTCACTTACAATGTAGTCCAAACATCAGGTAATTGCTGTGAAATATCTCACAATACTCCAGGGCCATTGGGCCCCGGAGTGCTTTTCAGAGTTGTAACCCGTCCCGTCACGCCCTAGCTCTTGGCTGATGGCAGCTTGGAAACCAGGCGCAGGGACACCGTTAAACCTTCCAGTTGATAGTGGGGCCGCAGATAGAAACGCGAGCGATAATAGCCCGGATTAGATTCATCCGCTTCTACCACAACTTCTGCATCTGCCAGTGGCTTACGTGCCTTGGTGGCTTCACTGGAGCCCGCCGGATCACCATCAACGTACTGATTAATCCACTTATTGAGCCATGTCTCCATGTCTTCCCTTTCCTTGAAAGAGCCGATCTTGTCACGCACGATACACTTCAGATAATGCGCAAACCGACAGGTTGCAAACAGGTAGGGCAGACGCGCAGCCAGGTTGGCATTGGCCGTAGCGTCAGGGTCTTCGTACTCTTGCGGTTTTTGTAGTGATTGAGCACCGATAAACGCCGCAAAATCAGAATTTTTCTTGTGAATCAATGGCATGAAACCATTTTTGGCCAATTCGGCTTCGCGGCGATCACTGATTGCGATCTCAGTCGGGCACTTCATATCCGTGCCGCCGTCGTCCGTTGGGAAGGAGTGGGTCGGCAGGTTCTCAACGGCACCGCCGGACTCGATACCACGAATACGTGAACACCAGCCATACAGTTTAAATGACTTGTTGATATTTGTAGCCATGGCATACGCGGCATTGCACCAGGTGTAGTTGGATGAATCAGCGCCTTCCGTATCTTCTTCGAAATCAAATGCTTCAACCGGATCGGTGTTGGCACCGTAGGGTGTACGACCAAGGAAACGCGGCATCGCGAGACCCAGGTAGCGGGCATCATCAGATTCACGCAGGGAACGCCATGCAGCGTATTCGGGTGTACCGAAAATCTTGGTCAGATCACGCGGGTTACTCAATTCGCTCCATGAATCAAACTGCAGCGTTTTCGGCGCAACTGCTGAAATAAATGGTGCATGCATGGCTGCACAGAATTTGCGCCATCCCCCTGAGGGTTTCCACATCCTGGGGAGAATGGTCAAAATAGTAATCACCCGTGAGGCAACCGAAAGGCTCACCACCGAACTGGCCGTATTCCTGCTCGTACATCGCCTTGAATAGCGGGCTCTGGTCCCATGCAGTGCCTTTGTATTTTTTAAGTGTCTTGTGCAAATCTTTTTTCGATATGCTCATGACCTTGATCTTCAGTGACTCATCCGTCTCGGTGTTGTTCACCATGTAGGAGAGGCCACGCCATGCGCTTTCCAATTGCTGGAAATCTTCATGGTGCATGATCTTGTTAATCTGTTCGGTCAGCTTCTGATCGATTTGTGCGATCAGCGCCTCGATTGAAGCGACTGCGTCCTCGGATACCACCGCGGTATCTTTCAATACATACTCTGCCAGGGTTTCTACCGCAGAACTGATTTCTTCCTTGGCGCGATCGCTTTTAGGTTTGAATTCCTTGTTTAACAGTGATGCAAAATCACTCGTTTCAGCAACTGCCGTTGCCGCCTTTTGTCCGGAAACTTTCTTTTCTTCAGCCATGGCTATTTCTCACCCTCGCCTGTGGAACCGTCATCCGGTTTTGGAGCGGCCACCAGCGACTGCAAAAGTGCGGGATCCTTAATGGCGTTTGCAATCAATTCTTCCGCCCCGGTCTTGCCATCCATATAGGTCACCAGGTTGGCCAGCTGTGTACGTGCTTCGAGCAGTTTGTTCAGGGAATCAACCTTGCGTGCAACCGCATCGGGTGAAAAATCGTCCATGCTTTCAAATGTCAGGTCAACACTTAACTGGCCTTCACCGGTCAGCGTGTTATCAACACGAAACGCCGCGCGCGGCTTCATGGCTTGCATGCGATCATCGAAATTATCGACGTCAAATTCCAGGAATTTACGATCCGCGACCGCGGGTTGCGGCTCCGCTGGGTTACCGGCAAGATCCGCTAATACGCCTTGCACAAATGGCAAATGAACTTTCTTTTCCGAGCCATAGAGCTCAACGTCGTATTCGATCTGAACACGCGGCGCGCGATTGCGCGCAATAAATTTTTGACTACTATCACCCATTATTCGTCTCCTGATTTTAGTTCAAATTAAAAAAACAAAAATGTTGCTAAACCTCACTTTGCTCTGACTGTTACCCGCAATAATCAAACACTGTTACTCCGTGAATCCGCTGATCATCTGTACCTGGGAGATGCCCTCGGGGGCAAGGTCCTCGAGGATTTCGACAAATGACTTGGGTACTAGACGTTGCGCCCTGCGCAATAACAGGGGAATTGGACTGGACGGTTCGTTGGTAGAGTAGTACTCACATATTTTATCGATCATACGCACCACATCGGCCCGGCTATTGATCGCGCCAGTGACCGGTGCTTGCGTATCCCTTGATCCGGACTGGACGGCTTCATCACCGTCTTCGTCAAGTGGTTCATCTTCAAATACTGCCGCCGCAACAGGTGCGTATTTACTCACGGCCTGTTGAATCTCACCTAAAGCCTTGAGTGTCACATCAATACTCAGGGACACCGAATTTGTGGCCAGTTGGTCCCAGAGTTCAGCGGTGCGTTTGAGCTGCGTAATCGAACCGGCCACGCCTTCACCCAAAGCTTTTAAGACTTCAGCATCCGCACTGCCAAATGCCCCTTGTATCAAGCTGACATCCTGGACTTCCTCATCACCGGTGGGGCTCACCTTGCCCTCTGCCAGTTCAATGGACCGTAGTGAAAATGCACCCAGGCCCCTGACTTCTATCAACGGGGCGTTCTCGAGCCCAACACTGACAATATCGTGGTCATTCAGTATCTGTAGACAATTGAAACGCATGGTTGGGTCGTTATCATCGTCGGCATCCAGTTCTGGATAGATGCTATCCCAATGGACTTCCATGCAGGTGTTGAGTGATTCCAGTGACTCACTAAAAGCCTTCAGGCCCTTTAGATTCAAGTCGGCGAGTGCTCCGTAGGTCAGCACCCGCAAATCACGTGTTCGTTTGTTGAGATCTTCAACCTGCTGGGCAACGCTTTTCCAGTCAGGACCGGAACCAGGTATTACGGTATCACCGAATTCCTGTTCGGCGGTCGTCTGCATCATGACTTCCATTTGCTGGAAAACTGGGTCGTATTCCAGGTCTTCACCACATGGCAATTCATCGGAAACTGGCTGGGCCAACTCTTCAGCCGAAAGTCGCATTCTTCCCTCCCATTGAGCAATCGTCTCCAATCCGTAGCAAATCTTCTGATGGTGCATCCATTCAAACTATGTGGAATCAGAGCACTTCGAATCTGGAGCTTTCGCTGTTTTTGATGTCGTGATTACAAGATATATTAATATCGTCTATAGAGTATAGTGTAAATTCAATGAGGCGCAACATACGCAGACGTCAGCGTGGCTTGTGTGAACCAGGTTCTATCAATAAGGTGTTGTTTTGGAATAAAATCCCGTGGTTGAATGACACGATTTTAAGTGTCGATATTCATTGCAGACAGGGCAATAAAAAATAATAACTGCCATTTCAGTTGAGGAGTAAACCATCCGTGTTATGCTTTTATTTTACGAATCAAGGACGCATCGTGGAGACTGATTAGCGATGTCATTAAGCTTAAAAATCACCAGTTACCAGCGACTGACTCCCAGTCAGCCATCGGTTTATCATGCTGAATCCGATTCGTTTACGATCGGTAGAAATCACGAGAATGACTGGGCCATTCCCGACCCACAGCGGTTCCTGTCCGGTGTGCATTGCCGTATCCACAAGGAGGGCGACCACTACCGCATAACGGACACCAGCACCAATGGTGTTTTCCTGAACGGGTCCGAGACGCGCTTGACCCGGAATGAGCCGGTCCAGTTGAATCCCGGCGACAGATTCAGGATCGGTGATTACGAGTTTGAAGTGGTCATCGAAGACGAAGCACTGGCGGGCAACCCGTTCACCAGTAATGAAGAGACAATGGTCGGGGCGGACCCCTTCGGCGATCCGTTTGAAAGCGCCGGCAAGCCGGTGGCTTCAGAACCCTTTTCCGAGGGTGATCCATTTGACGATGACCCGTTCTCAGAACCGGTTTCCCGCAGTCCGGCGCATACCGCGGAAGATGATTTTCTCGAGGACCTTGACAAGCCCTTGTCATCACTGGGTGATAACCCGCTGGCTGGCCATGTCAGCATTGACAGCCTGATGGGCTTTGACGATGACAACCTGGACATTGAGGAGCAGGACTCCGCAGAGAAACTGCGACAACGGCACACCCCCTTGCGCGAAGCATTCAAACCTGCGAGCCCCGGTTCTGTCGCAAGCCCGCCCGGTCCCCAGAAGTTCCAGGATGCCTTTCCCGACGAATTTCCCGATGATTGGGATGAGACAACCGGCATGCTCAAGATACCGGAAGATCCTGACACGTCCGGATCGTCCGGCAGCGGTGACTTTCCGGATGACTGGGACGAAGCAACCGGTCTGTTCAAAGTTCCCGAAACCCCGGCACCACCCGAAGTTACCAGTCCGCCTCCGCCCGCGGATGAACCGGAAATCGTGGAAGACCTGGTACCGCCAGGTCCGGTGGTGCAGCCTACTGCGGCACCGGTCACAGCTGCCGCACCCGCTCATGGCAGCAATGCTACCGCCGCTTTTGCGCGGGGTGCGGGTCTGGAGCTGAGCCAGATTGCAGGCTTTGAGCAGGATGTTTTATTCGAACAGGCGGGCAGGATGCTGGTCATGTTCACCGAGGGCCTGATCCAGACCCTGGGTGGGCGCACCCACATCAAGAGTGAATTCAGACTGGATCAGACCATGATCCGCCCCGCGGAAAATAACCCGTTCAAATTCTCAACGTCAAAAACCCGGACGTTACTGCAATTGCTGAGCAAGAGTGATCCTGCTTACAAGAGTGGCGTCAACGCCATCCGTGAAGGCTTTGACGATGTCAACGCGCACCAGATAGCCGTGGTCGCAGGAATGGAGGCAGCATTGCAGGATATCCTTGCGCGTTTCAATCCAAAAACACTCGAAAAGCGCTTAGTATCAGACTCAATTTTGGATAACATTCTGCCCGGTGGGAAAAAAGCCAAGTACTGGGATATATTTAACATACTATTTGATGAAATCGCGGGTGAAGCGGAAGACAATTTTCAACAATTGTTTGGTAAGGAGTTTTCCCGTGCCTATGAAGAACAACTTAGCCGCCTGAAAAGCGCACGCAAGGAGTAATGCAATAATGAACCCAGTTAACACCAGTCAATCTACCCGGTCGCAAAAGATGTTGATCGCCCTGCTGACCTCGGCCATGATTGGTCTGCTGAGCGCCTGTGCCGGTGGTCCGCCCCCGCGGGAACCGCTCGGGATGCAAATCACTGCGGCTGCAGATGTGAACCCTGACATGCAGGGCAGACCCTCGCCGATTATCCTGCATATCATGGAACTCAACTCAACGGAACAGTTTAACCGTCTCGACTATATGGGTCTGACACAGCCGTCAGGTGCGGCCTTGGGTGCGGAATTGCTGGGCAAGAACCAGTTGGTCCTGCAGCCCGGGGAGGCCAAGTCGCAGCCGATGGAACTCAACCCGATGACAACGGCCATCGGCCTGGTTGCCGGCTACCGCGATATCGATAATGCAGCGTGGCGTAGAATCATTCCGATTACCCAGGGCACTACCAAGGGTATCAATATTGCGCTTGAACAATCACAAATCATCGCAACCGTCTCAGACTAGGACACAGCCCCCCAATGTCATGGACTTCAAAAATAATCTGGTCGGAGGGTATGTTCCTGCGGCCACAACACTTCCAGCAAAACGACCGCTATTTCGAGACCCTGATTGAGAACCGTTGTGGTCCCTTGCGCCCCTACTCCTGGGGTATCGAGGAATTGCAGATCAATCAGGAAGCACTGAGCCTTGGTAAGATCGAAATTGAGAAATGCAAGGCCATACTGCCCGATGGCACCACGGTCAATATACCGACCGCTGATATGCCACCGCTGCCGATCGAACCGGACACAAACACCAAGGATGAAAACGTCTACCTGTGCCTGCTGGAAAGACGGCCCAACGCGACTGAGGCCAGCAGACAGGACGATACCGACCACGCCGCCCGTTACGGCATTGAAGTCAGTGATGTGCGGGATGCCAGCCTGCCGGAGGATTCAGACGCACCCATCGAGCTTGGCAGGAAGAACCTGGTCATTTTGACCGAGAGCGATGAGCGCACGGAATATGCCTGTATCGGTATCGGGCGCATCGTTGAAATTCGCAATGACAAACGGCTCGTGCTGGATGATACGTTCATTGGTCCCACCATTGATTGTCAAAACAATCAGAAGCTTAAGGGATACATTAAAGAAATACAGGGGCTTTTGAAACAAAGGGCAGAAGCGATCGCTGTGCGTCTTGGTGCGGATGGCAAGGGTGGCGGAACAGCACAGGTTGAAGACTACATGCTGTTGCAACTGATCAACGGCTATGAACCGGTGTTTTCACACCTTGAAAAATTGCCGGCTTATCACCCGGAGTCGCTGTTCCAATCCTGTCTGAAACTGGCGGGTGAGCTGGCCACTTTTACAAGCACCAGCAACCGTCCCTCGGGACTGCCTGAATACCAGCATACTAACCTGGCTGCCACTTTTATCGCGATGATGGGCGAGTTAAGGCGTTCACTGGGTGTGGTATTCGAACATAGCGCCCAGCAGATTCCGTTCAAACATTATTCGAAAGTCGGAATCCATCTTGCCGTGGTCAACGACAGTTCCTTGCTCAGCAACGCGGTTTTCGTGCTTGCGGTCAAGGCGGATATGCCCACCGAAAAATTACGCAGCCAGTTCCCCGCGCAGGCCAAGCTCGGACCCAAGGAAGTCATGAAGCAATTGATCCAGTCACAATTGCCCGGTATCGAACTCGAACCACTGTCCGTGGCACCGCGACAGATCCCCTTCCATTCCGGATTCTCTTATTTTGAGCTTAATAAACGCGGCGATATGTGGAAACAGATGTCTTCGTCAGCCGGCCTGGGGCTCCACCCCGGTGGCACCTATCCGGGGCTTGAGCTCGAACTCTGGGCCATTAGAGGTTAACCAGTATGCATGATAAAGATGATCCTTTTTTTGACATGGATGATGAGCGCACGATCATCAAGCCCAATCCCCGTGGCCGGGCCGCAAGCCAGGCCCAGGCACCCCGCCCACAGCGGTCTGCGGAGCCAGGAAGAAAAGTAGATTTATCTTTCCGTCCGGGTCTTAACCCGATTGAAAAGTCCGCATCGGTATTGCTAAGCCTTCTGAGCCAGATACGTAACACCAGCACACACCCCAACCCCAGCGGTCTGCATAAGCAACTCGCCAGCGAGATCCAGACATTTGAGAAGACCGCACAAAAAGCCGGCATCAACGAGAAAACCGTTTTTATTGCCAGGTACACACTTTGCACAACCATTGATGAATTTGTAATGTCTACGCCCTGGGGTTCGGGCAGCATCTGGGGTAAGCAGAGCCTGTTAAGCCTGTTTCACAAGGAGACCCGTGGTGGTGAACGGTTTTTCCAGTTGGTGACCAAGCTCAGTGAGGACCCGGCCAAGAACATAGACCTGCTGGAACTGCTTTACGTATGCCTGGCGCTGGGTTTCCAGGGACGTTACCGGGTATTACCCAATGGAATCAATGAACTCGAGGGGATTCGCGAAAGCCTTTATTACACCATACGAAATCAGCGCCAGGAGCCCGAACCCGAACTCTCCCCGCACTGGGAAGGCATGAACAAATCCGCCATCGATAAACCCGCATTGATACCGGTATGGCTGGCCACCGGCATCGTGCTCTTACTGCTGGTCGGGCTTTTCAGTTTCTGGCGTTTTAACCTCGGCAGTCATATTGATCCGGTGCATGCGAGGGTGATGAACATCGGCCGCGAAGAATCCCTCCTGCCGACCCGCCTGCTGGCAGCGCCCGCAGCGGTGTATATTGCCGACCCGGGTCCCGCACGATTTGGATTGCAACAATTTCTGGAGCCGGAAATTCGCGCCGGCGAAGTGACGGTAGAGGAATTACCCGATCGCATCGTTGTATCTATTGCCGGCGACAACCTGTTCGATTCCGGCAGCGAGACCATCAGTAATGAATACCACGACCTCATCCGCAGGATCGGTGAAGGTCTGGAGCAGACGAATGGCAGGATCAAGGTGATTGGACATACGGACAATATCCCCATGGGCAGAAACAAGCGCTTCAGTTCCAATTTCAGTCTCTCGCAAAGCCGCGCCGAGTCCGTTGTCAGCCAACTGAGTGCCAGCGTGACCAACCCATCCAGGTTAACCTCAGAGGGATTAGGTGAGACCCGGCCGATTGCAAGCAATGCAACAGCCGAAGGCCGATCCCAGAATCGAAGGGTTGAAATTATCCTGATGGAGAGGGCCCGCGGATCATGATGAACTCGATTTTTTCCAGAATGCTCCACATGGGCATGTTCGCATTGCTGGGGCTGGGTGTCCTTGCCGTAATGATCTGGTACTACGGACCGCTTATCCGCCTGGGCGATTTTGCGCCGCTGGTATCGGTAACCTCCCGCGTCGTTACCATCCTTGTCATCTTTGCCATATGGGGCCTGTTCAGGCTTTACAAAGCATGGCGTGACAAGAAAAAGAGTGCTGAAATTTCCAACGACCTCGCCGCGTCCGCGGAAAGTGTTGATCCGAATGAAGCGCAGTCCAGCGAAGAACTGGCAACTCTGAAAAACACCTTCGACGAAGCCCTGAAAGCACTTAAGAAAAGCAGTGTCGGCGGTAAAAAGCTCACCTCAATTTACCAGTTGCCCTGGTATATCATCATCGGCCCACCCGGTTCAGGTAAAACCACCCTGCTGGTCAATTCGGGCTTGCGTTTCCCGCTGGCCGACAAGATGGGCCTGTCGAAAATACAGGGTATCGGCGGCACCCGGAATTGTGACTGGTGGTTTACCGACGAAGCGGTGATGATCGATACCGCTGGCCGTTATACCACCCAGGACAGTAATGAGAAGGTTGACAACAAGGCGTGGTTCGGTTTCCTCGACCTGTTAAAAAAACACCGCAGAAGACGTCCGATCAACGGCATTATTCTTGCCATCAGCATGGAAGAACTCGCCCGTCAAAGCAATGTCGAGCGCGAGCGCAACGCGGCGGCCATCAGCAACCGCATCCAGGAACTTTACGAGCGTCTCGGAATCCGCTTCCCGATTTACCTGATGTTCACCAAGTGTGACCTGATGGCAGGTTTCCTGGAGTTTTATGGAAACCTGGACCGCAATGACCGTGACCAGGTGTGGGGCTTTACCTACGGTCTGAAAGATGATCCGATCGAAAGGTTCGGCGAAGAGTTCGGCATTCTGCAAAACCAACTGGAAACACGCCTGGTGCAGCGTTTGCAGGATGAGCGGGACGTCAACCGGCGTGAACTGATCTATAACTTCCCCAGCCAGCTAAGCGCGGCGCGCGAAAGCATCGAAGAATTCCTGCAACGCGTTTTCAAACCAAGCCGGTACACCAGCAAGCAGATGCTACGTGGCGTTTACTTCACCAGTGGAACACAGGAAGGTACGCCATTTAACCGTATCATGAGCCAGCTTGCGCATAATTTCAGCCTGAGCAGGGCGGCCACGCAAAGCACACCCTCCAAGGGTAAAAGCTACTTTATCAGCGACCTGATGACCAAGGTCATTTTTGGTGAATCGGGACTGGCCGGGGCAAACCTGAAGGCTGAGCGCCTCTACGGTCTGGCCCGGAAATCCGGCTTTGCCCTGTTGATCGCACTGCCCATCCTGCTGAACCTCGGTTGGTGGATGAGTCACAGCAACAACAGGTCGGTCGCGGCTGAAGTTGACCTCGCCACCGACACCGTGGAAGAACACGTCGGGAAGTTATCACCACAGAGTGCTTCAATGCTGGCCGTACTGCCCCTGTTAAACGAGGCAAGGGCGATGCCGCTCGGTTATGCCTACCAGGATGAATCCGCCCCGTTCAGCCATCGACTGGGGCTTCACCAGGGCAAACGCCTTGGAGACAACGGGACGATTCCGGCCTATCAGCGTATTCTGGAAAATGCCTTCCTGCCACGCCTGATGGTGCGCATGGAAGAAGTACTGAAGCAAAGCATGAACAATCCGGACCAGGCCTACCAGGCGCTGAAGGCCTACCTGATGCTGGCTAATCCGGACCGAATGGATACGCAATTCGTCGCGCAATGGGTGCGTCAGGATTGGGATACGAACCAGTCGCGGGTGATGAGCGCGGAACAGTTAGAGCAACTCAACGGCCACCTGGATGCGTTGCTTGAAATGGATCCGTTGACCCTGCCCTTCGATCTCGATAACAACCTGGTAATGACGGCCCGCAATATGTTATCCAAAACGACGCTGGGTGAACGTATTTATGCCGTCATCAAGTCGAAGCACCTGAACGAAGGCAAGGCTTTCACAATCCCTTCCGCCGCCGGCAAGGATGGTGCCCGTGTCTTCATCCGCTCCAGTGGTCTGCCGATCAACCAGGGTGTGCCTGCCTTGTTCACGCCCGAGGGTTATCACCAGATGTATCTTCCGGCAGAGGCCCGCATCATTTCCGATATGGAAGATGAAACATGGATCTTCGCGACCGAGGCAAGTGGTTCCGAACAGGTCACCCAGGCCGAACTGGTCAATTCAATCCGCCGCCTGTACTTCGAGGACTACACCGGCCACTGGGTAGAGTTTCTGGAAGACGTTCGCATCCGGCCCTTCAGCAGCATGGCCCAGGCCGCCGAAATTTTGCAAATACTGACCAGTGACGACTCACCGCTGCGCCAATTCCTGGTCAATGTATCTAACGCAACGCGACTGGCGCCCGAAGAGAAGGTTGCTGATGAAGAGGACGGTGGTGTTTCCCTGAGGGACCGCATTAGTTCGATTTTTTCATCCGGAACCGGTGACGCTTCGATGTTGCTGGATCCGGTACTGGTCGACCGAAGCTTTGCGAGCCTGCATAAACTCGCTGCTTCGCGCGACGGCGCACCCTCCCCGCTTGACGCCCTGTTGGGCGATCTGCAGGAGTTATATCTGTACATCGATCAGTTGGCGCGCAGTTCGAGCGACCAGTTGCTGACCGGCTTGCAAAGCCAGGCCGGAACAGCCATCACGCGGGTCAGGTTGCGTGGAGAGAGATCGCCCGAACCGGTCGGCGAGTGGGTCATGCTCATTGTGACCGACAGCAATAACCTGGTGGCTGGTGGCGCCGAGGCAACGATTACTTCAGCCTGGTCTGCCGATGTACTACCCTTCTGCCAGCAGGCCCTGAACGGCCGCTATCCGTTTGATAATACCGCGGAACGCGAAGTCCAGATACGTGATTTCGGCGTCTTTTTCATGCCGGGTGGAACCCTGGACAAATTCTTCGACCATTACCTGTCGGAGATCGTCGACACCACCGCCTCGACCTGGAAGCTGAAACCCAAGGTTGCCGGGAGTCTGAAAATCTCCGCTGCATCGTTGAAGCAGATACAACGTGCGAAAACGATCCAGAGCGCATTCTTTGCCGGTGGCGGCGCCAGCCCATCGATATCGTTTGAACTGCGACCGGTCCGGATGGATCCTGTCACGACTAATTTCATGCTGAACATCAATGGGCAGAGTACAAACTACAGCCACGGGCCGCTCTTCAACCAGTCATTTGTCTGGCCGGGAGATGCTGGTCTTAGCCAGGTGCAGATGCAATTCAGCCCATTGTCCTCCAGTGGACGTTCCGGCGCGACACTGGACGGACCGTGGGCCTTTTTCCGGTTGCTGGATGGATCGGGCATGACGCCATCGTCCACGCCTGAGAAATTCCAGACCAAGTTCCAGCTTGATGACCGCTGGGTTGAATATGAAATTCGCGCCAACAGCGCGTTTAACCCGTTCAATCTTCCAGAGTTACGTGATTTCCGCTGTCCGAGCAAGCTATGAGTGAAGCCAACTCCATTATAGATCTCGGGTTTTACGGAAAACTGCCATGCTATGGTGATTTCATCCAGAAGCGACTGCCCACGGATTTCATCAACCCGTGGCACGAGTGGTTACAGTCCGGCATGGCCGCCTGCCGTGACAAGAACCCCGAGGGCTGGATGACCTTTTACCTGAATTGCCCGGCCTGGAGTTTCGTTCTGTCTGCAGGCGTCTGCGGGGAACAGGCGGTTGCGGGTGTCACCATACCCAGCGTCGACCGCGTGGGCCGTTATTTCAATTTTACGATGGCTTCCATGCTTCCCGAAGACATTGACCCTGTTGTGTTCGCCGCGGCTCAGCGTGGCTGGCTGACGGGTCTTGAGGATTTGGCGCTTTCGGTGCTCGAGCAGGAGAAAGACCAGGAAGGCATCGAAGACCTGATCAACAGCCAGTCGGCCGAACTGAAGTGGAAGCCCGGCGTGCGCTCGTCATTCAGTGGTGGTGCCGAGCACGCCAAAGTGGTGTCAGGCGGCTCATCGGGCGTCATTGAACTACTTCCGGACATGCTGCACCAATTGATTTCCAGGGAGCACCCGCGGTACGGTTTGTGGTGGCACAATGGCTCATCACAGGTTAGCGCCCAGCTCGTCACGTGTGCCGCTATGCCCACCGGGGATGTTTACCTCGGACTGATGATGAATGAAGTTTTATTAGAAACTGCAGAAGCTTCGGTTCAGCCGCCCGAGGTTGATTTTATGGACGAACTGCTGTCCGACTAATGGAATACAAATATGACGTTTAAGTCCTCAGCCACGACCCACGTGGGTATGGTGCGTAAAGTGAACCAGGATTCGTACGTGGAACGTACCGATATCGGCGTATGGGCGGTCGCTGATGGTATGGGTGGCCATGAGGCGGGCGAAATCGCAAGCGCGACGATTACCGATTTTATAAAGAACCTGCCACCGCAAGAAAATATCGAGGAGATGCTTGTCGCGGTGGAACAGAGCATCATGGCAGCCAATCTTCAATTGACCGAACAGGCCGCCTCTTATGATTCACAACGTGTACCGGGCAGTACCGTCGTGGTATTGATCATTAATGGCACCCGGGGCGCCATCGTGTGGGTTGGTGATAGCCGAATTTACCGTCGCCGCGACCAGGTGGTAACCCAGCTAACCCGCGATCATTCGCATGTGCAGGACCTGGTGGAACAAGGTGTGATTCTTGAGAGCGAGGCCGAATCCCATCCCATGGCCAATGTAATCACCCGTGCGGTGGGCATCAGCGAACCACTGGAATTGGATTCCATGTGGATAGACGTCAGGCCTGACGATCAGTTCCTGTTGTGTTCAGACGGCCTGAGCCGATTGGTGACCATTGAGGAACTGGAATCGATGATGGCCAACATGGACAGTGAGGAAGTGACCCGGTCACTGTTGCATACGGCCCTGGTGCGGGGCGCGCGGGACAATGTCACACTGATCTGTGTGACAAACGGTGCCATTGCCAGCGAATTGGCCGGCGACGATGAATCAACCGCGATTCACAATGCTGCTTCGCTGGACGATCTCGATCTCGATTTCGACTTTGACTAGGCCAGGTCAGCCAGGACGCGTCTGCTGCCCGCAACACGCGCAAAAAAAATATTTTGTGCAATACTTAATCTGACCGGCGGGATTCTGCGGCTGGCATAACCAGAATAAACGTCAACTCATACGGGGGTAAACCTTATGGCAGAAGTACCAAGCTATGAACTATGGATGAAACAAACACATTCCCTGATTCACAAGCGCTCTACCCTTCTACAGCAGGTCGATCAAGCCATCAAAAACCGGGCCGGAAACGCCCAGATAAAAGCGGCCCTTGACCGTTGGAAATTTGATCAGAGCAGGCAGGGAAAGGACTGGACAAAGAGTGTCCGTAATCAAAAAGGCGCGGTGACCAACCTCTACCGGGCCGTCAACGACCTTGATAAACGCAAGCTTTCCGATGAGGAACGCGAAGCAATGAAGTACATCAGCCGCATGCAGGCAATGGCCCTCGCCAAGCAGTTTGAAGGCAAGGAATTGACGTTTAAGAGCAGCAACCTGGTCGGTCTTGCACAGGGTGCCGGCAACAAATTCCAGAAGTTCAAAACGGGCGCCACGGCGTTAAAAAGTGGTGGGTCGACCGCAAAATCCGTTTACGGCAATGTACAGACCATTAACACGGTCGCGAATACCAGTATCAAGGCGGTGCAGGCCACATCCAACGCCGCAGCTTCCGCGGACCTCAAATCCAAGATCATGCAATTGTGCAAAACACTGACACCGGGCATGGATCCGAATGATGTGTTTAAAAAATTGAACCTGGGTTCTGTCGACCAATTCGCCGGGAATGTCGCGCCTTTCATGGGCGCCATATCCAGCGGCAAGAAAATGGTCGTGGAATGGATCGGTGTGGCCAAGGTTCAGTATCAGAAATATGACACCGAAGACCGGCGCTTTGCCTTTGCCCCGGGTGACCCGGAAGCGGCGCTGAATGCAGTTCTTGAACTGCTGAGGCGGGAACGTAACTCGCGCCTGGCAAAGGCCGGCGTTGCAAGCGGTGCATTTGGTGCCAAGCTGGGTGCCACGTTTGCTGACGGTGGTGCGTTGTCGGGGCCTATCATTGGCCTGCTCGAGACGCTTGCAGAGATCATGCAGATGATCGTTGAGTATGTACGCGACTGGAAAGAAGTCCAGCGGGCCAACGAATTGCTTCGCGTCGGTTTTCTCAATTTTGAAATTTTTAACGTGTCGCCCATTCTTGGCTGTTACTTTTTACTGATCCAGGACCACAGCACCATAATCAATATACTCGTGGCCGACTACGGCACACCAAATTTTGTATTGGATGCTGAGAGGCTGATAAAGGCGATCGAACCTGTCCTTGACCAGGCCAGGGGTTATGTCGGCGAGTCAAAATTCGAGATCGTGGGCTTCGAAAACATGAAGGGCGTGGTTGAAAAAAACTGGAGCAAGCAGGGACTTGTTGGAAAAATCCAGGGCCTGCCCGGACACGTTACCGGTAAAATAGGCGAGCAGATATCCGACTGGGTCATGAAACCGGAAAAGCCGCCAAAACTGGACAAATCCAGGATTGTTGGAATTGGTTGGAATGGGCACAGCCGGTAAAAAGTCTCTGGGTAACCCCGGTTGCTCGCATACTTATTGGCAGCAAAGCCACCTGTCCCGCGACCGGTGGTTTTGCAACGACGATCAATCTCATTTTAACAGGGTGAAAAATATGGACGTGCAGGCAGCTGCAATTTCGTTACAAGGTAATAATTTCGTCATCGTTCTCGTCGGTTTGGACATGGTATCCAACCCCGGCGAGGCGGATATGGCAATCGACACACTGGAACCCAAGTTCGGCAAGGTCCCGGTCGTTCTGATGGCACAAAGAGAAGATACATCGCCGGTTTACTATGGTGATCAACGCCTCGTCGAGGCGCTGGGTGACCTTCCGGTTGACGAAATGCCCTGGAAGACCTACTCGGTTTAGGAGGTTTCAGACGCTGGACCCCATAGGCGGTTCCGTGTTTGAATCTGACAGCCATCCCCCAAGATGTGACCCCGTCTGACGTCGCAAGCGCTTTCTAGTGCTGATTGCGCATCCGTTTGATCTCTGCCTGCAAGTCCCCTTTCAAAATCAAGTAAAATAGCGAGAGATCGCAGCCCTCCAGGAAGAAATGCAATGAGCACTGTACTGAAAGATAACCCGGCCAGTGATAATGACCAGACCATCGCGGAACTGACCACCTGTCTGAACCGGCAGCGCGCCGCTTATCACGACGACCCGGTTCCGGGCCTTGAGCAACGAAAAAAGGATCTGTCCGCACTCAAACGCATGCTCGCTGACAACCGCGAGGCGATCATCGATGCGATTAACGCGGATTACGGTAACCGTTCCCGGCACGAGAGCCTGCTGGCTGAATTTATTATGAGCCTGGATGGTATCAATTTCGCCGGAAGGCACCTGAAACAATGGATGAGGGTGCAAAAGCGAAAGATTGAGTTTGCCCTGTACCCCGGTGCGAAAAACCGGGTCATACCGCAACCACTGGGTGTGGTCGGGGTTATTGTGCCGTGGAATTTTCCGATCCAGCTGGCCTTCATACCACTGACCTACATTTTCGCCGCCGGTAACCGGGCCATGGTCAAAATGTCAGAAAATTCCCACCACCTGACGCGTTTGTTGATCAAGCTTGTACCGGATTACTTTCCGGCGGATAAGCTTAGTTTTTTCGAAGAAACAGGTACGGTGGGCATCCAGTTTTCACAACTGCCCTTTGACCACCTGTTTTTCACCGGCTCCGGTGCAACCGGTAAGGCGGTCATGGCGTCGGCTGCGAAGAACCTGACACCGGTCACGCTTGAGTTGGGTGGTAAATCACCCGCGGTTATCGGGCCGGACTACCCGATGAAAAAAGCCGTTGAACGCATCATGTTTGCAAAATTATTCAATGCGGGCCAGATTTGTGTCAATGTCGACTACCTGCTCGTCTCTGAGGGCCGTGTCGATGAGTTTGTCAGTGCCGCCAGGGCCTGGGTGAGTAAACACTGTCCTGATATCAATAGTCCCGACTATACGTCAATCATCGATCAAAAATCCTTTGACCGTCTGAGAAATTCTCTAGCGGATGCCAGGCGCCTGGGGGCAAACCTCATCAACCTGGCCGAAGGTCAGGAATCAAAGGCCGGTATGCGAAAGATGGCGCCGCACCTTGTTTTGAATACCTCCGATGATATGGAACTGATGAAAAGAGAGATATTCGGTCCGATCCTGCCCATTATTCCCTACAAGGACCAGCAACAGGTGGTCGACTACATTAACAAGCGCAACCGGCCGTTGGCGTTTTATGTTTTCACCAATGACAAGCAACTGCAATCGTTCTATCTTGAAAGGGTCATGTCCGGTGGCGTCTGTGTCAACGATGCCTTGCTCCATCCCGGTCAGCATGACCTGCCGTTCGGTGGTGTTGGCGACAGTGGCATGGGGCACTATCACGGCTACGAGGGCTTCGTCACATTCTCCAAGTTGCGGCCGGTTTTTTACCAGGCCGGCTTCAGCGTCCTGAAGTTGCTCGCACCGCCCTATGGAAAACGGGCGACCACCATGTTGAATATGATTCTTAAAAGAAAGCTATAAGTTGCTGTATATGAATGTATTATTTCTCATAAAAGAGATTGAAAAAACGGTCTCGCCCGGCGGTGTATTGCTCGGTGAGGACGTCAGTCTCCGCTCAGATACCTGGCCGCCCGCAGGTGGCTGCCAGGCCCTGGCCATCATCCGGCCGGCCAACACGGATGAGTTATCGGAGGTGCTCAAACTTTGCCACGCTGCCGGGCAAAGTGTTATCACCCATGGTGGACTGACCGGCCTGGTGGGTGGTGCAAAGGCCGGCAAGGATGACCTGGTGATCTCACTGGAACGTATGAACCGGATCGAGGCGATCGACGTCATCAACCGGACTGTCACCGTCGAGGCGGGTGTTCCCTTGCAGAAGGTTCAAGAGGCTGCTGCCGAGGCTGACCTGCTGTTCCCGCTTGATCTCGGCGCCAGGGGCAGTTGCACGATAGGCGGGAATATAGCCACCAACGCCGGCGGTAACAGTGTGATCCGTTACGGCATGATGCGTGAACAATTACTCGGTGTGGAGGCCGTGCTGGCAGATGGCACCGTTATTTCGTCACTCAACAGTGTGATCAAGAACAACACGGGCTATGACCTGAAACAGCTGTTCACAGGCTCAGAAGGCACGCTCGGTATCGTCACGCGCGCGGTACTGCGCCTGCGTCCCCTGCCGCGTTCCTGCAATACCGCGCTGGTTGCCATCGATAACTTTGAAAAAGTGGCAGGCTTCCTGCGGCGTATGGATTCCGCGCTGGGTGGCACGCTGAGCGCCTTTGAAGTCTTGTGGAATGATTTTTATGGGACGATCATCGGCGATGGCAGCAAGCACACGCCACCCTTAAGCCAGTCACATCCATACTACGTACTGCTGGAATCGACCGGTGGCCACCAGGAGTCAGACCGGTTGCGTTTCGAAGCTGCGCTGGAGGAGGCGTTTGAAACCGAACTGGTCGTTGATGCCGTCATCGCGCAAAGCAAGCGGCAGCGTGAAGAACTGTGGGCCATCAGGGATGACATCGAAGGTCTGACCCGCAAGCTTTTCCCACCGATCGTTTTCGACGTCAGCCTGGGTATTCCCGAGATGGATGACTATGTCGATGAGGTCCGCAGGCAACTGAAACAGCGTTGGCCCGCGTCGCAGATGGTCGCGTTCGGTCACCTCGGTGACGGCAATATACACCTCGTCGTGACGGTGGGCAGTCTTGAACCTGCCGAGGTTCACGGGGTGGAAACCATCATTTACGAGGCGCTGGCGCGTTGCCGGGGTGTCATTTCAGCCGAACACGGAATTGGGCTCGACAAGCGGGAGTATTTGAGACACTCGCGTAGTGTGGCGGAAATAAACCTTATGAAGATAGTGAAACAAGCTATTGATCCAAAAGGAATTCTTAATCCGGGTCGGATATTCTAAGGACGACGTCTGCTAAGGAATAAACAGCTGGTACCCCGCCCAGTCATATAGGCCGTCAGCACGGCTTCGTTCCATGTAGTTAAGCCTGGCATCATGCAGGGACCCCGCGATATCTCCGGAATCTTTCAGCCTGCGATAGAAATCGGTCATGAATACCTCATTCGAGTCGGCATCACCTGGCCACAAGTTAACAATCACCGCACGGGCACCGGCGGCAGAGAAGTCCGAGACCAGGCCGGGTTGGTTGCTGTAGCTTGAAACCGGCGACCCGACAGACCTCGTCGAACTCAGGAAAACCAGCGTGACGTCCAGTCCCTGGGCGCGGATATCCTGCGGTTTCAGCACCATGCGACCGGGTTCGTATTCACCCTCGGATAGTTCGAGCCCGGAATCAAACGGGTATTTGAGGTTGATAAGACCGGGCATGGATAAATGCGCCAGGTTCGAGCGCAGAAAATCCTCGGTTTTGAATTCATCCGGCAATAGCGCAACACCCTGTATGATCTGCAGACCCGGCCCGATGAAAATATCCCCCACCGAGCGGATCTCCGGCGATGTTTCAAGCCGCGTTGCATAGTCACCCGTGTAATCCTGTGGATTACCTGCGAGGAAGACCCGTTGCAACGGTCCGGTCTGCAAACTGTTTCGCGGTCCAATACTGGACGGGAAAGACAGCAGGTTTATAACGGTATGCTTTTCAGCCAGGTAGCGTCCGTTGATACGCAGCGCATCGAGCGGAATTCCTAGTAGCGGGCCAGCGGGAATCACGTAGATCGTTTCAGATAAAAGCTCGGTCACTGGTTCGAGCAGGCGCCTACCCAGCTCATCCATAGCGCGGTCAAAGGCAACCACGCCGGTGTTCTCCAGACCCTGGCGGGCCGTCAGCAGCGATTGGTACAGGCCGGCGGGGTTGCTGATATCCCGCCGCTGCACGCCGCCCTTGTGCGCGACCCATACCTGGGCCATTGCAGGGTCGATATGGTAGGTAAGCACCCGCTCGTCGCTGCCAAGGCTGTTCAGGTACTTTTGTAAACCGGCGCCTGACAGGTATTCAAAGCGGTTGCGCATGCCTGCGCGTAGTGTTTCCAGCCCCGCATTGATCCTGTCATTGAGGGCAAACACCGATTGCCCGGCCGTGGGATTTGCCCTTTGCGCCAACTGGCCGCGTAAGGGGTCGGTCTCCCTCGATCTGCCAACCGTCGTCAATTCCAAACCGGTATAGCTTTCAATGGTCCTGATCTTGCTCAAGGCCAGCAACGAATCACGGTCCCCTGCCCCGCCTCGTTGCTTTGAATCCGCAATCAGCAGCGTGAGCCAGGTATCAAAAACCTGTCCATGGCGTTCCACGTACCACGCACCCAGCACACCGGCGAGCGAATGGCGCAACATGTGTATTTCATCCGCCAGCTGCGCCAACACAGCCAGCGCCGTGTCGCGTTGCCCTGCTGAGCTCTTTATCTGTGCCCACAGGAACATCGCTTCAGTCGTGAACCTCGGTACACCGCCATTGCGTAGCCATTCCCAGGAAGCATCGAGACTGGCTCCGGAACAGAACTCGTCCGCTGAATTAGAAAGAGCGCAATACTGAAGGTGCGCCAGGTGCTTGAGATCAGTATGGCCACCCGTGCTTGCCGCCGAGTGACTTTTCCGGAAAAAAGACAGGGCCTCGCGCTGGTTGTCACCCGTCCTGGCGATGCTGTCCAGACCCTGATCGTACTGGTACTGACCAGGTGGTGACTGTTGAAGGCCAAGGGCGCTGCGCGCTTTCTGCATCCCCTCGTACTCGCCCTTCAAGCGGAAAATATTCGCCATGATCCGCAAACCTTCAGCAACATCGATAATCGGGTTGCCGCGTTTGTTCTGACCGGAGGCCGGGTTGATTCCGACCAGTTGCAAATAGCTTAGCGCCTCATCCAGCCGGCCGGTTTCATAGGAGATCTTCGCCAGTTCGAAATTGATCTGTGTGCGTATCGCACTGTTATTTTCGTGGTTCAGCGCCCCGCTCAACACCTCGAAGGCCTCGCCCCAGTGATAGCTGCCCATCAACAAACGCGCCTGTGCCAGCATGTTGAGCGCGAGTTCATCCCCGCCACCCTCCTCGACCAGTTGCGACTCAATCTCCTGCAGGACTTCGCTGGTGGCGGGGGCATCCCCCTGGATGGTATGAATCTGTACGATGCTCTCGCGTATTGCGGTTGCGAGTTCCGGGCTGGCGGCTGAATCTGCAAGCTGCACGGCCAATTGAAACTGCTCAAGCGCCTGCGGCCAGGACGACTGCCCGGCATATTCCACACCGCTGGCATACAACGCACGCGCCTGCTCAAACCCAAAGCCCATGGAACCGGCCAGTTCCGCTGCCCGGGCGAGCACTGCCTGGACCGGATCGGTATTGTCTGCCGGCGTGCTCAATGAACCCGACTTCCTCAGACCAATTAACGCAAGGCTTTGCAGTTGCAGCGTTGCGAGTTCAATTTTCTGGAAGCGCGTACCCTTCAGGTTCGCGAGAATCTCACGCGTCATGCTGTAGACGATGCTGTGGTCATGCAAATGGAACTGGATCAGGTGTGCCGTCAGGTAATTGGCCCAGAGACGCATTTCGATCATACCGAACTGCTCAAACAACCTTCCGGCGTTTATCAGGCTGTCAATTTTAACCGTCCAGTTCGCCTGGCTGTCGGTCGCGCTGGCTTCCACGCCGAATGAAAGCAGCCTGTAAGCCTGCGATACCGAACTGCTCCTCGAGTCCCAAGGTTTTAAACGCGTCATCTCGATGGCAAACTCGGTGCGCCCGGTATGAAGCCTGGATGTGACCTCGATATCAATCTGACGGTCGGTCTTGGGTGCGTTAATGTATTGAAAAACAGGAACTATCCTGCTGCCCGGCACACCTGACCGCAACAGCACCTCGCCATTCGAACCCGATATTTTTGATTCAAACTCGGCCTCGAAGGCATTGATTGTAATGAGCAGGTCTTCGTTTACAGCCTGCCGGAAAAAGTACTCCTGGGTTTTCACAGGAGCAACCGCCTGCGCGGCCGAGACTGCGGGGATTGCCAATCCCGTCACGAGGATAAGCAGCGTCGCCAGGTAAGCCGGAAGCCGCTTGGTCAATAGACTTATTCCATGATAAAAAATCATTATGCTCACGTGGGTTAACAGAACCCGGCAGTGCTTTTGAACAACATTTTAACGTAGCCCGATCGCAAGACAGGTATCATATGGCCGATTAACCTGATGCTCAAATCGGGAAACCGCATTGAACGAAAACGTTATCCATACTGTCAATTTCTTTATTAAATAAAAGTAACAAAATTCTTGAGAACCCCGGAACGAGACACAACTGTTTTTTCAACATCGGCCATTGATTTGTTCGCCTCAGCCCTTGGTGCGTTCATTCTACTGGTTATGTTGCTATTTCCCTATTACCGTCACGCCGGGCCGGATCATGCCTTCGCCAGGACCCAGGACATAATGGAGAAGCGCCGGCTGTCCTCCGGGCAACTCGAAGACCTGAAATCCCGTCAACAGGAACTGCAAAGCGAACTGGACCAGTTGACCGAAGCCAACCAGGGCCGCGAACAACAGATCTCCCGGCTCAGAAAACAGTTGATGGATATCCGTAACCAGCTGGCCGCACTGCCAACCGAAATAACCGAACCGGTTGAGATCATTACCCCGGAGCCCGAGCCCATGGCGCTGACCCATGGTGTTGAGTTTTCAATCCTTGGTCTCGCCACGCAGGTTAAATCCTTTGTCATCGTCGTAGATATGTCCGGCAGTATGCTCGCCTACGAGAAACTGATGATCGATTCGGTGCTCGAGATACTCAAGCCCCTGGATGAGACAAACGAGTTCGCCATATTGGGCTACCACGGCAACCCGCAGCCGGTGCTTTGGAGCTTCCCCACCGGTAACAAGCTTTTGCCCGCAACCCGCGAGAACCTTCAGCTGGCTGAAACATTTACCCATTCGCTGGTGCGTAAATTTGTAGGCTCCACCCCCACACATTTTGCATTGCAGGCGGCGCTCGAATACCCGTCGAGCGCCATTATCCTGCTCAGCGACGGCGAGCCAAACAGCCCGCCGGGTTTTATCATCGAGAACATAACCCAACTCAACCAGTTCAGGCAGACCGAGATCCACACCGTGGCCATCGGCGAATATACGCATAACCGCAACCTGGTGCTTTTCATGCAAACGCTCGCACGCCTCAATGGCGGTGATTTCGTGGGTGTATCCAAATGAGGTCGCGTCTGCGCAACATGGGTGTGTTCTCCCTGTCGGCCATTGACCTGTTTGCATCCGCGATGGGCGCATTCATCATTATCACGATCATCCTGATGCCGGACTATCAAAAAGAAGTCCGGCTGGAAGGACACCTCGCATACATCGAAGCGCTGGCCAGTGAGACCGATGCAGTGCTGAACGATACCGAGCTGGGTATCAACAGCGTGAACGAGATGCTGACCACGGCACAGAGCCGCCAGGTGGAACTGCAGGCTGAGCAGGAAATCATGTCGAGTGAACTGGAAACCATCCGCGCCAAGCTGCAGGCCAGGAACGACAAGCCGCCACCGCCACCACCCAGCCCGGTTGAAACCGAGGAGACAAAGGGCAGTAACCTGGTAACCTTCCGCTTCCTTGGTCTTAAAACGGATAAGACCCGTATTTTGCTGCTCGTTGATATGAACAAGTACCTGGCTGATCACCAGCGACTGGTCGCAAAAAGCGTTGTGCGGGCGCTTGACTCCCTGCAGTCAGGCTACGAGTTCGGTATTCTCGGTTTCCAGCAACTGGATTCCGGCCCCCGTTATCATCGCTGGCCGGAAAATGGCGGCCTGGTAGCGATGAACAGTTCCAACCGGGCGCAGGCGCAGCGTTTTGTAAACCAACTGGCCGGTAAGTTCGAGGGCTCCTCGTCGCTGCGGGATGCATTTGCACAGGCATTCAAGACACCGGCAGAAGCCGTCATCCTGTTCAGTGACGGTCTCCCCAACCCGGCCTATAACGGCGGTCTGCCGCCACGGGCATTGATACAGGATATCGTCCTGTCAAACGCCGGGGGTGTGGAAATTCACTCGGTAACCCTGGGTGATTACTTCAAGTACAAGGGGACCGTCGAGTTTATGGAAAACCTGGCACGCGCCAATTCAGGCAGTTTCCTGGCGTTGGCACAATGAGCAAAGCACGTTACGGTGAGGCGAATACATTATACTGTCGGGTTGATTACCCGGCTGAACGATACCCGGCGGTTGCATACGCCATGGGTACCGTCAACGGGGCTGAATGGACGAGGCAAAAAAGGATGGTTGATTCCTGTGAGTAACGGGCTGGAAATAAAAACCTGCGGACGTGACGCGACCTGCGACCTCGTCCTCGAGCATTCAACACTGTCGCGTCTGCATGCGCGTATCGAACTTGCAGATGATGGCCTGGTCTCCATACACGATGTTGATTCCAGCAACGGCACCTTCCTGAACCGCAACGACAGCTGGATACGGATCAGGAAAATCACCCTGTGCATCGGCGACCGGGTCCGCTTTGGCGATATCGAGGTGCCGCTGGAACGTCTCACGGCAGTTTTTGGCAAACGCGCGACCATCCGGCTGGAAGCCCGGCGATTTCCCGCAAGGCATGGAAAAACGGCCGCCCGCCCACGCACGGGGCAACCGCTGACGGGGCCATCACTGAACAAACCCCGGCGTAATCCGGCGACCGGCAAGATAGAAGAAGACCAAGCTGCAAGCACACAACCTTAAAGGCCCAGAGAACCCAATGACACGTCAAATTACACTTTTAATCAGCCTGGTTTCGGCCATCCTGGTCATCGCCCTGCTGGCGAGGATATTGCCACCGGAAGCGGCCTCCATCATGCTGGATGTCAAACGCGCGTCGTGGCCGTTCACGGTCCAGAATATCCTTTGGGTGGCTTTCTTTTTCGGGCTGGGCGAGCTATCGCTGCGGTGGCGTGCCGGGCGCCTGGACGAAAGCCAGTTCGAGCGCGATTACCTGCCGCTGGATGACGAAACCGTGCTGCGGCCCGGTGATGACCTCACACCGATATACCAGAAGGTGCACAGCAGCAAATACCGGAATGTCTGCTTTCTGCCCCGCCTGATCGAACGTTGCGTGCTCAACTTCAACCTCGGCCAGTCGGTGGACCAGACCAACGCCCTGCTGAACTCCAGCCTCGAGTTGTTCCTGCACGAGCTTGATTTGCGTTACAACATGATCCGCTACATCACCTGGCTGATCCCGTCACTGGGTTTTATCGGTACCGTCATCGGTATCATGCTCGCCCTCAACTATGCGGGGGACCGGGCCAACGTCGAGAGCCCGGAAATGCTCTACCAGGTCACGGAAAGACTGGGTGTGGCCTTCAGCACCACGCTGGTGGCACTGATCATGGCGGCCATCCTGGTGTTTTTACAGAACCTGATCCAGGCCCGTGAAGAAAACACGCTCAACCGATCCGGCCAGTACTGCCTGGATAACCTGATCAACCGGCTGTATTCGCCTTAATGCAGACGGGTTCCATGCGGGTGAAGCATCACGCTGCGGCCCGGCTTTTCAGCCGGGTTTTGCTGTTGTCAATCGCCCTGTGCTTGGCGCAGGCTGCCGTGGCCCAGCAAACCGCCCCGCTTTCCCCATCGGTGGTGCTGGTTCTCAAGCTGGTATCGAGCACCCATGTGAAACCCACCACTGGTATCGTGGTTTCGGATAATGGTTTGGTGCTGGTGCCGGCCGATTTTGCTGCGGGTGAGGGTGAGATGATCGTGCTTGACGGCGGAACCGATATTGTAAGTAATGGCCGCCCGGCCAAATTAACTGACCGGATCACCCCCGATGGACTGGCGTTATTGTCGGTTGAAGGTCTCGGCAGACCGGCTATCAGCTTGTCGGGCAATGCGCTCGGCACGGATAACAGGCTGCACCTGGAAGCGTTTCCACCTGCTGAGCAGATAGCCAAGGGTGTTCCGCCACTGTGGTTGCCGCTGGAGGTCCTGCGCAATGAGGCCGATATGCAGGTATCCATTTCAACTGGAACACCCCTGCCCCCGGTTAGCGGTGCGGTTATCGATGCCTGCGGCTACCTGGCGGGCGTCAACTTGAGTAACGCACCGCAAAGTCAGGACAGCAGTGGGGCTGCACTGATGATATTTGCCGGTGAACTCAGACGTATTCTCGATTCCATGCAGCTCAACTTACCCGTGGCAAACTGCGTATTGCCCGTGCCCGCGGTGGAAGCACTCGGGGTGGTGGCAGAGCAAAAGGAAGCCACTGTTAACAGCAAATTGCCAAGTGAGACATCAACCCTGACCACCGTGGAGGAACACAGCGAGCCAGCAACAGCCGGGCTTGCTTCCGCTGAATCCGCCGCGGAGCCTGCCGGGGTTGTCGTGCCCGAAATTGAGCAGCAGTCAAACACCACCCCGGCGGAAAAGACTTCGGTCTGGAACAGTATCCCGTTATGGCTACCGCTGCTCGGTATCGTTATCCTCGCTGTGTTTATCTGGAAGGGGTTGTTCTTTTACCGGCTGGGTAAAATCGCACCGGAAAATGCATCTGCCGGAAAACGTGTAAGCAATGTACAACCCGCTTCCGATGAACCGGTGACCGCCCCCCTGGCAAGCCCGGCCGAAACAAACCCGGTCAAACCCCGCTCGGTGCCCGTTTTTGATAATCAGTTCCCGCAACCCGGTGAACGCCCCGAAGGCTGCGATGGTCTCATCGTCATCGAAGGCCTGCTTGATCCGGAAACCGGTTTCAAACGATTTTGTTTTGTTGATACACAGCAGGTTAATATTATTATTGGCAGGGGCGATGCAGATATCGCCATCGAGCATGCGGCCATCAGCCGTGCCCATGCGCGTGTTGAATACGATGGAGAGATGCTGAGCCTGTCCGACCTCGGCTCAAGTAACGGCAGCTTCATTGGTGACGTTCCCTGTCTGCCGGGGGAAGTCCTGTATTTCCGGGAAGAAGATGAAATTTTCCTGGGTGATGTAAAATTAACAGTTCGTGTAGTCAGGCAAGAGGCGGAATGGGCATGACAAGCCAGTCATCAGTTCTTCAACCCGGCTCGCATATTGGTGACCTTCAGATCAATTCGGTCCTGGGTGTTGGCGCCTTTGGCATAACCTACCTGGTGACCGACCCCGCGATCGGCACCCGCTTTGCACTCAAGGAATACCTGCCCGCCCGTTACGCGCGGCGTCAGGAGGACGGCAAAGTTGTTCCAGATAACGAGCAATCGTCAGAGCTTTTCGAGCACGGCCTCAAGCTGTTCCTGCATGAAGCGCGTATCGTCGCGGCACTCGATCATCCGAATATCGTCAAGGTGCTGCGCTATTTTGAGGCCAATGGCACCGCCTATTTCCTGATGCCCTATTACCAGGGGCAACCACTGCATCACCTGCTCGAATCGGCGGGCAAGCTGAACCGCGAACAGGCAAAAGCGCTGATGTTGCCACTGATGGATGCGCTCGAGTACATCCACAAGCAAGGTGTTATCCACCAGGACATCAAGCCTGCCAACATCTACATGACCGACAACGGCATTCCCGTATTGCTCGACTTCGGTGTTGCAGCGGCCGACAGCCAGGCGCCCGCACAGACCTCGGGGCTCGGCAGCGAGGGTTATGCCGCACTCGAACAGTCGCTTGAGAATGGGCCCATCGGCCCGTGGACCGATATCTATGGGCTGGCAGCCACGCTTTATCGTTGTGTCACCGGCCGCATACCGGTGCCGGCGGCTATCCGCCAGGATGACATGGCGATTGGTGAAAAGGATCCGCTCACCCCGTTTGCCGAGCTTGCACCCGCCGGTCTTTATGGTGGCCTGACCGATGCCGTGGAACAGGGCTTGAAGGTGCCATGGCGCGAACGCCCTTCGGACGTCGGCATATGGAAGAAATCATTCAAGAGCCTGGACTGGCACCGCTCGGTGGTGGTCGGGGCGCGCGCGGACGCCCATGCAAAGGAAAGCCGGGAATGGTTGCCCATCATCCTGCTGGTCGTTTTCCTGCTAACCATGATCGGCATCGGTATTTTTCTGCTAACCGATGAATCACCACAACAGCCATCCACCCGTTCTTCATCTGTGACCGATGGAACATCACCATCCGGTTCCCGGGCCGCACATGAACAGGAACCCTCGGCGGAGGAACTGGAACGCTGGCAGGGTGCACTAAAAGCCGACACCGTGCTCGGCTACCGGCGTTTCATGGAGGATTACCCGAAATCCATCTACCGGAACCAGGCCCAGACACAACTGGATATCCTCGATGAAAAAGCCTGGGAGGAGCTATCCGCCGAAGACAGCATACCGGCCTACGAGGACTACCTCGAGGTGTTTCCCGACGGTATCCACCAGGCCGAGGCCCTGCAACGAATCGAAGCCATACAGCAGGCCGAGGCAAAGAAGGAACGTGAGCGTCTCGAGCGCGAAAGACAGGACAACCTGGCCTGGGAAACGGCCAACGGCGAACGCACGGTGGCCGCATATGACCGTTATATCAACGAATGGCCCGCCGGTTTGCATATCGAGGAGGCCACCCGTATCCGCCGCCTGTTAAAAGACCAGTCGAATGATGACAAGGCTTTCCAGACCGCGCTGAAACTGAACAACAAGGAGGCCTACCAGGCCTATATCGACGCCTTCCCCAAGGGTGTGAATGTCACCTCGGCGCTGCAGCATATCGATGACCTGACCCTGCGCCCGGGTAAGACATTCAGGGATTGCGCCGACTGCCCCGCGATGATGGTGATACCGCCGGCCGCCTACTGGCAGGGTTCTGACGAGGACTCGAAACTGGCCCTGGGCACGGAAAAACCACGCAGGCTGGTGACCATGGGCAAACCGATTGCCGTCGGTATACACGAGGTCACCATGGCCGAGTGGGATGCGTGTTTCAACGACAAGGGTTGCACATCCAAACCAGGTGACAACGGCTGGGGACGGGCCAACCGGCCGGTCATGATGGTCTCCTGGAATGACGCCGAGGAATACGTGCACTGGCTCAGCGAGAAAACCGGCCAGGCCTACCGCCTGCCGAGTGAAAGTGAGTGGGAGTACTTTGCCAGGGCCGGTGAGGAAAGTGACTGGCCAGCCGGTCATCCCGCGGTCATCTGTGACTTTGGCAACATAGCCGGGACCGAGACCGGTTTCCGCTGGCAGCATGAGCAATGCAAGGATACAACGGCATTGGGCACCACACCGGTCGGTTCATTCAGGGCTAACAAGTTCGGCCTGTACGATACCATCGGCAATGTCTCGGAGTGGACCGCGGATTGCCTGAACCTGTCGTACGTCGATGCACCCGTGGATGGCAGTGCCTGGGGCCGTGGCATCTGCAGTTCACACATGACCCGTGGCGGATCCTGGATCACCGGTTCAAAGGAGATCAGGCTGCCGGCCCGTTTCGATCTTAAGAATGGTGACCGTAATGACTTCACCGGTTTCCGCGTCGTGCGATCGATTGATGAATGATTTCTTGAGTACGAACACATGAAAAAGCAGTTTGTTATTGCGTGTCTGTTGTCACTCTGGCTGCTTCTGTTTGCACCGCCGGTTGCTGGTCAGGAAAACGAGGCTGCCCCGCCCACCACCGGAGATGCTGAGTCAATCGTGGTTGATGAGGCGGACATCCCGCCCGCCCAGGAAGTTGAAATCAACGAGGACAATTACCGGCAGTTCATGGAACTGAAAGATCCCAACCTGCAACGGGAAGTCATCCCGGAAAATGTCTTTAAACCCGGCTCAGGTTTACAGAAACTTGAAAAACTGCCCGAGGAATCACAAAAGCATCTCAGGAACGAGTTACGCGAGATCATCGTCCAGGGTGACCCGTGGCAACCGGGTGATGAACAGGGTGATTTCCCCTACACACCCAGCGTAGCCGCCGCCAATAACCCGGGGCTGGAAAAACAGGAGCAGGAAGCCTGGGGCGAACTGGTTGACAGTTATAACCAGCGCGAAGCGCAGATCCATGCCAATTCGGCCGGTTCCCGCGCCGCCAGGGGTACAGAGGATGGCAGTGGTGCAAACCCCGGCGATAACCAGCAATCCAACGGCGAGGGTGGAAAAGAAGCCGAAGGTAGCCCGGCACAGCAGGCCGGCCAGCAGGGTAATCCTGAACAACCTGATACGACCGGCACCTATTCTCCAAACGCTTCGAATGATCCGAATGCGCAAAGCACGACCGGTGTCTCGCAGAACGCCATGGAGTTTCTGCAAGGGCTCGGTCAGGGCGGCAGTAAAACCGGCGACGGTAATGAGGCGGATTCTGCTGAAATTGGCGGACAACAGGGGCAGTCGCTGGAATCTTCTGGAACCTCGGCACAGGCACACAACGGACCGCAAGGTGGTTCTGGTCAACCCAGTGCACCCACAGGCGATTCAACGGGCTCCGCCCAGGAGCCAAATGCCACGAGCACTGCAGGCAGCTCTCAAAACGCCATGGAATTCCTGAAAGGCAATGCCGGTCAGGCACAAAGCGCAGGTGAAGACAGCGCCAATTCAGCAGCGGCAAATTCGGCACAGGGCGACAGCCAGGCTGATGGGCAACAGGAAGGTCAAGGTCAGGCAACCGGACAGGACGCAGGACAGGATAGCGGACAACAGGATGGCCAGGCTGAAACCCAGGGTGAAGGACAAGCAGATGGCGAGGCAGATGGTCAGTCGCAGGATGGCCAGCAATCTGAAAGCGAACAAAAACCAGCGCCGACTGTTACACCCGCCAGCGCCACCCCGACCTCCTCTGCAGAACCCGAAGAGGAAAGCACCGCAGGCGCATCCCAGAACGCCCTTGAGTACCTGACGGGTGAGCGTGCTCAAACCCCGGACAGCACAGACGATGAATCGGACGCGGTTCAACCGGAAGGCACACTCACCATCCAGGACCTGTTAAACGCGCAAGGCGTTGGAAATTCGACTGGCACGTTGCCGGTAACAGCCCCTGCTGAACAACAGCCCGATGAAGACAAGCCGGATAAAGACGGTGGCGGCCAGTAACGGCGTGAAAGACAAGGTTTACAAAGTTTTCACAGAAAGCGAATGGAAAGACCTTCCAGAAAACCGGTCGATTCAGTGGCTCAGCCGATGACATCCGTGATGGGTTTATCCACCTGTCGACCAAAGAACAGATCAACGGGGTTATTGAAAGATTCTTTTCAGGAAAACGACCTTTGTATATTGCGGAGTTTTCAGGTTCCGACTTTATTGCAGAAATTAAAATGGGAAATTTCAGATTCAGACGGTGTTTACCCGCATCTTTACGGCGTCAATCTGTTTACAGGTGAAGTCACAGGTTTCACCAAACTGAATATGAAAAGAACCCATTCTCATTTGTGAAAAAATATTTTTCGGGTATACTCAGTTTACCTATATCCCTCGTTGGGGTCTTTTAGCAAGCTGATAGACAACCGTCCAATTGGGGTAGTGTGCCTTGGTATTTACTGCAACTTGGTATGCCAACACACTAATTTATCGGTGAAATATAGTTCGCTATCCACGATCTAAAAAGGGGCATTTCGTACAACACATTAGTAGATAATTGCCTAGTAAGTAGTTCTCATGCTTTACACAGAACTGGGCCAGGGATTGGCTTATACGATTCCTTGTCATCTAAAAAATAGCTATTCAACGGAGGATTTATATGAAAAAAACTAACTTCAAACTGGCTCTTGCAGCAGCGACCAGTGCTGTGGTGATGCTTAGCGGCGTGACAACAGCAAATGCCGCAGAGCTCAGACTAGCAGCGCAGCAACCAACAATCGCAGGTGAAATCAACACCGATACCGACGGTATGTACCTGGTACGGCTCACCGACCCGGCCATCGCTACTTATGAGGGTCAAATCAAGGGTCTCAAGGCAACCAGTGCCAAGGCGACCGGAAAAAAGCGCCTGGACACAAAGAGTAGTGCCGCAAAGAAATACAAACAGTATCTGGAAAAACAACAAGCTGAGGTTCTTAAGAATGCCGGTAGCGCGTTTGGCCGTAAGTTGGACACAGCTCATCGCTACCAGTATGCAACCAATGGTTTCGCGGCGATCATGACAGCTGCCGAAGCTAAAGCCTTGCGCAATGTCGCCGGTGTACAAAGCGTGCAACGTGAGCGTGTTGGAGCAACTTACAACTGATGCCGGCCCAGCCTGGATTGGTGCTCCTTCAATATGGAATAACAAGCCACGCGGCTCAAAAGGTGAAGGCGTTGTCGTGGCGATTCTGGATTCTGGTATCGCTTCTGCTAACCGTTCATTCGCTGATGTTGGTGATGACGGTTATGACCACACCAACCCTTTGGGTTCAGGAAACTATATTCCGGGTAGTTACTGTGAGGCAAACCCTGCCTTCTGTAATGACAAATTGATCGGCGCCTGGGATTTTGAACCTATCGATGGTACGGTTCCTGAAGACGAAAACGGACACGGTAGCCACACAGCCGGCACGGTTGCAGGTAACGTCGTCAACAATGCAGAGCTCGAAGCGCCAACTACCACAGCATCATTCAATATTTCAGGTGTTGCCCCGCATGCCAATATCATTGCATATGATGTTTGTTACACAACCTCTGCTGGCCTTGGGTCATGTAGGGGCGCAGCCTTAGCCGCTGCCATTGATCAGGTAGTGATTGATGCCGGTAACCTGCCAAACGGTATTGCCGCACTTAACTACTCTATTTCGGGTGGTGGTGATCCGTGGAATGACTACGTGGAATTGGGTTTCCTGGCCGCTGTTGATGCGGGTATTTATGTGGCGGCGTCTGCTGGTAACTCAGGCCCTACTGCAAGTACAGTTGCACATCTTGGTCCTTGGGTATCAACCACAGCGGCATCTACACATGATCGTCAAATCGTAAATTCGGTTATCGACATCAGCAGTGATGATGGCTCTACTGCGGACATCAAGGGTCTGGGCTTAACAAGTGGTTATGGTCCTGCGGCTGTTATTAATTCGGCCGATCTTGAAGGCACTTATCCGGGTTCGACCCTCTGCGGACTTGGCGCTCAAGGCGACTTTATACCACCCTGGCCTGCTGGCACATTTGACGGTGAGATTGTTGTATGTACCCGTGGCACATATGGCCGAACTGAAAAAGGTACCAATGCGCTTGCTGCCGGTGCCGGTGGTATGATTTTGATTGATAACGGTGCTGGTCTTGTAGCGGATTCTCATGACTTGCCTGCGGTACACATCAGTGCAGCTGATGGCGCTACTCTGAGTGCATGGTTGGCCGCGAATAGTGGCAGCAACCCAACGGCCAGCATTTCTGGTTATTCATTGGAAAATGACCCTGCAGCTGGTGACGTGATGGCTGGCTTTAGCTCACGTGGCCCACAGCTGGCCTTTGATGTATTGAAGCCTGATGTAACCGCCCCCGGTGTAAACATCATGGCTGCTAATGCAGTTGACTTTGGTCAGTACCACATTATTAGCGGTACTTCCATGTCCAGCCCGCACAATGCCGGCGCCGGCGCTTTGATGACAGCAACACGCCCTGACTTGACTGCTCAGGAAATCAAATCAGCGATTATGTTGTCAGCCAGCACTGAATTCATGGTGAAAGAAGATGGTGCCACACCTGCCGATGCATTTGATCATGGCGCAGGTCGTGTTGATCTTTACTCTGCCAAGAATGCAGGACTCGTGCTGAGCGAATCCACAGCCAACTTTTTGGCTGGCCAACCCTCAAGCGGGCGGCGACCCAAGCACATTGAACCTGGCTAGCATGATGAATGGCAACTGCGTTGGTTCTTGCAGTTGGACGCGTACGGTTACCAACAAGGAAACCAGCAGCAGTCACTGGAATGTCACTGCGTCTGTTGATGGAGTACCAACTGAGCTCAGCGTTTCACCTGCTGCCAAGAGCGGTAGTAATAACCTGAAACTGAAGAAAGGCCAGAGCGCTGACATTACTGTCAATCTCGATACTTCAGCGGCGGACGAAGGTTGGTATTTCGGTTCTGTAGCGCTGGATCGCAATACAGGTAATGCACCTGATTTGCACATGCCAATCGCTGTATATGCAAGTAGAGCCAGCAATCCTGACTTGTTCACTAAGACCGTTGACGCAGAGCTACGGCTTCTGCTGGCGATACCCTGACCTATGAATTGTCAGTAACCAATGGACAGTTGGCTGGTCCGATCACCGTGACCGATGTAGTTGCCTGCATGGCACCACATTTGTTGCCGGTTCGGAAACGGAATCCGTTAGTTAATGGTTCGACCAGTCCTGCATGGTCATATGATGCCGGAAGCAACAGCCTGTCCTGGACCGGTGAACTGGATCCGGGTGGTCTTGATGTATCTCCAGCATCCGGTTTTGGTTACTGTCGCTGGATACCTTCGCACTTTCACCATTTTGCCCCGTTGGCTAAAACTTGTAATGGCGATTGTGATGATGGTGGCTATTTCTTCAATGTTCCGGCATACACTTACAACGGTGCTACCTATACCCAAACGCTGTTTTCTGTGAATGGAACACTTGAAGCAGGGTAGTGCCAGTGGACAGTTCAGCTCTTTTGCCAACCAGGACTTTCCTGATCCAGTGAGCCGAATAACATCCTTGCCCCTTTCTGGCGTGATCTGAATTTGAACGCTGGCGGTGATATGTATATTGCCGTGCTTAGCGTAGGTGGTGGTAATCAGTGGACGCTTTACGAATGGGAGCAATCCCTCATTTCGGTGGCACTGATACGGTTACGATGCAGGTATGGGTCGGCAACGACGGCACACCATTTGAAGGTGAAATCCATTAATTATGGCCCGATGGACAACACCAGTGTCGGCGGAACCGTTGGTGCGGAAAATGGTGCCGGAACTGTGGGTATGAGCTACTTCTACAACGGAGCTGGCACGGCGCCTGTCGAAGGTGATGAACTACTGGTTCAAACACTGAATGGCGGCTCAGCTACCCTGGGTTTCCAGGTTGTTGCTGATTGCGACGCAGATGCGGTTGTAAACAGAGGTGAACTCAGCAATGACGGTGGTGATGAAGCTGCTATCGCTGTAACCCAATGCCAGTAAGTTTCATTTAGTAACTGGTATAAGATCTAAAGGCGGACATTGTCCGTGAAGGTAAAAGGAGCAGGAAGAAATTCCTGCTCCTTTTTTTATACCGCGGAAAAGCAGTCAGCCCCCGGACTAACAGCGGGTGATTCTGCCCGTTCCTTGGGGCAATAGAATGGTTGACCGTTGGGTATGGCGTGGTAACGATATATCGCGTTATCAACTCGCAATATGATCCGGACACCCGGCACCAGGACATCCATGTAGTTAACTCCAGGCTTAGGGCACCCCAGGGCACCGGAACGCCAGTTTACGGGCGTAGCGCCTGATACCTTGATCGCATCGCCCCCCAGACCAAGACGGGTTGCGAGATCCTGTTTTGAAAATTCTATTTGTTCCTTCGGACTCATCTTGTTTAAGACTGCAGCCTTGTCCGGGTTACCCTCAAAAGTCCCAGAATCACCATCGGGTTTCAAGTCCTGACCGGCCGAGCAAGCCAAACAGGCAAACAAAGCCAATGACAGACTGGCAGTCACCGTAGTCTTTTTACAAAGCCCGGTTAAATATTTCATTAAATATACCCCAAGATAGATAAAATCAATATCCGTTCATTGCGCCATGTCAGATGAGAGAAGTCAAGGTTAAGAACCGAACGCCCGCTGCCGCAAAGGAACCAATCACCCTGCCCTACCTGTTGACCGCTCGGTCCATAAACACTGCACCGGTTAAATTTTTGTTACCTGATTTACGCATAATTGACATCTTCAAGAATTAGGTCTAGCCTTAAATTTCATCACGAATAATTCTATTCATGATAAAGACGTGATCAAGTTTCAAACGGTGGCTTTGAAGTCTGTTATTTGGACCTGTCAAAGCCATCTGCTTGGAATGTTTTTCACAACTTCGTTAGGCAACAGGGTTGCTTTTCGAGGCTTTTAGAAATGGTGACCCGCATACCTAAGAAATTGTTCAAACACTGAGTGTTTTTGTCTGCGTAAACGCAGATCATGAACAGCCAGCTCTGTCAACGTTTTAAAAGGAGCATACAAATTATGTCTACATTGAAACGACTTTTACTGACGACATTAATCGGACTGACCGGCTTAGCAACCGTCCAGGCTGATATGACATTCAGTCGTCCTGACGCCAACCGTGCGGACAGGTCCGCCGTGGCGAAACAGCAGGTGAAATCCAGCATCTACATTGTGCAGATGAAGGATAGCCCTGTCATCGCTTATGAAGGTAATATCAAAGGTTATAAAGCCACCAAGCCTGGCAAGGGCAAGAAACTCAATCGCAATAGCGCCCATGTGAAGAAGTATTCAGGATTTCTGGAGCAGAAGCAGAACAGGCTAGCCAAGAGTGTTGGTGCCGGAAAGGTTTACAACTACCGTTACGCCTTGAACGGCTTTGCCGCACGTATGACGGCAGTAGATGCCGAAAAACTGAGGGCCAACCCGGAAGTTTTGAAAGTCTGGAAAGATGAAATGCGGCAGCTTCAGACGGATACAAGCCCGACTTATATCGGTATCACCGAAGCCGGCCAGGCCTGGTCAAAAGGTTTCACCGGTGAAGATGTCGTTATCGGTATTATCGACTCCGGTATCTGGCCGGAGCATCCCAGCTTTGCCGATGTAAAGACACCCAAGAAAGGCAACAAGGGTCCCTACAAGGCTTATGGTCCCCTGGATGATTTCGCACCCAGCGGTTGTGATTTCGGCAACACGGGTGCAAACCCGGCTGATGCCCCATTCTCCTGCAACAACAAGCTACTCGCTGCCCGTTGCTACAACCTGGGCTTTTCAGACGCTTTTGATGCCACAAATCCATGTGGCGGCAACGGCTTTTTCACTGCCCCATGGGAGTTCCAGTCGGGCCGCGATGCCGACGGTCATGGCAGCCACACAGCCTCCACTGCCGGTGGTAACAATGGCGTACCCGCCTACATCGACGGCGAATACCAGGGTGACATCAGTGGCGTCGCACCACGCGCACGCCTGGCCACCTACAAGGTTTGCTGGACCGGCAACCCGGACACCGGCACCAATGACGGTTGTGCTTCTTCCGACAGTGCCGCGGCTATTGACCAGGCGGTTGCTGATGGCGTGGATGTCATCAACTTCTCTATCGGTGGTGCCAGTAATTACTTTGCAGCACCCGATGACGTAGCTTTCCTGTTTGCTGCTGATGCCGGTGTTTTTGTGGCCACGTCCAATGGAAATAGTGGCCCTGGTGCCGGAACCGTGGGAACACCTTCCGGTGTGCCATGGATCACCGCCACGGGCGCAACGCAGGATGATGGCGTGTTCGCACCCAAGGTGACGGTCAACAGCCCGGGCAGTATCGCAGGTGTCTATAGCGCTCTGGAAGGTCTCGGTGACGTATCACTGGAGGACACCGGGCCGATTACCGACAATGTAACGCTGGCCAGTACGGTAACAGCATGCAATGCCGATGGTCCGAATGATCCGATATCCGGTATCGCCCTTGTTGCCCGTGGTGCTTGTTCCTTCACTGAAAAGTACAACAATGCAGCAGCGGCAGGCGCGATCGCTATTATTGTGTACACCTATGAGGGCTTCCCGCTCAGCTATATGTTGGCTCCGGGCACGAGCATTCCCGGCGTCATGGTCAGCTATGAAGATGGTACTGTCATGGCCGGGGAAACCGGTGTGAATGCCACATTGAGTATTGAATCCCAGGTTAACCGTGTAGCCGATTTCTCATCACGCGGACCCAACAATGGCGCGCCCGACATTATCAAACCCGATGTCAGCGCACCGGGTGTGACCATCCTCGCTGCCGTCTCCCCGTGGGGTGCCGGTGGTGAAGAGTTTGGAAATTACAATGGCACTTCCATGGCCAGCCCGCACGTTGCCGGTTCGTTTGCCATGCTCAAGCAGGCGCATCCGGACTGGACCCCGGCGATGGCCCGCTCAGCACTGATGACCACTGCACGCAACGGCCTGTTGAAGACTACCGGGGATGACCTGGCTGATCCGTTTGATGTCGGTGCGGGTGAAATTTTGCCCAGCAACGCATTTGATCCGGGTCTTGCCTATGACGCCGGTTTGTTTGAGTATGCCGCATTCACCTGCGAGAACAATGCCCAGATATTTACCCAGGGCACCTGTGATTTCCTCGCCGGGCTTGGAATTCCCATGGATGGCAGCGATCTTAACCTGCCGTCCATCGGTATCGGTGAGCTTGTCGGTGTGCAGACCATCACGCGTACCGTGACCGCCGTTTACAACAATAACGGCAAAAAGAACTTCAAGGTCTCCGTCGACGCACCGCCGGGAATCGATGTCAGCGTTTCACCTTCATCCTTTAAACTGGGTAAGGGTGAATCACTTGACTTTGAAGTGACCTTCACGGTGACCGAAGATGCCACGCTCGATGAGTGGGCCTTTGGTTCACTGACCTGGACGGCTGGTCCGCATACCGTACGCAGCCCGATCGCCGTTCGCCCCGTGGCAATTGCAACACCTTTCCTGGTAAACGGTACTGCTGATTCCAATGGTGACGGTTCGGTTGATGTGCCTGTTATTTTCGGGTACGAAGGGCCCTACTCCGCGACGGTGGAAGGCTTGGCAGAAAGTCTTGGACAAGTTGGCAATGTGAGTACTGTGCAAGTGAGCAATGAGTATTGCACTGACGTTCCCCCGAACACTTTCTTCCGGGCAGCGACATATGATGCTGATACCACTACCCCTGGGTTTGATGATATTGATATCCAGGTTTGCGTGGGAGATACTGCAAGCTGTGCAACTTCAACTGGCTTGATCGGCTGTTTTACAGCTAGCCTGGGACCAACATCCGAGGAAAGCTCGAATATTGCCTACCCACCCGGTGGGGCATATTTTACCTACGTCGATTATTTTAGCGCCGCAGTTGGCACGGATATCGACTACACGTTGTGGACTACGATCGTGGATGGTGATGAAGGCAATACGACGGTTACTGCACCGGCATCTGCGGTACTTGGTGCAGCAGATACCGTGACGGTAGATTACACCGGCCTCAATACTGGCGGCCGTTACTTTGGTGTCCTGCATCATAATGATGGCAGTGATGAAATTGCCATCACTCTCCTCGATATCGATACGCAGTAAGCAAGGGTTTAAGCTTGCTTTGGAAGCAGGCTAAAACCAGGTAATAGAAAAACGCCCGCATTTCGATGCGGGCGTTTTTTTAATCCGGGTTTTTACGTCAGTTGTTTGCAGATGCGCTTACATGACGTCCAGTCCCGGCCCATATGCCGGTGCCTGGGCTCGCCCGGCAGGGCAATAAAACAGATCCCTGCCATTACGCCCATGATAGTAATAAACCGTGCCATTCGTCTCCAGCAACAAGCGCATACCGGGAACAAGCGCCTGTGTATAGTTCATGCCGGGTTTGGGACAACCCAATGCACCTGAACTCCATTGCACCGAACGGGCCTCCCTGACAATGATGTCCTCTGCAGCAACACCGACGCGGATCGCCAAGTCGGCTATGGCCATTTTTATCTGCTGTTCCATGGAGATTTCAGCAGGCTGTGTATTTTGTTCACCTTTAGTCATTTCCTGGGATTCCTCGTGCGCGCTCTCAACTTCGACGGTCTGTTGCATATCACTGCTCTGACAAGCGCCGCATATAAAAACCAGTATAAACACGCTCACTTGAACAAATTGCTGCGTTTTCCATTTCATCGTGTGGTCCGTGTTGTGGCACTTGGTGGCGTGAATTTTACACCGCTGACAGTCAATGCTACACACTGTCAAAACTGTCACCGGAATCTCAACTCCGCTACAGTTGACCACCCTGTCGGCACGGAAGTTTCATTCTGTTACGATTGTCCTATGCCTAAAAAACCACCCAACCCCTACGACGAACTGCCCTACTCTGCCTTTCCGATAGAGTGGACAGCGCCCGAACGTCTTGCGCTGGCCAGTTTGCTGCACGGTGGTCCCCGCTTAGGGCTTGACCGTTACCGGGTGCTGGACCTGGGCTGTGCCAACGGGGCAAATATTCTGCCATTGGCCTGGTACCGTCAGCATGCTGATTTTACCGGGTTCGACGGTTCCGCCAGGCAGGTGGCCTTGGCCAATGAAAGCAAAGACAAGCTGGGCCTGACCAACCTGCGTTTTATCCATGGAGATTTCCGCTCTGCAACTGAACAGCTTGAAGGGCCGTTCGACATCATCATGGCGCACGGTGTTTTTTCCTGGGTGACGGATGAGGCACGCGACGCGATGCTTGCTATGTGCAGCACGCTGCTGGCCCCTGAAGGGCTGCTGTACCTGAATTACAACACGCACCCGGGCTGGACCATTCGCGGCATGGTGCGGGACTTCCTGATGCAGCAAACCGCCCATGTCGAAAACCTGAAGGAACGTGCCGAACTGTGCCGCGAGGTTGCCGCCAAGGTTATCGCACCGCTCAAAAGCGACGAACACGCCTACACCAAGCTGATGGCCAATGAATTCCGGCTGGTGGTCAACAATTTCCCGTCCTATATCGCGCATGAATACCTGTCGCCGGAAAACAACGCCTACTGGCGCAGCGATTTTTTCACCATCCTGAAGCGCTTTGGCTTTGAATTTATTGCCGACGCAGATTTCAACTGTGTTTCAAACCGTATCACGAACGAACTGGCTGAGCTGCTGACCCGGGAAAACCTCGCCGGCCGAGCCGCCGGGGATTCCGCCGACCTGATGTGCTACCGACAGATGCAGAGTCCGATACTGACGCACGCGCCCTTATCGGTAAAACCCTGCAGTCTCGATGAGTATTCGGGTTTGTTTATCGCAACCTCGCTCACACCCAGCGAAGAGGAAAAGGAGGGGGTAACGACATTCAGCCTGCCATCAGGTCAGAAAATAGAAACCAGTGATCCAACGATTTGCAAGGCCCTGGCCGAACTCCAGGCGGTCTATCCACGTGGTCGCCGTATCGGCTCACTTTTTGCAGATGTCGCGGCAAACTGGGAAAGTATCGAGTACCTGCTAAACCACGGGATGATTGAACTTCGATGTATCGAGCCGGGTGATTTCGAGCCGTCGCCGAAACCCCTGAACACGCTTGAACAATCTTTGCGCGGCATCTCGACTTCCCCTTGGCACACTACCACCGGAACCCGAAAAGCCGGGTAATGCTTTCCTGGTTGCGTGCAAACCGTGCTTGCGAATCCATGTGTCAATCGGGATACGATATTTGTACCATCAGCGGGTTTCTTGCATATAATTAGGGTACCAGGTGTTATCAATAAGGAGCCTGGTAAGCGTGACTTGCGACATCTGCCGTCAAGCACGGTTTCACTCAATGTTTAACAGGAGGAAGCCATGGCTATCGCAACAACATTGAAATCCTACCTCGAAGATCATCATGTCCCTTACGACGTGGTCAAACATGTCCATTCCGCAACTGCCCTCGAGTCGGCGCATTCGGCCCACGTACCCGGTCACCAGGTGGCCAAAGCCGTGGTGCTTGAAGATGCCAAAGGCTACGTGGTCAGTGTGCTGCCATCCACCAATCGCCTGGATATGGAATGGGTCAATGAAAGCCTCGGCCGCGATCTGAAGATTGCACCGGAGGCCGAGTTGCCGGAGTTGTTCCGGGATTGTGACCTGGGTGCAGTACCCGCTTTGAGCAACGCCTATGGGCTGGATGTGATCTGGGATGAGCAGCTAACCAATGCCTCAGAGATCTATATCGAAGCGGGCGACCATGAAAATCTGATCCATATGCATGGTGATGCGTTCTGCAAGTTGATGGAAGACCTGCCGCACAACATCATCAGCACGGGTAAAGATTATTCGAGGTGGATCAGCAACTGATCAGGTTTTGCCCTGCAATGACCAGGCAGCGGAGCACTTGCTGAGCATTACAGCTTAGGGAACGTTGGGATTGCTTTGCGAGAGAATCACGTTCTTCATGATTTCTTCGGTTAGCACGCCCGCCTTCTCATCGAACTTTTCGGTTCGATTAAAAATATATTTTGCGGCATCAAATTGCCGGTCGAGTTCTTTTGAGTTTACTTCTTCGTCGAACATGCGTTGATATGCATCCAGTTTGCCGCCAACTGACACAATAGCCTCATCCGTCAAGCGTTCGAGTTCCTCATCAAACAGCTCAAACTCCATGATGTTTCTTATCCTTATCGTCTGCGTCCGGTAATTTTGCAGGTGCAGGGCAAGCGCTTCGTCCTCTGCAAGGCTCGAGTAACTGATCGCATCGGCAATCGCATTGCGGATGATGATGGCATCCTCGGTGATCGCATTCATATCGACCATGCTGATCAGCACGGGGTTATCGGTATTGATGGCCACCAGGCTGGCCTGGATTTCATCGTTGGAATCCTGCGCGAAACGCAACAGGAAAGCGGCTCCGGACAGCATGGATTCCTGGTCAACAATCCGGATCAAAGGCGTTTTATAGTCGTCGGGGCCGAGGTTTGAAACCGCCCTGCCTCCGTCGTTGCTATCCCCTGGCGCGATTGCCTCCATCAATGCCGCATCTGCGCCCCCGGAAATCAGCAGTATCAGGCTGAGTTGACGGTATTGTTCACCCGGCGGCAGATTATTGAGGTCCTCGATATTGGTGACGGCGCTGAGATTGCCAGCGGCTAACAATGAAAACAGGGCAACAGACCGGCAGATTTTCAGCCACGGCATCATGGTGCTGAAGGGCCTTCTGCGATTGAATTAAGCGCGAAGTTCAGGCTCTGAAGCCGCGCTTCGTCACCCCTGCCTATATCCGTTCCGTCCTTGTAAAGCCGTGTTCTGGGTATTTGACCAGGCTCCTCGATACGCACGATCCCATCGGGTAAGCCGTTTCTGAAGCCACCTTCATAATAGCTGGCCCCGACCTGGCCACGACGCTGGATGATCATGCCACCCGCTCCCGATGCCAGTCCCTTTTGTGCATCACCTATAAACTCGAGCGTGTCACCACGGTCGTTCATGATCAAGCCATAACCCCTGCCCGAGGCGGCGCCCCCTTCGCAGAGGCCATACCAGCGCCCGTTCCGGCCGAAGCCCGGATACTCAAACAGGCAATTCTCACTGGCGCTGACCTGCATGGACCTGACCCGGGACTGGTACAGGCTCAGCGTCTTGTTTCTGAACTCCGCAAAACCGCGGGCGGTGATAACCTCCTTCGATTCCAGCCACTCCATCTGCACCGCCATCTGCCGGTCAAAAGCCGGGGCCATACGGGCGAGAAAATAGCGGTTGACTTCTTTTGACTCGGTTTTCGTTTCGAGTGTCTCATGCAAGGCCCAGCCGGAACCGGCCACCAGTGCCCCGGATGTGGTCACCACCGCTGCCGTGCTCGCCGCCGAAGCAACAGCGCCATAGACAGCACCCGCCAGTGCAATCACGGCAACCGCCGTGGTGATATTCTGCTTGCGCGCGAGTTGGCGGCGCTCCTCGAGCGTACGGTACTCTGCCGCGATGATATTACGCATCTTGGTACCGTAACTTCCGATATAGGTACCCTCGTAAATGCTGTCGGACTGCGCAGCCAGGAATTCCCGCTCCGCCCCGACCAGGGCCTCGGCCAGTTGCAGACGCGCCCGGACGCTCTCGTCACCGGAACGGACAAAAAACACCTTGGCAAGCTCGGGATCAAAACGCTCCAGCGCGGCCTGGCGTGCAAAAAAGGTGGCCTTTTCGTGATCAAGGGAATTAAGCACTTCCACGATGCGGGTACTGGCCCCCTTCACGAAAGCCTGGACAAAGGGATCGATGGAATAATCGTCAGGCAGCGTCGCGATACGCTCGCCGTTCATCTGGATTTTTTCCAGTGAATACTGTTCGATGGCCGCCATTTGCTGGTTTGTGTCACCACCGGATTTCAACGGCAGGGGCAGTACGGCCTCGTCTCTTTCACGCAGAAATGAAATGAACTCCAGCGAGGAATCCGGATTCTGAGGCGTATCATCCAGGCGTGACCTGAAACTGCTATCCGCCTCTTTTCGCACCTGCCGCCATGCTGAACTGGCCAGTTGCGGGCTTGAGATCAGCAGGCCACCCAGCGCGGGTTGTACCCAGCGGCTGCTCTTGACGACGATCATCGGGGTCACCAGGTCACCAAACGTGACCGGTGGCGCATCCATCAACTCATTGACATCCGGGAAGGAGTAGATGTTGAAATCAATGGTCAGCACACTTGGAATCTGCTCCGAACCAAGGATTGGCCGACTGTAAAGGTTGCGCTCCTTGCTCCACTCGACGATATGCGGCGACAGCAGCACCGACCCTTCGGGCAGAACACCTTTTAGCTGCCGGTACAGGGACATCGCGAAATAGCTGGATTTTTCGATAATGGACTGCGCAACCCGAGAGGTTTGCCGGTTTCCGTGCACGGCATAAGGCACCTCGCCGCCAATCGCGTTGATGGCGAAAGAGCTCACGTATAAATTTTCCGCATTGGTATGGATCATGGCAGGATAACGTATGACCACCATTGCTGATGCCTGGGAGGACTTCTGCTCGGTAACCTCCTCTTTTTTCAGGCTTGAGTAGACCGAGGTCTCCCTGCCTGTTGCGGTGCCGGCACAACCACTGATAAGCCCTGCGAAAACACCCAACAGGACAGCAGCGATAACAACCGTTATGAATCCGGAGTCTTTCCGGACTACAAAATCTTTACTCAAAATATTTTCCATCACGTGGGCAAGACCCATTGGAACGTCTTGCAGGCTTAAGGTTCAGTTCCGGACATAACCGGGCAACGATGCAGTATATTAAAACATTCCTTCACAGCCAACCGTTGCAATTTAAACGGTCAACCGCCTCCAGCGTGCCAAATATTAACTGGGCGTTTTCTTTATTCCAGGATTTGTACCGGCACAAAAAAGCCCCACGAAGGGGCTAATTGGAGGCCAGGGTCGGAATCGAACCGGCGTAGACGGCTTTGCAGGCCGCAGCATAACCACTCTGCCACCTGGCCTCGGTGAGATCTTCCTGCGCTATTGCTTCAGGAGCGCGGTATTCTACTATCCGTTGCGTCACAATGCTATGCGTTATGTAACGAAAACCCGGAGTCAGAATACCCGGGCAATAAAAAACCCGGCGGAACCATGATGCTCCGCCGGGTTCGTTTTATTTGGAGCGGGAAACGAGACTCGAACTCGCGACCCCGACCTTGGCAAGGTCGTGCTCTACCAACTGAGCTATTCCCGCATTAAGGGGGCGTATTTTAAGCAAATCGCCCGTTGTGTCAATGTTATTTTGCGTAAACCCCTTTCGCAGTAAGCCCTCGGGTGGCACAATACCGCCACCTGAACAAGGCATGGAACTCATGGCAAAAGAAGATGTAATTGAAATGGAAGGCAAGGTATTGGAAACCTTACCAAATACCCTGTTTAAAGTTGAACTCGAAAACGGGCATGTTGTTACAGCCCACATTTCCGGGCGGATGCGCAAGCACTATATCCGGATATTGACCGGTGACGCCGTCAAAGTTGAACTGACCCCCTACGACCTTTCGAAAGGCCGTATTACCTACCGTACGAAATAATCGAACGTTTATGGCAGCCTAACTTTCGGTCGCTGCCGGCAGGGCTTTTGGTGTTTTCTTCTTTGGCCGGGTGCGGATAAGCAGTTCATTACCCTGTTTCTTCGAAAGCGTAACTTCCACCTCACCCCCTTCCGACAGGACACCGAATAACAGGTCGTCTGCCAGCGGGCGCTTGATCTTGCTCTGAATGACACGCTTCATTGGCCGGGCACCCATTTCCGGATCAAAACCCTTTTTGGCCAGCCATTCGCGCGCCGGGCCGGATACCGACACGCTGACATCCTTAAGGGCCAGCTGCGCTTCGAGTTCGAGTATGAATTTGTCCACGATCAGCAGCACGATATTGGAATCAAGCGCTCTGAATTGGATAACGGAATCCAGGCGGTTGCGGAATTCCGGTGTAAAAGTTCTGCGTATCGCTTCACTGGAATCCGAAACGTGCTCCTGCTCGGTGAAGCCGATCGAGCGGCGTGAGCTCTGCTGCGCGCCCGCGTTGGTGGTCATGACCAGGATAACATTGCGAAAATCGGCCTCGCGGCCGTTGGTATCCGTGAGCTTGCCGTGATCCATGATCTGCAGCAGGATGTTGTAAACATCCGGGTGGGCTTTTTCGATTTCATCCAGTAACAGCACTGCATGGGGATTGCGCGTAACCGCCTCGGTCAACAGGCCGCCCTGGTCAAATCCCACGTACCCCGGGGGTGCTCCAACCAGCCGGGACACGGAATGTGCTTCCATGTACTCCGACATATCGAAGCGGATCAATTCAATACCCATGACCATCGCCAATTGGCGCGTCACCTCGGTTTTACCCACACCCGTCGGTCCGGCGAACAGGAATGAACCGATCGGTTTTTCCTCGTCACCCAGGCCGGAGCGGGACATTTTGATCGCGGTAGCCAAGGCATCAATGGCCTCATCCTGGCCGAAGATGGTGAGTTTCAGATCGCGTTCCAGCGTGCGTAAAGCGTCGCGGTCTGAACGTGACACCTGTTTGGGCGGTATACGTGCCATGTGAGCAACGATGGCCTCGATGTCGTGTTCGTCCAGCAGCATTTTGCGTTCGGCCTCAGGCAACATGCGTTGCCGTGCGCCGGCCTCGTCTATGACGTCAATGGCCTTGTCAGGCAGGTGGCGGTCGTTGATATGACGCCCGGACAACTCCGCAGCGGCACACAGGGCTTCATCGGTGTACTTGATTCCGTGGTGGTCTTCAAAACGTGACTTGAGGCCACGCAGGATTTCAACCGTTTCCGAAATGGTTGGCTCGACGATATCGATCTTCTGGAAACGTCGCGCCAGCGCCCTGTCCTTTTCGAATACACCGCGGAATTCCTGGTACGTGGTGGAGCCAATACAACGCAATTCACCCGAAGCCAGCACCGGCTTGATCAGGTTGGAGGCATCCATTACGCCGCCGGATGCGGCGCCTGCACCGATGATCGTGTGGATTTCATCGATGAACAGCACGGCACCTTCGATTTTGTGAAGGTCGGACAACACCGATTTAAGTCTTTTCTCGAAGTCGCCACGGTACTTGGTGCCGGCCAGCAACGCGCCGAGATCGAGTGCGTAGATTGTTGCGTCTGCCAGCACTTCCGGCACCTTGCCTTCGACGATCCTCAGCGCCAGGCCCTCGGCCATGGCGGTCTTGCCGACACCCGCCTCGCCAACGTATAGCGGGTTGTTCTTGCGTCTGCGACACAATATCTGGATTGTGCGGTCAACTTCGCTCACACGCCCGATCAGTGGGTCGATCTTGCCCTCGCGTGCCCGTTCGTTCAGGTTACTGGTGAAATTTTCAAGCGCGCTTTTGCGGGTATCCGGGCCTTCTTCAGAGGCTTCGGCCTCGATGCTCTCATCGCTGCCTGCCGGGCCTTTTTGCAACGGAGATATCCCATGAGAGATGTAATCCACCACATCGAGGCGGGTCACGTCGAATTTATTCAGAAGGTAGATCGCATAGGAATCCTTTTCACTGAATATCGCCACCAGCACGTTGGCGCCGATCACTTCCTGCTTGCCAGAGGACTGAACGTGGTACAACGCCCTTTGCAGGACACGCTGGAAACCAATGGTCGGCTGAGTATCACGATTGTCATCGTCACCCAACTCCGGAACGGTATCCTGCAGAGCCTTGCGCAGTTCGGTTTCGAGACCGGTGATATCGGCGCCACAGGCGCTCAGGATAGATAAGGCAGAACTGTTATCCAGTAAAGCGAGTAACAGGTGCTCAACCGTAAGGAACTCGTGGCGGGCGCTACGGGCTTCCTGGTAAGCCTGGCTGATGGATACTTCCAGTTCTTTACTGAACATTTACTTTACCGTGTTGTGAATACTGATTGTGACCGGTTCCGGACGGTCTGGTTCAACGGGCAGGTTCAAGCCTTCTCCAATGCACATTTGAGAGGGTGCTCGTTGCGGCGTGCGTACTCATTGACCTGGGCCACCTTGGTCTCTGCAATTTCAAAGGTAAAAATGCCACACACGCCCTTTCCGCGGGTGTGAACATGTAACATGATCTGGGTTGCCCGGTCGTGATCGAATGCAAAAAAGGTCTGTATGACATCGACCACGAAATCCATCGGGGTGAAATCATCATTCAGTAACACGACCTTGTACATGGGCGGCGGCTTGACCTCCGGACGGGCCTCTTCCACCGCGATGCCGCGATCATGTTTCGATTCAAATTCTTTACTCATGTGACAATTGTAGTACAACTCATGGCTGTTGTAGAACAGCAGACTCAGCAATTGACGTTCTTCATTTTGACCCCATCTAACTGACATGCACAAAGCAAGTGGCAAAATCATGGTGGCAATGTCCGGCGGGGTCGATTCATCCGTCTCGGCTTTGCTTTTACAGCGACAGGGTCTGGATGTTGCCGGTATGTTCATGAAGAACTGGGAGGAGGACGATCGCTTTGGCGAGTGCACAGCCGCAGCGGACGCCGCCGATGCAAGGGCTGTCGCTGAATCCCTGGGCCTGGTACTGCATACACGCAACTTTGCCAGCGAGTACTGGGAAAACGTATTCGAGGAGTTTCTCAGCGAATACCGGGCCGGTCGGACACCCAACCCCGATATTCTGTGCAACCGTGAAATCAAGTTTAAAACCTTCCTTGAGCACGCCGAAGAACTCGGCGCGGACAGGATTGCCACCGGTCATTACGTGCGTTCGGATTGCCATGATGGCAAACACCGTTTGCTTCGGGGTGTTGACCATAACAAGGATCAGAGTTATTTCCTTTATGCGGTCGGACACCAACAGTTGGCAAAAACAATTTTCCCGGTCGGTGAACTGGAAAAGCCCAGGGTGCGTGAACTCGCTGAGAGTGCCGGCTTCAATGTTTTTGACAAGAAGGACAGCACCGGAATCTGCTTTATTGGCGAGCGTAATTTCACCGGGTTTTTAAGCGAGTACCTGCCCGCACAGCCGGGCGAGACGCGCACCACCGACGACCAGGTCATCGGTGAGCACCAGGGCCTGATGTTTCACACCCTCGGTCAGCGCCAGGGCCTCGGGATTGGCGGTGTGAAGGGCCATCCGGAAGCGCCCTGGTACGTGCTGCACAAGGATCTGAAAAATAACGTACTTTACGTCGGCCAGGGCCATGAGCACCCGTGGATGCTGTCGACCCGGCTTGAAGCGGGCCGCCTTGCATGGGTATCGGGTACCCCGCCCGAAGCCGGCAATTTGCTCACCGCCAAGGTGCGGTACCGCCAGGCAGACCAGGCTGTTTGCATCGAAGATATCGATGAAAATCATATGGTACTTAAGTTCCAGCAGGCCCAACGCGCCGTCACCCCGGGTCAATCCGTCGTCCTCTATGATGGTGATGTCTGTCTCGGCGGCGGCATAATTGAATCCATGAACACACCTCCGATGAACTCTCAACACAAGATGGCAAATACATGAAAGAACGCATAATGGCATTGTCAGGGCTATTCCAGGCAACCGAACTGGTCAGGCAGGCGGCCAACCATGGCACCTGGTCGGGTTATTCCGCAGATACCTGCCTTGAGAGCCTGTTGGCGATCGAGGCCGATAGCGTTGAGGAAATATACGGTGACGTCAGCAAGTTGCGCCTCGGTGCAGAAACATTGATTTCAGTGTTTCAGGGTGACCCGCGTTACAGGGAAAGCCTGGGATATGCCGTCACCATCATGCAACTGGAGACCAACTTTCAGAAAATGAAAGAGATGCAGGCACGTATTGGCGCCGAACTGGTGCCGATTGCCGAATTTGACGATGGCACGGAAATCCACGAAATCAAGGACTTGCAGGCGAAAAAGATTGCCGCCCTATACACGCAGACCATCAGCACCCTGTCACCACGCATCGTCGTCAATGGACGCCCGCAACACCTGCAGGTCGACCGCACGGTCCAATGGATACGCACCCTGCTCTTTGCCGGATTGCGCTCTGCAGTGCTGTGGAGGCAAATGGGCGGTGGCCGTTTCAGCCTGATGTTCGGACGCAAAAAAATGCTCGAAGAGGCGCAATCGCTGTTACCGGGATAATTCCACTTGGGAAAAAGGCTTCCGATGGGCGATAATAACCGGCTTTCCGGTTACACATGCACTTATGGAGGCCAGCATGCAAGATTCATTTTCCGTCAGCAGTACACTTTCCGTTCACAATAAGAAATACACCTATTTCAGCCTGCCTCAGTTAAGTGAAAAGATTGATATTTCGCGACTGCCATTTTCCTTAAAAATCCTGTTGGAAAACCTGCTCCGTCATGAAGACGGTGTCGACATCACACATGCTGACATCAAGGCGCTGGCCAACTGGGACCCACTGGCTAAACCGGAAACAGAAATTGCATTTACGCCATCAAGGGTCGTGCTGCAGGATTTCACCGGCGTACCGGCCGTGGTCGATCTTGCGGCCATGCGCGATGCGATGAAGCGCCTCGGCGGTAACCCGAAAAAAATCAACCCGTTATCCCCTGCCGAACTTGTTATCGACCATTCGGTACAGGTGGACCGTTACGGCAGTGCCGATGCGCTGACCATCAATAACGAAATTGAATTCGGGCGTAACCAGGAGCGCTACAGCTTTCTGAAGTGGGGCAAAAGCGCTTTCAGTAATTTCAACGTGGTGCCACCCAACACCGGTATCGTCCACCAGGTCAACCTCGAGCACCTGGCGCGTGTCATTTTTGGCCGGGAACGTAACGGTGTATTGATGGCCTACCCCGATACGGTGGTCGGTACGGATTCACACACCACGATGATCAATGGTATCGGTGTACTGGGCTGGGGTGTAGGCGGAATTGAAGCCGAAGCCGCGATGCTGGGCCAGGCCATTACGATGCTGATCCCGCAGGTTGTCGGGTTCAAATTGACCGGTGAACTTCCGGAAGGCGCTACCGCCACCGACCTGGTTTTAACCGTGGTGCAGATGTTGCGCAAACTGGGTGTGGTCGGAAAATTCGTCGAATTCTTTGGTGACGGCCTGCCCGGCCTGCCGCTGGCCGATCGTGCAACCATCGCCAACATGGCGCCGGAATACGGCGCAACTTGCGGTATATTCCCGATCGATGAGGAGAGCCTGAATTACCTGCGTCTGTCGGGTCGTTCCGAAGAACAGATCGCACTGGTAGAGGCTTACACGCGTGCACAGGGAATGTTCCACACCGCCGATTCCCCGCAAGCACAGTACTCCGCTGTTCTGGAACTGGATATGTCAACGGTCGTGCCCAGCCTGGCCGGGCCCAAGCGCCCACAGGACAGGATATTGCTGACCGAGGCCAAGCAGGCTTACATGAAAGACCGGAACGTATTTACCCAGGGCCGTGCCGGTAACGGCAAGGCTGCGGTTGCGTACAAGGACGAAAAGTTTGAACTCGAAGATGGCGCCGTGGTAATCGCGGCGATTACATCGTGCACCAACACATCCAACCCTGCCGTCATGCTCGGTGCGGGCCTGCTGGCCCGGAATGCCGCGGCCCGCGGGCTGAAGGTAAAGCCCTGGGTCAAGACCTCGCTCGGCCCAGGTTCGCGCGTGGTTACCGATTACCTGAACAAGGCCGGCCTGATGGACGACCTCGAAGCCCTGGGCTTTTACGTGGTCGGTTATGGCTGCACCACCTGTATCGGCAATTCCGGCCCGTTACCCGAGCCGATTGGCAACGCCATCCGCGAGAACGACCTGGTCGCCTGCGCGGTATTGTCCGGTAACCGGAATTTTGAAGGCCGTATCCACGCCAATATCAAGATGAACTACCTGGCCTCACCTCCGCTGGTTGTGGCCTATGCGATTGCAGGCAATATGAACGTCGACATTACCACCGAATCGCTGGGTAATGATTCTGACGGAAAGCCGGTTTACCTGCGTGATATCTGGCCCAGCAGCCATGAAATCCAGCAATGCATCACCGATAGTGTTACCGCTGAAATGTTCAAGAAAAGCTACAGCAGCGTTTTTTCAGGTGACGAGCGCTGGCAGGCGGTTGATTCACCGGTGGGTGAAATGTTTGATTGGCAGGATGATTCAACCTATATCCGCAACCCGCCCTATTTCGATGGCATGAGCATGGATGTGTCACCGGTCAATGACATCAAAGGTGCGCGTTGCCTGGCCCGCCTGGGTGATTCCATCACCACCGACCATATCTCACCGGCAGGTGCGATCGCCGAGAAATCTCCGGCAGGTGATTACCTCAAATCGAAGGGCGTACCAAGGTCGGATTTCAATTCCTATGGTTCACGCCGTGGTAACCACGAGGTCATGATGCGTGGCACCTTCGCAAACGTCCGCCTGCGTAACCAACTGGCTCCGGGTACCGAAGGTGGCTGGACGACATTCCAGCCCGGTGGTGAACAGATGACCATTTTTGATGCGTCCATGCGTTACCAGCAGCAGAGCACACCGCTGATCATACTGGCGGGCACGGAATACGGCACCGGTTCATCACGTGACTGGGCTGCCAAGGGTACCCAGTTACTGGGTGTCAAGGCCGTCATCACGGCGAGTTTTGAGCGTATTCATCGTTCCAACCTGATCGGTATGGGTGTATTGCCGTTGAACTTCATGGAGGGTGAAAGCGCCGACAGCCTTGGGCTGGACGGTACCGAGACCTTCGATATCGAAGGATTGGGTGATGGATCGGCGAAACAGGTGACCGTGACCGCAACCGCGGCAGATGGCAGCCGTAAACAGTTCCAGGCCAAGAGCCGGCTGGATACGCCCAAGGAAGTTGAGTACTACCGTCACGGTGGCATTCTGAACTTTGTCCTGAGGCAACTGGCCAGCTAGCACGCACCGGGGTAAGGAAAACCTCACCCATCCCCGTTGATGAATCTCAATGGGGATGGGTTTGGACATTCGCTGTCACGCAGGAACCCTATGAAAATACTTCTCGCCATTTTCCTCCTGTCAATTGCAGGCTTTGTCCATGCCCTCGGCGTGGAAGAAAAGCCGGAACTTGCAATATTGTTTAGTGAGGCAGGTGTCAACGGCACGTTCGTGCTTTATGACGTTAACGCCGACCTGTTCGTTGCCCATGACCCGGCCCGCGCCGAGAAACGCTTTGTCCCGGCCTCGACTTTCAAGATAGCCAACAGCCTGATTGGTCTTTCCACCGGTGCAGCATCAAGCGTCGATGAGATTTTTCCCTATGGCGGAAACCCCCAGCCGTTCGAGTCGTGGGAGCAGGACATGGGTCTGCGTGACGCGATCAAGGTCTCCAATGTACCGGTTTACCAGGAACTGGCCCGGCGGATCGGGCTGGAACGCATGCGCGACAACCTGGCGGCCATCCCTTACGGAAATACTGAAATCGGAGACGAGGTTGACACCTTCTGGCTGAAAGGCCCCTTGCAGATCAGCGCTGTTGAGCAGGCCCGGTTCCTCGCCCGCCTGGCGCAGGATGAACTGCCTTTTCCCGCTGAAATACAGCAGAGCGTGCGTGAGATTGCACTGCTGGAACAGGGAGATGGCTGGGTTTTGTATGGCAAGACCGGTTGGACAACCGCACCTGAACCGGATATCGGCTGGTGGGTCGGGTGGCTCACCCGGGATTCGCGGGTTTACAGTTTTGCATTGAATATCGACATGCCGGAAAAGGGCGATGTCGGCAAACGTATGGAACTTGGTAAAGCCTGCCTGAGAGAACTGGGCATTTTCTGAAAAACCGGAGCACACCATGTCAAAATTAGATATCCGTGCCGCGAGCGCCGAGGATTCCGCCCTGATCCTGCGCTTTATCACCGATCTCGCCATCTATGAAGAGGCGGAAGATTCGGTTATTGCAACAGCGTCCGATATCAGGGATTCCCTGTTCGGCGGTGCCTCGACCACCCGTGCCGTCATTTGCGAAATGGACGGCCAGGCGATTGGTTTTGCAGTTTATTTTTTCAATTACTCCACCTGGCTCGGTCAGCACGGCCTGTACCTGGAAGACCTGTACGTTTCACCGGAATTCCGCGGGATGGGTGCGGGTAAGGCGCTGTTAAAGCATTTGGCACAGATCGCATTATCTAAAAATTGCGGACGCTTCGAATGGAGCGTGCTCGATTGGAATGAACCCGCGATCAGGTTTTACCAGTCCATTGGCGCCAAACCACAGGATGAATGGGTGGCTTACCGCCTCACCGGCAAAGCCCTCGCAGAACTTGCCGAAAGCTGACAGCTACCGAACCGATGAACGGAACACGAACCGGTGATGTACCGTTAAAAGGTATTTTCTACATGTGCCTGGCAGTCGCCCTGATCGCCGGCCAGGAGGCCATGGCCAAATACCTCGGACAAAGCCTGCCGATGTTGCAGGTCATCGGGGCGCGATATTTCGGTCACCTGCTTTTAATGATCGTTGTTCTGACACCACGTTACGGTTTAACGGTTTTCAGGGCAAAGCGCCCGCTGGTGCAGGTGGGCCGCTCCGTGTTATTGCTGATTGATACCGCGCTATTTTTCTTTTCACTGACCATGATCGGTCTCGCCGAGGCCACCGCGATATTTTTCAGTGTGCCGATCCTCGTGGTTTTATTATCCATTCCCCTTTTGGGTGAACGGGTCGGGGTGAGCCGTCTGATCGCCGTGGGCATCGGCTTTATCGGTATGCTGGTCATCATCCGGCCGGGAAGCGGCGCTATCGGAATCGGCGCACTGCTGACGTTTGGCGCGGCTTTTTGCGTCAGCCTGTTCAATATCATTACCCGCAAACTGGCGGATGAAGACCCCGTGCCGGTCACCATGTTTTACACGGCGCTGGCCGGTGCCGTGATCATGCTCATCATCGTGCCGTTTATCTGGGAAAGCCCGGTTAGCTGGCAACAATGGACCGCCCTGGTGCTGATCGGTATCGCCGGTGGCGCCGCGCACAGTTGCATCATCGCCTCGCACGTCTTCGCACCTGCATCAACCGTGGCGCCCTTCATGTTCAGCCAGATTTTCTGGGCACTGGGTTTCGGCTACCTGTTATTTGGCGCCTTACCGGATCAGTTTACCGTGCTCGGTGGTCTTATCGTGATTGCCAGCGGGATCTACCTGTTGCGAAGGCACAAGACAGCAGCGGATATTGCCGTCTGATAATGGTTTCGGCCATGTACAAGTACATAGCTTTTACAGAAACACGATCACATCCCGCTGTTTCGGGTGGTTCATCCCGCCGAAAACAGATAGCATTGATACCACTAGATAGCCAACGTTGACGGAGGGGTTTGGAAATGAAGTTGCTCATAGCGGGTCTGATAATCTGGTCATCGGTTCACCTCATTCCATCCCTGGCGCGACCGTTGCGGCAGAAATGGATTAGCCAAATGGGTGAGAACGGCTACAAGCTGGCCTTCACCGTATTGATATTGATTTCGCTCGCCTTGATCATTTTCGGTTGGCGAAGCACAGTTCCGACATATCTTTACGCACTGCCCGCCTTCACAAAACCAATACTTATGCTCTTGATATTGGTTGCCTTTATTTTATTTGGCGCATCCAATTATCCAACCCGTATCAAGTCAATCGTGCGTCACCCCCAATTGACAGGTGTTGCACTATGGGCTACCGCGCACGTGCTGCTCAATGGCGACAGCCGCTCACTCGTCCTGTTTGGCTGGCTGGGTATCTGGGCGGTTCTGGAAATCGTATTCATAAACCGAAGAGAGGGTGAATGGGTCAAGCAAGCTGCGCCCGGTTGGGGCCGGGAGCTTAGAGGCTTGGCAATAAGCCTGGTCGTGTTCGTTGTTGTCGTGATGGTCCACCCCTACATCGCCGGTGTTGCGCTTCACTAAAGCTCTATTCTGGAAGTGAAACCTGCTGGGCTTTCTGAGCATTGAGGTACACCGCAGCCAGGTCGACATAACGTTTGGACGTATAGGCGAAGAAACTCCTTTCCTTGTCCGTCAAGACCCTCGCCTGGCGGACGGGGTTACCCATGTAGAGGTAGCCGCTTTCGAGCACTTTACCCGGTGGCACCAGCGTGCCGGCGGCAATAATAACCTCATCATTCACCAGCGCCCCATCCATGATCACCGCTGCCATACCGATCAAAATACGGTTGCCGATCGTGCAGCCATGCAGCATGGCCTTGTGGCCGATCGTGACATCATCACCGATGATCAGCGGAAACCCGTCCGGGTTAAAGGGGCCTGCATGTGTCACGTGCAGGATACTGCCATCCTGCACACTGGTGCGCTTGCCAATGCGGATACGATGAATATCGCCCCTGATCACGGTCATCGGCCAGACCGAGCTGCCCTCGCCTATTTCAACATCACCGATGACCACCGAATCCGGATCGATGTAGACATCATCAGAAATCTTTGGGTGTACCCCGGCGTGACTGCGTATGCTCATTGTTCAGGCACTTCCTCTTTCTTTTAAAAATCCCCGGACGACACATTACCTCAAAAATGAAGATAATTGGAGCAGATAGACTAACGTTCCACCAAATTTGTTGTTCAAGCGAATCTCTTCCGGGTTCCCATTCTTTCGGTTGTACTGTGGTGGGGCCGCTGGGGCGGGTAGTTGCTTCCAGGACGCGTTCAAGCACATCCTTGTGTCACTCATTCTCGGCTCCTGCCTCGTAAGGTCCTGGAAGCAACTACCCGCCCCTGCGTCCAGCGTACGCCGTGCAAATCTGTCAGAAACCACTGGCCTACGATTTCGCACAAAGCCGAGGGGGTGTGGTGTCTTGATTCAGGACCGTGAGCGATAGGGATATCGCGACCGAGTCCCCAGGGAGGGGTTCACGACGTGTCCTGAATCAAGACACCACATCACCTTGGCTTCCCCACCGATCAGTTGAGCCCAGTTAACGCATCCTGAAGCAAGGTACTGCATGGCCTAGGTACCCACACAGATAAGTAAACAGTGAGTGCGTATCCATATTTGCCGCATGAAGACTAAAGCGGCAACTGGGTAGTATATTTCACCTGCTTGAGCGCAAACGTGGAGTTGATAGATACGACGTTAGGAAGGTGCGCGAGGGTTCGCTTGAGCAGTTGTTCATAGTGCTCCACATCACTCACCACAATGCGCAGCACATAGTCCTTGTCACCACTGGTCGAATAACATTCCACCACTTCCTCTACTTTCTGAACCGCAGACTCAAAGGCATTTAACGAGACTTCATTGTGGCTCTTGATGGTGATATAGGCATAAACGGTAACATTCAGATCCAGTTTATGCGGATCCAGCAAGACCACTTTTCCCTGGATGATGCCCTCGGACTCCAACCGCTTGATGCGCCGCCAGCAAGGTGTATGGGACAACCCGACTTTCTGACCGAGTTCGGCCATGGAGCAATTCGCATCCTGTTGCAGTGCACGGAGAATCTTGCGGTCAAAAGCGTCCAACTCAAAAGAAATTTTCATCCTGCTTTACCTTGGTTTAGGGAAAGATACATCCTATTTTTATACGCATTATCCACGATAAAGCAATAATTTTCCGCACGAAAAACAGTATTATATCTAATAGGCAAGTATTCCTGAGTCAAGCGCTGCTTACCTTGCAAGGTGGCGGTTGCTGCCGATTACTACGTAAAGGGAGCGTAATCAAATGTCTATCCTGATCAATAAAGTCACCACCAGCAAAGTCGCTTCCTGCCCGGAAGAACTGGGTTTTGGAACCGTGTTTTCCGATCATATGTTTACCCAGGTGTATGACAGCGGGCGTGGTTGGCACGATGCAACAATTGATCCCTACCATCCGATTACGCTCGACCCGGCTGCCGCCGTTTTTCATTATGGACAGGAAATTTTTGAAGGTCTCAAGGCTTACCGCAGACCCGATGGCGGGATCAACCTGTTTCGACCTGAGGCCAATATGCGGCGTTTCAACCAATCCGCTGATCGCATGATGATGCCGGCGGTTGACGAGGCGTTTCATCTCGAGGCGCTCAGAACATTGATCGACCTCGACCGGGAATGGGTGCCCGGCCGGAAAGATACTTCTCTCTATATTCGCCCCACGATGATCGCCACCGCCGCCAAGCTCGGCCTGGGTGCCAGTTCCAGCTACCTGCATTTCATCATTACCGGCCCTGCGGGCGCCTATTTCAAGGGTGGTTTCAAACCGGTCTCGGTGTATATCGCCGATAAGCTCCGGCGTGCCGTGGAAGGTGGTGTGGGTGAGGCTAAAACGGGCGGAAATTACGCCGCCAGCCTGTATGCTTCAGAAAAAGCCGCAAAACTGGGATACACCCAGGTGCTGTGGCTGGATGCCATTGAAGGGCGTTACGTTGAGGAAGTCGGGGCGATGAATATATGTTTTGTGTACGAGGGCCAACGTATCGTCACACCTGCGCTCAGCGGCAGTATCTTACCGGGTGTTACACGCGATTCCATACTGAAGCTCGCGCCGGCGCTCGGCTACGAAGTTGCCGAGGAACGGCTGGATATCAACAAGGTGCTGGCCGATATCGGGACTGGAAAGATTTCTGAAGTATTTGGCTGCGGTACGGCAGCCGTTATCTCACCCGTGGGGCTATTGGGTCTGAAAGGTAAGGAATATGTGGTCAATCAGAACCAGCCCGGCCCGGTCTCCAGGCGGATTTATGATGAACTGACGGGAATCCAGTACGGCACCCATGAGGACCGTTTTGGCTGGGTCCACGCTGTCAACTAGGCCATGGCAAGCTGCCCGCCGTTAGCGGCGACAAGCAAGCCAGTTCGCTTAGAAAGTGCGCTGGCTTGAGCCCAACAACTTGCTGATAATTTCCTTAAACATCGAAATTCCGGTTTCCAGTAACGCATCCGGAAAATCATACGCCTTGTTGTGCAGGGGCGGCGTCTGCATACCCGCACCCAGCCCAAACATGGCACCCTTCCCTTTTTGTGTGAAATACCCGAAATCCTCCCCAAAGCGCATTGGCTCTTCCAGGACAGTCACGTTGTAATCGAGGTTCCTGGCCGCTTCCATAATCAGCGCGTTGCATTGCTCGTCATTGATGACTGTCGGGAAGTAATCAAATTGCTGCGTGCGATACGACAAGCGGTACTTATCACTGACAGTGGCGATGATTTGGTCTATCGAACCCAGCAGCAAGCCCATTCTTTCCTCAGTCCAGGTCCGCAGGGTAAAGTGCACCTCCCCCTCGCCGGCAGAGATACCATAATCCGGGCTGCCGATACGCGTGTATACCGGTGTCACCAGTGCGTAATCCCGGTCTGCCGGATCCGGGTTGACGAGCTGCTGGATAGCGATTGAAGCCTCGCTGACCGCCAAGCTGGGGTTACGTCCTTTTTCCGGTTGCGCTGCGTGCGCCACCACACCCTCAAGATAGATTGCCAGGCTCAGAACCGTGGCATTGAATTGCTGCCTGACCACCAGGATTTCATGCAGCGGGTAGCC
>CAVPHY010000005.1:0-9112 GCA_963704855.1 uncultured Gammaproteobacteria bacterium
TCCATGGGGATGGAAAAGCCATGCAACACCCGGGACTTCAGCGCGTACGCATCCCGCAGCGGCAACTCCAAATGCGGCAGGTTTTGATGATTTCCTGAACAGCAATCTTGGTGCTTCCGGTTCACAGGCTACCCAAAAATCAACAGCCAGTTGGCCTTATCGCGAAGAAAAATCTGAAACTTCCGGCAAGGCTTACAAGGTGTCACGCAAAGCCAGGCCACCAAGGACAAACCTTAAAGAAACAGCCAAGCCTTGGGGTTGGTAAGCCCAGGCTGAGAAAATCTTCTCTAACGACGGTTCAAAGTCCCCGGTAACGCGATATTCTCGTTCCCGGGGATTTTTATATCCATCGGCACCATTTCAACCCCCATGCTTTCCTCTGGGAACGGCTGAAGCAGTTTCAGGGCCTCCGGTTTTGGCGCTCTTAACCAGCGCCCAGCCTCATCGGGGCTTCTCAAAAGTGCAGGAGAGCGGTTGTGCCCGATGGATTTCAGCACATCGTTTGGTTCAACGGTAATAATGCTGACGCTCAATTTCCGGATTCCATCTTCTGTTTTAAACCAACTGGCCAGTCCACACATTAACCAGAATGCCGCATGCAGAGGGAAAACCGCGTAAGGGATCTGCGGCCGTACACGGCTATCATATTCATAGAACCAGGACACGGGTATCAACACCCTGCAATCCTTTGACCAGGCCCCCATATAGGAAGGCGCGAAAGGGCGCGCGTCGGGACGCAACCTGGCATTTGCAGTCGAGATAAGTTTGCCATCCCTGTTGCGTGGCAAATGGCCGTTTGACCAGTGGGGCAGGAATGGCCAAATCGCTTCGGTTGGGCGATCTGCTTCCCCATCGTTGTATATTGCCGGCAGTGTTTCCCAGGTCATCGACCCTGGATCGGATATTCTGCGCAGACGGGAAGGGGATATATTGATCCGGCTCTCCGGATCAGGCGGCAATGCTGAAGCGGGGGTGAGACTGGTGGCCCAAGCGTAAACATCTTTCCATTTCAGATGTGAAACCGCTGCCTTTCCACACATGGCCCTACATTCTCTCGCCGGCGGTGTGCCGTCCAGGCGTTTTCAGTCTCATCCCGATGTGCGGGCGGAACTCAACGTTTCATTTTTGCAATAATTTCGTTCGGCGTACGGCCATCCAGCTTTTTGTACATTTTTGCCTTATCACGGCCAAGGCTGAGATCGTAGGTCAGTATGTACCCCAACGCATTGTTCAGTTTAAGAGCCTCGAGTTCACCCGCCTGCTGCCGGACTGTTTCGATACTTTTTTCGACGTTCTCGGGCGATGAAAAATCTACTGGAAGATCCATCACAGACACCTCCTCATCAGCTGGTTCCGCTACTGCTTCTGTCGCTTCGGTGCCCGGGGTTGCCGTATTTGTTTTCTGCGTGCTGCTCACAACCGCTTCAGCATCTTTATCCTGTTCGGCGCACGCCGGTGTCAGAAGCAGGGTCAGGGTAACAATGGAGACCGCAATGATGAGTTTTTTTAACATGTCGTGTTCCTTTCCAGGTTTAATTGGGATACAAGCCGTCGTTTCGACCATTCTAGTTCAAGATGATTCCATGCTGGCTATTTTTTCGCGATGATCACCTTGTAGCTGTCATTGCTGGCCAGTTCACTGCACCTCTTAAAATGTTTTGACATCCAGCTTTCGTAGGGTAAGTGGATATTAGCCACCAGGATGAGTTGACCACCGGGCCTGATATGATTCTTTACTGAATCCAGCAGTTGCATACCCAGGCGGTTGTCGGTTTTGACGCCCGCATGTATTGGCGGATTGCTGACAATAACATCAAACTTTCGGTCGACTTCAGACAGGCCGTCAGAGGCTACTACCAAACCGTCTAAATGGTTTATTTCCAGGGTTTCGCTGGATGCCCTTAAGGCCAACGCGCTGGAATCGAGCAGGGTAACACGCGTATTTTCATGACGGGCGGCGATGCAGGCTCCCACCAGACCTGCGCCACAGGCAAAATCCAGCACATCTCCCTGTAGGTCTATTGATGAAAGCGCTTCCAGTAATAGCGAAGTGCCGTCATCCAGACGGCCATGTGCAAAAACCCCCGGGTAGGATAAAACCTCGAGCCTGCAGCCATTGCAATCCAATACCCATTGCTCGCGGTAGTCCAAGGGTTTGAATGCATCCTGATAAATGTGGGCGCCGGCCTCAAACAAGCTGCAATGACGGGCGCTATCAAGTTTCCTGACCTTACGGAAATACGTTTTCAGCAGTTTGTCCGCCGACTTGATACCGGCCTTGTTCTCGCCGGCCAGCCACAGCACACCATTGCTTGCCAGCAGAGAGGCTGCGCAATCCAGCATCATGGCCAACAGGGCTTTCTGACGGGGTAAATTTATGATGACCCAGTCATATTTCTTTTCGCCAGCTTGTGGAAAAGCAGCGAACTCGATGTCCGCACCGGTCCGGTTCAGAAAAGTGTAGCAGGCGTAATCCTGGCTGAAGAGCTTCAGATCCGCGCAACCGGGTTTTACTGCACGCCAACAGTCATCTGCCTCGGGATTGATCCACAGCGCAGAACCACCGCTTGTATGCCTGTGAATATTTCTCCCGATAATCTGGCTGACGGCATTCACGCAGGTCGCTACTGATCTTTGCTCAGAATACCGCTGAGGTCGTATTCATCCGCATCAGTTATTTTTACATTGACTAGGTCACCGGCCCTGAGGTGCTGACCATCCACCACATAAACCTGTCCGTCAATTTCCGGCGCATCGGCAAAACTCCTTGCGATCGCGCCGTTTTCGTCAGCACCATCAACGAGCACCTGTTGCACGCTGCCAATTTTTGCCTGTAGCCGGTTACGGCTAATCTCGGCCTGTAATTGCATGAAACGCTGTTCACGCTCCGCCATGACCTCAGCAGGCACGGGGTTTGGCAAATCATTGGCGCGGGCGCCATTGACCGGTGAGTACTGGAAACACCCAACGCGATCGAGTTGCGCCCCTTTGATGAAATCAAGCAATTGCTCAAAATCTCCATTGGTCTCACCCGGAAACCCGACAATAAAAGTGCTGCGCAAGGTAATGTCAGGGCAAATCTCACGCCACTTCCGGATGCGGGTCAATGCGTTCTCGGCTGCCGCGGGGCGCTTCATCAGTTTCAGGATGCGCGGACTGCCATGCTGCAGCGGTATATCGAGGTAGGGCAGTACCAGGCCCTCGGCCATGAGGGGTATCAGTTCATCGACGTGCGGATAGGGGTATACATAATGCAACCTGATCCAGGCACCCAGGCTGCCGAGTTCGCGGCTTAATTCGGTGATGCGGCTCTTCACCGGTTTGCCTCCCCAAAAATCACGACGGTATTTCAGGTCGGCGCCGTATGCAGAGGTATCCTGCGAGATCACCAGTAATTCTTTCACCCCCGAATCCACCAGCCTTTCGGCTTCCCTGAGCACGTCGCCGGCCGGTCTTGAATCCAGTTTGCCACGCATGGAAGGGATGATGCAGAATGTGCACTTATGGTTACAACCCTCTGATATTTTTAAATATGCAAAATGTCTTGGAGTCAGCTTGATACCTTGCGGCGGCACGAGGTCAACAAATGGGTCATGGTCTTTTTTGAAAGGTGCATATTGATGGACCGCACCAACCACCTGCTCGTACTGCTGTGGGCCGCTCACGGACAGGACGGATGGGTGTAGTTCACGTATCTCTTTCTCATTGACACCCATACAACCGGTGACGATAACCCGGCCATTTTCATTCAGGGCTTCGCCGATGGCATGCAGGGACTCTGCACGTGCGCTGTCGATGAACCCGCAGGTATTGACCACGACCACATCCGCACCGGCGTAGGTTGGCGCGATTTCATAACCATCGGTCCGAAGTTGGGTCAAAATGCGCTCGGAATCGACCAGCGCCTTGGGGCAACCAAGACTTACAAAGCCGACTTTTGGATTACTCACAATACTAATTGTCCCTGTTATCAGGTTCGAAAAAGAGCCACATCGCCATCGGAAAGGCCTGCCGGAAATCACGTTCAACACGGTTAATGGCATTCAGAAGTTTTTCTTCTGAGCCAGTCGGATGCATTTTAGCCTTCACCGCGACCATGGCGTCAGGCCCCATCTGCAGGGTCAGAAGGTTATATAGTATATCCACCTCGGGCCGTGCCAACAGAAACTTCCGCATGCTGTCACTGATGTGTATTTCGACACCCTGGCCGATAAGCAACTCCTTGACCTCAATGGCCAGCAGGACCGCAATGACAATTAGCAGTATACCAATCGTGATAGTCCCCATGGCATCGTAAACCGGGTTGCCGGTGATAGCCGCGGCAAGCACGGCCAGCAGAGCGAGGACCAGGCCAAGCAGGGCGGCGATATCTTCGCCGAATACCACGATCAATTCGCTGCTTCGGCTTTCACGGAACCACCGGGTAATACGTCGTCCATAACGCTCCTTATTAACCGCCTGCATGCACCCCCACAGGGATACAGATTCGGCGATGATGGCAAAAACCAACACACCGATTGCAATCATGTGGTTCTTCAGCGGTTCGGGGTGCGTAAATTTATGCACGCCTTCATAGATGGAGAACATACCACCCAGGCTGAACAGGATAACGGCGACCAGGAACGACCAGAAATAGATGCTTTTGCCATAGCCAAGTGGGTAATCCAGGTCCGGGGGGCGTCTCGACTGCTTCATTCCAAATAGCAATAAAAGCTGATTACAACTGTCGGCAAGCGAGTGGATCGCCTCCGCCATCATCGCGCCTGAGCCTGTCCAGAAGGCCGCTCCGGCCTTGGCTATGGCGATGGCAAGGTTGGCAAACAGGGCATACAGTATGGACTTGATAGAATCAGGTTTAGCAGACATATTTTCAGCGAGTCTTTGGTTTATTGCTCAGCGCATTGAGTACAGGCAGATGTATATTTCGCTATAGAAACAAACTGCACGGTCAAAATCGGCGGATGGGATTTCAAACCAGTTTATGGCGCTTTTAAGTACTTCCATGCTGCATCTAACCGGGTGAACGTCAGAATGGGAAGTATAGCCCAGGACCTGCGAGCATGCTCACAGGTCCCGTAGTTTTTAGTGCGAGGTGGTGATGGTGAAGGTGTGGAACTTGCCGTCGCCCGGGAAGGAAAAACCTGACCGGTTTTCCGGCAGGCTGGTTTTCAACGTGCGGTCCTTGCGATTACGCTTGATCTCCATGGTGAGGTCATCGCCGGATTCGAAGCCCCTTAGCGCACGCATGAATTCAGCAGGGGAATTGACCTCGGTGTCACCGACCTGCAGAACCACATCCCCGGACTCCAACTTGAGATCATTACCGGCCATGGCTTTCAATACCAGTACACCGCGATCAGTTTTGAAGTATTCCCCCAGACCCGGGTTCATTTCCGCGAGTTGTAAACCCTGGGCCATAGGAAGGCCGAACCAGGCATTCGCGTCCTGTAGCGCAAAGTTACCCAGTTCGGACAATTCATGGAGTTCAATTTTCCACTCCCCATCACCTGGCTCAATCAAGGCCTGCTCCCCCAGGGCGCGGCGCTTTTCAATCTCGGCTCGCATCTGTTCTATTTGCGCAGTTATTGCGGCGGTGTCGATCTCAGGGACAACGATGCGCTCGATGCTGATGACCTTCCCCGGAGCACTGGGTGCGTTTGCAGGCAGTGGCGCACGCGGGGCGCGTGGGGCGGTCGGGAAACGGGTCACGGATTGCCAACTCAATGGCTCGCGGACCTCTGGCACAACGCTCAGGTCCAGTGCCTTATTTTCGCGTTCCACTGAAATGATCAACGGTTCATCGGCTTCGATATCGTGCATCGCGATGCGAAGTCCATCGCTGGCATCATCGACCCCCTCGACTGAGCTGAGCACGCGTCCCCCGACCGCGACGATGACATCACCTTTTTTTAAACCCGCCCGTTCTGCCGGGCCATCCGGTGAGACACCGAGCACTTCGACACCCCGGGCGTCCGCCTTGCCAAGGATAACGCCAATGACCGGCGTGCCAGATGTTCTGATAACCCAGTTAGCAGAGTGACGGTCTGCCTGTGCGCGCGCCACTTCACGGTTGACACGCGCAATTTCACGCGTGGTTTCCTGCAATTGCTTGTGGGTGTGGTTGAGCTCCTCGTGCATCTTCGACATTTCGGACTTGTAGCGTGCCCGTGCTTCAACGTCCTGGCTGGCTGCTGACTCCGCTTGCGCGGAAACCTGCTGCAGTTGCTCACGTGCTTTTTCCACCGAAGCCTCGGCAGAGAGCCTTTGCCGCTCTGCTTCCGCCATGGCTTTCTCGTACTCAGCCTCAAGCCGGAGCTGTAACTCCTTTTCTTCGGAGTTACCTGCGGATTCACCCTCCGCCGATGCGTACATCGGAATTCCCGTACCGAGCAGCAGAACTGTCAAAACTATAAGAATATTTCGGTATTTCATCAATATTTGCCTCGTTAAGTATCAGAGTGACACCATTCGACCGTAATCGATTTCCCATTGCTGCTGGTAGATCTGTGCCAGGTCCAGCAACAGGTTGATACGTTGACCCCAAAGGTCGATCGAATCGGGCGTCCGGCTCAACTCGTAGTCCACCTGCGCAATCAGGTCTTCAAGTTCGGCCACGTATATCGCGGATTCTGCTGGCATCGAACTGGTTTCCCGTCTCAGTTTCGCAACCTGTTCTTCCATGCTCTGTGATAAACCGATCAGCGCAGAAACATTGTCTTGCACTGGTACAGACGCAGAATTCACGACAGACGTCGCAGGCCCGGATGACGGAAGGTTTGTGTCTGTGCCGTTTTCGGTCGTGTGCAGTACCACTCCGATAACCAGTACAATCCCCGCGGCGGCCGCCAGCCAGGTGCCGTGCCGCCGCCAGCGCTGCTTATTCTCATTGTGGGTCTTTAGTGCAGATTCGATCCGGGCCCAGCCGTCATAGCCGGGATCGATGGAATCAAGATCACTCAAGCCCAGCGGGTCTGATTCATTTTGTTTCCTTTGATCATGTGCAGTCATACATTTCTCTTTACGCGGTCGCGTTTAATGTTGCGTTCATCGCCTGATCTGAACCGTTGGGTTCATCAGCGTCCGTGATCAGTTCCCTGAGCCTGTTGCGGGCGCGGTTCAGGCGGGTCTTGGAATAACTTTCCGTCTTGCCGGCAAGCCTCGCTATTTCGCGGTGCTTATAGCCCTCAACATCGTGCAGCCAGACCACCATGCGGTCTTCATCACTCAGTTGCTGCAGGGCCTGTTCGAGATCCATGCAGCGACCAAGGCCATCCTGGTCGCCTTTGCCGGGAGCCATGTAGTCTTCCAGTTCAACGGCATCATGACGCGGCAATCTGCGCAACGCACTGATGGCGTGATTGACAATCACCCGTCTTAGCCAGGCCCAGAAAGGTGAGTCGCCACGGTACTGCTTCATCCGCTTGAACACGCTGATAAAAGCCTCCTGGGTTACGTCCTGGGCCAATTCCCGGTTATTGCAAATTCTCACAGCCACGGTAAATGCCTGTTTATGGAATTTACGGTAGATTTTTTCACAGGCACGCATATCTCCGCGTCTGGCGCCAGCGAGTGTTAACTCGTCGAGGTCTGTGTCGAAGCCTGATCCCTTCATCGTTCAGTAAGACGTTGGCCGGTGGAAAAACGTCGCAAGCGTTGCAAGATAATTAAAATATGGTTGCTGAAAATGAAAACGGCCGCAGCAGCGGCCGTTCCCGATCATCAAGGGTCTAAAACCCTTACCAGATCTTGACCCGTTCTTCGGGTGCCAGGTACATGCCGTCACCCTCTTTAACATCAAACGCCTCGTAAAAAGCGGGTACATTCACAGCCGCTCCATTGGCGCGGAATTTTGGTGGTGAATGGGGGTCGACGGTCAGGCGGCGCTTGGTTTCCTCGGCGCGTGCCTTTGAGCGCCAGACCTGTGCCCAGCCAAGGAAGAAGCGCTGGTCGCCGGTCCAGCCGTCGATGACAGGTGCCTCCTTACCATCCAGTGACATTTTGTATGCCAGGTAGGCAATACTCAGGCCACCAAGATCACCGATGTTTTCGCCCTGAAGTCAACTGGCCATTGATTGTCAGGCCGTCGATGACATCATAGCTGTCATACTGAGCGGCCAGCTGCGTTTTTACGTACATCAAATTTTTCGAGCGATCTTCTGACGTCCACCAGTCACGCAGATACACCATCGCCATCGTACGTTACTACCTCGCGTCATCAAAACCATGGCTAATTTCGTGCCCGATGACCGCACCGATACCGCCGTAATTGACCGCGTCGTCCGCCATTCACATTGAAGAATGGCGGTTGCAGGATCGCAGCCGGAAACACGATCACATTCAGACCGGGTTGTAGTAGGCATTGACCGTCTGCGGGGTCATGCCCCATTCGTCTTGTCGACCGGTTTATCGAGTTTGTCGATCTCACGGTTCCAGGCAAAGTTCGCACCATTTTTGACATTGGCGATCAGGTTGCCTTCTGTAACTTCCAACTTCGAGTAATCGATCCACTTGTCGGGATAGCCGATCATGGGCCTGAACTTGTGGAGCTTGTCGAGCGCCTGCTGCTTGGTCTCTTCGCTCATCCAGTCGAGTTCAAGAATGGAAACCTCGTAGGCCTTGATCAGGTTCTGGATCATGATGTCCATACGCGCCTTGGATTCAACCTGGAAGTGTTTTTCAACATAGAGCTGACCGAGCAACTCACCCATGTTGTTGTTGACGGATTCAATCGCCTGTTTCCAGCGTGGCTCCTGTTCGTCTACACCGGTTAAACCCTTGTCGAAAAACTCGAACGACAACTGCGCATACTCGTCACCCAAAACAGCCGCGAAGTTACTGATGGTCTGCAGGCTGAGATAGTCCTTCCATGTTTCGAGGGGCGTTTCCGCCAGGATTTTACCAGCTGCCTCGAAATAGCTCGGCTGGGAAACCAGGAATTGCGAGTCGACCGGAATTTGCGCCGCTTCAAAACCCAGGGCCGAGTCATCCGCGGAGCCAGCTCATTCAGCTGGTTGATATCCATTGGATTGAAACGTTCGCCTTCAGTCCCGGTTCTCCTCCTGGTTTATATCACCTCGGGCGAGACGGTTCCAGCGGCGTGAGCAGGCGTTCA
>CAVPHY010000006.1:0-17298 GCA_963704855.1 uncultured Gammaproteobacteria bacterium
GTTCTAATGGCGTGCCCAGTGTTGTTGCTGATAGTCGCATCGGCGGCCGAAGCCGAGTTCAAACGGGATTACACGCTCGCTAAAAAGTCATTTGAAGACGGTGATTACTCCGAAGCAATCAGCAAGTTGAAAGACGCGATTAAGGACAATCCGGGAACCGGCTGCGCGGGTCAAAATATACGGCATGCGTTACGACCATACATTCCCCACTATTATCTCGGTGAAGCGTATTTCAGGCAGAACGATTGCACTTCGGCCATGGCGGCGTGGGAAAAGGCATTGCAGAGCGGCGTAGTCCAGGGCCTTGATGAATACAGTTCGATGCAGAAGAACATGGCCGCCTGCAAAGTCGATGTTGTCGAGGCGGTCGATGTCAGCAGAATAGCCGGGCAGGCCAAGACGGAAATTGGGACCTTGGAAAGTGCAAACCGCAGTTTTTCCAGCCTGAAGAACGAAAACCTGCTAAAGCAGGAGTGGGCGTCCAAATGGCAACCGGAACTGGTCCGCGGCGAACAATTGGCCAGAAGCTTACAGCAGCGCCTGGATGACGCGACGGCGAAAAGAGACCCCGATGCCATTGAAGCCATAATTAATGAAGCCAAAGACGGTGTCAGCACGCTCACCGGCACTGAGAAGTTGGCGAAAGCCCAGGTCAAGGCGCTTCAGTCACAAAATGTGGAAGCCGAGCGCATCGCCCGTGAAAATGCACGTCGTGAGTTGCAGGACACAACCCGGATGGCGAAAGCGGCAGAAAAACACGAAGGTGGCACATCCCAAATGAACAGCCTGATAGCCGACCTGCAGCGTCAGATCACTATCGGCGAAAGCCTCGGGGAAACGGCATCTGCAGCCAATATCAAGGCACAGACACAGATCATCGATAATGTCCTCAGGCGCTACAACGTGTCTGTTCAGGATTGGCAGGCGCAGCAGAAGAGCATCGCCGACCGAACGCCACCACCGGATTTGAAACGTATCGCCGAGGTCTACTTTGCCGGCGATTATGAGTCCGCTGTCAAACTGGCCAACCCGTCGAGTTTCGACGAGGAGAGGGCAAAAATCCAGGCACTGCTTTTCCGCGCTGCTGCAAATTACAAGCTGCATATCCGCTCAGGCGAGCAGGACCAGGCGACCTTGCGCCAGGTGCAAAGCGACATCCGGGCCATAAAGCAAATGAATAGCAAGTTCTCCCCCTATATTGCCGCGTTTTCACCCCGTTTTCTGGACTTGTTTATACAAACAAGCTGATTTCGGGCCAATGTCATACCCTAGGTAAAAAACAAGCGCACATCGCTACCGTTGAAGATTTTTTCAGCTATACTCTTTCTTAACAGAAGCAATTATTTTGCATAAAATATAAAAGGAGTGGACAAATGAAGTTGATACAGAAAACTTGTATGCTGCTGGCGGCTGCAGCCGTCCCCGGTTTGATGCAGGCGGGGGAGTTGCCAAATACAGAAGGCATGTCAGGTTTGCAGTTTAATTTTTCCGCACCCGGAGCCCGTTCTCTGGCGATGGGCGGAGCATTCCTGGGGCGCGCCGACGACTCGACCGCTGCCTTTGCGAACCCGGCCGGACTCACCAACCTATTCAGCCCAGAGATCGCAGCGGAATATCGTTTCAACGATTTTGACACACCCTACACATCAGGCGGTACTTATCCGGATGTGGACCGCTCCACGGCAAGCGACAGCGCCAACAACCTTTCCTACCTGTCATTTGTTTACCCGATGGAAAAGTGGGTGTTTGCCCTGTACCGCCAGGAGTTCATGGATTTCAGCTCCAGGTTTGATACTGACGAGATTGCTCTCCCGGACGACTTTTTCGCGTTCCCCACCGACAACGCCGTTGATGTCAATATTGTCAATTATGGTTTTTCAACCGCCTTCAGGGTGAGTGACCGTTTCTCTCTCGGTGCCAGTATCTCCTATTACGATTACAAGATGGACGCAAGCACCTACCGTTATGGCCTCGATGATGGTCCGCTGACCAATCAGCAGGTACAACGCGGTCGTGACAACAGCTGGGGATTTACAATTGGTGCACTGTTCAGTGCCACGGAGAAACTTTCCATTGGCCTTGTTTACCGTGCAACACCGGACTTCAGTACAACCCATACCCAAACAGTACCGGATTTTCCTGAGTCTGACTTCACCCGGGCATACGATTTTGATGTGCCTGACGCGTATGGTATCGGTTTCTCCCTGCAACCGAATGACAACCTGACAATCAACTTTGACATCATGCGGATCAATTACTCAGACCTGGCAGAACCGGTGTTTTGGGCGTTCGAGCAGCCAGCACCAGCCGAAGGTCAGACGATCGTTGATGGCATGTCGATCAGCAATGGCACCGAGTATCATCTGGGTGCAGAATATGTATTGAAGAATAAACCGATCGCCTTGCGTGCCGGTGCCTGGTATGACCCGGATCATGCATTGAAAGATAGCGGTCCGGCGACTTTTTCCAACTCCGGATATCAGGCTGCCGCAAATGCTAACTCGGCTTTCTTCCCTGGCGGTTCAAGTGAAACTCACTGGTCTGTAGGTTTTGGATTCTTCTTCGAGAAATTCCAAATGGATTTCGCAGCTGATTTTTCAAAGAACCAGGACACGATTTCGGTCTCAGGTGTGTATCGTTTCAACTAAGATGTGCAATCCGGCTTCTGGCAAATCCGGACACCTGGTCTATGTTTAACAACCGGCCTGCTTGCAGGCCGGTTTTGTTGAGGAGTTAAAAAATAGGTTGATTTGTTTTTTAATTATCAACAGATTATAGGTATAAAGAACAAACAGCTTGTGTGATAATCCAATTGACGGTGCAAGTTGCACTCATTTATGCTGTTGGTAATTAGGCTAAAAATAGTTATTAATTAATGTGAATCCTTGTCAGGAGGACACGGTTATGCGTTTTAAATTACTCAAAAACTTTCTTCTTGCTCTGCCGATTCTGGCTTTCAGTTCAACGTCCTTTGCTCTTTATGTGGTCGAAACCGCTCCCAGTGGCGACGATACTGCAGCCGAGGTAACCAATGGCAGCCCCGATACCGCAGAGTTTTGGATTAAGGCACAACCTGGTGGCGATACCAACAACCTGATTGTCGGCTTAACCGCTTCTGGTGCCGCCGCCCTTACCAGTGACTACACATTAGTCTTCCCCAGTAGCTGTGAAGTAACAGGGAGCGGAACTGACACAATCACATTCAGCGCGAATTCCACCGGCGCCAATACCTATGATATGACCCTGGGTGGATCCGCGCTCACCTGTAACTCCGGGGGAACCGTATCTCAACCCTGCCAGTTTATTTGTGTAATTACCATCAATGCCGTTGATGACATGATTGATGAGGACACTGAGGGGCTGAACCTGGCGCTTGATCCGAGCCCATCGGTCAAGAACCCCAAGAACCAGAATTTCACCATAAGTGACAATGATACCGCCGCACTGGTCGTAACTGACAGCAACTGGAACGGCACTGATCCTATCGTTCTTACCCAAAAACAAACTTCCGAGACTGGCACCACCGATACATTCTGGGTCGAACTCGCGACACAGCCTCTCTCCAATATTACGGTCGACCTGGAAGTCAATGACACCGACGAAGCACTCATAAGCACTGGAGGCGCACCAGCACCCACGCTTGAACTGACATTTACGACTGGAAATTGGAACGCCGGTCAGGAAGTTACAATTACGGGTCAGGATGATGCCGTGCAAGATGGCAACACTGCTTACCAGGTGAGCGTTGCCACCACCAACGAATCGGATGACAAGTACGATAACAAGTCTACCGGTCCGGTCATTGGCATTAACGCCGATGACGATGAACCTGGACAGTTGAGGTTTACCCAAAGCAGCCAGAGCGGAGCGGAAGGTGACAACCTGGTGCTGCTGGTTGAACGGATCAATGGTTCTTCCAGTGAAGTGACCATCCAATACCAGATTACCAATGGTTCAGCCTCCGGATCGGATTATACCGATACCACCCCATCGACCACGTTGACTTGGGGTGAAGGTGTGTCAGGAACGCAGAGCATTACGATTAACCTCGAGAATGACACGCTATGGGAACCGACCACAGAGGATTTCACCGTTGCCTTGTTGGAAGGCACCTTAACCGGCGGTGCAACACTGCTTACCCCCAACACACAAACGGTCACGATCAATCCAAGCGACCCGATCACCATAACCATTTCGGGCGCAGTGCCAGACCCGGTTATTGAAGGGACCACCGGTGATAATACCGATGTGGAATTTGAAGTCGACTATACCGGCGGCACCCTGACAAGCCCGCTGTCTATTTCCTGGGCCACTGCAGATGGTTCGGCTACCACCGCTGATGGCGATTATGACAGCGCGGGCGCCAGCATTGACTTACCGGCTAATGGTAATCCCGTGACTCTGACAGTAAATGTTAATGGTGATACCAACCCGGAAGGTAATGAGACTTTCGTTGTACAACTGAGTGAGTCACATGACCTGGTTTCATTGGCGGGTGGCGGAAGTTCAACGGCCACTATTCAGGACGATGACGCACCGGACGAAGGAACTTTCTCCATCACAAGTATTACACCTAATCCTGTAATGGAAAGTGAGGGCCTGGTAACCGTCACCGTAAGCCGGATAACGGCTGTTGACGTACTGGCTGCAGCTTCGGTCAATATTTTCACAACGGATGGCACCGCAGTGGCCGGTGACGATTTTGTTGGTACGACGCTGGTCGACGACGTTACCCTGGACTGGGCTGTAGACGACAAGGCAGACAAGACCTTTGATATTGTGATCAATGATGACGAACCTGGTGAACCTGCCGAGGCCTTTACAGTAACGATCCAGGCAGTTGCGGCTGAGCAGATCGGTACAGGCTCTGGTGTCGTCACGATCATTGCTGATCCCACCGTCACCTTTAGCCCTGATAACTACACCGTCAGTGAGGACGGTGGTTCGGTCACGGTTTTTGTAACGCGCGCCAATGTCGATGACGATGCAGTTTCGGTTGATTACACAACAACCAACGGAACCGCCACCGCTGGAGACGACTTCACCGCAACCTCCGACACCCTGAACTGGGCCGCCGGTGAGCTTGGACCCAAGCCAATCAATATCACGATCCTCCCAGATGCCGACGAAGTTGGACCTGAATCCTTTACGGTCGACCTGAGCACTTGTGGCAACTGCACAATTATTGATAATCAGGCTACCGTTACGATCGAAGAGGGTGAAGTGGTTGATAAGACACCGGGCACCCTGGCGTTTAGCCCGACTTTAATTCAGATCAGTGAAGGTGGCGGCACGGCGACTGTGTTTGTAAACCGTACCGGCGGCACCGATGGAATCGTTTCAATCGGCTGGGAAACCCAGCCTGGATCAGCGACTTCGCCGGCAGATTTCACTGCGAGTTCCGGAACACTTTCGTGGGCCGATGGATCAGGCGGAATCCGTCTTATCAATGTACCCATTACTGAAGACGGCGTTGTTGAACCAACTGAATCCTTCACGGTTCAGTTTGTACCGAACTCGGAAACGGGTAGCGAAGGTGACCCGACATTAGGTGCGAGCTCGGCAACGGTAAGCATCACGGACAACGATTCTGACGACCCGGGTGAATTCAGTGTCATTTCCAAGAATGTCACTGAGGGTGATGGCGTGATTAATATATCCGTTACCCGTGACGTCGGTAATGGTGGGGCTGTTTCAGTCGACTACACTACGACACCCGGAACCGCTTTGGCTGGAACCGACTACACGGCCACCAATGGCACATTAAACTGGGCTGATGGGGATTCAGCTGCAAAGACCATAGCGATTACGATCCTGGATGATGCGATCGTTGAGCCGGAAGAGGCGTTCGCGGTGACACTGAGTAATGCACAGGGCGGTGCGTCAATCAACGTTGGCACGGCAGATGTAACGATTTTCGACAATGACGGCGGTGGCAGCTTCAGTATCAGTGACACTGTGGTCTTCGAGTACGAGCAACAGGCTACGGTTACGGTAACACGTACCAACGATAATGATTCCGCAGCTTCCGTGTTCTGGCAGACCTTCGACGGCACGGCACAAGACGAAAATGGTGATAACGACTACAAGTCGGACAGCAGTGAGCTGGTGTGGCTTGATGGTGACGTATCCGACACAAAAACCATCACGATAGATATCGTAACCGATGTTAAAGTTGAGGGGGACGAGTGGTTTACCGTCACCATCACCGGTGTCCAGGGTGAAAGTGTAACTGTCAGTAAGGCAGACGGTGTCGTTACGATCAAAGATCCGATCCCGATACCGACATTGAACCAGTGGGCCATGGGACTGCTGGTCCTGTTACTTCTGGCGATGGGCGCTTATTCACTGCCATTACGCAGGAGCGCTACGACCACCCGCAGGTAGTCCCGGGTCGTTGTAATATGAAAAGCGGCGGTCATTTGACCGCCGTTTTTTTTGAGGTGTGAACTGGCTCACAGCCAGACCGCTGAAAATGAAAGATCATTAAGGCGTTTGAGGTGCTAATTGACTCGGTCTGTGCTGAACTGTAAACGAACTGGTAACAAATTATGCAAGTATCCTTCGCCTATCAATCTAAGGGAATAGTGAGATGAAGACCTATATGATGATTCTGGGGTTGTTGCTAGCGTTTATGGCGGATGCAGCACAGGCCGATACCCTTGCACCGTCTCAGGAGGCTTACCGTACAGGTATTGAGCAGCTGGCACGTGGCGAATTACAAGCGGCATCTGATTCGTTCTACCAGGCGATCGCGAGTGACCCTGAACCTGAAGCCAGTCCAAACGAGTACCTGCCTTACCTTAATCTTTCCATTGCCCTTTTTGAAATGGGCCAGACACGAGCCGCCAGGGACTCCCTGATTCAAAGCCAGGTATACGGTGTAGCAGCAAGTACGGAAACCGGCACGAAACTATTAAATCGTTATGCAGCCGAGATAATGTCGGCACCACTGGATAAGTCACAGTTTGTGATAGCGGTTCCAGTCAGCACGGTTGAAAGTCCAACACCTTTTGATTCAGATGAAAAAACAGCTTCTCCAGATGACTTAATGGCCTATTCGGATTCCGGGTCCGATGCGGATAGGACGCAAAAACGCTGTGCATCATCCATAAGTCGTGCGGATGACAAACTTCCCTGGTTTTTCTATTATCAATGTGGTGTCGCACTGATGAAGGCCGGAGACGCACATAAGGCCATTAACGCATTCGAAATGGGCGCCAATGCCCTCGATGACCCAAGCCGCGGTAAACGGATGTATGGCATGTGGTTTGTTGATTATCTGCCTTACTACCAGATTGCCTTGGCCCACTCCCAACTGGGAGACTGGGAAAGCGCCAATACTGCGATCCAGACATCGGTCGCCCACGGTGAATTCTCACCATCCGATCCTGATTATGAAACATTCACCGCTTTGGACCAGTTGATCAAGAGTAATCTGAAGAACAACGATTCCTGAATATAGAAAGATAGAGCCCCATTCAACAAAAAGCCTCCAGATCAGCGGAGGCTTTTTGACATCTTCAGATTGAAATGAAGTGTATTTGAGTATTGAATGGTGCCCGGGGCCGGAATCGAACCGGCACAGTATTTCTACCGAGGGATTTTAAGTCCCTTGCGTCTACCAATTTCGCCACCCGGGCAGTTTTGCGAATGCGAATTGTACCTGTTATGAAGCGGCTATAGAATGCTTTTTCCCAATGCACTGGTAATCAGGTGCAGCATACGTTCGGCGCTGACATTGCCTATATCTATAAATGGGTTCAGTTCCACGACTTCCATCGAAGTCATCATGCGGCTGTCAGCGCAGTATTCCAGAAGCAGGTGTGCTTCACGGTAACGCACACCGCCATGAACAAGCGTTCCCGAGCCCGGGATCACCGATGGATCACAACCATCAACATCGAAACTGACATGAAAGCCCGCAGTGCCTGTCGTAACAATCTGCATTGCTTTGCGTGCCACTTTGGCCATGCCGTGTTCATCGATGTCGCGCATCGTGAACACATGAATACCTGACTCGTTTATGATCTTTCTTTCGCCTGCATCAATATCCCGAATCCCGATTAAAACCACTTTTTCAGGGTTCAGCTTCGGTCTGAAACCGAGAATACCTGCCAGATCCGGGTCGCCACGGCCCAAAAGGTGGGCCAGGGGCATACCGTGGATATTACCGCTGGGCGAAACGCCAGGGATATTCATGTCACCATGGGCATCAAACCAGATAAGACCCATCTCCTCACCGCGTTCCCGATAATGTGCGGATACACCTGAGACCGTGCCCATTGCAATCGAATGGTCACCTCCGATTACCAGCGGGAACTCCCCGGTGTCCATGAGTTCTTTAACACGCTCAGCCAGCTGCGTGCATACACTTAGAATTTGCGGTTTGAAGCGCGCCTCGCTGTCCTCATGGGAGCGTGTTTCCATGGCCGGGACATTAATATCCTCCTCACGCGCAAGGTTAAAACCCATGCTGCGTATGGCTGCGCCCAGGCCAGCGATGCGCATTGCTGACGGACCCATGTCTGTGCCACGGCGACTGGCGCCAAGGTCCATTGGAACACCGATGATTCTGATTGTTTTAGCTGCTCTGTCATTCATGATTGTACTGCCATTGAGTCAGGTTTAGTGTCTGCGCGGAGTCTATACCATTAATGCTGCAAATCGCCAGTTAACGCATTGTTACACAGTTAAGAATAAGTAACGCCAGGGACCGCATTTTTGTACACTACCATTCCGCGAGTTCCTTTTTCAGTCAAGCGACTGCCATTTGATCACCAGAGAGAAAAACGTGCGAAACTTTGCCTACAGCTTCCTAATGAGTCTCGTATTGATTGCCTGTAACGAAAGATCTGGCGATTCAACACCTGTGTCAACACCCGTCCCGGACGCTACTGATCCTGCGCAGACCGTACAGCGAAGCGTGGAAACCATTGCCGATGAGTTCCTTGCGGCATTCCTCGAACGTTATCCACAAACCGGCACCAACTACAGCTTGCCAAATGCCAGGCATGATCGTTTATTTGATAATTCAGCAGCGGCACTTGAAGCCTGGCAGGGCAGGGAAGACAAATGGCTGGCTGAGCTTGATGAGATCGGCGCCCCGGAAGATATCGGCAGCCGTGATTGGGTAAGCTTTGGTGTGATTCATGAAAATCTGGCCGCTTCAAAAGCGAAACGCTTGTGCCGCGATGAATTGTGGTCTGCAAGTGCGATGACAGCCTGGTATAACGCGATTCCGCCGCTGTTCGAAATACAACCGGTAGACACCGCTGACCTGCAGCAACAGGCATTGGATCGCCTTGGATCGCTGGCTACCTATATTGATACCGAGATCATCAATTTACGCATTGGACTTGAACTGGGCTTCAGTACGCCACGAATAACGGCCGTTGATGTACCCGTCGCCGTACGCGGACTCCTGGCGCAGGACAGTCCGTTGTTCAGCCCTGCTGCACGTGCAGAAAACCCGGAGTTCACCGAAGCTCTGCAAATAGTGTTCGAGCAGAACGCCGCGCCGGCAATCGAGCGATTCGCCAGCTTTATGGAGGATGAATACCTGCCCCAGGCTAGAGATGAGATTGCCATAAGCGCGAACCTTGACGGCGCAGCGTGTTACCCGCAACTGGTTCGTTTTCATACGACCATTTCACCTACGGCCGACCAGATTCACAAAGTTGGGTTAGAACAGATTGCCCGGATACGGGCCGAAATGCAGGAGATTATCAATGTACATTTCGCAGGTGCAAGCATTGAGACCTTCATGCGAAACCTCAACAACGACCCACGCTACACGTTTGAGACCCGCGAAGACGTACTGAAATATTCACTTGCATCCCTGGAAGCCTCAAAAGAGGCGATGCCGGGTGCATTTGGACTATTACCGAAGGCAGATATGCTGATCAAACCTTACCCTGCGTATCGCGAAGCCAGCGGTACCGGTGAATACCATTCTTCTTCTGAGGATGGTAGCCGGCCCGGCATTTATTACATAGCGGTGGTTGATCCAACCCATCGTTCTATTGCGGGACAGCAGTCAGTCCTGTACCACGAAGGCTATCCCGGACATCACTTGCAGGGTGCTATCGCACTGGAACTCGGTGATCGTATACATCCAATCGCGCGGTATTTATGGAATTCAGGCTACGGCGAGGGCTGGGCGTTGTACGCGGAACGCCTGGCCGACGAACTGGGGCTTTATAGCGGTCCTCTCGACAAGATGGGATTGTTATCGGACCAGGCCGCCCGTGCTGCACGCCTGGTGATCGATAGTGGTATACACACAAAGGGCTGGTCCCGCCAACAGGCTGTTGACTATCTGCTCGCCAACACAGCCTGGCCATCAACTGATATTGAATCGGAGATCGATCGCTACATATCCTGGCCTGGGCAGGCCAATGCCTACATGCTGGGTATGCTTGAGATCAGGCGTCTGCGTACGTTGGCGGAGATAAAGCTCGGAGAAGCGTTTGATTTACGCGAATTCCATGACCGGGTACTGGGTACCGGCAGCATCAGCTTACCCATGCTCGAGGAAAGCCTGATGGCCTGGATCTCCGAATAGCAGTAACCGTAGATCCACTCGCAACACTCAGTTTCAGCCAGCTATAACCAAAGCGCATAGCACTCAGGCTGTGGCAGGCCTGTTGTTGAAATAAATATTAGGTATATACCATATCTTATTGAAATATTGCGTTTTAATAAAATACTTCAAGCATAGAGCAAAACTATCAGTGTCGTGACTCTACAGGTGAAATTCCTTGGTGGACTACATTTATGTACGTCAATCAAAGAGGGTGAGTAAACACAAATATTATGGTTCTGCCAGGATATGGATCTCCAGCTAGTGCTTCTATTTAACATAATATACATTATACGCATTTAAATAGATGGCAAGAACTGTACTGCCAATGCGAAATCAACCCTTACCCACAACAACATCCCCTTCACGAGTAAGCTTGGAATAACAAACCAGCTTGGTTTGGGGATTCGAAGGCAAACTACACTTCCAGTCAGTCTATTGATTGAGGCAGTGCGTTCCAGTTAATAACCGCATTCCAGACCAGCCGGAAATCGCCCCGGTTCATGTCACGATGAATACCATTAAAATTGTAACTGACGATGTGTCCACTTCCGACCGGTGTGTCCAGGATTGCCGGATGTCCTTCCAGTTCACTCTCGCCGCGCATACCGCCGCTGACAACCATACCTTTCTCACCACCCCAGCTGAGAACGATATGACGCTCATCAACGGGACCGGTCAGGCACGATGTGCAATATGCCATTGTCAGCCAGCGTCTGGGCTTGTCATATACCGGTAAATTGGTCCGAAAGACCGCCGTTTCACGGGAATATCCATACGCTATGGGATGCTCGGGCTGGTTGAACGTGGCACGCAACTCAACACCAGGTGTGAAAACGCCTGACGTCATCGAGCGCGGCACGCTCCGAACCAGGCCGCCTTCCAGCGCCAGCTCGCTGCCCGCACCCAGGGTCAGCAATACGCCGCCGGATTCGACAAACTTTTGAATTTCCGCTAAACCTGTGTAGCCGGGACCACCCGTGATATCGTCGGATGCCACAGGTACGCCAAGACTGGGATGTTTATCGCTGGCACGGAAAGGTATGGCGCCTTGTGTAGCGGCAATGCCGTGTATCTGTCCGGCCAGGCCCAGCCGCGAGAATGGCCCATACATAATGACATCGACGCGATCATTCAAAGCGCCCGCACGAATGTCTTCGTCCCTCAAATAAATGTAGCTAACACTCTGTTTATCAAGGATATATCTAATCCAACCCATCATATCTGTATCGGCCCATGGCACCCATAAGCCGATGCGTGGTAACAATGCCTCATGAAACGGGACATCGGGTACGGCACTGCTGGACTGGAAATCCAGCGCCAGTTCGACGCTTAGTCCGTCAATCACGCCTTTCAACTCGTTTGATGACCGGGAATCGGAGGCAGAAATAATCCACGAACCTGGTGGGTAGGCAACCCTACCCTCACTAAATGCCCTCTCCGATATCTGAACTTTGAAGCCGCTCAGCCTGAAACGTGCCGCCAGCAAAGACTCCTGACCCTGTTCCCTCAACAGGTAAACCGGCCCGTTGCCCTGAACTGCGCCCTCCGGCGCCACGTCGGCACTGAGCAAGGCACTGGCTGCATCCCTGACGCGCTCGTCTTCGATACGTACCGCTTTTACATCAAAACCAACTGGGTAGGCCCATGAAACATCGTCGTACGGCAGGTGTTCAGTTTCAGAAGGAAATCCTTGTGGTTCAAGCACATCCAGCGCATAGTTACGATAGGGCTGATCCAGCCTGACGATAAAATCACCCTTCTCAAACACCCCTTCCACAACGTTCAATGATGCGGTCAATGTACCCACTTCTATTTTCTGATCACGCAGACGGTTGACCATTTGCGCCACCCTGAGCCGGTCCGGCTGATTTTTTGGAATCACATAGGCATAGGGTTTTTCGTCAGTGCCTTTTCGCCAGGCGTTGTAACCTGTGCGGTAGAAATCACGCAGCATCTGTTTGGCGTGCTTGGCGGACCAGTCGAGTATCGCCAGGGCACCTGTTTGCTGGTAATTGACATTGTCACGCATGGACCAGCGGAAACTCGGGTCCGGCGGCCAGGGCCGGTACCACTCGCGTGTCAGGCTGTCGGCATCCAGGTGACGCGTCACCGTTTCAGCCGTGGCATTTCCAAAGGTTTCATAACCGCGCCCGATCGCGTTGTGGTTGATGGCGACGGAGTCCAGGTAATGGTGGCCGAATCCTTCGCCGAAATTCCAGGTCCAGACACCCGGCATACCCATGGCGCTCATGGTTGTCATCTCGTGGAAACTCATTTCCAGCCAACGGGATGTCACAATGGGGTCCATGTGAGGGTTGTAGGGACCGGTGCCATTCCAGCTCAGCATCAGCGGGATGGCTTCGTGCAGGTCATGGACAACCACAGGGTGGTAATCGAAAAACATCTTGTGAACCGCGCGGGTTGCGGCAAAGGCCTTCTGGTGGGCATCTCGATTGATATCGACAAAAACGTAGCGACCCCAGTAAGGCGGGCTTTGACGCGGCAGGCTGTCAAAATCGGTCTGGCCCTTCAGATACAGGTAAAACCAGTCGGTCACCTTGTCACGTCCGTCGGGTTCTGAGACCGGGTTGATCAGTATCAGCAGGTTTTCACGCATGGCCCTGATCATCGGTTGCTCGGATACGGCCAGCCGATACACCAGTTCCATGCACATCTCGCCGCTACCGGTTTCATCCGCGTGCAGGTTGCAGTTGAAATAATAGGCCGGACGCGCATCTGCGATGATCTTCTCAGCCTCGGCCGGGCTGGTCTTGCGCGGGTCCGCCAGCGCCGCACTTGCCGCCTTGAGTCGCTCCAGGTCAGCGATACCCTGCTCGTCGGCGATCACGACCAGGACAATTTCCCTGCCCTCCTCCGACAACCCCAGCGTTTCCACCTGAACACGGGGCGAGCCTGTCGCAACCTGACGGACGTAGTCGACAATCTTCGCTGAGTGAGTCAGTTCCCCCGGTGCGCCAACAAGGTGTCCGAGAACGGCAGTGGGTGAAGGCACACTGGCAGAGGCAGGCACATAGGAAACCCAGGGGCTAAGAAAACGGGGATCGGTCGTGAATTCCGCGATCGCCGCGACCGAGCCTGCCTCGGCAACGTCAGGTGACGGGTCGAGAGTCTTTTCCTGCGCGGCAACAGATTCGCCCAGGGCGATTAACAAGGCAATTAACGTAACCGTGCGATTCATGGGACTCCTTCAAAGATATCAGACGGAAATTCGTTTTCAGCTAATCACCTTTCAAACGATTTGGCAAATCCAGACCGGTACTACGCCAGCCGGTTCTGTATACGCGTGGTGATGTTTAGCCTGGCGGTTGATGGTCATCAGCAAGACACTTAGCACTGCCAGTAAAATCATCGCAGCTCCCATCAGTTTGCGAGTCCATTGATCACTTAATAACGAACTCAGCGCCGGTGCAGCGAGACTCATACCCAACATGGATGGCAAGGTGCCAAAACCGAAGGCCAGCATGATAAGGGCGCCTGCAAACGGCGAGCCTGCTGCGGAAGCGGTCAGCAACACACTGTATACCAGGCCACAAGGTAAAAAGCCCCAGCACAAGCCAAGCAGCAGACGCCCAGCCCCGCCCGGTATGCTCGAAGCCCGCACAGCCATGGGCAAAACGAACTTCCATACTTTTGCACCGGCCCGTTCTATACGTCCCAGCAACTGCCAGTTGAACAGGAATTGAAGACCGATCAAAAAGATCATCAGGCTGGTAAGCAGGCGCAATATCATGCTCCATTTCGGAACATTCAGAACTGCGCCCGCGCTCGCCAGCAGCCAGGCCGAAACCAGGCCCAGGACGGTGTAGCTCAATACCCTGCCCAGGTTAAATAAAAAAGCTGACATCGCCCGTGGTTGCGCACCGGTACCTGTATCGCTGTGAGCCGGCAGGCTACCCAGCCCTGCCGCGATACCACCACACATTCCGAAACAATGCCCGCTACCCAGTAAACCCACCAGAAATACAGTTAACAAGGCTGAAATATCTAAAACGGAGCTCATTGATCTCCACCCTCCTTCTCAACGGGTTTTTCTTCATCCAGGGCCGGCGGCTTTTGATCATCATCAAGCACGACACTCCAGCCATGTGTTTCAAGGTCGTCAAACTGGCCATTTCGGATGGCCCATAACAAGGCCCAAACGGCGAGCGCCAGGAGCATAACTGCCAACGGGATCAATACGTAGAGTATGCTCATTGCGTTACCTTCTTCGCGTCAGGAATACCAGGGTTTGCAAGTTCCTGCTTCGCCAGGCGACCGGAATTCATCACCACCAACAAGGAGCTCAGTGACATACCCAAGGCGGCCATCCACGGCACGATCAGACCAGCCGCTGCAAAAGGCACCGCCAGCAGATTGTACGCCAGGGCCCAAAGCAGGTTTTGTTGAATAACCGATCGGGTTCTGTAGCCGGTTTCAAGTGCATATAATATATATTTCAATGACTTGCCGGTAACAATGAAATCAGCCGTACTATTGGCCAGCTCACTCGCGCCGGAGACCGTCATGGAGATATTGGCAACCGAGAGAACCGGTGCATCGTTGATTCCATCACCCACCATCAGTACAGATTTACCGTCCGCTTGCAGTGATTCCAGCCTATCCATCTTCATCTTCGGGCTCTGTTCGGCATACCAGGTTCCGATACCGGTACGCTCCGCCACCGACGCAACGGCCTGGGGATGGTCACCGGAAAGTATGATCAATTCCAGTCCGCAGCCACGCAATGCCGCGATGGTTTCCACGGCAGAGTCCCGCAGGCCGTCATCGAGGTCAAAACGGGCCACCCAGCCGGCATCATCAGCGAGCCATAACCTGCCAAATCCTCCGGCAAGATCGATGACATTGACGCTGGTAAAAGCAGCATTACCCAGCCGGTACCTCACCCCGTCTACCAATCCCTCGACACCGGTATCATGGTTGATGGTATTGAGACCCGGTTTTCGCTTGACCTCGATGTCTGCAAAGGCTTTCGAGACAGGGTGAGAAGAATCGATCTCCAGCAGAGCAGCGATTCGCAATACCGTTTCAACATCGTATCCCTGGCGGGCGGGATTGATCACCGTGTCAACTATCGACGGTGAGCCTGTCGTCAGCGTACCCGTCTTGTCAAATACGATCGTGTCGATACCATCCAGGGCCTCAAGCGCTGCGCCACGGGTCAGCAGTACACCGTGTTCAAGCAGCGCCCGGCTCGAAGAGGCGATGGCAGCAGGCGTGGCCAGTGACAATGCACACGGGCAACTGATGACCAGTACCGCGAGGGTCGCGGGGAATAACATCGTTACATCGTGGGTCAGCCACCACAGGGCGGTCAGACTGGCCACTGCGAGGACAACCGCGACGAACCAGCCGGCATAACGTTCCGACAGCTGAGTGAAACGGCTGCGGTGCGTCTGCGATTTCAGCAGCATCCGCCCCATCATCGAAACGGTGGAATCACCGGGATCCTTCTCCACTTCTACTTCAACTGTTTGCGAACGGTTGACGCTGCCGGCTATCACCTTGTCACCGGTGTGTTTTACAACCGGCCGGGATTCGCCGGTCAAAAGGGCTTCGTCCACCTCGGTGAAGCCGCTGAATACCAGTCCATCGGCCGGGAACGTCTGCCCTGCCCTGACCCGGACGCGGTCACCGATACGCAAATCCGTTGCAGGCACCTGCTGGCTTTCACCATCCCTGATCATCTCAGCCCACTCGGGCAAAAGGCGGGCAAGCGCCAGGCCGGTTTGTAGGTTGCGATGACGGATAACGAGTTCTGCATATCTTCCCAGCGACAGGAAAAAAATGAACATGACCACGGAATCAAAATAGACATGACCATCGCCGCTTAGAAAATTGATGCAACTCATGATAAATGCGATGGATATGGCCAATGCAACCGGCACATCCATACCGATCCTACGATGGGACAGGCTACGCCAGGCGCTGCTGTAAAAAACCCGGCCTGAATAGAGCAGAACCGGTGTTGTAACGACCAGGCTGATCCACTGCAAAAAGCGTTCAGGACCTTCGGATATGCCCATCGCATCGCCCGCGTACAAACCCGCTGCATACATCATTACCTGCATCATACCGAGCCCGGCGACACCGAGGCGCTTAAGGGCGTCGCGACGCTCCTGCTGTCTGCCCATTGCTTCTGCGCCGGCCAGTGGCAAATGCGGACGGTATCCGACACCAGCCAGGATAGCGGCCACCTTGCTCAGGCGAAGCCTGGCCGGGCGCCAGTTAATACGGACAAAACCGGTGGCGACATCCACCTGCACGTGGTCGATACCGTCACGTGTTTCCAACTGGCTCCTGATCAACCATGCGCAGGCCGCGCAGCGGATTCCTTCGACCTGCAGCAGCAATTCGTATCGGCCGTTTTTCAGCGGGTTCCCCCAGAGCGAATGACGATCGTCATAGCGCTTCCACGAGTCCACGATAGCCGCGTCCTCCTCGGTGGGTTTGACTGCATTCTCGGTACGGAACTGATAATAACGGGACTGGCCGGATTGCAGTATCAGCCTGGCAACAGCCTCGCAACCACTGCAGCACACAGGCTGAATAGCCCCTTCTGCTTCAACGGTGAGATTGCAACTGGCTGGAACAGGCTCTCCGCAATGGAAACAGAAGCGGGCATTCTCAGTCATGATCCCAGGAGCCTGTCGGGTTTGACCGATCGTAAGTAGATCATGTTAAATCCGACA
>CAVPHY010000007.1:0-7501 GCA_963704855.1 uncultured Gammaproteobacteria bacterium
TTAATACCCGCGCCTTACCTGATCAGTGGCAACGGGCTCTTGCCCGTTTATTAAGGACCAGCTATTCCGGCGGGTCGGCGCTGATTGCATTAAGTACTTCGCGTGTCAGATCCCATTGATCAAAACCCTGTTTGCCATAGTCGAGACCGCGGCGCACAATAACCGTGTCGTGCGAGGGCACGATCACGACATACTGCCCGCGATTGCCAGCCGTTGCATAAGCTGATTTCGGTACGTCATCGCGATCGTCGGGTACCAGCCAGAACTGACCGCCATACATACGGCCCCGGTGCGCCGTGGCGGGTGCCGGCGTACGCTCGAACGCTATCCATTCCCCGGAAATAAGGCGCTCACCATCCCAGGTACCATCTTGCTGGTATAGCAGACCAAAGCGCGCAAGATCCCTTGCATTCGTGTACACCTGGCTGCTGAAAATAAAATCCCCGAAACGGTCGGTGCTGACCAGTGTGTTGCGCATGCCGATACGATCGAGCAGCGCCTTGCGTGGAAACGCTGCATAGACTCCAGGGTCACCCAGCGCCTGTTTCATCGCGTAGACAGCGAGTAAGGTGTCGTAATTCTCGTAATCCCAGACAGTGCCAGGCTCGCGTATCAGGGCGCGGCGGCGGGCGCCATCGACCGAACTCGCCCCGGCCCAGTAAGCAAGACCGGAACCGGTGGCGTACTCCATGCCAAAGCTGTCGACCGGGTACAGGCCACTCGACATGTTCAGCACGTGCCGCAGTGTAATCGCATTGCGCGGATCGTTCTCACTGCCTTCCACGTCCGGTAGCCATTCAATACCAAGGGGCGTATCGAGACCGAGGCGACCATCATCCACCAGCATACCGATCAGGGTCGAGGCAATGCTTTTCGCCGTCGACCAGGTGCGTGTACGGGTGTGCATATCGACACCATCGGCATAACGCTCGTGGATGATCCGGCCCTTGTGGAGCACGATCAGGCTCAGCGTGTCCTGTTCCGGCGATTCACGCTCGAAAGCCCAGTCGGATGCGGCCTGCAGCAGCACCGGGTCAATATCGGCTGGCAGTGGTTTGTCCTCAATCAGATCGCCATTCGGCCAGGGAGTCGTTGCCGGGTCGCCGGCGGGGTACGGTAATTCCAGCACCGGCAGCGCGTCGATATCGTCAAAATCCTGGTCGGGAGCCATGACAACGCAACCGATACCCTCGCGGAACACTGCACGTATTACCTGGCCAGATTCCGTTCCACCAACAGCGACCGCTTTCAACTCCGGCCTGATGACGTATTCACCTCCATCGATGGTACCGACGGGATCAGCAAGGTAGGCGAGTTCCTGGTTAAAAACCTGTTCTAGCGTACGTCCGGACGTGAACAGGCCATTGCACATCAGTACCGCCTGAACACCGTTTCGTATCATGCTGCGGTTGGCCGCAAAATAATCGAAGTCATCTGTTTGTTGAGCCTGGCAGACACCGGTGACCAGCAGGGCGAGCGGTAAAATTAATCTGTTCATCATAGGTTCCTGGTTGAATCGGCAAGTGTGCAGGCGACGAGAACGATTATTATCGAATTTGCCTCATGAACTGTCTACACTCGACCTTCAGCAGTTTTAAAACAACTATGGAACACACTCCTGATGACCCGAATCCTTAACGTATCGATATTGCTCGTACTGCTTTTGCTGACCTCCTGTTCCCGTGAAAGCGGGCAGGAAAACACCCCAGCGCCCGATCGGTTGGCTACCCGCGCCCAGGAACGTGACGATTATCCGCGACGATTTTGGTGTACCGCATATCTATGCCAAAACCGATGCAGACGCCGTATTTGGCCTGCTCTACGCGCAGGCCGAGGACGACTTCAACCGCATCGAACGCAATTACGTGTGGGCTATCGGCCGCCTGGCTGAAATCGAGGGCGAGCAGGCCATTTTCAGCGACCTGCGTGCACGTCTTTTCATGACCACCGATGAGGCAAAGGCCGCCTACGATGGCGCACCGGTCTGGCTGAAGGAACTCTGTGATGCCTGGGCCGATGGCCTGAACTACTACCTGCAGACGCACCCGGAGGTTAAGCCACAACTGCTGACCACGTTCGAGCCTTGGATGCCCATGTTTTTCTCCGAAGGCTCCATCGGCGGCGATATCGAGCAGATACCACTGGAAGGTATCGAGGCGTTTTATGGCGGGGGTGTGTCACTGGAAAGTCTGCCTGCAACAGCGGCTGATACGGATGCGCCCAAAGAGCCCGGCGGCTCCAATGGTTTTGCCATTGCCGGCAAACTGACCCGTTCCGGAAACGCCATGTTACTGATCAATCCGCACACGTCGTTTTATTTCCGCGGCGAGGTACACGTGGTCTCCGAGGAAGGTCTGAACGCCTACGGCGCCGTTACCTGGGGGCAGTTTTTCGTATACCAGGGTTTTAACGAAAACACCGGCTGGATGCACACCTCCACCTATGTCGATTTCATCGATGAGTTTGTCGAGGACGTTTCACAGGTTAACGGCCAACTCAGCTACCGCTATGGAGACGAACAGCGGGGGGTCGAAGTTTCAGAGGTGACACTCAAATACAAGGATGGCAACACGCTATCAGAACGCAGCTTCGAGATGTACCACACCCACCACGGCCCGGTGACCCATATGCTGGATGGCAAGTGGGTTGCAACCAAGATCAATTGGGATCCGGTCAATGCCCTGCAGCAGTCGTTTATCCGGACCAAGCAGAGCGGCCACGACGGCTTCCACGAAATGATGGATATCCGGACCAACTCCTCCAACAACACCGTCTATGCTGACTCGCAGGGCAATATTGCCTACTACCACGGCAATTTTGTACCACGGCGCGATACGCAGTTCGATTTTTCAAAACCCGTCGATGGCAGCAACCCGGCCACCGACTGGCAGGGTTTGCATGAAGTTGATGAGATCATCACCCTGCTGAACCCGGAAAACGGCTGGCTGCAGAACTGCAATGCGACACCGTTCAGCGCCGCGGCCGAATTCAGCCCGAAACAGGAAAACTATCCGGTGTACATGGCCCCTGAAGACGAGAGTTTTCGGGGTATCCATGCCGTCCGTGTCCTCACCGGCCAGTCTGATATGACACTCGAAAAACTGATCGAGATTGCCTATGACCCTTACCTGCCCGGCTTTGAGCAACTGATCCCGGGTTTGATAACGGCGTTTGATGAATCGGGTGAATCGTATGCCGACCTGGCGCCTGCAATCGACATGCTGCGTGACTGGGACTTCAGGGTATCGGCCGATTCGGTTGCAATGTCATTGGCGCATTTCTATGGCATGCGTTACGAGAAAGACGGCGCCAATCCGAATGCGCTTGGCGGTATGGAGCTTATCAACTTTTTTGGCAGCGGCTCCCCACATGAGGAACGTCTGCAAATTTTTGCTGCAACCGTTGCACGTCTTGCCGCAGATTTCGGTTCGTGGAGCACACCCTGGGGTGCAATCAACCGCTTTCAACGCATCACAGGCGATATCGAGCAACCCTTTGACGATGATGCACCGAGCCTGCCGGTGGGTATGGCCTCGGGCCGTTGGGGTGCGCTGGCATCGTTTGGCGCGAAGGCATACGAGGGCACGAAACGTATTTACGGCACCTCGGGTAACAGCTTTGTCGCGGCGGTCGAGTTTGGTGACAGGGTAACCGCCAAAAGCATGCTGGCCGGCGGCCAGAGCGGCCACCCCGGTTCCCCGCACTTTTACGACCAGGCGCAACGCTATGTCGATCGTGAATTCAAGGATGTCGCGTTTTACAAAGAGGATGTCGAGAAACGGGCGATCAGGACTTATCACCCTGGAGGGGGTTTACAGTAGGCGGACGTACTCACCCCAGCGTCCAGCATACGCCGTGCGAATCTGACAGAATCCACTGACCTGTCTGTTGGCACAGCGCTGTCAGCAAATTGCCGCGTCAAAGATCAATTGATATGCAATCAGGAGCAGTGTTCCAGATTTGTCCCTTTTAGCTTGATCACAATGAGGTTTGGGCGTAAGTTGCGGGGTTTATTCAAACCTGACCGGAGCCTTTTGTGAACCGTCTGAACATGCTTTTGCCTATCGCCGCTGCCGTACTGCTTTCGAGCTGTAAGCCAGCAGAAACCCCCTCCTTGGAAACGGCCTCGGAGCCCGCCCCGCATTCTGAACAGAACGCGGTAGCGGGCAACCCGGTTGACCTGATGGAGGCCGAAGGTCTGCTCCGGCGCATCAGCACCCTGTCCTCTGATGAATTCGGTGGCCGGGCCCCGATGTCGGAGGGTGAGCGCCTGACACTCGACTACCTGGAGACACAGTTCAGGGAGATGGGTCTTGAGCCGATGTTTGGCGACAGCTACCGGCAACCGGTACCACTGGTGGCAATCGAGGCTACCAGTGATTCAACACTTAGTATTGCAAACGGTGAAGGCGAGAAAGTGCTCTCCTATGCCAACGGACCGGAATCAGCTGTCTGGACAACCAGGGTGGTTGAAGAGACCGGCCTGGAAAACAGCGAACTGGTTTGGGCCGGTTACGGCATCGTCGCACCGGAATATGACTGGGATGATTATGCCGGTCTGGATGTTACCGGTAAGACCGTGATCGTGCTGGTCAATGACCCGGGTTATGCCACCAAGAATCCGGAATTGTTCAAGGGCAATGCCATGACCTACTACGGCCGCTGGACCTATAAATACGAAGAGGCGGCCCGCCAGGGTGCCGCGGGTTTGTTGATCGTGCATGAAACCGGCGCTGCGGCCTATGGCTGGAACGTCATCGAAGACGGCAGACAGGGCCCGCAGTTTCACCTGGCATCCGATAACAATAATATGCACAGGGTGCAGGTTGAGGGCTGGTTGCAGCACGCGGTTGCCGAAGAAATACTGGCCAACGCCGGCCAGGACCTGGCGGCCCTGGAAGCCCAGGCGGCGAAGGGATCCGTCACACCCATTGCGCTTGGCCTGAACGCCAACGTCTCGATTCAGAACACCATCACGTTTGCCGAATCCTATAACGTGGGCGCCGTGCGTAAAGGCACCGAAGCCGCTGATGAACTGTTCATCTACATGGCGCACTGGGATCACCTCGGCACCACGCCACACGAAGAAGGTGAAGAAGGTGATTTTATTTACAACGGTGCTGCCGACAATGCCAGCGGCACCGCCGGTATGCTTGAAGTGGCCGAGGCATGGGCCAATACCCCTGCACCCCCAAGAAGAACGGTTGGCTTCCTGGCGGTCACGGCCGAGGAATCGGGACTGCTGGGCTCGAAGGCCTACGCTGCCAAACCGCAGTACCCGATGAACAAAACCGTTGGCGGTATCAACATGGACGGGCTCAACTTCAAGGGCAAGATGAGTGACGTGGTAGTGGTAGGCTACGGCGGCTCAGAAATGGAGCAGATCCTGGCGTATGTGGCGTTGGAATCAGGCCGGACCGTTACGCCGGAAGCCAATCCGGAGAAGGGTTCTTATTACCGATCTGATCATTTCAACTTTGCCAAGAACGGCGTACCGATCCTGTATGCCGGTGGTGGTACGGTTGATCGCGAGCGCGGCGCCGAGTATGTGACCGAACGCAATGCAGAATACATCCGCGAGCGCTACCACGCACCAGGCGACGAAATCCAGGATGACTGGGACCTCGAAGCCGGGCTGGAAGACCTGCGAATCTACTATGAAATCGGCCATCGCCTCGTCTACAGCGATGTGTGGCCCGAGTGGTACGAAGGTAACGAATTCCGCGCCATACGAGAAGCTTCGCTGACCACCGATACGGCGGAATAGAAAAAAACGGCTGAGCCCCGGTGTCAAAGGAAGAGAACAATATATCCGATAAGGTCGGTTACCGAGATAGCCGGCGGGCGTCTTTCCGTATCTTGCAGCCCGGAAAGCGATATGCGCTGAGACGCTTCCTGCTGTTTATTGCGGTCATTGCCGCGGCCATCTGGATCTGGAATTCAGCCACCGGTTCGCTGCCTCCCGAAGAACGGGCGGTACTATTCCTGTTCCTGTTGGCAGTCGGATTGTGGGTCACCGAAGCAGTGCCGGCCTTTGCGGTCGGCCTGCTTATCATGGGTTACCTGGTTTTTGCGCTGGGAACACCCCTGATAATGACAGAACCTTGGGATGTAAAACCCTATCTGAACACCTGGTCTAGCCCGGTTATCTGGCTGATTTTAGGTGGTTTCTTCATGGCCGAAGGCCTATCCAGAACGGGGCTGGACCGGCAGCTATTTTCCCTGGCGATCAAGCCGGCCGGTACAAGGCCGGATCGTGTACTGCTGGCCGTGATGTTGACCAGCGCCGTGGCGTCCATGTTCATCTCCAACACCTCGACGACGGTTCTGATGATTGGTGCTGTCCTGCCGCTGGTCCGTCAAATGGGCAAGCAAGAACCTTTCGCAAAGGCCCTGCTGATTGCGATACCGCTGGCGGCCTCGGTCGGTGGCATGGGCACGATTATCGGCAGCGCCCCCAATGCGATCGCCGCAGGTATTGCCAACGAACAGGGCTCACCCATCGATTTCCTGGAGTGGATGGTGGTGGGTGTTCCCATCGCCATCGCTGTGGTCATCATCGCCTGGTATTTCCTGCTCAGGCGCTATCCGACAAAGCTGTCTGAAATCACGCTCGATATGAGTACGCTGGACGAGCCCGAACTCCCCGACCGACGTGACCGGTACATTGTTATTGCCCTGACTTTGACAACCGTCGGCTTGTGGATGACCACGCCGCTACACGGTATCCACGTTGTAGCCATTTCCCTGATCCCGATCGTTGGCCTGACGATGACGCAGGTGCTCGGTGCAGCCCAGGTGCGTGGTTTACCCTGGGATACGCTGATGCTGGTGGCGGGTGGGTTGTCGCTGGGCTCGGCCGTTGTGGATTCCGGACTGGCCGCGCATTTTGCATCCAGCCTGGGCTTTATCACCGGCCTGGATTCAGCCCTCGTCGTATTCGCGGCGCTGGCCCTGATCACAGTTACCCTGTCGAATGTCATGAGCAATACGGCAACCGTTTCCATCGTGCTGCCGGTGGCGGTCGCCCTGTTGCCGGGACGTGAGTTGGAAATGTGCCTGATTCTTGGTCTGAGCGCCTCTTGTGCCCTGATGTTGCCGGTGTCTACACCGCCCAATGCCGTGGCCTACAGCACCGGCGAAATTCAGACCAGCGATCTACGCCCGACCGGTCTGCTGGTCGGCTTACTGGGTCCGTCGCTGATCATCGCCTGGGTCTTGTTCATGGCTTGGCTGATCAACTGATCACCCCTGTTCGTTGATCCAGCGATTAACCTCGTCCTTCAGGATATCCAGGGGCACGGAGCCCAGTGCCAGGATGAAATCGTGGAAATCACGCAGATCAAAGTCTGCGCCCAAACGGCTTTCCGCTTCACGGCGGAGTTGCCAGATCGTGTACTCACCCAGCTTGTAGCTCAATGCCTGTGCCGGCCAGGATATGTAGCGGTCGATTTCAGTGGTCACCTCGTGTATTGACAGGGCGGTATTACCCGCAAGGTAA
>CAVPHY010000008.1:0-22820 GCA_963704855.1 uncultured Gammaproteobacteria bacterium
TGGATAGAATCTGCGCAGAAAATCCATGGACTGCTTTGAAACGACAAAAGCGGAATACTCGCGTTTTGCAACGCTGAGAATCGGGGTTTGGGATGGTGGAGTTACTATTCGGGGAACTGAGGTTGAGGGGTTACGATTGGCAACGGCCAACCCGGGAGGTTCCTCTTCGAGAATATTAATTGTTTTCATGAATATGCCTGTCATATGCAGATGGGCGACCTGCTGACAAAATCCGACCCGGCCCTTCGGGTGGTGCGGGGAAACCCGCCTCATTTCGCGCGTAATATAGACTTGTTATTCTTTATGTCAAGATATTTTTTTTGTGTTTATCCCCGGCCCAAAATCATTTTGTAAAATGACAACGGAAGGACCGTTTGCAGCGTACCGCGGTGCTGAAACCTGGCCCAGGTCTTTATCCGCTCTTTGACCAGGCCAGAATCATGATTTCTGACACCGCAGGTAGCTGCCAACGTCCAAAAATCGAATCTTTTGAGCCAATAGTTGGTTCAGGTCAAGGGTAGTACAGGCTTGCTTACTACAGGCTTAAATTTTGCCGGAAATGAATTGCGATGTTTCTGCGGACCCGGTTTTTATTCCGGGTTTTGCCACGGGCGGAACAGACCCATGTGCATACTTGTTTGATTGAATGAATTACAGTGATACATCAAACTCGATACTAACGGCAAACTGACGGACGTACTGCGATGCAAGGATCTTCCCGGCTGCTTTCATTACTGGCGATACTGATCATGCTCGGCGCTTGTGCTGGCCAACCTGCAAATGAGACCGGGCAGGCCGTATTTCAGCATGATTTTAAGGCTTCCGCCGTGCCCTGGACCGATACTGATTTTGATAACACAGAGGGCAAATTCACATTTGCGTTGTTCTCGGACCTGACCGGTGGCGAACGAGAGGGTGTTTTTGATGTGGCGATTGCACAACTGCGCCTTCTGCGACCGGATCTGATCGTCAATGTCGGCGACCTGATCGAAGGTGGTGACGTGGAGTCTGAAGACCTTAACCGCCAATGGGATGTATTCGATCAGCGCGCCGGCCGCGCCCGTGCACCGGTCTTCTATGTTGGCGGCAACCATGATCTGACCGGTAATGAGCTGCGCCAGATCTGGGATGAGCGTTATGGTTCAAAGTACTACTACTTCATCTATAAAAGTGTCCTGTTCCTGGTGCTGGATACGGAGGATAACCCGCCGGACTTTCAGCGCTATATTCATGAAATCAGGTTACAGGCAATCGAAGTTGACAATACCCAGGGGTGGGAGGCATTCATGGCGACCGAATACGGGCAGCTCGAGGAACGCAAAAGCGGTCGTATCGGAGCCGAGCAGGCCGGTTATTTCCGCCAGGTTATCAAGCAGCACCCGGAAGTGCGCTGGACTTTTGTCCTGATGCACAAACCCGCCTGGGAACGGCCGGGAGAAGAGAACTTCTCGAGCATTGAAAAAGCCCTGGCCGGGCGCCCCTACACGGTGTTTCACGGGCATGTTCACTCCTATAAGCATGAGCAGCGCCACGGTCGCGACTATATCCGCCTCGGCACCACCGGTGGTTCGCATGCACCCGCCAACCCGATGGCCATCGACCACATCTCGCTGGTGACCGTTTCCGATGATGGTGTGGACATCGCCAATCTGCGTATGTCGGGTATTTTCGACAGGACCGGTAAAATCCCGTTGAATGGTGAAGAGCTTTGCCTTGAAGGATGCGCACAATAATGATCCGCACGCACCTGGAAACAGCAAGATTAAGACTGAGGCTATTTACCCGTGATGATGTCCAGATCATGTTTGAATTGAGTTCTGATCCGGAGGTTATCAAGTATGCCGAAGCTCACCCCGTCAAGAGTTTGCACGAGGCCCAGCAGCGTCTCGAGCAAGGCCCCCTGGCAGATTATGAAATGTATGGTTATGGGCGTTTTGCGGTTGAGCTGAAAGAGACGGGCAGGGTGATCGGGTTTTGCGGCATCAAGTATTTGCCGGAAATTGAACTGCCGGAAGTCGGATACCGTTACCTGAAGAGGTACTGGGGCAAGGGTATCGGTACTGAAGCGGCGAGGGTCTGCATCGACTTTGCCAGGGATGATCTCAAAATTGAAAAACTGGTCGCGTTGATCATTCCAGAGAATATTGCTTCGATCCGCGTGGCTGAGAAACTGGGTATGACGAAAGGTCCGCTCATCCACGTTTTTGGTGTGGACGCGCTGCAGTATGAAATGTTGCTTTAGGAAATAGTTTGCCAACGCCCTCAGCCACACTTTATTACGTCCATGACCCCATGTGCAGTTGGTGCTGGGGCTACCGGCCGGCCATGTTGCAGTTGCGTGCAAACCTACCGGAGGAGGTCAGCTGGCAGAACGTGCTCGGCGGGCTTGCAGCGGATAGTGATCAGCCGATGCCTGAGCAGACGCGGCAGATGATTCAGGCGCACTGGCGGCAGATTGAATCCACTCTCGGCACCCGCTTCAACTACGATTTCTGGACGGAAAACCAGCCGCGCCGTGATACCTACAAGGCCTGCCGGGCGGTGATTGCAGCTGCCCGGCAGCACGCTGAAGAACAAATGATAGAGAGCATCCAGAAGGCCTATTACCTGCGGGCAATGAATCCTTCCGACCCCATCGTACTTGCCGGCCTGGCCACCGGGTTGGGTTTGAATAGCGCCCGTTTTCTTGAAGATTTTGCTTCGGAGAAAACCGAGGCCGCTTTGCAGGAGCAGTTCCTGTTGCGTGACAAGCTACAGGTAAGAAGCTTTCCCTCACTGGTAATTGAACAGGATTCAAGGTATAAATTTATCCGGCACGATTATCAGGATTTCACGAAAACTTTGTATGAAATCAACCGGCAATTACGATGACTGACAGGCAATGCTATCCATGCTCGGCCTGTTGCAAAGGTTGGCTCACGGCAGATATAAACGGCGTACAGATTATGCCGGGTAAGCCCTGTGCACATATTACCGAACAGGGGTGTGGCATTTATGAAAAGCGTCCGTACAACCCATGTGCCGTGTTCAGGTGCGGTTGGCTAAAGGGCCAATACAACATGCCCGATCACATGAAACCCTCCGAATCCGGTGCGATCGTTATGTTTGGCCGGCTGTGGCATGGTCGCGAGGTCATCCGGGCGGTTCCAACGGGTGAAAAAATTCCGGCCGCGACACTGGAGTGGCTGATGGCGCTCTCAAGAGAGCGGGTCACGCCCTTGTTGTTCAGTGAACACGAATTTGAAAAGGGCAGATTTATTCGTAAGAAACAGATCGGTTATGGCCCGCCGTCGTTCATTGAAGCTGTGAAAATGGAACCCGGTCCCGAGGACGTATTCATGTTCTGAGGCCCTGGTTGCAGGTTTCTGCGTTGTTATCTCAGTTCTGCATAACCCGGTCAATAACCTTCAGGAGTTCATCCTGAACACTGGATTTTTTCAGGAATGCCTTTGCCCCGGCTGCAAGTACTCTTCCCTCGATACTCTCATTGGCCCAGCCCGTGATCATGATGGCTCTTGCATAAGGGTGAAACTGGATGATCTTTCTGAGAACGGCCTCGCCACTCTTGCTCGGCATCAACCAGTCGAGCGTAACGATGTCCGGCCGCAGGGCCTTGTACTGCTCGAATGCCTCTCTCCCGTCTTCCGCGACACCGACAACCTCATGACCACCCATTTTGACAATCACGCTCAACAGGTGGCGTGTGAGTGGAGAGTCATCAACGATCAGTATTTTCGCCATAGCCAGAGTTCCATATGGAAGGTTGCCCACCAGGATTCCCCCGCTTTGTCAGTGCCCTGATCAAAACGGGGGCTATCCAAATTCTAGCATAGTGTCATTCAAGTCAGCTCAAGCGCTTGCATTGACTGTTTTTGCACGCGCAATACCCTATCATTCGCAAATGCTTAACCAACTGTTTGCGGTCATTGCACCGATCCTGCTCTGCGCTGGCGTGGGTTATGGCTGGGCGCGGATGGGTGTCAATTACCCGGTCGATTTCGTCACGCGGCTGGTGATGAATATCGGTGCGCCATGCCTGATTGTTTCATCGTTCGGCAAAGCGGGCATAGACATCGGCAAGATGGCCCAATTGTCGGCTGCCACGTTGCTGATCCTCCTGATCACACTGCTTGCGGGTGGCCTGCTGATCCGCTTGATGAAGCTGGATATCCGCACTTTCCTGCCTTCCCTGCTATTTCCGAATATCGGCAATATGGGTCTGCCATTGTGCCTGTTTGCCTTTGGTGATGAGGGCCTGGCGCTTGGTCTGACCGTATTCCTGGTGATTTTCACGTTACAGATGTCACTAGGCATCCTGTTGGTAGCGGGACGCGGCAATTTGGGCGGTCTGCCAAGACAACCGGTGCTGTGGGCAACCGCCATCGCGGTGCTGCTGGTGAGCACCGGTTATTCCTTACCCGCATGGCTCGATAACACCACCCGCATACTGGGTGGCGCCACCATTCCGCTGATGCTGATCACCCTGGGTGTTTCACTGGCCCAGCTGAAGGTGGCAGAGTGGAAGCACAGCCTGTTGTTCAGCCTGGTGCGTGTACTGGGTGGCTTCGGTCTGGCGGTGGGGGTCGCTGCATTGCTGGGTCTGGAAGGTGTCGATCGGGGTGTGCTTATCCTGCAGTCATCCATGCCGGTGGCAGTCTTCAATTACCTGCTGGCATTGCGTTACCAGCGTGAACCCGGGGAGGTGGCAGGCATGGTGGTGCTATCCACCTTGCTGGCATTCGTGTTGTTACCTTTTATTGTCAGTTTTGTCTTGGTTTGATTTGATTAGAGCCTGCAAAGGAGCCAAGAGGCCAATATCGAGTTATCACATACCCTTGGCCGACTGCGATCATTAGCATTCACCTGGAATGAGGATCAGCTCCCGATTGAAAAGCGGACGTCGTGGCGCTAGGGTCAGCCTCTTTTCAGTGGTGGTTTTCTAAGGTTGCGTTCGAGTTCATCGGCGATCATACGGAGCTTTTCAACTGAATGATCCACCTCATACTGATCCCGGAATTTGCTCAGTTCATGGGCAATGTGCCGGATCTTCTCCGGGTAGGACTCTGATTTAGTTTTCATAAATTCACTCGGCTAAAATTGTTGAATAATCACCCGTTTAGTCATCATGGCTTGAACCCGCGGCCTGTTTTCCCTAGAATGCGCGCGGTCAGGATTTAAATCCCGTTTTCTTTTCTTCCCCCGGACGTTTTAAAGAGGGGCAAGAGAGCTATTTCCCGGACATTTTTAGTGGGATCAGAGAACCAGTTCGCTTTGAATTGAAATGGTTCTCTGACCCCATTCAAATCCTGGCTCCATTTTAATCTTTTACAACCGGAATAATACTGTGATCACTACCGCTAACATTACCATGCAGTTTGGCGAGAAGCCGCTGTTTGAAAACATCTCTGCGAAGTTTGGCAATGGCAACCGTTATGGCCTGATTGGCGCCAATGGCAGCGGTAAGTCGACCCTTATGAAAATTCTCGGGGGTGAGCTCGAGCCATCGGCCGGGCACGTGAAGGTAGATGTTGGTGAGCGACTGGGCAAGTTGCGTCAGGATCAGTTTGCGTTTGAAAAATATTCCGTAATCGATACGGTCATCATGGGTTATGAGCAGCTGTGGACGGTTAAACAGGAGCGCGACCGCATCTATTCACTGGCCGAAATGTCGGAAGAGGATGGTATGAAGGTCGCTGAACTTGAAATCGAGTTCGCGGAACTGGATGGTTACAGCGCCGAGGCACGCGCCGGCGAACTGCTGCTGGGCCTGGGTATTCCCGAGTCCCAACATCCTGGACCGATGAGCGAGGTGGCCCCCGGTTGGAAGCTGCGTGTATTGCTGGCCCAGGCGCTGTTTGGCAACCCCGATATCCTGCTGCTCGATGAGCCCACCAACAACCTGGATATCAATACGATCCGCTGGCTGGAAGAACTGCTCAACGCACGCAGCAGCACCATGATCATCATTTCCCATGACCGTCACTTTCTAAACAGTATCTGCACGCACATGGCGGACCTGGATTTTGGCGAATTGCGGATTTATCCGGGCAACTACGACCAGTACATGACCGCGTCAACCCAGGTGCGTGAGCGCCTGCTGTCCGACAACGCCAAGAAGAAAATACAGATCAACGATTTGCAGGCTTTTGTCAGCCGCTTCAGCGCGAATGCGTCCAAGGCGAAGCAGGCAACATCAAGAGCACGCCAGATCGACAAGATCCAACTCGAAGAGGTCAAGCCCTCCAGCCGTGTGAGTCCTTACATACGCTTCAGCCAGGATAAGAAACTCTATCGCCAGGCGCTTGAAGTTGAAGGCCTGACCAAGGGCTATGGTGGAGAACCCGTGTTCAGTGATGTGGACCTGCAGATCGAAGTCGGTGAAAGGGTGGCCATCATCGGCTCGAGCGGTATCGGCAAAACCACCTTGCTGCGAACGCTGCTGGGCGACCTCGAGGCCGACAGCGGCAGCCACAAGTGGTCTGAAAATTCCAATATCGGCTATTACGCACAGGACCATTCCGCGGAATTTGATGTGGACCAGGATCTTTACACGTGGATGGCCCAGTGTGCGCAGCCAACCGACGACGAGCAGGTTATCCGTGGCACCTTGGGACGTTTGTTGTTCTCATCGCACGAGATCGATAAACCGGTCAGGGTGATCTCCGGTGGTGAGCAGGGCCGTATGCTGTTTGGCAGGCTGATGCTGCAAAGACCCAATATCATGCTGCTGGATGAGCCAACCAACCATCTCGATATGGAATCCATCGAGTCACTCAACCTGGCCCTGGATAATTACCCCGGCACGCTGTTTTTCGTCAGCCACGACCGCGAGTTCATCTCGTCACTGGCGACCCGTATCATCGAAATCACGGCCGATGGCGTGATCGACTTCAAGGGTAGCTACGATGAGTATCTGCGCAGCCAGGGTATCGAGGAGATCGGGCTGCAGCGCGCTGTCGCCTGAATAGCATAAAGGGGTCTAAAGGGGTCAGGTACATTTAACCGTGTTGTGAGCAACACGGTTAAATGTACCTGACCCCTTTCTTGTTGTGAGCAACACGGTTAAATGTACCTGACCCCATTCTTGTTCACGCCCGATCAGCGAACCCTCCGAGCAACTTTTTCAGGTCTTCAACCAGGCGCCGCACGGCGCCGGTCAACAGCACAAAATCGGCGTCGAGCTTTGCCTTCGGGTCTTCGCCCCACTTCTCGACCACCTCACCTTCGATGAACTTGACCTTGCTGATCACGGCGTCCTGATCGATGACACAGGTCATCACCTCGTCAAAACCAACCCCGAGGTGCGTGAGCCGCATACCCTCGACGACATGCTGGCGAATGGAATGGTCTGACAATTCAAAATCACGCCAGGTGGCGATAGACTTGCTGTCCATCACGTCCTGCATCCGGCACTCGCGGCCCAGTGAAAAACCCAGTGGCGAATCCCCCATGAAAATACCCGTCAGCAGGTCGCCAGGTGAATTTTTAAATGTCAGTGGGGTGCAATAGAACTCATCGAAACTGGCCCGTAACTGGTCAATCAGCCATTCGGCCTTGGTCACGGTGCCGACATCAATGACCAGCAGGGATTCGGACTGGATAAAGCAGGCGCGGTTGCGTTCCGATTTCACCAGCGATGTTGGTAAGAGCTTGTCACGGGTCTCTTCTTTAAGACGGCGCACCTCGCCACGGGTGGGCTCCATGTCCATGCGTGTGCGGAACTCGACCAGCCTTTCTTCCAGGGCTTCATTGATGGCGGCCACCGGCAGCACGCGGCTCTGGGTTCTGAGCTGAAACAGGTCGGCACCGTTCAGACGCCGGCACAGCGGACCGTTTTCATCGCCAACCGGCGATTCCCAACCGGCACTGCGCTCGGCGAAGGAACCACACGGTGAAAAAGCGTTTTTGGAAAGTATTTCCGACAGTTGTTCCTCGCTTTCCGGCCAGGGACTGGTGACACGATAGAAACGTAAATTGCGAAACATTGATGAAATCCTGAAGCGATGGTGGCCGGGGATTATAGACCAGTAGGCGCGCTTGGGTTGAACTAAATCCGAAGATTAAATTCAGCCCGGCCACTTACCGGCGGGGGATAATTTCGGGGTATACTAAGCGCTGTTACTAGCAACAAGGCAAAGAGGAAATAAGTATGGCTACCTATGAATGTAAAGTTTGCGGAATGAGCGTTAATGCGACCTGTGGCAAGTGTGAGGCACCTCTGGAAAACAAGATGCTGAAGATCAATGAAACCACTGAAGTACAGGTTTCAGAATGCCCGAATGGTCATGGCAAGATCAAATCGCCACTGTGCTGCGGAAAGGATATGACCTGCTCGCTGTAGTTTTTTTTAAAGGGGGTCAGGTTCATTTAACGCGCCATGCGCATGGCGCGTTAAATGAACCTGACCCCTTAAACCTTGCGTGGCTTAATTCAGCCTGATTCCTTCCGGTTACGCGCGCGGCGCAGTTCCCTGGGGTGCACGACGCGTCTCAGTTTATCGAATACATGGGTCAACGCCCGCCACGGGTGACGCAGGGGCATGCGTGGGCCGGCATAACGCATCACCTCGCGGACATGCTCGCGCTTCTCTTTCTTATAGCAATGGATTGGGCAGTTGTTGCAGGTGGGCTTGGCCTGGCCATAAGGGCATTTGGCCAGGCGCTCCTCCGAGTAGCGCATCAGTTCGGCGCAAACTTCGCACAAACCATCGGCTTGTTTGCCATGATGGTCTTCACAGTAAATGGCAGTCATGGCCACCAGTGTCCTGTGTTCTGATTCCAATCTGCCGCTCAGTTTTTCCATGGACGGACTCTAGCATGCTGGCTGCGGCGTCTAATTGACCCGGGTCAATAAACAGGGAGCTGGGTCAGGTTCATTAGTTCCGGGGTCAGAACGAGAAGTTTCTTTTTATTTGAAAGTTGATATTGGTGTCAGAGTCGCCGCCCAGCAGTGTAGAAGTGCCATATACAATGGAAACCCCGTAGTCGAACAGGTAGGTTTCCTCAATGGTTAAGTCATTGGCGTAGCCGGCTTCATAATAGGAGCCATCGAAATCATCTGCGAATGTTCCGATCGTGCCGTAAAACCCGTTATGACTGGCGGTTATGGAATAGAACTGATAGTCCTGTTTCGGATCACTGTCATACTGACCAAAGGCTGCGGCAAACGAAATAAACTTCCATGAGACTCCAACATTTGCCTCGAGGTAGTCATTATCAAAATCCCCGGTGTAGGTATACCACGTACCCCCCAGTGAGAAGCCCCAGTCACCCGCTTCAAAACTGTAGCCGCCGTAGAGGTCGACTTCGAGCCCGTCACCGACATCGGCTGTCCATGCTCCCAGGTTGAAACCGCTCCTGGCCCAATCCAGACCGGCAAAAGCCGATGACGATTCTTGCGGGATACCCCTGTAAATGTACTCGCTGTTGAAACCCAGGTTGGCAGAAAAATCTTCCGCGCTTGCATTCTGAATATGCAATGCACCCAACAATAACACGCCTGTTCCTATTACTTTTCTTAACATTACTACTCTCCATGGTTTCGAATTAAGGGCGCGACCCGCCCCTGGATGCTTGCTACGGAGTTATTTAATGCAAGAAGAGCGCCATGATAAAATAGTGATATATTACAGAAGGATAGATTTAACTCAATTGATCAGCTAAGGGTGCATGCATCGTCCGGATGCAGCCATGCACCGAGATGCTGCATTCTCCCCCGCACACGTTTATACCGGGGCGAGTAACTGGTACAGCTGACCGGCGCCTTCACAACGGCTTGGCAGGTGGTTGGTCCGCTCTGATTGGTTGTGCTCTCAATTCGCCTGAATCTGGCCCGATTTTGTCTTAACGGCTACTCACTACGTTCAGAATGGGAGGGTTTAATGGGTTCATGTAATTTTAAGGAATGATACATGGACCTTTCCAACCTGATCAGAAACAACCGCGCAACACTTAAACTGCTGTTTGTAGGCGTGCTAAGCCTTGCGATGTTGGTGCCCCTGTTCCTGGTGCGCTCCATCATTTCAGAGCGGCAAGACCTGCAGTTTACAGCCGAGCGAACCATTACCGAACGCTGGGGCGGTTCCCAGACCATCAGCGGTCTTGTTGCTATTACGAATACACCTGCGACTCACACGGACAAGCGCTCGATAGAGACACGCTGGTTATGGCGCGCCTGTGTGCTTTCCGATTTATCAATTTCAGCGGACTTAACCACCGAGTGGCGCTACCTGGGTATTTACGAAGTGCCGGTCTTTACAACAAGGGTGAGAATCGATGGCCGCATCGATCGGGCGAAACTTCGCAGTCTGCAACCTGAGGGTGACCTGTTGTTATGGTTGCCGCTCGGAGACGTGCGCGGCGTACGTGCGATATCTTCGCTGAAACTTGGAAGCCTCGAGATCCAGGCCATGCCGATGACGGTGATGGCAGGCACATACACCGGCTTGCAATTTACGCTGCCGGCTGCGGACCGTGAACAGGCCGAGGAAAACTACAGTCTTGAAATTACACTGGCAGGAAGCCACTCCCTGCAGTTTCTGCCGCTGGCAGACAGTACCCTTGTGAGACTCAAGTCTGACTGGATGCACCCGGAATTCATTGGACAGTTTCTGCCTGCTGAACGTAACATCGATACCGATGGCGTCCAGGCCAGTTGGCAATTGATGAATCTGAACCGACCCTATGGCGATCATTGGCTTATGTCCGAGATGTCGGACCAGCAGTTGTACACCGCCGGTTTTGGTATGCGCCTGGAAACCCCCGTGGATGGGTATCAACGCAGCGAGCGTTCGGCTAAATACGGCTTTTTGTTTATCACATTGACATTCTTTACATTATTCCTGTTCGAGGTACTGACCGGCCGGCCACTCCATCCCGTCCCCTACCTTCTGACCGGCGCGGCCCTGGCCGTGTTCTACCTCGTTCAGCTGGCCCTTTCCGAGTACCTGTCCTTTTCCGCATCTTTCGGGATTGCCGCCGGTCTGCTGGTGATGCTGATCACGGCCTACACAGGCATCGTCCTGGGAGGGCGCAGCAGGGGTTACCTCGTCGGTACGATGATGGCCCTTACCTACACGCTGCTCTATGTGCTGGTGAGTGCCCAGCACCTCTCGTTATTGTTGGGCTCAATGGCCTTGCTGACAGCCATCGCCGGCCTGATGTTCCTGACCCGGAATATCGACTGGTATAACTATGGCAGTAGTGAATGACCTGGCAAATGCTTGATATAGTTGAATTCTGACCAGCTGGTTTTCAGCCACTGGCCAGCAGCCATTGGCGCAGGCGGTTGGAATCACCAAACGGGGTCAGCTTGCCAAAGGAGTTCAGCAGCACGATTGAGACCTGCTCACCGCCGATGGTTGCCTGCATTACCAGGCAACGGCCGGATTCATTGATATACCCGGTTTTGCTCAGGGCGATATCCCAGGATTCATTTTTCAACAGGCGGTTGGTATTACCATACACCAACGGACCGCGCTTGGCATAAGGGCGTACTTCAATACGGGTCGTTGTACTGGCCTCCCTGATCAATGGGTAGGTGTCGGCCGCTGCGACCATTTTTGCCAGGTCGCGGGCGGTGGATCTGTTCTCCACGTTAAGGCCGGCAGGGTCTGCGAAGTGGCTGTTGGTCATACCGAGCTTGAGTGCCTTTTTATTCATCTCGGTCACGAATGCGGTTTTCCCGCCGGGGAAATTCCTGCCCAAAGCGGTCGCTGCCCGGTTCTCGGATGACATGATGGCGAGCAGGATCATTTCGCGGCGGGTCAGGCTGGCGCCATATTCGAGGCGGGAACCGGTCAATTGAACCAGGTCGCGGTCGTCTTTGGTAACGGTGATTTTTTCACTCAGATCAAGGCCGGAATCGAGAATGACCATGGCCGTCATCAGCTTGGTAATAGAGGCGATGGGCCGGACCGTATCGACGTCCTTGCCATAGATGACCTGGCCGCTGGCATCGGTGACCATGGCCGAGGCAGAACGTAAATCCGGGCTGCCCTTGAGCGTGGTGAAACCGGAGGCCTGGATCAACAGGGGAAGCGACGCTCCCAACAGCAACGCGGATATCAGCATCATAGATTTAACAGAACGCAAGTGGGCTCTCCTGGTTATGGTTAAGGTTAAGGCGTCAGGTACGTTCAAGCGCGATGCGTTTAAATGTACGTGACCCCAAAAATACCGTAAATGATAGTTTACCTGGGTTCAGGTTATTGGGTGCCGCCATTCTTGATACGCGGATCCGTTGTCGCGATATGCGCATCTCCGCCATCCGAACGCGGGCATATGGCTTCAACCTTGTACCAGACCTCGTATTCGGACTGGTTGTTATCATATATAGCCAGCTTTTTGTCCTTTTGTGCGGTAAGGGTCACCCGTCCGCTTGCCCTGTCGGCAATATTGAAATCCGTATTCACTTTATTGAAATCCGGGTCAGGTGTGTTATCAAATCCGAAAATCCCAGGTTTGTCATCGGCATTAAACCCGCCGAGGTAAACTGCATTCAGTTCCCACCTGGTGCCAGATTCGAGTCCGCACTTCGTGTTGCCAATGAGATGAAAGGAGATGTCTGCTTTTTTACGCTTCTTGACCTTGATACAACCATCTTCCCGGCTTTGATTCCAGGGACAATCGTTTTCATGCGACTTTGTCCTGATCACCAGTTGATCGTTCACGATCTCCAAATTGACTGATTTTGGATCATCGGCGGACACCGTTGTTGCGATGGGCAATGAACAGGTGATCACGAAAGCACCGACGGCAAGCTTGCTGGTTATGAATTTGAATTTCACGTTCTCTCTCCTGGATTAGTCTTAAGTTATAGTAGTTATGAGACTTTCACACTGGGTCAGTTCGGCTTCATCTCCCCGGCGCAATTGTAGTACAGCCTGCATATCCGCATAAAGCCGGATTCCCTGAAGCCTTTCTCTAGCAAGTAGGCCACCAGGTCATCTGCCTGAGAAGAATGGCCCAGCATCACTTCTTTCCTGACTGCGATGCTTGCGTCCCGGCAGGCACGGGTCCGGCCAGGGTGCTCGCGGTAGTCGGGTAACAGTGACACGATTTCGTCTGCTGGTGCCTCACCCCGGATTTCCCAGTAGCGGTAAGCCGCCAGGGTCAGTTCGTTACCGATAACCCGGTTATGCGGCAACCGGGCTGCTTCGGCAGCGAGTGGGGCCAGGCCCTGATCGAGCAGGTCGGCTGCCAACGCAGCATCGCCCCTCTCGTTCGCCAGCCATGCTCGGTCAAGCAGGTAAGCTGAATAGGCGACGAGGGTATTGATATTATCCAGGCCTGCTTCGAAAAGGTTCTGCCAGTCACTGGCCTGGGCCTCCGAAATGGCCCATGCTTCATCAATCCGTCCGCTCAAGGCAACCAGCCTTCCGATAAGGGTCTTGCGCTCGGCGAGCAGCAGGGTCGTGCTTGTGGGCGGGTACGCGTGCCCGCTTGCTGCAATCAACCGCAGTGCCTCCTCGTAGTTGTCCTGGGCCACATCATCGTTTCCGAGCAGGGTCTGGACTGTTGCGTGGCCTGTCAGTGCGAGTGCCAGGTTTCTTTGTTTCTCCGGTTTATCCGTGTCGCCCGCAAGCAGTCCGGTCTCCAGGGCAAGTCCTTCCTGGCGCGACTGTAACGCACCGCCGAGGTCACAAACACCAAGCTGGGCGTCGGCGAGGTTCGCTTGGGATTGCCCGAGTTCCGAACGGTAGAGCTCGCTGTCCGGGTCCAGAACACGCGCGATCTGGTTGTATTCCAATGCAGACTGCATGAACTGCAGCGTGCGCTCTGGATTGTTGCCTTCCAGTGCACTTTTCACCCGGCCCAGGTTGGTCAGGGCGTAGGCCATTTCCAGCACCCACCCGGCATTCTTCGGTTGCAACTGGATCAGGCGTCGGGTGATCTCGGCGTAGGAAAGGAAGGCGGACTCAGCAAGTGTGAGTTCACCCCTGTCCAGGTGTACCTGGCCAATCCAGAAATCGGCCTGACCCAATTCGAAAAATGCCGTCTGGTCAGCGCGGTCGCGACGATAGACTTCCGCAAATAACACCCAGGATGCTTTGAACTTTTCCATGGAAGCACCCATGTCGCCGTTATCCCAGAGCTGGATGCCTTCGTCGCGCAGCCGTTGGGCGCTGTTAACCAGGTCTTCTGTTTGCGGCCCGGCAGCGGCGAGCATTGCCTCCAGCGCCTCCGTGCTCCACTCCCGCAGGCGCTCCAGGTTCTCCGGATCACCGGCCTGGCTTAGCATGGTGCGGAGTTCATTGAGCTTGTAACCCACCAGCAACTGACCAGAATCCCTGCGCTGTTCGGCCGCCATCCTGCCGGTGATCGCGATGATGATGATCACAACAACTGCGACGCCCGCGGCCAGCGCCATGGCCATCGACTTCCTGCGTCTTTGCAGATCCCGGCGGCGTAACTGATCAAGCGGTACACCGAGCATGCCTGAAATCAGCTTCAGTTTTGCCAGTTGTTTTCCATCCGCCCATTTGCGCACGTCGGCGGCCAGCGGCTCCTGCATGCCGGCTTCTGCGATTGCATCGGGAAACAAGGCGGCGACAGAACCGCTGGCGGATGCCTCGCCAGCGACGATGATACAGAAGATTCTGTCGCGCCGGCCAAGCCGGACGAACTCGCGGATTTCCTCCCGCACCCATTGAGAAGCCGCGGAAGCGGGGGAACAGATCACGATCAGGCTTTCAGAATCTGACAGGGCCTGTGTCACCGTGCTGCCGAGATCGGCGGCGGATGACAATTCATCACGGTCACGGAATACCGGTCTGATTCTCGCAGGTACTTCACCCAGGGGGGTGTGCGATCCCACCAGGTTCTTTGGAAGCCGGTAGGCCTCGATGGAACGGTGTAGCCAGCGTGCCCAGGCCTCATCGACATGGCTATAGCTGATGAATGCCTTGTAGCGGAACGCGTTCATGAAAAATAGCTATAGGTGACCCTGGCTAAAACTTTCATGGATTGACGAGACGATCGAAACGATCATTTCCCCGCAACCAATTCAAGTCTGGCTCATTGCGGATGTAGTCACGGTATGTTTCATCAGAGTTCACCATTTCTTCCAGAATCGTCAACGTTGCCTCGGTTTCATCCAGCGCGTTGGCTAACAGTGCAGCATAAAGCAAGGCTTCGGGCTTGCGCTTTGAAATGCGCAAAGCTGATTCAATCTGCTGGCGCGCGTCATCTTGCCTGCCGCTGTACACGTAATAAAGTGCCAGCATCGCAGAGGTCGGCCAGTCCTGGTCGTTGATCTCAAGCCTGGACTCGGCCAGGGGTATGGCGGTGGCATAGGCCTCTTTTTGCAGGTCTTCATTTGCACCCATTGCACGGTAGGACTCGGCCAGGCGGCCCCATACACGATGATCGTTGGGTGCCAGTTCGATCGCATTCAACTGCATCTCCGCAGCGTCTGCAAAGCGGCCTTCATAATAGTACTGCAGTCCACGATTGGTGTAAGCGGTGCGCGTCGGCTCCAGCTCAAGGGCTTTGTCCCAGGCAACTTTGGCGGCATCGTATTGCTGCAAACTGTGATAGGCCGTGCCAAGGTTATTCCAGGCTGCGGAGCTTTTGGGGTTCAGTTCAACCACCCGCATGGCATGGCTGACCGAACGCTCGTAACGGTCCGGTTGGTCATCGAACTGGCGGTAAAAAGTATAAATGGCATCCTGCACAGGCCAGTGATCGGGTTGCAGAGATTCAGCGTTCAACAAAACGCTTTCTGCTTCACGGATGTCTCCCCGCTCAGCCAGGGTCAAGCCCAGTTCTGTCATCGCGTCGACATTTTTTGGTTCCGCGACCAATGCCTTGCGTTGCTCGTCCTCGGCGCGTTGATATTCACCGTGACGACGGTACAACGTGCCCATGGCAATATGAACCTCCGTACGTTCCGCGTCGATCGCAAGTGCCTGCTTACAGGCCGATTCCGCAGCCTTGAAATGGACGACTTCACTGCTCTTGCTGTATAAGCCCAGTTGTGCCAAACATATGCCTGCGTAAGCGCCTGCAAAGGATGGGTCTTGCGATAGCGCATCATTAAAATAAGTCAGTGCGGCTTCATAAGCCTCAATATTATTTCCTAAAAGACTTTGTTTCCCCATCAGGTAGGCATCATAAGCGGCCATGCTATCGGTAGGGATTTGAGCCAGCAGATGCTCATCTTTATTGGAAAGCTGTGCGTTCAACGCGGAGGCTATCGCACGCGCGATGTTACTTTGGATCGCAAAAAGGTTTGTGGTTGAGAGTTCCCGGTCAAATGTCTCGGCCCATAAATGATCGTCGCGACTGGTATCAATCAACTGTGCGTTGACCCGGATATGATCCCCGTCACGCTGTACTGCGCCCTCCAGGATAAAATTCACACCGAGCTCACTGCTGATTTCAGGGATACTCATCATGCTGCCCTGGTAGCGCATGACCGACGTGCGCGATGTCACGCTGAGTGAATTGATTTTCGCCAGCATGGTGAGCAGGTCATCATGGATGCCATCGACAAAATAGGTGTTTTCTGCCTGGCTGCTGCGATTGGTAAACGGCAAAACCGCCAACGAATACTGGGCCGTGGTCGAGCTGCTGCCCCCGACCAGTCCATCCTTGAGCGGGCTGCTGATCCAGCCGATTTTGTCCAGGGTGAATAAAATAACAGCGGCGCTTAACATGCCGATAATAATAGGATTCAGATAGCGCCTGAACTTGAGCAATTCCGCTTCATGTTGCGCCAGGTCAGCGCTCTTGATAAGCCCGTCCGTTGTCAGCTCAAAAAACCAGGACAAGATGACTGCCACCGGAAAACCAATGGCAAGCAGGATAATAATACTTCTGAAAATCCACTCGGGTGCGCTGAATGCGTCCAGCAGCAAACCCGCAACCTGCACCAGCAACCAGAACACCACGGCATAGGCGAATGCAGCCCGTAGAACATTGCGGCGTTTTAATTCTGAGATAAACGACATAGATTTTGCGCCAGGTAACGGTTCTGTAATTGTTTACTCGTTGATTCCTGATCGTATCGTTCTGTCTAAATCCATTTTTACAGAATCACTGATGGCCCCAGTATAGCCGAATGGCAAACGATTGAACTCACTTTTGGCTCTCAGTTGTGGCCTTCACCACGGCCTCTGCGCAGCAGGTTTCCGCCAGAGAGATCAAGGCCCGGTATTACGGGCTTCCAGCATAAAGTCCAATTCAGGCTGGTAAACTTCGGAGTCGACTTCAAACATCCCAAGCAGGGTGTGGAAAACATGATCGTGTGTCAACGAGCGGTCCGTCAGGTGACCGATGGAGTTGACACCCGCGCCATGATAACTTTTGCCAAACCACAGGATGAGTGGCACCCTTGTTTGTTCCTCCGGCGCAATCATGAAAGGAAGTCCGTGCAGATACACACCCGATTCACCAAGTGATTCCCCATGATCACCGACGTATACCATGCCCGTTTCAAACTCACTGTCGTTGTTGGCCAGCAACTCGATCACCTTGGATAAAAAGTGGTCGGTGTACAGTATCGTGTTGTCGTATGTGTTGCTTATTTCTTCATCACTGCAGCTATCCAGCTGATTCGTATCACATGTGGGTTTGAAACCGTTGAAACGACGGAGGATAGCGTTTGTAATAGGCAGGTCCATGACTACCCATCTGATGCAGGACTATCAACACATCGCCCGAATCCTGCTGATCGATGTAGTCCTGGAGTCCGGCTAACATGCCTTCATCGCGGCATTCCACATCGCAGACGGGATTGACATCGGCTGAGCGAAAATCCTGTGTCTTCACCCGTTCAGACACTCCTTTCGAATTGGAATTGTTGTCCCGCCAGAGGACATGAACGCCGGCATGATCCAATACGTCGAGCAGGTTACCCATCGACCTTGCCTTGCGACCTTCAAACCCGTCCTTGTCCAGGCTGGAGAACATACAGGGCACCGATACGGCTGTCGAAGTTCCGCAGGAAGACACGTCTGTAAAACTGATGACTCCTCTTCCTTCGAGCATTGGGTTGGTTTGACGTGCATAGCCGTTGAGTGAAAACCGGTCGGCACGGGCAGTTTCACCTACCACCATGATGATCAGTTCACGGTCAACATCAGTTGCAGGGATCTCTGCATCCTTGCCGATTTCGATGAACTCCCCCTGTTCTGTGACCAACGCCGGCTTTACAGATTTGTAAATTGCATAGAAGGGTGTGAGGGGATTGGCGTAATAACGCAACATTTTGTGTTCGCGCAGGAAGGAGGAATAAAAGGCGCTTGAAATCACCACCAGCAGGGCAACAGTCAAGGTTGCTGTTCCGGCCAGCTTGAAACGTGCAGCCAGTGCAGCGAGGAAGGATTCGCGTTCAACTTCAATAAATAACACACCTGCTGATGGCAATATACCAAGCAACAGCACGTACAGGAAAAGACGCATTGTCAGTAAATCCCAGGCCTCCATAGGATTGGTCGCCATCACATTGGAGATCATGTCAGGGTCGATAATGACGTTATAGCTATCCATGAAATAGGCAGTGAGGGAGGAAAACAGGAACATGATGACGAGTGCCGGCTTTATCAGGGAGCGTGAACTGAACACGGTCAGGGTTATCAGCAACGCGCAAAACAGAATCAATGCAATTGACAGCACATGGCCAGTTACTCCCGGTGCCCCGGACAGGCTAGCAGCGATGTTGCGGAAAAAGGCCACGTTGCCGCATGTTGCCAGGAACATGGCCGCGGCCAGCAAAACTTGATTGGTGCTGAATTTCACAAAATGGACTACCCAGGAAACATGGAATCGCGCATTCTACAGAGGCGCCCGTTCGATGAATGTTAACGATTTGGCAAAATACCGTTCGCAGATAAATACAATGGGTCAAGTCTGGAACAGGAATGATCTCGCGCATTAGTGTTTACTGACTTTAACGAAGCCCGACACCGGACATCGGATCGGTTGCCGGCTACTGGAGTCAGAGATAAAGCAGTGGCCCTAGGTTGATTTCCAATCCGCTAACAGCCATTGGCAGCCTTTCCCCATGGCAATTTAAGCTTACGTTAAGTCAACCGGTATTAAGATAATACTGGGTTACTGATAGCTATCCCATCGCCAGATTATTCATATAAGTCTGCAAACAAGAATCCAATAACCTCCCGATCCGATAGCGGTAAATACCGTGCAAGGAGATAAATCAGATTAGTATTTGATGGAGGTATGTATGTGCACCTTGGTTAATCGGCTGCTCATCATCTTATCAGCACTGTTTTCTATCCTGGCCACTCCACTCAGGGCGGATGTTGTTGCCGATCCGTCATTCTTTGATGGGTGGGCGCTTTGGGGCATGGTTCTCATTGGTGAAACCCGAACCGGCAGCGTCACGCTGAGGAACGAGGGCGATGACCCCGACGTCATAACAGGCGTTGTGCTTAATTACAGTTTGCCATCGGGCTTTTCCATACAAACGGTTCCTTTACCGAAAACACTGGCACCAGCAGAAGAAACCGCCATAGATATTACCTTCAGACCTACCTTCGATAGCATGACGATGGGCCAAGTGACGGCTTTCCTGGGAAAACAGGACCCTTTAATTATCAGTCTGACAGCTATGGCCATGCGCGCTGCTACTGAAACCAGTTGCGATGATGGCCTTGATAATGACATGAACAGCCTTACGGACTGTGCTGACCCGGCATGCCAGGACTCGCCGTTTTGTGTCGCCGACCCGCTCGTCGCATCCCCTTCAGAAATCTCATTCAGGGACGTCATTGCGGGAACCGATGAATTTCATGAAGTGACCGTTGCCATACGTAACGTCAGCGAGGTTCCCGTTTCGATTACGGAATATTCATTTTCCGATTCGATTAACTTCACCTATGCAATCGAACCCGGTTTCATAGGCGAACTGGCGGCGGGACAGACCTTTTTGGTCTACCTGGTATTTGATCCACAAACACCCGGCGAACACAGCGCCGATTTTAATATTGGGTATTCTATTGGGAGCAGTACGGGAGAACTTGTCATTCCGCTGGATGGCACAGGCCTGCCTGCCGGTAATATAAAGGTTACCCCTGCGGCACACGATTTCGGATATCAGTATCCCAAGTCCGGATTGCTGGAAGTATCGGTCAGAAACATGACATCAAATCCGATCTTGCTGGAGGATATCCGCTTAATATCCGAGGCCTTTTCAATCCATAGCGAGTCAGCTTGTACGAGTGGAATGACGCTTCCGGGAGGTGGTGGGTGTCAAATTCTGGTCCAGTTTGTACCAGCAGACATCAATGCTGAGGTTGGTGATACGTTCACCGGCGAGTTGATCATCACGGAGCAAGATCCCGACGGACGCGAAACGATTGTTGACCTCACTGGCATGGTTCCTGAAAGTGCCTGGATTAGCTCACATATTTTGTTGCCCGGCGATGATGTGCCCATACTTGCTGATGGTCTGGATTTTTTGGTTAACCAACGATTTGTCCACCACCAATACGAGAACATTGCCCATCTATGCATTTACAAGTATGGGTACCTTCGTTATCTGCGAGGTACCCCTGACCTGGGTAGTTCCTGGACCGAGCCTTTTGGGCCGATTGATTACATCGCTCCCACATCCGGAAAGGTTATCGATTGCGCTATAGCAGTGATGCAAGAAAGTGATTACCCGGAAATAGCGTACCTGGTTGATGATGGTGAATTCGTCACAATCTATCACAGGGACTTATTCCGGCCAGCAAGCAATTTTGTGCGAAAGGTCCGTTATGAAGGTGCAACATCAGATAGGGATTTAGAGCACGCTGAGATCACCCTTGAGAAGGACAGCCTCGATCGCACACATTTGGCGTTCTCCGTGGAAGTTGTTCCTAAACCACGTGAGAATGACCTTAGCGTTAACGGACAGATAACCAGGGTCTCCCCGGTTATTTCTTGGGATCAAAGTGCAGTGTCATACTGGGGGTTTGTTCCCCTGGGCACCGATAGTGTCGGGCCAGATTATCTGGGGCCACATCCATTCATTGGCGCACCGGAATCTCTGATCACATTTGCCGATGGGATATTTCTGGCGTTTCCAGATAACAATAACTTTAACATGATGCGTGGCAGCAATTTACATATGGGTACAAGGGGCTACCAGTGGGATTGGCAGGATATCGACGCTTCCGCCTTAGCACAAGTAGGTGGAAATCCAATGGGTACCCGGCTTCACGTGGCTTCGCGAGCTCCGGAGTACTTTTCTGTTGCTTCTATCAACGGTGCTGAAGGTGACGTTACCTTGAAGAATGGCAGATACAATTTTTTTAGCGACGCCGTGGAGGAATACACCGAAATACTAATGTCTCCATTGGATGAAGGTGTCTGCAAGGCTGAAGAGGCAGACAGTGCCCTAAATTACAAGGAATTTGCAAATGACACGGATTACTTGCTAGGCGAACAAATTATTTTTAGTGATCCAGCCAGCGGTACGGTCAGGTTTATTAACGTGGATAATAGTTACCCGGTACAGGTATTGAATGATGCGTTCGATTTGCTCTTTAATCAATCAAGCCAATACACGGAAACCGTTGGCCCGCTGGGTAGCGATTTACAGATCACTTCTTTACCACCATCAGGCCATTATGTTGCATATAAAGACACGACCGGCGAACTTGTATTTGCAAAGCGCGTTGGCAAACTGCCACCTTCCCCCGTTGATCCGGCCTACGCAATCACCCTGTCTCCCATGCGGGAAACATTCACGGCGCTAAGCCCGGACACGGATGCGTTCAAGGTGTTTATGTTACATAACCACGCCCCGGAAACCATTTACATTGATGTCAACAAATTGAAAATTAATGCCCGGTCTGTTGATGACGGGAAATGGGTTTTGAGTGGTTGCGCAGCTAAAACTGATGGCTTCTACACATTGAACACACTGGTGACGGCCACACTGCCTTTCTGTGTCGTGCTAATGGAAACCCCCACGTATCCCGTTGCCTACCTTGAAGTGACAACCGAAGGTGGTAACACAGTCAGCGCTGAACTGATCGCGCAAAACGTTCTTGACAGCGACGGTGATGGACTGCCGGACTACGTGGAAATTGATACCGGTACTGACCCCTTTGATGCCGATACGGATGACGATGGACTGGAAGGCGGGTCCTTGCACAGTGAAGATTTGAATGCCAACGGCATCGTCGATCCGGGTGAGACCGACCCCCGCTTACCCGATACCGATGGCGACGGCCTGTTTGACGGACTTGAGAAGGGACTGACAGAGCCGCAGACGCCGGATACCGACATCACAGCAGGGTTCTTCACCGCGGACGCCGACCCCTCAAGCATGACGGACCCCACCAGGGCAGATACCGATGGTGATAGCCTTGGCGATGGTGAAGAGGATGCAAACCACAATGGTGCATTCGAACCTGAACTTGGCGAGACCAACCCGAACCTGGGTGATACTGACGGCGACGGTGTGGATGATTCAATGGATTTATGCCCGAATGACCCTGACAAGACGGAACCGGGCAGTCAGGGCTGCGGTAACCTCGAAGACATTATATTTTCAAATGGGTTTGAGTGAGCGCCGATGCGCTTGAATTTTTCACCCCATTAATTTGTAACCAGTGGCCTTGTCGATTTACCCGGTAGCCTCATACGAGGCACCGACAGCTGCCGTTATGCAGTCCCATCACGTTCAATCTTCCCGCGCTAACCGTCAGCTTGGATAACGACTGGTACAAATAATGATTAAACGGTTGCCTGGGATTGATTTAAAATTCTGTCTGAAATGGGGTTTCAGCCAGGCTTAACAGTTTCTATGAGTACTTCTTTGTCCGATTTAAACCGGGTCTTCACATCACAGGGGCTCTGGCA
>CAVPHY010000009.1:0-16189 GCA_963704855.1 uncultured Gammaproteobacteria bacterium
ACGGGCTTAACTGCTTGCTCATATACCTGTACGGGTACGGCAGTGAGTTTCCCGTCAATTTTGACCAACCTGATCTGGGGTTTGGCAGCAGGGACCTGCGTACCTGAAGACTGAGATTCAAATTGTGCAAGATCTGCTCTTGCCTGCGTTGTGTAGGGTGTCATAGGTACAACACCCTGGTCGAACCTATAGAAATGACTGAATCTCCAGTGCCAGATTTAGTCACTCGCGCACAGACCATCAAAGGTTTGATTGATAATTTCATGCGGTAATCCCCTTACCTGTTGTTTCTTATATTGGTTGAACATCCATGTCAAAACACAAAACATCAACCCCTGTAGGGATTTATACAGGTTGCGGAGAAATTACTCAGCTGATAAAACTAACAGTATTTCAATACAGATTATCGGCTCTTCTTTAGATGGCCCAATAGATCCTTCCCAACACGCGGGCACGGTACACTGGTTACGCGATATCGCAAGTGCCCGACCTTCATCGTTGGCAAGATAACGGGATACTGGTTTTCTTTGCACGGGCAAACCACCCGCAAAATCTGTATTATCAAACCGTCTGAACCATACCTGCTCTCTACACACGAGCAGTTTAAAGCGTTCTTTAAGTTTGTTGGGTGTAGATTTTTGTATCGAATAAATACTGATCATGAAGCATAGATCGTTGTTGATGACAGCGCTTGTATTGCTCGTGGGTTTTATCCTGTCACGCGCCGTGTTGCATACGGTTGAATCGAAAAAGCAGGGGACGACACCGGGCGTTGTTACGTTTGCATTACCGAAATTAAGTGATGCTGACTATAACTGGATCGGATCACGAATTTACCAGAACGAAGCCCTCGGCAAGACGGAGTATTTGACCCGATGGAATGAAGGTGAAGACTTCCCTTCCCTGGGTATCGGCCACTTTATATGGTTTCCCGAGGGGGTTGATGCACCCTTCGACGAACAGTTTCCGGCCCTGGTTTCCTATCTGCTGGAGCGGGTCCCGGAAAATTTGCAGATGCCAGCCTGGTTGTCTGAACTGGATCCGTTTGTAGCACCCTGGCACAGCAAGCAGGATTTCGACGCGGCATGGTCATCTGAGCAAATGACTGCTTTGCGACAGTGGTTGCATGAAACCCGGCCATACCAGGTCAGGTTCATTGTGGCGGCTTTCGAACAACGTTGGCGCGATCTGGATCTTCCCGCCGGGAAGAAGCAGCAGATGACGGGCTTGCTGCAAGCTTTGTTTGAAACACCGGAAGGTTTGTTTTCCGTAATCGATTACTATAATTTTAAAGGCCTGGGTACTAATCCGCGTGAATCTTACCAGGGACAGGGCTGGGGCCTGGTACAGGTACTGGATGCATTGGCAGAATTGCGCGAGGACGTGGATGAGTGTGCTGATATTGTTGAACAATTCAGAGACGCTGCTGCTGGCAGGCTGCGTCTGCGTGTCGAACTCTCGCCACCGGGAAGCAATGAAGCGCGCTGGTTGGCTGGTTGGCTGAAACGGCTGGATGGCTACCTGGCAACAGACGAAATCGTCGCTGGGGAAAGCGCATGCGGTTTTCATGTGACGCCTTACCTGCAAAACCCGGCCAAAGAAGCCATAACACTTGTCTGGTTCAGCAAGACAAGCAGGGCCGGGCAGTTAACGGTGTGGGAACCCGACAGTGACAGCTTCGAGAGGTTGGCGATATTCGAATCCAGGCCCGTCAGGGCTGAGGCGTTGGTCTATCACCCGTCAGAAGACTGTGGGGATACCAACTGCAAAGAATTTCCATTACCGTTTTTACACCAGATACGGTTGAAGGATCTTAAGCCTGGCACCTTGTACCGGTACCAGGTAACGCAAGATTCAGAGCGGGCGGGTGGCAGTTTCTCAACCCTGGATGACGGTGAGGAATCTTTACGTTTTATCGTATATGCCGATAGCGAAACCGAACCGGAATCTACCGGTAATCATACACTTTGGCCTGGTGTAGAGGCTCATATGCGGGTTCGTAAATATCCATTGGACCAAACCACCGGATATGCCCAGAACTTGAAAGTCATCGAGAAACGGCGACCGGCGTTTGTTGCCATAGCGGGTGATCTTGTTGAATCCGGAGGTGAGCAGCGTGATTGGGATGAGTTCTGGTTACATAATGCGGCGTTGGCAGCGTCGACGGTTCTGCTTCCCGCACTTGGCAACCATGACTATTTCGGTGGTCCGCGGGGGCTTGGTCAATATACCGTTCCTTACTCCGAGAATGCAGTGCGCAAATATCAGACCTATTTTGATCTTCCGTCCAACGGAGCAAGCGATCCGACACATTCGGAACGTTATTATTCCCTTCGCCATGGTGCCGTGACGCTGATTGTTCTCGATACGATCAACGGGCTTCCGGACCGTGGTGATATGGATACCAACTGGAGATTATTGGGCGAAGGTGAGGGTGGTTTTGCACCGGACTGGCAACCGGGCTCAGAGCAATACAATTGGCTGCGGAAAGAGCTTATAAGCGCTCAGGAAACAGGCCGTTTTACCTTTGTCATGTTTCACCATGCACCCTACACATCCGGCGTACATGGCCGTTTGCCCGGTGAGAACAGTGCGGGAGGCGATATTCTCTCCTCTCAACCGTTACAGACTCTCACTCCATTGTTTCATCGCTATGGCGTCGATGCCGTTTTCGGAGGGCATGATGAAATGTATGAGCACTCGGTAGTACCTGGCATCGAGCGGTCACCCGATGGACTCCAAAAGGCCCATGATATACATTTTTTTGATATCGGTATTGGAGGGGACGGTTTGCGTGGGCGGGTCAATGATGTAAGCAATCCCCACCGGGTTTTTCTGGCCGACAGCGACGCGCCTGAAGTATATGGTGCAGATGGTGTAATTCTAGATGGCGGCAAGCACTATGGGCACCTGGAGGTGAATGTGGAGAGAAACGTCTATGGAGCCTGGCAAGCCAGGATTGATGCCGTGTATATCTTTCCTTTACTGGATACGGATGGAAGCCTGCTGGGCGTGGAGAGACGTGTTTACGCCGACCCGGTCACACTGACAGGTGATTGACAGCTTTTATTTCAGCACCGAGGTCAATTTGCGACGTTAAAAACCCTCTCAGGAGAAGAACCTGCCAGCCATGACATCCTGGTCCTTCTTCAACATCGCTACGCCATCCGCGTCCAGCAAGCCCTTACACTCCTTGGGAGTCAAAAGAAAATATCGTCCAGAAAAACCGGGGAGAGGGCTCGTTTGTTGATACTGAAGAAACATCAATTGCCTGCCACTGCCAACTTTCATCAACGGTGGATTCCTGGGGCCCAATGAAATGTTTTTCGTATGCTGCAGAATCGGGCCGTCCAGCGTCATATATGTAGCCATCAAACAAGGGTCATAATACTTGCTGCCCACCTTGACAAAATAATGTTCCGGAAAATAGGTAGCAACACCGAATTGCTGGGGAGACTTGGCACCATGGTTACCAACATTACCTATCACCCTTTGGTCAAAACATTTCAATCCGGGTTTCACCAAAAACCTGGCTTTGCCATTCGATGAATTCAAGCTCTCGTTGCTTGTAGCATATTTTGGCGCATACTCCTCCACCAGCTTCTTGAATGCACCACCAATAGTGGCACAGGCGACAATAGCCTTAGCCCCTTCCTTATCATTTAGAATGCCCTCAGAAGTGCTGCTTTTACTGCTGGTCTCGTAGGTCCAGTTCGCTGCCGCGTACCCCACAAAATTTGCGAAGAGAACATCCACATCTTTCTGGCCACCACCGCCATTGGCCTGCAATACGCGAAGGGCAATGGGACTCTGCCTGAAAATCTCACCACCGTTATATATTAATTCTGATGCTTTCTTCATTAACCCCACCTTGCTCCTGCTTTGAATAATCGGACGTTGCTATAAGTGGATTTCCAGCCTGGTTTAAGCCCTGTCATCCGCGACATGGCCGGCAGCTACACGCGGCCGGTCAAGGAACTCGAGTTTTTCGAAAGGTTCAAGATGGCCCCCGGTGATTCCCGCAGAGTCAGTTTCACGCTTCGCCAGTGGCTTCCAATGCATTCCTTGTCTTCCATATGAATTATCCAGGCTAAGCCAGGGTCGCGGGATCGAGCACGTCAGCAAACACCAGTCGCTCTTCAATGACCCGTCGAAAGTGGGTTTGGTTACCCAATCGCTGGTTCACTGTATTGTCCGAATAAAACCGTTCGAATTCACGCACCAGCAGACGCCGCTTGCCCGTCCCCGTTGGCAGCTTGACTGTCGCCGTCCAGAATGCAGGATCGCGCAGGAAAGGATTGACAACCACCAGTGGGTGGCGCTCGAAAACCGCAGGTAACCGTACCTCACCCCCAGCACGACGCACCACCGTCCGGCCACCGATGGTGGTATCGGCAAAGGCAGTACGCTCCCTGGTAATCGCTGCAACCCCGGTTTCTCCTGATACTGATCCTCCACCCGCTTCAGGTTGGCTGGTACCGACTACGCCTTCCGCCAGCACCTTGACATCTCGCCAGCCGAGATCTGTGTCCATACCCTGTTCCTGTACCTGCAGCACAACCTCGACACGGTTACGACCGGTCTCGAAAGGTGGGTTGGTGAAGGAAATGTTCTGGAACGCCGAGTCACGATCAAACTGCATAGGACCGCCTTGCGGCGCGGGCCCATGCAGCGCGATGGACAGATCATTCGCCGTGCGACTCACCTTCAACCGTCGTCGTGGCAGTACCTGCGCAAAATCGCTAAGCACGACCTTGGAAATACGCGCCGATGGCAGCGCGTTGGGCTGGTAGCGAACCAGTGCCAACCGCACGAACGGCATATAACTCACACCAGGATTGAGTTCGATATCGCAATACCACAGAGCGCGGTCAGCATCCCAGTGGACCCGATGACCTATGACCCGCACGAAGTCCCCATCGGGTCTCTCCTGCAGACGCAGTGACTCGGAAGTCACCCGCGCTGTAAAATCGGCTTCACGGGTGCGATCCTTGGGGAGCGTGCTGGCCCACAGTGGATCGACGCCCCATTGTGTCACCAACGATTGTTCATCATGTGGAATCTTGGTGAATTCCTTGTCCTCTCCAAAAATGATCACACCCAGAAGTTCGCCGTCGCCAGAAGTGAACCAGGGCCGGTCGAGCCAGACCCGCAGCCCATTGCCGAGACGCGTGACGTCGTGCGGCCCTGATATGGGACGTTCGCCCCAACTGAATGTCGGCACCACGTACAGCAGGCGTGGATCTTTTGGTGGCGCACTGGCCTGAACCAGGCTTTGTGCAGTTGATCCGGCTGTTGCGCGCAGCACCGGTGCGCCAGGGTCATCCTCAGCAGGCAACGCGAAGGCCGGGCCTTCGGACACCGGGCCCAGGCGTGAGATTTTTTCCGGGTTCTCGTACAAGGGCGGTGGCAAATATTCACGGAATCGTGTGGTCGCGCGAGCACGATATTCCACCAGACGGAATCGCGTATCACCCAATTCATGCCGGTCACCACGCGCGGCCTTAGGATCGACCAGTTGCGCGTTCACGGCTTGTTGGAGTTGGAATTCGTTGGCGTGATTTTCGTCGAGCTTGATTTCTCCGAGTTGACCCTTGAACGCGATGCGTTCGGGACCCGGTTTGGTTATGTCATCCACCCATTCATGCCAACTTGCCTCGATCTCGAACTTGCCCGTCGATGGTCCATGCAAACGAACCAGACCGCAGATCAGGGTCGCGTTCATCTCGCCCGGTGCACGCCGCGGTGTCAACTTTATCAATTCTGGAAGACAGACCGGCTGTTGCACTGCGTGCACCAGCGTCAGGTTGCGATAGGGCGTCATCAGCCAATTGCTGCCGACCACCGCTGAGTGGCCCACGAAACTCGCTTCCTGTTCCGATGCAGCCCAGCGTGGGATGCCGAAATCGTCGATAAAGTCTTTATTGATATAGCTCGAATAGAACAGTCGCTCTATCCGACCCTTGGAGACAAACAATTTCAAAGTACGCGCCTCTGCATCCCATTGCGGTCGCCCGTCATCGGCAAAGCTCTCGGCACAGGGCAAGTCAACCACTTGTTGTGTACGCTCGGCCAATACCAATCTGAAACCGTCGCAGAACGGCCATTCCTCGCCCCTGGGTACCAGCAAAACCAGTTGCCCGTTTGGTGCGATTACGACCTCACAACCGTCACCCAGATCCATGACGCCGTTCACGCCGGGAATCGCGTGCCCCGGTGCTGCGCGCAATGCCGTGCCGCCGGCGGCGCCATCCGCCAGGTAGGGTGTTTCGAGACGAGCTTCATGATGAACCACATACTGCCCGCCTGCCGTACGGTCGCCGACCGGATTACTGGCATCGGGTAGCGCGATTGGAAGGGCAGGGCTGGTCGCGACCTCGGCTACAGCCTTGGGTGTGACCAGTTCTACCAGCGAGCCGGGTCCTTCATCATAAAGCGAGCCGGCCTCGCGAGCGGCAATCTCGTAGCCTTTCTTGACGGCGGTCCAATCACCAAAGAAAGGGTCAAAGAGCCCGTGTGTCTCGCATTGTTGCTGGCTCGACTTGGCTGGTACAACGTGTCTTTCGTTCTCGGCGGTATAGGCAAAATCTGCCGACATCGGGCCGGAATTGGCGTCCAGAAAATCCGCGTCAGCCAGGTAGGCCTCGGCTTTCTTGTCAAAATTCGAGCGGATCACCATGCGTTCCAGGGATTCACCCTCACTGACCCGTTCACGGTGCACGAGCACCGGTGGATCAACGGGTTCAAATCGCCAATAACCCACGGGGTCGCTGGCCTGCTCAAAGTCTCCAAGTGAACGGTCATCGGTTGCCAGCGAATTGCCGGCAAGATCCACAACGCGCGCCCGGAAGCGGTAGAGTTGGCCGAACCGCAAGCGCGGCAGCGATCGCTTGACCGGCTGGAAGCGCACCGCCACACCGTTGCCACTGACGGCAACCTCATTGATGTCTTGTGGTACCTCGGCCTGTAACTGGTCGTCCTCGTTGGTTTCCGCCTTGATGGTCTTGCCCGGACGTGAGGCTACCAGGCTCCAGCCGTGCCAGCGAAACAGTGTTTCATGCAGATAGTGATCGTCGTCTGTACCGGAGGAGGTGGTCGATGCGCCGGAAACATAACCCTCATCATCGGCCATGTCCTTGAGTGGCTCACCACTCGCGATCAGTTTCCAGTCACCGGTGCGCGCGCACAGCGTTTGCCATCGGCCAGGCTGCAGGGCGTCGGGTACCTCGGCCACATCCACACGAAAGCCACGCAACACGTCCTCTGCGAATAGCACCACTGATGCGTCATTGCCGCTGGCAATCGCCTGGTTCTTCATATCCGCCGCGGCCGCGTCGGCCACCACGTGAACTGCCCGGCCATGTTGGGACACGCCGATGCCACCCGAGCGTAATGCCGCGAGCGCTTGCCGGTCACCCGTGGTATAGGTTACCGCGCCGTGTTTGCGCTCGGGGTCAAGACTCTTGGCCACAAGGTTCTGTGCGGTCAGCGCAAAATTAACGGTCTTCAGCGCCGCGCCGTCCGGATCTACCTGGTAAAGGTCGAAAAGACCTTCCTTTTCCCTACGCCCCGGCTTCCAGCCATCATCGCTATGCTCCAGTCTGAGCAGACCGGCCTTCTGTCCCTGGTTGCGAGGGCGGGGTACAAAGCGTTCCTTGTGTGCGACCCAGGCCGTGCGTGGCCGTGCCGCGGTGCCTGGCTCATCGCCATTCCAATCTATTTCCAACTGGCACTGACCCTTGCCTTCGCCGCCACCGATTGCAATACGTTCATCGATCAAGCCAGCGTCCTCGATGGCGAAATCGATCACCAGTCCAAGACGCCGCAACAGCGCTGGATAATCTGCGTAGGATGCGACGATACGATGGAAATCGAACTTCGGAATTGGCGGCGATGCAGCAACGTTAGCATAGTCCGGGTAGCGCTTATGCGGTTCCTTCTGACTACGCCGATAGAAGCGGTTTGCCTGGTAAAACGTATATTCGTCGGCGCTTTGGAACTGGCCCATCAGGGGCGCGGCCGCCCCGGCAATCTGCGGGTCTACCCAGTCGGGATCCATTGCGCGACGTGGTGCGAGCTTGGCGATACCGGGTGTAGCCTGTTCCTCGGCATCGGGAGAGACCACCGAAACCTGGTAAATACTGTTGGGGCCGTGCACCAGTTCGCGCAACAATTTTTCGTGCCTGTCCTCGAAAAAACGTGAAAACCCGGGCAGTGGCACTTCAAGGGTCTGGTGGCCAACATCAAATTTTTTGGTGCGTGTGCCAAGGTCATTGAGCATGCCTTTAAGATCGGGCTGCGCATCTTTCCAGGGCAGAAGGGTGGGGTGCGTGTCCGACGCCTTGACCGCAAGCCGACCATAATGTTGTTTCGCGAAGCCGAGCACGTTGCGTATCGGGAATGAATAAAAATTGACCTTGCTCATATCCTTGAATTGGAAACCAGCAACCGGTGTGTCGGGACCAAACAGTTTGCCCCACAACTCACTGTCCGGCTTGGTCAACGGAATCAGCGCACTATGGGTTGTACCGATCTTGAGGCCAAATTTTGCTCGTGCCAGCGTTTCGGGCCAGACCAGCCAGTCTTTAAATGCGGCCAGGTTCTGTTCATCTGAGGCTTCCGGTGTCAGCCGCGGTGAGACCACCGCTGATACCCGCCACATACCGTCATGTGGTCCGCCATCATGCACTTTGCCATAGGGAAGGACGGTCCAGAGTAGTAATTGTTTCGCCATCGTCCTACTCCTTACGCAAAGGCTTCGACGTAGTCGCGCCAGGCGTAATTTACGTCCGGGCCATTAATCAGATCCAACTCATCCGCCAGCGGAAGTACAGGGTTCAGTCCCATCATGATACGCATGCTCGGGTCGCCGTTGGCGCCGGCGAACTTGCGCTCGCAACTGACAGTTACACTGCCGGAAAAGATGAACACCGAGACTTCGATGGTGAGTTGCGCTCTGCCGGTGCACTTGCCGGTGGATGTCTCATAAGTCAGTTCGAGATATAATTCCAACGAGGCGGTGATGAGTCCAAGCACGTCCACGTGACCGCCCAGCCGGAAGTAACCCGTCAGGCTCGCTTCGTCCAGTTCCATGCGAAAATAGATACCCGCCATCACCTCGACGCCGCCCGAGGCGACACCCAGATCAATCGAGATTGCCGCACCGAACTCGAAGGCCGCCTCCAGAATCTGTACACCCGAGGGGTCGATAGTGACGCCAAAGAAACCACCGCCTCCAAAGATGTAAACAGTCAGTTGGAAAGGTTGCTCGCGGGTGCAGAATCTGAAGCGCACCGATAATGGCTGGCCAATAAACGGTACGGTGAAACCAGCACCAAGACTCAAATTCGACAGGCTCAGCACACCGATCGAAATGGTCGGCAGGGCTATGTCGAAGCCTGCATCGATACCCTGCGGCGAAATGTCCAGGTAGGGCGGGTCCGAAAAACCGTCCAGCGGGATCAGGTCCTTGAGTGTTTCAACAAAAGACAGCGGGCCGACGAACTTGATCTCGTTTAAAAGAACATTGACGTCCATTTTCGCCTTGGAATCGACCGAGAATTCGATACGGTCGAACTGCAATTCAATAAAACTGGCTGGCGCGATCAACACAAGGTCAAAGGATCGTAGCGAGCAGACCACGCTGATCTTCGGTGCGCTTGAGCCGTTCTTCTTGACCTTGCCCTCGACCGCCACCAACAGACCACGCGTGTCGTTGGCGCGGAAGATCGGTGCAGAGACCGGGAAGCTCGATATGGTCGGGTTCCAGTCGAAGCGAATGGTCAGCTCGTCGCCCGCCAACAGCTCGACCAGCGTGCCGATCACAGCCAGCACCTCTTCCAGATCCTTCAGGGTGTTGGTAATTGTAGTTTTGACAGCCCCATTGAGCAGGTCGAAATCGGTCAACGCGGTCCGGAATGGTCCAATCGAGGCTTGCAGGTTATTGAGTTTCGTGGTCAGTGAGGCCGCATCCGAGAACAAGTCACCCAGCCCGGCCGGGTCACCTATAATGGCATCGAGTGCCGCGAACAGATCCTTGCCGGTATCGAACAGGGTGGCCAGATCTTCCAGTGCTTCCAGCGCATCATCAAGCTTGTCACAAAGATTCAGTACGGACTGCCGGAAACCGGCGGGTAAGGAAACGCCGTTGACCTGGGTGTTGGCGAGGGTTTTCAGTTCCGCGATGCGGGCCCGCGCCGTGGCGATGTCCGCGGGTAGCGCAAGGAAATCCGGATCGGTATCGACCACGTCCACAGCCAGGCCGGCCAGTGCCACCAACCGTGTCAGCACATCTTCCAGATCCGCCTGCAACTGGGTGATTTTTTGCAGCACCGGTTGTACCAGTGCCGCGGCGTAGGCTTGTGCCTGGGCGATTTGATCCTCCAAGGTAAGCTTGGCCTGTTCGATCAGACCTTTTGCCACGCTGGTCGGATCGTTTGCCAGATCGTGCACCAGGCCGAACAACCGTACCAGCGTGTTGATAAACGTCTCAAGCTGGCTACCGCCCTCCTGGACAAACTTCGGCATCTTCTCCGGTGTGTCGACAAGGCTGGTGACCGCCTCGATAATTTCACCCAGGGGGATACAACCAAATAACAAGGGCAAGGGCAGATCGGAGATCGAGGTCGGGAAGCCGGCGCCTGACGGCATCGCGCCATGGATAAAGTCGTTTACATCCGACATCACTGGCCCGGCCAACCGTGACAAAGCCTTGGGCTTCAGGTTGGGCTGCATGAATCCGCCAGCCTTATCGCCCTGGGACGAGAAGTCCATTTTACCTAGGCCCCCGACGTCCACGAATACCTCACCGAGGTTCGCATCCGCGGGCGTTGTGGCATTGAAGCCGTGCTGGAGGTAGTGTTTGTTCCAGTCCAGCGTATTGCTGTCGGCGGTACCGGTCAGATTGGCCATCACGCCGATACGGGCTTCAACCGTCACCACTTTGGGCACGAACACCGGCCGCGACAGATCGTTTGAATAGTTTCGCAGTGTATTGTTTTCCTTGCCCGGCCCCAGCTCTGCGGCCTCGCCGCCAAACACCACGTTTACCGCCTCCACAGAGGTATCACCCGACTTCGCCGGTGGCGCGAGCGCCAACTGCTGGCCGTCGAAACCCGCGTTGTTCCTGTCGTTCCTCGATGCGTATTCGTTGACCGCTGTTCGCGCATTGATCTCTGCTTCGGTAAACAGGGCTTTGAGTGACCCGCTGACGAATTTGCGCGGACAGGCCAATGTGTTATCCATGAAAATGAGTGGCAGATCGAACGCCACCCGGCGGCCGTCGAGATCCGTGCCTGCGCACGGAAAACGGAAAGGCGCGCCAAGCACCCGTGGCCAAAACATGAGCTGGCCATGGCCTGCGACCTCAGATTCGAGCGGATCATGCAGATCCGGCGTGGTATCCAGCAGGATCTCCACCTGTGAGAATGGGAACTGGTTGGCGTAAACCACTTTGCCGTCATTGCTCCTGGTGGCCCGGAACGCTGAGTCGTCAAAGGTTCGCAGTTTCTCGCGGATAATGAGGAAATAGCGCTGCCGCAGGTAGGCGGGATTGCCCGGCTCGGATTCCGCGGTGGCCTGACCGTTGTGAAACTTGCGTTCCGAAACCTTGACCAGCGACACACGATGACCGAAGGGGAACAGAAAGCCACGGTATACGACCTTGACATAATGGTCACGGGCCATGGTCGCGCGATGCACCCATTCCTCAACGGACAGGCCAGGCGGGTCCCAGGCGCCGCGGCTGTCGAGCCAACCACCGAGTGAAGATAACATCAGCAGCTTGGTATCCACCGGTTCAGGCGAATAACCCTGGACCGAAAAGTTCGAACTCAGATGAACGATCTGGTAGCGATCGAAATTATCCATCGGCATGCGAAATGGGTTGAGCCCGGGTGGTGGCAAGGCATTCGAGTCAGGCCATTGCCCTTGCATGGGAGGAACCATTTTTTCTATACCGCTGCCCGAGCGCGCCCAGATTGCGCGGATTGTGCGGTTCGGGTCGGCGTAGGGAGGCATGATCTCACTGCCATCGCTCCGTGGTGTAACCATGGACGTGTGCCAAAGCTCGGTGCGACCGGTAGACTCGGATCGAGCCGGCTTCGTGGCATGCCGCCAGCGCGCGCCGGCGTGTGGTGAAATGATCAGGCGCCACGGCAATTCGATGGCAGTTGTGCTCGCGGAAGGATTGGCCGGTCTGGGCTTGACCGCCGGAACACGGGTCTCAGCGGCAATAATGTTATCCGGTATCTCGCGTAGCACAAGACTGCCACGACCTTGTCGTGCGCGCAGTGTAACGATGTCACCAGCACCCGCTGCTGATCCGATGCGGAAGGCGCTGATTGCCTGCGCCGCAAAAGCAGCACGTCGTTTTGGTGCCAGTTGCCTGACCTTGGCGAGATCGAACAGATCGCTCACCCTGATGATTTTGCCACGCGTGCTACGCGGCTTTGCATTGGCCGCGACCACCATCTCCATTTCGGCGCAGGCTGCCAGGATGGCCTCGAGCGTGTAGTCGATCGCGGTCCCGGCGGGCACCTTGAATACCAGGCGCGACTCGTCAGCGATGCGCGCACGGATCGGTGGCTTGCGCAGCGCCTCACTGCCGCTGGCTGGTTCAGGTTTGTCTTTTTTGTTCGGATGCGGGTGTTCACCTGCGGAGTCAGGTGCGGGTGGCTCAAAATCTTGAGGCGGTATTTCGAAGAAGGTTTCCTCGGTAATCGCCTGTGGTGGAAAATGCAGGATCAACCTTGCCGAGTTGCCCTGCGCGGTCATCTTTGGCGGGCTTCCCGGCGTTATCTGGATGTTTTTCAGTTCGATCCGCAGCGCCAGCAAATCCTCGGCCCGCACCACGGGACGACCCGGTCGCGAAGTCTCAAAAATGTTTTTTATAATATCCGGGATAAACGGAATCGGAACCAGTCGATCCCTGATCGCTGCGCTCACCGGCAAAATTCTTTCATCCGCTGTGAGCGTCCGCGTTGGAATGTTTGCACTCAGGCCCCCGAATCCTGGGGGAAGGCGTACTGGACCGTTCGCCATTTCAGCTCCATGCCCAAAAAGGTAAGTGATGATGTAACATTAGTGCATGAATTGAAGTCTGTCTACGCGACTAAAAAAATATTTTTTAGCATAGGTGTATCAAACGCCATATTGTCAGGGGTTTTCGTTACCTGAGACCAGGATCTCCGGCCGAACAGCACTGAAAGCCCCATCCAGTGACAGCCTGTCGCCATGCTGGGTAAACATCCGGCTTACCATCGGGTGGCGCTCAAGTCCCGGCTCGCAGCGATGTGCTGCCGGCACAAGTGGTTTACGAAGTTACAAGGACTGGGTACGGAGTAAAGCACTGGAACTCCAAGCGATTTGAGTCAATGCGACCTGGGCTTGTTCCCAGCAAAAATAAACAAACTTGCTATACTTATTATTAAGCAGGGCAAACAATGTAGTTTTGTTACTGGGATCAGATGCAAGTTTTTAGCAGAGTGTCTGACAGTTAGATATACCGCTCAATATCAACAGTTTGCCCGAATATGGAGAAAGGAGTCTCTAATGCTCGAACGCAACCTGCTTGCGAAGATAGCAGTCTTCAATCAAATACGCCATGCAAACACGGGCAACATCGCCACTCATTGTCTAAAATTTCCGAAAGCGTCTCATTTTGTTCGCCTTCCTAATGTATTTAACAAAGTCCGGTACCAGACTTTTTAACCCCGGGGTATTATTTATGAACACCAGATTTATAGTTCTAGCAGCCTGTACAGGATTCTTAACCATAGTGTCGGGTGCCATGGTCTTCGCGCAAAATCGTCCCGTCATTGCTCCGGAAACAGCTCTGCCTCCGGAGGTCACGCTTCAAACCTTGCGGTTTCGAGACGCTCAGGAGATAGATACCACGCTTAATGCGCAAGTGGGCCAACTGGCTATCAGGCCGGTAGAACTGTCGGTCGCGAACCGTAGCAAGCCCGAAATATCTTGCAATTACTCATGTAGTGCATATGAGCCCGGTAAGGGGTCGCTTGATTTAACGTGGGCGGAGACTCTCAGTGCATCTGCGACCAGCAGCGCCGATACTGCGGCGGTGCAACGTAAGCTGCGGCTCGATATATCTGGCACCGCCAGCGGTTTTCAAGAGGATCGCTACGGCACCATTAAGCTCAGTCAAATCCCGGAATTACCCAGAGTGCAAGTTCCGGCAAACACACCGCCCGGCACAGCTGCTATCACTGACAGACCATCACCGGTATTACTGAGGTTCGTTGAGGCGGGCCGGATTGTCCAGCGGCCTCCCAACTTGCCCGTGTTTAAATCCCCCAACGACTTGAACCTGTCGATAGCGGGCACGACAGTGCCTGATGCGGTTCGCCAGACGGTACAAAATGACCTGATCACAGGTGGGTTGAGTCAGGTGCAGCTGATGTCGAAATCGATCCGGTCATTGCACCAGAAGCCTTATCAAAATGTATCTATGGAGGGACTGCAACCTGCGCTTAGCTACCGATTCCGGCTGGTTGAAGAAAAGGACAACTCCGCAGAGACCTTGGCGCAACAGATTTGCCATATACCCGTTTGCCCCGTGGATTACGTTGATATTCCATAACACTGTATACCAGGCAGCACCCAGGGCGGCACCTCGGCAAGCTGCAACATTTAGTCGGAGGTATCTCATGACAATCACCAATCGCCTAAGTCAATCGTTACTGATAACGATCATTGCCTCAACCTGCCTCTACGCAATAACCGGCAACCAGGCTAATGCGCAGATTAGTTCACGGGTCGTCAACATCAGCCCGGTATCATCTGATAGAGACGGATCAGATCCCAATAGCGCGAGTGGCGGGCGCGTTAATCAACTTGCCACCCATCCAACATCCGACGACATATTTTTTGCCGCCAGTGAATGGGGCGGTCTGCACCGCACCACTGATGCGGGCCGTAACTGGACCTATGTACCCGGCCACCGCCCACAAGTCATGTGGGATGTGAAAATCAGTCCGGCCAACGCCAATATCATGGTGGCAACTTCATTTTTCGATGGCAAGACCGATTCGCTTTCCGGCATCAATGTCAGTCGTGACGCCGGCGTGACCTGGTCGGTGCCGGCGACCGCGAGGCCGGATGCCGCTGACTGCATTACAGCAGCCAGACAAGCTGAGCGTCAGGCCTTCGGTATCGCATTTGATCCGGCCAATGCAAATCTGATTTATGTCGGTACCAATTGTGGTCTGGCTATCAGCAATGATGCCGGTGTCAGCTGGGATTTCGTAGATCCCACTCCGGGCGACGGTGGTGGCCTGAATGTTTGGGACGTCATTGTCCACAACGGTGGCACCATTGATATTTGCGGTGACGACGGCCACCAGCGATCAACGGACGGTGGCGTTACGTTTGTAGCCGGCGCTGCGGAAGCAGGTGGCACCTGCTCCCTGGCGGTTTCGCCGGATGAGGCCAATGTTCTGTTCATGTCCGTGGGTACGCAGATTTTTGAATCACGAAACGCTGGCGCAAGCTGGCCTACAACATTTGTTAATCCCGGTAGTCAGGGCCGGGTTCCGTTTTTAAAGGTAAACGACCGCACAGGCGCCGCTTTTGACCTGTGGTTTGGCGATACACAGTTATTTCGTGCCGCCTGTACCACGCCTGCAAACACCACTTCGACCACCCGGCGATGCCCGGCCAGCAACACCTGGACCAACTCCCAGACCGGCAGCCATTGGGATGTGGGTGATATCACATTCGATACTGATTTGACAGTTGATGCCTGCCCGATACTATTTTCCAACGACGGTGGGGTCTACTTTAATCAACGTTCCGGTTCAAACTGCCATAGTCCGAGGTGGGAGCAACCTACCCAATCGGTTACAGCGTTGTGGCTGTGGGACATGGACGGAAATGTTCGTGCCGACCAAGGCGAAGAGGGCATCTATATGGGTCAACAGGACTCCGGTGCGTTCGGTACCCGTCAAGGTGCCGGTACCACCCCTGGCTGGCGGAGTCCTGGTTGTTGTGACGTATTTGATGTGGAGGCCGAGGCTAATCGCGTCGTTTATACCTTGTGCTGCCGAACAACCCCGCCAGGTACGCGTATGTTTCTCGATGGCGATGACATGAATGGCGGCTCGGAAATATCAGTCGCAAGCCGACCGCCGGGTGCGATAGCATCGTTTCGGGACATGGATGCGCTCAGCAA
>CAVPHY010000010.1:0-210306 GCA_963704855.1 uncultured Gammaproteobacteria bacterium
ATTTTTTTCAGCCATGGATGATACTCACTTTCTTAACGCGAATCGAGAAAAAGGGTCATGGGCTGCTCGAGACATTCGCACACAAAGCGCAGGAAGCGCGCGGCATCGGCCCCGTCGGCGATCCGGTGGTCGTAGGAGAGCGCCAGGGGCAGCAGGCGGCGGTCTCGAAGCGGTCGTTGCGCCAGACCGGTTCGACGGTGGCGCGGCTGACGCCCAAAATCGCCGCCTGGGGCCAGAGAACGATCGGGGTGAAAGCGGTGCCGCCGATGCCGCCCTGGTTAGATACGCTGAAGCTGCCGCCTTCGAGCTCGTCCGGCTGGATCTTCTTGCCGCGGGCGCGCTCGGCCACGTCGCTGACGGCCGCGGCCAGTTCGGTGATGCTCTTGGTGTCCGCGTCGCGGATCACCGGCACCAGCAGGCCCCGGCTCGGTGGCGACCATCAGACCGATATGAACGTACTTTTTGAAAATCAGGCGGCGCTTTTCGAGGTCGATGCTGGCGTTGAAGGCCGGGAAGCGCTGGAGCGCTTCGGCGCAGACCTTGAGGCAGCACGGCCGTCACGGTCAGCTTGCCGCCGCTGCGGGCCACCCGTTCGGGCCTTCTTTCGAATGAAACCCTCCAGGGCCGTGATATCGGCACGGTCGAACTGGGTTACATGCGGCACGGTCCGCCAGGATAGCGCCGTGCTTTCGGCCGTCAGCCGCCGGACGGTGGCCAGCGGGACGGTTTCGACCTCGCCCCAGCGGGTGAAGTCGGGCAGCGGCGGGTCTGCCGGGCTCTTAGGGGCCGGCCGGCTGCGGCGCACGAACGCTTTGACGTCGGCCTCGGTGATGCGCCCTCCGGGACCGCTCCCGGCGACGGCGAGAACGTCGACGCCGAGTTCTCGCGCCAGGCGCCGCACCGAGGGGGCCGCCGGCACCGGCCAAATGGCGCCATCGTCCGATTCCGGCACCGGCTGCGGCGGCTTATGTCCTGACGGCCGGCCGCTGCGGGCACTGCCGGGGGCTGGTGAGGCGCATCGTCCTGCGGCCCCCGGTCGCCTCCGGGGCTCGCGCTCGGCCTCGGACTTCCGCCGCGACCGCCGGTTCGGCGGCTGCGGGCGCGGGCGCGGGCATTGTCCGGCTGCCGGCATCCGGCCTTTCGGCCGTTGCCTTTGGGGCCTCGCGCGGTTTCCACCCGCGCGATCGTGTCGCCGACGCTGATCTGCTGGGACTCGGGCGACCAGGATCTCGGTGACCTGACCCTTCAGCGGCGAGGGGATGTCGACCACCGCCTTGTCGGTCTCCAACTCGATCACCGGGTCGTCCACCTCGATCGCGTCGCCCACCTGCACGTGCACCCCACCGACGACGGTTCCCGAGGTCACGTTCTCGCCGATTTCCGGCAGCCTGATCTCTTCCAGCATGGAAACTCCTTCCGGCCTTCCTCTTGCGACACTACGCGAAAAGCGGGTTGGCCCGATCCGGGTCGATCTCGAACTCTTTCAGCGCCCGCTTGGCCACCGCCGGCTTGACCTTTTGGGCGCGTACCAGCGCGCTCAGGGCGGCAAAGGCGATGTGCCGGGCGTCGACTTCGAAAAAGTCGCGCAAGGCTTCCCGCGTTTCGCTGCGGCCGTAGCCGTCGTGGGTGCCAAGTATCGGCCTTCGCGGTCCAGTGCGGCCAATATCTGGTCTTTTTCTAATTTAATTTGGTCCTTTTTAGACATTTGACGATATCTCATTTTTTTATAGTTACCCAAGTTTTAATCTAAGAAAACTTATATAGTTTATCTTTTACTTAGATATAAGGCTAGTTATATAAGTTTTTATAGCATTTTTCTTAGATAAGAATCAGATGCTTCCCTTGGTTTCCGGGGTTATTTAACCGTAGAGATACACATTCGCGAAAAATCAGTTCACCTTGTGAGGCAGATTAACGAATCCTTATCATCGAGATCGGGATACCCCGCTCTCACCTCCTTCCCGCGGAAACATGCCACCGCTATCCTCAAAAAAGGCGCTAACCCCTTTTATTAGCCACGACTAGTGATCTCATATTCCCGGATGAGGGGGTCAGCAGGCACTTTCCAGGCAGTGGTGGTCCGGCGAATCTGGCTTAATGTCAATTGACGTCGTCTGTTCAAAATCTCTGACGCGCGTGGACGTGACTTTAACAACCTTCCAAACTCAGCCTGGTCCAGTCCCAAAAACTCCATTACGTTTTTAATAAACTCAACAGGGTCGGGTGCTTCTACTGGATAACGGCTTTCCTCATATGCTTCAACAAGCGTGGCGAGTATGTCGAGTTCATCGCCTTGGGGAGTTTCGGGTTTTGCATCCATTAACGCATCAATACGGGCAAGTGATTCAACATAATCGTCTTCAGAATGAATGGGTTTGATGTTCATCATATTGCTTCCGCGTCAATAGTATCGTACTGCTTATGCGTGCCTAAAAATCGAATGTAACCGATTTTATACTCGTAGTTAAATTTCACTTAGGTAAAGATGGATTCGAATGGAAAAGGGGACGGAGCCCTTTAAAGCGTCAACCACAGATATGCGATCAATCATCCGATAAAGGGCGCTGACCCCTTTTACAAAACGCCCCATAAACCGTCATCGCAATCAATGCCAGGTGAAGTGCCGTTCGTGACATTTGCTATGATGCAGTAAACCCAACTCCCACACATAATCAGGAGACACAGGTGGCATCAGCAAAAACAACCCGCTGGCTCACGCTTGGCGCAAATATCGGTGTACTCATCGGAATCGTGTTGGTGCTTGTGGAGCTCGATCAAAACCGGGATATGATGCGGGCGCAAACCCGCAATGAACTGGCCATGGGCATCGTGGATCTGCTGCAGACCCCGGCATCCAATGCACAACTTGCGGATGTGCTGTATCGCGCTCATGCAGGTGAAGACCTGACCCCGGTAGAGTCATTCCAGTTTGAGATGCGTTCCAATGCGCTTTTCCGGTATTGGGAGAATGTCCACTACCAGTACCGGGTGGGGTTGTACGATGATATCGAATTCGCCAGGCAGCGCGAGGCATGGGGAGCTTCCATGCGTAATTCGCGTCTTGGCCAGGAATACTGGTGTAGGGTAAGGCTGTATTACTCGCCTGAGTTCATGGCGGAATTAGACAGCCTGGTGCCCGGTAAATGCATGAGGGAACCAGTCTCCATGAATAAAGAAATGGTTATTGAGCTCGCTAAGAAATACACGGCCGCCTGGAACAGCCAGACGCCTGCAAATGTTGCATCATTCTTTGCCGAAGGCGCCACTTTATATGTCAACGGCGCTGCTGCGACCGGGCGGGATGCAATAACGGAAGTTGCACATAGCTTTATGACAGGGTTTCCGGACATGGTGTTGATCATGGATGAACTGGAGATCCAGGCGGACAAGGTCATTTTCCATTGGACGTTCATCGGTACCAACAGCGGCCCGGACGGGACCGGTAACAAGGTGCACTTCAGCGGATTTGAGGAATGGACCATTGGCGAGAATGGCCTGATTGCACAGTCTGACGGCAATTTTGACAATGATGAGTACCTGCACCAGCTGGCGCATGGTATCGATTAACGGTACCGATGTGAGTGGCAGTAAGCTTTGGGTAAAGAAGGCCACGCCAAAACGGTAAAGGGGTCAGCGCCCTTCAATTCTTCAAGCGATACCCCGTCCGGAAAATCCACCACACAACCGCCAAACACAACACCAGAAACCCCAGCACAGCGGCAAGGCTGATGCCCACCCCCACATCGGAGGTGCCATAGAAGCTCCAGCGGAAGCCACTGATCAGGTAGACGATCGGGTTGAACAGGGCGATGGTTTTCCAGTTGCCGGGCAGCATGTCGATGGAGTAGAACGCGCCGCCCAGGAAAGTCAGCGGGGTGACGATCAGCATCGGTATCACCTGCAGTTGTTCCCAGCTGCTGGCCCAGATGCCGAGAATGAAACCGAACAGGCAGAAACTCACCGCGGTAAGCAGCAGGAAGGCGGCCATCCACACCGGGTGCACGATGTGCAGGTCGACGAAGAAACTCGCCGTGAAGAGGATGACAAGCCCGAGGATGACCGACTTGGTGGCGGCGGCGCCAACATAGGCGAGTACAATTTCGAACGGCGACAACGGCGCCGACAGCACCTCGTAGATCGAGCCCGTCCAGCGCGGAAAGTAGATGCCGAACGAGGAGTTGCCGATGCTCTCGGTAAACAGCGACAGCATGATCAGGCCGGGGACGATGAATGCGCCGTAACTGACGCCGTCCACCATGCCCATGCGCGAGCCGATGGCCGCGCCGAACACGATAAAGTACAACGCCGTGGTGATGACCGGCGTGAACAGGCTGGTCCACAGGGTGCGGCCGAAACGCGCCAGCTCAAAGCGGTAGATGGCCCACACACCACGGCGGTTGAATGCCGGAATGTGGATGGCTGTGCTCATCGCGATTCTCCCTGGCGGCGGCCGACCAGCCCGACGAAAATCTCCTCCAGCGAGTTCTGGCTGCTGTTCAGGTCGCGGTAGTTGATATGAAGCTCATCCAGCCGCCGCAGCAGCTCGGGGATGCCGGAATGCTCGCGGTTGGCATCAAACACGTACCGCAGCTGCGAGTTGTCGTCGCCGAATTCCACTTTCCATTCGGCAAGCTCGACCGGTAGCCCGGTTAGCGGCTCGGTCAACTGCACCAGCAGCTGGCGCTTGCCGAGCTGTTTCATCAAGCGGGCTTTTTCTTCCACCAGGATCAGGCGGCCCTTGTCGATCACACCAATGCGGTCGGCCATTTCCTCGGCCTCGTCGATGTAATGGGTGGTCAGGATGATGGTCACGCCCTTCTCGCGCAGCCGCCGCACCAGCGCCCACATTTCGGCGCGCAACTCCACGTCCACGCCCGCGGTGGGCTCGTCCAGAAACAGCACACCGGGCTCATGCGCCAGCGCCTTGGCGATCATCACGCGCCGCTTCATGCCGCCGGACAGCGTCTGCACCTTGTGGTGCGCCTTGTCCCACAACGACAGGTCGCGGAGCAGGCGTTCGATGTGTGCCGGGTCGGGCGGATGGCCGAACAGCCCGCGGCTGTAGCGCGTCGACGCCCACGGGGTTTCGAAGGTCTCGGTTGCCAGTTCCTGCGGCACCAGGCCAACGCTGGCGCGTGCTGCCCGGTAGTCGCGCACCACGTCATGACCATTGATCAGTGCCTGTCCGGATGTCGGTGTGACAATGCCGCAGACCATGTTGATCAGCGTGGTCTTGCCGGCGCCGTTCGGGCCGAGCAATGCGAATATTTCGCCGCGCTCGATGGTGAGATCGATAGGCTGCAGGGCAACCAGGCCGGAAGCGTAGGTCTTGCTCAGGCCGCTGAGTGTGATGACGGGGTTCATTGCGCTACTTTACAGGAACAATAATGTTCGTGGTCAGGGTAAAACCTTATCACTGGGGGCTTTTACTCTGGCACTTTACTCTGACCCCACTACTCTGCTCTGACCCCACTACTCTGAAACGCCCCGGGGAAGCGTTCCCGGCATGTCCGCCAGGATATAGCCGGTAACACCCAGTATGGCCACGGCTTTGCGGAAGTTCACCGGATCGACCTTGTCCAGCGTATCGGCCTCGGTATGGTGCCAGTCGAAGTAGTGCTCTCCGACGGTCAGCAATTCCAATCCCGGAACACCGTCTTTCATCAGCGGGCCGATGTCAGCGCCACCGCCGCCGCGTTTCATCTGGCTTGCGTCAATGCCATCAAGGAGCGCCCCGATCTCGGTGAGTATTGACAGCGCTTTCTCATACACGGCGTCCGGCGCATCCTGATCGCCCATTTCCAAGCCCAGCCCGAAGCCAAGTGGACGCTCTGCGCCGCCGTCCATCTCGATGGCGGCAACGTGGGATTCGATCTCATCGCCGACCCATTCGCGATAGGCCTTGCCGCCGCGAAGACCGTTTTCTTCGTTTGTCCACAGCACCACGCGAAGCGTGCGGCGGGGACGCAGCCCGAGGCGATGGATGATTGTCAGTGCGTGCCAGGCGGCCATGCAGGCTGCGCCGTCGTCGTGTGCGCCCTGTCCCACGTCCCAGGAGTCGTAGTGGCCACCCATCACCACCACTTCTTCCGGCTTTTCGCTGCCCCGGATCTCAGCGACAAGGTTGAACGAATCTGCATCCGGAAGTTCGTGCGCACCCATCTCCAGCCTGATGCGAACCTCATGCCCGTTGGCAATACTGCGACGCATCCACTCGGCATCTTCAACTGTCACCGCCGCAGCGGGAATCCTGGGGAAGGCATCGTCGTACGTCATCGCACCGGTATGCGGGGTGTTCAGAGAGCGGCCCGTCGCCGATCGGACCAGGGCGGCTACTGCACCCAGCTCGGCTGCGCGGGATGCACCCGCGCCGCGATACTTCACTGTCTTTCCGTATCCCATCCATGGCACGGCGTAAAGAACGATCTTGCCTTCAACTTCGCTGCGGTCGAGCTGCTCCAGCTCCTCGAAGCTGGTAACGGCAATAACCGGAGCGGTAATGCCACCCACAGGCGTGCCTACGCTGCGACCCAGGCCAAGGATTGAAAGCTCGCGCTCAACCGGTGCAAGCAGCCGGGCGGATTCCTCTCCGCGCACCCAGTGCGGGACTTTGACGGGTAACTTTCTGACCTGCAGCCCCTCTTTCTCCATGCCCTCTGCCGCCCAGTCGATGGCACGCTCCAGGCCTTTGGAACCACTCAGTCGATGGCCGATCTCGGTGCTCAGGTATTCCAGTTTTTTCCAACCTTCAACGTCGGTCAATGCAGCGCCAAGAATCTGGCCCGCCGGTTCGCGATAAGTATCCGTCAGGCTCTGTTGAGCAGAGACCAGCGCCGGAATCAGCAGTAGTGCCGGGAGTAAGCGTCGAAACATCACGTTGAAGATCCTTTCTTTCGAGATGGTGTGAGATTGTACAGAAGAACGATATGGGGGCCGGATACTTTTTAAACGCCGCAGGGAAATAGCAAATACACTCCAGTCAAAATATTGCTTCAGCCTTAGCCGATGTGCCCTCTTATCCGGCGGTTGATATGTTGTTGCAGTGTGATTAGATCTCCTTCAAGCGGCGTCTTTACTCTTAACAACCATGTCAACATTGCAATTTAGAACATGCAGAAGGGTGACCAGCTGATTCATCGATTTACGTGTGTTCGCAGGATCAAGCAAACGGTACAACTGCGGCAGAGAAGTGTTTAACCGTTTGGCAATCTGCCTTCTGCTCAAGCCACTGCTTTCAATTCTTTGTTTCGCTTCCAGGGTGAGTTTGTAGGTCAGGAGTTCGGCGAGATAGGCAGGGTCTTCGTTATATTCGAGAACCTGTTCGATATGAATAGAACCTTCGTCGCCGGATTGCAGCACATAGGTGATGGCCTCATTGGCGAGTTCTTTATCCACAAAGACCTCTGCGATCCGGTTTTTGGAATCCGGGTGAGGGTTGGACTTGGAATAGGGAAACGCAAACTGCGCTCCTGAATAATTACGCACAGTAAACTCTTTTCGCCGGTTATTTATTTCTACACTTCGTATTTTCATAGTTTGCCTTCGTTCACGAGTTCCTTGATGAGTTCGAGTATTCTCCGGCTGGCTTTACCCTGAAATGATACCATAGATGGTATCACTTGTATGTCTCTGAAGCGATTTTGAAACTCCATGATCTCCAGAGGCGCTTTTGGTTTTGAAAGACAGGCTGGATTATTCATGCGACTCCAGGCGCGCTACTTAAATGTAAGTTTCAAAGAGTTGTTGATGAATGAAAATAGGGAAATGGATGTCATTTGCGTAAGACAAAGTAGACGCCAACACCAGGCACTGTCCCATGCCTCAGGGGCATAGCCGACCGCCGGGCGGCATTTTGCAGGATGTTTAGAGTCACGAGTCACTGCAACAAAATCCAGTTTTAACCCTGACGGTATATACTTCATAAACCAGCTGACGCAGCTTGCCAACAGGGTTCCCGCTGATAATGCCAGGCACCGAACATCTTGACCAATATGCCCCATCCAGGGCCCTGGACCGGGCACAAATCCCGAACCTGGACCTGGCCCCGCTGTTTGCCGATGACCTGGCCGCGCGCGATGAGTTGGAACAGCAAATCCGCGATGCCTGTCTCAATACCGGGTTTTTCTACGTGCACAACAGCCGTATTGATAAGGGTGTAATTAAAAATGCGCTCGCGGCGGCGCAGGCGTTTTTTCAGACGCCCGATGACGGGCCGGTAAAACAGGCCGTGCATAACAGTCTTTTTGGTGAGAAAAAGGGCTGGGGCCCGATGTTTGGCGAGCCGGCCTACCAGCCAGGTACGGTCGCGCATGTTGAATCCTTCGATCTTGGCCAGCAGCTCGATGAAAGGCGCTGCCGCGAGCTGGGTATCGAGCCCAACGTATGGCCGGATATTCCCGGGTTCAGGGTAGCCGTGCAGGCCTATTACGATGCTGTCACTTCGATGGCGCGCGCCCTGGGCGAGGTATTTTCCGGCATGCTGGGCATGGAGCGGAATTTCATCAACCGCCACAGCGGTGAGCGTGCGCCGCGGACCATGCGGTTGTTGCACTACCCGGCCAACGATGCCCCGGTCAACGATGCCCCGGTCAACGATCGCAACGTGGGGATTTCAGCGCACACCGATTTTGAGTGTTTCACCATCATCAACCAGACCGCCAGCGGGTTGGAGCTGACCAAAGCCGATGGCGAGTGGTGCCAGGCACCGGCGGACATTGGTACGTTTACCGTGATGCCCGGCGATATGCTGGAGCGCTTTTCGAATGGTTACCTGAAAGCCACCGGCCACCGCGTGGCGAATACCCCTTGGCAGCGGTTTTCAATGGTGTTGTTTTTTGCCGTGGATGGGGATTACGAAGTGGCGCCGCTTGGGCACTTAACCAGCCCGGTTAACCCCGCACGTTATGCGCCCGTTACACAGAATGAGCATATAAGGATTGAGCTGGAGCGGGCGGCTGGCAATAAGTTGCTCATGGGTGACCCGGTTATCCCGTGATATCCTGAAAGCTTTCAGGAAAGGCATTGTTATGCTCAGTCTCAGGTCCATTAGCAAGTCATATCACGATGGCGAGAGCGAGCTGCAGGTGCTCAGGGGTATCGACCTGCACCTGGGGCCGGGCGAGAGCGTCGCGCTGCTCGGCGCCAGTGGCAACGGCAAGAGCACCCTTTTGCAAATCGCGGCCGGGCTGGAAAGCCCCGATTCGGGTGAAGTCCTGATCTTGGGCCGTTCGCTGGCAATGCAGGGTGAACGCGAAATCGCCATGCTCAGACGGCGTCATCTCGGCTTTGTTTTCCAGCAGTTCAACCTGCTGCCGGGGCTCAATGTCAGCGACAACCTGTTGTTCCAGCGGCGGCTGAACCGTCTCCCCACGGACGATCCATGGATAGAGGAAATCACCTCGGTGCTCGGTCTTGCACCGCTCATGGGCAGACCGGTGGAGGTGCTCTCGAGCGGACAGCAACAGCGCGTCGCCATCGCGCGCGCACTGGCGCACCGTCCGCGGGTTTTGTTTGCCGACGAACCAACCGGCAACCTGCACGATACACTCAGCCGCCAGGTCATGGAGTTGATGGTGAAGCTGGTGGCCGAATCTGCCTGCAGCCTGTTACTGGTCACGCACAACCGTGAAATGGCGTCATACGCTGACCGGCAGCTGATGCTCGAAGAGGGCCATCTGCATGCGCTGGCCTGAGTTTAATCGCGGCTGAACCGGCGTGAATCTCAACGGCATCCTTTTAAGCCACTATCGCCGGCACCCCGTGCAGGCATTGTTCCTGCTCACGGGTATCATCGTCGCCAACCTGTTACTGGCCGGCACGCTGTTGATCAATGCCCAGGCGCGCTCGAGTTACGCTGAGGGTGAACAGTATTTAAACGCCTCACCCGTGGGGCAGATACGGCAGAGAGATGGCACCCGGAACATCGACGAGCGTGATTATGTCAGCTTGCGCCGCCAGGGGTTTGACATGCTGGCGCCGTTGTTCCGGCAGATGCTGCGAAGCGAGGATGGTGAAGCGCTGGAACTGTTGGGGGTAGATGTTTTTGCCATGCCCCGCTCAGCCCGCACATTTGATTTTGGCAATGGTGACGGGCCGGCGGATGGCAGCCTGATGAGTTTTGCATTTGCGCCTTACCAGTTGTGGGCCGCACCGGCCAGGTTTGAACAGCTTTCCGCCGGTGACGACGGCCGGATCAGGCTCGCATCCGGTGAAATACTGCCGCCGCTGGTGCCGGTGTCGAACCAGCAACTGGGTTACCGGCTGTTGATCGACATCGGGGCGCTGCAAGCGCTGAGCGGCAACGATGATGCACTGACATCGATACTGGTGTTTCCGGCATCCGCTTTACAAATGAGCCAATTGCTGCGGGCCTTGCCGGCCTACCTTGAATACGTCGGCAATAATGAAGCACCCGATCCCGCGGAACTGACACAAAGCTTTCACCTGAACCTTGCGGCGATGGGTCTGCTGGCCTTTGTCGTCGGCATCTTTCTGATCTACAACGCGCTGGCGTTCAGTTACACCGACCGCCGCGACCTGATCCGCAAGCTGCGTCTCGCCGGTGTATTGAAAGCCGAGCTGACACGGGCATTGATGCTGGAACTGGCGCTTTTCCTGGCCGTGGGCACGCTGATCGGCGCCTGGCTGGGCGCGCAGATGGCCGCCTGGCTGCTACCCGGTGTCGGCCGCACACTGGCGCAGTTATACGGTGTTTACATCAGCTATCCCGACGCCCTGGTGCCCGCCGGCATCTGGCTGCCGGTCCTGATGACGTTGCTGGCCGCCGGGCTATGCGTCGTATTGCCCCTGCGCGAGTCGCTCAATGCGCCGATGCTCGAACGTAAACAAGCCGGTTGGCAGTTGCACGCGGTGGTTCGCCGCGATCGCCTGATGGCGTTATCGGGTTTGCTGCTGCTGGCCGTGGCGCTCGTGACCGGCTTTGTGACAAGCCACCTGTGGTCGGCGCTGGCCGGCATGGCCGCCCTGCTGCTGGGTTCTGCGCTATTGCTGCCACTGGTCCTGCGTCTGCTGATCGGGTTTCTTGAAATGCTGGCGCCGGCGCGTAACGCGCGTTTCTCGTGGCTGCTGGCGGATAGCCGCTGGTTGCTCGGGCCCGCATCCGTGGCGCTGATGGCGATGACACTGGCATTGGTCGCCAATAGCGGTCTGAATACGATGATCAGCAGTTTCCGGCAGGCAACGGACGACTGGCTGGGTCAAAGACTCGTGGCCGATTTATACCTTCGAGGTGAAAACAGGGGCGCCGATCTCGCAGCCTGGATGGCGGACAGCTTTCCGCAATTATCCGTAACCCAACGCTATCGCACCGCGCTGACACGCCGGCGGCCGGACAACGCGCCCGTCGCAGTCGAGGTGGTCAGCCTGCAGGAGGGCGAGCGTTTCCGTAACAGTGTCAGGCTGCTGCAGGGCGTCGCGGATGCTGCGGCAAAATTCCATGCCGGCGAAGGGCTGTATATCAGTGAACGCGCCTGGCGGCTCGATGGCTGGCAGCCCGGGAGTTCCGTGCAGTTATGCCAGGATTTGGCCGATATACCCGTGCTGGGCGTCTACCGCGACTATGGCAATCCAAAATCGCAATGGATGGTCAACCGGCAGCTTTTCCAAAATTGCTGGCCGGATCTTTCAGCCTTGGGTCTCGCCGTGTATGGTCCGGCAGAATCTGACTGGGGACAAATCCGCATGGCCATAGCTGAAAAATTCAACCTGGATGACGATGAGATCATCGATCAGGCCGAACTCAGGCAAGTTGGCCTGGCCGTCTTCGATCGCACCTTCATCGTCACCCAGGCGCTCAATACCCTGACCCTGTTGGTGGCGGCAATCGGTATCTTCTGCGCGATCAGCGCGATTCACCATCACCGCGTGGGCCAGCAGGCCCTGCTGGCCTGCCTGGGGTTGAGCCGGCGCGAACGCGGTGCGCTGTTGCTCGCGCAATGGGGATTGCTCGGCCTGTTGTGCATGGTGCTCGTCTGGCCGCTGGGTACGCTGCTCGCAGGCTTATCTCGGGATGGTGGTCACGCCGGCCGCCTTTGGCTGGAGTTTCCCCTTGCGTCTTGAATGGCAACATTACCTGGTGCTCGCCGTACTGGCCGCAGCGAGCCTGGTGCTGGCGGTGATACTGCCGTCCTTGAGATTGCTGTTTACCTCACCTGCCGCGCTGTTACGCGAGCAGAACGTATGAGAACAATGGGTGACGGGGTCAGAGTAAAGGGACAGAGTAAATTACTCTGTCCCTTTACTCTGACCCCACATCTGGTGCTCAGCGCACTGCTGCTATTGACCAGTGGTTGCGGGCCGGCCGGGACAAATGACCGGGGCTCGGGGCTTGCCGTGCTGGCCCAGGGCGCCGATGGCTATGCACAGGCACGGCCGGGTCAGGCGCTGGTGTTTCCACGCGACCACGGGGCGCACCCCGATTACCGCATCGAGTGGTGGTACCTGACCGCCAACCTGCATGACGCTGCGGGGGAAAGTTACGGCGCACAGTGGACCCTGTTCCGCCTGGCCGTTCAAACACGTGATTCTTTCGGGCCCGGCTCCCCCGGGCCGCAGGGAAATGCCCAAAACAACCAGGTGTTCATGGCGCATATGGCCATGACCACGCCCGGCGGCCACGTTTCGTTTCAGCGCTATGCACGTGGCGGCGAGGCCGGCGAAATGAGCCGGGCTGGCGTCACGACCGCGCCATTTTCCGCCTGGCTGGACGACTGGGAATTACGCAGTACCGGCGATGAATGGTTGCCGCTGGAGGTGAAAGCGCGGCAGGACGATAACGCCATGCACCTGCAACTACGCACCACGGCGCCGCTGGTCCTGCAGGGTGACGCGGGATTTTCGGCCAAGCACGCCGATGGCGGCGGTTCCTATTACTACAGCCAGCCATTCCTCAAAGCCAGCGGTCAGCTGACCATTGCCGGAGAAGTGATCCCCGTCGAGGGCGATGCCTGGCTGGACAGGGAGTGGAGCAGCCAGTTTCTGCAGCGCGGGCAGTCCGGCTGGGACTGGTTTTCGCTGCATCTCGAAAGCGGTGAAAAACTGATGTTGTTCCAGGTGCGCGGAGAACCCGGTGCCGAAAACTACCTGCAGGGCGCCCTGATGGCGGCCGATGGCAGCACAACGCCGCTGGAGCCGGGACGGATACAACTTGTACCGGAGCAAACAAGCAAGGTCGCCGGCCGTGACCTGCCCCTGCACTGGCGCGTCTCCCTGCCGCAGGTCGGCCGCCAGTTCGACATCCAGGCCACGATTGAAAACCAGTGGATGGCGGTGGATTTTCCCTACTGGGAGGGTACCGTAACGGTAAACGGGAGCGGGCCCGGCAACCGCGGCAAAGGCTACATGGAGCTAACCGGCTATGCCGTGGATTGATGCAAAGACACATTCAGCAAATGCATCCCGCCCCTTCACCAAAGTACTTGCTTTACCTATACTCAGCGCCTCAAAAGAATAAGGAACACCCGCTTATGATCCGTTTTCTCCTGGCCGCATTGGCCTTTCTCGTCTTCACCTCCACCACGCCCGCCTCTGAGCCCGTACCCAAAGAATCGTTGCTGGCGCCACCTGAAAACGCCACCCGCTACGTCATCGTCTCCGATACCAACACGCATGGCGATGAATGGCGCTGGGAGACCGAAGACGGGGCAATCGCCTTTCGCAAATCCCAATCGCTGCGCGGCTGGATTACCGAAACCGATGCGCTGGTGGTGCTGGGCTACGATGGCAAACCGCTGCGTATCCGGATTCGCGGTGTTACTCCCGAAGGAAATGCGGCTGAAGAAATGGTAACCGATGAAAACGGCATCCGCTGGGATTCAGGCGCGGATAGAGGTACGGCGTTACTGGACGGCGGCTTTTACCTGACGAAGGGTGGACCGGACGCGATGTTTGGCCTGCTGGTCGAGCACATGCTCGATAAAGGTGAGGTACAGCTGTTGCCCAGTGGTACCGCCCGTTTGCGCGACGGCGGCACGCTGGCAATCAAGGATGAGGACGGTGACCTGGAGGCGCGGCTGATTTTCATCGAAGGGCTGCAGCCGGCACCCACCCCGGTGTGGGTGGATGACAAGGGCCGGCACCTGGCCAGCATCGGCTGGATGGGGTTGATGCGCGAAGGTTACCAGGAACACTTCAAGACCATGCGCAAGATGCAGGATGAAGCCTCACAACAGGCGGCAACATCCGTGGCCAGGCGCTTTCTCACCGAAGATGCCCGTCGCCCGTTGCTGATTGATAACGTGCGCATGTTCGATGCGGATGCGGGCCGGTTTGTCGAAAACCAGGCCGTCACCACGCAGGATGGCAAAATTACCGGGATCGGCCCGGCGGGCTCATTGACAGTCGCCGACGGCGGACGGGTACTGGATGGCCAGGGCAAAACACTGGTGCCCGGCCTGTGGGATTCCCATAAGCACTACGACGATGGCTATGACCTGCTGGCCAATGTGGCCACTGGCATGACCAGCATCCGCAGCCCCGGTAACTCGCTGGAAAAGCTGGTCTGGGCAAAGCAAGCACGCGCCGCGGGCAATCTGCTATCTCCGGAAGTGTTTGGTGCGATCATCATCGACCAGGATCATCCGCTCTCAGCCCAGGGCGCGACGCTCGTGAGCAGCGAGGAAGAGACCATTGCAGCGGTACAAACAGCCGCGGATGCAGGTTTGTGGGGCGTGAAGTTCTATACCTCCATGAACCCCGAATGGATCGCGCCGGCGGCTGCTGAAGCGCATCGTCTTGGCCTGCATGTTCTCGGCCACGTGCCGGCCACCATGCGGCCGCTGGAAGCCGTGCGCGCGGGTTACGACGAGGTGACACACCTCAACTTCATCATCATGCAGGATCTGCCCCAGGAAGTGGTGGATGTTTCCAACACGGCCGCACGTTTCGAAGGGCCGGCACGCTATGCCAGGGATGTCGATCTGGATGGGCCGGTGATGACCGAATTCGTGGCTGAGCTAAAGCAACGCGGTACCTGGGTCGATCCGACGATCATGCTTTTTGAGGGCTCCTTCCTCAACGTTGAACCGGCGCTGCCGCCGGCTTTCGTGCCCTACGAGGGAACGCTGCCGGTGGTTTTCGAGCGCGCCCTGAAAACCGGCGGTTATCCGCTTTTCGGAGATGTTACCCGCGATGATTTCAGAAAGAGTTACGAAGTAATGGTGGCGCTGATCGGCAAGCTCAATGAGGCGGAAGTACCCATCGTTGCCGGCACGGACGGCTGGGGGCCGGAGCTGGTACGCGAAATCGAAATCTACGAGCAGGCCGGCATGAGTAAGGCCCAGGCACTGCAGACGGCCACCATCAACCCGGCCCGGCTGGTGGGTATCGCCAACCGGACCGGTTCCATTGCCAAGGGCAAAGAGGCTGATCTGCTGCTGGTGAATGGCGATGTCAGTGCCGATCTTGGCGCCCTGAGGCGTGTACACACGGTGGTCAGCGACGGCTACGTGATGGACGGCAATGCGCTACGCGCTGCAGCCGGGTTTTCGGGAATGCCACGCTGACCGGCAACCTAAGGAAAATTTGTGGTCTACGGGTGCATTTGCCCAAGGCAGTGATGATTCTCGCTTTGGTGTCAGTTTCAGGGCATTCATCGCAACAGGTGCCCAAACTAAAGAGCGTCCAGACCAGTCATCACAACTTACGATTATGGCAGCTATTCTGTCCGCTATGAGAACTGGCATTACATCCGTTATATCGACGATTCGGAGGAACTCTATAAGCTGGATTCCGTTCGGAGGAGTGGCACAACCTGGCCGCTGACGGCAAATTTACAGACACCAAACAGCACCTCGCAGGATTTATTCCATCAAACCCTATTGATCTGCCCGAAGTTTCCCTGATTGAACTTGATGAGCATCACGTTCCACCATTCAGGTCAAAAGAGTATTTTTTCAGCAAGGAACGGCAGGACTGGATGAAGAGGTTTGAATAGAGGTGGTTGTGTGTAAAAGGGGGCCGGATACGCTTATTCAAATTTCTTGTCAAATGACACAGCGAATAAATCTATTCGGCCCCTTTTTAATGTTTCAGGAGCTACCAACCATTTTGACCTCATCACCGATGATCTCACCGATCCTGGCGGAATCGTGAAGCTCGAGTTCGACCGGCTGTTCGAAAATCAGGTCTCCGTGAACCACGACGTCCTGGCCGATTTCCACATGAACGGGCTTATGCCGACGGCCTGAACTCCAACCTTGGGGTGCCCGCACCACGACGTTGCCGGACACTTCTGACCCGCTCAGAATTCGCAACTGACCATTGACGGTCTCGACGTCACCTGCAACCCTGGCGTTTTCCAACAAGACACCGCCATTGACGGTTTCGACTTTACCACCCACTTCACAACCCGGCTGCAGTGAAATCGCGCCGTTGACCGCTTCGATACCCCTGTCAACCGTGACATCGTTACCCAGCTTGATGGAACCATTGACCGACTCGACAGAATTAACAAACGAATTGGCGCCGATATGAATCGAACCGTTGACCGAATCAACATCGCCGGCTGTCGAGTTGTCGGCGAGGCGGATACTTTTGTTCACCGTGCTGTAGCTGCCCGAAGCAACGGCCACTAGCGGCATTACAAACAGAGCCGTCAATGCCAATGCGGTGAGAAACTTGAAATAAATCTTCATTGTTCACTCCTGTAAATTTTCTGATGACCGTTTTGGCAGTTTCACCATGTAAACGGCGCAATATCGAAGCTGCTGCCATGCCAACAGACTTAGGCAAGCTCACACGAACCCCCCGTGTTTTCGAATACTACCTTTGACGGTGGCGGTCGGCGATCGGTTTAAAAATTGTGGTAGTTGGGATCAGAATCAGGTGCCAGCGTCAGCTGACGTTTTGGTGTATACCGGGGTCAAATTTCTTTTTTATGCTGGAAGACTTGACATTGTATAATTCTTGTATAATTATAATAATGGTTACATCGGCTATTTACCATATATAGGAGAATATTTATGAAACTTCGTATAGTATTTCTAGCATCATTCTTTGCACTTGTTTCTGCACTTCCGGTAACCGCTTCCGCCTGGTGGTGGCAGAAGCAGCGTACGACACTTATCGATGTTGCAGTGGACGTAAATGAGAATGTCGCACCTGGCGCGTTCGATACGCTGTTGGCATTGGTCACTGCTGATAGATCGGTATTCTGGCGATTGGACAGCCGGCTGAACACAACTGTGTTTGCACCGACCGACGACGCGTTCGAGGCGCTTTTCGCATTTGTTGAGGAAAACCTGTGCCTGACACCCGATCAGTACCCGTCTTGGTATATACGTGACGTACTGAACTATCATCTGGTGCAAGGCAAGAAGGACTCGACTGCGGTATTTGGCGCCGATAAGGTTCGTATGTTGTTTGGTGGTTACGTCTTCCCGGACGCAGGTGATCTGTCACTGCAAGACAACCTTACCAACTCACTCGCGGTAGCGAACGCAGGCATTGTCGAACCATTTTTTGACGTAGCTGCGGACAATGGCTACATCCACGTCATCGATCGCGTGTTGATCCCGTACCTGCCACCGAGCAACTGCCCCTAACGAACCAGCGAGGTCGTGATACCTGCCCCTTGGCGGGTATTGTCACAAGGGTAAAGAAGGGAAACCAACGGGCTGCATATGACGGCCCGTTGGTCTTTTCAGTAAAGGAGTAAAGGGGTCAGAGCCCTAATGCGATCTTTGACATTCAAAGTTAATAGAAAGTTAGGACTTCCATGATTTTTCGTGTTTGAAGACGTGTCTTCACTTTTTTCTTCACTTTTTCTTTATTATAAATATTTAATATAATATTGGTTTCAAAATCCCAAGGAGAATAGTCGTGGCATACGTCGAGCTGACCAAGGAGAACTTCGAAGAGGTCATCACAAGTAATGATACAGTGGTCGTCGATTACTGGGCAGACTGGTGCGGTCCCTGTAAATCCTTTGGCCCTATTTTCGAAAAAGTATCGGAAGATTTTCCGGATGCCGTATTCGCCAAGGTGGATACCCAAAATGAACAGGAGATTGCCTCCTGGTTCCAGATTCGCTCCATTCCCACGCTAATGATATTCCGCGAAAAGGTCATAGTCTTCTCGCAGCCGGGCGCATTACCCGAGAGCGCATTGCGTGAAGTTGTCAGTAAGGCTAAAAACCTGGACATGGTGGAGGTCCACAAGCAGGTGGCTCAGCAGCAGGCGGAGCAAGAGGGAGTTTTGGGGTCAGAGTAAAGGGACAGAGTAAAACCACATCGATGGAGACCTGGTTTTTCTTTTTAAGCCTGCCAGGCTGCCAGTTTCAGATGTTCATGAAACGGCTCAAAGTCCTTATCCGAATGAAGCAGCGCAAGATTCATTTCGATACAAAAGGTGGCGATGAGCACGTCAATGGTCTTTCGTACCGTGACGCCCCTTTTGCGTAGCAAGCGAAAATTATCGGCACTTCTGATCGCCATTTCCTGGCCGCCGAGTGTGAAAACCGTAAGCGATGTCAGCAATTCCCGCGCGGTGTTGTAGTCGCTTTCATTCTTGAACCCCTGCAACACCTCGATAAGCACCAGGTCGCCGATTGCTATGGGCTCTTTGCCAAGCAGGCCATCGAGGTAGTCTGTTTCGGCGCACTGCCTGCCATTGAAGTAATCAACCCAGACGCTGGAATCGACGAAAATCAATTGTCAGACCGCAGCTCGTCGAGATCACCCTGCCAGGGCAACTTGCCCCTGAACTGCCGGATCTTTTCCTGCTGTTTTAGCTTAATCAGGGTCTTAAGACCAAGCTCTACGGCCTCGCGCTTGGTCCTTAAGCCGGTTACTTTCAGGGCGTTCGCCATCAGCTCGTCATCGATAACAATATTGGTTCTCATAACGATATCCTGTGTGTATAAAAACATGTATTTATACACATTAAGTGGATTCAGACTACCGGGTCAAGGGCTGGTGAAGTGATCATCCTCAGAGTGTCTGTTATGCCTCACGCAATTGATACAGGCGTTTTACCCATATTTCTGTCGGTAAAAATAAAGGCGTATGATGGGCGTCTTCTAAATTTATGACAAAGGTGTTTTCATGACTGCAGATATATATGCGTTTGAAGTACAAACGATAACCGGGGAAAAAGTCCGGCTTGATAAGTATAAAAACAAGGTGCTGCTGATCGTTAACACTGCCAGTAAATGCGGGTTCACGCCACAGTATGAAGGTCTCGAGGCGCTTTATGCGCAGTACAAAGACAAGGGGCTGGCCGTACTTGGTTTTCCCTGTAACCAGTTTGGCGGGCAGGAGCCGGGTAGTGAAAGTGACATCGCGGAGTTTTGCCAGCTGAACTACGGGGTGACATTTCCGATGTTTGCCAAGGTCGACGTCAACGGTGATGACGCTGACCCGCTTTTCAAGCACCTGAAAAAAGGCCAGACGGGTCTATTGGGTTCTGAGAAGATCAAGTGGAACTTCACCAAGTTTCTCGTCAACCGTGACGGTAAGGTTACCGCCAGGTTTGCGCCGATGGTAAAACCGAAAGACCTGGCAAAAGATATCGAAAAGTTACTATAGCGATTGAAGTAACGGCTTAACCCCTTTGTTATTTCCCGCGAACACGTGCCCAGGCGGGTTCAATGATACGGGCGACCAGGAAGATCAGGCACATACCCAGCACCAGGCCGAAAATGCCGTCCATCGAGGCCTTGCTGAACCATTCCACGGCGCCCGTCCAGCCTGCAGGCGTGATGCTTCCGATGGCAGCGGCCCAGTCGTGTACGTGATGGCCGAGCCAGGGAAGTCCGAGCTGCTCAAGGCTGTGGATGACAATGGAGCCCCCAACCCAAAGCATTGCGGCAGTTCCAACGGTTGTCAGTAGCTTCAAAAACCCGGGCATCGAGTGAACCAGGCCACGGCCGATCCAGCGGGTCAACCCAAAGCGGCCGTTGGTGGACATGTACACACCGATGTCGTCGGCTTTAACGATAAGGGCGACGGAGCCATAAACCGCAACAGTGATACCAACACCCACGGTGGCAAGCGTGGCAGCTTCCATCCAGAAATTGCTGGCAGGTATCGCTGCCAGGGCGATGGTCATGATCTCTGCCGACAGGATGAAATCGGTCTTGATCGCGCCCGCAGCCTTTTTCTCTTCAAGAATGGTAGAGTCACCGACAATCTTCTCGATAGGGATATGATCTTCACCGCGGGAAAACAGGGCATGATGGATTTTCTCAGCCCCTTCAAAACACAGGTACGCACCACCAAGCATCAAAAGCGGCGCAATGGCCCATGGTGCGAAATTGGATAAAAGCAAACCGGCAGGCAACAGGTAAAGGAGCTTGTTTTTAAGCGAGCCCTTGGTAATTTTCCAGATGATGGGAAGCTCACGGCTGGCCTCAAAACCATGCACGTACTTGGGTGTCACCGCGGCATCATCGATGAGTGCACCCGCAGCCTTGGCGCCGGCCTTGACCGCCTGCGCTGCGACGTCGTCAATCGAGGCTGCCGCCACCTTGGCGATGGCCGCGACGTCGTCGAGAAGCGCCAGTAAGCCGCTCATGCGGTCAACTCCTTTTGGTTTGATTCAGACATTCGCGCAATACTAATGCATTGCGGCGATTCAACCAAAGCAAAGTAAAAGCAGAGGTTCCAATTAAGGGGCCGGATACATCTATTCCATACCATAAAGGGCTCTGATTCGATTAACTGGACCTGGTTGCCCGGCCCGACAGCATCTGCCCAACACATTGTCTTTAATGGAAAATGTCCTTCAATCGGCGTATACTTTATAGCCCTCCCCGGGGCTTTCATGGTTCCCGGAACACACTCCATAGCAAGATACGGTAGAAGGCCATGAAACGGACGAATTTGATCAGTTTTTTATGGATTGCCGGACTTTTGGCGCTCACGGTGCCCAGGCTTGTGATCGCCGCCGCAATCTCAGGAGAGGTTAGTTTCTGGGGTGACAGTGACGGAGTTCACCCAATTGAAATTGCGGCGCATACCGCATTCGACGAGCCCCCGGTGTCTGCCGTGGCGGTGTCGAGCCCGGGTGGCGCCTACAACCTGCCCGTTAATGACGGCAGCTATTACATCAGTGCCTACCTGGACCGTGATGAATCCGGCGGGCCACCGGACCCTTACGAGCCGTTGGTCTGGTATGACGCTAATGGCGACGGTTTACCTGATAAGGTGACAGTCAGCGGAGCGGATGCTCCTGGTATCGATGTGGACCTGGGGTTCGTGTACGTGGATATTGACGCCAACGGCACTTACGATGGCTCATCGTGGACAAACGCGTTCGTCTATCTTAACGACGCCATCCAGGCCGCAGCTTCCGGCATCGAGGTATGGGTTGCCCAGGGCACCTATGTGCCACCTGGAGCCGACCGGAGAAACCGTTTCGTACTGAAAAACGGCGTGCGGATCTATGGTGGCTTCGCCGGCAACGAGAAAACCCGCGCCGACCGTAATCCATCGACCTTCCAAACCACGCTTAGCGGTGAAATCGGCAGCCCGGGGACTGCCGATAACGTCTACCACGTTGTGTGGGCGAGCGACACCAATATGACAGCCCTGCTAGACGGCTTCACCATCACCGGCGGGCGGGCGGATGGTTTCGGTACGCCCTGGAACGAGGGTGGTGGGCTGTACGCCTACTTTGGCGGCGCGACGGTAGTGAACGTCACCTTTTCCGGTAACTATGCCAGCCAGGCAGGCGGTGGAATGGCAACGAACGGGGGGGTCGTTCATGTGTACAACTCGCGCTTTTTCGGTAACCAGGCCGGTGTATACCCATTAGGTTGGGGTGGTGGCTTTTATGGCAAGACCAACGGGGAAATACTGGTGAATTGCGTATTCAGCGGCAATTCGGCTGGACAACGCGGCGGTGCGATTTACATGGAATCAGGAAGTTTTGGCGGGACCTTGACCGGGCTATCCATCCATGGAAACACCACTGGCTGGGAGGCAGGCGGACTGTTTATCAATAATAACGGCGCAACTGTCACCTATCTTTCAAATTCCATCGTGTGGGGGAATAACGCTCATCAGGTGCTCACCTGGGGCCCGGTGCAGGTCAGTTACAGCCTGGTTCAGGGTGGTCTTCCCGGCGGAACCAATATCAGCACCGCTGACCCGCAGTTCATCGATGCCAACGGCCTGGACGACATAACTGGAACTCCGGATGACAACCTCGGCTTGCAAGAAACATCGCCGGCTATTGATGCCGGGAACAATGCCGTCGTGCCATTGGATACCGCTGATCTGGATGATGACTTCGATACCATGGAGGTTTTGTCCATGGACATCGATTTCAACGCACGGTTTGCAGACATATCCGCCATTACGGACACCGGTAGCGGCAGTGCACCGATTATTGATCTGGGGGCTTACGAGGTTGTCCCGAACCCGTTGATATTCAAGGACGGCTTCGAATAAGGAAGACGAGGTCAGATGTATCTGCCTGGATACAGCAGGCCTTGATCGCTTACGCGGCTACAGGGCAAGCTCAATGATCATGTCAATCAGCTCGTCCTTGCTGATCACGTTGTCGTGATTCGCATCGAACTGCTTGAAGATATCGCGGCTGAATTCTAATTCCTTTTCATACAGCAGGCTTTTGGCCAGGGCCATAAACTCGCCCCGGGAAATTACGCCGTCATTATTGACGTCAAAGACATCAAATAACTCGGCAACCATTTCTTCTATTTCCATATGCCAAGTGTAGATGAAAACCGTGCGTTTTGGGCGTTCACTTGTCCAGATGACTTTTATTTGATTTAAACTCGATTTCCGTCGTTTACCCAGGGAGCGCCCTCTTGTCCACATCACGTTATTTTTACCGGCCCGAAACCGGGCATGGATTAAAGCACGATCCATTCAATTCCATTATCGCGCCGCGGCCCATTGGCTGGGTTTCGACGAGAAACTCACGGGGGCAGGTGAACCTGGCGCCATACAGCTTTTTCAATGCATTCAATTACCGGCCGCCGATAATCGGATTCGCCAGTATTGGCTTCAAGGATACGGTCCGCAATGCCCAGGAAAGCGGCGAGTTCTGCTGGAACCTGGTCACCCGCTCACTGGTTGAGGCAATGAATCAGTCGAGCGCGATGGTTTCGAGCGACACCGACGAATTCGAACTGGCGGGCTTGAAAAAGCGCGAGTCAACGATCGTCGCGGCGCCGCACGTGGCGGATTGCCCGGTGGTCATGGAGTGCAAGACAACACAGGTTGTGCAGCTGCTCTCGGCCCGGGGTGAAAAGTGCGAGACCTGGCTGGTGTTAGGTGAGGTCGTCGGCGTACACATCCTCGAGACTCTAATCGAAGACGGTGTCTACCAGACCACCAGGGCCGAACCGGTCATGCGTGGCGGTGGAGCGGCAGACTATTTCGGCATATCGGAGGCGGACAGGTTTCAGATATTCCGGCCCGAATAGTACCGTAGGTAAAGGGCGCGGAGCTTACCCCGCAAGCGCTGGCAGTTGTCACGCGGCCTTGTCTTCAAATACCAGTTTCATTTCCAGGTGAGCGCCAATTACGCGGGCGGCATTTTGCAAGGTGTTTAAAGTCACGGATTCGTTACCCGGATCGAGCAACCGGTCTAATGCAGAGCGACTGGTATTCATCCGCCCAGCCATGGCAGTCTTGGAAAGATTTTGCTGCTTCATGAACTGGGTTATCTGCCATGAAAGCACACGTTTGATGGCGACAGACTGACTGGATTCCAGTAAGCCTTCTTCTGTCAGGAAATCGTCCAGACTGCTGCCGATATGTTTATTATCCCGGGTCACGATCTTCTCCGTACTCCTATTTCAGCCAGACGTTTTTTCGCAAGGGTCAGATCACTGGCGGGAAGTTTTTGAGATTTCTTGATGAAACCATGCAAAAGGATCAGTGCTTTCTTCTCTTCGGTGAACATAATTCTCGCGATACCATTCGATACATGACTCCTGAGCTCCCACAAGTTTGGCTCCAACTTACGTGCTCAAGGCATGCCTACCGGCCAACCCAGCTGCAAGGTATATAAATCTTCACCAATCCGTTTGCGGCTGGCCGGGTCAACCTGTTTTAGCCAAGCACGCACAGGTTCCCGCCCTGAGGCTGTGCGATAAAAAAGTACCTTGTGAAAATTCAGGCTTTCCTTTCTCTGGACAAGAGTACCATGTTTGGTACGAGAGTGCTGTTTTGAACCCATTAAGCAAGCTTGATTCAGGGATGACAGGATGGCTATCGGCTATTGGATTTGATCGGTGTAGGCGAAGCTGCATATGAGAGGTAAAGATGGTCTTCAAGCCATGGCTGCCATCCATCGCCAAATTATCCGCTATGATTCAAATATCAAGACTTAGCAGAAGAATCTAAAAATGCGCGAGATCCATTTTCCGGAGAAAGACAAACCACTACGCGAAGATGTTCGCGTGCTCGGGGCACTTGTTGGCGAAATGCTGGCGGAGCAGGAGAACCCGGGGTTTCTGCAAAAAGTTGAAGCCGTGCGCCGGGCTGCCATTGAACGGCGCGAGGGCAAGCCCGGTGCGGCAGACCTGCTGGATGAGTTGCTCGCCGGTATGGACGTCACCGAGGCCGGGCGGTTGGTGCGGGCATTTACCACCTACTTCCAGGTGGTCAACCTGGCAGAGAAGGTCCACCGCATACGACGGCGGCGGGATTACCTGCGGCGGGGCGAGAAAGCGCAACCGGGCGGTCTGCTGGCGGTTATGCAGGAACTCAAACCCCACTCGCTCGATGAGGTGATGCGCGAGCTCAACAAGCTGAGTATTGAGCCCGTGATGACAGCGCACCCCACTGAATCCACGCGCCGCACCCTGCTTGAAAAGGAACAGATGATCCTGCGCAGGCTGGTCGAGCGGCTGGATCCATCGAGAACACCCGAAGCGGAAACCGCCGCCCTGGAGCGCATACGAGCGGCGGTTACCAGCAACTGGCAGACCGAGATGTATCCTGAACAAAAGCTTTCGGTCAAAAATGAAATGGAGCACGTGTTGTTCTATCTCACCGATGTGCTCTATCGGATCGTTCCGCCCTTTTACGAGAGCCTGCAGCAGGCGCTGGCATCCAGCTGGCAGGGCGTACCCGAGCGGGCCTTGCCGACCCTGCTTCATTTTGGCTCCTGGGTGGGTGGCGATATGGATGGCAACCCCAATGTCGATGCGCACACGATCCGCCGCTCCCTGGAATACCATCGCAGTGAGATCATAAAAAAATATTTGCCTGAAATGCATTCACTCTCGAGGTTTCTCAGCCAGTCGCTGACCGAGGTTGCAGTCAGCCAGGAAGTCATGCATCAGCTGCAAAAGTACACTGAAATGCTGCCGGATGAAGCTGAGAAAATTGGCCAGCGTATCCGCAATATGCCCTACCGCTGCCTGCTCAAGCTGATGATGGCGCGGATGCAAAGGGTGCGCAATGACGCGGTAGGCGCTTACCGTAACACGGCGGAATTCAGGGCTGATCTTGAGTTGATCCGGCAGTCATTACAAAAAAACAAGGGCCAGCACGCCGGTGTATTTGCGCTTAACCGTTTGCAGATCCGTGAAAGGACTTTTGGCTTTCATCTCGCCACGCTCGATATCCGCCAGGATTCGCTGGTGCACCGGCAGGCGATCGCACAGATACTTGAAGACGATACCTGGCTCGACCTGGATGCCGGAACAAGGGCTGACCGTTTGTCCGGTTTTCTTCAGTCCGGCCAGTTGCCCGGCTTGCCTGCCGGCTTACCAAACGATGGGCTGGTTGAAAAAACACTCGGCGTTTTTCAAAGCATCAGCTGGGGGCAGCAACACTTCGGCCGGCGCGCGCTGGGACCTTATATCATCAGCATGACCCAGGGAGCAGATGATGTTTTAAGTGTCCTGTTCCTGGCCCGCATGGCCGGGCTGGTCGATGCGGATAACAATGTGCCACTGGATGTCGCACCCCTGCTGGAAACCGTTGATGACCTGCAGCATGGCGAGGCCATACTGGAACGATTGTTCAATGATCCGGCCTACCAGGCCCACCTTGCCGCGCGCGAAAAACGCCAGATCATCATGGTGGGCTATTCCGATTCCAACAAGGATGGCGGTTTGATTTCCGCCCGCTGGGCACTCGCCACCGCGCAGTCCCAGCTGGCCCGGACCTGTGAAAAGTATTCGGTCAACCATGGCTTCTTCCATGGCCGCGGCGGAACCGTCAGCCGTGGCGGTGGCAATGTGGCCGGCGGTATTCTTGGCGCGCCCGCCGGAACGGTGAATGGATATCTGAGGGTTACCGAGCAGGGTGAGGTGATCAACCAGAAGTATGGCAACCGCTCTTTGGCCGAACGCAATCTCGAACTGGCAACCGCCGCAACATTGAAAAGCAGCCTGGTCGCCGCAGCGCTTCCGGAACCGCAGTGGCAGCAGGTGATGAGTTCGATGGCCGATTCATCCAAACAAACCTACCGCGCCCTCGTCTATGAACATCCGCAGTTTACGGATTATTTTCGCCATGCGACGCCGATCGATGTGATTGAGCGTATGGGTATTGGTTCACGCCCGGCTTCGCGTCGTTCGGGCGCCGGAGTACAGAACCTGCGCGCCATTCCGTGGGTGTTTTCCTGGGCCCAGTGCCGCATCGGTCTGCCGGCAGCTTACGGAATGGGCACGGCGCTCGCGGCGGCCCGGGAGCAATTTGGAATCGATACCTTAAAGGCCATGAATAAAGGCTGGTTGTTTTTCAGCAGCATGTTATCGGATGTCGAAATGGCCCTGGCAAAATCCGACCTTGATATCGGCCGGCATTACCGGTTGCTGGCGCCCGCACCCAGCCGGGTAATTTTTGAGCTGATCGATACCGAGCTCAGGCTGGCGCGCGCTGAGATTCTCAGCATCAAGGAACAGGATGACCTGCTTGACCGGGAACCAACCCTGCAAAGATCGATCCGCTTGCGCAACCCCTATGTGGACCCGATGAGCCTGTTACAGGTGGATTTGTTGAAACGCTGGCGGGCAACTGATTGCCGGGACGCTGCACTGCTCGAGGCCTTACTGGTAACGGTAAACGGCATTGCACGCGGCATTCAGAACACCGGCTGAAGCGCCCGGAAACACGTATTGCCAAATATCGGATTGAATGTTCAGCCGCGGGTCATTGGAAAAAGGGTGCCATTTGCGTAAGGCACAGCGGACATTAACTTAATCTTTCGCGCCGTTATCGCGAGCGGGGCAGGGATTTTTTCGCAGGTAAAGAAATGAAACTCAGGTATTACATTTGTGATGTATTCACCGACCAGCGCTTTGGCGGCAATCAGCTGGCCGTATTGACCGGATGCCACGGGATTGAACGACACGCAGATGCAGCAGATTGCCAGGGAATTCAATTTTTCGGAAAGCACCTTTGTTTTTCCAGCGGATGCGGGTCACACGCGCAGGGTGCAGATATTCACCCCGTCAAGGGAAGTGCCTTTCGCCGGGCACCCGAATATCGGTACGGCATTTGTACTGGCGACCCGTGGTGAGCTTGAAGCATTTGATGGCTCAACCGACATCGTCTTCGAGGAAAAGGCCGGCCTGGTCGGTATCAGCATAGGCCGCTCTGATGCGGGAAAGATCAGCTGTGAACTGAAGGCGCCACAGGTGCTTTCTTTGGGAGAGGTTTTACCCGTCGGGATGGTGGCTGATGCAGTATCCTTATCAAAGAGCGATATCGTCACCGACACCCATCCACCGATGCTTGCGTCAGTTGGTTTGCCGTTCGTGATGGTGGAACTGCGGGATCAATCAGCGCTGCAGAAGGCGAAGATCAATGCCAGTGGCTTTGAGCAGATTGCAGCGTTGGGTGTCATGCCGGATATTCATCTTTATGTGCGAAGCCAAGATGCGTTTGATATCCGGGCACGCATGTTTGCGCCCCATGATGGCGTGCCGGAAGACCCTGCAACAGGAAGCGCCAACTGCGCCCTGGCTGGATTGCTGGGGCATTTCCACCCCTCACAAACCGGCATACTCAAATGGCGAATCGCCCAGGGCGTCGAAATGGGTCGTCCCAGCGTCTTGCATGCACGTGCGGAGAAACGGGATGGAAAAGTGCTTTCCACCTGGATTGGCGGAAGTTGCGTAATGGTAAGTGAAGGACATATTTATGTTGACTAAGAAAACCCTGGCGCGACGCCAGTTAATCCAGTTCCTCGTTGCCAGCCCATTGTTGGCAGGGCTCAGACCGGGCCGCTTGCTGGCTGATACGTTGCTCAGCACGATCACCGCCGCTGGGGATGCCCTGGATGTGTTTGATTTTCAACGCGTGGCGGAACAGGTCTTACCGCCTGCGCACTATGGCTACCTGGCCACCGGCACCGATGGTGATGAAACACTGCATGCCAACCGGAAAGCCTTTGATAAGTTGTATTTGCGCGCCTTGCGCATGGTCGATACCGCCAACGTGGATACGCGTCTCGAGTTGCTCGGCCAGCAGCTGAGCTCGCCGATTGTCATCGCACCGGTTGGCAGCCAGCGGGCGTTTCACGAGGATGGCGAACTGGCAACCGCGAGGGCCGCACGCTCGCGTGACCATTTACAGATTCTCTCCAACGTATCAACCACTTCCATCGAGGATGTCATCGCAGCACGCGGTGCACCGGTGTGGTCGCAGCTGTACCCGACCTCCGATTGGTCGGTGGCGGAAAAGATGATCAAACGGGCCGAAAAGGCCGGCGCACCGGTGGTCGTGTTAACGGTGGATCTGCATTCCGGCAGTAACCGGGTCGCCATGATGCGCTATATCAGGAAGGACGAGCGCGATTGTTCAGCTTGCCATGACCAGGCCCGTGAGGATGCATGGCTTGATCGCAAGCCCATGTACGAAGGCACCGGCGCCACCACTGCGGGCTTCGATACGCCCGGTATGACCTGGGATTTTGTCGAGCGTTTGAAGGGCAGCACCGGTATGAAGGTGGTGATCAAGGGTATCGTCACGGCCGAGGACGCCCAAAGCGCCGTGCAGCATGGCGTGGACGCGGTCATCGTTTCCAATCACGGCGGGCGGGCGGAAGCCAGCGGTTGGGCGACACTGGATAGTCTTCCCGAAGTTGTTAATGCAGTCGATGGCGCCATTCCGGTGATGGTCGATAGTGGCTTCCGCCGTGGCACCGATATTTTCAAGGCGCTGGCGCTGGGTGCAGATGCGGTCTGTATCGGCAGGGCCTACCTGTGGGGTCTCGCGGCCTTCGGACAGCCGGGCGTGGAGAAGGTACTGGATATCCTGCGCGCGGAGCTGGCGATGGTAATGGGCCAGATGGGCACACCTTCCCTGAAGGATATCGGCCTGAACAGTATCGGGCGGCACTGACCGAGCCCGAGCCTGTTTAGCAATACTACCTGCGGGTTTCTCCGGCCGCTTTCTCGGCCTCTTCCTCGGCCTGGGTGGCATCCAGGTACTTCTGCTGGTCGCGGTAATAGTCGTCGATGGCGTGCTCGGATGATAGCGGGCTTAAGTAGTGTTCCGCGGTGAGGCCTTCCCTGTTCATCGCCAGTCCCGTCAGGCAGGCCTTGATGATATGCGCGCTGTTGAGCGTGGTTTTGTAGGTGGGGTCCAGCGCCGGATGCAGTTCGACCAGGTCGAAACCAACCACGTTGGATTCGGCGCACAGGCGGCGCACGATGGGTATCGCCTCGCGCATGGTGATACCGCCGGGAACGGGTGTACCGGTCGCTACCGTGTAGGCGGGATCGAGCACGTCGATATCGAATGAGATGTGCAGCTTGCGGCCTTCTTCACTGGCCTCGGCGACAATCCGGTCGAGTACCGCTTTCCAGCCCCGCGCCTCTACCTCGGCCATGGTGTGATAGCGCATCCCCTGTTCGCGCATCCATTTAAAGCCGGTCTTGTCGGGGCCGCTTGAGCGCAGCCCGACCTGGATGTAATCGGCGGCCCGCACATGGCCTTCGTTGATCAGCCGGTACACGGGGTAGCCGTGGCCGATCAGGTGGGTTCCGCCCCACCACGCGTCGTAATGCGAGTCGAAGTGGATTACCGAGACCTTTTCCTTGCCATACACATCCGCCAAACCGGCAACATTGGGATACTCGAGTGAATGATCGCCGCCAACGATCATCGGTATCGCACCGGTACTGGCGATCTCGCGTACGATTTCCCGCACGTGACGCATGGAGCGCTCGGTGCTGTTGTTGTCGACGGCGACATCACCGTAATCCACGATGTTTAAAACCTTGGAAGCATTGATCTGAACATACTGGTCCGCACCACCCATGGGCCAGCCCAGCAGGCGCAGATCCGCAGTGGCGCGTTGCCCCGAGTCGCGCCAGCCCGAGCCCATGTTCAGTGGCGCACCGAGGATTGCAACATCGACTTTACCGGCGACCAGGTCTTCCTTCGACAGCGCCAACGGATGCCCGCCAAAGGTGGGTGGGCCGCCATCACCATCATAACGGCCGAGTTCGATCGGGCCGGCTTCGCGTTTCGGGTCCATGCTTCGCGGCCGCTGCAGGCGCCAGGCGTTAAAATCGGGTGAGGCGGTATTCAACGGAATACCGGGCTCGTCGCGGCCTTCCTTGTACTGGTTGTGCTCGACCACCAGCTGCATCACATTGATCCAGGCCTTTACTTCTTTTGGCGATCGCTTGTTAAGCGCCTCTACCGTGTCTTCTGCCGAGCCGGTAAACGTCCTGGCCTCGTCACTCTTCAGAAACTCGATTTCATCCGCCGTCAGCAATTCGAGCTTTGGCGCCACGCTTTCGGGCAACTCTATCGGTGGCTTGTCTTCATCGCGCGGGTCTTTGCTATCAAATGGATAAGGCTGCTCACCCGTTACGTGTTCGGGTGTTGCAACTGGTTCGAGTGCTGTCACGGGTTCGGGTGTTGCCACGGTCTCGTCTGAGGCCATGGCAAGTGGGGTCACCGCTAATGCCAGCACGAGCAGGGCGGCGCGAGCGTCAATCGAATCAAGTCTCATGATAAATTCCTTAACGGGGTCCGCTGCCTGTTATGGCTGGCCATGGTCGAGCGCCAGGGGGTGAACATAGTTGGCACCAAGGCCGTTCCTGCGCAGGGCAATTCCGACCAGGCAGGCGTTGAGCACGGCATTGGCATTGAGTACCGACAGCCGCGAGAGGTCCAGCATTGGCGCCATATCGGTAATTTCAAAACCGACGATGTCTTTTGCTGCGCACACATGACGGATGGCCCGTGTGACTTCCTCGATACGCAAGCCGTTGGAAGTGATGCGACCTGCGGCAAGCATATCGGTCGGGTTGACCACGCTTACATCGATAGAAACGAAGAAGGCATCCGGCCCACTCTCGACTTCCTGCAGCACGCGCTTGAGTACATCGTCGAAACCGCGCTGCTGGATTTCGGCCATCGTGTGATAGCGCACCTTCTGTTCACGCAGCCATTGCAGTGTTTCAACATCCACAGCGGGACCCCGCAGCCCCACCTGGATGGTGTCACTGCCGTTCACGATACCTTCATCCAGCAGCAGGAATATCGACTGGCGGTCGGATACCGTGTGGTCCCCAAAACGCTCAGCGTCGGGATGCGCGTTAAGCTGCAGCAACCCGAAAGGTTTATCGCCGCGCGCCCGGGCGACACCCTTCACACCGGGGTAGAGCATGGAGGTATCGCCGCCGACCAGCATGGGTATGGCGCCGGTGCCTGCGGTTTCGGCCACCATGTCGGTGACATGGCTGATGGTAAGTTCGGTGGCCAGCCAGTCGACGGAAAAATCGCCGTAATCGACCAGCGTCAACACTTCATCCGGCTTGATAAGCGATTGCACATCCGGCATCGCGATGGTATTGGTGGCACGCATTGCATTCGGGCCATTACCGGCATCACGGCGGCCACTGCTCGCGTTATTTGGTACCCCGATGATGGCCACATCCACATTGCCCGCGACCAGGTCTTCCGGCCAGATAGCGACTCTTGCACCGGCAAACGTCGGCACACCGGATTGTGGAAACTGGTAACGATGCACACTGAACGGGCCCGGGTCACGCTCCATTTCGCGCAGCAGGGCAGGCGTCGGCAGCTTGCCCTTGTTGAACCGTTTGGAATTAATGTTAAGCGGTGTCGCACCCATATCACGTTCAGGGTCGTAGCCCATCTCATTGGCGAGCACCATCAAGTCGGTCACCAGGGTTTGCAGGCTTTCGGTATCGCGTGTGGCCAGCTCATGTTCCAGCTGCTGCCGGGGAAGAAACTTCAGAACCGCGCCGGATGTCAGGAATTCAACCTGGTCATAATCCAGTGAACGTACCTGTGTTTGCAGTTCATCCGGTATGGCCCACTGTGCCAGCGCAGACTGAAAGGGCAGCAGTAAACACATCAGGATTAGCGTGATCAATGCAGTATGCATTATCGGGCCTCGAAATTTCATATTATCCGCCTGGGTCGCTTGATTCTGGGTTCCATGAGTTCCTGGATTTTTATTGTTGTTTATTTTTTTTGGGTCGTTTTCGACCGCGAAACCGTCTGAAGGTAAAGCTGTGAATTACAGTACCCCTACGAGTATAGACGCAATTACAACAATGTTTCCTGGCATGAAAACCGGGCCTGGCTTTTGGTTAACGAACTGAAATCTAGACTTCCTTGGCGCTGAACTCGGAAGCCACGAAGCGCACGAACACAAAGGCGGCCTGGCAAATATTGAATATCAAGGCAGCCAGGAACAGCGGGTAGTTCAGCCCTGGCCAGACATTGAAAACCACCAAAATCAACGCGGCCTGGTCCAGGAGCTCCAACGCAGAAACGACACCTACGGCAAAATTGTCCGGCGGAAACTTACCCTGTACCGGTTTGTAGGATTTGATAAACGAATAAATCACGCCGTAATTCAACAGCAGTAATATGCCCGCAGAAACACCCCAGACCCAACGTTCTGACAGATGAAAGTTTGCTAATCCAACCGGTATCAAGGCGGCCACGACAACCACCATGCTCGTGGAAATCACGATGCGCAGCCGCAATATATCGTGCAACGCATCCGCACGCGTACCACGCTGCCGCAGCACGCTTACCAGGGCGGCGAAGCCTGCGAAAGCGGCTGAGATTTCAGCAATATTTAATAAGTTGCCTGTCGTATCAAGTGCTGTCATGGCCAAATGTTTATCCGGGTTTGATCCGAAGCAGACAATACACGCAATCGGCCACTGGCACAAAAACAAATAGAGACAAGGAGTCAGCGTCGTGATTTACAATATGCTTATGAGTGTAGCCGTAATGACAACAACCGTTCTCGGCATGGAAGCCAGTGGCTGGCGATCTATCAACGATGACGTGATGGGCGGGCTTTCATCGGGCGGCATGATGCAGTTTGACGAAGGCCTGCGGTTCACGGGAGAGATTTCCCTGGAAAATAACGGTGGTTTCTCCTCGGTCCGCAGACCGGTCGAGCAGGATCTTTCCGGCGTTACCCGCGTTCGCCTGGAGGTTCGTGGGGATGGGCGTGAGTATCAATTCCGCATCCGCCAGGATAGCCAGTTTGATGGCGTCGCCTGGCGCGCGATGTTTGCCACCAGGGATGAGTGGCAGGTGGTTGAGATAGCACTGGACGAGTTTGTACCGGTGTTCAGGGGCAGAACCGTTGCCGCAGCGGGTCCCGTGGTCGCATCTCAAATTCAGCAAATCGGCTTCCTGCTGGCCGATAAAAATGCCGGACGGTTTGAGTTGGAGATCAGGCGCATTGAATTCCTCGGGGCGCAAGAAATAAATGAACACATTGAATCCAAAAAAATTACTGAATAGCAAATGGACCGCAGTAAACCCTGCCAACAAGGAAAAACACTTCCTGGTGACCGAAGTCGAATTTGACGAGAACGGTGCCGTTGTCCATTGCCTGATTGAAGCCGTAATGACCCGGCGCGCAAAGGCAATTGAATGGAGCACGCTTAAAAATGTCGATCAGTGGATCTGCGGTTGGCATTAGAGCTTTATTCCTGACCCCCAATTTTTAGCTGGCGCTACCCCACACCAATCTGAGAGGATAGCTCGCTTTGCTTACGCCATCCCACCCATGGAGAGTGCAGTGTTCAAATTGCGTATTGATGTCTTGTTGTTGGGCTTTGCCCTGGTAGTGGGCTGGCAGCCGGTTTTTGCCGAGGATCAGGCCGATGCGCACCTGGAACAGGCGCGGGCGATTCTCGCCAAGGCGCCCATCGTTGACGGACACAACGACCTGCCGATGGTGATACGCGATGAATTTGGCGGCAACGTGGAAGGCCATGACATTTCGGTGCCGGCCTCGCACGATACCGATATACCGCGTCTGCGTGCCGGTGGTGTAGGCACCCAGTTCTGGTCGGTTTATGTACCGAGTTCGGTGCCGCCGTTGCAGGCGGTTCGCCAGCAACTGGAACAGATCGATATCGCGCTGCGCATGATTCGCTTGTATCCAGGTGATCTGATGCTGGCCAAAAGTGTCGCCGATATCGAGCAGGCCCGTAAGGATGGCAAGATTGCTTCGCTGCTCGGTATCGAGGGCGGCCATACCATCGTCAATTCGCTCGGTGTGTTGCGCGCCTATTACGATCTCGGCGTGCGTTACATGACGCTCACCCATTACCACACCAACGACTGGGCCGACTCGGCCACTGACGACGCCCGTCATGGGGGCCTGACCGGCTTTGGTAAAGAGGTGGTGCACGAGATGAACCGCCTCGGCATGCTGGTGGATATATCGCATGTCTCGCCCGAAACCATGAACGATGTTCTCGATGTAACCGAAGCGCCGGTTATTTTTTCCCATTCCTCCGCAATGGCACTCACAAAGCATAAACGTAATGTTCCCGATGATGTACTGAGGCGCGTCACCCTGAATGACGGCATAGTCATGGTCACCTTCATCCCGGATTTTGTCTCTGATGAACGCAGGCTGTGGGCCGAGGAACTCGACCCGCTCACCAGGGACCTGGAAACCGAGGCGGAATGGGCCGCGGTGGCCGGGGAATACAAAAAGACGCACGGCGAACCGCCGCCGGGAACGCTCGCCCAGGTGGCCGATCACATCGACTACGTGGCCAAGGTCGCCGGTTTTGAGCACGTTGGTATTGGTGGTGATTTCTACGGGCAATCCGGCGATGACCTGGTAGAAGGCCTCGAAGACGTATCCCGGTATCCCTATCTTATCGCCGAGTTGTTACGCCGTGGCTGGAGCGAAGAAAATATCGCAAGGCTGACCCGCGGCAACCTGCTGCGGGTTTTCAGAGATACGGAAAAGATCGCGCAGCGCCTGCAAGGCGAACGGCCACCGTCGTTGATGAACTTCGAAGAGTAGGCGTTTAAACTAACCTGGCGACAGGTATCGGCAAAGATCACATCATGCGGTCCAGGTCAGAATGCGTCACCCAGGATTCAGTAGAAAAAGCACTGCCCACCTGATGTTTGATTGGCTGTAACCTATGCACTTAAGAGCACGTCAACTGTGAGACAGCCCTAAGCAGAAAATCCTGCAATATGATTTTGTTATGATGAAATCCCCATTTAATACGCCCAATCTATTACATACCATCGGGAGTACCGCTTGAGAGTTTCCAGGGAATCGGCCATTAACCTCGCAGTTTTCCTTGTTTTGCTGATCGCTTGCACAGCGCTTGGATACTGGCTGCTTTTCAGGCTGGGCAGAGCCACACCTGTCATGCTGTCCGTCGGCGTTGCGACGGTCCTGACCTGCCTGCTAAGAAAGAAAGACCTGGCGACACTGGGCTGGGGCGGATGGAGCTGGAGGTATCAGTGGTTGAGCTACCTCCTACCACTGCTTCTCGCGTTTGTAGCCTATCTGATTATTTGGGCAGCAGGCTGGGGCGGGTGGTACAACACCGAATATGTGTTTCAACTTGCACAGGATTACAACCTGGGTAACTGGAATGCTGAAAGCATCATTATTTTTCATTTTTTGCTCTCGGCAACCTACAGTTTTGTTCTTTTGCTGCCCTCAGTCCTGGGTGAAGAAATTGGCTGGAGAGGTTTCCTGGTGCCCGAGCTTGCCAGGTTCATGTCGTTTACCAACGTCGCACTCACGAGCGGATTAATCTGGTCGGTGTGGCACTGGCCGATGATGTTCAAGGGTTTCTACGGAAGTAACGTAACGCCTCTTTATTACCAGCTCTTCTTCTTTACCCTGCTCATAGTTTCCTATTCCGTGATCATGGCCTATCTGCGATTCAAGACCAACAGCCTCTGGACCGCGGTGATATTTCATATGAGCGGCAATGTCTTTATTCAAAAAGTATTTACACCCCTGACAATTGAAAATGAAAGTTCAGCGAGGTACCTGGATGAGTTTGGCGCTGTCACGGCATTGGTTGCCTTTGCGTTCGCGATGTTTTTCTGGAAAAAGGGCAAGTCAGAGTTTGGTGATCTGGATAGATGGCGAGAAGACCACCAATTACGATTGGCAGGGTAACGAACTACCCTGGCAGGGCAATTGGGTTAGACTGGACGTTAAACCACTTTCACGCTTTCATAATAAGATTATCCAAGACTCAGGAGACAGCCATGTGTGACGATATCACTGAAAAAGACAACGAGGCGTATTTTCGCAAGCAGGGGTTAACCCGCCGCGAGTTCAGCAAACTCGGAATGGGCGCAGCCCTGGCAATGATGCTACCGCCTGTCGCGAATGCATTGGACATCACCGAGGAGGATGTGCTTGTCGAAACGCCTGATGGTAGCGCGGATTGTTACTTCGTACGTCCGGCAGCCGGTGCGTACGCGGCTGTCATTATCTGGCCGGACATCATGGGTATTCGGACCTCCTTTCGCATGATGGGAAAACGCCTGGCGGAATCAGGTTATTCGGTGCTGGTGGTGAACCCTTACTACCGTACGGCAAAAGGGCCGGTGATTGAGGATGGTGAATCTTTCAGTGACCCGGCCGTGCGTGAACGCCTGATGCCGCATGCCAAGTCATTGTCCCCGGAAACCTGTGTTACCGATGGTAAAGCGTTCGTGGCGTATCTTGATGAACAACCGTCAGTCGATACCGGCAGAAAAATTGGCACCACCGGTTATTGCATGACGGGCTCCTACACCATGCGACTCGCCGCAGCCATGCCTGAGCGCATTGGTGCCGGTGGCTCTTTCCACGGTGGCGGATTGGCAAGCGACGACCCGGACAGCCCACATTTGCTCGCGCCGATGATGAAAGCAGGTTTCTTGATTGCGATTGCAGAAAACGATGACGAAAAAGACCCAAATGCCAAGGTGCTTTTACGTGAGGCCTTCGATAACGCTGGCGTTAAAGCAGAAATTGAAGTCTACGAGGGTGCATTACACGGCTGGTGCCCGCCTGACTCCAGGGTTTACAACAAGGCCCAGGCAGAGCGTGCATGGGGCAGGTTGCTTGCATTGTTTGAGCGCGAGCTAGCATGAGGGCCGGTATCGCTTTTGATTAATGTACGTCGTGCGAATTCGAAGATCATAGTACCTTTTAATCTATACCCGCTTCGGGATGATCCATCTTTTGAAGAAATCCGATACCGTCAGCTGCGACAGGTCGCGAAACTCACCGGCGTCGAAAAAAGAGCCGCTGCATTCTGCACAGGATTCGAACCAGATGTGCTGTTGTTGCTCATCGACATTGCGGCACATTTCACCGCCGCAGCGCGGGCAGCGGTACTGGTCCATGGCGTTGTATTCCCGGCCTTGCCTGGCGCTGCCGGTGTCGATGATCGCCGCTGCTTCCTTGTTACGCAGCAGTTCCATCTCGCCTGCGTCAAACCACAGACCGCCACAATCGTGGCAACGGTCGACCTCGGTGCCCTGCACATCGACCTGCGCCATGTCGGAACGGCACTTGGGACAACGCATGGCGCCTGACCAGAAAACGCCACCGCTGGCAGTTGAACCGGCCGTAAATGTGCGCGCGCCCTTTTTTGCGACGGCCGATTCTTCATCATGTTTATGTCGATGAAACAGCAATACGACAATCAACACGATCACCAGCGCAGCCATCAACATGTAGGATTCCGTGTAGCTGGTCTGTTCTGAAACCATGCCGAATATTTTCGAACCCGCAGAGTGACCGAGGTTGGCCACCGACATGTAAATGGCGAATTGTGTTGCCGAACAACTGCTGGAGCATACGGCCATCCCGAGCGCAATAACACAGACCATTACTACCGGCAGCATGATCACCCAGATGGACAGCATCACCTTCACATAGGTGCCGTCCGTCCACATGAATTGGGTCTGGGCCAGCAGGAATGCATGTACACCGACCAGCGAGATGGTGAATATCAACATGCGCTTCGAGCCAAAGCGGTCGATCATCGGCCCGAAAGCCAGTGTCAGCCCGGCGCCGATCAGACCCATCACGGCCACCAGTTGCGACCATTGGGCCGAGGTAAAACCAAACACCTTGACCGCCGCAACCGGCATGAGTGCGTGGCCATAACCACTGATCAGGCCATCGACCAGCATGATGGCCATAACCACCAGGCTGGCACGCTTCCATAACACCTTGTTAACCCCGGCGAACACCGCCTTGAACGAGTTGCCTTCCCGGTGCGCCGATGCGGATTTGCCGGAAGTCCAGGGCAACTTGCGCTCACCCGGACGTTCAAGCACAAAGATAAAGGCAAAAAAGAACACGCTGGATACAATTGCCGCGGCCAAAGCGGTTGCTTTCAAGCCAAAGCTCACCAGCATCACACCGGAAACCGCCGAGGTAGCTGCCCAGCCAACCGCTTTACCAAAACTCATATAGGCATTGAGGCGGCCCTGTTCATTGACTGGTGTTAAATCAATCGACATGCCATCCACTGCAACATCCTGGGTTGCGGCAAATGTATTGACGAAAACACCGATCATCATCAGCAGACCGATCTGCCCTACCGGGTCCTCGACCAGCATCAGGGCAAGAAAAGAAACCGATAAGCCCAGTTGCGCACCAAGCACCCACGGTCGCCGCCGGCCCATTGGTGCGAAATTCGAAACGGTCCATCAACGGCCCGGTCAGCAGCTTGAACACCCACGGCAATATGATGACCGCAAGGTAGGATCCAATATCCGCTGCACTGACCCCCTGGCTGACCAGCCAGGCGGGTATCGCGATACCGAGCAGGCCATACGGGATGCCCTGGGCAAAGTACATCATCGCACCGGTCAGGTAACGGATGCGTGGACTGTCTATCAGGGTATAGCTCCGGGTGCCCGACGATGGGTTCATGCTTGGCTCACTTTTTATTGTTGTTCAAAGAAGTCTAGTACATCTGATGGCTTTTACCATCCCGGCGCTTAATTGCGATGCTTTGACCGCGCGGTTCCGCGCTGGTTAATCGTCAGAAAACTTGTTGAAAAAACCGTCGAACCCTAGTTCTTTCGAAACACTGCCGTCCAGCAGTTTTAACAGAAAAGACCGGCGTTGATGCTGTTCTTCTCTGAACGCTGCAAGCGTCAATTCCTCGGGTGTGAGAAGCCTGCTTCCCGGTCTTTTTTCGGATTCATTTTCAGGCGGGTCTTTCGGCTTTGCCTTGGTCACAACTCTCGGCAGGCTTGAAAACTCCTTGTCATCAAACCAAAGAATCTGGCAGCTGCGGCACACGTCGATCAGGATCTCACCATCCTGCCCTTCCGCCTCAACCACGCTGAGTGGTTTCTTGCAACCCGGACAGGGCCGTCCGGTATCGGTATTGCCGGAGTAGAGTTGTTGCCAGATTTTCTTGAACGCTTTCTCATCCAGCTCTTTTCGAACGGTAGGTATCGAAATCACGAGACCACAGCAGGAAGTACATTTCCGCAGACGAACATCTCCGAGCGTTTGCTTCTCGAGTGAGACATTACATGTGGGACACGAAAAATCCATTTTCACAGTTTAACTGTAATCGGTGCTGTTGGGACGCTTACAAAGGTAAACTGATAAATTGCGGTTTATAACCCATGCTGTCCAGCAGACCCAGGTTGGTCTGGATACTGCTCATCGTTCCCCAATCGCAGTTGCAAGGCCGCTGCCAGTTCCGTGAATTCAGGGTTTTGCCCGATGACCGACACGCTATCCAGCAACGCAAGGCTCTCGTTCCATGTTGCGATCGCAGACTGCTGCGAACCGCTTGCAGCCTGTGCATCCCCGTCGATCAAGCCGGCGAGAACGAGATTTTTACGTGATTCGAGGTTGGCCGGGTCCTGCGTCAGCAACTCCGCGAAAACTGCCCTGGCAGCGGATGAGAATACCAGCGATTGCACCGCGTCACCTTCCACCAGCGCCAACCACGCCCGGTATGTCTTGGTCAGGCCTTCACCTGTGCGCCACGACCACTTTTTTTCATCTGTTTGCAGCAGTTCGGCCCACATTTCAGATGATTCATCCAGCGCCGCCCTGGCCGGTTCCAAGCGCATTTGTTGAACTTCCACGGCTGCCAGTTCGCGCTTGTAAGTGGCCAGTTTTTCCTTCCACTCGGTGTGGCCCGGGTCATGTTGGTGCAACTGCGTGACAATGCGGATAGCATTTGAAAATGCATCACGGGCCGGGTCGTAGTCACCCCGCGCCATGGCGTTGCGGCCAAGGTATTGATGGCTGGTCGCGAGGTAGCTGCGCCACCAGTTTTGGTCCGGCGCCGAGTTGGAAACTGCCTGCTTGATTTCGAGGTCTGTCTTGAAATGCCGCCCCGCCTCCTCGAGCCTGCCCAGTGACTGGACCACCTTGCCGATGTTGTTGTGAGCAAAGCCCACTTCGAGCCGGTATTCAGCGTTGTCCGGCTCCATTTCCAGTATCGTGTCGTTAATGACGGCGATTTCCCTGTACAGATCCAGCGACTGCTCCAGCTGACCCTGTAATTCGAGCACACGGGCGAGGTTGGTGTAGGCGTAGCTCCTCTCCACCAGCCACTCCGGTTTGCCGGGCTCGGTTTGAACCACCCGGTCGATGATCGGAATGACTTTTTGGAACTCCTCACCCGCGGCTTGCAACTCGCCGCGCTGCCAGTGAACCAGCCCGATCCAGAAATGGCTGTTGCCGAGCGCGATCTGTAACCCGGCATCCGAGGGCTCTTTATCGGCCAGCCGTAATGATATGGCCCGGGCTTCGCGGAACGATTCCAGGGCGGCAGCCAGTTCCCCCTGGTCCAGGCGGGTTTCACCGATCTTGGTGAGCACCCCCGCACGTTGGCTTAACACCTTGTCGTCAACCTCCTCGTCACGCAGCGATGAAAAGTACTCCATGGCCTTATTGCCGACGCTCATGAAATCCTCGAGACGGCCGATCTCGTACAAACGCCCATACAGGTCTCCGACCATGAACCCGATCAGGTCTTCGGCCTGGGCCCGGCGGCGCTGCGCCTCGGCATCGGAAAGAAAGGCCATAATGGCCAGTGAGACAGTAAGAACGGAGACTGCTGCGAAACCACCGGTGATCGCCAGCAAACGACGATTGCGGCGTTGCAGATCACGCTGCGTGAGGTTGGCCAGATCGACGTCGAGGATACCCGAGATAAGTTTCAGCTTGGCGAGCGTGCGGCCGTCGGCAACCCGGCGGGCATCGGCTGCCAGGGGTTCGGCCGGAACATCGCTCAATCCACCATCTCGCCACTCGTATCGCAAGGCCTCCGGAAAACATTCAATTTCACCGGCACCATGCGGTTCTCCGTCAATGATGAAGCAGAATATTCGCCCGGAGCCCCCCAGGCGCTTGAAGGTGAGTATCTCCTCGTTCACCCACTTTGAGCGCGCCGCCGCCGGTGAGCAGATGACGACAAGGTTTGCGGATTCCTGCAGGGCCTGGTTGACGGCCCCGGAAAGACTGGAGGCCGAGGATAGTTCTTCCCGGTCCCTGAAAACCGGGGACAGTGGTTTTAACTGCCGGTGAATGACAGCGTCTTTGATTGTCACACCGCGTGGCGGCCTGTAAGACTCCAATGCCCGGTGCAGCCACCTTGCCCACTTGTTATCCGCGTGGCTGTAGCTGATAAAAACCCGGTATTTGAAAACCTTGTCTTTACCGCCTGGCGGGGCCCCGGTCATCAGTTACGGATGACCGGTTTGCCTCCCCCTACACCATCTTTGGTGGAGCTATACAAGATGTCATTCAGCTTTACGATGATTTCATACTCGTATTCATCCGCATCACCCGTGTCTGGCGCCCGGTTGTTGCAACTGATTTTTGTGCGGGCAATATTGATGCTTTGACAATTGAAATATGCCTGGTTCAGGTCGTTCAGACGCTCAATTGTGAATGACTCACCACTCTTTCTGTTCCAGCGAATTCTGCGTCCTTTGGCTTTGACATCCGTATCCGAAATAATAACTGCCGGGTTTAGGCTGGTATCCAGGCTCACTTCCAGATCGACTGGTGCTTTCCCGAACAACCTCCGAAAAAAATCAAACATGGCTTTGTACTCCTCTTCGATCTCACGCGGAAAATGGTCCCGCCATCCAAAGTTTAGTTGAAAATTTAGATATTTGCGCAAACCCGGACTATGCTTAAATCACCGGACACGCTTGTCGGGGGTTTTGGATGTTGAAACTTTTTGGACTGATGGGTGCATTGATCTGTGCCGCCTGGGCGCTCTCGTCCTGTGGCAAGAGCGAGCCCATGAGGTTTGCGATTGTCGGGCCCATGGTTTACCCGCGGATGCTGCCAACCCACCAGGACGTCGACTTGATAGAGCCACCAGACACAGCATTAGCTCCGCGCTGGAAACCGGGTGATCCAACCATTGACCCGGGCGATATCAAGGCTTCCATCGCGTTTGCTGGAGCGGGAGAGAGCTGGTTCAGCCGATTGCTGCGACGAATTTGTTGCGCCATTTTTTCCTGCGAGCCCGAACCACCCAAACCACCGGACGATACTTATGACCCCACGGAAGTCACGGAAGATGTCAATTTTGAAGGCATCCCCGGCACCGGTTACGAGGCGCCGGATCCGGTTGGCGACATCGGTCCCAACCATTACGTGCAAGCGGTGAATTCAGCATTCCAGGTTTTCGACACTGCGGGCAACCCCTTGACCAATGCTCTTTTAATCAAGCACCTCTGGAATAATACAGACAGCCCGTGCAAACTCGCACATCCGCGCGACCCCATTGTCCGCTATGACAAGCAGGCAGACCGTTGGCTGATCAGTGGATTTATCATGCCGTCCTCCGGAGAACGTATGTGTATTGCGATCTCGCAGACCCCGGATCCATCGAGCCCCCTGTGGTTCCTGTATGAATTCAAGGCCGTGGATCCGATCAGCAACCAGCCCTTCTCAATCGATTTCCCCAAGCTGGCGGTCTGGCCAGACGCCTATTACCTGAGTACGGTCGAAGGCTTCAATCTCGGGCTTGACGTCTGGGCACTCGAGCGCAGCAAAATGCTCGCAGGGCAAGCGGCTGGCGTGGTCCGCTTCCAGGTTTCGAATCCGGGTATCGCCCTGCTTCCCGGTGATCCTGACGGACCGCCGCCACCTGGCGGTTCACCTGCCTGGTTTGCACGACAGATGGATGATGACCGGGTTGGCAATGGCGTTGACCGTGTCGAGGTGTTCAGCTTCTCCGTTGACTGGAGCAACCCCTCCGGTTCCACCTTTGTTAAACAGGACGTCCTGCCGGTTGATACGTTCGATTCCATACTCTGCTCAACTGCAATACTGGACACATGCGTTCCCCAGCCAGGCACCCCCCAGTTGCTGGAAACACTCAGTATCTGGCCGCAATGGCGGCTTCAATACCGCAACATGGGCGAATCATGAATCCCTGCTTTTCAACCACACCATCGATACCGATGGCGCAGGCCACGCCGGTATCAGGTGGTACGAGTTGCGTCGTCCACCCGACGGCAGCTGGACGGTCCATCAACAGGGTACCCACCAGGACCAGGATTTGAACTATTTCATGGGCAGCATTTCGATGGATCCAGAAGGGGAACATCGCGCTGGGCTATGCCGCTTCCGGTTCAACCGTGTTTCCGGGCATTCGCATAGCACACCGCATGGCCGACGACGCACCGGGATCGATGCCGGGAGCCGAATATGTGGCAGTTTCAGGCTCCGGTTCGCAGGCCTTCGATAATCCGCGATGGGGCAATTACAGTACGATGGATGTCGACCCCGATAATGATTGCACCTTTTGGTACACGCATGAATATTACGAGGTGACTTCATTGGCGGGCTGGCGCACCCGGGTATTGAGTTTCAGTTTGCCCGGATGCGTTCAATCCGCCAGCTACTAGTGTCATGTCAAGCCTGGAGGTCTGAACCAGGACAGTTTTAGAGCGGTTCCGATTTGGGGCGGGATGCTCTTGAATCACTTTCGGCTGCGCTGTCAGCTGAAATTTGACGAAATTCGAGTACCGTCAATATCACACCAACAAGCATTAATCCAAAAACAACTATACCGGTAGCCAAAATGTTCATATCAGTCATTTGTTTCGCGCCTCCAAGCTCATTAACTTGAAATAGATCCCGATACCCAGTATCGAAGGAACCCAAATGGCCGTGAAAAGACCTTCCATTCTTTGGCCGTTGAACCACAGGTACCCCGATACAAAAAACGAAATCAGGACCGCGAGAAGTAAAAACAGGTCAGATTTTTTGAACATTTTCTAATCCTCTTTTAATGTTAGTTAAACTATTCGTCTCCGAACCCAATGGCTGCCATCAGGCACCCCGAAATGGCCACTCCGGAGACGATGCGAATGTTGTTCCAGGCGACAACTTCCAATTCCAACGGTAGCCAGCCCAGCAAACCGCAAATCAAATACAGCGAACCCGCCAGCAACAGCAGTGATGCCAGTTCTGATCACTGCGGTTCTCAAGGCGGCTCTTGCCGGCTTTTGGTTCATAAGTATACCCGGCTACATTTCTCTTAGAAAAAGCCGGCTTCAGATATTGCACCTGAAGCCGGCCGTTGTTGCGCAAGCGTCATGACGCCTGCCCGGAATAACATTTACTGGATAATCATTCGGGTAAAATAACGGTATCAACCACGTGAATGACGCCATTGCTGGCATAAACATCCGCCATAATTACAAGCGAGTCGTTGATATATACGTCGCCATCACGAACATCGATTTGAACATCAGAGCCATTTACCGTCGTCGCGGAATCCAGCTTGACCACCTCGGCAGCGCTGACCTTCCCAGGCACAACGTGGTAGGTCAGGATCGCAACCAACTGGTCCTTGTTTTCCGGCAGAAGCAGCATTTCAACGGTGCCTTCCGGCAGTTTTGCAAATGCTTCGTCAGTAGGTGCGAACACCGTGAACGGTCCATCCGACTTCAGAGTAGCGATGAGACCACCGGCTTGCAGGGCGGCAGCGAGCGTGGTGAAGCTGCCATTGGCAACGGCAGTGTCCACGATGTCTTTCTTCTCCGCTTCATGGTGACCGGCCATCGCGCTCGTGGCGAGTAACAGTGCAGCGGTAATGGCGATAGTGAATCCAAAAATATTGAACTTTTGTTTGGTAAGCATAATAGTGTCTTCCTGTGGGTGAGTGTGTAATGTATAACATTTGTATAAGTATGTCAAATGCTATCTTGATATATATTCAATATAGTTATACATAGTTGGTATTTATTGTATAATATATTTAGAAATGGCGTGCGCGACTGGTTTATTATTAGTGCTACGTGCCACAATCTTTAAATGCTGTAGTTAATGAGCCCGCAAGGCCTTATTGGAGCCCGCTCAAGTGAATTGGAAAACAACCATTGTCATCTGCATCGTCATCCTGCTGCTGGCAGTTTCGGTGATTACCGTTATCCACCTGACGGAACCAAAGGCACAGCGCAGCAGCGCAAGTAAGCGCACCGCCATGCTGGTCGAAGTAACGCAAGGCGAGCGCGGCACGTTTCAACCTGAAATCCGGGTCATGGGAACCGTGCGCCCCGAAAAAGAAATCGTTCTGAGCCCGAGGGTCAGCGGTGAAATCATCACGGTTTCAGAGTCATTCACACCGGGCGGCTTTGTCGATGCAGGCGAAGTCCTGCTGCAAATCGATCCTGCAGATTACGAGGTGATCGTATTGCAGCGCAAAAGCGAGCTGTTGCAGGCAAGCGCTGATCTCGAACTGGAACTGGGCCGCCAGGATCTCGCTAAAAAAGACTATAAGGAACTGGAAGGGTCGATTTCTTCCGAGTACAAGTCCCTCGTGCTGCGTGAGCCGCAACTGAACACGGCACGGTCGCGCGTGGAGGCGGCCGAGGCGGCTGTACGGCGCGCGGAGCTCGACCTCGATCGGACCCGGATCCGCGCGCCGTTTGCCGCCCATATCATTAACCGGGAAGCCAACGAGGGATCACAGGTGTCACCCGGTGAGGCCCTTGGCAGGCTGGTTGGTATCGAGCACTACTGGGTTGAAGCCGCCGTGCCGGTATCGAACCTGCGCTGGATCGACTTTTCCGAAGAGCGTGGGACTCCGAGGCTCAGGGGTGCACATTCGCAACCGCGCTGCCTGGCCCGAAGGCACGTTTCGCGAGGGCAGCGTACACCGCCTGATCGGCGAACTGGAAGACCAGACACGGCTTGCGCGCGTGCTGCTCACGGTTGCGGACCCGCTGTCGCATGAGCCGGAATCCGCGGGCCTGCCGCCACTGATGATAGGCTCCTTCGTAGAGGCCCGTATCGCGGGGATACCGATTCAGGATGTCATCCGGATAGACCGGGATTACGTTCGCAAGGACGACACCATCTGGATTGATGAAAATGGCACGCTGCGTATCCGTGATCTCGACATCGTATTCCGGGATGACGAATTTGCCTACGTCCGTGAAGGGCTGAGCACCGCGGACCAGGTGATCACGACCAACCTGGCGACCGTATTTGATGGCGCTGCACTGCGATTGGCCGAAGCCACGCCATGAAAAGACCATCTCAACAGGCCAGGCTGAACGGCGGCCGGTTTCCGGGCCCCATTGCCTGGATGGCGCAACACTCAATTGCGGCGAACCTGCTGATGATTCTGCTTATCGGGGGTGGAATCTGGACTGCATTCAATATCCAGAAGGAGGTCTACCCGCAATTTGACCTGGATATCGTCAACGTCAGTGTGAGTTATCCCGGTGCGGCCCCGTCCGAGGTCGAGCAGGGCATACTGCGGCCGGTCGAATCCGCGGTACGCGGGATCGAGGGCATCAAGGTTATCAGTTCGAACGCACGTGAAGGTTCTGGCTCGACTCGTATCGAACTGGTCACCGGCACCGATCGCATGAAGGCTTTCCAGGACATCGACCAGGCGGTCAACCGTATCCGTACCTTTCCCGATGATGCCGAGGAGCCGGAAGTTACGCTCGCGTCACAACAGCGCGAGGTTATGAATATCGTGCTTTACGGCCCGGTTGATATCTGGACCTTAAGAAAACTCGCCGAACAGTTGCGTGACCGGTTTCTCGCCGATCCCGTCATCACCCAGGTAGAACTTGGCAACGCCCCCGATTACGTAACCCACGTTGAAATCCCGCAATACCGTTTGCGCGAGTACGGCCTGACCCTCGGACAGGTCGCCAGCCTGATTCGCCGTTCAAGCGAAGACGTACCGGCCGGAACCGTCGAAACGAATGCCGGCGAGGTGCTGCTGCGACTCAAGGAGCGGCGCCAATGGGCCGACGACTTCGAGAAGATCGAGATTATCTCGACCAATAGCGGGGCCGCAGTGACGCTCGGCGAGATCGCCACCATCACCGATGGCTTCGAAGAATCCGGCTTTCATTCGCAGTTTAACCAGACGCCTTCCGTGGAGGTGGATATCTTCCGGGTGGGTGACCAGTCGCCGCTGGAAATCGCCGAGCGCGTGGAGGCGATCATGGCGGATGTCGAGACCACGCTTCCCGCCGGTGTGCAGTGGCGAATCGACAGCAATAGCGCCAAGGATTATGAACAGCGTTTGTCCCTGCTCCTGAAAAACGGCTTCATGGCCATTGGCATCGTGCTGCTGATACTGGCCGTCTTCCTCGAGGTCCGTCTTGCCTTCTGGGTGATGATGGGTATGACCATTTCTTTCGTCGGCAGCATTTTGTTCCTGCCGGCGATAGGGGTCAGTATCAACATGATCTCGATGTTCGCCTTCCTGGTTGTGCTGGGTATTGTCGTCGATGACGCCATTGTCGTGGGTGAGAATGTTTACGAGTTCCGGCAGAAGGGGCTGGACCACACGCAGGCCGCAATCAAGGGCGCCAGAGAGATCGCCACACCGGTCACCTTCAGCATCATCACGACCATCGTGGCCTTTGTGCCGTTGCTGTTCATGCCGGGTACGACAGGTAAATTCTGGGCGCCGTTGCCGGCAGTGGTTATCATCGTTTTAGCCATCTCCTTGCTGGAGGCACTTTATATTCTGCCCGCCCACCTGGCGCATAGTTCCAGCCAGCCGCGTACGGGATTCGGGCGGCGTATTCACGCGTGGCAGCAGTCTTTCTCACATGGCTTCAGCCGCTTTGTCGATACCCATTACCGGCACCTGCTCGATCTTTGCCTGCGTCACCGTTATATCTCGCTGAGCGCAGCCATCGCCATCTTTGTCGTTGTCGCGGGCTATGGCACCAGCGGCCACATGGGCATGATCATGATGCCCGAGGTGGCCGCCGACGAGATCGAGGCCGGCATCCGCCTGCCGGTTGGCACGACGCCCGACCAGGCCGCCAGGGTGGCCGGCCTGGTGACTGCTTCCACCCGCCGGATGTTTGAAGAACACAACCTTTACGAAGTGGCCGAAGGCGTCAAGACCAACGTCCGGGGCGGCAGTTTTATCGACGTGGAAATCGTCATGAGACCACCGGATGAGCACGACATGACGGCCGAGGAAATCATTGCACTATGGCGTGACCAGATCGGCGACATCGAGGGCGTAAGCCAGATTACCTTCGAGGCGGAGCGGGGTCCGGGTGGATGGCGAAAGGATATCAGCATTGACCTGAGCCATTCGGATATCGAGGTCCTGGAGTCGGCCAGCCAGGCGCTTCTCACGCGGGTACAGGAGTTTGAAGGTGCAACCAACGTCAGTGACAACTATGACAAGGGTAAAGCCCAGTTTGACTTCACCCTGTTACCGGAAGGCAGGAACCTCGGCCTGACACCGGCGGACGTCGGTCAGCAGGTGCGCGATGCGTTCTATGGCGCGCTGGCCCTGCGGCAGATTCGCGGCACCGATGAAATCGAGGTTCGCGTCAAGTTGCCAAAAGAGGACCGCAAGGATATCCAGTCTTTTGCAGACCTGGTCATCATGACGCCCGCTGGCGTCGAGGTTCCGCTGCTGGAAGTGGTCGAGGTGAAGCGCGGGGCGGCCTTCAGCTCGATCAACCGGCGCGATGGCCGGCGGGTTGTGAACGTCGGCCTGGATGTTGAACCCAAGCGTGAGGTGTCGCGGGTGCTCGAAGCGATCCAGGCGGAAACATTGCCGGATTTACGCGCGGATTTTCCCGGCCTTACCTGGACCTTCGAGGGCAGCCAGGCGGAGATGCGGGAATCGACGGCCGCTTTATGGGGCAGTTTCGGACTGGCCATCGCGGTGATGTACGCCCTGCTGGCGATTGTCTTCGGCAGCTACCTGCAGCCACTCATCGTAATGACAGCGATCCCGTTTGGCGTCGTCGGCGCAATTATCGGGCATATTATCCTGGGCTTTGACCTGTCACTTATCAGTTTCATGGGCGTCATTGCGCTATCCGGCGTGGTTATAAACGATGCCCTGATCATGATCGACTTTGCCAACCGGCAGCGGGATGAGCACTCCGCTTTCGATGCCATTCACATGGCCGGCCTGCGGCGTTTCAGGCCGATCATACTCACCACATTGACGACCTTCGGCGGCCTGACACCCATCATCATGGAAACTTCCCGCCAGTCGGCCTACCTGGTGCCAATGGCCATATCGCTTGGTTTCGGAATTGTTTTCGCAACCGCGATTATCCTGGTGCTGGTGCCCTGCCTTTACATGATCCTCGAGGATATCAAGTTTCATGTCGGCAATGGCCGAACCATGGCTGACAACGCATAAAGGCCCCGGTGCGCTTTTACTCTGACCTTAATCCTGGGCCACCTTATTCATCCTGTTTTCAAGCCAGGCAGCGATGTCTTCGAGCGCTATCTTCTTTTTAATGACACTTTCGATCAAAAAGAGCTCGCCATCATCGGGCTTAACACTTAAACGATAGCCGTTCATCCTCAGGAATATTGCGGCGCATGCAAAGGCAACACGTTTATTCCCGTCGATGAAGCAATGGTTCTGGCACAGGCTTTGGAGCAGCGCTGCGGCCTGCAGCGACAACGTATCGTAATAACCCGTTTGCGGCCTCAACAAAGCGCTCTGCAGCAGGCCCATATCACGCACACCCGCTGAGCCGCCAAAGCGCTTTATCAACTGCTCATGCAGTTCAAGCGTTTCCTGTAAGGTGGGAAATAAAACCGCCCGGATCACTATTTGGCCAGTCTGCTCAGTAGCTCGGCATGATCATCCAGCACTTCATCCATGGCGCTGCGGAAAGCCGGGCGGACACTGGCTTTTTTCAGGTACTCTTCAACGGCCTCTGTAACCACGCCAGAAATGCTCCTGCCGGTGCTCCTGGCATAGGCACGGAGTTCTTCAAGTGCAGTTTCTTCGATCTGCGTTGCGAATTTTTTAAGTGTCATATCTGCATATTTCATGAATTTTCATGAATTGTCAAGATTGATATGGAGAGCAAAAAAAACCCGGGAACATCACTCAGCCCAAAGGACGGCATAGGTAGCGGTTTGCACGAAAATCTGGCATAAATATAGCCCTATGATTTCGGCATCCTCGAAATGAACGTTTTACTGCCCCTGCTGATGGCTTTGGCAATCACCCCGGCCGCACCGGATCCAACTGAGGCGGATATCGCCTGGGTCGCGGAGGGCGGGTTCTGTGAGCCTGAAACCGTGCTGGCGTTGCCCGACGACACCTTGCTGGTTTCGAATGTCTGCGATTTTCGTCAGCGCGGCAACGGTTTTCTCAGTCTGCTCAGCGCGCAGGGCGAGGCGCTTGACTGGCGTGTACTGGAAGGTCTCGATGCACCGCTGGGAATGGCCCTTACGGGCGGGCAGCTCTACCTGGTCGATAATAATCGTCTGAAAATTTTTGCCTGGCCCGGCTTTGAGCTGCTGCAAACAACCGACCTTGAAACCACCGTGGCCAATGATCTTGCCGTATCAGATGAGCGCGTGGTTTATGTAACTGACACGGCCAGGCACCAGGTCATCAGGCTATCACCCGATGGTACGCAGTCGGTGTTAACCGGAGAAGCGCGGTTTAAAGGCGCCAATGGCATCGCCCTGTATAACGGTAAACTGTATGTCGGCGGCGAACGGCTTTGGCGTGTTGATCTGGATGACGATACGGTCGTGACCATCGGCCCGGACTGGATCACCGACATCGACGGTATCGAATTTGAACCGGATGGCACACTGCAGGTCACACCGGTCGCCGGGCCATTGATACGCTTTGAGGGTGAAAATGACCTGGTGGTCTTTGCCGGCCCCGGTGTCAGCAGCGCCAACCATGGTTATGCTGCCAAGCTGCAGCTGGCGCTGATTCCAACCGGATTTGATAATACCGTCATCGCGATTCGGGTCCCGGTTCGACCAGCCAATTAATCACAGAGGATAGGTTTACATGAAAAGCATTTTCAAATTGGTTTCTGTTCTGTTTTTGTGCTTTGTCAGCTCAATATCACTTAATACATTCGCTGCCGATTCAAAAGGCACCGTTTTCATAACGGGCGCCAACCGGGGTGTCGGCCTGGCCCTGGCCCGGAACTTCAGTGATGCAGGCTTCGAGGTCATCGGCACGGCGCGTGACCCGGAAGAGGCCACTGAGCTGAAAGAAACGGGTGCACGGGTTGAACAGCTGGACGTGACGGACCAGGCCAGCGTTGATGCGATGGCGCGGCGCCTGGCAGATACACCCATTGATATCCTGATCAATAACGCCGGTATTAAGGGTGAGGATAGCAAGGATATGGCTTCATTGGATCTGGAATCCATGGAATGGGTGCTCAACGTCAATACGCTGGGCCCTGTCAGGGTGATGAAGGCCCTGTTCCAGAATGTGCTGTCAAGCGAGCGTAAGCTGGTGGTGAATATCAGCAGCACGATGGGCAGCATCGAGCGCAATACCTGGGGCTGTTGTGCGGGCTACCGCGCCAGCAAAACAGCGCTCAACAGTATCAACAAGACCTTTGCCGTGGATTTTGGCAAGCAGGGTGTAACCTTTGTCGTGATGCATCCCGGCTATGTGCAAACCGATATGAACGAGGGCCAGGGAAACATTACACCCGATCAAAGCGGTAATGGCCTGATGAAAGTGATCACGGGACTGGATGCGTCGGATAACGGCAAATTCTACGATTGGCAGGGTGAAGAATTGCCCTGGTAGCTTAGTTGACCGATATCACACGGTGCCGAACACCGGTTCGCCCGGGGTGTGCGTGCTTATTGCCCGGAATATCCGTCAACAACCGTACCCCAGGCCTTTATCCTGGCCTGGCTCATCAATGAATCCGCTTTGCCAAGCATGAAGTCATGCAGGTGTTTTGCCGCAGCCGGATAGAAATCCGGGCCAAAACGGCTTTTTATCTCGGTCGAGAACCGGGAGTTCAGAAATTTGAAGGGGCTTTCGATCATTTTTTCGGTCACTTCAGAATCATCCAGCTGCAAATACACCGCGGTTGAATGGGCCATTTTGCGACTGGCGTTTTCGATCTCTTTTTCGTAATCGATGGGGTTGTCACACACCACCACACTTGTCCTCTCCTTGCCCGGTGGCAGCCAGACACGGTTGAAGACCCCATTAAACGGCTCCCTGAAGCGGTGCTTTTTCGACAGCAGGGTTGGGCTGACATCAATGAGCCCGAACTTTGAATGCACGATCCAGCCATGCCCACTCTTGTAGTGGCTTTCCTGGCCAATGGTAAATGCGGCATTGCCGGCCACCGGCCCCTGCACAAACATGCACTTGCCGTTGGCAATTTTCGGATAGGTATCACCGCTCTTCAGCATCAATGCCATGACCAGCGCGTGATCGCGGCTGTTCCAGCCCGGGTCAAATTCACCATCACTGCCGGTGAAGCTGGTGGAATAAAGCAGGTGATTGATTTCTTTCTTGAACGCGGCGGTGCCCATCATGCGCGATTGATCAATCATATTGGTGACACCCATTCAGTTCCCGTTGCGCTTTATCAGCCATCAGTACGGCTTATTCATTGTCCGCCAATTTATGGATAACCGCTATTGTTAATGACTGCAAATTTTGTCCTGTGCGGTGTTGAAGCCCTCCGCGCGCGCAACGAATTTGCCCCGGCTTTCCAGAAAATCGATGACGGCACGGACACCCATGCCGGCTTGCGAACAGGAATGGAATTTAGCATCTGCACCGAAGCGCTCAATGATGGCATCGGCCAGTGACTCGCGGCTGAAATCAGTATCCAGCTCCAGCATCAGGCGCATTACTTCGTGGGCGTGTGTTTCCATCAGTCCAGCTTCCATAAGGTTTGCCTTATTAAAGCAGAAACACTTTTCTCTGTAATTGAGGGAGGTCAATCGAAGGAGTGAAGGGGTCAGGGTTTCTGACCCCAGAGCTTCTGTCCTTTTAGTGATACAGGCTATCGAGGCGTGGTTGATCTAACCGCCTGCATCATCAACGCTGGCAAGCGCTTGCTCCAGGCTGACGGCCGGTATGATCTCAACACCGCCAAGTGCTTGCTCCAGGCTGGCGACCTGTACGATGTAGGAGCTACGTGCCGCTTCATGATTGCTAGCGGTGTCCTGTGGGTGAGATATCAGGAAAACAGTCAGCAGTGAGAATGCTGCAACCACGGAAATATTGGCAGCGACTCCAAATCTGGTTAGTTGGTGATTTCTGGTGTTTAACATGACTACTAGCTCCCTATTTGACAAGCCGGAATGACCGCTTGTGTCCCTTGGTACCCGAAGAACCAGGAATCTCTTTGCAGGGAAATTCCGGATTTATGGGAATCCTTGTCCTGACGAGCTGAGCAAAAGATATTTTCGGAGTGACACATAGGAGGGAGGCTTCCTTACCCTCTATCCTCTGAAGCATCCTGCTGCAGATCGTGTTTGTACTAACATATGATGAGGGAAATCGGTGTTCGGGGGAACTGATAAAATTAACAGGTTCTGAATGGCTCGGGCGACCAACCCGTACTTGAAGGCGTATTGAATAAACTCTGAATTCCTCTTGGCACCGATGTCTTCCATCATTTGGTACTTGTTATCTATAAATCCTATAAAACCGACATTCATCAGCGTTATTACCAGCCCCAGGGTCTGCTTCCGTTTGCAACGTTTGGCACGCGTAGAGGTAAGCTTGGCGAAAAAGGTTTGCTTACAGATCCAGGGTTTCGAGCCTTTGGTGCCAACGCTTTTGTCTCCGCGACTTTGAAAGACCTGTCCGCGGATGCGGAATTCTCTTCGCGAAAAGCCTTAACAGAATCCGGATTGCGCCGAATTGTGCCGATAGCATTATTTGGCTTCAATGGTGTGGCACGGCCATTCTGGCCTGAAATCCTTCCAGTCGCGGCGACGAGTTCATCGCCACTGAAATCTGAACCTGACCTATGAACTGAAGAAATTGTTTGATAAATCAGAATCGTAATCGGCACCGCCACTAAAAAACTGATAAAAAATAAGGTTGTGTAAAATAACATAGCACTATCTCCCTTTTGTGACGGCTATGAGCCGGACAATCCATGCCCTCACCAAGCACTATCCGCTAGCTGTGGTTATCACAGGTGAGGCCAAGTTTCCTTGTCCATAAATTCTCTGGTTCCTGAAAGACTATGTTTGTCACAAACGTAGTCCTCCCCCCCTTTACAATACAAAAAGCGCGCCATTGTAAGGGAGACTAGAATAAATGCTTTTATTACAACAAGTTAAAAGAAACCAAACATCTTTCTAGGTCACTGTAAATAACCTGGTTTGACAAAAAATGTCGTATAACTGACAGTGGTTGTCTGTAAAATTCTGACATTATTCTGATTCCCTGACTTCCCGGCGCGTTGCGAAAAGACACCACAGCAAGACTATTTGATCAGACTATTGCCTCTTACAACTCTGGTTTTGTCCGCAATTTACGCCAAACCAGTGTGTAGATAACCACGTTAACGATTAGCACAACCAGCCCCAGCATAACCTGTGTTTCATGGCTTAGTGCCGAAGGATAAACCAGTGGCACCAGGTAGTGTTCGATGAATCCAACTGCATAAACACCGCGGCCGGCAGCGTCCCGCAGGTCGTTTTCAAGGTAGGTCAGCGGACAGATCCAGCCCTGGAACTCGATGAGGATGCCCCAGGCCGCAGCGGGGATGTGAAGCCAGATCAGGCGGCGATGCCAGAGCACGAGCAGGCCGCCCAATACGACAAACAGGATAAATGTCGCATGCAGGAAGAGCACAAGGTCTGCAAACAGGGCGTACGGCATGATCCAGGGGCCTGATCGGTGAGATATACTATGATTTAACGCCCGCGAACAATAAATGGCAAGAACCCCCACTGGCTTATCCAGGCGGCGTTGCGAGGTAAAAAATCGATATGCGGACTCTTGTAAGTATCTTGACCATTGCGGTCAGCGTCTATCTCATCCTGATGCTGGTGCTCTACCTGATGCAGGGCAGGATGGTGTTTCTTTCGAACTTTCCCGGACGTGCGTTAACCGCCTCGCCAGCTGATATCGGCCTCGAATATGAAGATGTATCACTGCCAACCCGTGATAATGAACGCCTGCACGGCTGGTATGTACCCTCTACGAATTCCACCGGGGTTGTGCTGTTCTTTCACGGCAATGCCGGCAATATTTCGCATCGTTTGGACAGCATTGAAATATTCCACGAGTTGGATCTGGATGTCCTGATTATCGATTACCGTGGTTACGGCCAGAGCAGCGGCAGCACCAGCGAGCAGGGCACCTACACCGACGCACAAACCGCATGGGACTACCTGGTCGATATGCGAAATATTGCACCTGAAAAAATCGTCATCTTCGGCCGTTCGCTCGGTGGTGCAGTGGCCTCATGGCTCGCCGCGCGCACCACACCGGGATCGGTTATTCTCGAATCCTGCTTTACATCCGGCGCGGACATGGCCGGCCGTCTGTACCCCTTCCTGCCGGCGCGGCTGATCACGCGCCTGAAGTACCCCGTGGAAGAATACGTAAAACAGATCTCGAGCCCCTTGCTGGTTATCCACAGCCAACAGGACGAAATCATCCCGTTTGATATGGGCCAGTCCATATTCGCAGCAGCACCGGAACCGAAGGAGATGCTGGTGCTTTCAGGTGACCACAATGGCGGTTTTCTGCTGAACAGGAACCGCTACCAGGCTGCGATTGGCGAATTCCTGCAGCGGCGCCCGGTGCCTTAAGCGCAGGAAGCAGATGCGTCGTCCATTCGTTTTATACATTTTAAGTGCGGTCTTCGCATTTTGTTGCGGCTGTGCCAGTTACCCGGTCAATCCACCGCTGCAACACACCGATGAAAACGCCGGTTACCGGATGGCCAACCGGACACTCGGTGAGAAAAATTCGGATGAGCTGTTCGTGGTTATGAGCCTGTCCGGTGGCGGCACCCGGGTCACAGCCCTTGATTATGGCGTAATGGCCTACCTCGATCGCGTACGCTTTGGTGAAGACGAGCGCAGCCTTCTGGATGAAGTGGACATCATCAGCAGTTCCTCCGCCTCGAGTATTCCCGCCGCGTACTATGGCCTGTTTGGCAAGGCAGTCTTCCTGAATGAATTTGTGGGTGATGTTCTATACCGCAAACTGGAAACTTCGCTCAGAAGAAGGCTCATGAATCCGTTCTGGTGGCCGCGTACGGCGTCGGGCAAGTTCAGCCGCAGTGATCTGTTGGCTGAGTATTTCGATGAGCACATGTTCGACGGGCGCACCTTTGCAGATATGCAAGGCCAACGCCCTTTTATCATGCTCAATACGACCGATATGGGAATTGGTTCACAGTTTTCTTTTGTACAAGGCTACTTCGACCTGATCTGCTCGGACCTGTCTCAGGTCTCTGTTGCCCGCGCCGTAACCGCATCGCTGGCGTTCACCCCCTACTTTACGCCCATTACCCTGAAAAATTACAACGATGGGCGCTGTGGTTACATCACACCCGCGTGGGTGCAGGACGCGCTGTTAGCCGGAGCGGAAGCGGAGCCATTGGTACATATGGCCGCAGGCGACGTTCTCAGCTATGAAGACATCAACAGGCGGCCCTATATACACCTGCTCGATAGCGGAATTTCAGACAATATGGGCATACGCACACCCCGGCTTGCGTTCAAGGTGACGGACCAGTTCGAGCGGGTGACCCAGGGCGCCATCAAGAGGCTGGTAATCATAATGGTGGATGCCGCTTCAAAGTCTGATTTCAAAGGCGACCTGAGTGCCAAACCACCCGGCGCATTATCCTCTGCATTTACTGCTGCAACACGACCGCTGGACAAATACTCTTATGAAACCGTCAACCTGATCAAACGGGATGTGCGTGAAAGGCGTGAATGGCTGGGTGAGCAGCGCCGTACAAAGAGCAACTGTGACAATCATGCCAGGTCGCTATGTACACGGGCGGAACTGGGCTCCGCGTGTTACGAAAAAGTATCCATCAGCTGCCTAAAAACATTTGGTGTAACAGAAGAGGGCCTGACGGGTGAGTTCGACATCTACCTGTTTCATATCAGTTTTGAGGCGATAGCGGACCCGGCACTAAGGGAGTGGCTTCAGTCAGTGCCGACCACGCTGGAACTCCCCCGGCAAGATGTCGACAGGCTGATTGAAGTTGCACCACAACTGTTACACGAAAACGCGGAGTTTCAAGCCCTGATACGGGATCTCGAAGCCCATATTACCGACTGATAGATCATGCAACCGGGATCAATGGAAATATGGGTTTTTCGGAAGTTTTTACGCTGATTTCAAAGCGTCTTGATGTATAGTTGAAGGTCCTAGGAGGAGGTTGGCAAATGTACGTTCTGAGTCGTATCAGGGTGGGAATCTTCGGTCTGGCCGGGTATGTGTTGAACTTCCCCAAACCCTTCTCCTTCGTGGGGCCTGGCGCTTCCTCATCCATGGTCCGCGAGATTATCGGCCTTGGCGTGAAACGGGTGATGGTGATTACCGACAGGCAGTTGTTCCAGCTCGGTTTGGTGAATCCGCTCATCGACCTGATGAAGGACAGCAAGATCGAGGTAGGGGTTTTTAGCGAGATCGAACCCGACCCGGATTATGAGCTGGTTCTTAAGGGTGTCGAAAGTCTCAAAAATTTTAAACCCGATGCCGTGCTCGCCGTCGGCGGCGGATCGTCGATCGATGGCGCGAAAGCGATTCTGCTCAGCCATGCCAACAACTGCCACCCATCAAAGCTCACCGGGGTCTGGCTGTATGCCTGGCCACGCAAGCGTTGCCTGCCTTTTTTTGCTATTCCAACAACTGCCGGAACCGGTGCCGAGGTGACCATCGCGGCCGTTGTATCGGATAAGGTGGCGCAGATCAAACTTGCCATTATCGACCCGAAAACCGTGCCTTCCATGGTGGCGCTTGACCCCCAGCTGATGGTCGGGCTGCCGCCTTTCATCACGGCACCCACGGGTATGGATGCGCTGACCCACGCGGTCGAAGCCTATATTTCCACCATTGCCAAGGCTGAAACCGATGAGCTGGCGCGCATGGCAACGGCCAGTATCATGCGCAACCTCATCACCGCCTACAGCGACGGCCAGAACCTGGAGGCCCGTGAGCGTATGGCCGTGGCGGCCAGCATGGCCGGCCTCGCATTCACACGCGTCGGAGTGGGTTATATACATGCCATCGCGCACCAGCTTGGCGGCCTGTACCACGTGCCGCATGGGCTCGCCAATGCCATCGTGATGCCCTACGTGCTGGAATTCTCCAAACCGAACTGTGCCCACCGCCTTGCCGAGCTGGCCCGTATTACCGATACCGGTGAGCGTGGCGCATCGGACGCTGAACTTGCAGATGCGTTCATCGCGCGGATCCGCAAGCTGAATGCGGATATGCAGATTCCCGAAACCGTCAAGGAACTCAAGCGGGAGGATTTCGACAAGATCATCGACCGTGCATTTGCAGAGGCCCACGGCACTTACGCCGTACCCCGCTACCTGACGCGTGCTGATGCCGGGGCATTGCTGGAAAAATTGCTGGCTTGATTCAGGGAAAAGGGGCTGACCCCTTTATCTGGGACATCTTCATCCCTATATTAGGTAGAGAGTTTCTATTCACTTTGATCAAAGGAGTTTTATCATGGCGCACGTATTGCCCGCACTGCCATATGCCAAAGACGCACTTGAACCCGTAATTTCGGAAGAAACCATCGACTTTCACTACGGTAAACACCACCAGGCCTACGTTACCAACCTGAACAACCTGGTGCCGGGAACGGCATTCGAAAATGCCTCGCTTGAGGATATCGTCATGAAATCCGACGGCGGTATCTTCAACAACGCAGCCCAGGTCTGGAACCATACGTTTTACTGGAACGGCCTGAGCCCGGAAGGCGGCGGTGAGCCCGCCGGTGCACTCGGGGCTTCGATTAACAAGGCTTTCGGTTCGTTTGCCGCATTCAAGGAAGCCTTCATCAAATCGGCCGTGGGAAATTTTGGCTCCGGCTGGACCTGGCTGGTTAAAAACAGCGACGGCAGCGTGGCAATCGTCAACACATCGAATGCCGCCAACCCGATGCGCGACGGCAAGAAGCCGTTGCTGACCATCGATGTATGGGAACACGCCTACTACATCGACTACCGCAACGCGCGTCCGAAGTACCTCGATGAGATCTGGAAACTGGTCAACTGGGACTTCGTGGCTGCCAACTTCGGCTAGGTTCGTTTACCAGGAAAGTTGAACGCCAGGGGCGGGTTTCCGCCCCTGGTGTAAACAGCTTTTTTCTGTACGATGGTTGGGCCGCTGGGGTGGGTAGTTACTTCCAGAATGCGCCGCGAGTACGTCCATGATGTCAGCCCCGGAAGCTGAAGTGTCAGAATACAACACCCAAAAAAAGGGCACTGACTCCATGTTTAAGCGCGTTTGCAGCAGTTGGCTATTGGGACTTTATGGCCACCACGGGTGGCCTTTCCCTCAAATCAAATCCTGGTCCACATCTCCAAAATCCAGGCTTTCGCCAAAGTGTTGATTCGATTCCGTTGAGCCATATGGGCTGCAGCCATCGTTTGCGGCTGGAGACTCTGAAGAATCGAGCTTCTCAACGACTTCTGATTCTAGCTGTGCGCCGGCCTCCTCTATGTAGTATTTCGAAGTTTTCCGGTCTGCTGTAGCATATGATGTATATGACATTGTGTATTCCCCTTTGCGTAAATTTTACCCTTCCCTGAGCTATTAACTTAAATCGAACACACTGATATTGACTTGACCCAGATCAAGCATACTCGCGAAAAGAAGTAAAAGAAGGCATACTATTTCAACCATCATGCAGTCCGGCACAACCTCAACAACGAAAACCCTATCAGAAGACAAAGGCAGTGAAACACTGGAGACAGCCCTCGTTGTTGACCAGTTAAGTGAGAGCACCAGTGTGGCAGCACGCATCCGGCGGCAGCTCAATTATTCGTTGCCTGGCTTATCCGGCCTGGCCATCATCCTCGGTATCCTGGTGGCATACGGCGCTTATGGTTTTCGAGTTTCCTATCGACTTTTTGACCAGTGGGTTCACCAGGAAGGGGGTATTTCACCCGGCCTGAGCCAGTTGCTGCTGCTGACGGCGGGGGGCTTGTTTTTCGGATTGGTCCTCAAGGCGCTTCGCTGGCAGCGTTTTCGGGGACCGGCCAATGTGATCATTGCGGTACACGAACACAATGGGCGCCTCAAGATAAAGGATGGCCTCATTACGGCGGGCTGTGATGCCCTGGCCCTAGGGCTGGGCGCTTCGGTTGGCCGCTACGGCCCGGCGGTACAGCTGGGCGCCACGGTGGGTTCTATCCTCGGACAGTTCATCGGCCTGACGCGCACCGGCTTGCGTGTGCTGCTTGGCTGTGGTGTGGCCGCTGCAATTTCAGCCTCGTTCAATGCGCCGATCGCAGGTGTGATATTTGCTCACGAGGTGATCATCGGGCATTTCTCGCTGCGCGCACTCGCACCGATAACCGTGGCTTCGGTGGTGGCGGTGGGTGTAACACGCTATCACGGTTTTGAGTACGTCGCGCTCAAGCTGACCGAGGAAAACCTGCACCTGGTGGTTTGGGAGTATGCCGTCTATGCCTTACTGGGCCTGGCCGCTGCAGGGGTGGCACTGGTTTACATGACCGGTATTCTCAGGGCAGGCGAGGTGGCCGGGCGGGCGCGCTTGCCGATCTGGATTCAGCCCGCCGTGGGTGGCGCACTGGCCGGCGCCGTCGGCTGGTGGGTGCCTGAAGCCCTGGGGCTCGGCGAAAAAACCATGCAGGGTATTCTCGATCCCGCTGTTGCTGCGTCGTCCTACGGGGTTGGAATGCTGGCCATGTTGTGCCTGGCCAAGCTGCTGGCGAGCGTGAGTTGTCTTGGGCTTCGTTACCCGGGCGGCGTCTTCGGTCCGGCTCTGTTCATGGGTGCCGCTCTGGGCGGGCTGGCCGGCTTTATTGCGCCCTTTCTCGATTACCAGATCTGTGTGCTGGTGGGTATGGGCGCATTGATCGCATCGGTGATCGGGGCGCCATTGGCCACCATCCTGATTGTTTTCGAGCTAACCGAGAACTACCAGGCAGCCACAGCCGTGATGATCGGTGTGGTGGCGGCGAATGCCGTGGTAACCCGCTATTTCTCCCGTTCGATCTTTCACCGGCAGATTCTCAGGCTGGGTATCGATCTTGACAGGCCCAGGGAGCAACGCCTGATGGCGGCCCGGAGCGTGGCTGAAATCATGTCTCCGTATTACCTTGGTGTGCAGCCGCACAGCACGGCCGGGGAAATGCAAAAACTCATCTTGCCGGGTCACGAGGGGGATATTTTCGTGGTCGAAGACGAATACCCGCCGCCTGGTGGGGAGGTTGCCGCTTGCCAGCCTGATCGCAGCCCGCAACGACCAGACCGCACAGGAATTGTGCGAACCGGTGGAATCTGTACCTGCAAAAGTCAGACGATCTGTGGACCGGCTTCCTGGCCATGGAAACCCTGGTCGGCCATTCGTTGCCGGTCGTGGCGGACAAAACATCGATGCGCCTTGCAGGTTCTGTTGAAGAAAGCGATTTTATTGCGGCCTACCGCCAGGCCGTTGAGCAGGATCGAGAGGAACAGGAAGCCCGTTAGCGTGCTTTTTCACACGGGCCTTCCAGCCATATTGTGACCGGCCTTGATCCCGGACAAGGAAACGCAAATTTATGTTTGATATTCTCGCCTGATGAATAAAGTATCCAGACAAAGCTGAAAAAGCCCTGGCCACGGCCACCAGTTACACCGAATGGTACGAGGCGGCTCTTGAACTGGACCGTCATGAGGGGCGTGACAAATGGCGCGAGGAGAACGAGTCGGACGAATACGACTACCGCTTGCTGGCTTCCCGTGTGAACGTATTGAAGAAACTGCGGCGCGAACGGGATGTCGATCGCACGATCTTCCGCCTGCGCGAGGAACTGCACGGTAACCTCGGCAACATGGCCAATCCGGCACTCTACCAGCATGCCCGGACCGGCACCAAGAAGCTGATCAATGAATACCTGGACGAGGTATCCACCTGTCTCCAACTGCTATGTGACAGCGATATCAAGGCGCTCCCGCCGATGCGCAAACGGCGTTTTCTGAAGCGTGCGGCCCGCAGCTTCGGACGTTCCTGCCTGTTGCTGAGCGGCGGCGCATCACAGGGTCTGTTCCACCTCGGGGTGATCAAGGAACTGGAGGCCGAGGGCATCATGCCGCGTGTCATCACCGGCTCAAGCGCCGGCGCGGTCATCGCCGGTATCGTCTGCAGCCACACCGATGCCGAACTTGAAGAGTTGCTGGTTCCCAGCCGGATGCAGTTCGAATGGTGCCGGATGTTCGGCATTACCGACATGATCAAGGGTTCCGGCGTGCTGGACCAGTCACTGCTGAAGAAATCGATTGAACACAATATCCCGGAAATGACTTTCCTCGAGGCCTATGTACACACCAACCGCATCCTCAACATCACCGTGTCACCGGCCGACCCCCACCAGTTCCCGCGGCTGCTCAACTACCTGACCGCACCGAATGTCCTGATCCGCAGGGCAGTCCTGGCATCGTCGGCCATTCCCGGCCTGTTCCCGCCGGTGCAGTTGCGGGCCAAGAACTTTAACGGCAAATCGGTGGCCTACATGCCGCAAAGCCGCTGGATTGACGGTTCGGTGCACGAGGATATTCCGAAAGAACGGGTCAACCGCTTGCACAATATCAATCACTACATCGTCAGCCAGACGAATCCGCATGTATTGCCGTTCATGAGTGACGATATGGACGAGAAAGGATTGCTGCCCTTCATCCAGGATGTGATTATCAAGGGTCCCATGGTGCAGTTGGAGCATGTCCTGGAGTTGGTTCACCAGCATTTCGATCTACCAGGCTTGAGCTCCATTATCAAGAAAGCGCACGCGATGGCGCGGCAGACATACAGTGGCGATATCACCATCTACCCGGAACGGCACATTGTGAACCTCAAAAAAACGTTTTCCAACTTCGGGCCGGCAGAGGTCGAAAAAATACTCTGGGAAGGTCGCCGCGCCACCTGGCCAAAAATCGAACGCATCAGGAATACCACGCAAATAAGCAGGACCTTTGATGTTTGTCTGCAACACATGAGTGAGCGCTACCGTTACGTGAAACGTTAAACCCAAAGAGACCCAATATGACCCTGAAATTTATACGTCACATCAAGCTGTTACTTTGCCTGTTAGCCATCATGCCTTTTGGCGCGGATGCCTTCGCCGCTGACAGCCGTTCGGTTGCGCTGGTCAATGCCAATATTTTCAACGGCGTCGACAATGGGATTATTTCCGGCAAGACCATCCTGGTAAGTAACGGCGCCATTGAACGCATCATCGATTCCGCTGCAGGGGTGCCGACGGATTACAACATCATCGATTGCGAAAACAACTACCTGGTGCCGGGCCTGATTGACGCACATACCCATCTCGAATCATTGGAGCAGGCACGTCGCGCATTGGAGTCCGGCGTGACAACCGTGCGTACCGCCGGTGTGCCTGCTTACCAGGACGTGGCCCTGGCGGCCCTCTCGAAAGCCGGCAAAGTACCCGGCCCGGACGTGGTGGCGGCCGGGGTTTATGTCACACCCAGGCTCGAGGAGACAATCTTGGCCGATCCGCGTTTTGTCGATCTTTACGATGGCGTCGACAGTGATGAGGCCCTGCGTTTACTGGTCAGGATCAACATAGAACGAGGTGCAACTGTCATTAAGACCCGCGGGACCGAACGTGCCGGCAGGGCCGATACCGACCCAAGGGAACAGGTTTACACGCAGTACCAACTCGAAGTGGTTGTAGATGAGGCCAAAAAGGGCGGGGTACCCGTGATGGTGCATGCGCATGGCGATGAAGGCGCCCGTGCCGCCGTGCTGGCCGGCGCCCGCAGTATCGAACACGGCAGTTACCTCGAAACCGAAACCCTGAAACTGATGAAGGAGCGCGGAACCTACCTGGTGCCGACCTATATCACGATGCTCGAAATGCTCGAGGAAGAATACGAAGGCGCATTACGGGTGCGTGGCGCTTACATGGTGCCGAGGCTGGAAAAAGTCATTCAAAAGGCGCATGAGCTGGGTGTACCGATTGCAACCGGCGCTGACAACTATTACGACGCGCAATCGGTCAACCGGATATCCCTTGAAGCGTGGCACCTGGTGCGGCTGGGCCTGAGCCCGTTTGAAGCCCTGCAGGCGGCCACAGTGAATTCCGCTGATCTGCTGATGCTGGGTAATACAACCGGACGCATCGCGGCGGGCTTTGAAGCCGATATGATCCTGGTTCCGTCCAACCCCCTCGAGGATATCTCGGCGCTCCAGGATGTGCTGCTGGTGATGAGCAACGGCCAGATTGCCTTGAAACGGATTCCGTTCGCCAAAAATTAAACGATAGGGGTCGCAAGCAACCCCATATTTTTCAGTTTCAGATTATCTGAATAAATATCATTGCCATACCGATCAGGCCACCAAAATAAGCGAGGCTTCTCAAGACTTTTACACCACCGATATAGAGCAGTGCGTGAGCCAGCCGGCTGACCAGAAAAATCTGTGCGCCCAGGGCGCTTAAATCGCCAGCCCTGCCCGAGCTGTAAGCGATGAGTACCAGGCAGGCAAACGGCAGCAAGTTCTCCGCCATATTTATATAAGCACGCTGCGCCCGGCCGCCCCAGCCTGGCACTGCAGGAATCTCTTCCCGGTTACCCAGACCCCAGGCCACGCCATTGTGGACATCAGCCGCCACTGCAGCCAGTGCAATTTGCGCAACGTATAACACGGCGGCCCACAGCAACATCGTGAGTTCCATCGATAATTCAGTCATATTCCAACTCTCCATTGAACCTATCCTGCATGGTATACCCCATTGAAAAGACCGGACAAGGACATTGCCTGTTACGAATATCAATCAGGCGCTTTGCATATACGCCTGTCTTGTTTTCCGCCGAATTGCGCTTTGGTCAAAAGAACCTGTCGGTTACCCGCTATCACGCATGCTGTATATAAAAAACCAGGATCGCCAGGCCGCTGATAACCACCGTTGTAATCAGTATCCAGGTATCTTTGAGTGTGAATTTACCCCCTGAAAACCTTGAAAATACAAAATACAACAGGCCATAAGCAAGCAGCGAGAGGACACTCTTGCCAATCCAGTGATGCCCTCCAATTGAACTGAGAAGTTGCTTGAATGCCGCGGATAACTCGCTCCCAATCGTCACGACGGCAACCAGTGCAATGCTGAGCGCGGCGGCACGAATCAGTGCTTTTGTATTCATGCTGCACCCGTCATCAATGCGAACCGGAACCCCGAGGAAATCAGTGCGCCCATACCGGCAATGGAAAACCCGAGCAGAAATATAAGGCCGGCGAGCAGCACGACACTGACCCGCGCATCCCGGTTGTGGACCAGTTTCTCCTCGTACCGGTACAACATGGCCGTGGTAAGTATTGCCAGTATCGGCAAGAACAGGAAGACGTGCTCTTTCACTTCCATGACGATGTTGTGCACCCACGCGGCATCGCTTGCCTTGATCAGTGGTTTGACGTGGCCTCCGTAGACTTCAACATAGTAGAAACCCCCTACGAGCCAGGCGAAAAGCAGGCAGGCACAGCCGGTGACAGCCGCCACCTGGGCGCGTGAGATCCGGCTTTCGGTCGGGCTCAGCATTTCAACCAAAACCCACAGGAATGCGATTACGCCGATTTCGGCCGCAATGGCGTGTACAAGAATCAAGGGATTTACCATCAGCGCTTTTAGCCTTTTTGTTTTATTGGTCAGGTAATGTGATACCTGATTTTATAGGTTTTCCGGTTCACCCTGCCACAACAGCTTGTAACCAAGCTCATCCGCTTCATCGACATGCTCGAGTAATGCGCTGAATTTTTCCTTGAACAACTTATCCGCATGTGATTTTTCGTGTTGGTCAAAGGATTTCCAGTAGGTCACGATTGCAACATGCCTTTGGGCTTTTTCGGGTTGGTTGAGCGAACCTTCGCTCGATGCAAACCCCGTGAATTCAAGTACCTGGCCTGCTATAAAACCACCTTCGTCGTGATAGTTGTTCTTGACAACATTGCACATTTCGCCGAGCTCGAGTTCCACGTCTTCAGCAGTGACGCCTTCTTTCAGATAGACCCGGTTGAAGAGCATGACACAATCAAACGGAATGGTGATTGGATGAAACATTTTCTGACTCCCACTAAAAATCACGGTATTGGGTACTATTGTAATTGGTCAGTTGGTCAAATTGTATCCGGCGCCCATACCATTAGAGCGTCTTGGTGCGGTTCAGCCAGATCAGCCAACCGGTTATCAGCACGCCGGCTACCGCAATACCGGCAAGCAGGATAAAGTAATGCTGATGACCCTGAGCGCCGGGTGATGCATCCAGAATGCGGCCCGCGAGCGGTGCGAAAAACACATCCGGGGTAAAGCCAATAACCGAAACCAGCCCAACGGTTGTTCCGGTCAGGTTTTTAGGGGTGCGGGTTTCCTCGAGCAGGGCAAAGTAAATACCCCGCAGGGCGAATGCGGCGAAAAAGCTCACCAGCAGGTTGGCAATAATGAATATCTGACCCTCCAACCGGGGTGTTGCAGCAACCACACCGGCATAAGCCACAGCAAGGATCAGGAATGTCGCAAAAATGGATTTTGCCGCACTGAAACGGTCAGCAATCAAACCCGCAACCAGGGCGGCAAGAGGCCGCAGGTAACTTGCATTTGCAGTAAAACCCGCAGCCTGGATCTCATCCATGCCCAGCACCTGCACGGCATACAGTGAATAGTTATCCAGCCCCTTAAAGCAACAATAGGCACAAACGATGATGCCGGCCTGTGCCCAGACCAGCGGACGGCGCAGAACCAGCGCTATTCCGGTTAACGGATTGAGGTGTTTCAGCTCGGCGCTTTCTGTTGATCTTGGCAGCACCAGCCAGGCCAGAACGGCAGCGAGTGCGGTGGCGGCAGAATAGAGCAGAATGACGGTTCGAAAGCCCTGTTGGCGCTCGATGTTATTGACCATTGCCATATCGGCCGGCATATAGGAGCCCAGTACAAGCACCGCGAATGCTGCAAAAGCGGCTGCGAGTAACCCACGGCCCCCATCCAGAATACCGAATGCCAGGCCCTGCGATTGCTGCCCGCCCCACTCGCGGGTCGCGCTGATCAATGCCGCCCAGAACAGCAATATGCTGGTGATACCCCAAAACCCATAGAGCAGACCCATTTGCAGAACACCGGGGTAAGTTGCCATGTAAAGCCCGCCTGCCGCAGTCGCCAGCAATGAAACCGCTATCAGGGCGCGCGCGGAAAAACGGTCGGCAATGATACCCCCGGGAAAATAGGACAGCATCGCGGTAATCCCGTAAACGGCAAAAATATCACCCAGTTGCGTATTCGAAAATCCGAACGCTTCGAGCAGGGTCGGGCGAAAAAACCGCGCGGTATGGAACGGCAGGCTGAAAATCATCTCACCTGCGATGATCAGCACCAGGATGTAAATAATACGATTCACTGCGTTTTTCCACCACGTGTCTGACCACCTGACCAAATTAAGGCGACGGAAACCCGGATAAAGTCGGAAAGTAGTCGGTTCAAAAGCAGGTTCCTTTGTTTTTTGTTTTACTAGGGAAGTTTAGTACTATGAATTATTACGCAATGTTACTGAGATGAACATGAATAAGCTGATCCCTTTGCTGCTGCTGACCCTGGCCGCGGGTCTGCCGGCCTGTAAACACACGCCAGTCACCGCTGAGGCGCAACTGGCGATCGCCTGGGTCGATACGGCGGCAGAATATGATGCGCTTACTCTACAGGCCTATCAGAACGCTGCCAGCCACCTCGATGAATTGATTGCGGATAAGCCCTCGAGCGCACTACCCTACCAGGAAAGCGCAGATGATTTACCCGTGGCCGTGATACTTGATGTCGATGAAACATCCGTCAGCAATGTCGACTTCCAGGTCTATATTGACGGTAATTTCAGCCATGAGGCTTTCGACTACTGGCAGTTGAATAACCCGGCGCGCCGGATAAAGGGCGCCCCTGAGTTCATTGAGGCTGCGAGAGATAAGGGTGTAACGGTGTTTTTCATCACCAATCGCCCCTGCCATCAACGGGATTTCGCTCCGGGCCCTTGTCCACAGGAAGCCATCACCCTGCAGGACCTTGCAGAGGCCGGTATCGAAACCGACGCTGATCACCTGATGCTGGTTGATGAAAAGCCCGGTTGGAACCGCGAAAAACGTCTTCGCCAGGAACTCGTCGCCAGGGATTACCGCGTCATCATGCTGATCGGCGATGACCTCGGTGATTTTCTGCCCTGCACACGCGCCAAACCGGTCGCACCCTGCGCACCAGCCAGCGCCGACGACCGCACCCGTGTGACCCTGCAATACAAGCAATACTGGGGTGTCCGCTGGCATATCCTGCCCAACCCGATGCATGGGTCATGGAGCAGTTTTATCGCCGGCGGTGACGGCTAGTATGCATTCGGGATTGCAGGATAACCTTCCGATTTACGGGGATTGGCCATGAAGCTTTTTTACAGGTTAGCAGGTGTTCTTGTCGTTATTGCGGCACTGTTCATGTCCGTGCCAGACCTGAGGGCACACGTTTCGGTCAGTGCTGCAGAAGCGCCGTATGCTCACGCGGATGAGCCCATTGGCACGGTCCGCGAAATATACGATGGCAAGTTGTATCCCGATACACAGGTCAACACCTTCCGCAATATCGACCGGCTGTTTCCAACCCGGACGGTATCCCGGGGGGAAACCGTACTGGCTTTGCCGCTAAGCGATCAGCCATTACCGGAGTTTACCTGGTCCCTGAACGGCCAGACCTACGACCTCTATGACGTGCTGTCCCTGAACCGGGTGAGCGGTCTGCTGATCATAAGAGATGGCGAAATCATTTTTGAGAAATACCTGCTGGGCAATGACCGGCATACCCGCTGGATGTCGATGTCGGTGGTCAAATCCATGACCGCTACGCTAATAGGCGCGGCGATAAAGGACGGCCACATTGCCAGCATCGATGACCCCATCGTCAAGTACCTGCCGCGTTTCAAAGGCACGGCTTATGACGGTGTAACGGTGAAACACCTGCTGCAGATGACCTCCGGTGTTGCCTGGAACGAAACCTATACCGATCCCGTATCCGACCGCCGGCGCATGCTCGAAGCACAGATCGGGCAAGAACCCGGCGCCATCCTGGATCTGATGGCTGCCCTGCCGCGGGCCGCGGAGCCCGGAACCCGGTGGAACTACAGCACCGGTGAAACCCAGGTTGCCGGCGCCCTGGTGCGGGCTGCCACCGGTAAGCCGGTCGCAGAATACCTGTCTGAAAAGATCTGGTCACGGCTGGGTATGGAGGCCGATGCGAACTGGTGGCTTGAATCACCGGATGGCCTCGAGGTTGGCGGCAGCGGTTTGTCCGCCACCCTGCGTGACTATGCACGATTCGGGCTATTCCTGCTCAACGACGGCGTAATCGATGGACAACAGGTACTGCCGGAGGGCTGGGTCCAAGCGGCCAGTACATCGAAAGAAGTCGCAGGCGAAAACGTCGACTATGGCTACATGTTGTGGCCACTACACGCGAACAGCTACGCGGCGATCGGTATTTTCGGCCAGTTCGTGTTTGTTGACCCCGACAGGAAACTCGTGGTGGCCATGTGGAGCGCTCAACCCAAACCACTCGGCAGGCATGGGCTTGATGAATACGGGTTTTTGCAGGCGTTGTCTGATTTTTTTGAATAGAGCCGATGAGTTTTTGAACCCGCGGGTTTACAATAAGCCTTGGACGTATAGTGGTTTTTAGCCTGACCCCGGGGCTTGCGACATCGTTGGTTTGGAATTCCCGGGTGGGTTTTGCACGATGACTAACGAATCTGAACTGAAATTGCTCATAAAGGCGCTGACTTTCGCGGCGAACAAGCACCGTAATCAGCGCCGCAAGAATGTCGATGCGTTCCCCTATATCAACCACCCTATTTCACTGGTCAATATCCTTTGCAACGAAGTCCATATAACGGATGTCACCGTTATTTGCGCTGCCCTGTTGCACGACACGGTTGAAGATACGGAAACGACGGCGGAGGAGTTGCTGGCCGAGTTTGGCCGGGAGATCAGCGACATCGTGATGGAAGTGACCGATGATCAAACCATTACCGTCAGGCAAAGGCGCAAGCAATTGCAGATTGAGCATGCCTCGCATATCAGTGAACAGGCTAAACTGCTCAAATTGGCGGACAAGATCAGTAATTTGCGGGACCTGGTGGACGATCCGCCGGCAACCTGGAACCTGTCAAGGCGACGTGAGTACTTCGACTGGGCAAAACAGGTAATCGACCAGTTAAGGGGCACGCATCCTGAGCTGGAAGAACTCTTCGACCAGGCTTACTCCAGGCGGATGTAAGCATTGATCATGAAACAGGCAGAATAAATTAAGTCACTGAATCAACGAGCCCTTGGTTTCCGTGCCTTTTTACCTTGATCCTGTCATTCTTTCTTTTCCTCAAAATCCATGATCGCCGCTGCAAACGCCTGCATTTTGCGCGCCGATATAAATTTCTGACCCTGCGCACCGGTTACGGGGGTTTTGTTCCAGTCAAATACCACTGCCTGGCCGTCAACCATGGTGTAATCGAAACGTCCAAAACCAAAGCCCGCCGCCCTTTTTTGTTCCCGAAGCGATTCCGGGACGCAGTCGAGCAGGCCCATATGGTTTGAGTTTGAAAATTTTACGACGGGGTCATTTGAGGTATACCACATACCGTGTTCCTGTTCGCCGAAAAATAGATAAGTACGCAGCATGTACTCCCCTGTTTCAAGTACTTCGGGCAGGAATTTTTCAACCACGAGTCGGGGATTTTGCCAGACGCCCCAGGGAACATCATTCAGTGTGTTGAACACCGGGTAATGGGCTGGCTCTATATGGTCGAGCCTCTTCCAGGGCCGCTGTACAGCTTCTGTACCAGGTACTACAGTTCCTTTTTGAACGGCCATCTTAAATTCGGGAATAGCACCATAATTCGCGTCGGTTTTGACTATGACCCTTCCTTTCCAGAGGGCTTTGCGCGTTAGCAAATTACCGCTGATCAACGATCTGGAGACGTTTCCCAGGTTACCGTTTACCGCAATTGGATAACGAGCAGCCAACTCGAGGTACTTGGACTGAACCACGGTTGAATCAACATGGAGAATCGCTACATCAGCGGGAATGAACTTTCCACTGCGAGAAATGTGAACCCGAATCCCCTGAGCTTCCCATGCACGGATCAGGTAGGCGAGAAAATAACCGCTCTCCTTGATATCAGAATCATGTTCATGCGTCAAAATCGCAATCGTGTCAAACATTTAAAACTACCTTCAGACGGGTCAAATGAGAGTGCTGCAGAATCCGGGTAAAGTACTCAATCCCACCGAAAAGTGTTCATGGCTGATCAGCGAATAACCCGGCGCTGCCTATTGATACACAATCACTCCTGAGATCTGACACAAATATCTTGCAGTGACTCAAAAAGAAGCGGAGCCAGATACCCCTCACTAAGAACATCCGGCTCCTCAACATTCCTGATTTACTTCTTCGGCGCTGCTTTCTTGGGTGCCGCTTTCTTGGGTGCCGCTTTCTTGGGCGCTGCTTTCTTGGGTGCTGCTTTCTTGGGCGCTGCTTTCTTGGGTGCTGCTTTCTTGGGCGCTGCTTTCTTGGGCGCTGCTTTCTTGGGTACTGCTTTCTTGGGTGCTGCTTTCTTGGGCGCTGCTTTCTTCGGTGCTGCTTTCTTGGGTGCTGCTTTCTTGGGCGCTGCTTTCTTAATGTGCCCGTCTAAGCGCTTTTTCAGCTTTTGAATTTCAGCTTCGGCTTTCTTCTTCGCGCCTTCCAGCGTGTTTTTCAGGGCGGCTATTTCCTTTGCGTGATTCGCCTTCAGTGAGGCGATATCTTTCTGCGCGGCCGAACCAATTTTGTCCAGGGTCTTTTTAACCGTAGATGCTGCTGACTTCTTGTTTCCTTTACCTGCCATTTCAAATTCTCCGTATTAAATGTTTAAAGGCACACTGGCAAGCGGAATGGAGTAGTCAGTAAATTTTGAAAAACATCCGCGTGCCTGAAAAAACAATAGTCGCGATTCCAAACTTTTGCAATCGAGCGGCAGCCAAAACCTTCATGGGCACGAAACCGCGGGTTCACCAGGTCTGTAAGCATCCCGGCGGATTTCGTATATCCGTTGCCAGCACAACTGATCCGTACGGCCGAATTCCTGAGCGACGCAAAAAAGCTGTTTTCATTATGTATGTCTTTGTTAAATACATGTTTTCTTCAATCACTCGACTGGAAGGATCGCATTCTCTGTTCTATAATTATTGAGGTAATACACGTATTCAGTCATGGCTAACACTTTGCTGCCCCCAAGGTACACGGAGTCGAATCATGAAAGTACGACATCAAACCCTCAGCGCCCCTCAACATCGAGGCTCGGACGAATCCATAGACAACATTTTTTCGGGGTGTAAAAACATCAGTCCGGCACGGGACCGCCCTGCTGCTCCCGCCAGCAGGGCAAGCACCCTGGATCACCTGGCCGCGCAAATGCTGCTGCAGTTTATCGGGCAACCCGCGATCCGTTTTGTCCTTTGGGACGGAAGCAGGGTAACCAGCAGAACCAATGAACCCGTGGCAACGCTTTACTACCGTGACCGTGCGGCCCTTTATCTGTCGTTACTGCGGCCCGAGTTAAATTGGGGTGACCTCTACAGTGCGGGCCGGGTGGAAGTTGAGGGCGATCTCGTCGGGCTGCTGCACGAGGTTTACCGTGGCTTGCGGCGGGTTGATCAACGCAGCTGGTTAAACCGCCTGTACCAGCTTCTGGGGCATCGAAGGATACGGAACACCTTCCGCAGGGCGGCCGACAACATCCATCATCACTACGATATCGGCAATGATTTTTATCGCTTATGGCTGGACGAGGCCGCCATGCAGTACACCTGTGCATACTATCCGGATCCGGCCATGACATTGGAAGAGGCGCAGATTGCCAAGATGTCGCATGTCTGCTGCAAACTGCAACTGCAACCCGGTGACCGGGTTGTTGAAGCCGGTAGTGGCTGGGGTGGCCTCGCCCTTTACATGGCAAAAAACCGCGGTGTCACGGTCCAGTCATACAATATATCCCGTGAGCAGGTAAGTTATGCACGTGAAAAGGCTGAACAGGAAGGCCTCGCCGGTCGCGTGGAGTATGTACTCGACGACTACCGTAACATCCGGGGTGAGTTTGATGCATTCGTTTCTGTCGGCATGCTGGAACACGTCGGTACTGCGTACTACCCGACACTTGGAAATGTCATCAACCGTTGCCTGAGGCGCGGTGGCCGTGGCTTGATTCACAGCATCGGCCGCAACCGCCCCCGGCCCATGAACGCGTGGATCGAACGGCGGATTTTTCCGGGTGCCTACCCTCCCACCATTCGCGAGATGATGCACATTTTCGAGAGCAACCGGCTTTCAGTGCTGGATGTGGAAAACCTGAGAATGCATTACGCGCTGACCCTCAAAGCCTGGCTGCAACGCTACGATGAGCATGCCGGGAAGGTAGCAGGAATGATGGACGAACGCTTTGTGCGAACCTGGCGGCTGTACCTGGCTGGCTCGCAGGCCGCTTTCACTTCGGGTCAGCTGCAATTATTCCAGCTGGTGTTCACTCGCGAAGAGGATAATAACATACCCTGGTCGCGGGCCCACCTGTATAGCCAACAGGCGGGTTCCAACCCCCGTGGCCAGGTACCGACAGATGATTGACACCGAGGTGCTGATCATCGGTGGCGGGCCCGCCGGTTCCACGCTCGCATGGGCGTTGACCCGGGCCGGCAAGCGTGTTGTCCTCATGGACAAGGCCCGGTTTCCACGCGATAAGGTATGTGCTGGCTGGGTTACACCCGCGGTTTTTCAGGAGCTGGAAATTGACCCGGAAGACTATGCCAGGCAGCATCTGTTGCAACCCATACACGGTTTTCGCACGGGTCAGATCGGACAGCGGCAGGTAGATTCCGATTTCTCGGGTGAAGCCGCCAGCTTCGGTATCCGCCGCATTGAATTTGACCACTACCTGTTACGCCGCTGTGGCGCCGAGCTGTTGCAAGGACAGCCTTTGCAATCAATGCAACGCAATGTCGATACCTGGCTGGTAAACGATGCCATTCGCGCTGAACTGGTGGTTGGCGCCGGTGGTCATTTTTGCCCCGTGGCCCGTGCAACCAGGGCAAAGGCTTCACGCGAGATTGCCGTGGCCGCGCAGGAGATCGAATTTGAAATGAACCCGCAACAGAAGCTGAACTGCCGGGTTGACGGTGAACGTCCCGAGTTGTATTTCACACCCGATCTTAAGGGTTACGGCTGGGTTTTCCGTAAGGGCGACTACCTGAACATTGGCCTGGGCCGGGAGGACAAGCACGCGCTTGCCGGACACGTTGAGCGGTTCTGCGACTATCTTGTACAAAACGGCCGGGTACCCCGTGAGTTACCCGCAAAATTCAAGGGGCACGCCTACCTCCTCTATCCACACGCGACGCGCACACTGGTTAAAGATAGGGTCTTACTGATTGGCGATGCCGCCGGGCTTGCCTATGCGCAAAGCGGTGAGGGAATCCGCCCCGCTGTTGAGTCGGCCCTGCTGGCCGCGCAAGTTATCCTGGAATGCGAGGGCGATTACTCCCTGGGCCGATTACGGACTTATGCTGATAGACTGGAGGCCCGTTTTGGCAGGCGCCATGCACATGTCAGTTCAAGTATGACTATGCCATCGCGGACACGGCAGCTACTGGCGCGTTTATTGATGAAGAACCGCTGGTTTTCGAAAAACTGGCTCATCAGGCGCTGGTTTCTGCATTCACAGCACATGCCCTTGCCGGCGCCAGGTCTTAATGGTTCCTGATACGGGCTTTTATTGACCCAAATCATTCTTTCGACGATCAACACGTCCTATCCTGAGCATGCGGCCGAATGTTCTTTTTATGGCGGGGAGTACGTGATGTTGACCAAAAATCAGATTCGCGATTTCAAAACGCTGCTGGACAAACGTTTTCTCGAGCTGCGTGAGGAAATTCGGGATGAACTGCTCGAATCGGATGATCAAACCTATATCGAGCTCGCAGGCCTGGTCCACGACATCGGCGAGGCATCGGTAGCCGACCTGCTGGTCGATATTCAATTGGCGGATATCGACAGGCATATCAACGAGATCAGGGATATTGACGCCGCGCTCTTGCGGATTGCAGCGGGTGATTATGGTGCCTGTACCGACTGCGGGGATTCCATTGCTATTGATCGTCTGCAGGCCTGGCCAACTGCCAGGCGCTGTCATCGATGCCAGGTTAAACAGGAACATGACTACGCAAGCAGTAAAAGGTCCTCACTTTAAACCACACCCAGCTCCCCTAAACGGACCCCTCATCCTGACACATAAGCAGGATGGGGTGACCACCCTGACGATGAACAGACCTGCGCGTCTCAATGGCTGGACCATGGAGATGATGGATGCACTCAAAGATGGTTTCGAAACAGCCACCGGGGATGCCGAAACCAGGGTATTGATTCTGACCGGCACGGATCCGTATTTTTGTGCAGGTGTGAACCTGGCGGCAACACTGCGCCTGGAACACCCACGCAGGTTGCACGCGATGATCGTGCAACACAACCAGGCGCTGTTCGACATGTTTCTGGATTTTCCCAAGCCCCTGCTGATTGCAGTTAATGGCCCGGCCATCGGCGCAAGCGTGACTTCCGCAACCCTGTGTGATGGCATCATTGCCTCTGAGAAGGCTACATTTTCTACACCTTTTGCAGCGCTGGGAATCCCGCCTGAGGGTTGCTCGAGTGTGCACTTTGCACGTCTTATGGGCCAGGATAGCGCCGCGAGAATGCTCGGAGAGGAGGGCTGGAAACCAAGCGCCGCAGAGGCACTCGAGGCCGGCCTGATCCAATGGGTCGCGGCACATGACAGGCTGATGGATGAGGCCCGGCAAATTGCACGGGAGTGGGTGGCCGCCGACGCGACCCGGAGTTTCCGGGGAGGCGGTGGCAGAGATGAACTCAAAGCAGTCAATGCCAGCGAATCCATTGCACTCGCCGACGCTTTTCTGAATACGCCCTTCCTGAAAACACAATTCAACTTTCTATGGAGTAAAAAGAAACGCGGCCCGGCACTGATGTTTTTGACCCTGTTAATTTCACGGCCTATTTGGTCGCGATTTCTCTGAGTAATACCCGTATTTATGTGGTTTGAAGATCTCGTAGGTTTTAGTGAGAAGTCACCCGAACAGGTTCGCGCCAACCTTGAGGTCAATGGCAATAGGTTGATTTCAAGGATCAACGGCAAACACTACAATTGCGGACAGCTACAGACACCTTCATTGGCGGAGTTGCGATCATCCGTTTCAAGAAACCCTCTGCCCAAAGGGCAAATCACGGTTCGTGAGGTTATCTCTGATGCACAGTCGCTGCACGCGGAAGCCGGCAACAGCGGCGCGTTGTTCCAGGTGGCTTCCCAGTTTAACCTGCTCGAAATGCCCTCACCGCAAGTGACACCGGAACGCGGTGTTGGCGTATATGAATACGACCTAACCCAGGGCCCAGCCTGTGCCGTAGCAGCAGGCGCGGGTACGATATACCGAAGTTACCTGGCAGAGGTGAATGGGCGAACCGGACAGACTTCTGACAACCAGATAGATTGTCTCAAAGACATGGGAATGGCTCTTGGGAATTCCGGTGACCGCTTATGGTCCATGCAAAACGGTTATGCAATGGCCACGTCTTCCGGTCTTGTCGAGATTTCAAAAAAGATCAAGTCGATGTCAAAACATGAACGCGATGCCTTGCGACAGAGTTTGCGTATCGGTATCCAGTGGGATACCCAGGTCACGATTCTGGGGTGTAGCCACCTCGTCACGCAGATTTATGGTTCCGCTTTGCCAGTTGCCTACTCGCAACATCCCAGCTACTTATGGGAAGATTTCGCCCGCCTGGTGCTCAAGGCATCCTATGAGGCTACGCTCTGGGCAGCCAGTCTGAATTTTCTCAGGACCGGTAACAACAAGGTTTACCTGACACTTTTGGGGGCTGGTGCTTTTGGCAATGAGGATGACTGGGTTCTGGATGCTATCAAGTGCGCAATTGAGCTGTTTGTGCGTGTCCCGTTAGATATTGCTATCGTTAGCTACAAGGCCTCAAAACCGGCCGTACGAAATATGAACGGACTTATCACTAAATGATATTTCGATAAATCCGGAATACTAGTTGATTTAGATCATCACACCCGCTATTTTTAGGATTATGAAACTTGAAAAAGCTGCAAAGCAACTCGAAGCACTTGGAAACACAACCCGCCTTGCCATTTACCGCAAGCTCGTACAAGCCGGCCCGCAAGGCAGTTCCGTAGGTGAAATCAGGGAGACGCTCGATATACCCGCATCGACGCTTTCACACCACATTGCCAAGTTGCTTAACGCCGGCCTGCTTACCCAGGAGCGCGACAGCCGCAGCCTGGTCTGCAGGGCCAACCTCCAAAACATGGATAACCTGATGGAGTTTCTTGTCGGGAACTGCTGTAGCGAGGACTGGGTTATCCAGTCGGATTGATTTTGTAAGTGCGGGAATATATTTATTTCTAATATTCTGGAATTGTAGTTATATCGAAAAAAGGTTTTTTACGAGGACTATCGTATAATGAGCAAAACTGATCTCAATACGCTTAAACATCGCTTGCGTGAGTTTGCCGATACACGCGACTGGAACCAGTTTCATTCACCAAAAAATCTTTGCATGGCGCTCGGTGTCGAAGTTGCCGAGATCACCGAACATTTTCAGTGGTTAACCGAGGAACAGAGCAGAAACCTGCCACGGGATAAACTTGACGAGGTGACGGCCGAGCTCGCCGATACCTTGCTTTACCTGGTGCGCCTTGCCGACAAGCTGGATATAGACCTGGTCGCCGCCGCCACCGCCAAGATTGAACTCAATGGGCAAAAATACCCGGTCGATCAATCCAGGGGGAACGCGAAAAAATATACGGAATTGACCGGTGATTAGCCCGAAATGGATAGAAAATACAGTCCTGACCCCGCCCTGATAAGACCATTGCACAACGCGAAATTCGCAAGCAACTGACTTAAATCAATTTTCCCGGGGCTTTTTGAGAATAGCATGTTTCCTCAATACGCCTTTTCTTTATTGCAGGTGCGTACACCACCCGATTTCGGGTGCGTAATTATTTTTTTGCCATACGGCACGGGACTTTAAAATGCGAATAAAGGATATTCTCGAGGATAAAGGGGCCGATGTAATCACGATAGGTTCCGATCAGACCATTCATGAGGCTATTGTCAAACTCAACCATCATGGCTTTGGCGCCCTGGTGGTAACAGGGGCAGATGACCAGATCGCCGGTATTGTTACGGAGCGTGACATCCTGAAGTGTTGTGGGGATAACTGCACCCATTTAAAAAACGCCCCACCAAGAGAACACGCACTTTGCCCGGTTCTAGTGAAAGATATCATGACGAAGGAATTGGTCATCGGCGTACCGAACGATGACCTTAATTACGTGATGGGTGTTATGACAAAGCACCATATTCGGCATTTACCCATCCTTGATAACGGAAAACTGGCGGGTATCGTTTCAGTCGGCGATCTGATCAATGCACACTTTGAGGAAAACGTATTCGAAAGCCGGACACTGAAAGACTATACCCGCGAATGGGGGCACTCTCACTAGTTCGAGCATTTCGCACATCGTCATTAACCGGTCTGTAAACCAAAACCCTCCTATTCCGGGTCTGGCCGGATTCTCCAAACCTAACCTCACAGCATGACACTGATGGATGTATAATATATTTGACATTATGTAACTTATTATATACTTTATGTTCAAGTTTATTAACACGAAGGTAATACGATGAATTTGACTTTTCGGGAAAAGAGCTACTGGGCATCGTTGATCATCATGTCGGCGGTCTGGGTTAATTATTTTGTCCGGGTCCGGCCTGTACTGGCCGACGGGAGCATCAGCAGGGAAGATTCCATCGGGCTTTTTGTCGGTGCCGTCGTAACGCTGGTCATACTGGAGATCATCGTCCATATCGGCCTGGCCGTGACCAGCCCGAAAACGGCGGACCAGGCTTCGGATGAACGCGACAAGGCTATCAGCTCGAAGGCGGGTAACACTGCCGGCTGGGTACTGAGCATATGCGTGGTGATGATCGGTGGCCTGGCCATGTTCAGGGATATTTCGTCGGTGCTGATCGCTAACCTGCTCCTGCTTTCGCTCGTATTGACGCAATGCGTTGATTACGCACTGGCACTGGTCTATTACAGGCGGGGCTGGTGAAGTGGCTTCGCAGATCAGCAACGACATCCGGCGGCTCCGCTTTGAGCACAACGAGATGACGCAACAGGCCCTGGCCGACGCCATCGGCCTGACCCGTCAGACGGTTATTGCAATTGAAAAGAACAAGTATTCACCCTCACTGGAAGCCGCCTTCAAAATTGCCGAGGTGTTCGGTGTACCGCTGGGAGAAGTGTTCCAGTACCGGACCGGTGCGTGAGGCGTACAAAACATCTGTTAATATGACGGCGGATTATTTTTAACCGCTGAAGACGGATTACCGGGATGAATGACCTCATAAAGACCCTGATGACCGGCATGTTGATTTTGTTCTGCTGTTCACCCCTGCTCGCCCAGCAAAGAACCGGTGAAGAGGCGACTGCCGAAGCGGCACAAAGCCCGCCCGCAGACGCCGCCACCCGGCGTGAGAACCCGTCGTCTGCAGTTCCTTACGAATCCGGCCGGGTCGGCGAACCCACCTGCGAGGACCGCTGGTCGAATTTTCTGCCCATCCTCGGCCAGGCCGCCTGTGAACTGGGTTACGTTTTACCACGACCGTTTGGTATCTCAGCAGGTTATATGCACCAGGATCAGCCCTTCGATGTCGGCGGTATTTTTGTCAACGGTATCGATGTCAAAACGCCCGGTATCGCGGTTGTCAACGAGGTACAGAACGAAGAAAGCACCTACACCCTGAGGGCAGACGTATGGATACTGCCGTTCTGGAATATCTATGGCATTTTCGGCAGGACCAGTGGCCAGGCCATCGGACCGCTGATGCTCAGTCTCGAACCCGTTTTCCCCACCCTGTGCAAGCTGCCCGGCAACGACTGCAGTGTCGATACCACGTTTAAACTCGATTACACCGCCAATGTTCGCGGCTACGGCACAACCGTTGCGGGTGGGTATAAAGATTTCTTCGGTATGATCGACTTCAACTGGACCACGGCAGACCTGGATATCTCGCTGACCGATGCCAAGGCCAAGGTCATATCCAGCCGGATTGGCTGGAATGGCAAGATCGGCGGTTTCACTGGCGTGCTGTGGGTTGGTGTCATGTACCAGGACATTTCCCAGACCCTCGACCTGCCGCTGGATATCGGCGAAGACACGCTGCTTGTGACCATCGAGCAGTCCACGCAGGAAGCCTACAACTACCTCATCGGCGGCCAGTGGGATATCAACCGCAGTTTTTCTGTTCTCGCCGAGATCGGTATGGGCAAACGCAAAAGCCAGATGCTGAACCTCACCTACCGGTTCTGACCTGCTGGCTGGTGCTATTTATATCCCGCCGCCTGCAATGAAAACAGGTTCGCGTAGTGGCCGTTCAGTTCCATCAACTCCTCGTGGCTTCCGCGCTCGATCACCCGGCCGTTTTCAATAACGATGATCTGGCTGGCCATGCGCACGGTGGAGAAGCGGTGTGAGATCAGGATAGCGATACGGTTTTTGGTCAGCTTGCGGAAGTGTTCGAAGATCCTGGCCTCGGCTGCGGCATCCATGGCGGCGGTCGGCTCATCCAAAACAAGAATATCGGCATCGTTGCGCATGAAGGCGCGTGACAGGGCGATCTTCTGCCACTGGCCGCCGGATAGCTCCTGGCCATCCTTGAACCATTTGCCAAGTTGCGTTTGGTAGCCGGTTGGCAATTCCTCGATGAAATCGTCCGCCATGCCTTTCTCGGCCGCTTCCCGCCAGCGCGGATCGTCATCGAAGTAACGCACATCACCTGCCCCGATATTTTCACCGACCAGGAACTGGTAACGCGAAAAATCCTGGAAAATCACACCGATGCGCTGGCGCAGGGTTTCCTCATCCCAGTCCTTCAAATCCGTACCATCGAGCAGGATGCGGCCCTTGTCGGGTGAGTACAGACGGGTCAGCAACTTGATCAGCGTCGTCTTGCCGGAGCCATTCTCACCCACCAGGGCCAGTGATTCACCGGGGGGAATATGCAGGTCGATCTCTTTGAGTGCCGGGGTGTTTGCGCCCGGATAGGTAAAACTGACAGCTTCGAAGCGTATACCGTCATCTTGTTGCAGACCGCTCACCTTGCCTGCGGTTGACACGGCCACCGGTGTTTCAAGGTATTCATACAGGGTGGACAGGTACAGGTTGTCCTCGTACATACCACCGATGGCGGACAGGATGGCGGATACCGCCGATTGGCCCTGGCGAAATAGCATCAGGTACATGGTCATCTGGCCCAGCGTGATGCGACTGACCACCGCTGCAAAAGCGATCCAGGCATAGGCACCGTACAACGCCGCGGTGCCGATCAGGCCCAGAAAAAAGCCCCAACCGTCACGGCGTATCGCCAACGCCCGGTCGGCCTTGTAAAGGCGATGGAAAATATCCCGGTAGCGTTGCAACAGCAAAGGCCCCAGCCCAAACAACTTCACTTCCTTGACATGGTCTTCGCGCGCTATGACCGTTTCAAGGTAGATCTGCATACGGGTCTCGGGTGAGCGCCAGCGGAACAGTTTGAACGCCTCACCCGAAAACCGTGTTTCCGCCACGAAGGAAGGCAGACCGGCCAGCACCAGGATCAACACGGCCCACGCCGAGAACTGCACCAGCAACAGACCATAGCTGAGCAGGGAGATCAAATTCTGGCCAAGGCCAAATGTGCGGTTGACCAGCGACAGGGGTCTGCTGGAGGCCTCGCGGCGAGCCCGTGTCAGCTTGTCGTAAAACTCGGAATCTTCGAACTGGGCCAGTTCCAGCGTGATGGCTTTTTCGAGGATCATCACGTTAACACGTTGCCCAAGCTGGGCGCGCAGCAGCGCCTGGCACAATGAAATACCACGTTGCGCACCGGCAATTGTCGCCACGATCAGTGCTTCGATCGCCACCAGGGTAAATACCCGGGTCAGGTTGATTTCTCCGTTGTCCTGCACAATTTTGGTTGCCGCAAGCACCGCGTCGATGATCAATGCGCCCACGTAGGCCATCGCCGCCGGTAACACACCGGCGATCAGCGTCAGTACGGCCAATACGATGGTGAGCGGGCCGTTGGTGGCCCAGACCAGCCCTATCGCCCGCCGGCTATAGCGGAATACCCCGAAGAAGCCACGGGTGGTAGCTTCGAGTTGGGGTCCGGGCGGAGTGAAGTGGGCCATGCGTGAATCTTACATTTCCTTTAGCTACTTTTGGTGACTTTCATCGATACTTTCAATAAGCTTGTGCCCTTCCATGGCCTTGCCATGCTTAAACAGACAACAGGAAGTATTTTATGATTCGCAACACCCCAGCTTTCACCGCGATCACATTTGCCATATTGCTTTATGCCGCACCGCTCGTGGCCCAGGAAAAACAGGGTCCGTGGTTTTTCAAAATAGACGGTGGCGGTGTCCATCAATCCGACGCTGACCTCGGCGACAGCAGCGGGGGTTTTGCGATGGACCGTTGGTTTGCCAGTGCCGGTGTTGATTACGCGTGGAGCAAGCGCGACTCCATCGGTATCTCCTTCGGTGGCGGCCAGTCCAACTACGATTTTGATGAAGCAACCACGTTTGGTGGCGGCGAGCCCTGGAACAAGATCGATGAAACCCGTGTTTCGTTAACGTGGCGGTTTGGTTTTGGTGAATCCGGCTCGGTTTTTATCATTCCATCGCTGCGTGTTAATGGTGAAAAAGACGCCAGTTCCAGCGATAGCCGCACCTACGGAATGTATGCCGCAATGGCCTGGAAGCTCAGGGATGATCTGACCATCGGCCCCGGCATCGGCATATTTTCACGGCTGGAAGACAGCACCCGGTTTTTTCCGATACTGGCGATCGATTGGGATATCAGCGAGCGCTGGAACCTGTCAACCGGGCGCGGCCTCGCCGCTTCGCAAGGCCCCGGTCTGACATTGAGCTACCAGTTGAACGACGATTGGTCACTCGGTTTGGCCGGACGTTATGAAAAAGTGGAATTCCGTCTTGACGACGAAGGAGTTGCAGCCGGTGGAGTCGGGCGCAACCAGTCGATGCCGCTGGTGTTCACGGCTGAGCTCAAACCCAGCAAGCAACTGAGGCTGTCTCTTTTTACCGGCTTGCAGTTCAATGGCAAACTGAAGCTAAAGGACACCATGGGTGATGTGATCGAGGAAAGTGATTACGATCCTTCGTTGTTGCTTGGTGCGTCCTTCGAGTTTCGATTTTAGAATCATTACACCGGGGTCTGACAATACGTTCAGACCCCGTCTGCGTTAAGCCTTACTGGCCGTTGTCTACCGGTATCATGATGTGGGCGTAGTCGGTATCCTTCCACATCACGTAAGGGCCGCCTGTTGATGGGTCGGTGGTAATGCCTTCGAGCATCTCCTTTGGCACGATCACCATCAGGTGCGGACCGGTTTCGACGTAGTCGTGTGCGTGTACCGGGTCCTCGTGGTAGGGAGTGGAGTTACTGACACCGCTACCGGGAGGCTCGCCCAGCAACATGTATGAAAGACCCAAACCGGTCGCTTTGTAAGGTTCTTTTGCAACCAGGGCGGCCATCATCTCCCCCCAAACCGCATCGATGCAGATAGCAGCACCGTCGCCCGGCATGGTATCGGGCATACAGGTCCAGCCGTTGGTGCCTTCAACTGCGACTTCACCGTTAACTACAATGGTTGCACCGGCACCGATGATGGCCGGTGCCGCGGCACGGGCCTGGGCGATCTGTTTTTCCATATCATCGCCAGCAACGGCGACACTGACACCAGCTGACATTAACGCCAAGCTTAAGATGGTCATTGAAATTGTTTTTTTGTTCACCTTCTTGTTCTCCACAGTAGGTTTAGGGTCAAGCCCGCTCAATCCGGAAACCTGTTGGTCTGAACTGGTCAAAACCATTGACGGAATCGGGCGGGGTAGTAAACCTAAGTATAGGAGAACGCTACACCACCCACAGTCAGGGCGAAGGGCGCTGAAAACTACGGGGAACTCAAGGCTTCACACAGGGCGATATTGTCACTGGCTACGCGCTGAATAGGGACGGTGCCCTGTTGGTCAATGGACCGGATGTCATATTGCACCGTGCCAGAATTACAGTCCTCAAAAGTGAGTGTAATCGTGCCGTCGTCGACACGCGTGATGACCGTGGTCGTGTCGAAAATACCACCGGATGAAATCTCGATACTCATGACGGACTGGTTGCCGCTTATCACACCAAGGGCCGTTAGCCAGCGGTGACCGGGGTCTCCGAGGTTGGCCGTGGCGTTGCCGTCAGGCAGTACCGTGTCATAGGTAAACCAGGCCAGCGAGACAACGCCCAGCCGTGGAAACACGGTGATGAAAAAACCCTGGCCGCTGGTCTGAGGGTTATACCACGCATCGTTCAGGCCGGCATTCATCGCGAAAGGTTCAAGCCCGAGGTCCGAATCATGGAGTACCTGGGTACGATTTCGGAAATCGTCACCGCTGAAAACATTACCCTTGTCAGCAAGCAGCAGATTACCCTGGCTTTCGACCGCAATTACGGCAAGCGCGAGTAACACACACGCAGCCATGCGCCGGAAAGTGGGAGTCCGTCTGAAACCTCCGTTTTTGTTATCTGAATGGTTCATACAAGCCCACTTCCAATTGCGCGAAATTTTATAAGCATAGTCGAAATCTCCCAACTTCGCGTCTTGAGTACTTAAACCAGGGCGACCACGTGTTAACAAGCCTGTGCATCATTGCCGCTTCACCGCCATAATGTGTACTCATGAAAAACCCCGACATCATTGTTATCGGTGCAGGTGCTGCCGGCCTGATGTGCGCCTTGACCGCCGCGAAACGCGGTCGTAGTGTACTGGTGTTGGAGCGTTCCAACAAGCCCGGTAAAAAAATCCTGATGTCAGGCGGCGGGCGTTGTAATTTCACCAACCTGCACGTGACGCCCGACCGTTTTCTGTCCGGCAATCCACATTTTTGCAAATCAGCCCTGAGCCGTTATACACAGTGGGACTTTATTGCCCTGGTGGAAAAGCACGGTATCGAATACTTTGAGAAGGAGACCACCGATGGTCTGAGTGGGCAATTGTTTTGCAGGCAATCCGCAAAACTCATCCTGGCCATGTTGATGGCGGAGTGCCGCCAGGCTGGCGTGGAGATCAAGCTGAATTGTGAGATCGAAGTGGTGGTGCATTCATCCGCAACCTGGGCCGGTAAGGCCGGCGGCGGAGCGCGGGCTCTGCCGTCCGGCTCCGGCCGTGTGGCTGCAGCAGCTCCGCCCACAACCGGGTTTCACCTGGGGACCAGCCTGGGTAAATTTGCCAGTGAGGCGCTGGTGGTGGCTTCAGGTGGGTTGTCGGTGCCGAGCCTGGGAGGCTCGGGTATCGGTTATGAACTGGCGGAGAGCTTTGGCCTGCGTTTGTTGCCAAGAGCCGCCGGACTGGTGCCCTTTACATTTACCGATACCGTGCACACCATATGCGAAAGACTGGCTGGTGTTTCCACCCGGGCTGTGTTGTTCAATGACAGGCAATCCTTCCGCGAGGACATACTCTTTACCCACCGTGGCCTCAGCGGTCCGGCTGCATTACAGCTCTCCAGTTACTGGCGCCCGGGCGAGTCCATCCAGGCCAACCTGCTGCCGGAACAGCCTGTTTTCGAACTTTTGCTCAACTGGAAGCAACAGCACCCAAGAACTTTGTTACGCACCCACCTGGATCATTTGCTGCCACGCAAGCTGGTTTTGGAGCTGGAAAAATTATGGTGGCCGGAGCTTGCGGAAACCGCCTTGGCCGAATGGCCCCGCGTGTGGCTCGAGGCCATCGCCCAAAAGCTCGATCGCTGGACTCTCAAACCGGCCGGTACCGAGGGTTACCGCACGGCGGAGGTGACGCTGGGCGGTGTTGATACACGTGACCTGTCATCAAAAACCATGGAGTCCGCAATACCCGGTTTGTTCTTTATCGGAGAGGTCGTCGATGTCACAGGCCACCTCGGTGGTTTCAATTTCCAGTGGGCCTGGTCTTCCGGTTTCGTCGCAGGTCAGGCGCTCTAGGCAAATAAAAAGCCTTGACATAATGACGCAGTGATTTTTTAATTCGCCCTACCAGTACCTGCCTCTGCGTGGAGATACTCAGATGGGTGACAAAAAACAATTACAATTCGAGGATGATGACCTGGATACATTGGATGATTACGACGATGATCTGGAGTTCGATGAAGAATCAGAAGATCCCGTTCAGTTGGTCAGGAAGGACGTGTCTGCCGAACAACGACGGCTTGCGGCCAGGCGTGAAATAGAAAGACGAAACGAACTCAAGGCACTCAATTCAGAACTCGACGAGTGGGATGAATTGTTTGATGATGACGATCTTTAAACCCTTGCCCAGGGGGTCGATGCTCCCTAAAGCGGCAGGTAGATCACCGTGTTAGAAATAAGAATCATGATAAATATCAAGCCTGTAACCATCGGCCCAAGGTAAATCCGGCCCGTCATTTTAAAGAAGTACCGGTTCAGGTACGGCAGCACAAACATCATAGGTACCACGGCGAACAACAGGTTGACGTACAGCCAGCCATCGGTCCAGTAAACGGTTCCGGTCAGCGCAAAAGTCAGGTACTGCACCACCACGATCAGCATCAGGCCGAGTGAATTGGCAAAGCCGCCAATCAGCATGCTCTTCCACTCCGGCTCCCCCTCAAAACGCATGGCGCCGTTGATACGCAGGGAGTTCGACAGGAGAAAGATAAAGAAAAATGGTACATACATGGCCAGCAGGATGAGCAACGGTGGCTGAAAAGAACGCACACCCATGAACAGGAAACGATAATCCACGTGCAAAAAGTAATAAATCGTGAACAGGAACAGGAAGTAGAATACGAAAAGGGCCATCGCCAGTACGAAAGTCCTGAATAATTCAGAACGGTTGGTAGCCGCGCCCCACATTTCCGGCACAACGCCGTGTTTTTGGCCAAAAAACCGGTAGCTCAACCAGAACATCAGGTAGCCGATGCTGCCGTTGAGCACTGCCCACAACATGACTGCATTGTTCATGCGCTGCGGGAAGAACCAGGTCTGCGCCCGGCTTGAGGCTTCAACAAACAACTTTTGCGACAACTCCGCCATTGGTATATAGGTAAAACAGGCGATCAGGGCCCCCACCGTGAACAGGCTCCAGAACAGGACCTTGCCCCTGCCTTGCGGTTTTTTCAGCGCCGGCGGTACAGGGTGAACCAGTGGCTGGAAGTAGGGGATGCGCAGCAGCAACCGTCCCATCGGTACGACCGCGACCAGGGCCGCAACCAGTGAGATCAGGCCCAGTAACTCCTTCCAGTACCAAACCTGGTCTTCGGGTGAAAGATCACTTTTGAGCTCAAAAACCCGCTCGAAATACTCGATCTGGTTAGCCGTCGCCTCGATGATATAAGGCTGAAACGGGTGCAGGATCATTTCGTTATGCACCACCCGCAGTGTCCTGTTAGCCATGTCGCCATAGTAACGGCCGATTTCCACTTCGGTGATCCCGGCATTGTCAGGAACAAGACCGGAATTCACTGCGCGTATGGCCTCGGGGGCATAACGCATATCGCCGTTTTTCAGTTCATTCCGGTAGGCGCCCTCATCGTAAAACGCATAACTCACACCGACGTTGGAGCGCACGTCCTTCAGGACATCCTCGCTCAGCGACAACACGTAGCCCGAAACGAAGACCGAATGGAGCTTGCTGGGTTTATCGGTGCTGACCGCCTCGCGTCCGAAATAGCTGGCGCCGCGGATAGCCGCATTGCCACCGGCAGAATGGCCGGTTGCGCCAATCCGGCTCTTGTCGATGTAATTCAAATTCGGCGTGTCCGCCGCATAGTCCACCAACGCAAACAGGCCATAGCCTTCGGTTGTCGCAGCCATGCGGCTCATCGAGGCGCTGGAGAAGCCCTGGGCGTAAGGGTCGATCAGGATGGCGACGATACCACGGCGGGAGAGTTCGATTGCAACATTTGCGAGTGCTTCTTTCGAGCGCTGAAAACCCGGGACAATCATCACCAGTGGAGCGGGATTTTCACTGCTAGCAGTCCGCGGCCTATATAGATCCGCCACCACCCACTGGCCGTTCTGCGTCGGTATCTTGATGTCCTGCACATGTACGCGACCAAAAGAGTTCTGGACTTGTGACGCCAGGAAGCTGGCAAGCAGTATCACGGCCAGTGAGATCAGCAAAAGCCGTTTGCTGGATTGGATCGCCCCCTGGGTTTCGTTCATGTAGTTAGCCTTGATGTTGTTGTTATTCCCGGATGGCTCACGGCCTGGAGCGACCCTATTTTCTGAAACTGATATCCACCATCAGGTCATTGGCAATGGCCTCGAGTTCACTTTCCAGCGCGTCGATATCGGTGCTCACGGGTACCAGCAGTTCAGCACTGGCCCTGAATATTTCACCACCGCCCATGGAGCCCGCCTCGACAAGCGATTCAAACTCCCGCACGTTGACATTGTGACTGGTCAATACCGCGGCGATATCCGAAACGATACCCTGCCTGTCGTTACCGACCAGATCGAGTCCATAGGCCCGCGTTTCTTCCGTGGATAATACCGGTTTGCCGATATGCGCCATCACGTGCAGGCCCTGAGATACGAGCCCGGACAGTTCCTGTTGGCAGGCAACGGAGTTTTCCGTTGGCACGGTAGCCAGCAGGATGCCGGCAAACTGCCCCGCAAGCGAACTCATGCTGCTCTGGGTCCAGCTTCCGCCATGTTTGCGCAGTGTTTTGGAAACCGTCTGGATAATGCCGGGTTTGTCGTCCGCCATGATCGTCAATATGATCGAGGTGTTCATGAGTGACCTTTCAGTCTTTCCGCCATTTGAGGTGGCTATGATATCGGAAACTCCGGTGGTTTTCCGTTTGAATTTGGTTACCCCGGCAGATATTGATACCCATCAATAAAAAACCCCGGCATAGGCACCGGGGTTTTAGTATAACTTTGAACTCAGAGCTTACTTGGCATCACCATAATCGCTTTGTTCAGCCATGTGGCGCAGCAGCATATTGTTACCGGCTTTATAGGTTGAGGACCAGTCAGCTAGAAAGGCGGCGGATTCTTCCTCACCCATCGCTTTGTTCATGATTTCCATGAATGAGGGCTCCCTGGGTGCCATATCGGCGAAGTTTTTACGTGGGCTAACCAGGGATTTTGAATTTCCATGGCCACCGGATACGGTATCGAAGAAACGATAATAAGTCGGGAAACCACCCGCTTTAAGCGTCGCATCAATCTTTTTCAAACCTTCGGTAAACGCGTTGCCTTTGCCAGGCATGATATGCCAGTTGGTTACCGAAAAGTACTCGTAACCTTCCATACTCTCCGGCCATATGCCCAGTTCATCATCCCTGCGTGTGTAGCTAACCACTGCGCTTGCTATATGCGGCTGTACCATGCTGGCAAACTTGGCAGCGGCTTCCTCATCCCAGTCATGCTCGGCATCGAAATCGGCCCAGTTATGACTACCGGTGCGCGCGATGTATTTACCGGTATCCTCACCGGTCAGAATGGAAAACCACTGGTAGCGCAGAGAGCCCTCCTTGGTTCCCATGAACTTGTGATACTCGACGATGGCTTCTTCCAATGCCTTATTCTGGCCGTCCTTGGCGGTAATAAATGCAACACGTGCGATACCTTCATTCTTTTCAGCATCCTGCGCGACTGCAACTGACATGCTGCCAAGCATTAACAGTACAACGGCCATTATTAGTGTTTTCTTCAAGTGCATTTTTGGAATCTCCCTCAAAATTGAGTTAAAAAATACCCACATCGGCCGGATTGGCGCTAGGTGGGTATTCCTCAAGTATAGGAGATTTTTCAAATATTTCAGGCAGGTAGCAAAATCCGCATTGACTCAAAGCTCACGTAAGGCTTGAGCGACCGGTTGCCGTGCAGCCCGTACCGCGGGAAACAAACCACCCACCAGGCCGATGAGCATCGCGAAAAATATGCCCTGGGCCAGCAGTTTGAAATTAACATCAAATGCAAAGGTGATCGCACTGAAGCTCGCCCAGTTGAGGGTTGCTGCGCGGTAGCCGTCAAAGGCCAGCCAGGCCAGGCCGGCGCCGATGAGACCACCGACAAAGGCCAGTAGCAGGGACTCGCTGAGTACCGAGATAACCACTGGGCCGGAGCGGAAACCCAGCGCCCGCAGGGTTGCGATTTCACGGGTCCGGCTCGATACGGCCGTGTACATGGTATTCAATGCGCCGAAAATTGCGCCCAGCCCCATAATGACCGCGATAATGGTTCCCAGCCCAGTGATCAGGTTATAGACCGTGGTCGATTGGGAATCGTAATACTCGGACTCGCGCATCGCCTTGACATTAAGACGCGGATCGCTGGTCAGGCTATCCTTGAATTCATCGAAGGAATCCCTGGAATCCAGCTTTACATAGACCGCCTGGTATGAGTTTCCTCGCCGGTAGGCCGGTTGCAGCACCGCCGCATCCACCCAGATCTCCGACTCGGACAAGCCTCCCCCGGCTTCAAACACACCGACGACCGGCCATTGTTCCTGGCCGACTTCAATGGTCGATCCGATGTCGAGACCAGAGAATTGCTGGCGGGCGCCACTGCCGACGATGACCTCGTTGAGCCCCCATTCAAACAGGCGGCCTTCTACCAGGTTAAAGTCTTCGCGCACCGTCATGGCGGGCGCCTCCACACCACGCAACGGCACATTGGCATCGGTGCCGGTGCTGCGCATGGGCAGGTTGATGACAACGAACAATTCCGGCGAAGCGATTGCACCGGAAGCATCCCGCGCAATACCGGGCGCCTCGGCAATTATGCGTGTGTCGTCACCACCCAGCCCGCTCATCATTTCAGAATCTGCACCGCTGCGCAGTACGATCGCATTGCTGTCACCAGCCGAGCTTTGCATGGTTTTGAGTACACCCTGGGCGATGGACAGCACCCCTATCATAACCGCGACCACACCGGCGATACCGAGCAGGGCTGCCGCCGATGACCCCTTGCGTTGCGGCAGCGAGCGGATGCTGAATTGCGTGACTGAAACGACCTGGGATATCCAGTTAAACACCGCTCACCTCCTCAATGCATCTGCAATTTGCAGCTTTTGCGCCTGCAGTGCCGGAACGATACCGGCAATGAATGCCATGGCGACAATTAACAGCAAGCCCAGGAAGATATCGCTGGTCGGCAGGTAGAAAACCGGGAAGGAGCCGTCGGTTGGATCACCCATGGAAACCAGCAACCAGGCCAGGCCCAGCCCGAAAACACCGCCGATGAACGTTAAGGCCAGTGACTCCCCGAGCACCAGCCCGAGCACACCCCGATCGGTAAAACCTATGGCCTTCAGAACCGCCAGCTCACTGGTACGTTCGCGAACCGTGTAGGCCATCGTATTACCGGCCACCAGCAGGATGGTGAAAAACACCGCCGACATGATGGACATGATGATAAAACCGATGTTGCCGATCTGGTTGGCAAAACCCTGGATAAACGCGCCTTCGGGTTCAGCCTTGGTTTCCTGGGCCGAATTGGCAAATTCGGCATCGATGGCCGCCGCGACCTCGGCAGCTTTGTCCGGGTCCGAAATACGCACGGTATACCAGCCAACCAGTCCCTGGCCGCCGGCACGGGTTTCATCAAAAAAATCATAGCGGATAAAGAACTGGCTGGTGTCCGTGCCCTTTTCTGCTCCGTCATAGACGGCCACCAGGTCGAATTCCCAGGTCTGGCCGCCGTCCTTCTTACCCCAGATGGTGGCGTTGATGGGTATCCGGTCACCCAGCTTCCAGCCAAAACGGTCCATCAGACCACGCCCGACCAGTACGCCGCTGCGCGTCTCAAGCCAGGCGGCCTTATGCTCGTCACTGACGACATACTCCGGATACATGTCGAACAGTTCCTCGGGCACGATGGGCATCTGTGCGAAGAAATTTTTAGGTTCCTGGTAAATGCCGCCAAACCAGGTGGAATGAGTGGCATTGTCCACACCTTCAATCCGCTCCATCCTCGCCTCGTAACTCTGCGGCAACAACTGGATAAGCGAAACCTTGTGCCGCACGATCAACCGGTCGGCGCCGGCCACTTCAACACCGGCGTCAAAGGCCTGGCGGATCGCCGTCAGGTAACCGAACAGGATAAAAGCGACCGTGATCGACAGAATCGTCAGGCCGGTACGCAGTTTTTTGCGTTTAAGACTACTGAAAATCAGGTAAAAATATTTCATGCTCTCAGTCAACCGCTTCGGTACTTAGCTGGCCCTTGTTCAGGTGCAATGTTCTTGTCGCCCGGGCAGCGGCATGAATGTCATGGGTCACCATGATGATGGTCTTACCCTGTTCCTTGTTCAGGGCCTGCAGCAGATCCAGGATTTCATCACCGGATTTTCGATCGAGATCACCGGTCGGCTCATCGCAAAGCAGCAGGGTCGGATCCGTAACGATCGCACGTGCTATACCGGTACGCTGTTGTTCACCGCCGGACAGTTGCCGTGGATAGTGACCGGCCCGGTGTGACAGGCCGACGATATCCAGCGCAATGGATGCACGTTTTTTTCGCTCCGCCTTGGAAAGCTTTGTCAGCAACAGGGGTAATTCAACGTTTTTCTGGGCGGACAGCACCGGCATCAGGTTATAGAACTGGAAAACCAGCCCGACGTGCCGCGCACGCCAGCCCGCCAGTTTGCGGTCGGAAAGCTTGTCGATACGTTGCCCGCCAACCTCCACGGTACCTTCGCTGGGCCGGTCAAGACCGCCAATCAGGTTCAGCAGCGTGGATTTACCGGAACCGGAAGGCCCCATCAGCGCCAGGAATTCACCGTTTGGAATCTCCAGGTCCAACCCGCCGAGCACGTGGATCACTTCCGAGCCGCGCTTGAAAACCTTGTCTACGCCACTGACCTTGACCAGGTGACCATCGTTACCGTTTGTTGTCATTCGCTTTTTTCCTTGACCCGCATACCCGTTTCCAGATTTGAAGTTGCGTTTAATACCAGCTTATCACCACCGGCGAGACCCGAGGTAACAAGGACATCTTTACCGCGTTCTCCTGCTGTCGCCACCGCGCGTCGTTCAATAACACCGTCGTTTACCAGCATGACGTAATGCTTGCCATCGTTTTCAATGAGCGCAGACAGCGGCACCAGCACACCGGCCCGCGCGTTGCTGACCGTGCTTCCTTCCTCCTGGAAAGCGACTTTCACACCCATATCCGGCAGGATGCGTGCATCCAGCTCATCAAAACCCACACGGACTTCAACCGTGGCGCGCTGCCGGTCGGCCGTGGGTATGATCGCGATAACATGACAGGGGATCGACCAGTCCGGATAAGCGTCCAGCGTGGCGATGATTTTCTGGCCGGCTTTGACCCGGTTGATATAGGCCTCGTTGACATCGATTTCGATTTCCAGCGAACCCATGTCGACGATGGTCCCGATACCCGTGCGGGTGAATCCGCCACCGGCAGAAACCGGCGAAATCATCTCGCCAGGCTGGGCGTTCTTTGCGACCACCACACCCGCGAATGGCGCTCGTATGATGGTGTCTTCCAGCTGTTGCCGGTACACATCAAGCTGCTTTTCGGCGACCCGCACATCCGCCTGCTTGCGTTCAAGCTGGGCCGCCAGCGACTCGGAGCCCGCCCGGGCACGATCCATTTCAGCTGCGCTCGCCAGGCCACGGTCAAGCAGGTTCTGGGTGCGCGCGAAGATAGCGCGGGCTTCATCCAGCAGGGCCTGGGTTTCTTTCAGCGAGGTTTCCGAAGACCGCAATTGCGCTTCCGCCAGTGCATAGCTAGTCGCCAGGTTGGAGTCATCAAGACGGGCCAGCACCTGGTCCTTCTCGACCTCCATGCCCTCTTCGATCAGAACCTCTGTCACCTTGCCGGTAAACTTGGACGAAACCGTCGCCTGTCGTCTTGCCGTTACGTAACCCGACGCATTCAACACGGTGCTGGCTGTCTGGCTGGAAATTTCACGTGCCACGGTGGTGCGCACCTCGAGTGATGCTTCCGGTTTCAGAAACAGCCAGTAGGCCACTGCTGCCAGGGCCGCGAAAATTACGACCAGCCACGGCCAGCGCTTCGGCCGTGACTCCACTTCGGGTTCACGCTCGATCTTCAATTGGTCCAGCTTGCTCGTACTCATAGTTTCTTATCAGCGGCTTGATTGATACAGGGCGCATTATTATACAGCCTGTTTTCCAGCGACTTCGCTGTGAACAAATTGACCGGGATGCACTACCATCTATTGTTCTGAATGGCTAACCCAAATCAGCTTGTCCGTATCAAATCCATGGGATTTCGCCTCGGCAATCAACTGATCGACCACGGCTTGTTCAAGCACGGGTGTTCTTGACAGAATCCACAGGTAAGAGGTGTCCGGCCCTGCGACCAATGACCATTGGTAGGCCTGTTCGTCGAGCGCGATCACATTGTAGGCACCGTAGAAAGGTCCGAAAAATGATACTTTCAGCTTACCTTGCGACTTTGTCATCAACAAAGTATGCCTTGCCTTCAGACTCCTTCCATTCACCCGCAGAGGTCTTAAAGCCCCGGTTGATGACCCGTACACCACCATCATCACGCATACTGTACTCGGCGGTGACATTCGACAGGCCGCGTTCAAAAGAGTGATCCAGACGGGCGACTTCGTACCAGGTGCCAAGGTACCTGTCGATCTCGAATCCCTTTACGGGTTTCACACCTTCGGGGATTCCGAGGCAACCGCCCAGGCCAACGACCAGGCACGCCAGTAAAGACAGGTTTTTCAGGTGGTTATCTGCACATCTCATCTATATATTCCTCGAATCATAAGCCCAGTGTAAAAGCGCCTGCCGTTGCCTTGGCCGACATAACAGGTCACCCTTGATACAGTTCTTGCGGATTTGCGCTATGTGCCGGGTCATGGCCTTCCACCGGCGTATCTGGCGCTGATCATCTTCATGCCGGCGCCCCATGTAATAGCGGCAGTACCACTGGAACCACCCACGCGGGTCATCCTCGTGGATCCAGCCCTTTTGTTGCCAGTAAATAAGCGGCTTTGACGCTTTGACCTGGAAGAAATTCAAGCGGGGATCATGCCGTTCCGGGCTCAGCTTGGCTTTTTCAAACCACTCAGCCGGAAACTCATCTCGGCAGTCGGTCATGTACTTGCCACCAAAAACACCCATGGCAAGCATCTGCGCAGGTGTCAGTTGCGGCTGAAATTCCGGATCGAAGTCACACCCGGGTGAACACGACCGCGTATAACTGTAAGCCCGTTGCATCCGGTCATTGACCCGTACCGTTTTATTCCCGTCCCGGCCGGGCTCCGACCGATTTATCGTATTCATGAGAGCGCTAGGACCCGAAATTGAGGCGCTTTTTAATCTGCTTGATACCCATATCAATATCGGTACCAATCAGCAACACACCGGTTTTTTTCAGCTCGTCAAAATTTGAAGCGACCACGTTGCCGCCGAGAAAAACCGGCACCTCCAAGCCTTGAATTAACTTCGGCAGCTGCCCCTTGATGATGTCTTCTCCCGGTTCAATGGTTCCGGACAGCACGAGCGCGTCACTTGCAGTCTTTTTTACGGCGTCCGGTATCTCGCCGAGCGGCATGTTTGCACCGAGCAGTATTGTCTGAAAACCGTGATCGCAGGCATCCAGGGCGAACAGCAATAAACCGACCTCGTGCAGATCGCCTGGCAGGCACGCCATTAACAGCTTCGGACCGGTCTGGTTCTTAACCCTGTGATGAAACCGGGCTCCCAGTTTATTGCGCAGGTAAAATCCAAAAAAATGCTCTTCGGCGACACTACCCTGAGCTGATGCCCAGCGCTCACCCAATTCCTTGAGAACGGGCGACAGCAGTTTTTCGGTCACCAGGCGCACCGGATAATGTGACAGGGCCTCCGCATAGGTTCGCTCGAGGGAATGCTCATCGAAACGGATGATGGCGGCTATCATGCCATTGATATATCGCCGCCAGTTGTTGTGTGTTTCGTCTGCCTGGCTGCTTTCAGCATCGCTTTCCTGTGCAACTTCAGCCTTGACCTGGCCGATACGCATTCCCCGGTCAAGCAGGCCGACCACCCGGTTGATCAGATCAATGTGTTCCTGCGTATATAAGCGGTGACCGCTGGCCTTTCGGATCGGTTCTATCAGGCCATAGCGGTTTTCCCATGCTCTCAAAGTTATCGAGTTAACACCGGTTAACTCGGAAACGGTGCGTATGGGAAACAAGCCGGGCGCTTGTTCATCTGTCTTGCTATCTGTTGCGTTCATACGATTGCTGAGCATCCCAATTGATTTTTATTTATACAAATTATATATAAGTTTCTAAGGCGCATTATAGCACGGCCGTCGGCACACTATAAGCTTTTTCTTATACAAATATAAACATATGAGCAGTTATAAACATTATATACCTTATTTATACATATCACAAAACCGTACAATATTTAGATAATAAAAACAGAGCCTGTAGATATATTTTTAAAATACTTCTTTACTTTATCTATACAAATGTTATACATTACGCTTCAGCTGTACGGGGTCGCGATAAAAGCGCTCCATTTTTCCGGCAGGTCATGGTGATAAGCCAGAACCCGCCAAATTTAAAACGCGGAATAGACCGCATTGCCACCAAGCGGTGTCTTGAGTGAAAACGAAGGAGTTAATCATGTTACGTAAAAGCATTCTTTTAACCACTGCCATGTTATGCAGTCAATTGGTATCAGCGGATGCACGGGTCACCGTTGCCCACTTCGCACCATTCGCCGAAGACATCGCTGATACCTCCGTGAGCGTCGCCCTGAATGGCGCCGTTGCACTTGAGAACGTCAAGTTCAAGGACTTTACCGGCTATATTGATTTGCCAGCAGGTGAATATACGGTCGATATCATTCCCACCGGCACCTCGACGGTTGCCATCACCGCTACCTACATGCTGGAAGATGGCAAGGATTACACGGTCTACGCTTCCGGCAATGGAACGTTTCAACCACTGGAACTTTTTGCGCTGGCGGATGACAATACCGCACCTGCCATGGGCAACGTAAAGGTAAGGATCGTCCATGCGGCACCATTTGCACCCACGCTGGAGGGTACGGAAGTATCTATTCGCACAGCGGGCGGAGATCTTGTAGCAGGACTACAGGGCGTTCCTTACGGTGTTGCCAGCGGCTATCTTGAACTGCCCGCGAACACCTATGACCTCAAGGTGGCTTCAAATAACGGCCAGGTAAATTACATTGACCCGCTGCCGGTTGACCTGGCCCCCGGTACAATTGCCACCCTGTTTGCCGTCGGTGACATCGTCACCCAAGACCTTTCAGTCATCGCCACACCGATCGCCGAATTACCTCTGCGTGACCCGGTCGATGACACCAGTAACGGCGCCTTTGCCCTGGATGGTTTCAAGAATGAAGGTTTCTTTCTGGTACCAATTCCCGCGCAGAACCGCCTGGTCGGCAGCTGGTACACCTACTCCAGCGAAGGCGAGCTTCTATGGTTTACTTTCGATAGCTGTTTAGACAGTGATTGTTCAACACCGGGCGCGTTCGATGGAGTGACAGCGATGACGACCCTGTATCAAAGTACGGGTGGTGAAGCAGCAATGACCGTTCCGGTGGGCACGGTTGAATTCAATGTTGTAAATTGCCACCTGATTGAGACCACTGTCACGGTCGGCGACAATGTCACCATGTATGACGGTGTGCGGGTCACACCATCCGCTTTGTGTCCACCCTGAGTCTGGTCAGGGTACTACGGCAAACGGAGAGCCTGCGCTCTCCGTTTTGCTTTTAACGTGAAAGATATTTAACTATACCCTCGGCAGCTTTGCGGGCGTCAGCGATGGCAGTGACGACCAGGTCGGCGCCCCTCACCATGTCACCGGCGGCAAACACTTTCGGATTGCTGGTCTGAAACGCCAGTTCATCCCCTCCGCTGGCTTCGACCAGGCCCCATTGGTTGGTGTTGATATTGAATTCTTCAAACCAGTTTTCCGGTGAAGCCTGGAAGCCGTAGGCAACGATCACCGCATCAACTTCAATATCACACTCGCTACCCTCGATGGGTTCAGGCCGCTGGCGGCCTGATTCATCCGGCAGGCCAAGACGTGTCTCCACCACCCTGACCGCGGTTGCCTGGCCCTGCTGTTCAACAATTTCAAGCGCCTGGACGTTGAAGCGGAACTGCACACCCTCCTCCATCGCGTTATCCACTTCGGTTTGCGACCCGGGCATGTTCTCGCGGTCACGGCGGTACAGGCAATAAACCTCACTGGCTCCCTGGCGTATGGCCGTCCTGACACAATCCATCGCGGTATCACCACCACCGAGCACTGCGACACGCTGACCCTTCAGACCGATATACTCATGCTGACCGGCGGGCATGCCCAGCAATGACTTGGTATTGGCAATCAGGTAATCCAGCGCCCGGTAGACACCCCTGATATCCTCACCCGGCATACCGCCTTTCATTGGTGTATACGTGCCAAGACCGAGGAATACCGCGTCGTAGTTTTCCAGCAAGTGAGCGAATGAAACTTCCCGGCCAACCCGGGTGTTCAGTACAAACTCGATACCCATCCCCTCGAGTATCCGGCGACGGGTTCTGATTACCTTGTGTTCCAGTTTGAATTCCGGGATACCGAAGGACAACAGACCGCCAATTTCCGGATTATTGTCATACACAACTGCCTTTACGCCTTTACGCGCCAGAACATCGGCACAGGCAAGCCCGGCCGGGCCGGCACCGATAACGGCCACTTTGTGACCGGTTTCAATAACCCCTGACAGGTCAGGCCGCCAACCCTGGGCGAAAGCGGTATCAGTGATGTGGCGTTCCACGGCGCCAATCGTCACCGCGCCAAAACCGGTGTTGAGCGTACAGGCGCCTTCGCACAGGCGGTCCTGTGGACAGATGCGTCCACAAATCTCCGGCAGGCTGTTGGTCTGGTGCGCCAGCTCAGCAGCTTCGATGATACGGCCCTCGGCTGCCAGCTTGAGCCAGTCCGGAATAAAATTATGTACCGGGCATTTCCACTGGCAGTAGGGGTTGCCGCAGGCGATACAGCGCTCGGATTGGGCCGCACCTTCGGCTTGCTGGAACGGTTCATAAATCTCGAGAAATTCATGCCGGCGGGATTCGCTGGAGCGTTTGTGCGGACTGGCACGCTCGCGGTCAATGAATTCAAAGCGGGTACGTATATTGAGCTTGCTCATCCGACCACCCTCAATGGCACGGCGGTTGCCGGTACTTCTCGATTTTCCTGCTTTGGATCAACCACCCGGAACTTGAGCATAAAGTGTTCGAAGTTATCCAGGATACGCTGTCCCCAGTCACTGCCTGTGTAATAGACATGCGCCTCGATCAGGGATTTCAGCAGGGCTTTGTCCTCGCTGCCCTCACTGGTATCAAGCTGGGATACGTTGACCTGGGCTGGATTACAACGGCGTTCGAAACTTTTGTCCAGATCAAGCACAAAGGCCCGTCCACCGGTCATGCCAGCCCCGAAATTGGCCCCGGTGCGGCCGAGCACGACCACGATGCCGCTGGTCATATACTCGCAACCGTGATAACCGACGGCCTCGACCACGGCGGTGGCACCGGAATTACGTACCGCGAAGCGCTCGCCGGCTTGCCCCGCAGCATACAACTCACCACCGGTGGCACCGTACAGACAGGTGTTACCGATAATGGCGCTGCGCTTGGCTACAATGCCTGAATCGCCGGTGGGTGAAATCGAAATTCGCCCGCCACTCATACCCTTGCCGACGTAGTCGTTGGCATCACCGAAAAGACGCAGATGCATCCCCTTGGTCGCCCAAACACCAAAACTCTGCCCGGCGGAACCGGTAAACGTAAGGTCGTATTGCGCACCACCCAGCCCATCACGGCCATAGCGCCTGGCGATCTCACCGGCGAGGGCAGCACCGACAGAGCGGTCATAATTGTGGATATCAAAAGACAGTGCTGCGCTTTCACGCTTATCGAGCACCGCCGAAAGACTCTCGACAACACGTGCATTGAGTTCGCCGCGGTCGTGCGGGATGGTTGCGGATACCCTGGTAGCCACCACCCTTGAGACCGGCAGCGCCTGCGCTGATAAGAATGGGTTCGAGATCGATACAGCGTTGCTTGTCGGTCAACGGTTCGATCTTTTCAAGCAGGTCCACGCGTCCGATGATGTCTTCCAGTTTTTCAAAACCGAGGCAGGCCAGGTGTTCACGAACTTCTTCGGCAAGGAAACGGAAATAGTTCATGACCAGTTCGGGTAAGCCGTGGAAATGTTCACGACGCAGTTGTTCATCCTGTGTGGCAATACCGGTTGCGCAGTTGTTCAGGTGGCAGATTCTCAGGTACTTACAACCCAGCGCCACCATCGGCCCGGTACCAAAACCAAAGCTGTCAGCACCGAGAATGGCGCCCTTGATCACATCCAGGCCGGTCTTGAGGCCGCCATCTACCTGCAGCCGGACACGATCACGCAGACCATTCGCGACCAGTGCGTGGTGGGCCTCGGGTAAGCCGGTTTCCCAGGGGGAGCCGGCATATTTCACCGAGGTCAATGGGCTGGCGCCGGTGCCGCCATCATGGCCGGCGATCGTGATGCAGTCCGCGTAGGCCTTGGCCACGCCGGCGGCAATGGTGCCGACACCGCGCTCGGCGACCAATTTCACCGACACCATGGCAGCCGGGTTGACCTGCTTGAGATCGAAAATCAGTTGGGCGAGGTCTTCGATCGAGTAAATATCATGGTGCGGCGGTGGTGAAATCAGGGTGACGCCCGGTACCGCATGGCGCAGGGCGGCAATATGGGCGGAAACCTTGTGACCGGGTAGTTGCCCGCCCTCACCCGGCTTGGCCCCCTGCGCGACCTTGATCTGCAGGATATCCGCATTGACCAGGTAGTGCGCCGTTACACCGAAACGACCGGACGCCACCTGCTTGATACGCGAGTTGCGCATGGTGTTGAAGCGTGCCGGGTCTTCACCGCCTTCACCGGAGTTTGAATGGCCCCCCAGCGTGTTCATCGCCACGGCCAGGGCCTCGTGGGCTTCGGGCGACAACGCGCCTATGGACATGGCGGCTGTATCAAAGCGCGGAAACAGCTTTTGGGCTGGCTCAACATTTTCTATCGGGGCGGGTTTCTCAGCAGGGCGCAATTTTAGCAGGTCACGCAGTGCCGCCGGTGGACGCTGATTGACCAGTTGTGCAAAAACATCGTAGTCCTGCCGGTTACCGCTTTGCACCGCTTTTTGCAGCGCGGTGACGACATCCGGATTGTAGGCATGAAATTCACCGTTCCAGGTAAACTTGAGCAATCCTCCCTGGCTGACCGGCTGGCCGAAATTCCAGGCAGCGCCGGCCAGCACCTGCTGGTCGGCTTCGATTTCGCGGAAGCCGGCTCCACCGATGTTACCCGCAGCACCCGGACAACAAAGATCCGTAATTTCGTTACCAAGACCGATGGCTTCGAATAACTGAGCCCCCCTGTAACTGGTGACACAGGAAATACCCATTTTAGAGAGGATCTTGAGCAAGCCTTTGCGCGCCCCGCGTCGGTAGTTCTTGCGGTGTTGCAGCAAATCGCCCTTGAGCGCTCCCCGGGTGTGCAGATCATTGATCACCTGGAAAGCCAGGTAAGGATAAACGGCGGTTGCACCGAGACCGAACAACACGGCGAAATGATGCGAGTCACGCGCGGTGCCGGTCTCGACAATAATATTGCAGTCACAGCGCAGACCGTCTTTAATCAGACGCTGGTGTACGGCACCGGTCGCCAGGGCCGCATGCATGGGCAACTTGCCCGGACTGATATCACGATCGGTGAGTACGATGACGACCGCACCCCCGGCGACGGATTCTGAAACCTCGTCAGAAAGCCGGTGCAATGCAGACTGCAAACCTTCCTTCGGATCATAATTAAGGCTGAATATCTGGTTCCGGTACCAGCGCTGGTCGAGTTCCAGCAGTTTGCGATACTTGACCACATTCAGTACCGGCCATGGCAATACCACGCGGTGCGCCTGGGTACTGGTTTCCTGGAAAATGTTATGTTCCCGGCCGATCAGGGTCTCGAGCGACATGGCCGAACGTTCCCTTAGCGGATCGATGGGCGGATTGGTCACCTGGGCAAACTGTTGACGAAAATAGTCATAAACGGGGCGTGATTGGCGCGACAATACGGCAATCGGGGTGTCATCACCCATCGAGCCGGTTGCCTCCTCGGAATTCTCAGCCATGACACGGATCACATGTTCACGTTCCTCGTGGCTGATACCAAAGAGTTTCTGAAAAACCGGCAGGTCACCGCTGGCCTCTTTCATATAGACCTGCGCCGCCGTTTCTTCCTGCTCATCATTGCTGGCGATGCGGATGATGTTCTCGGCAAGCCAGTCACCATAGGGATGACGTGACTTGAGGGCGTGATCGATCTCACGCGATCGCCAGATATTACCAAGCTGGGTATCAACGACAAACATTTCACCTGGCCCGACACGGCCCTTCTCAACTACATCGGCTTCCTTGTAATCCCAAACGCCGACCTCTGACGCGAGCGTAATCCAGTTATTTTTTGTTATCACGTATCGTGCCGGACGCAGACCGTTTCTATCGAGGTTACAGGTGGCAACACGGCCATTGGTCATGACGATTCCGGCCGGGCCATCCCAGGGTTCAACGTGCATCGAGTTGAACTCGTAGAACGATCGCAGTTTCGTAGACATATCCGGTTCGGCCTGCCAGGCGGGCGGGATCAGGATACGCATGGCGCGGAACACGTCCATACCACCAGCAAGAAACAGCTCGAGCATATTATCCAGCGAGGACGAGTCCGAGCCTTCCTGGTTGACCAGCGGGCGGATCTTCTGCAAATCGGGTAACAACGGTGTCTGGAACTTGGGTGTACGCGCCTCCGACCAGCTGCGGTTGCCTTCGATGGTATTGATTTCGCCGTTGTGCGCCAGGAAACGGAATGGCTGTGCGTATCTCCAGTTCGGCAGTGTATTGGTTGAAAAGCGCTGATGAAACAGGCAAATCGCGCTCTTAAGCCGTGGATCCTTCAGGTCGGGGTAGAACTCCGGCAGGTTTTCGGGCATGACAAGACCCTTGTAAACTGCGGTCAGGTTCGAGAGCGCCGCCACGTAGAACATCTCGTCCGGTTGATCCAGCTTCATGTTCTCAGCGGCTGCCATACGCCGGGCGACAAAAAGCCGGCGCTCAACATCGTGGGCGGCCCAACCGGGTGGTGCATTGACAAACACCTGTTCAATACACGGCATGGAGTCCAACGCGGTCGGACCACAGACCGACGGGTTGGTCGGTACGCTGCGCCAACCGGCAATACCCAATGTTTCGTTCTTGATATGTTTTTTCAGGATTTTACGGGAACGCGCTGCCAACTCAGGATCGGAGTTCATAAACACCATACCGACACCGAAAACCCGGCCCAGCTTCATACCTTCTTCCTTGGCCACTTTCTTGAAAAATGACCTCGGAAACTGCATCAGCACACCACAACCATCACCTGTCTTGCCATCGACTGCAATAGCGCCCCGGTGCGTCATCCGGGCCAGTGCCTTGCAGGCAGTACTGATCAATTCGTGACTGGTTTCCCCATGTTGATGGGCAATAAGCCCGAAACCGCAGCTGTCTTTTGCCTTTTCCGGCCGGTACAGGCCTTTGGTGTGATCACGATGTTCCATATTTCTGTGTTCTGCTGTTCAGTATTGGTGTCAAGTATCCGGCAATTTGTGCGCTGCAATCATTGCGCAGCCGAACCTCCTATCCTACACCGTGACAGGCTTTTGAAAAGCCCCGAGTACGGACAAATCCACAATTCATGAATAGAATCTGTAATGCAGCGTTCTCAGCACTCGGTTCAGCGCAGACGGATATACCCGGCCGGCGGCTTGCCCTATAAACAATAGCGTAGAACCCAAAGTAAGCAGAAGGATCCAAAATGAACCCAATGATAAGAACCGCCCTGATCACCCTGACAGCATCATGCTTCACCTCCCCGGCGCTTAGCGATGAGCAGCCCGCCGAACAACCGGCTCCGCCAAAATCAATATGCGAAACGGCAGCGCACTTTGACGATTTCGACTTCTGGCTCGGGGATTGGAATGTCTACTCCAATGACGAAGCAAGACAACTCCAGGGCACCAACTCCATCACGAAACAACACATGAACTGCCTGGTCATGGAAAACTGGACCAACGTGCAGGGCGGTACCGGCAGCAGCATGAACTATTACGATGCCGTGGAAGACCAATGGCGCCAGCTTTGGGTCGCCGGTGGGTATTCGATCGACTATACCGGTGGTTTGAACGACTCGGGTTCAATGGTGCTGACCGGCACAATCAACTATTACCAGACGGGGAAAAGCCAGGCATTTAGAGGCCTATGGACACCCAGTGAAGATGGCAGTGTGCGCCAGCTTTTTGAACAGCAGGATCCGGAAAGCCGGGAATGGTCGGTTTGGTTTGATGGTTTGTATGTACGTAAATAGTAACGAGCAAATTTATTTAATCAAAAAGAAATCTTCGGGGCGGGGCCGCTGGGGCGGGTAGTTACTTCCAGGACGCGTTCAAGTACATCCCATGCAGACTCTGGTTCAGGTATGTTTTCACGTGCAATGCATAACTGAACCAGTCGCTCCTGCGCATCCATGCGCCCGCGACATACCGTTCATCCTGAACATAACCCCAGCGTCCTACAGGCGCCGTGCATATCTGTCAGAAATCATTGAACTATCTTTTGGCACAGCGCAAAGGGTGTGCAGAACCCTTAGTCAATACGCCTAACGGTTACCTTCGCAACGGGATTCCTCCAGTCATAATCGGACGTGGCCAGATCGCCTTCACCGCTGATTCCGCGGCTGATATGAACATAACCTTCCGCCAGTCCGTCAGAGAACGGCGCGCCACCACATTGCGGGCCGGGGATATTGATACACAACTCATCGTTCATTTCGCTTCCGGCATCATAGGCCAGCGCCAGTTCAGAAGCGTAGTTTCGTGGCAGCGGCATGGAGTCTATGGCTACAAACGTGTCATTGGTCGGCAGCAGCATTCCTGCCAGGCTGAGCCGGTCGAACTTGCGGCTACCCGTTATATGGATTGTTACCGACTCACCGGGGTTGATGAGCGGGTCACCATCCGGGGTCATTCCGCTGGTGTTGGTATCCAGTACATACTTCGGATGGCCATCCAGCAGCATTTGCAGACCACCGGTCGCGCCACCCTCCGCCAGGTCCGCAAGTTCGTTTGAAGGTGCGGCTCCCAGTTCAAAGAAATTCACTCCGGCTTTATGGGTCGCTACCAGTACCGGCGTAAAAAACTGACCGGATGTAATGTTGGTGATGGTGACGGCATAGGTTCTCGAATCATGGTTATTGCCATAATGGTTACCGTTGTCGTTGTTACCGGCGAATACCGGTGCCGATAACAGCAGGCCAGTCGTAACCAGTGTTTTTGAAATATTCATGTTGATGCTCCTCAGTGGTTGTCCAACGATGTGGCATTTGCGAAATCCGCTCTGCCAGCGTGATACATTCTGCGCCGGTAACCTCACGCGGCTATCACGGCCTGGTTTCTTTTAGTCTGCACTTTGCAACAGCTAAGCCTCTGTTTTTATTAAAAACTGTGTAAATATATATTTTTCACTGTGATACTTTCGTTAGAAATCAGGTCTATCTTTTCTGAGCATGACTGAAGAAAAGGAATCCCCCGTGGAAAGGCGCTGCATCCTGATAGTCGAAGACGAACGTGATATTGCCAGCTTGCTGGAGTTACACCTTAATGATGCCAATTTTGACGTAAGCCTGGCTGCTGACGGTCATTCGGGTATGCGCCTGGCCTTCAGCCGTCAGTGGGACCTGGTCATTCTTGACATCCGCCTGCCCGGACCGGACGGATTGACAATCTGCCGTGCCCTGCGACGCGAAATGGCCTATGTTCCCATCCTGATGCTGACTTCCAAATCCTCCGAGCTGGACCGCGTACTGGGCCTGGAGCTGGGTGCTGACGACTATGTCATCAAGCCATTTTCCGTGACGGAGCTGGTCGCACGGGTCAAGGCGATTTTCCGTCGTATCGAGTCCGTCGAAAAGCGCTTTCCGGGTGGAGCCGAGTATCTGCGAATCGATGACCTGCTCATTGACACGAATGGCCGTGAGGTCAGAAAAGGTGATCATGACCTGACCCTGACGGCCCGGGAGTTCGATCTGCTCTTGCACTTTGCCCGCCATCCGGGCCAGGTCTTTTCCCGCGCACAATTGCTGGACAGTGTCTGGGGTTACGGCCACGAAGGTTACGAGCATACGGTAAATTCGCACATTAACCGCTTACGCGCAAAGATAGAAAACGACCCGGCCCACCCGCAAGTGATCGTTACCAGTTGGGGGGTCGGTTATAAGCTCGAAGGTACGCCGACGCCATCCCACCAGGCGGCTTCAGCAGGCCCGCCGCACCACTCCAATGTGACACCAATGCGGCGTCATCCCCGGACGGGCGGGGGATGACCCGTATGAAATCACTGTTTGCCAAACTTTCGTTTGCACTATTCCTGGTGGTCACCCTGCTGGGTAGCGGTTTCTTCCTGATCGAACGCTACAGCACACAAAGTTATTACGAAGAAATTACGCAGCGCCTGAACGCCTCCATTGCCATGTACGTGACCGGTGAACGCCAACTGATGGAAGATTTCGTTGTCAATCACGAGGCCCTGTCACTGCTTGCGCAACAGGCTATGGTCATCAATCCCACGGTTGAAATTTTCCTGCTCGATACCGCCGGCAATATCCTGGCGCATGCGTTTCCGCCGGAAAGCATTGTTCAGAACCGGGTTGACCTTGCGCCGTTAAAAGCCCTGCTCGATGGTGATGTTGAAATGCCACTGCGTGGCACCGATCCGCGTAACCTGGATCGTGAAAAAATATTTTCCGCCTTTCCGGTAACACACGATGGCGTGCTACAAGGCTACCTGTACGCAGTGCTCGGTGGGGCGAAATACGATGCACTGGCTAAAACGATACGTGACAGTTACGTCCAGCGCATCAGCGCCGGGGCCTTGCTTGCGATCATACTCGGTGCATTCCTGATCGGTTTGCTGGTGTTCTGGCTGTTCACCCGCAGGCTAAGCGAGCTCACCAAGGATGTAAAGGCGTTTACCGACTCGGGTTTCGGGGAACACATCCGGCACCCGGCGCCTGTCGAGGTCCCGGCCGACAGGCGTTTTGGCAAAACCCCAGCCAGCCACAAAGCGGATGAAATCGGTCAGTTGGAAATCGCATTCAATGCGATGGCCAATAAACTGTCCGAGCAGTTTGAAAGCCTTAATAAGACCGATCAGTTGCGTCGCGAACTGGTAAGCAATGTCTCACATGATCTACGCACGCCGCTGGCCTCGATGCATGGTTATGTTGAAACATTATTATTGAAAAACGATGAGTTAAGCCCCGAAAAGCGCCGCGAGTACCTGGAGATTGCACGTAAACATACCCAGCGTCTGGGTGAACTGATCGGTGATCTTTTTGAGCTGTCAAAGCTGGATTCGGCCAGTATCCATCCATCGCTGGAAGCCTTCTCACTGGCCGAGCTGCTTCACGATACGGTGAGTGAGTTTGGCCTGGACGCAGAAAAGCATGATGTGAACCTTTCGGTGGAGATGCCCGATGATCCCAGTATCGTCTACGCAGATATCGGCCTGGTGCAGCGCGTGCTCGAAAACCTGATTCGCAATGCCCTCAAGTTCACACCGCGGGGTGGCAGGATCAGTATCCGTCTCGATAGAAAACCCGGTGCGGTCGCGGTCGCGATCGAAGATACCGGCTGCGGTATCGCAGAAACAGACCTGGAGCATGTGTTTGACCGCTATTTCCGGGCAGAAAATGTCACCCAGGAAAGCACCAACAGCGCCGGGTTGGGGCTGGCCATCGTACGCAAGATTCTTGATTTACACGGCAGCCGCATCACCGTCAGTAGCCAGCTGAACAAGGGGACCTGTTTCGAATTTGACTTGCCGACACAGGCCGCTGCCTGACTTGATGGCCTATAAAAAGTATTTATAAAAGGTAAACGTTTCCTTCTGCGCGCAACCTCGCGCGATCTGCCCGCCAGTTGGGGTTCAGGTGTTCGAGCAAGGCGTAAAATGCCCTGCCATGATTCATCTCCCGCAGATGGCAAAGCTCATGGGCAATGACCGAATCGATCACGGCCAGGGGCGCCTTGATCAAGTGCGTGTTCAGCTTGATCAGCCCCTTTGAAGAACAGTTACCCCAAGTGCGTTTCATTCTTCTCAATTTCAGCGGTACGGGCCTGTTGTTCACCCATTCAGCCCTGGCTGCGACAACCTGCAACCGTGAGCCCAAAGTCTTCGATGCCTGCCTGTGATACCAGGCCTGCAAAGCCTTTTGGATGCTCTGGGGGTCTCTCTGCCGGGTGACGATCCGGATTTCCTGTCCGGTGAAAAGCACGGCGGGTGATCTGGCAACACCGGGATGAACCGTCAAGGGGTAGCGTTCACCGAGGTAAAGATGCCGTTCGCCGCTGACAAAAAGCAGGGGTTCCAATTGCCGCTTTCGTGCCCTGATAAGAAAGCGCTCTACCCGTGATGTGTTTTGGCACAGGGTTGTGCTGATGTGCGCTTTTGTCCAGTGACGGGGCGCTACAACCACCAGGCCGCCGTACTCATCCAGTTCCAGGTGCAGGCGTTTTTTCAGCCGTGAACGGCGCGTGATGGTGTATTCCACCAACCCGGTTGGGGTTTCAAAATTCGATTGTTGCATCCGGGGCGCATTCTGTTTGTTTATGAATTGGACAGTACGGTCATACTATAACGCATTCCAACTGGATTTTTATTCATGCTTGCAGTATGCTTAATTAAGTAGACAGGGTTTCGGTTGGGGGCTTTTCAAATCCTGTTTCTTGTTTCTGCCAGCCGGCAGGGGTCAATTATCCGGTTGCTGTTGGAAAGACTGATTTCGCCACCCGCTGTACCATGGGCGGTAAATATACAGCTACGGAACTCGAGTAGTTTGGCACTGAGAGAAATACAGGTTCCGCCGTTGATGTTGACTAGAACCGCTTAGAATTTTGTACAGTGTAAAAAGGCAGATGTTTCGCAACGAAACGTCTGCTTTTTTTTGCACGACAGCACCTGCCTCCTACCTTACAATCTCACCTGGATTTAAGCTTTTTCGTTGAGGTAGAAGAATTCTCATGCATGTACCCGGATTACGTTTCCAAATGCTTTGCTCAACCCCAAGGACGGCACCATGACTGATCCGACCAGCTTCTCGCTGGGTATGTCGGTTAACCCCGCCAGCACTTTCAAACCATTACCCGACCGGGTCGCTTTTGACCTGTGCCAGGCTTACCCCGTGCCCGGCGGAAACCTGCTACTGCACAATACCCGCAATGGCAAGCGCGCGATGGTCAAACCCGCGGTCTATGCCTCCCTGATGCATTGCAGGCAGTTCAAGACCCTCGAGGAGCATGCGGCGGCCATCATCGAACTCAACCCGGAAATGCAGGGTCAACAGGCTGATATACGCAAGGTGCTCCAGCGCATGCTTAAAAGTGGCATCATGTTGTCCGCAAAAAGCGCCTGCGACAAGTTTAAGCTTAAAGTTGAAAACAACACCGAAGAAGGCACTGCCAACGAACCTGTTGTGGCCATCCTGACCTGGGAACGTCCCGAGGCGCTGGGGCGGCTACTCGAGTCCATCGCGAGCAATTGCAACGCTGAAAAATTTCATCGTTTGTATGTCATAGACAATTCCCGCACGGCTGAAAATATTAGCCGGAACCAGGCACTGACAGAACAGTTTGTTGCCAGGATTCCGGCACCTCTCAAGTATTTCGGCCAGACCGAGCAACAATCATTTCTGGATGAGCTCGTGAATAAACTGCCGGAACACGAAAATGCGATTCATTTTCTGGCTGACCATGCCCGCTGGAAAGACCACTGGACTGCGGGTTTGAGCCGAAACCTTGCCCTGTTATTGTCCTGCGGCCATCGCCTGGTGATGCTGGACGATGATGCCGTTTGCGATGTGTATGAGCCACCGCAACCAAAGCCCGGCATCACGTTTTCCGACGACCCGCGAGAGGCGGAGTTTTTCGGAGACGAACGGGAGTGGACCTATCTGCACCAACCGATCAACCCGGACCCCATCAATCGCCAGATGCAGTGCCTGGGCCTGACATTTTCCGGGGCATTGGCGGTACTGGGGCAAAACCATCTGAAACCTGCCGGTTTTACCAACGCAACCGCATTACAACTCAGTGAATTACATCCCGACTCGCCCGTCCTGGTGACCGAATGCGGTTCACTGGGTTGCCCGGGCACCGGCAACAATTCATGGCTGCCGGATATGGCTCCGGCCTCACTCAGTCGCATGCTGTCGTCGGTGGAAAAAACCAGCCAGGCACTCAGTAGCCGCAAGGTCTGGAGTGGCCGGAACCAGCCGCACTTTGCGCCGCGCTCCAACATGTCACAGATTACCGGCGTGGATAACCGCAGGATGTTACCGCCTTACCTGCCCATCATGCGTGGCCAGGATCGCTTGTTTGGCTACATGCTGGATTTTATTTTCCCGACGAGCGTGGCACTGGATTACCCTTGGGCGGTACCGCACTTGCCTTTGCCCGAACGCCGGTGGCGCGACAGGGACCTGAACTTCACACCGGCCGATTCGTTTCCGATGTTCTTCATTGAAAAAATAATTGGCTACAAATCTTATTGTCTATCTGCTTTACCTGGTGAGCGCCTGTCGTACTTGTCGACCTGGTTTAACGACCTCGCCACAAGCAGCCCTGACACCCTGGTAGCCATGTACCGTAATAGCAGGCTACGTGGTGATTCGGAGCGCCTTGAGCACCTGACCACATTGTTAGCGACGTCAGAATCGGCTCCGGTCAACTGGCAGAACTACCTGCGAAATGGGGTTTCGCAACTTGAAAAAGACCTGGAACAAGCAAGCCATGAGGACTTCAAGGTAAAGGGTTTACCCGCTGCAATGGATACTGATGAGTTAATCTCGTTCTGGAAAAAGGTCTGGGCGGATTTCGCGGCGACACTCAGAGCGTGGCCGGAAATCCGGGATGCCGCGTCAAGCATCGCCAGCGCCGACTGGTAAAATGTTCGGGCTAAGGAACCCGTCAGTTTCCCAGGGATCGCGCCTGTCTCATTTCGCTGGGCGCGGAGCCTGTCCAACTCTTAAAGGCGCGTGAGAAGGAACTTGGTTCGGAGAAGCCCAGCAGCATGGAGATTTCTGTCAGGGTCAGGCTGTTGTCAAGGATGTACAGTTCAGCGAGGTTGCGACGCACCTCGACCAGCAGTGTTCTGAAGTTTTGATTTGCATCCACCAGTTTCCGGTGCATCGTACGTACCGACATATGCAGCGACGTTGCAACTGAATCGTCGCTGACATTCCCATTTGGCAATTGCTCCATCAGCGCCGCTTGCACCCGGGTAACGATGTCGTTGCGGTCAAGAAGCGCCAGCCGCCGTGTAATCACCTGGTCATTGAGCAGGGCCAGTTCCGGGTCAGCACCGGTCAGCACCTCATCGGCAATTGACAATGGAATCAGTAACTGGTTATCGGTCTGATCAAAATTGAGCTGGCACCCGAAATACTCAAAATACGGTTTTATATCCCTTGGCACCGCATGTTTGAAATTCACTGCCTGTAACCGAAAATGATCACCACAAACCAAGCGACACATCCGCGTAATTATTGCCAACGCACCATCGTCCCGCACCGATAAACAATTGCTTGGCAAATTCAGCTTGAGCGTAACAATCATGTAACCGCCGGTGTCCTCAACGATCACAACAGCCTGTTCGTTAACGACCCGGATAAAGCGCTCCAGTCTCGAGAAGGCTTTTCTGAGGGTCAGACTTGACTGCCAGGCGTACCCCAGGGCGCCCACTTGCGAGGCTGTATAAACGGTTGCCGACCTGAGACCAAATGCTTCATCACCACACACTGCAACCGCCCTTGCCCGAACCCGGTCAATTGTGTCATATGACAGGCGGGTACAAGGGTCTATGGGTAGTTTCACATTGATATTTTCAGATGCGAACAAAGGATCAGGGTCAACCCCATAGGATTCGATTGTCTTCCACAAATTAATCATCGTTGGTGCAAAAACCGACATGGTGGCCACTGCCTGTCCTGGTTGGGGTACAACGACATTCTCTTTCAGCCTGCAACTTCGGTCAACTGCTTGTCCACGTTGGTCAAGCACAAGCCATCCGGTTTCCCTAAAGTACACCCATCGCAGACACGGCTTATGGAAAAAGCAGCAATGCAAACAGAAGAGGATATGTTGCAGGCAGAAATTGAATTTTGGCGTTACATGATCAAGAGCCGGAGAGGAACCATTTCTGTACAAGCAGCCGAACGTATGCTGAATGCATGCGAATTAGCAGAGAGAAAACTGATGATGCTGGACTATCCGGCATCAGCGACCGATACAAGGCAATGACAAGGAGCATAACCATGGAACGACACTTGATGAAAAACGTCATGCGACTGGTGGTGACCTCTTCAGCCATCGCCATCGGTACTAACATGATGATGATTTTCGGGGGATTTCGGTAGCAAACGCCCGCTACCACCTTTGCGCCCCGGTTTCTTTAAACCCTGATGAATTACTCCCCCCCTTTTTATCAGGATTGAGACCGGGGCCATTCTTTTTTGAAGCGCAGATGCGTCGGGGGCTGGTAAAGCCGGCCTTATACGGAATGGATCAGACGGACCTGGTTCTGTTATGGATAACAGGGCGTGTAAACTGCGCTAAAAGTCCCCGGCTCTTTATGGTGGTGTTTCCAGTCCTCCTTCACCCCATGCGAGAGTCGGGGCAACCTTTTTCAGATATAAAAAACCCGGCCAAAAAAAACCCCGGTTTGACCCGGGGTTATAACTAGGAGAATCAAATCCCCCCCCTTGTGTTATAAAACAACCGTAGGGGGAAAAGGTTGGCAAGAATGTGAAAAAAAGATTATTGCCGCAATAAATACTCACGTAACACACCGAAATCGGCCGGCATATTGATACTCAGGACTTCTTTTTTTGAGGCCTTTTCAAGGGCCTCAGGTAACGTTACCGGCCGCTGCAAGGTGCTTTCAATTGTTTCCTTAAACTTGGCCGGGTGAGCGGTACACAGGAACACACCTGTTTCGTCTTCCGCCAGCCTCGCGGTCAATGCCTTCCACGCCAGCGCACTGTGCGGATCCGCCAGGTAACCTTCAGCATCAAGCGCGCGCACCGCTTCTTTTGTTTCTGCATCGCTAATGGCAAACGACGTCAGGAGATCCTGCAAGGGCAAACCGTGGCGTTTTTCCAGCTCAAGCACGCGGGGAAAATTGTTCGGGAGCGATATATCCATGGCATTGGTCAAGGTTGCCACCGTTGGTCTTGGCTCCCACCGGCCCGAATCGAGGAACCTTGGAACCGTGTCATTGCGGTTGGTCGCGGCGATCATCCGTTTCATCGGCAAGCCGAGGGCACGAGCCAGCAGGCCTGCTGTCACATTACCGAAGTTACCGCTGGGTATGCTGAACACCGCTTGTGTCCCGCGTGGCAATTTTGCAACCGCTTCAAAGTAGTAACAGACCTGCGCCAGTAAGCGGGCCACGTTGATAGAGTTGGCGGAATTAAGACCCAGTGCTGCCACCAGTTGCGAATCATCAAACGACTGTTTGACCAGCTGCTGGCACGCATCAAAATCATCCTCAATGGCAATGGTCCTGATATTGCCACCCAATGTGCAAAATAATTTCTCCTGCAAGGGTGTTACTTTACCCTTCGGGTACAACACCACCACATCGATACCAGGCTGGTTATAGAATGCGAGTGCGACCGCGGCCCCGGTATCCCCGGAGGTGGCCGTCAGGATGGTCGTAGGCCGGTCCTTGCTGAAACTGGCCAGGCATTGCGCCATGAAGCGGGCGCCGAAATCCTTGAAGGCAAGTGACGGGCCGTGGAATAGCTCCAGCGCATGCACATGGTCAGAGACCGGCGCCAGGGTTACCGGAAAATTGAAGGCTGCTTCGACGCAGGCCTGCAATTCACGTGCAGGCATGGCGTCCCCGACAAGGTGTTGCAGCAAAAATTTGCTGCGCTCGACAAAATCCATTTCGAGCAAGGCCTGGATATTGTCAAGCGGGGCGAGATGCTCTGGAAAGAACAGGCCCTGGCCCTTGCCAAGCCCGGTAACGACCGCCTGTGGAAAAGTCACTCTTTGCTCTGGGTGGCTAATATTGATGAATTGCATGCTGACGTGTTCCTGCTTTGATGATGTGAATCAGACCTCGCGGGCGCCGGCCAGGTCAGCCCGGCAAATATGTACAAAGCCGGCTTCATTCTGTAGGTAGTTGTGTTTCAGCCACTCGGCGACAGCATCGGCTGTGCGCCTGTCATCGACAATACAAAAAATGGTTGGTCCGGAACCGGAAATACCTGTCGCCAGTGCACCCATTCGCGCCAGTTCGGAACGGGCCGTCCCGAACCCGGGCAGCAGTTTCGTTCGATAGGGCTCAGCCAGCAAATCGACCATGCAGGCCGCCGCACCCCGGGCATCACCCTGGTGTAACTCGTGGACGAACAAGGCGAACTGTGCACCATGGCTGACCACCGTTTTACGATCGTAACTTTCCGGCAGAACCTCCCTGGCGGGGCGGGTTTCCAGCCGTGTTCCGGGCCAGGCAACCACCGACTGCCAGTGACCCGGCCACGGCAGGCTATACTGACGCGCGCCACCCGGCATACACAAACGCAACCCACCAAGCAGGCACGGGGCAATATTGTCCAGGTGTACTTCACCACTGATACTGCCTTCCATCTCCGCCATTAGTTGCAGCAGAGCCGGGCGATCCAGCGGACGGTCAAAATAGCGGTTCAGCGCCACCAGTGTTGCAACGATCGAACTGGCGCTTGAGCCGAGGCCGCTACCCACCGGCAGGCGCTTGTCCAGGGAAATATTCAGCGGACGGATTTCGACACCTGCTGCGCGTGCGGCCTGCTCGAAGCGGCGGCACGATGTAATAACGATATTCTGTTCCTGGTCCTGCGGTAATGCATGTGCGAATGGCCCGTCGATGCACAGCATCCAGTCGTCCGGCTCACCCGCGACGACGCTCACACAATCACCCAGCAGGCTGCCGTCTACGGGGGCCAGGGCCAGACCCAGCGCATCGAATCCGACAGAAACATTACCGGATGAGGCGGGTGCGTATACCGTTAAAATTTTCTCGTTCATAGGTCCAGTGGTCTCCAGGCAGTACGTAACAGGTCTCCAAATACACCGGCTGCTGTGACCTCCGCGCCGGCACCATAACCCCGCAGCACCAATGGGATGGGCTGATAATAGCGGGAATGCAGAACCAGGGCGTTTTCGCCATCGCGGATGGAACCGAGTGGGTCCGTTTTCGGCACGACATCCACAGAGACTTTACAGCGGCCATTTTCAATCCGGCCAACATAGCGTAAAACACTGTCCGCAGCTTTTGCGGCTTTAATCCTGGCGGCAAATCCTTCATCCAGTTTTTTCAGGTGGCCGATGAGCTCAGCACTATTGGCATCAGCGGCAAAACCGTTCGTAATAACCGGTTCAACCTCTATGTCATCAAGCTCGAGATCCAGACCCACCTCACGTGCGATGATCAATAACTTGCGTGCCACGTCCATCCCGGACAGGTCATCGCGTGGATCCGGCTCCGTGAAGCCCAGCTGCATGGCTTTATCAACCGCTTGCGAAAACGCGATGCCATCCTCCAGCAGGCCAAAAATCATCGACAGGGATCCGGACAAAATACCACCGAATGATTTGAGCTCATCACCGGAGCGGATCAGGGACTGAAGCGTGTCGATAATCGGCAAGCCGGCACCGACATTGGTTTCATACATGAACCTGCGGAAATGCCGGGCGGCCGTCGCACGCATTTCACGATAATAGGCGATGCTCTTGGTATTGGCTTTTTTATTGGCGGCTACGACATTAAAGCCGTTGGCCAGGAACTTCGTGTACTGGTCTGCCAGGCCTCCATCGGATGTGCAATCAATAATCGTCGGGTTCAGCAAACCCAGTTTCTTGCGCACGGCGATGATGTCATCGACGCTCCAGGCAATACCATTTTGCTCGAGATCCTGTTGCCAGCTCGCCAACTCCACCGTGTCATGACCCACCAGCAGTTTTTGACTGTTGGCAATGGCCCGGACATGCAGCGCCTTGTGACCGCTGGTCAATGACTGGTCGTGGGTTTGAAACTGCTTCAAAAGAGCCGCACCGACATTGCCGCAACCCAGCAGAATGACATCCATATGGCTGGTGTGACTGAAAAATGCCGTGTGGCACGCCCGTAATGCGGCATAGGCCGACTTCTTTTCCACCACCACCGTGATGGCGCATTCGGTAGAGCCCTGTGCGATGACCTCGACATTCACCCCGGCTGCAGAAATCGCGCTCAGGAAGCGCGCGGCGATACCGCGGTAATGACGCATCCCGTCACCTACGAGTGTTATAACGGAGCGCTGATCCAGCAGTGATATCTCACTGATCAGGCCGTGCAGGAGCTCGAAATGAAACGCATTTGTCAGGGCCTTGCGCGCATTTTCCGCGTCATTGCTGCGCACACACAGTGTAATGCTGTACTCGGAGGAGGACTGCACGATCAGCAATACCGAAATTGACTGGTTGGCCAGCGCTTCCATAACCCGGCGGGCCACGCCTACACGACCGCGCATACCACCACCCTGCATGGTGATACTGGCGACATCATCCAGGTGTGATATACCCCGGACCACCGCTGGTTTTTCGGTGTTGGCATGGATCAGCGTACCTGGCAGGTCAGGGTGATAGGTGTTCCTGATCTCGCAGGGAATACCGGCGGTCATCAGCGGCGTCAACGCCTTGGCGCTGATGACCTTCGCGCCGAAAAACGATAACTCCATGGCCTCTTCGTAACTGACTTCATCCAGGCATTTCGCGCTCGGAACGATACGCGGATCGGCACTGAAAAACCCGTCGACATCTTTCCAGATCTCGCAACTCCTGGCGTGCAGCGCCGCCGCCACGCTTGCCGCCGAATAGTCGGAACCATTTCGGCCCAGCAACTGTGGTTTGCCGTCGGCATTGCAGCCATAAAAACCGGGCAGAATCAGGATGCTGTGCTCACTGCTCACGGCCTGTTTCAGGCGCGGTGCGGCCGCCTCGATATCCACGAGGCTATCGGTATAGCTGTCATTCGCCAACGGCAAAACATCGGTGTCCGACCATAGGGTGGAATGACCCTGCGCCTGTAAAAGATCGGCCATCACACGGCTGGTAAAACCTTCGCCGGTAGACAGCAGCTCAGCCTGCACCGCTGGCGGACACTGCTCAAGCAGCGCCACGCCTTCAAGGCGGGACTCCAGGCTTTTCAGCTGTACCTGCAAAAACTCCGTCGCCAGCGGACTGGCCCAACCGGATTTCTGCATATTCTGCAAAATTCCTTGTTCTTTCTGATGGATCTGTTCCACCACCAACTTGTAGTCGTTACCCTTGATGGCCTCTTTTATGGCGCTTTCCAACAGGTCTGTCACACCGTACATGGCTGACAATACAACCACGACTTTTTCACTGGCCGCAGCCCTGCTGATGATACCGGCAGCGGCGATGAAGCCGTCGATATCGGCCAGTGATGAACCTCCAAATTTCTGAATCAGCATTTACTGTGTTTCCTGGTACGCGTCCTGGTGAACCGAGCGCATGGCACGGCCCGATGGATCATTCATTTGACGTAAGCTGGCGTCCCACAACACCGCTTCCGGGGTGCTGCACGCCACCGTTGGCCCGCCCGGTACACATTCGGCGGCACTGGCGAGCGGGAAATGGCTTTCGAAGATACGTCTGAAAAGGTAGGCCTCCTCGTTGATCGGTGTGTTATAGGGAAACCGCTTGGCTGCGTGTTCCATTTGCTGTGCGCTCACCTGGGTTTTCGCAAACGCACGAACGCCATCGATCCAGCTGTAACCCACGCCATCGGAGAACTGCTCTTTCTGACGCCAGGCGATTTCTGCCGGCAACATGTCACTGAAAGCTTCCCTCAGTATCTGTTTTTCCATCTTGCCTTTTGTAATCATTTTGTCTTTCGGGTTCTGGGACATGGCCACATCCATGAACTCACGATCCAGAAACGGTACGCGGGCCTCAACACCCCACGCCGACATGGCCTTGTTGGCGCGCAGGCAATCGTAACTGTGCAGTCGGGACAGCTTGCGTATCGTCTCTTCATGAAAAGAGCGTGCATCCGGCGCCTTGTGGAAATACAGGTAGCCGCCAAATATTTCATCGGCGCCTTCACCCGAGAGCACCATTTTTATACCCATGGCGTGAATTTTTCTTGCCAGCAGGTACATCGGCGTGGCCGCACGTATGGATGTGACATCGTAGGTTTCAATGTGGTAGATCACCTCATCGAGTGCATCCAGGCCTTCCTGCAGGGTAAATTCAAAACCGTGGTGGACCGTGCCGATGTGCGCGGCAACCTTGGCAGCGGCCGCGAGATCCGGAGAGCCCTTGAGCCCGACAGCAAAAGAATGCAGACGCGGCCACCACGCCGGGCTGCGTTCATCGTCCTCGACCCGCATGCTGGCGTGTCTCTGGGTGACCGCGGCAATAATGGAGGAATCCAGGCCACCGGAAAGCAGGACGCCATAGGGAACATCCGTCATCAGGTGACTGATGACCGACTTTTCCAGGGCCTTGTTGATCGCGGAAACATCCGTTTCAGCGTTTTCAACGGCGGAAAACTCCTGCCAGGGCCGTTGATAGTACTGTTTTGGCTGATCGTCTTCGCTGCTCCAGTAATGCCCCGGCGGAAACTCCATGACGATGGTGCAGACATCCATCAGTGCTTTCATTTCCGACGCCACGTACAACTGGTGTTCGTCGTCATATCCGTAGTACAGCGGAATGATACCGATAGGATCGCGTGCGATCAGGTAACGGGCATTGGCTTCGTCATAAAGCACAAAGGCAAACATGCCATGCAGATCATTGAGAAAATCACTACCCTTTTCCAGGTACAACGGCAGGATTACTTCACAATCGGACTCGGTTTTAAACGCAAAAGGCTGCTTCAGGCTCTTGCGCAATGCCTTGTGATTATAAATTTCGCCGTTGACCGCAAGGGATTGTTTGCCATCGGGGGATAGCAGGGGTTGCGCACCCGTGTTGACATCAACGATGGCCAAGCGCTCATGTGCCAGCACTGCGCCGTCGCAGACATGAACCCCGCTCCAGTCCGGTCCACGGTGGCGCATCAGGCGGGATTGCTTCAAAGCCACCTGGCGCAACGCCTGTAAATCACCGCTGATGTTCAGTATAGAGAAGATAGAACACATAAAAACCCCTGAAGGTATTGATCCGATTCAAACCCTGCATGATACGTTCAGATTGCCCGTCATGGAACCGGCAAATGGGTACTTTCTTCAAGCTGGCTCAATCCGTGGTGTTTACCAGGAAAATGGACGCCTCCGAACGCTGGCACCGCTGTATAACTGCGGCGCAGGGTGGACATGGGTGTCCACCGGGAAGGATTAACGCATACGGGCCTGGAGCTTGGCCAGGGCCTTGCTGCCCGGGTTCAGCTTTTCAAACTCCACGTCTTTCATCGGGGTTTGGGAAGTGCGGTAGATTTGATGCATTTCAGGCAGTTCCGCGTTGATATATAACAGGCCTGTGACGACCTCGCCGCGCGCACGCTGCTGCTCAAGATAACGCATGACCCTGCTGCGGTCGGTTGCGTCGTAACCACTATCGGCCTTCTTCAACAGCAGTCTAGAGCCATCGTGTAATTCCACCACGGTACTCGTTCCTTCCGCATAACTGACCACGATTTCATTGGCAGGCGGAATAAAGTCGGTTTGCGATGCCGGGTGATAATGATCACGTGTGTAGGTGTAGCTCTTGGTCGATCCGGGGTGGTTGTTAAACGTGACACACGGGGAAACCACATCGAGGATGGCACAACCGGGATGCATGATGCCGGCCTTGATCAATGTGACCAGTTGTTCGCGGTCACCTGAAAAGCTCCTGGCCACGAAGCTGCTACCCATCGATATCGCGGTGGATACGGCGTCGATGTTCTTCCACTGGTTGATATCACCTTTCTTGGATTTGCTGCCCTTGTCGGCCGCGGCCGAGAACTGGCCCTTGGTCAAACCGTATACGCCATTGTTCTCAATGATGTACAGCATGTTCAGGTTCCGTCGCACGGCATGTCCAAACTGTCCGAAACCGATCGAAAGCGAATCACCGTCACCGGAGACACCGATACAGACCAGGTCCCGGTTACCCGCATGCGCACCAACGGCTACCGACGGCATGCGGCCATGAACCGAGTTGAAACCATGGGCGCCTGAAAGGAAGTAGGCCGGTGTTTTTGAAGAGCAGCCAATACCGGAAAGCTTGATCACTTTCTCCGGTGGCATCGATAGCTCCCAAAACGCCTGCACAATGGCCGCTGTAATGGAGTCATGCCCGCAACCTGCGCACAGGGTCGACAAAACGCCCTCGTAATCACGCTTGAGCAAGCCGATTTCATTGGTCAGCTGACCAGGCAGATCGATCCTTGGTTTTTTGATAAAGCTCATGCCACGTCCTTCGCACGCAAATGTTCACATACACCCTCAACCACGCACGAGGTGGGAATGGGCATGCCGCTGTAGTGTAAAACCGGTATCAGTTTGCGCGCATCGGTATTGGTCTCCAGGATCAGCAGCGAACGCAGTTGCGCATCGCGATTTTGTTCGACCACGAAAATCGTATCGTGCTGTTCTACAAACCGTGTAACCTCGCCGTTGAACGGAAAAGCGCGAACCCGCATATAGTCCGCGTGGATGCCTTGATCGCGCAGGTCATCCAACGCTTCAATAACTGCACCATCCGAACTGCCATAGGCAACAATACCGATGCGGGTCGGTTGATCCGCCCCGATCAAAACCGGTCCTGGTACGAGCGTCCTGGCAGTCGCCCATTTGACCAGCAGACGGTCGACGAGATCCTTGTATTCCTCGGAGCTCTCGGTATACATTCCATGCTTGTTGTGACCGGAGCCGCGGACAAAGTACGCACCCTTGGCGTTTTCACCCGGCAGTGTCCGCGCTGCGATACCATCACCATCCACATCGAGATAACGATAGAATTTTTCCAGTTTATCGACATCGTCCGAGCTCAGCACCTTGCCCCGGTCCGGCCGGTAGCTGTCATCCCATTTCAGCTCGGGGATCATCCAGTCATTCATGCCGATATCCAGGTCGGACAGCACAAACACCGGTGTTTGCAATCGTTCGGCGAGATCGAAGGCACTGACCGCCATTTCAAAACATTCGTAGGGGTTGGCTGGCAGCAGCAGCGGGTGCTGGGTATCACCATGCGAGGCATAAGCACACAGCATGATGTCGCATTGTTGGGTACGTGTTGGCATACCGGTGGATGGGCCGACACGCTGGACATCGAAAAATACCGAAGGAATTTCGGTGTAATAGGCAAAGCCGATAAACTCGCTCATCAGCGAAATACCGGGGCCCGAGGTGGGTGTAAAGGCCCGTGCGCCCACCCAGTTGGCACCCAGCACGATACCTGCGGCGGCCAGTTCGTCCTCTGCCTGGACGATGACGTAGTTTTTCTGTCCGGTCTCCTTATCCATGCGGAACTTTTTGCAATAGGCCTTGAATGCATCCATCAAACCGGTTGACGGTGTGATCGGGTACCAGGCGCCGACGGTCGCACCGGCAAAAACGCAACCCAGGCCGGCGGCGGAATTACCATCGATCATGATGTGCTTGCTGTTATCTCCCATGGTCTCGGCACGCACCGGAAGCGGGCAGGTGAAGTTGTCCTTCGCGTAGTTAAAACCGAGGTTGATGGCCTTTAAGTTGCTCTCCACCAGCTTGGGCTTCTTGGCGAAAGTTTCCTCGATCAATGCGCGCAGAATGTTGGTATCAATGTTCAGCAAGGCAGCCAGAACACCCACGTACGCAATATTCTTCATCAGGATGCGTATCCGGGCATCGCTGAAGCTCTCATTGCACAGCTTGGCCAGCGGTACACCGAGTACCGTGATGTCGGTTCGGTTTAACTGGCGTTCACGCGGCCACGTCGAATCGTAGATCAGGAATCCGCCCGGCGTGACATTTTCCATGTCTTTCTGATAGGTCTGGGCGTTCAGGGCCACCATCACGTCCACTCGCTTGGAACGGGCCATGTAGCCCTTATGGCTGACCCGTATCCCATACCATGTGGGCAGACCCTGGATGTTGGATGGAAACAGGTTCTTACCGGTAACCGGGATACCCATACGAAACAGGGCTTTCAACAGAAGGCCGTTGGCACTTGCGGAACCGGTACCGTTCACGGTGCCGATCTTCAGTACAAAATCATTTACCCGGGTTTCTGACATGGGTGCTTTCCATTGTTATTCTATCCGTTGTAGTCAAGCGCGCGCGCAAACTTGAACAATGACTTCTGCATATCCCAGGCCGCCGTCGGGCAACGCTCGGCACAAAGGCTGCAATGGATACACAAATTCTCATCCTTGACCATAACCCGCTTGGTTTGTTTCAGGGCTTCAGACACAAAAAAGGGCTGATCATGGTTCATCCTTGGCGCTTTTAACTGGCCAATCAGATCCGGCTCTTCAGCATTGGGTGTCATGGTCAGGCATTGCGTCGGGCAAATATCCAGGCAGGCATCACATTCGATACACAGATCGTCAAAAAACACCGTCTGGATATCACAGTTCAGACAGCGCTCTACTTCCTGCTGTGCCTGCTCCGCGGTGAACCCCAGTTCGACCTCGGTGGTCAGGTTCTTGAACCGCTGTGACAGCTCCACGTGTTCCATCTTGCGCCGTGCGGCAGGATCAAAATCGTTGGAGTAACTCCACTCGTGCATACCCATTTTACGGCTGCCAAGATTCATCAATACCGGCAGACGGTCATGCAGGTCTTTACCCTGGCAATGCCGGTGAATGGAAATGGCGGCCTGGTGACCGTGTTCGACGGCCCAGATAATATTCTTTGGACCGAACGCCGCATCACCACCGAAAAACACACCCGGCAAGGTCGATTCGAAGGTGGTTTTATCCACCACCGGAACGTCCCACTGGTCAAGCTCCACTCCAAGATCACGCTCGATCCACGGGAATGCGTTGTCCTGACCGATCGCGAGGATCACATCATCGCAGGGAATCATCACCTCACCGGTGGTCAATTGCTCAACGATCCGGCCGTACTCAATTTCGTATTCGACCTGTTGGAAGATCATGCCGACCAGGCGGCCATCTTCAATGACGAACTCCTTGGGCGAGTGATTAACGATGATTTCAACATTTTCTTCTTCGGCGTCTTCCAGTTCCCACTCGGATGCCTTGAAGAATTCACGAGGTTTACGCGCCATGACCTTTACGTTGTCTGCGCCCAGCCTCAAGGAAGTACGGCAACAGTCCATCGCAGTATTACCCACACCGATTATCAGCACGCGTTTGCCGATGCTCTCGAGATGACCGAAAGCAACTGACTCCAGCCAGGTGATACCAATATGGATATTGGCGGCGCCGGCCTTGCGGCCCGGCAGGTTCAGTTCTTTACCCTTGGGTGCGCCGGTACCCACGAAGATCGCGTCATAGCCTTCTTTCAGCAGCGCTTTCATGCTCTTGATCGGGTGATTCAGACGCAGGTCAACACCCATATCAGTGATATAGGCGATCTCCTCGTCGAGTACTTTCGCCGGCAATCGAAATGAAGGGATGTTAGAACGCATCAGGCCACCCGGCTTGGCCAGGGCCTCGAAAATAGTGCATTCGTAACCCACCGGCATCAGGTCATTGGCGACTGCCAGCGATGCACAACCGGCGCCGATCAGGGCGATTTTCTTACCGTTCTTCTTTTTGGGAATGATCGGTAAACGATCACTGATATCAGGGTCGCGATGGTCTGCAGCCACTCGCTTGAGACGGCAGATGGCCACTGGCTTTTCATTGGTGCGACCGCGCCGGCAGGCCGGTTCGCAAGGCCGGTCACAGACGCGGCCCAATATACCCGGGAAGATGTTGCTTTCACGATTCTGGATATAAGCATCGGTGAATTGGCCCTGGGCAATTTTGCGAATGTACTCTGGTACATCCGTATGCGCAGGACAAGCCCACTGGCAATCCACAACCTTGTGGTAATAATCAGGATTATTCGTATTGGTGGGCTTCATCTCTGATGCCAAGTCTCCCCGTATTCCCGGCACCCATGGCCGAACCATGGAGCAAGGATAACCGTTTTATCAGGGCAAATCATCATTGAATGTTTCTCATTCGTGAAGAGACGGTTACAACCGCGCTTACAGGATTCCGTCCAGCGCTTCAACCAGGCGGGTCAGTTCTTCTTTTTTGGTGTAATGGACGAACGACAAACGCACCACACCTTGTTCTGCCGGTATACCCAGCGCCCCCATTAACCGATAGGCGTAACAATTGCCGTTGCCGCTACCAATTTTTTGGCTGGCAAGTGCCGCTGCAATTTCGGAGGGTTCACGACCCTTCACCGTAAAGGAAACTGTTGGTGCGCGATTTTTTGTTGAGGTTCTGCCGATCAGGCGCACGCCCGGCCGCTGTGCAAGGAAATCCAGCAGCGGCTGCAGGTTCCTGCGTTCGGTGTGCTGAAACAGGGCCCGCACCCTGGATGTCTTGCGTACCGGGGTAACTTCATCATCATCCCAATGGTGTGAATACACCGCCTCGAAATAATCGATAACACCATTGACGGCTGCTATCTGCGCGTGATCGGGGCCCGCCGGTGTGAAGCGCGCGGTCGGATGATCCGCATTGAAAAAATGTCCCTGGTTGGGCAGTTTTTCATTAGTGGAACTGCGCATGACCATCACACCGAGGTGCGGGCCATACACCTTGTACAGGGAGAACAGGTAGATATCGGCACCCAACGCTTCCACATCAGGCAAACCGTGACCCGCATACGACACACCGTCAACGATAGCCATGGCGCCGACCGCGTGAATCTTGTCCGTCCATTCACGCACCGGGTGCATGCTGCCGACAATATTCGAGCAGTGCGTGAATGCCACCACGCGGGTTTTCTCGTTGAGTAATTTATCCAGTCCTGCGGGATCAAGTTCAGCGGTTTGGGGGTCTACCTGCCATTCACGGATGACCATGCCTTCCGCTTCCAGCCTCCGCCAGGCGCCCACATTGGCTTCGTGATCCTGGTTGGTAACGATGATTTCATCACCGGGTTTGAGGTGCTGCCGCAATGCCTGGGCCACCACGTAGGTGTTTTGTGATGTTGACGGGCCAAAGTGAACCTCATCTGTTGCAACGTTGAGCCACTGCGCCATGCGCTCACGCGCCCGGTCCATCTGCTTGCCGGCACCTTGTGAAGGCTCAAATCCATAGTAAGGCTGCACCTTGGTTTCACGATAGTAGCGGTTCAGTAAATCTATCACCTGCCCGCAGGCATACGAGCCACCTGCATTCTCGAAGTGTGCAAAGCCTTGCAGCGATGGTTCACTGAAAGCGGGAAACTGGTTTCGAATAAAGTTGGTATCTAATTGAGGCATGTTTCTCTCTATTTGTCTGGTTATCGTCTCACTATGTCAAAGCGGCAAGGCAGAACACCGCCCTGATGCAAATTTATTCTCTGACAGACCGGGGTGTACAACAAGAAGAACTTCATCCCTTTTAAAGGATTCAATTGGAGATGAAGCCTGAATGTAGAATATTCGATTTCCTTAATAAACAAAGTTTATATATACTTGAAAGCCCTAACCTCCTAACAAAAGAAGGTTTTTATCACGAGCGAGGTAGCTGAAATGAGCACCACAGATCTGAAACCCGGTATTGATCCCAACACCATGTCCATCATCGTAACCAAGGGCAGTCTTGACTGGGCTTACCCGCCATTTATCCTGGCCACCACGGCAGCGGCCATGGGTCTGGAGGTTACGATGTTTTTCACGTTTTATGGTCTTTCGCTGTTGATGAAGGACCTTAAGCTCCAGGTTAGTTCTTTGGGTAACCCCGCCATGAAAATGCCGATGATGGGTATGCATATGGGTATGCCGAATATCGTATCGGCGATCCCGGGTGTCGATGCCGCGGCTTCCACGATGATGAAAAACCTGATCAAGAAGAAAGGCGTCGCCTCCATTCCGGAACTGCGCGAACTTGCCGTTGAAGCCGATGTGCGCATGATTGCTTGTCAGATGACACTCGATCTTTTTGAATACTCAAAAGATGACATGATCGACGGAGTCGAGATCGGCGGAGCAGCGACCTATATCGAAGTGGCGACCAAGAGCCATATCAACCTGTTTATCTGAACGATTGAATATCTAACCGAAGGAAAATACTCATGGCAGACCAAGTACTTGATGCAAAGGGCCTTAATTGTCCCTTGCCTATTCTCAAAGCAAAGAAAGCACTTAAATCACTGGACAGCGGTAAAACCCTGGAAGTCCAGTCCACTGACCCTGGCTCCGTTGCTGATTTCGCGGCGTTTTGCCGTACGACCGGCAACGAACTGGTAGAGCAAAAAGAAGCAGGCGGCGTTTGGACGTATCTTATTCGTAAGGCGGGCTAGTTTTCTGCTGCTCGCGTTGTTAAAACGCGGCGCTATATGATCTACAGAAAGACTGGGTCTTACGGCTCAGTCTTTTTTGTGCGCTGTCGGAAAAAGGTGCATATCCGCGAGGGCGCACCGCAGGGCACTGAAAACGCCCTCATCATCCAAACGGTAGTAATCAACCTTCATTGTCAGGGCGCTGCCAAAAACAATACTGATCAGCGTCAGCACAGAGCCGAGCGCAAGCGTCGTCATACCGGTTATTCCCTGCCCGATGGTGCAACCCAGCGCTAATACACCGCCGAAACCCATGAAAACGCCACCGATCATGTGCCGGACCATATCACCCTTGTCGGAGAAAGATTCCAGGCGAAATTTACCGGTCAGGATGACATAAAGAAAAGAACCCAGGACCATACCGAATACTGCCGCTATTCCGAAGTTGATGGTCGACCCGGTGAAGGTCATAAGGTACATCAATCCATCGGCGATAGGCCCGGTAAACGTATAGGACTCCAGGCGTATGGGCTCAAAATCATCAAAGCCAACCACACCGGTAATATACCAACCAGCGGGAATGATCAAACCAATGGCAACACCCGCGAGGATATTGTCGAAACTGTGTCTGAGCTCCGTGCCCTTGAGTGCATACGCTATCATTCCGCCTGCAACAATCAGCGTGACGATGTTGTGAACAAGTGCCGTGTCAGCCAGTCCCAGCGCGTGACTTACAAGTGTGCCAATACCCTGGTCTGAAATATCATGTAAAGCCAGGTTAATGTTGGTTGCTTCAAATACATTTGTCCTTACCAGTGCAAGCAAACCGCGCATGGTCATATAGGCCGTCAATCCGATGACCATCAACACCACCAGTGATTTCAGGTTACCGCCCCCGACCCTGACCAGGGTCCGGTTGACGCAACCCGAGGCCAGCGTCATACCTACACCAAACAGGAACCCACCCACCAGGTACCCAAGCCAACCGAAATTTGGCGTCAGGTAAATGGCATCGCCAAGATCAATAACGCCCTTGAATTGCAGCGCCTGCGTTAGCAACGTCGCTATACCTATGGCCAGAAACCAGGCGCGTAAACGGCCCTTGTTACCCATATTGACCCAGTCACTCACGGCGCCCATGGTGCAGAAGTTGGTCTTGTTAACCACCGCGCCAAACAGGATACCCACGAGGAAACTCAGCGTGGCGACCTTGTAAATTGTTTCCCATTCCATCATTGCAAAATGATTCCTGCTTTATTTTTTTCGCCTGTTGTTTGGCGTAATTATTTTCCGATACAGAAGCTTGAAAAAATAGCCCCCAACAGGTCATCCGGCAGGTATTCGCCGGTGATTTCCCCTAGCGATTTCTGCGCGAGACGCAGCTCCTCAGCCAGTGTTTCCGGTGCATTATATTGTTGCAGTTGCTGTTGACCGGTGCTGATGTGGTGCTGGGTTCGTTTCAGAGCATCCAGGTGGCGGGTACGGGCGGAAAAAACACCCTCGTAACTTTCGGTGGCGCCAACGATGCTCTTAACCAGGTGAATCAGTCCGTCGAGGCCCTGTCCCGTTTTGGCCGACACCCAGGCTTTTCTTGAATTCTCATCTGTTTCGCTAGTAGTCGTGGTCAAATCAACCTTGTTGTACACCTCGATACAGGGAATATTACCCGGCACTTCGGTTCTCAATGCCAGTTGCGGCTCAAGTGACTGGGTAGAATCAATCACCAGCAGAACCAGGTCGGCTGTCATAAACGTCGCCCGTGCCCTGCGTACACCCTCCAACTCCACCAGGTCGGTGGACTCGCGTATGCCGGCGGTGTCTGAAACATGTACCGGCAGGCCATCCAGCGATATGTATTCACGCAGAACATCGCGGGTGGTGCCGGGAATGTCTGTAACAATGGCAGAATCACGTCCTGCCAGCGCATTCAGAAGGCTCGATTTCCCTGCATTGGGCAAGCCAGCAATGGCAATATTGATACCATCCCTCAACAATTGACCCTGGTGGGCCTGGCCGCGTAATACCTGCAGACGGTTTTCAACCTTACCCAGGCGCTCCAGCACATCGCTGTCGGCCAGGAAATCAATTTCCTCGTCGGGGAAATCCATCGAGGCTTCAACGAATACCCGCAAATCGATCAGCTCTTGTTGCAGTTGATTGACCTGGCCTGAAAACACCCCCTCCAGGGAACGCTGTGCTGCGCGTGCGGATGCCTCGGTTGCAGATTCAATCAGGTCAGCGATCGCCTCAGCTTGAACCAGGTCAAGCTTGTTGTTCAGAAACGCCCTCTCCGAAAACTCTCCGGGCCGGGCCGGCCTGGCGCCAAGCGCCATTACCCTGGCCATCAACATCTGTAGAATTTGCGGACCGCCATGGCCCTGCAGTTCAAGCACGTCTTCGCCGGTAAAGGAAGCGGGCGCAGTAAACAACAGCGCAATACCGGAATCAATGGTCAGGCCATTTTCATCCCTGAAGCGGGAAAAGTGCGCCCTGCGGGGCTCGGGTGAAACGTCGAGAATTTGCCTGGCAATGTTGGTGGATAAGGGCCCGGAAACGCGGATAACCCCTACGCCGCCAACACCCGGCGGTGTCGCGATCGCGCAGATGGTATCTGTTACTGGACGTGGGCCAACATTGACTGTCATACGCTCAGCTTAATCGATTATTTGCCGGTCCGTAAATTGAACCGGGTTTCTGAGTGCTGTGTAACTTACGGGCCTTATGCCGCAGCTTCTATTTTTCGGGTGATGTACCACTGTTGCGCTAACGACAGACCGGCATTGGTCGCCCAGTAAAGCACCAGGCCAGCCGGGAAAAACGCGAACATGAACGAGAAGCCAATCGGCATGAATTGCATGATCTTGCGTTGCAACGGGTCCATACCGGCGGTCGGTGTCAGGCGTTGGGTCATCATCATGAAGGCGGCGTTAAGTACCGGCAGTACAAAATACGGATCCTTTGCGGTCAGGTTATCGATCCACAGGATAAACGGTGCCTGGCGCAACTCAACGGATTCGAGCAATACCCAGTAAAGGGCAATGAAAATCGGTATTTGCACAAGTATTGGCAGGCAACCACCCAATGGATTGACCTTTTCGGTCTTGTACATTTCCATCATGGCCTGGCTCATACGTTGGCGGTCATCACCATAGCGCTCTTTTAGTTGCTCGATACGCGGCTGTAGCTTCCGCATCCGCGCCATCGAGCGGTATTGGGCTTCGGTCAACTTGAAGAACAGCAGCTTGATTAAAACCGTCAGTAAAACGATGGCCCAACCCCAATTCCCAACAATCGTGTGAATATTGGAAAGCAACCAGAATAACGGTTTGGAAAATACCGTGAAAATACCGTAATTGACCGTGTGACCAAGCCCGGGCGCTATCTCTTCGATATCATCCTGCAACTTTGGTCCGACAAACAGGCGGCTTTCAAACTCATGGCTCGTACCCGGAGTGACTTCCACCAGGGGCGATACTGCCCTTGCAATATACCGGGGGAACCCGTTCGGTGCGTAAACCTGGGTCGAGTAGGTGTTCAGCTCAGCCTTCGGAGGAATCCACGCTGAAAAGAAATAATGCTGAACCATGGCCAACCAGCCATCGCTGAAACTGCGTTGATAGGGATCGCTGGCAACATCGTCAAAATCGACTTTTTCGAATTTTTCTTCCGGGCTGTAAAACCCGATTCCAAAAAAGCTGTAACTACCCGGATTGGTGAACCCGCGCTCGGTCTTCTCTGCAAGAAATGACCGTTGTAACTGCTCGTAACGGCTACCGGACCAGGTTTGACCGCTTTGGTTGGAAAGCGTGTGACGGACGTCTATGTCGTATTTACCACGTTTGAAAATAAGCGTCTTGGTGACCTGTAGTCCATTACCGTCACTCCATGTTAATGGGACCCGAATTTCTTCAGCAGATTGACCCAGGGTGTAATGCATGGTGTCGGCTTGATAGGTGCTGGTGTGGTTGGGCGCCGCTTCACGGCTCAGAAGACCCGATTGTGCAATAAACATCTCAGGGCCGTCTACCTTGAACAGATCAACCTTTATCCCGGGCACCTTCAACTCAACCGGATAGTTCAACAGCTTGGCAGACACAACGGTACCGCCAACCAGATCGATACCCACCTCAAGCACATCCGTGGTAACTGTCAAAAACTCACCGGCACCGGTCATCACGGGCTGTGGGACCGGCTCCGAACCGGTCAGTCCGGCCTCGGGTGATGGCAGGTCACCACTTTTGGGGGACGCGGCCATCGGCTCGGGTAAGGCGGGCGTATCAAGCGATGTGTTGGCAGCCTGGGTTGCGGCCTGTGATTGTGGTTGCGGTTTTACACCATAATCTTTTTCCCATTCCACCCACATCATGTAGGAGAGGACGAGTAACCCCATGAACAGGATCGGGCGAAGGTTTGCCATTATCTTTGTGTCCTTAATTGATCTGGCTGGCTACCGTTGTTCCGGTCCCCGGCTTTCCTGATCAGTTTTTGCCAATGAATCGAGAGCGACTCATCCAGTATTTTATTGCTTTGATTTGCGGCTTGCGAGGTCGGCAATATAACGATATCCAAGGACTTGTCTGTTACCGTGCCGATCATCCGGTTACGAAAGTTTTCCCGCACCACTCGCTTGATGCGATTCCGGTCAACCGCTTTTGCGCAGGCTTTTTTGGAGACGGCCATACCCAGGCGGTGCTTTTGTATATCATTGACCCGCGCCATCATTCGAAAATAGTCGTCAGATGAACGGATGGGCTGTTGAAATACCAATCTGAATTGTGCCGGCTTGAGTAGTCTGGATTGCCTGGAAAATTTCATCATTCCTGGCCTGTGAGCGCTTTATGCGTGATTTTCCTGGCGGGTTCGCGTTGGATCGATTTAGAGGATCCGGCTTTCCCTGGTCTGTATCCCGGGTGTTTTTAAACGGCCCGGGTTACACCATTCATGCACTTAAGCGCTTACGGCCCTTGGCGCGACGCGCATTAATAACTGCACGACCACCACGAGTTGCCATACGGGCACGGAAACCATGTCGACGGGCGCGGATCAGAACACTGGGCTGAAAAGTACGTTTCATTTTTTAAAACCTCAATCAATACTATTTTTACGACTGTTTTACTGTTATCACAGGCAGTCGAGACAAGAGGCGAATGGTATCCCGTATATGAATACTATTCAAGCAATTGGCAGCATAATTTTGATATGCGTTTAACTGTGTTTTCAGCTATAGCCAAGTTATCCACAGCACGTTAGACTAAGCCCTGATCAGGTTCGTTGGCATCGCATATCCATGACAGCCTGACATAAGCAACATAGTATTCTTTTTAAGTTATTGAAAAATAACAATTTACTTGGCAAATTGACGCCATTTGGTTGGTTCGCCGAAAAATATACACCTATTGGCTTGAACGCGGCATGACGCAAAACATCTGGCACCTTTGCCTCCAACATCTTGAACGGGAAATACCGGCTGAGGATATCAATACCTTTATAAGGCCACTCGAGGTTGTCAGTGCTAAAAACCGGACCCGCCTGGTCGCACCAAATTCATATGTTCGGGATCATATTTCCACACACTACCTGGAAAGAATTAGAGACATATTTGAGCACCTCAATCACCCGAGAACGTCAGTCAGCATAGAAGATGGCCTGCCTGTCGAGCCAATAGAGAACAGCAGGAAACCCCAGAGAGCAGCTGAGAGTATGCTCGCTACCGGACTTAATTCCCGTTACCGTTTTGATAATTTCGTTTTGGGTAAATCGAACGAACTGGGTTTCGCCGCCGCATCCCAGATCGCTCAAAAGCCAGGTGATGCCTATAACCCGTTGTTGTTGTACGGCAGTACCGGTCTCGGAAAAACACATCTTTTACATGCCATTGGCAACGAGATCCGGGAACAAAACCCCACTACTAAAGTTCTTTACCTTGATTCCGAGCGATTTGTAAGCGATATGATCAAGGCCCTGCGTCACGGCGCCATTGATAATTTCAAAAAACACTATCGCTCCGCCGGTGCACTATTGATCGATGATATCCAGTTTTTTGCTGGTAAAAAAAGCTCTCAAGAGGAGTTTTTCCATACTTTCAATACCTTGCTTGATAGTAAACAACAGATCGTATTGACGTGTGATCGTTACCCGAAAGAGGTGGAGGGGCTTGAAGCACGGCTCCGTTCTCGTTTTGGCTGGGGTTTGACCGTAGCCATCGAACCACCTGATTTCGAGACCCGTGTTGCCATATTGATGAACAAGGCGCAGGCCAGGGGCGTACAACTGAAAGAACCTGTCGCCTTTCTCGTTGCCAAGCGGCTACGCTCACATGTGCGTGATCTGGAAGGCGCCCTTAATACCTTAATCGCCAACGCGAGGTTTACAGGGCGGGAGATAACAGAAGGATTTGCACGTGAAGTTTTGCGGGATTTACTGACCGTGCACGACCGCCTGATTACGATCGAAAACATTCAAAAAACGGTTTGTGAATATTACAAAATAAGAATGGCAGAGTTATTATCCAAACGCCGGCATAGAATCATTGCCCGTCCCAGGCAAATGGCAATGGCCCTGTGCAAGGAATTAACCCAGCACAGCCTGCCCGAAATTGGAGATGCTTTTGGAGGGCGGGATCATACAACGGTTCTGCACGCCTGCCGCAAGATCGATGAGTTGTGTGAAACCGATGGACGTTTAAGGGAAGACAAGGTTAAATTGTTGCGATTGTTGACCGCGTGAGTAATTGTGGAACAATAGAGGGATAAGACCGTAACAACTTGTGGATAAGTATTTGAATTGAAACCCGGGCCTGGTTCTCCACATGTTATACACAGGCTTTGACAGGTGATTTACACAAGGTTTGAAATCAATTATCTCTCTGTAAAATAAGAATATTATTAACTAAATCGATTTAGTTAACAGGACTTACTACTACTACTACTTTATATATATTTATTTAAAGAGCAGTTATAAGGAAGGATCAAAGTATGAAATTCACTATATCCAGGGAAGTGCTTCTTCAACCCCTAAGCCAGGTGGTTGGTGTCGTTGAACGCAGGCAAACATTACCGGTATTGGCCAACTTCATGCTGGTAGCACGGGATGGTCGTTTGACGGTTACCGGTACGGATATGGAAGTAGAACTCATATCGAAAGTATCCGCCAATGTTTCCCAGGACGGTGAAATTACGGTTCCCGCACGCAAATTCCTGGATATCGTGAAAGCTCTGCCGGATGGTTCCAATATCTCATTTAGTGTAAGCGATGAAAAGGCAACCCTGTCAACCGGTCGTAGCCGGTTTACGCTTGCAACCTTGCCAGCATCAGAGTTTCCAGCAACAGATCAAGTGGAAGCTCTTGAAAATATTAGTGTTTCTGAATCAGCCCTTAAGAAAATGATGGATAAAACCTCATTTGCCATGGCTAACCAGGATGTGCGCTATTACCTCAATGGTCTGTTATTTGATTTCAGTAGTCAGCAATTACGCGCCATTGCCACCGACGGCCACAGGCTGGCGATTTGTGACCTCGAGAGCGTGGTGAATATCAACACAGACCGGCAATTGATCGTACCGAGAAAGGGCGTGATGGAACTGACCCGAATGTTATCGGATGAAGCCGATGAGGTAACGCTCGCGATTGGTCGTAACCATATCAGGTTAGTGAAAGGTGACACGACATTTACTTCGAAGTTGATTGATGGCCGCTTTCCCGACTACAAGGCGGTGGTTCCGGTTGGCGCAGACAAGCAAATGCTCATCGATCGCGCTGTATTTATTCATTCTCTGCAAAGAGTCGCTATTTTGTCCAATGAAAAGTACAAGGGCGTAAGGCTGGAAGCAGAAGGTTCTACCATAAAGATCATCGCACACAATCCCCAGCATGAGGAAGCCGTTGAAGAGATCGAGGCGGAGTTCAATTTTGATCGCCTGGCCGTTGGATTTAACGTTACCTATCTTCTGGACGCATTAATGGCGATTGATACCGAGCAGGTATCGATGGAATTGAAAGATGCAAACAGCAGCTGCCTTGTTTCAGCCCCTGATTCCGACATTAACCGACACGTGGTTATGCCGCTCAAGCTCTGAGGCGGAAGTATCTTAACGATATGCGGGTTAAATCCCTAAATATCAAAAACTTAAGAAACATTTCATCGGCCAAAATTGATCTTGATCCGTGCCTGAACTGTTTCATAGGGGACAATGGTGCAGGCAAGACCAGTGTTCTGGAAGCCCTTTCCGTCTTGTCTAAAGGCCGGTCATTCAGATCAGGCCAGATTTCTTCACTCATTGGCCCGCAGGGCACTAGTTTCCAGGTTGTAACAAAAACCGAAACACAAGCAGGCGATGTACACCAGATCGGTATGGAGCGTGATGCCGAACAATGGTCCGCGCGACATAATGGTACAGATGTCACACAACTGAGTGACTTGACCGAATTATTGCCGCATGTCCTTTTGGAGCCCAACAGTCATACACTGGTAAGTGGGCCACCTGACGGAAGACGCAGATACCTGGACTGGGGCGTGTTTCACGTGGAACATTCATTTCTGTTACTTTGGCGCAGGTACAATCGCGCTTTAAAGCAGAGGAATGCCGCTTTAAAGCAGGCCAACAGGTTGGTGCTCGAAAGCCTCGATTCTCAATTTATACAACTGGGTGAACAACTGCATTTCGCCCGGGAAAGACATGCCGTTCTGCTCGACGTAATGTTGCAAAACCAACTTTCCTTGTTTTGCGATACCCTCGATGAGATAACAATGAGCTACAAAAAGGGTTGGACCGGGGACAGTCTGTCTGAAGCTCTTGATGCTTCCTATTCACGCGATATTGAAAGAGGTGCAACCAGTCCGGGCCCGCACAAGGCTGATTTGTTTTTAACCCTGAATGGGATACCCGCAAAGGAACGCCTGTCACGGGGGGAGCAAAAGGCGCTGACAGCGGCGCTGATCATGGCACAGGCGCAAATGATCTGTGCTACCGGCGAGAGTCCTGTTTTAATGCTGGATGATCTTTCTTCTGAACTGGATGAGACCCACCTGGCAAAGGTTCTTAATGCTGGTTTGGAACTGGGTGCACAAATCCTGATGACCGGTACCACACTGGCACCAGCGGTAAAAGCCTGTGAAAGACACTATACGGTGTTTCACGTGGAACACGGGATGGTTTCTGCCGGGTAGGGTGTATTTGATTAAAGTGCCTGAAAAACAGGCATTTAATGTGACTCGGTGTTATAATGCAAGTCGTTTCAACGCACGTAAATCCGCAGCAAGTCTAATATCAATTGCCACCAAAAGAAGTGGCAGATGACCGGTGTAAGCTATTACTTAGAGGCCGTATGAGCAAACAAAAATATGATTCCAGTAGTATCAAGGTTCTGAAAGGCCTTGATGCAGTACGTAAACGCCCGGGGATGTATATCGGTGATACAGATGATGGCACCGGCTTGCATCATATGGTGTTTGAGGTCGTAGATAACTCCATTGATGAAGCCCTGGCAGGTCATTGCGATGCAATCCAGGTCGTCATTGAGATGGATGGTTACGTCAGGGTTTCTGATAACGGACGTGGTGTACCGGTCGACATACACAAGGAGGAAGGGCGATCCGCAGCAGAAGTCATCATGACCGTGCTTCATGCCGGCGGTAAATTTGACGATAACTCCTACAAGGTTTCCGGCGGTCTGCATGGTGTTGGCGTTTCAGTGGTTAATGCCTTGTCCGAAGAGCTCGAGATGACCATCAAAAGAAACGGACACGTATGGCAACAGACCTACAGGATGGGTGTGCCAGACGAACCACTTAAACAAACGGGTAACACACGTAAAACAGGTACTGAAATAAGGTTTCTACCCAGCCGGCAAATTTTTTCCGACACTATTTTTCATTACGATATTCTCGCGAGCCGTTTGCGGGAACTGAGTTTTTTAAACTCCGGCGTACGGATTGAATTAAGTGATGAAATCTCCGGAAAAGCGGATGTTTTTGAATATGAAGGTGGAATACGCTCGTTCGTAGAGCACCTTGGTCGTAAAAAAACCGCTTTACATCAAAGTGTTATGTATTTTCAGGGTGAGTCCAGCAAAATCTCTGTCGAGGTAGCGATGCAATGGACGGATGCTTACCAGGAAAGCGTATTTTGCTTTACCAACAATATTCCGCAACGTGATGGTGGCGCCCACCTGGCTGGATTCAGGGCGGCACTCACACGAACAATGAATCAATATATCGAAGAATCCGGTCTGGCGAAGAAAAGCAAGGTCTCTATGACGGGTGATGATGCACGTGAAGGCCTCGTCGCAGTGCTTTCAGTCAAGGCGCCTGATCCGAAGTTTTCATCGCAGACAAAGGACAAACTGGTTTCTTCCGAGATTAAGCCGGTGGTTGAGTCGCTGGTTGCTTCGCATTTGCGTGATTTTTTGCTGGAAAATCCAGCGGAAGCCAAAATTATCACGATGAAGGCGGTTGACGCGGCCCGCGCCCGCGAAGCGGCCCGCAAAGCGCGCGATATGACGCGCCGTAAAGGTGTTTTGGATATCGCGGGACTACCGGGTAAGCTGGCAGATTGCCAGGAGAAGGATCCCGCCCTATCAGAATTATTTATCGTGGAGGGTGATTCGGCGGGTGGTTCTGCGAAACAGGGGAGAAACAGAAAAACCCAGGCAATTCTGCCACTTAAGGGTAAAATTCTGAATGTAGAAAAAGCCCGTTTCGATAAAATGTTGTCTTCCGCAGAGGTCGGCACCCTGATCACAGCACTGGGTTGCGGAATTGGCAGGGATGAATTCAACATAGATAAATTGCGTTATCACACCATCATTATCATGACGGATGCCGATGTTGATGGATCGCACATACGGACACTTTTGCTGACGTTTTTCTACCGGCAAATGCCCGAATTGATAGAACGTGGTCACATCTATATTGGTCAACCCCCGCTTTACAAAGTGAAGCAGGGTAAACAGGAGCATTATCTGAAAGATGATGCCGAGATGAACGAGTACATGCTGGCCCGCGCCATGGATAATGCGTCACTGGTTTATGATCAGGATGCTCCACCGCTCACGGGTGCGGCGCTGGAAGGTTTGCTGCGTGACTACATGGCTGTCAAGGCGGCAAGTGCACGCCTGGCGATCCGTTATGATTCATTGTTTTTAGAGCAACTCATTAATAATAAAGCATTTTCTAATGAGTGGAGCGTTGAAGAAGCGCAACAATGGTGTAGTGACGTCCTTAAGACGATGAACCGGAATTCGCCACCGAGTGTAAGCTATGAGCTGCGCGCGGAAGACACTGAACAGGGTATCGAACTGCTCTTGAGCAAAACCACCTACGGTGTCGTTGAAACCACGCCATTAACGCGGGAGTTTTTCCGTTCACCGGAATACCGTTTGACCAGCAAACTGGCCAATACCCTCAATGACCTGGTTCAACCGGGCGCGCAGGTGCGACGGGGTGCGTCGGAGCAGGCGATCAAGAGCTTTGCCGAAGCCTATGACTGGCTGATGACGGAAAGCCGTAAGGGAAGAACCTTCCAAAGGTTCAAAGGCCTGGGTGAAATGAATCCGGAACAACTCTGGGATACCACGGTGAACCCGGAGACCCGTCGCCTGCTCAAGGTAACTATAGAAGACGTAATTGCTGCAGATGAAATCTTCACCACCCTGATGGGGGATGAGGTTGAACCCAGGCGTGATTTTATTGAGAAAAACGCCCTTTACGTAACCAATCTGGATATTTGATCAAATTTTTCTATTCACAACAACGGGCCTGTTTTCGGGCCCGTTGTTGCTTCGATCAATCCAGTAATGCGAGGTTTGCGATCCGGTCAAACAAACCCTTGAGCTCCGACAGGAGACTCAAGCGGTTGTTGCGTACTTCAGGGTTCTCATCCATCACCATAACCTTTTCAAAAAAGGCCTCAATGGCTGTAGATATCCCGGCCAGCAGCGTCAGCGCCGCAGTGTAGTCTGCGTCGTTACAGAGTCGATCCAAATCTTTAGAAACTCTTCTAACTTCGTCGAAAAGAAGCATTTCTTCTTCGATAACCAATATATTTTCGTTTATCGCGCCACCACTTTCCAGCCCTGATTTGCGCAATATATTGCCAATTCTCTTGTTGGCTGCAACCAGGCTTGATGCAACCTCATGCTGCATGAGCTCCCGCAAGGCATCGAGGCGTGCAACCAGGTCGGGCAGGGTGCCAAGCGGCGCATCAAGAGCGGCATTCACGAGGCTGGTGTCATAACCCTGCTCACGCAGATAATGTTTGAACCGTTCCAGGATAAACTGGCGCAACTCCATCAGGACCTGCGGGGTAACCGCCAGTTGTTCCTGCACAGCCAGCGCGGCAATGGCAAGTGCTTTATCAAGCTCGATATCCAATTCGGCATCCAGCAAGATACGTACGACTCCCAGTGCCGCTCGGCGTAGCGCAAACGGATCCTTATTGCCGGTGGGTTTTTGCCCGGTTGCGAAAATACCGGTCAGTGTATCCAGGCGATCGGCCAAAGCAACGACTTTGCCTACTGCGTGCGTGGCTAAACGGTCACCCGAAAAAGCGGGTAGGTAATGGTCGCCAATAGCCTGGGCGACTTCGTTTATCTCACCGCTTTGCAGCGCGTAATAACCCCCCATAATACCTTGTAACTCGGGAAATTCACCGACCATTTGACTGACCAGATCACATTTGCATAGACTTGCAGCCCGCCGTGCAGCGACTGGATCAACGCCAGCTTCTTCCGCTATCTTCTGTGAAATTAAAGCGATACGTCTCGATTTGTCACCAACAGAACCTAACGTGTTCTGAAATACGATACCATCAAGCTGTTGAATCCAAGTTTCAATCGAAGACTTGTTGTCCTGATCCCAAAAGAAGCGCGCATCTGAAAGTCGTGGCCGGATGACGCGCTCAAAACCCTCGCGCACTGCATCAAAATCAAGGCTATCCAGGTTGGCAACAGCTATGAACCTGTTGGTCAACTCGCCATTGTCGCCATTAACAACGGGAAAAAACTTTTGATGATCCTGCATACTGGCAATCAGGGCCTCGGCAGGTACAGTGAGAAACTCCGTATCGAAACTTCCGCAGATCGAACGCGGCCACTCAACCAGGTTGGTAACCTCTGCAAGCAAGTTGCCATCAACCAGAGCTTTGCCACCGGCGGACTGACCCAGTTCAACGACCTGTTTCCTGATAGTTTCCTTTCGTTTATCCTGGTCGGCCACCACACAGGCGGCTTCCAGTACCTGCTCGTATTCGTTGGCGGTGGCGATTTCGTGCGGACCCGGGCTATGAATGCGGTGCCCGCGGGTGGCATTGCCGGTGTCGAGTCCGAACAGGCTGCCATTGAGGACGCAGGAACCATGCATGACAACGACCCAGTGCACCGGCCGGATAAAACTGAAATCATTGGACCCCCAACGCATCGGTTTGGCCACGGGCAGCGCCGCCAGCGCCGTCTCCAGCATCGGATAGAATAAATCTTCAAGTGCCTGGCCGGGATTCTCCAGGCGACAATATAACCATTCGCCCGCATCGGTCTTAAGTGTATCGAGTTCATCAACATGCTTTCCAACCGAGCGGGCGAAACCCAGGGCGGCCGGTGTCGGTTGATTATCCGCACCATAGGCCGCACTCAGAGCAGGGCCTTTTCGTTCGGTTACCTGGTCAGGCTGTCGCCCTGCCACGCCCGCTACCAGCAAGGCCAGTCTGCGGGGTGTGTAAAAAAACCTGCTAGCGGCAGCGTCGTATGCCAATTCGGCCTTGTTGAGCTGATTCAGAAACTCGTCGTATAGCGTCTGACCCAGGTTTGACAGGGATTTGGGTGGTAACTCTTCACAACCCAGTTCGATAAGAAGGTCTGCGCTACCGTTTGGGTTACTGAACACGTCCGTGCTATTTTTCTTATTCACCTTTGTTCCCCTTTAGTCCCGGAAACCCCAGGTTTTCCCGACGGGCGAAATAGGCCTCTGCCACTTTGCGTGACAGGTTTCTGACCCTGAGGATAAAACGTTGCCGCTCGGTCACTGAAATGGCCCGGCGGGCATCCAGAAGGTTAAAGGTGTGCGAGGCTTTGAGAACCTGCTCATACGCGGGCAGCGGCAAATCGAGTTCCACCAGTTTGCCGGCTTCGGCCTCACAGGTATCAAACCAGGTAAACAGGGACGCCGTATCGGCGTGTTCAAAGTTATAGGTGGACTGCTCAACCTCATTCTGATGAAAAACTTCACCGTAGGTTACTTTTCTGCCACCCACATCGGTCCAGACGAGATCGAAGATACTATCCACGTTTTGCAAATACATGGCCAACCGCTCTAACCCGTAGGTAATTTCTCCAAGCACAGGCCGGCACTCAAGCCCGCCCGCCTGTTGGAAATAGGTGAACTGGGTTACTTCCATGCCATTGAGCCAGACCTCCCAGCCAAGACCCCACGCACCCAGCGTAGGAGACTCCCAGTTATCCTCGACAAAGCGGATATCGTGCACGGCCGGGTCAATACCGATGGCTTTCAAAGAACCCAGGTACAATTCCTGGAAGTCGTCCGGTGCCGGCTTCATAACGACCTGGTATTGGTAGTAGTGCTGCAAGCGGTTGGGGTTTTCACCATAGCGGCCGTCAGTAGGTCTTCTGCAAGGCTGCACATAGGCCGCGTTCCAGGGTTCCGGACCGATAGAGCGCAGGAATGTTGCCGGATGAAAGGTGCCGGCACCCACTTCCATATCGAGTGGTTGTACCAAAACACAACCCTGATCTGCCCAGTAGGTTTGCAGGCAGTTGATAAAATCCTGAAAAGTCATGAAAATCCCGTGGTCTGATAACCGACATATTAACCCGTTAGTATAGCCAACGCTGACCCTGGACAGAAGATGAATGGACAAAAAGCATTGAAACAAATCGCCTTGATTAAAACGGGTTGCACGATTGAGGCGATCAAACCGGAATACGGTGATTTTGAAGACTGGTTTGCCGACGGCCTGGGTGTATCCGACCTGTTGCAGATCGATGTTTTCAGGCACCAGCCATTACCCGATCCCCAATGCCTGGCGGGTATCGTTATCACGGGATCACCTGCGATGGTATCTGCACGGCTTGACTGGAGTGAACACACGGCTCAGTGGTTACGGAAGGCCGTGCAGATGGGCATCCCGGTGCTTGGAGTGTGTTACGGGCACCAATTGCTGGCACATGCGCTCGGTGGCGTCGCCGGGCCTAACCCCGCTGGTCGGCAGATTGGAACAGTAAAAGCTCAACTGATTGATAATATTACAAATGATCCCTTGTTAGGTCACCTGCCCAGTACGTTCACCGCGCAAACCTCGCACTCTGAAGTCGTGCTGGAGTTGCCACCGGGCGCCCGCAGCCTGGCCACGAGTCCGCTGGATAAGCATTTCGCCATTCGATTTGCAGAAAGCGCCTGGGGTGTCCAGTTTCATCCTGAGTTTTCCGCCCCGGTGACCGCGGACTACATTCGTTACAGGTCGGAAGCCTTACGCGAAGAAAGCCTGAACCCATCGCAATTACTTGGCAATATCACGGATACTCTGGAGGCGAACTCGGTGCTGAAAAAATTTACCGAACTGACACGCGATCGCGTTTCGCGCCAAGCCTGAGCAAACGCCAAGCCATTACAGTTCCTTGTGGCTGTTCACTCCGCCGCCTCAACCTTGAAAACAACACCCTCGACGCCCGTTACCCTGACATCTGTGCCCGCGGGTAAATCCGGGCCTTTAACTTTCCAGGTCGAATCGTCCACGGTCACCTTGCCCACACCATTGGTAATCGGGGCTGTGAGAGAAAAAACCCGCCCGACATATTGCTGTCCGCGACGATTCAGGTTGGGCTGGTCGGTCGCTACCGGCCGGGTTTCCCGGAACTTTCTCCAGGCCAGAACGGCCATGATGGAGGCAATTGCATACAGTATCAGCTGGGTCTCTATATCAATGGATGGGAAAACCAGCAATATCAGGCCAACGGCGGCAGCGGCGATACCCAGCCATAGAAAAAGGAACGCCGGGGCCGTGAGTTCCAGGATCAACAGGAGCCCGGCGAGTATCCACCAGTGCCAGAAAACAACATGCTCAAACCATCCTGCCATGGTCAGGCTCCTCTGCCGGGTTTATCGCTGATCACCGATTTGGCAATCTCAGTGATACCCGCCAGGCTGCCGAGGATACCGGTGGTTTCCATCGGTAACAGCAAGGTTTTCTGGTTCGGGCTGGTGGCAAAAGTTTTCAGCGCATCAACATACTTTTGCGCAACGAAGTAGTTAATTGCCTGCATATCACCCGCAGCAATTGCCTCAGAAACCATGGTTGTTGCTTTGGCTTCTGCCTCGGCTAAACGTTCACGGGCTTCAGCATCCCTGAAAGCAGCCTCTTTGCGGCCTTCAGCATCCAGAACGATGGCCTGTTTCTGACCTTCGGCTTTCAGGATTTCCGCTTGGCGAAAACCTTCTGCCTCGAGAATATTGGCGCGCTTTTCACGTTCAGCCTTCATTTGCCTGGCCATGGCATTGACCAGATCCATGGGTGGTGTAATGTCCTTGATCTCGATACGCGTTACCTTCAGGCCCCACGGTGTCGTCGCCTCATCAACCACGCTCAGAAGCTGAGCATTGATGGTATCGCGCTTTGACAGGGCGTCGTCCAGGTCCATTGAGCCGAGGACCGTACGGATGTTGGTGACCACCAGGTTAAGAATGGCGTGCTCAAGGCGATGTACTTCATATGCCGCCTTGGCGGCATCCAGCACCTGGAAAAATACCACACCATCCACCGTCAAAACCGCGTTATCTTTGGAAATTACTTCTTGTGACGGCACATCCAGCACTTGTTCCATCATGTTAATGCGCCGTCCGACTCGGTTTATAAACGGAATCATGAGATTAAAACCGGGACGAAAGGTGGTGCTGTATTTACCGAAACGTTCTATCGTGTATTCGAAACCCTGCCGGACGATAATGACCGCCTTTCGAATGATGATAACAGCGAGAAATACCAGAATGACTGTTGTGATTAATGCGTTTTCTAACATTTCAAACCCTCTTTTAAACTTGAAGCAGGTAGGGGTAACTCATCATAATTAATTATTTTCTCCGATAAAAAGAATATCAGAATCCTGCAGGCCCAGGATGCGCCAGAAGTCACTGGCAAAACGGACACGACAGGCACGAATATGTGTGATGAACAAGACACGCTGTTTTCCAGTAACCGGGCGCTGACCTGGGGCTTTTGTTTGCGGTCGGAACCAGAGGGTTCGCACTTCCAAGGTATGCAAGGGGCTGGTTTTGCCAGTTATATCGTGTTCAGGTGAAGAACCCTTATCTTCAATTGCAGGCTTCGGGCTGGCCTGAACTCGCGGAACTTGCCTGGAAAAGCCTTGGAAGCAACACACACGGCGATCTGCCGCGCTGGTTGGAGACCATTGTTTCCCTGCCAGAGGGTGACGGCTCCAGGCAACTGGACCAAGACGCTCCGGTATTGGGACAACCGCAGGGTGATCCGGCGGTGTTGCGTCGCAAGCTGATGAACTTACATCCCTGGCGCAAGGGACCGTTGGAGTTGGCTGGTGTCAGAATCGATACAGAGTGGCGCTCCGACAGGAAATGGCGACGGCTCCAGCCCTACCTGGACCTCAGCGGGCAACGTGTTCTGGATATTGGCTGTGGCAACGGCTATTTCGGTTTGCGGATGCTGGCAGATGGCGCACAACTGGTCGTGGGTATTGATCCGACGCTGGTTTTTGTCATGCAGTGGCTGGCGATGCAAAAGCTCAGCCCCGGCTTGAACAACTATGTGCTCCCGCTGGGTATTGAAGACCTGCCCAAAGGTACCACGGGCTTTGATAGTGTTTTTTCAATGGGTGTTTTATACCATCGGCGCAAACCGGTGGAGCATCTTGAACAGCTGAAAAAACTGGCTCGGCCCGGTGGCCAGCTTGTACTTGAGACCCTGGTTCTTGCGGGAGAAGGGAAAACAACACTGAACCCGGCGGGTCGCTATGCACGAATGCGTAATGTGCATTCCATTCCCACGATGGCGATGTTGGATGACTGGCTGGAGCAGGCGGGTTTACCTGCTGCGCAGGTGCTTGATTTGACCGCGACCACCACCGATGAACAGCGCAGCACCGAGTGGATGACTTTTGAGTCCTTGCGTGAGTGCCTTGATATTGACAACCCGTCAATAACAGTTGAAGGATATCCTGCGCCCGTCAGGGCTGCATTGTTGATTCAGCTTGGAAAGTAGACCACCAATTGCGCAATATAGAATATACCAAACAGGAGATGAGAACGATGAGCTACTCAACACCCGATATTTGCGATGAGTTTCCAGACCGGTTACAGGTGCTTGATCCATTGTTCACCGAATATGGTGGCAAGGATAAGTTCAGTGGAGAGATTGTTACTATCAAGTGCTTTGAGGACAACTCCCTGGTCAAAACCACCCTGGGCCAGGAAGGTCACGGTAAGGTCCTGGTGGTGGATGGTGGTGGCTCCTTACGCTGTGCTTTGCTGGGTGATCTGCTGGGTGCAATGGCGGTGAAAAATGGCTGGCAGGGGGTGCTTATCAATGGCTGCGTTCGTGATGTGGAGATTCTCAAGGGCATGGATCTCGGTGTGCGGGCGCTCAAATGCTATCCGCTTAAATCCAAAAAACGCGATGAAGGCCAACTCGATATAGCGGTCAGGTTTGCAGGCGCCAGTTTTGAACCGGGTCAGTATCTCTATGCCGATGAAAACGGCATCGTGGTCGCCAGTGAAAATCTTGGCCTGACTGCAAAAGGCTAGGGCTTTTTCACGTCGCTCTCGGGCGACTTAAAATTGGCCAATACACCCAGGTAAAAATCGCAAATGACAGGATCCACCCCGTTGCGGCCAGGTCGATCATCAGCATGAAAGAACCGCCACTCAGTGGCCCCAGCACCCGCACAAGTACGGCCAGCGTCAATAGCCAGTAAGCGAATACCGTTGGCCGTGCAGCCTCTAACGGCCTGCCGGTATGACCCAGCGCGACCCGTGTCGTTACCGCAAGAACCATGCTGCCGATGGCGCCCATGGTCAGCGCGTGCAGGGCTGCGGTTGGCGTAAACAACCAACCGAAAACGGCGCAGCCCAACAGGGCATAACCGACGGGCAGCCACAGGTATGCGATATGCAGCACAAACAACAAGGGGTTGGATGTCGTTGCCAGCCCCTTCCAGCGACTGAGCCTCAAGCCGTGTACAGCGGCGGCGGCAAAAGCCAATACACCGGTTAAAGGATACATGGGTATGAAACTGGCGGTCAGACCAACGAGCAGTGTAAGCGCCAGTGCGGTCCGGTTGACGCCATCGCTGTTGACGGGCATCTGATCCTGACCCTGTTGGCGTAACCAGTTGCCCGTGAAGCTTGGCACGATACGCCCCGCAATGATGGTGACCAGCAGCACAAGCGTGTGAATTAAGAGGTAAATGGCCAGGCGGTCACCACCAGGCAGCCATTGACCGGCGCCGAGGTGGTATAGGGCATTCAGACTGGCCACTGCGAAAATAATGACAACCAGCGGGTAATTGCGCCGGTTGCGGGAACTGATGATCTCACGGCCGAGCAGACTGCCGAGCAGTACAGGGAAAAGCATATCCAGCGTGAAAACCAGGCTGGCCGGTAGCCAGGTGGCAAGTAACATCGCCAACCTGCCAGCTAGCCAACTCATCACCAGCAGGGCCAGTGGTGTGCCGTGGACAGCGGGTCGCCCGGTCCAGTTGGCAACGGCTGTCAGTGTGAACCCAGCGACTGCGGCCATCGCAAAACCGATCAGCATTTCATGGCTGTGCCAAAGCGGTGTCGCGCCGGGCAAGCCCGAGCCATGCAGGGTCATGACCCACAAAAACATGATCAACATTGCGAAAACACCGTTGAAAAGAAAGAACGGCCGGAATGCGTAACTGATCAGGACTGGTGTGTTTTTTGCGCTCATGGCGGCGAAGGGTGGCGGTACAATCCGCCGGTCACAACGACGTGGATCAACAAACCGTTAATCCGGGCTACGGGCGCTTTGTTGAAACTCAAAGGCTTCCACGCATTCGGGCAGATCGTAGTATAACGGGGCGTGCCTACCCGTTCGTTCGCCGTGATCCGCATAGAATTGCTCACACTCTTCCAGGCTGGGCAATTCATTATTCGTTACACATTCTGCGATATATTCCTTTCGCATCGGCACCAGTAGTTTTTGGCGTTCAACCTCGCAGGCGGCATCCAACCGGGCCTGTTTCGCCTCGCGGGACTCCTCCGCAAGTGCGTTACCGGAAAGAAACAAGATAAACACAATAGAGAATAGAACCTGAACATTTTTCATCATCAACCTCCTGGCTTGATAGGTCTATCTTACCCAACCGCTTACAATTCGTCTTCACCCACCCATTTACGAACCCTGGGTGCGCGATAGGAAGCAAACTGATCCAGCAGAACCCCGGGATCACCGGCTTCGATCAACATCGGGCGGCAAAGGCGGTTAACAAACTCCTGTTCGAAAGCGTTTTCCAAAAAACTGATCAGGTGATCGTAATAGCCTTCTATATTTAACAGGCCACAGGGTTTCTCATGGAAGCCCAGTTGTGCCCAGGTCAGTATTTCAAATATCTCCTCCAGCGTTCCCCAGCCACCCGGGAGGGCGACGAAACCATCGGATAGTTCCGCCATCATGGCTTTGCGTTCGTGCATGGATGAAACAACGTGCAGCTCGGTCAGCTTGCTGTGTGCGACCTCCTTTACAGCCAGGCTCCTGGGAATAACCCCGATGGCCTCACCGCCCGCCGCAAGTACTGCATCGGCAACGACACCCATGACACCCACGGCAGCCCCGCCATACACCAGGCCGATGCCACGTTCACACATCACTTTTGCAAGCGCGGATGCTGCGTGTGAATAAGCCGGGTTCTTGCCCGAACTGGAACCACAATACACACAGATATTTTTGATCTTCACGAGTTATTGGCCTCTAAACGCAGGAGTGAAGTTTTTTGCATGAGCTCCAGCCACGGAAACAACGGACCGGGATCCAGTTTCCGCCTGATCATGATGTCGGGCGCATCCTCCGAGGCAATCATCCCGGTATCCAGATCCTCATGCCCGGCGATCTTTTCAAGCCCGGGAAACTGTGTCTGCAGGTGCTCCAGCAGGGCCACCAATGCCCCTATCTGCTGGTCGCAATATGGCTCTGACATCTGCTGATGACTGCAGTGAAACCAGTCAGGGTATCGTCCGTTGTTGACCAGTTCTATACCGATACTGTGAGGGTTAAAACCACGGACATGGTGGGCGATGCGGTCGAGCGGCACCCATTGTTCAATACGCCCGTCACGGTCAATATAAAAGTGCCCGCAGTTGCCGGTCCGGGTCTCCGGGTAATGCACTCTTTCACCGTAAACCCGCGCCATGGCCAGGTCTGGCAGCTCGGTACAGTGGATAACAACCAGGTCGATCTCACCGGTGTAGCGGTCTTCCAGGCGGTCTACATAGGGCAATGGGCGTTGAAGAATATCCAGGCTCATGGATCTTTGGGGCACGGACCAAGCGTGTCCCCGTGGTTTTGGTGGACGAATGAGTCAGCCGTGGACACGGCCTGGGTGTGACCCTTGTGACAAACAAGCTGCTGGCCATACACACGCTTCTCTATAGTGTCATCAGTTACACAACCCAAAAGGGTGGTCAGGCAGATCAGAATATAAACAATACGCATGGGTTTTACCCACAGTTCAAGCAGTAAAGTCATTATGACCTAGCCCTGCGACAATAGAAAACGTAGGTCGATGATGGCGGCATTGGCCCTTGATATGTAATTGGCCATGACCAGTGAATGGTTGGCAAATGCGCCAAACTTATCACCATTCAAGACCATCGGTGCGTGCAGCGCATCCTGGGTTGATTCCAGTTCACGGATAATCTGACGGTAGCTGATCAACGCGTTTTTCTTACGCAATACATCGTGAAAATCGACTTCCATTGCCTTTAAAAAATGGATCAGCGCCCAGGTACTGCCACGGGTTTCATAAAACACATCGTCAATCTTGAACCAGGATGTTTTTACATCCATCCGGTCCGGTGTCATGGTCGATTGGGTCGCGGCAGAGTCACCCGCCAGGTCGGTGTTGAGACGCTCCTGGCCAACACTGGCTGAGAGGCGCTGGGATAAGGAACCCAACCGTTTTTCGACCAGTTCCAGCCACGTCCGAAGGTTATCGGCACGTGCGTAAAACTGGGCATCAGGCTGGGCGGGGTCTGACAGGCGTGTCAGGTACGCCTCGAGTGACTCCATGGCTTTTTCATAGCGGCCTTCGGTGTCGGGCGGAAACCAACGATCACCGGAATAGTGGAAAAGCGGATCCGCCTCGGACAGGTCGGGATCTTCGGCCGACTGTGTCTGTGAGCGGCTGATATCATTACGCAAGACACGGGCGAGGTCACGAATCTGTGTCAGCGCACCCAATTCCCAGTTCGGAACATTATCGAGAAAGACCCACGGCGGCATGATGTCATTTGACATGTAGCCGCCACGTTTATTCAGCATGACATTGGCCACTTCGAGCAACGCAGACGTTGTGGTGGTGCCGGTTACATTGGCGTGGTTATGTATTTCGGCATGAAGCCGGGCGCGCTCAACCGGGTCGAATAAATCCGGCTCGTGGTTAAGCCAGAACATCATTCCAGCGCAGATGAACAAGAGTACAGCGGGAACAGCAATCCAGAATTTGTATTTCATAATGAGTGAAGATACCAGATTCTCAGCCAGATGCGAGTGCCGGAAGTTACCTGCCTGGGACAGGCCGAATACAGGGCGCCTGAAACTGCTTCAAATCAGGTGTCAACGAGTCCTGTTTTAAGAGAATTCCTGACTACAACGACCATGTTTTCAATGTTTTGTTCCTGTTCACCAATAATGGCGGCAGAACCGCGTTCGAGGTTGACCAGCAAGGCATGCATCTGCTCAAACCTGATCGTCTCTCCATCTTGGACCTGAACGTTAGGCATGTAGATAATGGTCACCGGCCCCTGCTCAGTTGTGACGACCATGTGTGCGCCACGTCCGTCGGGTGTCGGGCAAAACTTGATGAACCCGATGCGGGCGGATAGCGAATCGTCGGCACTGGCGTCCAGCCTGGCCAGTATTTTGGCAATCTCCTGATCGGATATCCCTTCCCCGATCTGCGCGATCGCGCGGCTGCCATCATGTGAATAGTGCTCCGTAACGTAGGCTTCCACACTGTCCCACTGCCTGGATTGCTTCCACACCAGGCCCGCGGCGCCGATGAAAACCAGGAAACTTGCTGCCAGCGCCAGGGGTATCCAGCTACGCCGCCGCACGGGTTGCTGGCTGATAGCCTTTAACTGGTCGAGCAGATCAGCGGGGGCCCGGACACGCAGGGCGATTCCCAGCTTCTGTTCGAATATTTCGGCCTCGGCCGCAACCGCTTCAAACTCCGGTGATGACTCACGTGCGCGCAAGGTTTCCGGCTCCCGGTTTTCCGGCTCGGCCCCCATCAGTTTCTTGAACTCAGAAAAGTTCATGGACATTACCCGTTACTCCATCCTTTTGCAGCTGAGTCTTCAGTTTTTCCCGCGCCCTGAATAATTGTGTCATCACCGCGCTCTTGCTTATTCCGAGATGTTCAGCAATCTCATTGCAGCTATGCCCCAATACGGTTTGCAACAGCAAAGGGTCCCGGTATTTTGGCTCCAGCTGCAAAATACCTTTGCGAAGCAAATCACGTTCCGCCTGGTCATCCGGTTCTAACTCGTCATCATCCGCGATAACGACCTTCTCCAGGTCTGTAAACACGGGTACCTTTCGTTCAAATGTACGTGCGAACTCTCGCCGCAATATCGTAATCAGCCAGCTTTTGGCCGCTGCTACATCTTTCAGACTATCGAGCGCACGCCACGCTCTCAAAAAGGTCTCCTGCACCAGGTCCCTGGCCAGCGCTTCGTTGCCGCATATCCACAGGGCGTAGCGGTACAAATCCGTCGAATACGCTTCGGCAAGCTCATTGAAACGATGAGTTCTTTCCGTGTCAGTTGTCATGACCGGATTTTATAAGAATTTATTTCAGCCTGATGCAATTATTTTTCATCTTTATTAAGCATTTGCCGCCCCATATGGGATAATACCGCCTGATTAATTTGAAACCTAACTGACGCTCGGAACGTCTATTTAAACCAGTACACTAATTTTTAATAAATCCCGTTGTGACTAATGGCACTTTGACCAATGGCCCCAAAACATCAGTCTGTGCGTGACCTCACTGCGGATAAGCCGTATCAGCTTAGTTGATTGACCGGCACACAACAGCATATTCCGGTGGGAGTATAAGAGGATGAGTATGAATTTCGAACAAGCCCGATTCAACATGGTGGAACAACAGATCAGGACCTGGGAGGTTCTGGATGAACGTGTTCTTGAATTGTTGGAAAAAACCCATCGCGAAGATTTTGTACCGGTGCGCTACCGCAAGATGGCATTTACTGACATGGCGATCCCGCTGGATCATGGCCAGACCATGATGAAGCCCGTTGTAGAGGGCCGTCTGTTGCAGTCGCTGGAATTGAAGCCGGATGAAACAGTTCTGGAGATAGGAACCGGCAGCGGCTTTATCACTGCCTGCCTGGCGCAAATGGCCAAGCACGTTGTGAGCGTCGATATACACGAGCAGTTTTCAAATGAAGTGGCGGCCAAGCTGAAGGACAAAGGCATCCTGAACGTGGAGCTTGAAACCGGTGATGTAATGACCGGCTGGCAACCCGAACAGGCACATGATGTACTGGTCGTGAGTGGGTCTGTGCTGAGTGTTCCGGACCACTTCCGTGGTTGGGTCAACCCAAGCGGCCGCATATTCGTGGTTTGTGGAGAAGCGCCTGCAATGGAAGCAAAACTCTATACGAAACTGAATGCAACCGAGTGGCGTGAAGAAAGCCTGTTTGAAACGGAACTGGCAAGGCTGATAGGTGCAGAAGTCGCACCGGAATTTGAATTTTAAGGTATCTAGGAGTTGGTTATGAAGTTCGATATCAATAATCGAAAGCTATTGATAGCAACCGTTTTTTTAATCTCGACACCGGTATTCGCCGTTGATCTTGTCGGTATTCATGACCTGGCAATCAAAAACGACCCGCAACTGCAGGCAGCCGCATATCGCAGGGATGCCGCCGGGGAGAATACTGTCCAGGCCCGTTCGAACCTGTTACCGACATTAAGCGGCGCGGCCAGCCGTGACTGGGGAGATGCCGAATCAGATGTTGGTGCATTCACAATAGAAGGGGGGGACGACGTACCCGGCTTCACAACAAAAAGTGATACCGATACTCAATCCTACCGCCTCGATTTGCGTCAATCCCTGTACGCGCAAAGCAACTACGAGAGCCTGGATATTGCCCGGGGGCAGGTGAGCCAGGCCGATGCGACCTACAGTATCGCCTACCAGGATTTCCTGGTGAGGGTTGCAGGTGGATACTTCAGTGTATTGACGGCGCAGGATGGTGTAATTTTTGCCGAGGCCGAGGAGAAGGCGCTGCAAAGACAGTTCGAGCAGGCTGAACAACGTTTCGAAGTTGGCTTGACCGCTGTTACCGATGTTCATGAAGCACGCGCCAGTTATGACAATGCCCGCGCACGCGCCATTGTCTCCAGGAACACCCTTGCCGATACAAAGGAAGCGCTGGTTGAACTCACCGGTCAGTATTTCGATGACTATGAACCACTACAGGAAGTCCTGCCGCTGGTTACACCAATACCGGAAAGTCCCGAAGAGTGGGTTGATATCGCGATGCAATACAACCCGACCGTGGTCTATGCCCATATGGGTGTTGAAATCGCAGATGCCAATATACGTTTACAGCGGTCCGGTCATTACCCGACCCTTGACCTGGTAGGAAGCATTAGCCAATTTACCAACAACAAAGCACCGCTTCGGGGTGATGCCGGCGAAATCCTGGCGACTACCGATGTCGTCAACGATGACAAACGCATTGGTCTGCAACTGAGCGTACCCCTGTACCAGGGTGGCCTGATAACTTCCAGGACAAGGCAAGCCCGTTATTTGCTCAATGCGGTCAATGAAGACCTGGACCAGCGGCAAAGGGCGGTCGTACGAAATACGAAGAACGCCTACCGTGCGGTTATCGCAGGTATCGAGCAGGTTGGTGCTTTTGGCCAGGCGATGATTTCAGCTGAAAGTGCGCTGGAGGCAACACAGGCCGGTTTTGAAGTCGGCACCCGCACCATCGTGGATGTGTTGATCGCCCAGCAACGCTATTTCCAGGCCCAGCGGGATAATTCTCTGGCGCGTCATACCTATATCGTTGACCACCTGCGCTTGAAAGCGGCAGCGGGTGTACTGGCCGGAGAGGACCTGCAGAAGGTAAACGCCATACTTCAGTAATTTCAGCTATCGCTCCTTATCAAAACAGGCCCGCTTACGCGGGCTTGTTTTTTTTCAGAGCAAATTCTTGATTGCTGCCAGGGTTAAATCCAGGGCACCCCTGTTTTTCTCAACCAGGTTCCGCCCCGCCTGTCCCATGCTGTTACGCAGAGCAGCGTCGGTCAGTATCTGTTCTGCTGCCTGATGAAAACTCTGCTGCCCTGTAACGCGCCGGGCCGCGTTGCACGAAACGAGTTGGTCGGAGATTTCCCTGGCGTTATCCATATTCGGGCCCAGCAGAACCGGTTTACCCAGCGCAGCGGGCTCAAGCGCGTTGTGTCCACCCTGTTCACCCATGCTGCCACCGACAAATACAACATCGGCGCAGGCGTAATAACGCATCAGTTCACCGATAGAATCAATAACAAAACACTGGGCCCCGGCAGAGCATGCCTCACCCTGGCTACGCAGTTCTGTGCGCAGGCCGGCAGCATTTGCGAGTTGCGTTGCGCGGGTGAAGCGTTCCGGGTAGCGCGGCACCAGTACCAGCAAGGCATCGGGCAGAGTTTTCAGCAACTCCACAAAGGCGGGAATGACTACATTTTCATCCGCTTCATGCGTGCTTCCGGCAACCAGCACCGGTCTTTCCGGGCCCCAACGTAAACGCAAGGCGTGAGCGCTTTCCTCAAGGCTGGCGGGAACGCTCAGATCAAACTTAAGATTTCCGGTCATCTCAACATGCCCGGGGTTGGCGCCACATCCAACCAGGCGGTCAGCATCGGCCGTACTCTGCGCCCCGATCCAGGTCACGGTTTGCAGAATTTCCCGGGTAAACCCCGGCAGGTAGCGAAAACGTTCAACCGAGCGACCCGAAAGCCGCGCATTGGCCATCAATAAGGGTATGTTCAGACGATGTGCCTGCAGGTACAGGTTTGGCCAGATTTCGGTTTCCATCACGATGATAAGACGTGGTTGCAGGCGGTTCAGAAACCGCCTGACCGCACCAGGAAGATCGAGCGGGATATAGCTGTGTGTAACCCGTTCACCAAGATCACGTTTAACCCGCTCAGAGCCGGTGGGGGTCAGCGTGGTGACCGTCAGTGGTATGTCGGGACAGGTTTCAAGCAGGGCCCTGATCAGCGGACCGGCAGCGTTGAATTCACCAACCGACGCGGCGTGCAACCATATACCGCCGCGCCGACCCTGCTCGGGTATGAAACCGAACCGTTCGTGCCAGCGGCTCACATACGCGCGATCGCGGAGCCCTCGAAACGCAAAGTACAAGAGGATAAAAGGTGTAGCGAGGCCGACAAGAAAAGAATAGAAAAACCGCACTGGCTCAAGCCGGGTGGTTATCAATACAGGCTGCCCAAAGCCCGAACAGGATCCAGATCAACGATGACGTATAGGTGCCGTAAAGTGCGAAATGGGAGTTGAGCGGAAACAGCACCAACGCCAGGGCCAATGCGAAAGGAAAGGCCTCAGTCCGGCGTGCGGTGGTCATCGTACGCCAGAAACGCAACACCAGTACAAAGCCTGCGAACAAGCCGAGCAAACCGATGCTGCCGGTGTCCGCCATGACTTCAAGCACCAGGTTATGCGCATGCGTCGCACCCGATTTACCACCCGAATTCTGTATATGAATGTCATCGGGAGCAGCGTAATCCATATAGGCCCTGGGGAAGGCCCGTACACCCACGCCATTAACCGGGTGTGCCCTGAACATGACCAGGCTGGTATTGAAAATGGGCATGCGCAGATTACTCGCGACACTGACAGCCTTGCCGGTGCCTTGCGTAATGATCAGCGATTGTTCAAGACGCGCCTGGAACAGGGGTGAAACCAGGTAGCTGCCGATAATCGCGGTGAAAACAAAAACGGGAATCGATAATGACGCCTTCCTCAGGTCACGGTTTTCACGCCGTGCCATCAACCATACGTAGACCAGCAGAACCAGGCCCATGATCAGCCAGCCGGCCCGCATACCTGCAATCAGAACCGCCCCCAGTGTCAGTGTGAATGCAGCCACCCAGGCCCAGGGGGGCCAGTGTCTGCGGGCATGCTCCAGCAGTAACGGGGATAACATCGCCAGCGTCGGACCGAAAAACTGGTATTTTTGCACGAACATGGCGTTCAGCCGGTCGGGATTCATTGCAATACCGAACAGGTCAACACCAAAAATCAGCTGGACAAAACCATCCACCGCCCAGAAAACAAGCAGGTAGGAGGTCCACCGGATCACCCGCCAGCGAGCCGAATCGGCACGCAGCAAAACAGCCATACTGAGTACTGCGGCCAGGAAACGCAGCGCTGCCAAAGAACTGGTCCAGCTCTTTTGTGGCATGAAAGAATCAAGGCTCGATGCCATCATGGGCAGCCAGAAACACAGGAAGATGGGCACAACGATAATGGCAACACGGCGGATTCGCTGACGGTTTTCTTCTGAACGGGCCAAAAACGGTAAACACAAGGCGAATACCGACAATGGAATTTCTGCCAATCTGCCAAATGGCAGTAATGCAAAAAATGAGACTGCCAGCCACGAGGGCCAGTCATCCTGCAATCGCTTGAGCATTAGTTTCATCGGTGCTCCTCACCTAGGACAGCGTGGTACAAAGCGATGGTCTGGTTCATGGAATCCTGCAATGAAAACGCATCACTGTTTTTGACTGTAGGTGCTTGCTGTAAAAAATCACGTGTTTTCTGAATCAGGGCAGGCAGGTTGTCCGGCTCAACAGCCCCTTGCGGAAACATTTCCCGGAGTATTTCATGAACACCGCCATGATCCCAAGCAATGACCGGAACACCCAGCGACAGGGCCTCCGATACGATTCTGCCGAACGCTTCCGGTGGGTCGCTGCAAAGACTGAATACCAGGCTTGAAGCGGTCATCCAGTCGCGCATATCCGTTCTCACACCGCAGAACGTCAGTTTATCACCCAGCTTGTGTCGCTCAGCCAGGCCTTCCAGTTCATTGATAAAGCGTGACCCGGGTTTTGCACGGCCCAGGATTACGGCGTGAATATCATCGAACTCCGAGTGCAGCGCGGCCAGTAATTCGATGAAGCTCGCATGACCCTTGTAACGGGACAAGCCGACCCGGTAGCAGCAGGATTCTCTTGTTTTTCAGCTGGGGAAACTCAGCGTAAGTGTTTTGCCGCCACTCCTCTGAAGGCTGGTATCCGTAAGGGAAGTTTTCACGGCTGGTGCCACCATATATCGTATGCAATTGTGGACTGTCCGCGGGCAGATAGTTTTTCAGGGTGTAAGTACGGATATGATCGGAAACAGCGATCACCCGGTCGCCACGAGCCATGATCGCACTATAACTGCTGACCGAATATTGACCATGCATGGAGGTAATAAAAACCGGCCGTTTGTCGGCCGGCAACTTACGTATTGCAAGGTGGCAAATCCAGGCTGGCAAACGGGAGTGTACATGCACGATGTCCGGCTGATTCTGCAATAACCATTCACGCAAGCGACGAATATAAGACAAGGTAGCCAGGCGTTTTCGTCCGATCGGCCAGTCCAGCCAGTCCGCACCGGCGGCTTTCACGCGCTCTGCCAACGGCCCTTTTGCCGCCACGACCGTAACCCGGTGGTCCGCCGCACGCAGGAACTCGGTGGTCTCGACGGCGACCATTTCTGATCCACCTATATCGAGAGACACCAGCGCCTGTACTACGTGCATGAAGACAGGCGACTTAGTTGGTCAGTGTGTAGTGTGTACCGCAATACGGGCAAGAGGCTTCACCGCTGTCCTCGATGGGCAGAAATACACGCGGGTGAGCGTTCCAAAGCTTTTGATTGGATTGTGGGCATGAAAGCGGCAGGTCAGCGCGGCTTATCTTCAACCCGTTTTTTTGTATTTGCATATTCCAGGCTGTTGTCCTGGGCGTCGGTGCGATGAGTCACTGTCATCTCCACAAAATAAGAAAGTGTATTCTACCCCAATATCTCCTCACATAATGCCTGCGTGGTAAGGGGTAATGACAAGGTTCCAAGCTCGGTGTCATCCACCAGGGTAGCTTGCAAGCGGGCGTGCATAAGTTGTTCGTAAGCGCTGTCCAGTATTTTGAGGGTGCTGGCGTTTATCCAGCCGCAATCGTGCAGTGCTTTCAACTGGGAGCCAAGCTGTGTAGACCCGATCACCCCGGGATGGTTTTCAGCGTTGAGCAATAAACCCAGTTGCACCACGAACTCGATATCCAGTAAGCCTCCGCGGCCATGTTTGAGAGGATTGGTGTCGCCGTGTTCGGCACGTATCCGCTCACGCATATTGCGCACTTCGGTTTTGACCAAGGTTTTATCCCGTACCGTCGTGAGCACCTCCTGGCGGATTGCTGAAAAATCTTCAGCGGTTTGCGTATCACCGGCAACCGGCCTGGCGCGTGTCAACGCCTGCAACTCCCATACCCAGGCTTCTTCCTGCTGGTAGCGTCTGAAGGCATCCACGCTCGAGACCAGCAACCCGGCCCTGCCGTTGGGTCGTAGCCTGGCGTCGGTACTATACAGACGTCCGGACGGGGTGGTCGCCGACATAAAGCTGAGCATGCGGCGCGCGACGTTCGTATGGTAACGCTCGGCCGAGAGCGGGCGGTCGCCATCGGATGCCCCTTTAACGGGCTGGTACAAAAAAATCAGGTCCAGGTCGGAATCAAAACCCAGCGCCGAGGCGCCGAGACTGCCATAGGCGATGACGGCGAGCCCGGGGCCCGGTAGTCGACCATGGCGCTCCTCCATTTCACGTTCTGATAAAAACAACACGGCCTGCACCAGATTTTGCGCAAGCTGGCTCAATACAACGCTGGCTTCAAAAGCCGAAATCGTTGATTTCAGTACCGCCACCGCAATCCGCAGGCTGATCATCTGTTTGACGTAGTTCAGATCCTGCAGGCTTGTTTCGGTATCCTCAAAGCCATTCAAAACCCGTTGAACACCGGCCTGAATATCCTTTTTTGTGGGTGGATAGGCGCCAAGGCTGGGGTCTATCAACTCGTCCAGCAATGCCGGGTAGCGGGTTACGGCCTCGGCGACACGTTTGCTGGTGGCAAACAGTTCCAGCATGCGTTTGCTGGCGCCCGGATTCTGTACGAGTAGCGACAGGTACGCACTACGCCTGCAAATCGAAGAAACCAGGTCGAGGACACGGTTGACGATCGCATCGTCCGCTGACATGGCGTTGAACTGCTCCAGCAATAAAGGCATAAACTGGTCGAGACGTTGGGATGCGCGCTGGCTCAGCGATAACCGGTTCAGTCGTTTGACAAAGCCGGACAGGGGCTCCCGGTTCGCGACATCCTGGCCTAGCTCGCGGTTGGTATTACGCATTCTATGCCAGCGGGCATTCCAGGGATTTGTTTCATCGACGGTTTCGGCTGGTTGAGGCAGGCTTCTTTCAAACAGGGTCTGAACCCTGTTTCGGACCTGCTCGAGCGCGACCTGGAAATCCGGCATATTCGCAAAACCCATGGCCCGGGCGACCCTCAAGCCATCTTCACCTGCTGGCACCCGGTGGGTTTGTTGATCGTGTAAGGCCTGGATACGGTTTTCTGTTCTGCGCAAAAACCGGTAAGCGGCCAGTATTTCTGAAACCGTCTCCTCCGGCAGAATCTTCAGCTTGTTTAAACCGGCTGCGGCCCTGAATATCTCGGGTGTTTGTAGATCGGGTTCGCGGCCGCCGCGCAGTAGCTGGAAGGTCTGCACCAGGAATTCGATCTCGCGTATACCACCCGGGCCGCGTTTGATGTCGTCCAGGCGGTCTTTCCGCAAGGCGTCTTCGCGGACGTTTGCATGCATGACCCGCAGGGCTTCAATGGCTCCGAAATCGATGTAACGACGGTAAACAAAAGGTTTCAATATACCCAGCAACTGGTCGCCGGCAACAATATCGCCCGCGACGGCGCGCGCCTTGATCAATGCATAACGCTCCCAGTCCCGCCCCTCGCGTTGATAATATTGTTCAAGTGCAGCAAAACTGCTGACCAGGGGCCCGGAATCCCCAAAAGGCCTCAGGCGGGTATCCACCCGGAAACAGAAGCCATCGGCAGTTATCTCGGACAGGCTGCGTATGATGCTGCGGGCCAGGCGTGTAAAAAACTGTTCATTGGCCAGCCCGCGGCGACCATCGCAGACACCCTGTTCCGGATAACAGAAAATAATATCAATGTCAGATGACAGGTTAAGTTCATAGCCACCCAGTTTACCGAGTCCAATGACAATCAGTTTCTGAGCTTCACCTTCCGGACTTCGCGGAACACCGAGCTTTTCCTCGAGCTCCCGGGTGTGGTGGCTGATGGCGGCCTGCAGGCAAACGTCGGCGAGCGTGCTCAGATCGGCGAGGATTTCATCCACCGGGGCAAGTTCGTTCAGGTCACGCCAGATCAGACGCATCATTTCCCTGTTGCGAAACTGGCGTAATGCAGGCTCAAGCCCTTTTTCTTCAATGCCTGATGCCAGTTGGGCGGCACTGGGGGGACTCGTGTTTTCCAATCGGCCGGAAGTACTCAAATCTTCAAGCCAATCGGGGTGGCGGTTTACCAACTGGTTCAGAAAAGGGCTGAATTCGAGAACATTGCGTTGACTGCTTGAAGACATGGATAGAGTATAGCCGTGTTTGCAGATGAGCTAGCCGACGGTGATTGGCCGGTTGAAAAAATCGAAGAAGAAATAGAATACCAGGCTGGACATGATCAACGTCACCAGCATCGCTGGAGTACCTTTGCGAAACCAGAGGCCAGGCGTGATGGCTAAGGACGGATCGTTTTCCCGTTTTGCCAGTCTTTCTGAAATCGTTACGATATAGACATTGGCGGTAGAGCCGATATGGGTACCATTTCCGCCCATACCCACACCAACAGCGAGCGCCCACCACAGCGGCGTCACGTTTATCGCCTGTTGTTCCAGTCCGAGCAGGATCGGTATCATCGCGGCGGTGAATGGGATGTTGTCAATTGCAGCCGATAGAATGGCAGCAGACCACAGCAGCACCAGCGTCGCGGTCAATAAGTCTTGCTGAATCAAAGGTGTAATGAAGTGACCAAGGTGACGTAGAAATCCACTTTGTTCCACACCACCAACCACGATGAACAGGCAGATAAAGAAAATCAGGAGCGGAAACTCAACATCCTTCATGGCGTGATCCATTTCAACGTTGCGTGCGAGGAACAACAGGGTGGTCAGACCGGTGAGTGAGACCATCCAGGGCTGCCAATGGATCTGGTGGTGAATGACGAACAACACCACCATGAAGCCCAGCACGCACAGACTCTGGTACCAGAGTTTGCGGTCAACATACCTGGCCTTTTCAGCAAATCCTGCTTCCGGTGCGACCGTCAGTTCCGGTTTTACCGCCAGTTCCTTTTGAAACAGGAACTTCAGTGTTATCAGGATGCTTATCCAGGCGACAAAAACGATACCGCCCATGTGGTAAATAAAGGCATTGAAACTGATGTCCTTTGCTGAGCCTATCATCAGGTTGGGTGGGTCTCCGATCAGGGTCGCCACGCCACCGGTATTGGACAGCAGGGCTGCTGCCAACAGGAACGGGATCGGTGAGACTTTCATGGACCTCGCTACGAGGATGATGAGCGGTCCGAAAATAACCACCGTGGTTACGTTGTCGAGTAAAAGGGAAAGCGCCGTGACCGCCGAACCCAGCAAGCAGAGCAACAGGAAAAGACGCCCTTTACTGACCCTGGCCATGTAGGCGGCCATCGCATGGAAACCCCCGGTTGGAATCATGATCGAAACGATGGCCATCATGCAGCCCAACAGGAACACGACATTCCAGTCAACCGCATGAACTGCGAGGGACGGGGTATAGAAATCGTAAAACTGTCCCACCATGATCATGATTAGTGCGCCCAGCATGGCAAATTTCGCACGGTGAAAACCGTGCATTTTTTCAGTGAAGATACCGATAAATGTCGCGACGAGCACAACACCCGAAATAAGCATTGCGTCACTCATGACGAGGCGTCGGTCTTCAGAAACTCGACGGCGGCCCGCAACGCCTCATTGCGGGTATCAAATCGGCTGGTATCCTTGATCAGCTTCAGGACACCGATCTGGCCCAGCACACGGGCGACGTGCGATGTCAGGCCGACTACAATCACGTGCTTTTGACCTTCGGTAGCCACCTGGATGATCTGCTCCAGCGCCAATGCAGCGCTGCCATCCACCCGCGGGACATCCTGCAGGTCGATGATCAGAAGATCATAACTGCCCACGCTGGCGAATTTCCGGGTTAATTCACTGGCCGCGCCAAAACTGATCAGGCCGGACAGGTGCAATATCATGGCACGGCGCTCGCACTGCGCAAAAAGTGCCTTTCCTTCCGCGTCAAAAAGCTCCTCTTCATCCGGGTGTGAAACAGTCTTGATGTTTTCAACCTGTAACTCGGCCATCTCTTTCACAAAAGCCAGGCTGGCGAGCATGACACCGACCGCCACCGCGGTGATGATATTCACAAAAACGGTCAAAGTGAGCACCACGATCATCAGGACGAAATCCACCCGCGGTGCACGGTGGATTATGCGCAGGAAGCGCCAGTCTATGACATCCAGACCCACCTTGATCAATATACCCGCGAGTGCGGCGTTTGGAATGATGGCGACCAGTGGCCCGAGACCCATGACGACGACAAAGAGTACGATGGAATGGGTTATGCCGGACAACGCTGTGAGCCCGCCGGCCTTGATATTGGTTATCGTGCGGATGGAGGCGCCGGCGCCAGGCAGTGACCCGGTCAGCCCTGCGACCATATTTCCCAGGCCCTGGCCAACAAGTTCCTTGTCCGAATCATGAAATGTCCGGGTCAGGTTATCGGCGACCAGCGAGGTCAATAAGCTGTCGATAGAGCCAAGGGCCGCCAACACGGCCGCTGACACGAGCATCTGGTTGAGCAGGGTGAAACTTATCTGCGGCACAACGAAACCGGGCAAGCCGGTGGGCACCTCCCCCAGGCGGGGCGCCCCCGCGAATAGTAATGCCAGAAGGGAGCAGGCGACCAACGCCAGCAGAGGCGAGGGCACGATACGCGCCAACCGTGCGGGGGTGCGCATAACGATGGCGATAGCGACAATGCCGATTATTACGGCGTGAAAATTGGGCTTCTGGACATCAACCGGTAACACGGTGAGCGCATTGATCACGTTCTGCTGACTCTCATAGCCAAGTAATGGATCCAGCTGCATGATGATCAGGATACAGCCGATGCCAGTCATGAACCCTGAAATCACAGGGTAAGGCATCAGGTTTACATAGCGGCCGAGTTTCAGATAACCGAATAAAACCTGGAAGCCGCCAGCCATAACCAATACGGTAAAACCAATAGCCGGTTCACTTGAAAACTGTGTAAATACTGATGCCGATACAATGGTCATCGGGCCTGTAGGCCCGGAAATCTGGCTCGGAGTACCACCGAACAGTGACGCGAACAGACCCACGAATATGGCGCCGTAAAGACCGGCGATCGGCCCGATCCCCGAAGCGACACCAAACGCCAGGGCCAGTGGCAGGGCGACGATAGCCGCGGTCAGACCACCATAAAGATCACCCCTGAAGTTTTCCAGGGTGATTCTATTGGGTCGAAGGCTCGACATATCGGGCGGGTCTCTTTAAGCGAAATCGGTCGCTTACAATAGTCCAAAAGCAACAATAACGAAAGACCGCGTTACAGTGGATAGCGGGGTGAAATGTTCGGCCCAATAACCCCCGCTGGTTGGCGGGGGTTACTGTTCACCGGGGTTGAACTACATAAATTGCATCATGCCGCCCATATTGTTCAAGGGCGGCAAAACGGCTGACTGACACCGTTTGAGGCTATGGGGTTTCAGTCTCCATCGGGTTGTTAAGTTCGGTGGTCCATTCCTGCAGTGACCCCATGTAGACGGCGACGTTGGTAAAGCCGAGCCGGTTGAGGATGAATGCATCGGAGGAAGCGGCGATACCCCCACCACAATACGTGATGGTCCGGTTGTTAAGGTCGTTGCCAAACATTGCGGACAGTTCGTCGATTGGCCGATAGTGGCCAGATTCGGTAAGCAGCGATGACGAGGGCACGTTCGAAGCGCCGGGAATGTGTCCGGGCCAGTCATAAAGGACCATCTCACCCCTGTAATGGGATTCGGGCATCGCATCGACCAGCTGAATCTTATCGTCGTTGATGGACGCAAACACCTCGTCCCGGTAAGCGATCAACTCCGGCCGGATGTTGACTGAAAGCTGTTGTGCTGGCCGGCTGACCGCTTCGGTTGAAAGCGGTTGTTCGTTAGCGGTCCAGGCATTTAAGCCCCCATCGAGCAAAGCGGCGCGGTCGAATCCGATCCAACGCAGCATCCACCAGACCCGGGCCGCCCAGCCTGAACCGCTGTTGTCATATAACACGACCCTGGAGTTGTCACCCACACCCAGCTCGGCCATCGCGGCACTGAATTGTTCCGCGGACGGCATGGTGAACTGGAATGGACTGCTGGTATCGGAAAGCGCGGTTACCAGGTCTGCAAACCCGGCGGAAGGAATATGACCGGCTTCATATCCGGGCCGCCCGCTTAGAGACCTGAATCCGCCGTTCTCGTCCATCTCCACCTTGACGGTACAGTCGAGCACCACCAGGTCCGGATCATCGAGGTGCAAAGCCAGCCACTCGGCGGTCACCAGTGTCCCAAGCTTGGCGTCAACACCGACCATGTCTCCGGATTGAGCTTGCGATATCGTGCTGAAGCTCACAAAGAGCAATAAAAACATCAGGATAAAGTGTTTTTTCATGATAAATAAGAATCGCATAATCCCTCCCGGATTCGGTCTGTCAAATGAATGGCGGGCATTACGAAGCCATCAACCCTGCCCAGGTTAAAGTATATGTTGCCCAGCCGTTCACGGCGTGTGCGGTAAGTCATCCGTTGAGAGAAGTGAGGTTCCAAAAAAAAACCCCACCGGTTGGCGGGGTTTCTTGTTCACACGGGTTGAAACTACATGATTACATCATGCCGCCCATACCACCCATACCGCCCATACCGCCGCCCATGCCGCCACCCATATCAGGTGCGTCGTCCTTGGGTGCATCAGCAACCATGGCTTCGGTGGTGATCATCAGACCGGCAATGGAGGCCGCATTCTGCAGTGCAGAACGGGTCACCTTGGTCGGGTCCAGGATACCGGCCTCGATCATATCTGTATACTCACCGGTTGCTGCATTGTAACCATAGTTGCCTTTACCCAGTTTTACGTTGTTCAGTACAACGGAGCCTTCGGCGCCGGCGTTGTGGACGATCTGGCGTAATGGCTCTTCCATGGCCCGGCAGGCGATGGTGATACCCACGTTCTGATCTTCGTTGTCACCGCGCAAGTCTTTGAGTGACTCCAGTGCGCGAACCAGGGCAACACCGCCGCCCGGTACGACACCTTCTTCAACCGCTGCACGGGTGGCGTGCAGGGCATCTTCAACGCGGGCTTTCTTTTCTTTCATTTCGACTTCGGTTGCTGCACCCACCTTGATAACCGCAACACCGCCGGCCAGCTTGGCAACGCGTTCCTGCAGCTTTTCACGATCATAGTCGGAAGTGGCTTCCTCGATCTGGGCACGCACCTGGTTGACACGGCTGGAAATCGCTTCACTGCTGCCAGCGCCGTCAATGATTGTCGTGTTTTCCTTGGTGATCTGGATTTTCTTGGCAGAGCCCAGTTCCTGAAGCGTGGCTTTTTCGAGTGAAAGACCAACTTCTTCTGCGATTACGGTTGCACCGGTCAGCACGGCGATGTCTTCCAGCATGGCTTTACGGCGGTCGCCGAAGCCAGGAGCCTTGACGGCACAAACCTTGACGATACCGCGGATGGAGTTAACCACCAGCGTAGCCAGGGCTTCGCCTTCGACATCTTCAGCGACGATCAGCAACGGGTTGCCGGACTTGGCGACGGCTTCGAGCACCGGCAGCAGGTCACGGACATTGCTGATTTTCTTGTCATGCAGCAGGATGTAGGGGTTTTCCAGTTCAACGCTCATGGTCGACTGGTCATTGATGAAGTAAGGTGACAGGTAACCACGGTCAAACTGCATACCTTCAACCACGTCCAGTTCATTGGACAGGCCGGACGCGTCTTCAACGGTGATAACGCCTTCTTTGCCAACCTTGTTCATGGCTTCTGCAATCAACTCACCGATTTCAGTATCGGAGTTGGCAGAAATAGAGCCAACCTGGGCGATTGCCTTGTTGTCGGTACAGGGTGTTGAAAGGTCGTGCAGTTTTAAAACTGCAGCAGCAACGGCCTTATCCAGACCGCGCTTCAGATCCATCGGGTTCATACCGGCTGCAACAGCTTTCAAACCCTCACGCAACATGGCCTGGGCCAGTACGGTTGCAGTGGTGGTGCCGTCACCGGCGACGTCAGAGGTCTTGGAAGCAACTTCCTTGACCATCTGCGCACCCATGTTTTCAAACTTGTTTTCCAGCTCGATTTCTTTAGCCACGGAAACACCATCTTTGGTGACGGTCGGAGAACCAAAGCTTTTTTCCAGCACCACATTACGACCTTTGGGGCCCAGTGTTATCTTGACCGCATCGGCCAGAACGTTAACACCGCGCATCATCTTGCTGCGGGCGTCTTCGCCAAAACGTACATCTTTTGCACTCATTGTCTATTCCTCAATTCGTTCAATAACTTGAAAGCGGTTATTACTTTTCGATAACCGCCATAATGTCTTCTTCGCGCATGACGAGCAGTTCTTCGCCATCCACCTTTACTTCTGTTCCCGCATATTTGCCGAACAGGACGGTATCGCCAACGCTGATATCCAGCGCGCGTTTGTCGCCGTTTTCGAGAATCTTGCCATTACCTACCGCAAGCACCTGGCCGCGGACCGGTTTTTCTGTAGCTGAGTCAGGAATAACGATGCCGCCAGAGGACATACGTTCTTCTTCCATACGTTTCACAATCACACGATCATGTAGAGGACGGAGTTTCATCGGAATTTCTCCCTAAATTTAAGTCAATTAATTGAACATTAAACCGCAACGGTCAAACCGTTACGGACTGTTTGTTACCTGTGGACCCATCAAGACTTGTAGTCCGCAGCCTGCCAGCAGAGTTGGGGATATGACGGGTTCTTTTCAAGGGGATCGGGATTTGTTTTTTTTCCGCTGAAAAAAAATCAGCTTCAATAAAGTGCGCAGAAGTGGGAAAGCTGACCTTATTCGCGTGCCTGGGCGCAACTGATACAAAGCCTGACGGCAGGGTTTGCCGCAAGCCGCCCCGGGCTGATGAGTTCCCCACACTCGAAGCAATCTCCGAAGTCACCGCCCTCGATTCGTTTGAGCGCCGCCTCGATCTCCAACAAATACTGCCGCCGCCGGCGACCGGTCTCCACCGACATGGCCTGTGCCTGCATGGCATCCATGCGTGATAAGCGGCCGACCCGGGCCTGGTCAAGCTCGACAATATCTTCAGCGTGCTGGCCGGTTTCTCCTGCCTGGAGCAGCTCCTGTTTCTGTTTCTCCAGTTTTATCCGGAAGCGTTGCAAATCCTGTTGTGACAGGTTCATCGGGCATCCTGGTCGGGCTCGGCTGGTTATATTTCAAATTCATTTTAGCAAAGTCTGTAACCATTTCTCCCCGCTTGCGTTTATTCTGATGAGATGAGTAAACAATACCGCCAATGGGTAAGGGACTATCAGGATCAGGCCTGGACGGTGGCGCGTTACATTCTGAAAGACGCCCAGGAGGCCGAGGATGCCACCCAGGAAGCGTTTGTAAAGCTCTGGGACAACCGCGACAACGTGGATCCCGAACGCGTCAAGGCATGGTTGATGAAAGTAACCCGCAATGGTTGTCTCGATCGCCTCAGACGCCGGCGGCATAACGTGGAGTTTGATGAAAGCTATATGACCGGGGATGTCAGCGGACCCATGCAGGGTGCTGAGGCCACTGAGACCAACGCCTGGCTGAAGCGGGCCATAGCAGGACTGAAAGAGCCCTATCGCTCCCTGGTCGTTCTGCGGGATGTCAATCAGCACAGCTACGAGGAAGTAGCAGGAATGCTGGAATTGAATTTGGCGCAGGTAAAAACCTACCTGCACCGTGCGAGAAAGCAGTTGCGGGAGCAACTGGCCGAGGTAAAGCCATGAATGAATATGATGAAAAATGGGAAGACCTGATCAATGCGCTGATAGATGGTGAGTTGAGCCCGGGCGATGCGGAACTGCTAAAAGCGCAGGCATCGGATGATCGCGAACTGGCGCGCGCCATCATAGAGGCTTATCAACTGCAACAGGCAATGGATACGATACATGTAGAGCCAGCACCGGCCAGTCTCAGAAAACGGCTGCGTGCGATACCGCGGACACACCGTACCGTACCGTTGTTCAGTTTTTTACAGCCGCGCTGGGCGATGGCGCTTGCGGCCATACCGCTGGTGGTAATTGCCCTCAGCCTGATGCGTCCCGATACACCGTCAGCCGATGAAATCGCCCAGGCCCGCCAGGAACTGGCAATAGCCTTCGCCTATCTGGATAAGGCCGGTGTAATAACCGGTCGCCAAATTGAAGCAACCGTTACACATACGATGGCAGATGCAGTGACCGACTCGGTCAGCAAGGCCATCAAATCACAGAAATTTGACTCCGAGGAGAAAGAAGCATGAAACGTTTATTTATGAATAAGTTTGTTATTGGATTACTTTGCACATTGTTTGCACTACCTGTCCTGGCCCAGGAGGACGAACTCAAAGGCCTGGCGGGTTACGTTGACTTTGGTGATCTGTCAGCCACTTATGGCGAGCCGAAAATCACCATCAACCTGGGTGGAACCATGCTCAACTTTGTCAGCATGATGAGCGAGTCAGAGAGTCCGGAAACATCGGAACTCATTTCCAAGCTCAAGGGCATCCGGGTGCAGATCTATTCAATGGATCAAAACGCTGATGCCGCCAGGGCACAGTTTGGCAAGACCAAGAGCAGTCTCAAGTCATCGGGATGGGAGCCGATCGTCCAGGTCAATGAAGACAACGAGCAGGTCCTGGTTTTTATGAAGGAGAAAGGCGGCAATATGGAAGGCATGACCGTTATGGTCGTCGATGATGAAGAGGCCGTATTTGTGAATGTCATCGGTCAGCTGAACCCGACTGAACTTGCCAGGGTGATGGAAAGGTTTGATGTGAATGTAGATCTGGGTATGGACTGAGTTGATGAGGAACCTGGAAAACAACTACGGCATAGCGCTCGTACTGGTACTGGCTTTGACAGCATTCGGGCTTTCCTCCTGCGGGATTACAGCACCGCGGGGTAACGAGGGCTATGCCAACCTGGATTCACCGGGTGTGAGCGAAACCGACCGTACGCTGTCACTTTCGCTGGGCAGGACGACGCTGCGTTTTGCCGCCCGGTTCCTCGACGATGATCCGGAAACACAGGCATTGCTCAGGAGCCTGGATGGTGTGCGTATCCGCATCTACGAAGTGAATGGTGACACCGGCCGTATCGATCAGAACTTTGAGCGGATGGGCCGCAAGCTGGGCAATGACGGCTGGGATCCCGTGATGCTGGTGAGTGAGGATGGCGAACTCGTGCAGATGTTTTCCAAGTCATCTGACAGCGGGATGCAGGGGCTGACCATCATTTCGGCTGATGATGAGGAAGTCGTGGTTATCAATGTGATGGGGGATATCGCTCCCGAGTATTTCGGTGACGTGATGGTCGCGCTGGATGTCGATGATGCGCCGGACGTACAGATTGCCGTTGTAAATTAATTCTCTCAAAGTCATCGCCGTTGGCTGCTATTATCCGCTTGTGCCAATAAGCGGATAATCCAGATGCGAATTTTGCTGTGTGTATTGATGTTAGTTGCCTGTGCGGCCTGCGCTTCAGGCGAGCCCCGTGTGGAGTTGGGCGGTAAGACCTTCCGTGTTGAAGTTGCAGACACGAGTGAAAAACAGGCCCTGGGGCTGATGTTCAGGGACAGCATGGCGGCTGACGAGGGGATGATTTTTATCTTTCCGGGTGAGGCGCCGCGCAGCTTCTGGATGAAAAACACCCGCATTCCACTGGATATCATGTATTTCGATAAGGACTTTAAACTGGTTAGCATCTCCGCGGACACACCACCCTGCAAGGTCAGCCGTTGTCCCTCCTACCCGAGCAAGGCGCCGGCCAAATATGTATTGGAGCTGAATGCCGGTACTGCCGCGACGCTGGGGATCGGGATTGGCGACCGCTTGACGCTAAATCTGAATTAAGCGTTTGGTACGACAGGTTTCTACGCGGTGAAAAAAGGTGCGAGCGGTATCCTGATTGCACAGATCACGGACTGTCACCTGCCAGCGGATCCGCAGCAGGCTTACCGGGGCATCAACCCGCACAAGAACCTGCAAACCCTGCTAAAAAAAGTAAAAGTCATGAAACCTGACCTTTTACTGGCCACCGGTGACCTCAGCGAGGATGGTAGCCGGGCTTCCTACCGGGCGCTGCAAAAATATTTCAGACCGCTGGGTATTCCGGTCCTCGCATTACCAGGTAATCATGATGATGCCAGCCTGCTCGCGGAAACATTCCCGGGAAGCCCGCTCGATACCATCAGCGTTTCAAAGCATGGCGCCTGGCAAGTTATACGTCTGAACTCATGTCTGCCAGGCAAGCCGGAAGGCCGTCTCAGCGAAAACACGCTGGCGCATCTCGAAGCGTTTTTGAAGGGTCATGGACAAACTCCGCTACTCATTGCCCTGCACCATCATCCCATGGCCGTAGGCAGCCCCTGGATAGACAAGTACCCTCTGCTCAACGCGCAGGCATTGCTGCAACTGCTCGACCTCTACCCGGGTGTGAAAGCGGTGGTCTGGGGGCATATCCACCAGGTATTTGAAACCAGCAGGAATGGCATGCTGATGCTGGGTGGCCCATCAAGTGCGATCAATGCTTTGCCCGGCGGTCAAAAATTCACACCTGGTGCGATCGGCCCTGCCTGCCGTTGGCTGGAATTGAGAGCAGATGAAACACTGATCAGCGGTATTGTTTAAGCAATTCTGGCTGTAAATTCCAGTAAGGTAATTCTCACCGATGTGTGGTTACCCTCCAGAAACAGATCGTGCTTAGGAAGTCGCGAAGGTGCAATGACACGGCAGACGGTTGTGGTCTGTGCTCACGGGCCAGCGGTCCCGGATCTCGATCCGGGACTACCCTCGCAGCCGGCCGGGATAGACCCGAATATTGCGTTCGCAATATTCGGGTCAACGGGACCGGCCTTACAGAACATCCTCGGCAATTGCTCCCGGCATGGCTCTACCTCCCACATCCCTGTGGTCGTGTTCTGGGCGGCCTCGATCGGGCATCCCGCCCGATCGCCCCTAACCCGTCCGGCTACTCGGCGCTTCTAAGTTCGCAAAGACCACTACCGTCCACCGTGTCTGAACCAAGGTGCACGGCTTTCAGCTGAGAAGCTCAATAGCCCGGGTGGGCTTTACTTCCCGTTTATCCGCCGAAGACGGGATTTCGCCAGGGGCGATTTTCATGGATGAAAATCGAGGGCTGACGGTACAGGAAGTACCGCCAGACCGGTCCCGATCAGGCGGAATCCGGGCTGAGGGTAGCCCGCAGGGCCGGATAAGCCCGGGAAGTAAAGCCCACCCGGGCTGTTGAGCGCACCGTCTGAATCGAAGCCTTCAATACGTAAAAAACGTTGCTGGAAATTAAAGCTAGTCAGATTGAGGCAGTAAAATCCAGAGGATAATGTAAACCAGGATACCCGGAAAAGCAGCGGAGAGGATCGAGGCCAGGACATATACAACACGCGTGCCGGTGACCGACCAGCCAAAATGCCGTGCAAGACCTGCGCAGACGCCGCCGATCATCGCGTTACGCTTATCCCGTGTAATTCCAGTGGCCATATTTGTCCCCTGTTGTTGTGACCGGCCCTGTCAGAGCTCGATCATTTCAAAATCTTCTTTACCCGCACCACAATCCGGGCAAACCCAGTACTCCGGTACATCCTCCCAGCGTGTGCCGGGTGCCAGTCCTTCCTCAGGACAACCTTTTTCCTCTTCATATACCCAGCCACAGATGATACACATCCAGACTTTATAGTCGTTCTCCGGCACGATTGTGATCCCGTTTTGATAAAAAGACTAGTTTGCCATGCAAAGGCGCGCGCTTAAACCTTTTGCAGGTTAAAATGACGTTTTTTGCAGATTGGGAACAGCCACGATGACAAGCAGCCAGGAATTGATCCAACGGGCACGTGTACACATACCGGGCGGTGTGAACTCGCCGGTTCGCGCATTCAACGGGGTTGGCGGCGACCCGGTGTTTTTCGATCATGCGCTGGGCGCCTGTCTGTATGACGTTTCCGGACGCTCCTATATCGATTACGTCGGTTCCTGGGGGCCGATGATAGCCGGTCACTCCAACCCGGTGATCATCGCCGCGGTGCACGAGGCCGTTAACAAGGGTTTGAGTTTTGGCGCACCTTCGGCCGCGGAAGTCACGATGGCTGAAAGGTTGTGTGAGTTGATAGACGGTTTAGACATGGTGCGTATGGTCAACTCCGGTACCGAGGCAACCATGAGCGCCATACGTGTGGCGCGTGCGGCGACCGGCCGTGATCGAATTCTGAAGTTTGAAGGCTGCTACCACGGCCATGCCGATGCCTTCCTGGTCAAGGCCGGCAGCGGCGCGCTGACCCTGGGTGTGCCCAATTCCCCGGGCGTCCCCTCAGCCTGCGCCGACCTCACACTGACCGTGCCCTATAACGATCTCGAAGCTGTGCGTACCTGTTTTGCAGAGCAGGGCGACGCGATCGCCTGCCTGATTGTTGAGCCCGTGGCCGGAAATATGAATTGTATTCCGCCAATCAATGGCTATTTGCAGGGTTTGCGGGATCTGTGTGATCAATACGGCGTCCTGTTGATATTTGACGAGGTTATGACCGGTTTCCGCGTGGCCCTGGGCGGCGCACAGGCTTTGTACGGCATCACCCCGGATCTGTCGACTTTCGGCAAGGTCATCGGTGGTGGTATGCCGGTCGGAGCCTTTGGCGGAAAACGTGAGTTGATGGAACTGGTCGCGCCTTCAGGACCGGTATACCAGGCCGGTACGCTGTCGGGCAACCCGGTGGCCATGGCCGCGGGTCTCGCCACGCTTGACCAGATCACGGTGCCGGGCTTCTACAAAGCACTGGGTGAAAAAACCCGCATGCTGACCGAAGGTTTGCAGGCCGAGGCTGATTTCTTCGCTGTGCCATTTACGACAACCCGGGTTGGCGGTATGTTTGGTCTGTATTTCAGCAACGATAAACAAATAGTTAATTTTGAACAGGCTGGCGCGGTCGATGTTGAAATGTTCAGACGTTTTTTCCACGCCATGCTTGAACGGGGTGTTTACCTGGCGCCATCGGCCTACGAGGCGGGCTTTGTTTCTTCAGCGCATACCGAGGAGCATATAACCGCAACGATCAGTGCGGCCCGGGAAGCGTTGCGGATGTGTGTTGATCAATAGCTGTTTACGGGGTCCTGGTGAGCCGGACTATTCAATCCAGGAAGAGGTCTTTCATTAACGGCTGGCCGGGCTTGACCGCATAGTTGTCAAAGTTCCTGACACCGCCGGCGCGCAGCACATCCTCGTCCAAAAAGAAATTGCCACTCGTGTTCCTGCTGTTGCGACAGAGTATCGCGTGCGCCGCATCCGCCATGATCTCTACGCTACGGCAATTATCGGTATTGACAGCATCGCCCAGCATGTTAATTGCCGCGGTAGCGATGACCGTGCGTGGCCACAAGGCGTTAACGGCAATACCCTGCTTGCGGAACTCCCTGGCCATGCCAAGAACACACATGCTCATGCCGTACTTGGATATCGTATAGGCCAAATAATCCTTGAACCAGAGCGGGTCCAGATTCAATGGAGGCGACAGGTTGAGTATATGGGGGTTTTCCGCTTTCAGCAGGTAGGGTATACAGGCCTTTGAACAGGCATAGGTGCCGCGTACGTTGACGGAGTGCATCAGGTCAAACCTACGCAGGTCCAAATCAAGTGTGTTTTTAAGCGTTATTGCGCTGGCGTTATTTACCAGGATATCCAGGCCGTTAAAATGACCTGCGGCCTTGTTCACCGCTTCGACGACAGCCTTGTCATCGCGAACATCGAGCTTGATCGGCAGTGCCTGACCACCTGCCTGTTCAATTTCCTCAGCGACCGAATAAATAGTGCCTGGTAAGGTTGCCTGGGGTTTGTCCGATTTGGCAGCAATGATAATATTGGCGCCGTCACGCGCTGCCCGTAATGCGATGGCTTTACCAATACCGCGGGAGCCGCCGGTGATGAAAATTGTTTTGTTTTTTAGAGTTTGCATTTACAGGTCCTGTATCAGGCATCAACCGGTTCAATCCCGTATTATAGCTATGAACTGCGCGCAGAAAAGGGCGATCTAAACCAAAGTGGAAACTGACTGGACACAGGACTTGCTTAACTGGATGTCTGCTAACCCCGGTTGGGCTGGCTTCTGGGTGTTTGTCATGTCCTTTGTTGAATCGTTGGCGTTTGTCGGCATCCTGATTCCGGGTATTCTTATCCTGTTTGGCCTGGGGGCGCTGATCAGTCTTGGTGCCATGGACATGCTGCCTATCTGGTTATGGGGTTCGCTTGGCGCGTTTGCCGGGGACATCGTCAGTTACGCTCTCGGCCGGCGATACCGCAGTCATCTGCCGGAGATATGGCCGTTTTCGAAATTTCCCCGAATGCTCGAACGGGGCCGCGAGTATTTTAGTGTGCATGGCCCGAAAAGCGTGGTCGTGGGTCGTTTTATCGGTCCGCTGCGGCCCGTGATTCCGGTTACAGCCGGTATGCTGGGCCTGGCACCGCGTCGTTTTTTGCTGGTCGACATTCCAGCCTGCATCGCCTGGACTCCGGCTTACCTGATCCCCGGCATGCTGTTTGGTGCTTCACTCGAAGTTGCGTCTGAATACGCGGGCCGCTTGTCATTGGTGCTGATTATTGGCGCCGTGGTGCTCTGGTTCACCTGGTGGATTATCTGGACTGCCTACGAGTTCCTGGCGAGCCGTTCCGCACGTTGGATGCGGCACGTGATTCGCTGGTTGCGCCGGCATCCGGTATTCAGCCGGATCGCGGGCCCTTTGCTGGATTCAACCCAGCCCGAAGTGCTGTCCGTCACCATGATGGGCCTGCTCCTGGTAATGATTTTCTGGGCCATGGTGATGTTGTTATTCCTTTCACCTTTTTCGGCAACCCCGCAGTCTATTGACCAGGCAGTGCAGGCCTACGCACTGAACCTGAGAAACCATATTGCCGACCCGCTGATGGTGGCCCTGACACAGATGTCGCGTCTGTGGGTGCTCCTTCCGACCTCCATGGCAGTGCTGCTCTGGCTGATCGGCGCCGGGCGCCAGAAGGCCGCATTGCACTGGCTGGTTGCGATGGGTGGAGGCGTTATCCTGCAGCTATTGCTAGGCTGGTCGCTGCGGGCGACGCCGATGTTGAGCGAGGCGGGGATCAAGGATTTTCACGATCCGAGTGCTGCATTAACCCTGGCTACGGTGGTGCTGGGTTACTTCGCCGTGATGGTTGCAAGGGAAATAAAGCGTCGCCAACGCAAGTGGCCATACGTCATTGTCGGCCTGCTTCTTTCGTTGCTGGTTTTGGCACGACTATACCTCGGGCTGGATTGGCTAAGCGGAGCGCTGATGGGTGTGGCCCTCGGGATGACCTGGACATTCGTGGTCGGTATTGCTTACCGGCAACGCGCCTTGCTGTCTTTCAGTGGCATGACGGCAAGCCTGATCTTTTTCGGTATGCTGGCGGCCACCTTCGCATGGCAGGTCGGACAAAATATTGAAAGTGACCTTGCTACATTAAAGTTACCGGTGCCGCAAAATGAAATAGCCGCTCAAGGCTGGTGGGAAAACGATTGGCAGACATTGCCACGTGAGCGCACCCGTTCGAAATCCGTTGCTGCGCGGGAATTTAATTTTCAATTTGCGGGAGAACCGGCAAACCTCGAACGGGCGCTCACGGTTCACGGGTGGCAGGCAACTGAATCAGCAAACTGGCGCTGGGTTCTCTTGTCCATGAACCCCGAGGCTTCGGAGGATTCGCTTCCGCCGCTGAAGCGGGATTATCTCGGTCATGCCGATGTACTTTTGTTACACCGCCTGGGTGGTGATCCTTCTAAACAAGAGACAATCCGTGTCTGGGATTCCGGATTCAGGCTGAAACCGGGTGGCCAGACGGTTTACCTTGGCCAGGTAAACGGTGAAGTGCTGGTACAGCGAATGAAGTTTTTCAGCTATTGGCGGGCGCAATCCGCCTTGAAAGACAGCCTGGAGCAACTGCAAGCGGAGACAAAAGGTTTACAGACCAAAATGGTCGGTGACGGGTTCCTGTTGATCAGGGACACTCAGGCTTCGGCGGGTTCCTGAAAACGGGGCATTGCCTCCACCAACCACTGTAAGCGCTCCAGTGGATCGTTGAACTGCAGCAGCAATTGTTTTTCATGGTTTTCCAACGGCAGTAGTTCAGCCAGGCGATAAGCAACCCAGCTTGCGTCCTGCAGAAGCCGTGGCTGGAATGTGGGGTAATTTTTACCCACCTGCTCCATGAAGCGGGCGGTAATCATCGATAGCACCCAGTACTCATCCGGCATATCTATGTACCCGGGCTCCTCCAGGGTTTCCACCTCGGCCGTCAACAGGCCGTTGTCCCGCGTACGGGTTTTCCTGATGACAAACTTCTGCCTGCCGTGCGCGGTAATACCCAGGAGGCCGTCATCCAGTGTCGAAAAGTCACAGATTTCGGCCGTGGTGCCAACGCTCATATGGTTGGCAGGATGGTTTGGGTCTTCAGAATTGTTAATAAGGCTAACACCGAAGTTGCAGGCCCTGAGGCTGCATTCACGCACCATGTCGATATACCGTTGCTCAAAAATCCTCAGCTTCAGATAGCCATCCGGAAACAGAACGGTATGCAGAGGGAAGATTGGAATATCGGTTTCGATCACGTCGTTTATCAGGAGCCTTTGATCACGTGCTCCGCCATTCTGCGCGGCGCGGCTTCAAAACCACCGTTACTCATGAATACGACATGGTCGCCGGGGCTGAGGCTGCTCTTCATTTGGTTGAGCATATCATCCACACGGGTCACGACCTTGAATCGCCCTTCCAGCGGCGCGAGTGCAACTTTCGGGTCCCAGTCGATACCCTCACCGGTTTTGAGCCAGACGTGGTCTGCGGCCATCAAAGCGGGCCCCAGTTCGTCTGCGTGAACACCGGCGCGCATGGTGTTGCTGCGTGGCTCGAGCGCAACCAGTATACGGGCGTTGCCAACCTTGCGCCGCAAACCCTCCAGGGTCAGACGAATGGCGGTGGGGTGATGGGCGAAATCGTCGTATACGCTGATATCCCCGGCTTGGGCGAGGACTTCAAGACGGCGTTTGACACCGGTGAACAGCGACAAAGCCTCGATCGCCGTGGTCGGGGGTACGCCCGCGGCCACTGCCGCTGCGAGGGCGGAACAGGCATTCATTGCGTTATGACGGCCGCATTGGTCCCACTCCAGTGTTCCTGCCACCTTTTGTTGATAGTGGAAACGCAACTCACTGGCGTCTGGTTTTAGCATCTCGACCTGCCAGTCATATTTACCATCGAGTGAGAACCGCTGTAAGTTGCTCCAGCATCCCCGGGCAATCACCCTTTCGAGGCTCGCATCTGAACCATTGCTGATAACGGTGCCATTGCCGGGGATGGTCCGCATCAGGTGGTGAAACTGGGTCTCGATGGCTGCCAGGTCTGGAAAAATATCGGCATGGTCATATTCCAGGTTGTTGAGGATGGTGATTTGCGGACGGTAGTGGACGAACTTGGAGCGCTTGTCAAAAAAAGCGGTATCGTACTCATCGGCTTCGACGACAAAACAGTCGGAACCCTCACGTGCTGAAACATTGAAATTCGTTGGCACTCCACCGATCAGAAAACCGGGATTCAGACCTGCAAATTCCAGTATCCAGGCAAGCATGCTGGATGTGGTTGTCTTACCATGCGTACCGGCAACCGCGATGACGTTGCGGCCACGCAGGTAATTCTCACCCAGCCAGCGCGGCCCGGAAACATAGTTGAGCCGGTTGTTCAAAACATACTCAACGGCCGGGTTGCCACGACTCAGTGCGTTGCCAACGATGACCAGATCGGGCCGGTCGTGCATCGGCTCTTCAGTGTAGCCCTCATGCAGCACGATGCCTTCGCTCTCCAGCAGGGTACTCATCGGCGGATAGGTATGCTGGTCGGCACCGGTGACCTGGTGACCGGCGCGGCTGGCGAGTATGGCGACGCCACCCATAAAGGTTCCGCACGCGCCAAGGATATGAATTTTCATCAGTTTCTAAATCCTAGTTCTGTATAGTCATTCGAAGGATCAGGCATTTCCCAGCAAAAACACCGATTCGATCAATACGTAACTGGCCGCAAGGATCAGGACAGTAACCAGCATTCCTATCGCAAGCGGGAACGGACAGGGCATGACGGTAAATATTTGCATCAACGAACAGGCTCCAGATAAAAACAGCGAACCAGACCATTGCCAGTATCGGCTGGTTCACCGCCGGGTCAGACAGTGACAGCAGGCCCCAGGTAACAATATTGAAGAAGATACCAACCGAGGCAAGGGCACTCATCGTTTGTGCGAAGCGTTCCGCGTGTCCGCGCCAGAGAAGCAGGCCTGTCAGCACACAAACCTGCAGGCAAACAGCCAGCAGGCTCTTGGCCGCCGCATTCTGGTCTTCCAGCTGTTGACCGGTGACCAGGTTCTGCACCAGGTAGGCCGTCAGCAGGAGGATCATCAGTACCCATGAGGCGGGCAGGTTTTGTGGCCCACCACGCAGGCGTAATAATTGAGCCAGGTTTATCAGCATGCCATTCATATCAGGACTGATTGCTCTTTGCTTTTAGACGCGATCGGAGAAAACCTTCCCGTCGCTCAGGCGGGTATCGGGCCCAGGTTCAATATACTGAGTATACGCTGAAAGATTTCGCTTACATTGCCGTCACCCAGAACCCGGGTCAGCAATCCGCGTTCCGCATAATAATCCGCTACCGGTGCAGTTTGCTCCTCGTAAACCTGTATGCGGTTTCGCACGGTTTCCTCGGTATCATCTGAGCGGCCTTCTTCCTGCGCACGCTTGGCGATGCGCTTGATAATCTGCTCTGCGTCAATATCGATAAGGACAGCTTCTTCCACCGGCTGGTTCAGGCGTGCCAACAGGATATCCAGTGAACTCGCCTGTGCCAGGTTTCGGGGGTATCCGTCCAGGATAAATCCACCGGACACATCTTCATTGCTCAGTCTTTCCTCGAGCATGCCGGAGATGACATCATCAGGCACCAACTCGCCTTTGTCCGAGAGCGCCTTCGCCTGTAAACCAAGTTCCGTACCTCTTTCAGCAGCGCTACGCAGCAGTTCACCGGTGGAAATATGGGGTACACCCAACTGCTCTTTCAGCAATGTTGCCTGGGTTCCCTTACCCGAACCCGGGGGTCCTAACAATACAATTCGCATTGCACGCGTCCAGTCCTCTAAAATAGGCGCTAACGCTAACCTCTCATACTAGTCAAGTCAATGAAGATTGAAGGGATATAAGGAAAATTATGATCAAGAAGAATCTGCTTTATGCACAATCCGGCGGCGTCACACCGGTCATAAATGCAACCGCCTGTGGGTTGATAGAAGAAGCGCGTCTGAACAAGGACCGCCTGGGCAAGGTTTACGCCGGCAAAGACGGCATCATCGGCATCCTGAAAGAGGAGTTGATCGACACCAGCAAGGAGAGCAAGTCAGATATCGCCGCCCTGCGTCACACACCGGGCGGCGGTTTTGGTTCATGCCGATTCAAACTCAAAGGCATCGAAGAGAGCCGTGCGCAGTATGAGCGGTTGATCGAGGTATTCAGGGCGCACAACATCGGTTACTTTTTTTACAACGGTGGCGGTGATTCTGCAGATACGGCTTACAAGGTATCGCAGATCGGCGACAAGCTGGGTTTTCCGGTGCAGTGCATCGGTATACCCAAGACCATCGATAATGACCTGCCCATCACGGATAACTGCCCCGGTTTCGGCTCGGTAGCAAAGTACGTTGCCGTTTCGATCATGGAAGCTAGCCTCGATGTCGAATCGATGGCATCGAGTTCCACCAAGGTATTCGTACTTGAAGTGATGGGGCGTCATGCTGGCTGGATTGCCGCTGCAGGCGGCCTGGCCCAGCAGAAGAAAGGCGACCCACCACACGTTATCCTGTTTCCAGAGCTTCTGCTGGATGAGGAAGCCATGCTGAAGAAGGTCGACAAGGCCGTCAAAACCCATGGTTACTGCTCACTCGTTGTTTCTGAAGGCGTCAGGGATAAGGAGGGCCGCTTCCTGGCTGACTCGGGACGCCGTGATGCCTTTGGACACGCCCAACTCGGTGGTGTCGCGCCGGTCGTTGCCGGAATGATTACCAATGCCCTGGGTTACAAGAACCACTGGGCCGTTTCGGATTACCTGCAGCGCTCAGCCCGCCATATCGCTTCAAAAAATGATGTCGAGCAGGCCTATGCGATGGGTAAGGCCGCTGTTGATCTTGCACTACAGGGTAAAACCGGGGTCATGCCCACCGTGGTCAGAACCTCGGACAAACCCTACCGTTGGGAAGTCGGTGAAGCGCAACTGTCCAAAGTGGCGAATCGCGAGAAAATGATGCCACGGGGTTTTATCACCAAGGACGGTTTCGGTATCACCGCGGCTGCCAGGCGTTACCTGGAACCGCTGATACACGGCGAAGACTACCCGCCCTACGGTCGTGATGGGTTGCCGAAGTATGTTCGATTAAAGAAGATTCTGGTGCCTAAAAAGCTCGCACCTTTTGAGCTCTAATCAAGTTTTTACAGCCAGTCAAACCAGGGGCGTTTCCAATTGGGTTCGCCGTGTTGACTGGCAGTAGATTCTGCTGTGTGGGTTTCAATGGCTGAGAGGAGCCGGGGGCATTTTTTGGTCATACAAAAGTTTCGGAATCTTTGTAGTTAAAACCCTGAATTTCAGCCTTTTTGGGGGCAAATTTTGAGCCCGTTGTGCTATGATGCGCGCATCAAAATAATCAATTCATCCTGGGAGAGAAAACACCATGTTTGGAATTTCAATTACAGTCAGCACAGCGCTTTCTTTGCTGGGTCTGGCCATCGCTTTTTTCTATATGAAAAAGGTCATGAGCGTACCGTTGGATATGGGTCTGGACGAAAAGGACAGCAAACGGCTCAAGTTCATTCATGGCGCAATTGCAGAAGGTGCAATGGCCTTCCTCAAGCAGGAATATAAATTCCTGACCATTTTTATGCTCTCGTTTGCCGCCATTATCGTGGTGCTTATTGATGACTCACATACACCGGATTATCGTGAAGGTATCTATACCGCCGGCGCTTTTCTGTTTGGCGGGTTTATCTCGATTATGTCCGGTTACATTGGCATGAAGGTCGCCACGCAAGGTAATGCGCGCACCACCGTGTCTGCCAAGAAAGATATTTCTCACGCATTCGATGTTGCCATCAATTCAGGCGCCGTTATGGGTTTTGCCCTCGTCAGCCTCGCAGTGCTTGGCCTCGTTATTATTTACGTTGTGATGAGTTGGCTGATGGCTGATCTTGGCACAGAAAACAACCACGTCCTGATGGAAGTGATCGCGGGCTTTGGTCTCGGCGGGTCAACCATCGCACTGTTTGCACGTGTAGGTGGTGGTATTTTCACCAAGGCCGCCGACGTGGGTGCCGACCTGGTGGGTAAAGTCGAGCAGGGTATTCCTGAAGATGATCCGAGAAACCCCGCTGTTATCGCCGATAACGTGGGTGACAACGTGGGTGACGTTGCAGGTATGGGCGCCGATCTTTTTGGCTCCTGCGCCGAGAGCACCTGTGCGGCCATGGTAATTTCCGCGGTTGCATTTGCAGCGGACCCCAACGCCCTTCTGTACCCAATCCTGATCAGTGCCGTGGGCATTCCTATCAGCTTTATTACCAAGCTGCTGGTTGGTGTAAAGACCGAGCATGATGTTGCACCGGCGCTGATGAAACTGCTTGTCATCTCCAGTGTGTTGATGGCGATTGTCATGTATTTCGCAACCATGGCGTTGATACCGGGCTCGTTTGAGCTGGGTGGCAAAATTTACTCCAGCATGGGTGTTTACTGGTGCTTCTTCTCCGGCCTGGTTGCCGGCCTGGCTGTTGGTCTGTTAACGGGTTATTACACCTCGGACAAATATGGCCCGGTAAAAGAGGTTGCCAAGTCCTGTGAAACAGGTGTTGCGACCAACATCATTTACGGCCTGGCGCTGGGTTACAAGAGTACGGTACTGCCTTATCTGTGTATCGCGGTCAGTATTTTCGTTTCCTGGAACCTGGCCGGTATGTACGGTGTGGCCATCGCTTCTCTGGGCATGCTCGGTACACTGGTGGTCGCCTTGACGATCGATGCCTATGGCCCGGTTGCCGACAATGCCGGTGGTATCGCTGAAATGGTCGGTCTCGATAAAGAAGTACGTCGTCGTACCGATATCCTGGATTCTGCCGGCAACACGACAGCCGCGATCGGTAAAGGCTTCGCGATCGGCGCGGCCATCCTGACCTCGCTGGCGTTGTTTGCCGCTTTCATCACCGCCTCTGAAAAACTCTCGGGCGCACCCATTAACATGAGCCTGCTTGACCCGATGATCTACACCAGTGTGTTCATCGGAGCGGTGCTGCCATTCCTGTTTACGGCAATGACGATGAAATCTGTCGGTAAAGCCGCATTTGCCATGATCGAAGAGGTGCGTCACCAGTTCAAGACCATCCCGGGTATCATGGAAGGAACCGGCAAACCCAACTACGCACAGTGTGTCGCGATCTCGACCCAGGCGGCCTTGCGTGAAATGATTGCCCCTGGTGTGCTGATCATGGGTACACCATTGGTGGCCGGCTACCTGTTTGGTGTTCAGGCCGTGGCCGGTATCCTGGTTGGATCACTGGTTTGTGGCGGTGTACTTGCCATCGCTTCATCCAACAGTGGTGGTGCCTGGGATAATGCCAAGAAGTTTATCGAAGCGGGTAACCATGGTGGCAAGGGTTCGGATTGTCACCATGCTGCAGTGGTCGGCGATACCGTGGGTGATCCCCTGAAGGATACTTCCGGTCCGTCACTGAATATCCTGATCAAGCTGTCAGCCATCCTGAGCCTGGTGTTCGCACCGTTTTTTGTTCAGTACGGTGGAGTTTTGCTGGGTTAATATCCAGTCAAGCACTATGAAAAAGGGGCCGTACGGCCCCTTTTTTTACCTTCTCAATTTCGAGGAGTCGAACTCGCGTCAGGGAAAAAGTTTTTCGTAACGGGCCTCGCCGGTTTCCATGTCAGTTCCAAACAACTCCACGTAGCGGACATCCAATGACCAGCCATGGCGGGTTGCATCGATATACATCTTTTCAAAGAATGCAGGAGCGCCATCGATCGTGATGGTTGCACGATATACATTCCCGCTACGGATGACTTCAATATCCCGCCCTACATCGGCCTTCATGTGCAGCACGGCCGATTCCCTGCTTTTGTCGAGCTCCGTATCGAAACCGTAGGCAAAGGTTTGCTGTAACCAGCTGAGCTTCTGTTCCTGCCCGTGTTCGTTAAGACGTATCCAGTAAGCAATGACAGGTTCTTTTCTGAACAACCTGCCATCCGCCCTGACCTGCGCGTCATACTGGACGATGTTGGCATTTTTTGATCGCTCAATGTGGAACAGATGCTGTCGGACCGGTGTTTCGGCCTGTGCCGGGAGTGGCAAACTGAGCAACGCTGATACCAGTAGCGTGGTAATTATTCGCATCTGAGTTTCTGGCCAGTCCCGTGTGGATTTGATTTGAGGTTAGATTGGAGTGTTGAGGCTTGTCAAACCGTAAGCTCGTATTGAGAGTGCGGATTGAATGTGTTTGTCCCGGAATTTTGGCTGGCTGGTTTCTGTTTGGCTTTTGTCGGCATCGTTAATCCGCTATTCTGGAGTCGGGAAATCGGGCCGCCTGTTCACGGGCTAGTAAACCGCAACGGGAGTGGGCTCAAGCCCCGTTGGCGTGCGTGCTGTACGGGCTATTTGAATCGCAAATGGCGAAAACTATGAATAGGTTCCAGGATATATTGTGCGTGTTCCCAGGCGGACGGCCAGATGCATCGGCACTGCAACGGGCCGTTTCCCTTGCGCAAAGCAACCAGTCACGGTTGACGGTGGTAGCGGTCTCGGCGCCCATATCAATTGGCATGGGAATGCCAGAGGATGGCCCCATATCCACTGAGCTGAAGGCATCGCAGGTCAAGATCATGGAGCAAAACATTGCGTCTGTGGTGGAGCCCTATCTGGAGCGCGTAAAAATCGAGACCGGTGTGCTGGTTGGTATTCAATTCCTGGAGATCATCAGGCAGGTATTACGTAACGGGCATGACCTGGTGATCAAGGTTCCCGAACCACAGGACTGGCTCGACCGGTTTCTGGGCAGTGAGGATATGCACCTGTTGCGGAAATGCCCTTGCCCGGTATGGCTGATCAAACCTTCGGTTCCAAGCCCGTTCCGGCGCGTAGTCGCATCGATTGACGTGAGTCACATTTATCCAACGGCCGAAATGGGAGCGCGTAAATCACTGAACCAGCAGATTCTCGCAATGGCCAGCTCACTTGCCCTGGCCGAATCTGCCGAGTTGCATATTGTTCATGCCTGGCAGGCTGCTGGGGAAAGCGCCATGCGAAAGGCAGTGGTGAAGAAGTCTGACCGGGATGTGGAGGCCTATGTCGAACAGGTCCGGCAGGATCACAAGACCAATCTGGATGAACTGCTTCAGAGCATGGCGCGAGATATCGGCAAAGAAGCCTTTGAGATGCTGAAGCCCCGCTTGCACCTACTCAAGGGCAGGGCGCGTAAGGAGATACCCCTCCTGATCGAAGAGTTGAAAGCCGACGTCCTCGTCATGGGCACCGTCGCCCGCACCGGTATCCCCGGAATTATTTCAGGTAATACGGCGGAATCGATCCTGAACCAGATCCAGTGCTCTGTTTTGGCGATCAAGCCGCCTGGGTTCGAAACGCCTGTCACCCTGGTTTAGGTTTGTGGTTACTGGGTAGTGGGTAATTGAACAGATGTGACGGTCACGTTGAAGAACGGGAAGTATTCGTCTGTTTCAAAGAAATTGCCGGCTTCGATTTTGGTTGGCAGGCGAAACCCGTCAAATTTCTTGAACTCCGAAAGATAGCCACCAAAAGGCTGGAGTTTGAATTCCTTCGCCATATTGGCATTTGACCAGCGTTGAAACACCACCCTGGTTGGTCTGCCATCGGCGTCGACGGACAGGTCAACGGCCTGCTCCAGCCCCCAGCGCGTCACTGTCACACGGGCGGTTGATTCGTCTATGGGGCTCCAATGAACATCCTCGCCGGGCAAAAGGGCAGCAGGTGTCCAGAATACCGCTTCGGCGATATAGCGTCCGAAGGCTGACCTGGCAAGGTCAGCATTTCCGCCGGCCCGGGCGACCGGTGCGATACCCAGCAACCAGAAGCGGCTCCAGCTGTGACCTTCCACGGCACTATCGGAACCTGACACCCTCATCAGGCCGCTTCCTGAGTTCATCACCCAAACAAAGCCATGAGGTGCTGCAAGGATCTGTTTGGCGCGCATCGGCATGTAGTTGGGCTTAGCCTTGTTGCCGAGGCTGAACTCTCCCTCCATGGTTATGATGGCGACCGTGTAGAGCGGTGTACCTGGGCTGATGGTGTATAGAAAGTAGCGCTGCGCCGGTTCTGGCAGGCCATGGATCATCGAATGATCAAATGTGCCGGGGTCAGCTGGCTGATGCGCAGCCAACTTGGCCCATACCTTTGCATCGGTGCGGTGATCGGACCATCGCCAAGCACCCAGCACGGCTGCGATAATCACTGTTATTGCCAATAAAATTCCCATAAAAACCGGTCTGTACTAATTACTTTCGATTTTCCAGCGCCCCTTCGACCAACGAGTAAACTGCCGGCACTACGACCAGTGACAGCAGTGTCGAGCTTATCATGCCGCCGATTACTGCGACGGCCATCGGCGCGTTGGCATCCGAACCGGCGCCGGCGCCGAATGCTGCAGGCAGCATGGCCAGGATGATGGTCAGCGAAGTCATCAGGATCGGGCGCAGCCGTATCGGGCAGGCTTCTTTCAGGGATTGTTCGATGCTCTTGCCGTCGGCCCGGCGCTGGTTGGTCAGGTCGACCAGCAGGATCGAGTTCTTGGCCACCAGGCCCATCAACAGCACCAGCCCGATCATGGAAAAGATATTAAGCGTGTGACCGGTTGCCCACAGTGAAACCACCCCGCCGATAATGGCCAGTGGCTGTGCGACCATGATGATGAAAGGCTGTATAAACGAGTTGAACTGGCTTGCGAGCACCATGTAAACGAGGATGATCGCGACCACGAAGGCGAAGATCATGTAGTAAAGGGTTTTGCCAAACTCCTCCGCACGCCCGGACATGCTGACCTCGTAACCCAGCGGCAGCAGACCTTCGGTGGCCGCGTATACCATGTCGACGGCTTCACCCAGGGAAACAATCGGTGTGCTGTAAAAGTTGGCGGCGTATTGGAGGTCATGCCGTGAAATGACCGCGGCGCCAAGTTTAGGTTCGAGGCTGACCAGGTTGGCCAGGCTTACCATCTCACCGTCTGAGGAACGCAGGTATATTTTGGCGATGTCTTCAGCGTAATCGAGTTGGCCTTTGTCCGCTTTGAGTCGTATGTCGTAACGTTCACCATCGCCGGGATCATCATTGAAACGTGCGATATCGAGACCGCTGGCCATCACGTTTATCGCAAGTGCAACATCCCCCGTGGTCAAACCCAGGCTGCGAATCAGGGAGCGATTCATTTCTGTTTTCAGTTGCGGCAGGTCGAGTTGCAGTTCCAGATCGAGGTTGCCGATCTCAGGTTGCTGATCCAGACGTTTTTTGACGATATCAGCCAGGCGGGCGACCTCGCTGAGGTCAGGGCCGCTGAGTATGAAATACAGGGGCTCGCCGCGGTTACCGCCAACCATGGGCATGGGTGAAGGAAAGGCCTGTACCCCGGCGATTCCGGCCAGGTCCGATTGCAGTTTCCGGATCATTTCGACCTGGCTTAATTCGCGTTCCTCCCAGGAAACCATCCTGACCAGGAAACTGGCCTTGCTGACCTGGCGTGAACGGTCTGCGCCAACGGTGACAAAGTAGCTCGCGATGTCCTCATCACCGGCAAGGACTTCTTCAATCTCCCTGATCTTTTCTTCCGTGTAGTTGATGGAAGAACCAATGGGTGTCTTGACACTTATGATAAAACGGCCTTCATCCTGCTCCGGCATAAATCCTGAACCGGTATGGCTGAAGAAATATCCGCTGGAAAGCACCACCGCGAGTGTCACCCAGGCGACCAGGCGGCGGTTGCCCAGGGAGAAGTTCAAGAGCCTCGCGTACGTCCTGTCCATGGCCTGGAAACCACGGTCCATCAGGTGGAACAGCTTGCCGTGCTTTCTTTCGACTTTCAGGAAACGCGAGCACAGCATCGGTGTGAGTGTGAGTGAAACAAACAGCGATGCCAGCACACCGAAGGTTACCACCACGGCAAAGGCCTCAAAAAACCGGCCGATAATGCCTTTCATAAAAATGACGGGTGCAAAAATGGCAACCAGCGTCAGGGTGGCTGCCATCACGGCGAATACGACCTGGCGTGTACCCTGAATGGCGGCGTCCACGCGTCCCGAACCGTGTTCCTCGGCATGCCGGTAGATGTTTTCGAGCACCACGATGGCGTCATCGACCACCACGCCGATCAGCAACAACAGACCGAGCATGGTCATCGTGTTGAATGTGTAGCCCAGGAAGTACATGACCGCGATCGCACCCAGCAGCGAAACCGGGATGGCGACGGCGATGATCAATGTGGAGCGCATGTTTTTGAGAAACAGTAAAACCACGAGCGCGGTCAGCAGGGCACCGGAAACCAGGTGCTCTTCCAGTGAGTCTACAACACCCTGGGTCAGGTCCCCGTCATCGTGTGCAATGCCAAGCTCAATACCCGGGGGCAGCCGGGGTATCAGCTCTTCATTCATGCGGCGCTTTATTTCGTCGACTATTGCCACGGTATTGGCATCCTGTACCTTGAGTATGCCGATACCCACCGTTGGCCGGCCGTTAAAACGGGCCAGCTCGCGAAAATCCGCCAGGCCGTCTTCGATACGGGCGAAATCCTGCAAACGTTGTGGCGCGCCACCGCTGTAACTGACGATCATTTCACCCAGTTGCTCAGGGTCGTGATATTCAAGATCCAGCTCCAGCAGGGTTTCCTTTTGTTCGTTGATGAGGAACCCGCCCGGCAGGCGCAGGTGCTCGCGATTGAACATCTGGACAACATCCGGCACCGTGATGCCAAGCTGCTTCATCCGCACGGGATCAAGGTTGACCCGGATCGTGCGCCGCAGCTCTCCACCGAGCTGGATTTCGCCTACCCCATCAATCGTCTCGAGGCGTTTCTTGATGACGTTCCTGGCGTACTGATTCAGCTGTTGTAGCGTGCGGTCGCCACTCAGGGTCAGCCACATGACGGGCAAGGCGCCGATCTCAATCTTGGCCACCACCGGTGGCTCGGCTTCATCGGGCAGGTCTCTCAGTATCCGGTTTACCCGAGCCTGGACCTCGTTAAAGGCGACATTGACATCCTTTTCCATATTAAAGCGAATGTTGATGGATGAAACACCGGGTGATGAGTTCGACTGGATATGATCGATGCCAGGCGAGCTGTTGACCACGGATTCAATCAGGTTGGTAACACTGGCATCGATGATTTCAGGTGTGGCACCGGGCAAAATAGTGGTCACGGAGATCATTGGAAACTCGACGGTGGGATAGCGGTCAACACCGATGTCCCTGTAGCTGATGATGCCAAACAGCACCATCACTGCGGACAGCATGTAGGCGAATACATGCCGTTTGATGGAAATTTCGGGTAAGTTCAACTTACTGGCTCCGAATTGTCACACTCGCACCATCGGTCAGAAAAGCCGCGCCGTCGGTTGCGATTGTTTCACCGTCTTCGATCCCGCTGATGATTTCAACCAGGCCGCCTTCCTCGTGACCGGTTTTGACCAGTCGGGCCTCTGCCATGTCGCCGTTAATGAAATAGACCACCTCGCCGGCAGGCCGTCGCACCACGCTGATGTTGGGCACCAGAACGGCCTGTTTGCGTGTTTCCACCAGCACCTTGCCGGTAAGGGTCGCGCCCGGCCTCAGGTCGCCCGGGTTTTCGAGGTCAACAATCGCCATCACCGCCCGGCTGCCCGAACCAATGGTCGGTTGCAGGTCGGTAATGTGTCCCGCTGCAATTACCCCCGGTGTCAGCGGGCTGTAGATTTCTGCGGGCTGTCCAATCGTGATCCTCAAAGCCACGGTTTCGGGGTAGGGCAGCCACGCCTGTAGCTGGTCGGGACGGGTGACTTCGAACAATGCCTGTCCGCGTCTTACAAAATCCCCGGTTGCAATAAGACGTCTTTGGACAACACCCGAAACGGGTGCAACGATTCGGGATTTGTTCAGCAGGTCATCGACAATGGCAAGCTGGGCAAGGGCTGCTTTGTGGTCTGCCTGGAATGCGTCCAGTTGTTCCCTGGCATCATCGAGTTGGGTCTGGGAAGACAGATTTTTTGCAGAGAGTTTTTCCAGGCGTTCAACCCGCCGCTTACCATTTGCAATATGTACTTCGAGGCGTTCGATCCCTGCCTGCGCGGCCCGTTGTTGTAATAACAGGTTGGAGGTATCGGTTTCTGCGAGTAATTGTCCCTTCTCGATGTGGTCGCCGGTATCGGCAGTAACCGCGGTGATACGGCCTTCCACTTCCGCCGCCAGTGTCGGCGCCGACAGACTGTGAACCTGGCCGACCGTTTGCAGCCAGATTGGCAGGTCCATGGTTTCCGCCTGGCGGGTCGAAATCGGCACTGCGGCGCTGTTTTCGGTTGTGTTGGCTTCGGTTTGATTCTCACTGCCGCACGCACTGAACAGCAATACCAGCATTGACGCCAAACCTGCCCGGTTGATTATATTGCTATCGGCATGATTCAGCATGAGCTGTCTCCTTTATGAAGCATGCCGTTGATCAACAGGTCCATAACGCCTTTGCTGAAGGCGCTGGCGTCATCGACAAATTCGAATTCAGGAATGTGCTGCATGGCCGGGGAGGCCTGGAAGAAGAACATGTTGGCCGACACGATCATGAAAGCGGCCAGTATCGGATCAATGTCCTTGCGAAATTCGTTTTTCTGCTGGCCCTGGCTCACCATGGCTACCAGCCTGCTGAAAACCTCACCCATGACCAACCTGGTTAGCTCCTCTCCGTGTTGTGATTCTTCGGACAGGGTTTCACGCAGTATCAGTTGCGTACTTCGTTTGTGTCCGAGGATATTCTCAAGCTGACCGGCGGAAAACCCGCCAAGGCGTTCCCGGAATGTGCCCGGCGCATCTTCCAGCGCATCAAGCAAGGCCGAAGAACGCCGAACCGCGGTTTTCATTACCGCCAGGTACAGGTCGTTCTTGTTTTTGAAGTGGTGGTAGATGTTGGGCTTGCTGGTATTGGCGAGACCGGCGATGGCGCTCATCGATACGGCATCAAAACCCTTTTGGGCAAACAGGATTTCAGCAGCTTCAAGTATGGCCTGCTCGCCACCGGAGGTGCTGGTTTTAGCTTTGGGTTGATTTTGCATGTATCTGGCCTTGCATCTAAGGGCTGACCGAACGGTCGGTAAGTATAATCCTGTTTTTTTACCCAAACAAGAAAACTCGGCTCCCGATGTCCTGTTAAGGTAACATTCGCGGCTTACACCTTGAAACTACTGTCCAAAAGCGGCGTCTATTGCGGGGCAATGAATACAAACTAACAAGACGACGGTCATATTTGATGATGAAACTCAAAACAATTAAAAGCTGGTCCAACCTGCTTATAACCGCCTTGTGCCTGGCCGGATCGTCTTCGGCAAGCGCCATTGAATTCGAGGACATCAGGGAGTTTGGCGAGGTTTTCCAGGTTACCGCCACGGCCAGTGACCGTCAGCGAATCGAGGTTAGCTGGAAGATTGCCGATGGCTACTACCTCTATAACAACAAGTTTTTAAAGTTCAGGACTGAAACCGCTGGTGTTGTTCTTGGTGCGCCGGATATACCTTATGGTAAGCCCGAGTTTGATGAATTGCTGGGTGAGGAGGTGATCAAGTTCCACGATCGCCTGACTGTCGGTCTGCCGCTGGTATCCATTGCGCCCGGTATTGAACTCATCAGTCTGAAAGTACGCTCCCAGGGCTGCATGGAGGACATATTTTGTTATCCCCCCACGGAGCAGTTACTGGTCGTCAATTTACCTCCCCCGGCAGAAGGGCTGATATCCGCGGCCCCGTCTCAATCGGCCTCCAACCTGGCGGATGCTTTCAATCTGACATCGACCGGGCAGGATGATGTTTTCACCAAGCCGGCCCTGCGCGCGGACGAGGCCTTCGTTTACGAGGCTATTGGTCTTTCAGCCGAAACCGTGCTTGTACGTTTTACCGCCCAACCCGGTTACTACCTGTACCGGGACAAGCTTGCTTTCAGGGTGATGGGTGACAACGGTTTTGAAGTTAGCGGGGTAGACCTGCCCGAGGGCACGATAAAGGACGATCCGGAGTTTGGTTCCGTTGAAGTTTACTTCGGGCAGATTGAAGTACCGGTGCACATCCAGCGGCCCGCCGGTCCCCAACAGACCATCAGCCTCGAAGCTGACTACCAGGGTTGCCGCGATGGCGATATCTGCTACCCGCCACAAACTTCGCGTGTGGACTTGCTGATGGCAGCATCAGACGGCGGTCAGGCGTCAACCCCTGCGCCAACCGTTTCCCGTTCTGCTATTCCACCGGTTTCCGAGCAGGATGCGCTGGCGCAAATGCTGCTGAACAACCCGGCGGGTGCGCTGTTTGCGTTTTTTATCGCCGGTATCCTGTTGGCGTTCACACCCTGTGTATTTCCGATGGTGCCGATACTATCGGGCATCATTGCCGGTCACGGTGACCGCATGACGACCTCGAAGGCGTTCTGGTTATCGCTGGTCTATGTGCTCGCAATGGCCTTGACCTATACCATTGCCGGTGTGCTAGCCGGTTTATTTGGCCAGAACCTGCAAGCCGTTTTCCAGAACCCGTGGATATTGGGCTTCTTTATCGCCATATTCATTGCACTGGCGTTTTCCATGTTCGGGTTTTTCGAATTGCAGTTACCGGCAAGTATGCAGACCCGGCTCGCACAGGCCAGCAATCAGCAAAAGGGTGGCAGCCTGACCGGTGTTGCGGTGATGGGCTTTTTATCCGCCCTGATCGTGGGGCCGTGCGTCGCACCGCCATTGGCTGCTGCCTTGATTGTTATCGGTGCTTCGGGTAGCGCCCTGCTGGGTGGATCAGCTTTATTCGCACTTTCAATGGGTATGGGTGTGCCGTTGATCCTGTTTGGCGTGTCCGCCGGGAAACTCGTGCCAAAGGCCGGTCCCTGGATGGACAGTATCAAGGCCGTATTCGGAATCGCACTGCTGGCGCTGGCCATCTGGATGCTTGAGCGTATTGTGCAGGGCCCTGTGATCCTGTTGCTGTGGGGTGTGCTCGCGATAGCCAGCGGCGTGTACCTCGGTGCGTTGGAAACTATACCCCAAGGTGCCTCGGGGTGGCATCGCCTGTGGAAATCAATGGGACTGGTGTTACTGCTGTTGGGGGCGCTCGAGATTATCGGTGCGGCCAGTGGCGCGGATAACTGGGCGAAGCCGCTTGAGAATTTGCGTTCCGGTGCCCAGTCCAGCCATTCCGAGGAAATCGCGTTCCAGAGAATCAAATCGCTGGACGACCTGGAGGCCGCTGTAGCCGGGGCAAACCAGGCCGGAAAGCCGGCGATGCTGGATTTTTATGCCGACTGGTGTGTCGAGTGCATTCGCATGGAGCGCAATACCTTTGGTGAACCCGAAATCCAGGCCTTGTTCAAACAGGTTCGGCCGCTCCAGGCCGATGTTACTGCGAACGATGAAACAGACCAGGCGCTGATGGAAAAGTACGACATCATCGGCCCACCGGCCATCCTGTTTTTTGACCGCCGGGGCACGGAGATGCCTGCCTATCGGCTGGTTGGGTACTTTGACGCCCCTGAATTCGCCGAACACCTTCGTAGCGTGCTGGAGGCTCAGTAATGCGGCAATTCTTCATTACGCTGGTAGGTATCACGGCGCTGCTGGCGGGGTTCTATTTATCCGCACGGCATTTCGCTGAACCTGTCGACCCTCCCCAACCCGCTTCAAACGGTGTCCTGCTTGGCAATTTTCGCCCGGACTTCCAACTGGGTACTAATAGTGGTGAGTTTGTGAGCCCGGCAGACTTTTCCGGCAAAACGATCCTGATCAACTTCTGGGCAACCTGGTGTGCTCCCTGCCGACAGGAAATGCCCATGCTGATGGATTTGCAAAGAACCTATAAGTCAGCGGGTTTACAAGTGATTGGCATTGCGCTTGACGATGCTCAAAGCGTCAGGAATTTTGTCGAAGCCTATGGCATCAGCTACCCTATCCTGGTGGGTTCCGAAGATGTATTCGCCACCAGCGCGGCCTATGGAAACGATGAGGGCGTGCTGCCCTACAGCGTGCTCATAGATAAAACCGGGGTTGTCCGCTGGCAATACGCGGGTATCATTCAACACGAGAAAATCTCCAGCCTGTTAAGCGAATTACTCTGATACCGGTATTTCTGCCGAATCTATTGGCGACTTGTTAAAAAATTGTTGCGCCGATATTGCGGTGATCTTCTTCAATACGGTGGCGAACGGTAGACAAGTATTATGTTTTCGGGCAGACTGTCTGGCCCTTGACGAGGAATACTGATCGTGGTCAAAGTTCGCGTATTTAACGGCCCCAACCTGAACCTTCTCGGCCAACGGGAGCCCGGAACCTACGGGCAACGCAGTTTGCAGGACATCATGCAGGAGCTTGAACGGTTCGCTGATGACTGCGGTTTGCAACTGGACCACATGCAGACCAACTCAGAAGGGAAAATGGTAGATGCCATTCAGCAGGCGGGTAATGACGGTGTCGATTACATCATCATCAACCCTGCAGGCTACACCCATACCAGTGTCGCCATCCGTGATGCGCTACTGGCTGTAAACATACCGTTTGTAGAAGTCCATCTCTCCGCAGTGAGTTCGCGCGAGCCTTTCAGGCAGGTCAACTATTTCTCCGATATCGCAATTGGAGTGATCAGCGGGTTTCGCGGTGAGAGCTATTTATTGGCCCTACAGGCTATTTTGAATCGAATTGAACCCTGAAGCGGGAGCGACGGCAAGTGGATATCAGAAAAATTAAAAAACTAATTGAGCTGTTGGAAGAATCCAGCCTGACAGAAATGGAAATTGTCGAAGGTGAAGAGTCAGTGCGCCTGGTACGTAACGGTCATGCACAAGTCATGCCCTATGTTGCACCACCGACTGTTGCACCGGCGGCGATTCCGACAATTCCGGTAGTTGACCAGCCAGGAGATGAGCAAGACCAGGTTCCTGAAGGTGAACTGGTACTTTCACCGATGGTGGGCACCTTTTTTGCGGCTTCAGGTCCCGGTGCAGAACCGTTTGTGAGCCTGGGCCAGAGGGTGGGTGTCGGTGACACCCTGTGTATCATCGAAGCAATGAAAATGTTCAACCAGATTGAAGCGGACGTATCAGGCACAGTGGTAGCGATACTGGTCGAGAATGGTCAACCGGTTGAGTACGACCAGCCATTATTCGTGATTCGATGATGTTGGACTATTGAACATGGCCCTAATTGAAAAGATTGTCATCGCGAACCGTGGTGAAATTGCACTGCGTATCGTGCGTGCCTGCCACACCATGGGAATAAAGGCGGTCGCGTTACATTCGACGGTCGACCGAAACCTGAAACATGTTGCCCTGGCGGATGAGGCGGTCTGTATTGGCCCTGCCCCGGGTGCCGAGAGTTACCTGAACATCCCCGCAATTATTGCTGCAACCGAAGTTACCGATTCGGTCGCTGTGCATCCCGGTTACGGCTTCCTCGCAGAAAATGCGGATTTTGCTGAACGCGTCGAGAAAAGTGGATTTATTTTTATAGGCCCGCGACCTGAAACCATCCGCCTGATGGGTGACAAGGTTTCTGCCATCAAGGCGATGAAGGATGCCGGGGTTCCCTGTGTGCCCGGTTCAGGCGGGGGCCTCGGTGAAGACCTTGCAACAAACCATGCCATTGCGAGCCGCATCGGTTATCCCGTGATCATCAAGGCGGCTGCCGGCGGTGGCGGTCGCGGTATGCGGGTGGTTCATACCGAGGCGCATTTGTCCAATGCCCTCCAGCTGACCCGGCGCGAAGCGCAGACCATTTTCGGTGACGGCACCATTTACATGGAAAAATACCTCACCAACCCGCGTCACATAGAAATCCAGGTGATGGCTGATGAGCATGGCAATGCGATACACCTTGGCGAACGTGATTGCTCAAGCCAGCGTCGCCACCAGAAAGTTATCGAAGAAGCCCCGGCGCCTGGAATCACCCCTGAGCAACGGGCTGAAATCGGTGGTGTTTGCGTGGAAGCCTGCAAACGCATCGGTTATCGCGGCGCCGGCACCTTCGAGTTTTTGTATGATGACGGCCATTTCTATTTCATCGAGATGAATACCCGCATACAGGTTGAACACCCCGTCACTGAACTCATTACCGGGGTCGACCTGATCAAGGAGCAAATCCGTGTCGCCGCCGGTGAGCGCCTCACCTATACGCAGGACGACATTGTCATACGCGGCCATGCGATCGAATGCCGTATCAACGCCGAAGACCCGGTCACTTTCATGCCCTGCCCGGGTACCATCAGTGGCTTCCACGCCCCCGGCGGGCCTGGCATACGTGTGGACTCACATATTTACGATGGTTACCGGGTGCCCCCCAACTACGATTCCATGATCGGCAAGCTGATCGCCCATGGCGAAGACCGGGCGACCGCCATTGCCCGTATGCGGATCGCGCTGGATGAGACCGTTTTGAACGGTATCAAGACCAACATCCCGTTGCACAAATGGCTGCTCCTGGACCAGGGGTTTGTAGAAGGCGGATTCAATATCCATTACCTCGAAAAACGCCTCAAAGACCGGGCTACCCAGTAGCGCTTCCGGTCGTGTTTAAAGGCCCCGGAACCGAATGACGTGGCTTGAACTCAGTGTTCGCGTGTCACGGCAGAACGCGCCACTGGCGGAAAGTCTCCTGCAAAACGAGCCGGTGCTGGCGTTGACGCTGACAGATGACGCGGATGATCCCGTGCTTGAGCCGGGGGTCGGTGAAACACCACTTTGGCCCTTGGTATGTGTAACCGCCCTGTTCGATGGGGATACACCGGTTGAACCACTGACGCGTTTACTCAGCCTTTTACCCGGTGTGGACCGGCCCCAGCAGGTTAGTTTCAGAAAATTTGAAGATCAACAATGGGAGCGGGTCTGGCTGGATCGTTTCAAACCGATGCAGTTCGGTTCTGATCTCTGGATCGTACCGGGGGATGCACCGGTTCCAGGCTCTGCCACCTATGCTCTGCGACTGGATCCCGGCCTGGCCTTTGGCACCGGCACCCACCCGACCACGCATCTGTGTCTCGAGTGGGTGGATGGTCATGATTTTGATGGTGAGTCGGTCGTTGATTATGGTTGTGGCTCGGGTGTGCTGGGCATTGCGGCTGCTATCAAGGGCGCCAGATCCGTTGTTTGTATCGATAACGATCCTCAGGCTTTGACCGCGACGTTCGACAATGCCAAGAGGAACGCGGTGGAGGGTATTATTAATGGCCTCGCGCCGGAGCAATTTGTTCCGCAGGCGGCGGACGTGGTACTGGCCAACATCCTCGCGGGTCCGCTGGTCGAACTGGCGCCGGTGTTAAGCTCGGCCCTAAGGTCCGGCGGCTCGCTGGTGCTGTCCGGCATCCTCGAGGGACAGGCTGAAGAGGTTAAAAACGCATACTCGGGTGATTTCCCCGGGTTGAAAATGAAAGTCATGGATGGCTGGGTGTTGCTGGCGGGGAAGAAAAATTGAAGTCTACGGTAAAAATTAACCTCGGTTCAGGCCACTGGAAACTGGATGATTGGGTCAACGTGGATATCGACCGCGAAAGCCAGCCGGATGTCTGTGCCAACCTCGCAGGTGGTCTGCCGTTTGCCAATGGTGTTGCACAGCTGATGCACACCGAGGACTTTATCGACCAACTGCCGCTTGAGCAGGCTGCGGATTTCTTACTCGAGTGCCATCGCATCCTTGCCCCGGGCGGGGTGCTGCGTGTGCTGACGCCGGATATGCGGCAATTGGCGCATTTGTATCTCCATGATCCGGAACAACTCAAAACCCTGTGGAAAAGCTTCGTAGGTGTTCCGCTGTCACTTGAAACTGCCGGGGAAGTGTTCAACCTCGGGATGCGTTTTGCGGGCCACACTTTTCTGTACGACGAAGAGACATTCAAGGCGCTCACATCGCGATGCGGTTTCGATGCCCGCAGGGTTGAGTACCAGCAGAGCGAAATTCCCGAGTTGCGGGGGCTGGACCTGCGTTCGCCCGAAAATGCCATCTCGATGTATTTTGACTGCTACCGTCGGCCGTAGCTGAGAATATCCGTAACGTTATATTCACTGGTGTGTGGATGCCATCCAGAAACAGGTAGTGCTTAGGAAGTCGTGAAGGTGCAAGGACACGGCGGACGGTTGTGGTCTGTGCTCACGGGCCAGCGGTCCCGGATCTTTGATCCGGGACTACCCTCGCAGCCAGCCGGGATAGACCCGAACATTGCGTTTGCAATATTCGGGTCAACGGGGCCGGCCTCACAGAACATCCTGTTCTGGGCGGCCTCGATCGGGCATCCCGCCCGATCGCCCCTAACCCGTCCGGCTACTCGGCGCTTCTAAGTTCGCCCAGACCACAACCGTCCCCCGTGTCTGAACCAGGGTGCACGACTTTCAGCTGAAAAGCTCAATAGCCCGGGTGGGCTTTACTTCCCGTTTATCCGCCGAAGACGGGATTTCGCCAGGGGCGATTTTCATGGATGAAAATCGAGGGCTGAAGGTGCAGGGATGCACCTCCAGACCGGTCCCGATCAGGCGGAATCCTGGCTGAGGGTAGCCCGCAGGGCCGGATAAGACCGGGAAGTAAAGCCCATCCGGGCTGTTGAGCGCACAGTCTGAGTCGAAGCCGTCAAAACGTATACAGCGTTGCGGGTATTCTCAGCCAGGCACAAACAGGCTCGTTATAACCCCAAAGCCGTAAGCAGTTCGCCGGGTGTGGACCAGTCCCTGCCGCAAACGAAGCGCGGCATATTCCAGCGATCACTCTGGGAAGTTGCCAGGCCGGATTGGGTGCCCATTGCGGCCAGGCAATGGTGTTCGTCGCGCCGCCGCGGGAAATATTCATTGCGGATGAACTCACTGGATTCCCCGAAAGGATACGCAAAAAGCGTGGGTCGGCGGCCGGTTCTTCTTTCGATGAAGTCACTTGCCTTGACCACCTGGGTGTCACAATGCTCGAGCTTGCTGACCATCTCGAAACCACCACGGGGGTATGGTCCGTCATCCAGGTCCGGGTGATTATGATCCCACCCGTGATTTTCGATGGTCATCAGTGGATGCGCGTCAGCCTCGCGCCACCAGTCATCACTCATGTGATTCAGACCGAACAGTGATTTGTGGTCGATCCGGCTGCGTGCATCGGGGCTGGCTATGACAAAGCTGGTGGCATGTAATTCCGGTTGGGCTTCACTTCCGTGCGTCCCGATAAATTCTTCCATAATCTGCAGAAAGCCCGCCTGCATTCCGTGACCGGGAAAATCGAGTGTACGCACATCAAAATCACAGCCATCGTCAAATGTCAGGCATATGAGTGCCTGCCCGTCAGGCAATGACGCGCCATCGAACAGGCCTTTTACCAGGGCTTCCAGGGGTATGAACCGGTATCCCGCAGCGTGTAGTGAATCCAAATCGGCAGCCAGGGCCACGTGGTCATTGTTCCTGGTTGAATTGCCGGCAATATTCTGGGAATGGTAGGTGAGTATGGCTGCTTTCACGATCGGTTACCTGGTTTTCGGCTTTGTGTACTGGCAAGAAACTATATGACACTTTGGTAAGTGAGTTGGATAATATACCCTTTCGTTCAGGCAGTCTTTGACTGACCGTTTATCGTCGCCCAAGTCATAGGTATCCAGAGGCAAAAAATAACCATGAAAGCCTGGAGCGCCATTCGCAGACAAGCGGTAGATTTCATCGTTTACCTGGCCTTGCCGCTCGCTTCCGTATTTCTGCCAGCAGCCTGGTCACGTGCACTGCTGGCGCGCAGTTCAAATCTCAGCTGGGTGTTAGCCACGGAGGCACAGGCCGCCTGGTCGAGCGCGAAGGATTATGTGGAGGCCGGTGACGAGCAGGTTTGGAAGGCGCGTTGGAAACAGGTTGAGATGCTGGATGTGCGTGATCTGTACATGATGAGCTTTGGCCGTATGCGCTCAGTACTTGGAGAAATTGAGTGCGACAGCGATCTGGAGATTGTCAGGGACAGGGTTCTGATCGGTATGCACTGGGGCCCTTCCATATCCATTCTGAAGTTACTGCAGGTAGCCGGTCTTAACCCGGCATTGCCCTATCGCAAGCCGGAAAAAGAAATTTTCCGGGTCAGGCCGTTTTTCTACATATTTGTAAGCCTGGCTACCCGGCATATTGTTAAGACAATGGGGGAGCGGGCAGTACGGATCGGTGGCGCTGGCAAGGCATTGCGGGCGATGATGGATCAACCCGGCAGTGTAATCGTGGTGATGGATGCGCCGCCAAAGGCCGGCCGGCCTGTTTTAAACGCCGGGGTTATCGGAAAAAATGCCATTTTCGAAGCCGGGTTTCCAGCCATTCTCGCGGATAACCACAAAGAGTATGTTTTTTACGCCCTGAACCTGCAACCGGGCGGGTTGGTCCGGAAAAAGCTCGAACTGGTCGGGCCGTTCAGCTCAAATGATGCTCAGGACTTTGTTGAGCAATATGCGGCTTTTCTGGATCGTCACCTTACCAACGACTCAGCTCAGTGGCGTATCTGGCATGTTGCTGAGCAGTTTTGGAACTGAACCTGGAGTCCTCTCCAGCGGCCCCACTACCATACACTGATAGGTATCAAACCGGTGTGGCAGCCCGGACCGCTTGGTTAGTTTAGAACGCAGGCTTATCCGGTTCTGCCTGGTATCTGGCGACTGCTTCGACGATTTCGCGGCGGGCGGCATCCAGGCCTTCCCAGTCACCGGTTCTTACCCACTTGTTCGGCTCAAGATCTTTATAGTGCTCAAAAAAGTGCTCGATCTGATCAAGCAGCATTTTGTCCATGTCTTCCAATGTTTTGATATGACGGTAGATGCCGGTGACCTCGTCAAGGGGGACCGCGAGCACCTTGGAATCTTCACCGGCCTCATCTTTCATCTGTAACACACCTATCGGCCGGCAACGCACCACGGTGCCGGGTAACATCGGCAAGGGCAATGCGACGAGAACATCGACCGGGTCGCCGTCACCGCACAGGGTGTGCGGCACGTAACCGTAGTTGCACGGGTAGTACATAGCGGTCTTGAGCATGCGGTCGACAAAAATGGCGCCGCTCTCCTTATCCACCTCGTACTTGATGGCCGGGCTGTGCATTGGAACTTCGATAATGACGTTGATTTCGTCGGGTATATTTCTACCCGAAGGGACTAGCTGTAGGCTCATTTTGTATTCCTTGTTTCGCGACACGCCATTATACGCAAAGCAAAGGTGTATAGCGTTTATTTGCCGTGTTTTCAGCCGGTTCTGTTGATTAGTTACGCGCCCTCGTTTCAAAGCCGTGCATAAGCAACTACAATACCCGCCCCGCTTTGAAAGGTAACAAAAAATGTGTCCGGCAACACCTGAAAAAAACAAACCCCGTGGTTTCGTCATCCCTATTGGTGGTGCGGAAGCAAAACACAAGAACCCGGAGATTCTTGAGCGTTTCGTCAACTTGTGTGGTGGTGATGACGCCAAGATACTGGTGATTCCGACGGCTTCCGAGCTGGATGAGACCGGTCCTTCATACCAGGACCTGTTTGAAGGGATGGGTGCGAAAGCCATGTGCATTCCGATAGAGGAGCGGGACGACTGCTACGAAGAAGAGATAATTGCCGTTTTGGAAAGGGCCACGGGAATATTTATTACGGGTGGCAACCAGTTGCGCCTTAGCACTATTCTTGGTGGTACGCCGGTGGCCCGCGCCATTCGCAGGCTAAACGCCGAGGGGGTACATATCGCAGGCACCTCTGCCGGCGCCGCCATCATCTCCGAGCACATGATAGCCGGTGGCCGTGGCGGGCCTTCGCCGCGCGAAAGCGGGGTTGTACTGGCACCGGGGCTTGGCTTGACCAATCGTGCCATTATTGACCAGCACTTCAACCGGCGTGGTCGCATGGGGCGTTTGCTCGCAGCTCTGTCGTTTAATCCGTTTGTGTGCGGCCTGGGCATCGATGAGAACACCGCTGCATTTATTGCGCCGGATGGGACCATGGATGTGGTTGGTCATGGCACCGTGACGGTGGTTGACCCTTCGGATCTGCGTCATTCATCGATGAGCTATGTCAGCAAGTCCGAGGCCGTTTCCCTGATCGGGCTGAAGTTGCATGTGCTGGCCAACGGTTCCCAGTTTAACCTTGAGACACGCGAGGCAAAGCTGGGCGCATAAACTGAACGGGAACCTGAATGCTAATGCGATATGCGATCCGTGTATGACGTGATATCGTAATAAGCAAACCCGTGAATCTGGTGCCGCCGGATTTGCAATGACATCCTATGAAGGTTCCTTTATGAAAATTCTCTCCACCAATGTTTATGTCGGCCCAAGTCTGTACGCACACTTTCCGGTCATCCGCCACCACGTCGACCTGGACATCCTGGAGGAGTGGCCGTCCGCGCGCTTGGGTGATTCCTACATAGATGCCTTGATCAAGGCATTACCGGGTCTGCAGAATCACGGCTGTTCCTATGGAGAACCGGGTGGTTTCATCCGACGCATGCACGAAGATGAAGGCACCTGGATGGCCCATATCTGGGAACACGCCGCCCTGGAGTTGCAGAATGAAGCGGGGTCGTCCGTATCATTCGGCCGCACCCGCAGTTCCGGTCTGCCCGGCCAGTACAATATGGTGTTTCAATACAAGCAACGTGATGTCGGTCTCGAAGCGGCACGTATTGCGCTTCAGCTTTTGCTGAATCTTCTGCCGGAGAATTTAAAAAAGGAGCTTTCCTCTGAAATTGACCCGGAGTTCAATTTCAAACAGGAGCGCGAAGAGTTTATTCTTTTTGCACAGCGCAAGGAGTTGGGCCCGAGTACCGCATCGCTTGTCAATGCTGCCGAAGAAAGGCAGATCCCCTATCTGCGGCTTAACAAATACTCCCTGGTCCAGTTTGGCCACGGAGCCTACCAACAGCGTATACAGGCCACCATAACCAGTAAAACTCCCCACATCGCTGTGGAGATATCCTGCGACAAGGAAGACACGCATAACCTGTTGCGTGATCTTGGTTTGCCGGTTCCTTCTCAGAGAATGATTTATAGCCCGCGTGAAGCCCTGCGGGCGGCCCATGGGATTGGCTTCCCGGTTGTCGTCAAGCCGCTGAACGCCAACCATGGACGTGGTGTTTCAATCAACCTGACCACCGATGAACAGGTAGAAAGAGCATTTGCTTTTGCCCAGGAGCAGGGCACCAGCAAGGCGGTACTGGTTGAAAGCTTTGTCGAGGGTTTTGATCACCGCATGCTGGTTGTAAACAATGAACTGGTCGCGGTAGCCAAGCGTGTACCCGGCCATGTCGTGGGTGATGGAAAAAGCACGGTCAAACAGCTGGTGGACAAGGTGAATGAAGACCCGCGGCGTGGCATCGGTCATGAAAAGGTACTGACCCGTCTCGAACTCGACCGGCCTGCTCTCGAATTGCTGGCATTGGCGGGTTTCGATGCCAGCACGGTCCTGCCGGAAGGTGAGGTTTTCTTTCTGCGCAATACAGCCAACCTCTCAACCGGTGGTACCGCCATCGATCTGACCGATGTGGTGCACCCCGACAACCGTGAAATGGCGGAACGGGCGATCCGGGCGGTTGGTCTGGATGTCGGTGGTGTGGATTTTCTGACCCAGGATATTGCCCAGTCTTACAAGGAAATCGGCGGGGCAATTGTGGAAGTCAACGCGGCGCCGGGGTTTCGTATGCACGTTGCACCTTCCGAAGGTAAGCCACGGGATGTGGCCGGCAAGGTGATGGATATGCTGTTTCCGCCAGGCTCCCCAACGCGTATTCCGGTGGCTAGTATCACCGGCACCAACGGCAAGACAACGACCTCGCGCATGCTCGCACATATCCTTAAAACTGCCGGACACACGGTGGGTATGACATCAACGGATGGTGTCTATATCGATGGCCGTCTGACGGTCAAGGGTGACATGACCGGGCCGACATCTGCACACATTGTGTTGCGTGACCCCACCGTCGATATCGCCGTTCTGGAAACCGCGCGTGGTGGTTTGCTGCGCTCCGGTCTGGGTTATCGCCGTTGTGACGTATCCGCCTGCCTGAATGTTGCCGCAGACCATCTCGGTCTTAAAGGTATCGACACGCTGGAGCAGCTGGCGGAAGTCAAACGTATCGTCATCGAGGTGGCGCGTGATACGGCTGTGCTTAATGCGGATGATCAGTTATGCCTGAACATGGCCGATTACACGCAGGCGCTACATGTCTGTTATGTCACCATGAACCCGGCCCATGCATTGGTCAAGGAACATATCCGCGCCGGCGGCAGGGCCGTGGTGCTGGAACAGGGTTTCAACGGCGATATGATCACCCTGTACGACAAGGGCACCCATTACCAGCTGGTGTGGACACACGAGATACCGGCCACCATGGATGGCAAGGCCACGCATAACGTACAGAACGCGATGTTTGCAGCAGCCCTGGCCTATTCGATGCACAAGTCGCTGGATGATATCCGTGATGGCCTGCGCACCTTTGGCACCACGATATTCCAGGCGCCCGGACGCATGAATGTGTTCGACGAACATCCCTTCCGTGTGATTCTTGATTATGGTCATAATGCCGCCGCCATCCGCAGCATCTGTCAGCTGGTTGGGCGGCTCGAAGTGCCGGGCCGGCGCATTTGCGTACTGGCCGCACCCGGCGACCGTCGTGACGAGGACATACGTGCTATTGCCAACGAGGCCAGTGGTCATTTCGATCATTACATTTGCCGTGCCGATGATGCCCGGCGCGGACGTGGTGATGCCGAAGTACCGGAAATGTTACGTGATCAATTGCTGGCCAACGGTGTCGAGGCCAGTGCAATTGATATTGTTCCCGATGAGATGCTGGCTGTCGAAAGCGCGCTCGATATGGCGAAAGAAGGTGATCTGCTGATGTTGTTCGTGGATGAGGTTAAGCGCTGCTGGGACCAGGTGATCCATTATGAGGGTCACGATGCGGCGGCTCACAGCCCCGACAGGGCTAAGCCCGGTCACAGTTTTGTCCAACCGAATCCGGACGCTTTCTCACTGGATTCCGGTGTGCGCCTGGTCAGGGACGAACGCGGTGTGCGTGTGGCCCGGGAAGAAGAAAGCGACTAGTTTCTTGAATATCGAGTTGCTTGACAGTCGCCGTCTGACTGGGCCAAACCTGTTCTGGGATATGCCGGGTGCAATTCTCGACATAGCCATGGACGGCGTAGAGGCAGACCGGCTTATAACGGCCTGGTCCAAAGAAGTTGGCAATATGATGCCGGCGCTTGGCTGGTCACCGGAACACATCTGTTCGAGAATTTTTGACGGTGGTGTCAACCTGGTTATCAGTGCCCCGATCGACGTGTTGTATACGGCCTGTGAACTCAACGAGCTTGCGTTTCACAGGGCGGTTGCCAAGCTCAGAGGTGAGCCCTTGCCGGATTTGAGTCGTTCCATTGCGGTCCTGTCAAAACTGGCGGCGGGGGAAAGCAAACCACGTTTGCTGGCGATGCAGGCAGCAGCAGCCCGTCTCCACGTACCTTTCCTCTGGGATGATGACGAGGTATCGGTTGGGTTTGGCAAAAAAGCCATGATATGGCCGGCCGACAAGGTGCCGGATCCGGAAAGCGTTGATTGGTCAGCTATCGACTCGGTGCCGCTCGGTATCGTCACCGGCACCAATGGCAAATCCACCACCGTCAGGTTGTCAGCAGCGATCCTGTCCGCCGCCGGTATTCGTGCCGGTATCACATCGACTGACTACATCCGGGTCGGTGAGGAAATACTGGAGCGGGGTGATTTCTCCGGCCCCGGTGGCGCACGCACCTTGTTGAGGCATCCAAAATCTGAAGCCGTTGTACTGGAAGTTGCCCGCGGCGGTCTGCTACGCCGGGGGGTTGGTGTTGAATACGCTGACGCTGCCCTGATAACCAACATCGCTGCCGACCATATGGGCGAATATGGCATCAACACGCTAGCGGATATGGCCGATGCCAAGTTCATCGTGCGGCGGGCTTTGGCAAAGGAAGCGCCGCTAATTCTGAATGCGGATGATCCGGAGAGTGTCAGGATGGCTGCGACGCTCGACAACAGGATCATCTGGTTTGGTCTGGATGCAAATCAGCCGGTATTGCACAAACACCTGGAAAAACAGGGCCAGGCCGCCTACCTGTCGGATGGCTGGCTGGTTTTGGTCGTTGATGGTGAGGCCAGGAAAATTATCCGCGCCGAAGATATCCCGATCACATTTGGTGGTGCGGCCCGTTACAACATCAGCAATGCCCTGGCTGCGATGGCATTGTGTCATGTCATGGGGGTTTCTGATGGGGCGTTGGCCGCAGGTCTCAGGACTTTCAGTGGCGATGCCGACGCCAACCCGGGACGGGGTAATCTGTTTCAGAAGAATGGTATCAAAATCTTTCTTGATTTCGCGCATAATGAACATGGCGTCAGGGCAATCCGGGATACCGTCAGGGCGTTCGATGCCAAGAGACGCCTCGTGCTGATCGGGCAGGCGGGTGATCGTAGCGACCAGGATATCCGTCATCTTGTCAGCGCGGTTTGCGATCTTGAGCCAACGCGTTTGTTGGTATGTGATATGCCGGGTTACGAGCGCGGCCGGCAGGCCTGGGCCATCGCTGAAATGATTCGGGAATTCGCAATTGCGGAGGGTGTGCCAGGAGAGGCTGTGGGTATGTTCAATAGCCCGCTCGATGGTGTACGACAGGCATTGGCCGATGCCAGGGACGGTGATTGCCTGGTGTTGCTGGCCTTTACCCAGCGCAAGGAAGTGCTTGCGACAATCCGGAAATATGTTGCAGGCAATTAGATTTTATGGATACCTGAATGGCAAAACTCTATTTCAATTACTCTTCGATGAATGCCGGCAAAACCACGGTTTTGCTTCAATCTGCGCATAACTACCGTGAACGTGGTATGACACCGATGTTGTTCACACCAAAACTTGACGATCGCTACGGCGAGGGCTGGATCAGGTCACGAATCGGCCTGCAGTCAAAAGCCACGATATTCACTGCGGAGGACGACCTGTTTGAAGCGACCCGGTCGCAACTGGAGGACCACAATGTCCACTGTGTACTGGTCGATGAGGCACAGTTTCTGACGCGTGACCAGGTCTACCAGTTAAGCGAGATTGTCGACCGTCTGAATATCCCGGTGCTGTGTTTTGGCTTACGCACCGATTTCCAGGGTGAGTTGTTTGAAGGCAGCAAATACCTGCTGGCCTGGGCCGACCAGCTGACTGAAATCAAGACCATCTGCCACAGCGGCCGAAAGGCCAACATGGTGGTGCGGGTCGATGATGAAGGCTATGCGCTGAAGGAAGGCGCACAGATTGAAATCGGTGGCAACGAACGCTACGTTTCAGTCAGCCGGGCCGAGTTCAAAAGAGTGTTTGTCGGTGGCCAGCGTATCAAGTTCATCGAGCCCGTCAAAGCCGAGACCGATGATGAAGGCGATCCGGACGATGAACAAGGGGATGACAGGCTGCTATAGTCAGGTCATGGTGTCACCAGGCGGGTTTCGTAAGCGTTGCTGTATTGCACAATTTTCCTCGTTGAAAGTTTGTCGCCATTTATGAACGCTGAATCCCGCGATGTCACTTCGATCATGGCCTGCCCAATCTGTGTCGCCCGCACTGCCGCGCCGACAGGTTTAAAGAACCAGTAAAGCAGTGTTTGACCGAAGTTTGCGAGTTCCTCCGTCGGGCCTATGTAGTCCGGTCGGTAGGCAATAACACGCAGGTTCGTCCCTTCAGCCAATTTGAACAGCGTTTTCTCCGCACGCACTTTTTCGCGCGCCCACATCTGGCTGGATTCCTCCGAGATATCACTGGAGCTGATGAAGTGAAATGAAAGACCGGGTTTGTTGTTTCCTTTCAACCATTCCGATACAAAACTGACGGGAAAATCAACGTGGATCATTCCGTACGTTTTCTCGTCCACGCCAAGCGAACTGGTGCCAATTGCCCAATAAACTGCGTTGAGCGGAGCTAGCTTTTCGCGGATTGCCGAGTAATCGAGGTAATCCTGATGCAGCGTCATCCGCACCTTTCCAGAAGCAACCCCCTGCTCGATTCGCGGCGTGGTGCGCCGTGTGAAGACAAGTATTTGTTTGATCTCAGGACTTGCCAGTGCGGCCTTCAAAATTCCGTCACCGGCAGTTCCGCTGGCCCCGAATATTGCCACCGTCTCATGCCCGCCCGGTGCTGTTTCCAGCGCGGGGACCGTATCCTGGTTAAGCACGTTGACAATGAGAGCTAGAAAATAGAAAGCCACAAAAAGAATCACGGGAGCGAGAAGAATGGTCTTGAGTCTGGGAAATTTCATTGATCTGCTTACCCGATGGCCAACGTAAATAGTGCCTGATTGCCAGTCAATTGTGAAACATCGACTGGAACTATCCGCAACACATCGTGCGGCCTTATACCGGGCAGGAGCTTGCTGTACTATGGTGTCACCAACGGGGTGACGGGAGAATGACGATGCGATGGCTGCTGTTTTTAATCATGGTGTTCGGAGTGCTCTGGTATATCCGCGGTATTGAAGAGGTCGAACCACCACCCATTGAAGAAGGCATTATCGGCGGCCCCGTCAAGGCCCTGCGCAAGGCGGAAGGCTTCGAAAAATCCTACCTGGATGCGACCGAAGAACGCCAGAAGCAGATGGAGGAGAAGCTCGAGAAGGATTCCGGCGGATAGACCGGATCGCGTACACGGCGACACTGCGCAAGGAACTCCAATAGAAAAGTAACGCTTAGCTTAAGACCAAACCCTCGCGGATTTCCGCTTTCAACCGAAGAGCAGATATCCGGCAAATGTGAATTTTAACGGAGTGAACTTCAGCTAACGGCCAGAAAGAGACATTCGTCATAGAAAAAGAGCCGCCAGTGATTGACGGCTCCTTTTTTGACCTCTTACCAGTCAATCAAATTGACAGGCGAGTCAGGTTAACCGGATTATTCCAACTCGCCATAACAGTCACCTTCCCAAGTATAAGCAAACGGGTTATTGTCCGGGATGAACAGGGGATAGCCTGCGATGTCACAATCGAACTGACCCGTGGCCCCGGCGAAACGGCCGCTACCACCGGTGATCTGCATATGAAAGACTCCCCACCATGAAGCGTCCAGGAAATTCCAGCAAGCGTCCAAGGCAGATTGCTCGGTAAAGAGCATATCGCCATTCGCAGCCGTAAGGATCAAATGGAAGTAGAAGCCTTCAAGTCCTATTTCGACTTCAGAACACGCGGGATTTTCAGTCGTACCGAGGGTTTCAGACATACCTCTGGCGGTCACTTTTCCGAGGTGTGTAAACCTTCCGTTACCCTCGTGTGCCACGGCGAGTCGCCCATCATCATTGGCGTCATAAGCCGTCGGAAATTGGGTTCCCGAAATGTGCCCTCGAAACTCTTTTGCACTAGCATTTACAGGTAAAAGTAAAACCAGCGAAAGCAGGATCGCTGTCGTAATAACATGAAAAAGTTTCATAATTAACCTCCATGAAACAGCCAATTAAACGCGGCCTGAACCGCTATCGGATCGGGAGGTCATTGGATTCTTGTTTGCAGACTTATATGAATAATCTGGCGAAGGGATAGCCGTCAGTAACACAAGTTTAGTGTAGCAAGGGAAACCTTAATAGGAGATTAAATCGCTTTTAGTAATGGCGGCTATTGGCCGAATCCAGCCCTTTTCATTACTGAGTTTCACGCAAAAAGAGCGACAGCTTTTCACCGCAAAGCGGAACTCCTGAAATCGCTTATCTCTGTGTTAAGAATGCACCCTAACGGCCAGGAGCAGATATTTCTGCCACTTTGGACTAGACTCAATCAAACTACTGCTTTTTACTCGAAGCGTACGGTCGTTCAAGTCCCGAGCAATCCTTTTTCTGAATGACACTCACTCAGCTTTTGAAGGTCAACTCATGATCCTCCAACGTATTTCGAAAAACGTAATATCACAGAATTGGTTTACGGTGGTGGTCGAATTTGTCATCGTCGTTGTCGGCGTGTTTATGGGCTTACAGGTCCAGGATTGGAATGAAGCACGCAAGGCGCGCATCGAAGAGGCCGGTCTGCTCAACCGCCTTCATGTGGAAACACGGGAACTACTCGAAACGCAGCGCGAAGAGTTGATGGGTGCGCGTGAGCGGGCTGACGTATTGATGGGTGTCAATCCCGTACTGTTTTCGCAGGAGCCATTGCGCGTCATCTCCGAATTGGAGTGTTCTCGTATTGTGGCGTCACACGTCTTTAGACGGCCACCGGACGAGCTGCCAGTTCTAGATGAGATGTTCGTCACCGGGCGGTTTGACATATTGCAGGATGAAGACATCAAGGAGCATTTGCGTGATTACGTGTTATTTCGCGGACGCGCACGCGCTTTCTATGAGGAAGTTACCAACGAGCTATTTCGATTACACAGCCGATTCCCGGATCTCATAGCACTCGGTCGGGTGCCAATAGAAGCCGGGGGTGTCGTAGATTGGATTCGGCTAAGCGGCGAAGGATTCCGATGGAACCGTGTTTGTGACGGCGAGAAGATGCGAGCAAGCCAGGCCTTTCTCAACGAGTATGTCGATAACTTGAGCCGAATCGGATCAATGATCGAGTTTACGGAACAGCGTCAGGAACATTTGGAACAACTCGAGTCCGCGTTATCAGCAAGGCTCGGCGTTGCAACAAATGGGGGGTTGCCGGAGTAAGTTCACTATAGATCTGACTGACTCCTTTTGGCCGGAAGCCGTCCTTCTGCAGGTTGAAATTCACTCTTGAGGGATGGCCGCTTCCCGCTGGATAGCGGCCATTTGAAATCAGTAATTTATAAGCTTACCAACGCCTGCAACAGGTCA
>CAVPHY010000011.1:0-7754 GCA_963704855.1 uncultured Gammaproteobacteria bacterium
GCATGAAAGGGGTCCGGTGTGTGCTCGATACCCACCGATAGCCTCAACAGGGTATTTCTGATGCCGGCCTCAATGAGTGTTGATGCAGTCTGGCCCAGGTGTTGAATATGTCAATGGTTTTGAGAGGAACACGCATTCCGGTTAAAAAAAGGCACCCTGGACGAAAAACGGGAGGCCCCAAAGGACCTCCCGTTTTCGCTATTGAGTCTAAGTACGTGCTCGCTTAGGGATATGTTATGCAGATCGCGTAGGCCGTAAGCCGGAAAGTATTTCCATTACCGCCGGAGTCAGTGGTTCCAGTTGCTGTCCAATCCGTTTCACTACTAGGATAGCTCGCGATAATTACAACCTCACTGGCGTTACTCACGTCGCTTGTACTAAACCCGCCGCCAACTACACGCTTACCTAATGGGCACGGGGCAGTAACCGTTCTGAGACCGTTCATATCCGCTGACGACGAACCCACGATGACTTCCCAGCCACTGGCCAGCGACGGCCCGGCCGGGCCTGTCGCACCAGTTGGCCCTGGAGGTCCCTGCGGTCCAGTCGCACCTGTAGCACCAGTTGGTCCGGCAGGTCCTTGTGCTCCAGTCGCACCTGTCAATCCGATCGGTCCCTGGATTCCCTGGTTGCCCTGGTCACCTTTCACGCCCTGAACGCCCTGGTCACCTTGGTCACCTTTCACGCCCTGAACGCCCTGGTCACCTTGGTCACCTTTATCGCCCTGAAGGCCTTGGATACCTTGGAGTCCCTGGTCACCTTTTGGACCCTGGATTCCCTGATCACCCTGGTCGCCTTTCAGACCCTGGATTCCCTGGTCACCTTGGTCGCCTTGAAGGCCCTGGATTCCCTGGTCACCTTGGTCACCTTTATCGCCTTGGAGGCCCTGAAGCCCCTGGATACCTTGGATGCCCTGGAGTCCCTGGTCACCCTGGTCGCCTTTATCACCTTTATCGCCTTGAAGGCCCTGGAGCCCCTGGATACCCTTATGCCCTGATGCCCCTGGACACCCTGGTCACCTTTATCACCTTTATCGCCCTGAAGGCCCTGGTCACCCTGATCGCCTTTGGGTCCTTGGTCACCTTGATCGCCTTGATCGCCTTTAGGACCCTGGTCACCCTGGTCACCTTTGGGCCCCTGGGCACCATCAGGAACTTCCCGGCAACTTCCCAGTTGACCGGTCGCCGTATCGGAGCAAACAAACTCCTCCTCTTCACCAGCAGCCGGCAGCCTTGATACGATGGTTTCATCTGCTCCGGAGTCAATCACGATGGGATCGGCAAGCACCGAAATAGATGCCATCGCCACCGTCGCCAACGAAATAGCAAGTGCAAGACGTTTTAGTGTGAGTTTCATTTTAATTTTCCTGTAATAAAATCTTTAAACGGGTTATGTACCGCAAGCCATCCTGATCGGATAAACCTGTTGACTGCCCCAACTGCTCATATAAGCCTGCGGCGCACGCTGCCTGCGCCGAGTAAAATCAATGCTACTAACAACGCAATACCCAGGCCTGACAAGGTCGGAATGGGTACCATCTCCGTGAACCAGCCGGAGTTTCCGCCGCTATCCACGGAATTGGATGCAGATGGATAATTGGGTGCTAGGCGCTGAAATCCTTCCATTGCCACATTATCAGCAACATCTACCCATTCGATGAACTGGCTGCCGCCAAATGCAAGAGACGTAAATACGGGTGTGCCGGGTATGGAACTACGCAGGGTTAACAGATAACCGGGTGATCCGGCATACACCAGTTCATTGGCTATTTTCTGCTCTGCGCCCGATTCAAACACTACCGTTTTACCTGCAGTGGTTACCATCGATAAATTGTAAAAATCGGAGTTACCGGCAAAGGAAATGGCGCCATCGCCACATTCATCAACCATGGAAACCGTGCTGGTTCCGGCAGTAAATGCACCACTGTTGCTCCAGTCACCGCCGAATTCGAGCAGACCAGAACCGCCGTTAAGCTGGCCGGTGCTCGTGACATTGCTGGTCATATCGACAACACCGCCGTCCAGGCTGAGTGTTCCATTATTTACCAGGTCGCGGCAACCAACGTGTATGGCTCCGGTACCTACTGAAACACTCCCGCCCGAACCGATGGTGATTCCAGCAGCCAGCACTTGGGTGGATGAGAACACGGACAAAACGACCAACGCGAGTAAACGCATCATGCCGCCACTGCGGCAAAAGTTTCTCGATTTCACTCTAAACCTTCTCTAATAAACGCGCTTAAGCAGTTTCATCCGATTTACCGCTCAAACCCTAACTTCCTGTGTATCGATCAAAGATCCTTCACAGGTTGTGATCATACATCCCAGTATTAAAACCTTCGCGTTTCTGAAAGAAAACATACGGTCAAAAACACAATCGATGGTTACTTATACAATAAATATGCCAAAGCAGGCAGAAGAACGAACTACTACTTTTATTTCATTATGTTACCGGTCAGAAAGTTTGCTTCTCAAGGGTCTGTAACGAACAATAGGTATCCACATATGTAATGCAACTGACAAAAAATGTCAGTCTCTCATTCTCACTCTTAATCACCGCTCATAAAAAAACCCCGGCAGGCGCCGGGGTTCTGGACAGGAACGTGGTTGAAAAAAGGTTTACTTATTTTCGTCCTTTTTGTCATTTACTTCTTCGAACTCGGCGTCGACCACGTCATCGGCTGCAGCTTCTGCCTGTGGACCCGCATCCTGCACGTCCGCTTCGGCTGCGGCGGCAGCCTGCTGGTAGATGACCTGGGCCGCTTCGGTCAGCCTGCTCGTGGCGGCTTCGATCGCTTCCTTGTCACCTTCTTTCATGGCCGCCTCGACACCTTCAATGGCATCCTCGATGCTCTTGCGCTCGTTCTCACCGATCTTGTCACCCATTTCTTTCAGGGTGGAGCGGGTGGAGTGAACCATGGCATCAGCACTATTGCGTGCAGTCACCGTTTCGTGGAACTTGCGATCTTCCTCGGCGTGCGCTTCCGCATCACGCACCATGGCGTCAATCTCGGACTCACTGAGACCTGAACCGGACTTGATTTCAATCTTCTGTTCCTTGCCGGTCGCCTTGTCCTTCGCACTCACGTGCATGATGGCATTGGCGTCGATATCAAAGGTGACTTCGATCTGAGGCATGCCACGCATGGCGGGAGCAATACCGGCCAGGTCGAAACGGGCCAGTGATTTATTGGCGCTGGCAACTTCGCGCTCACCCTGCAAAACGTGTACGGTGACCGCAAGCTGGTTATCTTCAGCGGTTGAGAAAATCTGCGATGCCTTGGTCGGAATCGTTGTGTTCTTCTCAATCAGCTTGGTCATGACACCGCCCATGGTTTCGATACCCAGGGACAGCGGTGTGACGTCCAGCAGCAATACGTCCTTGACTTCACCTGACAGGACACCACCCTGTACGGCCGCACCCAGTGCAACCGCTTCATCGGGGTTGACATCCCTGCGTGGCTCCTTGCCAAACAGCGCGGTCACGGCCTTTTGCACCATCGGCATGCGGGTCTGACCACCCACCAGGATGACGTCTGCAATATCACTGACTTTCAGACCGGCATCATCGAGCGCGGTACGGCAGGGCCCGATTGTCTTCTTGACCAGGTCTTCAACCAATGACTCCAGCTTGGCGCGGGTCAGCTTGATATTCAGATGTTTCGGGCCGCTGGCGTCTGCAGTGATGTACGGCAAATTGATTTCGGTCTGCTCGGTTGTGGACAGCTCGATCTTGGCGCGCTCTGCACCCTCTTTCAGACGTTGCAACGCCAATGGATCGTTACGCAGGTTAAAACCCTGGTCCTTCTTGAACTCTGAAACCAAGTAGTCAATTACGCGTTTGTCGAAATCCTCACCACCGAGGAAAGTATCACCGGAGGTGGACAGTACCTCGATCTGGTGCTCGCCATCGACATCGGCGATTTCGATGATGGATACGTCAAAGGTACCACCGCCGAGATCATAGACAGCGATCTTGCGTTCGCCGCCCTTCTTGTCGACGCCAAAGGCCAGGGCTGCCGCGGTCGGCTCGGAAATGACACGGCGCACTTTGAGTCCGGCGATCTTGCCTGCATCCTCAGTGGCCTGGCGCTGGTGGTTGTTGAAATACGCCGGAACCGTGATCACGGCCTCGGTGACCGGTTCGCCGAGGTAATCCTCTGCGGTTTTCTTCATCTTCATCAGCACCCGGGCTGAAATTTCCGGTGCGGCCATCTTCTTGCCACCGGCTTCCACCCACGCATCGCCATTTTCGGCTTTGATGATCTTATAGGGCACGAGGTCGATGTCCTTCTGAACGACATCCTCATCGTACTTACGCCCGATAAGACGCTTGATAGCAAACAGCGTGTTGGTGGGGTTGGTAACGGCCTGGCGTTTGGCCGACTGGCCTACCAGAACTTCGCCGTCCTTGGTGAATGCAACAATGGAAGGTGTTGTGCGATCACCCTCGGCGTTTTCGATGACCCGGGGCTCACCACCTTCCATAACTGCGACGCAGCTATTGGTCGTGCCAAGGTCAATTCCTATGATTTTACCCATTACAAAGTCTCCAAAAAAATGTGTCTATTAATTGATGAGTCAAACATGGGGCCTTGCCCATGCTTTTCAATACGATGGCTTTGATATTGCACTTCCATTCAACCGTAATGCGAAATTCAGGGTTTCCGGGAGACCACGACCTTGGCCGGTCTGATCAGGCGGTCATGCAACAGGTAGCCTTTTTCAATTACATCTATAACGGTATTCTCATCCAGCTGGTCTGAAGTCAGCATGGTCATCGCCTCGTGCATCTCCGGATCAAATGGCTCGCCCAGCGGATCGATTACTTTCAAACCATGATCGCCCATCGTCTTGCTCAGCATCTTCATGATCAGTTGTTTGCCTTCTGTCAGTGCTTCAACGGTTGCGCCCGGGTCGCTTGCTGCTTCCAATCCCCGTTCAAGACTGTCGCGCACGGGTAGCAGGTCATTCATAAAGCGTTCGAGTGTCCGCATCCGGGATTTCTCATGCTCACGCACCAGCCGCTTGCGAAGGTTTTCCATATCAGCCTGCATACGCAGCATGTCTTCCCTGGCCTCGATTGCTTCCAGCCTGGCAGCCTGCAACTCGGTCTCGAGATTCTCTATGGGGTCATCCGACTCCGCTTCTGTTACCGGTTCAGCGGCACTTTCCTCTGGCTGTTCCGGCAAATCAACAGCATCGTCCTTAGCCTTGCCTTTATCGTCTTTTTTTCGTGCGGTCATATTCTTACTCCTGGATTGCAGGCAGCTATTCTACCCGCGCTTGCGTTCACGCCCTGATATGGGGATTGGCAACGGCGATTCAAGAAGCGATACTAGCAGCCTGCCGGATTTAACATGATCTGTTTCTGAATACCCGGCAGGCTCCTGGCGAACTTGAACACAGATAACGGCGGACATGCTCAATCACCTTCACATCCAGAACTTTGCAATCGTACCGACACTTGAGCTGGACATTCAAGCCGGGTTCACGGCCATCACCGGCGAAACCGGGGCAGGCAAATCCATACTGGTTGACGCACTGGGCCTGTTGCTCGGAGAACGCTCCGATGCCGCATGGGTTCGCGCCGGAGCCGAACGGGCCGAACTCACCGCCGAGTTCTCCGTTGAGAATAACCGCGAAGCCCGTGACTGGCTGGAGGAATCCGACTTGTCCTCGGACTCCGCGGATGGGATTTGCCTGTTACGGCGAACCATCAGCAACAACGGACGTTCACGTGCCTACATCAACGGCTCGCCGGTCACGGTTGCACAGATACAGTCCCTCGGTCACAGGCTGGTTGAAATCCACGGCCAGAATGAGCACCTGAGACTGACCCGTACGGCAGAGCAGTTCAAACTGCTGGATGGCAGCGGCGACTATTCAACTGAGCTGGCCACGCTGGAGAGTGCTTTTACCGACTGGCACCGGGCTTCGCGCGAATTGAACGCGCTCGAGCAGGATGTCGCGATACCGGCCGGTGAACTGGAGTTCTTAAACCACCAGTTGACCGAGTTACAGCAATACGACCTTTCAGCAGACGCCCTCGACGCGCTTGCAAACCGAGCACGACCGCCTCGCAGCCGGGGAATCGTTGCTGGATGCATTGAATACAGGTATTGAGCTGCTGGACCCGGAGTCGTCGGACGACCGTGCAGGAATCAATTCGGACCTGCACACCACGATCGGCCAGTTACAGAAATTCAGTACGCTTGATACCGATATCAACGATGCCTGCAACATGTTGCGTGAGGCCGCCGTCAATTGCGCAGAGGCGACACGTTCCCTGCACACGGCGCGCGACCGGGTTGACCTGAACCCGGCGCGGTTTGAATCCATCAGTAAAGCCCTGGCCCGGCTGCATGACCTCGCGCGAAAACACCACGTCCGCATGGAAGGCCTGCAGGAGATCATGCACACACTGGCAAGCCGCATCGAACGCGCCGACAGTTCGGAACAACGACGCAGCGAGCTACAGGCAGCGGTGCAAAAGCAGCTGGACGCATACCGTGCAGCGGCCGGGACGCTGCACAAAAAACGCAAGCTGACATGCGGCGGAGTTGTCGAAGCGCGTCACGATGCTGATGTCCGAGCTCGGTATGGCTGGCGGCACATTTGAACTGGCAGTCTCACTGGTTCCTCAAGCCCGTCCAGCGGTTCGCGGTGATGACGAACTGCAGATCAGGATCAGCGCCAACCCCGGCCTGCCGCCCGGCCCGCTGGGCAAAATCGCATCGGGCGGCGAATTATCCCGGATCAGCCTGGCGATCAAGGTTGCCGCGAGTGGTGGCGGTGAATCCGTCACACAGATTTTTGACGAGGTGGATGCCGGTATCGGTGGAGAAACCGCCAATGCCGTTGGCCGCTTGATGAAACGGCTGGCCGGCAATGGCCAGGCCCTTTGTGTCACGCACCTGGCCCAGGTCGCGGTATGCGCCACCCACCAGTTGCAGGTTCGCAAGGCGACCGGTAAGGAATCCACGATGGTAGACACAAAACTGTTGGATGAGACCGCCCGGGTCGACGAAATCGCAAGGATGTTAAGCGGAAAAATATCAGAGCAAAGCCGCGCGCATGCCCTTGAATTGCTCAGCAGCGGCGCACTTGTCCGCTAGCTGTGAATTCCAGCAACGTTGTAAGCGTTTTGAAGGCTTCGATTCAGACGGTGCGCTCAACAGCCCGGGTGGGCTTTACTTCCCGGTCTTATCCGCCCCTGCGGGGTGCCCTCAGCCTGGATTCCGCCTGATCGGGACCGGTCTGGAGGTGCATCCCTGCACCTTCAGCCCTCGATTTTCATCCATGAAAATCGCCCCTGGCGAAATCCCGTCTTCGGCGGATAAACGGGAAGTAAAGCCCACCCGGGCTATTGAGCTCTTAAGCTGAAAGTCGTGCACCCTGGTTCAGACACGGGGGACGGTTGTGGTCTGGGCGAACTTAGAAGCGCCGAGTAGCCGGACGGGTTAGGGGCGATCGGGCGGGATGCCCGATCGAGGCCGCCCAATACAGGACAAGGTGAGACCGGGAACCGGTCGAGAGGGTAGCCTGGGCTATGTATTGTAAGGCCGGTCCCGTTGACGCGAACATTGCGAACGCAATGTTCGGGTCTATCCCGGCCGGCTGCGAGGGTAGTCCCGGATTTCAATCCGGGACCGCTGGCCCGAGAGCACAGGCCACAACCGTCCACCGTGTCATTGCACCTTCGCGACTTCCTAAGCACTACCTGTTTCTGGTGGGTAACCACGCATTGGAAAA
>CAVPHY010000012.1:0-6377 GCA_963704855.1 uncultured Gammaproteobacteria bacterium
ACGTTGAGCAAAAGGGCTCACTGGTTGCACCCGACTATACGCGTTTTGATTTCTCCCACCCCAGGCAACTCAGCGTGGAAGAAATACAGCAGATAGAACGTCATGTTAATGACGCCATCCGGGTAAACCCACTGTCGGTATCCGAGGTGATGAGTTTTGATGATGCCCTGAAAACCGGTGCGATGGCGCTGTTTGGTGAGAAATACGGCAACAAGGTACGCGTGCTGCGTTTCGGTGATTTATCTACCGAGCTTTGTGGTGGTACGCATGTGAGCAGGGTGGGTGAGATCGGTCAGTTCAAGATCGTGTCCGAGTCTGCTATTGGTTCCGGAGTACGGCGTATCATGGCGGTCGCGGGTGAAGCTGCAGTCGAGTACATCCAGCGCATGGAAAGCCAACTCCGGGATGTTGCCCTCGCACTGAAAGTGGCGCCGGAGGCGACCGCGTCACGTCTGCAGCAGACGCTGGAGCGCAATCACCAACTGGAAAAGGAAGTGGCCGCGCTAAAATCCAGTCTGGCCAGTTCCGGTAGCGATAGTCTGCTTGATAATGCCGTTGAAATTAATGGTATCAAGGTATTGTCCGCACGTATGGATGATCTTGATGCGGGTGACCTGAGAGACAGTGTCGATCACCTGAAAGACCGACTTGGCAGCGCCGTTGTCGTGTTGTCCAGCGTGGACGGTGAAAAAGTCAGAATAGCCGTTGGTGTCAGTAAAGATCTGACCGCTCGGATAAAGGCTGGAAATCTGGTAAACTTTATTGCGAGTAAGGTTGGCGGCAAAGGGGGGGGGCGTCCCGATTTCGCCCAGGCAGGAGGCAATCGTCCGGATTTGGTGGATGATGCACTATCTTCTGTGTCGACCTGGGTGGCTGAACAACTCTGAACTTAATAGAGAAAAAGTCCTTAAGGGGTGTGGACTTACAATAAAAACAGGGATAAGGTGCTTCAACAGGCCTGACACCAAGGGAAGGTACGCATGCTAATACTTACAAGACGGGTGGGAGAAAAGCTCGTAATTGGTGAAAACGTAACAATCACCGTGTTAGGTGTAAAAGGTAACCAGATACGCATCGGTATCGATGCGCCGCCTGAAGTACAAGTACACCGCGAAGAAATATTTCAGCGGATTCTCAAAGAACGGGAAGACCTGGACGGTACGCACGGTCACAAGTAATTCACTTTATGCCTTTACCCGGAATCAATGAACCGGTATGCTTCGCATCCCGGTTTTTTTGATGATAAAAATCCGGTAAATTAATCGATGTTTGGAGAGGTGGCCGAGTGGCTGAAGGCGCTCCCCTGCTAAGGGAGTATGGGTCAAAAGCCCATCGAGGGTTCGAATCCCTCCCTCTCCGCCAGATACCAAAAAGCCCCGCAACGCGGGGCTTTTTGGTATCTGACAGAGAGGTCGGCAAGATTCAGAACCCGGTGCGCAGCACCGGGGTTCGATTACTGGGCAGGACAGCCCAGGAAGACGTCGACGCAGGAGACGCCCGCAGGGCGAGGACCATGGACAAGGTGAGGCCGGGAACCGGTCGAGAGGGTGCCCTGGGGTATGGTCCGAGTCAATCCCTCCCGTCGAACTCTACAAAAAGCCCCGCAACGCGGGGCTTTTTGGTATCTGACAGAGAGGTCGGCAAGATTCAGAACCCGGTGCGCAGCACCGGGGTTCGATTACTGGGCAGGACAGCCCAGGAAGACGTCGACGCAGGAGACGCCCGCAGGGCGAGGACCATGGACAAGGTGAGACCGGGAACCGGTCGAGAGGGTGCCCTGGGGTATGGTCCGAGTCAATCCCTCCCGTAGTATGTTCCGTACTAAAATGCGTTGGCGGGTTTTAAGACGGGTAGCAAGTTCCCAGTTTTATCAGGCCTGTTTCTGGAGAATAATCCTGGCATCAAGAGCCAGGCAACCCTCTCCTTCGTGAAAAATCCGCAGCGGGTTAATATCCAGTTCACTGATCTGTGGGAAATCCGTCAGCAACTGACTGATCCGAAGAATGGCGTCGACAATCGAGTCAATATCAAATCGCTTATGACCCCTGGCCCCCATCAAAATTTGTGAACCGCTCAGTTCTTCGATCATGGCCATCGCCTCCTTCCTGGAAAGCGGGCCAATACGCATGGAAGCCTGTTCGAATATCTCTACAAAGATACCACCCAGTCCCACCAGGATGACCGGACCAAACTGCCTGTCCTGACGGCCTCCGACTATCAGTTCACGCCCTCCGATGGCCATTGGCTGCACCATGACGCCATCCAGTTTTGCATCGGGAAAAAACTTTCTAATTCTGGAGTACATGTCCCCAAAAGCTTCAAGGACATCACCGTGGTTGCGTATGTTCAATTGAACACCCCCAACATCGGACTTGTGTGATATGTGTTCGGAGATCACCTTCATGGCCACTGGGTACCCCAGGTTGTTCGCTGCCTCACCTGCTTCTTCTGCCGAACTTGAAGCCACTCCCCTGACGGTGGGGATGCCATAATTTTCCAGTACATCCATGGCTTCATTCAGGAGCAGATCCCGGCTTTCATCGGCAGCCGTTTCGATGATTCTGTTCACACCCGGCTTGTCGACGGCGAAGGCGGGGCTTTCCTCCTCCAACTCCACATCTGCCATTATCTGCGAATGCTCAAAATCGAGTTTTAGCGCACGGAACATTTCAACGATGTGCGTGAAAATCGGGAAATCCAGACCCTGTCTCAAACTGGAAACTTCTGCCGCATTTGCCGAGACATACACTGCGATGGGCTTATTGAATTTTTTGCTGAGTGTATCCATGCGCTGTATAAGCTCTTTCGTCGGGCCATGTTCTGTCTGTGCAACTGAGGTGTGAAGGAAAGCTACACCATCGACATTCTCCTGGGACAGGGTCTCTTCCACGATATGGTAATAAACATCCAGATCGAACAGATCACCCAGGTCGAGGGGATTGGTCAGCTTGATGACAGATGCCCGGAATTTCTTCTCAATATCCCGAATGAATGATTCGGGGAATTCCGCCAGTTCAAACCCGACCGTTTCGCAGGCATCCGCAGCAACAATGGCATGTCCTCCTGACCGGGAAATGATGGCCAGTCTCTTATTATTCAGCGCGGGGAGTCGCAGGGTCTTCATGTAATTTGAAAGCGTCGTCACGTCATGCACACGGGTAATCCCGCACTGCCTGAAGGCAGTGTCTACCACGCGGTCATCGCTCGAAAGCGAAGCTGTGTGGGAGGCAGCCACGTTTTGCCCCAGTCTCCCAATGTTGGATTTCATCGCCAGGATAGGTTTTGGAGACCGCTTTGCGAGTTCCATCAACCGCCTGCCGTCACGAATGCCTTCCAGGTAGATGAAAATGGTTTTTGTCCCTTCATCCTCAATGTAGTATTCCAACAAATCCTCTGCATCGATATTGAGCATGTTGCCCACGGATGCGAACTTATTCAGTCCGATCCCCTCGGCCGCCATATGGTTCATGATACTCAGGCCTACACCACCACTCTGCGAAATGATGGAAACCTCTCCTTTTCGCATGAAGGGTGTCAGTCGGGGAAATGGAACGCAGAATCCATTTTCCATGTTGATAACCCCGATACAGTTGGGTCCGACAAAACGAATACCGTATTTTTTCGCGATCGCTACGACATCATTCTCGATCTTCCTGCCTTCATCGCTGTACTCCCTGAATCCGGCGGTTTCAATGATGGCCCTTTTGATTCCCTTTTGCCCACAATCCTCCATGACCTGGGGTACAAACCTGGCCGGAACGAGTATGACTGCCATATCAACATGATCGGGGATGTCGACAACAGACTTGTAGATACGCCGCGTGGTAATGGTTCCTCCCATGGGCCCGACCGGGTAGACGATGCCATCAAAGCCGAAATCAATAAGATTCAGCATGATGTTTCGTCCCAGGTTATCCGGCTTTGCCGAAACACCCACAACCGCTACACTCCTGGGGGAAAAGATACCTTTCATAAGTTTCTCCTGACTATTGGCAACATAGCATTCATATTACACATGTAAAACTGTTAAATTACACCATTGATATTGCTGTTTTAGCGCCGTGGAAAAATCAATAATGACAATAAATCGAGTCAAGGAAGTCTTCCAGCAGGAAGCGGAAGCCATACGAAATATTCCAGTCACAGGTTCCTTTGAATCTGCAACACAGCTGATCTATCGGCAAGTTCACCAAAAAGGCGGGAAACTGGTGTCCGTCGGTATGGGCAAGGCCGGGGAAATCGCAAATAATATATCAACGACCTTCAGTTCAACCGGGACACCGGCTGTCTTTATTCACCCGGCCGATGCGCAACATGGTGATCTGGGGGTGCTTCAGCCGAACGACGTACTGTTGCTGGTCTCAAATTCAGGTAAAACGCGCGAGATACTTGAGTTGGTCGGGTTGGCCAAGGGTCTGTATGCCACTTTACCCATGATCGCCATTACGGCTAAGGCAGAGTCGGACTTGGCGCAATTAGCCGATGTTTGCCTGTTAACCGGCGATCCCAAAGAAGTCTGCCCTCTTGGCTTGTCCCCCACAACATCTACCACGGTCATGACCGTGATAGGAGACGCCCTGATCGTTTTACAAATGGAGAAGATTGGCTTCACAAATGAGGCTTATGCAAAGCGACATCACGGCGGATACCTGGGCAATAAATCACGGGAACAGGCAACGCCGAAAGCACCAACAGGCGATTGACATTGAATGGGGATGGTCATTCGATGAAGCCGGGCCTGGTCTTCACCCGGACGAGTTGACAATCCCGGTCAACCCCCAACCGTTGCCGTCAAACCATGCGCGGAAAACTGCGCAACAACACGTGCCAGTTCCCTCTCATCAGGTGCAGCCATGCAATCGGGATCATATGCCTGCCCCAGTTTGACGGATTTGCCTTCCGCCAGGTTGTGGAAGGGCAGCAGGCTGACAGTCTTTCGGGGGCCGGGTAAAGCCGCAACGAAGCGGGCGGTGGCCTCTATATTGCCCTCATCAGAGTTAACCCCCTTGATCAGCGGAATACGGATCTGGATTTCAGCACCGGTTCTGGCAAGGGCTTCCAGGTTTTCCAAAATACGGGCATTACCAACCCCTGTCCAATGCTTGTGTTTTTCGGAATCCATCAGTTTCAGGTCGTAAAGGAACAGATCCGTCCGCTTTGCAACCTCAAGCAGGTTGTGCGTGCTGGTCAGGCCGGACGTGTCGATGGTGCGATGGATATTCAGCCGACCGCAGGCATCGAGTATTTCGATCAGAAACCCGGGGTGCAGCAAGGGTTCACCACCCGAAAATGTGACACCGCCACCCGACTGGTCGAAAAAGGGGCGCTCGTCTTCGATCACCTCGAGGAGTTCGGCAACAGTTTCATAATGCCCGGACATTTCAGTGGCAGAGGCCGGGCAGGCCTCGGCGCATTGACCACAGCGCAGACAGGCGCTGCTATCGGTGACAATACCATCGGCTGTTAACTCGCAGGCCTGTGCCGGGCAGATGCTGACGCATTCACCGCATCCTATACACTTGTTTTTAGAGTACATTTTCTGTACCCCGGGCGAGATGCTTTCCGGGTTGTGGCACCAGCGGCAGGCGAGCGGGCAGCCTTTCAGGAATAGGGTTACCCGGATTCCGGGGCCATCATTGATGGCATAACGCATGACATCGAAGACCAGGGCTCCGTTTTTGCCGGTTTCCGCAGTATGAGCCGATGTCCGGGAGTCAACCGTGTCAACGTCGGTATTTTTCATCCCGGTCAAAACGACTCGTTCTCCGTGCGCTCGATGACCTCCTGTTGCAGGTCGGCATTCATATCGTTGAAATAATCACTGTAGCCCGCCATCCGCACCAGCAGGTCCTTGTAATCCTCGGGGCACTTCTGTGCGGCCTTCAGGGTCGCGGTATCAACGATATTGAACTGGATATGGTGCCCGCCGAGGGTAAAGTAGCTGCGGATCAGATGACCGAGCCTGGTGATGTCTTCATCGCGTTTGAGCAGGCTGGGCAAAAAGCGCTGGTTGAGCAGGGTGCCGCCGGAAAGCGTGTGATCCAGTTTGGTCAAGGAGCGGATCACCATTGAGGGGCCATGCGTGTCGGCGCCGTGGGAGGGTGACGTGCCATCGGATATTGATTTGCCTGCCAGTCGCCCGTTGGGTGTGGCGCCCATGACCTTGCCAAAGTATATGTGGCAGGTGGTCGAGAGCATGTTCAGGTGGAAGGTTCCGCCCCGGACATTGGGTTTGCCGTCGATGGCCTTGAGCAGGTCGGCGTAAATCTGCAGGGCAATATCATCGGCCCGGTCATCGTTATTGCCAAAGAACGGTGTCTTGTTAAGCACCGTCTGACGCAGGAACTCCTCGCCTTCGAAATTCTTCGCGACCGCGT
>CAVPHY010000013.1:0-6536 GCA_963704855.1 uncultured Gammaproteobacteria bacterium
AGCGGCCACCACCGGTGTGCAGCGTGTTCTTGAAATTCAGCCACAGAACATCCACGAGCGGGTACCCATGATTTTTGGATCAAAACACGAGGTAGAACTGGTTGAGCAGTACTACGCCGACCTCAACCCCTACCACGAACGGCCCCAACTGTTCAGAAACCGAACCCTGCTGCGCAACTGAGAAAAGGAGAAGACTATGTCTGTCAAGCACCCCATTATTTCCGTCACGGGCTCCTCAGGCGCCGGAACAACCTCGGTTAAACAAGACTTTCGACCGTATTTTCGAACGTGAAGGCATCAGATGCCACTTCTATCGAGGGCGACGCCTTCCACCGTTACGACCGGGCGGATATGAAAATTGTCATGCAGGAAGAGGCCGACAAGGGCAACAACCACTTCAGCCATTTTGGACCCGAAGCCAACCGCCTGGAAGACCTCGAGAATGTGTTCAGGCAATTCAGCGAGGACGGCACCGGCCGTATCCGCAATTATGTGCACGATGAAATCGAAGCCGAACATCCATGGTTCGCCACCCGGCACATTCACACCGTGGCGGGAAATTCCCGAGAAAACCGAGCTGCTGTTCTATGAGGGCCTGCATGGCGCCGTGGTGACGGACACCGTGAACCTTGCCCGCTACTGCGACCTGTCGATCGGCGTTACACCGGTCATCAACCTCGAATGGATTCAGAAAATCCAGCGTGACAAGGCACACCGCGGTTATTCGACCGAAGCGATCCGCGACACCATTTTGCGCCGGATGCCGGACTACATCAGTTACATCTGTCCGCAGTTTTCCGAAACCGATATCAATTTCCAGCGTATTCCCACCGTGGATACATCGAACGCTTTCATCGCGCGCTACATACCAACGGCGGACGAATCGATGGTGGTCATCCGCTTCAAAAACCCGCGTGGCATCGATTTCCCCTACCTGGTCTCGATGATCCACGGCAGTTTCATGTCGCGGGCCAACACCATCGTGATACCGGGCGGCAAGCTGGCGATCGCGATGCAACTCATTTTGACACCGATGATCTTGCGCTTGATGGAACGCAGGCGGCGGACACGGTGAGCACCGGGATAATGTTGAAATTTCAACCAACCGCCATTGTCTGGGATCTTGACGGAACCCTGGTTGATTCGGCACCGGACCTGGCTACTGCACTGAACAGCGTCCTGGATATGCGTGGATTTTTCACGCTGCCTGTAACCGAGGTCAGGAAGATGATCGGCAATGGCGTACCGAAACTGGTTGAGAGGGGGTTCAACGCCGTGGGAATCCGCCCTGATGCGGCACAGCTTGATGAACTGGTTGCCTTGTTTGTGAAGGAATACAAGGCCTGTGCAACCGACAATACCCGCCCTTATCCCGGGATAGTCGAGGCGCTTAAGGAAATTCACGGAATGAACATACCCATGGGTGTGTGCACCAACAAACCGGAGGCTTTTACGCGGCAGATTCTGCAGGGGCTCGGTTTATCCGGCTATTTCAGCAGCGTGGTTGGCGGTGATTCCACGGGTGCACGAAAACCCGACCCGGAACCCTTGCTGGCCTGTCTGCGCGGCCTGGTCTCGGTACCCGTATCGAGCCTGATGATCGGTGATTCCGTGCATGACGTACACGCCGCCCGGGCAGCGGGCGTAACGATCGGCGTGGTTCCATGGGGCTACCGGTCGGCGCCCGTGGAAGAACTGGGTGCTGACTTTGTTCTTCACGATATTACCGGCCTGGCCGGTCTGATTCGTGATGCGGCGCAGGTGCTACAAACCACTGCCCATTGAATTTCTGGCGGCCCTGCTGCCGCCGGGTAAGTTTTACATTTTACGAGAGGAAAAAATTATGGATCAATCCGGCCGATATGCAGACTTGAGTCTGAAAGAAGAAGACCTGATCACAGGTGGCAACCACATGCTGGTCGCCTACACGATGACCCCGATGCCCGGCTTTGGCGGCTACCTGGAAACGGCCGCCCACTTCGCGGCGGAGTCTTCAACCGGCACCAATGTCGAGGTTTCCACCACCGATGATTTCACCAAGGGTGTTGACGCCATGGTGTATGAAATCGATGAGGCCAACGGCATCATGAAGATTGCCTATCCGATCGAATTGTTTGACCGCAACATCATCGATGGACGTACGATGGTGGTGTCGTTCCTGACGTTGGCGATCGGTAACAACCAGGGCATGGGTGATGTCAAATGCGCGCAGATGCAGGATTTCTATGTGCCACGCAAGTTGCTGCAACTCTATGATGGCCCGTCAAAATCGATCAATGATCTTTGGGGCCTGCTCGGCCGTGATTACAACAACGGTGGCTACATCGCCGGCACCATTATCAAACCCAAGCTGGGCCTGCGGCCCGAACCCTTCGCCGAGGCGGTTTACCAGTTCTGGCTCGGTGGTGATTTCATCAAGAATGACGAACCCCAGGGCAACCAGTTGTTCTGCCCGATGAAGACGGTAATACCGATGGTTGCCGATGCCATGAAGCGCGCCCAGGATGAAACCGGCGAGCCCAAACTGTTCTCGGCCAACATCACCGCCGATGACTATCACGAAATGTGCGCCCGCGCCGATTTTGTGCTCGAAACCTTCGGCGAAGATGCCCCGCGCGTGGCCCTGCTGGTGGATGGCTATGTCGGTGGCCCGGGTATGGTCACGACGGCGCGCCGGAACTATCCGGACCAGTACCTGCACTATCACCGCGCCGGTCATGGTGCGATCACCTCACCCTCTTCCGTACGCGGTTACACCGCCTTTGTACTGGCGAAGCTATCGCGCCTGATGGGTGCTTCCGGTATTCACGTCGGCACCATGGGCTTTGGCAAAATGGAAGGCGGCCAGGATGACCGCAACATCGCCTACATGATCGAGCGTGACAGTGCCGATGGCCCGTTCTTCCACCAGGAGTGGTACGGCATGAAACCCACCACGCCCATCATATCCGGTGGCATGAACGCCCTGCGTTTACCCGGTTTCTTCAAAAATCTGGGCCACGGCAATGTTATCAATACCTCCGGCGGTGGCTCATACGGCCATATCGACAGCCCGGCGGATGGTGCCGTCTCACTGAAGCAGGCCTATCAATGCTACCTGGAAGGCGCCGACCCGATTGAGTTTGCCAAAGAACACCGCGAGTTTGCCCGCGCCTTCGAATCCTTCCCGGGTGATGCCGATTCACTCTATCCCGGCTGGAGAGAGAAGCTGGGCGTACACAGGTAAGTGGCCAAGGGGTCAGGTACATTTAAAATTCATTTAATGTTAAATGAATTTTAAATGTACCTGACCCCTTCACAAGGAATTCACAGATGAGCAACGTAGAACAATACAAGGTCGCGGTGGAGCCCTTTTACGCCCCACAGGGCAACGAAGTTACGTGGTATGAAGCCGCCTATGACAGGCGCTTACCCGTGATGGTCAAGGGACCCACCGGTTGTGGCAAATCCCGTTTCATCGAATACATGGCGTGGAAGCTCAAAAAGCCACTGATCACCGTTGCCTGCAACGAAGACATGACCGCATCGGACCTGACCGGCCGTTACCTGCTGGATGCCAATGGCACACGTTGGGTTGATGGCCCGCTGACCATCGCCGCCAGGCTCGGTGCGATCTGTTACCTGGATGAGATCGTCGAGGCCCGCCAGGACACGACGGTTGTCATTCACCCGCTGACCGATCACAGGCGCTCGCTTCCGCTGGATAAAAAAGGCGAAGTGGTCAAGGCCCACGACGATTTCCAGCTGGTTATTTCCTACAACCCCGGTTACCAAAGCCTGATGAAGGACCTGAAACAATCCACCAAGCAGCGTTTTATCGGTATGGATTTTGACTATGCGGAACCCGACCTGGAAGCGTCTATCCTGGTTACCGAAACCGGCATAACCAGGGATATTGCAAGCAAGCTGGTCAAGGTTGGACAGGCCGCTCGAAACCTGAAAGGCCATGGCCTGGATGAAGGCATTTCAACACGTCTGATGGTCTACGCCGCGAGCCTGATCAAAAGTGGCCTGCCCGCTGCCGATGCCTGCCGCCTGGCCATGGTCAGACCCATCACCGATGACGCGGATATCCGCAGCACCCTCGACCATGCAATCGACGCGGTGTTCGGGTAGGGGCAAGGTACATTTAGTACTCATTTGGACTCAAATGAGTACTAAATGTACCTGACCCCTTTGGCGGAACTCATGAATAAAGCCACCATCGAATGCCGTTACCCAACCTACCGCAGTGCGCTCAAATGCAACTTCCCGCAACTGGAAGATGTCTTTGAAGGTTGTATGGACGAGGCGGTTAAAAGCCTCTCCAAAAACGGCATGCAAGACTATCTCGAAGGCGCCTCGCTGGTTTGCATGATCGGCCGGGGTTTTGAACCGGTGCTGGTCTATCTTGAAGAAGTACCACAAATCTGCCGACGAGTCGGTGAGCAGGCGGCCGGTCAAATTGCGCAGTCCGTCTGGAAAATCAGCCGCACACCCAATGGTGTATCGATACTCTCATTTCTACAGGCCCTGCCCTCTGCCGCCCGGCGCTTAGGAAGCCGGGAGTCGTTTGATCACTTTATTGAAATCGTATTTGATTTCATGGAGCGCACGACGGGCTCTATCCATGGTTTTCATACCACCATTCCCAGCCCGGCACTTTCCGATTTTCTCGATAACACGGCGGTGCTGCTCGGCCAGGTTTCCCTCGAGGGGCTCAAAAACTGGGTTGATTACGGTGTACGTTATTACTCAAACCATCCCGAACGGCAAAAAGATTACTTCTCACTAAAATCGGCCGATTCCAAAGCCGTGCTACAGCGTGAACGCCATGGCACCCTGTTTGCCGACAACCAGCGCCGCCTCGATCTGTATCTGAAATCATTGTGGAATGAAAAGCAGCAACTGGTGCCCTACTCCACGGGCTTTGACGAACAACCCAAACCGCGGCCTTACTTCGATGTGCTGGGGATGCGTATTCCCGATGTGCTGGATGACAGCAAAGCAGGTATAAGCGGCCTGGACCGCTACCGGGCGACGCTGGCGCACATGTCGGCGCACCGCCGCTGGAGCGGCAAAATCATCGTCGATAACTACAGCCCGTTTCAACGCGTCGGTATCGAATGCCTGGAAGACTGCCGGATTGATACACTGGCCACCCGGCGATTTCCCGGGCTGCGACAACTGTTCATGGCGCTGCACCCCCAACCGCTTGAAGACGCCTGTGATGAGGAAAACGAATCATGCATACGCCATCGCCTGACCCTGCTTTCCTATGCCTGTATGAACCCGCGTCACAAGTATAAAAACAAGGACATCATTGAATTTTCCGAGCGCTTTCACCGCACCATGCAACACGGTGAATCCAGCCTGAAGGAAATGGCGGCGCTCGCGGTATCCTTCATTGCCCGCACCCGTACGCAGGGCGATCAACACTCAAACATACATTTTACCGATACCGATATCAGCTACCGGGATGACAATCGCCACCTGTGGGTATACATCGAAGAAAGCGATGACGAGGAGATGTTCGAACGGGAAGAACAAAAGCGCATCGATGAGGAAAGCGATAGCCTGCCGCCACGCCACTATCCGGAATGGGATTACCGGGTCAAGAATTACCGCCCCGACTGGGTGAGCCTGTATGAGAATCTGCACCCGTCGGGATCACCCGGAAAAATTGATGAGTTGCTGACAAAACATGCCCTCTGAAAACGGCTCGAGCCGACTGCTGGATATGCTCAGCCCCAGAATGCCGTGCGTATCCGTTTCCAGGAAGAAGGCACCGAACTCATCTCGACATCGCCATACGCTCGTTGATCGACTAAAAGCGGGGTTACGCCGGACCCGCGTATGGATATGGAGCCACCGGCATGACGGCCGCAATATCGCGGTTACCCTGCTGCTGGATCTCTCGGCATCCCTGGATGATATCCCCGATGGCTGCAGTCAGACGATTCTGGAACTGAGCCAGGAGGCCGTGGCCCTGCTGAGCATGGCCATCGATGATCTCGGCGACCCGTTCGCCATTGCCGGATTCTCATCCAATACCCGTCACCAGGTGCGCTACCAGCACATAAAGGGTTTCAACGAGAAATGGGATGATGAAGTAAAGTCCCGCCTCGCAGCCATCAAAGCCGGTTACTCGACCCGCATGGGTGCAGCGATACGTCACGCGGGTCACTACCTGTCCCACCAGCAGAGTGATAAAAAACTGCTGCTGATCCTGACCGACGGGGAACCCTCCGATGTCGATGCCGATGACCAGCATTTATTGATCGCAGATACGGCAAAAGCGGTCAAGGAACTCGATCAGGCAGGTGTTTACACCTACTGCATCAACCTGGATCCTGATGCCGATGATTACGTGCAGGAGATATTTGGCAACCAGTACACGGTGATCGACAGGGTTGAAAGCCTGCCGGAAAAACTGCCGCAGTTGTTTATGGCGTTAACCAAGTAACCAACCGTTAGTTACCAGCAAAAACTTGACATTGGTCAGCGCACTATGCTCACAGCATTCTACTCGGACCCCGTAACTTTCATGTACCTCC
>CAVPHY010000014.1:0-14990 GCA_963704855.1 uncultured Gammaproteobacteria bacterium
GAAGTTCCGAGTTGCCGGAATTTACTAAAATAGGCTGAGTCTCTAATCAAGGGCATCAAAGGCTTGGCAGTGCGAAAACTGCTTTGTTTGCATAACGGAAAAATCCAGCCAGGCTTGCGGGAAACAGCAGCACTTGCGCTTATATCGTTCCTCTCATAGTATCTTTTTTGCCATCGCATCAGGTTCATAAAAAACTATGAAGGTTTCAGGCGTAATTCAGAATATAAAACTTACCTTCGTGGCGCTGTTGCTGATGTTTTTCTGGGCGAGTACCGGATTTGCACAAGATACGGAACCCCGTCGCTGGTCACATATGCCTACGGGGGTGAATTTTTTCGGCGTCGGATACGCCTATGTTGATGGCACTATCTTTTTTGATCCGCTTTTGCAGATCAAGGACGCAACGTTTTATATGCACAGGGCCAATCTCGTTTATATGCGAACCTTTGGTGTCCTCGGCAAAAGTGCGCGTCTCGATTTTACCCTCCCTTATTCCGCAGGCCGTTGGGAAGGCTTACTGAACGGTGAGGATGTGCATGTCCGCAGACGCCGGCCGGGTGATGTCAAGAATGCGGTTTTGCGATGCTGCTTTACGGCGGGCCGGCGGAATCAATGCAGGAGTTTGCCACCAGCAAGAAGAGCAATACGATCATCGGTGCGGCGCTGGCTGTTACCATGCCCACCGGTGACTACAGTGCCCAACGGCTTATCAACCTGGGTGAAAATCGCTGGGTAATTCGTCCTCAGCTTGGCGTTACACATACACGTGGCAAGTGGACAGGTGAGTTGAGCGGATCGGTATTTTTCTATCTTGATAATAATCATTTCTTCAGAGAGGCACAGCTCGAAACTGATCCGTTGTTTGCCACGCAGGCACACCTGATTTATACCTTCCGGCCCGGGCTCTGGACCTCGATCAGTACGGCTTATGGCTGGGGCGGTGAGGCAACGGTAAACGGTGATGCCAAGAACAACCCCTCCGGAAACTGGCTCACAGCCTTGAGTTTTGGTTTTCCAATTGATCGCAAGCAGGGAATCAAGGTCAGTTGGCTCAGGGGGCGCACGCAAAAACCGACAGGGTCCGATATTGACAGTCTGAACCTGGTTTACTCCTTGATGTTTTGAACCCGGAGGATCGCTTATTGATTCTCGGATTGGTTTTTGAAAAAAAACTATATTCGATGGTTTTCTTCATGATGATTTTTATAGATGCGTAGTCTATACTCTTGAGAGACAGGGGTGAAATCGTTTACGCATCCCATGTTGTTTGAAGGGGGATATTCTTCCAAAATAAAACGGTTTTTACCGATAATCGGCGGGCTATTCGGGCGTGTCTTCCTTCAGAAAAAGAATGATTGGCAACGGTTAACGGGCATCCGCCCGCTTAATCCATCACCAACGATTGGTGAGATTTTACGGTTAAAAGACCGGAAATTTTTGACACGGAAAGTGGTACGGGGGGGTCCGTAACCACAAAGTCTCCCTTAAGTGGTTTTATGAATGTCTTTAATGGCAGCAGTGAATCACTGGCGGGTCCGAAAAGGACTGGTCTAGAGGAGATAAAGAATGTTCGAACTTGTTGTAATATTTTTGGCCACGATTATTGTGTCTGTATCCGCGGTCTGGTTGTATCGCAAGGTATCGAGTTGGCACGGTGTCAATGAAACACTGGTGGGTCGTACACAAACGGCAAACCAGGCAAAGATCGGCTCGCAAAGCGGATTCATTAAGGCGGTTTCAAAGCCCAGGCAAAAAGCACGTAATGTCAGGTTGCGCAGCACCAATGGTGACATACAGAAGCCATGGGGTTGGTAGGTTGGGTTTCAGACTGTTTTGTTAACCTAGAAATTGAATATGTAGCGTTCTTCCGGGCGGAGGTTCGTCTCCGTAAGGACTAACGCTTTCTTCGCCCTGATAGCTGGTCAAGTTCACTTCAAAGAGCGTCATCACATGGCTGAATTCAAGACTTGCCATTTTGTCTATAGCCAGAATGGCAGATTGTCTATAGCCAAGATGGCAGATTGTCTATAGCCAGAATGGCAGATTGTCTATAGCCAGAATGGCAGATTGTCTATAGCCAGAATGGCAGATTGTCTATAGCCAAGATGGCAGATTGTCTATAGCCAGAATGGCAGATTGTCTATAGCCAGAATGGCAGATTGTCTATAGCCAAGATGGCAGATTGTCTATAGCCAGAATGGCAGATTGTCTATAGCCAGAATGGCAGATTGTCTATAGCCAAGATGGCAGATTGTCTATAGCCAGAATGGCAGATTGTCTATAGCCAAGATGGCAGATTGTCTATAGCCAGAATGGCAGATTGTCTATAGCCAAGATGGCAGATTGTCTATAGCCAGAATGGCAGATTGTCTATAGCCGAGATGGCGAGATTGTCTATAGCCAGAATGGCAGATTGTCTATAGCCAGAATGGCAGATTGTCTATAGCCAAGATGGCAGATTGTCTATAGCCAAGATGGCAGATTGTCTATAGCCAAAAATGCATAAATAAAATATCTTATAATCAGTAAGATAGGTGTCTTACGCGGGTTATGGATGAGGCTTTTCCGGTTGAGTTTGCCGGGTTTACGCGCGGTTTTTGTTTTGCTTACAGATGGCTGAAACCGGATTCTATTCTGGTCTGTTTAATGTTTCGGGCAGCAATGCCTCGACGCGTTCCATTACATCGAGACAGTCCACCATATCGTTAATGTAGTCAAGCTTGTCGGTTTCAAGAACCAGCACTTCACTCAATTCGTAGCTGGCCAACCACTGTTCGTACAGCTTTTCCAGTCTTTTCAGATACGAAAGCGGTATGTCTCTTTCCATGGCCCGGCCACGAAGGCGAATGCGCTTGCGCAACGTTCGCATTGAGCAACGCAGGTAAATCATCAGGTCGGGCGGTCTGATCGCATTGAGTATGATTTGGTAGAAGCTCCAGTAAGTATCCCAGTCGCGGCCGGTAAAGCTGCGCATGTCATGCAAAGCAGTGGCAAAAATTTCCGCGTCTTCATAAATGGTCCGGTCGAGCACAACCACGCCGGTGGTCTGCTCCAGTTGCTGGTGCATACGGAATTTATTGCTCAGAAAATAGAGCTGTGAATGAAACGCCCAACGTTTCATATCCTGGTAAAAATCGGGCAGGTAAGGGTTCTCATCATTTGGTTCGTAAAAAGGTCTGATTCCATAGGTTCGCGTCAGGAATTCCACCAGTGATGATTTGCCCGTACCGATGTTGCCGGCAATCGCAATGGTCTTGCCAGGTGTGTCTGTCGCTGCCAGGCTCATTTTGTAACCCTTTGAAGACTCAAATCTGGAATAATGTAGATCATATAGGCACACACCAGCTATTTACAGAAATCAATCCATCAGCCGGGTACAAAATGCTTACAAAAATCAGACAACTTGAACGGCTGTCAGCCGTGCTCGAGCCACCCGCAAACCGTCGCGAAGAATTGACAAGTCAGGCCCTGGCCCATGCCGAAGATTTTCTGAATCGATTGCCGGTCAGCAATACGTATCGGCCTGATAAGGGCCGTAGCAAGACGCTGGAGCAGCCTTTTTCCGAAGCCGCAGAGGATTTTCCTGTGCTACTGGATATGCTTGAAACCGCGGTGTTCAGTGAAGGTATCAACCCGGCATCAGGTGGCCATATGGGCTATATTCCCGGTGGCGGGATTTATCCATCCGCATGGGGGGACTTCCTGGCGGATATTACCAATTGTTATTCGGGTGTGTCCTTCGCATCACCGGGTGGTGCAAAAATGGAGCGGCAGTTGGTGCAGTGGATGGCCGGAGTGCTGGGCTACCCGGCAGGTGCCGGTGGCGACCTGACTTCCGGCGGGAGTATGGCTAACCTGACGGCGATTATTGCGGCCCGTGAGACCATGGGGATCCGGGCCCGACAGGTCGAAAGCAGTTGTATCTACACCACTTCGGATTCACATCACTGCATTGACAAAGCCATACGTGCCGCAGGCCTGGCCGATTGTCAAAAACGGCTGGTGCCGATGGACGGTCACTACCGCATGCAGGTGTCCGCACTGCAAGATCTGATCGCCGCGGATAAGGCGGCGGGTTTAAAGCCCTGGCTCATTATTGCCTCGGCGGGTACCACCGATACCGGTGCGGTGGACCCGGTTGACGCCATAGCGAAGGTGGCAGAGCAAAATGATATGTGGTTGCACGTGGATGCGGCCTACGGTGGCTTCTTCCTGTTGTGCGATGAGGGCAGGCAGGTATTGCGTGGATTGGACAAGGCGCATTCCGTTGTGCTGGATCCGCACAAAGGTATGTTTCTGCCGTATGGTTCAGGTGCGGTGCTGGTCAGGGATGAGGAATGGCTGGCACGCTCACAGGCCTACCAGGCCGATTATATGCAGGACGCGAGGGTTGTCAGCGGACACTATTCACCTGCAGATTTATCACTGGAATTGACCCGGCCTTACCGGGGTTTGCGTTTCTGGTTGCCATTAAAACTGTTTGGCCTGGCACCGTTTCGTGCAGCGCTGGCGGAGAAAATATGGCTGGCGCGGTACTTTCATGAGCAACTGGGAATGATACCGGGGTGGGAGACAGGTCCCTATCCGGAGTTGTCGGTGGTGACCTATCGTTTCGTACCCGGCGAAGGTGACACGGATCGTTTCAACCGGCAACTGGTGGAAGCGGTGAAGGCCGATGGAAAAGTGTTTATAAGCTCGACGCTGATTGAAGGTAAATTCTTTTTGCGTCTGGCCGTATTGCACTTTCGGACCCACCTTCCGCAGGTTGATTATCTTTTGGGACTTCTGAAAAAACTGACGCAGATATCCGCATAGACAGCGAGGAACCTGCATCCCATAACACGGATTGTTGCGATTTCGTGGTGTGGGAAGAAACGCTGCAGTATCGGTTCTGCAGAACATTTCGGATTATCTGAATTCGGACATGTTTCGCATATTTTTGCTATATTTATCAGATGATAAGAAAAAGTTGCTAATTTATGAATCACCTTGACAACCCAAACGAGATTACCCGTGAGTCGCTGGTTCGTATCCTGGATATCATGCACCGCCTGGCTGCGCCCGAAGCGATGCCGGAACTTTTGCGAGAGATCATCGAGGTCGGAAAGGTTGCAATCGTTGCCGAGACAGGGGTTTTGTGGTTACTCGAAAAAAGTTCCAGGCAGCTCGTGATGGTCGTACCCGCCAGTGAGAACCCGAAAAGACTTGCCATCGGCGAGGGCTGGGCAGGTCGATGTGCCGAATCATCAGCAATCACCAATATTCATGAATGCCGGGATGATGCGTTGTTCCTTGAAAACCCGGTTCAGATCAAGGGCGGTGAGACACGTTCGCTGTTGAACGTGCCGATCCTCGGTCTTGATGATTCGGTCCTGGGGGTAATGCAGTGGCTGGGTGCTGATACCGGGCAGTTTGACAAACACGATGAATGGGTCGGGCCGGCACTGGCCGCACAGGCCGCCGTGGCTATTCAGCACTCCTATATGACCGATGAGTTACTCGCCAATGCCATCCTGAGCCAGGAGGTGGCAGTTGCGCGTGATATCCAGATGAGTACCCTGCCGGACTCGATGCCGGATGTGCCTGGTTATGATCTGCATGGGCATTTTCAACCGACCGACCACACCGGCGGCGATCTGTATGACCTGGTTGCGCTGAATGATCGTTTATTCATGCTGCTGGGTGATGCGACGGGTCACGGGTTTGGCCCTGCCTTGTCTGCAACCCAGATGCAGGCCATGTTGCGGGTGTCGTTCAGGTTAGGTGCCGATCTTGACCAGGCCTATATGCATGTCAACAACCAGTTGGCGGAGGATTTGCCCGACGACAGGTTCATAACCGCGTTCATGGGGTTTCTGGATCCTGCCACGCACCGGGTCAATTACCATTCGGGAGGGCAGGGGCCGATATTGCATTTCCAGGCGAAGGATGGGGTGTGCAACTGGTACAAACCAACCAACTTTCCGGTGGGTATCATGGAGATTGACGACAAGCAGGAATCCGCTAACCTGCAGTTGGAGCCCGGGGACATCCTGGCACTGATTTCAGATGGTGTTTACGAATACGCCAATCTGCAGGGAGAACAGTTTGGTGAAGACCGCGTCGCTGCAGTTTTAAAGGGCGGACACCAGCAATCAATGGCCGATCTGTGTAAGGACCTGATTAAATCGGTGAAAGAGTTTGGCGGTGACGCGCCTCAGGCGGATGACATTACCCTGGTATTGGTGCGGCGACTACCGGAACAGTAAACTGAAAGGAACGGGAATAATGCAGAAAAAATTTAAACGTAACTTTGACGAACTCAAGAACATTGTAAAAATGACGGAAGCGGCTTTTGATCAGATAGGTCTGCAAGCTGGTCTGCGTCATGTCGTGGACCTTGCAACCGAAGAAATATTTGTCAACATGGTGACGTATAACACTGAATCCAGTGAGGATATCCTGATCGAAATGGTGCCGCACGCGCTTGGACTTGAAGTCAGGTTGACGGATTACGATGTGGAAAGATTTGACCCGACCAGCGTCGCTCCCGTTGATGTCGATGCACCACTGGACGAGCGCACGCCAGGCGGGTTGGGTTTGTACCTGGTTATGAAGATGGTCGATTCCATTCACTATGAATACCGGAACCGGCAAAGCAAGATCACGTTTATTGTGGACAGGAAGTAGCCTGATGTTTGAAATAATACTTGCGGATGATGGAACGGTTGCTGTTCACGGCCGGCTGGATGCAGCCCAGGCGGTCAAGGCCCAGGAATTTCTGGACCAGGTCGAAGGCCAGTGTGTGCTGGACCTCGAGAAGCTGGAATATATTTCAAGTGCCGGTCTGGGTGTGTTGCTGAAAACCCACAAACGCCTGTTGGGGTCGGGAAGAGGCATAAAACTAATCAATGTCAGCCACCATATCAACGACATATTCCGTTACTCCGGTTTCGACAAGCTGTTCGAAATTGTGCCTGCGCGTAACTGAGTGTGTAGTATTTCAGCACCGCATGGAAATTGATTTCACAAACCCACCAACTTTTTCCGCCCCCGGAAGTAGTTATGCATAAGGACAAGGATGCTGCCCTTGTAAACGACTGTAAACGCGGCGACCGACGGGCAATGTCCCAGTTGGTCAGCCAGTACCAACGGCCGGTTTTTAATGCAGCTTATAGAATACTGGGAAATAGGGATGACGCAGCGGATGCAACACAAACAGTTTTTCTCAAGGTGTTTGAGCATCTCGCCGATTACGATCAGAAGTTCAAGTTTTTCAGTTGGGTTTACAGGATAGCGGTCAATGAATCCCTCAACCAGGTCAAAAAGCGTCGTTCTCAGGAGTCTCTGGATGATAGCCAGGCTTCACCGTGGCAGGGTCCTGCGGAAACACTGGACTCTAAACGACTCTGCAAGCGGGTGCAGGAGGCGATGATGATGTTGAATGATGACTACAGGACCGTCGTGGTTTTGAAGCATATTTCTGGCTGTAGTTATCAGGAGATCAGCGAGATTCTGCAATTGCCTGAAAAAACGGTGAAATCACGTCTGTATTCGGCTCGTCAGGTACTCAAGAAAACACTGGAGAATGGCGAGAAACATGGAAAGGGGCATTGACAGAGATGAACGTAAAGAATGAGACCGGCCAGGCCATCGTTGATCAACACGTACTGGATTTACTGAACCGCAGTATCGATGGCGAATTAAGCACCACGGAGCAGGACGAACTGGACCGTCATATTGCCACGTCACCGGCTGTACGAAACCTGGATATGGAATTGAGGGTGGTTACGCGGATGCTTGATGAATTACCGCAAGTCGATCCGCCCCAATACCTGCAGGAAACCATTGAAAGACAGGTCAGGTTGCCTGCACAAAGCACTACCGGCCTGGGGAAGCCGGGGGTCCTGGGAAGCTGGTTAAATAAAAACTGGTTACGCACCGGTTTTGCGCTGGCAGCCGGGGTGCTTTTGACGGTCAGTGTGTACGAAATGGGTTCAGAGCCCATAACGGCCACGGACAACGCGAGCCTGACCGGCACCATAGCAAAAAGGGATGTCTCCGGTCAGCAGGGCGTGTTACTTGACCGTGTCAGTCTTGCTACTGACAGGCTGAACGGTTTGGTGGAACTGCGCCATAAGGGTGAATTACTTACCCTGGATGTGCAGTTGACTTCTGACGGTCCTTCCGAACTGGTCGTGAATTTTGCCGGACGCGGTTTGGAGTTTGACGGTGTAACACGTCTGCAGGATCCGGTTGAAACCGTGTCAGTGGTAGACGGTGTTATCCATTTTTCCAGTCCTGGCGAACAACGCTACACGGTGAACCTGAGACGCATATCAATGGCCCGACAGAACGCTCCTTTGGTACTGGAATTCTTTTCCAACAGCGAACTGGTCCAGCAGGCCGAATTGAATATTTCAAAGTTTTAAACTATTTTTTTAATATCACCGCCAACTTTTTTGATCTCCGGCGGTAATAAGTTCTGAGGCCTGCAACAGCCATTTCGTTTCAAGGTCATAACGATTAAACCAAACGAGGACAAAGAAAATGAGCATGAACAGTCATAAAACCTGGATAGTAGTAGGCGTTTTGGCAGTGGTCATAGGCGGCGTTGCTTTCCTGGGTGATGATTTCCCATCTGGTAGCGACCAGGCATCGGGAACGATTGTTCCAGCCGAACGCTATCGTGGTGAGCAAATTACAAAAAGTGATGTGGAGCTCGGGGATGAAAGCGTTGCCCAGTTGATGCAAACCGATTTGTTCCAACAGATCGTAACAGATGCAGCGTTTGCCGATGCACTGAACAGCGATGCATTCAGAGAAGCAATGGCCAGTGAGGCATTCCGTTCGGCGATGAACAGCGAGGCATTCCGCTCGGCGATGAACTCGGAAGCCTTCCGTTCGGCGATGAACTCAGAGGCCTTCCGCTCCGCCATGAACAGCGAGGCCTTCCGCTCCGCCATGAACAGCGAGGCTTTCCGTTCAGCGATGAACTCGGAGGCATTCCGTTCGGCCCTGAACAGCGACAGCTACCGTAACGCGATGGCCAGCGACAGTTACCGCGCTGCCATGAATAGTGAAGCGTTCCGTTCGGCGATGAACTCTGAGGCCTTTCGCAGTGCAATGGCGAGTGATAACTTCCGTAATGCGATGAACTCGGAAGCTTTCCGCACCGCTATGAACAACGAGGCATTCCGCACCGCGCTTGCCAGTGACAGCTTCCGTGCCGCAATGGCAAATGACGCAGCGTTTGATGCAGCCCTGGCAGCTGATGCATCACTTTCCGCCGCGATGTCGAGCGACAGTTTCCGTTCAGCGATGAACAGCGAGGCATTCCGCTCAGCAATGAACTCAGAGGCCTTCCGTTCCGCGATGAACAGCGAGGCATTCCGCTCGGCGATGAACTCTGAGGCCTTCCGCTCAGCGATGAACTCAGAAGCCTTCCGTTCGGCCATGAACAGCGAGGCTTTCCGTTCAGCGATGAACTCTGAGGCTTTCCGTTCCGCGATGAACTCTGAGGCTTTCCGTTCCGCGATGAACAGCGAGGCTTTCCGCTCAGCGATGAACTCAGAAGCCTTCCGTTCGGCCATGAACAGCGAGGCTTTCCGTTCCGCGATGAACAGCGAGGCTTTCCGCTCAGCGATGAACTCCGAGGCTTTCCGTTCAGCGATGAACTCCGAGGCTTTCCGTTCAGCGATGAACTCCGAGGCTTTCCGTTCAGCGATGAACAACGACAGCTTCCGCTCAGCGATGGCCAGTGACAGTTTCCGCTCAGCGATGGCCAACGAAGCGCTCCGGAACGCATCGCAATAGCGTTAATGGGAAAGAGCCCATTGCTGATACTTCAAAAGCAAGGGCATCTACATCAAGAGGTCAAGACCGCCGCCTGCCATTTGGCAGGCGGTTTTTTTTTAACCGCAAGCTTTTCCAGCCATTTGGCGCAGTCTTATTGTGGTTGGCTTTGCAGGTCTGGAAAGCAGAACGGCCAATTACCTAGTATGCTAAATGAAACAATACGATCGATCGGGAGGTACGGGGTGCGGTGGGGAATTCTATTAGCTGGTTTGGTGATTGGCCTGTCGCAGACAAAGGCCACAGCCGCACCATTCGAGATTGATTTTATCGAAACCGATGATCTGTTGCTGATATACCAGGATCCATTCCAGACTTACCTGGTCCCACACATATCGAAAAGCTTTCACAACTCTGTCGAGTTCCAACGTTACCTTTTCGACTGGAATCCACGAGAGAAAACCTCGGTGATCCTGACCGACTTCAGTGATTATGGCAACGCCGGAGCCAGTGTCTCGCCGCGCAATGCGGTCTCAGTGTACATCGCACCATCCAACCAGACACTCGAGACATTGCCAGGTAATGAAAGAACCTTCATGATCATGAATCACGAAATGACCCACGTGGCGACCATGGATGTTGCGAATGAGCAGGATCTGCGCTGGCGGAGATTTTTTGGTGGCAAACCACGTCAGAACGATGTGCATCCCGAGTCCATTCTTTACAACTATCTTGCGACACCGCGGCTGAGTGCACCACGCTGGTACCAGGAAGGCTCTGCAACCTTTGTCGAGACCTGGATGTCAGGTGGTGTTGGCCGGGCGCAGGGCGCCTATGACGAGATGGTATTTCGCTCCATGGTGCGTGATGACGCCCACTTCTACAGCAATCTCGGTATCGTCGCCGAGGGAAGCAGTATCGATTTCCAGGGCATGGTCAATGCTTACCTGTATGGCACCCGCTTTATGAGTTACCTCGCCTTTGAGTATTCACCACAGCAAATGGTTGACTGGCTCAAACGGGGTGAAGACAGTGAAAGATACTATGCAAAGCAATTTGAAAAGGTCTTCGGCTTACCACTGAAAGACTCATGGATGCAGTGGATCGGGTTTGAGAAGGCGTTTCAGCAGAAAAACCTTGCCGCGGTCCGCGAGCATACGCTGACACCGGTCCGGCCGCTCGCAGCACAAGCGCTGGGGTCAATTTCCCGCTCCTTTATTGATTCCGACGAGCAGGTGATGATCGGCGCTTTCAGATATCCGGGCGTGCTTGCCCATATCGGCAAAATGTCCCTGGCTGACGGAAGCATTGAACGTGTCGTGGATATCAAAGGCCCCAAGGTTTACCCGGTGACGTCACCTGCCTATGATCCCGGCTCAAAAACCCTGTTTTACACCGATGATAACCACGCCTACCGTGACCTGATGGCGGTTGATCTCAAAACCGGTAAAAAGCGGATGTTAATCAAGGACGCGCGGGTCGGGGACCTGGCTTTCAATGCGGCCGATGGATCGGTCTGGGGGCTGCGCCATCTTAACGGCTATGTTTCACTGGTTAGAATTCCGCCACCGTATACCGAGTGGAACCAGCTGCACACCTGGCCTTACGGTGACGTAGCGTACGAGATGGATATCTCGCCGGACGGATCGATGCTGTCCCTGTCCCTGGGGGAGATCGATGCAAGCCAATACCTGCGGGTTTATCGCACTGCGGATATCTTGCAGCAGAAGATGGAGCCGTTTGCCGAATACAATTTCATGACATCGACTCCCGAAGGCTTCGTATTTACACCGGACGGACGCTACCTGTTCGGAAGTTCTTTTTTAACCGGTGTTTCCAATATTTTCCGTTACGAGATAGCAACGGGTGAAATGGAGGCGGTCAGTAACGCGGAGACCGGTTTTTTCCGCCCCATCCCCCGCGAGGACGGCTCGCTGATCGTGTTCGAATACAGTGGCAAGGGTTTCATCCCGACCGTGATTGACCCGGTGCCACTTGACGACCTGAGTGCAATTGTTTTCCTGGGTAATGAGATCGTCAAAAAACATCCGGTCTTACGTGACTGGAATGTCGTGGGTACACTTTCTGAAATTGACCATGACGGAAAGATAATCAATCGTGGTAAATACCGGCCCTACCGTGAACTGGGGTACGAGTCGGGCTATCCCATCATCGAGGGATACAGGGATTCGTTGGCGATTGGCTGGGCGATGAAATTTCAGGATCCTGCCCAGTTGCACAACCTGGATATCAACGCATCCTACTCGCCCGACAGCAGCCTGGATTCTGCCGAGAGACTTCATTTCAATGCCGAGTACCGTGCCTTGAACTGGCGCGCGCGCTATTGGCATAACGATTCCGATTTTTATGATCTGTTTGGCCCGACCAAGCGCAGCAGAAAAGGTGATGCCTTTATCATCAGTTATGAGAAAGCGCTGATTTTTGACAAGCCCAGGGTGCTGGATTTTTCCGCCGACCTCGCCTATTACACCGGGCTCGATACTTTGCCTGGTAATCAGAACGTACCGACATTTTTTTATGAGGATATCCTGCACGGTCAGCTTGAGCTTAACTACAGCCACACCCGTCAATCCATGGGCGCAGTCGACCATGAAAAGGGCTGGCGCTGGGATGTCGTTGCCAGTGCCGACCACGCAAACAGCGATACCATACCCAAGCTTCGCGCCGGTCTTGATTTTGGGTTTGCACTGCCATGGAAGCATTCTTCTATTTGGTTCTACAACTCGGGCGGTATCGCCGATGGGGATCGCCTGAATACGCTGACCAACTACTACTTCGGCGGGTTTGGGAATAATTACGTGGATGATGGTGAGGTAAAGCGCTACCGGATGTTCTATTCCATGCCGGGGTTTGAGATCGACGCCATCAGTGCGCGGAACTTTGTGAAATCGGTGGCGGAGTGGAACCTGCCGCCGATACGTTTCGAGTCGTTGGGTACACCGGGTTTCTTTCTCAGCTGGATACGTCCGGCTATCTTTGTCGCCGGTCTGATCGCAGATCCGGGTGAGGACTTTGAACGGACATTCACCAGTGCCGGGATCCAGTTCGATCTTCATTTCACGGTTGTACACAGGCTGCCTATGACCTTGTCAGTTGGCTACGCAGCCGGTTTCCGTAAAGGTACCAAGCAGGATGACGAAATCATGTTTTCGCTGAAAATATTGTGAAGCGACGCCCACATCGCGCAGAATAGGGGGTTATGATTTCCCTGATAACAGTTTGCTGATCCATGTCTGCTGACCTGCTCACCCGGGCACCGGTCGGGCTGTTACCGGTCCTGATATTCCTGCTCATTCTCTTATACATGGATAGTTATAAGCTGGTCAGCCTTCGTACCGTCCTATGGGTCATGCTCACAGGCGCCCTTTTACCGATTGCCGGTTACTGGATCAATGGTTATGCCATGGGTCTGTTGGGTTTGGATTTTATGACTTACTCCCGATATGCGGCCCCCGTCATCGAAGAGGGTATGAAAGCCTGCGTGATGATCTATCTGTTCAGGACCAACCGTATCGGTTTCCTGGTGGATTCAGCGATACTCGGTTTCGCGGTGGGTGCCGGCTTTGGTGTGGTCGAGAATTTTTATTATTTGTACCTTGCGGCGGACGCCCAGATCGCGGTATGGGTTGTGCGCGGTTTCGGCACCGCCATCATGCATGGCGGCGCGATGGCCCTGTTCGGCGTCATGGCGCAATCACTTACTGAGCGCCGGATGAAAATCAATCCACTGCTGTTAGTACCCGGTTTCATCGTTGCCATCACGATTCATTCGGTTTTCAATCATTTTCCCGGAACACCGATCTTTACAACCCTCGGCACCCTGTTGGCCTTGCCGCCAATATTTTTGGTTGTCTTCCAGAAAAGTGCGAGGAGCATGCACGAATGGCTGGAAGTGGATTTTGACGAAGATGCGATGTTACTGGAGCAGATCAACTCGGGGGAGTTTTCAGAGTCCAGAATCGGCCGGTTTTTACACGACCTGAAACAAAAGTTTCCCGGCACCGTGGTCGTGGACATGTTGTGTTACCTGCGTCTCTATACCGAACTGGCGCTGCGCGCGAAAGGCGTGCTGATGATGCGGGAAAACGGTCTCGATACACCGGTGGGTGAACGCACCCGCGCCAAGTTCGAAGAAATGCGTTATCTCGAGAAGAGCATCGGGAAAACGGGCCTGCTGGCCATGAGTCCGTTCTTGCAGATGACGCGCAAGGATCTTTGGCAGTTGTATGTACTTGAGTAACAGGCGCACGAATTCCAATTTCGTCATGCAACCAGCCTGAACCCCGCTTATCGCGGTTTGGTCAGGTACCCTGTTTAAATGTAAAAAAACGCAGAACCCGGAGGTTCTGCGTTTCTATTACGGCGTTCCTTTTCAGGAATTGGACTTGATATAAGCCAGCATGGTGTCGGCATCACTGACTTCGAACGGGTCGGAGGGTGCATTATCCTGCTTGCCGGCCTCGCTGAAGATCTTCTTGATTTCACCATCTTCGACCAGCATGGAGTAGCGCCAGGAGCGCAGACCGAAACCGACGTTGTCCTTGCGTACCAGCATACCCATCAGGCGTGAAAAATCACCGCTGCCGTCCGGCAGCAATTTCACGTTCTTCACACCCTGGTGGATGCCCCACTGGAACATGGTGAAGGCGTCGTTAACACTCAGACAGTAGACCTGGTCGATACCTGCGTCACGCATAGCCTGGTAGTGCTTTTCATAACCGGGCAGGTGGGTGCTGGAACAGGTGGGTGTAAATGCGCCGGGTAGGGCAAACACGACCACTTTCTTACCTTTGAAGATTTCGTCTGATGTCACATCCTGCCAGCGAAAAGGATTTGGGCCTTCAACGCTTTCATCACGGACACGGGTTTTAAAAGTAATGCTGGGTACCTTGTGGGTCACTTGAATATCTCCTTGGTTAACGAAAATTCGAATGGGTGAGAGCGTCACCCGGTGTTAATTGGGGAGATTATGGGGCTTTATCAAGTGCCAGTTAAATTGATTTTTCCCATGGCCTTGATAGATAACTCTTATGCAAGCAGCCAGGGTGACGCGATACCGGTTTAGACCCGCTTGGCACGTCCGTCCCGGCGATGTTGTGAGTGGCTAACTGTGTTTTCAGCTTGCCGTCAGTCTTTGCGCTGTGCGAATGACCAGGCCCTTATCACCGTACAGCATGGCTGCATATTGCTACCCA
>CAVPHY010000015.1:0-4114 GCA_963704855.1 uncultured Gammaproteobacteria bacterium
CAAGTTCGTCAACGGGTCACACCGCGTGGATTCGGCAGAAGCGGTTCAGGCAGTAGCCGAAGACGCGAGTGTCGTTGACAGGGAATCAAATCCCCAGGCACGCAGCGAAGATGAAAAATCGGTCGCGGTTCTGCCATTTGCGTTCCGCAGCAGCAACCAGGAAGACCAGTTTTTCGCCGAAGGCATGCACGACGACCTGCTCACCCAACTGGCCAAGATCGGTTCGTTAAAAGTGATCTCCCGTACCTCGGTTCTGGAATACAAGGACACCACCAAGAAGATACCGCAGATCGCAGCGGAACTCGGTGTATCCACCATCGTCGAAGGCGGTGTGCAGCGCTCGGGTTCACGTATCCGTTTCAACGCGCAGTTGATCGATGCCAATACCGATGAACATCTGTGGGCGGAAACCTATAACCGTGAACTGACGGCAGAAAACCTGTTCGATATACAGGCGGAAATCGCCCGCGCCATCGCACAGGCGCTGCAGGCCACGCTCAGCGCCGAGGAAGAAACGAGTATAAACCGGGCACTGACCAACAACCTCGAAGCATGGGAGTCCTATCAGCGTGCCATGAACATGAGCATCCAGCAGGACGTAAGTGTGATGAAAAGAGGTCTCGCGGAGATTTCTCACACCGTGGAACTTGATCCTGATTTTGCTGAGGCCTGGAGCTTGAAGGCTATCTTGTTACTCCAGCAGTACTGGTTTTACGATACCGACCCGGCAACTCGCGATGCGGCCTGGGAAGCCATTCAAGGTGGGCGTGCCATTGATCCGACACTGCCAGAGCTAGACCTCGCGGAAGGTTATTATCACTACTGGGGTTATCGCGATTATGCCAAAGCTCTGCCCCTGATGCAGAAGGCATCAGCTGCGCTACCCAACAATGCGCGTGCGCATCAGGCCCGTGCATATGTCCTGCGCAGAATGGGAGACTGGGAGGCTGCGCTGGCCGCCTTTCAGCAGGCCAGGGAACTCGACCCGAGGAACATACAACACAGTGCCAATATAGGCGAGACACTGGGCGGTTTGCGTCGTTTTAAAGAAGCATCACTAGCTTTCGTCGAAGCACAGGCCATAGACGTGAACGACCCGGCATCGCTTTCGTTCATCGCACTACTAAACCTAAACGAATCGGGCGATATCAACAGCTATGCACATCTGACCCACCTTACGTCGACCATCGATCCGGAAATCCAATGGCACAGCTGGCAGTCATCTTTATTCCTGGATGACTTTGAGACTGCTTTACAGGATGTGGCTGATTGGCCGGAAGGCTTTCTGGACACCAAGGACTACCGTTTGACAAAACCGATGTTAACCGGACTGACCCATAGATATGCCGGCAATGTTGAAAACGCTACGCCATTGCTGCGGGATGCCAAACAGGTATTTGAGTCCCTATTACAGGACAAACCGGGAAACTACGCCATCAACCGCTCATTGTGCATGATCACGGGCGGACTGGGCGAATTGGCCGATGCCAAAAAATACTGCCAACAAGCCCTGCAAACGGCGCCCAAAGATGCGTTTCTCGCTGGCATTTTCAAATTTGACGCAGCTACCGGTCTGGCTGCGGCGGGTGATGCAAAAGGCGCTGTTGTGCTATTGCGAGCCATGCTGGATGGCGATGCAGGCCCGACCATCTACCCGATCATGTATCATCCCGCCTTCGACGGCATCCGCTCGGACCCGATCTTTATTGAATTCATGCAGCAATACGCTCCGGAAGAACAAACATAATGAGCTTTTTTACCGAACTCAAACGCCGCAACGTGTTCCGCATGGGCATCGCCTACGTGGTGGTCGCGTGGGTATTGCTGCAGGGTATCGACTTCGTCCTCGACGTCATCACCGCACCCGACTGGGTGATACAGGTGTTTGTACTCGCGGCCATGGTGGGGCTGCCGGTCGTGCTGATATTTTCCTGGGTGTTTGAAATCACACCGGACGGTATCAAGCTTGAATCTGAAATTGACCGCAGTGTATCGGTAACCCAAAGCACCGGCCGTAAGCTGGACCGCACGATTATTACCTTCCTGGCACTTGCGGTAGTCCTATTGCTTGGTGAACGGTTTATATCGCGTGAAGAAGTTCCTCCTGCAGTTCCTGCGCCCACAGAAGTTAAAGGACAAATAGAAGCTAACGACCAGGCTGCAGACAACAGCAACCGCTCGGTGGCCGTTCTGCCCTTCGTCAATATGTCGTCAGACCCCGAGCAGGAATATTTCTCTGATGGCTTATCCGAAGAACTGCTGAACCGTTTAGCGCAGAACGACCAGTTGCGCGTCGCCGCCCGCACCTCTTCCTTCCAGTTCAAGGGACAAAACCTGGATATCGGTGAAATCGGCCGGCAGCTGAAGGTGGCCAACGTTCTGGAAGGCAGTGTGCGCAAATCGGGCAACCGTCTGCGTATCACTTCCCAGCTGATCCAGGTGGACAACGGCTATCACCTCTGGTCGGAAACCTATGAGCGCGAAATGGATGATGTGTTTGCCATACAGGATGACATTGCGCTGGCCATAACCCAGGCCTTGGAAGCCGAATTGGGTGCCAGCGCTGCAAGTGACCATCAGAAGCCCACGGAAAACCTCGAAGCCTACCAGTTGTATTTACAGGCGCGATATTTTCTCGCAAACCGGGGTGGAGATAACCTGCTCCGGTCGGTGGAACTGTTTAAACAGGCCACGACTCTGGACGCCAATTTTTCCGAAGCCTGGTCCGGAATGGCTTTCACCTATGGTCTCCTACCCTCTTACACGCAGAAAATTGCCGCTACCCAAGCCAGTGAACTCGGCCTGGAAGCTGCCAGGGAATCCATCCGGATACACCCGAACAATGCGGAAGGCTACATGGCGTTGGGGCGTATTCAGGCCCATTCGAATTTAGACATAAGGACCGCCCGGCGAAATTTTGAAAAAGCCTATCAACTCGCCCCTAACAATGTTGATATCGTCAATATGTATGGTGATTTCCTGACCCTGAGTGGTGATTTTGCCGAAGCGCTGAGAATAGAAAACCGCGCGATAGAGTTGGATCCGCTCGCCGCTGTTCACTATTCGGACCTGGCGTTCTTATTGCTCATATTGAATCGAAACGAAGATGCGCTTGAACCCGCTGAAACCTCCAGGAGACTCGCACCCGATTCGTACGATCGACTTGATCCCTATATCACGGCACTGATCATGCTTGGTCAATATGAATTAGCGATCGAAACCATAGAAATGGCAGTGGAAAAACTGAATGCGGACCCGGGCTACGTAAGCAACTGGCGGGCCATGCTCCATTGGCGACAGCACGACCGGGAAAACCTCAGAAGAATTCTGATTGACCGGCAAGAACCAACCGAGAACAACAGGGAATCCGCGTTCATGACCATGACGGCATTTTATGTCGCGTGGCTGGATGGAGCTGACGCTGCGCTCCCCCTGATGCAAAAAGCCTATGAGGATAAAGAGCAGATACTGACTTGGCCCGAGTATTTTTATCTGCCTGAACAGATCAGCAATGACCCGGCATGGACTGCGTTCTGGCAACAACCGGGGCTCGCAGAATTGATTGAAGCACGCCGGGAGTTTGGCCCCTATGAAAACGTCAGCTATTGGAAGCAACCACCGGTACCATGAGCACACAGAACTGCCAAACCGCAGCTTGGGTAACTTTTTACCCAATATCAAACACGAAAACGGTGGGTAACAGGTTACCCACCCTACGGAATACCTATGAGCCTGTTTAATGAACTAAAACGCCGTAACGTCTTCCGGGTGGGTATCGCCTACGCCGTTGCTGCCTGGCTTCTGCTGCAGATCGTCGACCTGGTGCTGGAGAACATCAATGCGCCCGACTGGGTGATGCAGGTGTTCATGCTGGGTATAGCGGTCGGCTTTCCGATTGCCATCATCGTCGCCTGGGCGTTTGAGATGACACCCGATGGCGTCAAGCTCCAAAAGGATGTCGACCGGAATGAATCCATCGCCCGGCACACCGGTCACCAACTCAACCGCGGCATCATCGTTATCCTGTCGATGGCGATCGTGTTTCTGCTCACGGATCGCTTCCGGGATGAGCTGTTCGGAGACCCCGAGCCGGAAGTGGTAAAAACGGAGAGCA
>CAVPHY010000016.1:0-10356 GCA_963704855.1 uncultured Gammaproteobacteria bacterium
ATGATCCTGAAGGGGACGGTATTGACCAGGATTGCGACAACATCGACGGTAACTTGGAACTCATTGAAATATGAGTGTTACCAGCTGATTCGACGGTGCTTACCAGCCAACCGTCAACGCTGAAGGCGGTTGGTATTTTCGTAGATGGCACCAGCCAGAACCTGACCGGTGTAGTCAACTGGTCCGCCGGGCCGGTGTTCAGTTCCCCCACCCCGGGAGTTTTCAATATCACGGCCACGCATGATGGCATCGTGGGTTCCGCCACGGTCAATGTCATTGCGCGTACGCCGAGTGATGACCTGCCGCCATTGGCCGAGATCAACTCACCGGAAAATAACGCCGAAGTCACCGAACCCGTGGACATCACTGGTACAGCCAGTGATGGGAATTTCCTGAAGTATGAACTGGCCTATGCAGTCGCCGGAGATTCTAACTTCACACCGATCGTGACGAGTACGACACCAGTGATGGGTGGTGTGCTGGGGCAGTTCGATCCGACGCTGTTGATCAATGGTCTTTATACGCTTAGGTTGACGGTGTTTGATACTGGTGGGAACCAGCTAAGTGTAGAAAAAATCGTGCAGGTCGATAGCAATATGAAGGTGGGTAACTTCACTACGACCTTTACTGACCTGCAAATTCCCATGAGCGGAATTCCGATTACGATTAACAGAACCTATGACAGCAGGGATAAGGCAACGGGTGACTTTGGTATTGGCTGGAGGCTTGGGTTCCGGGATATTCAGTTACGCACAAATCGTGTTCTCGGTTCAGCTTGGGCTGTTATCAAACTTGGGCTGGCCTACAATCTGCAGCCCATGGACGATCACAAAGTCAGTCTTACCATGGTTAATGGCAGGGTTGAAGAGTTTGATCTGAGGATAACGCCCAATCAATCGGCCATTGTTCCATTTCCTCCTGTTGCTAACATGGCAATATTTGTTCCTCGCCCCGGCACCCGGGGTAAGTTGGAAAGCCTGGATAATAATAATCTTTCAATACTGGATTCACAGCCGGGTGAAGTTCAATTGCTGGATGACCTGACGAACTCGGTTTATGACCCGAGCCGATTCCGTTATACCGCAGCGGATGGCACTGAAATTATCATACATAAGAAGGGTGGTATAGAAAGTATCCGCGATAACAACGGCAATACACTCACATTTACGATCAATGGGATAATTCACTCTGCCGGGAAATCCGTGTTATTCCAGCGTGATCCAAATGGGCGTATTGCCCGGGTAACTGATCCTGAAGGGAATACCCAGGATTATACCTACAGCGCTAGTGGTGACCTTCTCGCCCATAGTGATGCTGAAGGTAACACCACAAAATTCCGCTACAACTACCAGCACGGCCTGATCAGTGTGGTTGATCCGCTCAACCGTGTGGTTTCGCGTAATGAATACGATGCCAATGGCAGGTTGATCAGTTCAACCGGTGCCGATGGACGGGTGATTACCTATACCCACAATATTGGCTCCAGGCAGGAAGTACTGACGGATGGTGATGGCAGCATCACCGTTCTCGAATATGATGAAGATGGCAATATCCTATCTATGACAGACCCGCTGGGAAATGTGTCTCTATACAGTTATGACACGGATGGTAATCAGATCAGCAGAACCAATCCTGAGGGAGAAACCACAATCCAGACGTTTGATACGTCCGGAAATATGCTCACTAAAACCAACCCGCTTGGACATACGACCACGATGAGTTATGACACGAGCAACCGGGTTATCAGTAGTACTGATCCAATGGGGCGTGTTACCAGCATGAGCTACGATAGCCGGGGCAACCTGGTTGAAACCCGAAATGCACTGGGCGATATTCATCAACGTAATAGTTTTGATGCCCGCGGCAATAGAGTGCTAACCACAAATGCGGCAGGCAATAGTACCAGCTACGTCTATGATGCTAGTGGAAACGTGGTAGAGCGTACTGATGCCCTGGGTAACAAAACTACCTTCAGCTACGACGCTAATGGCAGAAACACCAGCAAAACTGATGGCTTGGGTAAGCTTACGACTTCGCAGTATGATGGCAGGGGACTGAAAACTGCCAAGTCTGACTCCCTGGGACGAATTACGCAGTTTGCCTATACCGTCACAGACCACCTGGAGGGTGTTACGGATCCAGCGGGCAACAGTGCAAGCCAGGTTCTTGACGCAGAGGGTCAGGTAATTTCTGAAACAGACATGCTGGGTAATACAGTTGTAAACACCTACGACTTTAAGGGCAACCTGACCAGTGTTACCGACCCACTCAATCAGCAAACCGCCCTGGAATATGATGTGCTGGGTCGCCGGACTAAAAGTATCTCTCCAGGGGGCAGCGTAACCCAGGTTCGTTATGACTCACTGGGGCGGATCATCGAGCGTATCGATGCCCTCGGCAACAGCATACATTATGAGTATGACGCGGCAGGACATAACACTAAAGTGATTGATGCACTGGGTAATGCCACAACTTATGGCTATGATCCGGCTGGCAACCAGATATCAATGGTTGACGCCAGGGGCAACCTGTTTTCATTTGAGTTTGATGCCCTGAACCAGCGGGTTAAAACAATTTTCCCCGATGGCAGTTTTGAAACGACTGTCTACGATAAGCTTGGCAGGGTGATTGCAGAGACTAATGCCCTCGGGCAACTGACATCCTTTGAATACGACGGTAACAACAATCTGACAAGCATAACTGACCCGGCCGGTCAGCAGACTATTTATGTATATGATGCAGAGGACAGAATGGTCTCGCAGACAGATGCGCGCGGTAACACAACTGCGTTCAGCTACGATGATCTGGGTCGGCAGACCAGCAAAGTTTATGCCGATAGCTCGGTGGAGCTTATGGGGTATGACATATCTGGTGATATGACCCAGGTAACCGACCCCAATGGGAATCAAAGCAGTCTGGCTTATGATGCCAAAGCCCAGTTATTATCCAGAACGTTTGCGGACGGCTCTCAGGAGGTATTCACATATAACCTCATTGGTCAGATGCTAACCAGTACGAATAGCCGGGGTACCGTCAATTATGATTATGATGTCGACGGCAGACTGATAAGAATTGACAATCCCGATGGCAGTGCCATTGCCTATACTCATGATGCTCATGGTAACAGAACGAGTTCGGTAACCTGGATATCACTTCTGGCAACACCACGCACTACAAGCAGCACTTATGATGTGCTGAACCGTCTTTCCTCCATTACGGACCCGGATGGTAATACTACAAATTATGCCTATGATGAGATCGGCAACCTGATCTCAATTGATAATCCGAATGGCGTGTTAACCAGTTTTGTCTATGATAACCTGAGTCGTTTGTCCCTTATCGTGCATACATCCGGTGGTGGTGAAATCGCCAGATACCAGTATACGGTGAATGCAGTAGGTGACCGAACCGGCGTAATTTTCTCAGATGGATCATTGGTTGAATACGAGTATGACAACCTACGCCAGCTTATACGAGAAACCCACAGGGATGATCTCGCCGCTATTACCTATGAAATGCAATACAGCTACGATGCGGTCGGTAATCGAATAAGCACGATAGACAAAGATGCGGTCACCCTTAATTATTCTTATGACTCAGCCGACAAGTTGATTTCTATTGGTAGTGATAACTATGCGTATGATGCCAACGGTAACTTGGTAGCTCGTACTGATACTTTTGGAACAACGTTATTTGGTTTTGATTATGAAGACCAGTTACAGACTGCCACTACACCACTAAGCCATGTTGGTTATGAGTATAACGCCAATGGTGATCGTGTCCGTCGTGAGGAGGCAGGCACGGGCACAAATTACCTGGTGGATCCTGTTAACACTACAGGAAGTTCACAGGTGCTGGTTGACTATGATGATGTCGCTACACCTTTGGCAGAGTATGTGTACGGACACAAGCTGTTAAGTCAGAACCGCAATGGCAGCCACCACTATATGCAACAGGATGGTAGCCTGAATGTGCGTTTGCTAACCGATTCTGCAGGAATAGTGACTGATACTTACAACTATCAGTCATTTGGTGTGTCAACTGGTCAGTCAGGTTCAACAAATAATCTTTATCGCTTTGCGGGTGAACGACAGGATCCGTTAACCGGCCTTACTTATCTGCGTGCCCGGTTTTATGACCCCGGTACAGGACGCTTCGTCAGTCGTGATCCATTTGCTGGCCACCTGCGTGAACCAAGATCCCTGCATCGATATCTCTACGCCAATAATAATCCAATTAATTATTCTGATCCCAATGGGACGTTTTCCCTGCCCTCTGTAATGGTGAGTATGGCGATCAGTGGAACAGTCTCTTTCAGCATAGCGGCCATTTCAGGTAAACGGGGTAAAGACTTAATTTATGAAACTATAATCGGTGCGGCGTTTGGTGCTATAGGTGGTCCGCTTGGTAAATCGCTGGGAACGCTTTTCAGCGAATCCAGAGTATTAATCACACTCGTCAGGAATCCGACAATTGGAAAGTATGCTGCCAGGCTGGCTGCGGCAATTCCTGTCACGGCTTTAGATGCTTTCGAAGACCTCTCAAAAGCACTATCTAATGGTGATGCCTTCAACGATAGTTTTTCAGGGAAATTTGCACAAGGTGTACTCCTGAATTTGATTTTCAATGTCGTTCTGGGTCCATTCTCGGTTGATACAAGTGAGGTAAATACACTCGTTAAGGTGTCTGTTCCGGTAAATGCAAAATCAAAGTTTATGTCTTATACATGGGACGCGGTACCTTCGGGAAAATATGTGTTGGAATTTATGGAGAAAGAGTCTGATGAGGCTCTTGAATTACTCTCGAAATTCTTATGGGAATTTTCCAAGTTGATGTCAGAGGAAATCCCAAAATTTATCGGCAGAAATGAGTGAAATCAATAGTGAATCCGAATCACGATATAACGTGTCCGGAAAATACTATTTAGCTCTACAATTTAAGGCTCTCCAACAAAAAAAGGGTGCCGCGCGTGGCACGGCACCCACTCCATTTACAGTTTTCCGGCTGGCGCCGGTAGCTGTACACGAGGAGAGCAATACTCCAAAAATTTCACTCCTTGATAGTGCTCCAGCGAACCTTAACCTAAGCTTAAAAACTATTTAAGCCAGGGTTAAGGTTGGCCCCGTTATGCTGCGCACGACGCTGTAGATTTGCGTCGTAAACACGAGGAGTCAGAGATGAGAATCAAACCCATGACCGCATGGTATGCGGTCTTGTCCCACGCGATTGTTCTTGCTATTTGTCTACTGTTAGTTCCCTCCGTCAGCCTGGCCAAAGCTATAGAATCTCACGGTTTCGAGAAAAAGGACCTGGTTACCACCAGCGACTTCATCGAATACGCGCAGTCAACCGGCTGTGATATCCACGATCTGTACTTCAGCCTGCGTCCGTACGAAGGCACGAAGTCCTGCCTGATGTGCCACGAGAGCGAGGGATTGGAAATGCTGAACACCGGCCATTTCACATGGGCCGGAAAAACGGATCGTATCGTCGGGCTTGAAGGCCAGTCCCACGGTAAGAACGATCTGATCAATAATTTCTGCGTTGCTGTTCCGACCAATGAACCCCGTTGCACACAGTGCCACGCCGGCTATGGTTACAAGAACGCGAGCTATGACTTTGGCAATCCTGAAAATGTCGATTGCCTCGTGTGCCACGATCAATCCGGCACTTACCAGAAAGATCCCAAAACAGCTGGCTTGCCCGCTGCAAATGTTGATCTCGAAGTCGTCGCCCGCAGCGTTGCCATCGGAAAAGAACCAACACGCAAAGCATGCATAGGCTGCCACTCGCACGCAGGCGGTGGTGATAACGTCAAACATGGTGACCTGTCATCGGATATGGTCAATACGACTCGTGAATACGATGTGCACATGGGCACCGATGGTGGCGACCTGACCTGCGTTGCATGCCATGCTGCGAACCATGATCCCGAAACCGGTGAAGTCAATCACGGTATCGCCGGTATGTCGCTGCACTCTGTCAATGAGGGCGAAATGAGACAGTGCAATGATTGCCATGGCAGTCGTGACCGCATCCATGACGGTAGCTCTGTTGAGCCCCTGTTCACCGAAGGGTGGCATGACAACCTGGCCTGCCAGGTCTGCCATATCCCGGCAATTGCCCGCAAGGTATCCACCAAGACCGAGTGGTACTGGTCAGATGCCGGCCAGGACGTCAGCCCGATACCGGTTGATCCGGTTACCGGCCGTCCCACTTACGACAAGATGAAGGGTACGTTTGTCTGGTCGCTCAATGTCAAGCCGACACTGCGTTACTCAAACGGCAACTGGAATCGCCCGGTCATCAATTTCAGCGACAAGTACGACTCCATACCTATAGACCTGGGCTCGCCAGTGGGTGATTACACCGATCCGAAAGCCATGATTTATCCGTTCAAACTGATGATTGGTGATCAGCCGGTTGATCCGATAAGCAAGACCATCCTGGTTCCGCATCTGTTCGGACTGGGCGGTGGCCCGAATCCTTACTGGGGTAAATACAACTGGACGGCCGCTATCGAAGATGGCGCGGCCTATACCGGTCAGGATTTCAGCGGTACGCACGCTTTTGAGCCGACCACCATGCTGCTTTCCGTGAACCATGAAATCGCACCGAAGGAAAAAGCACTCGGTATGAATTCAAATTGCGGTGATTGCCATGCAAGCGCGCACATCGATTGGCCGGCACTTGGCTGGACAAAAGATCCGTTCGATGGTGGAAAGCGTGTTGTGCCTGCGTCTACACAGTCAACAAAAGTGACCTGGATGCCGCCAATGCGTCTCGAGAGGGGGCTTGATTAGCCTGGCATTGATTTAACCAAGAGCAGACTTCGCACCCGATTGTGAAGTCATTTCGGCCCGGGCTTCAATGCCCGGGCCGTTTTTTTGCGCGGCATTAAGGCAAAACCGCCTGTGCCAAATTATTGGTATCGGTTCCAAACCACAGGCTATTGCGGTTCGGGTCGTAGACCATGTGACGGACGGCACCGCCCCCACTGGGGATGGGTGTCACGCTAAAAAAGGTACCGGCCAGCGGGTCAAAGCCCACAAGCAAATTGGTCTCTGGCCAGGTTTCAACAAACCAGATACGGCCCATTGCATCGGCAGCCATCGCATAAGGGCCGGATTTCTCACTGGGGGTTTTCCACTCGGTGAACTCACCGGTTTCAGGCTCATAGCGGCCAATGTAGCCCTCGTTGTAATCGGTATACCAGACGGCATCGTCAGCGGTAATGGCCAGCCTGCGCAAACGGGCCTCAGCACGTGGCAGGGAGATCACTTTCAGGCTCATGCTGGCGGGGTCAATAGTGGCCAACCCGTTGGTGCCCAGCAAGGCTACCCAGGGGTGACCCTTCGAATCCATCCTGATACCGTAAGGCCGGGCCTGCTCGGTCTGCATTGGTACCAGGTCGACCTGTCCGCTCTGTTTATTCAGACGGCCGACATAGTTACTCCATTGCAGGGTGAACCAGATCTCGTTCCTGCCGGAAAATACCATCGTGTGCGGGTCTCGGGCGCTATCATCGGGCAGGGTAAAACGGGTCAGTTCCCCGGTGGTGTAGTTCATCCGGCCGATAAAAGCCTGCCGGTTACCTGCAATCCACAAGGTACCGTCCCAATCAATGATCAGATTGTGCGGGCCGGTACCCGGCGGTAAATCCTTGCGCCTGAACTCGCCACTTTGAGGGTCAAACCGTGCGGCGTAATCACCGCCCTGGCCTACCAGCCAGATAACACCGTTGGGTGCGACATCCGGGTCGCGCGGACGGGTGTCTTTCCACGGTACCGGCCACTCGGTGATCTGCACCTGGACCGGGTTCTCTACAATCGGATTGATGATGATCTCCTCTACATCAACCGGCATCTGTGCCATCGCCGTGGCAGTAAAAAAGGTCAGTAGTGAAATAAGTGGGTAGTTACGCATTGCGTCCGCCTGTGATCGTTTCCAAGGGTTTGGGGCAAGGGGTTTTATACATGCATAAACCATAGCGCACAAATGACGATTGCGCAGCTACTGTTTGCCAAAGCAGGCCGGGGTTATAATGCCGGTTTGCCTGGCCACGTTGGCCGAGACCCGATACCGAGAAAATTATGATTGCTGAAAAAGACAAGGTTGTAAGCTTCCATTACACGCTGAAAAACGCTGCCGGTGAGCAGATGGAAACTTCGCGTGAAAAAGAACCCATGAGCTACCTGCACGGGGCCAATAACATCATTGCCGGGCTTGAAAAAGCCATGGAAGGGCATGCGGCCAAGGACGAGTTCAGCGTTACCGTGGAGCCCAAAGACGCTTATGGTGTACGCAACGAAAATAACGTTCAGCGGGTGCCGCTGAAACGCCTGAAGGGTATCGGAAAAATATCCCCGGGGCAGGTTCTCAACCTGCAGACCAACAATGGACAAGTCCAGGTAACGGTACTTAAAGTCGGCCGCTTCAATATCGATGTGGACGGCAACCATCCACTGGCCGGAAAGCAACTGACCTTCGACGTGGAAATAACCGATATCCGCGAAGCCAGTGCAGAGGAACTCGAGCACCGCCACGTGCATGGACCGGGCGGGCATCACCACGGCTAACCGCAGCCAGGTAGTTGTTTGCTGAGGTGATTCAGCGGGCATAGCCAGGGGTGTTTTGTACCACCCCCGACTGATTTCTTACCCCTAATTCAGGGGTCAGCTTAAACGGTATCTCCTTGCCCCAATGGCGAGCACGAGGAGGGATAAAAGCAGCAGCATCCAGCCGGATAATCCAGGTACCGGTTCTACTGGTGGTTGTACTGGTGGTTGTATTGCATCGTCGATATCAAATGCGACTTCGGCCAGGCCGGTATAACTTGAGTCGCCATGATTGGACGTGACTTCAAAGCGGATATATCGGGCGGTGGCAGCCATCTGTACAACCTCGGCCGGAATAAGTCCGCCTGCTGACATCGTTAGATTGGCACTGCCCAGCGGCGTGTAGCTTACATTGTCTGATGAATAGAGAATATTAAAACCATTGACACCGCGGTCAAGGCCGCAACAAACAGCATTGTATTGCCAGATATGCGCGGCAGTGATTTGAAAAGTCCCGCCTAAATCAAAAGTCAGTGTTGGGCTGGTGTCGCCATTATCACTCATCCACGAATGGAAATAGTCCTCGTCGTGCAAACCACTCTCAAGCCCACCACTCAAGCCACTTTGATTGATTAAATCAATCTGGTTATAGGTCGAAAATGTACTCGATGTGGTGACGGATGCTGGTGAAGTGACTATCGCGAACGCTTGTTGACTGAATAGCAAGATCAAAAGCGATGTTAAGAAGCTGAAATGTCTCATTGTTGTCCGTACCTTGGTCATTTTTAGGGTTATAAGAGTGACATCCGATTAATTTTATCCTAAAGCCCCCTGCGAAAAAAGCTCTAGTAACCTTCACCTGCTTGAACTTTCCAGAAAGACGCGTACAGGCCGTCAGCGACAAGCAGTTCCTTGTGATTACCCATTTCGGTTATGCGGCCTTTTTCAAGCACATAGATCCGATCGGCAGAAACGATGGTCGATAAACGATGGGCGACAACCAGTGTCGTCCGGCCTTGCGTAATCACCTGCATGGAGCGCTGGATGGCGGCCTCGGTTTCGTTGTCCACGGCGGATGTGGCCTCATCCAGTATCAGAACCGGCGGATCCTTGAGTACGGCGCGGGCGATGGATACACGCTGCCTTTGACCGCCGGATAGTTTCTGTCCGCGCTCACCGACGATGGTGTCGTAGCCTTGGGGTAATTGCAGGATAAATTCGTGCGCCTCGGCTGCTTTTGCGGCGGCTTCGATCTCTGCCGTGCTGGCGCCCGGACGCCCGTAAGCGATATTTTCGGCGACCGTGCCGTGAAACAGGAATACGTCCTGGCTGACCAGCCCAAAGGCCCTGCGAAGGTCGGGGGTTCTGAGTTCGGCCAGATCAGTGCCATCAAGTCTTAAACACCCCGAAGTGGGTGAATAGAAACGCAACAGGAGTTTCATCAGCGTGCTCTTGCCGGAACCGGTCTGGCCAACCACCGCGATGGTTTCACCGGGGACGATGGTCATATTGATATCGTGCAACACCTCGGCGCCGTTGGAGTAGGCAAAACGGACATTCTCAAATCTCAGCTCGCCCTTAACCTGCTCGACGGGTAGGTTCTTTGAACCGCCCCGGGTGCGCACGGGTACTTCGATCAGGTTCAGGATACGCCGGGTGGAGGCCATCGCCCGTTCGAACAGATCAACCGTTTCTGCCAGGCGGGTCAACGGCCATAACAATCTTTGCGTCAGGAACACCAGCACACTGTAGGCGCCTGCGTTCAACTGCCCGTCGAGCGTCAGCTTGCCGCCGTAGA
>CAVPHY010000017.1:0-274508 GCA_963704855.1 uncultured Gammaproteobacteria bacterium
TCTGCAGTTTTCCCTGCCGGGATCCTATAAGTTCGTAGTTGCCAATCCATTCGGTCAAACGATCCTGGCCCTTGCCGGAGATCAGAAATCATATCAGGCGATTGTCGTTCCTGAACAAAAATATTTATCCGGCAGCCTTCGCTCCTTCGGTCTGCGTCATGATGTTCCACAGGAAATCCTCAGTGGCCCCTGGGGCGAATGGCTGACAGCGAGAAATCAGCGGCCCAGTTCTGCAATCAGCGCCATACATGAAGATAAAAATGCCAAAGGCGTGTGGATTTCCTTTCGTCATGACAAAAATGAGCCGGCCGGAATGAGCCACCTGCTCCTTGACCCGGTCAGTAAGCTGCCGATTTCCCGTATTCTTGAAAATGAAACGGGAAAAATTATCGCTGAAGTAACGTATGGTAACTGGATAACATTGGGCAAATGCCTCCAACCTCAGGAGATCAACATTACCGGACTCGATTATGGTGTTGATATCCGCCTAAAGCTCGCCAATGTCCGGCTCGCGACTGAAGCAAAAAAATACTCTCTGCCTGTCCCATCGGGGTATATGCAGCAGCATCTTCCTTAGTCATTTCAATAACAAGACCCTGGCACACCGCACAATTGCCAAAGCAATCCTTGGTTTTGCAGTTGCAGTTCTAGAGACCTTATATCATTGAGCTGCCTTCTCAGGCGGCAATTCGTTTACGATCAAAACAAAGAGGTTATCGTTTTTAAAAAATACCTGCTGCAGATCGTAGTTTCTGTTGGGGGTGAGGTTTAGAACTACGCGGATCTTGTCTGGTTTACCCTGTTTCGAGGTACTTATTCGTTCAATATATTTGCCTTTAGCAAGGATGGTCTCCTCCACCCCTTTGCCTAACTCCATTCCGACAAAATCGCAAAGAACTCTTGGATTATCCTTTTCCACTGCGGAAACTGTTGGCGGATGAAAAACAGTTAAATGAAACAGCACCATCTCCCCCTTGTTGGAGGAATCATCAAAAGAGATATCGAGCAGTTGCGGATTGGCGTTTTTAGCAGGAGCAGCAGAAGGAGGAGGAGGAGGAGGAGCCACCGGAGTAACGGCTGCAGTGGCCGCACGTCGTCGAAGGGTATATCCTGACACCGTGGCTGACGAGTCGGGCCAGCCGCATGAACCCGGTCGCGGTTTTTGCCGGCGTGCTCGCCTGGGGCTGGCTGTGGGGCATCTGGGGTCTGTTCCTCGGCGTTCCGATCCTGGTGGTGATCAAGGTGATCTGTGATCGCGTCGATGAATTCAAGCCAGTGGGAGAATTGCTCGGCGAATGGAGGCGGCTTCCAGGAGAATAAAAATGAGGTTTGGGAGGATGGGGCCTGCGTGACCCTTGACCGGCTAATTCAGTGGGACAAAGCGTTGTTGATTTATTTGAACGGCGTTCATGCTCGGCTGGACCCCGTCATGCTGCTGATGACGCATACACTGCTTTTGGTCGCCCCTGTATCTTCCTGTTGATTTTTTTGCTGTTCCAGGAATTTCAAGAACCAGGCCTGGTTCCTGTTGATCGGCGCAGTGCTCACGATTCTGCTCTGTGACCAGATCACTTCAGAATTGATCAAGCCCTACTTTGCGCGTCTGCGCCCGTCACATGATCCGACCATGGCAGGCATGTTACATCTGGTCGATGGCTATACCGCTGGCCTGTATGGTTTTTCATCCGGGCATGCGGCCAACACGTTTGGCTTGGCTGTGTTTTTCTGGTTCACGTTCCGCAACATCAATAAATGGATGGCCCTGCTCTTCGTCTGGGCCGGTCTCATGACCTATACACGGATCTATCTGGGGGTTCACTTTCCGCACAGATATCCTCGCCGGCATCGTCCTGGGCCTTTGTTGTGGCGCCATCGGCATTACAACTTCGCATTACCTGTGCGTCCTGGCATGCCACCATCAAAGGAGACGCAACTCCCTGATTGTTGGTGTATTCGGTAGCCTATGCGCGCCAGCGCACCGACACCACGTGGGGCATAGAGTGAATGCTTGACGTGGCTTGATTCCAGTTCATGGCCGGCAGCAAGTGACTACAACCCTGCCTGAGTCTTTCCGGAAGCGCATTCCGACCACGATCAAGCGGCATTACCCCTTTTTCAATGGACAAAATATATGTACACGAAATCCCGTAAATTAGTACTCGCGTCGGCCATCACCCTGGCCCTGGCTTCAATCAGTGGAGCCGCTGTGGCCGACACGCTGTCCCAGGACCTCACCGAAGCACGCCAGGAGACACAGATCTGGACGACTTATGCCCTGAGCCCTTATCTGCGCGCCAGTGACCTTAAAGTATCCGTCGATAACGGAACAGCCACGCTTCAGGTACCGTCGAGGAAGACGTAAACAAGGATTTGGCCAAGCAAATCGCGCTGGGTGTCAGCGGTATTAAGACCGTCGACAATCAGATCAAGGTTGAATCTGACTATGTTTCACCGGCACGGACTTCCGAGGAACGCAGTTTCGGTGAAGTCGTGGACGATGCCACCATCACCGCAACCGTAAAATCCAAACTGCTGTGGAGCAAGAACACCGAAGGTCTGGAAATGGATGTGGACACCCAGATGGGCAAGGTGACACTGCTTGGCAGCGCCGAGAGCGGTGCGTCCAGGGAACTTGCCGGCCGCATGGCCCAAAACACCCGTGGTGTGGTATCGGTCGACAATCAGCTGGTGGTGGATGAATCGAAACCCGATTGCAAAAGCGAGGATGAGGCGAAGCAACCGAGCATGACACGTCAGAGGCCATTGCCGATAGCTGGATCACCACCAAGGTGAAATCGACCTACATGTATTCCAGCAATGTCGACAATGACGATATTTCCGTCAGCACCAAGGATGGCAATGTTACATTGACGGGCAAGGTTGGCAGCGGCGCTGAGCGCGAACTGGCTACCGAACTCGCGCAGAACATTCGCGGTGTCAAGAGCGTCAATGCGACGGCCCTCACGTTCTAAGGAGTTTCTGTAGTAATCACAGCGCTGCTAAGTCAGCGATATGTGAAAAGAGCATCGCCGCGTTCCACCCTCCCAAGGAGGGGCACGCGGCGATTTTTTGACTTGCAAGCTACCAGATGATTAACTCGATTTCCTTTTTCTATGTTCACCATGACGACAACGGATATTGATTATCGGATCCATTGCACAACGACCATCGAAGACGAGAAGTCGTGATGACAAGCTGGATTAACCGTTGCTTTAGTGGAATCCTGATTTTCCTGGCCATGGTGATCGTTTCGGGCTGCAGCATACGTGGTGCAACACGTGACAATTATGGCATTGTGATTGTAGATGGCACGGGTGAACTGAGCAAAAAAGACTCGGACAGGCAAGTCGACAAAATGCTGAGGCAAACCGACTCTGAAACGCTCACCAGCATGGTCGCCGACATCAGTGAACTCAGTAACACACCACTGTACAAGAACAACCTTGTTGCGCTTCTGATCGATGGACCAGAAACCTATCGCAGCATGTTGGCCGCCATTGAAAACGCCAGGCATCATATATTCATGGAGACCTACATTTTTGCCGATGATGAGGCAGGCGGAAAGTTTGCCAGCTTGCTGGCCCGAAAAAGCCTGGAAGGCGTCACCGTGAAAGTCATCTATGACAGTTTCGGTAGCATGGAGAGCGCGGAAGTCTTTTTTTCCACTATGGAAGAAAGCGGTATCGAGTTGATTGAATTCAACCGGGTCAATCCGATCGAGGGAGGCAATCCGTTCAAACTGAACAACCGTGATCACCGCAAATTGCTGGTGGTGGACAACGAATTGGCGTTTACCGGGGGCATTAATCTTTCCAGCACCTACTCCAGCCAATCCACCGGCAAGCCCAAGCATAGACCGGTTGATACCGGCTGGCGCGATACACATGTGGCTATACGTGGTCCTGCCGTGCGGGGTTTCGAGGAAATTTTCATCAACCACTGGCGAGCACTAACAGAGCTGCCTATACAGGCATCGCCAGACCTGCCATTTGACGAGAATTCGGGTAACGAACTGGTCGCTATATTGACTGCCGATGGTGGCGATGGTGAAGCTTCGCCGATTTTCGCAGCGTACCTGGACGCAATGGAAGTCGCGCAATCACAGATTTGGATTACGCAGGCCTATTTTGCCCCGGATAAAAATTTCATGACCCTGTTGCAGAGTGCAGCACGCAGGGGCGTAGACGTTCGCATCCTGGTTCCCGGCCTGTCAGATTCCCAACTGGTGCTGAATGCATCACGCTCACGTTACAAGAAACTGCTTAAAGCCGGGGTACGAATATTTGAGACCACGCATGATCTGCTGCACGCTAAAACCGCAGTGATTGATCATATCTGGTCAACGGTGGGTTCCAGCAACCTGGATTACCGTAGCTTTTTACACAATAGTGAAATTAACGCGTTTATCCTGGGCAGCGAATTTGCAACCCAGATGGAAGAGCAGTTTGAAAGGGACATCAAAAATTCCAGCGAAATCATCGCCAGCGATTGGCAACGAAGATCCATTTGGAACAAACTGGGTGAAAAGTTAAGTTGGACGATTGAATACTGGCTTTAGGACATTGAAACAACAGAGGAAAAACATATGAATAACACAAAATTTATTGGCATAGGCTTATTGGCACTTGGCGCAGTTCTGCTTTACTTTGGCTTCAACGCCACCGAATCGGTCGCAGAAGAGATCGGCGAGGCCTTCACCGGTCGCTATTCCGATGAAACTATGATGTACCTCATCGGTGGCGGTGTGGCAGCAGTGGCCGGGGTGTTTATGCTACTGAGAAAAGGCTGAGTTTTTCAGCCTCTGACCACTACGCCTCGTTCTTATGGCAGGTGTATTTAAAGCGGCTGATCCACTGCCGAGGTTCAGCCGTGGTCTTGTCTGAAGAATGAACAGTGTGCGGCAGCGCACGGAAGCCGAGGCGGCTTCAGAGTAGATTTACAACTACCTGATCAGCCATCCGGTCTTGCAGGCCAAGGAACTCGCAAATCATGAACATTCAACTGGGCCTCACACCGCTGGTGTCGCTGGCCGCCGGCATTCTCATTCTGGTAATGCCGAAGCTGCTGAACCGCATTGTCGCCATTTACCTGATCATCATCGGACTGATCGGACTGTTCGGCGGTAACTTCAACCTTTGAAGACACACGGGTGTTGGAAACAACCGTCTGCGGCACATTGAGTTCTGGTCACAAGCACCATCCCGACTTCGGGAACTGCCATTACTTAAAAGTTCTGGATTGATTTCACCAATGGAGAAAAATATGAAAACGTTGATTTCCAGCGTTGCGTTACCCCTACTGCTCGCATTTGCACCCGTCGCACTGGCGGACAAAGCCGGAGCAAACAGTGCGATCGCCAAGGCCCAGGCCATGGTCCGTTCCGCAGAACGCACCGGAGCCGACTCCATGGCCACCCTGGAACTGAAGTACGCCCGGGATTTACTGAATTCTGCCCAATCCAGCCTGGATGACAAGGACTGGCTGGATGCTGAATACGCTGCAAAGAAATCGCAGCGGGATGCTGAAGTCGCGGATGCAAAAACCGAGGCACTCAAAGCCGAGCGCGCTTTGGTGGAACTGCAATCGGTTGTGGACACGCTTAGAAGCGAGTTACAACGCCAGGGAGATATCCAATGAGAACATTTATCCAATACAAAACGGCCAGCCTGGTTTTGCTGAGCACTTTTCTATTCACTGCTTGCGCAAGCACGCCGCCAGTTGATCCCCGAGTCACGGCACTGCAAGAAAAGCTGATGACACTGGAAAACAACGTTGAACTCGCGTCCCGTGGAGGCGAACCCCTGAAAACCGCCAGGACCGCAGTGCAACTGGCTTCCCAACCGGATAGAAGAGTGGACGACCAGGAGAAGGCTTTCCGTATTTACACCGCAGACCGCCTGATCCAGACCGCGGAGTGGAGTGCGCGTGAAACACTGGCCGAAGATAATCGCAAAGACCTGGTAAGGGAGCACGAGAAACTGGTGTTGGAAGCACGGACCATGGAGGCCGATCGCGCCCGCCAGCAGGCCATGCTGGCAAAGCAAAGCGCGGCCGAGGCACTGGCGCTGCGCGAACAGGCCTTACTGGAAGCCGCCGAAGCACAAAGGCTGCGCGACGAAGCGCAAATGGCACAGTCATTGGCGATGGAAGGCCAACTCGAGGCAGAGTACCTGGCCACAGAGGCCCGTACAGAAGCTGAAATTGCACGCCTGGAAGCGGCGGGCGAGGCAGAAAAAGCCAGGCTGGCACGGACCGAGGCAGAAGCGGCCAGGTTAGAAGCCGAAAGCGCGCGTCTGGCAGCGGCGGGTGAGACAGAAAAAGCCAGGCTGGCGCAGACCGAGGCAGAAGCGGCCAGGTTAGAGGCCGAAAGCGCGCGTCTGGCAGCGGCGGGTGAGACAGAAAAAGCCAGGCTGGCACGGGCCGAGGCAGATGCGGCCAGGGCCGAGATGGAATCCCTGCGCGGTCGCTTGTCAGAGCTTGAAGCGAAACAGACCGAGCGGGGCTTGCTTATCACCCTCGGTGATGTCCTGTTCGAGTTCAACAAGTCCGAGCTGAAAGCCGGTGGGCAACGCAATTTGCTGCCGCTGGCGGAAGTGTTGAAAGAACGCACGGACCAGATGGTCATCATTGAAGGCCACACCGACAGCATCGGCGGCCACGCCTACAACATGAGCCTTTCCGAGAAACGCGCTCAGGCCGTCGAACAATACCTGGTCGGCCAGGGCATCAATATCAGCCGCATCAGCACTGCGGGCCTGGGGCTTGATTTTCCGGTGGCCGACAATGCCACCGATGAAGGTCGCCAGCGTAACCGGCGTGTCGAGGTCATTCTGCCTAACCTCAATTAGAAACTTTTTTGTGGTGTTGTGGGGGTCAGCTGATGCTGACCCTTTTTTTTATGCGCGATTTAGAAGGGACCGGGTGGATTCCCGGTCCCGGAACTGACAACCAAAACCGTCACCAATCGTTTGATAATCAGCTGGTTGCTCCTGGTTTAAATGCAACCCGTTTATGTGTGGCAGCGAACAGACATTGAGCAATGCGAAGAGTACTCTGGCCAAACTCGCTCAAAGACACCGAATCAACACTTTCATGCGAACCCAAACAGGTTCAGGTGATATTCAACCACTGGAGTCAATGCCATGTTAAAAAGAGACGCATACGTCGAAAAGATGAAGAAGCAACTCGATCAGCTAAATGCAAAGATGAGCGAACTTGAGACCAAGGCGCAGGACGCGAAGGATGATGCGCGTGCCAGGTACAAGAAAGAAATGAACAAGCTAAGCAAGCAGTCCGAACTTGCCCTCGCGAAACTCGAGGAAATCCAGGAGGCTGGGGAAGATAAGTGGGAAAGCATGGTCACCGAGATGGAAAAAGTGCGCGACGCCTTCAAACATTCCTTCAACTACTTCAAGTCGCAACTGTAGGGCCTAAGAAATACATCAATCGCGGTCGCCCTGATCGCTGGTTTCGCCTATTACGCTCCCGGACTACCACCGGGAGCCGCAATGCCGCCTGGAGCCATCATTGCGCCAACCGGTCCGGTGCTGGCCACCGATACGAAGATCCGCAATGCCGGGCGTATGAATGACTGTCTTCTGTGCTCCAGCGCACGGAAGCCAACAGGTCATCCTGTTAGCCTGTAATTCCTACAATTCAAGGAGAACAGAGATGAGTCTGGGTACAATTTTATTAATCATCGTGGTGCTGATGCTGGTGGGTATCATTCCGGCTTGGCCGCACAGTAGTAACTGGGGTTACGGGCCCAGCGGTGCAGTCGGAGTAATTCTGATCATCCTCGTCATCCTGTTGCTGACGGGTCGCCTCTGACCCAATCCGGGTCAGACGCTGTGCAAGCTCACTCAGGATAATGACAGTGTGCCGCGAGAGCCTCAATCAATACCATGAGGCTTTCGCGGTTTCGTTCGGCGCCCCCCGCCCGCTAACTATAAATTATTTAGGTTTGACGGCTTTTTTGACGTCTTCCTTCAAATCACCGTAAGCGGCTTGTACTTTGCCACGTGCATTCTGCACTTTGCCCTTTCTTTCCAGATCTTTGCTGAAAACCTTGCCGGTGACTTCCTTCACTTTGCCCTTGGCTTCCGCAACGCGTCCTTTAACTTGATCTTTGTTCATGGTGCTCTCCTTTTGGTATTGGCGTGATTACGACAGCCGGCGCGTGCCGACTGTCGTTCGTTCCGGGTCACCTCTTCAATCGAGGATGAAGCTGACGCGCATGATTACCCGGTAGTTGATGATGTTGCCTTTCTCAACAGTGAGTTTTTGTTCTGCAATCCAGGCACCCTTGACGTTTTTGAGGCGCTTCAGCGCGGGCGATGCCCGCTTCGATGGCATCCTGAAAACTGACTTTAGAGTCGGCAGAGATTTCGATTATTTTGGCAATGGTCATGTTCGTGTTTCCTGTGTTGTAGTGGTTACCGACTGCGGGGACGGGTCGGGGTAGATGATCGGGTGATTGAATGTGAATCACCCGGCAAATTTAGCGCTCAGTCGGTTCGCGGCCCCAGGTTCTGACCGGCGCCTATCTGGATCAGACATTGTGCGTCGACATCTTGCGGCGAAGCGTTGTGCCGATGACTTCTGGTCAGGTGCCTCAGCGTACCGCCAGATTGTCGATGACTTTTTGCACGCCTTTTACACCTTTAGCGGCGGCAACGGCTGCTTTACGTTCTGCCTTGGAATCAACAAAACCACCCAGGCTGACGACCCCCCGGTTGACTTCCACGTCGATTTCCGAAGCAGGGGCCAGCGGGTCATTCGCCAAGGCCGCCTTGACATTGGTTGAAAGCGCTTTGTCGTCAATGTATTCACCCGTCCTGCGGGTGCCGTCTGACACTTTCAGATTGTTTTCTACGGAAGCTACACCCGGGACCGATTTTGCGATCTCACCTGCCCGTTTCACCTGGGCCTGGGAATCAACAAAGCCGTTAAGCTGTACCCTGTCCCGGTCCACTTCGACATCGATGTTCAGACCATCGGTGGTCGAATCCGCCAATAGTGCGGTCTTGGTGCGTGTGGCAATCGTGGTGTCATCAATAACCTGACCGGTCGAGCGGTGCGATTCGGACGCAGCACAAGCGCCCAGGGCGAGGCATACCAGCGCGACTGACAGTACTAACGTGTTTTGAGTCTTCATAATATTTATCCAGGGTTTGTGATAGTTCGGAGATTAGGTTAGTCCGGTCCAGGAATCCCGTCTGTGCGTTAGCGGACGAAACGTAAAGTTATTACTGCCCGCGTCATGATCCATTCGGGCTTTACTATCTTGCCGTCGCTTATGCATTACGGTATTTCGTAACTTCTGATTCTGTATCTGACGTTCCGCGGGTAAAAAAGAGAACGCTGGTGCACTGTTTAAGCACCAGCGTTCAATCTTGAATCCAGTTGGCGTTTCCTAGGAATATTGGAACACGCGCTTAAAGCTAGAGAGATAAACCGGATCCAGGTTGCAACACTTCACTCAATTGAGAATATACCGCCTGGAGGACCAGTACTTCAGTGCGTTACCGAACTAAACTGAGTTTTGATTACACCCGGTATTATGCACCCCGAGTTGGAAAGGCTAACCCGACAGGCTCCTGCCAGCAGGACTCTGCCGAGCACCATCAGGCCAATACCGGTCCACATCGGGATATTGACACGTTCGGTTTTATCGAAGGACATATGTATCGGGCTGATGTCGGTGTGTTGGCGCACCGATTCCGATTTTCAATCCTGCTAGTGTGCACGGTAATCTGATTGCAGGAAGTGCTTCATGGTGATGAACAGCGCGGGATGGTTTTTACTGGTTGGCGGCCTGATGCTGGCCATGGGGTTGACCGCGCCGATGCTCAGGCGTCTGCCAATCAACCCGGCGATGGTTTACCTGGCCGTGGGACTGTTGGTGGGACCGACCGTTTTTGGTCTTTTTCACTTCAATCCGCTCAAACAGTCGGCCCTGCTTGAAGTTCTGACGGAAGTGGCGGTACTGATTGCCTTGTTTTCCGCCGGTGTCAAAATGCCGGCACCCGTCACATTTGCACGTTGGCGTATCCCTATATTTCTGGCTGTTTTCTCCATGACAATCACGGTCGCCCTGATCGCCGGTTTTGCCTATTACGCCCTCGGCTTATCCCTGGGAGCCGCAGTGCTGCTCGGCGCCATCATTGCGCCAACCGATCCGGTGCTGGCCACCGAAACGCAGATCCGACATGCCGGGGACCGCGACCGGCTTCGCTTCACCCTGACCTGCGAAGCAGGCATGAATGATGGAACCGCCTTTCCGTTTGTCATGCTGGGTATGGGCTTACTCGGCTTGCATAACATCGGCGAATTCGGCCAGCGCTGGATTCTGATCGATGTTGTATGGGCCACCCTGGCGGGTATCACCATTGGCGTCGTTGCCGGCTGGGGACTTGCCAGGGTTGGCGCACGTCTGCGAGCGGATTGGCCGGACTCGGACCTGTTGCATGACTTCCTGGGCCTGGGACTGATAGGCGTGGTGTATGGTCTAAGCCTGTGGCTCAATGCCTGGGGTTTTCTCGCCGTCTTCTTTGCTGCCGTGACATTGCGTCACACCGAGCTCAAACTCGCCAGTGCCAGCCGGGACATCCCGCTATCAGCCCAGTCGGAAGTGCGGCATGGTGTTGACGAAGATGCGTCGGATCAACCCGTCAGCGTAGCCTCTCTGATTTTCAAAGAGCACCTGGAACGGCTCTCGGTGCTCGTTCTGATCCTGCTCATCGGCGGTATGCTGTTTGTGGATTCATGGAGTTGGCGCGCCGTGGGTCTTGCACTATTCATATTCACAATCGCCCGGCCCCTGAGCGTAATGATCGGCCTCATCGGCACGCGCACGACGTGGCGGGTCCGGGGGTTTGTTGGATGGTTCGGCGCCCGCGGTATCGGTTCGCTGTATTACCTGATGTATGCCATCGGGCATGGCCTTCCGGAAGACCTGGCGCTCGAGTTGCTGCAACTGACCCTGGTGGTGGTGACGCTTTCCATACTGGTTCACGGGATCACTGCAAAGCCGATGATGAGCAGGTTTTGGAAGCGGGATCGCAACGTGCGCTAACGTACAGATTTCAAGTGCGTGTTACGCGCATACTTGCGATCTCGGATTTTTAATCTCAACGACAGCAAAGGAACAGTAAAATGCTCGGAACGATTGCAATTGTATTGGTGATATTGTGGGCCCTGGGGCTGGTATCTTCATACACCATGGGCGGATTTATTCACATACTGCTGGTTCTGGCAGTGGTAGTGTTTCTCGTCCGGCTGATCCAGGGCAGGAATATCTGAGTTTTTTGACCGCGATCTAACAGAGTTGCACCTTTGAAAGCCAATGGCCGCCGTGCAGCGGCCATTCGGTGTTCCGACCTACTCCAAACTCTTTGAAACCACCTAAAGGTCTGATCAGCGATCCCGGGGACGTCCGTTGCGCTTGTTATCTCGCCTCAATCGTTATGTATGTCAGCGCACGGTGTGCTAGCATACATAGAGTGCTTGGGCGCATTTTCCAGGCTCCAGGCAGTCGAGGTTTTATCCGGATGCCAAAACAGATCACGAACAGCGCCACCCCGACGGTTCCCACCCAGCAGCAGAATCATCTTTTGGCCGCCTTGCCGCGCGATGCCCAGCAGCGCCTGTTCCCGCATATGAAGCTGGTGGACCTGCCACTGGGCAAGGTCCTTTATGAATCCGGTGATGCACTGCACAACGTCTATTTCCCCACCGACGCCATCATTTCACTGTTGTACGTGATGGAAAGCGGCGCATCGGCGGAAATTTCGGTGGTGGGTAACGAAGGACTCATCGGTATCGCGGTCTTCATGGGTGGTGAAAGCACACCCAGCCGCGCCATCGTTCAGAGTGCCGGTTCGGCATTCTCGCTGCCTTCTCAACGGCTCCGGAGCGAGTTCAATGCTTATGCCGATATGCGTATGCTGATGTTGCGTTATACCCAGGCACTGATCACGCAGATGGCCCAAACCGCTGTTTGTAACCGCCACCACTCGATCGACCAGCAACTATGCCGCTGGCTGCTGCTGTCGCTGGACCGCTTGCCCAACAATCGCCTGGTGATGACCCAGGAGCTGATCGCCAACATGCTCGGAGTACGCCGCGAGGGTGTGACCGAGGCTGCCGGCAAACTGCAGGACCTCGGTGTCATCGAGTATCACCGCGGGAAAATCACGGTGCTTAACCGGCCGCAACTCGAGAAACTCAGTTGCGAGTGTTATGCCGTCGTCAAAAAGGAAACCGACCGCCTGCAAGCCTATGAGCCCCTGTTTCAATCCAGATAATCACTGCAAGACATAGCGCTGCTCTGTGTCCTGACGCACGGAAGGCTACCTCGTGGTCATGCATACTGTCTGCATGAGATTATCTCATTATGCTTCTTTTGCCATGGTCGGCTTGTCTTTTGCCGTGGGAGATTGGTTTGTCCATTAATAATCCGAAGCCTAAAGGAAATCAACTGATCGCGGGGTTACCCAAGAACGAAAGCCGGCGACTGCTACAACTGGGTGAAACCGTGGAGATGGCCTTTGGCACCATATTATGTGATGTGAAAACCCCCATTCAACACGCTTATTTTCCCTTGACCGGTCTGATTTCATTGGTAGCGGCGACCAGCGACCACCAACCACTGGGTATAGCCATGATCGGTAATGAGGGCGCGCTGGGCGCGAGCCTGGCACTGGGCGTCAATACCACGCGTCTGCGCGCTGTGGTGCATGGCTCCGGTGCGGGTTTGCGTATTACAGCGTCACAGTTGCACGAGTTGCTTTTTGACAGCCCCGCTCTGCAAAGCACGCTCAGGCGCTATGCCTATGCCCTGATGGGTCAGCTACTCCGGACGGCAACCTGCAACTCCTTCCATGAAGTCGAGATGCGGCTGGCGCGTTGGTTGTTGATGACCCACGACCGCTCCAGCTCGGAACTACTACCGCTGACACACCAGTTGCTCGCCGACATGCTCGGTGTGCAACGCAGTGCTGTGACCATTGCGGCAGGCAAGCTGCAACGCAAAAAACTTATCGGCTACAACCGCGGTCAGATCCGTATTCTTTCCCGCACCGGTCTTGAAGAAGCATCCTGCGAATGCTACGGCATGCAGATCAGTGACGACGCATTACAATTTGCGGTGTAGCCGATTGAGTACACCACGATACCCGCACTATTTCACACAAAGGAATTATTCAATACGATGCTTGTAACCTTTACCACAAAGAACTATGCCGACATCATGATGTTTGGAGATGTCGCGCAAGTTATGCTGAAAATGATGGGGCACAGCACGACCGTGCCAGGGGCAATATTGGCCGCGGATGTTCCAGCGGCTCTCGCCCGACTTAAAACGGCTATAGATGTTGAACCGACATTGCCACCAGAAACTGACACCGATGAGGAGGAGCCAGCGGTGAGTATTGCACATCGGGCTTTTCCGCTTATCGAGCTCCTTGCTGCCGCGGTTAAGGCAGACGCCAACGTCATGTGGAAATGAATCGAAATTTGTCGCGAGCAGGGTTTTACGAGCTGACGATTCATCAATACTTGCGCACGTCGTTGAGCAGACGGTCCATTTCCTTCTTTACGACGCCGTAACACTCGCAGCTCTGCGCTTCCAGGCCGCGCCGATCCAACACAGAGATGTGGCCACGGCGGTAGCTGATCAGGCCGGCGCGCTGCAGGTTTCCAGCCGCTTCCGTCACACCTTCGCGGCGCACGCCGAGCATGCCGGCCACCAGTTCCTGTGTCATCGTCAGATCCTGGGTCGGGAGCCGATCCAGCGTCAGCAACAACCAGCGGCACAATTGCTGCTCCAGGGCATGGTGCCGGTTGCACGCACAGGTCTGCGCCATCTGGGTCATCAGCGCCTGGGTATAGCGCAGCAGCAGGCGCTGCATAGCGCCGGAGCGGTCGAACTCCTGTTTCAACAGGCGGCGGTCCAACCGGTATCCGTAGCCCGCCGTCTGCACCACGGCCGAGCTGGGCGTGGTATCACCGCCCATGAACAGCGACACACCGACGACGCCCTCATTGCCCACGCCGGCGGTCTCGGCCGTGGCGCCTGATTCGGTCACGTAGTGCAGCGATACGATCGACGTGGTGGGGAAGTAGGCGTGGTGCAACTGACTGCCCGGCTCGTACAGTGCGTCGCCGAGCAGCATCGGCACGCCTTCGAGATGCGGCACCAGTCGCTCGAAGTCGGCAGCCGGCAAAGCCGCAAGCAAATGGTTTTGCAAGGGACTGTTGGCCAGATTCACGGCGGTTTTCGGTAGCGGAGCCATCAGTTGTTCTCCGTCACCTCAAGGCCGATGCCCCGGTAGCCCAGGAAGCGACAGGACTCGATTGAACATCGGCTGGCCACTGACCCGGAACTGCTGGGTCTTGCCATTGGCGTTGACGCGGTGGAATACAAAATCAATGAACGGTTGGCGTGCGGCGATGGTGGCGCGCAGCTCGGCACGCTCATCTTCGTTCCAGCCCGAGTCATCCGCCACGGCCGGCGCTCCAGCCAGCGGTTCGACACGCACGCCGAGCATCTCCAGCACCGGGCCGGATACCTTGGTGAAGGTGCCTTGCTCGTCCTGCTCCCAGTACCAGTCGGAGGCCAGTTCGGTCAGGCTGCGAAAGCGCGCCTCGCTTTCACGCAGCTCAGCGGTGCGCTCGCGTACGGTCTGCTCCAGGAGTTTGCTGTAGTTCTCGATCTTCTTGTACAACAGCCGCACTTCCAGCATGTTGCGGATGCGCGTCTTGACTTCGACCAGGTCAAAAGGCTTGCTGATGAAGTCCTTCGCACCGGCCTGCAGGGCGCGCAGCTTGTGGCCGGGCTGGGCCGTGAGCACAAGGACCGGCAGGTAGGGGTCCTCGGTATTGGTCTTGAGACCCTCCATCACCTGGAAGCCATCCATCACGGGCATCTGCAGGTCGAGCAGGATAAGGTCGTAATGATCCTTGCGATGCAGTGCGCACACCTCCTCGGGATTCATGGTGGAAGTGACCCAGGTGTATCCCTCCTCGAGCAGCATCTGTTCGAGCAGCTCGATGTTGGACGCCTGATCGTCCACGATCAGGATGCTGGCATTGCAGATATCGGTGGGGCTGACTCTCATGGGACTTCCTTTTCGGCTGGCAGGTTTGACTTAGTGGCGGAAAAATTCATGGCGGCGTCGAGCGCCTCCGTGAACAGGTCGACCTTGATCGGTTTCGTGAGGTAGTTGAAGAAACCGGCCTCCAGGCCGACCGCGATGTCGCGCGGCACCGCATTGGCGCTCAGCGCAATAATAGGGATATGTGCCGTGACCGGGTCGGCCCGCAGGATTTTCATCGCCTCGACCCCGTTGATGCCGGGCAGGTGGATGTCCATCAGGATCACGTCGGGCAGGTGCGTGCGCGCGAACTCGATGCCCAGGCTGCCGTCGGCCGCACTCAGCATACGCAGCTCCGGGCGACGGGCAATCAGCTGCTCGACCAGTTCGAGGTTGGCGGGATTGTCTTCTACGTAGAGTACCGTGCGACGGGGAGGGCCATCGGACATGGACTGCACCTCCGTCAAACTCAGCGCCTTGGTCCCGGAAAGCTCATCGTGTGCAAACTGCGGTGGGTTGTTCTGGGGCAACTCGATCCAGAACAATGTTCCCACCCCGACCGTGCTGTCCACTCCGACCTGTCCACCCATACGTTCCACCAGTTGCTTGGTCACGACCAGGCCAATGCCGGTGCCTTCCTCCCGGCTGGATTCCTTGCCAAGCCGGTTGAACGGCTGGAAAAGCTGCCCGAGAAGGTCAGGAGTCATGCCCTCGCCGGTGTCCCGAACGCTGATACGGACCGAGTCCGGCGGCCACAACTTGCACTCCACGGTGACGATGCCGCCAGGCCGGTTGTACTTGATCGCGTTCGAAAGCAGGTTGATGAGAGATTGCTTGAGCCGGGTCCGGTCGGCTTTCACAAACAGCGGCCGAGCCAGTTGCGGAAATGTCATGGTGATGCCGCGTTGGTTCGCCTGCGGTTCCATCATGGACCTGCATTCAGTCAGGACTTCCGCCAGCGCGACCGGTTCTGTGGAGATGGCTGTCTTGCCCGATTCGATCAGCGCGAGGTCCAGGATTTCATTGATCAACTCCAGCAGGTACCAGCCGGCCTTGAGAATCTGTTCCAGATTGCCCTGCTGCACCGGAGTCGGCACCGGTTTGCCCGATGCCATCAGCTGGGCAAAGCCCAGGATGGCGTTGAGCGGTGTACGAAGCTCATGGCTCATGCTGGAGAGGAAGTCCGATTTCGCAACATTGGCCTTGTCGGCCACGGCACGGGCACGTTCCAGTTCGGTGTTCTGGTCCCGCAAGACCTGCTCCAGCCGCACCCGCTCCGCTTCGACCTGCCGGCGCGCGGTGTTGTCAGTGCCGATCAGGAGATAACCGATGATGGTGCTCTTGTCGTCACGCAAGGCGGTTACGGACACGACCGCCGGGAAGCGACTGCCGTCCTTGCGGATATAAGTCAGCTCGTAAATGTCCTCGATGCCGCGCGACGCCTTGAACACCAACGCCTCGAAGCCCGGCATGATCCGGGTGTCAAGCTCGGTGCTCAGGGCGTGGGCCCGTGCGATCAACTCCTGCGGATCTGAAATGTCTGCCGGCGTGATCCTGTTCATCACTTCCGCCGCCGTGTAACCCAGCATGCGTTCAGCACCAACGTTGAAGATCTGGATCACGCCATGGGCGTCAGTGGCAATGCTTGAGAAGTTGGCGCTGTTGAAAATCGCGCTCTGCAAAGTGCCTGAGGCCAGCAAGGTGTCTTCAGCCCGCTTGCGCGCGTCGACGTCGGTGATCACGATACGCAATATAGGCACGCCTTCATCGTGTGCATTTGAGGCTGCCAGATGTACCCAGAACAGCGTGCCATCGCTCTTGCGCATGCGTAATTCGCCGGCCTGCGGCGTCTCGTCAAGGGTGATCTCCCGGATCATCTCGTGGTAGATGTTGGCGTCTTTCTCGAAGACAAAGCGCTCAACCGGTTGCCCAAGCAGCGTGCTGCGGGCCAGCCCCAACAGGTTGGCGCAGGTGAGGTTAGCCTCCTTGATCAGCCCGTCCGTGCTCAGCGTGCAGTAGCCCAGCGGGGCCAGTTCGTACAGGGTGGAATAGCGAGCACTCGCCAGCTCCAGTTCCGCCATCAGATCCCGTGTCTCGTTCTCCATCTGGTTTATGACACGCCGCTGCATTTGCTGATAGAGGAAATAGGCGAACACCAGTGTCAGCAGCACGGTCAAAACGCTGGCGGCATCCCCTATCTGGCTGAAAGACCGGAGCGAGATCGTCACTCCCATTGCAACCAGCAGCGCTGTAGCGACAATCCAGGATAACAGCTTGCGGGAGGTTTTCACGAGAAAGCCACACCATGATCGACGCCGAAAGATTGCCGGAAGTCCGGTTTGTGCGGCGCGCCCGGGGCGTTGAGTGTGGGGCTGATCAACATGGGCAAGCTCCGTGAAAACGTCGGTGGATCCGGGAGGCCGGTTGCGCAGGACGGACGCGCAACAAGGAAAGCGGTCTGTACAGTCTAGCAGGGCTTTTCGGGTGCCCGCCTGAAGTTGCAAGTATCTGGGGCTTCAGGGCGTGCGTCTGTACGCTGACGCACAGTAGAATCTGGTATGCTGATTTACTATCTCCTGCCTGGATATGCCAGCCCTCAAACAAGGATTCCTGAATGAGCTTCATCAAACCGTTTTTCGTCATTATTGTTGCCAGTACTGTGGGCCTGAGTGCCTGCACGACGCTTGACCCGTATACCCGCGAAGAAAAGACCAGCAACGCTGCCAAAGGCGCTGCAATCGGTGCTGCAGTTGGGGTCGCGGCAGGGCTTATAACCGGAGATGATTCAAAAGAACGCAAGAAGCGCGCCCTGATATATGGTGGAGCAGGCGCCATTGCCGGCGGCGGTGTAGGCGTTTACATGGATAAGCAGGAGATGAAATTACGCCAAACGCTGGAAAACACCGGTGTCAGCATTGTCAGGGTGGGCGACAACATCACCTTGGTCATGCCCGGTAGTATCACCTTTGGCGTGGACAGCTCGGACATTAATTCCGGTTTTTATGAAGTCCTCGATTCAGTCGCCCTGGTATTGATCGAATACAAGAAAACCCTGGTAGAGGTCGCGGGCCATACAGACAGCACTGGTTCGGAAGGACACAACCAATCCCTGTCCGAGCGCAGGGCGGCCAGTGTTGCAAAATACCTGGTAAGCAGGTCTGTTTTGGCTGATCGCCTGATTACCGTTGGGGCAGGCGAAAGATACCCGGTGGCGAGCAATGAAACCAAGGAAGGCCGGCAGTTAAACCGGCGTGTTGAAATCAACATCGTACCGCTGACGGAGCCCTGATCAGAAATTCGTGTACACGACCGAGGACCCAAGATTCTGGTTTTCCGCCAGGCGTTGGCTTTCGCCGCTTTGAATGTTATGCACCCATATCGCGGATTGATCCTGACCTCCGAATACACTGTTCCAACGCTCCTTGAGGACCAGGGCGCTTTGTCCACTGATATAGGCCAGCACATCAAAGTGCTTGCCCTCAGGCAGCGCCAGGCTGCCGGTTACATCACCATCCAGGTTCGTGAGTACGAAACGCGCAACCGGCGATTGGTCCGAGCGCTCTTTGCAGGCCAGTTGTTCGAGGTCGCTGATCCAGACTGCCTGGTCCAGCCGGCAAATGCCGGATAGCTGATCCAGGGTTTGTAGTGTCCCCGTGATGACATTGTAGGAACGAATCAGCCATTCCCCTGCATCGCTGGTTTCGAACAGCACCGTATCGTCTGAGACTACCATCACCGTGGATAGCTGGTGTGACTTGTGGGTAAAAATAAGCTCGTTGTCGGAGTCACCGGCAAGCTCCACGGCGAATAACCTCTCACCATCGTCGTAAACGACAACACCGGAGCCTTCAAGATAACGGGCAAAACCTCCGGAATACAAAGCGGCTGTTTGTCCGGTACTGACGTCCACCCAGGAGATGCTCCGCACCACCTTGTTGTTGATCGACGCCGATTCGGCAATCAGTAGTCTGTTCTCCAGAAAGTTGCTGATGTCGACTATGGATTTATCACCCAGGTTGGTGACCACCGACAGACTGCCATCCTTAAGACCAAACCGCATCAGGTAGTTCGACTTTGCGAAGTACAGGTACCCATGGTAGGCGGACTGATCTTCGGTGCTGCATGACAGCAGGGAAGGAGCCAGCAGGATGGGAAGAAGTATAAGCAAGATTCTGCGCATAAATGTGAAACAAAGGCCTGTATGAGAAAAGGGGTGGGAACCGTGGCAGGATACATTTTCCAGAACAGGAACACTAGGAGCCTGTCGGGTTTGACCGATCGTAGCGAGTGGAAGCCGATTCACGGGAAGAGATGACCCCTCCGGAAAATGGCATTTGTGCTACAATCCGACTACCAAATTCAGAATAGGTAGCATGTATTCAGTAATCAAAACAATCAATTACATATAGCAGGAGAGCATTGTGTTGTATGTCGCGTTATTTAGCCTCCACGGTTTGATCAGATCGAAAAATCTGGAACTTGGCCGGGATGCGGATACCGGTGGACAGACCCGTTATGTAGTAGAACTCGCCAATGCCCTTGCCAAGCAGAACACCATCGCGAAAGTCGAGTTGTTTACCCGCCTGATCGACGATCCTTCGGTAGACCCAGTGTATAAGCTGGCACAGGAACCCCTCGCCCATGAGAAGGCCACGATTGTCAGGCTACCTGCCGGGCCCGCAGAATATCTGGCGAAAGAAGAACTCTGGGAATACCTGGACGAGTATGCCGACCGTGTTCTTGACTGGTTTAAAGAGCAAGGCAGGCAGCCGGACTTGCTACATTCCCACTATGCCGATGCGGGTTATGTTGTTTCGCGCCTGGCCAATCAAACGGGTATTCCGATGGTCCATACCGGGCATTCCCTTGGCCGCGATAAGCTCAAACGCCTGACCTCGGCAGGTCTTTCAAGATCAGACATCGAAAATCGTTACAATATTTCACAGCGCATTGAGGCCGAGGAAATCGCACTCGCAAATGCGGACCTGGTGATCACAAGCACCACAAATGAGCGCGAAGACCAATACGAACTTTACGACTACTACAACCCGGCGACGATGCGCGTAATCCCTCCGGGCGTCGACCTGGATCTATTCACCACGCTCCCCGGCCTTTCCAAACAGTCAAATTCTGAGGAAGCGGGTGACCCGGGACTTTCTGATGATCTCCACTCGAAAATCACAAGGTACCTGGTTAATCCGGACAAGCCGGTTATCCTCGCACTCGCGCGCGCCGATCAACGCAAGAACAGTCGCAGCCTGGTTATTGCGTTTGGCGAGAACAAAGCGTTGAGAGACCGGGCAAACCTGGTTTTGATTCTTGGTAATCGCACTGACATCAGCGACCTTAACGATGGCGCGCGTGATGTATTTACCGAACTGTTAGTGCTTATTGATAAGTACGACCTGTATGGTCAAGTCAGTTTACCCAAGCATCACAGTGCGCAGGAAGTTCCAGACATTTACCGTTTGGCCGCCACCAGCAAAGGGGTTTTTGTCAACCCTGCCCTGACGGAGCCATTCGGACTTACCTTGCTCGAGGCAGCCGCCAGCGGTGTACCGATTGTTGCGACCAACAATGGCGGTCCGGTAGATATAATCAAAAATTGTCACAACGGCATACTCGTTGATCCGCTAAACACCGATGAGATCGGCAAAGCGCTGCTCTCGGTTATCAGCGATCCGGTTAAATGGCATGAATACAGCACGGCGGGTTTAGCCGGTGTTAAGGCTCATTACTCCTGGGACGCACACGCCCACAGCTACCTCCGGGAAATTGACAAGTTGGTGCGTAAAGACAACTCGATAGATAGCGCAGCCTTACCCGACCGAAAAATCTACAAAAGCTTCGCGGGTGCAATTTTTACCGGTTTCGACCAGAACCTCGCCGGTGACAAAGCCAGCCTTGTCGAACTCACGCAAATTATCAAGGCGCATCGCAAGCACCTGGGGTTCGGTATCGCCACCGGCCGGACCCGTGATTCAATTCTGGCCGAAATCAGAAAAAACAATGTTCCCTACCCGGACTTTCTGATTGCGGGGCTGGGGTCGGAGATCTATTACACGAAAGACATTATTCTCGACCGCCAATGGATGAAGCACGTTGACCATTTATGGTCTCCCTCATCGATCCGGTCCCTGTTGAAAAATATGCCAGGTATTCGCCTCCAGGAGAGCGCGCATCAATGCCGTTTCAAGCTTTCTTACTATTACGATGGACGGGTATCGCCTTCACTGGACGAAATCAATGCCTGTCTGCGTCAAAACGATCAAGCGGTAAACGCCAGCCTTTCACTTGGGCAATACCTGGATATAACGCCGCTGCGTGCGAGCAAGGGAAACGCGCTGCGCTATGTGGCGCGAAAGTGGGAAATCCCTTTTGAGAATATCCTGGTTGCAGGTGGCTCAGGTAACGATGAAGACATGATGCGGGGTGCGTCCCTGGCTGTGGTTGTCAAGAATCGTCACAGCGAAGAACTCAAGGATGTTTCAGAAGGCCAGAATATCTATTTTTCGGATCAACCATTCAGTGCGGGCATCATTGAGGCCATAGAGCACTATGATTTTTTTGACCTGATTCAAAACGCAACGGCTTAAGCTGATTCTTAAACGCGAACGCCCAGCAAACATTACCAAAATGACAAAATACCTGATTTGTACCGATCTCGACAGAACGCTTATTCCCAATGGGAGTGAGCAGGAGTCACCATTGGTACGAGAGCGCCTGGCCGGTATTTTTAAACGGCCCGATGTTCAGCTCGCCTATGTCTCCGGGCGGAGTTTGCAACTGGTCGAGGAGGGTATCGCCGAATTCACCCTGGGTAGACCACACGCTGCTATCACTGATGTCGGTGCCAGCATCTATCACTCGACAGGTAAGGGTTGGATATTGGATAAACACTGGCACGATGAAATAGCGATAAACTGGCAAGGGAAAAGCTGGCGCGCACTTGTCGGTTTGCTGAAGAACGTGCGGGGTATCAGGCTGCAGGACGAGCAGATCAATCAAGTCTGCCCCTTCAAATTGAGCTATTTTACCGAGCCCGACCTGGACACCGTGAGACTACAAGAGGAAATTGAAAGCTTGCTTTTGCAGCACCGTTTTGAATCGCGGGCCATCTGGAGTTTTGATGAGAAGAAAAACCTCGGATTGCTGGATATCCTGCCGCTCGGGGCGTCGAAACTTCACGCCATAGAGTATCTGCTCCAATACGCGGATATTCCTCTTGAAAACTGCCTGTTCTGCGGCGACAGTGGCAATGACCTGGAAGCCCTTACAAGCGAAATCCCCTCCGTCCTGGTAGCCAATGCATCACCCGAAACCCGGCGACTGGCTACTCAAAACTCTAAACGACTAAACAATGAACACAGATTATTTCTTGCGCAATTCCAGTCAAATTCCGATAACGGCAACTATGCCGGCGGTATTTTGCAGGGTATACAACATTTTTTCCCAGAGCTTTCCAGCACATGATTCTCAGGAGTCGGTATTATGAATGCGATTATATTTGGTGAAATTCTGTACGATATTTTTCCGGATAATCATGCGGTTCCTGGCGGTGCCCCGTTCAATGTCGCATGGCATCTGAACGGCTTCGGAACAGCGGTGGAACTCGTATCCCGCGTTGGCAATGACACCAACGGACAAAAACTACGTCAATTGATGCGCTCCGCAGGCTTATCCGATAAAAGCTTGCAAACCGACCCAAGCAGGCCGACCGGTTATGTCCAGGTCAGCCTCGAAAAAGGAGAACCATCCTATGTCATTGGTGAAGGGGTCGCCTACGATGCCATCGAACCAACCGTTCTCGATGAACCGGGCGATATCCTGTATCACGGAACGCTGGCTTTGCGTTGCCCGAAATCAGCCGATGCACTGGAGCGCTTACGCAACCAGGCAGCATGCGTATTCATGGACGTCAATCTCCGCAGTCCGTTCTGGAACAGGGAAACGACACTGCAACTGGCAAGTAAAAGCAATTGGCTAAAGATCAACGCGAACGAGTTCTCGATTCTCGCCGAATCACCCTACACACCAGAGACGGCAATGACATTGCTTGACGATTTGAACCTTGATGGCCTGCTGGTCACATTGGGCGCCGAAGGTGCCTGCGTCCACGCCTTTGACGCCGGCCAATGTGCGAGTGTTGTCGCCACGCCGCAAGAAGGTGTTCATGACACGGTAGGTGCCGGCGACGCCTTCAGCGCCGTTTTCATTTTTGGGCTCATGCATAACTGGCCAATGCAGGCCATCCTGGCTCGCGCTCATGCGTTCGCCTCAAGCATCATTTCAATCTCCGGGGCCATCAGCACCGATCCGGAGTTTTACAAGCCATTCAAGCAGGCATGGCGAACCGAGAATCATGACTCATGATTTTGATTAATCGAAAACCCGATGGCCCTGGATGCATATTCAGCGACGCCAACCGTGTGAGGCTGCCTGCCCATGTATGAACAGCGCTCACACTCCGTACTCAATCACATACTGGAAACACTGAGCCCGGACCTGGCTCAGCACGATTTGCGTTATTTCCTGATTCGGTTGGGCGCGAATTTTTATGCGATCCATACACTGTTCGAAAGGCTCTATGGTCACAGGGCCGATTTTGATCAGAAGCTCCATCATCTTGTAGAACGCATGGCCTGGAGTTACGTGGCAAGGCCGGATAATTTACGCATAAACGATCGCGCACGGGAGGATGACTACAATTGGTTTCTTTCACAGGACCTCGTTGGCATGGCCCTGTACACCAATGGTTTTGCCACCGATCTCCGTGATTTGCAGGGCAAGCTGGATTACTTCGATGAACTGGGTGTCAACCTGGTTCATTTAATGCCAATTTTGCGCTGTCCCCAGGGCGCCAGTGATGGCGGCTATGCCGTCAGTGATTATCGGGAAATCGACCCGCGTATTGGCAGTCTCGACGACCTGAAAAATCTCGTGACGGAAATGCGCACACGCAAGATCCTGCTGGTGCTGGATGTTGTAGTCAACCATACGTCGAACGAACACGAATGGGCTCAAAAAGCGCAAGCCGGTGAGAAAAAATATCAGGACTATTACTACATGTTCGATGACCGCCGCGTACCCGATATGTTCGAACAAAGCCTCCCCGAAATATTCCCTGAAAATGCCCCAGGTAATTTCACCTGGGACGAGGCCAGTAAAAAATGGGTGATGACGGTGTTCAACAATTACCAGTGGGATCTGAATTTCTCGAATCCTGCGGTCTTTATCGAAATGCTCGATATCATATTGTTTTGGGCCAACCAGGGCGCCGATATCGTGCGCCTGGATGCTGTCGCTTTTTTATGGAAGAAAATTGGCACGATGTCCCAGAATGAGAACGAAGCACATCTGATTTTGCAGTTGATGAAAGATTGTTGCCAGGTGGTAGCACCCGGACTCCTGTTCATTGCCGAAGCGATCGTTGCCCCGAGCGAGGTAGTAAAATATTTCGGGGAAGATGCAGTGGTCGCCAAGGAGTGCGAAATTGCCTATAACGCGACCACCATGGCTTTACTCTGGGATGCGGTGGCAACCAGGAATGCCAAGTTATTGCGCCAGGGCTTGCGTAGTTTGCCCACCAAGCTCGATGGTGCTACCTGGCTCAACTATGTGCGTTGTCATGATGATATCGGCTTTGGTTTTGACGACGGGGACATCGAAATCGCCGGCTACAACCCGGCAGATCATCGGCGCTTTCTGCACGACTATTTTATTGGCAATCACCCCGCTTCCGATGCGCGGGGTATACCATTTGCCGAAAACCCGAAAACCGGTGACGCGAGAATTTCAGGCTCTTTGGCATCCCTCATCGGGCTTGAAGAGGCGATTGAGCACGCCGACCCACAACGCATTCAAACCGCCGTTGACCGGATCCTCCTGCTACACGGCATTATTCTGAGCTTTGGCGGTATCCCGTTGATCTACTACGGCGATGAACTGGGCGTAACCAACGATTTCAGCTACCTGCAGAACCTGGACAAACAAACCGACAATCGCTGGGTCCATCGCCCGATGATCAACTGGCAAAAGGCGGAGTCACGCCACACACCGGGCACGATTGCGAATATGATTTTTTCGGGCATCGCTCATTTGATCCGGATTCGAAAATCACTGCCTGTTTTGGCTGACTTCAACAATCGTACGCTGTTGAATCTGGGCAATTCAGCACTCTTTGGCTTTACCAGGTTTAGTGTTGATAACAGCGATGAGAGTGTCGTGGTGCTTGCCAACTTCAGCGCCAGCCAACAGTTGCTGAGCATTGATGAGCTGAACGAACAGATCGGCACCAACCGCGAACAGATCGTCAATGCCGTAAATGGCGAGGAACCGGTGCGCTTCGGAGATGAGCTTGTTCTTCAACCCTATGAGTTTCTTTATTTGACCCACCAATAAATTGAACACACGCCCGTCTTCCCGAAAACCGCAGGAACCATCGGCCACTGGCTATGGGCTTGTGTCCATAAACTTTGACGCAAGGGCCGGCAAATGCCGCTTGAGCTCGGCAGGGATGTAGGCAAAGTTGACCCCGCGGTCCGTAAATTCCCAGTACTCTTTCCTGTTCTCTTCCTGCAATAAACTGATCAACCGCTCTTTAATCGTTTGGGCTTCCGCTTTCAAATCCTCGCATATCCGCGTGGCGCGCTGTTCGTCTCCAGACTCCATAAGCGCGGCGGCCAGTTTTAACTGTGCCCGCCTGACACCCAGCAGGCTTTCTTCCTGATTGTCGTTTTTGATCTCCTGATCAAAATCCAGCAGCAAGCCTAACAGATCATCAAGAAGCTGCTCGTCCTTGCCAATACACTCACCGGTCAGTTCCGCCACGTCTTCGGCGGCGACTTCCAGGAGGAACGGGATTCCCATCTGAAAACCCAGCAGACCGTAGAATTGCAGGAAGAATGCAATTTCCTTCGTGGCGGTCTTTTCATTTCTCCTGAACAACTCGGAAGCCAGCATGCGGTACTGATTCATTATGTAATAACCGGTTCTGACATCCTTTTTGTTTATCGTTACCCTCAGATAGCTGTTGAAACAGCGCATGCACAACGCGACGGCTTCCAGACCCGGTCTGTGGGATAGTGATTCAAGCGCAAATCGCTTGGTGTTAATGGCTATAAGATAGGTGGTATCACGGGAGTTCGAACTACTGTCACTCATCAAATCGAGATACTGCCTCAGTATTTTTACTTCCACCCAGATCTTCTCTGTCACGATCTTATTCAGCGATGCCTGGTTGATTGAGACAAAATCCGGATCACTGGCGATGGCGTCACCGATCTCAAACCAACCCTGCAATTCAGATGCGAAAGTTTCCTTAATCTCCTGATAGTCAATCAGGAGATCCAGCATGGAATTAATGCTGACCGTTTCAACTGCGCGATCGCTCAACTCCGATGAACGTCTTGCGATATCCTGCAAATCATCCACCGCGGAAAGAAATTTCTCCTGCGCAACCGATGTGGAGCCCCCCTCTACAGACTCCAAGGCTTTCAGCGCAGAATTCTGTATTTTGCCTATAACACTCACCGGTGACAGAAAAGACAGGACGAAGGCAAAATAAGGAAGCAACACCACCAGCGATAGCGTGGCCATGAACAGGCTGGCATACATGCCGGCAACAGGGTGGGGATCGCCCGCACCACCATCCAGCGCGATGGCCATCCAGATGCTGTAGACCGTGGCCACGACAAAAAAACTGAGTACTACGATATTGATCGGCTCGCGAACAAACAGGGAGGTGATCCGGTGGCTGTACCGGTTCGCTGCCAGTTCCACCACAATCGCAATGACTGTTATGGCAATTGCGAGAACTGCAGCCAGCAATTCGATGATGTTGGAAACCATCTCAAAGGCGGTCGCCTGGTCAATCTGGCTGAGCCAGCCAGTGGGATCTGCCAGTATATTTACGAAGCCTTTCTGATACGCGAGCGACAGCATGACAAGCAGAACCGTGGTCAACAATATGGCGACCAAGCCGATCGCGAACTTGCGAATAACGCTATTTATCATGTCGTCGGAATTCATTTATTATTCATGAAGGCGTGGCAAGCGCACGTTGAGCCGGTTAAAGCCTATACCCGACGGATTCACGTGTCTACCCGGTTGCTACGCGGGCATGGGCTTTTGAACCTGTATCGGCGTTGCTGGACAACCCACTATTCCGAGTATACGATCTCAGCACAAAGAGCTTCCCAAAATACCTAAAAAAAGAGGAGATCGTATGGCTCAGCCCTCCAAGACCGCCGACCCAATATTGGAAAAACCCGCCGATCAAACCTGGCTGGATCACCTCCTGATGCTGCTGCACATCGGCGCCGAACTCGAACATGGCCTGATGGTGCAATATCTGTATGCGGCCTACTCGCTGGGTGGCCCGCAGGTGCCGCCGGAGAAACGCGCCCAGGTGCAGCGATGGCGCGATCAGTTACTGACGATAGCACGTGAGGAAATGGGCCATCTGCTTTGCATTCAGAACCTGCTGTGTTTGCTGGGTGGGCCGATCAATCTCGACCGCGACGATTATCCCTGGGATACGCCTTACTACCCGTTCCGTTTCAGCCTCGAACCACTGACCCTCGATTCGCTCGCCTGCTACATCTATGCCGAAATGGAGCACGAGATGGACAATTCGCAATTTAATTTTGGGGATTCAAAAAGGGCCAAGCAGTTAAAGAAAGACCTGCCCAAGATAATCAAAGCGGCAAAAAAGGCGGCAGGTGTCAGCGGCTTACCACAACATGTGGATAAAATATACAACCCGGTTGTCGAAATCCTAAAAGACCCCAAGAAGATTCCGGATTCGGCATTCCGGACTTCCAGTTATGCCAGCCAGGCGAGTTGGGAAGAATGGGGTAAAAACTATCGACCCACACCAAATGATCAGAATGCCGCCCATGTAACACCCGTGCGCAGTTCCTATGTCCTGGTGTTTCAAATGGCCAGCAGGACCGAGGCCCTCGATGCACTCAGGGAAGTAGCCGGCCAGGGCGAGGCCCCGCATTTACGTGGTCGGCTAACGGATGAACCCTCACATTTTGATCGTTTCGTGGATGTTTACCAGGAGCTTGAAAAAGTAACCGACTGGAGTCCCACGCGGCATTGCCCACATAACCCGTCAACAAACATCGTGAAAAAAACCCGGGACAAAACCACTATCAGGGACAAAACCTACATAAAATGCGAGTATTCCAGAACCTGGGCCGAGCTGTTCAATGTCAGGTACCGGATGTTGCTGACCTGTATCGCCCATTCATTTCGTCTACAACGCAATTCCAGGCCGGATGTCCCCGATGTGCGTTCCGGTACGCTGCACCGTACATTCGGTGAAATGTACAACATCAAGACCATTTCCCAGATCCTGTTCCGCCTGCCGTTGACGGACAAGCCCGGGGATGAAAAACGAGCCGGGCCGCCGTTCCAGATACCCTACACACTGGCGCTGCCGGATGACGACGCTGACTGCTGGCAATTGCAGCGTGACCTGCTGGTAACGGCTGTGAACCTGGCGACAGGTCTGCTGGAAAAAGCAAGCGGCGATGATGGCCGCTACCTGGCGACCCAGTTAAATCTGGATCAACAGACCATCCAATGGATTGACACCATGCAGGACCAGGCACCCAGGAGACATTGATGAAAATAAAAGAATTAAGAATTCTCCCGCCACTGGCGATCGGACGGCTTGGATCAGCAGATACGCCACTGGACAATTATGTGCTGGAAGAACCCGACCAGCCGCTGGATTTTCGCCAGATCAAGGGCGCGGAAACCCTGGTTATGGACTCACGTACGGGTGAGATAACCGGCAGTTATGTGCCGGAAACCGTAGCGTTCAAGGAAAACGGTCAGATTCGCCCGGTGGCGCCGTTTCTCGAAGTCTTCGTGGTTATGGCAAACGGCACACTGAAGCCACTTGACCTGGGACTGCTTGGCAAGCTCGGGCTGAAGCCTGAACACGTCAAGTGGCGTGTTGAAGTCGCCAACCGCAAGGTGGTTCGCCGGACCGCTGAACCTGCAGATCTCGTGTCGGCCAGGACTCGCTGGTTTTCTGACCACAAGCGTCATGCGCTTCGTGGCCATTCGGAAAGTTTCGTTTCAGCGAAAGCCTGTATTGAGTTCGGTCACGTTCAGTACGTCAAACCCAACGCGAAGTTTCCGGAAATCCGCTTCAGATTCCATCCGGGTAAGGGCCTGATTTACGGGTCGCGGGTGCTGGATAAGGATGGCAAAGTGGTTGCAGATCCGATGATACCGCCCGAGCGGGCTATCTACGATGCCAGCAAGGGTCCGCTTGGAGCGGATGGCAAGCCCAGGAACTGGTACGGATATGAAATACCGGTGGATGAGCAGGGCTATGAAATTACCCAATCGGACCACGGGTTCCTGAACGAGACGCTTCCATCCTCGCTGTTTGCCATCGATCCACCGGCACCGCCATGGCTCCACGACAACCGCGCGATTAGCCGGGGTTACCTGGACGATGCCTGTGACGGTATTGTCGAGGTGGCACTTGAATTACCGGAGGGCAGAAAGCTCACCGCCGTTGCACGAATCACGGCGAGTCCGCCTGCGCTGGTTCCCGATGCCGGATTTATCAGGACCCTGGCCGACGATCTGGAACAGGTGATCCACGGGCCGAAGATCTCACCCGACGAACCCATGGCGGACACCCGCGCAAGAGCCCGCGACATTGTTCGCCGCGCCTATGAGACGGTGCGTTTCATGAACGTGGCCGTGATGAACGGCGGCCCCGTGGAAGGTCGGCCGGGTCTTTCGCTGGACACCATGCCTGCCGAAGAGGCTTTCGATACCGAGCGCCTGTTGCGCCCGGTGATGAGCGAACCCACCGTCGATACGCTCACGGTTATGGCCCTGCACCAGCAGCTCTATGCCGCCCTCGAGGGTGGCACCGCGCCGTGGTTTGACCACTTCCTGCGACTTCCACAAGAGGCTGCCGACTATACCGACCGCGGCCGCCGCAAGATGCCGGCGCTGATGTGCGGTGCCGACAACAACTACCTGGCCTTGACCCACCGCCAGATAGAAACGATCAGGCGCGCCGGGCAGGAAGCCGGTTTCCAACCCGACATCAAGATCGGCGCAAAAGAACCGGCGCCACCGGTTCCGGCCCTCACCCCCAGGAACAAGTCGGCCCAAATTCTGTTTCCCGCCAGGGGAAATCCTGCCAGCACCCGCGTGGACGTTGCCGTAGGCAACTGTGTTCCGGGTTTGGAAATGGACTTTCGCGCCGTATGGCGGCGGTTGTTCAAGGGCGTGGTTCTGCGTGAGTACGATAACCTGGTGGTCGAGATAGACCCGGATGTGACAGACCCGGAAATTAAGCGCCTGGTCGGTCATCGGCTGTTGAAGGCGAGCAGTTCGACGGCAGCCTGCCACCCGATTACCACGATGGTCGGACCATCACCTGCCGACGCAGCTGCGTCGGTTGTACTTGCCACCGAACGCAATCCCCATGGATTGGCACCGCTTGAGTGGTCCAATGCGCTTGCCCATATCCTTCGATTCACGCCGAAAGGAGAGAAGGTTCGTTGTGTGTTTACCGCCGAACCGGTATGGGATACCCAGGCACCTTATGATCCGAAGCTCGAGGAAAAAAACCAGTATATCGTCTGTGAAATGCCGCTGCGGGAATTCTTCGAGGACGACACGGCCGTGATTTCCCGGGAGCTTGCGCAACCGGGTGAACTGACCCAGGGGCTATGCTCACCCTGGCAGAATGACTACCGTGAATGCTCCTGTTATTACTGGGCTTCAGCCCGGCCTGACTTTGTCAATGTGGAGCCCGGCTCGGACGGATTGAGCAAGGGCGACAATTGGCTCCAGAAAGAACGGACCGGACGCTATGTGCCGGATGATTATCAGGACGAGCGCCTCATCCTGTACGACGACCTGTTCACAGACTGGGAACGCTGGCTGCGTTTTCAGGTTGGTGGAACCGATGCACCGGGCGAAGACAAGAGCGGGAAATGACCATCGCCTTCGCGACCGAAGCACAGCTGTTCATGCGGGCCTCGGCTCCCAGGAGCCCGGATGCACACCTGCTTGACAGTGGTGCAGGACGTCATCTTTTCGTAGTCGATGGCAGCCGGCTGTTTGATGCCGATACGAGTTTGTTCTCAGCCGTTGATGCGGCCATGGGAGTGGGTAGCACCGACCGTCTTCTGGAACGCATGGGGCTGCGTGGCAGGCCACCGGCGATAAACGATGAAGCCCTGGTATCCCCGCCGGTCCACGCCCTGTCCCTCGCGATCGCGCAAAAGTGCAACCTGGGCTGCACCTATTGCTATGCCCAGCAAGGTGAGTTTGGTGGCCCTGCCAGGAACATGTCCCAGCAGGCCGCGGACGAGTCTGTTGACCTTCTGCTGGACAAGGCAGAAACAGGCGCCCGCTTGAACCTGGCGTTTCTTGGCGGTGAACCGTTAGTCAACCGGAAGGTTTTACAGGCCACAACCCGGCGGGCGGCCCGCTTGGCCGCTCAACGCGGAGTGGATCTGACGTTCTCCATCACCACCAACGGCACCCTCGTCAAGAAGGAGGATGGTGATTTCTTCGAAGAATACGGGTTTGCCGTCACAGCCAGCCTGGATGGACCACAGGCCATGCATGACCTGCTACGCCCTTATCGCGGCGGCAGGGGCAGCTACGACAAGATCCTGAAGAACCTGGAGCCCTTACTGACCACCCAGCGGCGGATGCAGGTATCGGCACGGGTCACCGTCACGCCGGACAACCTGGACTTGAGAGAGACACTGGATACCTTCGTTCAGCTGGGCTTTCACAGCGTAGGATTTTCACCGATGCTAAGTTCACCCAACGGCAAGGGGGAAATGCAGCTTGGCGACCTTGAAACCATGCTCGGGCAAATGATTGAGTGTGGCCGTGAATTCGAACGTCACATGGCAGCGGGCAGGCGTTATCCATTTGCAAACATGGTCAATGCCATGCGGGAGATTGCCAAGGGCACCCATCGCCCCTACCCCTGTGGTGCAGGCGCAGGCTACATGGGCGTTTCTGCCGATGGCGAGCTGTCAGCATGCCACCGCTTCGTGGGTGACAGTGCCGGCAGTATGGGCAACCTCGAAACGGGCATCGACAGCGAGCGACAGAATCAATGGCTCGCCGCGCGCCACGTCCACAACCAGGAACCCTGCCAGGGCTGCTGGGCACGTTACCTGTGTGGCGGTGGCTGTCACCATGAAACCATTCACCGTGGCCGGCCGGCATGTGATTATATACGCGGCTGGCTGCACTACTGCCTTGGGGCCTATTTGCGGCTTTACCCTTCTGATTCGATATCGGACTTTCTGCAGGAGGGCAATACCCGGGGCGGGGAGACTGACTGATGGCGCTGCCATTTGGGGCTGCCGATGTGTGCGTCATGGGCGCCGGCCCGGCAGGTGCCTGTATCGCACTGCGCCTCGCCAGTTTGGGGCACCGGGTTACGCTGGTCGAGCGACGCATGTTTCCCCGACGGCACCTCGGTGAGTCCCTTAGCCCGGGCGTCAGGCCGCTGCTGGAATCGATCAATGCCACCGGCGCGCTTGCAAGCCTGAATCCCATCCACCGGGTCGACGTAAATTGGGGCGCTAACCAATCACCCAGGCTGGATGCCGAAGGCTCCGGTTCGCTGGTAGACCGGGCCCTGTTCGACCAGGCGCTCGTCGAAGCTGCGCAGGGGGCCGGTGTCAAATTGCTGCAGCCCGCCCGTGTACGCGGACAACACTTTGACGGTAATAGCTGGCAACTCGAGCTGCTTACCCCATCGGGCAACGCGGCACTGGAAGCCCGATACCTGGTTGACGCGACTGGCCGGTCCGGCGGACGGAAGACATCATGCACGAGCGCAAATGCGCGAACACTGGCCGTGTACGGCTACTGGACCGGACAAGGGCTGTCGTCGATACCGCGCATCGAATCCGACACGGATGAATGGCGCTGGCGTGTGCCATTGCCGGATGGCACCCACAATCTGCAGATATTCATCGATGCGGGACAATTGCGCCATCTGGAGGGAAAGAATCTTTCGCAATGGTATCAAGAACGTCTTGCCCGATGTGGCTGGATTCCGGCCGGTGCCAGGCTGGTCGGACCAGTGCGTGCTGCCGATGCCACGCCATACCTCGACAGCGACCCGGTGACAGGAAACAGGATCAAGGTTGGCGACAGCGCATGCGCAATTGATCCGCTGTCATCCAGTGGTGTCCAGAAGGCGATGCAGTCGGCCTTTGCCGGAGCCATCGTCGTGAACACGATGTTGCGCCGCCCGGAATCGCACGAGCTGGCCTGCCACTTTTACCGACAGCATCTCAACAGGAATTTCGACCGTCACGCCGCGTGGGCCAGCGGTTATTACGCGGAGGCTCTGCCGGAGTACCGGACATCGTTCTGGATCAACCGGTCCGTATCAGATACCCCGCCGTCCTTTCCTGAGCAGCCGGCCCGGCCACCCCGTGCCGATACACTGGTGGAACTCTGCTCGGCCATTCGCATCAGCGAACAGCCCTGCCTGGTGAACGATTTCGTCGAAACCCGACCCGCAGTCCACCACCCTGCGCTGGAGGAACCCGTGGTATTTGTCGCCGGTGTGGAACTCGCACCTTTGCTGGTGCAAATTCGCAAACCTGCCACGCCGGTGGAAATTGCACGTAATCTCGCAGGTCGCGTGACACCGGAAAGAGCCGCTTTCCTGACCTCCTGGCTATTTCGATCCGGGCTGCTGGTTTCCGTGTCGCGTGAGCCAGCCCGGTCCACGGCAGGTGCTGCAAGATCATGACCACTTCGTCCATCACTGCCTGGCTTGCAACGATCGGTCTCGAGCGATACGGAAGCATCTTTGAAGAGAACGAGGTTGACGAGGAGACCTTGCGGATCCTGACCGATGCGGACCTGACGGAACTGGGTCTGCCGTTCGGTCCCCGCAAGAAGTTGCTTGCCGCCCTTGGCGAAGCTGACAGCGGGACAGCGACCGCCACACGCCCCGGCAGCCTGGCGGGCGAAAGACGCCAGTTGACCGTGATGTTCTGTGACATGGTCGGCTTTACGGAAATGGCCGCCAGGGTTGACCCCGAGGTACTGCAGGAGGTCATCAAAGCATACGAAAATACCTGCGCCGGCTGTATCAGCAGGTTCGAGGGGTATCTCTTCCAACGGGTTGGTGACGGTATCGTGGCTTTTTTCGGGTTTCCTTTTGCCCATGAAGACGAGGCAGTCCGCGCCATCAAGGCAGGCTTCGAGATAGTTGAGTCTCTTTCGCACCTTGAATTGCCCGATGTTGGGTTTCTCCAGGTAAGAGTCGGTATTGCAACGGGCGTGGTGGTTGTTTCCGACGCTGGACAGAGTGCGGCCGGTGAATCCATCAACCTTGCAGCGCGACTCCAGTCCATTGCCGAGACGGGAACAATCGTTGTCAGTGACCGTGTGCGTCAGTTGGCTGGAGGGGCATTCAACTATCTCGACCTGGGTGAAAAACAGCTCAAAGGCATAAGTAGAACCCTGAAAGTTTTTCAGGTCACCAGCGAGAGTGACGCAGAAACACGCTTTGATGCCGACCACAGGGAAGATATGGCGCCCCTGGTGGGGCGCACCGAGGAGCTGAAGTTGATTATGGACCTCTCACAACAGTCCCAGGGCGGCGAGGGTCACCTGGTTGTGCTGGAAGGAGAGGCCGGAATCGGCAAGAGTCGAATTCTCGATGCACTCCGGGAGCGGTTAACGTCGCGAAACCGTCAGCCAATGCGATTGCAGTGTTCACCGTACCACCTCAACCGGGCGCTTTATCCGTTCGTTGCCAATTTTGAGCGCACGCTAAATTTCAGTCCGGAAGAAACCGCCGATTCGAAGCTCGATAAGCTTGAAGCGCTTATCGTGGGTCAATACGGGCTATCGATTCAGGATGTCCAGTTGATCGCCACGATGATGACCATACCATGTGTGGAGCGCTATGATCCTTTGCACCTGAATCCGCGGCGTTTCAAGGAAGAAACCATTCGTGCGCTTGTCGACCTGGCAGAAGCCGCGGCACGCCACACTACCAGCATCATGCTGTTTGAAGATATCCACTGGGCGGACCCTACCACGGTGGAAGTGCTCGACCGGTTGGTTGAGCGCATCCACAACATGCCACTCCTGGCTGTTGTTACGGCACGGCCCGAGTTTGCCCGCCGTTGGGAGTCGATGCCAAGCGTTTCGTGGTTGTCTGTGACCAAGCTCAATATGGATCAGAGCGAGGTGCTTCTGAAACGTATAACCGGAGGTAAACCATTACCTGCTGCGTTGACAAAGCAGATACTGGAGAATACCGATGGCGTTCCGCTTTTCATCGAAGAGCTGACCAAGTCCCTTCTGGAATCCGGCGCGCTGACAGAGGGTAAAAATGGATACGAGTACCAGGCCGGGCAGACCGGGATAACCATCCCTGCCACGCTGCGTGACTCACTCATGGCGCGCCTGGACCGCAACCCCCGGGTCAGGGAGATTGCCCAGGTTGGTTCCGCCATCGGGCGCGATTTCTCGTACGAACTGATATCAGCAGTAACGCCGCTCAAACGGGACGACCTGAATACCAGTCTTGACCTGTTTACGAAATCGGGGCTTGCCTTCCGCCGTGGAGTCATACCGGACGCCACCTATACATTCAAGCACGCATTGATTCAGGAAACGGCTTACGAATCGGTGCTCAAGCGCCGCCGGCAGGAGTTGCACGCTACCATCGGGGCTGCCCTGGTGGAACAGTTTCCCGATAAGGTTGCCTCAGAACCTGAATTTGCGGCACTGCATTTTTCGGCTGCCAACCTGGAAGAAAAGGCACTGCCTTACTGGAAGCGGGCCGGGGAACTTGCATTGCAACGCTTTGCCTTGACGGATGCCATCGCCCACCTGCAGAAAGCGTTAACCTCGGTAAAAAGTCTGCCGGCCAGCCCGAAGCGGGACCTGGATGAACTTGGTATCAGAACGCGCCTGGGCCCGACGATCGTGGTATTGCGCAGCTGGGCTGCACCGGAAGTGAAGGCAATGCTGGAACCGGCACTCGGCCTTGCCCGCTCACTGGAACACCGGGCCAGCTATTTACCCATAATGCACGGTCTATGGGTCCAAACACTGGTCGCCGGCAGGCTTGACGAATCGCTGGTCTGGGCGGAGCAAATGCTTGCCAGTGCGAGTGCCGATGACGACGAGGACCTGTTGATCGCCGGCTACCGTGCCGGTATGACATCGTCCTACTGGCTTGGTGACCTGGTATCCGCCCGCGACTATGGTGACAGGATTCGGGAAATGTATGACCCGGACCGTCATAAACACATCGTCAAGCTCACCAATAGCGATCCGCTGACAGCTGACGGAATTTATCGCTGCCAGTACCTGTGGATGCTCGGATACCCGGACCGGGCGATTGCGGTGTGCCAGGAAAACCACCGGCACGCACAAGGCCGCGAACACCCGTTCGACTATGCCTTCGCCCTGACCCTGGGCTCGCAGGTATATGATTTTTGTAACAATCCTGAACAGCTCCTGATTCATGCACGAGAGGGCGAGGAACTCGGCCGGGCTCACGGATTGCCGCTGATGTCGGAGGTACTGGCTGAAATCAGCAAAGGCATCGTTTCGCTGCGCATGCGACACACGGACAGCGTTACAAAAATGCGCCAGGTGACCACCCGTCTTGCCGAAACGGGACAGCTGATCTGGGGACCCTATCTCAAGGCGTTACTGGCGGAGGCAATTTGTCGTGGAGGGGATCCTGATCAGGCACTCAAAGTCATTTCCCAGGCCATCGCTGATAGTAACGCCCGGAAGGAGTTTTCCCATTATGCCGAGATACTGAGACTGCAGGGGTGGATGCTGCTGGAGACCGGCAAGAACGACGAGGCGGAACAAGCACTGGAAAAGTCGATTGCATTTGCCCGGCAACAGCAATCACGCTCATGGGAACTCAGGTCCACCATGACGTTGGCTGGTCTGTTGAAAAACCGGGGTCAAGAAAATCGAAGCACGCAACCGCCTGGAAAACATCTATAACTGGTTTACCGAAGGGCATGATACACATGACCTTGTACAGGCCAGGCTGCTGCTCGATGAACTCAATCAATAAAAGTGTGCTATACATAAAGGAATTCCAACCATGAAACAGGCGCCTTTCAGAGAAGGCCAAAGGAGAAAACTTCCATGAAGAAGATGAGTGCTGATGAAAAAGCGATTCGCGAGCAGGATGTGGCCTGGGGCAAGGCAGCTTGCGCAAAAGACCTGGATGCCGTTGTGAACTTATATTGTAAGGACGGTGCCCTGGCCTGGAGCGGCGAGCCGGCAGCCCGGGGTATTGCGGCAATCCGCAAGTACTGGGTGCAAATGATGAAAATCCCCGGCCTGTCTCTGGAATTCACTCCCGAACGTATCGTGGTCTCCGAATCGGGTGACCTTGCCAGTGATTTTGGCGTTGTAAAATTGGGACAGGACGACCCGGCCAACTTCACCTATACCGTCGTGACTGCGAAGTACCTGGTCGTCTGGCGCAAGGAAAAGAGTGGCTGGAAAGTGCTGTACGACAGTTATAACCTCAATAGTGAATCCTGAACAATCGATATTGGTGGCCTATACTTTCAGTGTCGGGGTTGCTCGATCGTCCAGAGCTACGAAATAGCGCGGTGATTGGGTTCGCAGTCATGCACGAGAATATAGGCGAGAATAATAATGATTAACAGGCATGGTTTGATTTTCGTGGTTTTTTGTACAGCCTTCACTTTTTGTCAAACCGCTCTGCCCTATGACCTTCCTCCGGTCAATCTTGGTTTTACGAGTTTTGTTGACGGCGCTCCACCTCCGGCCGGTCCTGGTTTCTATTTCACACAGTATGTCCAGTACTACTCCAGCAACAAACTGGAAGACGGACCGCCAGGCCATCAAGTGGACGCACTGGTCGGTGCAACCCAGATTTTTTACCAGTCAGAAACGCCGGGATTGTTTGGGGCGAAGTGGGGTCTGGATGCTATCCTGTTCTATGCAGATTTCGATGTGAGCCCGTCAGACAGCCCCTATATACAGGAGAACTCATCAGGTATCGGTGACCTCCTGGTTGGCCCCTATTTACAGTGGGATCCGATCATGGGTGAGAATGGCCCCGTGTTCATGCACCGGGTCGAGTTCCAGATGATGCTTCCAATTGGAAGTTACAGTGACCAATACGAACTCAACCCCGGCAGCAATGTGTTTTCATTCGATCCATATTGGGCTGCCACCTTGTTTCTCAAACCGGGTTGGACCATGTCGTGGCGCTTGCATTACCTGTGGAATGCCAAGAATGAAGATCCGAGTATCAGGACACGAGGGGGGATACAATTTGCACGCCCGGACCTGGACGTGAACAATATCCATGCCGGACAGGCGGTACATCTGAACTTCGCCAGTGCCTATGAAGTCATCCCGAACCGCTTGCGGATGGGATTGAACGGTTATTATCTCAAGCAGACCACCGATACCAAAGTTGACGGGCAGAAAGTGAGCGGACGAAGAGAGGAAGTGTTTGCGATTGGTCCAGGTGCGGTTTGGCATATCAGCCAGAAAACCCACCTGTACTTCAATCTCTACTTCGAGACCAGTGCAGAAAACCGTCCGAGAGGTGACCGCTGGAATCTGCGTTTCCTGCATCAATTCTGACTGATCCCGGGCTACCGGACAGCCTGGGGTGAACCGTATTTTGCTTTCTGGTACCTGACCCTGACCCCTGTTTTCTTTCCTTGGCTACTTACCCAGGAACAACGCCCGCTCTTCGGATCTGCGCTGGGCTAGTTGCGGGGTAACCACCAGCTCGCCTTTCTTACGTACCTTCGTCCACAGCAGAAACCCGTTGGCTGCACCCTCGCGATCACCTTTGTTGAGCTTCCGCAACACGGTCGATTTGCCAAAACTGGTCGTTCCGATGTTGAAGGTGAGTTCGACCATGGCGGAGAACTCGGCCGCATTGAGCGGCACCTTTACGACCGACTTGACATAATTTCCGGCGAGATTGAGGTCGTCACGAAGCAACTCTTCCGCACGGGTCTTTGTGATCGACATGCCCGGCCGGACGTTACCGCTGTGACCGTAGCCTATCAGCCACTTGCCGGAAATACCCTGGTAAGCCCGTAGTCTGAGACCTTCGTTTGTTCGAGCCCTGTCCTGCACTATATCCAGGACAACGAGACCATCAAAAGGTGGCGCTGTTCGCGCTATAGACGGATCAGGTGGAGGCGCCGGAACGGGTACCGGGGCCGGCGCGGGTGCAGGAACGGGTGTGGGCTGCGGTTGCATCGATGTACAACCAACCATCATCGTCAAGGCGGTAAAAGCGACCAGACAGGAGAGTAATTTTATGGGACTCTCCTCTTATACGGCCCGGTTCCGTTGTGGCGCACTGATTCGTCAAACAGGTTCATCCGCCGAGTATAGAACAATACCAGTGCTTTAATGAATGCCGGGATTTACTCCAGCCCCGCTCTGTTTTGCGCTTTCTTTTAGCATTTGCAGGTTTGGCACACCAAAAAAAAGGGTGGACCCGGGTCCACCCTTTATTCAACAGACAGGCAAAGGCTCAGCCAAACTGGTTCATCGTATTGTCCTTGCCGCCCGCTTTCAGTGCGGCATCACCGGCAAAATACTCCTTGTGGTCATCACCGATGTTGGAACCCGACATGATCTGGTGTTTCACACAGGCGATACCGTTGCGGATCTCCTCGCGCTGTACGTGCAGCACGTAGCCCAGCATGGCCAGGTCACCGAAGTACTCTTTCGACAGGGTGTCGGTGGAAAGCGCCGCGGTGTGGTAGGTGGGCAGTGTGATCAGGTGGTGGAAGATACCGGCGTCACGCGCGGCATCGGCCTGGAAGGTGCGGATCTTTTCGTCAGCCACCTTGCCCAGCTCGCTGTCATCATATTCGATGCTCATCAGTTGACTGCGATCGTAGGCTGACAGGTCCTTGCCTTCCCCGCTCCAGGCATCGTACACCTGCTGACGGAAGTTCAGCGTCCAGTTGAAGGACGGGCTGTTGTTGTAAACCAGCTTGGCATTGGGAATGACCTCACGAACACGGTCGATCATACCGCCGATCTGGCCAATATGGGGCTTCTCCGTTTCGATCCAGATCATGTCGGCGCCATTCTGCAGGGACGTGATGCTGTCGAGCACACAGCGGTCTTCACCGGTACCGGCGCGGAACTGGAACAGGCCGGATTCCAACCGCTTGGGACGCAACAGGTGGCCATCGCGGTTCAGGACGATGTCGCCGTTTTTCATGTCTTCCAGGTGGATTTCCTCGCAATCGAGGAACGAGTTGTACTGGTCACCCAGGTCACCCGGCTCATGGGTCACCGCGATCTGCTTGGTGAGACCGGCGCCGAGGGAGTCGGTACGGGCGACGATGATGCCATTATCAATACCCAGTTCCAGGAAGGCATAACGGCAGGCATTGATCTTGGCCAGGAAATCAGAATGTGGAACCGTGACCTTGCCATCCTGGTGGCCGCATTGTTTCTCGTCGGAAACCTGGTTTTCGATCTGCAGACAGCAGGCACCGGCTTCGATCATTTTCTTGGCCAGCAGGTAGGTGGCCTCCGCGTTGCCAAAGCCTGCGTCGATATCGGCAATGATCGGCACGATGTGGGTCTCAAAACTGTCGATCTGCTTCTTGATGCCGGCTTCCTTGACCTTGTCACCGGATTCACGGGCCGCATCCAGATCACGGAACAGCAGGTTCAGCTCACGTGAGTCCGCCTGCCGCAGGAAGGTGTACAGCTCTTCAATCAGTGCCGGCACCGTGGTTTTTTCATGCATGGACTGATCGGGCAAGGGGCCGAACTCGGAGCGCAGCGCGGCAACCATCCAGCCGGACAGATATAAATACCTCTTTTTGGTGCCGCCAAAGTGCTTCTTGATGGAGATCATTTTCTGCTGGCCGATGAAGCCATGCCAACAGCCCAGCGACTGGGTATATTGAGACGAATCGGCATCGTACTCCGCCATGTCACGGCGCATGATGTCGGCCGTGTACTGGGCAATTTCCAGACCGGTTTTGAACCTGTTCTGGGCGCGCATACGGGCGGCGGATTCAGGGTTTATGGCACCCCAGGCGCTGCCTGCAGCTTTACATACGCCTTCCAATGAGGCGATATCGTCAGAATACTTTGCCATGATGAGTCCTCTTTATCTGTTTCAATCGTTAAGTTGTTCATAGGCCGGCAGAGTCAGAAACTCGTCCAGCTGGGGATTGCATGTCATCGTCTGCAGCAGGTCGGCTGCCGCGATAATGGAAAGGCTTACATTGCCCGGTGCAGCTGACACGAGGAGTGTCTTTTCCTCGTTGAATAAACCATCCATCCAATCCTGCGTAATCTTACGTCCGTCATCCAGTTGCGCACCGTGCTTGAGCCATTGCCACAACTGGGTTCTGCCGATCTCAGCCGTCGCCGCATCTTCCATCAGGTTGTCGATGGGTACGCAGCCATTACCCGATAGCCAGGCTGCAAGGTACTGGATGGCAACGCGGATATTTTTGCGGACACCGGCCTCGGTGATGGTCCCATCGCTGGGGGCGATCAGGTCGGCAGCATTCACCTTGAAATCTACCAGCTTGCGGTTGATCTGGTTGGGGCCCTTCAGTACCTTGTCAAACTCGGCGCGAGACAGCGGCTCCAGCCCCGGGTGCGCTACCCAGGTGCCATCGTGGCCGTTGGTGGCTTCACGCTCTTTATCGACACGAACCTTTTCCATGGCCCGTGCATTGGCTTCATCATCACCACGGATCGGTATCTGCGCGGCCATACCACCCATCGCAAACGCGCCGTGTGCATGGCAGGTCTGAATTAGCAGTTTCGAATAGTTCGCCAAAAACGGTACCGTCATGCCAACCTGGTCGCGGTCGGGCAACACCCGGTCGGGGTGGTTACGGAATGTCTTGATATAGCTGAATATGTAATCCCAACGGCCGCAGTTCAGGCCAAGAATCCTGTCTTTCAAGGCATACAGAATCTCGTGCATCTGGAACACGGCAGGCAGGGTTTCAATCAGCAGCGTGACACGCACGGTTCCATGTTCCATCCCCAGTCGCTGCTCGGACCAGGCGATTACCTTTTCCCACCAGGCTGCCTCCATATAGTGTTGCAGCTTTGGAATATAAAAATAAGGCCGGCTGCCACGTTTGAGCAGTTCTTCGTGGTTATGAAACAGGAACAGACCGAAATCAACAAAAACACCGTGTATTGGGTGCCCGGCCATCCTGATATGCCGTTCCGGCAAATGCAGACCGCGGGGACGCACCATCAGCGTGGCTGTTTTCTCATTGAGCGTATAGCTTTTTCCGTCCGGTGTATTGAAATCAATTTTCCGGCGTATCGCGTCACGCAGGTTCACCTGTCCATCGATAACATTCGACCAGGTGGGTGCAGTGGAGTCTTCAAAATCGGCCATGTAAACCTGTGCACCGGAATTCAGCGCATTGATGACCATCTTGCGGGTTACCGGACCAGTAATCTCGGTGCGCCGGTCTGCGATATCTGCGGGAATGGGCGCCACCTGCCAATTGCCTTCACGAATTTCACTGGTGGCCATATCGAAATCCGGAACGGCGCCTTCGTCAAACTCCTGTTGACGCGTCTCCCGTGCCAACAACAGATCTTTCAGTTCAGGTGTAAACCGTTCAGCCAGTTCAGCCAGGAAGGCCAGCGCGGGGCCTGTCAGAATGGATTTATCTTCGCCAGCCAGCGGTTGGGTCAGCTCCAGTTTGGGGTGAGACCCCTGCCCAGTTGGTAAATTCATCGCGGTCAATTCCAAGATTCAGCTAATACGTTTTTCAAGAATACCTACAAATCTTTATCTTTGACAATATAAATGTTTAAATAGCTATTATTAGTTTTTTTAATAATATAACTTACTGAATTGAAACATAAACCCATCAAATATTATAAAGGCAATACGCTCAAACAGCTCAGGGCTTTTTGCTCCGTAGCGCGCACCGGCAAGATGACCGATGCCGCGGATGAATTGTTTCTGAGCCAGTCGGCCATCAGCCTCCAGATCAAGGCGCTGGAGGAGGAAATGGATGCCGTTCTTTTTGAGCGTCGCGGCCCGCGTATACAGTTAACACCGGACGGCAGAAGGCTGCTCGATATGGTCAGGCCCATCGTCGAAGGCATGGATGGACTGAAGGAGCGCTTCGACAGGGAAGTCCGTGGAGACCTCGAGTCGGGTACCGTTGTCATCGCTGCCGGCGAATCGACAATCATGTACATCCTGCCCCAGTTGCTATCCACCTACCGTGAAATCTACCCGAAAATCCAGGTGGAGCTTCGCAACGTGACCGGCCGCGACGGCCTGGCCATGATCCGCCAGGATGAGGTGGATTTCGCAGTCGGGTCGATGCTGGATGTACCCAGCGATATCAGCTACGACCCGCTCTACACTTTCGACCCTGCGCTGATATTGCCACGCGGACACGCGCTGGCTGACAAGAAGAACATCCAGATGAAGGACATCGCACCCTATGGTCTGATTCTTCCACCACGCAGACTGACCACCTGGCGTATGGTGGACCGGATTTTCCAGCAGCATGGCATACCATTCAATGTCATACTCGAGGTAGGGGGCTGGGAGGTTATCAAGCGCTACGTTGAGCTGGATTTCGGTATTTCGATCACCACGGGTATATGCCTGCGCAAGGAGGACCCGCTCGTGGTGAAGAACATGAGCCGCTATTTTCCGAAACGGTCCTACGGAATTGTCGTGCGGCGTGGCAGGCACCTTTCACTTGCGTCGCGCGCCTTTCTTGATGTGATGAAAGAGGCTTCGATGCCCGATCTGCCGTACATGATGGGCAAGTAAAAGGGGTCAGGTAGAGTAAAAGGGGTCAGGTACATTTAAGCATTTGAGCTGGCCTCAAATGCTTAAATGTACCTGACCCCTTTACCCCCCCAACCCCTTTTAATTACGTAGAAGAGGTGAACTCGGGATAAGCTTCCATACCGCATTCGCCGATATCCAGCCCCTCGTATTCTTCTTCTGCGCTGACGCGGATACCCATGGTCAGTTTCAATGCGTACCAGACCGCCAGGCTGGCAATCGAGACCCAGGCAAAGATGGTCGCCGCGCCGGCCAGCTGACCGGTGAAACTTGATTCCGGGTTGGTCACGGGAACCAGCAACAGGCCGAACAGACCGATGACACCGTGTACTGAAATCGCACCGACCGGGTCATCGATTTTCAGGCGGTCCAGACCGAGGATACTGAAGACCACCAGGATGCCGGCAATCAGGCCGAACAGCGATGCCTGCAGCGCGGTCGGGGTTGACGGTTCCGCGGTTATCGCAACCAGGCCAGCCAGGGCGCCGTTCAATGCCATGGTCAGATCGGCTTTGCCGAATAATGCACGGGCAGTCAGCAACGCGCCCACGAGACCGGCTGCGGCCGCTGCATTGGTGTTTAAAAACACCATCGCGACCGAATGGGCGTTGGCCGCATCCGCCAGCTTTAGCACGGAGCCACCGTTGAAACCAAACCAGCCCATCCAGAGAATAAACGTGCCAAGGGTTGCCAACGGCAGATTGGCGCCGGGTATGGCGATGATTTGACCATCACGTCCGTACTTGCCCTTTCTCGCGCCCAGCAAGAGCACCCCGGTCAGCGCTGCGGCAGCACCTGCCAGGTGAACGATACCCGAGCCGGCAAAGTCACTGAAGCCGAGATCAGCCAGGCTGAACAGACCAAACACGTCCTTGCCACCCCAGGTCCATGAGCCTTCTACCGGGTAGATGAAGCCGGTCATGAAAATGGCAAATACCAGGAAGGACCAGAGCTTCATACGCTCGGCCACCGCACCTGACACAATCGACATGGCGGTTGCCACGAACACCACCTGGAAGAAAAAATCCGATGCAGGTGAATACGCGCTGTCGCCGTCAAAACCCTTCTCTGCCGATTCGGCGAGCACCGCGCCGAGGTCAAACGACTCGATCCCCTGCAGAAACCAGCCGCCGCCGTACATCAGCGCGTATCCACTCGCCATGTACATGATGCAGGCGACCGCATACAGGGCAATATTTTTGGTCAGGATTTCAACGGTATTCTTGGAACGTACAAGACCGGATTCAAGCAGGGAAAAGCCTGCCGCCATCCACATGACCAACGCACCGCAGACGAGAAAATAGAAGGTATCAATTGCATACTGAAGTTCAAAAATCTGGTTTTCCATCGTTATAAATCCTTATATCGCCAGTGCGCCGGTTTCACCCGTACGGATACGCACGACTTCTTCAAGTTTGTGCACGAAGACCTTGCCGTCACCGATCTTGCCGGTGTTGGCCGCCTGGATAATGGCATCGACGACCCTTTCTACGAGACCGTCATCCACCGCCGTTTCAACCTTGATCTTGGGCAGGAAGTCCACTACGTACTCCGCGCCGCGGTAGAGTTCGGTATGGCCTTTTTGTCGTCCGTAGCCCTTGACCTCGGTCACCGTGATGCCATTGACACCGACCTCCGCCAGGGCTTCGCGAACATCATCGAGCTTGAATGGTTTTATGATGGCTGTGACTAATCGCATTTCTGTTCCTTGCATGGTTACGCTGTGGTTATCTATATGCAGGAATCAGGCCACGCAGCATCCATCCGCAAAGCTTACGGTTTGTAAGAAAAATGAGCGATAAACAGGCTGGGAAAAAAACCTGGGAGGATTATGCATGCACCATATTGGTGCGCGTGTCATTCAATGGTGCCGGTTTGGCGGTGGGTAATGCATTACCCACCCTACGATTCGAATAGCCGTCCGCTGCCCGATATAGGCAGCACCCAGTAGATGATATCGGGCACCGGTAAAGAGGCTTTCAACTTCTGCAGTAGCGGTTCGAGCAGGTCGGCCTCGAGCACCACCTCGAATTGCACCCGGTTGCGCCGGCCTTCGACCTGCTCGGCAATAGTCATTGCGCCAACCTGGCCATGGCCGCGTGTCGGGTACGACTGGAAGCCGGGTATTTCCTTGGAGCCCAGCAACAGGTCAACCACGTCCTCTTCGAGGCTCGGTGGTATGTTCAGTCTCAAAAGGCATTTCTGGCTCATTTCAGGTCAGACCTTGTAAAGCGCCGGTAGAGCACCGGCAGGATGAACAGCGTCAGGGCCGTGCTGGTGATCAGGCCGCCAATCACGACAACTGCCAAAGGCCGTTGGATCTCGGAACCAGGCCCGGTCATGAACAATAACGGCATGAGGCCCAGTGCAGCGATGGATGCGGTCATCATGACCGGCCGCAAACGCCGCTCGGAGCCCAGCCGGACAACCTCTTCTATTGGCAAACCCCGGCTTCGAAGCTGGTTAAAATAACTCACCATCACCACACCGTTGAGCACGGCAATACCCATCAGGGCGATGAAGCCGACCGATGCCGGTACCGAAAGATACTCGCCGGACAGGGCCAGCGCCAGTACACCGCCGATCAGCGCCAGCGGGACATTGGCCAACACCAGGCCGGCCTGCACGACCGAGCGGAAGGTCGAGAAAAGCAGGAGAAATATCAGCACCACCGCCACCGGCACCACCAGCATCAGGCGGCGCGCCGCGCGTTGCTGGTTTTCAAACTCACCGCCCCACTCCACCTGGTAACCGGTAGGCAGGTTGATCGCATCACCGATCTTCGACTGGGCTTCCTCGACAAAACTCACGAGGTCACGGTCTTTCACATTCGACATCACCACCACGAAACGCCGGCCCTGTTCGCGCTTGACCGATACCGGTCCTTCCACGCGTTCGGCCTCGAGGAGTGTCGAGAGTGCGACGTGGCCGCCGCCGGGGAGGTTCAGCAACTCCGAGGCAAACTTCTCCAGTGGGTCACCATCGGTTTGTGAATAACGCAGGATGACCGGCACCCGTGCGGAGCCTTCGATCACCATACCGGCCGGCAGCCCTTCAACAAGTACCTTCACGTGATCCAGTACCTGTAACAGGTCTACACCATACAGGCCAATCATGTCCCGTTTGGGTCGCAACACGATGTACTGCATACCTTCATTGACGCCGGTGAGCACATCCGTGCTGCCCTCAATACCATTCAGAATCGTGGCAACCTCGCCCGCCAGTCCGTTCAGAACATCCAGGTCCTGGCCGAAAATCTTGACCGCCAGGTCACCCCGTGAGCCGGTCAGCATCTCGGAAACGCGCATATCGATGGGCTGGGTAAATCCGTAGTTGATACCCTTGAACTGATTCAGCACCACGCGGATGGCATCTTCCAGCTCGGGCTTGCTAGCCATGCGCCATTCATCCTGTGGATTCAATTCGAGGAACATATCCGTTTCATTGAGGCTCATCGGATCCATACCCAGTTCATCGGAACCGGTGCGGGCCACGATACGGCGGATTTCCGGCACCTGCTCCATCAGCGCTTTTTCCACCACCAGGTCCTGCTCGAGGGAGGTATCGAGGTTTATCGAAGGCAGTTTTTCCAGCTGGATGATGATATCGCCCTCATCCATCGACGGCATGAAGGTTTTACCGATAAACGGGAATGAGATGATAGCCGCCACCAGCAACACCACCGCCGGCAGGATGACGAGCTTCTCATTTTCCAGTGCCCTGTTCAGCATCGGCCCGTAAAGCGCGGATAACTTGCGTGGCAGCCAAGGTTCCTGGTGCGCGCCGGATGTGATCAGGAACGACGCGAGCACCGGTATCACCGTCAGTGACAACAATAATGACCCGGCCAGCGCGTAAACGATGGTCAGCGCAACCGGGCTGAACAGCTTGCCCTCCAGGCCCTGCAAGGACAACAGCGGCAGAAACACCAGGATGATAATCAGGATACCGGAGGTCACCGGGATGGTGACATCCTTCACCGCCCGGTAGATAACGTGTAAGCGCGGTAAAACCTGGCCGCTGGCCTCCGACATCTTCGTAACGATGTTCTCAACCACCACCACGGCGGCATCGACCAGCAAGCCGATCGCGATCGCAAGACCGCCGAGGCTCATCAGGTTGGCCGACATACCGGTTGCCTGCATCGCGATAAACGTCACCATCGCCGAAAGCGGCAGGATCAGCGCGACGGTCAGTGCCGAACGAATATTGCCGAGGAACAGGCCCAGCAATATCAGCACCAGCACCACGGCCTCGACCAGCGCCTTGGAGACGGTCGAGACCGCCCGGTTGACCAGGTGACTGCGGTTATAAAACACGCTGATCGAGACGTGCTCGGGCAGGCTGGTACGCAGCTCATCCAGCTTTTCCTCGATACCGGCGATGACATCCCGTGCATTGGCGCCACGCAGGCTCACGACCAGGCCTTCAACCACCTCGCCCGTGCCGTTCTCGGTGACCGCGCCGTAGCGTTCCAGGCTGCCCAGTGATACATCCGCCACCATGCCGAGGGTGATCAGTTTGTCGCCCTCGCTTCGAATGGGTGTGTTTTGAATTGATGCGATACCATCCAGCGCGCCTTCCGAGCGCACCAGCAGGGCCTCTTCACCCCGCGTGAGCCGGCCGGCGCCGTCGTTCTGGTTATTGCTTGCAAGCGCTTCTGACAGGTCACCGGTGGTGACGCCCAGGGCCAGCATCGCATCGGCCCGCGGGCTGATGCTGTACGACTTGACCTTGCCGCCCAGCGCATTGACATCCGCCACACCCGGCACCGTGCGCAAGGCGGGGCGTATCACCCAGTCCAGCAGGTAACGGCGCTCGATGATCGATAGCTCGGGGCTGTCCACCGTGAACATGTACATTTCACCCAGCGGCGTGCTCATTGGCGCCAGGCCGCCGCTGACACCTTCGGGCAAGTCATCCACCACCGCGGACAGGCGTTCGGCCACCTGTTGCCGGGCCCAGTAGATATCGGTACCCTCTTCAAAATCCACGGTGATATCCGTCAGCGCATACTTGGCGATCGAGCGCAGCATCGTCTGGCGCTGCACACCCAGCAGTTCAACTTCGATCAACCGGGTAATGCGCGACTCCACCTCCTCGGGTGTCATACCTGGCGCCTTCATGATGATCTTCACCTGGGTCGGCGAAATATCCGGGAAGGCATCGATCGGTATGGTGCTGAATGCAAACCAGCCAGCCGGGATCAACAGGGCCACGGCCAACAGCATCAACAGCCGTTGGGTCAGCGAAAAACGGACCAGGTCCGCCAGCGACACTACTCGTCTCCTCCGCCCATACCCATGCTCATGGCCTTGAGTGCGGCGGTGCCGGCGACGGCGATCCTGTCATCTGCCACGAGGCCACCCATCACCACCCAGGCACCGCCACCGGTGCTTTTCACATCCACGTCACGCACTTCAAAGCCCGACGGCACCGCCAGGTACACCACGTCCCTGCCATCCAGCTTGACCACCGCACTGGATGGCACCGTGAGCAACAGCCCGTCTGACAGAACATCCCAGCGGGTCAGTTGCCCCGGCTGGAGGCCAGAAGCATCTACGGGTTGCGCACGTACATTTATTGTCTGGGTTTGCGGGTCTATCACGCTGGAAACATAGGTCAGCTCGGCCCGGGCGCCGTTACCCTGCAATGCGATCTGGCCGCCGGCCTGAAGATAACCGGCAGCAGACCTGGATACATTGCCTTCCAGTACCAGCTTGTGTGTTTCGCCGAGTTTGACCAGCAACTCGCTGCCATCGAGTTGGTCGCCCAGCATGGCAGGCCGTGACAGTACGATCGCATCGGCCGGTGCACGCAGGATGATATCCGGGCCCACTTCCATGCTTTTGACAAGACGGTCCAGGTCCGCCGCGGAAAACCCTGCCAGCTTCAGCTGGCCTTTCAGTCCCGCATATTCCGCCTGGGCTGTCTCGTAACTGAAGCGGGTTTCCTGCCTGCGGCGCTCCGGTATAGAGCCCGCTTCGCCCAGCTTCTGATCCCTTTCCCAGCTGGCTGTCTGTAAATTGAGCTCGGCCCTTGCTTTAAGAAAATCCCTTTGCAAGGCCACCATTTCTGCACTGCGGACAACCACCAGCGGCTCCCCGGTTTTGACCTGGTCGCCCTGCTGTACATAAACACGCTGCAATACACCGGATAGAGGCGTCTTTATCGCCCACTCTCCATCGGGTGCAAAAGCCACCCGCAGTGTGATCTCACCCGCACCGCCCTGGTCCACGGCGGTGACCGTCTGCACCTCGATGCCCAGCAGCTTTTGCTCCTGCTCACTGACGGGTAGTGTTGGCGCGGCAATCGACAGGGCTGGCAGCAGTAACGCCAAAATGCCTGGCGCTTTCCAAAAATTCATAGAGATTCTCCAACAGCCTGGTTATAAGCGGCAATGGCCGCACCCTGCTGTATTAAAAGCAGTTCGTGTGAGCGCTCGATTTCCCTGAACCGGGACAGGCGGCGTAACCACTCGCGGGTAGAAAACTCACCGAGTTCAAACGCCAGCTTATCCAGCCGGTGCCGCTCGTTGGCAGCCTTGATAAGTGTTTCGGAGTTTTCCAGCCGCGCGCGCGTGGTGTGTAAAACGTGTTCGGCCTCATGCAGTTGCAGGTCGAGCGCACGTCTCGTTTCGAGCAGACCGGCTTGCGCCGAGGCAAATTCCTCGAATGCTTTTGCAACTTCCGGATCACGCCGGGGTGACTTGCCCAGCGGCATGGCGAAACCAATACCAAGTGCATTGATCTCCGGGGCGCTTTCGTCGCCACGAAAACCACGCCAGAATACATCCACGCTCGGTCTCTGGTTGCTGCGTTCCCGGACAAGCTCTGTCGATGCAGATGATTCGGCGACGTGATCCAGTGCCTGGCGCATGGCAGGATGATCCTGGCCTATCTCCTCTATCGCACTTGGTGTCTCTTCAATCTGTGCGGGAATGGTCTCCAGGCCGGTGAATGAGCGGTAGGTACGTATGGCATCCATGTACTCCGCTTCCAGCAGCAGGGTCTCACCTTTGCTGATGGCCAGTTCCTCCATGGTGGCGAGTTGATCGGCACGGGATAGCTCGCCTGCCTCGGCAAACAGAGTGACCTGGGCCAGCACATCGGCGAGGCGCTGCTCCTGTTCAAGAGCCAACTCCCACTGCCGTAAAGCCAGCTTCAATTGCCATAGCTGTTGCCTGAGCTGGCCGCTGACCCGCCAACGGAACTCCGCCTCATCGGAGACCTGCGAAGTTGTCAGCATTTCACCGAAATGGGTCTGCGCCTTCTTTTCACCGGGCAACCACATCGGGAACGACAGGGCGACCTCGTTTTCGTAGGCGCCGTAATCATCAAATGCTGAATCGGACATATGAAAAGCGGTAAGCCCGGTTGTATCCGGCAGCCAGCGGTCGGCATATCTTGTTTGCGCATCAACGGTAGCAGAGCGGGCGGCGAGCACACCGGCTTGCGGGTGTCGTTCCAGGGTTATGTCCAGCAGCGATGCGAGCGTGAGCTTGTCATTCAGCTGCAATGTCTCAGCCTCGTGCGCCTCAACGGCCCAGGCCAGATCATGGGTAGGAATACCGGCTGCCAATAAGCCGGAGAGTATAAATTTTCGAAACAAGCCAAGCCTTTGCCCGGACTTCGAATAGGTCATTCCAACTCTCAGAAAATCATAAAGCAAGCCACTCTATTGTACCCTTCATGAGACTGGAATCCGACATGTGTCTACAATAGGCACGTGGTACATATGTCCCATGCAAAACCGGGTTAAATTTCCCCAGGATAAATATCTATATCATGCTGTATATAAAAGAATTTCTTGCAATTTTAGTTTTAGCCATCGTGGTTGCAGGCAACCTGGGGGATGTCTTTTATGACTACCGCGAAGGTGCCAGTATGGCGCATCTGCTGATGGAGTTGTTCATTGCAGTTGTGTCTTTCACACTGATCGCGGGCCTGACATTCGGTATCTGGCGGCAAAGCCGCTCAAACAACCGCCTGAAGGCCGAGCTGGCTTCCGTTTCCGGAGCCAATGAACAGACCTTGCCGCCCGCCCTGGCCACGGCGCGTCATGAACTGGCACTGGTGCTCAAGGAACAGTTTGAGAACTGGAGCCTGACGCAAACAGAGCGGGAGGTTGCGATGCTGCTGCTCAAGGGTTTGAGCTTCAAGGAGATCGCCGCGGTGCGTGACACGATGGAGAAAACGGTGCGCCAGCAGGCATCGTCCATTTACAAAAAGGCAAATGTAAGTGGACGGCACGCCTTTTCAGCCTGGTTTATCGAAGACCTGCTTTAGACGATGGGGAAAACTGGCGGCAGGAGGCATAATACGTCATGCTTTGATGCCAGTTAATTCAGCAGGAGTTGCGTGTGAACAAGGTTTTATCTGCCCTGATCGGGGTGTTCTTTTTGTCATCACAGGCGCCGGCCGTGGCCGAAGAGGAAGCCGGCATGCTTTATTGGAATGGTATAAAGCAGGAAGCCATTACCACTGAATCAGGCCTGCAGTACAAGGCACTGATTACCGGCAATGGCCCCAAACCCGGGCCGGGCAGTAAAGTTAAAGTCCATTATCGCGGCCTGCTTCTCAACGGTGTAACTTTCGATACTTCATTTTCCGAGGATGAACCCGTTTCACTGAGCCTGAAATCTGTGATCAAAGGTTGGAAGGAAGGTATCCAGTTGATGCCAGCTGGAAGCGTATTCGTCTTCCTGATTCCACCTGAATTGGCCTATGGAAACAAAGGGTCAGGCCATATCCCGCCGAATGCCACCCTGATTTTTGAAGTGGAACTGTTTAAAAAATAATAGAAGTACCTGCCATTAACACCAGGCCGGGTTTTCGGGTGTTTTAATGAAAAAAGGCGCCGCGCGGGGGTTGCGCGGCGCCCGGCCGTCGTCAGCATTCCAGCTGCTGCTGGTCGCTGACTGCGAGGAGACCGAATTTCACGGACGGGGGATGTCCGTGCGAGTCTCAATGGGTTCTTTAAGCCTGATCTTGAAAGTATCACAACTACTCTTACAGCAAGCTGAAGAGATTCTTAAGGTTCTGCTAAGGTTCACACAAACGAAACCGGTTACACCGCCTGGGACAATAACTTTTCTTAACAGCAGCTTAAGAAGGTTTTAAGCTTTCATTAATTCAGTATTTTTAAGCGTAATGCACTGCCAGCCAAACGGTTTCAACACCTCCGGCAGTCCAGGCCACCCGGTGTTTTTCATGTGCGGGTATCTGCATCCAGTCACCCGTGCCGAGTGCAACCGACCGACCATCTGCGAATTCCAGCCTTGCGGCGCCCTTCAACAAAACCACGAACTCACTGGTGTCCTGGTCGTACCACTCGTCTGCGGGTGTGATATGGCCTTTTGAAACGATTCGCTGAATGTGGACAGAGCCTGTTTTGACCAGGTTTTCGATAAGTTCGTCAGGAAGTTCCCCGGGGATATCCGTAAAAAGGTTTTTCATCGTGGGTCTAGTCCTGCCTGCTGAACAGTGAGCGGCGGAGCAGCTTTAATCTCAATTGCACTGGTCACATCGGTGCTAAACGTCATGCCCGCATCCCCCAGAACACGCCAGCAATGAATCATTACATCATTGGTGACACCCACCAGGTCACGGCGACTGGTGTTGATATCCACCCAGAAGAACAACTCGTAAACGATCCAGCCATCCGCGAACTGCTTGATGCTGACATACGCCTGTGGCTCTGGCAGCACGTCCTCGACAGCGCGAATCGTGCTTTGCAGAAGCGATACGACCGCCTCGGGTTCGTCGTGGTAGGCGACACCAATACAAAAACTGGGTCGGCGCAGCCCATCACGTGTGTAATTGTAAAGCGCCTCCTTGAATATCTGCGCGCTGGGTACGAACACGTCACAGGCATCAAAAGTACGGATGTGAACAGAACGAATATCAATGGCGCGAACAGTACCGGTTAAATCGCCCGACTTGATCAGATCACCCACTTCGAAAGGCCGGCTGAAATTCAGGAATATGCCGGCCAGCAGGTTCTCACCGATTTCACGGAAGGCAAAACCCAGCACAATGGCGACCACACCACCGGTTGCCAGCATGCTGGCGGCCAGGCCTTGGAAGCCCATCACGCTCAGTGCAAACAACACACCAATGAGCCGGATGGTCCACATCACCAGGCGCCGGACGTACCGTTCCTGTGCCTGCAAGCGCTCACTGCGTTGCATGATGCGGCCAACCAGTTTGCTGAACTGGCTTGCCACCAGGAAAATGACAAGCAACAAGGTAACCGCGTATATCAGCCGCGGCGAGTAGTTGAGAAAAACCTGCCAGTCGGTGCGTAAACTTTCAGTGATGAATTCCATGCTGCTGTTAACTCCGGCTGCCTGCGCTGGTGGGTGGCGAATATAGTTTAACCCAAATGCAATTTTGATCTCCTGGCCCGGAAAGGAACGACCTCGTCATCGGGTTAAAACAAACGTACCCTGCCCAAGCCTGCGTGTAAGGATTGATAAGAATGCTGCCAAAGTCGAGCCCAATGTACTATTCTTAGTTATCCGGTTTACGTGATCGTGGTGCACACACCGTAAACCAGCCTCAAATACTAATAGAAAAGGCCACAAAACCTAATGATTCGCCATTTTTCCATACTTTGCATATTGATCTTTGCTGCGGGTGATATATTCGCCGAAACATCCGACCCATTGTTATTCGATTCCCACGAGGTGCTGGAACTGACCATGCCGGTTAATTTCGACACGTTGTGCAGCCCCCAGGAAACACCCGATTGCGACTACACGCCAACCGTGCTGGAGTACCGTGACAGCAATGGCGAACAGCAATCCCTACCCATCGGGATCATGCGCAGGGATGGCTGGCGTGCGATGGAAACCAACTGCCAGGTACCCACGATCTTTGTGCGCTTCTCGGAAGAAGACACCGTTGGCACACCCTTCGAGGGGCAAACAACGCTGGCCATGACCTCACATTGTGGCAAGGGTGTTTCAACAAACTCGGCCCGGTCGCGAACCCTGCCTGATGAATTTGAAAGTTACGTCAGTAATGAATACCTCGGCTATCGTATGTACAACCTGGTTACCAATATCAGCCTGAATGTACGCTTCGTCAAGATCACCTATGCCGATCTTGAAAACCCGCAACGCACCTTCACCCGCAACGCGTTTTTTGCCGAGCATTTTGAAGCGCTGGCCGAGCGCCTGGGTGCGCAACTGTTGACTGAATTTGACCCTGAAAGACTGGATCTTGAAGCCGCAGATCAGCTGGCTCTTTTCAATTTCATGATCGGCAACACCGATTGGTCCATCGAAAACCAGGACAATGTATTTCTGCTGCGGTTTCCTGATGGAAGGGATGTGCCGGTTCTTTACGACCTGGACATGTCCGGCCTGGTCAACGCCTTTTACGCCAGTCCCGCTCCCGATCTCCCAATCAAGAAGGTCAGGCACCGCTATTACCTGGGTTACTGCAATCCTGATACCGATTGGGATGCCTTGTTTGCGAAGTACGCCTCGCTGGAAGAGGACTTCATGAGCATGATCATCGGAACACCCGGATTCGGGCGGGGTGATCGCAGGGAATCCGGGGTCTATATTGATACGTTTTACGATACGCTGGATTCGCCTGACACAAGCAAAACCAGGATCATCGATCGTTGCCAGCCATTGCCCTCAGTGGCAGGTATGTAAGTGTCCTTGCCCGGTAATCAACAGGAAAGGGCAGGAAATATATGGACAAACAAAAGAAGTGACTGATTAATTGAACAGGGATATTCTATAGATACAAAGCGTTTTCCGTTTTATCGTTCCAATGAGAATTAAAGCGACCTTAGCAGGGTTTCAGTTTGCCAACGGGGTTTAAAAGCGCTGCTACGACTGGTTCGAACTACCCCAAAATCGGACTTGAAGATGAAGATAACGACGCGGGTGTTCTCATCCAGAAACGGGGTACGCTCCCTATTCGTCTCATTGATCTTTGCCACCCTCTGCAGCCTGAGCCCGGATGCTCATGCTTCAGAACCCCTATCGTTTTCCCGCTGGTCCATAACGCTCAACGAGGGCATCGCGGTAGAGCACCAGGATGCTCAAACGCTGGTTTTGATACCCGACTTCCCGCCGCAGGTCGGCACTGCTTCAATCACCTTTTATTCAGCCAAACCCTTGCGCAACACACCCCAGGAATTCATCGACAGTTCATGGCGAAGTGCACTGAAGGGCGAATCACCCGCTGAGTCTGCAAGTGATGAAGAGGTGGGCCTGTTTGATGACATCACCAAGGGTGTGAGGCGTTACGCACCCATTCACGGGCCTGACGGAACCGGGTTATTGATGGTGGACAACTATTTCGCCGGAGAAGACGGGCTGGTCATCGTTACCCGGGCAGACAGCGAAATGGCTGCCGAGTTAGTGGGTGGGGCCCTGACTTTGCTGCAGATGGGGTTGCGCCTGAACGACGGCGCGGGTCTGGCGAATGGCCTTGCTGATGACGATCCAGAGCCCAGGATGCTGCCGCCTGATCCTTACGACGCCATTGACTGGAGCTTTAAACCTCCCGGCCTGCGTACATCCTATGACCTGGATGAAATTGACATCAGGCAGGTGAGCGACGAGTTTGTGTCCGGCAACCGCCACCTTGTAAATTCTGCCGTGGCCAAAAAGCTCAGTTTTGCTGAAGCCATGATGCTTGTAGAGAAAATTCTTGACGTAGAGAAGAACAAGGCGGCACTGGAAACCGTGGGAAACTATCTGTTGGGACAATCTGCCGAGGGCTATATCGAGACCGCAGCGATCTCGGTCGTCAATGGCATGCCGGAAAACGCTCTCGCGATATTGTGGTTAGGCTACAAGGAGCACCCCGAACACCCGCAGTTGCTATTCAATATTGCTTCGTTGATGGCACAGACGGGTGAAGCCAGTGCGTCCAACGCGATCTTGCAACAGCTTTCAACCCTGGGGTCGATCACATCGCATGGTTTTGACATCACTCACGAGCAGGCAGTGGGTTATACCCAGGCCTACAACGCCATGCGCCTGGGGGAGCTGGATGAAGCCCGGCAGCTCCTCAAGCCAATCGTTAGTGCTAACGAATCGTTCGCCGAGGTTTCCTTGTTGCAGGCACTGCTCAATTCAACAGACGGTGATGAAGTCAGGGCGCCGTTACTGGCTGGGATTTACCGGCGCAATCCCGCGAAGGCGGTAATGGAAACCTCAACGGATTCCGAGTCGGAACAAGCAGAATCTGACACCGATCCGGACGAGTCAGATGACGGCGGCGAAGATGCCGAGAGCGTCGCTCTGAACGCCTTCTACATCGTGGATATGTCCAAGGGGAAACCGGGTGTGATCAACCCGGTCTACCAACCCACATCGCTCGAGGATGCCTATACCTTCAATGAAATGTACAAAGCGCAGGCGCCCATGATACAGGGGCTTATTGAGTCATCCTCGGAGCAGATAGAGGTGCTTAGCGAAAAATGGCATGCATCAGTCGGTAGTGAGTCAGAACGAGAGCACCTGATGCGGATTGACGGTATGTTCAGCGAGGCCAATGCACGCGTACCCGAACTCAAACAGTTACTTAAAGACCGTGACCGCGGCATTGAAGACTGGCTCGATGCCCAGGACCGCATTACCGAGGATTTCGGCCAGAAAATGCTGCCCATCATTGAGCAGTCCTCAAAAGATCCGGTCCGCGCCTGCCAGGCCATGCGAAATCTTGTTTCGAACACCCACGCCAGAATCAGGGTGCATACCCAGTATCTGGACACGATGGAGAGACGCATCCACCGCTTGTGGCACCAGTACGCAACGGCCCTGGCAGCGTTGACCGACAATCCCGACTTCCGCACCTATTGGGCGGCGCGGATCAGCCTTGAAACCGAAAGCCGTTACCTGGAGCTTGTAGGCTTGATGCAGCAAAGTGTTATCTACATCGACCTGGTCGAAGACTGTAATGCCCTGGCGCTGAGTGAAGAAGAAAAGAAGAACCGGCAACAGGCTGAGCTGGCACCCTGCGATGCGGACAAAAGTGTGGGAATCGAGTTTGAAACCCCCATGCCGGTCAAAGCACCCAAGCCTGTGAACGTGACAGTTGGCCTCGAAGTAAACTGTGAAGGGTTTTCCGTCGAACTGGGTGCGGATTTATTCAAGACGCTTGGACTATCGATAGAGACGGAGTTCAAGAAAGATGGGTCTGCGACAATTTACGTCGGACCCAAGATTGAAAACCCCATCGAGAATGTCGGCCCGACCGCAAGTACAAAAGCCGGGGCCTATATCACGGTGGATGCGAATGGAGTAAAAGACGCCGGGGTCAAGTCGGTCACCAAGGTGGGCACCAAGATAGGTGTTCCGGGTGTCAAATTAACGGCCAGTCAGACCATTCCTTCACCCCCGATTTCATTCATGTCGGCGGCCTCCGTCCCCAGTAATGCCGGTGGCTTGTCAAACTGGTCGGGTCCGGCCAATTAATTTCAGTGAGGGTGGAGATCAAAATGAGACGAATATTTATCTTGCTGATCCTGGCGGTGTTGTTATCCCCATTATCTGCAATCGGTGAACAGCGCAGTTGCGGTACCCATTGGACGGGCTGGATGAAGGAAGCAGACCCTTCCCGCAACCCCTGCCCGGAGCAGTGTGAACGAGGAGAGCGGTTGGGTGAACGCACCTGGGGAAACGCACCGGACATCCAGTACGATGTGCAGTATCAATGTTACTTCCCAGCTCCCCGGCAATCTGCATATGAGGACACCCCGGCCGGCAACGCTGTGAAAACTGACCCGGCCGAAAACGATGTATTTCCTTTTATCAGGGGCAGGGTCGATGACATTTCCGCTGCCAATGGCGCCTGGCTAAACTGGCATACAAAACTGAACCCGGTGCCACAAAACCTCAGGGGTAAGGAGGCATGGCTACCGGTATTTGAAAAGATCAGTGATTTCATCAAACAAAGCCCTGCCCTGGCCACCATGAGGGAATATTATCCATGGCTGTCCTACGGTGTAGATGAAGGCTATGAGCCACTGCCGCGCGCTCAGATCTCGATGATTTTCTGGTTGCCGGAATGGATCGAACCCGCACCTGGTACGCCCGACAACATCAAGCTTAAAAGCGGCGCATGGGGTTCAGCCCCGGGCGGTGTGGACTTTTGGATGAACTGGTTTCCGACATCTACGGTCGGTGCGAGCGATGAGCTAAGCCCCTCAGATTGGTACAAGGACAATCAGGGTGTCTTTTTTCGTATCAGGAAGCCGGATCGCCTCATCGACGGTTTTCCCGTGCACGGTGGCTGGTTATTTGTAACCGGGAAAAACAAGCCCCCGCTATTCGTCCCCATCTCACGGGAACGCGCTTTACAGGCATTTATGGCGCAGGCGCAAAGACTGATGAATGACACCGTCAAAGGTCATGAGGGCATCAACGAATCATTGGAACTCTACAACAGTGCTGAAATGAGAAAATTTCGCCAACAGGCCATAGACGAGGCCGGCGCAGGTGAGAAAGACCCCGTAAAAGCGGCACAGATGCGTGCCAAGGCTACATCGGATGACGCTGAACAGGAGAACCAGTTAAGACAGGCCGGAATGGTGTCCGCCTCGTCCAGCCCGCTCCATGCGGCTGCTGAAAAGGCGTACAACCAGTGGTCGCAGGTACTTCAACGCCTGGGTGAGGCAGAACGCAACTCGCCAGCCTTTGTCGCCAATGATCCGGATACCTTTCTGGGTGAGGACCTTGTATCTGCCGGTGCACCCGATGCGGTTGCCCTGATGCGGTACAACCCGGATTACGTTAACGGTCAGCTGGATGCATATGTCCCACAACTCCTTATCATGCCGATTGGCTCCTCAACCGATTGGAATCGCAGCGCTGACGTACTGTCACGCATGGAAGTCAGGGACCGCGCGGCCCTGGCTATCGTGGAGCGCACCAGGTGGTCGGAGATACAAGGCTATATTCAATAGGGCGGGCAAAGATCAGTCCACCACCAGCCAGCTTCCATCCGCCTGCCGGCAGGCGGTACCGTATATCTGCTCGGTGTTGCCGCCGATCGTGGCGTCCAGTGTGTACTCCCGGCATGGTCCGGAAGCCGACTCATAGGTTGAGGTTGGTGTTACTACGTATTCGTAACCGGTATCCGGATTGACCCAGGTGGAAGGCACGCCGGTACGTACGTTTTCCAGGGACGCCGAAGTTCTAAGGCGATCCGTCTCATCCATGCTACGCCCAATGCTGCCGCCAATGGCACCACCGGCGACGGTGCCCACGATGGTCGCCAGCACGCGTCCGCTTCCACCACCAACCTGGTTGCCGAGAATACCCCCGGCGATGGCGCCTATGACGACACCCTGGTCGCGCTTGCTGGGCGCCGTGCTGCAGGCCAACAAAAGGCAGGCCATGCAGGTTACAACTGTGATTTTTAAATATCCGCTCATCTTTGATCTCCTTGTAAATAAACTTGCCGCTCGAGATATAAAGATAACGCAGCAAGCTTAACGGGCGCTTAACGGAGGTTTGATTGTCAGAAACGCCGAAGCAAAGCTTATGCAGAGCAAGAAAGGGCTACGGTTGGGGACTTTTCACCGGGTGGGACAATGCGGTAAATCCGTCATCAAACTCCTCACATGGCATTTTTTCAAATCTCTTCTATCATTAATTTGAAGGCTTCATTAGCACAGCCATTGGACTGGAGAGTTCTTATGTATGTTGTCACCAACAGATTTATACGTGCGCAGGCGAAAGGGTTAGACCAATTTGGATCAAAGCCTAATCCTAATGGCCCCAACGAACTACGGTTTGCCAATGTTCAGAAAAAGGGCAAGGGGTGGACTGTGGAATGGCTGAATGACGAACTTACACCGGCCAGAGTTAAGTCGTTAATAGCCAAGTTCAATCTTGATATTGATCCATCCAAAACTTATTACGCCAGCCTGGAAGTAGCCTGTAATTTGGCGGAAAAAGCCCGCAAGAATAAATCCAACATCCTGCTGTTCGCCCATGGATTTAACAACGATATTGCGTCCGTTTTGAACCGTGCGGAGGAGTTCAGCAAACTCTATAACGTTGAAGTCATACCCTTCTCCTGGCCTTCCAATGGCGGTGGTATCAAAGGCGCCGTCAGCTACAAGTCTGATAAAAGAGATGCCAGGGCATCGGCAGGTGCTTTGGAGCGGACATTGGCAAAAGCTGGAGAATACCTGGACCTGATATCCAAAGCGCAACGGAAGAAGATTCAGGCGGATGCTGAAGCACAGCACCCGGATGATCGTGATAAGCAGAATGCACTTTATTCAAGGCTATTGGAAAAGGACTGCCCATTTAAGGTGAGCCTGCTTTTTCACAGCATGGGCAACTACCTGTATAAGAACTTGCTGAAATCATCCATAACTGAAGGGAACCAGCTGGTTTTCGACAACGTCATCCTGGTTGCAGCGGATACAAACAATAAAGACCACATAGATTGGGTGGATAAGATCAGGTGCAGAAGGCGATGCTACATAACCATCAATGAGAATGACCATGCACTGGCGGCATCCAGGGCCAAGTTCGGTGAGCAGCAACTAGCCCGGCTGGGCCATTACGTCCGTAATCTTAATTCCCGGCAGGCTTATTACATCAACTTCACAGATGCCGCGTGGGTGAAAGATTCACACGCGTATTTTGAAAGCGATGTCGTTGAAAAGAACGCGAAGGTTTTCAAGTTTTTTAATGAAGCCATCAATGGCGAGTTTGCTGAGAAAAGTTTGAAGTACCGGGATAGTGGGAATTATTACGAGGTTTGAGTTCTGAATATTTATAGATCTATGGTGGCAGTTTGTTCACTGAAAAATGTGCGGCCAATGCTCCTAGCCTGGTTGTGCGTAGCTAGTTGGATGAGGTCAGAATAGGCAATGAAAAAGATGACAGCGAAGGTAGACGTTAAGGCCACACGGGATCAGCTTGCCCTGACGCAGAAACAACTTAAGCAGCTTCACCAAATTGTTGACGAGGTAGCAAAGCAAATAAGACTATCCAAATCCAGGACGGGCCGAAAACGACTTATTAGGGAAACTGGCATTTCTGCTTTGTTTGCAGGTGCGAGTGGTACCGGCAAAACGATGGCGGCAGAGGTCCTGGCGAATGAACTCAGCCTCGACCTTTATAGAATTGACCTGTCATCCGTAGTGTCAAAGTACATTGGCGAGACCGAGAAGAATCTGGATAAGGTGTTCGATATCGCAGGCAAAAGCGGTGCGATATTGTTATTCGATGAAGCCGATGCGTTATTTGGCAAGCGATCCGAAGTGAAAGACAGCCACGACCGCTTTGCCAATCTTGAAATCAGTTATTTGATGCAACGGATTGAAGCCTTTCCTGGCTTGGTGATACTCACCACGAATATGAAATCTTCGTTGGATAAGGCTTTCGTGCGTCGGCTTCGCTATTTGATCAATTTTCCAGTACCCGATGATAATTAAAAAATCAGCGCACGGCACTCTGTAAACCACTCGCCAAAGCTTCAATTCATATCAAATAATCAAGGCGATACCCCGTATAAACTACAACGGGCAGTAATTAAGTCCTTTGTTTAAACCCACATAATCGACAAATGAACCAGCAATCAGCAAGCACTTCACCAAGTAGGGCGGCGCTGTGAGAGGCGCTGTTTCTGTCATGGGATTATTTCTAATAATAGATTGATCTAAAGAATAGCTATATGGGAAGAGATAAAGACCCGGCTCAGCACCGTCATAAAAGCAAATAGAGCTTTTCCAACTGATACCGCTATATGAAATTTTGTGGTCCTGACTTCGATTTCGCGAAATGTTGGCTTAATGAGTTGTAGAAAACAGGGGATCAAGCCGAGCAAATTACCTACAAACACCAGAGCAAATTACCTACAAATTTAAGTGCAGATTACCTATAGCCACGCAAGTTCAGTTCTGGAAACATGTATCTACGCCCCGGGCAGCCAATCTTTCACAATTTGTCTTCCCGGCTGCCCGAGGCGTACCAATCCCCATAACTATCACCTGTTCCTTAATGCCCGATCTGCCGGGGCGTTCTTCATTCCACTGTTGATGTGCGTTGAATAAGCCGTCTTAGGTTAGGTGTATGGATGTCGGTCTGCACAAGAAGAGAACTGTACTTGTGCATTTGTTTCGATGGATTATTGCTGTAAATTCCGAGCTTGGTAAAGCGGTAGAGTGGTGTTAATTGGAAACCTTGGTTTGCGAACTTCTCAATACCGGTATTGGACTATCTGGCAGAGGACGATAAGAGTGTCCAGGTCGTGGGTATCCAGGTCGTGGGTAAGCCTCACCGTAGATCACGGCCACATCATCCCGCATCATCATCTCCACCGGCGCTGACCTGGCGATACCGAACTTGGCTGCACGCGCCTTGACCGCTTCAATAAAGTGCTTGCGGGCTTTCGGGGCGTAGTCTTTTAGCTGGGATGTATTCATTTTATTTTTGTCCAGTCAACCTGCATTTCATCTGCGATAAAGTCGGTAAAGGCCGCGATATCCTTGTTCACCGAGGCCTGCTCCAGTGCATTCATATAAACATCCCGTTGAGTCAAGCGGATCACCGTCCAGGGGTAGCCACCCGATGCGAGCATGAGATTCATTAAGAACCGACCTACCCGGCCGTTGCCATCCGGATAGGGATGAATAAAAACGAAGGTAAAATGCCCCAGTACTGCACGCACCGCTGCCGATTCTTCTTTCTCCAGCAGATCAAACAGGGTTTCCATGCAATCCATCAGTGCGTCTGAAGGTGGCGGCACATGGCTGGAACCACGTATGTAAACAGGACGGTTACGATAACCGGCTACATCTACCGCCTCAAGAATGCCTGCCTGGATGCTGGCTGAAAACAGGGCGCGATACCAGTCCTGCAGGTGTTTCTTGCTTAGTGCGGCGGGATTACCCCCGGCCAGCACAGATCGCACGGCTTCCTTAACGAGCTTGTATGCATCGTGGTAACCCTTTGCGGCCATGGCGGCCACATGCTGGTGATCCTCTCCTTGTGCAGGGTTCCAGTCTCCGTTGCGCACCCTTTCTATGATTTCGGGTGTTACCCGGTAGCCTTCAATTGACAGGGAATTGTAGGCATCATGCTGGTAAATATCTTCCAGGCTGGCCAGGTAGGTTCCGGCATCATGTTGCTTTCCAGGACCAGGGAAATGCTCGATGACAACGGGGCGCATCTTTGCCCACATGGCACGCAAACGGCCGACCTGCGCTGACTGTAGTCGTGGCAGCTTGCCCAGCAGTGCATATTGCGTAGCAAACGGATTGGTGGGTGAAATGCGACTGCCGCTTACCTGCATATCCTGCTTGATTCGTCGCGCCCGCTCCTCGTCGTTTATAAACTGGTAGGCGCCCATCAAGCGACTGGCGGCCCGGGTGTTTCGGCCACTGATGAGGGCCCGCGAGAGTTCGCTTTCATTAACCATGTTGAGCGCGATCTCGGCATCAATGGGGTTGGACAGGAAGTAGCGGGGTGTGACGCGGCACAATGCCGTAGCCAGGGGCATGACGCGGAGGCCATTGAGGATTGATACCTGCTCCGGCAAGTTATTGGCATCGGGATAGGTCAGTATGGATATGCCGTGTGGCAACTGGATCTTGTGCGCGCCACCGTCGCGCGTCATGACAATAAGCTGATTGGGAACGGTTGTGGTGCCGACATGAAGATCCAGTGAGGCATCGGCGTTGAGGCAATAGCCATCGGCGAAGCGCTCTTCCAGGTAACGTTTCACGAACTGCCAGAAGTGGCTATACCAAAGCACCGTGCTGCCCGGCTGTGCCGAGGCCTCTGACCCGACCATATACCAGCCCTTGATAATGAGATGCAGCCAACCGGCTACTTGGGCGCGTTCGCGATCAACACGACTCATATCCCGTGAGCGGATCAGGCCGTCTTTCGCTGCCCGCTGGATACGCTCAAGGGTATCGGCGAGATTGTGGCGTTGCTGTGTCATTGGCTATGGTTTATGGTGCGTCATTCGCTATGGTTTCATGCGAATCATCCGCTATAGTTTTATGCGTGTCAATTACTTTGGTGTTGTGTTGTTTAACGAATCTCCACGCGTTCGTCATTGTTAATGGCCTAGGTGAGTTTGGTTATTGCAAATGAACAGGTTGAAGAAGATATGGGTGTCCAGGTCGTCCGTCCGACCTGAAACGCATGAAAGAGATGGAGCGCGAACTGTGCCAGACCTGCGCCCGACAGGATTACTCGTCTCGTCCCTGAGACTCGCCCCTTCGAGGTTTGTCGCTTTGCGACTGCATGAAAATTCGTTCATTGTGCAGGGACGCACAGGTGCCATGAAGCACAGGGATGTGCGAGAACGGCCCTGACGAATTTTTCGAACCTCGGCGCGTTCCGCGCAAGGTTCAACTCCGACACCGGAACACACGAAAATACAAACGCCACCCGCAGGTGGCTTTTGTGCTTAGCGAGACATAGCTTACAGATTATTCCGGACACATGGTTTACACATATGAGCATTTGGGGAGAGCCCAGATGCCTTGGAAAGAGTGTAAACCGATGGATGAACGACTGAGATTTATTGCCCGCCTACTGGAAGGTGAGAAGATGACTGGCCTGTGCCGTGAGTTCGGTATTTCACGTGTCACCGGCTACAAGATTTACAACCGCTATAAGGAATGCGGCCTTGATGCGCTGAACGATCGTAGCCGGGCACCCTATCGACAGGCTAATCAGCTGCCCTTTCAGGTTGAACGCACCATCCTGGGGATCAAGAAGGAACACCCATCCTGGGGCGCTCCCAAGATCCGCGATAAGCTGATCCGAACCTACCCGATGATCAAGCCACCAGCGACCAGTACGGTTCATGCTGTGCTTGATCGTAACGGCCTGGTTGAACGTCGTAAGCGGCGCCGATACAAGGCTAAGGGAACGACGCTACGCGCCGCTCACCAACCCAACGGGCTATGGTGCGCGGACTACAAAGGTGAGTTCTTATTGGGGAACAAGAAGTACTGCTATCCGTTAACTATCACCGATTACCGGTCCCGTTATCTACTTTCTTGTGAGGGTTTGGAGGCCACCAGGCCCGCCTCATTCAACTTCCTGCAGCAGCAGGAACGCTTTGACAGCTTCGGTGGGGTTTACAATAACGAACGTCCGCACCAGGCACTGAGTGGTGCCTACCCGGGTGACATCTATACATCTTCAACCCGCGAATATCGCCCGCCCGATGAACCCGAGTACCCGTATCACGACCGTACGATTCGAGTTACACGCTGTGGCCGTATCTGTATCGGTAAACGCAAAATCAATTTCAGCACGGTGTTTGCTGGCCAACTGGTGGGCATCCGCGAAGTCGATGACCAAATCTGGTTGATCAGCTTCATGGACTATGATCTGGGTTTCTTTGATAATGAAAGGGGCCGGGTGGAACCCGGACCCAATCCGTTCGCACCGGACAAAGTGTTAACTATGTGTCCGGAATAAGATGTAATCCATGTGACCGGAATACACCCTTGAATAACATGTCGCCGGCACCAGGATTCGAACCGTGACTTGCTGATTTCAAAAATTCCGGCCCAACCTTTTCTTGCATTTCAAACCGTTTCACAAAGCCCATAATTCATATAACAAACAAAATTTTAATCCATCTCACCTTTTCATCCATCGTCGAGTCAAGCCTGCCATCACCGTTCACACTCGTGTATTATCAATAACCTAATGACCCTTTTTGCTCCCGACCAATTCGAGGTTAACCGGAGAATCTGGTCAATTATTTAAGTAGATCCTGTGTGGAAACCGAATTGAAGAACTACTCATTTGATCAAGCTCTGATTCCCCGCGTTGGACAATGCTATTTAGCGGCTTTTATTTACCTCTGTATAGGTCTTTTATTACTTTTGCTGCCTGGTTTGACGCAGGCCGAGGCGGATCTGTCAACCGGTACCGGCACGCTTCACGGCAAAGTGCGGGTCACCAAGAGGCTGGTTTCGCAACGGATGCGCTTTCGGCTCTATCAGAGTGTCGATCCCCAACCGCCACCAACCATCGAGGAAGAGAGGAGTGACGAGTGGCGAAACATCGTCATCTATCTTGAACCCAAAGCATCAATGCCGGACTTTCAGGAAAGTCATCAGGCCAACCCGCAGATCACACAACTGGGTGAAACTTTTTTTCCACATGTATTGCCGGTGGTAAAGGGAACAACCGTTGAGTTTCCAAATGAGGATCCAATTTTTCACAACGTCTTTTCCTTGTCCCGCACCAAATCCTTTGACCTGGGTCGCTACCCGCAAGGTGCTTCCAAGTCAGTGACTTTTGACAAATCCGGAATTGTCCCTGTGTTTTGTCATATTCACTCTGACATGAGTGCGATCATAATGGTACTGAATAACCCCTACTTCTCCGTGCCGGATAGCGAAGGGCAGTACCTGATCAAGGGCGTTCCACCGGGCAGCTACACAGTTGTTGCCTGGCATGAACGAAGTGAGCGGGCTGATTTGCAGGTCGAGATAAAGCCTGGTGAGGACGTCGAACTGAACATCACAGTACCCATTACAGATGAAGAAACGTCTGAGCAATAACCTGGATGAGAGGCGTATCTTAGGGCAGACGGCCCTTTGGATATTCGCGCTGTTTATCGGATTGACCAGTCAACTCACAGTGGCCCAGGAAAAGTTTCTGGTTGAAGGTATTTTTGATACTGAATTTTACAATACTGATGCCAATTCACGACTGCTTGCAAGAAACGATGGTGACATTTCAACCTTGCTGCGACTGCAGCTCTGGTCGGCATTCCAGGTTTCTCCAAAGTTACAGATTTTTGCCATGGGTGAATTCGAATTTGATGATTCAAATTCGAGAAGTGAAACGGAAGCGGTACTCGAACAACTCGCGCTGCGCTATTCGAGCAATACCAATCCATTTTATTACATCGAGGCCGGTAAGTTGTTGTCACCGACCGGTCCTGCTTCCAGGCACAATCTCTCGACTTTAAATTGGCTTATAGGACAACCAAAGGCCTATTACATTTCTTACCCGTGGGGAATCCGGGTAGCCGGATCACTTGGCAAGCTGGACTATCGGCTGGCATTGCTTGATTCTCCTGTCATCGTCGCCGGATACCTGCCTGATCCGAGTGCCGCATATCGCCCCGCTTTGAGCTTTGGATTGACACTGTTTACCGGTTTACGCTTTGGCGCGTCGTATACCAAGGGCCCCTACCTGAATCGACAACTTAGGAGCTATCTGCCCCCAGGAGATAGCTGGCGTGATTTTGACCAATCGATCCTTGGTTTTGATGTTCAGTTCAGCCGGGGGTACTTCGAACTCAACGGTGAATTGATTTTTTCAAAATACGATGTGCCGTTTCAAGGCAAGGCAGCAGATGGAACTGACTATTACCTGGAAATGAAATACACCTGGACTCCGCGAGTCTACGCTGCCGTTCGTTTTGAGAGGAATAAAAATGTGAATGTCAGTTACGTAACGAGAATGTCACGGATGGCGCGGGATCTCGAAGTGAATGATGTCGAGATCAGTCTTGGCTACCGTTTCAGCCCGGATACGCAGATGAAACTCGCCTACAGGCGGAACCATTGGGATGGCAAGGATGCCAATATGACCCTCTATCCGGACGGTCACTCCCTGGCGGTGCAACTTTCGCATCAATTCGACCTGATGTCATGGTTTGTCAAGAAACCTTAGTATTCCAATAAAGCGCAATGACTACACCCGAAAAAGCCCGAACGCGTGTTAATAATAGTACCCGGAGCGTCCCGGGGCGCACAGGTTTAACATTGGGTTCCGTCAGCATAAGTACCAAGGCAATTCTGCTCAGTATCACATTGACAGTGATTTTTATCACGGTTGTATTTGTCACCCTGAGCATTGAAATCAGGAAAGAAACCAAACAACTCCTGCAAGACATGCTTAACCGCAGTGAAAGACAGGTTATAAGCATCAAGGAGGACAACCTGGCGCAATTGCTGTGGGTATCAACCCAGATTACCAATAACCCTACCCTCAGGGCCGCCATGGAAACCTACCGGCTGGAGTCAAACCTGAGCGGTGAAACCAGGGCGGAACTCCTGGCGACCCTGCAGAACGAGTTGGACAAAATCTGGATGGGACTGCCACATGACATCCTTTTTGTCACGGACGAAATAGGCGATGTGCTGGCTGCCAATGGACCTGAGAGTTCCCAACCGGAGATAGGCGAGAATCTCTCGCTAAAGACCGGCCTGAAGCACGCGCTGAATCCGTTGGCGCCCATCGGTGACCAGAACTTCGGGGTGACTAACCTAGGGGGGGGGCATTACCTGATCGGGACCTCTCCCATTGATCTTCAGGGTTATGTTATTGGCACCCTGACTTTGGGTGATCGCATCGATAGCAGTTTCTTACCCAATCTCAGGGCATTTTTTGGCGGCAGTATCGTAGTAACGGTTGAAGGACAGGTTATAGCCTCTACGTTGCCGCAGATTTCCGGCGAAAACTCCGGTGTCGAAATATTGGACAGGCTCTGGTCAGAAACACTACAGGCGGACGGAACAGTCCGCTTGGGTGACGAAAATTATCTGATCACTTCCATGCTGTTGGGCCTTGACGACACGGGTGCACCGGTCACCCTGCACCTGCTTCGTTCTCTCACCGAGGCCTTGCGACAACCCAATCAGACACTGATGAAGATGCTGGTGACACAGGCCTTACTCGCAGTGTTACTGGGTGCACTGCTGGCCTGGCTGGCAACCAGGGCCAGTCTGCGTCCACTCGAAAGGTTTGTGGCGTTCATGAAGGAAGTAGCTGAGACCGGCGATTATTCCCGCCGATTCCTCAGGAGGAGGCTGTCCGTTAAAGGAGAACAGCGGCAGTCAACCGTTGAGAATCTCAACCCGGTGCGTGCCGGCAATACCAGCCATGATGAATTTGACCTGCTGATCAATGCATTTAACCAGATGCTGGCAGTTATTGAGACCCGTGATATCGCTATTAAGAACGCACATACCAAGCTTGAGGAAGGCATAAGAAAACTCAACAAGAAGGACGAACAGCTGCGGCACATGCAAAAAATGGAGGCAATCGGGTTGTTAGCCGGCGGTGTCGCCCATGACTTTAACAATATACTGATGGTCATTAGCGGATTTTCAGAACTGGCCCTGCTCAGCCTTGATGATGATCATGATGCCCGCGCCAACATCGAAGAGGTACAAAAGGCCAGTAAAAGTGCATCCTTGCTAACACGGCAATTACTGGCATTCAGCAGTAAGCACGTGATAAGACCGGAAGTCATTAACCTCAATACCATGATAAGCGGGCTCGAAAAGATCCTGCATAGAATCATAGGTGAATCCATTGAACTGACAACCCGGCTGGACAGCAACGTCGGAAATGTAATCGCGGACCCTGCGCAGATGGAGCAGATCATACTTAACCTGATGGTGAATAGCAGAGATGCCATAAAAGCGAATGGTAAAATATGTATCGAAACCGCCTATATTGACCCGCAACAGAATCTGGAAGCCAAACGAGAGCTTGGCTTGCAGGCGTCTCACACAATGATTGCCGTCAGTGATAACGGATGCGGGATCGACGATGAAACAATGGCCCGGATGTTCGAACCTTTCTTCACCACGAAAAAGCATGGAAAAGGTACGGGTCTCGGGCTATCTACTGTTCACGGAATTGTAAAGCAATCCGGAGGCCTCATTCGGGTTAAGAGCCAGCCAGGTCAGGGGACGGTGTTCAGAATCTATCTGCCCTGTGTGGCCCGAGCGGTTGAAGAGGCGAGCCAGGCCGACAAAGGCAGCCTTACCACCAGGGCAGAGACCATTCTGGTCGTTGAGGATGACCCGGGCGTACGGCGGATTGTATGCAAGTTACTATCGCTGGGTGGTTTCAAAATCCTGGAGTCGGGTGACCCGGTCGCGGCTTTGAAATTATTCGAGCAACACACTGATGAGGTCGATCTGCTTATTACCGACGTGATCATGCCAGTAATGAATGGCCGGCAGCTGTATGAGCAAATCGTGTTGATTCGCCCCGATACCAGGGTTCTATATATCTCCGGGTACGCGGACGGTGTTATCGACGATGGTGGAATCCTGGCTGATGGTGTCAATTTCCTGCAAAAACCTTTCTCTCCCGATGCATTGACAGCGAAAGTGAATCAGGTTTTGGACCAGTGTTAAGAAACCGGGCCCGGACGTGTAATATAAGTTTACGTGAGCAAGGTCCCAAATGTAGAAAACAGGATAAACTTTGACAGTATTTGATATTCACATCGGGGTGGTCAAAAAATGAGGGTGCTGATCATTGAGGATGAACCTCAGATTGCAAAGTATCTGCAAAGGGTATTGGAAGCCAGCAATCATTTCTGTGTTGTTGCCCGCAACGGTAAAACCGGCTACACATTGGCGTTGAGCGGCGATTTTGACCTGGTACTGCTTGACCTCGTGTTGCCTGAAATGCATGGCCATGAGGTTTGTCAGCAATTGCGTATGAACAAGGTTAATACGCCTTTGATCATACTCTCAGGCATGGATAGTCAAGGCGAGATCGTCGCGGGCCTGCGCATGGGTGCAGACGATTACATGACAAAGCCTTTTTCGTCAGAAGAACTGATGGCGCGGATCGAAACAATCATGCGTCGTAATTCTGCCATAGCCAACAAAAATCAAAACCTCAGGGCTGGTCACCTGGAATTTGATCGTCAGTCTTTAAGCTTTACTGCTGATGGTAAGAGAATAAGTATGACAGCCAAGGAGCTGGCCATCATGGAATTACTGATGAGCCATCCGGAAACCATGTTCAGTCGAGAGCGGATACTTAACAATGTCTGGGGTCTGGACATGGATCCATTAACCAATGCGGTCGATGTTCATATTGGTAATCTGCGCAAAAAAATCGACCGTGGCGATGGAGAATCAATCATTGAAACCGTTCACGGTCTTGGATACCGCCTGAATATTAATGAGTCTTAAAATTTTTTAATAATTCGTTTATTCCGGGTTCATCCTTACCTCAATATTTGTTGACCAGCAAAACCCAATATATAGCCGTTGGCTTGGCACTACCTTATGAGCCCAGCCCATTATCATTATATTCAAACACTTAATCGTTGGAGATTGTCAATGAAGTTGAAATACTGCCTGCTTCTTTCCGTCATTATGGTATTCCCTTTGCATGCCGTCGCGGAGGACGTGCTTGTAACTCGTAATTTCACCGGTGCGTGGGATCAACCACTGCATGAGAGCCAGGGTCTGAATATAACGATCATCGATCAGGTCAGTGGCGAGAAAATCGCCGTGGTCTATTGGTATACCTATAGCAATGAAGATACGAAGTCAGCCTGGTACCTCGGCACCGGTCCCGTGTCTGGTAACCGAATTATTTTGAATCTGTTTGAAGGAAGCGGGATTGGCTTTCTCGAATCCGATGAACCGGGTGATGACAATGTTAAGTCGGTTGGCAGCATGGAAATCGAATTCTCTTCCTGTGATGATGGTGATGTAACTTTTACGACCCAGATCCCAGGGGTTGGCTCAGGCGCATTTCCGATTGAACGCCTTTCCGACCTTTACAACACCAGTTGCAGTGGCGGCGTGTCCGACGATACACCTTCCGGCGTGCTGGAGACGGAACAACGTATCGGTCTTGTCCCTGCGCGACAAGGCATCGTTGCAAGCGGTCATGCCGATTACCGTGAGCGTGCTGACCGCACCGAACTTTCGGTTGAAGCAGAAGACCTGGCCGATGGCAACTATCGTATTTTTGTAGGTGGCGTGGACCGTGGTGGACTTATTGTCAGCTTCGGAATAGGCGAAACTGAATTTCGCAGTCCGGTGGAGGCAGGTAAGGTATTACTGACCTTTGATCCACGAGGCCAACTGGTTGAAGTACATGACGGTCAAGGCGCTGTGTTGACTTCTGGCGATGTGGTTATTGGCGATGGAGGTGACAACGGCGGCGGTGGCGACAACATGGACTTCGGAACAACCGAAATCGACGTTGACCTCACCAACACGGGCGTATACCCATTGGCTTCCGGTGATGCCAGGTTGCGGCCGGAAGTTGACCGGACCGATTTTTCAGTTGAGATCGAAGACGTTCCCGTGGGTGACTATGACCTGAGAGTCGGTGGCGAGATAGTGGGCGTAATTACCGTCACGATGCAGCAGGACGGAAGTATCGAAGGTGAACTGGAGTTCAGAAACCCGGTTGAGCCCGGCAAGACTTTGCTGGATTTCGACCCGCGTGGAAAGCAGATAGACGTGCAGGATGGGTCAACAGTCATTCTCGAAACATTTTTTCCCGCCAACTAGGCGCCAGTCGGGTGTGACCAAAAACTAATTGAGCGGTTTAACGGCACAACAGGAATTGACCACAGACTTTGGAAAAGGCCCGGGCATGACGCCCGGGCCCTTCCCGTTCTCCCGGCAACGCTCACTTTGACCGTAGCTTCATCATCAACCTTCATTTCGTGCGAACAACTGTCGCAGAAAGTGGCCAAATGCGGTAAATATAACTTCATTTTCAGGTCAGGATATAATTTGAAAAGTTTATCTGGTTAAACATAACTCGAAGCAAGAAGCCACTTATGGAATGGAAACTATTTTTAACAATTTTTGCCGCAGTATTCGTTGCTGAACTTGGTGACAAAACCCAATTGGCAACCATGCTGTTCGCAGCTGACAAAGAAGTCAGTAAATACACCGTTTTCATAGCGGCATCAGTTGCCCTGATTGTAGCCACTGCTATTGGGGTTTTAGCTGGGAGTTTGTTGTCAGCATATATCAATGAAAAAATATTACATTATGTGGCAGGCACAGGATTTATAGTAATAGGTGCATTTACTTTGTATCACGCATAATAAGTGAACCTTAGAATTTTTTCATAATTCGCTTAATCCGGGTTCATCCTTAACTCAGTATTTGTTAAGTATCCAAGCCTAATCTGAAACCGTTGGTATGCTGCGTGGAACGCAGATAGACATGCTGGATGGATCAACGGTCATGTGAAAAATAACAGCATCATCAAGTCGTTCCTACAGTCAGACTACAAAGAAAACACCCAGTAGTGTGCGTCCGCAAAGGAGTCAGGAGATCATGTTGTATTATCAGTCGTTGAGCCTTTCTTACAGGCTGTTTTTTGCCGCACTGCTTCTGTGCGCACCATTGTTAGCACAGGCTGCAACGCACGAAGTCCAGGTGCGTAATAACTTTTTCTCACCAAACAACCTCACCATCGAAGTCGGCGACACGGTGCATTGGTCCAGTAACGGCGGCATTCATGATGTTACGGCGGATGACAACAGCTTTGCATCGCCAACATCCAGCAGCATCGACTATTCACGCACTTTTTCAAGTATCGCGGAAATTTTCTACCACTGCTCGGTTCACAGTTCGCCCGGATTGAGTATAGCCAACAACATGAATGGCCGTATCAGTGTGGTTGCGGCCTCGGAGAAAACCGATGTCAGCGTCGCATCTGTTGATGCCACCGATGGTTCTTACAAGGCAGGTGAGGATGTCAGGGTCAAGGCAACTCTGATAAATACCGGTGCCGCAGATTCGGGTTTGTTCAACATTAATTTTTACGCCTCCGCAGATAGCGACATTACCACCGGCGACACCTTGTTAGGCAGTAAAGAAGTTAGCAGTATCGGTGCAGGTGCCACTGAGAACCTGGATGAGAACATCAACCTGCCAGAAAGCCTGGCCCATGGGGATTATTTTATCGGTGCCATCATTGACCTCGATGACACTGACACGAGCAATAACGTCAACACGGATGGTACGACCATATATGTCTTTACCAGGTTCATAATGAACGCTGGACTGAATGACGCCTGGTACAACCCGGTCACCAGTGGTCAGGGTTTCTTCATCACGGTATTCGCGGATCTGGGTTTTGTCACCCTGGCCTGGTTCACCTATGACACGGAATTGCCGCCATTGGATGCGACTGCCAACCTGGGAGATCCAGGTCACCGATGGTTAACAGCTGGAGGTGTGTTTGCGGATAACCAAGCGGTCATGAATATCGAATTTACTTCTGGTGGAATATTCGATACATCCACTCAAATTCTGCGAACCGACCCCGTTGGATCAGATGGTACTTTGACACTGACGTTCGAAGACTGTCTGTCCGGCACCATCGAGTATGATATTACATCCATCAATGCCAGGAGCACCGTGCCTATACAACGTGTAGCACTTGATAATGTGGCCTTGTGTGAGGCCTTGTTGAGAGAGTCCCAGGAGGATCAGTAAGTTCAGATTATCAACGTACCCGGACCACCTGTGGGGGGTCAGGGTACAGATCGTCATTGGTCCAGTGATCCTTAACCATTCTCTATAACATGATTATTCTGATCCTTCTTCTGATTATCTCATCAGGACTTTGGGCGCAGGACTATAGCGAACAGGGTGCAGATTCCTGCATGCCTTGTCACTTCGAGGGTCAGCCTAAATCCGCTGCCGCAATATTCTTCACCAAACATGCATCAAACACGGACCCCAGGGCACCGTTTTCCCAGTTGCAGTGTGAAACCTGCCATGGTCCCGGCCAGGATCATGTGTTCGCCCAACAAAGAAGCCTGGACGTACTGCCTGAGAATACCTTTGGCCAACAATCGAAAACACCTGTCGAAACGCAAAACCGGATTTGCCTGAACTGTCATGAAACAAAGGGCCGACTGGCCTGGTTCGGAAGCAGGCACCAGGTGGAGAACATTGCTTGTGCTTCCTGTCACCAGGTTCACGTTGCAAGAGACCGCGTTTTTGACTCGCTGGAGCAGCAGAACGTCTGTTTTGACTGTCACCCGAAACGCCGCTCGGATACCCTTAAAGCCAGCAGTCATCCGCTACGTCTTGGCAATATGTCATGCACTGACTGTCATGACCCTCACAATGGCGCCAACGATTTTCTGCTGCAGGAACTTACCGTCAATGAAACCTGTTACACCTGTCATGCCGAGAAACAGGGTCCGTATCTATGGGAGCATGCCCCGGCTGCGGAAAATTGTTCCCTCTGTCATCGGCCGCATGGTAGTAACCACCCTGCTCTGCTCAAGAAACGACCGCCGTTACTATGTCAACAGTGCCATTCTCCGGAAGGTCACCCTTCGACGGCCTATACCAGCGAACAGACCGGAAATAGTTTCTCAAACCGCTTTATGCTGGGCCGGGCTTGCTTGAATTGTCACTCCCAGGTACACGGCTCCAATCACCCTTCGGGCGCAACACTGCATCGTTGATAAATTGATCCTGATGAACACTCAAATACCGGCAAAACCAGTGTCCATCGCCACATTTCTGATCTTGCTGCTTTGCACTCAAGCTTACGCCGATGAGTCACAGGTGAGTGTTGATTCAAGTGGATGGCTCTGCAATTTCTGCAACTACCCTCAGGGCTGGTTCGGAACATTTGATATTGGACCCGGCTACGCAAACGATGCATCCCTGAAGTTTGCGGATTACCGGGGTATTACGGAAAAAGGTGCTTTTATTTCGATCAACGGCGATATGCATTACCTCGACAAGGATGGCAGGTATTTTGACCTGTATACCAGGAATCTGGGTTTAGACAGCCGGCAGTTGGAAATGCGTGGCGGTCGCCAGGGCCGGATCGAGTTTCGACTCGCTTACCGTGAAATCCCAAAGTACCGCGGATACGGTACACAGACCCCCTTTTCAGGATCCGGAACCGATCGTGTGGGACTACCTCCGGACTGGGTTTACGCTCAAACTACCAGCGGTATGAGTGCTCTTCCTGTTTCGTTATCCTCAGAAAGCCTGGAGATCAAGCGTAAGATTTTTGAAATGGGACTCAGCTTCCGATTGACCGGCAACTGGCGTTATGAGGCGGATTTTACACATACGGAGAAAAATGGCACACGTGCCTTTGGCGCGGGTACATTCACCATTCAGTCATCACATTTTCCCGCGCCGGTGGACTTCTCAATCAACCGTGTTGACACGAGTTTTGAGTATACCAACAAGCACTCGCGTATGCGTTTTGGCTTCAGCGGTTCCAGCTTTAACAACCGATATTCATCAATAAGCTGGGAAAACCCATTCACGCCCGTTGGTAATACTGCAAATCTCCGTGCAGCCCTTGAGCCTGGTAGTGATTCTTACCAGTTCAATTTCACCGGCAGCTTCAGACCAAATGCAAAGCTGCATCTTTCGGCTCAAGCCAGCATCGGCCGCATCACCCAGGACGATAGGTATTTAACGTATTCAATCAACCCGGATTTTGATGATCTCCAACCGCCGTTAACATCCCTTAATGGAGAAATGGATACCAGTAGCCTGGGTGCAAGAATGACAGCCCGCTTGTCATCCAAACTCAGTTTGTTCCTGAATATGAAAAACGACAAGCGCGACAACCGGACACCGATCGATTTCTACACGCCGGTTATTACCGATCTGGTTCTGCGCGAACAAACCCCCAACCGTCCGTACTCCTTTACACGCGGCCAATATTCAGCACAGTTCTCATATCGGACTTACACATCGGTTAACTTCAACGCCGGCGCAAGGCAAAAGAACTATAAACGTACATTGCAATCCGTACGTGACACCAAAGACAGCACCTGGTGGGGCGAAGTCAGCGTAGACAGCTGGTCAGCAGCGCAGTTCCGAGTGAGACTCGAAACCTCCGATCGTGACATGTCTCCCTACCAGCAAGTCGGTGACCCGGGCCTCAGGGAAAACGTCCTGATGCGCAAATTTCACCTGGCCGACAGAGATCGGGATCGCGTATTGATCGAGCTGGATCTTTCACCGAGTGACCGGCTCAGTGCCGGCCTCAGCTACTTTGTTGCCCGCGACCGGTATGCACAGTCGATAATTGGTTTGATGGAAAGCAATGAACACAGTGTTAACCTGGATCTGGGTTTTTCGATTAAAACGAACCTTAGTCTGCATGCTTTCGTCACACTGGAAGATTATGATTCCGATATTGCCAGCGCCGAATACGAGAGCGCGGCAGATTGGACGGCCAACACAAAGGATCGCTTTACCACTTGGGGCTTCGGGCTGAGTGGCAAACTCACTGATAAACTCGATATCAGCATCGACTATTACTCCTCCGACTCCCGTGGCCGCATTATCACGGACAGCGGAGCAGATGAACCGCCGTTCCCTGACTTATCAACAAACTTGCATAATGCCAATATCCGTTTGAATTATAAGGCCAGCAAACAATTGGGATTGAGCCTGCTGGCCGAATATGAAAGTTATGACAGCTCTGACTGGCAGATCGACGGTCTTGGCAACGACGGCATCAGTGCCATTCTCACAATGGGTCCTTTCAGCCCGAACTACAACGTTACTGTGCTTCGTTTGCTGGTCAATTACACTTTTTGATGCCGCTTGGCCTTTCTGCTGGTTACAACACGATGGAGATAAGGCAGTCAGCGGGTAGCCCGGTTTCTGCGCGGGATCAGTGCAGGCCCATGCAAAACCACTAGCCACCTAAGTGACTTTAAGTTTTTAAAGTTTGTCGTTTTGTTTGCCAATCTGAAAACTTCTGATAAGACATGTAGTGCTGATTTTCTTAATCAAATGATTTATATGTATGTGCTTAGCGAGACATAGCTTACAGATTATTCCGGACACATGGTTTACACATATGAGCATTTGGGGAGAGCCCAGATGCCTTGGAAAGAGTGTAAACCGATGGATGAACGACTGAGATTTATTGCCCGCCTACTGGAAGGTGAGAAGATGACTGGCCTGTGCCGTGAGTTCGGTATTTCACGTGTCACCGGCTACAAGATTTACAACCGCTATAAGGAATGCGGCCTTGATGCGCTGAACGATCGTAGCCGGGCACCCTATCGACAGGCTAATCAGCTGCCCTTTCAGGTTGAACGCACCATCCTGGGGATCAAGAAGGAACACCCATCCTGGGGCGCTCCCAAGATCCGCGATAAGCTGATCCGAACCTACCCGATGATCAAGCCACCAGCGACCAGTACGGTTCATGCTGTGCTTGATCGTAACGGCCTGGTTGAACGTCGTAAGCGGCGCCGATACAAGGCTAAGGGAACGACGCTACGCGCCGCTCACCAACCCAACGGGCTATGGTGCGCGGACTACAAAGGTGAGTTCTTATTGGGGAACAAGAAGTACTGCTATCCGTTAACTATCACCGATTACCGGTCCCGTTATCTACTTTCTTGTGAGGGTTTGGAGGCCACCAGGCCCGCCTCATTCAACTTCCTGCAGCAGCAGGAACGCTTTGACAGCTTCGGTGGGGTTTACAATAACGAACGTCCGCACCAGGCACTGAGTGGTGCCTACCCGGGTGACATCTATACATCTTCAACCCGCGAATATCGCCCGCCCGATGAACCCGAGTACCCGTATCACGACCGTACGATTCGAGTTACACGCTGTGGCCGTATCTGTATCGGTAAACGCAAAATCAATTTCAGCACGGTGTTTGCTGGCCAACTGGTGGGCATCCGCGAAGTCGATGACCAAATCTGGTTGATCAGCTTCATGGACTATGATCTGGGTTTCTTTGATAATGAAAGGGGCCGGGTGGAACCCGGACCCAATCCGTTCGCACCGGACAAAGTGTTAACTATGTGTCCGGAATAAGATGTAATCCATGTGACCGGAATACACTTTTTGTATTTTGGCGCGCCCGACAGGATTCGAACCTGTGACCCCTGCCTTCGGAGGGCAGTACTCTATCCAGCTGAGCTACGGGCGCATTTTGATTGCGTTGCGTAGTTTAGCTGCTTTGCGGGCATAAGGAAACGTAACTTTGCTTCCCGCTACCGGTTGATGCGGCTATACTATTCGCCCTTCAAAGGGCCGGGTTTGGCGATGGTCAAGGCGGTAAGTACCAGATTCAGAGGTGAAGAGTGGAAGAGCAAACCGATAAAGTGTTTATTAAGAATCTCAGTATCGTCCTGGTTCTGCTGATAGTGTTTACTTTCAGCATCGCGTTTCTTGCCAGGGATGTGGGTTTCAAAGATGAAGATGCCAACCCCAGCCGCGTTACCACGACGCAAGAACGTATTGAGCCTGTCGCCGATGTTTACACGGGTGAAGCGGGTGCTGCCGCTATTGCGCAGGCCGCGTCTTCGGCCGGAGCGGAAAAGAAAGCTGCTTTTGACGGCAGTCTTGATGCCGAGATGCTGTACACCAGCGTGTGCTCGGTTTGCCACGCGACCGGTGCAGCAGCGGCGCCGATACCCGGTTCGCCGGCTATGGCGGAGCGTGCGGCCAAGGGTATGGATACACTGATGCAAAACGCCCTGAACGGTTTCAATGCCATGCCGCCACGCGGAGGTCGTGCTGACCTTTCGGATGAGCAGGTTCAGGTGATTATCGAATACATGATCCAGTAAGGCCCGCCGTGTTCCATGAAAATACTAAGACGCCGCTTTATGCGGCGTTTTTTTGTGCGGTATTAAACGCCTGTGCAACCGGTGGACCGGCGCCGGAAGCCACACACGTACAATGCCCCGGCCGCACCGTAGCGGTTGCAAGGGTACAGGGTGACGGCAGTGAATCACCCATGCAGGGCCAACAGGTAACCATCCGGGGAATCGTTACACTGATCCAGGATGGCGCAGGCCTTTACGTGGAGGAGCCCGCTTCCGACACGGACCCACGCACCTCAAACGCGATATTTATTCAGTCCACAAACTTACCAGCGGGACTCGAGACAGGCGCCCTGATCAGCGCAAGTGGCAAGGTGACCGAAACCGGCGAACAGCGTGACCGGTTAACCGCGTTGGCCGATCCTGTTGAAATCGTTCCGTGTTCATCCGGTAACAGCCTGCCCCTGACCGATGTGTCACTGCCGCTGGACGGGGCTGCCCGCGAGGCACTCGAAGGTATGCGCATCGGCATCAACGATACGCTGGTGGTCACCGATGTTTACCGGTTTGAGCTGGGTAAGTTCACGCTGAGCGGTAACGGGTTTCAGTATGTGCCCACCGAGGTAATGGCCCCGGGCCCTGCGACGGCCGCTTATATTGCCCGGAACAGGGACTACGCCGTGCCCATTTTATTGCCGGAAAACATCCAGTTTCCCGATTTTGTTGTGAGTGGAACCACGGTTAGCCAGGCAAGCGGTGTGATGATCCATGATGACCGCGGCAAGCGGCTTGCCCTGCAAGCAATACCGGCCTTTGCAATACCTGGCATCACGCTCCCTGCAACCGCGTCAGCAGGCACTCTGCGTATTGCCGGCATGAACTTGCACAATTACTTTAACGGTGACGGCAAAGGCCAGGGCTTCCCCACCCCGAGGGGCGCCGAAACCCTGGATGCGTTTCAACACCAGCGTGCCCGCATTGGCGCAGCCATCGCGGCGCTGGACCCGCACGTGCTTGCGGTTTCGGAGCTCGAAAATGATGGATTCGGGCCAGAAAGCGCCGCACAGGACTTTATCCGGCTGGCCAACGAAGCAAACCAAGGCACCTGGGCAGTGAGCCGGCCGCTTGCTGATAACACCGGAACCGACGCGATCACGGTGGGCCTGTTTTACCGTAGCGACTGGCTAAGGGCGGTCGGCCCTGCACAAACCCTGGCCGGCCCGGAATTCGAACGCAGCCGCCAGCCGCAGGCACAGTTGTTTCAGCAACTTCCGGATGGGGAAAACCTGCTGATCGTGGTTAACCACTTGAAGTCCAAAGGGTCCTGCCCCGATTCCGGTGTGGATGCGGATCAGAATGACGGCCAGGGGTGCTGGAATCCGATGCGGCGCGCTTCCGCGGAAAAGATGTCTGCCTGGGCAAAAGAGCTGGCGGCATCTTACGGCACCGGCAATATCCTGATACTGGGTGATATGAATGCCTACCGGAATGAAGACCCGATCGCTGCAATCCGCAACGCGGGTTTCACCGAACTTATGGATGGCTCACAGCCGACCTACAGTTTTGCCTATTCCGGCCAGCACGGTACCCTGGATTATGCCTTTGCCTCCGATGCACTGCTCGGGAAGGTGGAACAGGCGTTCATTTGGCACGTTAACGCCGCGTACCCGACCGGCATGGCATTACCGCAACCCTGGCTGGGTTTTTCTGATCACGATCCCGTCATCGTCGAGTTGAGCTTACGCCACTCCAGCACCTCGGATTGAATCTGCGGAAAGAACTGCCGGAATGCAGGTTTGAACGCAGGCGCCAGTTCGGGCCATATCTCGGCTGCACGGTGCAGGGGGTTTGGCCGCGACAGGCGTGTGCCGATGCCTGTCAGTGCTTTGAAAATGACAGCTTCCTCGCGATACGCACTGAACAGGCCATGCTTGTCTGCGTAGCGCATGAAGCGGGCCAGTTCCTCCGGCACCCATTCGGCGTTCTCACGCAACAGGTCACGCGCCTCGATATCAAATCTCTCGAGGCTTCCCGGCATGTAACGCCACCAGTTGTTGGCCAGTTCATGGTCGAATGCGAGGTCGATAATAATTCCGGAATAGCGCCGGAATTCCCGGGAGAACAGCGGGCGAAGGCTCTTTATGACCGGCGATCGATCGGTGCACTTGTCGATATAACGATGTAAAACAATACCTTGCCTGATCGGTTCCGGAAAAGCGCGCAAGGCGCGCCGGCCACGAACGAAATCACCAATCAGCCCGCCCAGCATCAATCCGGAATCGCCATTGGCAAGGCAGAGGTGGGCGAGAAAATTCATGCGATTAGCCTACCATAGAGTCCGTCCGCAGACTGCGGTATGATGCACTACTACCGATCAGTGATGAAACAGGCCATGGTGGAGTCCCAGGACACCAAACTAACCGACGCATTCCCGATTTCGCGGCAAGAGTTCTTTTTGCGCGGCCCCGCAGGCCGGCTGGAATGTGTCGCGGATGTTCCCGACCCCGCTGAAGAACGTCCTGCGACCTTCGTGGTCTGTCACCCGCATCCGCTGCATGGCGGCACCATGCACAACAAGGTTGTCACCATTATGGAACGCGCCATGCGCGAACTTGGCCTGCGCACGATGCGTTTCAATTTCCGTGGCGCCGGTGAAAGTGAAGGTGAACACGATGAAGGTTACGGTGAAATCGACGACCTGTTTGCCGTCACCGAATGGGTGCGTCATACCCGGCCGCATGATGCGTTATGGCTGGGCGGCTTTTCTTTCGGTTCGTATATTTGCCAGCGTGCCGCAGAAAACCTGCAGCTGGGGCAGTTGATTTCGATCGCCCCACCTGTCGATCGCTATGAATTCTCGAAACTGCAACAACCCAACTGCCCCTGGCTGGTCATCCAGGGCGATGAGGATGAGGTCGTTGCCCTGGAAGACGTGAACTGCTGGGTCGAAAAGCTCGATCCGCAGCCCGACTACCTGGTGATGCAACAGGCCGGGCATTTCTTCCATCGGCGCCTGATGGATCTGCGTGGCCTGCTCAAAAACGGTGTACGTCCAAATCTGCCGGAAAGAATAACGCCCCAGTAGCGTTAAAGCCTTGCACCGCAGACCCCTTACCACCTACAAACAACTGGTCACCCATGGTGGCTACAAAGCCGATCCCGCGCAGCGCAAAGCCATCGAAGAGCTGGATCGTATCTGGATGGAACTAGGCGCCCACCCGGTTTCGGGCTGGTGGGCACGAATACGTGGCAAACGGCCCGCTCCGATCACCGGTCTCTATATGTGGGGTGGCGTAGGGCGGGGTAAAACCTGGCTGATGGACCTGTTCTTCGACAGCCTGCCCGGAAAAGCCAGGCTGCGTATCCATTTTCACCGGTTCATGGCGCGCGTGCATGCTGCCCTGAAGGCCAAACAATCAACAAGCGACCCACTGGCCGAAATCGCCCGTGAGTGGGCGGCACAGTACCGCGTGTTGTGTTTTGATGAGTTTTTTGTTGCCGATATCGCCGATGCCATGTTGCTGGGCGGCCTGCTGCAGGCGCTGTTCGAGGAAGGCGTGACGCTGGTTGCAACTTCAAACGTGGCCCCCGATGACCTCTACCGTGACGGTTTGCAACGGGCCAAGTTTCTACCGGCCATCGAGTCCCTGAAAAAACACACGCTCAGCCTGCACGTCGATGGCGGGCGTGATTTCCGCCTGCGTTTGCTGCTGCGCTCCGAAATATTCCTGCAACCGCTGGATGATCACGCCGAAGCCGGTCTTGCCAGGGCATACAAGGACATGTCCGCAGGCTGTTCGCTGGACACCCAACTTGAAATCAACGGGAGAGTGCTGAATGCCAGGCGGCGAGGCGACGGTATCATCTGGTTCAGTTTCAAAGATCTTTGTGAGCAACCCACCAGCGTTGCCGATTACATCGAAATTGCACGCGCATTCAATACCGTGCTGCTATCCGGGGTACCAAAGATGGGTGAGCACAATGCCGATGCCACGCGGCGTTTTATCAACCTGATCGATGAATTCTATGACCGTAATGTGAAGATGCTGATATCGGCCGCCGCCCCCATCCATCACCTTTACAATGGCAGGCGCCTGGAGTTCGAGTTTCAGCGCACTGCGAGTCGCCTGACCGAAATGCAAAGCAACGAATACCTGGCGACACCGCACCTGCCCTGATCGCGAGCGCGCTTAATCGCACTCATAATCACCGTCATCCACCACGCGGCATTGCGGCGGATGACCGTTTTGTTGCCAGTAGTCCCGTAGGTGGGTATTCACGTAAGTCTTTGAACGCCGGGGTCTTGCGGAAATACGCCGCGTCGGGGTGCCAGATCATGCCCGGCATTTTCGACGGTTGAAAAACAATCGTCCTGCCGCAGCGCAATCGCAATGGTGTCCATGTCACAGACGTCGATGTTATAAGCCTCGCCCCACTGGGTGAAATCGCGCTACCCGGGCCGAATGATCGTCGAGCGGGTTTTCGATGGCTTCAACCCAGTCCTTGACTGGTACGTACGGGTTGTCCTGCAGGCCCAGCGCGCCAATCAGGAAAGCCATGTTCCGCTGCCCGGTACGCACATAGTAGGACACGAACTGGTCATCGAAGCGCGTGGAAATTGGACTTCAATGGATTTTTCAAACTGCCTGATCGCCGCCTCGATCTGGCCCAGGACAACAGGCCGGAGCGCCAGGTACTGGCTGCAAAGCAGGTAGCCGGCATCGATCTTCAGACACTGTTCGAAATCTGCTAACAGACTGTTCCGATGTAACCCATGTCCTTGAATAGTAATACCCCGCCAAAGCCAGGCCGTGGCATTTTTCGGGTCGTTCCTGATGGCGATATCGAGGTTCTTGATCGCCCCGACATAACCTTCACCGGTGACCTGGTGTTTCATGCCGATAACGGCGTATGCCATGGACAGATCAGGATCGATCTCCAGCGCCCGATGGGCGGCGGCAAGCGCCAGCGAATCGTGGTCAATGCCATCGCCACGGTCCCAGGAAGTCGCCACCGAATGCACCGCGGCAAGCGCTTCCCAGGCGCGCGCAAATTGCGGATCCATGCTGGTGGCCTTTTCCAGCAACTGCCAGCTGGTGGGAAGATTCTCGCGGGCAATAAACAATTCCCTGCCCTTAAGGTAAAGATCATAGGCATCCAGGTTGCTGGTGGCGCTATTAACACTGACCGCTGCAAGTCCAATACCCAGCTCGGTGGTCAGGGCAGACACGATTGCGTTGGCGATCTCATCCTGGATCTGGAAAATATCGTCCATGTCGCGGTCGTAGGAGTCCGACCACAGGTGGCGGTCGTTGGTGGTATCGATCAACTGGGCAGTGATACGCAGACGATTGCCCACCTTTCTCACGCTGCCTTCAAGGATATTGGCAACCCGCAGCGCGCGGGCTATCTGCCGGATGTTCCGGGTGTCACCTTTGTAGGCAAAGGACGACGTACGCGAAGCGACAACAAGACCGTCCACGTGGGTCAGCACGTTAAGCAATTCTTCCGACAGGCCATCCGAGAAATAGTCCTGGTTAGGCTCCGCGCTCATGTTGGTGAAAGGCAGCACTGCGATGGAGTTTTCAACGATAACAACCGGCTCTTCCTGTTCCGGTTCGGCTACCGCCTGGGTGGTTTTTACGATCTTCTCCGGCCCTTCGGGTATGGGCATATACCGGTCCAGCGCCACCATGCCGACAACCACTGCCAGCAGGGCCATCGTGATGTAGTCCAGCTTGTCACCGCTGCTGCGGATCAGTGTCGGCACTTTGAGGAGATCGGATTCTTTCCTGAGTCCATCGGTTGTCCATGCGAAGGTCCAGGTGAGGAAAAGCACAACGGGTAAGCCCGAAATTACAAAAGTGATAACAACACCCATCACCCAGGGTGGCGCGCCGTAGTTGGATGCGATGATGTAACCGATCTGGATGACTACCCAGGAAGCAACAATGTAGGCCATTCCTATACGGAATACATTGCGGCGTTTCATCTCTCCGAGAATTTTCATTGGAACCTCACTACCTTCGTCAAGCGGATACTCACCTGTTACGCTCCATCATAGCTGTAAACTCCGGATCATCACGAATGGCATCAAATGCCGGATCCAGATCAATCGTAAGCACCGAGGTTGCGCTCGGTGGCTGTAAAAGCGGTTCGAGCATCGCAACCGCCTCGGGTGCCAGACCTGCAATTGCAAAAATTTGTGCATGGGTATAGCCGGCTTACAAATGCTGCAAGATTGTCCGCGGGGACCGATGCTATCGATTTCTGCACCAGCGCCATGATCTCAGTCGGATCAGCACCCTGGATGGCCCGGATTCGTGCCTCGGCCAGATCAATTCGATGGTCTTCACCCAGTTCCGCCCGCAACCCCTTTAAACGAAACAGTGCTGCGCTGGCTGCTTGCCTGGCTCCGTCCGTATTACCCATGAAATGAAGGTTCTGCGCTGCCCAATCCTCCCTCAAAGTGATGATGCCGTACTGTATCTCCAGTTCATTCGGGAGTTTGCGCGCGGCTGCCAATGCATCCTCAAAGCGTCGCGCCAGCATGCTCACAAGCATGATAGGATTCAAAATAGTTCGTAATCATCGCTATGCTGTGCGCCGATCGTCAGTTGCACGGCATTTTCTGTATCACCCCTTTCCTGCAGCACAAGGCGCGCCTCGGTGGTTTTACCCCAGAAGCTGTCAGGGTCAATTTCACGTGCCTGTTTAACCGCAGCGTGTGCTTCCTCATAACGGTGCAGATACATCAGCGTCAAGGCATACTCGTGCCAGTTGAAGTGTACACGCGGGTTCAACTTGAGCGCCTGTTGCATCGACTGCACGGCCTGCTCCCATAAACCGGCCCGGCGGGAAACCCAGCCACGCCACATATAGGCCTCATCGTTGCCGGGCATCATTTCGATCGCCTTGTCGAGCTTGTACAGTGCACGCTCGTAGTCCAGCGCACCCCAATACCAGTAAAACCCTTCGGCGACATATAGCTCGGCAAAATCCGGATCGATAGCACGGGCACTTTCAATGGCCTCAAAGGCCAGGTCACGATCGGCCGGGTTGCCACCGTAGATCCAGTAGTTGGTCATATGCGCCCGTGCCAGGCCGATCCAGGCGAACTTGAAGCTGGGATCAAGTGCCAGTGATTCCTTGAACAGGTCAATGGCCGTCCGGTAATCGCTTCATGGTTTCGTTCTGAGCAAAGCGGCGGGCCTGCAGATATAGATCATAGGCCGCAACATTTTCCGTCGGCACATCGGCCACGTCGGCCAGTTCTGAGTCCGTCAGGGTTGCCTTCAGTGCCGCAGCAATCGCCTTGGCAATCTCGGTCTGGATGTCAAACAGGTTGGTGGTGGTCAGTTCGCGATCGTAAATCTCAGCCCACAGATGTTCGTCGGTATAGGCGTCAATCAACTGCACATTGATACGCACACGGTCACCGGCACGTTGCACGGAGCCTTCCATCACGTTTGCAACACTGAGTTCCTTCGCTATCTGGCGAAGGTTCTTGGTGGTGTCGCGGTACTCCATGACCGAGGTGCGGGAAATCACGCTGAAGGCTTCGATCCTGGACAACTGGGTCAGCAGGTCGTCATGGATTCCATCGGTAAAGTAGATATCACCGGCATCGGCGCTGCGGTTGGCAAAGGGCAGGACCGCTATTGAGTTCTTGTCGATGTCCAGCGTGCTCAGATCAATTTCGGGCTCAATTATTTCAACAACGGGCTCTTCAATCGGAGGCGCTTGCTTTGCCAGTTCAACCTCCGCGGTTTTCTGCTCAAACCGCGACTCCCAGATAAAATAACCAAGCGACAGATCCCAGCGAGACAATAATTACGTAATCCAGCTTACGGCCCGTTTTGGGGGTAATCGACTCTGCACGCTTGACGTCTTTTTCGAGCTTGATACCCTCCGGTGTCAGTTCAAAGGCCCAGGCCAGGATCAGCGCCGGCACAAAACCGACCACCAGCATCAGCAGGATCAGTTTTGGCGCCCATTCAGGCAGCCCCAGTATCTGCGTAAGCACGTCGGTGAGTTGCAACAATATCCAGGTCGATACCGCATAGGCGATAGCCACCTTGAAGACATTCCGTCGTTTCAGTTCTTTGAGTAGGGACAAATGCTGAATTCTTTTTATCTGCTGTTGTTAATAAGCATAGTTGCTCCGCCGGCAAATACCAAAAAATCTTTGCCTGTGCGGCACAAAAATTCAAAAAGATCTGTTACGGGCGCCGGCTATTCAATTCTTGTGCAAACGGGATACAACTTCATTAGCAATCGCAAGGCAGGCGGTAAGCCCCGGGCTTTCGATCCCAAAGAGCTGCACCAGGCCGTCCACACCGTGGCTATCAGGGCCTGCAATCACAAAATCCATGGCCGCCTCACCGCGGCCTGAAACCCTCGGACGGACACCGACGTAACCCGGCTGCAAACGGCTCGATTCAAGACCTGGAAAGTAATCCCGGATACTGTTTTCAAAATGCTGCACACGGGTTTCGTTCAAATCAAAGCTGTAGTCAAGCCGTTCGCGCCAATCCACATCCGGGCCGAACTTCAGCTGCCCACCCAGGTCCAGGGTGCCGTGCAAGCCCAGGCTGCCGGCTCCGGCGACAGGGTAAACCAGGTGGTTGAACGGCGATTTTCCCGGGTAGCTGAAATAGTGACCTGCCACGTAATAGTTATGGGGCGGATGCGCCGTTGCGGCGGTCCTGGCCAAAGCAATGGCGCCGTGGCCAGCCGAATTGATCAATACGCGTGAACGCAGCTTGACCGGCGTGCCATCAGCGTCAATATCGATTTCGAAACCTTTCTCCAACCGCCTGAAGCCGCGCACCGAACTCCTCAATACAAGCGTCCCGCCGGCATTCTCAAAATCGCCAAGCAGGCTCAGCATCAGACCGTGGGAATCCAATATCCCCGTCGATGGTGACCAGAGCGCGGCCAGGCCGCGAACCTCGGGCTCCAGTTGCCGTAGCCTGTCTCGCGATATCAGCTCAAGACCGTCAACGCCGTTGATCCGCCCCTGGGCCAGGTAAGCCCTGAGCAGTTCAAGCTGCTCGTCGCAGGTTGCAACGATCAGCTTACCCAGTTGTTGGGATTCAACCCCATGCTGCCTGCAATAGGCATAGAGCATTGCATTACCTGTTACACAGGTTCTCGCCTTCAGGCTGTTGACCGGATAGTAAATCCCCGCGTGTATGACCTCGGAATTTCTGCTCGAGGTATGCGTGCCGAACGCATCCTCCGCTTCAAGGATCAGGACCTCCCGCCCTTCAAGCGCCAGGGCCCGTGCGATGGCGAGGCCGACGACGCCGGCGCCGACCACCACGCATTCGACCCTGTCGGTCATGTTAATCCGTTGAGCTTGCTAACTCCCGAAGGATGATGCTCCAGTGATCCAGCGCGTCGTAGAACGCCTTGACCGGAACCCGTTCGTTGAGTCCGTGCGCATACATCTCATCCGGGTTCATAAAAACGCCACTGATCGCCAGGGTGGGTATTCCGGCCTTGCGGAAGTGCATGCCATCGGTGCCGCCTGATTCCATGTAACCCATCACTTTCAGCCCCGGGTAACGTGCGTGTACCGCTTTTTTAACGGCCTCCATTACATCCGGGCGCAAGGGAGAAATCGGGCTCTCGGTGGCCTCTTCCAGCTGTTTGAATACAATCGCGTCATTCTCGACAACATGTTTGAGTGCATTTTCGATTGCTTCTGCCGGTACACCCGGAAATATGCGGCAATTGACCGTGGCGGTGGCGGATTGCGGCAAGGCATTTTCTGCATGTCCCGCCTTCAGCATGGTCACCACGCAGGTGGTGCGGGTGGTGCCGACATAGGATGACTCGATGGCCAGCCGGTCGGAGGCCGCCTCGTCGCGCGGGTTGTTCGCAAACTGGATCATGGCCTCACCCAGCTCACCACCAAGTTGCTCGCCGGTCGCCTCGAAGAAGGACAGGGTCATTTCGCTCCAGCGCACCGGGAAACGGTAATTCTGGATTTTCGTGATGGCAGCTGCCAGGTCGTAAATGGCGTTGTCCGGTCGCGGGCGGGAACTGTGTCCACCGGGGTTGCGCACCGTTATTTCCCAGCTTACATAGGTTTTTTCGGCCGCCTGCACGAGATAAACCACCGGCTCACCTGCGGCATTGATATCGCCACCGCCGGCATCGGAGTTCAGGGCGAATTCGGCTCCGGCCAGGTCTTCCCGCTCATAGGCGAGCATGCGGGTTGTCAGCATTCCGCTTTCCTCGTCACCGGAAAAGGCAATGATCAGATCCCGGTTGGGTACAAAACCTTCCTTTTTCAAGCGGATGAAAGTGGATGTCAGCTGGGCTACACCGAACTTGTTGTCGATCGTGCCACGGCCATAAAAATAGACATCGTCGGTGGTCAGTTCAAAGGGCGGGCGTTCCCAGTCACTGGCCAGGGCCTCTACGACATCCATGTGGCCCAGCAATAGAATGGGTGCTTTCCCGGAGGAACCGTCACCCCGGTACCTTGCAATCAGCGAGGCCGTTTCACCGAGCGGTACAACTTCCACATCCTCTTCAGGGAAGCCAGCGGCTACGAGTTCTGAGCGGAGGTAATTGGCTATTTCCGGTACGTTTCCGAGGTTCTTGGAAGACTCTACACCGATAATGCGGGTGTAAATTTCCAGGGTTTTTTGTGCATGCTCAGAACGGACAGGCTCATCGGCCATCACCCATGAAGACAGGATAGCTGCAGTCAGCAATGTAATAATTTTTTTCATATCAATCTCATTTTTTGGATAGCGTAAGTCTATGAGGAAAGCGCCTACACGTCATGAACTATTTGTTATTGAGGTTAGTTACTGTGTTCTCTGCCGCCACAGTGGTCGCAAACCCTTCAGCATGGGTTGCTCAACCCTGTAAAAAGCCGCAATACCCACCAGGGCCGAGATGCCTATACAGACTGCCATGAATATCAGTTGGGTTGCTAGTGTATCAGTCTGCCAGCCCGTTATTGCCCACAGGTATTCAACTACCTCAATGCTCAGAATATGGCTCAGGTAAATGGAATAGGACGCATCACCGATCACTTTTAAGGAATTGATCGGCGGAACCCTGCCCGCTCGGTCGAGACTCAATACAGCGACGACGATGAGTGTCGCCGGAATACCCCAGGTTACGATTCTCGTTCCACCGGGCAAAAAGGATGTCTCAAAACCGATGAACAGGATAATCGCAGCACCCACCAGGGTGTAGGACATCATCGGCCTCAGAGCGACACCGCGCATATAAAATACACCGATGAAGATGCCGGCAAGAAACTCCAGCAAAAGCTTATCTGTATAAGTGATAAACAATGGGTTATCAGTTGTCATCCATTGACCCATGACGATCAGCAATAAAAAAGTAGCGACAAGTACTGCTAATCTCCATCGAGGTGAGATAAACAGCGAAGCGCCGAAGAGCAGATAGAAAAACATCTCGTAGTTGAGCGTCCACCCCGGTATCAGGATGGGCCATATCTGATCGTTGACACCCGGATGATAGTGGGGGATAAACAACAGCGATTTTACGATGTGAGAAGGCTCAAGCTGTATGCTCTGGAAGATTTCCGGGACAAGCAGCTTCGGAATGATGATAAGCAGGATAAAAAACCAGTAAAGCGGTACGATCCGGATGATGCGCCGGTACCAGAAATAGGCCGGTGTCTGTGTTGTTGAAATCGTGGTTACCCACATGATGAACCCACTTATGACGAAAAATATATCGACCCCGGCATTACCGAAGCCCGAATAAGGAATAATTGAATCCGGGTTCATTTCCAGAATCTTTCTGACCGAATGGTGATAGACAACCATCATCGCTGCCAGGCCGCGAAGATATTGTATGGAAACGACCATTTTGTTCATGGCAATCTCTTTTCAAATAAGCGCCGTAAGTCTATGGAGAAAGCACCCGCACGTCATGAACTTTTCGACCGGCGTGCGGCGCTGCGGACAAAACCAGCGCGCCCGAAGAAGGGGACGGGGCTTTGCTCCGTTCTGAATAACGGGTATTCTTTGCCGGCTTTATAGAACCCGATACACCTTTCCAGAGGATACGAGTGGATACAAAAGAGATAACCCCTGTTTCCAGTAATGCCTGGACGGCGCTTTTCGCCGCCTGGGTGCTGGTCACCATAGCGACACTTGGCAGTCTTTTTTTCAGCGAGGTCGTGGGCGTGCCAGTATGTGAGTTGTGCTGGTACCAGCGTATCGCCATGTACCCACTGGTACTTGTCCTGGCCATTGGCCTGCTGCCCTATGATCCGAGGGTGTTGCGCTATGCCACTGGCCTGGCCGGCGCGGGTTGGCTGATTGCCTTGTTCCAGGTGCTGCTGGTAGCCGGTGTCATCCCGGAAAGCGCCCAGCCCTGTGTACAGGGTATTCCGTGTTCGGAGACACATATTTTGTTGCTCGGTTTTTTGAACATTCCGACATTATCGCTACTAACCTTTAGCCTGATTGGTGTATTGCTCTTTTCAGCGCATAGAATGGAGTCATCATGAGTAAAAAGAATATTTTCATTTCGGTCGCCGGCATCCTTTTACTGGCCTTCGTGATGGCCACGGTCATCTATAAGAATTATCAATCTGGCGCATCCACAGACCGCGACCCGGGTATTACTGAACGCCAGAATGCCCCCATCAAGGGGCCGGCCGATGCAAAGGTCACCATTGTCGAGTTCTTTGATCCGGCCTGTGAGACCTGCGCGGACTTTTATCCGCTGGTAAAGCAATTGATAGATCAGTACCCGGGAAAGGTGAGGGTCATGATGCGGTACGCGCCACTGCATACCGGCTCGGATGAAGTGGTGAAGCTCCTGGAGGCGGCGCACCTGCAGGGTAAATTCTTCCCGGCACTGGAATTGCTGTTCAGCAACCAGCAGCGCTGGGTTGTCAATCACGCATCCCAGCCCATGCGGGCCCAGGGTATTCTGAATGGCATGGCGCTGGATCATGACAAGTTGATGAGCGACATGAATCAAGCTGCGGTAAGCCAGGCAATTTTGCAGGATGTCCAGGATGGCCAGGCCCTCAATGTGAAGGCCACCCCGGAGTTTTTCGTCAATGGAAAACCCCTGCCCAGCTTTGGCTACCAGCAATTGAGCCGGTTGGTTAAAGAAGCAGTGGAAGATTCCTACTGAGCCAGCGCCCGGGACTTGAGGCAAAAGTGTTATGCATATAGACCATGTAAATATCAGCGCCCCCGCGGAACTGCTGCTCAAAGCCAGGGACTTCTACTGTGATGTACTCGGTTTGACAGAGGGTTTTAGACCCAATTTTTCGAAGCGGGGTTTCTGGCTGTATTCAGAAGGAAAACCGATCATCCACCTGGTTGAGAGCCTTGAGCATCATCCCAATGAGAAGCAAGGGTTCTTTGACCACTTTGCACTCCAGGCCAGTGGACTGGCGGGGGTACTTGAAAAGTTGGAGACAGCGGGAATCAGGTACAGGGTGAGCCATCTGCCGGAAATTGATTTGAGCCAGGTATTTTGTAAAGACCCTTGCGGTATCGGTGTAGAAATCAACTTTCGTAACGAATCACTTTAAAAACAGGGCGGCAAGCCGCTGTTACTTGGTTTTCTTGCCACGCAGGTAGCTAACCGGAACGCCAATATCCGTATTGCCGGCGCGCACCATCACCAGGCCTTTTGGAAAGTTGCTGCTTTCAGGCTGGACTTCAAAAGCAACACCATCATATTGAACCCCGTTATCAAGCGTAACCTGTACCGGGATGGGCTCTTCAAATGTATGCGGGGCATCTTCCTTTATCGCCCGGATCAGTTCCGTCTGAGCCTTGTCATAATTCGTCTTGGGCATGAGTATCTCCTGAAAACTTCGCAGTAATACTATCATCCTAGCGCATACAGGCTGCCGGAATCTAACTAATTGATTTATTTGCGTGCTTTTTGGGTGATTTGTATATGACTGGCAAGTGCCGGTTGTATGGGCCGTTTTCCGTGATGTTTTTATTTCGCCCAAAAGAAAGGGCCGGCAAGGGGTCAGCCGACCCTTTCATCGAAGTTCAACGCAAGGGGAGCGTCGAGCTTCAATACGAAAATGGCATAAGGGGGAACACCATTTTCGATTCTACAGCCCACCTGGGGCAATTCAGATACTTATACTGGGATCGTTCCCCCAGCCTGTATAGTTAAAGTTTACTTCAACTTTCAGCATTTTAAAACACGTATGTTGAGCGGATGTTTAATTTGGAAACTGCCTGGTCAGCATTGGCCCAGGGCAACACACCCAGCAATGGGCAAGGCATAAGCGCCTGGATCGTAGCGAGGTTTTCTGACTGCGCCTGCATATCCGGGTCAACGTGATTGGCAATCCAGCCCTTCAGCACCATACCATCCGCGATGATCCGGGCTGCACTCAGCAATGCGTGGTTAATACAACCCAGGCGTATCCCGACGACAACGATCACCTCGTCCGCCAGCGCCTTTGCCAGGTCGGCGAGCATGGCGGTATCACCGAGCGGTACGCACCAGCCACCCGCGCCTTCGATGACCAGGTAGTCCGCCTCGATGGTCTTTGTCAGCCTGCTGATTTTCTGTATATCAATCACCCGCCCGGCTTCCCGGGCCGCGATGTGTGGTGCGATTGCAGGCTCATAGGCAAAGGGGTTTACCACTTCGTAAGGCAGCTTCACATTGCTCGCCGCCATCAGGCTCAGTGCATCTTCATTACGCAGACCTGCGGGCGTTCTTTCACAGCCGGATGCCACCGGTTTGAGCCCTGCCACGCGGTGGCCCTCGGCGACCAGGTGGCGGATCAATGCGCTCGCAACCCGGGTTTTTCCGATTCCGGTATCGGTACCGGTAATGAATATACGCTTCATGATGGTTCCGGCTTTCTGGAGCGCGTGCGCAATGCATCAATGGAGAACGTGGCGACATCACCTTGCGCGGTTTTGAGCGGCTGCCCGTCACGCGGGGCGAATGCGGTGCCATAGATGATTTCATAGCTGGCCGGGTAGCGGTCTCCACGGCGGAAAGGCTCATAGGCCTGCAACATGGTTTGCAGACGGGTCTTTCCGGTCAACCCATGCAACCTCCGGCTGGCGACGTTGTGTGCACCTATGCCTTTGAGTTCGCGCATCAATGACAGGACATCCGGGTACTCCAGCGTGAGGCGCTCGGTATCCATGACCGGTTCGCGAAAACCTGCGGCCATCAACTCATCACCGATATCGTGCATATCCGGGTAATCATTCACATGCGGGAGATCGTCCACGGCCCGCCATGCCTGCTTGAGTTCATGCAGCGTATCGGGCCCAAAGCAGGTAAAAACCAGCATGGCATCCGCCTTCATGACACGCCGGAACTCACCGAAAACAGCGGGAAGATCATAGCTCCACTGCAAGGCAAGGTTGGAGAAAACCAGGTCTGTGCTGCGCGCCGCGAGTGGTAAGGAGTGCATATCCGCGCATACGCGGTTTAAACACCCTGGGGAGTTTTGCCCCGGTTCCGACACCGCCCCGGCTATCGCGAGCATCGCCGGAGCCCAATCCAGCGCAATGACACCGGCCTGCGGGAACTGACGGGCCAGCATTCGGCTGGCAGAACCGGTACCACAGCCAAGATCCAGGATCAGGGCAGGCTCGAGACGTTGAAACTCGAGCCGCTCAAGCAGCCGTGATTCGATTTCACGTTGCAGGACCGCGTAGTGGTCGTAGCTGGATGCCGCGCGATCAAAGGATAGCCTGATCGCATCTTTGTCCAGGGGTGTCAGGCTCATGCTGATTGATCTCCGTTGAGAAACCCGTGAATAATATCCAAAAATTGCTCCGGATGACTGATGAATGGCGCATGACCAGCGGCGCGGATCACACGTGTACTGGCTGCCGGCATCGCGGCGGCGGCCCATTCGAAGGATTCCGGGTTGATGGTGCGGTCACGGCCGCCAGCCAGGTACAACGCAGGCGTTTTGCAGGCACCCAGGCTGGCCAGAAGATTGTTGCTGTACAGCAGCTGCAACCCGGTGCGCAGCGTGCTTGTGGCCGGCAGCTTGTCCATTATCGTTGATTTGCCCAGAAGACGCAGTGATTCGCTGACCCGGGCCGCGCCAAAACAATGCAGAAAGAATTGATCGAGCGTCCCTTCCAGATCAGTCTCAAGGCCATCGGCAAATGCTTTTTGCGCAGCAGGGCTGACACCAAATTCCCAGTTTTCCTGTTTTGAGAAACAGGGTGTTGCCGCAACCAGCACCGCCTTTTGCACTTTATACGGTTGCTGCAGTGCTGCTGCCAGCGCCACCAGGCCGCCAAGTGACCAGCCCATCCAGGCTGCGGGTGGCAGTTCTGCAAGGATCAGTTTTGCAAGCTCATCGAGGCTTCCGGATAACGGAATATGGCGATTGACACCATGGCCCGGAAGATCCACGAGGCTGACACGGTATTCGGTAGCCAATACATCGACAAGCCCGCCCCAGATACCGCTGTGCATGCACCAGCCGTGCAGCAATACGAGCTCAGGGCCTTGCCCGCGTGTGTGTATTTTGAAACCTTCAGGCATGGGTGGCGGCCGCTTCTATGGCATTGAGAAGCGCGTCAAGCTGAGGCGCCTGGTGCATGGCGGTCAGTGTAATCCTCAAACGGGATGTGCCCTCGCGCACCGTGGGCGGGCGCATGGCGACAACCAGGAAGCCCAGTTGCTGCAGCCGTTCTGCCAGTTTCAGCGTCGCCTGGCTGTCGCCAATAACCATCGGCTGGATCGGTGAATCCGAGGGCATCAAAACCAGCCCGCGACGCGCGGCGCCCTCCCTGAAGTGTTTGATCAGAGCCCGCAGGTGTTCACGCCGCCATTCGTCTTCAGCCACGCGGCGCAGGGCAGCCCGTGCGGCGGCGGCCAGTGCCGGCGGCATGGCCGTTGTATAAATATAACTGCGGGCCTCGTTGACCAGGTGATCAATGAGCCTCGCGGAGCCGGCGACGAAGGCACCAAAACAACCGAAAGCCTTACCCAGCGTGCCGCTCAATATCGGCACCTGCTGCCCGCTGAGCCCTGCGGAGGCCACACTGCCGCGTCCAGCGGGGCCGCACACACCGATACCGTGTGCATCATCAATGGCCAGCCAGGCCCGGTGCTCACGGCAGACAGCCGCCATTTCTTTCAGTGGAGCGGTATCGCCGTCCATTGAAAATACACCATCACTGACCACCAGTTTTCTTTCTTCAACGGCCGTACCCAGGCGTCTTTCCAGTGCTGCCATGTCGCTGTGCGCGTAACGGAATAAACGTGCACCGGACAAACGCGCGGCATCGATCAACGAGGCATGGCAAAGCTTGTCCTGGATGATGACGTCACCCTTGCCCGCCAGGCTGGTGGCCACCGCCAGGTTGGCCAGGTAGCCGGATGAGCACAACAGGACTGCTTCACGCTGAAGAAACACCGCAAGCTCCTGCTCAAGCAACCGGTGTTGCTCTTGATAACCGGTAACAAGCGCCGATGCGCCGCTGCCCACACCGTGATCACCTGCTGCATCCCTGAGTGCCGACACGAGTTCGGGGTGGGATGCCAGCCCGAGGTAATCATTACTGCTGAAGTTAAGCAGTGGAACACCATCGATCTGAACTTCAACGGCATCATTGCCACTCAATACCCGCCGCCGGCGCTCCAGGTGTTGCGCCTGCCGCTGCACCGCACAGGTATCCAGCCACTGGTCCAGGCTGCCAGTATTGCTGGCGCGCGAATCAGCCATGAATTCAGGCGGTCTGCCGTGGCTCGGTGGTTTGCATACCCAGCCGTTTCAGCAGGGCCATGTCCCTCGCAGCCTCGGGATTGTCGGTGGTCAGCAATTTGTCACCATAAAAAATCGAGTTTGCACCGGCAAAGAAACACAAGGCCTGCATTTCATCATTCATCTGCGTGCGTCCGGCAGATAAACGCACCACCGACTCGGGCATGACGATACGGGCAATAGCGATGGTACGGACGAATTCAAGCGGGTCTATCGCTTCCACGCCATCGAGTGGCGTTCCCGGAACCTGCACCAGGTTATTGACCGGAACACTCTGTGGATGAGTCGGCAGATTCGCCAATTGCACGATCAGTTGCGCGCGGTCCTCGCGTGTCTCACCCATACCCACGATACCACCACAGCAGACATTCAGACCCGCGGAGCGGACGTTTTCCAGGGTTTCGAGACGGTGCTCATAGGTGCGGGTCTGGATAACCTCCTTGTAATACTCCGGTGATGTATCGAGGTTGTGGTTGTAGTAATCCAGCCCGGCACCTTTTAGCCGTTGTGCCTGTTGGCCATTGAGCATCCCCAGGGTCACACAGGTTTCCATCCCCAGTGCCTTGACGCCTTTGACCATTTCGATGACCTTGTCCAGGTCACGGTCCTTTGGGCTCCTCCAGGCAGCGCCCATGCAAAAGCGCGAGGCCCCGCCGTTCTTCGCCGCCTGCGCCGCCGCAAGCACCGCCCCGACATCCATGACCGCTTCCGGCTCAAGCCCGGTGTCGTAACGGACGCTTTGCGGACAATACTTACAATCTTCAGGGCAGGCGCCCGTCTTGATACTGAGCAAAGTGCTGATTTGAACTTCACGCGGATTGAAGTACAAACGATGTACCTGATGAGCACGAAACAACAAATCATTAAATGGCAGTTCAAAAAGATCCATCACCTCGGACTGCAACCAGTCGTGACGGACTTCAGCGTTGCGGGTACTCATTGTTTGCGGACTCCTGCCTCAAATATGCTGCCGGGGACTTTGAGTCCCCGACCGGGGCATGAAGTATGAAAAGCACATGAAGACCTGTCAACCTGAAAACGCTATCAAGGTTGACAGACCATGGTGGGCCACTCTGCTGGACCTTGTTCTGCCGCCCCGATGTGTGCTCTGCGGCGAGCCTTGCGGAACCATCTGTATTTGCCCGCTTTGCAAAAATGACCTGCCATGGCACGGCCCACATTGCCTTCGTTGCGGCTTGCCGTTGGGCTCGCCCAGGGACAAAATTTGCGGTGCCTGTATTCAGAATGCCCCGCCGTTTATACGCACGGTCTGTCCTTTACTATACGAGTTTCCGGCAAACCGGCTGGTGCAGGCTTTCAAGTTCAAACGGCAACTGGCAGCGGGCAGGGTTCTGAGCCACCTGCTATGCGAATACGTCACCGAGCAAGGCCTGGATCGGCCGGACACACTGATCCCGGTACCCCTGCACAACCGGCGCTTGATACAAAGGGGATTTAACCAGGCCTATGAACTGGCGTCCTATGCTGGCAAGGTTCTCGACATCCCTCTACTCGCCAATTCCCTGAGACGCCGCCGGCACACACGGGCCCAGTCGGGACTGAGCCGTAAACAACGCCGCAAAAACCTGCAGGGGGCCTTTTACTGGCATGGCACACTGAAACCGGGCCGCCATGTTGCGCTGATAGATGATGTGATGACCACCGGAACAACGGTTACGGAGTGTGCCAGGATATTGAAAAAAGCGGGGGCGAAGCGTGTTGATGTATGGGCTGCGGCGCGGGCTGTCCCACCCGGTCGTCGTAACGGTGCGGGGTGAATCAGTCAGTATCGGCCAGCACGGCCCAGCGTTCATGGTCACGCCACTCACCGTTAATTTTCAGAAAGCGCGGAGAAAAACCTTCATATTGAAAACCCGTACTCTGCGCCAGGCCGATGGAAGCCAGGTTTCCCGGTTGGATGTTGGCCTCGAGCCGGTGCAAACCGAGCTCGTCAAAAGCATACTGAATAACCTGCAACATACCTTCTTTCATATAGCCCTTTTCAACCTGGCCGGCCACGCCAAAGTAGCTGACATAGGCGCTGCAGAGGGCCTCGTAGGTGATGACATTGAGGTTGATCACACCACAGATAACGCCATCGTGTATCCGTTTAACCAGGAACCCCGCCTCATTGGCCCGTGCCAGCCGCTTCATATAGCGTTGCCAGCCTGCGCCGTCTTTGGGGGCGGAACCCCAGGGGTGATGCAAGCCGATGCTGTCACGCATGGCCTTCAGGAACGCCTCTTCATCCTTGGCTTCCGGCGGCTGGATACGGGTTCTGAACCCACTCAAGGAAAGCATCAGCGGCTAAAATAATGTGTCAACAAACCGGTCCAGATGGCCACACCGACCCAGTTGTTATTAATAAAGGCCCTGAAACAGGCGTCGCGGTCACGATTTCTAACCTGGTATTGCTGCCACACAAACAGGACGGAGGCCGCTGCCACCCCGGCAAACCAGGGCCAGCTCAATTGCAGCCTGAAACCCAGCCATAACAGCAGCCCGATCATCAATACCTTCAATAAACGCAATATAAGCAGGTCGTGCCGCCCGAACAGGATGGCGGTGGATTTCAGACCAATCGAGATATCGTCATCACGGTCCACCATGGCGTACAAGGTGTCATAGATAACCGACCAGATCACGTTGATTATCAGGATCAGCCATGCAGCATTTGCCACCTGCCCCGTTTCAGCGGCAAAGGCCATGGGTATGCCCCAGCCAAAAGCCACCCCCAGCACCACCTGCGGGAAATGCGTCCAGCGCTTGAAGAATGGGTAGCTGGAGGCCAGCAGGGCGCCGGCAAACGCCAGCTTGATGGTCAGCGCGTTGGTCATCAGGACCAGCCCGAACGCCAGTAGCATCACCACGAAAAAAGTCACTATGGCCTGGCGTACGGTCAACTCCCCGGAAGCCAGCGGCCGGTTGCGGGTGCGCTCGACATGCGGATCGAAATCACGGTCGGCGACATCGTTCATGATGCAACCCGCCGCGCGCATCAACACCACTCCGGTGAAAAATATCAGTATGTTTTTAGTCGAGGGATGGCCGTCACCCGCGATCCACAGGGCCCACAGCGTCGGCCACAGCAATAAAAGTATGCCAATCGGCCGGTCAAACCGCATCAATCGCCACAGGGCGTTCCATTTCATTTGCATCTGCCAAATTGTATGGCAACGGCGGTGGGGTGCAAGCATCTCCGGTAAAAAAACCATTACAATGCGCGCCATGAAACTTATCGACATTGGCTGCAACCTCACACACGACTCCTTCGACGCCGATCGTAAAGAGGTTATTGAAGCGGCATTCCAGGCCGGCGTTAGCCAGATGATCGTCACCGGCGCCAGCGCCGAGGGTAGTCGCGACGCACTGCAACTGGCGAGGCAATGGCCACAGCATCTATACGCAACCGTTGGCGTACATCCGCACCGGGCCTCTGCCTATGATGCCGAAACCGATAGCGTTTTACGCGATCTGGCCCGCGAACCCGGTGTCGTGGCAATCGGTGAAACCGGCCTCGACTATTTCCGCGATTTCTCACCACGCGATGCGCAACGATCCTCGTTCGAGCAACAGATCCAGATCGCCATCGAGACCGGTTTGCCATTTTTTTTACATCAGCGTGACGCGCATGATGATTTCATCGCGATGCTAAGGGAATACCGTGACCAGCTCAGCGACGTGGTCGTTCATTGTTTTACCGGCAGCCAGCGCGAATTGCATGAGTGCCTCGACCTGAATTGCTACATAGGAATCACCGGATGGATATGCGATGAGCGGCGCGGTACGCATATGAAGGCCTATATGAAAGACATACCATCCGACCGCCTGATGATCGAAACCGACGCACCCTATCTGAAACCCCGTAACCTGCGCCCGAAAGTCAAGAGCCACCGCAATGAACCACGCTTGCTACCCTGGATACTCGGCACCCTGGCCGCCTGCCGGCATGAGCACCCCGAGGCGCTGGCGGAAATCACCACCCGCAACGCGAGGACATTTTTCCGAATCTGACGTAGGGTCGGTAACTTGTTACCCACTGTTTTGTGATCTATGGTTAGTAACAACTGCCCACCTTGAGACATAGAAGGAAACTGCCATGGCTGAAAACAAGACAAAACCCACTGTGCAAAAGGTTTCAGAATTCATCGCCGGTATCGAAGACAAGGTCAAACAGTCTGACTGCCGTGAACTGATGAAGCTGATGTCGGAAACTACCGGCAAGCGTGCAAAAATGTGGGGGCCGAGCATCGTCGGTTACGGCAACTATCACTACAAATATGAGAGCGGGCGTGAAGGTGATTTCTTTCTGACCGGCTTTTCCCCGCGAAAGCAGGCCTTGTCGATTTATATTGTTTCCGGATTTGAGATAAACCCGGAATTGATGAAAAAGCTGGGTAAATACAAGACCGGGAAATCCTGCCTTTACGTCAAGAAACTCGATGACGTGGACCGTATGGTGCTGGCGCAACTGGTGAAGGAATCAGTCGCTTATCTGCGGGAGAAGTACCCCGGTAGTGATTGATGTCCTGCTTGATTCATCGATCAGTTCACTCTTGGCACAACGATAAAAAAAGGAGCCGATTGGCTCCTTTTTCATACCATGTCACATCAGATCAGCCAGCAAACTGCGCCGTCAGCATGATCATTCGTTTGCGCTGCATTTTGAGTTCCCTTTCAAGCTCGCGGTAACGTGCTGTCAGGGCGCTCTGGTCGATGGCATCCGCAAGCATCTGACGCCCCTGCTGCACGCGCTCCAATTGCAATTGCTGCCACTGGTTAACCGTTTCCTTGAACTGGTTATACTCAAATTCAAGCATTTCACGCCAGCGCGGGTTCACGGCAGAGCGGTCAATTTTGGCCTGGGCGCGTTTGAACATCATTGCGAGGCGGGCACGCTGGATTTTGAAGTCCGGTGTGCGTTTCAGGTTTTTCGCCATACCCAGCCAGGCGCAGGTGGCGATGAACCACTTGTTGATATCGTACTGCCACCAGCGTATGCCGTTGCGGTAATCGTTCTGGAACAGGTGGTGAAAGTTGTGGTAACCCTCGCCGTAGGTAACGATGGCAAGAAACCAGTTATCCCGAGCAGAATTCTCATCGGTATAAGGACGGCTTCCCCACATATGGGCCAGTGAATTGATGAAAAACGTGAGGTGATGACTGACTACCAGGCGCAAGATACCCGCCAGTAAAAACACGCCCCAGATATCACCAACCATCCACCCCAGCAGTAAAGGTACGCCGACATTGGTTACAAGTACCAGCGGCCAGTAATACTTGTGCTGCCAGGCGACAATCGGGTCGCGTTGCAGGTCGGGTACGACACTCCAGTCGAGCTTGCCGCTCTCGTAATCCTTCAGCATCCAGCCAATGTGTGCAAACCAGAAGCCGCGGCCGATTGAGTAGGGATCCTTGTCGTTATCATCCACATCACGATGGTGAAAACGGTGGCGAATACACCAGACCAGGATGCTGTTTTGAAGTGACATGCCGCCGACAATGGCCAGGTATAAACGCATAAACCAGTTGGCTTCATAAGCCCGATGCGACCACAGGCGGTGGTAGCCGCTACCGATGCCAATACCGCTTGTGACCAGGAAAATCGCGAAAAAGGTCCAGGCCCATGCGCTGAATCCGTAAACGAACCCGTACCAGGGCACGATGGTCACTGCAGCCAGGAAAGTCAGGCCAAGCACCAGCGTTACAGGCCAGTTGATCGGGGCCTGTTCAGTTTTATAATCATTCGTCATTAAGTGTGCTCAATATTCAGGTGTGACAGAACGGTATATTCTATCGCAGGTCGTTTGATGAGTCGTTAAGATTTCAATAAGTTAATCAACTTCGCAACCCGGTTCCCCGGTGCAAAAGCCACAGGCAGAGGCTGCCCAGCGCCACCACGAACACACCCATGATGATGTAGGCATAGGTAATTTCAACATCTGACACACCCAGGATTCCGTAACGAAAGCCATTGACCATGTACAAAATGGGGTTGAAGGCTGACACTCTCTGCCAGAATTCCGGCAACAGGCTGATGGAATAAAAAACCCCGCCAAGATAGGTCAGCGGTGTCAGGATAAATGTCGGAATGATCGCGATATCATCGAACTTGTTCGCAAATATGGCGTTCACCATACCGGCCATGGCAAACACGATGGATGTCAGCAACAGCACCGAGACCATGATAAGCGGGTGCTGGATTTCGATGCGTGTAAAAAACAGCGAAATTATCATGACCACCGTGCCGACCATCAAGCCGCGCACCAGTGCGCCGGTAACATAACCAGCCAGGATGACCCAGTTCGGCAACGGTGAAATCAGCAGTTCTTCTATATGCCGTCCAAACTTTGCGCCAAAAAACGATGAAACCATGTTGCCGTATGAATTGGTGATGACCGACATCATGATCAGACCCGGGACAATGAACTGCATGTAATCGAAACCACCCATCTCACCGATACGGCGTCCGATCAGGTTGCCGAAAATAATAAAGTAAAGCGTCATCGTGATAGCCGGGGGCACCACGGTCTGCGCCCAGATTCGCAGGATACGCGTGACTTCCTTGTGCACGATGGTCTTGTAGCCCACCCAGTTCACGCGTGCGTTCATATCATCGTACCCTTGTCTACGAGCCGCAAAAATAGCTCCTCGAGACGGTTGGCCTTGTTTCTCATGCTCATTACATGCACACCTGCACCATCCAGCGCAGAGAAAAGCGCATTGAGCGACTTTTGCTTAGGTAACGAAGCCTCGAGAGTGAGTGCATCACGTATTTTGAATTCGACACCCTCCACCTGCGGCACCACCGACAGGGGCTCCCGGATATCGAGCACGAAGGTTTCTATATCCAGGGTTCCGAGCAGGGATTTCATATCGGTGTTCTTGATGATTTCACCGTGATCGATGATGGCGATATTGCGGCATAGCTCCTCGGCTTCTTCGAGGTAATGCGTGGTCAGGATCACCGTCGTGCCGTTCTCATTGATCTCGCGGATAAACTCCCACATCGATCGCCTGATCTCGATATCCACACCGGCAGTCGGTTCGTCCAGGATAAGCAGCCTTGGCTCATTGACCATCGCGCGGGCAATCATCAGGCGCCGCTTCATGCCGCCCGAAAGAAGCCGCGAGATCTTGTCGTGCTTGTCCCACAGCTGTAACTGCCTTAGGTACTTCTCCGCCCGTTGGTGCGCCACTTTTCGATCGATACCGTAATAGCCCGCCTGGTTGACGATGATCTCCAGGGGTTTCTCGAACTGGTTGAAGTTCAGCTCCTGCGGTACCAGTCCAATATGCGACATGGCCAGCGAGCGTTGCTGCTGCACGCTGGTGCCAAATACACTGACATCCCCCGAACTTGCGTTGACCAGCGAACTGACGATGCCGATCAGGGTGGATTTGCCGGCGCCGTTGGGGCCCAGCAAGGCAAAAAAATCCCCTTCCTCGACATCCAGGGAAATACCTTTCAATGCTTTCACACCATTGGCATATGTCTTGGTCAGATTGTTGACTTGCAATGCATGCATACGGTGACAGGCCCGGAACTGGAAAGCAGACATTATAAGGGCGGATAAGCCTGATTTGGGAAATCTGACCATGAAATATGTGAGCGGTATTAAAACAATCCGGGAGCCGCTCGCGAAACAGCATGACAAATAACCTATAGACGAAGCCGGTCCGGCTGTTTAACCTGAGCAAAATGAAAAAACTGATTCTTTGCACACTGCTCTTGCTGACGCTGCTGCCAACGGCTGTGTTGGCACTACCCGATTCGAATCAAATCGAATTCAGCAATTGCACACTTGCCCTGCCCGGCACCAACCTGACGGCCAACGCCCGTTGCGGTTCGCTCGAAGTTGCCGAAAACCCTGCCGAGCCCGCCGGCAGGAGGATTTCCCTGAACATTGCGATAGCGCCTGCAACCGGAAAGACCACGGAACCTGACCCGGTATTCTTTTTTGCCGGCGGCCCCGGACAGGCGGCCAGCGAAACCTGGGTCATAATCCGGTCTACCCTGAACAAGATTCGTAAAACCCGCGATATCGTCATGATCGACCAACGCGGCACGGGCGGTTCCAACAAGCTGGCCTGCGAATCGGAGGTTGAAGAAGACCTCAACCAGGAGATCGACCTGGAACTGGTGCGCAGCGAAACCGAAAAGTGCCTGGCTGAGCTGGATTCCGATCCGCGTTTTTACACGACCACCATTGCCATGGGTGACTACAACCTGGTTCGCCAGGCCATGGGTTATGACAGGATAAACATCATGGGTGTGTCCTACGGCACACGCGCGGCACAGGTCTATATGCGGCTGTTTCCTGAAACGGTCCGCAGCGTAACCCTCGACAGTGTCGTGCCGATGCAGCTGGCACTGGGGCAGGAACACGCACGCATGCTGGATCTGAGTGTGCAGACAGTATTCGAGGACTGCGCCAGGGATGAGAGCTGCAATGCACTTTTCCCGCACCAGGCCGAAGAACTGAATGCCCTGATCGCGCAGCTACGTGCTGAGCCCAGGCAGATCACGATCATCAACCCGGTCAGCGGTGAGCCGCAGATCATGCGTCTGACTGCCGATACGCTGGGTGTTGCCCTCCGTTTTCTGAGCTACGCCAGTGAAACCCAGGCCCTGATACCGCTATTGGTCCACGAAGCACTGACCACCGGCGACCTGTCGCGCCTGGCCAGCCAGGCCCTCCTCGTTATGACCGGTCTGAATGAAATGCTGGCCAAGGGCATGGAGCTTTCCGTGTTATGCAGTGAAGACTTCCCATTTATCGATGTATCTGCAGATAACAGCGATACGCTGATGGGCAACCTGTTCCTGGAAGTCGTCGATTTACAGTGTAATGTCTGGCCACGTGGCGAAGTGCCGGAAGGATTTCACGAACCCGTGGTATCGGATATCCCGGTATTGTTGATGTCGGGTGAACGCGACCCGGTAACGCCTCCTCACTATGCGGAGCAGACCGCCGGTACTTTTTCCAACAGCCTCAACCTTGTGGCCCGCGGCCAGGCGCATTCGGTAATGAAGAATGTCTGCCTGCGTGATATCACCACTGAGTTTATTGAGAAGGGTTCTGTTGAAGACCTGGATACAAGCTGTGTTGAGAAGATACTGCCGGCCCCGTTTTTTACCAGCCTGCTCGGACCCGATCCATGATCAAAGTAACCAACCTGCATAAGTCATTCGGCCAGGTCAAAGCCGTCCGCGGTATTTCATTTGAAGTACGCGACGGTGAAATTACCGGCTTGCTGGGGCCCAATGGCGCCGGAAAAACCACCACGCTTCGAATGTTGTATTCCTTACTGCCACCGGACGAGGGTGAGATCCGCATCGACGGCCTCGACCCCACGCGGGATGCAATGGCTATCAAGAACACCCTTGGGGTCGTGCCTGACAGCCGTGGTCTGTATACACGCATGAGCGCGAGGGAAAACATTGAGTACTACGGCAAACTCCACGGTATGGCGTCCAAGGACATCAGCTCAAGGATAGAAGAACTGGTAAAGACGCTGGACATGGCAGATTTTATTGAACGGCGCACCGAGGGGTTTTCCCAGGGGCAGCGGGTCAAGGTCGCCATAGCCCGCGCAATGGTGCACAGACCACAGACGGTATTGCTGGACGAACCCAGCAATGGGCTTGATGTGATGAGCACGCGCGCGCTGCGGCGGTATATTCTCAGCCTGAAAGCGGCCGGTCACTCGGTGATTTTATCGACCCATATCATGCAGGAGGTGGCGGCCCTGTGCGATCGCATCATCATCATCGCCAACGGGCTGATCGCGGCGGACGGCAGCGCGCAGGAGTTACTCGAAAAAAGTGGCTGCGACAGCCTGGAAGACGCCTTTGTGCGCCTGATCGGCAGCGAAGAGGGTCTGTTGGCATGAATGGCCTGGCTACGGTTTACAAGAAAGAGGTACTCGAAAATCTGCGTGACCGGCGATCGTTGTTCAATTCGGTGTTGCTGGGGCCCATCCTGTTTCCTATCCTGTTTATCGGCCTGGCTTACTTTACCAGCAGCAAACAGCAGGAAAGTGTGGAAAAGGTACTGGAGATTCCGGTGGTGGGGGCCGAGCATGCACCCAACCTGGTCGGTTTCCTGGAGCAGCAGGGGGTCATCATCCAGGCGGCGCCTGGAGACCCGGAAGCTTCGGTCAGGAGCCAGGAGGTGCAGGTGATCATTCGTATCCCCGAAGCATTCCCCGATGAATGGAAAGCCGGGAAACCCGCGGTCGTCGAAGTCATCGCTGATCCCTCGCGCAGGGAATCCAGCATACCGATGCAACGGGTACAGGGCTTGCTGCATGCCTATGCTGCCCAGATTGGTCAACTGCGTCTGCAGTTACGTGGTGTTTCACCCACCATCCGCTCACCCATCATGATCAAGGATGTTGACCTGTCCACCCCGCAAAGCCGTGGGATGCTGGTCATGATCATGTTGCCCTATGTGCTGATGATTACCGCATTCACCGGTGGTATGCACCTGGCGATCGATTCAACCGCAGGAGAGAAAGAGCGCAAATCACTTGAGCCTTTGTTGATAAACCCGGTACCACGCTGGCAGATCATGCTGGGTAAAATGTGTGCAACCGCGACCTATGCCTTCGCCTCGTTATCACTCACCCTGCTGGCATTCCGTTTTGCTTTCCCGCTATTGCCAACGGGTGCGCTCGGTGTCGACCTCGAACTGACTGCCACGGCGGTTGGTGGCATTTTACTTGCGGTTGCGCCCGTGGTGGTGCTCGCCGCCGCCATGCTGACTACCCTCGCCGCGCTGGCCAAGAGCCTGCGCGAGGCGCAATCCTACATGGGCCTGGTTTTCATGATCCCGATGATTCCGAGCCTGATTTTTATGGTCAACCCGATGAAACCCGAAACCTGGATGATGGCAATTCCGATGTTTTCACAAAACCTGCTGATCGGCGAGTTCGTGCGGGGTGAAACCGTCAGCCTGCTGTGGCTTGCCATGTCGATGGGCAGTACACTGCTGATCGGTATCGGTTTTGCCGCGGTCGCGGCGACCTTGTTCAACCGGCCGAGAATCGTTTTTTCGAATTAGGAGCCCCCGAAATGAATAAAATTCTGCTTGCCCTCTTTCTTGTTATTTCATCCGCTGGCGTCATCGCCGGCGAACAGCCCGCGCAGGGTTCCGATGCGCCATCCTTCAATCTGCAGGACCAGAATGGCGAGTGGCATACGCTGGACGACTACCAGGGCCGGTGGCTGGCCATTTATTTTTACCCAAAGGACGACACGCCGGGTTGCACGAAGGAAGCCTGTAATTTCCGCGACAATATCTACGCATTCAAAGCCATTGATGCCGCCGTGGTGGGTATCAGTGTCGATGATGTTGAATCACACAAGAAGTTTTCCGATAAGTACAAACTCCCATTTACACTCCTTGCTGACCCCGACGGCAAAACCGCCGATGACTATGGTGTTCTGAAGGATTATAAATTGATGAAACTGGCCAGCCGCCAGTCATTCCTGGTCGATCCCGACGGTAAAATCGCCAGGCATTACGCGGATGTGGATCCGGATACCCACACCGAAGAAGTATTGGCGGATATAAAAACCTTGTCAGAGGTTTGGGAAAGTGCCCTCTGACCCAGATCGGGTGGGTGGGTAAATGTTACCCACCCTACGGGAATTCGCTTTGGGATTTCGCCTCGCTCACTATTCTGCGCACATCCGCCAATAACTCTTTGGCGTCATACACGATGCCGTCCTTAATGGTGTATTTCACGCCACCGACACGTTCGGGTTTATTGTCGGCGCCCAGCTTGAAGTGACCGGTGCCGTACAATACTTTGAAATTGGCAATCGGGTTTTCATCCGTTATCACCAGGTCTGCCAGTTTACCGACACGCACCGAGCCGATCTGGTCATCCATATTCAGTACCTGCGCACCCAGGTAAGTGGCCGAACGCACGACCTCCAGCGGGTGAAACCCGGCCTCCTGCAATAGCTCCATTTCCCGGATATAGGCGAAGCCATAAAGCTTCCAGATATAGCCGGCATCGGAACCGAGGGTAACCCGGCCACCGTGGTTTTTATAATCGTTCAGAAACTGCATCCAGAGATTGAAATTGTTTTTCCAGGCGACTTCGTCCGCCGTGGTCCAGTCATGCCAGTAAGAGCCATGCGATACCAGGGATGGCTGGAAAAACTGCCACAGGGCGGGCGGGGTATATTCTTTCTGCCAGTCGGCGTTCATCTCACGCATCAGGTCGCGACTGGCTTCATAGATCGTCAGGGTCGGGTTTAAGGTGAAATCCAGGGCGATCAGTTCATCGCGCACCTGGTTCCATTTTTCAGAACCCGGAGCCGCCGCCTGCGCCCAGAGGCGCCCGGCTTCTCCGAACCGGTGCTGCTCGTTGGTGTAGTTATAATCCAGCGGGTAATCCTGGATCACCTGGTCTTCGAACATGGCTTCGGGTAAGCCGTACCAGTGCTCCATCGAAGTCAGGCCGGCGCGGGCTGAATCCAGGACGTTCCAGTTCACTACATCCAGTTGGGCGTGGTGCATCATTGAACCCAGGCCCTGTTTACCTGCCTCATCCAGCGCGGCCTGCATGATGTTGGCGGGCGCGCCGAAAAACTTGATACCGGCAGCTCCCTGTTTCGCAATTTTCTTCACCCAGTTTCGGGCCGCTTCCCCGGTCAGGAATGGCCCTGTTTCACCCTGCCCGAAGCCCACATACGGGAAGATCCTGGGGGCAGCGATCACATTCTTCGCACTGCGTGCCTGGTGCGACAGAACCCAGTCCAGCCCATTGAAACTGCCGGGTTCGCGAATACTTGTTATACCGTGAGCCAGCCATAACTTGGCGACATATTCAGCCGGAACACCCTGATCGTCACCGCCAAAATGCGCATGAAGATCAATGAAGCCAGGCAGCAGGTAGTGGCCTTCGAGCTCCATGACCTTGTCACCCGGCAAAACCGGAATCCTGTCATCCCCGGGTACCGGTTTGTAAAGCCCCAGGCTGCGTATCTGTGTGATCCGGTTGCCCTCGATCAACACATCCATGGGACCGACCGGTGGCGCACCCTCGCCGTTCACGATAGTCACACCGCGAAGAACAAGACGCTCGAACGGCCCCTCACCCTGCTGCCTGTCGGGAACCGGCAACGGTGCTGCCAATGCATTGAGGGAAAACACTATCACCAGTAACTTGAATAAATTTTTCATTAAGACCTTGTATTTCTTCATAGAAAGCGTATTCTGAATATCCGAGTATGTAAGGGAAATGGATTTCCCGGAGACTTTTGTCATGGATGACGCAAGCAAGGCATATGCCACACCTCTCAGTTGGTCTGACTCTGACCAGTTAGCTCATAACCCCGAACGTGACCCGAATCTGGACGACCACAGTGTACCAGAACCGGCGGTTAAGACGCCTGAATCTACCGATGAAAAGGCACTGGACCGTTGGTTTATTGAACAGCGTGGTACCAAACGTGTCCCCAAACGCCTGGATGTAGCCAACGAGTTACTGGTTTCTTCTGGCGGCCCGCTGAACATGACCGGCAACATAACGCTGATCAATGAAGACGGCAGCGTGTCACATTCGAACAATCTCAGTATGTGCCGATGCGGCGCATCGAAGAACAAACCCTTCTGCGATGATCAGCATCTGGAAATCGAGTTTTTTGATGCCGGCGCCGTGAGCCAGGTCTCAGATTGGATGCCGGTTACCCGGCCCCAGACCATTACGGTGACTTGTGTGAAGGACGGACCGCTGAAATTCCGCGGCTATCTTCGCATTTACAACAAGAGGGGCCAGGAATGTATCACTATGAGTGGTGCATTGTGCCGTTGCGGCAAGTCCAGCAAGAAGCCGTTTTGCGATAGCAAGCAAGCATGCTCCGACCGCTAAAGCGGTTGAAAGCGATAAAGCCCACGGTCTAATCGCCGAAGTAGACACAACCGGCGTTGCAGGTTTCCTGCACGATAATCTTACTCAAGCCCGCAAGACCGGGCTTCAGTTCGTGCCATATCCATTGGGCCAGGTTTTCACTGGTGGGGTTTTCAAGCCCCTTGATGTCGTTCAGGTAGTGGTGATCGAGCTGGTCGTATACCGGTTGGAAAATGCGCCTCAGCTCGGCGAAATCCATAACCCAGCCTTCCCGTTCGCCAACCTCACCTGACACGTGCACTTCGATGCGGAATGAATGACCGTGAAGACGTGCGCATTTGTGGCCTTCGGGTACGTTCGGAAGGCGGTGAGCTGCTTCTACTTGAAAAACTCTGAAAATATCCATCATCAAATTGTGACCGCAGCCGAAGTTTCGTGCAATCCCCATGGCATCGTGATGCGATCGCTCCAAGAAAAACGACAAACCGACATGTTGTCAAAAAACGACATTAGCCCGCGCCCCGCTACCCGTTCGACCCGTGCTCCGGATTGTTCCCGCGAGCCGCCATACACAAAACCCAAGCGCCATAAGCTTTCAATTCAAGACATGGAAATCTAAACAGTAAAAAAACCCGAAACCCGAGCGTTGCATTTTTGCAACAGTTGCTTAATGCGCTCGCAGAAACCCACATAAGACTTTGTAATTACTATTTTTTCTGATAGCATGACCTTCCAGTTGCTTATGCAACAAGGTTGGTTGTTGCCTGAATGAATAAAAAAAATCGCTATGCCCTGTTAATGGTTGTTTCGTTATTCGCCGTCAGTGCGAATGCGGCGCCTATGGCATATAGCGTAAATTCAGACAGCACCAACGGGGATAAGCTGTTCCTGATTGATCTCGCCACGGGGGTTGATCAACTCAGGGGCAACCTTTTTACGGGCATTGAAGATCGCACCGATACGGAAGGCCTGGCCTTTTCACCCGGACCGGACAGTCAGCTGTGGGGCATGGATGATGCTTCTGCAACCCTGTTTCCGATCGACCCCGCCAGCGGCTCTATCAACTGGGAGAAAGAAATTAAGCTCCCGGTCGAATTCCAGGCTGGCGGCGGCAATGATTTCGGTATGACATTCGCCTGTGACAACAGCTTGTATTTTACTTCTGTCAAATCCAGGAGTTTGTACCGTCGTGACCCGGACGGTGGTTTCAAGACAGTGGGTGCTAAAGGATCTCTCGGTGTCAACATCAGCGCCATCGGGGCTATCGGTAACCCGACAAGGCTTTATGGCCTGGGTAATGGACTGCTGGAGAATGGCGGCACAGATTCTCCAAACCTGTACAGCATCGACCCGGCAACTGGAATCGCAACAATAATCGGGCCGCTGAGCCCTACCAACGAATTCAAGTACAACGAGGCAGGCATGTCATTCGACAGCAATGGCGATTTATGGGCCATTACCGATCGCAGCCAGATCGACAACCAGAAAAGCCAGATACTGCGTATCGATGTACAGACCGGCACGGCAACCCTGCAGGCCACCACAGTGAACCAGGTCGGTTATGAAAGTCTCGCAATTAGCCCACCTGGCAACTGCATTGCCAGTGAGGAAGCGGGGGAAGGCGGCCTGCCTAGAATTCCAACGCTGAGCCTGGCTGGGCGGCTTTCTGCAATACTGGTTTTGATGTTAGCCGGGATGCTTATCCTGCGCAGAAGATATACCTGAACCAAACCCTCTTACCTGTTTTTTGAAGCCAAACCATTCCGTTTGGATTAAACTGCATAGATTGAAACTACACCGGAGTTAAAAATGATTGGTGGAATAAGTGTCACACAGCTCTTGATCCTGCTGGTGATTGTCATGCTGGTTTTCGGCACCAAGCGTCTTCGCAACATCGGGTCTGATCTCGGTAGTGCGGTCAAGGGATTCCGCAAGGGAATCGAAGACGAACCTGCAGACAAGGAACCCGAGAAGTTAACAAGCGCAGAGAAAACCTCCGCAGCACCACAAAATAAAGAGGAAAAAGTCACGGCCAACCGTCCGAACGACAAAGATGTTTGATGTTGGATTCGCCGAGCTTTTTCTGCTGGCCCTGATCGGCCTGCTCGTGCTCGGACCAGAGCGCTTACCGGGTGTAGCCCGCACCCTGGGCGGCTTCGTGCGTAAGGCCAGGACAAGCTGGATCAGTCTGCGCCGAACCATTGAATCGGAGCTTGCGGAAGCCGATCTTACCAAGCCGATCAAAAAAACCACCGAAGAACTCAAACAGATCGGCAGGGAATTGACCGAGGTACCCGGTTTCAAATCTGAAACCCAAAAGCCCGGCATTGCCACGCTGGATCCAAAACCAGCTGAGCCCCCGAAACCGGACACGCTACCGGAAGCAGGCAGTGAGAAGTCTGAAAATGTCTGAAAACACCCAGGAGGATCATGAGTTAAGTTTCCTCGAACACCTGGTCGAACTGCGCAGCCGCCTGCTCAAGGCCTGCCTTTCTATCGTTGTTGTACTGATCGCACTTTTGCCGTTTTCACGCAGCCTGTACGAGACCCTGGCATCACCGATGATGGCGCAATTGCCGGAAGGCAGCAGCATGATTGCCATCGACGTGGCATCGCCCTTCCTGACACCCTTCAAACTGACACTGCTGGTCTCGGTCATGATTTCGATGCCGGTGGTTCTGTACCAATTGTGGGCCTTTGTTGCTCCGGCATTGTTCAAACACGAAAAAAGACTGGCCCGGCCTTTATTGCTGTCCTCGGTATTTCTTTTTTACGCCGGCTGCGCTTTTGCATACTTCGTTGTTTTCCCACTGGTATTTGGTTTCCTGACCCGCGTAGCGCCTGAAGGCGTGGCGGTGATGACGGACATCAGCAAATACCTGGATTTTGTCATGACGCTTTTTATCGCGTTCGGGATTACCTTTGAAGTACCGATTGCAACCATCATCCTGGTGGCCACCGGCATCACGACCCCTGCCAAGCTGGTAAGCTGGCGGCCTTATATTATCGTCGGCGCCTTCGCCCTGGGGATGGTTTTAACACCACCGGATGTCATATCACAGACATTGTTGGCCTTACCAATGTGGTTGCTGTTTGAGCTGGGTATTATCTTTGCCCGCATCCTGGTGCCGGAAAAGGCAAAAGAGGAAGAGGCAGAAGCAGATCAGGCAACCAACTGATCATCTGTTTTATCGGCTTGCGTCATAACCGTCTCATCTAAGCCGAATATGTCCCGGAATGCCAGGTACTGGGTGCCAAACAACAGTAACTGGAACATCGGGCCAATCAACAACAACAGGAAGCCCAACAAGGGGGATGCCGTTCCCTCGTTGAGCGCAGAGAGATAAAAAGATCCGAACAGCAGGACAATCGGCACCGCCAGCACCGCGAGCAACAAACCGATCACGAGTAACGGCCGCCAGTTTCTGGCAAGCCCCATCAGGCCCAGAACCAGCGCGCGGCCCATCTTCACGCTCCGGAACCATATCAGGGGAATCGAGAAATAGGTAATACTGCCGCTGACGGCGGCGCCCAGCGCCATCGACAGGACGGCAGTTTCCATGACTTGCGGGTCAATCAGTTGCAGTGCGTCAAGATCGCCCTTCTCGACGCGGAGGATGATTTCCGGGTCAATATCGACTACTTGCCCTGCGAGTACGAGTGTAACAATCAGCAGCGCCAGCGCCATTGCCACCGCGCCTAACATTAACAAAGAACCGATACGCTTCCTGGCAGTAAAAGGCATGAACAACACCGCCAGCATCGGCTTTTCAGCATGTTCAACAAGGAAGAAGGCCTGCAGCAGGCCGGCGCTTAATATGGGCAGGCAGAGAATCACAAGCAGGCCCATGGCGCCCGTCTGTGAAAAACTCAGAAAAAACTGAAAAAACAGGCTGATCAGAAGTAAACGTAACGGCTGTCTTTTGACCAACCCCCAGCTACCCGACAGCCATGCCAGCCCGTGTGCCGCCGGCAATTTTCGAATGGTCAAGGGTGCCGGGTCAGTCATGCGTTGGCTGTTGTTACGTTGGCAAACCGGAGCGCATCGTGACTCCACGCCTTGGCGCTTCCGATCGCCTCCAGTATCTGTTCAGGCTCATCGACAACCGACCACATATCCAGGTGATTGCGACCCATAAAGCACTCATCGACACTGTGCTTCAGAAACTGAAACAGGCCATCATAAAAACCAGCGGTGTTAACGATGATAACGGGGCCGGTCCACTGACCCAGGCGCTTCATTGTCAAGGCTTCAAACAACTCCTCATAGGTGCCCGAACCACCGGGCAGCGCTACCACCGCATCCGAGTCATGCAGCATTAGATGCTTACGCTCACGCATATCACCCACAACTTTCAAGCCGGTCAACCGGCGGTGAGTCAGTTCGAGATCCTCTAGAAAGCCGGGCACCACACCAAACACTTCACCCTTTTTGCTGAGCGCGCCATCCGCCATCGCGCCCATCAGGCCGCCGCCCCCGGCGCCATAAATGATAGACTTGCCTGCGGTCGCCAGAATTTCGCCCGTGCGTCTGGCTGCGTCATAGTAAACAGGCTTTAGTGCCGCGCTGGAAGAAGCGTACACGGCCACCATTTTTACATGATGTGAGTCAAGGAGGTTTTTTTTAGTCATTGTAATATTGTAATCCAGCGTTAAGTCTCTCTGGAGAGTATATTTGAACCAGCAGCTAATACTGCATCAGGTTACCCGGCCACCGATAGCCATCGGCATTATAGCCGTTTGCGTTGTAGTTTTTTTACTGCACAACATTTCCGCCCAGTTGGCGTTGTGGCCCTTGTACAGCAATTACTTCCAACCCTGGCAGTTGGTGACTTACGCCTTCCTGCATGGCGGCTTCAACCACCTGTTTTTCAATATGTTCGCGCTGTGGATGTTTGGCTTGCCAGTGGAGAGGCTGTGGGGCAGCCGAAAGTTCGCCCAGTATTATGTCACCTGCGTGATCGGCGCCGGTTTGATCCAGTTGCTGGTTCAGTACATCAGCGGCAACGTCTACCCCACCATTGGTGCATCAGGCGCGGTTTTCGGACTGCTGCTGGCCTACGGTGTCACATGGCCAAACGCTAAATTATTCCTTATTTTTTTCCCGGTACCCATCAAGGCAAAGTGGTTTGTTCTGATTTATGGTGGCGCTGAATTGGTTTTCGGTGTTACCGGAGCAATGCCTCAAGTGGCTCATTATGCCCACCTTGGGGGTTTGTTTTTTGGTGCCGGTTTATTATGGCGATGGGGCTGGCGTCCGGGTATGACCTGGAACTAGAAGCCTGTCAGATTTGCAACCCAAGAAAGTAGAGAAGGACTATGAGCAAAACTTATCCCGTTATCCCTGCAGCCAGGGAGCGCACCCACGTTGACCAAAAACGTTACCAGGAAATGTACAAGCAGTCGGTGGAAGACAATACCGGCTTCTGGTCTGAACAGGCCCGTCGAATCAACTGGATAAAACCATTCAGCAAGGTTAAAGATATTTCCTGGGATCGTAAGGATGTACACATCCGCTGGTTCGAGGATGGCACACTCAATGCCTGTTACAACTGCATTGACCGCCATCTTGAGAAACGTGCTGACCAGACCGCCATTATCTGGGAGGGTGATGATCCCAAGCGCGATTTGCATATCAGTTACCGCGAACTGCATAAACGCGTCTGCCGCATGGCCAACGCACTCAAGAAACTTGGAACCAAACGTGGTGACCGCGTCACGCTTTACATGCCGATGATTCCCGAGGCGGCCGTGGCGATGCTGGCCTGTGCGCGCATTGGCGCCGTCCATTCGGTCGTATTTGGCGGGTTTTCACCCGATGCATTGGCCGGTCGTATCGTGGGTTGTAAATCAAATATCCTGATCACGGCGGATGAAGGTCTGCGTGGTGGTAAAGCCATCCCGCTGAAAAAGAATGTCGATGCCGCTTGCGAACGTCCGGGTGTTCTGGACGTGCTCAAGTCAGTACTGGTTGTGCGCAATACCGGCAAAGATGTTGCCATGAAAGCCGGCCGCGACCACTGGCTGCATGAAGCCGAAGCCGATGTCTCAGATGATTGCCCTTGCGAGGAAATGGGTGCCGAAGACCCCTTATTCATTCTTTATACATCCGGTTCAACCGGGCAACCCAAGGGCGTGCTGCATACTACCGGTGGTTACATGGTGTATGCGTCGTTTACCCATGAGATGGTATTTGACTACCAGGATGGTGACATTTACTGGTGTACCGCGGATGTGGGTTGGGTCACCGGACACAGTTATATTATTTACGGCCCGCTCGCCAATGGCGCGACCACGATGATGTTTGAAGGCGTACCCAATTACCCGGATACCAGCCGTTTCTGGCAGGTGGTTGATAAGCATAAAGTCAATGTCATCTATACCGCACCGACCGCGATCCGTGCATTGATGCGTGATGGTGACGAACCGGTCAAACGGACTTCAAGAAAAACCCTGCGTCTGCTGGGTACGGTTGGCGAACCGATTAACCCGGAAGCCTGGGAGTGGTACTACCACGTCGTTGGCGAAGGCCGCTGCCCCATCGTTGACACCTGGTGGCAAACGGAAACCGGCGGCATCATGATCAGTCCGTTACCGGGCGCCACACCGATGAAGCCCGGCTCCGCCACCTTCCCGCTGCCGGGCATCATGATCGGCATCGTTGATAACGAGGGTAACCCGCTCGAAGGTGCCGCCGAAGGTCAGTTGGTGATTACCGATAGCTGGCCGGGACAGATGCGTTCCGTATACGGCGATCACCAGCGCTTTGTTGATACCTACTTCTCGACCTTCGAAGGCCGGTATTTCACCGGTGATGGTTGCAAACGCGATGAAGACGGCTACTACTGGATCACCGGCCGAGTCGATGACGTGCTGAATATTTCCGGCCATCGCATGGGCACCGCCGAGGTTGAAAGCGCACTGGTATCACACGCACTGGTCTCCGAAGCAGCGGTCGTGGGTTACCCGCACGATATCAAGGGCCAGGGTATTTACGTCTACGTAACCCTCGTCGCCGATGCCACACCCAGTGAAGAGCTTCGCGCTGAACTGCGCAACTGGGTACGCAAGGAAATCGGCCCGATCGCCACACCCGACCTGATCCAGTGGGCCCCCGGCCTGCCGAAGACCCGTTCCGGCAAGATCATGCGCAGAATCCTGCGCAAGATCGCCGAAAATGACTACGCAAACCTGGGCGATACCTCCACGCTGGCCGAGCCGGAAGTTGTGAAGAACCTTATCAACGATAGAATGAACCGCTAACCCCGGTTCAATAATTGATAAGGGGGTACGGTCATCCCCGCACACGCGGGGATGACTTTTTATAGACGGAGGATATCGGTCACGCCGCAAACCCACTATGCTCAAGCGGTCTCTCGCGATGCATCAATATCCACTCGGCACTTTCCTCCAAGGCAGCGTTGCCCAGGGCTCTGAGCACACTACGACGGAACGCCAGGTTATCTGATCCATCAAGCAGGCGTCTTGCATTGACCAGGATGCCACGCATAAAGCGGTATTGCTTGATCAACTCCTTTTCCGCCTTCTTGTGCGAATACGCATCACGAACACCAGCGAACAAGGGGAAGATACCCATCAAAACCAGCAGGTAAGTATGATGATCTTCCGACATATCCGTACCTGCGATTGCCAGGACAACCGCGATCAGCAGACCCGCCCACAAGGCGAGCTTACCGAGGAGGGTGGTACGCCTGAACCTGTGTGCCTTTTCCTGCTCCTTTCTGCGGTAGTAGGATAACTGGCCGGTCTGACCGGCTTCATCACCGACCCATTGCTCAATGACCCAGTCCACCCATGCTTCCGGCGGCACCTGGTTTCGGCTGCGTGAAAGACTCACGTTACGCATCACGTGACGAATCCAGCCAAGATCAACATCCTGTTTTTGCAGAAAGTTGTCATAGGCAAATTCAGCTGATTGCACATCGATCACACCGGCCAGGGCCCAGTAAAACTGCACACGTAAACCTTCCGCCAGGGCCCGGTAATCCAGGTGCTTACGGTGCCACTGCCGTCGCTCACCGATCTTGTACAACATGAAACCGGCCAAGAAAGCGATTAACAGGATATCGATCAGGAAATCGAACCCGTCAAATTCCGAGTAGATGAGAAAGATCAGGCCAACCAGGACCGCCAGGCTGTGCATGGCGATCAGGCCCATTGATATTCTTTTCTGAAAGTGGATAGCCAGCCAGTCCGCGATTCGATGTTGCTCGGATATCGCATCGGTTCCTACGGGAAGCTCAAGACCGGGTGCGCTCTCAAGAAGATCCGCTCCCTCTTCTTTGATGGCCATTGCATATTTTTCCCTGTCACGACCGTATTCCTCCAGCCGCTGTAACATGATCTGGTAGTCAAGCGGCATGCGCTGGTTTGCTTCAAACCCGAAATGGGAAGTCACCCAGGTGGTCTGCAGCGGCGACAGCCCGGCCCTTGGTTGACCGTCAGGGCGGTCCCTGGAGCAGACGATGTGGTAGGCCAGGTCGTTTTCATTATTAGCCAGCAGGTTTGGCGAATCCTCGGCCATTGAAAAACCCGGCATGATGGCTGTCAGGTGGTAATTTACGACGCTGGCAGTACCACCAAGCTCGGACGAGGGTTTTCCATCCCAAAGCGCCAATAACACCTGGCTGTGATTTGAAACAAAAATACCCATCTGTGCATACTGGTTCGCTCTTTCTTCACGGGACAGGCTGCTTCCGGGTAATTTTCGAAGCGTACGCAGGTGAATGATCCTTGCGTCTTTCAGCGATTCCCTGAAAGCCTCGACGGCAACGGCTGATGAAAAATCCTGTTCATACTCGACCTGTGGCATCGGCAAAGGCACAATCAGATCAATACCAAGATCTTTGGCAACGTCCGCCACCAATCGATCACAGCCTTCGGCCAGCGGTGTGATTAACTGCAAATCGAGATCGGGGAAATCCCTTTTCAGCTGTAGAAAAAAATCCCGCACCTTTTTCTTCAGCGCGGGAACCTCATCTGCAAGCAGATCACGATGACCGGTAACGCCGACGGTTAAATGCACGATCGTGTTGCCCAATATCCAATCAAGTAACAAGCATAGTTGTTTACAGCCTGATTTGCATTCGACATGTTCGGACGTATGCCTGCCCTCGCGTCGTTACGGATATACTGCATAGCAGAAACCAATGAGGGAAGGCCCGCATGAAATGCTCAGTTGTCCGCTCCAGCCTGAAGGACTATACCTACATCTATTTACTGGACGGCTTTGATTTTGAAGACCTGCCGGCTGAATTGAAGCAGCTGTTCGGTCAACCCGAGTTTGTCATGAACCTCAAACTGACAGCGGAACGCAAGCTTGCCTACGAGGATGTCAAACGGGTGATGCAAAACCTTCAAGATCAGGGCTATCACCTGCAAATGCCGCCTAAAGAAGACGCGACCGGTTTGCTCGACCTGCCCGGGACAACAGAGAAGGCGTAATCGCTTATTCCACCGTCACCGATTTGGCCAGGTTGCGCGGCTGATCCACATCGGTGCCGCGCTGCACGGCCACGTGGTAAGCGAGCAATTGCAACGGAATGGTCATGATCACCGGCGCCAACAGCGCTCCACCAGTATCCAGGCCGATAACCCGGCCGTGACGTTCCTGGAAATTTGATACCACCTTGTTATCGGCAATGACGTATAACTTGCCGCCCCTTGCGCTGACTTCCTCGATGTTGCTGATCAGTTTTTCCAGCAAGGCATTGTTGGGCGCCACTGCGAATACCGGCATTTCCGCATCCACCAGCGCCAGGGGGCCGTGTTTCAGTTCTCCTGCGGCATAGGCTTCCGCATGGATATATGAAATCTCCTTGAGCTTCAGGGCGCCCTCCATTGCGATCGGGTAATGGCTGCCCCGGCCCAGGAACAGGGCATCGTTTTTATTTACGAAGGTGCCAGCCAATGCCTTGAACTCGCTATCGAGGCTCAGCGCTTCATTGAGCAACTCCGGTAAACGGTGCAAATCGGCCACGTACTCTGCGTATTCGTCTTTATCCACACCATTCATACGCGCCAGCTCCAGCACCAGCAGCTGCAGGGCAACCAGTTGCGTCGTAAATGCCTTGGTCGAAGCCACACCGATCTCGGGCCCGGCGCGCGTCATCAGCACCAGGTCGGCCTCGCGCACAACGGAGCTCTCGGCAACATTGCATATGGCAAGCGTAGTCACGTAACCCGCCTGTTTTGCGTGTTTCAGTGCGGCCAGCGTATCGGCGGTTTCGCCGGATTGGGACACGGCGACAAAGAGCGTGTTCTCAGGCACAACCGGCATCCGGTAGCGGTACTCACTGGCGATTTCCGCCTTGCACGGAATACCTGCCAGTTGCTCCACCTGGTAGCTGGCGACCAGGCCGGCGTGAAAAGCGGTGCCACAAGCAACGATGTGGACGTTTTTGACCTGGCGTAACAACACCTCTGCGCCCACACCGAAAATATTCGGCAATATGGCAGTGGTGCCGAGACGGCCTTCGAGGGTTTCAGCCACCGCCTGCGGTTGCTCGAATATCTCCTTCAGCATGTAATGGGGATAAAGACCCCGTTGCACCGAATCAGCCTTGGTCTCAACCTTTTTTACCGGCCGTTCCACCGGTTGGTCGTTGGCATCGACGATCCGGTAGCCATCAACATCCAGGCTGACTGCATCACCTTCCTGTAAAAAGACAAATGCGTCGGTCTCACCCAGCAATGGATAAATATCCGATGCCAGGAAGTGCTCCCCGTCACCGATCCCCAATACCAGCGGGCTGCCCTTCCTTGCGCCCACGATGACACCGGGCTCGGCAGCACTGACCACGGCGATAGCGAAGGCGCCACGCAGACGGCCAACGGCCTTGCGCACGGCACAAAACAGGTCCAGACCTGAATCCATCAACCCGGCTATCAGGTGGACCATCACCTCGGTATCAGTTTCAGAGCTGAAGACACGTCCGGATTGCTGCAACTCCAGGCGTAGCTCCTCATGGTTTTCAATAATGCCATTGTGGACCAGGGCGAGCTGATCACCGGAGGTATGCGGATGCGCGTTCTCGGTATTAGGGGCGCCGTGGGTTGCCCAGCGTGTATGTGATATACCGCAATGGCTGTTGATGGGTGAGGCTTCCAGCAGGGCTTCGAGATCTTTCACCTTGCCCGCCGCACGCAGCCTTGCCAGGTAACCATCCTGCTGCAAGGCGATGCCCGCTGAATCATACCCACGATATTCGAGCGTATGCAGACCGGCAACCAGTATATCCCGGATATTACGCCTCGCAGAGGCTGCGACAATTCCACACATAGTTAGATCCCCACCCTATTTTTTTACCGGCCGTTTCCAGTTCCTGATCGTCACCTGTTTAGCCCGGCTGATCGTCAATTGACCGGCCGGGGCATCCTTGGTTACCGTGCTGCCTGCACCGATGTCAGCGCCTGCGCCAACGGTGACCGGTGCAACCAACTGTGTATCAGAGCCAATAAAGGCATCATCACCAATTACGGTGCGATGTTTGTTGGCGCCGTCGTAGTTGCAGGTAATCGTGCCGGCGCCGATATTGACGCGTTCACCAATACTGCTGTCACCCAGGTAACTCAGGTGGCTGGCCTTGCTGTTTTTACCGAGCGTTGTGTTTTTAATCTCGACAAAATTGCCTACCTTGCTGCCTTCCATCAGCTCCGTTCCGGGCCGTACCCGGGCAAATGGCCCGATTTCGCAGGCACCCAGGCTACGCATTCCTTCCAGCACCGAGTAAGCGTGAACCCGTGTTCCGGCGGCCAGCTGGCAGTTCTTCAGCACACAACCCGGACCGATATGGACACCGTCACCAAGGTTGATTTCGCCCTCCAGCACGACATTGACATCGATATATACATCGCTGCCCGCATCCACCGTACCCCGTATATCGATACGCTGCGGATCGGCCAGCTGCACACCTGCATTCATCAGTTCCAGGGATTTTTTCATTTGATACCGCCGCTCCAGTTCCGCCAGCTGAACCCGGTCATTCGCGCCCTCCAGGTCCAATGGAGCCGGTGCGACAACTGCACTGCTGTGTATGCCTTTTTCATATGCGATGGAAAATACATCGGTCAGATAATACTCGCTTTGAGAGTTTTCGCTGGTCATATTTTCGAGACAGGACATCAGTACCGGCCACGGCGCCATGATGATACCGGTGTTGACCTCGGTAATGGCCCGTTGCGCCGGCGTGGCATCGCGCTCTTCAACGATGCCTTTAACACGTTCATGTTTGTCGCGAATGATGCGTCCGTAACCGCGTGGTTCGGGGATATCCATCGTCAGTACTTTTACCCCTTCTGACGGGGATTCAACCAGGGTTTTCAATACACCGGCTTCAAGTAAGGGTATATCGCCATAAAGCACCAACACGTCGGCATCCTGTGGAATACCCGGCATGGCCTGCTGTACCGCGTGGCCCGTTCCCAGTTGTTCTGCCTGTGCCGCCCAGGTGATGTCAAATGCGGCGCAGGCGTCCATCACCTCCGGCGCTCGCGGGTTGAAAACTACGTGAATACCCGCCGGCTGAAGTTGCAATGCGGTGTCCAATACGTGAATAATCATCGGCCGGCCGCCGACCGTTTGCAGTACTTTCGGCACCTTTGATTTCATGCGGGTGCCTGCACCGGCAGCAAGAATTATGATATGAAGGGGTTTGCGCATAGTATTCAGTAGCTGGGATGATCGAAGATTATACCGGTAACACTATGCAAAGAAACAGTTGGAATTATGTTTAACCGGGGGCCTTGGGGTCTGGCCCGGTTACCTGAATCGAAACTTTAAGGATTATCAATGCGTACACTGTTAACCGGTCTGTTATTGCTGCTGCTGTCGAGCACGGGCTCAACTGCACAAGTGCAGCGCTGGACGGCCAATGACGGTCAACTGGTGCTGGAGGGAATCCCGCAAATACCCGAATCCCTGCCGCCGATACTTAGCCGTTACCAGAATATACGGTCCGCCAGTTTCACCAGCTGGTCAAAAGACAGCAAGAGCATTTTCATCAAGACCCGCTTAGGGCCCGTCGCCCAACTGCACCGGGTAGACGCGCCGGGTGGTGCCCGCTACCAGGTGACCTTCGGTGATGAACCGGTCGGCGAAGTACAGCTTAAGCCCGACAGCCACCTGCTGGCACTGACCCTGGACAAGGGAGGCGATGAGTTCGACCAGGTCTACCTGTTCAACCCCAGGGATGGCCTGAAGCGTTTGTTGTCGGACGGGGAAGCATTGAATAACCGCATGGCATGGGACCGGCAGGGCCAAAAGCTGGCGTATCGCTCCACGCGCAGGAACGGTCGCTCGAATGATATCTGGATACAGGATGCAGCATCTTCTGACGAGGCGACCCTGTTGCTCGCTACAGAAGATGGCACGCTATGGAAGCCCGTTGATTTCAGCCGTGATGGGAAAACAGTTCTGATCCAGCAATTTGTCAGCGTGGCCGATTCCAGGGTTTACATCAAGGATTTGCCCGATGGGGAACTGCAGTTGCTGGCAGGAGACCCGGAAAACCCGTCCAGTAATATCGCCACCGGTTTCAGCCGGAACGACGACAGCGTCTTTTTTGTAACCAACCAGCATGGAGGCGCAGCCGAGCTTGCACAAGCCAGGCTGAGTGAACCGCCCGTCATGACTTTTGTTCCCAGCACCTCCAACTGGGATATCACCCAGTTTGTTTTAAGCCCCGATCGTAGGCGCGGTGCTTTTGTTGCCAACGAGAGTGGCATCAGCCGTCTTTACCTGTTTGACCCTGAACGGCTGAATTACCGGCGTGTCGAGAAAGTACCACTGGGCCTGGTAACCGATTTGAGCTTCAGCCCCGATAGCAGGAAACTGGGGATGACCCTCAATTCGGCGCGTAACCCGAACGAGGCTTTTGTACTTGAGCTTGCCCGCAAACCGCTGTCGGCGGGCAAATTGACCCGCTGGACCTATAGCGAGGTTGGCGGCTTGAATACGTCAGAGTTCTCAGAGCCTATTGCGTTTTCATTTCTTTCGCCTGTTGAAGGCCTGGAGAAGCCACTGCCCATTCCCGCCTTTGCCTATCTGCCACCTGGCGAGGGCCCGTTCCCGGTTATCATTCACGTCCATGGCGGCCCGGAAAACCAGTTTCGGCCACGCTTTAACAGCGACTTCCAGATGTGGATAGACCAGTTGGGTGCTGCTGTCATCGCCCCGAATATTCGCGGCTCACTGGGTTATGGTTCCTATTACATCACGATGGACGATGGTTATAACCGCGAGGCCTCGGTGAAAGATATCGGCGCCCTGCTCGATTGGATAGCGCAGCAACCGCAACTGGACCAGGACCGCGTGGCGATCATGGGGGCCAGTTATGGCGGTTATGTTGCTCTGGCCGCGGCCGTCCATTACAGCGACCGTTTACGGGCGGCGGTAGACCGCGTGGGCATCAGCAACTTTGTCACCTTCCTGGAAAACACGCAGGACTACCGGCGTGAATTGCGCCGCGTGGAGTACGGCGACGAGCGCGACCCTGAAATGCGCGCATTCCTGGAACGCATCAGCCCTCTGAACAATGTCGACAAGATAAAAATTCCGCTTTTTGTCCAACAGGGCAGCAATGACCCGATCGTGCCGAAATCGGAGTCGGATCAAATGGTTGCAGCCCTGCGTGAGCAAGGCCAGACGGTGTGGTACATGAATGCCCTGAACGAGGGCCATGGCTATGCGAAGAGGGAAAACCGTGACCTGTTTGAACAGGCCACGTTTCTGTTTCTGCAGAGATACCTGCTGGGTGATTAAACCCGCTATACCATACCCCGCTATTGAGCGGGGTTGGTTCTGACTATTTGGCTAAGCCGGCCTTGTATGCACGCAAGGCTTCATTGAACATTTCGGCAACACGCTCTTCCATGCCCACAGAATAATCATGTGCATTTGATATCGCCATCAGGTTGCCCTGGGTCAGTTCTCCGCTTTCGGCATCCTTATTGATGCAGGTGCGATAGGCCTCCATATCCGCCTGGAACTGCTTGACGTTTTTTTGCGCCTCTATCAGTTGTTCCTTTTCCGCGGGTTCCGGAATCGGTGGTGGTGCGGAAGGCAGGTTGCATGCCTGGGCTTCCAGCGGCAATACGACCTTGCTGCCGTCCTGCATTACGTCCTGTGCCAATGCTGCCATTGACGTCATCAAAATCAGCCCTGCAAATATTACTTTTTTCATCATGTCACCTGTTTTCAATCGTGTTGTATATGGAGTGGCCGTGCACTAGCGTCTTATCCGCCACCAGGTTTATTCACCTTCCCAATATTCAGCCATTCCTGCCTGATTGCGTATGATATAGCGCATCACTATTGGTTTTCCATCACCTTGGTCAGATTGGGCGGAAAATTCTGCCAATCCACCCGCCCTGCCCGGAACAGGGTGCTAAGCGATCTCTTTATTCACATTGAAGTTTCAGTTAATGGCCTGACCCATACAGTCAAATGCCCGGTAAGCCACATCCGAAGCCGGGCTTGCAGGGTAATCTTCGGCGAAAAGGCTCCACACCATCAGGTCACGGGATTGGCCTTCTGTATCCAGCGCACGTTTCTTCAGGGTGGCCTCGTGGGTGAAGCCCAGCCTGGCGGGTATGGATGCGCTGGCCCGGTTTTCCGGGGCGCACATGATCTCAACCCGTTTTACCTTTTCAATTTCGAACGCCACACGGATCAGGGCAGCGGTGGTTTCCGTCGCGAAACCATTGCCAATGGCATCCTTATGAGTCCAGTAGCCGATTTCAAGACCACCGGGACCCACACGTGCCAGCAACATATTTTCGCCAAGCAGGTTTTGCTCATCGGCATCAAAAACCGCATAGCGGTACATCTGCCCCAGATCGAAGGCAGCGCGGTGACCCCTCAGCCACTGGGCTGTTTGCTGCAGGTTGCGTGGTTCATCTTTCATGAACGGGATCATCGGCCGCAGGTGTGCATCACAGGCATCCAGCGCTGCCCTTAAAACCGGCGCATCGGCGGGCGACCAGCACCTGAGCACCAGGCGGTCTGTTTCCACGCGATAGGCCGTACGTACTTCGGGTTCATTGCCTGCCATCAGAGCCATCGCCTCACGGTTGATTTGTAGTCCAGGTATTGCTGGCCAAAGCTTGCTTCCAGGAAGCGTTCTTCACCCAGCACAAAATTGTTGTGTATGATCAGTATAAAAAACACCACCGGTAACAATGCACCGATACTCCCCGTAAGAAAAGCTACACCGGACAGCATCACGAACATACCCAGGTACATCGGGTTTCGTGAGTAGCGGTAAAACCCGGTTTTGACCAGGGTGGTCGCTGCGTCGAAAGGTATGAGTCCGGTTCCCACACGTTTAAACGAGCCCGCTGATACTGCTGCGATTGTTATACCAAGCAATACTATGATGACACCCGCATAAGCCAGCGGTACCCGGATGTACTGATAGACTGGAACGAAATAGTGCATCAGGAACATCAACAACAGGGTCACCAGCAAATACACCGCCGGAAGAATTTTGCGCTTTTTCTCCATCGGAACTATGGGCGATTCCTCAACTCGTCCAGCGGTTTGTCTTGGCCTTGGCAGCCAACATCACCAGGTAGATCGAGATAATAATCACCAACACCGGCATCACCATACCGCCTGGCCCGAAAACCTCGAAGGAGTTGCTCATGAAGAAAGCATGGAACATCTGTACCAGCACGCCGGCCAGTGACAACTGCAAAAACAGTCCGGCAAGACTTCTTCTCAACAGCAACAGGACACAGCCAAGAGCACCGAAATTAACCGCTACCGCGAAGGCCGCCGTTGCCCAGGCGGGTGTGGTTTCGTAAAGCTGGCGTTGATCATCCGGCAGTGCCGCAATCGTTTCCGGGCTCATCATGACCTGCATGACATAGGCCATCACACCCAACAGGTTCCAAACCAGCAATACCCCTGAAACGATCATGAACCATTTGGGGGCATTATTTTTTGATACTTCAGACATGCTTTCCTCCGGGGATGGTTGATACTAATACTGAGTATAGACGCTAAAAAACCACAAGCCACCCCATGACCGACTTGCTCAGGGCGACCGAACCCATATACACAAAGATGATGAGACCGGCGAATGATAATGCGGCACATGCAACATGGATGGTTTTCAGGGTTTCCATAATCTACAGGCTATGTCCGTGGGCGCTGGGCTTATCGTTTTCTGATTATTTCACAGATTTCAATACTGACAGAACGGTACCACTTGTCCCGGCCCTTGCGCTGTGCAAGCCGGTGCTCCGGGTCATTTTTCCACTCGCGTATCTGCTGTTCGGTTTGCCAGTACGAAATTGCAATTTCCTCGTCACCCTCGGTAACAGCAACGAAATCCAGGCAACCATACTTTTCAAAGGCCAGTTCCCTCAGCCGTTGGGCCATTTGCTGATACTCATCATCCAAGCCGGCCACACTTGCCCTGAATATGACTGCGTACATATCCAATCCTCAGGTGGCGGCTGCTGTGGGTACTTCAAACCAGGTCGCATAACCCACGGCGCAGCAGGAACCCGACTCACCAAACAGCGCCGTGCCGGTGTAATGCTTGCGGCCCTGGTGGCTGATCTCCCAGCCGATCAGGACGCACTTCTCACCGGCCGATACGTGCGCCTTGATGGAAACGGCAAGCTCACCCAGCAGGATTGCGCCGTTTTTCGGTTCCGGGAATGCGTAGGCGCCCGGGCAATCAAGGGCGGCCCAGATGTACTCGGGCGCTACAAAGCCCGATTCATCAATGAGTGTTTCATCGGGTATCCAGGTGGCCGCCACCATACCTTCGGGGCCTGAACCCGGCTCAAGCGGTCCGGCAAATATCCTCAGCCCGTCACCGGGCTCGCGCTGCGGGCCACAGACAAAACATCCCGGGTAAAAGTGTGCAACAAAGCCACGATAGCGGGCGGATGCCGCCTGTGCCCGGGCAAAGCCGGGTGGCTCTGGAATATCAAGGTCCAGCGTTGCAGGCCGGCCGGACGCGACCAGTTCATCGCCCGTTTCACTCCTGTGATAAAGCTCAACCTGGCCATCTCTCCGACGCACCTCCAGGGGTGTATCGAGCGGCGGAGGAATGCGCAGGCGTACAGCCGCCGGGCCATCGATGAAGCGACCGACCATCGCGCACGAATAACCACCGTTACCCGACGCCGGTGGCCCATGGAAACGCTTGTCAATGATGACCGGGTGAATCATTCCGGAAGAACGCACTGATGTTTACCCCTGTCCAGGCTGCTGATCGCTTTGGGTCAGAACGAAAAATCCGGTAGCGAACCCAATGCGGCCCGCATCGCTTCGCTCCAGCCTTTTGAAATATCCTGGAAATAGGGATCGCTGCGCTCAAAACGGCGCTCATGGCTAACCCTGTATTCATCGACCGCATGCACTTGCAGGTCGATGGGCAAATCCACGCTTAAATTTGCGCGGATAGTGGAATCGAACGACACGCACAGCAATTTGACCGCTTCTTCAAAACTCATGTCCGGGTGCAGCGCGCGCACCAGTATCGGCCGGCCATATTTGGTCTCACCGGTCTGGAAAAAAGAATTGTCAGGGCTGGACTCGATAAAGTTACCCTCGGGGTACACCAGGAACAGACGTGGCGCGCTGCCCTTGATCTGGCCACCAAGAATAAGCGTAGCGCTGAACAGGGACTCCGATACAGGCCCGGATGGCTGGTAATTTTTAACAACGTCGCGCAAGGTTTCGCCAAAAATCGAAGCAACCTGGAACATCGAAGGAGCCTTGAGGATCGATGGATTGCGCTCTTCCGGGGCCTTGGTGCGTTCATCGACGAGGCTTACAACGGCTTGTGTCGTGGCAAGGTTACCGGCGGATAGCAAGGTAATAACACGTTCGCCGGGAACAACCCAGCTATTCATTTTCCGGGCCTGGGAAATATCATCAACACCGGCATTGGTGCGTGTATCGGACATGAAAACCAGTCCCTTGTTGAGCTGAAGCCCTACGCAATATGTCATGCAAAACCCGTCCTGTCGCTATCGGCAGCACAGCTTATTGCTGCACCTGTAGTTGAACAATCATGCTTTCCCGGGTCGGTCCATAGCGCATACCCGACACCGGAGAGGCATCATTATAATCGAGACCGGTGGCTACGCGGATATAGCGTTCATCGGGGGAATACCCGTTCGACACGTCAAAACCGACCCAACCGATGCTCTCAAACCAGGCCTCAGCCCAGGCATGTGTTGCATCTTGCTCGGCCCGGTCGTTCATCATCAGGTAGCCGGAGACATAACGCGCCGGGTGACCGAGCAGGCGCATCACGGTGATGAAGATATGGGCATGATCCTGACAGACCCCGGCGCCATGACCAACCGCCTGCTCAGCACCGGTATCCGCATCGGTCTTGCCAATCGCATACGGTACATGCCTGATGATCAGCCTGGAAAGGGCGTGCGCACGCGCGATGTCATTTTCAAACTCGCTACCCAGTTCTTTCAGAAGTGTTCGGATTTTCGGCCCCGGGGTTGTCAGCAAAGTGGGGCGCTGGAATATCCAAAGTGGCAAAAAACCGCGATGTGGTCCGATGACGCCGGACATGTCCGAGGTTTCAACTTCACCCCTGACATGGATATCAACCCGCTCTCCACCCCGGTCAATACTGATCAGCTCGACATGATTGGTGTGTTGATCGGTGAAGTGCAATTCCCTGGACCCACCCTCAATCGCAATTTCCCAATGCAGGATTTTCTGACCTTCCCGTTGCTTGGGTGTCAACCGCACCTGCTGCAGTCCGTATTCGACGGGGGCATCATAGAGATAGCTCGTGCTGTGGTTGACTTTTAGACGCATCGTTTTCCTAAAACCTGTAATCGTGTTGGATCTGCGAAGCGAGCGCGCTGTTATCGATGAGAAAACCCCCGACGAATTCATGCAGACCCTGTTCAAAAATGCTGTCGATGTTACTGTCCTTCAGCTTCTGGTAATGTGCCTTAACCATCCGGCATGATTGGTTTTCGACACCATACTCCAGTTCGAGATGGGCCAGGTTGTTCCTGATTTTCTGCAAGCAAAACGCCAGCGATCGCGGCATTTGCGGGTGCAGGATCAGGAACTCCGCGACATTCATCGGGTTGATGTCCGTGCCATACAGCCAACGGTAGGCCCGCCGCGCCGACACCGAGCGCAGGATCGTCTCCCATTGCACCTGGTCCAGGGAAGAGCCGATCTGCGCGAACGACGGCAACAGCAAATAGTACTTCACATCCAGTATCCGCGAGGTGTTGTCCGCCCGTTCCAGGAACATGCCCAGCCGTGCGAAATTATACCCATCGTTACGCAACATCGTGCCTGCCATGGCGCCACGCACCACGGCCATTTGCTGGCGGATAACACCCAGCGCATCGGGCAAATCCCGCTGCCTGACCTGTTTTGCCAGCAGGGCCTCCAGGGTTATCCACGCCTCGTTGGTTGCCTCCCAGACCTCCCGGGTCAGAGCAGTACGCACCAATCGGGCGTTATCCCGCGCTGCTTTCATATTACTGATCACGCTGGCCGGATTGCCCTTGTCACGCAGCAGGAAGCTGATCACCGTGTCTGAGTCATAATCGTCATGCCCCGCGTCATAATCGGCAAGCGCACCCGAGGTTGCCAGGATCGATTTCCATTCGGCCGAGGCTGTTGCCGAGCGTGTCAGGGCAATGCGAAAGCCGGCCTCCAGGAGCCGCGCACCATTTTCCCCGCGTTCAAGATAGCGGAACATCCAGAACAGGCCGGCTGCTGTTTTTCCTAGCATCGCATCACTCCTCCAGCACCCAGGTATCCTTGGTGCCGCCGCCCTGGCTGGAATTGACCACCAGGGATCCCCTGGTCATCGCAACGCGTGTCAGGCCACCCGGTGTAATCTCGATACGGTCCGGTGACATCAGCACAAAAGGCCGCAAATCGACATGACGGGGTGACAGGCCTTTTTTGGTAAAAATTGGCACCGTGGAAAGCGCCAGTGTCGGCTGCGCAATATAATTGGCAGGCCGCGCCTTGAGTTTCTCCCGAAATGCATTGACCTCTTTCTTGCTCGCCGCCGGCCCGACCAGCATTCCATAACCGCCGGAACCATGGACTTCCTTTACCACCAGTTCAGCCAGGTTATCGAGCACGTATTGCAACTGGTCCGCTTCCGAACATCGCCAGGTTGGCACGTTGTTCAACAGCGGCTTCTCACCGGTGTAAAACTCGATGATATCGGGCATATACGAATACAGCGCCTTGTCATCGGCAATCCCGGTTCCGGGCGCGTTCGCGATGGTGATCCCACCGGCACGGTACACATCGAATATTCCGGGCACCCCGAGCATCGACTCGTGTTTGAAGTTCAGTGGGTCAAGGTAATCATCATCGACGCGCCGGTACAGCACATCAATGGCTGTATAGCCCTGGGTCGTGCGCATCGCAACACGGCCATCGACAACCCGTAAATCGTGCCCTTCAACCAGTTCCGCCCCCATTTGATCGGCAAGAAAGCTATGCTCGAAGTAGGCCGAATTATGGATGCCCGGTGTCAGCACAGCGACCACGGGTTTGCCATTGCAGGCAGGCGGTGCGCAGGCCGAAAGTGAGCGGCTGAGATTGGCCGGGTAACTGCTCACCTCGCGCACGGGTATTTGCGAAAACAACTCGGGGAACATGTGCAACATCGTCTCCCGGTTTTCAAGCATGTACGAAACACCCGAAGGCGTGCGGGCATTATCCTCGAGCACGAAAAAATCATCCGGACCCGTGCGGACAATGTCGGTGCCGATGATATGCGTGTATATCCTGCCAGGTGGATCAACACCCACCATCTGCGGCAGGAAGGCCACATTATTTGCAATCAGTTCAACCGGTATACGGCCCGCGCGCAAGATCTCCTGCCGGTGATAAATATCGTGGAGGAAAGCATTCAGCGCACGCACACGTTGCTCAATCCCGCGTGACAGTTTGCGCCATTCGCCTGCGGATATGATCCGCGGCACCACGTCAAATGGTATCAAGCGCTCATCGGCATCCTGGCTACCGTAGACATTGAAGGTAATTCCGGTCTTGCGAAAAAAGGCTTCGGCCTGTGCCGCCTTCAGATGAATCCGACGCGGATCCTCCCCCTCGAACCAGCGGCCATAATCGTCATAAGGGCCACGCATTTTAACTGCATCGCCAGAACCTGCCGGGTCCAGCATCTCATCGAAAAAGTCGGTCATTTATCTCCTGCTCTGATATTCCTTACTGCCATCATACCGTGTTCAGTCCATTGGATGGCAGCGCGGGTGGTCTTTCCTACAGGTATAGCGCACAAGCCATGGATCGCGATGCCAGGCTCCATACCCGGGCATCCGCCTGTGGCGGCGCAAGCTCTGCGCTGTGAAACGCCAGGCGCCAGGCGCCCGGCTGCGTTAGTTCAGGCAGGGAAAAATTGCGGGGTTCCGCCGATGCGTTCAGCATGATGGCGACCGCCACCAGCCCATTACCGACATGCTCTTGACCATCGGGCCTGGCACCTTCCATCTCGGGAAAGAAGAGCGTCATGGCAAACTCACTATGCCACTGTTCCGTCTGCATGCGTCTGCCACCGGGATGCAGCCATTCGATATCGCGCAGGCCATCACCATCATGGTCGGAACCATGTGGGTAGCGGGTCCGTTTTGCATGCGGCATCTGGCGACGCAGATTGATAAGGGCCCGCACCTGGAGCAAAAATTCCGGGTCATCATCCACACCGCTCCAATCCAGCCAGCCTGTCTCATTATCCTGTGCGTAGGCGTTATTGTTGCCGGCCTGGGAGTTGCCGAACTCATCACCTGCCAGCAGCATCGGTGTACCTTTTGATAACAACAGGGTGCCCAACAGGTTCAAACGCTGCCGGCGTCTTAACTGCTGAACTTCAGGGTCGCGGGTCTCACCTTCGACACCGTGGTTGCAACTGTAGTTGTGCGCATGGCCGTCGCGGTTGTCTTCGCCATTGGCATGGTTGTTCCGTGTTTCGTAACTGACCAGGTCGCGCAAGGTGTAGCCGTCGTGGGACGTCACAAAATTGATACTCGCCTGTGGCGGCCGGTCACTGGATTCAAAAATATCGGCTGAACCGTGCAGACGCTTTGCAAGGCTACTCAACTGGTCATCTTCACCACACCAGAACAATCGAACGCTATCGCGATAGCGGTCATTCCACTCCGCCCAGCGTGATGGGAACTTACCCAGCTGGTAACCACCCGGGCCCGGGTCCCACGGCTCTGCAATGAGCTTGGCGTTGGACAGTTCCGGATCATCGTTGATCAGCCGCAACAGATCGTGGGACGGATTAAAACCCTGCGGGGATCTGCCCAGCACCGGGGCAAGATCAAACCTGAACCCATCCACACCCATGCTTCTGTGCCAGTAAACCAGGCTGTCCCTGATCATGGCCTGTACGCGCGGGTGATCCGCGTTGATGGTATTGCCACAACCGGTATCGTTGATATAAACCCCGGGGTCTTTGGAATCGGTTCTGTAATAGGCCAGGTTATCGATACCGCGGAAGCTGATTGAAGGCCCCCTGGAGCCACCCTCACCGGTGTGGTTGTAGACCACGTCCAGTATGACCTCGATACCGGCTTCATGAATGGCGTTCACCATGTCGCGGAACTCACCAACCGCATCCCGGTGGGCATACCGCGCTTCCGGGGTGAAGAAATTGATGCTGTTGTACCCCCAGAAATTCTTCAGCCCGCGACCGACCAGGAAACTCTCATCGATCATCGTGTGTACCGGCATCAGCTCCAGCGAGGTGATACCCAGGGCCTTGAGGTAGGCGAGAATTTCTCCATTGCGCATACCCTGGAATTTACCACGCTCGCTCTCCGGAATATCCGGGTGCCGCATGGTATAACCACGCACATTGGCTTCGTAAATGATGGTCTCTGACCAGGGAATACGCACACGCGCGGCCCGGGGCGCCGTATCAGGCCCCATAACAATAGACTTGGGTATGAAGGCCGCACTATCGGTGCGGTTGGGCTGCATCGACTTGCCGGTGGTTGAGTGATCATAGTCATAAACTGCACCGGCCCACTGGAACGAACCGTCCAGTGCTTGCGCATACGGGTCGATCAACAGCTTGGACGGGTTGTAACGCAGACCGCTGTCGGGCGCCCACGGGCCGTGGGCGCGGTAACCATAACGCTGGCCGGGTTCACAACCCGGCAGATAACCGGACCAGACACCATCCTGGTTGCCGGGCAATCTGAAGCACTTTACCTGTTGACCCGAGGCATCGAACAGGCAAAGTTCAATCGCTTCAGCGCCTGACGAGTACAGGGCAAAATTCACACCCTGTCCGTCCCAGCTCGCCCCGAGCTGTTCCCCACGACCTGCCTGGATCATGAGTCGCCGGAAGTGATGCTTTCGAGGTGCCAGATATCCCGGTTGTAATCACGCATGGTGCGATCGGTCGAAAACCGCCCTGAATTGGCACTGTTCAGGATGCTCATACGGGTCCAGCGCTGCGGGTCCTGGTAAGCCATTCCGGCCGCCTCCTGGGTATCGATGTAGCTGCGGAAATCTGCAGCCGTCATCCAGGGATCACGGGGGTTGCGTACCGAGGCGATCACGTTATCGAGTATACCGGGCTCAAACTGGTTGAAGTGGCCGTTGTCGAGCAAACGCATGACGCGTCTGAAATCCCGGTCGCCATCTATGATTGACTGTGGGTTGTAATTATCCCTGATGGCGGGAATCTCATCCACGGTCAGGCCGAACAGGAAGAAGTTTTCCTCACCGACCGCTTCGAGAATCTCCACGTTGGCGCCGTCCAGCGTACCGATGGTGACGGCGCCATTCATCATGAACTTCATATTGCCGGTGCCGGAAGCCTCCTTGCCGGCCGTAGATATCTGCTCCGATAAATCGGCGGCCGGACAGATCACTTCCATCGCCGAAACGTTGTAATCCGGATAGAACACCAGTTGCAAGCGTCCCCGCATGGCGGGATCCGTATTGATCACCGCGGCCACGTTATTGATCAGCTTGATCTGGTTCTTGGCCATTTCGTAGCCTGGAGCGGCCTTGCCGCCAATGATGATGACCCGGGGTGTTAACTGATCACCATCGCCACGCTGGATCCGGTCATACAGGTGGATGGCATGCAACACGTTCAGTAACTGTCGCTTGTACTCATGGATACGTTTGACCTGTACGTCGAACATCATGGCGGGATCGACCACCAGCCGGGTCTTGTCCTTTATTTTTTCCGCGAGCCGGACCTTGTTAGACTGCTTGACGGCCCTCCACGCCTCCTGGAAAGCGGTATCCTCAGCTAACGGCGCGAGCTTCTCCAGTTGCTCGAGATCGGTCACCCAGTCCTCACCGATATGTTCATTGACCAGGTCAGCCAGCCCGGTATTACAGGCCGCCAGCCAGCGGCGCTGGGTTACGCCATTGGTCTTGTTGTTGAATTTTTGCGGCCAGAGTTCTGCGAAATCTCTGAACAGACCCTGCTTGAGCAACTTCGAGTGAAGTTCAGCAACACCATTCACCGAAAAGCTGCCGACGATGGCGAGGTAGGCCATGCGTATTTTTTTCTCGGCACCCTCCTGGATCAATGACATGCGTCCCAGGATATGGGTATCGCCCGGCCAGCGCCGGCTGACTTCGGTGAGGAAGCGCACATTGATCTCGTAGATGATCTCCAGCAGACGTGGTAACAATTGTTCAAACATGAAAACCGGCCATGTTTCCAGGGCCTCGGGCAATAGCGTGTGGTTGGTATAGGCCATCGTCGAAGTGGTGATTTTCCAGGCTGCATCCCACGAGAGGCCGTGATCATCCATTAACAGGCGCATCAGTTCCGGTACCGCGATGGCCGGATGCGTATCGTTCAACTGGAAACAGTGCTTGTCGGCGAACCCGCTGAAATTACTCCCGTTCGATTTAACCCAGCTTTGCAATATGTCCTGTAAACTGGCAGAGGCCAAAAAGTACTGCTGACGCAGACGCAATTCCCGCCCGTTTTCGGTTTCTGCGTTTGGATACAACACCATGGTGATGTTTTCGGCCTCATTCTTGGCCGCCACCGCATCCGAATAATCGCCGGCATTGAATTCTTCAAGATCAAATTCGTCGGTGGCTCCCGCCGACCACAAACGCAAGGTATTGACCATCTCGTTCCGGTAACCGGGGATGGGTATGTCATAGGGGATCGCCAGTACATCACGTGTATCGACCCAGTCGGTCCGGGTTTTACCCAGTGAATCCTTGAAACGCGTAACACGACCGCCGAACTTGATGGTCTGCGCGCGCTCACTTCGTTCAATCTCCCAGGGATAGCCATCTCTGAGCCAGGCATCGGGCTCTTCCACCTGGCGACCGTTTTCCAGGCGTTGGTGAAACATGCCGTAACGGTAGCGAATCCCGTAACCGGTGACCGGCAATGCGAGGGTGGCACAGCTATCGAGGAAACAGGCAGCCAGGCGCCCCAGGCCACCATTACCCAGCCCGGCATCAAGCTCCTGGCCATGCAGGTCTTCCAGTTCAACACCAAGACGGTGCAGGGCTTCATCAGTTTGCTCGGTGATACCCAGGTTTAAAAGCGCATTCCTCAGCAATCGCCCCATAAGAAATTCCAGGGACAGGTAGCAGGCCCGCTTCCCTTTGCTTCTTTCCATATTGGTGCGGGTATTGATCCAGCGCTCCACGATCCGTTCCCTCGTCGCATAAACCAGCGCCTGGTAAAGGAAGGTCTCATGCTTGCGCAATGAGCGTCTGCACAGCATACGGCTGTGATAATGTATGGTATCGGCAAGGATGGCATCTGCATCCATGGCCAGCGCGGGCAGGTTCAGTAATTCAATATCACCTACGCCGTCAGTTTCTAACTGATCTATCATTATGTTGTTCTCCGAAATTCTTTTAAGGAGTCTCTGATTTATTCTGAGCGAAGTAGATTGTGATTCAAAATGTCCAGATTCAAGGCGTAGATCGCACGTAATAGCTGGCTATTGCGAAGATTTACAACGCAGAAGCTGGATTTTTTGGTCACAAGATACGAGTTCATGAATAGATCAGAGGTTCCTTAACCAGGGTTTGTTATTTTTAACATCAATGTCGCCAGCGGCGGCAGGTCTATCTGCAAGGAATGCTCACGCCCGTGCGCCGCAACATTTTCTGTCTGAAGTTCACCAGGCACCCCTACACCACTGCCACCGTAGATACTGGAATCGGTGTTGAGCAACTCCGAATACTTACCAGCCTGCGGCACACCGATACGATAACCTGATCGGACCAGTGGTGTGAAGTTGCTGATGCATACCACAAAGGCGCCGTCAGACGCGCGGCGCAACCAGCTCAACACGCTGCTGTCTGCATCCTGCCAGTCGATCCATTCAAAACCTTCGTGGCTGAAATCCAGTTCATGCAGCGCGGGTGTTTCCCGGTAGACCCGGTTGAGATCCCTTACCAGGTCCTGTACGCCTTTGTGCAAAGGTTGCTCCAATAGATACCAGTCGAGGGACTGGTCGTGATTCCACTCCCTTTGCTGGGCAATTTCAGCCCCCATAAACAGCAATTTTTTGCCCGGGTGAGCATACATGAAACCGTAGTATGCGCGCAGGTTGGCAAACCGTTGCCATTCGTCCCCCGGCATACGGCCCAACAATGAGCGCTTACCATGCACGACTTCATCATGCGACAGCGGCAGCACAAAATTCTCATCAAACGCATACACCAGGCCAAAGGTCATCTTGTCGTGATGATACTTGCGGTGCACCGGGTCCTCGCACATATATGACAGGGTGTCGTTCATCCAGCCCATGTTCCACTTGTAGGTGAAACCAAGCCCACCTGAACTGGTGGGTCGCGATACACCGGGCCAGGCGGTGGACTCCTCCGCATAACTGGTGGCCTTGTAGTCGTGGATAATCTCATTGAACTGGCGCAGGAACTCCACCGCCTCGAGGTGTTGATTACCGCCAAACTCATTTGGCAACCACTCACCCTCCTTGCGGGAGTAATCCAGGTAAAGCATCGAAGCCACGGCATCGACACGCAGGGCATCGATGTGGAAACTATCAATCCAGCAAAGCGCACTGCCCATCAGGTAGTTGATCACTTCGCGGCGGCCGTAGTTGAATATCAATGTCCCCCAGTCCGAGTGCTCGCCCTTGCGTGGGTCTTCGTGTTCATACAGGGCGGTTCCATCGAGACGCCGTAGCCCGTGCTCGTCTTTTGGAAAATGGGCGGGTACCCAGTCCATGATCACGGCAATACCCGCCCGGTGAAAACGGTCCACCAGGTAACGGAAATCATCCGGCTCACCAAAACGTTGAGTCGGTGCATACAAACCGATCGGCTGATAACCCCAGGAGCCATCGAACGGGTGTTCCGTTACCGGCAACAGTTCTACGTGTGTGAAGTTCATCTGCCGGACATAGGCCACGAGCTCATTGGCCAGTTCGCGATAGCTCAGGAAGCGGTTATTCTCGCCACGTTGCCATGAGCCGAGGTGTACCTCGTAAATGCTGATGGCCTCGCTCATTACGGGAACCTGTGATCTGCCCGAGGTCCACTCGTTGTCCCGCCAGTGGTAGTTGCTCTGGTACACCCTCGACGCGTTACCCGGCGGCGCCTCGTGAAACTGCCCCGTGGGGTCGGACTTGAACGGCAGCAATTCACCCTGCCTGTCCAGCAGTTCAAATTTGTAGTACGAACCCTGTCCGACACCGGGTATAAAGATTTCCCACAGGCCGTTGCCAGGGTGCAGACGCATCACGTGACAACGGCCGTCCCAGTTATTGAATTCGCCAACCACGCTGACACGCGAGGCATTGGGTGCCCAGATCGCGAAAAAAGTACCGGCAACCCCGAGTGAACGGGTGGGGTGTGCACCCAGCTTCTTGGCGATGTCCCGGTGTGACCCCTGCCCGATCAGGTAGAGATCAAGCTCACCCAGCATGGGTGGAAAACGATAAGCGTCCTCCACCTCCCAGCTGATGCCATCGGCGCGTGTGATTCGCAGCCGATAATGGCGTTTACGCGGGGGAAATTCGACCTCGAATATGCCATCCGGGTGAACCCTTTGCATCGGTAATGGACCACTGTCGCCATCGAGCAACAGTTCCACCGTCTCTGCCTGGGGCTGAATCGTCCTGACGATACGCTGGCCATTCTCACGCTGTATTCCATAAACGGAGAAGGGACCGCCGTGCCGGCCACCGGCCAAAGCGTTCAGCGTTGCTCTATTTAAGCCGGACATAAAAACCTGGAATCATTATTGTTAACGTGTCTGGTGCAAAGTCTGTTCAAGCATGCCAGGTGTCACCAGGGTATGACCACCCTCGGTGACGCGAAACCCCCTCGCGCGATCATCATCGTGGTTCACGCCAATTTGCATCCCCTCCGGGACCACGCAGCCACGATCTATGATCGCCCCGTGAATGGTGCATCCATCCAGGATCTCGCACTCCGGGAGGATCAATGAATCGACGATACGGCTGTACGAATGTATTTTACAGTTGGAGAAAATCAGCGACCTTTTGACACTCGCGCCGGAAATGATACAGCCACCGGACACCATAGACTCCACCGCCTCGCCCCGCCTGTCGTGATGATCGAAAACAAACTTCGCGGGAGGGGCCTGCAACACGTCGGTCAGGATTGGCCAGTCCCGGTCGTACAGGTCAAGTTGGGGCACCACCGAAACCAGCTCCATATTGGCCTCCCAATAGGCATCCAGCGTACCCACGTCCCGCCAGTAGGCCTGTTCGCCCGTTTTCGGATCACGAAACGGGTAAGCATAGACATGGTATTTGTCAATAATTGATGGAATGATATCTTTTCCGAAATCATGATCAGACCCGGGTGTATCGGCATCCCTGATCACCTGCTCATAGAGAAACTCGGTATTGAAAACGTAGTTGCCCATGGACGCCAGGCAAATACCTTCCCTACCGGGTATCGACGCGGGCTTCTTCGGTTTTTCATCAAACCCGATCACACGACCGGTTTCATCCACCGTCATCACGCCAAACTGGCCTGCGGCTTCCTCCACGGGTACTTCTATGCAGCAAACCGTCATATCCGCTTCCTTTTCCGAGTGGAATGCGAGGAAGTTGCCATAATCCATCTTGTAGACGTGATCCCCTGCCAGGATCAGCACAAACCGCGGCCGATGCGTACGCAGGATATCGAGGTTCTGGAACACCGCGTCAGCGGTACCCAGGTACCAGTCATCTCCAGTACGTTGTGAGGCGGGTAATATTTCAACGAACTCGCGCTCCGGTGAACGGAAACCTGTCCAGCCATGCACCAGGTGCCGAATCAACGAGTGTGCCTTGTACTGGGTGGCCACACCAATGCGCCGCACCCCGGAATTGATACAGTTGGACAAGGGGAAATCGATGATTCGCAGTTTCCCACCGAAATAGACGGCCGGCTTTGCACGCCAGTTGGTTAATTCATACAAACGGGAACCACGACCGCCGGCGAGGATCAGGGCCACGGTGTCACGGGTTAACCGGCTTACATAACGACCCTGGTCCTTATTGGTTTTAGTGCTCATCAGGTTTGTCCTGTTACTCTGAAGTTGTCAGGTAAAGTGTATCGTGAAATGGCATGGAACGGGCGGATTCCTAGGTTAAATTGGAGATAGATCAGCTAAAACGGCAAAATTTTTTTCAAAAATCACTCTGGCGGATTTTAATCCCGGCTGGCCTCAAAATCTCGCATTGTTCATAATTCGCTTCATGAGAATACTGTTTACCAGCTGCCTGTGTATCAAGATGGCCTTCGTTTGTCCATCGGCAGTGGCGGCTGATAAGGAACAGGAATCCTCATTCCGTATGGGTGGCCTGTTGTTCGGTGATTCGTATTTTATCCCCAGCCACCATCTCGACACGGGTGAGGATGCCGTTGGCCTGGTGCTTCGGCGCGGCTACCTGACTTTCAATGCGGACATGTCAGAAAAATCGTTCGGTCGCTTGCGTTTTGAGCTCAACCAGTCCGGTGAATTTGAAACCTATACCTATCGGTCAGCCGTTAAGGACCTCTACCTTGGATGGAACCTCGGTCGGCACCAATTGATCGCCGGTCTGACTTCCACGATCACCTATGACCTGGTTGAGTCGATCTGGGGCGCCCGCTACCTGGCACGTACACCGATGGATTTGCAGGGTGTCGCCAGCCGTGACACCGGCGTCTCATTGCGGGGCCCGCTGAATGCCACCGGCAGTGTCAGCTATCGCTTCATGCTGGGTTCCGGACTGGAGTTTGGCGCCGATTCATCAAACAGCGCCAAGTGGATGGCGGCACTGACGTGGAAACCCTCACCCGGCTGGACAGTGGACCTGTATACCGATTTTGAGGACCTGCACGGTCCGGATCACCGCCTGACATTGCAGGCCTTTGTTGCCTATCAAACAGAAACTTTTCGATGGGGGCTGCAATACTCGAACCAGGACCGTCAGGACAGCCCGCCCATCGAACTGGCCTCAGCCTTCGTGGTGAAAACCCTGGCTGCAAAAACAGAATTTATTGGCAGGATTGACCGGCTGTTTGAGCCCAGCCCCAGGGGAAACGACATCGCGTACCTGCCGATGGATCCGTCGGCGCGGGCCACCCTGATTTTCACCGGCTTGAAGGTCCAAATGGGGCCGCACTGGTCGCTGACCCCCAATACGGTGTTCACACTTTACGATCGCAATGACCAGGGGGTTCGCCCAAAAAAGGATGTATACCTGCGCCTGACGCTATTCGTTGATTTCGAGTAGGTGCCGGTATAACACGAAGTTCTCACAGAGATCTTCAGCCACGTTCGGTAACACGCTGTTTGTCTTCGCGGACAAAGCTCCAGGCGAGGGTGGACAGCGCAAGGCTGGCGGCCGAAATTGCAAAAATAATGCCCTTATCCGGAGCCCGGCTGATCATTAATGCAACACCCAGGCTGACCACGAGTTGTGGCAAAACAACTGAAAGATTGAACAGACCCATGTACAAACCCATGCGTGCTTCGCTGACTTTCTGTGAAACAATCGCAAACGGCAGACTGACAATCGCCGCCCAGCCAATACCCAGCACCGCCATCAGCATATAAATTTGCAGCGGACTGCTTGCAGACAAATAAAGACCTGCATAACCGGCCGTCATAAACGCCATGCAAACAACATGGGTTTTGATACGGCCAATACGTTTAGCCAAGGGCATCAGAACAAGCGCTGGTAGCAATGCCCCCACGGCGTTTAGCACCAGGAAGCTCATCGAACCGACCCTCCCCATCTCGATATCTGATAACTGCGGCATCTTTTGCTGCAAAAATGCGAACAGGAAAACAAAGGTTGTCTGAATGCCGACCCAGCTGAATGAGTGTGCTGCAATCACCTTGCGGAAGGCAGCGAGACCGTCAGCTTTGCTTCCATTTTTCTCCAGAATTGCCTGGATGACAAGGATGGCGGTAATCACGCCACAGGCAATTTCAGCGTAATAATCAGCAGATTCGACGCCCGCCAGCCTGCGCCCCATTGCATAGATGTCATAGGCCAGAAACCCCCACAACGGGCGGATTGCTATCAACATGTTGATCAGCGAATCCTCACTACCCCGACTCCCCGTTTCCAAGGCATTGTCACCGAGTGATTCACTCTTTATATCCTTGGGCTCGGTAATAAACAGCGTTGGAATTATCGAGAAAACCAGCACTATGACCGCCCCTCCATAGATCAGTATGTAATTATTGAAAACAGCACCGATCGCATAGGCAAGCACACCAAATGTACCGGAGATGCTTTGCATCCAGGTGTAACCCTTGGTCCGCTCGTCACCCGGGTCAGTGACATCCGCTATCAGGGAACGGGTAGGATTGAAACTGACGTTGATCGAAAGGTCGAGGGTCAGGGCCACGGCAATTGCCACCCCAAGAATACCGCCAACACCAAGACTGGCTGAAATAACATGCAAATTGGGAAGTGCCAACAAACTCAGCGAAGCAAGCACGCCACCGATCAGGATGAAGGGTCGTCGCCGACCATTCCAGAACCAGACCTTGTCACTGATAATACCGATGATGACCTGCCCGAGAATACCGGCAAGGGGTCCGGCCGCCCAGACCAGGCCTACGTCATGAATATCAAGCTTGTATTGGGTAGTAAGAATCCAGCTCAGGGCAGAGATCTGAATCGACAACGCAAAACCCATCGCCGTTGAGGGCAGGCTGAGGAGTGCAAAAAATACATTGCTGCGATTTTTCTGAAAGGTACGCATGAAGATAAGACGATAACCGTTTTTCTCGGGGAGTGCGCGCTCTGCTTGATTGAATACGAATACAGCAAGCACCGGACTATGAACCATTCGTTGACTGGCGGCGTTTCTGAATCAGGCTATTTCGGTGTGTTCAGTGCACGGCCTCCACAAGAACCTCTAATGACCAGTGACATGGGCAGCAAACACGACTCGACCTTTCCGCCATTGATCATGACAATGAGGTTTTCGACCAGCACTTTTGCAGCGATCCTTGTATCCTGGCGAACCGTGGTCAGGGACGGCCCGGAATAAGAGGCAGCCGGAATATCATCAAAACCCACAACTGAAACCTGCTGAGGCATTGCAATGCCGGCCTTGCGCATACATTTCATGGCACCGATGGCGATAAGGTCACTGGCGGCGAAGACCGCATCGAAGGTCTCTCCGCTTTCCAGCAGTTTTGACATGGCATTGAATCCGGAGGTCTCATGGTTCTCCGCATCCAAATGAAGGTCCGAACGAAAGGGCATCCCGGTCGATTCGAGCGTCTTTCGAAAGCCGTTGTATCGTTGCTGAAACTCTGGCGCATCACTGCTGACCTCACCCAAAAAGGCAATTTGTTTCCGCCCCAGGCTCAACAGGTGCCGGGTCGCCATTTCACCACCTTGCTCGTTCATGCTACCGACTGCATGCCCTTCCAACTCCGGTGTCGTGGCACCCCAGATGATGAAATGCGCGTCTTCGTCATGTAAACGCTTCAGCTTGTCGGAGATACTGCCGTAATCACCGTAACCCAACAGTATAATGCCATCGGCCCGGTTACTGGCCTGGTAGTCGGAGACCCAGTCATCACTTAAATGCTGAAATGAAACCAGCACATCGAACTTACTGGCGACGGCGCTCCGGGTGATGTTACCCAGCATGGAGAGAAAAAACGGGTTGATTTGCGAATCGTCAGATGTCGGGTCTTCAAACAGTAATAATGCAATGGTATTACTACGCTGCGAACGAAGACCGGCGGCACGGCGATCTACGTGGTAGTTCATTTCACGGGCAATTTTCTGCACGTGTATTCGTGTTTCGTGGTTAACCAAGGGGCTGTTGCGTAACGCCCTTGAAACCGTGGCCTGTGACACACCGGCCCGGTGCGCTATGTCAAATGAAGTTGTCTTACCTGAACCCATGACCAATCAACATGGTTATCTATATCTCCGCTTATAGCAAATTAGATAATCCGAACTGCGGGAAAACTCAAAACAAATAATATCAGGCTTTGCCACATATATTATCTTTTTTTAAACTTGCAGGGTGTTCCATGACCTTCAGAAACCTGCAAAAACCATGCATTTTCTTGTGCAATACCCACTTTGAAGAAACCGCAAGACGCCAGATTCTCGCGGTTAAGTACTGATTTTTCTGCAGTCCCGGCAAATTCAATTGTACTGAATACGTTTGCATAGTGTTGTTACATGTGGCTGCAAAAATGTAAGGTGTACGCTATTTTGTCAGAAATGTGTCAGGCACAATCAGAAATAATCGGAACCCATTACAATTATGAAAACGAGCAAATCAAGCAAAATCATTCGCCGCACAGAGCTCTCAGCCGCCATTTCACTGGTACTGGCGGCCAGCCCTGTCGCGTACGTATACGCCCAGGACGCTGAAGTTGACAGTGTCAACGATCAAAACGAAGAAATGGTGATGGAAGAAGTTGTCGTCACTGGCACGTTCCGTGCAAGTCTCATCAACCAGATTGAAACCAAGCGGGACAACACCTCCATCGTGGACGCAATTTCAGCAGAGGACATCGGTAAACTGCCCGATTCCAGTGTTGCCGAGTCTCTTGCACGTCTTCCCGGTGTATCAGGTGAGCGTCGCAATGGCCGCGTGAGCGGTATATCCGTTCGTGGTTTCAAAGAAGACTACGTAGGCACCACGCTCAACGGACGTGAATTGTTGGGTATGGGTGATAATCGTGGTGTGGAGTACGACCTTTATCCGTCAGAAATTGTCAGCGGTATGGTCGTTTACAAAACACCTGATGCGACACAAATGGTGCAGGGCATCGGTGGTATCGTCGATATCCGTACAAACCGTCCGCTGGACAGCAGCCGTTATTTCTCAATAAACGGAACCTACGAACAGAACGGCATGGATTCCGCCAATCCCGATTTCGATGACAATGGCCACCGCCTGGCCTTGAGTTTTTCCGATGTCTTTGCCGATGATACCCTGGGTTTTTCATTTGCAGCTGCAACCACAAAGTCTCCGAGCCAGGAAGAGCAGTTCCGCGGCTGGGGTTACCCGGGCGCCAATGTAAACAACGCCGGACCTGGTGTCAGCATGACCGGTGACGAGACCATCCTTGGTGGTCACGACTCCTTTGTCCGTTCTGCAGAGCTTCAGCGCGATACAATTTCAGGTGTATTGCAGTGGGCGCCGAACGACGATGTAACCGTGACCCTGGATGCCATTTATATCGATTTCCAGGAAGACAAAGTCTTTCGTGGCCTCGAAGAAGGTGGGGCTGAATGGGGTACAGGCGATTACACTGTAACCGGTGTTGAAAACGGCCTTGTAACCTCCGGCAACCTGGATGGCGGCTTCAAGTCTGTGATTCGCAACGATGGTGAACGCAAAGAAGCCAAGCTGAAGACCTTTGGCCTTAACCTCGAATGGAACCTGAATGATGACTGGACCATGGAATTCGACGGTGCCTACAGTGATGTTAAAAAGACTATCACCAACATCGAGAGTTACTCCGGTGTAGGTCGTGCCGGATTGGCCTCACAGGGCCCGGCCAGCGCGCGTTCGTGGATGATGACACCCACCGGTGTCATGTACAGCCCGCATCCGACGATCCCACCGGTTGATCTCACCGATTTCGACATGATCCGTCTCGCCGGCCCACAGGCCTGGGGTGGTGCAATGGCGCCGATCCAACAGTTTGCCGATGTAACACTGCCTGACGGTTCGGTTATCGGACCACCGCAGGCACAGGATGGATTTGTCAATACGCCCGAATTTGATGAAGACCTGACAACTTTACGTCTCGATTTTGACCGCGCTCTCGACTGGTCAATTTTCAGGGAAGTCACCTTCGGTGTGAATTACTCCGATCGTTCCAAGACCAAGGACAACCGCGGTTTTTACCTGACTTCACCAACCTGGCCATATGATGGCGCGATTCCGGAAGAATACCGCGTGGGTATTGCTGACATGAGGTTCATCGGTATCGATGGTGTGGTCGCGTATGATGGCCTGGGGATGTTCCTGGATAACTACTACATTGCCTCCGATGCACAGCAGCTTGAAACCGCCCGTCTTGGCGACAGCTACACGGTCAAGGAAAAGCTGACAACTTTTTATGCCAAGCTGGACTTTGATTACGAGGTAGGCCCAGGCATGTTCCTGGGTAATGTTGGTTTGCAGTACCTGGATGTAGACCAGAGCTCTACGGGTTATGGCACCTACACCGGCCCAGATCTTTACGTTCTCGCAACGCCTATTGAAGGTGGTGACGATTATGGCGAGTGGCTACCGAGCATGAACCTGACCTATGATTTCGGTAATGGCCACCTCGTCAGAGCGGCAGCATCAAAAACTGTCAGCCGTCCGCGCATGGATGACATGCGGCCAAACCAGCAGGTGTCGTTTGGTTTCAACCTGTCCAGTATCAGCTCAACCGATCCGCGCAACAGCGCCTGGAGCGGCAGCGCGGGTAACCCGGAGTTACGTCCTCTGGAAGCCAACCAGTTTGACCTGGCGTGGGACTGGTATTTTGCAGATGACGGTCTGTTCTCGGCGGCATTCTTCTACAAGGACCTGGTCAACTGGCACCGTGCCGGCCAGTTTGTGGCTGATTTCAGCGAATTTTACATTCCCGGTTATCACCAGGTGGATGATGAGAACGGCGACCCGGTTACACCGGCGACCTTTGAGGGCCTGGTCAGCTATCGTGAAGATGGTCTGACAGGTGATGTAAAGGGCCTGGAGTTACAGACCATACTCCCGTTCCGCATCATGTGGGACAAACTTGAGGGACTCGGCCTGATCGCCACCGCCACATTTATTGATGGCGAGCTGGATGACGGTTCCGCTGTCCCGGGCTTGTCTGACGAGAACTACTCCCTGACCTTGTACTACGAAATCGGTGGTTTCGAAGCACGCGTTGGCTGGACCAAGCGCTCCGAATTCACAACCGAAACCCGTGGTTTGAGCCTTGCATTGACCCCGACTGTAGACCAGGGCGGAGAATTGCTAGATGCGCAGATCGGTTATGATTTTGGCCTGGCTGGGCATGATGGCTGGCTGGGTGGTCTGTCAATCGCCCTGCAGGGTCAGAACCTGACAAACGAAGACACCATCCAGACCAATGATGATCCTCGCGAGGTAACCCAGTACCAGAGTTTTGGTGCCAACTACCTGCTGACGGCTATTTATAAATTCTGGTAACAGCGTTTGGTTTCTACCTAAAGCCCTGCTGGTGTAGTGTAACTTCTGAAACATAGTTTCTAACCGTTACAATACACCAGCAGGGCTTTTTTTATGAAAGGTAAAAATTCATGAGCACAAACATCAATAAAGTCGTGATCATCGGTGGTGGAACCGCCGGCTGGATGTCAGCAGCGCTGATCAAACGGGTGCTGGGTGATCGTACCGAAGTCGAATTGGTTGAGTCAGAAACGATTGGCATTGTCGGTGTAGGTGAGGCCACGATTCCGCCAATTCAGCATGTCAACAGCGTTCTTGGTCTTGATGAAGCCGAGTTTGTGCGTGAGACCAAGTCGACCATGAAACTGGCTATCCGTTTTGAGAACTGGCGGGTAAAAGGGGAGAAGTACTACCACACGTTTGGGGCGCCCGGTAAAAGCCAGGCATTTTGTCATTTTCATCATTTCTGGACACGCGCTCAGCAGGCTGGTTTCAAAACCAACCTGTGGGATTATGATCTGAATTACCTGTGCGCCGAGGCCGGCAAGTTTGTCAAATTGCAGGTTCAGGATAACATGTGGGACTTGCCCTATGCCTATCATTTTGATGCCTCCCTCTATGGCGCGTTCCTGCGCAAATATAGTGAAAAGCGTGGTGTAAAACGTACTGAGGGCCTGGTCGAACAGGTCAAAATCAATACCGAGAACGGTCATGTTGAATCGCTGGTTTTACAAAGCGGCAAGGTAGTTGAGGGTGATCTTTTTATCGACTGCTCGGGTATCCGGGGCTTGTTGATACACCAGAAACTTGGGACCGGATATGAAGACTGGGGTCACTGGCTGCCCTGTGACCGGGCCATGGCAGTGCCGTCAGAGCGCTTTGAGGAAACCGTACCTTATACGCGTTCTATCGCCCATTCGGCCGGCTGGCAATGGCGAATTCCACTGCAACACCGCAATGGCAATGGGCTGGTCTACAGCAGCAACCATTACAGCGATGATGAAGCCGCCGACATTCTTCTGAATAACCTGGAATCAAAAGCCATCGCTGATCCCAAGATCATCCCGTTCAGACCAGGGCGTACCCGCAAGCAGTGGAACCGAAACGTCGTCGCGGTTGGACTTTCCAGCGGCTTCCTCGAGCCACTTGAATCGACCAGCATCTACCTGATCCAGTCGGCGATCGTGCGTTTGTTGCACCTGTTTCCACATGCCGGTGTGACACCTGAACTGGTGGATGAATACAACCGGCAATCGAAACGGGAATACGAGTTGATCCGTGACTTTATCATCCTGCACTACTATCTCAACGAACGCGATGACAGCCAGTTCTGGCGTGACGCACGCAATATGGACGTGCCCGGGCGTCTGACGGAAAAAATTGCACTGTTCCGGGCCAATGGCAGCCTGGTACAGGACCAGTTGGATGTTTTCCTCGAGCCCTCGTGGTTGCAGGTGATGCTGGGGCAGGGCGTGATGCCACAGGATTATCATCCGATTGCCGGCAGCCTGAGTGATGCACAACTCAAGGATAAGCTGGTTAAAACGATGCAGCTCAAAAAGGAACCATTACCCAAGATTCCATCTCACGATGAGTTCCTGAAAATTTTTTGCAATAAAAGTTGAGGCTTAGGCACGCGGGCAGACGAGCAATGCGCACTGCCTGTTATCTGCCAAGTTCCAGCACCATGACGGAACGCGCAGGCAGGGTTATGCTGGTTTCAAGCTTCAGTTCTTCACCACTGATTATATCCAATGCCGATCGGTAACCCTGTAAACGCTCGCTAAAGCGAGAAAGCTCGAGCCGGGTGTCCTCGGCGTTCTTGTTCAGAACCACCATTACGCTGTCATTGGCATCATACCGGAAATAGACATAGGTTCCTTTCTCGGGTCTGAAGTGCGTCAGCCGGCCTGTATGGATCACCGTTTTGTCACGTCGCCAGGTTAACAGGTTTTTCAGAAAAGCCTGCGCCTGAAGTTCATGTTCGGTCAGGCCCTTACCGGTAAATCCGTTCTTGCGGTCAGCTTTCCAACCACCCGGAAAATCACTGCGGATGATGCCGTGGTCTTCGACACCCGGGTTGGACATCAGGATCTCGGTGCCATAATAGATTTGCGGTACACCACGCATGGTGAGCACATAGGCCAGCGCCATGCGGAACAGCTCATCATCTTCACCCAGTTGTGTATAAATACGACTCATATCGTGGTTATCCGGGAAGACCACCAGCGAGGCCGGGGCCGGATAGACAAAGTCGTTGGCCAGCGCGCGGTAAAGGCCAAGCAGGCCGAGTTGACGTAAATCTTCTGTTTGGCTTCCCTCTTCGGAGACCAGACCCCAACGCAATGCGTTCTGCAATGGAAAATCCATCAGCGTTGGCAGGTGGGAAACATAGCCGTCGCGATTATCGTTACCAGCCTGCCAGTAAGCGATACCCGAGGGGTTGTCCGTCCATTCTTCACCAACGACGTTGAAGCCGGGGTATTCGAGCATTACACGCCGCGACCATTCGGTCAGGTAAGTCTTGTCCGGGTAAGGGTAGGTATCCATGCGAATACCGGCCAGGCCCAGGTATTCAACCCACCACAATGCATTCTGGGTCAGGTAATCGGCCAGTAGTGGATTACGCTGGTTGAGGTCGGGCATGGTTTCAACAAACCAGCCGTCAGAAAACGAACGCCTGTCAGAATCGGCAGCATAAGGGTCCTGTTCGCTGATATGTTCATGCGAGGTTACCTGCCATTCGTCCTGGTGGTTCAGCCAGTCATCGGTGGGCAGGTCCTGCATCCACCAGTGGGAACTGCCAATATGATTGATGATCATGTCCATGATGACACCGATACCCATCGAGCGCGCACTTTGGACCAGTTCGCGATACTCCCCGTTACTGCCATAGCGCTGGTCAACACGGTAAAAGTCGGTAGTTGAATAGCCATGATAGGAGTAACTTGGCATCTTGTTTTCGAGCAGCGGGTTCAGCCAGATAGCGGTAAACCCAAGCTCTGAAATGTAATCAAGCCGATTTGCAATCCCCTGTATATCACCGCCATGTCGGCCACCAGGGTTTGAACGGTCAACCGTGTCACCCATACCCTCGACATTATCGTTATCCGGATTTCCATTGGCGAAACGGTCGGGTGTGATCAGGTAAATATTATCTGCAGATGAAAACCCTTTGGTATGTGCTGGATCAGGGTTTTTCTTCAGCAGTTGGTATCGATGGGTTATGGCCTTCCCGTCATGCGAGAAAGTGATATCGAATGCGCCAGGTTTTGCTTCAGATCCTATATCAAGATACACGAACAGGTAGTTCGGGCTTTTTACCCGTGTGACACGCTCGACTCTGACACCGGGATAATTTAGCGCAACATCATACTTCGCGATATTCTCGCCATGCACCATCAATTGCAAGCCGGCTTCCTTGAAGCCGGTCCACCAGTTTGGTGGCTCAACCCGCAGCGTTGAACCCTCGCCGGACCATGCATGGGTCGACATCAACAAGACAGAAAGGAAACACCAGGTGACAAATCGGGGGTAAGCTATTTTGATCATGGATATGATTCTAAACACTTATACGTGTGTTTTTGTATTTTGCAAACGTATTCAGGTCGTGATGGGTGGATTAGACAGCCCCGCTACTCTACTGTCATCAGCCTATGTCAATTTCCCGGACTCTGCTTTCAGACCAGCCTATGACTTTTATACGCACACTCATCTTCAGTCTGATCATGTTGATATTCAGCCAGTCGCTAATGGCACTGGAGTCCGTTTCCTCACCTGACGGCACTATCGTATTCTCCGTTTCAAGCAACGACAAGAACTGGCTGGTCTACACGGTGACCTTTCATGGTGAAGTGGCAATTGCCGAGTCGCGCCTGGGTTTGCGTTTCAGAGAACAAAAAGGTCTTGATGAGAATTTCGTCATACAAAAGACGGAAAGGCATATTGTTGACGATACATGGGAGCAACCCTGGGGTGAGCGTCGCCGGGTACGCGATCATCACAGTGAAATGTTCATCCAGCTAATGGATGACACCGAAAGGCGTCTCGATCTGCGGGTTCGTGTTTTCAATGATGGTGTTGGCTTTCGTTACGAGGTCCCGACCCAGACCGGTTTGGACAAAGTTGAAATCGTGGAAGAACTGACCGAGTTTCACCTGCCAAAAGAAGCCACGGCATGGTGGATACCCGGACGTGCATACAACCGTTATGAATACCTGTATAGGCAGACCGGTCTTGATGCCATACAACTGGCGCATACACCAATGACTGTGAGAACACCCACCGGTATGCACCTCAGTCTCCATGAGGCTGCACTGGTCGATTATGCCGGTTATGTGCTCGATCACCGTCGTGAAAACGTGTTCCAGACCAATCTCACACCCTGGTCTGATGGAACCAGGGTTAAAACCAGCACCCCATTCAATACACCCTGGCGCACCGTGCAGATTTCAAAAGATGCCGTTGGTTTGTTAAATTCCAACCTGATTCTGAATCTCAATGAACCCAATAAGCTTGGAGATGTGTCATGGGTTAAACCGGGCAAGTATGTGGGCATCTGGTGGGCCATGCATATACGTGACCGGACCTGGGGCAGTGGGCCTATTCATGGCGCCACTACTGCCGAGACCAAGCGCTACATGGATTTTGCCGCAAAATACGGTTTTGACGGTGTACTGGTTGAAGGCTGGAACCTGGGCTGGGACGGCGACTGGTTTTTCAATGGTGACCTTTTCAGCTTTACCAAGAGTTATGAAGACTTCAATATTGCTGAAGTATCCGCCTATGGAAAATCCAAAGGTGTGCGTCTGATCGGGCATCATGAGACTTCCGGCAATGTCACCAATTATGCGAAGCAGATGACTCCGGCACTGGATTTGTACGAGGAAAACGGTGTCCGCCAGGTCAAGACAGGTTATGTGGCCGATGCCTCTGACATCAAGCGTGTCGATGAAAACGGCATCGCACATTATGAGTGGCACGATGGTCAGTTCATGGCAGAACAGTACCTCTTGTCGGTTACAGAAGCAGCCAAGCGGAAGATCAGTATCATCACGCATGAGCCGATCAAGGATACCGGCCTGCGTCGCACCTACCCCAACTGGATAAGCCGTGAAGGCGCACGTGGCCAGGAATTCAACGCCTGGGGTGATCCACCCAACCCACCTGAGCACACCGCCATATTGCCCTATACCAGGATGTTGTCCGGGCCAATGGATTTCACACCGGGAATTTTCAACCTGACATTTCAGGGTATGGATTCGGATCAACGTGTGCAAACGACATTGGCAAAACAATTGGCGCTGTACGTGACCCTTTACAGCCCCGTTCAGATGGCGGCCGATTTGCCAAAAAACTATGAGGCACGGCCGGATGCATTCCAGTTTATTGTCGATGTTCCGACCGATTGGGAGGAAAGCATTGCGCTGGCAGGAGAGGTCGGTGACTTTGTCGTATTCGGTCGTAAGGATCGAAACTCGAATGACTGGTATATTGGCGCTGTCACGGATGAACAGGCCAGGAAGGTAGAGCTGTCTCTGGACTTCCTGGATAAGAATCTAAACTACACGGCCCGGATTTACCGTGATGGGGTCGATGCCCACTGGAAAACAAACCCCTACTCAATTGCAATTGAGGAAATCAGGGTAAGCAGTGAAAGCACTATCAAGTTAATGTTGGCAGCGGGTGGCGGAGCAGCCATACGTATAAAGGCGGGAGAATCCAGGTGAGACAAAAACCACAACTTGGCTTCTGGCAGATCTGGAACATGTGTTTTGGGTTCCTTGGTATACAGTTTGGATTTGCCCTGCAAAATGCCAACGTCAGCCGAATTTTCCAGACCCTGGGTGCGGAGATCGATGAGCTGCCAATACTTTGGGTGGCCGCGCCCTTGACCGGACTGATCGTGCAGCCGATCGTCGGTTATTTCAGCGATCGCACCTGGAATCGACTCGGCCGTCGTCGCCCCTATTTTCTGGGCGGCGCTATCGTCGCCTCGCTGGCATTGCTGGTTATGCCCAACTCACCTTACCTCTGGGTTGCGGCCGGCATGCTCTGGATCATGGATGCCAGTATCAACATCTCGATGGAACCGTTTCGCGCATTTGTCGGTGACAACCTGCCCAAAAGTCAGCGTACACTGGGTTTTGCCATGCAGAGCTTTTTCATCGGCACCGGCGCCATCGTGGCCTCTGCACTGCCCTGGATCCTGGCCAACTGGTTTGATGTCAGTAATACGGCGGCTGCCGGCCAGATCCCGGACAGCGTCAAATGGTCATTTTATGCTGGCGGCGCAGTTTTTATGCTGGCTGTCAGCTACACCGTGTTTTCCAGCAAGGAGTACTCACCCGATGAAATTGCAGCGTTTGAAGAAGCCGAGGAAAAGACCGGAGACCCGGATTCGAATAAGCCGCGCGCCGCTGGACAATATCACAAGGGTGGTATCGGCTGGCTGATAGCCGGCGCTGCCTTGTGTAGTTGGATAATCGCACAGGGCCTGGATAAACAACTGTATATCCTGGCCATTGGTGCGATGGTATTTGGTGTTATCCAGGTTGTGGCTGGAAGGATGCAATCGAAACAGAATGTGGACAATGGCCTTTACCATATTGTCGATGACCTGTTTCACATGCCGCGGGTCATGAAACAACTGGCGCTGGTACAACTGTTTTCCTGGTTTGCCCTGTTTGCGATGTGGATTTACACGACGGCGGCAGTGACCAGTTACCACTTTGGTTCCACTGATGTCACCAGCCAGGCCTACAATGATGGCGCCAACTGGGTGGGTGTGTTGTTTGCATCCTACAATGGCTTTGCCGCTATCGCGGCGTTGTTCATTCCGCTGCTGGCACGCCGTCTGGGCTGCCGACTGAGTCACCTGGTTAACTTATCCGTCGGTGGTATCAGCCTGATCAGCTTTATGCTGATCAAGGATCCGGACTGGTTGATTCTGCCGATGATCGGTGTCGGCATCGCATGGGCCTCCATTCTGTCCCTGCCCTATGCCCTGTTATCTGATGTGCTGCCAACGGCGAAAATGGGTGTTTACATGGGCATCTTCAATTTCTTTATCGTCATACCACAGTTGATCGCTGCCTCTGTGCTTGGCCTGTTGCTGCGGGAGTTTTTCAACGGCCAGGGAATTTATGGCCTGGTTATAGGTGGTGTGATGATGATACTGGCCGGATTTGTCTACCTTGTTGGTAGACAAACACGCTGAACCCGACCTGGCAAATTAGGAGAATTGCGTGATCAATCAATTTTCAAAACTCACAATAACCTGGCTGTTGCTCACATCCCTTTTCGGCATGAAGGCATATTCAGAAGAGGTTCTTATGCCTGTGCCCTATATTCAAATAAATCACCCCGAATGGAGTCGCAACGCGGTTATTTACCAGATCAACACACGCCAGTTCACAGCCGAAGGCTCCTTCGAGGCCGCCACTGGCCAGTTACCGCGGTTGAAGAAGCTGGGTGTCGATATCCTGTGGTTAATGCCGATACAGGAAATCGGCAAAAAGAACCGCAAGGGCAAGCTTGGCAGCCCGTATTCCATTCGTGATTACTACAGTGTCAACAGTGAGTTTGGTGACCTGGACAGCCTCAGGAAGTTTATCGACAGCGCCCATGAACTGGGTATGTATGTGATCCTCGATTGGGTGGCCAATCACACCGCCTGGGATAACCCGATGCTGGAGTCACACCCCGAGTGGTACCAGCGCGATTGGAAAGGCGATTTTCACTCACCACGATGGACGGACTGGTCTGATGTGATCACGCTTGATTACAGGCAACCTGGTTTACGCCGTTACATGACCGATGCCATGAAATACTGGGTGGAAGAAGTGGGAATGGATGGTTTTCGTTGCGATGTGGCAGGGTTTGTACCGGTTGATTTCTGGAATACTGTACGTGCTGAGCTGGATGCCATTCGCCCTGTATTCATGCTGGCTGAGTGGGAGAGCCGCGATCTTCATGCCCACGCATTTGATGCAAGCTATGCCTGGAGTTGGCACGACACGATTCACGATATTGCAAGAGGCAAATCGGATGCCGGCGCCTTGAACGGGTTTCACTATACCGATGAAAATGCCTGGCCCAAAGACGCCATGCGGTTGCTGTTTACCAGCAATCATGACAAGAACGCCTGGGAAGGAACACAATTTGAAACGTTTGGTCCGGCACTGGAGAACGCCATCGTGTTGTCATTTGTCAGCCGTGGAATTCCGATGATCTACAACGGCCAGGAGGCCGGCAACGGCAAACGCCTGGCGTTTTTTGACAAGGACCCCATCGAATGGCAACCCCATCCATTGTCAGACCTGTTCCAGAAGCTGATCAAACTCCGAAAAGGCAACAATGCACTCTGGAATGGTCGCTGGGGTGCGGACATGGTCCAGGTGGTCAATAGTTCGCCTGCGGAAATTTTCAGTTTTGTCCGCGCCAATGACAGGGACAAGGTATTTGCCGTGTTCAATTTCTCCAATAACAAACATAGCGTGTCGTTCTCAGGCACGTTGTACCACGATGAATACCGGGACTTTTCCAGCGGGCAAGAACTGTTGCTGGGTGCTGACAGCAGACTTGAACTGGAGCCCTGGAGCTACCGGGTTTTCACTCGACAATAAGACCAAAACACATGAACGATGCGATCCGGTCTTTGGCCGGACCAGGGAAAGAACAACCAAATGAATGACACCATGAAAGTAAACCGGGATTCATACCTCCAGAAAATGGGACGCCAGGCCGGTGTCTCAATGCATATCACTTCCCTTCCCGGGCCACATGGCATTGGCGACATCGCAGATTGTGCGACAGTGTTTCTTGATCAACTGGTGCAGATGGACCTGGGTGTCTGGCAGATATTGCCTTCAGGCCCGACCGCCTATGGAGACTCACCTTATCAGCCATTGTCAGCGTTTGCCGGAAATCCGATGTTTATCGGTCTTGACCCCCTGGTTCGTGCCGGATTGCTGAAGCGTTCCGAGCTCGCACCAATCGAAGCATTACCGCGTGACCATGTCGATTATGGACATTTAATACCTGTCAAACAGGGTTTACTGGATATGGCAGCTGAACGGTTTGCAAGCAAGCCGGGGGCGGGTATGGCCACAAGCTTCACCGAATTCAAGCAACGTTATGGTAAGCGCTGGCTGGATGACTATGCCATGTTCCGGGTTCTGAAGACTCAACATGGCGAACGTCCATGGCCCGAGTGGGATGCGGCGTTTGTACACAGGGAGGCGACGGCGTTAGACAGGCTGAGGCAGGACCATCAGGCAGACCTGGAAAAAATCAAGATTATACAGTTCCTGTTCGACCACCAATGGAACCAGTTCAAGACGCGTGCACAGGATCGTGGAATCTGCCTGTTTGGCGATATGCCAATCTATATTGCCCTTGACAGTTCAGACGCCTGGGCACACCCACAGCGTCTGTTATTGAACGAAGACGGCCAGCCATCATCTGTCGCAGGTGTTCCACCGGACTATTTCAGCGAGGACGGCCAGCTATGGGGCAACCCGCTGTATGACTGGGATTACCACAGGCAGACCGGTTATCGTTGGTGGATTGAACGTATCCAGCACGCGACCAACCAGACACCATTGGTTCGTATAGACCACTTCAGGGGCTTTGAATCTTACTGGTCTATACCCTATGGCGCAGCAACCGCACGTGATGGCCAGTGGGAGAAAGGGCCCGGTGACGGTCTGTTTGATGCAATGCGCGGGGTAATGGGTGATCTGCCTATTGTTGCCGAGGACCTCGGTGTCATCACACCGGCGGTTGATCAGCTACGCGAGAATCATAATCTCCCCGGCATGGTGGTTTTACAGTTCGAGGTTGGCAATCCCGATTTCGATATAAGCACCGTTGAAGAAAACAGCGTCTGTTATACCGGCACACACGACAACGACACAACGCTGGGCTGGTTCATTGGCAACGGTGACGACACACGTTCTGAAGAGGAAATCCACACCCAGCAGAGCAACACCCTCAAACAGACGGGCGGCTCAGCTGAAACCCTTGCGAATGACATGATTGGCCTGGCATTCTCCAGTCGAGCCACGCTTGCAGTCGCGCCAATGCAGGACTACCTGGGATTAGGTTCAAAAGCCCGTCTGAACACGCCGGGCACCACGCAGAACAACTGGCGCTGGCGTGCACTTGCAGAGCAGCTGGACATCAATTTGACGGAGTCGGTTCAAAAGCTGGTGCAAGAGGCAAAACGCAGCAAGCGTGGATAGATTAAAGCCGGCCAGGGTGGTGATATGACCACCTTTGTTAAACCGGATAGCGGTATGAAATTTGCCGGTCCTGGTTCTCTTTACTCCAATGGGTCGTCCATTAATCAGCCAATTCGACAGCTGGCTTCAGGAAGAGCTCACGGGCGCAATAGCTGGCGCCCAGCAGACCGGGTTGCGGATGCTGGATCAGTAATGTGGGAACCTTTTCCATCAGGGTGCGATGGCGCCCTTTGTTTTCAAACCCGGCGCGGAAATCGCTGGCATTGAGCAGGTCCGGATAACGTTTTACGATGCCACCAGCCAGGTAGACACCATCATAGGCGCCCAGCGCCAGCGCGAGGTTGCCGGCGATCTGCCCGAGCACCTCGAAAAACAGGGCAGTTGCCTCCACCGCAATCGCATCCTCTTTGGCCAGTACACGTGAAAATATTTCGGCGGCACTGATCGTCTCGGTAGATTCACCGCGAATACTGCACAAGGCCCAGTAGATGTTTTCAAGCCCGGGACCGGATATCAGCCGCTCGTTCGAAACACGGTCAAATCGCGCACGTAGGTGCTCCAATACCTTCATCTGCATGCGCGTTTCCGGTGCGAAACCTGCGTGGCTGCCTTCGCCTACGACCGGGTAAATACCGCTCTCGCGAACCAGCAATCCACCGGCACCCAGGCCGGTGCCCGGGCCCAGCACAGCGAATGTGGCCTGTCTTTTCTCAACCGGCTTTGCGGGTAGAAGTCCGATGCTGGAAACATCATTTTCAGCGAGCAACGGAATGGAAAAGGCGATCGATTCAAAATCATTCAGTAAACGAACGGCGGGTGTGCGAAATTTTTCCCGCAGTAGCCGGCCGTCAATTACCCAATGATTGTTGCTGAAGCGCACACGCTCATCCACAACCGGTCCGGCTGCGGCCAGGCAAATGAGGTAGGGCTTGCCGCTTCCACTGCGCCCGAGGTAATCCTCGACTCCCTGTTCCGCTGTTTCGTAATCGGCGCAGGCCAGTGTCATTTCGTTGTAGAAACCGGGCTCATCGGGTCTGGCCAAAGCGAAACGCGCGTTGGTACCACCGATGTCACCGATCAGCAGGCAGGGCTCAGTCATCCATGTTCACCATTTGTACAGTAGCCGATGAAAATCGCTATTCAAGCCATTCGCGCAACTGCGCGTATACTTCCCCACGCCCCAGCATATCGATATGACCGGTTTCAAACCCGAGCCACTGGCGGTCTTCAGGAAACTGTAATTTACGTGTCAAATCCTGGTTGCGGCCGAGCGCGCTGTCGACCGGTACAAGGCCGTCTCCGATCAGGCGCTCATGAATACGGGTCGGCTTTTTAGCCAGTGTTGCGGCCATCGCGTAACATTTAACGCTGTCAGGAAGCGGCACAAATTCCCGGTCTATATCGGTAATGGTGCCGTGCCTCAGATCGGCAATACCTGCACTGCGTTTTTTCCCAAGCCTTGTAAACGGTGCGGAATAGGGGCTCAGGTCCATCGCATAATCAAGCCAGTTTCCCCCACGCTCGAGCGGCGCACCGTGATGCGGGGAGCCGAGGCAAAACAGCTTATTGAGATACGCCATCCAGCCGTGCCCCGCCTGGCTACCATGGTGAATCGCACTTCTCGCAACCAGGCCACCCATACTGTGGCCGACAATCGCAAGTTCACTGATCGGACAGGGCCAGGTGTGCTGCAGGGTTTCCAGCATCGAGGCTAGTTCGCGGCCGTTTGCCGCGATCGGCAAACCGGTGTTGTAGCGCAGGTAAAGCGGCGTGTATCCCAGGTCGGTGGCGAGTGCTTCGCCGTGGTTGATACCGTCACGGGTCCAGTGTCCATCATTGAGACACAGGCCATGCACGAACAACAGTACTTTGCCGCTGGCACCGGTAAGCGCTTCCGGTTGCTCCGGATTCAGCTGTTTACCCTGGTAGCGAAAACACATTTTGACTGCGAGCGGATTATCCGTTTCCAGCAGGTGATCTCCATACGCGCCGTTGATCACCGCGACGAAAGAATCGCGGGTGGCGTTAGAAGCCTCCTCCGGCAGCATTGCCATGACCGGGGCCATGCCTGCATCGAGCCCACGGCCGACCAAACGGGTTGTGCCACGTACGCTGCGGTAGACGAAACCGGTGATGCCGCTCGTAGTGCCGGCCCGTGATGCACCCACGGGTGATTGCCTGAGCTGGATGGTGTGATGCAGCTTTTCGACCACATCGGTTACACCGACAGTCGCATCCACGGCCAGGCGCACCATGCCGCGAATATCGGAGAGCGACCCCCGGTTAATCAGGCCCATGTGCTTGTTTCAACCTTCCGTAATATCGACCGTGTCGACCACGGTTTCCCGGTTACGCATCATCAGCCAGCGCACCAGCGCAGGCAGAAGAACGATGGCACCCACCATGTTGGCCAGGAAGATGAACGACAGGAGAATACCCATATCCGCTTGCAGTTGCAGGCTTGAGAACGCCCAGGTACCGACACCGGCGCCCAATGTCAGGCCGGTAAAAATTACCGCCTTACCCGTGAGCCTGAGTGTTCTGTAATAGGCATCGCGTAATGGGTAACCGGCCTTTAAAAGTATATCCAGGCGGTTATAAATATAGATGCCGTAGTCCACACCGATACCAACGCCCAGCGCGACCACCGGCAGCGTATTGACCTTCAACCCGATGCCATACACAGCCATCAGGGCTTCTGCCAGGGTTGAAACAACCACCAGTGGCAGAACGATACACAGGGTTCCAAGGAACGACCGGTAGGTGACCATGCAAAGAACAATTATGGAGGCAAACACCAGTGCCAGCATGGGCTTTTCAGCTGCTGCGATATCTTCATTGGTCGCTGCCATCACACCCACATTGCCGGTGGCGAGGCGGAAACGCAGCTTTTCAGGCGTGACTTCGTCTTCGCTTGCCAGGTCTTCCAGAGTTTCGTTCTCCAGCCTTAATGTGAGGTCTTCCACATCCAGTTCCTCGCGCAGCTCTTTCACGCGTTGCACGATACGGGCGATGGTTTCAGCCTTGTGATCGGTCGTAAACACCATGATCGGCATGGCGCTGCAGTCCACGTTCAGCAGACCGGTGGCCGTGTCGATACCACTCAGGGCCTGGCGCAGTACATAATTATCCCTGGGCAGGATACGCCACTTGATATTGCCTTCGTTCCAGCCCGAGTTGACCACCTTGGCCACCATCGGCAAGGTGATTACCTTTTGCACACCCTCTACATTGGCCAGGTTCCAGGCAAAGCGGTCCATGGTCTCCATGACCTGGTAATTTTCTGTGCAGGCATTGGCATTGGTTTCCGCCACGACAGTCAGCACATCCACGCCGAGCGAGAACCGATCGGAGATCAACATTGCATCGCGGTTATAACGTGCTTCCGGACGAAGCTCCGGCACACCGACCTCAGAATCACCGATTTTCATATCCAGGGCCAGCCAGAACCCTACGACGAAAAGCCCAATGGATACGGCGATCGCCCAGGCGGCGCGTTTGGGCTCGGTGAAATCGGCCAGGAAATCAAAGAACGGAGATTTCTTGGCAGCGTTGCGCATCATGCGGGTGCGATACCTGTCCGGGTTCTTTAACTTTACCCAGGACAATAGAACAGGCAACAGAAGCAGATTGGTCAGGATGATAACCGCGACACCGATACTGGCGGTGATCGCAAGCTCCTGGATAATGCGGATACTAATAAACAGGATGGTCAGGAACCCGATGGTGTCGGAAACCAGCGCAATGACACCAGGCGCCAACAGCTTCTTGATCGTCTCGCGTGAACCATGCATCGGAGAACGCCGCGGAACATCTTCAAGGGTTTTAACCCCGCGCGCCAACCAGTAATCCGGGGTATGGCCGCCAAATTCTTTCTCCACCCGCCAGGCACTGATCTTCTGCACACCATGGCTGACGCCGATCGCAAAAATCAGGAACGGGGTCAGTATGTTCATCGGATCAAGGCTATAGCCCAACAGGCTGAGCGTCCCCATTTGCCAGATGACAGCAACCAGTGAACAGGTCAGCGGCAGCACCGTTAACCAGACTGATCTCGAATAGATGTATAACAATATGGCAGTGATCACCAGGGCGATCAGGAAGAACCAGACAACCGAACGGGCGCCATCCGAGATATCGCCAACGATCTTGGCAAAGCCGATGATGTGCACCGTGAAATCATCACCCTCAAACTTGGTACGTATCGCCTCGAGTTGTGAAGCAACTTCGCGGTAGTCCAGTTTTTCCCCGGTCTGCGGGTTCTCCTCGAGCAGGTTGGCCCACACCATGGCGCCGGAAAAATCTGCGGAAACCAGGCGGCCCACCTCACCGGATTTGACAATATTTGAGCGTACCTGCTCAAACATTTCCTCCGAGGGCGCGTAATCCGATGGGATGACGTTGCCGCCGGCAAAGCCATCTTCCACGATTTCGACAAAGCGGACGTTGGGTGTAAATATCGAGCGCACACTGGCACGGTCGACACCCGGAATAAAGAATACCTGGTCGGTAATGGTTTCGAAGGCTTCGAAGAACTCCGGTGTGAACATGTTGCCATCGCGCGCCACCAGGGCCACCAGAACGCGGTTGGCTCCGCCAAACTCCTTTTCGTACTGCAGGAAGGTTTGCATGTACTCGTGTTTGAGCGGCAACTGTTTTTTAAACCCGGTTTCGATTCGCAGGTTTGACATCGCGAACATCATGCCGATGGTGATAATAAAGAAAAGACCGACGATACCGTAGCGGTTGTTAATCAGGAAGGTGGCAATCTTGTGAAGACGGGTGTTATCCGGATCGTTCAGCATCGGATCATTCATCGCCGTCTCCTTGTCCGACTAATTCAGGGTAGCGGTGCACACCATCCTCTCCCACCAGCAGAAAATTACCGTCTCCAAGCGATATTACAGACGCAAAATCCACCCCGCTGGAGTGGTGATAAACACGGAAGCCGCTGGAATCATCCCTGACCAGGAGAATTCCACTATTGGCGCCCAGCAGGACAAGGTCTTCATATTCTGCGGCGCCCGAAATACTGGATTCCGAACCGGTTTCAATCTCGTTCCAGCTTGAACCAAAATCGCAACTCTCGATAACGTGGCCGCGAAGACCGTAGAACAGTACACACTCCTCATTTGTTTTCAACGCACCCCACATCGAACCCAGGTAAGGTAAATCGATGCCTTCCCATGTTTCGCCGTTATCAAAACTCCGGTAGGAAAGCCCGGCCTCGCCGGCTATCAGCCATCGGCCATCACCGAAATACAGCAGGCTGTTGAGATGGTAGTCGCTCTCCTCGTCAACCGTGTTTTCGTCCCAGGTTTTGCCACCGTCGCTGGTATAAAGGAACAAACCATAAGAACCAACTGCCACGCCGTTGCTCTCATCGGTAAAGTAGATATCCATCACGGCCTGGTTACGCTCAGGTTCAAAATGCAGTCGGGTCCAGTTTCTGCCCTTATCCGCACTGGTGATAATGACCGCATCATGCCCGCCGGCCCAAACCCGGTCACCGATACTGAAAACCGTGGTCAGTGTTGAACGGGTGGGTACATGCTCGGCCTGGGTCCAGGTTTCGCCATCGGCAGAGGTCACAACATGTCCACGCTCACCGACCGCCACGAGGTTTTTTCCGGAACGGGTAACATCGAGCAACATGGATTTTGTAGCCAGCGGCATTTGTTCCGCATACTCAACATCGAAGTGGTGATCCGCCTGGACAGACGTAACCAGCCATGCTGCAACAAGGAAAGTACAAAAGATCGAAAGAAGTCTGTTTGATCGGGTCATCAGATGATTATGTTACCTGCCAAATGAAAAGGCCAGCGATCGCTGGCCTTTTCAAATCACTTAACGATGACCACGGGTGCGCAGCGCCTGCGGGGTGAACTGTGTCGGTTGTAGCTCGACATTGAACGTATTGACCGCAGAGGTGTTATCAAAACCCTGTGCCACATACCTGCCGGACTGGAGGTCGTAATGGGTTTCGATGGTGGACCAGGTGGTCGGTACATCGTAATAGTTGATCGAATGGCATTCGGAGGCACGCCACAATTGCTCGCGGCCGTCGTAATGGTCGATCAGCACGATCTGGTAGCTGTCTTCATCCAGGTAGAAGGTGCGTCTTGCATTGATATGCCGCATACCATCTTTGAGCCTGGCATCGATCACCCAGACACGATGCAATTCATAACGCATCAGCTCCGGATTCAGGTGGCCCGGACGAACAAACTGCTCGTAGGTTACGCCTTCGGCGTGTGCCCCATAGGAATTGTAGGGAATGTACATTTCCTTCTTGCCAACCACCGTCCAGTCAAAGCGGTCCATGGCGCCGTTGAACATGTCGGTCATGTCATTGGTGCGCAAACCGTCAGACGCGGTACCTGGATTGTCATAGGCGACGTTAGGTGCACGCCGTACCCTGCGTTGACCTGGATTGTATATCCAGGCCTGGCGGGGTGTTACCTGCTGGTTGAGGGTTTCATGCACCAGCAGGATGTTACCTGCCAGACGTGCGGGTGATTCCACTTCCTGGAAGAAATACAGCAGGATGTTGTCGATCTCTTCGATGGTGACACCGCGTTTGTAGTACAGGCCCAGCAGTTCTTCACGGATTACGGTCACCGAGAAATCACCGCCAGCGGTAGGTGCAATCTGCGTGTTGTAGCGAACCCCGCCGGTACCCTTGTACTTGAGCTTGTGATTCCACATCAGTTCATAGGCGTTCTCCGGGAATGGGAACGGGAAGCCTTCCGCGGCATCCAGTACACCCTCACCATTTTCACCAAGCCTTGCAGTTTCGGCATTCTTGGCGGTCATCTCATAGATATGTTCCGGGAACGACGCGCTACGCCGGCTCGGATAAACATCCATGTAATAGGTATCGGGGTATTTTGCAAAAGTGGATTTTTGGCCGACGCTCAGCTGATCGCCATATTCCTGGTAGTTTGCACCGGTGATACGGAACAACGGTTGGTCATCCTTGAATGGATCCTGGTGATGATCACCCGGCTTGTACTCCGCTGGCGGGGATGTAATACCGCCCGTCCACGCGGGGATCGTGCCCGCCGCGTTGCCGGCCCGTTCGGAACCCATCGGGGTCAGCTCCTCGCTCAGGCGATGAACCTGGTCAGGTTTGGCTCCTGCAACTGCCTGTCCAATTCCAATGGCCAGACCAATGCAGATTGAAAGTGTATATTTTGTAAAAGTTCGCATAAGTTTCTCCGGCGATCAGAATGAGTAACGGACACTGGCGGAAAAGAAATCCCGGTCCTGAACCAGGTTGTATATACCACCGCCCATGTAACTGGTGTAGGAAAGGTCAAAAATCCACTCGTTCAGGTAATTGAACTCCACGCCCAGTGTGAGTGCTTTAGTGCCATCGATGAAAGAACCACCGGGGCCGGGTGTTGTACCACTGACATCCTGAGCCCAGGCAATTCTCGGCGAGACGGTCGTAGGTCCTAGTGCATCGTTGTAATCAGCCTTCACCAGCAGTCGGTAGCCCCAGCTGAAAGCATCCGCGAAAGCACCCGCAGGCTCGGTGATGGGGTTGCGTAAATCACCGGTCAGGTAATCATAACCGCCACCGGTATCGGTGCCCGGACCGTTAATTCTCAGGTCATCCTTATCCGGCATATCAGATACGTAATTCATACCAACCTCGGCAACAAACGCTATCTGGTTCGCCTTGAGGAAATTACCCGGACCAAACAGTTTTGTCGTCGTGAGTCTGACCCTGCCAGGAATTGTATTCGTCATAGCCCGTGATCAACTCACCCGCCTCAAAATCACCCAGCTGGCTGTGGAACTCGAGCGCGTGGGACGGCATCAGGACATTCAGCGGTGTCAGGGCAGCAAACAACAGCTCAATGTCATCAAGCTGCAATGGCAAATTTGGACGATAGCTGACTTCACCCGACAATGACCAGGTACCAATATTCGAGTTAAAACTGGCACCCCAAAGATGAATATCTTCCGGATATTCGGTGAAGTAACGAGCGGTAGTGGCTCCACTACCTGTTACGGCCAAACCACTGTTCAAAGGCAAACGACTATGGTAGTTAAGGTAATAAAAACCAAATTCCGTGCCATTCAGCTGCTCAGCAAAATAGCGTAAAGCTAAACCCCATTGACCACTGTCACTGGGATCAATGGTATCTGTCCGTGGGACCGCGGCACTACAACCGGCAGCGACCAGCGAGGGCGGTAATTGCGAGTCGGATTGATCATAGTTGCCCTGCATACAGACCGTGTCAAACAGATCAGGGTTGATCACCGGTTGGTCCGGGGCACCGAAACCCAACATGACATACTTACCACCCGGTGTACCAAAGTCATTGGTGGAAAAATAGGCGCCGTCAGGATCAGGAATAATTTCCCGGTATTCGAACATATAGAGCGCTTCCAGCGACAGGCTTGGTGTCAGGTCAATCGAGCCCGTAATCATATTGACCCCTTCAAAAGCCTCTTTTAGCTCGGCACCCGCTACCCTGAGCCTGGATACATCCACGGGATTGATCACATTGATACCACCCTGAATAAAGGTGGATTCACCCCAACTGACCACCTGGCGACCCAAGCGCCAGTTCAGGAAACGGTCACCAATCTCGTTTTCACCCCAAATATACAAATCAAGTAATCGAATATCCTTACCTACACGCTCGATAGCGTCTTCGGAGAGAAAATCCTTGTTGTGATTCTCGAAATCGTAGAACCCCATAAAACGGGTGAAAGCGCCATAATTCTTATAGCGCACATCAAGCTCCGATGTGAACTTGATGGTATTGGCAACCAGGTCACCGCTATTCGGGTAGTTTCGATTGCCGTCATCCGTGTTAACTGACCAACGACCCGGCGCCAGGCGTTTCGTGGCGTTGTCTGCCGCCACTATGAGCGGGTTGAGATAAGCCTTACCGACATAATCCTCATCCAGATCGCCGGCCCGCCAGATCGCCCCATAACTTATCGTTGTATCGAAGCTTCCGGACCATTCACCTTCTGAAAATTCGATGGCGTTGGCACTGGTGGCGCTCAAAGCCAATAATGAGACGGCGAGCGCTCCAGGGAGGAGTTTCCGTTTCCAGCGTTTATCTGCCGTTTGAGCGGAAACTGGTGCATGTGTATTCAAGAGCCGTGTTGCTGTTGTCATTTTCATCTCCCACTCCTTACTCTAACCTGTCCGGTTGGTCATAATTCTTGACCTGCTCAAGCCTGCTTACCGATCCTCTTCTTGTCACGGGTGCGGGTTTGCCCTTGTATTTTGAAGATTGTGAAGCCTTCTTTTCGGTCAGGTCGACGACCGCCTGGGGCACCACCGGCACCACCGGTACCATGGTGTCCGGGTTACTGACAACGACCGCACCACCGAATGAGCCGATGAAGGTTGCCGCTTGCCCCTGCATTTCAAAAAATGCGGCCGGGGACGTTGACGGGTCTAACCATGAACCATGTGATGCGGGTGGTATAAACCGGCCCGCCGCGCGTAACCCCTCGGCACTCTGCTGTGTGCTGCTGTAGGCCTTGAGCCCCATGATCTTGATCAATGGTTCCGTACCTGCCAGCGGTGAAGTGGCCACGAAATTGGGTATCACCTGGTCGTTGATAACCTCGTGCAACAGGATCGGTGTATTCGTCGCAGCTGCCGCAGCCCAGTTGATCGGATCAGCTGAATCGAGGACGGTCTGCCAAACGAGGAAGAAAGACTCGTAATCCGCTGTTCCTGGATAGACACCCTTGCTGGCAAGACCTGCACGAATAATTGGTCCGAAACTGGCTGAAGCTTCCGCAAAACGCGCGATGCCGCCGCCAGGTACCGAAAGGAATGAACGTGTCACGAGCGGCTCAATGGCGGTGAAGACCGTACCATGTATACCGCCCCATGACTGGCCGGCGTATGCAATATTGGTGGCGTCGGTATCCGGTGACTGGTCACCATCAAAATCCATCGATGCGATCGAAACCGCCAGTACCGACAAATCGGTTTCACCCTGCCGGATAAGATCACGCCCGACCAGCATGTTGGAGAGACCTGCAGAGACCGCGTGCGAACCCGAGGCATCAATCAGGCCATCCGGCCCGGGTGCACCGGTTGCGTTATTAATGTAGTCCACGTCAAAAGTACGTTCGTTGGCAATGGGTCCAAAAGGCGTATTCTCTACCCACAGGGACGCATACTGAGGTGTTGCATCCGGGCTGATGCCATGCATCGGAAAGTCCATGGCGATTACCGCGTAGCCCGCTGCAGCGAAACCATCGGCAGCGCCCAGTACATCCAGGCGGCTGCGCGTTATACCATGACCGAATATCACGACCGGCCAGCCATTGGCCGGTTTGGCCGTTCTCGGTATCGTTATCAGCAACGGCACAGTTTGCATACCCGTCAGGACCGGTAGCGGATTCGCGATCGTAATGTTGGTCGAGGTTGGGTCCAGACCAAACTGATCAAAAGGCGGCACATACGCACCGGGGGCCGCTTTCCAGAATGTGTTCAGCGGTGCGACGGGGTTTTGGGCGGAAGGTATACCCGCGTAGTAAGGTATCGTGATGATGCCCATATATATATCGGCCGCGCCAGGTGAACCTGGCACCAGGTCGCTGGTGTTATAACCCGTCGGTGCGATGGTTGTCGGCGCCGGCTGGGCAAAGGCACGCAGTGTTTTCAGGGTACGTGTAACGGATTGTGTCTGCGCAGTCCAGGCGAGAACGATATCGGCTGGGTTGATACCGACCGAGGCCGCGTTCAGCTCCATGCTCCGTATAACCTGCCTGATCAATTCAAGCCGTGCTGCATCTGAATTACTGAAAAGGGAATTGGTGCTATTGCCGTTTGCATCCACCCAGGGAACCGAGGTTTTGCCTAAGTAGTAGGTTCTGTCCGGTGTCGCATCATTGCCGGCGGTATCACGAATGTCATTGGTCAATACCGCCATGTAGGAGGTAAATTCCTTAAGCGGTTTCAACGGTAAAATCGCGACCTGGCTGGCCGAGGCCGGAACGGCCACGTAATCCACCCCGGGGGTCAACTCCCTGACGATGCTGGTCACAAAAAGATACTGCGACATGGTGACTTCAAACATCCTGACGGATTGACCGGTTTTAACCGTCGCCGGATTGATCGAGCCTGGTACCGCGTTGGTATAAGCACCGGTGTCGTTATTGGCAAAACTGGCGATCCACTTTTCCGTTGTGCTGTATCCATCCAGTGCATTGAGCGCCACCCTCGGGTTCGAATAATCGTTGGGGTCTGGCACCGGGGTATTCAGTGTCAAATCAGCAGGACCCATCAGGTTGCCGGCCGAGTCAAGTGCGAAAAACCCAAGGTTGGAAGGAAATGGCGCTGCCACCGCAACACCAGGTTGAGGAAACGGATTAAAGCTGGCCGTCAGGACACCCGTAATAATACTGCCATCCTTATTCGTTGCAGGTCCGTGATGTGCGTAGACATTGATTGCAGTGAGTGAGAAAAACAGAGAGAGAATTAGAAGAGCTAAACGCGTTTTCATTATCAGTTCCCCATAGTAAGTACAGAGTACAAATCGCTTTCCGAAAATTCGGCAGAAACAATAACCGGCTGCGGGCGAGACTGAAATGTATACCTGAATAGAGCCAGGTTCACTTAAATTCAGAGCAGAGTCGAACCCCAAGCACTTGGTTTTCTGATCATCATACGGCACAGTTAACAAAAACAAAACGTTTCAATCATAGTATTTGATCTAGGTCAATTTGCCAGGCTCAAAATTTTCATGGAACAAGTCGATTCGGAGGAAGCTTTTCTAATGTTTGGCAATCCGGATCACATGCTTGCTAAACTGCCGCAACCCGCAGGAGGTTAAAACGTGTCAACCATCGACATTCACGCGTTTCACAAACTCAGCCACGAAGATGCGCTGAATGCCGCGGACGCATTATCCATCGATCTTGCTGAGAAGTTCGGTATTGATTATGGCTGGGATGACGAGGTGATCCACTTCGAGCGCCCCGGGGTCAATGGGCAAATCGAGGTCAGGGAAAATGAACTCAGGATCCAGGCCAACCTGGGTTTCATGCTCATGTTGTTAAAACGGCCCATTGAAGATGAAATCGTGCGTTACCTCAAACAGCATTTCGGCTGCAGTTTCGATCAGTTGGCCTAGGAGCCTGTCGGATCTAACATTATCTACTGCGAAAAAGGATTTGCATCACCGGCAAATAAGCGCTGCATGATTTTGTCCTCGTTGTTCCAGATGGTTTCGATAAATTCAGTACCATCACCCATAATCTGAAACGCCCTCAAACCCTGCTCCAGGAATGTCTGCAACAAACCGAAACCGGCCGCCCGGGCCGGGCCCCTCAATGTACGTATCAGGAACATGACCAGGCGGTGGTGAACCAGTTCGTTCAGCTCGAGACCGAGGTGGCCGATCAATTCAATCTGTCTTTCACGTTCTAACCGCCGTCCGCAGATACGGTAAATTTCACCGTAACGGTGGGTGTTCAACGCATCCCATCCGGATTGCTTCAATGCGGCCGTCATATCCATATCGAGGCTCAGGCTCAATGCCTGGAGTTCAAAGGCTTCGGCCAGCGCCAACAGCATATCTTCCCGCAACATTCTGACCATCACCGGCAGGACACGCTCCATCTGCTGGTCCCGTTCGCGGAAATTCAAACCGCCATAGAGTTCGGCCAGGAAAAAGTCGCCGGCTGCGGCATAACGTTCCTGGCTTATCAGGTCATGGTAACTGTTGGCGAGACGGCGGCGTTGCCATTGCTGTAAAACCTCCAGCTCTGCGTGCGGGAAGCCGGGCGCATCTAAGCGCTCTGCCAATTCATGGCTGTCGCTCAGGGCCTGCCTGAGATGATCCGCATATCGCTTCACTGCAATCTTCTCCTTTCCCCGCTGACATGGCGTGAGCCGCCTGTATGTCCACGGTGTAAACCACTTATTAATATGGCGTCACACTGGTTATTCGCAAGCCGCATCGGTAAAATCGGTGCCATCCACGGAGGCTGACAACATGCTAACGATACATCAGGCCCGGACACCGAACCAGCAACAAGTCCCGGCCAAAACCGGTCTTGCAATCGGGGGCGGAGGACCGGTGGGTGCGATTTATGAGCTGGGCTCGCTGCGTGCGCTGGATGAAAGCATCAATGGTGTGAAGCTGCATGAACTGGATGTCTATGTGGGTGTCAGTTCGGGCGCGCTGATCGCGGCCAGCCTGGCCAACGGTATTACAACAATCGAACTTTGTCGCATATTCATGGGCCAGGAGTACGCCAGCGTCCGCTTCGATCCTGAACACCTGATGCGGCCTGCTTTCAAGGAATACCTGGATCGTGCCTCCATGCTGCCCGCGGTATTGTCCAAAGCGTTGATGAAAATGATCCGTAATCCCGGTACGACCAATATTACGCAGCTTGTCAGCCAACTCGGCAAGGTGATTCCCAGTGGTGTCTTTGACAACGAAGCCATCCATGATTTTTTGGAAAATGCCTTCAGGGTCTCCGGAAGCAGCAATGATTTCAATGAACTGAAATGCGCCCTGTACATTGTCGCGGTTGACCTGGACAGTGGCGCCGCCGTGCGCTTTGGCAGTAACGGGCGTCGCAACGTCAGCATTGCACGTGCGGTGCAGGCCAGCGCAGCGCTGCCAGGTCTCTACCCGCCGGTAAAGATTGACGGCCACTATTATGTAGACGGCGCATTGCGTCGGACCCTGCATGCATCGGTTGCACTGGACGAGGGCGTGGATCTGCTCATAGGCGTTAACCCGCTGGTACCTTTTGATTCGGGTGAAAAGGGGCAAAACGCCGGTGTTTCCGATCAAAGACTGAACCGCGGCGGATTACCAATGATTCTGTCGCAAACATTTCGAGCACTGATCCAGTCACGGATGGAAGCCGGCTTCAGAAAGTATTACAGCAGTCACCCTTTTGCCGACCTGGTCCTGCTGGAGCCGCATCGCCAGGATGAGAAGATTTTCTTTACCAATATCTTCAGCTACAACAGCCGTCACGCGCTTTGCGAACATTCCTACCAGGTCACCCGCAAAGACCTGTTGGCCAGGCATAAGGAAATCAGCGCGATACTGGAAAAACGCGGTATGTCACTCAACATGGAATTTCTCGCAGACCCGCACCGCACGCTCGGCGACAGCATTGGCGAGGGCCGTTCAAGCCATGCACCGGTGGCCCGCGACCTGACCCGGATACTTGATAACCTCGACGAACTGCTGGAAGAACGCAAGGCCAGTTAAGCCCCACAACCAAGCCGGTATTAAAAAATGAAGAAAAACCCGTCCGCTCAAAGCGTTTCCGCATCCCTGTTCTGCCTCTGCCTGTTATTGCAGACCGTTACCGCATCCGCACTGGAGCGTGCAGAAACACAGACCCAGAACACACCCTCAAGGCAGGCAGTTGACCTGCTAATCAAAGGTGACCATATCGTCAGCATGGACGCTGACGGTACCGTTTATAAGGATGCGGCTGTAGCGGTGGACCAGGGGCTGATCATCGCCATCGGCCCTGCCGACGAAATACTTTCAAAGTACCATTCGGACCAGCTGCTGGAAGGTGGCAACCGCATCGTCATGCCGGGTCTTATCAACGGACACTCGCATGCGGCGATGACCCTGTTACGCGGTATAGCGGAAGACATGGCCCTGCTGGAATGGCTTACCCAGTACATTTTTCCTGCCGAGGTCGAATTTGTAGACGCTGAATTCGTGCGTATCGGCACCGAACTGGCCTGTTGGGAAATGATACGTGGCGGCACCACCACCTTCGTGGATATGTATTACTACCCCGATGTGATTGCCGAGGTGGTCGAATCCTGCGGTATGCGGGCGCTGGTATCCGCCACCGTGATCGAGCGACCAAGCCCGGGCGCCGCCAACGCGGCGGATTCAATCGATATCGGCAATGCATTTATCAAGCGCTGGAAGGACAGGAATTCACGCATCACACCGCTATTCGGTCCGCATGCCAATTACACGCTGGATGAAGCGCAGCTGCGTGCGGTACGTGATGCAGCGAAAACCGCTGGCGTGGGTATCGCCATCCACATGTCCGAATCCCGGTACGAGCTTGAATACTCAGAAGCCAACTACGGGAAGACCAGTATCGAGTTGTTTGAGTCGATCGGTTTATTGGAGATTCCCACCATCGGGGCGCATGTCGTATGGCCGACCGATGCCGAGATTCCGATCCTGGCTGAACGCAAGGTAGGTGTCATTCACAATCCAACCTCGAATATGAAAACCGCCGCCGGCATCTCACCGGTAACAAAAATGCTCGCCGCCGGTGTCCGGGTCGGGCTGGGTACGGATGGCGCCGCCAGTAACAACGACCTGGACATGTGGGAGGAAATACGCCTGGCCGCCCTGTTGCAAAAGGTGGACCAGATGAACCCCGAAGTCATGCCGGCCAACACCGTGCTGACCATGGCCACACGTGGCGGCGCGGAGGCCATTGGCCTGGGCAGCAGTATCGGCTCCCTGGAGGTTGGCAAACGTGCCGATATCATCCAGGTGTCATTCGACGACGTGCACTTTGTACCCACCTACGATGTGATACCGCACCTCGTTTATGTTACCGATGAGCAGGACGTCACCAGCGTCGTGGTTGATGGCAAGATACTGATGAAGGATAAGGAGATACTGACCATCGATACGGCGCGCGTCGCCTCACAAGCTGCAGAGCTGGCCCGTCGGATTAATCAGACGCTTAATAACCGCTAGTTGATCCGAAACCGTTTCCGGAATGTTTAATGATCACGGATGGCAGTTTTTCTCGAACGAGCTGATGAGCTTGACCTCGTCTTCGGCCTGCACAAAAAACTGGTCGAGGTAATCAAGCTGTCTGGCTTTTTGTTTTTCCGTCAGCACAGGCAGGTCGTTTATCACACCCATCACCTCATCCTTTTTTGAGGTGATGGTATGCAGCGCGTTGCGCAACACCCCGGTGTCTGTACAAAAACCGCGATAATGACGTGACCGGACGGATCTGATCTTCAACGTTTTATCGGGAAAGGCATAGCTCGCGTTCACTAAACCCGCGAGGTCGAAGTCATAGGGAACGGGCCAGAGCTTCGGGCCGATCCTGAAGAGATCGACATTGTGGCAGCAGTGCTCATCATTCTCCGCAGCGATAAATGACCAGTCCGTATTGGCAACAAGATATTGGAATACGTATAAAAGCGCGGCCTGGTTTTGATCGAGTTGCCCGAGTGAAATCGCGGAAGTTCCGGCCATAGTACCCGCCACCCTTTCAGCCAGTTGCTCTGGCGTTTCGAGCAGGAACCCAAAGCTATGTGCGTATTTTTCTTTCAGGCGGCCATCGCTGTCGTCGTACGTGACGTGCACAAGACGTGTCCGGTAACTGACATCTGAGAACAGGCCGAATACCTGGTAAACCGCGTACTCTTCCAGGACATCCGCTTCCGAGCTGGAACTTTTTTTACAGCGGGTCACCAGCTTCAGCTTATCCTGCCCTTCGAACGGGGTTCCAGCGGTATCATTGCCATTGAAATTGAACCTCAACGGAGGAAAGTCACAGACACGCATCCGGCTGTTACCCCTGGCCCTGATTTGCAAGTCAAACTCATGCGCTTGTGTGCGTAAACGAAACGGCCACTCATTACGCTCCTGCTTGTCGTCAATCAGGGACGACAACGGGCCTTCCAGTACCATTTCCATAATTGAGTCTTCTTCGAACAATGGCGAAGCCTGCAGCGAGGAAACAAAGCCCAACACACAGAAGACCAATACTGATACCCGATATTTCATTCAAGCCTGGCTATGCCAGCGCCGCCTTCACCCGTTTGGGTGTCATCGGTAATTCGAAGAGTCGCACGCCAATGGCATCAAACACCGCGTTGGCGATAACGGCGCCCATGTTGATGATGGCGGGTTCACCCCCGCCGTGCGGCGCGGGGTCCGCCGAATCAATCAGGATCGTCTCGATCTCTGGCAGTGTCGAGAAAAGCGGCAATTCATAGCTGTGGAAATTGAGGTCCAGGATCTCACCGCCACGGAAACGCTGCGCCTCCATCAGGGCATAGCCCAGCCCCATCGTTATACAGCCTTCCATCTGTATGGTGGCGCCCGCCGGATTCACGACCTGGCCCATATCCTGTGCGCAAACCACGCGTTTCACCCTGATTTGCCCACTGTCCCGGTTGACCTCCACCTCGGCCATTGAGGCCACAACAGTACCGGCGTCGATACCGCAGGCAACACCCACACCGCGACCGCTCGGCCCGGCCGCCGATTTCCAGCCGAACCTGTCAGCCGCTGCTTTCAAGCAACCGATATACTTCGGATCGCTGCAATTGCGCAGACGGAATTCAAGCGGGTCGATAGCGGCCTTCGCGGCCATGATATCGATCTGCTGCTCGCGCGCAAAAACATTGCTGCTGGCCCCGGGAGCACGCCATGCTCCGGTTGCAAAAGGATGTGATCCGGGCGGGCCATTCCAGCCACGGCTGTGTGCCACCGTGCGGTGGTGCGGTATATCGTAGGGTTGTTCGCAGCCGCGCGCACCGGCAAAGTAAACGCGGTAATCCCAGAATGCCGGCTTACCGTTTTCGGTTAAGCCGGAGCGGATTTTGACGATGGATGCTGGCCGGTACTGGTCCCAGAAGAACTCATCTTCACGGGTCCAGAAAACCTGTACGGGACGGCCGGTGATCCTGGACAAGCGTGCCGCCTGTACACCCTGCGGGCTGCTGCCCTTGCCGCCAAATCCGCCACCCACAAATGGCGTGAGCACCCGCACTTTGTCTTCTGCGAGACCCAGTATCGATACCAGTTGGCGTTTCAGACCAAACGGGCTCTGTGTTGACGCCCACACCGTCATCTTGCCATTTTCCCAGCTCGCCAGTGCAGCATGCGGTTCCATCGGGGCATGCGCAACATAGGCGTCCAGGTAGGTATGCTCAATGACATCAACCGCCAGTCGTTCGCCTTCTGCGATATCGCCACCATCTTCAATGGGAACACCTTCAGGCGCCATACTCATCAGGTGCGCGTGAATATTGTCTTCGGTAATCGTGGACTCTGGAACGCTGTAGTCTGGCTTGAGTAGTGACAACGCGCGGTCGGCCACATGGCGTTTTTCGTGCAACACTGCAACCAGGTCACCATCCTGCACCACGCGCACGCCTTCGATGGCTTCCGCGGCCGAGGTATCGAGCCCCTTGAGGCTTGCGCCATGTGCAGACGGTCTCAGCAGGCGCGCTATCAACATGCCGGGTAAGCGAATGTCGGCCGTGAACTCAGCCTTGCCGGTCACCTTTTCAACGGCATCGCGGCGGCTGAATGATTGACCCATCACCTTGTATTCCGCTGCCGATTTGACCGGCGCGGGTAATTTCATATCACTTGCAATGGCCTGACCTTTGGTCAATGCGGCATAAGAAATTTGACGGGATTGATCGGAGCGGTCAAACACCACACCGTCTTTGACATCCAGTTGTTCGACCGATACGGCCAGCTTTTTGCTGGCCAGATCCAGCAATATGCCACGTGCCTGCGCACCGGCAGCCCTTAATTCCGGCCCGAATACCCGCGTTGTGAGTGAGCCCCAGGTGCCCTGGTCAAACGGGCAGCGGTCGGTATCACCCATGATCATGTCGATCATTTCAACAGCGACATCGAGTTCATCTGCCAGCATCTGCGGCAGCGACGTGACGATACCCTGCCCCATTTCTATCTTGCCGGTAAAGCAGGTCACCCGCCCGTCTTCGCCGATGCGGAGATAGGCATTGAAACTGTCTGCGGCGCCTGCTGAAACACTGTGTGACTCTTCGGCCAGGGCAAAGCGCGGTGGCGTTGTAAACAGGACGACAACACCCCCGCCAACACTTTTCAGAAAACTGCGGCGGCTGAAGGCAGGAGAGGATTTCATCTCTTGGTTCGGATCATTCTTGGACATGATTCCCTCCGCTCAGGTTTTGGGGTTAAGCGTTACGGAGCGTACCGCTTCAACAATACGTTTGTGGGCGCCGCAGCGGCACAAATTTTCATCCATACCGCCCATGACTTCGGACTCACTGGCTTTCGGGTTCCCTGTGAGCAGGCTGACAACCGAGAGGATCATTCCGGGTGTGCAATAACCACACTGCAGCGCGTCATGCTCGACAAAGGCCTGCTGGACGGGGTGCAACTTATCGCCTTCGGCCAGGCCTTCGATGGTGGTCACCTTTTTGTCGGCAACGGATTGGACGTCGAGCAGGCAGGCACGTTGGGCAGTGCCGTTGACCAGCACGGTGCACGCGCCGCAAAGACCTTCACCACAACCGTACTTGGTGCCCGTCAGCTGCATATCGTCGCGTAAAAACCAGAGCAGGGACTGATCAGTCTCCGTATCCAGTTGCACCGGATTGCCGTTGAGTGTGAAATGAACCCGTTTCTTCATGATGATCCCTCTGTTAGATCGTTGTGTTTGTCTCTAATAAGTCCGTTACCCGGACTTTTGCAACGAAGCAGCGACTCGAGATAATAATAGTCCGCATAGTTGAGTGCCGCATCCGGGGCGAGTTGCAGCAGCTTACGATACCAGCTGGCATCACGCCGGTAACCGGGCTGCGAATCAGTGGGATCAGTGGCATTCCAGGTATGCGGCAGATCGACCCTGATCGAGCCATCCCTGCGATCCAGTGCTGACGGGTCCCGCAACGCAGTTGCGTAATAGTCCCAACCCTCGTTCAACAGCAAGTCACTGTCTTCGGTTGCTATCCACTGAATGGGCGAATCGCTGACTTCGGTCGTCGAGTCACTCGCCAGCAATGCAGTAAGCGAGCAGCACAGGACCATAAAGGCGACCAGGAAAACCGAAACAGGATGATTCATCTTTATTTTCACCATTTACACAAGGCGCCATCAATGAATGGGTCTTCTCCGAACATTAAACACTGGGTATGGAGTTGGTCTGGAGTTATTCCATTTTCAAGTAAACTCACCAGGCTCTTGATGCTGATTTCTTCACGCTTCTCAAGCGCCTCTTTTAAGGAATCATATGCACCAACTGCATAGCGTTCACCCTCATCCGAGTAGTGATAATTGTCATCGACAAAGACTTTATACTTTTCGCTCATGTGACTTAAAACCCAACTTTTGAAGTTCTACCATAATGTCTGCTTCAATATTCCTGGCCCTGACCGAATAGGAGCCAAATTCTCTCCTGACAGGGTAATCACCCCTCAGTTGCTCAAACAGAGGGGTGTTGTCCCGTAACGCCCTGTCGTCATTTTCAATTTCATAGGTCGCTAGAATGGCCTCGGCCAGGATCTGTTCTTTGCGCTTGCCACTGCCATCCAGTTCGATCACCGGGTTTGCAGGGGGCTCAATGCCAGGGGGTTCCCATGCATCGATTCCCAGGCCGAAAAACCGGCTGATGGCCCGCACGCTTGTCTTTGTTCCGTTGGCTTTTCCATCTCTTGAATAGCCAGCGATGTGGGGTGTAGCGAAATCAACCCGGTTCAACAAATCCAGGTCAATTACAGGTTCGTTTTCCCAGCAGTCAATAATCATTCCTGAAAGCACGCCTGAAAGTTTCGCTTTGTAAACCGCGGATGTGTCGAAAACCTCACCCCGGCAGGTATTGATAATGAGCGCCTTGTTTTTCAAACCCCTTAGAAACCGCTCATCCACCATGTGATAAGTGCGGTCGATGCCGTCCATATTCAGTGGAACGTGAAACGTGATGATATCCGCCTGTTGCTGGATCGTCTGCAGTGAAACAAACTGTGAGGAACCCTCCTCCCGCTCCCTGGGCGGGTCGTTTAACAGGACTTTCATTCCCAGGATTTCACAGGTTTTCGCCACCCGGGAACCCACCTGTCCGACACCTACTATGCCAATGGTTTTACCCCTTAATGAAAACCCTTTCCGTTTTGAATACGAAAACAGGGCAGATGAAATGTACTGGTTGACACTTTCCGCGTTGCAACCCGGCGAGTTGGTCCACTCGATACCCGCCGACTCGCAGTAAGCCGTATCAATATGGTCGAAACCAATGGTCGCGGTTGCGATCAGTTTGACCCTGGAACCTTCCAGTACTTCCCTGCTGCAGATGGTGCGGGTCCGGGTGACCAGCGCATCGGTGTCTTTCACCGCATCGCGCGTGGTTAAATTTCCAGGCAGGTAGACCACCTCTGCAAACGGTTCCAGAGCGCCTTTGATGTAAGGAATTTTATTGTCGATAATGATCTTCATGGTTCGACTGGGTCTACCTCAATAATTCAAAACGGTCTCTATGGGCCCATAAGCCCAACGCGGGATTGGAAATATAAAACACCTCTTCACCATCGGGCAGGGTGTTATAGCCTTCCTTTAAGGTTTCTGGGTTATAGCGGGCCGTTACCTCGTCGTAATCCGCCCACTGAAAGCCGACGCTTTCGATTTCCTGCTGGGTGAGGTTGTCCGCGCCTTTGCCGGGGCAATAGGTGATACTGAAACGGCCTTCGGAAGAGCCATGAATCAAATGGGCCGCAGCCGCCAGGTTACTGGCCAGGTCCTCGTTCTCCGCGACCTTTTTCAGCGTGTGAGGCGTTCCGAAATAACCGTATTTCCTGATCTGCGCATCGATCTGCTTGTCTTCTCCAAACTCGACCAGCGCCGGCGCCAGCACGATCAGTTCACCACCATCCGCCAGGGCCATACGCGTGCGGTAGACACTCTTGTTACCCAGCCACGTGCTCTTGAACTCGGTCGGGTCAAGCCAGACGACGACCTTTTTCAGGGGCTTTTCGAGCATTTCAAAATTGACCTGCAGCGACAGTTTTGCCGCTTTATTGAACACGCTGAAATCGTCGCCGATAAACAAACCATAGGTTTGCAATTCACCTTGCTTGTTCAATCCCACAACGGTCTGAACGTAAACAATCGGCAGGTGCTTTGCAAAGTGTTCGGACGCGTAGTTGAAGATCTTACGCACGGGCGTATCGGCGTGGCCCATCATTCTTTCCATTCCATAGACGGCCCCGATGTAGTGGCTCTTGTGTATCCCTTCCGTACCACCCGTGCCGACAAAAATGTTCTTGTTGTAATTGGCCATACCCACCACTTCGTGGGGCACCACCTGGCCGATGGACAGGATTAAATCAAAATCTCCTTCCACCAGTAATTTATTGACCTGAGCCGGCCAGGTAAAATCACAGGCGCCTTGCGAGACTTCTTTTACAAACTCGGCGGGCACCGTACCGAGCGTGATCACATCGTTGCGCCAGTCGTGGACCCTGAACAGGTCCTTGGGTGTCTGGCCGAACATATGACTGATCTGCGCATCGGTCATCGGAGTATGCGTACCCAGGGCGGGCAAAATATCCGTCAGCCGGTCCCCCAGGTGCTCCCAGCAATACTCTGTCAGTTCACCGGAACGCGATGGCAGGCGGGTGTAATCGGGTGGCACCACCAGCACTTTTTGTCTCTCTCCGATTTTCTTCAGGGCCGTCACCATGCCCTTTTTCAAATCATCTGCTGAGAGAGAGGTTTCGGGTGAACCCGTTTCGTAATAAATCATGTTGGCTGCCTGTTGGTGTTGTCAGTCTCCACCGCCATTGTACCTGCGTTACACTTTTATGTAATATTTTATTGCCACCGGTGGCATTCGGCACTATCCTTACACAGGAGAATGTCGGTAACCTATAAGCCATTCACACACTGGATACCAGGGAACGTATGTCCTATTTAGACGATTTATTTTCACTTCGCGGAAAAACCGCTGTTGTTATCGGCGGTACCGGCGAACTATGCGGGACAATGGCCGTGTCACTTGCCGGCGCCGGCGCCGAGGTCGTACTGGTCGGCCGCGACAAGGAAAAGGCTGCGAACCGGCTCTCACAGATCAGCGCTGCGGGCAGCAAGGGTTATTTCATAGCCGCTGATATCACGACGCGTGCAGGGCTCGAGCAACTGCTAGCGGAAGTTGTCGACAGATCAGGGCAATGCGACATACTCATCAATGGCGCCGGTATCAATGCAGCGACGCCATTCCTCGAAATCCCCGAGGACGAATACGACCGCATTTTCGCCACCAACACCAAGGCCGTGTTCCTCGCCTGCCAGGTGTTTGGAAAATATTTCCTCGACAATGGCATTTCCGCCTCGATCATCAATGTGGGTTCGATGTCAGGTGTGATTCCATTGTCGCGGGTATTCACCTATTCCATGACCAAGGCTGCCGTGCATAACCTGTCACGGAACCTCGCCCGTGAATGGGCCATGCAAGGCATACGTGTCAACACGCTGGTGCCCGGTTTCTTCCCGGCTGAACAGAACCGCAAGGTCCTGACCCCGGAACGGGTGGATCAGATCATGGGGCACACACCCATGAAACGTTTTGGAAAGGCGGAGGAACTCTGCGGTGCAACCTTGCTGTTGGCCTCCAATGCCGGCTCATTTATTACCGGCGAGGAGATCATCGTCGACGGCGGCTACGCTGCAATGACCATCTAATTCAGTACAGGACATTTCATGAAACTCGAAAAATTCAGTTTTGGCATGGGTGACCGATTCCTTCACCAGGGTGTGGCCCAGTTGCAGGCCATCATCAATGCCAGGGATGCAGGTATCGACATCACACCGGTGTGGAACAAGTCCAACCGCGAGCATCAGATTGTCGGCACTGAGCCGCTCAGTTTGCGCAAGGAAGCCGATGATGCGGTCAAGGTTCTTGGATGGCAGGGCAGTTACCGGGTCGACGCTGACCATATCAACCTTGAAACGGTTGACCGGTTTTTGCATTGCAGTGATTTTTTCACCCTCGATGTCGGTGATGCGATAGGCGAACCCGCCAGCAAGGCAGACATCACGACATTTATCGGGAAACACGCCAAGTACATCGGCAAGCTGACCATTCCGGGCGCAGGAACCTATGAAGTGAAGTATGCGACCCTCGAAGCGGTTGCCAAAACATTCCTGAAGGCCGTGCAGACAGCCGGCGTTATCTACCGTCATATCGTTGCTCAGCGTGGTTCCGGCTTCATCCCCGAGGTTTCGATGGATGAAACGGCAAACCCGCAGACACCGCTGGAATTGTTTTTTATCCTCGCAGCGATTGCCGATGAAGGTATCCCTGCGCAGACCATTGCACCGAAATTCACCGGCCGGTTCAACAAGGGCGTTGACTACGTTGGTGACCTTGCGCAGTTCGAAAAGGAATTCAACGACGACCTGGCCACCATCGCCTTTGCCATTTCGGAATTTGGCCTGCCGGATAACCTGAAACTGAGCATCCACTCCGGCTCCGACAAGTTTTCAATTTACAAACCCATCCGTGATGCGTTGAAACGCACCGGTGCGGGCGTGCACGTTAAAACTGCAGGCACCACCTGGCTCGAAGAACTGATCGGGTTGGCCGAGGCCGGTGGCGAAGGGCTGGAAATTGCCAGGGAAGTGTACGCCAGCTCACTTGAACACATGGATGCACTGTGCAAACCTTACGCCACGGTTATCGATATCGATGCTGACAAGCTGCCATCTGCGTTGGAGGTCAACAGCTGGAGTGGTGAAGAATATGCCCGTGCCCTGCGTCACAACCAGGCCGATCCGCTTTACAATCTGCACCTGCGGCAATTGCTGCACGTTGGCTACAAGGTGGCCGCACAGATGGGCGACCGCTATTACGACGCACTGAAAAAATTTGAATCCGATGTTGCCCGCAACGTGACCGAAAACCTCTGGGAACGTCACATAAAGATCCTGTTTATGGACTAACGAATACTGGAATGACTATGAATGCTACAGACAGAAAATGTGATATCGGCCTGATCGGCCTCGCCGTTATGGGCGAAAACCTTGTCCTTAATATGGCAAGCCATGATTTCAAAGTGGCGGTATTCAATCGCACCACCAGCAAGGTTGATGACTTCATGGCTGGCCGCGCCAAGGGTAAAAACATCGTCGGATGCCACAGTGTTGAAGCGCTTATCGCCAACCTGGAGCGCCCCCGCAAGGTATTTTTACTGGTAAAGGCCGGCGCGGCGGTCGATGCCCTGGTCGAATCGATTATCCCGCATCTCGAGCCGGGCGATATCATCATCGATGGCGGTAACTCGCACTTCCCCGACACCATCCGGCGCACGGCCTACGTGGAAAGCAAGGGTCTTTTATTCGTCGGAACAGGTGTATCCGGTGGTGAAGAGGGTGCGCTCATGGGTCCTTCGATCATGCCGGGCGGATCGGCTGCGGCATGGCCCCACGTCAAGGAAATATTCCAGTCCATCGCGGCCAAGGTCGACGATGGCTCGCCCTGTTGCGAGTGGATTGGCAACGATGGCGCCGGCCATTTTGTGAAGATGGTGCACAACGGTATCGAGTACGGCGATATGCAGATGATCTGCGAAGCCTACGCCCTGATGCGTAATGTACTGGGAATGGCGCCTGCCGAGATATCAGCCGTATTCGGCAAGTGGAATGAAGGCGAGCTGGACAGTTACCTTATCGAAATCACCCGTGACATCCTGGCCAAGGTGGACGATGAAACCGGTAAGCCGATGGTCGATGTCATCATGGACAAGGCCGGTCAAAAAGGCACGGGCCGCTGGACTTCGCTTACCGCACTTGACCTGGGCGTACCGGCCCAGACGATCGTGGAGGCCGTTTTTGCCCGTGCTCTGAGTGCTATCAAGGATGAGCGGCTGATTGCCGCGAAGCAACTGACCGGCCCGGAGGCCATGTTCACAGGGGATAAAACAGCTTTCCTTGAGCAATTACGACAGGCGCTTTTTGCATCGAAGATCTGTTCCTACGCCCAGGGCTACCAGTTGATGCGGGCAGCTGCCAAAGAATACAACTGGGATTTTAACTACGGCGAAATCGCGTTGATGTGGCGTGGTGGCTGCATCATTCGCGCGCAGTTCCTCGGTGACATCAAGAAGGCCTACGACAAACACCCCGGTCTGCAAAACCTGCTGCTGGATGTTTACTTCAAAAACGCGATCGAGAACAGTCAATCGGCATGGCGGCAAGTGATTGCCACCGCCGTGCTCAATGGTGTTCCCACGCCGACTTTCAGCTCGGCACTGGCCTATTACGATGGTTATCGCAGCGCGGTTCTGCCTGCAAGCCTGTTGCAGGCCCAGCGCGACTATTTCGGCGCCCACACCTATGAGCGCGTGGATAAGCCGGCCGGTGAGTATTTTCACACCAACTGGACCGGTACCGGCGGCGATACCGTTTCGACCACTTACAACGTTTGAGCTGGATAAATAGATGAGCCTATTGAATATACGCAAAGATAACTGCGAGCTGGATTTCCTGTCTCTCGGTTCCCTTGTTCACCGCCTCGATCCGGGTGTAATCCCTTTCCGTAAAGCCCGCTCAGTTGAAATCCACGTCTCCGGCGGCGAATACAATGTCGCTGCCGGTTTGGCCGATTGCTTCGGTCTGAACACCGGTATCGTCAGCGCCATGGTCGATTACGGCATCGGTGAACTGGTTGAATCCCGCGTCAAGGAAATGGGTGTTAAACCCTTCTTCAAGCGTTTCGCCCACAACGGTGTCGATGGCCCCAATATCGCGGCCGTTTACAGTGACCGCGGTTATGGCGTACGCCCACCGGTGGTGTTCTATAACCGCGCCAACGAGGCGGGTGCCATGCTCAAGGCCGGTGATTTTGACTGGGACGAGATCTTCGGGCGGGGTGTGCGCTGGTTCCATTCCGGCGGCATCTACGCCGCACTTTCCAAAACCACGTCGGGTTTGATTATCGAGGCCATGAAGGCGGCCAAGAAGCACGGCGCAATCACCTCTTTCGACCTGAATTACCGCCCGAAATTGTGGGCGCCCAACGGTGGTCTCGAGCAGGCCCAGAAAACCTTCCGCGCCATCGTCGAGCACGTCGATGTACTGCTCGGTAACGAGGAAGATTTGCAGCTGGGCCTGGGTATTGAAGGCCAGGATGTGGAATCATCATCGAAGCTCGACACACGCGCCTTTCTCGGTATGATCGAAAAGGTCAGGGCTGCATTTCCGAATATCCAGTCCGTCGCCACCACCTTGCGGGAAGTGGAATCCAGCAACCGCCACCAATGGGGTGCAGTGGTCTGGTGCCAGGGCGAGCAGGCTGTCAGCCCGGTGCGTGAACTGGGTGTAATCGACCGGATCGGCGGCGGCGACGGTTTTGCCACCGGCCTGATCTACGGCTTTCTCAACGGTCGCAGCCTCGATGAAACCGTACGGCTGGGTTGGGCACATGGCGCCCTGCTGACAACTTTCCCCGGCGACACCACCATGGCCAAATTGTCCGAGGTGGAAGCATTCGCCAAGGGCGGCTCGGCCAGGGTACAAAGGTAGGAGACCGAACATGACAGCAGCACTGGCAAGCTTCAGCAAGTACAGAAACACATTCCTGATCGATGTGGCTTTGTTAACGACCCTGTACCTGCTACCCAGCCTCTCCCACGCCACCGCACTGCCCCTGTACATGTTCGAGCCAATGCGCATTGCGCTGATCATCGCGCTGCTGTTCACCAACCGCGCCAATGCCTACTTCATCGCCTTCACCATTCCACTGGCCTCCGCCATGATCACCGGCCACCCGGTACCATTCAAAGCCCTGTTGATGGGTATTGAGCTCTCGATCCTCGTGGCGAGCTACGTTTACCTGGCGCAGGCGACGCGTATTCCGGCCTTTGCCGCGTTAGCCGCAGCCATCCTTATCAGCAAGCTGATTTATTACACGATGAAGTTTGCTGCCTTAAGTGCAGGCCTGCTCAGCGGTGGCCTGGTTTCAACCCCCCTGCAGACCCAGGTAATTTTGGCCGTGGCTACCGCCGCAGTCTTTGGCCTTGTTGAGTACTACCGCACGAGAAGCAATCAGCGATAGCGATACATACCCTGCAAAGGGCTCAAATCAATCCTGAACCCCGGGAAACTTCAGTCGAAGGCCAAACTCCCTGCGCAACAACAGGTAGCTGATCACCGCCTGCAACGCAACGGCCATGACCGACAAAAACCACACATGCCTGATCTCAAAACCCGTGGTTTGAGACACCCAGATAACGGGTACGACAAAAGTGACAATGCGGGTTGCGGTGCTAAGCATGGCAGGCCAGGTGTTGCCCATCGCCTGGAAGAGCCCGGAGCAGGTAAAGATGAACGCCGTGGGAACAAAGTTCCAGGAAATGATCGTGAGAAACGTGACCGCGACCGCTATGCCCGCAGGATCGTCGCTAAAGCCTTTCACCAGCACAGCCGCTTCGAACTGGCAGAAAATCGTCAGGCTAAGCATGAACACGCTGCTCATCAAGACTGTCCATCGAAAAGTGTGATGAACCCGGTCTGCGAGCTTTGCGCCGAAGTTCTGCCCGGCCACGGCCGGTGCGGGAAAGCCAATACCGGGCATGTACCAGTAAAGGTAAGTGACACCGGCCTGCACCGTATCCTGATCAGCGGCTATGGTTGCCATGTAGTAACCGGACAACGCATAACCAAACACGAGGGTCGCCAGCCCCAGGACTACAGCCAGCAGCAACGACTGGTTGAAAACCAGGTTGGCATCGGGCTGGTCCTTGCGGCCAATCGCATGGGAAATCAACGCGACCGTGCCAACACCGAGAATCTGCGTAAGCGCCATGATCATGAACATGGTGTTACCGGCAGCGCTTACACCGGCGAGCGCCACATCACCCAGCCTGCCGACGAAATACAGGTCGACCAGGAACTAAAGCGTCTGTACCAGCATACCGATCGCCATCGGTACGGCCATTTCGATGACGTGTTTGGGTATCGATCCCTGGGTAAGGTCTTTCATAAGGCGCACATGATAGTTGAAAGTGAAATACCCGGACCTGGATTTTTTCTCTTAAAACTCTATAGGTAGTAACTATTCCTTTAGTAAAAGCATACAATTGTCACCCCAAATATGACGGGTTCGAATAATAATTAATTGTCGATGAATCGCGCAGGCCCCCTCATTACAATTCTGATGGGTTGTTTGACTGTTGTATTGTGGGCAGTTATCAACCAGTCTGACATCGAACCGCCGTGGCCCACCACGATCAAGGGGTTTTGCTTTTCCCCGATGCGCGGTACCCAGGCGCCGATGCCAGGGCAATTCCCCTCTATCGAAGAGATCGACGAAGACCTGGCCGTGCTTGCCGGAAAGGCCCATGCCGTGCGCACTTACACGGTAGAGTCCACGCTGGCCGCGGTGCCGCAACTGGCCAGCGCCTATCACCTCAATGTTGTGCTGGGCGCATGGATCGGCCGGGATAATCGGGCAAACAGGCGGGAGATCGAGAAGCTCATCGATGTCTTCCGCGAAAACCAGGAAAACGTAGTACGTGTGATTGTCGGCAACGAGGCCCTGCTGAGGACGGACCAGACGGTGGAGGAGATGATTGCTTATCTCAAGCGGGTTCGCAGAGACATCAAGGCCCCGGTCAGCCTGGCGGAGCCCTGGCACATCTGGCTCAAACACCCGGAACTGGTCGAGCATGTCGATTTCATAGCGGTCCATATATTGCCCTACTGGGAAGGTCTCGACGTGGAACAGGCCGTCGATTATGTTGTTTCACGCTACGAACAGCTCAGGACCACCTATCCGGATAAAGAGGTTGTCATAGCCGAGGTCGGCTGGCCCAGCAATGGACGTACCCGGAGCGCAGCCTCGGCCACGCAGGCCAACCAGGCCAAATTCCTGCGGCGTTTTCTCGCAGTCGCGGAACGCAATGGCTACACCTACTACGTGATGGAGGCGTTTGATCAGCTCTATAAGCGCGAACTGGAGGGTGAGGCAGGCACCAACTGGGGCGTGTATGACATCGAGCGCGAACCCAAGTTTGAATTTACAGAGCCAGTTGTCCGCATACCCGGCTGGCAGGGGTTGATGGCTATCAGTATCGGGCTGACGGTGATGTTGCTGGCCCTCATGTTCCGTGACAGTGGCGGGCTGATGGCCCGCGGCCGTGGCTTCCTGGCGCTGGTGGCCTACACGATAACCACCTTTGCGGTCTGGATGGTTTACGAATATTCCCGCCAGTACCTGACACCGATGACACTGGCGATGGGTATCATGTTATTCATTGCGGCGCTGGGTATTATCATCGTATTGCTGGCCGAAGCACACGAGTTGGCTGAATCGGCGTGGATGCATCCCTTTCGTCCCGCGTCAAGACGGACGGAATTAACGGACGAGCAGCTTCCGCTGGTCTCGGTGCACGTACCGGCCTATAACGAACCCCCGGACATGTTGATTCAGACACTGGATGCACTGGCGGCATTGCACTATCCGCGCTACGAGGTGCTTGTCATCGACAACAACACCAAGGATCCGGCCGTATGGCAACCGGTGCAGGCGCATTGCGAAAAGCTGGGTGCGCACTTTCGTTTCTTTCACGTCGACCCCCTCGAAGGCTTCAAGGCAGGGGCACTGAACTTTGCTCTGCAACAGACCGATCCGGCAGCCGAAATTGTCGCCGTCATCGACAGCGACTACCTGGTGAAACCCGACTGGCTGCGGGATATGGTTCCCGAATTCAGCGATCCCGAAATGGGTATCGTCCAGGGCCCACAGGATTACCGGGACGCTGGTGAAAATGCCTTCAAGGCGATGTGCATGGCCGAATACCGGGGCTTTTTTCATATCGGCATGGTGACCCGCAACGAACGCAACGCGATCATCCAGCACGGCACCATGACAATGGTTCGGCGCACGGTGCTGGAAGAGGTCGGAGGCTGGGGCGAGTGGTGCATCACCGAGGATGCCGAGCTGGGCCTGCGTATCTTCGAGAAAGGACACAAGGCGATCTATATACCACGAAGCTATGGCAAGGGGCTGATGCCCGATAATTTCGCGGACTTCAAGAAACAGCGCTTCCGTTGGGCCTATGGTGCGGTTCTGATCCTGCGGCACCACCTGACGCAGCTGCTTGGAATGGAAACAAGCGAGTTGACCTGGGGGCAGCGATACCATTTCGTTGCAGGCTGGCTGCCGTGGCTCGCTGATGGCTTCAACCTGGCTTTCAACCTGGCGGCCCTGGCCTGGACAATAAGCATGATTTACTGGCCAGAATCGGTCCCGCCGCCGAATATCCTGTTCGCGATATTGCCGCTTTCGTTGTTCGTGTTCAAGCTGGTCAAAATGTTTTTCCTATACCGCCGGCGGGTGAAGGCCACGCTGCGTCAGAGCCTGGCGGCCGGTATTGCCGGCTTGTCGCTTTCGCACACGATCGCACGCGCCATGATCACCGGTTTCGTTACCCGACGGATCGGGTTTTTCCGTACACCGAAATTCGCCAGCAGCAATGCGCTGTTCCAGTCGTTGCTGGATGCGCGCGAAGAGTTGATGTTCCTGGTGGCGCTGGCGCTGGCGATTACCGGTGTGTACGTGCTCCGACCCGATAGCGACATGATGGATATTCAGATCTGGACCGTTGTGCTGGCTGTGCAGGGTATCCCGTACGCAGCTGCGGTACTGGTCGCCCTGATCGGCAGCCTGCCGAAGTTGCCGGCCAAACTTGTGGGCGCGATGAGCTAGTCGAAGCCCGTCAGGATGTGCTGGGATCCGCCAAACAGATCCTGGGTCAGGAGGATAATGGCCTGAAGCCAGCGCTCCGAAGCCTCGCAACTTTCAGGGTTGCTTTGGCCTTCACGGCAAACCAGCGGGCTTTCTCCACCACCAAGAAAAAACATACCCGGCAGAGGCCGCAGCGGCGCTTCGGGCGAAGTGGCCGCGAGATGCATCAACGTCGGGCGCCGGTCTCCCAGCAGATCCAGGATTATCACCGGTAGCTGGTACATGGGCACGTCGCCCAGCCTCAATGGGCCGCGCTCTCCGTCGATGACCACCAGTGGTGTGGTTACCAGGGTTTCGAACATTTCGTCATCGAAATTCGAGCGCTTGTCGGCCAGTAATCCGGAATCGGTAAAGCCGCCAAAGTTGGGCCCCAGAAACGGCGCGTGGTCACCAAACAGAACGATCAGGGAGTCCGGGTCTTTAGCCCGCAGGGTGGACAGAAACGCCATCAGTTCACGTGACTTGTAGTACATCGTATTGGCGAAGTCGCGCACCATTTTGCTGTCGGCAGCGGTCTCGATTACTGCCGGGCGCTGTTCATTGAGCGGGTAGTCAAGATGGCCGAAGATGGTCAGCATGTAATTGAAAATGGGTGTTTCGCTATCCAGCAAGGGGGTGAGCTTCTCCCACACCTGCCGGTAGTAGGATGCGTCGCCAAGAAAATTGCGGTTCATGTCATCAAGCTGAAAGTCGGGTTTCGCCCAGTACTGGTCAAAGCCGATGCGCCGGTAGGCATTCACGCGGTTCCAGAAAGCCGCCACATTCGGATGGGAGACGATGCTCTCGTAGCCAACACCCTTCAAATGACGCGGCAGGCAGGGTACGTCACGCCTCAGCCAGCCCTCGAAGAACACCGCGTCTTCCGTAACCGGGAAACCGCACAGCACCTCGAATTCGGCGTTGGCGGTATAGCCCCCGAAAACCGGTGACAACACCTCGGTATTGCCGGTCTCCGCCCACAAAGCACGGAACGCCGGGTCGATCGGGTCCGCCGAAAGCCCGGCCGCGGTGAGAGCCATGGGGTCCCAGAATGACTCCAGCACGATTACATGCACATTACGCCCTGAGACGCCGGCCGGTACGGTCAATGAACCTGGCAGGGGCTCTGCCCGCTGCAGTTCATCCCATGCCTGGGTAACCTCGGCCCGGGTGGGCGGATTGGCTCCCCGTGCAAGGTAGCGGGCGGACTCCTGCACCAGGTGAATAAGCAGACCACGGCCGGCAAAGTTACCGCGTTGATTCCAGATGGTGTCACCAAACCATCGGTCCATGGAGCGGGATACGGCGGTCGGCGCCTGGAACAGCCCCCAGACGGCGATCACCAGCACGCACAGCGTTACCCAGGCTGAAGTTGAGCGCCATGCCATCGCCAGCACCAGGAACGTGCCCGGCACCACCACCGCTGCCACTACGCCCGCCAACTGCCAGCCTTCAAACAACTGGAACAGGTTGCTTACCGCCAGCAGGTCATCCGGCATTATGGGCCCGCCCAGTATGACGACCTTGGCGGCATTGCCGATATGCAGGGTGACCAGCAGAAACGCGATAGCAGGCAGGTACCAGGCGAGACTGCGTGAGAGCAGGTAGACCACGGCTCCCAGCAGAAGATTCGCGATCAAATCCTGCGTTACGGCATTCGGGTAGAGCTTGACATTAAATAACCATACGGACACACCCTGCAACAGGCCATACCAGATGACCACGAATCCAAGGGCGAGAACCCAGTTGAGGGCACGCTTGCGAAAATTAGCTGGCATTTTTACAGGTTAAGTCCGAGTCAGTCCAAGGAAGGGGCGCGGGGCCAATCGATACGGTGTGGGTCATTCCGCGACAGGATAGTGAAGTCCGTTATTGCAAGCAACAGGAAATACATCAGAAGGCGCACGAATATAGTCCACAATCACCAGCACGAAGTGGTATGGAACGACCACGCGCGCGCGTCCAGCTCGGTTAGGCGCGAGGAGTTCCTGCTGAATCGGCTCAACCGGCCAGGAACAGACGTCCAAGAAACTGGATCTAATCCCTTGTCATTCCTCTAATAACTGAATGTCAGGTATGCGAACGATCTATTTCTGCGCTGGTTTGATGTCAGCATAAAGGCAAATACCTAGCCAGTCAGGCATTGATCGGATCAAATGCGTGTTGCCTTGTGTACGGACCAACTTTTCCCGTAATGCTTTCCTCAGGGTCAGGTCACCTCTCCAAACTTTGACCATGTCGCGCACTCCCGAGTTGATGTACAGATCAACTTCCTTGCCGGGGTTCTCGGTACACAGGTCTACCTCTTTTCCACAGGCGACCATCCACCAGGTTTTATATGTTTCAAGTTCGGCGAAAGTGAAGCACAACACCGTTTCACCGTCTGGTAAGCGATCCGTCTGCAAGCGGCGCTGCAAATCGACCATCAGAAACTCAACATCGAGCTCGCTATCAGCCAATTGGCCGCGGGCCCAACGCATACCCCATACTGCGAGATGCTCAATTAGTGGTTCAAGTTCGCGACCGCATGCAGTGAGGTAGTACTCATGGCTTTTTTGCCCGGGAGGGCGTTTTCGGACAATCAGGCCTTTTTCCTCCAGGGCTTTAAGGCGCTTACTCAGCAAGGTAGGGGAAATGCGGGACAAGCCATGCAGGAACTCATTGTAGCGCGTCGTTCCTAATAACAATTCGCGCAGGATTAATACTGTCCATCGTTCGCCGATGATGTCACAGGCTTTCGCCACCGGGCAGAACTGTCCGTACTCAGCCATCTGATTAACCTGATTCGTGTTAAGCACAACTACATATACTGTAGCTCATCACTACATTCCATGCAGTAGTCCACCTGGTTTGTTTCTTAATATTCTGTATCCGCGATTCAGATATCGTTTTTATTCAAGCAAACTAAGGAGATGATTATGCAAGCACAAAACCAGTTACAAATCACCAATCCAAGAGTTAATGGCGTCAGTGTTGACCATGTGATGAATTTGATTGGAAGAATCGAAGAAGACACGGAGAGATCAAAATTTCAGTTTCGGCTGAACAACCAATGGGTTGATGGTGGATTGAACCGCAGTCGTATCAAGGAATACTTCGCCGACGGTCGCGAGGACGACACACGCACGGAGCCATTCGTCGTGGACGCGGATGAGCCTGCAGTCAGCGGGGGCGGAGACGGTGCCCCCAATCCAATGGAGTTTGTCCTGCATTCTCTGGCAAGCTGCCTGACATCCACCATGGTTTACCATGCTGCCGTTCAGGGCATTGAAATCAAATCAGTTAAATCCTCCCTGGTAGGTAATATGGATGTGCGCGGAATGCTGGGTATGTCAGATGAGGTCAGGAAAGGTTACAACCATGTGCAGGTTCGCATGTTGGTAGATAGCACAGAAAATGCAGCCACGCTTAAAGAACTGGCTTTGTTCTCGCCGGTTCATGACATCATTTCCAGATCACTGTTGGTAGACTTTGTCTTGGAAACCTGTTGAAAAACACTGTGCAGAAACCCAGGAAGGAACCCCGGGCTCGGCCCGGGTTTTTTCCAAAATATGAAATCAGTATAAAAGGCGAATACATTTAATTTCAAAGGCCGCTAATGGCCTATTCTGTTGAAAAACTCGCTTGTGAGATGAATGATCTTTCAGCCTATTCGACTACGCTTGAGGAAGACCTCACCGCCGGCGGGCATTAAAGCTTCGTGTGTTGGTGGGGGTTGAGGGCTCGCCGGTCACCTGGTCATTCAAAACCGTTGTTGAATATTACATCGATTGATTGAATTGTAATGTCATCAATTATCATATCAGAGCTAAACGAAGTGTTCGTTATGACATCCGAAAACCTCAATGTAATCGTTGAAGTATCGGCTATAAATATTTCGCTAAAAGTTTTTGGTGCAGAATAAGGAGTCGTGACAATGACACTGCTGTTTATTAGAGACCCGATACCACCAGCCCCATCAACTTGAATATCTAATTGTTGATCTTCTCTGTTTCCAGCATAGCCATACTTGAATGCCAATTCATAGTGTTCGCCAATATTGACATTAACAAGCTGTGAGATTTCTCCATTTGGCGGCAGGTTGTCACCGTTAAAATCCAAAGACCACTGATCGGAAATGACGTATACACCGATAACAAATAAATTACCTGAATACGTCCAACCCGTAAAATCACCGGTTTCAAAATCACCATTCACCAACACTTGTGCATATGCTGATTGCGGCCCGAAGAATAGCAGCAATATGATGGCAAATTTGTAGACCCATATGGGCTTTAAATTCAAATAATAATCAGTTACATTTACGTAGTATTTCATGATGTTATATTACTTTATTAAGAAGATATCAACAAGGTCGCCGAGGTGGTGTTGAAGGGTTCAATTTCGACGATGAGATTCGTGCTCATTTTGTTGACGCCCGGGGTATTACTGACCGTATTCCCGGACATGGTCGTTGCGTTAGTTGAGGTAGAGCAAACCGGCGACCGTGTGGATTTTCACTGGCACTGGACAGTGACGAACAACCCGGGCCGGACGCTAACCGGCTTGCCAACGGTGGCTGTACACAGAGAATTACAAATTGTATCCCCGCTTGGCAAAGTTATAAGCCAGATCATGAGACAACTCCTCGGCCTCGGTAAGACGCAGACGGCCTTCGGCCACCAGGGTTGCCAGGAAACGGCTATCCATGCGCCGCGCAACATCGTGACGGGCCGGGATCGACAGAAAGGCACGGGTGTCGTCGTTAAAACCGACCGTGTTATAAAAACCGGCGGTTTCCGTGGTTTGCTGACGGATACGCAACATACCTTCGGGGCTGTCGTGGAACCACCAGGGCGGTCCCAGTTTCAGACAGGGGTAATGGCCTGCAAGCGGGGCCAGTTCACGGGCATAGGTCGTTTCATCCAGTGTAAACAGGATGATCTTCAAGTTTGGCTCGTTGCCATACCTGTTCAGCAAGGCCTGCAGACCGTCCAGGTAGTTGGTGGCCGAAGGCACATCGGCGCCCTTGTCGCGGCCAAATTTGGCGAACACCTGGGCGTTGATATTGCGCCGCGCGCCCGGGTGAATCTGCATGACCATACCGTCTTCGAGGCTCATACCCGCCATCTCGGTCAGCATCTGGGCGCGGAACAGTTCCGCATCCGCGGCGGATGCCAGACCTGAAAGACAGCGTGAAAACAGTGTCTTGCATTCCGCCTTGCCCAGGTCCGCGGTGGCGGCGGTGGGGTGGCCGTGGTCGGTGGCGGTGGCCCCGAACTCGCGATAGGTGGCGCGGCGCGCCCGCAGCGCGGCCAGGTAGCCTTCCCAGTGTCCGGTGTCCTCTCCGGTCATTTCACCCAGGCGGATGACGTTATCACTGAAATCCTCCCGCGACGGATCAACGGCATCGTCCGGCCGGAAGGTGGTAATCACGCGTTTGGCCCAGGGTGTGCCTGCAATCGCGCGGTGATGGAGCAATTCATCGACTGCACCTTCGGTGGTGGCAATCAGCTCGATATTAAAACGGTCCAGCAGGGCGCGCGGGCGGTAGGCATCTGTTTGCAGTTCCGCCGTGATGTGATCATAGAAAATATCCGCCGTGGCCGGTGAAAAGCGCTGCGTCAGTCCAAACACCTCGTAAAAAACATGGTCCATCCAGATGGATGACGGCGTACCACGGTACAGGTGGTAATTGGCCGCAAGCACGTGCCAGATCTTGCGCATATCGGTCTCGACCGGGCCACCGTCAATACGCGGCACACCGAGGCTTTCCATCGCGATACCCTGCGAATACAGCATGCGGAACAGGTAGTGATCCGGGATCAGCAGCAGGCTGGTCGCGTCTTTGAAGCATTTATTCTCTGAAAACCAGCTGGGGTCGGTATGGCCGTGCGGGCTGAGAATGGGCAGGTTTTTGATACCGGCATAAAGACCGCGGGTAAGTTTACGTATGCTTGGGTCGGCGGGAAACAGCCGGTCCGGATCAAGCAGTTTTTCAGTCATGTTTCTAATCTCTCAAAGAATGGCGCGTGTAGAGTTGCGTGTGATCAGCTCTGGCAAAACCATGATGGCGGTGCCGGCATCGTCATCCCGGCCGTCGATAGACGCAATCAATTTGGTGGTGGCTAACCGGGCCATCTCCTTTACAGGGCGGCGGATCGTGGTGAGTGAGGGTATGATTCTCGATGCCAGCATGCTGTCGTCAAAGCCGGCAACCGACAGGTCCGCCGGCACGTCCATACCCAAACTCCGGGCGGCATTGATCGCACCCACTGCCATCTCGTCATTACTGGCAAATATAGCCGTGGGCGGCTTTGGGTTCGCCAGCAGGGCTCGGGTACATTCCATGCCCGATTCAAAGGTATAGGCACCAAGCGCCAGCATGTCGCTGTCGAGTTCGCAGCCGTATTTCTCCAGTGCGTCACGGAAACCCTCCAGTCGTTCGCGGGTGGATTTCATACCTTTGGGCCCGGAGATAAAACCGATACGCCTGTGCCCCAGGCTGACCAGGTATTCAGCCATTGCCGCTGCAGCTGAACGTTCATTGGAGATGACGACATGTTCGGCGGTATCCAGTGCGATAGACGCGAGCCGCACATAGTTCACATTGGCTTTCCTCAAGGCGCCCGCAAGGTCATTGTTTTCGGAAACCGGCGGAAGAATGATCACACCGTCCAGCTTGGAACGGCTGGCAAAGTTAACGGCTTCGTCAATCAGGGTGCCAGCATTCATGTCACAGGGATGCACCACCAGTTCATAGCCAAACTCACGGCATACGCTCAACACACCGCGCTGTACATCATTGATATATAGGCCATCCGGGTTGTCATAAATCATACCCAGCAGATATGACCGACTGGCCGCGAGACCACGGGCCTGCGGATCTGGACTGTAATTCAACTCATCGATAATTTTCTGAATTCTTTCGCGGGTAGCCTCACCCACCTTGGTAGAGTTGTTGATAACCCGCGATATGGTCCGCTTGGATACGCCAGATAGCCTGGCAACATCGTTAATGGTTATCTTCCTGTTCTTCATGCCAACCCTGATTTTCGACAAATTTTAGCCAACAATTACAAATTGTGCTACCGGTGGCAAGTGAAGTCTACTATTATTCTATCGTAGTTGCCGAAGCCAGATACAACGCACATTCGGAAAGTGGTGCCTGGAGCGAATTTAATGAGCGATAAATCGAAACCCTGTTTTCGGATACCGTGTGCTCTACTGGTGCTGTTAATGGCCTCTTGCGGGCCACAAGGTGATGTCACCACCCTGAAGCTGGGACATGCGCTCGATACCGGTCACACCGTCCACAAAGGCATGGTGCATATGGCCGAGCGTCTGGAACACTACTCAAACGGCACAATGAAAATGGAAATCTACCCCAGCGGTCAACTGGGGTCCGAGCGCGAACTGGTCGAACTGCTGCAGATCGGCAGCCTTGCGATGACCAAGGCATCCTCCAGCCCACTGGAAAGTTTTGTGCCCGAAATGAAGGTGTTCAGCCTGCCTTACGTGTTCAGGGACAAGGCGCATTACGACCAGGTGATCGCATCGGATATCGGCAAATCACTGTTGCTGGCTCCTGAAAAGGTACGTCTGCGTGGTATGGGTTATTACGATGCCGGCAGCCGCAGTTTTTATACAACTAATAAAGCCATTCGCAACCCTGCCGATCTGAAAGGTTTAAAAATCCGTGTTCAAAAAAGCGAGACTTCCGTACAAATGGTCGCGGCCATGGGTGGTGCTGCGACGCCTAATTTCATGGGGCGAGCTATACACCGCGCTGCAGCAGGGCGTGGTGGACGGTGCGGAGAACAACCCGCCCAGCCTGCACCTGTCGCGCCAGTACGAGGTGTGCAAATACTACATCCTGGATGAACACACCACCGTTCCCGATATCCTGCTGATGAGCCTGCACATCTGGAATGGCCTGGCGCCTGAACAACAGGGCTGGTTGCAGCAGGCCGTGGATGACAGCGTCATCTACCAGGGACAACTCTGGGAAACGGCCAGTAACGAGGCCCTGGCGGCGATTGAGGCCGGTGGTGTGGAGATTATCCGCCCGGACAAGGCCCCCTTCATGGCGGTGGTCGCGGATATGAAAGCGAAATACAAGGGCACTGCGATTGGCGATGTGCTCGATGCCATCGCAGCCCAATAATGGACGCCGGCAAAGAACCATATGATCAACTTACTGGATAAATTACTAAGGGTTTTGGTGACATCATGCATGGCATTGATGGTTATCGTGGTCACATGGCAGGTCGTGTCCCGCTATGCACTGGGAGATCCCAGCCAATGGACCGAAGAAGTCGCCCGCATGCTGCTGATCTGGGTCGGCCTGCTCGGCGGGGTTTACGCCTACCGCGAAAAAGCCCACCTCGGTCTTGACCTGCTGTATCAGAAAGTCGGCGCTGTCGGCAAAAGACGCCTGGAAATCATCACCGACATCAGCTGCGGCCTTTTTGCGCTGGCGGTGCTGGTGGTAGGTGGCGGATCACTGGTACAACTTACCTGGGAGATGAAACAGACAACGGCTGCCCTGGGTATTCCGATGGCTTGGGTCTATTCTGTTTTGCCATTGAGCGGGCTGTTGATCGTCTACTACAGCATCGCTTACACTCCTTGTAGACAAGGCGGAGGCTGACGTATGACCGGCGGCCTCGACAGCTTTGCCCTGCTTGCGATTCCGTTATTCATATTATCCGGCCAGTTGATGGGCCAGGGCGGTATCGCACACCGCCTGATCGACTTTGCCAAGGCGGTCGTGGGTATGCTGCCGGGCGGGTTGGCATTCGTCAACGTCATTTCCTGCACACTGTTCGGGACCATTTCGGGCTCCGCCGTGGCGGCGACCTCCGCCATTGGCAGCTTCATGATGCCGACGATGGAAGAGGACGGTTATCCAAAAGAATTCAATGCGGCTTTGACGGCGGCGGCTTCCACCACCGGCTTGCTGATCCCACCGAGTAATATCCTGATCGTGTACGCGGTCGCAAGCGGCGGTGTTTCAATCTCGGCCCTGTTCGTGGGCGGTTACCTGCCGGGCATCCTGGTGGCCCTGGGTCTGATGGTCGTCAGCGCAGCCTATGCGCGCAAATACAAATTTCCTGCAGGGGAGCGCGTGAAGCTCTCTGTTCTGCTCGAGAAAACCGTCGCGGCGCTGCCCAGCCTGTTCCTGATCGTGCTGGTGATAGGCGGTATCCTGGCGGGTGTTTTTACAGCGACCGAAGCGGGCGCCATCGCGGTTTTATACGCGCTCGGACTATCGGTTTTTATTTATCGGGAGGTCAAGCTTGCACAGTTGGGTGACATCCTGCTGAAAGCGACGCGCACCACGGCGATTGTCATGCTGCTGGTGGGCGCATTCCTGGATATGACTCCGGCCGTCCTGATTTTCACGCCGATTTTTCTGCCCGTGGCGGTGGCACTGGGCATGACCCCGTTGCACTTCGGTATCATGATGGTTCTGAACCTGTCGATCGGGCTCTGCACACCACCGGTTGGGAGCGTCCTGTTTGTTGCCTGCGCCGTGGGGAAGACCCGGGTCGCTGAAATCGTACGGCCGCTGACGCCGATGTACGTCGCGATGTTTCTTGCCCTGCTGGCGGTCACCTACATACCGGGAATCAGCGAATGGCTGCCCCGCGCGTTTGGCTTGATGGACTGAGGGTATAGCCATTAAAAAAGCAGCTTTTATTTTTGCATTACCGCTTGTGCTGCTGGCTTGCGACGGTGGTCGTGAACAACCCCAAGGGCCTTGCCCCTGCTATCATGGCAGGTTTACAAATACCTGATTTAGTGAACTGAATGGAATAAGGAAATGACTGTTAACTACACCGAACGCTACGCCGTACACCCTGACGATTTCGAGATGTATAACTCCGCCATGCTGCGGGAGAACTTCCACGTTGGCGGGCTTTTCAAGGTTGGCGAGATCAACCTGGTCTACACGCAGATCGACCGTTTCATCGTAGGCGGCGCCTGCCCCGGTAAAAAACCGCTGAAGCTTGACAGCATCGATGCATTGAAGGCCGCCAACTTCCTCGACAGGCGTGAACTGGGCGCCATCAATGTCGGCGGGGCTGGCCGCATCACGGTGGATGGCACTGCTTACGAGATGGCTTACAAGGAAGCGTTGTACGTGGGTGCCGGTGCAAAGGACGTGGTTTTCGAGAGCGTGGATGCTGCCAAACCGGCAAAGTTCTATCTGAATTCAGCAACCGCCCATCACAGTTACCCGAATAAGAAAGTGGGTCTGGCCGATGCGGTGAAGGTGGAACTGGGTTCGCTGGAAACATCCAACCACCGCGTGATCAATAAACTGATCGTGCACGGCCTGGTCGATAGTTGCCAGTTGCAGATGGGTATGACCGAACTGAAACCCGGAAGCGTCTGGAACACGATGCCGGCGCACACTCACAGTCGCCGCATGGAAGCTTATTTCTACTTCGAGGTACCGGAAGACCAGGCTGTGTGCCACTTCATGGGAACGCCCGATGAAACCCGTCATATCTGGATGGCCAATAACCAGGCGGTGATATCACCCACCTGGTCCATTCACTCGGGCGCCGGCACATGCAACTACACCTTTATCTGGGGTATGGCCGGGGAAAACCTGGATTACGATGACATGGATAAAATCCACCCGGCTGATTTCACCTCCCAGGAGAGCTGATCATGTCAACCGACCTTTTTGATCTGACAGGCAAGGTGGCGTTGGTAACCGGTGCCACCCACGGGCTTGGCATGGCCATGGCGATGGGCCTGGGCGAAGCGGGTGCCACCCTGGTCGTGAACGGCAACTCCAGCGATGACAAAATCGTCGCAGCGATGGACCAGTACAAGGCCAGGGGTATCACCACCCACGGTTACCGCTTCGATGTCACTAATGAGACGGCGGTCGAAGCTGTCGTCGTCAATATTGAAAAGGAAGTCGGGCCGATCGATATCCTGGTGAACAACGCCGGCATCATCAAACGTGTGCCCTTACTGGATATGCCGCTCGAGGATTTTGAGGAGGTCATCCGCGTCGATCTGACCGGTGTCTTCGTGATGACCCGGCCGGTCGTCCGCTCCATGATCAAACGTGGCGGCGGCAAGGTGATCAATATCTGTTCGATGATGTCTGAGTTGGGCCGTAACTCCGTTGGCGCCTATGCCGCAGCCAAGGGCGGCCTGAAAATGCTGACCCGTAACATGGCGACGGAATGGGCCAAGCATAACGTGCAGGTCAATGGCATCGGCCCCGGCTATTTTGCCACCAGCCAGACCGAACCCATCCGCGTTGATGGCCACCCTTTTAACGATTTCATCATCCAGCGCACACCCGCCGGCAAATGGGGTGACCCCGATGACCTGAAGGGCGCGGCGATATTCCTGGGTTCAAAGGCAAGTGATTTTGTAACCGGCCAGGTGCTTTACGTTGACGGCGGTATCCTGGCGACCATCGGTAAACCCGCCAACGAGTAAGTTTCCGGGAAAAAGAAGAGCATAAAAACTACTCATAACGCAGGGCGTCAATCGGGTCCAGTTGCGCCGCCTTGGCGGCCGGCACAATGCCGAAGATGAATGGCCACCCCCAACAGACCGCCAATCATTGTCAAGGCCAGTGCCTCGATCAGGAACTGCAGAAGGATATCCTGGCGGGTCGCACCCAGCGCCTTTAGGATGCCGATTTCCCGGGTTCTCTCGGTAACCGACACCAGCATGATATTCATGATACCGATTCCGCCCACCAGCAGGGATATACCGACGATACCGGCAGACACGGCGGTCACCATGTTGATCACGGTATTGAATGACTCGTTTACCTCTCTGCAACAGGGTCAGAAGTCGTGGTGACCGCCCCCGCACCTCTTGAGACGACCCGTTACGCGTGCCCGGCTTCAAACGAAGTGACGATGGTACTCAAAACTGCACCACGGCGTTGCCCTGACTCAATTCAGGGTGTTACAATGGCCCGCTAATAGCGACGAGCTGATTTACCGCTTTCTGCTACTAAATTGAACACCTATTTCCCCGTTTGGGACGTAAAATTGAGAGCGGACTGTTATCCATGTCAAGCGGCACCGAAAACTTAACCTCCGGCGACTACATCGCACACCATCTGCAGAACCTGACCTTCGGGCAGCATGCTGATGGCACATGGGGTATTGCCCACGGCGCTGCCGAAGCCGCCGCGATGGGTTTCTGGGCATTTCATGTAGATACACTGTTCTGGGCCATTGTCCTCGGCCTTATTTTTTACGTGATGTTCAGAAACGTTGCCAAGAAAGCCAATTCCGGTGTACCTACCCGCTTCCAGGCATTTATCGAGATCATTTTTGAGTTTGTTGACGGCAGTGTGCGTGAATCCTTTCACGGCACCAGCCGGCTCATTGCGCCCCTGGCGCTGACGCTGTTCGTATGGATCTTTTTCATGAACGCCATGGATCTGATCCCGGTCGACTGGCTGCCCTGGGTAGCCGGTAGTATGGGTGTGAGTTACCAGAAAGTGGTGCCCACTACAGATGTGAACGCCACGCTGGGTATGGCTGTCGCGGTTTTCGTGCTGATCATTGTCTATTCCATCCGCTTCAAGGGTGTCAGCGGCTTCCTCGGCGAACTGGTTATGAACCCCCTGAACCCAAGAGATTTGGGTATGCCCAAGGTCATCTGGCCTTTCGTGATGGCATTTAACCTGATGCTGGAGACGATCACCCTGTTTGCCAAGCCGGTTTCGCTGGGCTTGCGACTATTTGGCAACATGTATGCGGGCGAACTGATCTTTATCCTGATCGCGCTGATCTTTACCGCGGGTTCCGGCCTGATTGGCTCCGGGCTCAGCTCTATTTTTGGCGAGCATATCCCCGCCTGGTTCTGGATCGTGGCCTCCATTACAGTGTTCGCCACCTTGTGGCTGAACATGAAAGGCAAGCTGGATAACAAGAAAACCCTATGGTTTTTACTGGTGGAGATGTTATTGATCGGCGGCCTGGCCTTCACGGGCGGGCAGTTGATGCACTTTGGCTGGGCTGCATTCCACATTATTATCATTACCTTGCAGGCTTTTATTTTCATGATGCTGACCATCGTGTACCTGAGCATGGCTTCGGAACACCATTAATCGATCGGCATTGAACTGAGTTTTTTCACTATGTGTTTTTTTTATAAACCATCTTTTGTAAACAGGAGTTATTGATGGAAACTGTAATTGCTATGACCGCACTCTCGGTTGGCCTGCTGGTCGGCCTGGGCGCATTGGGTGTTGGTATCGGTGTAGGCCTCCTTGGCGGACGCTTGCTGGAAGGTTCTGCACGTCAGCCGGAAGTTGCGCCGATGCTGCAGGGTAAATTCCTGCTTGCCGTTGGCTTGCTGGATGCGGTTGCGATGATCGGTGTCGGTATTGCACTGTTCCTGACCTTCGCCAACCCATTCGTCGGCCAGCTGCAAAACGCACTGGGCGGTTGAAAACTGATTCACGGGTCTGCCGGCCGCTCAAGCGGTCGTTAGCAGGTATGTTTTCAACACTAGTTTCCAATAGCGAGGTAAGGCATGAATATTAATGCCACATTGGTATTGCAGTCGATCGCGATGATGATCTTCGTGTGGTTCTGCATGAAGTTTATCTGGCCGGAACTGCTCAAGGCCATCGACGAACGGCGCGAAAAAATCGCCGACGGTCTGGCGGCTTCTGATCGTGCCGAAAAAGAGCTGGAAGCTGCAAAGCTGAGCGCAGGCGAACAGATACTCGAGGCCCGTAACAAGGCCGGTGAGATCGTCGACCTGGCTAACCAGCGTCACAGCCAGATTCTGGAACAGGCCAAAGATGATGCCACCAGTGAACGCCAGCGTCAGGTGACGGCGGCCGAAGCTGAAATCACCCTGGCCGCCAACCAGGCACGTGAAGCATTACGTGCATCGGTTGCCAGCCTGGCTGTTTTAGGTGCGTCCAAGATACTGGAAAAAGAAGTGGATGCAGAAACGCACCGTGAGCTTCTCGACAAGTTGATCGCAGAGATCTGAACATGAGTAATGCGAGGACACTGGCCCGACCCTATGCCAAGGCGGCGTTCGAACTGGCAGTGGCTGAAAATGCCACGGGACGCTGGAACGACATGCTTGACCTGGCAAGCGCAGCGGTGACGGATCCGTCATTGGCCAGTCTGCTGGATAGCCCGCACGCGAGCAATAGCCAGATCGTCCAGATTTTACTGGACACCGCAGGCGAGGTATTCGACGACCGGTTCAAGGGCTACCTGTCAGTTTTGGCTGACAACAAGCGTCTTGTGCTGTTACCGGAAATTGCAGATTTATACCAGGCGCTGCGCGAAGAGGCCGATGGGCTGCTTCGGGTCAGGGTCGTTTCGGCCTTTGCGCTCGATGAAGACCAGGCCACGCGCTTGAAGGCCGCGCTGGCCAAACGTTTCGATCGCGAAATACTGCTGGAAGCCGAGGTTGACCCAAGCGTGATCGGCGGAGCCGTTGTTTACGCCGCTGGCCAGGTAATTGACGGATCGCTCAAAGACAGGCTGACAAAGCTGTCGAACAGCCTTTCTAACTGAATTTATAGACACAGGATGGCCTCTGAATAAGCAGTGGGCCGATAGGAAAAAGACGATGCAGACGACATTGAATCCATCAGAAATTAGCGAGTTGATTAAAAAGCGTGTCCAGGAGCTGAATATTTCGGCCGAAACACGTAACGAAGGCACCGTAGTTAGCGTTTCCGATGGTATCGCCCGTCTCCATGGCCTCGAAGACGCCATGCAGGGTGAAATGATCGAATTCCCCAACAACACCTTCGGGCTCGCGCTTAACCTCGAACGCGATTCGATCGGTACCGTTATCCTCGGCGACTACGAGCACATCACCGAAGGTGACACCGTCAAGTGCACCGGGCGTATCCTCGAAGTACCCCACGGCCGTGGCCTGCTGGGCCGCGTGGTGGATGCACTGGGTAATCCGGTCGACGGCAAGGGCGAGATCGACAACGACGGCTTCGCCCCGATCGAAAAGGTTGCACCGGGTGTTATCTGGCGTCAGTCGGTTTCCCAGCCCGTGCAGACCGGTCTGAAGTCAATCGATTCGATGGTGCCAATCGGCCGTGGCCAGCGTGAGCTGATCATCGGTGACCGCCAGATCGGTAAGACGGCTATCGCCATTGATACCATCATCAACCAGGTCAAATCCGGCATTAAATGTGTTTATGTTGCCATCGGCCAGAAACAATCGACCGTCGCCAACGTGGTCTCCAAGCTGGAAGAACATGGCGCCATGGCGCATACCATCGTGGTCACCGCCTCGGCTTCCGAATCGGCGGCGATGCAGTACATCGCACCGTATTCCGGCTGCACCATGGGTGAGTATTTCCGTGATCGCGGCGAGGACGCCCTGATCATCTATGACGATTTAACCAAGCAGGCATGGGCCTATCGCCAGGTATCCCTGCTGCTGCGTCGTCCGCCGGGCCGTGAAGCTTATCCCGGTGACGTTTTCTACCTGCACTCACGCTTGCTGGAACGCGCGGCGCGGGTCAACGTGGAGTACGTGGAAAAATTCACCGAAGGCAAAGTAAAAGGCCAGACCGGTTCGCTGACCGCCTTGCCTATCATTGAAACCCAGGCCGGTGACGTATCTGCGTTCGTACCGACCAACGTAATTTCTATTACCGATGGCCAGATCTTCCTCGAAACCGACATGTTTAATGCCGGTACCCGTCCAGCCGTACACGCCGGTCTTTCCGTTTCACGTGTGGGTGGCGCAGCACAGACCAAGGTCATCAAGAAGCTGGGTGGTGGTATACGCCTGGCCTTGTCCCAGTATCGCGAATTGGCCGCATTTGCCCAGTTCGCCTCTGACCTGGATGACACGACCCGCAAACAGCTGGACCGTGGTCAACGCGTAACCGAACTGATGAAACAATCGCAGTACAGCCCGCTGTCCGTTGGCAATATGGCGATCTCGCTGTTCTCCGCTGACCGGGGTTACCTCGATGATGTGGAGATGCTCAAGATCGGTGATTTCGAGACTGCGTTACTGGAATACATGGCAAGTACGCATTCCGAGCTCGTTGCAACGCTTGACCATGGTGACTGGAATGATGAAGTGGAGGCGCAACTGGTCGCGGCCATGAAAGATTTCAAGGAAACCGGTTCCTGGTAAGCCAGCAAGTTAAAAAGTAGGAGCAAGCCAAATATGGCAGGCGGAAAGGAGATTACAGGCAAGATTCAGAGCATTGGCAACACCATGAAGGTGACGGCCGCGCTCGAAACGGTTTCTGCCAGTAAAATTAAAAAGTCACAGGCCCTGATGAATGCCACGCGCCCCTATGTGCGTATGATGCGTCGTATCTCCGGGCATCTCGCCAAGGCCAATCCGGAAATTCGTCACCCGTTCACGGTTGAATACGAAAAGGTGGAAAAGGTAGGTTATATCATCGTCTCCACGGACCGTGGTCTATGTGGTGGCCTCAACAATAACCTGTTCAGGAAAGTCCTGAAGGACATGTCGGAATGGAAGGCCAAGGACGTCGACGTCGCCCTGGTGACGCTCGGCAAGAAAGCCTCGGCCTTTTTCAAGAATATCGATGTCGAGATCATGGGTCATGTCAGCGGCCTGGGCGAATCTCCTAAAATTGAAGACCTGATCGGTGCAATCCGGATCATGGTGGAAGCCTACCGTGATAATGGCATACAACGTCTTTATATCGTTAACAACCTGTTCGTCAACACGATGACGCAGGAGCCTACGATCGCACAGATGCTGCCATTGCCACCGTCGAAAGATACCGAGATGGGTGAAATTTGGGATTACATCTACGAACCCGATGCCCAGACATTGCTGGATGAGGTTGCATTACGTTATATCGAGTCACTGATTTACCAGGCGGTGCTGGAAAACCTGGCTTCAGAGCATGCTGCGCGCATGTTGGCGATGAAGAACGCAACCGACAATGCAGGTGACCTGATCGACGAACTTAAGCTGGCCTACAACAAGGCACGCCAGGCCGCGATCACGCAGGAAATTTCGGAGATCGTGGGCGGCGCAGCAGCGGTATAGAGACCGCAGCAAGCGTTTAAACAGAACATTATTTATTTGTGAATTCAGCGGGCATTATTTGAATCCCACCAATTCACATCTCACCAAAAGAGTGGAGCGAGTTTTATGAGTGCTGGATCAATTGTTCAGATTATCGGTGCCGTTGTTGACGTGGAGTTCCCACGCGATGCCATGCCCCGGATATTCAATGCACTGACTGTCGATAACACCGACATCACGCTGGAAGTTCAGCAGCAACTGGGCGACGGCGTGGTACGTACAATTGCACTGGGTTCCACCGATGGCCTGAAACGCGGTCTGCCGGTGACCAATACGGGTGATGCCATCAGGGTTCCGGTAGGTAAGAAAACCCTGGGCCGCGTCATGGATGTATTGGGACGGCCGATTGATGAAGCCGGTCCGATCGGTGAAGAAAAGCGTATGCCGATCCACCGTAAGCCGCCTTCATACGAAGACCAGGCCGGCGGCAACGATATTCTCGAAACCGGTATCAAGGTTATCGACCTGATCATGCCGATCGCCAAGGGTGGTAAGGTCGGTCTGTTCGGTGGCGCCGGTGTAGGTAAGACGGTAACCCTGATGGAATTGATCCGTAACATCGCCATCGAGCACTCGGGCTTCTCGGTTTTCGCCGGTGTGGGTGAGCGTACCCGTGAGGGTAACGACTTTTACCACGAGATGAAGGACGCCGATGTACTCGGCAAGGTTTCTCTCGTATACGGCCAGATGAATGAACCACCAGGTAACCGTCTGCGTGTTGCGCTGACCGGTCTGACCATGGCTGAAGAGTTCCGCGACCAGGGTAATGACGTATTGATGTTCATCGACAACATCTATCGTTACACGCTGGCGGGAACGGAAGTATCCGCGCTGTTGGGCCGTATGCCGTCAGCGGTGGGCTACCAGCCAACACTGGCCCTGGAAATGGGCCTGTTGCAGGAACGTATTACAACCACCAAGACCGGTTCGATCACCTCTTTCCAGGCGGTATACGTACCGGCTGATGACTTGACCGATCCGTCACCGGCCACCACCTTCGCGCATCTTGACGCGACCCTGGTACTCGCCCGTTCGATTGCAGAACAGGGTATTTACCCGGCTGTGGACCCGCTGGATTCAACCTCGCGTCTGCTCGATCCCAACCTGATCGGCAAGGAACACTACGATGTAGCGCGTTCCGTGCAGGGCGTATTGCAGCGTTACAAAGAGCTCAAGGACATTATCGCTATCCTCGGTATGGACGAACTCTCCGAAGAGGACAAGAAGGTCGTGGCGCGTGCGCGTAAAGTTCAGCGCTTCCTGTCCCAGCCTTTCTTCGTTGCTGAAACCTTCACAGGTTCCGCCGGCAAATACGTGACCCTTAAAGATACCATCCGCGCGTTCAAAGGCATTGTTGCCGGTGAATATGACCACCTGCCCGAGCAGGCGTTTTACATGGTCGGCGGTATCGAAGAAGCGGTTGCCAAGGGTGCTACGATGACCAAGAAAGAGGCCGCATAAGCAGCTTCTTTTAAAGAGACCGGAAATATGACCAAGACAATACAATGTGACATCGTAAGCGCCCACGAGGAAATTTTCTCGGGTGAAGCAACGATGATAATCGCGTCGGGTGTTGCCGGTGAACTGGGTATCACACCACGCCACACACCGCTGATCACCCAGCTCAAGGCAGGGCCGGTGCGTGTGCAGCAAGCCGATGGCGAGGAAGCCTTTTTCTTTGTCAGCAGTGGCATCCTCGAGGTACAGCCGCACATGGTTACGATCCTGACGGATACCGCCATGCGCGGCGCCGATCTTGATGAGGCGGCTGCCAAAGCAGCCAAGGCTGAAGCCGAGAGGCAACTGGCGGACCGCAGTGGCGAAATGGATATAGCAGAGGCCCAGGCCCAGCTGATGCAGGCCGTTGCACAACTGTCGGCATTAGAGCATTTACGCAAAAACCTGAAGCGTTAGTTTTACCATACAAAACAATTATTTAGATCACCCGGCCAGTGACTCTACGCGCCGATCCGCTTGGCCAGATCGATAATATCCCTTTCGCAATACGTGCAAACGTAGCGATGCCCTGCGTCCGGGCTTAATTTGAACTCGGTGGTGATGGGCTCGTTCTGGTTCGATATACAGTTCGGGTTCGAGCAGGTCATGATGCCCCTGACAACCTGTGGCGCCTCCGCGTTGAATTTCCTGACGACCTTCCCGCCGACGATGATGTTGATCGTGGCCTGCGGGGAAACCAGTGCGACCAGGTTCGCTTCCTCGGCTGAAAGCTCGATGTCTTCGAACTTGAGGATATCCTTCTTACCACCTTTCTTTGAATGGCTGTTGATCAGTATGCTCATGGTCCGGTCACTCGACAGCCCCAGCACCCTGAGTACATCGAAGGCCATGGAAGGCAGTATGTGGTCGATAACCGTGCCGTGATCGATCCGTTCGACTTTCATGTATTTATGCGACATGTTAACTACCTCCAATGACCATCGACAGCAACGCCATTCTGACCGGCACACCGTTAAATGCCTGTACGAAGTACTTGGCCTGCGGCATGGCATCGACTGCCGGTGTGATCTCGTTGATCCTCGGCAGGGGGTGCATGACGATCATGTTGTCGGGCCCCTTGGATACGAGTTCCGGGTCGATCAGGTACTTGCCTGCGACCTTTTTGTACTCCACCGGGTCCGGAAAGCGCTCTTTCTGGATACGGGTGACATATAAAATATCGGTATCACCGATCACCTGCTCCGGCGAGTGGCAGGCCGTTCCAAACTGCCCGCTGTCCCTGAGGTGGTCAACGACTTCACCCGGCATTTCCAGGCCTTCGGGTGATACCAGGTTGATGGTGTTGCCAAACTTGGATAAGGCGTACGCCAGTGAGTGCACCGTCCTGCCATAGCGAAGGTCACCGACCAGGCTGATGTTCAAACCCTCCAGCCGGCCCATCTCCTGCCGGATCGTGAACAGATCGAGAAGCGTCTGCGTCGGGTGCTGACCGGCGCCGTCACCAGCGTTGATGATCGGCACATCCGAAAACTCGGTGGCCAGCTTGGCCGCACCCTCGCGCGGGTGCCGCAGGACGATCGCATCGGCATAACCGCTGACCATCCTGATGGTATCAGCCAGGGTCTCACCCTTGACGACGGAGGTCGCCTCGGTTCCCGCGAAACCAACAACCCCGCCACCGAGCCGGTTCATTGCCGTTTCGAATGAAAGTCTCGTCCGGGTAGATGGTTCAAAGAAGATACTGCCCAGCACCTTACCCCTGAGACAGTCGTTGACTGCCTCACCCCTGGCGATCGCCAGCATACCTTCGGCGCGGTCCAGAACGTCAATAATTGCTTCAACCGAGAGGTCGTGAACCGAGATCACATGTCGCATGATGTTTCCCTGATAGATGTTTGCGCGTTTGCGTATGTTAAACCATTTGCCTAATGGATGGGGTCAGAGTAAAGGGCCAGAGTAAATACACGTACCCCTCCCATGAGGCACCAACTTGTGGGGTATTTACTCTGGCCACTTGTACTCTGACCCCGTCACTCCCCGTCACTCCCGTCGTTCACTGGCTGCCGAGCGTGGCCACCAGCAGTGCCTTTATCGAATGAACCCGGTTTTCCGCCTGTTCAAACTGGATACCGGCATCGGATTCGAAAACCTCCTCGGTCACCTCCAGCGCATCCATGCCGAATTTTTCAAAGACCTGCCGGCCGACCTCGGTTTCGAGGTTATGGAAGGCGGGCAGACAGTGCATGAAGCGCACCCTTGGGTTGCCGCTTGCGGCCATCAGTTTGGCGTTGACCTGGTAGGGTTTGAGCAGCTTGATACGTTCCTCCCAGGTTTCGGGCGCTTCACCCATGGATACCCATACATCGGTATGGATGAACTGTACATCCTTGACCGCCTCAAACGGATCTTCGGTGATGATCAGCTTGCCCTTGTTCTTCTTCTCAAGCCGGCGTGCAACCTCGAGCATCTCTGCGCCCGGCCATAATTCTTTTGGCGCGGCAATACGCACATCCATACCCATCAGGCAACCGGCGATCAAAAGCGAGTTGCCCATATTGGAACGCCCGTCGCCCACGTAGGCGTATTTGAAACAGTGCCACGGCTGGGGCATGAACTCACGCATGGTCATCAGGTCGGCACACATCTGGGTCGGATGAAATTCATCCGTCAGACCGTTGAAGACAGGCACACCGGCATAATCTGCCAGCTCCTGTACGATCTGCTGACCCGCACCACGGTATTCGATGGCATCGTACATACGTCCCAGCACACGCGCGGTATCCTTGACGGATTCCTTTTTGCCAATGTGCGACCCGGCCGGATCGAGATAGGTCACGTTGGCGCCCTGGTCATAGGCGGCCACTTCGAATGCACAACGTGTGCGGGTCGATGCCTTTTCAAAGATCAGGGCGATGTTTTTACCGCGCAGTCTCTGCACCTCGGTACCTGCGTACTTGGCACGTTTCAGATCCCGCGCAAGGTCGAGAATGTAGGTCAGATCCCGTTTCGAAAAATCCAGCAACTTGAGAAAGCTGCGATTCCTGAGATTAAACGACATGATAGCTCTCCTCTGGCCCCTTGCGTTCGTTAGTGCCCTGCATCATCAAGTACAATAAACTTCGCCGAAAAACTTTTACTGACCTACGTCAGGATTTCGCGTAAATCTTTATAAAAAACACAACAAGGGTTCATAGTGAAGCGCCAAGAGCAACAAGGGGTCATCATCTGGTTGACCGGTTTATTGATTTGCCTGTCGGCAATGGCGCTGGCCGGTCCGGCCGACGACCTCGCACTGGGTGACCAGGCCTGGTCACAACGCGCCCTGGGCCACCAGGGCTCGCGGGCTGCAGCGGAGCCCATAGAGGAAGCCATCAACGCCTACCGTCGCGTTCTGAACGCGGACCCCGATAACCTCGAAGCGCGCTGGAAACTGTTACGCGCCTTTTACTTCAAAGGCGAGTTTGTACTGCAAAACGACCCCGACCGCCTTGCACTTTATAAAGCGGGCCGTGAAATCGCCGAGACCGGCAGGCTGCAGATCGAGTCCAGCTATGGGCTGAGCGGCAGCCTGTTCAAACTGCCACCTGCAGAGGTGGCGAAAGCCGTCGGCGACCAGGCCGATGTCGCCGAATACTGCTTCTGGGCAACCGCCAACTGGGGTCTGTGGGGACAGTACAGCGGCAAGATGATTTCCGCACTCACGGGGCTGGTATACAAGCTGCGTCAGTTCGCCGAAATCATGGTACTGATGGATGAGGGTATCGAAAATGGAGGGGGCCACCGTTTGCTCGGTCAGCTCAATGCGCGGGTGCCGAAAATTCCGATTTTTACGTGGTGGGTCGATCATGACCTGGCCATCCGCGAGCTCCGGCTTTCGCTGCATGTGGCACCCGACAGCCTGTTGAGCAAAATTTACCTGGCCGAAGCCCTGCTGAAATATCGTCCCGGAGAAAAAGAGGAGGCGCTGAACCTTTTGCAGGACGTGGTTACCAGCAAGCCCGACCCCGGCCGCCTGGTAGAAGACACCCGGGTGATCGAGGATGCCGGGGTGTTGCTGGCCGAAATGCTGGGGTCAGGCCGAAGGCTGGGGTCAGAGTAAAGTGCCAGAGTAAATACACGACCCTTCCTATGTGGCACCAACATGTGGAGTATTTACTCTGGCACTTTACTCTGACCCCGTTCTTGCGGTTTTATTGATCGGTGACCAGCTCCATCAGGGGCCGGTCGTAATAGGCCATCATATCTTCGGGGGCAAGTGCACGTGCGCGTAACAGGCTTTCCTCTGCTGCGGCCTGTTTACCGGACAGATACTGGGTCTTGGCCAGCGCAAAGTGCAGCTTGTGGTCGTTATCCTTTTTCTGTATCGCCTTTTCCAGCAGGCTGATGGATTCATCATACTGCTCGTGTTCGAGCGCCTCGTCGCTCAACCTCAAAAGGTAGTAGGGGTTATTTCTCCTGTATCTTTCAACTCTTGGCTCGAGCCTGGCTGCAGATTCGAAGTCGCCCTGCTCAACGTAAACCTCGTAAAGATTACTCAACGCGGAGTATTCGTTCACGTCGATCTGGAGTGCGTGGTTAAAAACAAAAGCCGCATCATCCAGCTGATCATTACGGCCATAGATCACACCGAGGTTCACCCAGGGATCGGTTGCTTTTGAATCGGCGTTGATGGCACTGCGCATGTATGCATAGGCGGTGGGCAAGTCGTTAACCAGCAGTGACTCCACGGCGATATTGTTCAGATAGAGGGCCTTGGCATAGCTATCGTCGACGATTCTACGGCGCGCGGTCGGATGAATCTTGATACCGCTGACATCGACCACCCAGGTCATGCGCTTGGTTTCGATTACAACGTTGACGTGCTTGACCAGCAACACGGTATCGTCATCATAGTCAGACCATTCCGGACGTCTGAAAACCTCCTGGTAGTAAGCGTTCAGCCCGGCCCGGCGAGCCAGGGCAATCATCATGTTGGAAAAACCGATACAGTTGCCCGTACGTTTTTCGAAAGCCTCTGCGGCTGTCAAAGTCTGAAGTTCATCATACTGAAACCCCAAAACACCGGACCTGATAACGGACGTGGTCAGCAATTCCAGCCGGGTTTGCGCACTGGAATACTCAAGAACATAACGTTCGAGGAACTTTTCCATGGCGGGTGAGATCGCCAATACATCGACATCTTCGACCTGGACCGGGGGGTCGGCGTTGCGCAGGGGTGGCGGGTTGATCTTTCCGGGTTGCAACGACGCACAGGCATTGAGCAGCAGAATCCCCGCCAACAGAAACAACCTGCCGGATAGGAATGGATGGACCATGTCGTTCAACCGTTTCATTTCAGATACTTCGGTACTAACTCCTCGACAACGATACTACACTTGAGTTCATGTACTCCAGGCAGGGTGGTGTCGATTCAACAGAGCCTGGTGCGGCAACTACTTAAAACAATCTCAGCTTTTGAGAAATCTACCAGTATGATAACGCTATGACGAACACCCGCTCAGACAATTCAACGCAAATCCCAGGTCTTTCGGCTCAAATACTTGATTATGAGCAATTGTTCGGGCGCCTCAGGGCCGGCCACACCCTGGTTACCGGCAATAGCCGCCTCGCGCGCATATTGGCGGGCTTGTACAAGCAATGGCGCAGCGGGCAGGGCGACCGTCAGTGGCCAAGCCCGGTTATCACCCCCTGGAACCTGTGGCTGGATGAGCTCTGGGTAGCGGCCAGTTTGCACGGCGTTGAGGGCACTGGCCGCGCCGTGCCCGGCAGCAGGCAGCTGGTCAACCTGTGGGAAAACACCTTAAAAAGTGAGCCATTCGCACACCAGTTGTTGCGCCCGGAGTCACTCGCAAGCCAGCTCCGCGATACACGCAGGCTGGTTTGCGAATGGCAACTGGATATGAAAAACCCGGCCTGGTTTGGCCAGCAAAATGAAAATCACGCGGCCTTTTATCAATGGAACAAGGCCTTTGAAAAGCACTGTGAAGCTGGCGGCTGGGTCAGCCCGGAAGAGCGCTCGGGCATACTGTGCAAAGCCATCGATGATGGCCTGTTATCGGCACCGCAAGCGGTCGATCTTATTGGGTTCGATGAATTCACACCTGCCCAGGCAGAACTGTTGACGGCCCTGGCCAAACACGGCCCCGATGCTTGTCACCTGAAAATCACTGCCGCGCGGAACAAGGCGGTATTGTGGAAGAGCAGGGACAGTAAAGACGAGCTGGTGCAAATGGCACGCTGGGTGCGTCACTGGTTTGAGAAAGACCCGGGCTCCAGCATCGCCGTCGTCGTACATGACCTGGAGTCAAGACGGGCGCTTATCGAGCGGCACCTCGAAGATATCCTCACACCCGGCGGCAGCCAGCAGACAAAACCATGGAATATCTCCATGGGCGTACCACTTTCCCGAATACCGATGATCGAATCGGCCTTTGACCTGCTGAAGTTGCTGGATAACCGCATCGAGATACAGGATATCGGCCGTGTGCTGAGATCCCCCTGGCTGCGTGGTGCGGTGGCCGAGAGAAACAACCGCGCCCTGCTTGAAAAGTGCCTGCGGGATAAGTATCCGCGACAGCTGAAACCGGGTGAGGTGCTTTACCGGGCAAGTGAGATTAATAAACACGACCACCATCACAATGAACTGCCGGAAGACCAGCACGAACCGCAGCGCTGGAACTGCCCGGAGCTGGCCGCCGTGCTCAAAACCCTGCAACGTTTCGAGGCGGGCAGCAAGGGCCAACGCCTTGCTTCCGCCTGGGCCGAATCATTTGATCAGCTGCTCGTAAGTCTTGGCTGGCCGTTGTCGAAGGAAACCGGCAATGAGCTTCCGGCCGGGGAACGAACCCGGGAACAGACCCGCAACTGGCAGGCCCTGCAGGCTTGGCGGGAATGTTTGCGCGAGCTGGCTTCGCTGGACGCAACGGCACCCGCGCTGGGCCGCAAAGCGGCAATCAACCAGCTCAAACAGGTCTGCCGGGAAAAGATTTTCCAGCCGCGCACAGCCATCGCACGCATCCAGGTCCTCGGTTTGTACGAAATTAGCGAACTGCGTTTCGATCATTTGTGGGTACTCGGTCTGCACAACAATAACTGGCCGCCCGGCGCCAAGCCCAATCCGTTTATCCCCGGCAAGTTGCAAAGGGAGGCAGCCTTACCCCACTCCAGCCCGCAGCGTGAACTGGCCGTTGCGATCACGATTACCCGGCGCCTGTTGGAGACGGCCCCGGATTGCGTATTCAGCTACCCCGGTCAGCTCGATGGTGAGGATGTTTTTGCCAGCCCCCTGTTCGAAACTGCCGGTATTGAAACGGTTGAAACGCTTCCGGGCTGGTCACAGCCCGACTGGCCCGCGGTCGTCGCCGCATCGGCACGCCCGCAGATTCATGAACTAACCATGCCGGGCAGGCTTGTACACGGAACCGCGAGGGGTGGCAGTTCCATTTTGAAGCACCAGGCACTGTGCCCGTTCCGCGCTTTTGCCAGCAACCGGCTGGGCGCCGACGGCCTGGAAACACCGGCCGATGGCATCAGTGCGATGCTGCACGGCAGCCTTGTGCATAGCGTGCTGGAAAACTTCTGGAAGGAAACCAAAACCCTGTCCGCCTTGTTGTTACTGGATGAGGATTCCTTGAGCGCACGTGTTCGCCAACATGTAACCGATGTGACCGACGAGGAACTTGGCCTGCAGCAACGTCCCGCGTTCCGCAAGGTCGAAGCCGATCGTGTTTTCCGTCACGTAATGGAGTTTCTGCGGCTGGATATGCAGCGCGAGGCGTTTGAGGTGATTGGTTTCGAAAAGGAAATCCTTCCCGAAATCGAAGGCCAGGTCATACGCCTGATCATAGACCGGGTTGACCGGCTGCCATCGGGTGAGGAGATCATCATCGACTACAAGACCGGCAAGGTTGAACCAAAGAAATGGTTTGGCGAGCGGCCCGAAGACCCGCAATTACCCCTGTATGCCATCAGCGCAGAAAAAACACCGGCCGCGGTGGCGTTTGGAATCATCCGCGATGATGGTTGTTCCTTCAAAGGCGTGGTTACCGAAGCCGGCCTGTTACCTGATTTGCCACCCAGGGAAAACAGCAGCACCCGGGAGCTGATTAAAGCCGGTCAGAACATGCCTGATACCATCGAAAACTGGCGGAAGATCCTGCACGGCCTGATGGCTGATTTCCTGGCCGGAAATGCCGCCATCGACCCCAAGGGAAGCACCGCGATCTGCGCAAAAAGCTATTGCGAGTTGCAGCCGCTATGCCGTGTCGGGGAGTTGGCACAACGGCCAAGGACCAGCCACGAAGACAGACCGAAGGAGGTTTCACCATGAATCAACCTTCCGATTGGCTGCAGCGGGAGCAGGCCTGCGACCTGGCCAATTCCTGCATCGTGCAGGCGCCTGCGGGCTCCGGTAAAACCGAGCTGCTGACCCAACGCATGCTGGGTTTGCTGGCGCAGGTGGAGAACCCGGAAGAGGTCGTTGCAATCACATTCACACGCAAGGCAGCGGCAGAAATGAGCCACCGGCTGCTGGGCCATTTAAAGGCCGCCGCCCTTGAGAAAAACGGCAGGAATGCACGCGAAACACTGAAACCGCACGAGCAGGTCAGCCGTGAACTGGCCCTTGCGGTGCTGGAAAATGATGCCGGGCAGGGCTGGAGCCTGCTGGAGCAACCCAGCCGTCTGCGTATCCGCACAATAGACAGCCTGTGCAGCGAGCTTGCACGTCAGCTTCCCTTGTTGTCCGGTCTCGGTGGTGGCCAGCAGATCGCGGTTGACGCCGATGCGCTATACCGCACGGCCGCAACCCGCACCATGGCGGCTATCGAGGATGACGGGGACCCGCTACAGGCCGATGTTATCCGGGTGCTGGATCGTTACGATAACCAGTACGACCGGCTGGTGGAGCTGCTGACCGCGATGCTGGCCAGCCGCGAGCAATGGATCGGCCACCTGCTGGATGCCCGCTGCGGTGATGGCTTTGACAGGCAGGGTATGGAAGATGCCTTGAGGTACCTGGTCGAGGTGCAGCTTGGCAAAGCGCGGCAACTAACACCCGATAGCCTGTTGCTTGCCCTGCCCCGTTTTTATCGCTATGCCATATCCAATGCTGCGCAAAACGAAGCCGAGCTGCGTGACCTGCTGGAAACCGCCGGCGGCTTCGATTCTGAATTCCTCGACCTGCCGGATATTGCAGAGGCGTTGCCGCATTGGAAAACCATGATCAACAGCCTGCTCACAGCAGGCGGTACGATGCGCAAGTCGGTGACGGCCAAAGAAGGCTTTCCCGCACCTTCCGGTGCAAGGGGCGACGACAGGGTGAGATATGCAGCTTACAAGGATGAGTTTTTTGCCTTGCTAAACGAGCACCGCGAAAACGACGCCCTGATCAGCATTTACAACACCATCAGCACACTACCCAACCCGGTGTATGAAGACGAAGCCTGGGAATCACTCGAATCCCTGATACGGATCCTGATTCGCGCCACCGTTAACTGGGAAGTGGTGATGGCTGAAAATGGCGAGGTCGATTTCAGCGAAATGGCCAACCGGGCCATCCGCTCGCTCGGCCACGAGCATGCACCCAGTGATTTGGCGCTGCGCCTGGACTATCGCATACAGCACCTGCTGGTGGATGAGTTTCAGGATACCTCTTTCAGCCAGGTGCATTTGCTGGACAAGCTCACCACCGGCTGGAGCGATGGCGACGGTCGCACACTGTTTTTGGTGGGTGACCCGATGCAGTCCATCTACCGCTTCCGCAAGGCCGAGGTGAGCCTGTTTATCAAGGCCTGGCAGGGCCGCCTGTTCGATCACATCCGCCTGATACCGTTGCAACTTAGTGTGAACTTCCGCTCGACCAAACCCATCGTGGTTTGGGTCAACCAGGTTTTTCCCATGGTGATGCCCCCGCAAAGCGATGCCGTCCTCGGCGCCGTCAGCTACACTGCGGCCGACACCAAACCCGATGTACCGGATAACGGTAACGTCGTTATTCAAATCTTGCCGGAACGTGATGACGAGGAAGAGGCGCGGCAGGTTTGCGAAGTAATAGGCCAATGCAGTGCGGATGAAACCATCGCGGTGCTGGTGCGTTCGCGCAGTCACGCAAGCGCCATATTAGCCGAGCTCGACCGCCTGAAACAGGACCAGCCCCGCTATCGGTACCAGGCCATAAAGTTTACCCCGCTCGCTGCAACAACCCTGATCCAGGACCTGGTTTCACTGACGCTGGCATTGCTGCAACCGGCAGACCGGCTGGCCTGGTTGGCCAGCTTGCGTACACCGTTCATCGGCCTCGACCTGGCCGACCTGGACGCCTTGGTGGCCGGCAACTCCGATAGCATTATCCTGGATGGTATCAGCGCAGGTGCCGGCGAGCACGCGCACGGTCGGTTTTCCGGTGATGGCCGGCAGCGCCTGCAACGCACCGGGCCGGTATTGCTGGATGCCGTCAACCGGCGGGGCCGGCAATCGGTACGATCACTGGTGGAATCCACCTGGATAAGGCTCGGCGGGCCCGCCTGTATTGAAAATGACAGCGAACTCAATGACGCAGCAACCTATTTTGACCTGCTTGATACCCTGGAGGCTGAGAGCCTGCCCATAGACCGCGACACCCTGGATTTACGCATGAAAGAACTGTATGCGGAACCGGATGCCAGGGCCGATGGCAAACTGCAGATCCTGACCATCTATTCCGCCAAGGGTCTGCAGTTCGATACGGTTATTCTGCCGGGTCTCAACCGTTCACCCCAGGGTGACGGCAACAAGCTGTTGCACTGGTTTGAACTCGCCGGTGAGGACCGGATCGTGATGTCACCGATGCGCAACACCGCGGAAAAGGAATTGCAGAAAAAATCTGGCGACCTGATCCAGTTTATTTCCAATGTCGAAAAACAGCGCAAGAACCTCGAAGACGGCCGCCTGCTCTATGTTGCCACCACCCGCGCCATACAGAAGCTCTACCTGTTTGCTGCCATCAAGCCGACCGCAAAAGGTGAGATCAAGGCAAACAACAGCAGTTTGCTGGGTGGCTTATGGCCTGCGATAGAGGGTATTCAGACACCCCTGATCAGCGAAGCTGCGGGTGATTTGCAGGTCACCGGTGAGCAGGAGCCGGATGAAAACGAGGAAGATGATATGGGTGTAAAGGCGCTGCCGCAGGAATACCGCCGGCTTTCTTCCGAATGGCAGCTGCCGCCGCCACCCGAATCCGTTCAGCTGGAGAAAGCCGGGTTCGAAGAAGCGCAGGACTATATCGAGTTCAGCTGGGCCGGTGAAGATGCGCGTCACACTGGTAACCTGGTTCACCGTCTGTTGCAGCTGATCGGTGGGCAGGGGGTGGAAAGCTGGAGCCGGAATGGCGGTATGGCCCGGCAGGTGGACTGGTGCCGGCAACAACTGCTACGCGAAGGTGTTCAAGCCAGGAAAGCCGATGCCATCATCGACCGCACGGCAACCGCCATCGACAATTGCCTGTCTTCGGAACGGGGCAGGTGGATACTGGAAAGCCACGAAGATGCACACTGTGAATACGCGATTACCGCGATGCTTGCCGGGGCAAATGAAAGTGAAGACGGCAGTGACTCCGCGAGTCCGAAAAGCCTGGTGCTGGACCGAACATTTATCGAAGACGGCACCCGTTGGATCATCGATTACAAAACCTCGAGCCATACCGGTGGGGATCTGCCGGGCTTCCTGAATAGCGAGGAGAAGCGTTACAGGGAACAACTGCAGTTTTACAAAAACGCCCTCGCCCTGGCAGAAACACGCCCCATCAAAACAGCGCTGTATTTCCCGCTGCTTGATGAATTCCTGGAAGTTGGATCCTGAAGGGGTCCCAAAAAGGGGTCAGGTACATTTAATTGGGCTCAGCTATCTGAGCCCAATTAAATGTACCTGACCCCTTTTTGCCATTTAAAGCCCCAAAACCAGCCGCAGACCGTCCTCAACCTCTTTAACGGAACGGTTATTGAGTGTTCCCACATGCCCGCTCAAAAACGATTTATCGAGCGTAATGACCTGTGAAACATTCACCACGGAAGCCTTCTTCAAGCCGCTCGACCGGGCAGATATCCGGACGTTTCCCGGTGCATTTGCCAACACCAGGTTGGATGTGATGGTAACCGCCACTACCGTGTTTATTCGACTGCGGTTAAATTCATTTGACTGGATAATAAGGACGGGCCGGCGGAAACCCGGTGCGGAGCCGCTCGGGGCACTCAGGCTTGTCCACCATATCTCACCGCGCCTCACTACCACTTTTCCTCGCTTAGCGATTTGTTTTGCATCTCCTCAAGCCCGTGATCGAGCCCGGATGCAGACGGATCAACTTTGTAAACGGCGTCCAGCTGCTCCGTGACGCCGCTGTAGCGGTACTTTTCAACCAGTGCATCAACGGCCGTTGCATACAACTGGCTGCGGGATATACCCAGCCGCCTCGCAAGCTTCTCGGCCGATTCGAATATCGGGTCAGGAATTGAGATGGCAGTTTTCATCGAATCAAAGTATAACCATGGTTATACCCGTGTCAACAAGCCAATATCCCGCACTCTTGTAAGCCAATAAGGTTTAAAACCAATATACCTGTCAGAACAACGCAGATAACAAATCAAAGTTGCAAAACCACGGCAGCCAACAAGTATGCCAGCACGGCAATCCCTACCACGATGGCAAAACCGAGGTGAATGGCGAGCAAAGTCGCGAGGATGGCGCTCACCACCGAGGCGCAGCCGTTGAGCCCCCAGGCCCACGGAATCCAGGCTGGCAGCCTGTCCGAAACCACCCCCAGGCCGACCGGAAAAGGCATACCCATCAGGAAAGCCAGCGGTGCGATCAACATGACCGAGGCGGGTATCTTGAATCCGATGGGCATGTGCACCAACTGCTCAAACAGGGCGGGCAACAACCCGGTATACAGTAAAGAAAGCACACCGATACCCAGCGCGACACCCCGCAGGGAAAAGCGATTTTGCCACCATTTGGAGTACAGGCTACCCAGTCCAGCAAAAAGCAGGAAGGCGCACAGCACCACCGATACGGCATAGAGCGGATGGTGCAGGAACAGGATAAACTTCTGGATAAAGGCAATTTCGATCAGCATGAAGGCGATGCCGACGGCCGGGAAATAGACCAGTAAACGCCAGCGCAGACCCTGCCCGGCGACTGTGCTGCGGTGCTGCAGCCACAGCGGCAGCAAGACCAGTAAAATACTGACCAGCACGGCCAGCACCAACGTGGCAACAAGCACCAGGTAACCCCATTCCAGCAACGGCATACCACCACGGCCCCGCAAGGACAGCAACTCGGGCAGGGTTCTCAATTTCAGGAAGTGGGAAAAATACGGTTGGTCATCGCTGGATGGACGGATATTAAACTTGTAACCCTCCATGAATTCATCGCGCTTGGGCCCGAGCAGGTGGCTTGCAGCCTCATAAAACCAGGGTTCCTGCAACTGGTTATAACGGTTGGCCTCCTCCCTGCTTATACCGGGGTAATGCACCAGGTCAAACGCCCGTTCCCTGCTGAATAACTTGAGGTTGGCGATATCGGCAGCGGTGAAAGCCTCGTTTTTAACCAGCAGCGTACTGGTGTTCCAGCTCCTGATCATGGCCAGCTGCCGGCCCGGGTCCGCCACGCCCGCCCGCTCGAGCGTCTCGATTACGGTCGCAAATATTTTCAGGCTGTCCCTTGGTGGCGTCCTGAGCCAGCGGGTGATGCTCAGAATCCCACCGGGCTCGAGGTGCTGCAGGTATTGGTCGAAGGCTTCCAGCGTGTACAGGTAGTTTTCATTGAGTGCATAGAGACCGGCGGATGAAGCGCCAAATGAATCGATCAGGGCCACCTGGATCAGGTCATAGCGATCCGTGGCCGCGCTGATAAACCCCCGTGCCTCGCGGTTATACACCGTGACACCAGGTTGCTGGTAAAGACTGCCGGTGAAATCTGCAAACACATCGTTCACCAGTTCCACCACCTGCGGATTGAGTTCCACGGCATCGATCCGGCTTGCCCGGTGATATAGCGCCTGCAGCACCTCCGCACCCCCGCCGGCGCCCAGCACCAGTACCACCGGCTTTTCCAGCAGGTGATAGGGCAGGGCTGAAGACTGGTAATCAAGATAGGCCAGCTTGTCCAGATCACCATCAAAGCGTGTCAGCACGCTGAGCGCATCCGCGTCGGTAAATAACCCCAGTTGAGACGGGATCGAACCCGGCGTATTCAGGCTCATACCGGGGCTGTGGCGGAACGGAACCGACGGGCTATCCACCGTTGTGAGCTGGCCCAGCGGGCTGGAGCGCTGATCAAGCAGCTCTGCATCGAGCACCTTCAGCGCCTGGCTCAACCCCTTGAACTCCGATACCTTCAGCGGGAACGAGGCGACAGGCATTAGCGACACGGCGGCCGCCAGCACCAGGGCTATCACCGGCCAGCGTGGTTGCAGTGAACATTCCCACCAGGCCACGGCGGCTGAAAGCAGACCCAGTGCACCGATCACCTGCAGTGCGAACACCGGTGTTACGAAAAATAACAGGCCGATAATGGCGAGGGCACCGCTACCCGCGCCCACCAGGTCAAAACAGTAAACCCGGTGCACACGGGTGCTGAATTCTCCGAAAGCCAGGCAAATGCAATTGGCCGCACAAAAAAACGGTATCAGCAGGAGCAGGAAAACCAGCATCAGCCAGAAGGGCTGTTGCGGATCCCAGAGCACTTCCAGGGCATTGAATGGAACACTCTGCGCAAGCCGGAAACAAACCACGGCGCTGATGCCAAATAACACGGCATTGACCACGTAGGCCAACCAGAAATGCCCAGCCAGCCAGCGCCGGCCAAGGGCAAGGAACGTGCCGCTGGCGCCGTAGCCCAGCAGCGCAAGGCTGATCATCATGTAGGCGAAGTGATGCCACTGGATGATGGAGAACAGCCGCATCAGCAGGATTTCGTAGGCCAGTGCCGCAGCTGAAATCAGCGCGATGGAGAATAACGGTGGCCTCGCAGTGGCTTGTGGGTTGTCCCGCACTAACTAATGTTTACCGGTAAACGGAACAAACACGACCGGCATGATCTGGCGGGTTGTTACTTCGCCCTCAAGGCTTTTTTTGACCATGCTCAGTTGCTGAACCTGGAAAGCGGGGCCCACCGGAATCATCATGATGCCGCCGGGTTTAAGCTGGCGCACCAACGGCGGCGGAATATGGCTGCTGGCCGCAGTCACGATAATGGCGTCAAAAGGCGCGTGCTCTTCCCAGCCGAAATAGCCGTCGGCGTTCTTGACCTCGACATTTTCAAAACCCAGTCGATCCAGGCGTTTTGAAGACGATTCGGCCAGTTCGGGGATGATTTCTATGGAATAGACCTTGCTGACCAGCCTGGAGAGGACGGCTGCCTGGTAACCCGAGCCGGTGCCGATTTCCAGGACGACATCACCGGCCTCCGGCTCCAGCAGGTCTGTCATCAGGGCAACGATATAGGGCTGGGAAATGGTCTGGCCGTAACCGATGGGCAGTGGCCGGTTTTCATAGGCCTGTGACTGCAATTGGGCGGGTACGAAGCGGTGCCGCCCGACCGTGCCCATGACCTGCATGACACGCTCGTCCAAGCTGCTTTTGCCTATGTAGCTGCTGGTACGGCTGACATCCTGGGAGATTTCAGCGACAAGGCGTTCGCGCAATACCTGGTAGTCTTCGGCAGCCCCGGCCCATGAAACAGCACAAACAAGCCCCACCATACCGAGGAAACATCCCCGGCGGATACCAGAGCTTTGCCTGCCAAAACGACGCATGCCGTTCACATATCCGGCTGTTAAGGTCTTATTATTCTAGCACCCCATCAAGGCAAGCGGTAAAAGGGGTCAGGTACATTTAAAGAGGTTCGGTTCGCCGAATCTCTTTAAATGTACCTGACCCCTTTTAGTCACCTGACCCCTTTTAGTCATGTTCTTCATGCCATTTACTGATAATGTCTTCGGCAATCGCCAGTGGGCGGCCCGTGGCAACATCCACGAAAACCCAGTCCGTTTCACCTTTCGCGAGCAATACATTGTCACCCTCACGGCGAAACTGGTAACAACGCAGCGACCGGACGCGCCGCAGGTTTTCCACCCAGGTCAGCGCTATCACATCATCACCCGCAAAAATGGGTTTCAGGTATACGATATGGTGCGAACGGGCCACCCAGGTTGCGCCGGCGGCCTGCATCGCCGCGCTTCCGCCAGCGGCCTCATAGTGGAGTATGGCAACATCCTGCATCCACTGGACATAAACGACGTTATTCACATGTCCGTTCTGATCAACCGCACTTTCGGGTACGGTGAAGCGGTGTTGGAATACCCCGGTTGCGGGTGGTTCATAATTCTTCATTACCAGGTCAGCCGCCATTATTTCCAAAATCCGGAAATATGCGCACGCAGCGCGTCACGTTGTGCCGGGGTGATCGCCTGCGCAACCGCCAGCTGCGGTACGACGGGCCAGCCGGGGTCGGGGATGGTCAGGCCGCAGGCGCTTTGAGGCTTTGAGTAACGCGGGATAACGTGGAAATGGACATTTGGGTCAACCATCATCAGCATCAGGTAGTTGATCTTCTCGTAGGAGAACGCGGCCTTGAGAGCTCGCTCAATATCCCCCACAACGGTTCCCATTTCCTGATAGGAATCCATGGAGATACCTGAAAATTCGGTGGCATCCGATTTCTCGCACAATATCAGCGAACCCAGTGTCGCCTGCGGCTCGCGCAACAACACCAGCCAATGGTCGTACTCACGAATAAGGGTTTGCGGGTAACCGAATCGGACTGCGGTCTGGTTTGTCATGATTATTGCTCCTCGCCCGGCTTTCACCGAAACATCACATCTACACGCCTTCCGATGACGTGGAATAGGCCCTGATTATCCGCGTTTGCCGTCAAAAAAGTCTACAATTAACCGCGTGAGACAACGCCACCGGAGTTGTGCTGTGCGTCAATTTGGTGAGATCGAAGGTGTAATTGCAGGTACCGAGTTTGCCAACCGGGCGGAGCTGGCGGCCTCCGGTATTCACCCACCTACCCAGGCAGGCATCAGTGGTTCCAGCACACAAGGTGCGGATTCGATCGTCGTGTCAGGCGGTTACGAAGATGATGAAGACTACGGCGACTACCTCATCTATGGCGGGCAGGCCGGCTTTGATCCCAACACCAAGCAGCAGAATGAAGACGCGGAGCTGAGCCGGGGCAACCTTGCACTGGTTGTCAGCTACAACAAGGGTCTACCGGTGCGGGTAACGCGAGGGCTTAGGGTCCAAACAACATACCTACCGCTATGACGGGCTCTACCTGGTTGAAAGGTGGTGGGTGGACCGGGGCAAATCCGGTTTTAAAATCTACCGTTTCGCGCTGAGAAAGATTGACGACAAACCCATATCGACACCTGCCGGCGAATTGCCCTTGCCCTCCAGAAACCAGGAGCCCGACCGGGCCGGCTCACACACCACCCGTATCGTCCGCGATACCCTTACATCCGAGGCAGTAAAAGAAGCACACCAGCACATTTGCCAGACCTGCTCAACCCGTCTCGAACGGCCTGGCGGGGCTTACGCACAGGCCGCCTATATCCGGCCGCTCGGGCGCCCGCACAACGGACCGGACACGGCCGATAACATTCTATGCCTGTGCCCCAATTGCCATGTATTGTTCGATGGCTGGGCCTTCGCCATCGAGGATGACGGCACGCTGATCGGCGCCATGAGCGGCAGTCTTTACGAGGTGGACGCCCACCCGGTCAGCCGCGAACACCTGGCTTATCACCGGCGTTTGTATCGGGAAGTAACCGGGGACGCATAACCCGGTCGATCACAAGCGTGCCACCCTTTGATCGTTACCGACCCATGATTTCAACCAAAACGCTTCGATCGTTCACTGATCACCGGGCTCGAACCCGGCGAGGGCGGCATCGGCAAGCTTTATCCTGAGACCGGCCAATACCGCATCAGTGTAAGGCAGCGCAGGAAACTTCCCCCAAACCGGCAGCGGCCAGGCGCGGTCCGATTCAAACCGGACGACGTGGTGGAGGTGCAACTGCGGCACGAGGTTGCCGATCGCGGCGACATTGAGTTTGTCACCTTTGAAAGCGTTCATCAGGAAAGCGGACAAACGGCAGGACTCGTCCAGCAACTGCGCGCGATCCGCACTGTTAAGCTGGTAGATTTCACGTACATCGTCACGATCCGGCACCAGGATGAACCACGGGTAACTGGCGTCGTTCATCAGCAGCAGATGGCTCAGCTCAAAGCGGCCCAGGCGTATACAGTCGGCTGCCAGCCGGGGGTGCAGTTCGGTCATGGAAGCTTCACCCGAATCACTCGACCACCGGGTAGCAGGCATCACCCCAAACGCGCTGGGAATCATTCATCATCAAGTGAATAACGACGGGTACCAACCGCCCCATGATATCGGCGCCCTGAAGTATCTGGGCGCGGTTGACGCTGCTATTCCAGGTGGCGCCGCCGTGCAGTAACTGGTTGCGCAGCGTGTACAGGCGGTCGAACATGATGCCCATGACCTTCTGGGTATCCATGCTGCCCAGCGCGCGGCGTGCCGCTGCCTTGCTGTTCTGGAACGCGGTCAGCCAGGCTTCCTCCGGGATCTGGCCGTTCTGGAATTCCCAGAAGGGCTGAAAGACATATTGATTGTCGATCATCAGGCGTATCTCACCGGAAAACCGCTCCCAGACCAAGCCATAAAGCAGGTGCTCCGAATCCGATTCGATCAGGCGTTGCAAAAAACCCTGGAACATCGTCCGCTCAGATAGGTTCTGACGGTCAGTCGCCTGGTTCGCATAGGCCGCGTTGAACGCGACCCACAGGAAGATAAAGCGGGCGTCGTGATCTTCCGTTTCCCGCTCGGCCCGGTTGAGCCAGCTGAGCGCGCGGTGCACACGCAGTTTCAAAGAATTGGGAAACCCATCGCGGATTTCACGTTGACGGGTTTTCAGGTTCCGATAGTTAAGGGAGGCTCTTCCGCCGGTGTCAGTATGATTAGTGTTCAAGGCCTTTCCCGAAAGTATCTCCGCACCTTAAAGCTGAATGATACTTCAAATTCGGGCTGGCAGAGTCACCCTTCTACCTGGGCAGCGAGCGCCACGAGCAGCCTGGTGACATGCTCGCGGGTTGGGGTGTCGGTCAACTGGCCGCTGTCGTTGAATAATTGCGCGACACCACCAACCATCACCTCCGGCTTGTTTAACACCGCGGCGTTCAGGCAAACGAAAACCTGGCGCAGGTGGTATTGCGCCCGCGCTGTGCCGATGCGGCCTGGGGAGGCGCCCATGATCGCGACCGGTTTCATATTGAAGGGTTGATCGGGCGGCCTCGACACCCAGTCGATGGCGTTTTTCAAAACACCCGGCACCGAGTAGTTATATTCGGGTGTAACGATGAGAACGGCATCCGCCTTGGCAATCTGCGATCGAAGCTGAATAGCCGATTCCGGAAAACCCTGTTCGTAGAGGTCTTCGTTATACAAAGGCAAATCGATGGAAGCGGGTTTGATCTGCATGCCATCCGGGGCAAGCGCCATAGCCGCACGCAGCAGCAGGCTGTTATACGAACTACGTCTCAAGCTGCCTGATATGCCAACAACTTCAATCACAACGCTTACTCCCTGGTCAGACGCTACGGGTTTAAAAACTCGGCCCGTGTATGAATATTCTCCTTGAAACAGCCACCCAGCGCGGTTGTGCTGGTGGTCGAGTTGGAATCCATGATACCGCGTGACTTAACGCAATAATGCGTTGCATCTATGCTGACCGCTACGTTATCGGTACCGAGCAGGGCTTGTAAAGCAACCAGTATCTGCCGCGTCAGGCGTTCCTGGACCTGTGGCCGCTGGCTGAAAAAGCGCACGATCCGGTTGATCTTGGATAAACCAATGATTGTTTCTTTGGGGATATAGGCAACCTTGGCGGCACCATCGATAGTCACAAAGTGATGCTCACAGGTACTCGTCAGGTCTATATTGCGCACCTTGACCATCTCATTGGCGCCCATCTTGTTTTCGATCAGCGACAGCTTTGGAAAATGTCGATAGTCCAGACCGGAGAAAATCTCGTGTACGTACATCTTTGCGATACGGTGAGGTGTTTCAGCAAGGCTGTCATCGGCCAGGTCAAGCCCGAGGGTTTCCAACACCTGGACCATCTGGTCGCTTATGCGTTCGTACTTCTCTTCCGCACTCAAACCCGTTTCAATCATAGGCGTTTCCAGGCCATGCTTGATCAGGGTGTCACGCACGAGGATGGCTTCCCGGCTGAGCAGCGCGCTATCGGCCGGTGCCTTGATATTCAGTTTAATCGGATTAACACTCATGATGTCTTTTCCCATGTTTAAAAATGATGAATTTATCTATATTATACATATATTGTACAAATAATCTACAATCAACATAAATATATATTTAATGGAAAGCTATATAGTGTACAATACCTATACATATTCACCAGCCAATCGGAAAACAACGATGAAATCACTATTGACTCTACTAGTTATGATCAGCAGCCTGCCAGCTTTCGCCTGCGAAAGCGCGCTCCTGGACCAGAATTTCCGCCGGCTCGCCTCAACCGAGGAGGTTAACCTGTGCGAGGCCTACAGCGGAAAAGTTCTACTGGTCGTAAACACGGCCTCCAAGTGCGGTAATACGCCACAGTACGACGGGCTCGAAAAACTCTACGACCAATACGGAAATGACGGCCTGGTGGTTCTGGGCTTCCCATCCAATGATTTCATGGGCCAGGAGCCCGGCACCGAAGACCAGATCGAGGAATTCTGCCGGCTGACCTACGGTGTTGAATTTCCGATGTTCGAAAAGACAAGTGTTAAAAAGGAAAACGCAGATCCGTTTTTTGCGGCGCTTGCCGAGGCCTCCGGCACCTTTCCCACCTGGAATTTTCACAAGTTTCTGATCGGCCGCGATGGTGTCCTGATTTCAGAATTCAGCCCGCGTACGCAGCCCTATGATGACAAACTGGTTGCCGCCATTGAGCAGGCGCTGGGCAAGTAACAACATGAAAGGCGCTGCATTTGGCCTGCTGGCTGTTTTTATCGCCCTGGCGGCAGAGAACCTTATGGCCACAGAAGAAGCCCAATATACCGTTTCCGCAAAGCAGGATGAGCTCGAGATCCGGGAGTATGCACCTTCAATTGTTGCCGAGGTCGTCGTCGATGGTGAGTTCGAAGACGCCTCGGGCACAGCTTTTCGCACCCTGTTCAACTACATTTCGGGCAAGAATACCGCGCAGAGCAAGATCGCGATGACCTCGCCTGTCTCGCAGAAAGCTGAACCGGAGAAAATCGCCATGACCTCGCCCGTCGGGCAACGTCAATCAGGACAGGGGTGGGCCGTCAGTTTCATGATGCCCGCCGCCTACACGATGGATACCATACCAGTGCCTGACGACCCCTCCGTGGTACTCAGGGAGATCCCGGCCTACCGCGCCGCGGCCATTCGTTACTCCGGCACCTGGAGCGAAAAATCCTATAAGAAACAATTGACCTTGCTACAGGAATGGCTAGAGGCGAACAACCTGGAGGCGACGGGTGAGCCCGTGTGGGCACGCTACAATGCACCTTTTACACCCTGGTTTATGCGTCGGAATGAAATCCTGATACCCATCGGGTATTGAATAGGCCATCATTGACGGCGCCGGTTATCTTTACCAGTTGAGGGCGCGTGAATAATGCGGAATTTGTGGTGCTGCCTGTGCTTTGCGATCTTGATACTCGGTATTTTCGCGAGTTCAGATCCCGTTGCGGCACAAGCCGAACCGCATGGTTACAAAATCCTCGTGTATGGGGCTACGGGTAAAGTAGGCAGCCACGTGGTGAATGAAGCTCTCAACCGCGGCCACCGGGTGACCGCGGTATCACGTGATCCTTCCCGTATCACCCTGGTCCACGACAAGCTGTCGATTGTGAAGGGCGATGTCCTTGACCCGGCAAGCGTGGCAAGCCTGCTCGCAGGTCAGGATGTTGTCATCATTTCTGTTCGCGGAGTATTGGGTAAATCCAAAGACCCCGGTGATGCCGTTCCACGAATGGCGCTGGAGAACGTGGTCAATTCACTGCGTGACATGGGCGCGGCGGCGCCACGCCTGATCCATGTCGGCGGCTCCGGCTCGCTTGAAGTGAAACCGGGTGTGACTTATGCCGATACTTTACCGATGGCGCTGATACCAAGAAGCCTGCAGACGGAGATCGAGGGTCAGGTACTGGCGTTGGAGTACCTGCGCGCGGTGAGCGATGTAGACTGGAGCTACGCGACACCCGCCAAGAACTTCACCAACGGCAAGCGCACCGGGGTTTTTCGGATTGGCGGCGACAAGTTGCTTGAAAGCCCTGGTGGCAGGAGCCGAATCTCGCGGGCGGACTTTGCCGTTGCATTGATCGACGAGGTCGAGAACGCACGCTTTATACAGCAGCGCTTTTCGGTCGTCTACTGAATCTGCCGGCTGTCATTGTTGATACAGATGCCTGAACTCGGTGACCAGATGCTGCTCCCACTGGGCGGTGTATTTGAGAAACTGGGTTTATAGGAATATTAAGTTTCCGTAATCGCCACGTTACCTTCACGGCTGACAAGCTTGTGGGAGTTTATGTACTTGTTTCCGTGTACAAGCTCACTATCAAAACTGGTTTTGTAACTCCAGAAGACATCCAGCGGGACATTCACTGGATACTCCAGTTTAAAGCCCCGGCCATGGGCCTGTTCCGGCATCAACCTGGAAACTACCGCATCGCTGTTTGAAAATTGTTCATGTGAAGGTCCGGATGCAGGCGGTTCTGACGCTAAACCGCCGGCAGCAAAAAGCAGTGCCAGCAGCGCGCCAGGCCCAAAACGGAAAGCTCCTCCGCTTACCCCGGGCCGCTTTGGCGTTTGCGACCACGGTATTCTGAATTTATTGCAGAACTGCGCCCATGCCAGATCAAGACCGGAAAAACCGCTCAACAAGCCCGGTCAGTTCAGAAAAGGGATTGATCACGCCACCAGGTTTGTGCGGGTGGCGCACGGTTCCGGCTGGATATCAAGCCGGGCCGCATGTTCAGCCCGCGCAGTTCATCGAGCATTTCCGGAATACCTTCCTCCAAGGGCGCAGAAAGACCCGGGTCTTAAGCGGCTCTTAATCCCTCGGGATTCTGACTGCCGAGGCAACGATTGAATATTCAAACTTTTCAGGCAAGGGTGCCGCTTCTTCACCCAGGTCGGCAGCGTAATGCTCGGCCTGCTCCTTGCTTACACTCTTGCGCGAAAACGTACCCAAAAGGACAACATCTTTACCGCCGGAATCCGTGGGTATAAAAAACCCGTAGTCCTTGAATGTCACCCGTGCCGTTGACGCGCCTTCGGTGGCAACGAAGAAACAACCTTTCGACTGGCAGACCTTGGCAATGCGTGTTTCAACCAGCACCTCCTGATCGAGGTATTTCTCGGTATCGCTCACAAGTTCACCAAGGCTGAGCGGTGTGCCGGATTCCGGAAGCGCGCTGCCAAACACCTCGTAGGTTTCCGTAACCTCGACAGGTTCTGACAATCGGGTCACCTTGCTCTCTTCGGCATAAAGCCCGGGGGTAAAGACGATAGATAAAAAGGTGAGCAATGCCGGAATAGAACGCGGGTTGATGTGCCTTGTTTTCATGCAACAAATCTCCTGGTTGAATGCGCATTGTAGAACAAAGCGCCGCCAAAATAGTACCTGGGGCCAGTGTAGAATAATCAGCCAATGTCACGTGGCTGTTACAATACATCATGAACATACTCAATATTGAAGATACGGTCGGTAACACGCCCCTGGTGCGCCTCAAGCGTCTGCCGGGGGAGACCAGCAACACCATCCTGGTCAAGCTGGAGGGCAATAACCCCGCCGGCTCGGTCAAGGACAGACCGGCCCTGAACATGATCCGTAAGGCGGAAATTCGTGGTGAAATCCGTCCCGGCGATGTGCTGATCGAAGCCACCAGCGGCAACACCGGTATTGCGCTGGCGATGGCGGCGGCCATGCGCGGCTACCGCATGAAGCTGATCATACCGGCCAACCAGAGCCGGGAACGCAAGGACGCCATGCTGGCCTATGGTGCCGAGCTGATTGAAGTCAGCAAGGAGCAGGGCATGGAAGGCGCCCGCGACCTGGCCATGGCAATGCAGTCCCGCGGTGAAGGCCGGGTGCTGGACCAGTTCGGCAATCCGGATAATCCGCTGGCTCATTTTGAGACCACCGGTCCGGAAATCTGGCGTGATACGGACGGAAAAATCACCCACTTTGTCAGCTCAATGGGCACTACCGGCACCATCATGGGGGTGTCTAGGTTTCTCAAGGAAATGAACACGGCGATACAGATCGTGGGTCTGCAGCCCACCGATGGCTCCCAGATTCCCGGTATCCGGCGCTGGCCAAAGGAGTACCTGCCAAGCATTTTCGATGCCAGCCGGGTGGATCAGGTGATGGAAATGGACCAGGAAACAGCGGAAAAAACCATGCACCGGCTGGCCCGCGAGGAGGGCATCTTCTGCGGCGTATCCTCGGGTGGCTCGGTGGCAGGGGCGTTGCGCTTAAGTGCCACGCTGAACAATGCCGTGATTGTCGCGATTGTATGTGACCGGGGCGACCGTTACCTGTCCACGGGCGTTTTCAACGACTGATTTCGCCCTGCTTTCAGCGCAGACGAATGAGTGTAGCGTTATCTGAACGTGACAAAAAATTTGGGGCCGGTGTAAAAATAAGGATCATTTTCACACCGGCCCCAAATGGACTTTCTTCTATATCGATATTACAGCAGGTCGAAGCGGTCGAGTGACATCACCTTGGTCCAGGCGTGAACGAAGTCACTTACGAACTTATCCTGGCCGTCGGCCTCCGCATAGACTTCCGCGATGGAGCGCAGCTCGGAGCTCGAGCCGAACATCAGGTCAACCGGGGTGGCGGTCCACTTGACCTCGCCGCTGGCGCGATCACGGCCCTCGTAAACACCCTCCGCCGTGGCTGACTTGGACCACTGCGTGGACATATCGAGCAGGTTTACGAAGAAATCGTTGCTCAAGGTGCCCGGCCGGCTGGTAAACACGCCAAGGTCGGATTGTCCGGCGTTTGCGTCGAGTGCCCGCAGGCCGCCGACCAGAACGGTCATTTCAGGCACGGTCAGGGTCAGCATGCTAGCCTTATCAACCAGCATGTCGGCCGGTGACCTGTAGTTACCCTCACCGTAGTAGTTGCGGAAGCCGTCTGCTGCCGGTTCGAGCACGGCAAATGACGATACATCGGTGTGATCCTGTGATGCATCCGTGCGTCCCGGTGTGAAGGGCACCTGCACGTCCTGCCCGGCATCCTTTGCAGCCTTCTCAACGGCCGCACCACCCGCCAGCACGATCAGGTCAGCGAGTGAGACCTTCTTGCCGCCCGTTTTCGAACCGTTGAAATCTTTCTGGATACCTTCCAGCTTGTTCAGCACCTTGGCCAGCTCATCCGGATTGTTAACTGCCCAATCCTTCTGTGGCGCGAGGCGAACCCGGGCTCCATTAGCCCCACCGCGCATATCGGTACCACGGAAGGTGGAGGCCGATGCCCAGGCGGTCCTGACGAGCTCAGGCACCGTCAGCCCGGAAGAAAGAATCGCAGATTTCAGCTTGGCAATATCCATTGCGTCAACCAGTGCATAATCGACCGCGGGGACCGGATCCTGCCAAAGCAGTACCTCGGCAGGCACTTCATCACCAAGATAGCGGGCGCGCGGCCCCATGTCACGATGGGTCAGCTTGAACCACGCCTTGGCGAAGGCCAGCTCGAACTCTTCCGGATTCGCCAGGAAGCGCTCCGAGATTGCCCGGTAGCTCGGGTCGAACTTCAGCGAAAGATCGGTCGTGAACATGATGGGCGCATGGCGCTTGGATGGATCGTGGGCATCCGGCACCAGGTTGGCTGCAGCATTGTCAGCAGGAATCCACTGGATTCCACCAGCGGGGCTCTTTGTCTGCACCCATTCAAAGGCGAACAGGTTGCCCAGGTACTGCATGGACCAGGCAGCCGGGGTTGCCGTCCAGGCGCCTTCCAGGCCGCTGCTGATCGTGTCACCCGCCTTGCCGCTACCGCATTTGTTGGTCCAGCCGAAGCCCTGCTCTTCAACGCCTGCGGCTGTAGGTGCGGGACCTACACATCCTTCCGGTTTTGCCGCACCATGGGCTTTACCAAAAGTGTGCCCACCCGCGATGAGTGCAACGGTCTCTTCATCGTTCATCGCCATGCGGCCGAAAGTCTCACGGATATCAATGGCTGCCGCGAGCGGATCGGGGTTACCGTTCGGCCCCTCCGGGTTCACGTAGATCAGGCCCATCTGCACGGCGGCCAGCGGACGCTCCAGTTGCCTTTCGCCACTGTAGCGTTCGTCGGCGAGAAACTCTTTCTCAGGACCCCAGTAAACCATATCCGGCTCCCAGTCGTCCTGGCGGCCGCCGGCAAAGCCGAAGGTTTTGAAGCCCATCGATTCCAGCGCGACATTGCCGGTGAGCACCATCAGGTCTGCCCATGAAATTGAACGGCCATATTTCTGCTTGACCGGCCAAAGCAGGCGCCGTGCCTTGTCAAGGTTTACGTTATCGGGCCAGCTGTTGAGCGGCTCGAACCGCTGTTGGCCACCACCGGCGCCACCACGGCCGTCAGCTACACGGTAAGTACCCGCGCTGTGCCAGGCCATACGAATAAAGAATGGTCCATAGTGACCATAATCCGCAGGCCACCAGTCCTGTGACGTTTTCATCACCGCTTCGATATCCTTCTTCACGGCATCGAGGTCGAGCGCCTTAAACGCCTCGGCGTAGTCGAAATCTTCACCCATCGGGTTAGACTCGGCGGCATGCTGACGCAGCGGAGAGAGGTTGAGCTTTTCAGGCCACCAGAATTGGTTTGACCTTGGCTCACCCTGGGCAAAAGTCGTACCGGAAAGCACAACCAGTGCCATCGGTATTGCCATCGTGGCAAATAAACGCATTGTTTTACTACGCATTGAAATCCTCCTGTCGAATAAAAAGCCATTGGGGCTTCTTACATTAGACGCTGAATCTATCCCGGAGTCGAATCGAAAGATTTTATGGTAGCGATATACAAAGCCTATTGAATATGTAAAAACCTTCGATAAACTGAATTAATGAGCCAGCGCTTCGTTCATCAATGATTGATAAATCTTCCCACGCGCCTACACTTGGGTAAATCATTTCCGACAAGGGCAGCACAAGATGAATCAATGTAACACCAGCTTTTCAGCCGGCCGGGCTTTACTGCTCCCGCTTCTTCTATTGCTTGGTAATAACGTTGCCAAGGCCGGTGATGATTGCGCGGCAGTCGGGGATTATGGTTTTGTCTGCGGCCCGGTCAGCGCCGAAGACCTGGTGCTGGTACCCGGAACAAAATGGATTATCGCCAGCGGCATGGCGCCGGGCGCCTCGATTACGCTGATCGATACGCAACAGAAGAGCTGGTCGAATCTCTACGCTGCTGATGCACCCCGCGCCGTGCAGGACATGGAGACCTACGGTGCTTGCCCCGGCTCCCCGGACCCGAACAGCTTTATCACCCACGGTTTGAATATACGCGCCGGTAAAAACGGCCACTCGACACTTTATGTCGTCGGCCACGGCGGACGTGAAGCCATCGAAGTATTCGATGTGGACGCCAGCGGCGCGAAACCGGTGCTGACCTGGACCGGCTGCGTAATGACCCCCGATGGCATGGCAGCCAACAGCGTCGCCTCTTTCAGCGACGGTTCACTGCTTGCGACCATTCCGCTGCAAACGGGCAGGGACATTTCCGAGGCCCTGGGCGGTGCACTAACCGGCGGTGTCTACCAGTGGTCGCCCGGTGACAGCGGCTTTGAAATGGTGCAGGGCACTGAACTGCCCTATGCCAACGGCATCGAAACATCCGCCGATGGCCAGGAGTTTTACGTGGCAAGCTCGGGTGGCTACCAGGTCATCGCCTACCCGCGCAGCAACCCCGCCCGTCAATTGCGGGCCAGCGAGCGGTTGTCCTTCGTGCCGGATAATCTGCATAGGGACAATGACGGCCGCCTGGTTACCGCCGGAATGCTTATCGATGATCCCGTTTGCGGCAACCTGGCCGGGCAGGAAGAATTTGACATGGAAAAGTTCGTGGCCTGTCCACGCCCTTTTATCGTCCGGGCGATTGATCCTCAAACGATGGAAGGTACCGATCTTGCGACAAGCGCGGCCATCGCGCAATTCACCAATATCGCGGTGGGGCTACAGGTGGGTGATGAACTCTGGATAGGAACATTTGCAGGTGACCGCATTGCCTACCGCTCGCTGGAGACTTCCGATTAGAACCCAATTTATTTTGCCCTGAAAATCTGGGCGTGCTTTTTATATGGATCGCATTTAAAAACTTGCCGGAAAACGCGCCGTCAGACCACTATACACATGGTCAGGGACTCTCAAAGCCATCACCGAAGATCAGGTTCGGAGGATCGGGCGGATCGCCAATGTACACATTAATAATCTGTTCATCCGCAACGGCGCCGGCGATATCCCCCACCTTAACCTGCACCAATGTGCCAATGCTCGCTTGAATATCCAGCCCGGGCGTTAATTGAACCGTTAGCAGGCCACCCGTATACACCGATTGCCCGGGGCTGCCGGCGATGACCAGCGCATTGTTTTGCGACTCCACCGTCCATATCAGGGTTCCGGTTCCCGCGTTGCTGATGTCTATATGTGCCTGCTGCACATCTGCATCCAGCACAACGAGATGGCTGCTGACTGATACCACGGGCTCGATGTTGTTGGAGGGGTCGGCTGTCGTCGGATCCAGAGGCGAACCATCCGCACCATCCAACACACCATCGTCGTCAGTATCATTGTCAGCCGGGTCCGTCACCCAGCCGTTCAAACCAGCGACTTCGTCGCCATCGTCACGCCCATCAACGTCAGAATCCGCAATCTGTGCCAGCGTGCCATGTTCATATTCTTCAGCGTTCGTCAGGTCGTCGACATCGTCATCGTTGTCGCCGTCATCCACGCCAGGATCGAGGCCATTATCGTTTTCCCAGGCAGTCGGCATACCATCGCCATCCGGATCCAACACTTCCGGATCAACATCCAACACCACATAGGTGTCGCCATAATTACCCGGATCATCCACGGTGGTTGAACGGCTTTGAATTTTCAGAGGGATTTTGACTTCCTCATCCAATGGCCCGGTGTACTGGACCTGCCAGCTTACAACGGCTTCATCCGGACCCGTGCCGGTAAGGTTGTCATTGGCCGCCAGGGAACCTGACCCAACGACCTGTGTTGCTGTCGACTGAATGGTCGCACTGGCCCCGACAGGCAGTGTCAATTCGGCTTCCACACCAGTAACACCGATAGCACCCAGGTTGCGGATGCGCGCGCTGATTGTAAACACTTCACTTGCCTGGGTAACCAGCGCCCCGGCAGTGGAGTCGGAAACCAGCAGAACATCATTGACTGCCACCGCCGCACGAAAGGGCTGCGACAACATCACCGACCGGTACTCATCAGCGATAAACCTCAACGCATTGGCAGTTCCGTTTACAGCATCAAGCTGGTTGATTATTTGAGCCTTGTCCGCCAGGTAAACCGGATCTGCCGGCCCCGAATACTCGCGTTGAAGAATACGAACCAGGAAATTCAGATGTTGGGAACTGAGATCCGCCAGTGCCTCCCTGAAGCCAATGCTCGCGCTTACAAAGGAGCTTTGCATTTGAACGGCAGTGATACTGTCACCCTGAAATGCCGCCCCCACGGCCAATAGATCAGCCAATTCCTGTTCATACTTATTGATCAGACCGGTCAGATCACCCGGGTCACTGTCGGCCGCAAGATCAAGCAAAGAACCAACCGAATTGTTGTTCCAGGCGGTTTTCAGGCTGTTGCTCATACTGCGAATCTGATTGAGTGTAGCCTTGAGAGGATTGACTACCGCATTTCCCAAGCCGTTAGGCAATACAAGCCCGCCTGCCTCTGCACCAGGCGGCAGCGGAAAAATATTGCCCGGCACCTGGCCGTATGATTTGGCCACACCGGCCATAACCCGCTCCGGAGTGTCCCAGAATGCACCTTTCAGAGGGACAACAAATGAGGCTGCACCGGTCAGGTATTTGCCCAGCTTGGCAATCACTTTGACGTGTTTGAATACGGGCAGACTGGAGACGGGCCCCACTTTTGATCCAGCGTCCGCAAAACCAGCGGATGTAATATTCAATGCATTGGCTATACCCAGGTTGCCATAAGCATCGATTCCCATCTGCACCAGTTCGCCTTCTGCCAGGCTGCGGTCAGTCCGAAACTGGGGATCATTGTCAGTGTCCCAGGTCGAGAGTTGCTGTTGCGAGTAACTCGCGGCATCCACGGTCCAATAAGTGTAAGAGCCAGGCAAAGTCTCGAACAGGTCATCCTGCGCCGAACTCACAGCAGCTTTCAGCGCCTCCTTGGCCAGCGTTCTCGATGCGCCTATACCCTGCTCTATAAAAATATCCAGAACCGTATTGATGACACCCGAAACAACCTTGGAAACCACTGCGGCGCTCTCTTCACTCAACCCTCCTGCAACCAGGCCATATTTCAGCTGTGACAGCATCGTGCCCACCCAACTCTTGATTTGCTTGGCAGCAACCGAGTATCTCAGATCGGCATTCTGATCCAAAAGGTGCTTGATGGAAGAATGGATGGCATCCTTGTCAACCGGAACCGATCCCCAGCCATCATTGGTGAGGTCTTGCGGCTTGAGTTCGCCTTTTAACTTGTCGAGCACTTTTTTCTTGTCTTTCAGCTCCTTGGCCGTACCCTTCCTGTCAAGGACTTCATCGATGATGCTGCTTAAAACGATATTCAACCCATCGAGCATACTCTTGATCTGTTGCTCGGCGAACCGGCCACCATCGCGAATGACCCGTTCTGCCAGGATGGCGCGTTTAAGCCCCTCCAATTGCGGCGGGGAAGGCCCGTTCGATTCCAGGTCGTTGACATGAGCCAGGGCGAGGTTTTCCGGCCCAATGTATCGCGTCGGCGACATCAGGCTCAATTGATCAATGATGTTTCTCTTGATGGGTATGTTGTCCAGCGGCGTTACTGTCATCGGAATGGTTTCGCCTGTCTGGATACTGAATGCGTCTGCGTTGCTGAACTTCGTGAACTGGGTCACCAGCGGATTGGAGCCGGTGACATATTCCTCTACATTCAATCCCCGAATCTGCAGACTGTAACGCGCCGGCCGAACCACATTCCTGGTGCCCACTTTCAACACATCGAACAGCGGCAGGTTGTCAAACCGGAATAAGCCGAAATCGAACACCGGCTTGGCGTCTTGAAAGGAAAAAACTTCCTTGATGCTTTCCAGGTAACTATTCCAGTCCTCATCCGTTTCCAGCGGCATCCTGTTTCGGACGACACCGCTTTGTCTGAGTAGATTGAATTGACCGGATGGCTGAAATGGCATTTCAACCAGGTCAAGAGGAAGATCAGAGCTCACGCTGAAATGGATGCTGCCGCGCAGATCTGCGATATCCACCGATCCGATCCTCTTCATCAGCGTGAAAGTTGGCAAATTGTTTCCTCCAGCCTCGCACCAGCAGCCCTCTCTCTCGCCAAAGGTAAATATCAATTCGTCGTAGGGGTTGGGGGTGCCGGCGCCGAAATAGACCTGGCCGCCAGGCGAAATTGCGGCCAGCATCGTTCCCTCGCGGTCATAGGTGATCGCGCTGCTGGTGATATCGACAGTGGGACAAAACTCTCCAGGCACCGGATAAATAGCCATGCGCTCAGGTATTGGCAGACCCGAATCGGTAAAAATGAGATCCATGTCCGTGGACACCAGGCCATGCAATGCAAATCCATCAAAAGACTTGCACCAGCGGAGTGCAAACTCCACGTCATAGCTGGCTGTCCGCCTCACGTATTCGCACATATTCCTGCTTATTTGCGGGATGGGAAGACAACCACCCGTGTTATTGGGGCTTTCATACCAGGTTTGAATCAATGTGCCGGTATAGGTCTGAATCACCTGTTGTCCACCGGTTTCAACCGGCGGAAAAAGCTGCTGACTTGCCAGCGTGATGTTAAGGAAACTCTGGCCACTGGAACCCGTATCTTCATAGAAAAAATTCGGCCCCAGGAAGGGTGAAGGCGTTGGTGCATGGGGATTGACACCCTGCCAATTACCCGTGAGGTCAAAAACGCCAAACTCGGATCCGGTGCAACACCAGGCTTTGACGGTCGGGATGTTGGGTACAACCGTAGACGCCCAGGCAGGAGAGCAGCCGGTTACAAACAAGAAAAGCGCAATCACGCAGGCAGCCGAACGGCAGGCAAAGATGCTCGTCATGGTCCGGATGTACTGCTTCACTTGTGCACCTCCCCATCCAAGTGAATACTTAACGTTGGTGTTTCGGACTCACCGGAAGTTGAACACGAAACAACTCATTGTCTAAGAATAGATGCTGATAGCGCATAACTCTACCCAACGCGCGCGGCGAAGCGTTGCAGCGGCGCCAGGAAAAACATCACCACTGCCGTTGCAAGTGTTACCCCCCCACCACCAGCAGCAACGACTGAGATATAACCGCAGTCGAGTTTTCAGTCACGATTTACTGCCTGCCGAAATATCCCGCCACCGGCACGGAAATCTGGCAGTATGGGTTTTGGTTTGCCTTCCAGGAGTTGATGTATGGGTGTTTTCGAATATGTGTCGGTGCTCACTTCCATCATCATCGGCCTAGGCATCGCACACCTGCTAAAGGGGTGGTAACCATTGTTCAGGAAATAAACGGGTCAGAGTCAAGTGTCAGAGTAATTTGTATTAGTGTCATTACCTAGGGAAACTGGCGGAAAATACTGAACATCGGACAGCGATTCAAAATCTGCATCCTGAGTCCACACTACCGCACTGAATTTGCTGGCCGTTGCGTAAATGATGCTATCAGCCAGAGGTAACTTGTATTTCAAACCAATGACGGCTGCATCTATAGCCAGCGCACCATCAAGCGCCACCACTTTCCCTTGTTGCATATGTGCAACTACCTGCAACGCGGCATCCTCACCCCGTTGGCGCATTATGCTTTTGAATACTTCTGTAAGCGTGATGCTGGGAATCAGCAGTTTCTCGATGTTCTCTATGGGCGCGGCAAATTTCCCGGCGTTGTTGTCGCCTGCAAAATAGGATAGCCACGCAGAAGAATCAACAACATTCACAGCCTGTCCGCTTCTCTTTTAACGCTTGTATCTATCCCCTGCAGGAAGCCCCTCAGCTCTTTCATCGGCTTGATGGGTATTAACTCAATCCGGTTGCCATAAATCAGCATTTGGATCTTCTGACCACAGACGATACCCATCGACTCTCTGACTCCCTTGGGTATAACTACCTGAAATTTAGGTGAAACAGTGACCGCTGTCATAACAAACCCTTATCGTTCAAACTTACGTATTACGTTATGTCTATCGATAAGACTTGTCAAGATACATCGTAGCAGTACGTGTTTTAGTGCAACCCATAACGCCACAAATATGCACGTATTACCTGCGGATGAATATCGGCATTAGCTTTTTAAGCTGTAGGTAATTTCAGTTCATGCGATTTTGAAACTTAGATTGAGTATATTTAAGGGTCAGAGTAAATATGAAGCGTTCGAACCACACCGAGAATAAATTATGAAATTACGCTCTTTCCTCGCGCTGGCGATATTGGGTTGCGCAATGATTCCAGGCGCTTCATCGGCAATTGCGCAGAATAACAATCAACAACTCCTGCGTCTTCCGTATAAAAGCGTGGTCGACAAGCTTGAGCGTGATTATTTCCTGTACCTCCCCAGCGGGTATGAAGAGGAATCATCCATGAAATGGCCTGTGCTTATATATTTGCACGGGGATGGCGAGCGGGGAGACGGCAAAGGGGACCTGGATTATGTATTGGCGTATGGGCCGCTCTATGAAGCCTGGATTCAAAAGAAAGATTTGCCGTTCATCATTATCGCACCACAACTGCATATGTTTGGTCGCGATGGAGAAGATGGGCCGGATTACATACGCAATCGAACCAGGGAAGGCATTCCCCAGCGCCTGCAAGAAGGTGTGCCGGTACATAACGATGATATGCCCGCGCTGCAGATGTATGGGCCTATGCGTGGAGCCGTTGCCGCTGAAACTCTGCCTGTCGATGAAGTATTGACGACCACTGGCTGGAGAAAGACCGATCCGGACCTGATGAGCATCCTGGACTCGGTGTTACTCAACTATCGTGCCGATAAAAACAGGGTATATCTGACCGGCGCCAGTATGGGCGGCTTTGGAACCTGGTATTTCGCCAGCAAGTATCCTGGGAAATTTGCCGCCCTTGTGCCGGTCGTCGGTTTTCCATCCGTAGAACAGGCTGAAGCTGTGGCCCGGGCAGGTATCCCTGTATGGGTTTTCTCCGGCGGCCGGGACCCTGCCGTACCAACCGAATATTTCTTTGCCGGCATGAACAGAATGAATGAACTGGGTGCGACCATGCGCTTTACCACCGAACAGGATATGTTCCACGATGTATGGAATAGGGTTTATGCCGGTGAGGATGTTTATAACTGGTTGCTGCAATATAAAAAACGATAGCAGTATTTGCCTGAAACAGCTTATAGCATGACAAAGAAACAAACAAAACGAATACTCAGAATAGCATTGCTGTTTGGAACCGTAATCTCCCTGTTTTACGTACCATGGATTGTGGTATGGGCCTGGATATTGCCACTGCCCGATTCGGTTCAGGAACAAGTCAATGAAGCCGTTGGTCATGGATTTGACGGGATGATTGTCTATGTGGACGAAGCAGGCAAGCCACCGGCGTTTTATGCGGCTGGCTGGCATGACCGAAAAAATAAAATACCTGCCGACCCGCAAGCTTTATTCAAGATTGCCAGTATCAGCAAGTTATATGATGCTGTTGCTATCACCAAATTGGTCAAAGACAAACGTTTGTCTTTGGATAAAACACTCGCTGATTACTTTCCAGAGCTTGTGGGAAGAATTGAAAATGCAGAAAGAATCACCTTGAGGATGATGGTGCAGCATCGAAGCGGTATTCCCAATTTAACTGATACCCCAAACTTTTGGGCAAACCCGCCACCGAAAAGCAGCGAAGAAGCCCTTGCGCTGGTACTTGATATGCCGGCCAGCTTTGAACCAGGTGAAGACTATGAGTATTCAAACACCAATTATTTATTGATATCAGAAACCATTAAAAAGGTGCTGGGTTACGACAAATTCCAATTCTTCAAGGAAGAAATTTTGATACCACTGGAGCTGAACAATACTTTCGGTTCGCTTGGTGAAGTGAATATGGACGATGTAATGAGTGGTTATTATGTTGGCTATGAAGCCGATTTAAAGACTGATGAGCATGGAATGTTAGCGACAGCAGAGGATGTGGGTATATTCTTGCGGGCATTGAACGATGGCTCAGTGTTTGATGCAGGGGAACAGGAAATCTATTCTTCAATTTACGTCTACGAACATACCGGTTGGGTTCCCGGCTACCAGAGTATTGCAAAATACCACGAAGATATTGATGCGGTTGTCATTCAATTTATGAGTACAACCGGAGGATACCATTGGAATACGGGGGAGGTTGTATATAGTCGTATTGTTAAAATCCTGAGACGCCAAAAAAGCTCATAACGGTTATTTCAATCGCGACGTGTGTAGAAACAAAATACCCCGCCACCGGCACGGAATTCTGGCAATATGGCATTCGGTTTGCCTTCGAGGAGTTGATGTATGGGTGTTTTCGAATATGTGTCGGTGCTCACTTCCATCATCATCGGCCTCGGCATCGCACACCTGCTAAAGGGGTGGTAACCATTGTTCAGGAAATAAACGGGTCAGAGTCAAGTGCCACCAGTTTCCCGATGTTCTCTATGGGCGCGGCAAATTTCCCGGCGTTGTTGTCGCCTGCAAAATAGGATAGCCACGCAGAAGAATCAACAACATTCACAGCCTGTCCGTTTCGTGGATACGCTATAGTGATTAGTGGCTGAACAAACAGGAATCTCCAGGTGAAACATATTGAACCGCGCCTCTCCCAGGTATCGCTCATCTTTTTATGTCTGCTCATGATGGCTTGCTCACCTCCTGACCAGTCCGCACCTGTGGCAGAACCAGCGGCCGACGAGCTGGAAACCTCCGTTGCACGTATGGCGGCCATCGGTTATTCCTTTGGTGCCTCGTTCTCACCGGATGGTCAGCAGATTGTGTTTATATCGAGTGGCGAAGGTGTGCCTCAGGCCTGGAAAGCAGGCATAGATGGCGCGGGTCTCGCGCAGCTTACAAAGTTCGATGACCCGGTGGGAGCCGTAGCATGGTCGCCCGCAGGCAATCAACTGGCAGTCTCGGTAGCACCAGGTGGTGGCCTGAATACGCAGATTTATCTCATGCCGGCTGAGGGCGGCGAACCCGTGCAAATCACCGAGGGCGGCCAGGTCAACAACTGGCTCGGCGAGTGGAGCCGCGACGGGCAGCACCTTGCATACTCGTCCAACGCTGCCGGCAACGGCGGCATGGATTGCTGGCTGTACGATACCGAAACCGGCGCAGCGCGCATGATCGCCAGCAACGATGGCATCGGTAACTGCCAGCTCTCACCAGACGCCCGGCGCGCCGTCGCCTGGCGTATGCAAAGCCGCGGCAACACCGACATGTATTTGCTGGACCTGGCCGCAAACCCGGAACAACTGTTGACGCCGCACGTGGGCGTGGCGCTGTCTAACCAGGCGGAGTTCGTGGATAACGATACGCTGCTGATCTCAACCAATATCGAGCGCGAATTCGTGGCACTTGCGCGCGTTGAAATCGCAGCAGACGGCACACCCGGCGCGGTGGATTACATCGCCGGGCGCGATGATGCCGACCTCGACAGCTTCGAGATGCTTGCGGGCGGAAAAATTGCCCTGATGTGGAACGCGGCCGGGCGCAGCGAGCTGTCGTACCTGGACCTGACCAGCGGCGAGGTCACGGCGGGCCCGGAGTTGCCGACCGAGATTGCCGGTGGTATGGAAGCCTCAAACAGCGCAACGTGCCCGTGAAATACGTGCTCTTCCCCGACGAGGGACACGGTTGGCGGAAAACCGAAAACCGGGTCACCTCGGATGTGGAGATCGTCAGGTGGTTTGAAACTCACCTGTAGGTGGATTCAGGGAATTCATACTGGCCGCGGCAGGTTTGCTGCGGTTATGCAGGCAATCACCTGGCAGTGAAGATAGGCCAGAATTTGCGAAAGGAAAAAAAACATGCTCATCGTTCATCACCTGGAAAACTCGCGGTCGCAACGAATCCTCTGGCTACTCGAGGAACTTGGGGTGGATTATGAAATTGAACGTTACGAGCGCAACAAGAAAACCAGCCTGGCGCCACCGGAGTTATATGCTGTACATCCGTTGGGGAAGTCACCCGTCATTACCGATGATGGAGTGACAATCGCGGAGTCGGGACTGATTGTTGAGTACCTCATCGAAAAATACGGCAACGGCCGCCTGGCGCCCCCTGCTGGTACGCCCGGGCATTTGCAGTACCGGTATTGGCTGCATTACGCAGAGGGCACGTTCATGCCGCTTATGATCATAACCGCGATCCTGAATCGTATTGAAACTGCCCCGATGCCGTTTTTCATTAAACCAATCGCCAAGACAATTGCGAATAAGACCAGGGCCGCTTATTCAGGCCCAAACATCACCCTCAACCTGGATTACCTCGAAGCGACGCTTCGGGAAACGCCATGGTTTTGCGGCGCTGACATGAGCGGAGCAGACATTATGATGAGCTTTCCGGTCGAGGCAGCCGCCATGCGTACGAATCTCGATTTAAACTATCCGGCGCTGGAAGCGTTTCGACAGCGTATTCGAGCGCTGCCGGCTTACCAGCGCGCGATCGAAAAGGGTGGTCCTTACATTTATTGAGCAGGTTTTCAAATACCCGGTTTTATTAAACGGACTGCTGCTTCTATTGACCGCTGCCATGTTGGCCGCCACGCCGGCACCTGGTGCTAGGCCAGTTGCGTTCGAATCTCCAGATCACTTTTGAGGGTGCGGTGGACGGGGCAGCGATCTGCAATTTCCAGCAGGCGCTGGCGGTTTTCCTCGCTCAGGTCGCCCTTGAGGGTAACGATTCTGTTCAGTACTTCAATCTTTTGCGGCTTCTCGTCACAACCCTCGCAATCATCAATGTATTGGCGGTCGTGGCTCAATGAAACCGTGACATCATCGAGTGGCAATTTCTTGTGGTTGGCATACATGCGAATTGTCATCGAGGTGCAGGTGCCCAATGCAGCAAGCAAATGTTCATAGGGATCCGGCCCCAGGTCCGCGCCACCCGCGGCCGCCGGTTCGTCGGCCAGCCACACATGCGAATCGCTGATGACAGTGCGGGTAAACTGCTTGTTCTTCTCGGCAACCAGCACGTTTCCTGCGGTCACCTCACTGGTTTGCCTCTCGACATTGCCGGGCTCATCGATATAGCGCGTGGCCCAGGCCGCGACGATGGTGGCTACATATTCTGCGTCCACAGGGTTGGTGAGCAGGTGATCGGCATTATCCAGGCTGACAAAGCTCTTGGGGTGCTTCGCGCTTTGATAGATTTTCGCGGCCTCTTTAATCGACACCGTTGCATCCACCGGTGAGTGAAACACCAGCAGGGCTTTTTTCAAGCTGGCAATTTTCTCCGAATGGCATTGATCGGCAAGGTCTTCCAGAAACTGCTTTTTAATCGTGAAGGGCCTGCCCGCCAAACTGACTTCGGCCACACCCGCCTCGTTGATATCATCGAGTTTGCAGTCAAACTGCTTCACCACGTGCTGCGGGTCGGCCGGTGCGCCGATGGTCACCACCCCTTTCACCTCCTCCATGGCATGGGCTGCGGCCAGCACCGCCGACCCGCCGAGGCTATGGCCAATCAACAGGGAAGGCGCACGGTAGTTTGTGCGCAGGAAATCAGCCGCCAGCACCAGGTCTGTTACATTCGATGAGAAATTGGAGTTGGAAAAATCACCGTCACTGTTACCCAGCCCGGTAAAGTCAAAACGCAATACCGCGTAACCCCGCGCGACCAGCGCCCGGGCAATGCGCGACGCTGAAACCACATCCTTGCCGCAGGTGAAACAATGCGCGAACAACGCAAATGAATGAGGGTTGGAATCCGGCGTCTCCAGCAGTCCTGCTATGGTCAATCCGTCCGTGCCTGGAAACTCCAACTTGATACGCCTGGGCATAGTATTCTCCAAATTTTACAAAGTAAGCAAAAGCCATACCGTAATTACGGGTCTTGCGGCTCCTTTTCTCCGGCCCTTTTTCGTTGATGGGGTATGATGTGCAACCCGATGGACCATCACTGAGAGCGCGAAGCCAATGCTTTGGTTAAAGACATTTCACATTCTGTTTATCATGTCATGGATGGCGGGTATATTTTACCTCCCCAGGATTTTTGTTCATTTCGTAGAAGGCCAGGCAGCCGGTGAGCAGGTAGACCGACTGGCCATCATGGCGCGCAAGCTGTACGGCTTTATGACCGTCATGATGATATTGTCACTCGGCAGCGGGATGGCGTTATGGCTGCTTTACGGCTTTGCCGGCGGCTGGTTACACGTGAAGCTTTTATTCGTCGTGCTGTTGATGGTGTATCACTTTTGGGCGCGCAACAGGATGAAAGAAATGCAAGCGGGCCAATTAAACCATGGCGGTATTTACTATCGCTGGGCCAACGAGATTCCACTTGTTTTGACCATCGTGATCCTGGTGATGGTGGTGGTAAAACCGTTTTAAAGAGAAAAGGGCTCAGGGCCCGTTTTCCCTTCGAGGAGTTGATAAATGGGTGTTTTCGAATATGTGTCGGTGCTCACTTCCATCGTCATCGGCCTCGGCATCGCGCACCTGCTCAAGGGTGTGGCAAGCATTGTCCAGCACCCGGGACGCGCCCGGGTCTATTGGGTTCACCTTTTGTGGGTTGCCTTCATGTTCTTCCAGGCCATCTTCTTCTGGTGGTGGGAGTTCGCACTCGAATCAATCGGGCAATGGACATTCCAGCTCTACCTGTTCGTGCTCTTTTATGCATTTATCATCTACATGCTCTGCGCGTTGCTCTTCCCGCAGGATCTCGAGGGCTACTCCGGCTACGAAGACTACTTCATGTCGCGCCGGAGCTGGTTCCTTGGGATATTGATCCTGTTCTTCCTGGTCGACCTCTGGGATACCTGGCTCAAGGGTGCCGATCACTTCGTCAGTCTTGGCATCGAGTACCCAATCACACAGGCCCTCATGATCGCCGGCTGCCTGGTGGGGATTGCAACCGAGAACCGCCGTTTCCATGCCAGTTTCGCACTCATCATCCTGGTATACCAGGTGCTCCTGGGGTTTTCGAACTACGATACGATGGGTTGAGGTCCGGATAGCCGGTCAATTGAATAATATCTATAGGGACGTCTCCGGCCTGTTCGAAAACTCTAGCCTGTCGATTTTCGATCAGATCATCAAAAGGTTTTCCGAAGCATAGTGTCCCAAAGGCTTCTACAGCCACCCCTCTGAACCCGTTGGTTTTACGCCCAACCCCAAGGAGCCTCAGGGTCTGATTCTGTCCATTACCTGGAATCGACCGCTGGCACATTTGTAACATTCTGAAATATTGCGTTTTTCTTACTATACTCATGGGTAACAGAATTTTGAGGGGAAGGGTTCCAATGCGGTTTTTCTGTATCTTTTCGTTACTTATCTCGTTTGCAACTGAAACTATGGCATTGAACGAATCGCGTGTCGAAATGCGCGTGCCAGAAGCATTTGCAGCATATGGTGTCACGGGTAAAGGTGTCACGGTGGCGGTGCTCGACCGCGGTATCACCTGGGACCACCCCGATTTTATTGACGCCGATGGCAAGACCCGGATTCGGGCGATGCTGGACCAGAGTGGGCAAAACTTTTGCGCCGCCAACAACCCCCAGCCCGTCGAATACACCGAGGAACAGATAAACCAGGCGCTGGCCGAAGGCGGCTCTTTGGGTATGCGTGATGCGGTTGGCCATGGTACTGCCACTGCCGGCACAGCTGCCGGTAATGGCCGCGGTTTGCCCGACGGACGTTACCAGGGTATTGCTCCTGAAGCAGATCTGATCATCGTTAAAATGACCTCAGAATCCACGCCCGCCCATGGTGATCAGCCGGCGCAAACCGGTTTTAATGGCTGTACGGACCAGGCCATTGACTGGGCCGCCGCCAAAATGGACGAACTGGATCAACCCGCCGTGCTGATTATCAACAGTGGCGTTCAATGGGGCCCAATGGATGGCAGTGGCGCCGTCAGCCGCAAACTGGCCGCAGTGTTTCCGCAGGACAAACCGGGTCGCATCGTGGTGTTGCCTTCAGGTGATGAAGGCAGTTTGCCAAACCATTCCGGCATGGATTTCGACAACACTACGAGCACGATTGGTATTAGCAAGGCCTCTGCTGCATTCGGCGTTATGACCGCCTGGTATAGCGGTGATGCGCCGGCCGATGTAACCGTTCGCTTCGATGACGGCCTGGTCATTGGACCGGTAGGACCGGGTCAACAGCAAAGCCAGGATGGCATTACGGTAGTGCAATACCTGCCCGGCCAGGAGTTCTACCCGTGGACATCTGACAGTGGCGATCGAGCGGTGTGGGTGGGCGGTACCGGCCACGCCACCACCGGGAGCTTTGAAATTACCGCACGGGGCGATGGCGCCGGCTATGTTGATTTGTACGGCGATGTACTCGGCCCCAACATCACACCCATCATCAGCATGACCGACCACCTTGTGCCTGGCCGCCTTAACGATTATGCAACCACTCCCACCGCCATCATTTCAGGTGATCACATCATCCGCACCAGCTACGTGGATTTGAATGGTGTGCAGCGCAGTATCACCGATGAAGGCGTAACCGGCGGTCTCTGGCTTAAATCTTCTGCCGGACCATCCCGCGATGGCCGCGAATATGGTGTCGACTCCACCGCCCCCGGGCAAAACATGTTTGCTCCGGTTGGCCCGGATAGTTGGTGGGCCACCGGCCCCGGTAACCAGCCACTGGGTAGTGAGGGACTTTACATTCGTTTTGGCGGCACCAGTGGTTCTGCACCACTGATGGTTGGCGTGGTCGCCCTGATGTTGCAGGTAAACCCGCAGATGACCACCCGCCAGGCACGGGAAATACTGCGTGCGACTGCGCGATCGGACGCATTTACCGGCGATGTGCCCAACGTTGACTGGGGCGGCGGCAAAACGGATGCGTTCGAAGCCGTGAGCCGCGCACTGGCCTATAGCTTTAGCGGCTCATGGTACAACGCAGCGCAATCCGGGCATGGCTGGTTCGTGGAAGTTTTACAGAGCCCGGATGGCAGCAGGCGACTGGTCGTGTATTGGTATGTTTACCAGGACGGAGCCCCGGCATGGATACTGGCAACAGGGCCGCTGGATGGCACCGTTGCCACCATGGACGCCTTTATTTCGAGCGGCGGCGAATTCCCACCGGATTTTGACGGCGCAGATGTCGTCCCCTGGGGCACCATGACAATGCAATTCGATGCGGGTGGTACGGCAAACATCAGCTGGAACACCAGCTACGCAGGCTTCACAAGCGGATCGCTGTCAGTGGTGCAATTAACCAAGGTTTCAGCAACGCCCGCAGCTTGCTCCAGCGGCAGTTACTACAATGCCGCCCAGTCGGGCCATGGCTTTGTCATACAAATTGTTGACCTGGGTGGTGTGAGCTACGTGACGGTGACCTGGTACGTTTACCTGGATGGAAAACAGGTATGGTTGCTGGGCCTGGCGCCCCTGAACGGCGACCGGGCCGAGATACCCCTGGATTCGTGGACCGGAGCAGAGTTTCCACCGGACTTTAATTCCAACGATGCCTCCAGTACCCCCTGGGGCACACTGACACTCGTGTTTGAAGACCCGGATAACATCCAGGCCAGCTGGACCACCAACCAGCCGGGCTACTCAAATGGCAGCCTGGCGGTAACACGGATTTCGCAACTGGGTGGGCATGAATGCGGTGAATAAGAAATAGGAGTTGCCGGGGTCAGAGTTGACTCTGACCCCGTTTGCTATCAACCCCATCAAGGTGATTTGCACTACTCCATCAACGATCGAACCTGTGCCCCGTCACCGGTGAGCTGCCAGTGGATCAATGACACGGGTATCACGCCCTGCTGGTCCAGCTGCCCGAAGAAATCCGACAGGACGATGGCATCACCGGATTGGCGGCCCATCTCGCCCAGCAACCGTTCGATAAGGTATTTACCCGTGATATAACTGCTGCCGTAGCCGGGCTGGCGCATGTACAGCAGTTGCTCAAAACCCAGCAGGTCGAGATCCTCGCGCATCCAGCCACGCGGGGTGTGGGCGACATGAAAATCCCTCGCCTCCTGCATCGTGAACAGGTTGGCCTGTGCATACAATGAACCCAGCCCACGGGCTGCGCGCTGGGCCAGCATGATCCAGACAACTTCGCGGGCGCGGGGATTGTCGTCATATAAACCTGCATGCATCACGATTTCTTCAAAACCGGTGGACATACCTTCCGAACGGCTATCCCAGATGTTGTACAGCAGCGCCTCACGGCGGATGGGGCTCACGTGCGGTTGTGCTTCCATCAGCGCCAGGTCGAACCAGTGGTACCAGTGACTCCACAGGGCCAGTTGTTCGTAATGGGCAACCGTCCAAAAGAAGTTTCGTGACTCAAGTGGTACGAAGGCACCCGTATGCGCGCGCAGTACCGGCTCGATGTAGTCATACGCCGGTAGTATGTTCTCGTCGCGCAGGAAGGTCGAAAACCTGGTAACGGACTGCTCCGCGCGTGCGCGGTACTCCTCGGGACTCGCAATGGCCACCATCGGTGGAAGTTTGCGATTACGGTGTTCTTCCAGCACCAGCATGGATACGGCGCGGTCCAGTTCGCGCTGCAGCAAGGCGACCTCCTCCTCCCAGCTCAGCGGTACCAGGTGGACGTTGCGCAACTGCCAGGTGTAATTCTCCTTGCCGATGCCTGACGGACCGGTCTTTGATGCTGACTGCAATTCCAGCCATGCAATGAACGCTTCTGTCGAGATCCGGGCATCGTCAAGCGCGGTCTTGAACCCGTCACCGCTTGCCGTGGTCTTGGTGGCCAGTTCCAACAGGGCTACCCGCTGATCCCTGAGGTTTTGGATACCGGCAATCCACAGCTCACGGGCATTTCCCGTTAGGTTAGCACGCGCCTGGTTCAACAGCGGCGGAATGGATTTCAGCTGTTCGCCGAGCCTGGCCTCGGCTTGTTGATCGAGCTGGAAATCGTAGGTCCATAACTCCACCAATGCGTGATGGGTTGGACCTTCATGGGCCGGCGTGTCGCTTTGCGCAGTCCATATCGAGGTGTAAAAGGCCGGGTCGCGAACCCAGGGTTTCAAAACACGAATATTGAAATCCATGCCATTCATCTCGGCCCGCACCAGGTGCCAGTCGACCTGTTGAGCCACCGGCCAGTCTCCAATATCAAATGACATCAGCCGGGCCTGGTAGGTTTTCAATTCCTCATGGCGGCGGGCCGTGGTTGCGCTTGTATAATCCGGCGCACCCTCGAGCAAAGGCGGTGATTCAAACTCGCGCCAGTCTTCAAACAGGACCAACAGGTCTTCGTAGGTATTTGCGCTGGCCTGCGCCGTGATGCCGTTGATCAAAAGACCAAGGGTGACGACAGATAAAAACATAAGTGTGCTGAATTTTTTGCTCAAGGAACTGCTCCTGGCCGGTGTGGGTGACATCAATCGGCTACAGGATAACAAATCACACTCTTTTCTCATGGCTTACTTTGTTCGTTTTGCCATGGCAGGTGCCAGATTTTCAAAACTAAGCCGTTGCTGCAACGATATTTTTTAACTGCTTTATCATTCCGACTTTCTTTTTAACAAGCACATCGTCATTAATTTTTAGCACAACTGCCTTAATAATATCGGTGGTACTCCTGATGCTCGTCATATCCTTGAGGCGATCAATCTCTTCTGCCACCAGGCGCCCTTTAATTGAAATTCTTTTTTGAGACCTCCCCTTGGCCAACTCACTATCGAGATATCGTGAGATATCGTTGGAAGAAATATCACTGTTTGATAAAGAATGAATATAAAACTTGATCAACGCAGGGACAAATTCCGTGCCGCCGCTTAACTCAACGCTCGCCAGGTTCAGTATGTCCACCAAGTGCGCGGGAACGCGGCTCTCGAGCGCTGCCCGCCGGGCATCGATCTGTTTTTTTACGACAGGTGTGGATTGATGGGGGAGAACCACTACAGAATCGCAATGCTCACAAACCCCCACCAGGACATTTTTTACAGTGCCGACACCATCGCTGAATGGGACTGTTCTCAGCTTAAAGGTCACGGGCACAAATGCCTGGCAATGGTCGCATGCGGCTCTTTGCGTATCACCTACCTTTAGAATTTTCATAATACAGCCTATGGGTGAAAACTGATGAACACGCTATCCGGCCCCAGGAAATACCACTTTACATACCAGGCCTGAACAGAAAATTGAGTCGCAATCACGTGTACATCAATTTCTGCATCGAAGTGATGTGGCGAGACGGAATAGTCATCACCCCGCGATCTCCCTATGATATAAGCGGCTTCCTCCAGCGAGACAACACCAATGGCAAGAAGGTTTTTGACGTCAATGTCATTTCTTTCTTCATGGAGTACATAGCCAGTGTTCAGGCACTCGATGAGTTTTCTCCTGGCTTCATTAAAACCCACTACGCACCCTCATATTGTACGACATAATGCGTACTTCACAAACTTTTTCTCGAAATCAAACAATCAGCGTTGGTGATAATATGGGCCAATCTATTACCGATGAATATCGGCATTGGTTTCTTTATTTGTAAGTGAGCTCAGTTGCTACGTGTGTGCGAAGAGGCTATCGGGGGACAGTTTACTTATCTCCCATCGTTTTGAGCAGTTTTTCCCGGAAAATTGGGTTTCCCCTGATATTCAATTAAATAAATTGTCCCCTGATACGCAAAACATTCTGTTTATTCCTCTGCTAAGCTTCATGACTGAAAATGGGAAAACCCCTGATCGATGAGGAAAAAATTCAACCCGGCCTCGACACGCGTTTCTGCGGGAACGTTCTGGCCATCAAGCCAACCTTTCCAGGCGCCGGATTTGACGACCCGGCGATACGACCTGGACTGGCTGCGCATTATCGCATTCGGGTTGCTCATCTTTTACCACGTGGGAATGTTCTATGTGACCTGGGGCTGGCATGTGAAAAGCGTTTATGCATCACCATTTGCCGAGCCACTCATGAGATTGATCAACCCGTGGCGACTGGCGTTGCTTCGGTTGCGTCTTTCGGTACGTATGGGTGATGCTGCAAGCCTCTACCAGGTACGCCAGAGCGGTGAGTTTCCGGCTCTGTCTTGCCTTTTACCCGGACTACGTCGCGATACAGCAAACGTTTTCGATGATTACGCCTACCTGGAACCACCTTTGGTACCTCGCATATATACTGGTCTATATCCTCATTGCCATTGCCTTCCTGCCCTGGTTGCGACGCGTTGCGCAAAGCCACGCCTGGCACGCATTAACCAAAAGGCCTTATGTCGTTGTTTTCGTGCTTATCCTGCCCTTTGTCATCAATGAAACATGGTTATCACCGATCTACCCGACAACGTTCGACCTGGTAAACGACTGGGCGAACCACGGGCATCGCTTCATGATATTTCTGGTCGGTTTTTTCGTGGCAAAAGACCCGCACTTCTGGCGCTCGGTAGACAAAGCGTGGAAGTTCGCACCACTGCTGGCCATCGCTTGCTGGCTGGTGTTGCAAAACGGCCAGGACATCAGCGCCTGGGGTGAAAAATACCTGTCGGCAACGCCGCCGCGATTTCTGTTTGACTATGTAGCAACCATCTACGCATGGTCCTGCATTCTCACCTTGCTGGGATTTGGTCAGCGCTTTCTCAATCGCGAAAGCCCGCTCCTGCGTTACCTTACCGGCGCGATCTTTTGCTACTACGTGCTACACCAGACCATCACGATCATCGCCGGCTACTATCTAACGCAGTACCGCTTGGGCGTTGTCGCTGAATCCGCGCTTGTGACAGCGATCACCGTCGCAGGCTGCGTTGCCGGTTACGAGCTGATCCGTCGTGTTCCCGGTATCGGCGTCCTGTTTGGCGTACACAAGGTTTCGGGGTTTCATGTCCGGGACCGCTCTCCTCGAACCAGTTTGTAAGAAACATTTAATGAGGAACATCAGCCCGACCCCTGCCATGCTCCATATGTAGGTGGTCAGGCCACGTGATTCAACTCCGGATCCACTTCCACTGCCAGCCTCAGGCCCATACCTTTAAGTAGCTTTTCCAGACTGTTGAGTTCCGGATTACCTTGTTCAGATAAAACACGATATAGGTTTTCCCTGTTCAAACCGGTATGACGGGCCATTTGCGACATACCGCCCAAAGCGTCGATCACGTTGCGGATCGCGAGCAGGAACGCACCCCGATCACCCGCTTCGAGCGCAGCATCCAGATATGCAGCTGCCTCTTTGGGGTCGCGCAGAGCTTCGATCAAACTGTTCTGATACTTTCTGCTAGTCACCACTTTCACGTCTCTTGTAATCTGCCGAATACGCTTTGGCAGTTTGAATATCCCGAAGCTTTAACAACCATTCATTAAATGGACTTCTACCGTTTTCGGTCAAATATTCCTGGAGATTAAACCCTAGCATACAATATTTTGTAGCTTATTAGCTACACAGAAATGAAAGGACTGTAGACATCGGTTGAATATGCGCTAACTAATTACCCATGAATATCGGCTATTGATTTTTATTTTGTAGGTGATTTCAGTCGCTATTAACTGCGGGGCAAGCTAGTGACGTGTGCGAAATGGGGGCGGTGTAGAGTAAAGAATACATCAAGTATTGTCTCACCATCGGCAAGCAAAATCGCACGCAAGTGGATACGGCGCCTTCGCAATTGATGAGCCTGGACATACAATATGGCTCTGCGGTTGAACATCAGGAACAACATGAATAAGAGCATCCCTTTCCGTCAAACAAAAATAATTGCCACCATTGGCCCGGCAAGTGATGATGTTTCGATCCTGACCCGGATGATAAGAAACGGCATGAACGTGGCTCGCCTCAACCTTTCCCATGGCAGCTTTGACGAACATGAACAGCGCGTAGAACGAATTCGCGAAGCATCCAGGCTCGCCGGGAGGCGGGTAGCCATTATGATCGATACACGTGGCATTGAAATTCGAACGGGCTTACTGAAGAACAGCTATGTTGATCTGAACCGGGGTATGAATTTCAGCCTGTGGACAGATGAAAGGGCAGGTGACGAGACCGGTGTGTCAATTTCCTATGCAAAATTGCCCAAAGAGGTCTCTGTCGATGATGTGATACTGCTCGATGATGGCGCGATTGAACTAAGTGTTGTTGCAACATCGGAGAAAGAGATCTCCTGCCGCGTCATCCATGGCGGCATTCTTGGTGCACGCAAGGGTGTTAACTTACCGGATACAGCGCTTTCCATGACGGCAGCGGGGCCCGAGAACCGCTCGGATCTTATTCGTGAAATTGAGTTTGCTGCAGCCAATGATGTGGATTATATCGCTGCCTCGTTTGTACAGTCGGCTGAGGACATCTGCCGAATGCGTGAAATCCTTGCAGGCCTGGATTTGGATACGCCAATTATTGCCAAGATTGAAAACCGTACCGGTGTAGACAACATGGAGGAGATCATCGAGTCAGCCGATGGCATAATGGTAGCGCGTGGTGATCTCGGGGTTGAGCTGCCCTTTGGTGAAGTTCCCGGCACTCAGAAAAAATTGATCCGGAATACGGTCATGGCAGGTAAACCCGTCATTACAGCCACGCAGATGTTGGCTTCCATGCAACACAACCCCCGCCCGACAAGGGCCGAGGCCAGTGATGTTGCCAATGCAATTCTCGATGGAAGCTCGGCCATCATGCTGTCCGGCGAAACTGCAGCAGGTGAGTATCCGGTTGAAGCAGTAAAAACCATGCATTCCCTTGCGTTAACCACCGAATCCAACCTTGAAGAGTTTGGTTATTTGCAGAAAATTCCATTTCACTCACCCAATGTTGTGGCTGAGGCCATTGCCGGTGCTGCGACGGCGATGGCAAAAGATCTTGAAGCCACCGCGATTATCAGCCTGAGTGAAAGCGGGTTTACATCACGGCTGATCTCCAAGCACCGTCCAAGTTGCCCCATATTGTCTGTCAGCGGTAGCGAGAAGGTAGCGCGAAGGTTATCGATGAACTGGGGCGTTGAAGCGGTATCGTACAAAGGGGAGCCAGGCGACCGCGCCAAGATAGATTTTGCAACAACTTGCCTGCTTGAACTGGGTTTTGCGAAACCGGGTGATTCAGTCATCCTGACCGCTGGTCATAAGCAGACCAGCGGTGGAACGGATATGCTTCGTATTCTTAAACTCTATTGATTGATTTGGCAGGGTCTCAGGCTCAATATGCGCCAGCCAACCACCTAAGAATGGTGTTTAGTGCGCCAGCTTCGCACTGGCAATACGATTCAGGCTTACCCCCGACTCTGCCGCTTGTGTTGCAAGACTGCGATGCACTTCGGGAGGCACTCGAACCATAAACTTACCGCTGTATTTTCGGGTGGCGATCGGCTTGGGAATAGCTTCTTCGTTATCGACCATATCTTCAACACAGTCTTTGACCACTGAACGAATGCCGTTTAAAGCATCCTCCAGGCCGGTTGCCAGCCAACTGAGCTTTGGAAACTCAGCGCATAAACCTACAAACTCTTCATCTTCCTCAGACCACGTTACCCGATAAGTATACTTGTCAACTTCAGATATCATTTGACCACCTTTAGCCTTTTCAGAGCACGCAATACTTGCCTCACTTGATATGGCTTTGCATTACCCTTTTTACTTTGAACATTCACTCGGGGATCACCAGGCCAGGGCGTTTTAAAGACACAGTGGCTGCTACCGGTTTGACGAGGTTCCCCAAAGTAAAATTTACAAACTTTCCTCAGATCGGTAAAGCGAACCCCTTTCGGGTTATCTTCCATCTGCCTGAGAATTTTGGACAGACTACTCATGTAAAATAGTATCATTATTGATACCGTTGTCAAGTTGGTGATAAATGTTCGAGGCGAAGGTGATCACTCATCTAATATGCATACTTTGCCCACCAGAAAATATCAACAATCGCTCTTTAAACTTGTAGGAAATTTCTATCGCGGCTAATTGTGGGAAAGGCTAGTTGGACTTTTTGTCCAGGCATGAAGAGCTACTTGGCAGAGAAGATTTGGGACTCTGCGTAAGTCTAATCCAGCAGCACATCCTTTTGTAGACAACATGGAGGAGATCATCAAGGCTGCCCATGGATGTAAGAGGCGCGTCTTGCGGCGATTTCGACTCTTATGCGGCAGGTCAATCTTCCCCTCGGAAATGAGACGCTTTAAAGCCCGGTTGACAGACTTCGCGGTAGGAAAGTACTTAGCAACTTCAGGCTCTAACAGAACGAGGTTTGTTCCTTTCTCAAAACACTTTGCGTACTTGCCGCGTTCGCCCTCAGTAAAATCGTATTCCTTTTTAATGTCTGGTTGCTCTCGTAATGTTCATGTTCCTGTTTTGATTAGTATCGGTGGCCTGTAAACGGGTATCGGCTACCTACGTCAGTCAAACATTATGCTGTACGGGCTCGACACCAAGCTTTACCCCCAATGCATCAAGTAATCGCCGTACAGTTTCAAAGCGAGGTTTTGCGCCAGGCCTTAGTGCCTTGTACAGGCTTTCACGACCAAGGCCTGCAAATGCCGCAACGGTTGAAATGCCCATCAAGTCCTTTCCCTTCAGCAAATTACGTAATTGAAGTTTGAATATCCTCCAACACTTCAATTTGTTCCTGCATCGCCTGGTACTCCGCAACACTCAACTATAAGCCCTAGGCCTCATTAAGCTCTCGAGCCAATTCCTGAAAGACCTCGCGATGGTTTAAACAAATTCTTATCAACTTATCCATTGCGATACTCTGCGATACCTCGCCTCTTTCATACTTCGAAAAGGCGTTTCTTCCACCGCCAAAAACCCTCGATGCCTGTTCCTGGGTAAGCGAAAGCTCTTGCCGGGCACGAACAATCTCTTCGGATGACAGAAGCCCGTCAAATTCTTTCTTTGCAACTCTTAAGGCCGCCTCGTTCTGAAGAATTTGCGGCTTTGAAATAAATTCTCTTTTACAGTCATTGCACACAGAATAAGCAATCGAAACCTGCAACTCGCTTCCTTTGTACGCGATACCCTCAACTTCAACGAAGTCCGTAACATTTTCTGATTGGCAAAGCTTGCAGTTAGTCATTTGTATTTCTCTTACTTAAAATCGGCTCAAGTGGAATGAACCCAGATCAATGACCTGACAACTGTCGATTAGACAGAATTTTATATACAGGTTATCTGGCTCTGACTCTTCATTTCCGGCTCTGGTAAATGTACACATATAGACATCATCTGTTGGACGATCTTCATAACTAATAGACTTGCTAAAATCATTCTCTGACAATTGCATCAAACACCAGGCCACATCCGCTAGCTCATAACCCAAATTGCTGATGTCACGCTGAACATTCCTTCCTCTATATTCGATGTTGCGTCTTTTGGCATTCGCCTTGACTAATTCCAGACCATACCCTGGCACACTCACAATATATAACCATTATGGTTAGTTTTCAAATCGAATGAGAACACCTTTAACAGGGCTCAAGTAAAAGACAGCATTTTCATTGTCTGAATATGTGCCAATCAATTACCGATTAATATCGGCAATCGCTTCTTAACTTGTAGGCAAAGTCAGTTCATGGGGCGAAATGAAAGTAAATGGACTGATTAAAGCCAAGTGTAGAGTCAGACCAAAGCGTAAACCATCTCCATCGCAAGCCCTTCCTCATCCTTGATCGGCTCTTCAGGCAGCGTCTTAACCCCAGGATAATGCATCGCGGTTACCGCCCCCACCATGGCATCCAATATATCATCGGCCGCGACATATTTGCGTTTATAGGTATTGAGTGCGTCCTTGTAGCAATCCTCAGCGAACGGAAGAAACCTTGTCAAAATCTCGAGCCTTTCTTCCGCCCCTTCACGTGTCTTTTTACCAAAGTGCAGCGGCTTGCGAACATTCAAAGCCCAGAAAGCCACCTCGGGGTGCATTTCCCTGACCTTGGCCTGCAAATCCAGCGAGCGCATGTAATCGTCTACTTCGCGGATCTTGGGAACGATGTTCCAGGTTTGTCTTGAGAGCTTTTTGCCCACTGCCCGGCGGTTTGCTTCGCTGCCTTCAAAATAGGAATGTTCCAGCAGAGCCGCCCGCGCGGGTGCCGGAAAAACCGAAGAACCCCTCGGCGCAATGGCTTTCCTGGCTTGCGTATCACATAAACGACCCGTGTCTCCTTGAGAGAGAAGGCCAATCGGAATATCCACCAGTGTCAGTTTTGCACGCTTGGCGAATAGACCAATATCCGAATATTTTTCGAGAACGCCGAACTGGCAATCTCCCTTAGTATCGGTGCCCACATAGAACCAGCCAGCCGGACAGCCGTCTATGCCATAGAACTGCGCAGGGCGTTTTACAGACCGGGTGTATAAATCCTCGATATCTTTTTTAGGCACTTGGTTATCAGACCGCGACTTCCTCAAAGGTGAAATGGGGTACATCAGCCCGGCCTTTGGCGTGCTCCATCGTCATGGCGCTGATACTCCCCTTTTCATCAAGATCAATGACCGTATCTTCGTCCAGGTCACGACTTTCGACTATTTCGACGGCACGAAACTCGATATACAGGGTATCCGTGTCTTTAAAGTACTTTACCTTCATGACTTGAAGCCTCGATCAAAGAACACATTATGTACTGGCTCACCATCATCAAGCAAAATCACGCGCAAGCGCATATGTTGCCTTCTGGGGGATAAAAAGTGGACAACGTTATTACCGTTGCCCACTTTCACTACCTGCTAATGAACCATAACCGCCTCATCAGCATCTCTGCCCAACTCATCTTCAATCGCAGAAGTGCCCGGGGAAACCTGCTTACTCAACCGCAGGTAATACTCCTTCCACAGGTGCATATTGCCCGCATTCAATGCGGCCCTGATGATATCCGGGTGGATCAGGTCCGATAACGCCCTCACGCCCAAGGCTGCAAGTGGCGCACCGGCGCTGGCGAGCTCGTCTAAACTGGCATGACTGGTGTTTTCAATCTTTTCATCCGCATGGACAAACCAGTTAACCATACCGTCTTCCAGCTGCTCAAACCTTATGACCAGCTCGTGTGAACACACAATATTTTCATTACTCATGATATTTCTCCTCTTTAGCAGTACTTGGCAATGCGCCCTGCAATCTGAAGTTCAAATCGGCGTGCGTTCATTTAACGGAACGACGATGGGTACGTTTAATCTTGTGGACCGATCACCACGAAATACAAAGTTACCTATGGCTGCCCTGGCGTTTTGGGAACGAAGCTTCAACCAACCTGAAATGTGACTGACGGATCCCGGCCAATAAATAAGGTTTGGCAAAAAGCCGACATAGGCAATACGGCGAGAGTTGGGGTGGCTGCACCAGGCCCCGAAGAACGGCGGCACATCGGCACCTGTAACCTCAAGGTGGTTCAGGTAATGAACCAACTCTACCAATCCTCCGCTCATGGGCATCAGGCAGTTCCAGCTTGAAGAACAACCCATTACCAAGATTCGGATGCCACATATCGACTCGAAAGTAGCAAGCTGGGTTGTCACCGGTCACCCATGAAACCTCGCAATCATCCCACGGAAACTCGGCAGTTAGCCCTGTCGACCCGGCATTGCAAAAGATGCCGGCTTGCTGAAGAGCCATTTGGGCTGACTCAAAGTCTACCCGGTCCCACTGGCTTGGCTCGTTGGACATTTCCAGGTCGAATTGTGTACCGATCTCACTACCCGCTTGCCCCATTAAAGCGCGACCAAATAGACAGTAAGGATGGCATACCGCAGCCCAACCAACCAAAGCCGTGTAGGTATCAAGCACGCCGTCGTCCTCACCATCAGCATCCAGAAAAGTCACATTACTGACCATAACAAGCTCACCGGTTTTTGGGTCTCTGAGCAACGCACGGTGGCTGCCTCGTAGGCGGTTTCCACCACGCCAGAGTCGTTCATAGTGAAATCCCTCGGTCAGAACAGTCTTCAACCAGGCGCGGGCAGGTGAAACCATCCGGTGTTATATCGATTGGAGTTGCAATGCTTGAAGTGCTCCCAGCGGTATTGTTGGGATCCACGGTCGGCGGGCACGAGTGTTGGAGTCCCGTGCACGCATGGGTCCGCGACTCATGGAGTCATCACTGGCCGGCCTTGGCTGCCACATCGGTATACTAAAACGTCACATCGGAGGTTTCAATTGACATGTAGATACCGAAGGTGCCGAGGAATATGTCCTGTGATATGTCCGTCCCGGGATACCGGCCCCAGTAAGTCCTTTCCCCAGGATCAATACCCATGGTCAGTTCGGTTGAAAGTTCAGTTGCGGCTCCTCGGCAACTGCTCCTGCGTGCCTAAAGGCGCCTACTCTTGGTGCTCAACCTCCTGCATCCGCAGCATCGTGCGCGTCCTGCGCCCGCGGCATACCGTTCATGGCCCAGGCCAGCCTCTCGAGGCGAAATGCCCCGGCGTACAATCTGGATATCAAATACCGGACCGGTTTTGCCTGTATGGCGGGGTCGGTCAACCCTTTTTGGCGGACAATAAAAAACCCACCTAGCTGGTGCTAAAGCGGGTTCAAAATCTGCCACGCTTTAGCTGTATTTTTAGAGCGCCCGCAAGCTGAATATCAAATCGGCGCTGTTCGTTTATTATAGCACCTCACAAGCTCTTGTAACAACCGCTAACTAATTGATATCATTTGTTTGTGGCGTGAAAAGTCACATTCCATGAACCCACTACCAGGCATCGGTAATTCAGGGTTCGATTCCCAAAAAACGGTGTTTTGAAAAGCGATAACGGTCGCACAAATTCCAGTTGCTGGAGCAGTTCCGCGAGCGTGGATCGCGCAAAAAAGGAGATACAAAATGACTATCTTTAATTGCCCCATCCCAGCCTCGCACTATAAGTACTACGACGACGAATGGCGGACGAGAGTCTTCCAGTGCCCACAGTGCGGGTGGGAAGGCGTATACGAGGAAATGGACGGACCACACTTATTCAATGAACTGTTTGATTGTGAGTGTCTCAAGTGCGACAAGATGCTGTTGATAGTCACCTATCCAACCATGAACGAAACCATTGAAGCCGCAGCGCTTGGCAATGAACACGCAATAAGGGAGCTGGGTATTCGGAGTGGTGAGGGCGAATATTTTGAGGAATTTAAAAGGGAGGTTGAAGAATCAAATCAGGAACTGAGGGCCGGTTGGGACGCGTTTGATGGGGACAAAGCACTGATCGGTTAGTTGGGTAATGAATAAAAGGGGTCAGAGCCCTTTCCCGAAGTTCACGCGCAAGTATCGGTTACCAGCCTCGGTCAGACATTGTGCTGAGCGGGTTCAACACCAAGCTTTACTCCCAATGCATCAAGTAGTCGCCGTACCGTTTCAAAGCGCGGTTTTGAACCTGGCTTGAGTGTCTTGTAGAGACTTTCACGACCAAGCCCTGCAACTGCTGCAACTGTAGATATACCTCTGGCTTTTGCAACATCGGTCACTGCAGCCAAAAATGCATCCGGATCGGGGTCAGCCAAGGCAACCGTCAGATATTCTGCAATTAATTCTTCGCTATCCAGGTAATCACTAACGTCAAATGGCGCGAGATCTAATGGGTTCACTTTAACCATAACTCATACCTCTTTTAGACTTCGAGCCAGTTTTTGGGCCCTGGATATATCTCTTTGCTGACCACGCTTTGAGCCACCACACAGCAAAACATAAACGTCATCGGCTTGTCGGGTGAAATACACCCGATAGCCCGGACCGGTGTGAATACGCATTTCCCTTACCCCGGCACCAAGGGACTCAACATCGCCAAAGTTCCCGCGCTCAGCGGAACGAACGCGCTTAAGAATCCGGGCTTTCCCGTGCATATCTTTGAGCTTTGTAAGCCATACATCAAAGACATCTGTGCGAAGTATGGTGTTCATAATACCGTTGTATCCATTTGGATACAATCACACAGTTCACTATTAAGTAATAGACGCTTTCAACCCGTCTACCCGTAGGTGATTTCAGTTTATGGGATCTTGAATGAAGGATAACCCGAACACCTACAACTCTAACTTCGACTTGTGGGCACCTGGGATATTTAACCCCTATAGTTCCAGAATAAAGGTATCAGGCATACCTCAGAACCCGGGTGAAAACGGATAGGAAGCGGCTAATAATTCCCGGTCAAGTTGACCATGGTCATCGGGGTGTATGGCAAAACCGATAATGGATGAAACCATTTTTCTATGAGTATTCATTATTATTGAAACCCTGAGTAGAGGCGTCTGGTTAATATAAGCACCACATTGAAAGAAGCCCTAACAAAAGTGGCCAGATTCATTCTGCACAAGGTAGCATAACCATATGAACATCATCGCCACGGCATTACTGTTGGTTTTTACCCTGCTGGTGGTTCCGCTTGTCAGTGTGATATTCGGAACACGACCTGGCCCGGAAGAAATTGCAGCTTTGAAAACGGTTTCCTGGATACTGCTGGCCGTCTGGCTCAGCTGTTTCATCCTCGGTGAATTGACCGCCAATGTCAGCCAGGTGGACAAGCTCTGGAGCCTGCTACCAATCATCTATGCCTGGGTGGTCGCGGACCACGGTGATTACACACCACGACTTTTATTAATGGCTATGCTGGTGACCGCCTGGGGCGTGCGACTCACGTATAACTTTTCACGTCACGGAGCCTACCGTTTGAAGTTCTGGAGCGGCAATGAAGACTATCGCTGGCAGGTGTTGCGGGACAAACCGGAGTTCAAACCAGCCTGGAAGTGGACCCTGTTCAATCTCGGTTTTATTTCCGGTTACCAGAATGCATTGATCCTGATGATGACACTGCCAACCCTGGTAGCCATGCAATTTAGCGCAACACCACTGGGCCCGCTGGACTACATCGCCACCGCGCTGATACTGGCCTTACTGGTCTATGAGACCATCGCCGATAACCAGCAATGGCGGTTTCAATCTGCCAAGTACGCCCTTATTGAAGCCGGTGAACCTTTGAGCGGCGAGTATGAAAAAGGCTTTCTGGACCGCGGTCTCTGGGCGTATTCACGTCATCCCAACTACTTTGCCGAGCAGGGCTTTTGGCTTACATTCTACTTATTCAGCGTCGCGGCCTCGGGCCAGTGGCTTAACTGGAGCATTGCCGGCGCCGTCCTGCTGGTGATCCTGTTCCGTGGCAGTTCAAATTTCAGTGAGGAAATCAGTGCGTCGAAATACCCGCAATACGCACATTACCAGGAAACGGTGCCGAGGTTTGTGCCCGCCAGGGTACGTAAACACCTCAATTAAAAAGCGTAAACAATCTCCATTATGTTCAGGAGAAGGTGAGAGCGGGTAACGCTCGAGAGGGGCAGTGCATTAAGGGGTCAGAGCCCTTTTCCTGAATCACACATTAACTCAATCGCCCTCGTAATCTGCAGGCGTCTCAGCCACAGCCCGCAGCCCACCCATGGCGACACGCCAGCTCCCATCCAACATTCGGTAGTCACCTTTTCTCAACCAGGTATGCGCCTTGGATTTCTCACCTTGTTCATAGGCCCAGACGGCAACGAAACGTGAGCGCCTTGCGTCATGCACCAGGCCGCTGCTGTCGAAGGCGTCCTCAAGCATGGAGGCGGCATCAAGGTTGCACTCCCGCCAGCGCGCCAGGTGCTCGGGATGCGCCAACAGGTCACTTTTATCGTTGTTACAGCTTGCGTGGGAAAAGACAAAATTGTGACCAAGGTCAACCGGGTATCGCGACCAGGGGATGAAGTGATCGGCATTGCCTGCTACCACTTAACCGGCTTGCCGCAATAAAAACACCTGGCCGACTGGTAGTCACGCATGACGACCCGGTAAGCATCCAGGTTTCTGCGTTCCGACCCGAACAGAAATTCAGCCAGGTCACCCCGCTCGCCAAGCAGCTTGCGGTTGCTTGCAATGCGTCTGACCTGGGTTAACCAGCCACCCTGAATCAGGTTGGTGATAAGACCATGAAAGGAACGAAAAGCAGCATGCACACCCGGCCGTAATTGAATACAGCCGTCTTCAAGCTGCCCTTGCCGGTAGATGAAGTCATCAACACCTCTGCCAATCACCTGCAATTTCCACAACGGCATGGTTTTGATCAACGTGACGACGCTCCGCACCAACCTCCTCCACTGCAGCACATCGCGCCTGGCCAGGTAAATAGAACCGGAATACTGTTCGCGCATATCGACGATTGCATTAATGACCGCCGCCTGCCGACCCGTGTTCTGTTTGAGGATACCCGCCCGATCCAGGCCCGGCGTATACGGTACAGCCTGGCGCCAGTAGTATTCGATGAACTTTTCCGCGATTTCGCCTATGGCGAGCTTCAGTCCCTCGTCAAGGCCAGGACTCAATGCATGATGCTCTACGCTCAAATCAGCCAGGGCTTGTAACAGTGCAAATTTGTAGGTGGCTACGAACTCGCCTTCGGAAAGCAGGCGTTGGATTTTGCGCAGGAACTCGAGGTCGGTGGTGGCGCTCATTTTGGATTCTTCCAATAGGCGACTCTGGCAGGAATGATACTACAAATCACAACCGGACAATCACTCAACAGAGGGCGGCTTGTACCTGGGATTATTCCAAAAGTCATAATAGGCAGTAGCGTCAGACCAAAGCGTAAACCATCTCCATCGCAAGCCCTTCTTCGTCCTTGACCGGGTTTTCAGGCAGGGTCTTAATCCCGGGAAAGTGCATTGCGGTTACCGCCCCCACCAAAGCATCCAATACATCGTCGGCCGCAACGTCTTTGCGTTTATAGGTATTGAGTGCGTCCTTGTAGCAACCCTCAGCGAATGGAAGAAACCTTGTCAAAATCTCGAGCCTTTCTTCCGCCCCTTCCCGTGTCTTTTTACCAAAGTGCAGCGGCTTGCGATCATTCAAAGCCCAGAAAGCCACCTCGGGGTGCATTTCCCTGACCTTGCCCTGCAAGTCATGCGAGCGCATGTAATCATCCACTTCGCGAATCTTGGGAACGATGTTCCAGGTTTGCATTGAGAGCTTTTTACCGACAGCCTGGCGGTTCGCTTCACTACCTTCAATATAGAAATGTTCCAGCAGCGCCACCCGCGCGGGTGCCGGAAAAACCGACGAACCTCTTGGCTTGATGACTTTCCTGGCCGCTGAATCACACAAACGATCAATGATTGCGGATGAGGGAAGGCCAATCGGAATATCTACCAGTATCAGTTTTGCACGCCTGGCAAATAAACCAATATCCGAGTACTTTTGAGAACCGACCTAAACTGACCCCCCTTTAATATCAATACCGACGTAAAACCAACCCGTCGGGCAACCATCAATTCCGTAGACTTCCGCAGGTTGGTCAGCAGACGGACGTACATATCTTCGATGTTTTCTTTCCTGGGGAGCTGGTCCGTAGGGAGGTGGTTCGATCATGCCAACTACCATGTTTCGAGAATCCAGCTCCTGTTTCGACTCTTTTCGACAGTTCAGTAGGAATCGCTACGCACTCGCCCTTACTGGCGTGCTTAAGTACCTCGGCAGTTGAATTCGAGAGATAAACATTCCTGTCGCACTGATCACAGAAACGAACAGAGTCGACGTTTGTTTTAAATAGTTGATCCCATGTTTTCGGGCACCTGTAGGTGAATTCGCAATGGGTGATTTTTGGGTTAACTTGGCTCAGATTTTTCTCTTGTGTGATATCTGTAAAACCATCTTTTTTATGTGCGATACCCAACTCAATCAAAGCTTCCATTACAATCTATATTTCCAACAGGACTTATGCAACCTAGTAACGGGTGAGTCTGCCTACTAGCCAGATTGACCTGAACTCATTATCAATGTTAGGAGTGCAAATTGTGACTTCATTTAGACGGTTAGAAAGAAGGGATGTTCGGGGGCTGCTGTGGCGGAAAAAGATTGATGCGTCACTTTTTAGAACTCAAGAGACCCCTATACCCAAGTGGGTTGCTCGCATGTGGGAGATTCCAAAACACTTTCCGAACCTGCCGTCTAAACAAACAGAATCCAATAAGATTCAAATCTTATGGGGAAACTCTAAGTCCTGGGAAAAACTAAATGGTTGGTTGTTACTAAAATCTGGCAGGGACAATGAATATAAAATTCGTTTTTCAAAAATATTTTCCAGAAGACTAGTAACTTCTGCGCCAGGTAGTTTTTTTGAAGCCCTTGAAAGCGCTCTAAGTCATCAGAAAGACGAGGAAACCGTTAATCGTAGCCATTGGGAGTTTTTAGATATTGAATTCATTCCGGAGGATAAGACTTTTCGGTGCCGAGTTTATTTTAACCAGAAGACCGATTTCCCCAATCTTTTCCAGGCGCTAATAAACTCACCATTGTTGGCCGCACTTGAGCAAGAACACTTGTTAAACAAAACGGTTATAAAGGCACAATTTAGTAGTTGGAAGTCATTTGAGGGGTTGGGAAACCAAGTTGAAACTCACAATTGTATCTATACACTTTTGGATTCCAAGAGCCGGAAGTTTTATATTGGGCAGGCTTCAAATCTGCTTAGCCGACTAAAGCAACATCATAAAAATGAAGCAGCAAACTGGACAGAATATAGATATTGTACCTTACCAGCCGAGCTTTCATCTCACCGCGAAGTTATCGAAAGGTTAATCATCAATTTGATGGCCGACCTATTTCCAACCAGCGATGATGAGCGTGGAAAACTAGATGTTGACTATTTATTGACTAACTTAAAGGTTACCTAGACCAAGCACTGATTTTCTTGAGATGGTGGAAAACATTACCAGTAGGCAGCAAAAGCTGAATGAAGTCTTTCTAAAGAAGGATGAAAATCAATATTATCTTCTAGATCAATAATGCCTGCTTTTGCTTTACCTCCTACTGCTGGGCCTCGTAAAACTCTTCCAATCATTTGACTGTATAAGATTGGTGATTTGGTGGGCCTTGCAATCACCACTGTGTCTAACTTTGGCGAATCAAATCCAGTGCTGAGAATTTCATAATTAATAAGCACTTTAACTTTAGATTGGTTAAATTCCTTTATTACATTAAATCTTTCTAATTTGCTGGTTTTATAATCTAAAAATCGCGCGGTTATTCCCCTCATGGCTAGTCGCGCACAAAGCTCCTTTGAGTGGTCATTGCCACACGAAAATATGAGCACTTGATTACCAGACAATGCTTGTTTTGTTACTTCTTTACAAATTGTCTCGTTTCTATCCCTTGACCTTCCAACCTCAATTTAAAAATGTCCTCTAATAATCTTCATTTTCAATATCAGCTGCTGCCCTTATGAAGTTCTGGTCTGTTGATACTACCTGATGTACGACCTCCGAAAGTACACCTCTCATCCTCTAGTCTTTTTAACGGGATCAGAGCTCTAATACAAATGAGATTCTTTTGATAAAACTCTGCCAGACCGATATTTTCTGAAAACTCCTGAGCTGATCTTCCTGGCGTCGCAGTTAACCCAAGCAAGAGTGATTCTTTATTTCCCAACAACAACTCATTTATGCTTTTTTTATATGTAGGAGCATAAGACTTGTGTGCTTCATCGCAAACGATCAAAAGTTGGTGACCTGAGAGTTCACTAAACATTTCAGATTTTGTATTCCGGAGAGAATTGAGTTTTTGATAGGTGCAAACAATAACCTCCGGTTCACGTACTGACAGGTTTGCAGGATAATTACCATACCACCGAGTAATCTGAAGCAATTCAAATCCTTTAGAATTCCATATCTTAATAAGACTTGAAACGCACTGTTCCAAAAGTTCTTGCGAATGAGCAAGCCACAGTATTTTAGGCAAACTACTATTTAAATCTGCTTTTTTTCTAATGTATTCTACAAAGAACTCCAAAGCTGTTCGTGTCTTCCCTGCACCAGTTGGCAACTGTAGTAGTGCTCTTCTGTCAGCTCCTGCGAAAATCTTGATAGCTTTTTGCACCAATTCTTCTTGGTATTCAAATATCAGTGGAAGCGGTTCATAGAATGTAACTAACTCATATGGAGGAAGGTTTGTGTTAAAAACTGGGAAGTATTTTTCTGAGAGGTTAAATATTTCTTTAAAAACATTAATTAAGGGGTTCTTTGCACTCCACTTCAAGTTAGCAAGATTTACTAGATTAAGCCATACGAATAATTTTTTTCGCAAGTTTGATCTGCCAATTCAGAGATTAAGGTAACTTGTCCAACGACGCGAGCAGTAATTTTCGTACCTTTGGAAATGATAGAATCTCATACCCGAATAAATTTTGCACTATTCGTGAGAAAGGCTCCGCAGACTCTTCCTTAATCTCAGAGACATCGAGTAAGTCTGAAAGCTCGGATAAACAAAGCTCAACTAATGAACCCCTATCAAGAGCTGCAAGTATATAATTGGAATCATTCAATATTAAAGTAGGCCTTTAGTTCGGAAAGCCTCTCTTGCGTTCTTGCTTCAGTGCTATTCCTTATTGTCAATGTCCTTTCTTGTTGGGTTAATGGTTCCTGATTAACTTCTGCTGTAACCAATTTTCTGATGCCCCGCTGCAAGGATTTGGATAGATCTGAACTCATCGAATCCCAAGCCAAATTTGAAAGCTGTTTCTCATCATCATCTAGGTCATGAGCCTTTAATTAGAAGGGTTAGGAATGGGCCAAAGCATCAGATACATTGCCGGCTCCAGACAAGCGGTAGTTAATAATAGTGCCAGCAGAATCAAATACGATATGTGTTAGCAAACCCGTTATTTCCAAATTTGCCTGGTATTTTCTAAACCAACCGCCCCTATAGATTTCATTCAAGTATGGAATAATCCATTCCGAATGTTCTTTCCAAGAAGGTGTTATTCCGTCCGCGTGGCGCCTCAATTGACGTAACCTACCAAATGCAAAAATCACCGCTCGACGACCAACATCCCTCGAAATAAGTTGATCAAACACTTCTCTTTTGATGTTTGAAAACCCAAAAAGAATGTCATTCTCTAGCCCCTCAATCAATTGCCGATCTTCCTCAGGGTAGTTTTTGATCCGAAGTATATGCTCTCTCGAAAACATGTTTTGCTAAGTTATGTTCCGCTTCTACCTCAATTTGAAGCTGCCTTACTCTCTTTGTGTAAAATTCTATAAGGCTTAACTTTCTTAAAAGAAAATTCAAACCATCAGATACATAAGAGAGGTACTGTTTTCGAATAAGAATTGATTCGTCGGGCAAGTTCTAACTTGGAAGTAAATTCCACAATCGGTGAATCAAGAGATAACAAATCAAGAGCCTTTTCCTGTTCTTTACTAAAATCTAACCGAACAAGAGGCATCAAACCAATCTCTCTATTCAACATCAATGACATGAGACGCTCCTAAACCGTCTTCCTTCTCCTTCAGTCCGCGCCAATCAAAAACATCAAAGGTAGAGTCGAATTATTCGGAGATCCGGGGGCAATTGATCATTTTGATTCAATTGTCTATTACCTCTTGTGCACAAATGTCATTAAGACTTTCATCATTCAGCAGGATCTTTCTTGCCTCTGTGACCTCCTCTGCCTTGGAGTTGATATAGATAAAAGTAGTACGCACAACATCCAGCAAACCCTCAACGACGTTGTTTTGGTTCACTTTGTGAATCAAGAGAATTGTCGCTGGTATAGTCCAGGTAGACATATCAACTTTTGGGTGTGGTAGTTTGGCCAACCGTTTCAAAGCTGAAAGCCTATGTTGACCGTCAATTGCTACAACATGTACTTTTTCTGGATTCCATTTTACAAAAGAGTAAGCGCTCACTTCAGGGTGCACTCCGAGTTGGTAAAAACCCTTTTTTTCCCAAACTTTATAGGGAAACCCTTCAACCACCATGTCCTGGCGACTCAATAAATACTCCAAATCATTCAATATTCCTTTTTCAACTCCAACCGACTCAAATGGAATGACAGCCAATGTCAAAGGGGTCGAAATACTTAACGGTAGTGGGGTCATCTAAATAAGGAAGGATTTCATTTATTACTCTGGAGTGATCAACATTTCTTTGAAAAAGGTCCTTGATTTTTCCACTTTTCGCTACCCTCAATCTCCTTATCAACCTAATATTAAGAAGATCCATCTTAGAAAGTCCGGTTTGCAAATAACGGACAATGACACTATCTGACTGGCCTAGTTGTCCATAAAAGCCACGTTTGGTTTGGTCATACAAGTTAACTGGCGGTTGAGGTAGGTTAATATTTGACATCATTGGTTCCTATTTTTCACTGAAAGCAGGTCGACTGATAAACTTTAGAATTTCTTCAAGGACCGAGTGTGAGTCATTTTCACAAAGAAATGTATCATCAACTTCACTCGTCTCTATTGTTGCAAATATCAACTGGTCAAGTTTTCGAAACCGAAGTTCCGCTTCTTGAGCATATTCTTCAAACCTTTTCCTAAATTGATTAGCAATACGGTACTGGTACCAAGTAGAGGACAT